>NZ_CM173463.1:392500-2814929 GCF_057773645.1 Brachymonas sp. KE5
TGGCAAAGATAGTCATGTTGTTAGCAAAACAGTCTGGAAAGGCTGGCCATAGCAGGTGATAGCCCTGTATGCGAAAACAGCGTGGTGGTACTAAGTTGCGAACAAGTAGGGCGGGACACGTGAAATCCTGTCTGAATATGGGGGGACCATCCTCCAAGGCTAAATACTCATCATCGACCGATAGTGAACCAGTACCGTGAGGGAAAGGCGAAAAGAACCCCGGGAGGGGAGTGAAATAGATCCTGAAACCGCATGCTTACAAAAAGTAGGAGCCCTTTGGGGTGACTGCGTACCTTTTGTATAATGGGTCAGCGACTTACATTCAGTGGCGAGGTTAACCGAATAGGGAAGCCGAAGAGAAATCGAGTCCGAATAGGGCGAACAGTCGCTGGGTGTAGACCCGAAACCAGGTGATCTATCCATGGCCAGGATGAAGGTGCCGTAACAGGTACTGGAGGTCCGAACCGACTAATGTTGCAAAATTAGCGGATGAGCTGTGGATAGGGGTGAAAGGCTAAACAAACCTGGAAATAGCTGGTTCTCTCCGAAAACTATTTAGGTAGTGCCTCAGGTATTACCTGCGGGGGTAGAGCACTGTTTTGGCTAGGGGGTCATGGCGACTTACCAAACCAAGGCAAACTCCGAATACCGCAGAGTACAGCCTGGGAGACAGAGCACCGGGTGCTAACGTCCGGACTCAAGAGGGAAACAACCCAGACCGCCAGCTAAGGTCCCTAAAATTGGCTAAGTGGGAAACGAAGTGGGAAGGCTAAAACAGTCAGGATGTTGGCTTAGAAGCAGCCATCATTTAAAGAAAGCGTAATAGCTCACTGATCGAGTCGTCCTGCGCGGAAGATGTAACGGGGCTAAGCCAGTTACCGAAGCTGCGGATGCACAGTTTACTGTGCGTGGTAGGAGAGCGTTCTGTAAGCCTGTGAAGGTGCGTTGTAAAGCGTGCTGGAGGTATCAGAAGTGCGAATGCTGACATGAGTAGCGTTAAAGCGGGTGAAAAGCCCGCTCGCCGTAAGCGCAAGGTTTCCTACGCAACGTTCATCGGCGTAGGGTGAGTCGGCCCCTAAGGCGAGGCAGAGATGCGTAGCTGATGGGAAACAGGTCAATATTCCTGTACCGATTGCAAGTGCGATGTGGGGACGAATCTTAATAGGTGATCCGGGTGTTGGATGTCCCGGTTTAGGCAGAAGTAGGCGTGCAGTAGGCAAATCCGCTGCACATATACCGAGGCTGCCGATCGAGCGAGCATGGCTTGCGAAGTCACTGAACGGGGTTCCAGGAAAAGCCACTAAGCTTCAGCTTGCAACGACCGTACCGCAAACCGACACTGGTGCGCGAGATGAGTATTCTAAGGCGCTTGAGAGAACTCTGGAGAAGGAACTCGGCAAATTGACACCGTAACTTCGGGAGAAGGTGTGCCCTAGTAGTGTGATGAGAGCATCTGAGCATGAACGGGTTGCAAAAAATTGGTGGCTGCGACTGTTTATTAAAAACACAGCACTCTGCAAACACGAAAGTGGACGTATAGGGTGTGACGCCTGCCCGGTGCTGGAAGATTAATTGATGGGGTGCAAGCTCTTGATCGAAGTCCCAGTAAACGGCGGCCGTAACTATAACGGTCCTAAGGTAGCGAAATTCCTTGTCGGGTAAGTTCCGACCTGCACGAATGGCGTAACGATGGCCACACTGTCTCCTCCAGAGACTCAGCGAAGTTGAAATGTTTGTGATGATGCAATCTCCCCGCGGAAAGACGGAAAGACCCCATGAACCTTTACTGTAGCTTTGTATTGGACTTTGAACGGATCTGTGTAGGATAGGTGGGAGGCTTTGAAGGCAGGATGCTAGTTCTGCTGGAGCCGACGTTGAAATACCACCCTGGTGCGTTTGAGGTTCTAACCTAGGTCCCTGAACCGGGACTGGGGACAGTGCATGGTAGGCAGTTTGACTGGGGCGGTCTCCTCCCAAAGCGTAACGGAGGAGTTCGAAGGTACGCTAGTTACGGTCGGACATCGTGACGATAGTGCAATGGCATAAGCGTGCTTAACTGCGAGACTGACAAGTCGAGCAGATGCGAAAGCAGGACATAGTGATCCGGTGGTTCTGTATGGAAGGGCCATCGCTCAACGGATAAAAGGTACTCTGGGGATAACAGGCTGATACCGCCCAAGAGTTCATATCGACGGCGGTGTTTGGCACCTCGATGTCGGCTCATCTCATCCTGGGGCTGTAGCCGGTCCCAAGGGTATGGCTGTTCGCCATTTAAAGAGGTACGTGAGCTGGGTTTAAAACGTCGTGAGACAGTTTGGTCCCTATCTTCCGTGGGCGCTGCAGATTTGAGGAAGCCTGCTCCTAGTACGAGAGGACCGGAGTGGACACACCTCTGGTGTACCTGTTGTCACGCCAGTGGCATCGCAGGGTAGCTAAGTGTGGAAGAGATAACCGCTGAAAGCATCTAAGCGGGAAACTCGTTTCAAGATGAGATCTGCCGGGGGCTTGACCCCCCTGAAGAGTCGTTCTAGACCAGGACGTTGATAGGCTGGATGTGGAAGTGCAGCAATGCATTAAGCTGACCAGTACTAATTGCTCGTGCGGCTTGACCCTATAACTTTGGCTGGAAGAGCCAAGGATGTTATGCCAGGCGCAATCAAGATAAAGAAGCTGATGGATGACTCTATGAATTCGCTGTGCTGCTCGAGCAGCAGCATGGCACCCCGTTAAAGCCTGATGACCATAGCGAGTTGGTCCCACTCCTTCCCATCCCGAACAGGACAGTGAAACGACTCAGCGCCGATGATAGTGCGGATTCCCGTGTGAAAGTAGGTCATCGTCAGGCTACTTACAGCCAGGAAAAGCGCCCCGTGAGCACGGGGCGCTTTTTTGTTTTTGAGGCCTGTCTGCATTGCAGCATCATGCAGATCAACTCTTTATCTTGTAGCCACGATTTCAAATTTGGGGAATCCGCTGGCAAGGCTGCTTTATTGCGCCCAACTTCTCCGCGCTCTCTCTGCATACGAATGCGGCTTGCTAGCAGAGCATCATGTCGCATTTGTTTGATGTTTTTCGTGTTCCATGATCGTTTTGCTTGCCTTCTCTTGAGGCGGTGCCAGTCTCTCGCAGCGCACGGCAATATCAGCTATATGGAAAAATGACGGACGCGCCCGCTGCTTAGCAAAAAGGGGAAAGCCTGAGCTTTCCCCTTGATTTGCGTACGTTAAACTATTTGTGGGCCTTTTCCGTTAAATACCTCCTTATCGTGTTACCAAGAAAATCCTGAGCGCAGAAGTTCGCGGCTCATGTCGGGGTGGCGAGGAACAACGGGCATTGCTTTTGCCCAGCTGCTTTCGTTGTTCACTGCGCTGTTGCTGTTGCTGTTGCTGTTGCTGGTGCTGGTGCTGGTGCTGGTGCTTTCGGGAGCTTCGTCGAGCATTTCCAATTGGAGGAGTTGATAGTTTCCAGCGTCCGTGTCGTTTTCAGGAGTGCATGTGCGGTACCAGTTGAAGCCGTGTGCTGCGGTGAGCCGGGCGGCCAGTGTTTCCACAATGAAGGTCAGTGTGGCGGGGCATTCCCAGCCATGCACGTTCTTCAGGTTCCTTGCCTCTACAAGGACCTTGTAGGTGGTGTCGCCGGTACGTTCAAAGTGGATCGTGGCATCAAGCAGGAAATCCTTCATGGCATCTGGCCGCATGATGTTCCGGATCTCGAGGCTGAAGTGCGAACTATCCAGGTTCTTGACTAGATCCCTCCATCCTCCTGCGGAGTTGTTGTTGGTTCTGGTGTCCGTGTGGCAGGCGGCGAGTGAGGCATCCATGGTGTGTAGGAAAAAAAATCTATCTGACTATTCGTAACCGGATGAATTACGAAGAGCAACTAATGCACCAATACGAAGAGTACAAAAGGACTCTTCGAAAATTGGATGTAGCATGGTACAAAGATTTTTTTTACAGAAAAATTACAACTATCACTATGCCTCGTGGCATTGTTGTAACATTTGTTTTCTTTTGATTGGATTGGTAAGTGTGGCAATGTGCACCTCCCCGAGGGGGATTGGGTGATGGACTCAGTAGTCCGCCCTGAAGATTCCCCAACCCGTTGACATGTCTAAGGTTTTTCCGGTTCATGGGGTACAGAATTTGCTGGAGAATGTGCTTCGGAGATTCGATTCCTTGCAAATCTCGACGGTGTTTCGAAGATGAAGCCACAGCCCACACTGCCTCAGACGCGCGAGTTGTTCCGCCCGCGTCTTGACGAGCAGCTCAACATGAAGCACCCGCTGGTGCGCCTGGCGGATCTGATGAATTGGGAAGAGATTGAACGCAGCTTCTCGGCCCATTTCACTTCCAGCCGGGGACGCCCGGCGCTGCCGCCCAGACTGGTGGCAGGGCTGCTGTACCTGCAGCATGCCAATGACGCATCGGATGAAGCCGTGGTCAACACCTGGCTGGAGAACCCGTACTGGCAGTTCTTCACTGGAGAGACCTACCTGCAGACCGAATTGCCGATTGACCCATCCAGTCTCACGCGCTGGCGCAAGCGCATTGGTGAAGAAGGCGTGGAAACGCTGCTGGCTGTCACGGTTGAGGCTGCGCATGCGGCAGGCCTGATCAAAAAGAGCAGCTTCGATCGCGTGATCGTGGACACCACCGTCATGCCCAAGGCGGTTGCGCACCCGACCGACAGCCGACTGCTGGAGACAAGCCGTCAACACCTGGTCAAGCTCGCTGCCAGCCATGCGCTCAAGCTGCGCCAGAACTACAACCGCCAGGCCCCGCGCATGGCTGCGCAGATTGGCCGCTATGCCCACGCCAAGCAGTACAAGCGCATGCGCAAGACGCTCAAGGCGTTGCGCACCCGTGTGGGCCGCGTGTACCGTGATGTGGAGCGACAACTGCACGCCTTGCCCGGGCATGCCCGAGACAAGGCTCAGGACTTGCTGCAGCGTGTGCAGCGCATTCTGACGCAAAAGACCAAAGACAAGAACAAGCTGTATGCCCTGCATGCTCCGGAGGTCGAATGCATCTCCAAGGGCAAGGCCAGAACGCCGTATGAATTCGCAGTGAAGGTGAGCACGGCCACGACGCTCAAGGAGGGCGTCGTGGTGGGCATGCGCAGCATGCCGGGCAACCCGTGGGATGGTCACACGCTGGCCGAAACCCTGGAGCAGGTAGGGATCCTGGCGGAACACAAACCCAAAACGGTCATCGTGGACAAGGGCTACCAGGGGGTACAGGTTGAAGGCGTGCAGATTCTGCGCTCAGGGCAGCGCCGGGGAGTGACACGGGCGATGAAGGCGATGATCAAGCGGCGCAGCGCGATCGAGCCGGCGTTCGGGCACATGAAAATGGATGGGCGGCTGGGGCGTAACCCTCTGAAGGGCGCGCTCGGCGATGCGTTGCATGCCGTGCTGTGTGGAGCCGGCCACAACATCCGGATGATCCTCAGGAAGCTGCGGCTTTTTTGTGCCCATATCGGGATGCCCCTCCAGGAGATGCTTGCCCTGCTGCGTCATGCAAACAGGGGCGAGAACCTCGTTGCTGCCTGAAAAGTGAATTGTTCAGGGTGGACTCAGTAGAGTGTCTTGCATCGGGAGGTTCCATGTCGCCTGCACGCGGAAGTTGCCTGGGTTTCCGTGCAGCACCACGCATCGGGCTTGCCATCAGCGGGAGGTTTCTGATTCACGCGGGATACTGCGTGGACGCCCCTCTTCATCGATTGCAACATAAGTGACCATGGCATCGGTCACTTTCAGATATCGTCCCTGATCACTGAAAGTTTCCGCGTAAACCTCCACGCAGATGGTGATGGATGTGTTGCCGATGCGTTGGACGGATGCATAGAACGAGAGGATGTCGCCGACACGTACCGGCTGCTTGAAGATGAATTCCTTGACGGCGACCGTTGCGGTTCGTCCGCGCGTTTTGCGGAAGGCGGCGATGGCGCCTGCGACGTCGACCTGCGCCATCACCCAGCCACCGAAGATATCTCCATTTGCGTTGCAATCTGCAGGCATAGGGACGACTTTGAGAACCAGTTCGTGTGTTTCGGTGGATTCCGGAAGACGGTCGAGGAATGGGCGGTTGGAGGGGGTATTGCGGGCAAATCCCGGCTTGTTGAGGGTCGGGAGGACGTTGGGATGTTGTTCTGTGTTCATGAGCGGCTTTCCTGTGTATTAGGGTGATTGTGCATTGAGGCAGAGCACAGTGGAAGTTTGCGGCGCGAATAGTCTGCCGGCTCTCGATGCCGCGCTTGCACATCGTTCGCATCACTGAATTCGGCGATGCATAGGCGCGATGGAGCATCGTTAGGCTATGCTGGCAGGAATGGTAATGGCTGGCAGCACATGCAGGGAGTGGTGGACATGCGGGGAATGGCGCGAGGAGGGTATGAGGAGGGGGCTTCGGTGCGGCCTGTGAAGCGCAATGACTGGAATACCCTCAAGCGCCTGATCCCCTATCTGTGGGAGTACCGCTGGCGGGTGCTGCTGGCCTTGCTGCTGATGGTCGGGGCTAAGCTGGCGAATATCGGTGTGCCGCTGTTGTTGAAGCAGTTGGTGGACGCGATGAATGTGAAGCCGGGGAGCGCACAGGCCCTGCTGGTGGTGCCGGTGGGCCTGTTGCTGGCCTATGGCTTGTTGCGGCTGGCGACTTCGGTGTTTACGGAGTTGCGCGAGCTGGTGTTTTCCAAGGCGACCGAGGGGGCGGCGCGCAGCATCGCCTTGCGCGTATTCCGGCATCTGCATAGCCTGAGCCTGCGCTTTCATCTGGAGCGGCAGACCGGGGGCATGACGCGGGATATCGAGCGCGGAACGCGCGCCGTGCATTCGCTGGTGTCGTTTTCGCTGTACAGCATTCTGCCTACGCTGATCGAGGTCAGCCTGGTGCTGGGGATTCTGGCGGTGAAATTCGATGCCGGGTTCGCCGTGATTACGGGCGTGGCGCTGGTGGCGTATATCGCCTTTACCGTGACTGTGACGGAGTGGCGTACGGAATTGCGGCGCGAGATGAACCGGCTGGATTCCGTTGCGCACAGCCGGGCGGTGGATGCCTTGCTCAACTACGAAACCGTCAAGTATTTCAACAACGAGGGTTACGAAGCGCGGCGCTACGACGCCCGCCTGCAGGAGTATCGCAAGGCGGCGATCAAGAGCCAGAGCACATTGAGCTTGCTCAACAGCGGACAGCAGCTGATCATTGCCACCGCGCTGGTGGCGATGCTGTGGCGAGCCACGCAGGGGGTGGCCGACGGGCGGCTGACGATTGGCGATCTGGTGATGATCAATGCGTTCATGATCCAGCTGTATATTCCGCTGAATTTCCTGGGGGTGCTGTATCGCGAGATCAAGCAGAGCCTGACGGATCTGGACAAGATGTTCACGCTGGTGGATATGCCAAGGGAAATCGAGGATCGAGCGGATGCGGCGCGGCTACGAATCGATCACGGCCTGCCGGCAATTCGTTTCGAGGATGTATCGTTTGCCTATGATCCGGCGCGCCCGATCCTGCATCAGGTGAGCTTTGAGGTGCCGCCAGGCAAGACGGTGGCGGTGGTGGGGCCGTCGGGGGCAGGAAAGTCGACGCTGGCGCGCTTGTTGTATCGCTTCTATGACGTGCAGCAGGGCAGGATCAGTATCGATGGGCAGGATATCCGGGATGTGACTCAGGACAGCTTGCGACGCGCCATCGGCATCGTGCCGCAGGACACGGTGCTGTTCAACGACACGGTGGCGTACAACATCGGCTACGGCGATACGGATGCCGATCAGGAAGCGATCGTGCGGGCGGCCAAGGCGGCCCGGATCCACGATTTCATCGAGCGCACGCCCAAGGGCTATGCCACGATGGTGGGGGAACGCGGGCTGAAGCTTTCCGGCGGGGAGAAGCAGCGGGTGGCAATTGCGCGGGCGCTGCTGAAGAATCCGCCCATCATGGTGCTGGATGAGGCGACTTCGGCACTGGATTCCGCCACGGAGCGCGCGATCCAGGCCGAGCTGCGGCAGGTGGCCGACAACAAGACGACGCTGGTGATTGCCCACCGGCTCTCCACGGTGGTGGATGCGCACGAGATTCTGGTGCTGGATCATGGGCGGGTGGTGGAGCGTGGCACGCATGCACAGCTGCTGGCCCGGCAGGGGCAGTATGCGGAGATGTGGGCGCTGCAGCAAAGCAGGGACTTTGCGGATTCTTTTTCAGCAAGTGGCTCTTCACAATAGAAACGGCATGACTTGCTGTTAAGGTGTTGGCGTGTGCGCCCGAAGGCCGGACTGGGGCTGATGGCGCGCCGGAACGTGATTTTCTTGCCGAGGAGTACGGCAATCCGCATGGAGTCAGGGTAAACCTGTACGTTCGTTCGGAAGGTTTGCGCTCTAATCGGTCCCTCTAATTCTTTCCTGACAGGAGTATGACTATGCGCACTCAATTGATGGCTGTCGCTGGCGCGGCAATGCTGGTTCTGGCTGGTTGCGGACAGAAGGATGCGGGCACTTCCGCTCCGGCGTCGGCGGCTGCTGATGCGGGTTCTGCAGCGGCTGCGGCACCTGCTCGCGCGCTTGATACACTGGGCAAGATCAAGTCCAGCGGCGTGGTGAATCTGGGCGTGCGCGAGTCGTCCGGCCTGGGCTATACGCTGGGCAATGGCAAGTACGTGGGCTTCCACACCGAGATGGCCGAGCGCATCGTGGATGACCTCAAGAAGGAGCTGGGCACCGAAGTCAAGATCAACTACCAGCCGATCACTTCGCAGAACCGCATTCCGCTGCTGCAGAACGGCACCATCGACTTCGAGTGCGGCTCCACCACCAATAACTTGGCGCGCCAGAAGGACGTGGATTTTGCCGTGACCACCTACGTGGAGGAGGTGCGCATCGCCACCAAGGCCAACTCCGGCATCAAGGGCATTGCCGACCTGAAGGGCAAGACGGTGGTGACGACGACCGGTACCACTTCCGTGCAGACGCTGCGCAAGAATGACCGTGCGCAGGGCCTGGACTTCAAGGAAGTGATGGGCAAGGATCATGCCGACAGTTTCCTGATGCTGGAGTCCGGCCGTGCAGATGCCTTCGTGATGGATGGCTCCATTCTGGCGGCCAATATCGCCAAGTCCAAGAGCCCGAAGGATTTCGTGCTGGTGGGTGACGCCCTGTCGGTGGAGCCGATCGCGTGCATGCTGCCCAAGGGTGACACCAAGTTCAAGGAGGCCGTGGACAACAGCATCAAGCGCCAGATTGCCGATGGTTCGCTGGCCAAGCTTTATGACCGCTGGTTCCTGCAGCCGATTCCGCCGGCCAACGTGACGATCGGCCTGCCGCTGTCGCAGAGCACCAAGGATGCCTGGGCCAATCCGAACAACAAGCCGATGGAAGATTACGCCAAGAAGTAAACCTTCCGGCCGGGCCTGTACCTGAGGGCAGGAGCAGGCCTCCCGGGAGATCGGGAGGCTGGCTTCTGCCCCCAATGTTTTCCGGGGATGGACATCAGAACAAGAACATGGACAAGGAGTGGCCATGATTGGGAATCTGGATTGGGCGGTGTTCTGCAAGGACATCGTCACGGGCGACCCGATAGCGGGCTGTCTGGGGAGCGGGCGCGACATCAGCTATTTGAACTGGCTGTTTTCGGCCTGGGGGTGGACGGTCGGCGTTTCGGTGACGGCGCTGCTGGTGGCGCTGGTGATGGGGTCCATCATCGGGGTGCTGCGCACCTTGCCGGATTCGCCCTGGCTGGTGCGCTTCGGCAACGCCTGGGTGGAGTGGTTCCGCAACATTCCGCTGCTGGTGCAGATTTTCCTGTGGTACCACGTGCTGCCGGCGCTGGTGCCGCTGGCCAAGAACCTGCCGCCGTTCATTCTGGTGGTGATGGCGCTGGGCCTGTTTACCTCGGCGCGGATTGCCGAGCAGGTGCGCTCGGGCATCCAGGCGCTGCCGAAGGGGCAGCGTTACGCCGGCATGGCGCTGGGGTTTACCACGCCGCAGTATTACCGCTATGTGCTGCTGCCCATGGCCTATCGCATCATCATTCCGCCGCTCACGAGCGAGTCGATGAACATCTTCAAGAACTCGGCGGCGGCGTTTGCGGTGTCGATTCCGGAGCTGACGCAGTTTGCCCTGCAGGCGGGTGAGGAAACGGCGCGCCTGATTGAGGTCTATGTGGCGGTGACGATTCTGTACGTGATTTCTGCGCTGGCCATCAACCGCATCATGGCCACGATCGAGAAGAAGGTGCGCGTGCCCGGCTTTGTCGCTTCGGGTAGCGGGGGAGGGCACTGATCATGAATCTGAGCTTCTCTTTCCTCGATGCCGAGTTTTTCGGCAACTATATTCTCAAGGGCTTGCAGTTCAGCATTCTGCTGACGGTGCTGGCGACCATTGGCGGCATTCTGTTCGGGACCGTGCTGGCGCTGATGCGCCTGTCGGGCAAGAAATGGCTGGATGCGCCGGCTGCGTTCTACGTGAACGGCATGCGCTCGATTCCGCTGGTGATGGTGATCCTGTGGTTCTTTCTGCTGGTGCCGATGGTGATCGGCCGTTCGATCGGCGCCGAGTATTCGGCCATCATCACCTTCATTGCATTCGAGGCGGCCTATTTCAGCGAGATTGTGCGTGCCGGCATCCAGTCGATTCCGCGCGGGCAGGTGTTTGCCGGGCAGGCGCTGGGCATGAGCTACGCCCAGAACATGCGACTGGTGATTCTGCCGCAGGCCTTCCGCAACATGCTGCCGGTGTTCCTGACGCAGACCATCATCCTGTTCCAGGATACGTCGCTGGTGTACGCTATCGGCGCCTACGATCTGCTCAAGGGTTTTGAAACCGCGGGCAAGAACTATGGCCGCACGACAGAAACCTATCTGATGGCGGCGGTGATGTATTTTGTGATCTGCATCAGCCTGTCCTGGGCGGTGAAGCGCTTGAACAAGAAGATTGCGATTATTCGCTGAAAGTGGAGATAGTCAAAAATGTCCGAACACATGATTCAAATCAAGAACGTCTCCAAGTGGTATGGTCCGGTACAGGTGCTGCAGGACTGCAACGTGAATATCAACAAGGGCGATGTGGTGGTGGTGTGCGGCCCGTCCGGCTCGGGCAAATCCACGCTGATCAAGACCGTCAATGGCCTGGAGCCGATCCAGAAGGGCGAGATCATCGTCAATGGCACGTCGCTGACCGACTCCAGGACCAATCTGCCCAAGTTGCGTAGCCAGGTGGGCATGGTGTTCCAGCACTTCGAGTTGTTTCCGCACCTGAGCGTGACCGAGAACCTGACGATTGCGCAGGTGAAGGTGCTGGGCCGCAGCGTGGATGAAGCGAAGACGCGCGGCCTGAAGATGCTGGATCGCGTGGGCCTGATGGCGCACAAGGACAAGTTTCCGGGGCAGCTGTCCGGTGGCCAGCAGCAGCGCGTGGCGATTGCGCGTGCGCTGAGCATGGACCCGGTGGTGATGCTGTTCGATGAGCCGACCTCCGCGCTGGATCCTGAAATGGTGGGCGAGGTGCTGGACGTGATGGTCAACCTGGCCAAGGAAGGCATGACCATGATGGTGGTGACGCACGAGATGGGCTTTGCGCGCAAGGTGGCCAACCGCGTGATCTTCATCGATGTGGGCGGCAAGATCCTGGAGGATTGCAGCAAGGAAGAGTTCTTCGGCAATCCGGAAGCGCGTCAGCCGCGCACCAAGGATTTCCTGAACAAGATCCTGCAGCACTGAGACAGAGGAGTGCGCGGGGGTGCAGTAGATGCGAAAATGGCAGGATGAGCACTCCCACCACCCTGACCATTACCCGACCCGATGACTGGCACCTGCATGTGCGCGATGGTGCCCCGCTAAGTACCGTGGTGCCGCATACTGCGGCTCAGTTCGGCCGCGCCATCATCATGCCCAACCTGAAGCCGCCGGTGACCACGGCGGAGCAGGCGCTGGAGTACAAGCAGCGCATCCAGGCCGCCGTGCCGGCCGGTGTGAGCTTCGAGCCGCTGATGACGCTGTACCTGACCGACAACACGCCGCCCGAGGAAGTGGCGCGCGCCAAGGCTGCGGGTGTGGTGGCTTTCAAGCTGTATCCGGCCGGTGCCACCACCAACAGCGATGCCGGCGTGACGGACATCCGCAAGACGTATGCCACGCTGGAGGCGATGCAGCGCGAAGGCATCCTGCTGCTGGTGCATGGCGAGGTGACGGATCCGGCCATCGACATCTTTGATCGCGAAGCGGTGTTCATCGAGCAGGTGATGCAGCCGCTGCGCCGTGATTTTCCGGAGTTGAAGGTGGTGTTCGAGCACATCACCACCAAGGATGCGGCGCAGTATGTGGTGCAGGCGGGGGCATTTACCGCCGCCACCATCACCGCGCACCACCTGCTGTACAACCGCAATGCGATCTTTACTGGCGGCATTCGTCCGCATTACTACTGCCTGCCGGTGCTCAAGCGCGAGGTGCATCGCCTGGCGTTGGTGGAGGCGGCGACGGGGGGTAGTGACCGTTTTTTCCTGGGGACCGACAGCGCGCCGCATGCCGCACACCTGAAGGAGCATGCCACGGGCTGCGCCGGCTGCTATACCGCGCATGCTGCGATGGAGCTGTATGCCGAGGCGTTCGAGGCAGCGGGTGCGCTGGACAGGCTGGAAGCGTTTGCCAGCTTCAACGGCCCTGCGTTCTACGGCCTGCCGCGCAACCAGGGCAGCATCACCCTGCGCAAGGAAAGCTGGACCACGCCAGAAAGCTACGCCTACGGCGAGGCGGAACTCAAGCCGCTGCGTGGAGGCGAGGAACTGGGCTGGCGGCTGGTGAAGGGCAGTTAAGAGCATTGCGCGATGGTGTTGCCAACCCTCTTGCCGGACTGGGAAGCAGGCTGGCACCGCCCCCTGCTGCCGCTGGGCCGGCGGGTGATGCAGCATTGGCAGCAGACGGGTGACCTCAGTGCCGCGCTCAACGCCTGCAACGGGCCGGCGGGCGTGCGCTTCGTGCCGCAGGAGCGGTTGCCCGAGGGCGTGGCCTACGAGCAGTTCATCTACGACACGCGCCAGGTGCCGACGCGCAGCAACTGGCACGATTTCTTCAACGGCCTGATGTGGCTGCATTTTCCGCTTACCAAGCTGCGCCTCAATGCGCTGCAGGGAGAGGAACTGGCGCGACTGGGCGGTGTGGGCGCTACGCGCGGGCCGGTGCGCGACGCGCTGACCCTGTTCGACGAAAACGTGGCGCTGTTGCAGGCGCCGGATGCGCTGTGGGAAGCGCTGGCCTGGAAGCGCTGGGACGAGGTGTTCGGTTCCCTGCGCGCGCTCTGGGCCGAGAGCCGTCTGGTGCTGTTTGGGCATGCCGCGCTCGAGCAGCTGGTGCAGCCCTTCAAGGGCATTACGGCGCATGTCTACCGCGTGCCGTCCCAGGCGGGCTCTTGCGGGGACGGGCCGGACGGAGCCGTGCACTGGGATGCCTGGCTGGCCGGGGCGCTCACGGCAGACCATTTGCGCAGCAAGCCGTTTGTGCACCTGCCGGTGCTGGGGGTGCCGGGCTGGTGGGCGGCCAATGCCGAGCCGGATTTCTACCGGGACACCAGCGTGTTCCGTCCGCTGCGCCGTCTGCCCAGCGTGCTGCAGGCCTGAGCGCATCGGCGAATTTCTGCCTCGATTCGTGCGGGAATTGGCGCACCCATGCTTGAATTTGACCCGGCTGCCCCTACCATGCGCATTGTCTTTGTCAGGCGGATTGTCCGTCTGGCGGGGCGACTGACTTTCTGAAGGACGCCATGAAACGCATTTTCCTGTTCCTGCTGACCAACGTGGCCGTGGTGGCGGTGCTGGGCATCGTGACCAATCTGCTGGGGGTGAATCACTACCTGACGGCCAACGGCATCAACTACACCAGCCTGCTGGTGTATGCCTTCGTGATCGGCTTCACCGGCGCCATCATCTCGCTGCTGATGAGCAAGACCATGGCCAAGACCAGCATGGGCCTGCACATGATCGACCAGCCGCGCAACGCGGACGAGGCCTGGATCGTGGAGACGGTGCGTAAGCTGGCGACCACGGCGAAGATCGGCATGCCGGAGGTGGGCATTTACGATGGCGAGCCGAATGCCTTTGCCACGGGTGCGTTCAAGAACTCGGCGCTGGTGGGCGTGTCCACCGGCCTGCTGCAGGGCATGACGCGCGACGAGGTCGAGGCGGTGCTGGCCCACGAAGTGGCGCACATTGCCAATGGCGACATGGTCACCATGACGCTGATCCAGGGCGTGATGAACACCTTCGTGGTGTTCCTGAGCCGCGTGATCGGTTCGCTGGTGGACGGTTTCCTGCGCCGTGGGGATGACAACTCCGGCCCGGGGATCGGCTACATGATCACCACCATGGTGCTGGATCTGGTACTGGGCTTCCTGGCCGCCATCATCGTGGCCTGGTTCAGCCGCCAGCGTGAATTCCGCGCCGATGCCGGCTCCGCCCAGCTGATGGGGCAGCGCCAGCCGATGATCAATGCATTGCATCGTCTGGGCGGCATGCATCCGGGCGAACTGCCGAAGAGCATGCAGGCCTTCGGCATTACCGGTGGTTTGGGCAAGCTGTTCTCTACCCACCCGCCGCTGGAGGAGCGTATTGCGCGTCTGCAGCAGGGCTGATCGTGGAGGGCACCGCTTCTCCGGCGCCCGACAGGATCCAGGAAAAACCCGTCTGGTTCAATCCAGACGGGTTTTCTGTTTGTACGCGAGTCTTCGGAGTGGGTACCGTGGCGTTGCTTGCCGGCCCGTGCATCGTGCACGAGCCGAGGCGGCATGCACCGCCAGCGCATCCTGAGTGACCCTCAGGCCGGCAGGAACCCTTCGATTGACAGATAGCGCTCGCCGGTGTCGTAGTTGATGCCCAGCACGCGGGCGTTGTCGGGCAGTTCGGGCAGTTTCTGCGCAATGGCGGCCAGCGTGGCGCCGCTGCTGATGCCGACCAGCAGGCCTTCCTGCGTGGCGGAGCGGCGCGCGTAGTCCATGGCAGCGGGGCCTTCGATCTGGATCACGCCGTCAAGCAGGCTGGTGTCCAGGTTCTTCGGGATGAAACCGGCGCCGATGCCCTGGATCGGATGCGGGCCGGGCTGGCCGCCGCTGATCACGGGTGACAGCGTGGGTTCGACCGCATACACCTTGAGTTGGGGCCACTTGGCCTTGAGCACGCGCGCCACGCCGGTGATGTGGCCACCGGTACCCACGCCGGTGATCAGCACATCCAGGCCTTCGGGGAAGTCGGCGGCGATCTCCTCGGCCGTGGTGCGCGCATGCACTTCGGGATTGGCGGCATTGTCGAACTGCTGGGGAATCCAGGCACCGGGCGTCTGTGCAGCCAGTTCCTCGGCGCGGGCGATGGCGCCTTTCATGCCTTTTTCCTTGGGCGTCAGGTCGAAACTGGCGCCGTAGGCCAGCATCAGGCGGCGGCGCTCGACGCTCATGCTCTCGGGCATCACCAGGATCAGCTTGTAGCCTTTCACGGCCGCGACCATGGCAAGGCCGACACCGGTGTTGCCGGAGGTGGGCTCGATGATGGTGGCGCCAGGCTTGAGTTGGCCGGATTGTTCGGCGGCCTCGATCATGGACAGGGCAATGCGGTCCTTGATGCTGCCGCCGGGGTTGAAACGCTCGGCCTTGATCCACACCTCCTGATTGCCCGGGAACAGGCGGCTGTAGCGGATGTGCGGCGTGCGGCCGATGGTGTCGAGAACGGAACTGGCTTTCATGTTGGGTCCTTTCTGGGGCAGTCCACCGCCAGGAGCCGGTGGAGTTGTTCTTGGGAATGCTGGCATTGTGCCGGTTCTTTTATTACTTTTCATTATGAAATTACGCGCCAATATCCATGCGCTTTTCGCCTTTTCCCTCTATTGCGCAGGGATATTCGCGCAGGCAGAATGAAGCGCATGACACAGACTTCGCCAAGCCCGGTGCCGCCCGATCTGGCTGCCGAACGGGCACAGGAAAAGGCGCGCCAGTTGCGGCGCATGAAGGCCATTGCCCTGGGGGCCTTGCTGCTGGCTGTGGCCCTGCTCGCGCTCAGCCACTATTTCGGGCGGCAGGGCGCCTGGGCCTGGGTCGGTGCATTTGCCGAGGCAGCCACCGTGGGTGCGCTGGCGGACTGGTTTGCCGTGGTGGCGCTGTTCCGTCATCCCATGGGCCTGCCGATTCCACATACGGCCATCATTCCGCGCAACCAGCAGCGCATTGCCGACAATCTGGCGCATTTCGTGCGCGACAAGTTTCTGGACAAGGCGGTGCTGCTGCCGCGGATTGCAGCGTTCAATCCAGCGCAGCGCATCGGCGAGTACCTGAGCCAGCCGGAACGCGTCGCCTATCTGGCGACGCAGCTGCGCAGCTGGGCGCGCCAGTCGCTGGCGGCGCTGGACGACCCTGCCATCGAGCGCGACCTGCTGGCCATCGTCAAACGCCAGCTGCATGACTGGAATGCCGCGCCAACCGCCGCGCAACTGATGCAGCTGCTGACCCATGGCCAGCATCACCAGCGCGTGCTGAATGCGGGATTGGTCAAGGTGGCCGAGTGGGTGAGCGCACCCGAAATCCGTGGCCTGATCTCCGACAAGATGATGGCCATGGCGCGACGCGAATATCCCAAGATGACCTGGTTCACCGACAAGCTGGACCGTACCGAGGAAATCGCCGATCGCCTGGCGGACAAGCTGGCGCAGGCGCTGATCGACGAGGTGGTGGTGGTGTTGAGCGATCCCGAGCATCCGCTGCGCCTGCGTTACGGCGAGGATGTGGCCCGCATGATGGAGCGCCTGCAGGACGAGCCCGAACTGCAGCAGAAGGTGCAGCAGTTGAAGACGCAGTTGCTGCTGCATCCTGCGCTGCAGGGCTATGTGCAGCAACTGTGGGCGCGCCTGCGTGCCTGGCTGCAGCAGGATCTGGACAGCGAGGACTCGGTGATCGCACGCCATTTCGTCCGGTATGCGCAGCAGCTGGGCGAGCGACTGCGCGATGATCCGGTCTGGCAGGATGCGGCCAACGACCAGCTGCGCATCGCCGTGGAGCATGTGGCCGACCAGTTGCGCGACATCGCTCCCGAGCATATCCGCCGCACGGTGCAGGAATGGGATGCGCGCTACATGGTGCAGGAGATCGAGCGCAGCGTGGGGCGTGATCTGCAGTTCATCCGGCTGAACGGCACGGTGATCGGCGGGTTGGCGGGTGTGGTGCTGTATGCGCTGTTCCGCTACGGGCCGGGGCTGGCTGGCTAGCGGATCAGTGCCACCAGCCGGCATGCAGGCCGGAGGCGTGCACCAGCGTGAGCACGGCCACGCTGCAGGCGGCAGCCACCAGATCATCGAACAGGATGCCCCAGCCACCGCGCCAGCCAAAGCCCTTGAAGCGCTGGTCGGCGCAGCGCACCGGTGGCGGCTTGGCGGCGTCGAAGAAGCGGAATACGGCAAAGGCAAGCGCCTGCCAGATCCAGGCGGCGGTGCTGAAGGGCTCGAGTGCCAGCGCCGGCTGCAGGATCCAGAGCACACCCCAGAATGCCACTACCTCATCCCACACGATGCTGCCGGGGTCTGCCACGCCCATGTTGCGCGCGGTGACCGTGCAGGCCCACCACCCCAGCGGGATGCCGAGCAGCACCAGCCAGCCGAGCGCCGCATGCGGCAGTACCAACTGCAGCAGCAGCCAGGCCGCCCAGGCCCAGAGCGTGCCTGCCGTGCCTGGCGCCTTCGGGCTCAGGCCGGAGCCGAAACCCAGCGCAATCCAGTGCGCAGGATGACGCAGCAGGAACGAGAGGGTGGGGCGGACTGGAGCAAGAGGTGTGGTGGACATGGCGTGGATTGTCGCAGAGCGGTAGCTCCATGAGAGACCATGAGGGGGGAATGACGCAAACCCTTCGGAAGGAATTGATGGTGCCGGTGTCAGGCCCTCAACCGAAATGGTCGAACGCCCTGGCGGCCAGGGAGTGTTGCCTGCCACCCAGATCGACAAAGCGCAGGCCCGCGTCGGTTTCCATGCGTCCGATGCGGCTGGCGCATAGCCCGCAGCGGGCCGCGGCAGCCGCGACGGCATCGCGCCGGTCCCGTGGAGCCGTAAAGACCAGTTCGTAGTCATCCCCGCCGGCCAGCGCCATCTGCAGGGCGACGTCATTCCCCAGCGTGCGCAGCGCCGGGCTGCAGGCATGCAGCAGGCCGTCCGCGCCATCCAGCGCCTGGAGCGTGGCACCCAGGCCCGAGGCCTGCATGATGTGCCCCAGGTCGCCAGTCAGTCCGTCACTCAGGTCGGCGCAGGCGCTGGCGATGCCGCGCAGCGCCAGTCCCAGGGCGATGCGGGGCTGGGGCAGCTCCAGCCGCACCCGCGTCATGTGCAGCAGGTGGTGGCGCATGCGGGGTTCGAGCGTCTGCAGGATGGCGGCAGCGGGGGGTGTGTCTCCGCGCGCCAGCTGCTGCAGTTGCAGCGCCAGGCGCGCGTCACCCAGCCCTTGCAGCGGCGCATGGCTGGCGTAGATGTCGTCGCCGGCGCTGGCGCCACTGCGCAGATGCGCGCTGCCCGGCGGCACGCTGCCAAACACCGTCAGGCTGAGGGTGAGCGGCCCGCGCGTGGTATCGCCGCCCACCAGTTCACAGCCATGGGCATCGGCCAGGGCGAACAAGCCGCTGGCAAAGGCCTCCAGCCAGGCATCGTCCACCGCCGGCAAGGCAATCGCCAGCGTGGCACCCAGCGGCTGCGCGCCGCAGGCGGCCAGGTCGCTCAGGTTCACGGCCAGGGCCTTGTGGCCCAGTGCGGCCGGATCCACGTCCTCGAAAAAATGCCGGCCGGCCACCAGCATGTCGGTGGAGATGGCCAGCTGCTCATCCGGCAAGGGGGCCAGCAGGGCGCAGTCATCCCCGATGCCGACCGTGGCATGGCGCAAGGGCGAAGGGCGGCGGAAATGGCGGTCGATCAGGGCGAATTCGCCGGAGCTGGAGGAGGCAGACATGGACAGGCAAAGAATCAGTTCCCGGCACCATACGTGCCGGAAGGGGAAGGCGTCTTGCGCTTCTTGGGAGGAAAGATGAAGCTCAGGGGAGCATGCAGCAGGCGATAGAGCAGGGCCGAGTTGATGCGGCGGCGATCCACCTGCGGCACGTTGTGCGCCGCCACGGCGGTGCGGAAGGCAAAGTAGAAGCTCACGATGACGTTGATCGGGCCCACCAGCGCGACTCCTGCCAGTGCCAGCCAGAACTCCTGCTGATGCAGCACCGGTGCACCCAGTGTAAAGGCGGCCGCAGCCAGCTGTCCCGCTGCCAGCGTCACGTGGCGTACTTCCAGTCCCAGCCCGAAGAACAGTGCAATGGCAGGGGTCAGCCCCAGCATCAGGCCGAGCGAGATATTGGCGGCAAGCCCGGAGACATGATCGCGCATCCACTGCGCCAGCCGCCGCGCCCGATCCACCCCCAGCAGGCGGCGAAAGCGCGGATGGTGCGCCATGGCCGAATCGAGCCGGTGAAACACGAACCAGTTTTCCGTCCAGCCGGCAATGATGCTGGAGGCAAACAGCAAAGCACCGGTAAAGCCGGCAAACAGCACCGTCGGGCCGAACACATCGAGCGCCCCCATGGACGCCGTGGCTGTCTTCACCGGAATCATCGGCTGCCCCAGACCGTACTGCAGGGCCGCGGAGATCAGCAGCACACAGGGCACAACGGCCAGCAGGTTGCCGACAATGGCAATCACCTGCGAGCGGATCAGGTGCGAGACTTCGTCGACAAAGGCATCGACCGCATTGGGCTGGTCCATGGCCTTGAGTCGTGCCGCCAGGGCGGGCGCCGTCACCGCCGGCTGCTTGGTAGCAATCGTCCAGTGCAATAGCTGGATCAGCACGAAGATCAGCGCGTAGTTGATCCCGGCGACCAGCCCGCTCCAGAAGATCGACAGCGCCAGCGTCCCGATCAGGAACTTGAACCAGACGGCAAAGCCCATGGCAAAGCCGCCTCCCAGGGCATGGCCCAGCATCACGCGCCACTCGCGGAAGTTGCGCGTGATATAGGTTTCGCCGCTTTCGGCATGGCGCTCGGCCACCTTGGCGGCCGTCAGGTGGGAGCTGCTGCGGATCAGGTTGCGCACGCTGCGCCGCTCCTGTCCCACCATGATCAGACGGGCCACCAGCCGTGCCGTCGAATGCGCCGGGTTCTGGCTGAACAGGCAGTCCAGCAATTCGTTCACGCGCTGCACGCGGTCGCGCATCTGGCGCAGGCGGAACACGATGCCCACCGACACCCCTTGCTCGGCCAGATGGGCATACACCGTTCCCGCTGCGCGCCGGCAGTGGGCCAACTGTTCGCGCAGCAGTTCGGTCGCCGCCAGTGTTTCTGGGTGCTTCAGGCCGTGGATGCCGAGCTGTCGCGTCCAGGCATCCATGCTGTGCGCCAGATCATGAAAGGCGTGCTGCGTGTCGGCGTCATCGGCCATGCGCATGCGGATCTCGCTGGCGAAGCCGGTGGCGCCGATCTGGCTCACGCTGTACATGATGGCCTCGATCAACTCGTTCTGCCAGTAGCTGGCCACCGGCTGGCCCCAGGCGCTGGCCGTGGTGGCCAGCACGATGTGGGGCGGCGGGCTGACAGGCTCCCGGGCCGGCTCTTCCCACAGGCCGGGTTGCATTTCGAGCGCGGGCGGCCCCTGTTCCGGGGAGGCAAACAGCAGGCGCTGCGCATGCTGCAGCGTGGCCGGGTCGACGGCGCGAATCCACTGCGCATCGAAGGCCTGCGGAAACAACAGGTGGAACAGCTGCGACAGATCCGTGGTCTCCGGCGTTGGCGGCAGCCACTTGCGCAGCAGCCGGTGCCCCAGCTCGCTGGCAAACGCCGTGCGCGGCGCAAAGCCGTAATCCGCCAGCAGGGGGGTGGCATCCACATGCGTGATGAACTGCTGCCACCAGGCGCGCCAGCGCGGCGGCCAGTCCGGCATGCGGCCGACGGCTGCCAGAATCTGGCGCACGCGACCCACGGCCGCCTGCACATCCTGCGCATCGCCGCGAATCCATTCCAGCACGTCATGCAGCCACAGATGCCGCTCCACCTGGTCGGCATCCGGGTCGATGCGGCCAAGCAGGGCCTCGATCTCGATCTTGCGTGCTGCCATGCAGTCTCAATGCAGGGTGTGGGACTGCACCGGCGTGGAGCCGCCCTCGGGTGCCACCAGCGCAAACGGACCGATGGGCGCCTCGAAACGCTCGCCATCCACGGCCACGCAGAAATAGCTGCCACGCATTACGCCATGCGAGGTACGCAGCGGCGTGCCACTACTGTACTCGAACTTCTCGCCCGGCTTGAGCACCGGCTGGTAGCCCACCACTGCCAGGCCCTTTACCTGCTCCTCGCGCCCCTCGCCATCGGTGATGATCCAGTGGCGCGACACCACCTGCGCTGCCACCCGGCCCGTATTCGTGATCGTCACGTGATAGGCGAACACATAGCGATCGGCCGCCGGCTCTGACTCATCGGGCAGGTATTCCGGTTGGACCTCCACGGTCAGCTGGTAATCGGCATTGGGCGGGGTAGTGGTGAAATCTGGCATGGGCGCTATGGTAGCGGCAAAGCCTGACAGTCGTGCCGGACGCCCCCGCGATGCGCGACAATACCGGTCATGACC
This sequence comes from Brachymonas sp. KE5, assembly GCF_057773645.1. Lineage (NCBI taxonomy): Bacteria > Pseudomonadati > Pseudomonadota > Betaproteobacteria > Burkholderiales > Comamonadaceae > Allobrachymonas > Brachymonas sp. KE5. Next base: position 414,093 of record NZ_CM173463.1, read on the forward strand.
ACCTACCGCATCGCCCCCTCCATCCTCTCGGCCGACTTTGCCCGTCTGGGCGAAGAGGTCCGCAACGTGATTGCCGCCGGCGCCGACTGGATCCATTTCGACGTGATGGACAACCATTACGTGCCCAACCTCACCTTCGGCCCCATGATCTGCCAGGCCATCAAGCCGCACGCCGTCACGCCCGACGGCAAGCCGGTGCCGATGGACGTGCACATGATGGTGCAGCCGGTCGATGCGCTGGCCCAGGCCTTCGCCCAGGCTGGCGCCGACCTGATCAGCTTCCATCCTGACGCCAGCAGCCACGTGCACCGCAGCATCCAGGCCATCAAGGGCGCCGGCTGCCAGGCGGGGCTGGTATTCAACCCGGCCGAGCCACTCGACGTGCTCGACTGGGTCATTGACGACATCGACCTGATCCTGCTGATGAGCGTCAACCCCGGCTTCGGCGGCCAGAGCTTCATCGACAGTGCGCTGCGCAAGATCGAGGCCGTGCGCAAGCGCATCGACGCCTGCGGCAAGGACATCCGGCTGGAGGTGGATGGCGGCATCAAGGCCGACAACATCCGCCGCGTGGCCGATGCCGGCGCCGACACCTTCGTGGCAGGCAGCGCCATCTTCGGCAAGCCCGACTACGCCGCCGTCATCGCCGACATGCGCAAGGCGCTGGCATGAGCGCGGACGTGCCGATGCCGTCCGTTTCCGCCACGCAACCTGCCACCGCCGTCCGCCTGCGCTGGCCCGGTGCCACGCAGGCGCTGGAAGTGCAGGCCGTCATGGTCGACCTGGACGGCACCATGGTCGACACCCTGGGCGATTTCGAGGTCGCGCTCAATCGCATGCTGGCCGAACTGCAGCTGCCGCCGGTGTCGCGCGACTTCATCAGCCGCACGGTCGGCAAGGGCTCCGAGCACCTGATCCGCAGCGTGCTGGCCGAGCAGATGCGCCAGGCCAGCCTGACCGCCTGCGACAGCAGCTGTCCCGCCACGCAGCCGGAAGCGCGTTATGAACAGGCCTGGCGCTCTTACCAGCGGTACTACGGCGTGATCAACGGCCAGTTTGCCGAGCCCTTCGCCGGTGTGCGCGAAGGCTTGCAGGCCCTGTATGCCGCCGGACTGCCCATGGCCTGCCTCACCAACAAGCCGCAGGCCCACGCCGAAGCGCTGCTCGAGGCGCTCGACCTGCGCCAGTACTTCCGCGTGGTGTTCGGTGGCGATGCCTTCCCGCGCAAGAAGCCCGATCCCATGCCCCTGCTCGAAACCGCCCGCGCACTCGGCACCGTGCCGGCTGTCACCCTGATGCTGGGCGACTCCAGCAACGACGCGCAAGCCGCACATGCTGCCGGCTGCCCGGTGCTGCTGCTGAGCTATGGCTACAACCATGGCCAGCCCGTGCGTGAAGTGCCGGCGGACGGCTATCTGGACAGTCTGATGGAGCTTGTGGTGGTGCCCCATGCTGCGGCGTAATGCGGCCGGCAGCCACCCAGCCAACCAGCGACTGCCAGGAGCGCCGACCACGGCACACACGGTTGCGGGAAAGCACCGCTGCATTGCGACAAAAAGTTTGCTAGACTGATCTGATGTTCATTCATCGAAACACCACCACAGGTTGCAGTGACCGGGGAGCCTGGCCCTGGCGTCCCTGCCATGCCTTTGGCGCGGCCTGAGCCGCGCCGGTGTTTCCTGCCCGATCCTGCCAAGGCCAGCGCAGACGGGCGCCATCCTCCGGGGCTGGCTGTCATCGTGGTGCACGATGCAGCCGCTAGCATGCAAGGCGATCTGCGCCTGCCTGCCGGTGTGCGCAACAGCCCCCAGCACAAGGTGAATCCTTCATGATGACTGAACTCGAATTCAACAGCCTGGTCGCCCAGGGTTACAACCGCATCCCGCTCATGCTCGAGGCCTTTGCCGACCTCGAGACACCGCTTTCCCTCTACCTCAAGCTGGCCCACGCCGAATATGGCGGCAGCAACAGCTTTCTGCTCGAATCGGTGGTGGGCGGCGAACGCTTCGGCCGCTACAGCTTCATCGGCCTGCCGGCGCGCACGCTGCTGCGTGCGACCGGCTTCGGCGCCGAAGCGAAAACCGAGGTCGTCACCGACGGCCAGGTGGTCGAAACCGCCACCGGCAATCCACTCGACTTCATTGCCAGCTACCAGCAGCGTTTCAAGGTCGCGCTGCGCCCGGGCATGCCGCGCTTCTGCGGCGGCCTGGCCGGCTATTTCGGCTACGACGCCGTGCGCTACATCGAGAAAAAGCTCGAAGCCTCCTGTCCGCCCGACGAACTCGGCACGCCCGACATCCTGCTGCTGCAATGCGAGGAAGTCGCAGTGATCGACAACCTTTCCGGCAAGCTCTACCTGCTGGTCTACATCGATCCCAAGCAGCCCGAAGCCTTCAACCGCGGCAAGCTGCGCCTGCGTGAACTCAAGGACCGCCTGGCCCAGCCCGCCATCGCGCCGCCCGCCGGCATCTTCAAGAGCGAGCCGATCGAGCGCAACTTTGCCAAGGACGACTACCTCGCTGCCGTGCAGCGCGCCAAGGACCTGATCGCCGCCGGCGACTTCATGCAGGTCCAGGTCGGCCAGCGTCTGAAAAAGCGCTTCGCCGCGCACCCGCTCAACCTGTACCGCGCGCTACGCTCGCTCAACCCGAGCCCCTACATGTACTACTACCACTTCGGCGATTTCCAGGTGGTAGGCGCCTCGCCCGAGATCCTGGTGCGGCACGAGCACGCGGCCGACAGCACGCAGACCCTCACCATCCGCCCGCTCGCCGGCACGCGCCCGCGCGGCGCCACGCCCGAAGCCGATCTGGCGGCTGAACAGGAACTGGTCAACGATCCCAAGGAGCGCGCCGAGCACGTCATGCTGATCGACCTGGCGCGCAACGACATCGGCCGCATCGCCACCACGGGCTCGGTGCAGGTCACCGAAGCCTTCGTGGTCGAGCGCTACAGCCACGTGATGCATATCGTGAGCAACGTGCAGGGCACGCTGCAGGACGGCATGAGCAATATGGACGTGCTGCGCGCCACCTTCCCGGCCGGCACGCTCACCGGTGCGCCCAAGGTGCACGCGATGGAGCTGATCGACGAGCTCGAACCCGTCAAGCGCGGCATCTATGGCGGCGCCTGCGGTTACCTGAGCTATGCCGGCGACATGGACGTGGCCATCGCCATCCGCACCGCCATCGTCAAGGACGGCATGCTGTACGTGCAGGCCTCCGCCGGAGTGGTCGCCGACAGCATTCCCGAGATGGAGTGGAAAGAAACCGAACACAAGTCGCGCGCCCTGATGCGCGCGGCCGAACTGGTCGAGGAGGGCCTGCAATGAGCGACAAGACCAAGGTCCTGATGGTGGACAACTACGACAGCTTCACTTACAACATTGTTCAGTATTTCGGCGAGCTGGGCGCCGAGGTGATCGTGCACCGCAACGACGAAATCACGTTGGAGCAACTCGATGCACTCTTCCAGCAAGGCGCGTTCGACCGCCTCTGCATCTCGCCCGGCCCCTGTTCGCCGAACGAGGCAGGCGTGTCCGTCCCGGCGATCCAGCACTTCGCCGGCAAGCTGCCCATTCTTGGCGTCTGTCTCGGCCACCAGTCCATTGGCGCAGCTTTCGGCGGCACCATCATCCGTGCGCAGGAGTTGATGCACGGCAAGACCAGCGTCATCACCACCACGCAGACCGGCGTGTTCCGCAACCTGCCGCGCCGTTTCACCGTCAACCGCTACCACTCGCTGTCGATCGAACGCGCCAGCCTGCCGGCAGAGCTGGAAATCACCGCCTGGACCGACGACGGCGAAATCATGGGCGTGCGCCACAGGACGCTGGACATCGAAGGCGTCCAGTTCCACCCCGAAAGCATATTGACCGAGCACGGCCACGCCATGCTCAAGAATTTCCTGGAGCGAGCATGATCAAGCCAGTCCACATCACCCCGCAGGAAGCCCTGCAGCGCACCATCGAACACCGCGAAATCTTCCATGACGAGATGCTGAGCCTGATGCGCCAGATCATGACCGGAGAAATTTCGCCGGTCATGACGGCCGCCATCATGACCGGCCTGCGCGTGAAAAAGGAAACTATCGGCGAGATCAGCGCGGCCGCCAAGGTCATGCGCGAGTTCTCCAGCAAGGTGCAGATCGACGACAAGACGCATCTGGTCGACATCGTCGGCACCGGCGGCGACGGCGCCCAGACCTTCAACATCTCCACCTGCGCCATGTTCGTGGCGGCGGCCGCCGGTGCGCGCATCAGCAAGCATGGCGGGCGCAGCGTCAGCAGCAAGTCGGGCAGCGCCGACGTGATCGAGGCACTGGGCGCCAGCCTGGACATGACGCCGGCCGACATCGCGCGCAGCGTGCAGGAAACCGGCATCGGCTTCATGTTCGCGCCCAACCACCATCCCGCCATGATGCACGTGGCCCCGGTGCGGCGCGAACTGGGCGTGCGCACCATTTTCAACATTCTCGGCCCGCTCACCAACCCGGCCGATGCCCCCAACATCCTGATGGGCGTCTTCCACGCCGACCTGGTCGGCATCCAGGTGCGCGTGCTGGAAAAGCTGGGTGCGGAACACGCCATCGTGGTCTATGGCCGCGACAACCTGGACGAGATCAGCCTGGGCGCCGCCACCCTGGTGGGCGAACTCAGGAACGGCGTGGTGACCGAGTACGAGATCCACCCCGAAGACTTTGGCCTGACCATGCGCAGCACGCGTGCCCTGCAGGTGAAAACGCCCGAGGAGTCGCGCCAGATGCTGGTTGGCGTGCTGGAGGGGCGGGAGGGCGCGCCACGCGACGTGGTGCTGATGAACGCCGGCATGGCGCTGTACGCTGCCAACGTGGCCGAAAGCATGGAGCAGGGCATCGAAATGGCGCGCAAGGCGATCGATTCCGGCGCCGCCCGCGCCAGGCTCGACCAGTTCGTCAAGCTCAGCTGCGAACTGTCCAAGGTGCTGTAAGCATGCCGGCCTGGATGCAGGCCGATGGCGCCTGGATCGCCTTTGCGGTCACTGCCATCACCATTGTGGCCGCCATCGTCATGCACCGGGTCATCCTCAAGGTGCTGCATACGCCGCCACCTGATTCTCCCGAAGAACCCGACAAGAACTAGACATGTCCGATATCCTGCAGAAAATCGTTTCCGTCAAGCATGAAGAGGTGGCGGCCGCCCTCAAGAAGAAATCGCTGGCCGAGATGCGTGCCGATGCCGAAAGCCGCGTGCTCACGCGCGACTTTGCCGGCGCCATGCGCGCGAAGATCGCGGCCGGCCAGCCCGCCATCATTGCCGAAGTGAAGAAGGCCAGCCCGTCCAAGGGGATCATCCGCGAGGACTTCATTCCGGCCGACATCGCACAGAGCTATGCGGAGGGCGATGGCAAGCTCTCCGCCGCCTGCCTGTCGGTACTGACCGACCGCCAGTTCTTCCAGGGCTGCAACGACTACCTCAAGCAGGCCCGCGCCAGCTGCGACCTGCCCGTGCTGCGCAAGGACTTCATGGTGGACCCCTACCAGATCTACGAGGCGCGCAGCATTGGTGCCGATTGCATCCTGTTGATTGCCGCCTGCCTGGATGATGCGCAGATGCGCGACTTCGCCCGCATCGCGCACGACCTGGACATGGCGGTGCTGGTCGAGGTGCATGACGAGGCCGAAATGGAACGTGCGCGCAAGGTGGCCGCCGAGGCGCGCCAGCCCGACAAGCTGCTGCTCGGCGTCAACAATCGCAACCTGCGCACCTTCGAAGTCGACATCCAGACAACGATTCGCCTCAGGCAGGGGCTGCCGGCAGAACAGCTGCTGGTTGCCGAAAGCGGCATCCAGACGCGTGAAGACGTGCAAGTGTTGCGCGAAGCCGGCATCCAGGCCTTTCTGGTGGGAGAAAGTTTCATGCGGGCCGAAGAACCGGGGCTGGCTCTGGCACAATTGTTCGCCTGACGCGAACGCCACGTGTCACTGCGGCAAGCGATGATTTCGAAAAAATTCGGAACGCTTGTAAAAACGCAAAAAACCGTGGCATAATTCGAGTCTTGCTGTGGAGAGGTGGCCGAGTGGTTAATGGCAGCAGACTGTAAATCTGCCCTCTTACGAGTACGCTGGTTCGAATCCAGCCCTCTCCACCACAGTTTTGATGCAGAGTGCGGCGCTGCCGCGGCTTGAGGGTTAGGCTCTGGCGCCATCAAGTGCGCGGGAGTAGTTCAATGGTAGAACCTTAGCCTTCCAAGCTAATGACGCGGGTTCGATTCCCGTCTCCCGCTCCAGACGGTCTGCAGCAGAGTTGTTATCCAGTGCGAATTTCGCCCATGTGGCTCAGTGGTAGAGCACTCCCTTGGTAAGGGAGAGGTCGCGGGTCCGATTCCCGCCATGGGCACCATTCATGGCTTGTGCTAGCATGCCGTGGTTTCTTACCTCAACACACACTAGTTTTTCGGAGTCGAAAAAATGGCCAAGGAAAAGTTTGAACGGACCAAGCCGCACGTGAACGTCGGCACCATCGGTCACGTGGACCACGGCAAGACCACCCTGACTGCGGCGATCGCCACGGTGCTGTCCAAGAAGTTCGGCGGCGAAGCGCGTGACTACAGCCAGATCGACAACGCGCCCGAAGAGAAGGCACGCGGCATCACGATCAACACCTCGCACGTCGAGTACGAGACGGCCAACCGCCACTACGCGCACGTTGACTGCCCCGGCCACGCCGACTACGTGAAGAACATGATTACCGGTGCTGCCCAGATGGACGGCGCCATTCTGGTGTGCTCCGCCGCTGACGGCCCGATGCCCCAGACCCGCGAACACATCCTGCTGTCCCGCCAGGTGGGCGTGCCCTACATCATCGTGTTCCTGAACAAGTGCGACATGGTTGATGACGCCGAGCTGCTGGAACTGGTCGAGATGGAAGTGCGCGAACTGCTGAGCAAGTACGACTTCCCCGGCGACGACACCCCCATCATCAAGGGTTCTGCCAAGCTGGCGCTGGAAGGCGACACGGGCGAGCTGGGCGAAGGCGCCATCATGCAGCTGGCCGAGGCGCTGGACTCCTACATCCCCGCTCCCGAGCGTGCTGTTGACGGTGCGTTCCTGATGCCGGTGGAAGACGTGTTCTCCATCTCCGGCCGCGGTACCGTTGTGACCGGTCGCGTCGAGCGCGGCATCATCAAGGTCGGCGAGGAAATCGAGATCGTCGGTATCAAGGAAACCCAGAAGACGACCTGCACGGGCGTGGAAATGTTCCGCAAGCTGCTGGATCAGGGCCAGGCTGGCGACAACGTGGGTATCCTGCTGCGCGGCACCAAGCGTGAAGACGTCGAGCGCGGCCAGGTGCTGTGCAAGCCGGGCTCCATCAAGCCGCACACCGAGTTCACCGCCGAGGTGTATGTTCTGTCCAAGGACGAAGGTGGCCGTCACACGCCGTTCTTCAACAACTACCGTCCGCAGTTCTACTTCCGCACCACCGACGTGACTGGCGCCATCGAGCTGCCGGCCGACAAGGAAATGGTGATGCCGGGTGACAACGTGTCGATCACCGTCAAGCTGATCGCCCCGATCGCCATGGAAGAAGGTCTGCGTTTCGCCATCCGCGAAGGCGGCCGTACCGTCGGCGCCGGCGTTGTTGCCAAGATCATCGCGTAAGGTGATTTGTAGGGGTATAGCTCAATTGGCAGAGCGTCGGTCTCCAAAACCGAAGGTTGGGGGTTCGATTCCCTCTGCCCCTGCCACATAATCTGTGGTAAATAGGTAAAGCCCGCTCCGTGCGGGCTTTACTGTCTTGTCTTTCTGGGCTACAATATTTGGCTTCGCCTCTCGTAGGCTTGCCACGCGCATCTGCTGCGCGCTGCGCCCGAATCCAGGAATAGTGGAATTGCCTCATGGCTACATCTCAGGTTGAAACGGTTACCACGGGTGCCGACAAAGCCAAGCTTGCAGTGGCGTTGCTGCTGGTGCTGGCGGGTTTCGTTGCCTATTTCATGCTTGCGCCGCAGGGCGTCTATGCCCAGTGGGGTGCACTGATTGTTGGCGTGCTGGCGGGTGTGGCGGTGTTCCTGCAGTCGGCGGCCGGCAAGGGTCTGGTCGATTTCGGTCGCGAGGCCATGCGCGAGCTGCGCAAGGTGGTGTGGCCGACCCGCAAGGAGGCTACGCAGACCACCATGTTCGTGTTTGCGTTTGCGCTGGTGATGTCGCTGTTCCTGTGGCTGACGGACAAGACCCTCGAGTGGGTGTTGTACAGCCTGGTGCTGGGTTGGAGGTAAGTCATGTCTGAGAACCAAATGCTGGAAGCAGCTGCCAATCCCGATTTCCGCTGGTACGTCGTGCAGGCGTATTCCGGCATGGAGCGCGCTGTGGAGCGCAACATCCGCGAGCGCATTGCGCGTGCGGGCATGGAAGCCAAGTTCGGTCGCATCCTGGTGCCGACCGAAGAAGTGGTCGAAGTCAAGAACGGCCAGAAGAAGACGACCGAGCGCAAGTTCTTTCCGGGCTATGTGCTGGTCGAGATGATCATGGACGACGATGCCTGGCATCTGGTCAAGCAGACCAGCAAGGTTACGGGCTTCGTCGGTGGTGCGCGCAACCGTCCGGTGCCGATTTCCCAGGCTGATGTGCAGAAGATCGTCAGCCAGATGCAGGAAGGCAGCGAGAAGCCGCGCCACAAGGTGGAATTCGAAGTGGGCGAAATGGTGCGTGTCAAGGAAGGTCCGTTTGCGGACTTCAACGGCAGCATCGAGGAAGTCAACTACGAGAAGAACAAGCTGCGTGTGTCCGTCACCATCTTTGGTCGCGCCACGCCGGTCGAGCTGGAGTTTTCCCAGATCGAGAAGACCTGACCGGTCTGCAAGTTTTCGGGTGCTGCGTTTCTGGTCCGCGCAGTACCGTCATTGAAGGATCGTAACCCCGGGGAGCCTGCAAACACAGGCGTTATCACCCGCAAGGAGAAATAGCATGGCGAAGAAAATCGTCGGCTTTATCAAGCTGCAAGTGCCGGCTGGCAAAGCCAACCCGTCGCCGCCGATTGGTCCCGCTCTGGGCCAGCGCGGTCTGAACATCATGGAATTCTGCAAGGCGTTCAACGCCCAGACCCAGGGCGTCGAGCCCGGTCTGCCGCTGCCGGTGGTGATTACCGCCTTCGCGGACAAGAGCTTCACGTTCATCATCAAGACCCCTCCGGCTGCCACCCTGATCAAGAAGGCCATCAAGCTGGACAAGGGCTCCGCCAAGCCGCATACCGACAAGGTTGGCAAGATCACCCGCGAGCAGCTGGAAGAAATCGCCAAGACCAAGATGAAGGATCTGACTGCCGCCGATCTGGATGCCGCCGTGCGTACCATCGCTGGCTCCGCCCGTTCCATGGGCGTGACTGTGGAGGGTGTGTGACATGGCCAAGCTGACCAAGAAACAGAAAGCCTTCGAAGGCAAGGTGGAAGCCACCAAGCTGTACGCCATCGCTGATGCGCTGGCTCTGGTGAAAGAGTGCGCCAACGCCAAGTTCGATGAATCCATCGACGTGGCCGTGCAGCTGGGCGTGGACGCCAAGAAATCCGACCAGGTGGTGCGTGGCGCCGTCGTGATGCCCAACGGCACCGGCAAGACCAAGCGCGTTGCCGTGTTCGCCCAGGGTGCCAAGGCTGAAGAAGCCAAGGCTGCTGGCGCCGACGTGGTGGGCATGGACGACCTGGCCGCCGAAGTCAAGGCCGGCAACATGCCGTTCGACGTGGTCATCGCTGCTCCCGACGCCATGCGCGTGGTGGGTACGCTGGGCCAGATCCTGGGCCCGCGCGGCCTGATGCCGAACCCCAAGGTCGGCACCGTGACTCCCGATGTCGCTACCGCTGTCAAGAACGCCAAGGCTGGCCAGGTCCAGTTCCGCGTTGACAAGGCCGGCATCATCCACGGCACCATCGGTCGTCGTTCCTTCGACGACGAGAAGCTGCAGGGCAACCTGCTGGCGCTGATCGAGGCCCTGAACAAGGCCAAGCCGGCTTCCAGCAAGGGCGTCTACCTGCGCAAGGTGGCTGTGTCCTCTACCATGGGTGTTGGCGTTCGCGTCGATACCCAGTCCCTGACGGCTTAATCGCCAGGGCAAAAAATTTGCGCCGGGCAACCGGCGCATGTGGTGGGTCGCGGTGGACGCAAGTCTGCTGCGGGTCATCCAAGACCGTTGGCGTGCCGGCAGTTGAGGCACTTAATTCATCAGCCAACGCAGATGGCGATCCCGCACCAGAAGGATTTCGCCTTGCAGGTTTCGGCCTGCAGGCACCTGAAAGTGAGTTGGTCGCTGCAACAAGGGCGTGTGCCGGAGTTTTTCCGGTGCACATATTAAGGAGTAGATCTTGAGTCTCAATCGCAGTGAGAAGGAAGCGGTCATCAGCGAAGTGACCGAACTCGCCGCTAAAGCTCAAACGCTCGTGATGGCGGAATACCGTGGCATCACGGTGGCCCAGATGACCGAGCTGCGCAACCAGGCACGCAGCAACGGCGTGACGCTGAGCGTGTTGAAGAACACGCTGGCTCGCCGTGCAGTGGCTGGCAGCAGCTTTGAATCGGCCGCCGAGCAGATGACCGGTCCGCTGATCTATGGCTTTTCCGAAGACGCAGTTGCCGCCGCCAAGGTGGTAGCCGATTTCGCCAAGACCAACGACAAGCTGGTCATCCGTGGCGGCGTGTACGACGGCAAGGCTCTGGATGCCAACGGCGTTAAGCAACTGGCCAGCATTCCTACCAAGGAAGTCCTGCTGTCCCAGCTGTGTGGCTTGCTCATGTCGCCCGTCTCGCGCACCGCGCGCGTGCTGGCGGCTCTGGCAGAGAAAAAAGGCGAACCGGCTGCCGCATAAGGCGCTGGCGTTCGACGCACCAATTCATTATTTAGGAAAAACAAAATGGCATTCGATAAAGACGCATTTTTGACCGCCCTGGACACGATGTCGGTCATGGAACTCAACGAGCTGGTGAAAGCCATCGAAGAGAAGTTTGGCGTGAGCGCAGCTGCCATGGCTGCTCCCGCTGCTGGTGGCGCTGCTGGCGGTGCTGCTGCTGCTGAAGAGAAGACCGATTTCGATCTGGTCCTGACCGAAGCTGGCGCCCAGAAGGTTGGCGTCATCAAGGTGGTGCGCGAGATCACCGGCCTGGGCCTGAAAGAAGCCAAGGACCTGGTGGACGGCGCTCCCAAGACCATCAAGGAAGCCATGCCCAAGGCCGACGCAGAAGCCGCTCAGAAGAAGCTGGTGGAAGCTGGCGCCAAGGCAGAACTCAAGTAATTGGGTTTTTCCGGGGCTGGAACGCCTGCAAGGGTGTTCCAGCCTTTGGTGTTTCTGTCTTGCAGCGGATTTGCAGTGCCGGAATCCGCAGCCGGACAGTCAGAACACACCTTCAAGTGCAGCCATCACGAGGCCCATGCCGGATGTGCTTGAACGTGTCTTCTGTTCCCGATGGCGGAAGACCCTTGGTTCGGGTTGCGTGCAACGCGCAACCGTCTGCCAATGGCTGGTAGGGGCCAGCCACCAAGCTTTGCCGGGCAAGCGCAGCCCGGTCCCACATTCGAGGAAAGACTGAGGACAAAGTCCTTGCCGCCCACGTCTTCACCTGGAGAGTTCATGTCTTACACCTATACCGAACGCAAACGCATCCGCAAGAGTTTCGGCAGCCGCGACAGCGTGCTGAAGATCCCGTATCTGCTGCAAATGCAGCGCGACGCCTATACGGCGTTCCTGCAGAAGGATGTGCCGCCCCAGAAACGCAAGCCGGAAGGCCTGCAGGCCGCGTTCGAATCGGCATTCCCCATTGTCTCCCACAATGGCTATGTCGAGATGAAGTTCATCGAGTACAACCTGGCCAAGCCCGCGTTCGACGTGCGCGAGTGCCAGACGCGTGGCCTGAGCTTCGGCTCCGCCGTGCGTGCCCGCGTGCAGCTGATCATCTATGACCGCGACGCATCCACCGCCCAGTCCAAGGTGGTGAAGGAAGTGAAGGAGCAGGAAGTCTACATGGGCGAAGTGCCCCTGATGACCGACAAGGGCTCCTTCATCATCAACGGTACCGAGCGCGTGATCGTGTCCCAGCTGCACCGTTCGCCCGGCGTGTTCTTCGAACACGACAAGGGCAAGACGCACAGCTCGGGCAAGCTGCTGTTCAGCGCGCGCATCATTCCCTACCGCGGCTCCTGGCTGGACTTCGAATTCGATCCGAAGGACATCCTGTACTTCCGTGTCGACCGTCGTCGCAAGATGCCGGTCACCATCCTGCTCAAGGCCATCGGCCTGAACCCCGAACAGATCCTGGCCAACTTCTTCGTCAACGACCACTTCCGCCTGATGGACAGCGGCGCCCAGATGGAGCTGGTGCCCGAGCGTCTGAAGGGTGAGGTTGCCCGTTTCGACATCACGGACAAGGATGGCAAGGTCATCGTGGCCAAGGACAAGCGCATCACCGCGCGCCACATCCGCGACCTGGAAGCCGGCAAGACCAGCCACATCAGCGTGCCCGAGGACTTCCTGCTGGGTCGCGTCGTTGCCAACAACATCATCGACGAGGAAACCGGCGAAATCATCGCCAAGGCCAACGACGAGCTGACCGAAGCGCTGCTGAAGAAGCTGCGTGAAGCCGGCGTGCAGGACATCGCCGCCATCTTCACCAACGAGCTGGATCAGGGCGCCTACATCAGCCAGACCCTGCGCACCGACGACACGGCCGACGAGTTTGCCGCGCGCGTGGCCATCTACCGCATGATGCGCCCCGGCGAGCCGCCGACGGAAGACGCCGTGCAGGCGCTGTTCCACCGCCTGTTCTACAGCGAGGACAGCTACGACCTGTCGCGTGTGGGCCGCATGAAGTTCAACGCCCGCATTGGCCGCGATGAAGCCGAAGGCGCCATGGTGCTGTCCAACGAGGACATCATGGCCGTGGTCAAGACGCTGGTCGACCTGCGCAACGGCCGAGGCGAAGTCGACGACATCGACCACCTGGGCAACCGCCGCGTGCGCTGCGTGGGCGAACTGGCCGAGAACCAGTTCCGCACCGGCCTGGCACGTATCGAGAAGGCCGTGAAGGAGCGTCTGGGCCAGGCCGAGCAAGAGCCGCTGATGCCGCATGACCTGATCAACTCCAAGCCGATTTCTGCGGCCCTGAAGGAGTTCTTCGGTGCGTCCCAGCTGAGCCAGTTCATGGACCAGACCAACCCGCTGTCCGAGATCACGCACAAGCGCCGTGTCTCCGCACTGGGCCCGGGCGGTCTGACGCGCGAGCGCGCCGGCTTCGAGGTGCGTGACGTGCACGTGACCCACTACGGCCGCGTCTGCCCGATCGAAACGCCGGAAGGCCCGAACATCGGTCTGATCAACTCGCTGGCGCTGTACGCCCAGCTGAACGAATACGGTTTCATCGAAACCCCGTACCGCCGCGTGGTGGACGGCAAGGTGACGAATGACGTCGACTACCTGTCCGCCATCGAGGAAGGCAAGTACGTCATCGCCCAGGCCAACGCCGAGCTGGATGCCGAAGGCCGTCTGAGCGGCGAACTGGTGTCTGCCCGCGAAAAAGGTGAATCCATCCTGATCGATCCGTCCGCCGTGCAGTACATGGACGTGTCGCCCGCGCAGATCGCCTCCGTGGCCGCTGCCCTGGTGCCGTTCCTGGAGCACGATGACGCGAACCGCGCACTGATGGGCGCCAACATGTCGCGTCAGGCCGTGCCCGTGCTGCGTCCCGAGAAGCCGATGGTGGGTACCGGCATCGAGCGCGTGGCTGCTGTCGACTCCGGCACCGTGGTGACGGCGCAGCGTGGCGGCGTGGTGGACTATGTCGACGGCACCCGCATCGTGGTGCGCGTGAACGACAACGAAGCCGTGGCCGGTGAAGTGGGTGTGGACATCTACAACCTGATCAAGTACCAGCGTTCCAACCAGAACACCAACATCCACCAGCGTCCGATCGTCCAGCGCGGCGACGTGCTGGCAAAGGGTGATGTGATCGCCGACGGCGCGTCGACCGACCTGGGCGAGATCGCCATCGGCCAGAACATGCTGATCGCCTTCATGCCCTGGAACGGCTACAACTTCGAGGACTCGATCCTGATCAGCGAGCGCGTGGTGGCCGATGACCGCTACACCTCCATCCACATCGAGGAACTGGTGGTGATGGCGCGCGACACCAAGCTGGGTGCCGAGGAAATCACGCGCGATATCCCGAACCTGAGCGAAGTGCAGCTGAACCGTCTGGACGACTCCGGCATCATCTACGTGGGCGCGGAAGTGAATCCCGGCGACGTGCTGGTGGGCAAGGTCACGCCCAAGGGCGAGACCACGCTGACGCCGGAAGAGAAGCTGCTGCGCGCGATCTTCGGCGAGAAGGCTTCCGACGTGAAGGACACCTCGCTGCGTGTGGATCAGGGCTCCAGCGGTACCGTGATCGACGTGCAGGTGTTCACCCGTGAAGGCATCCAGCGCGACAAGCGTGCCCAGCAGATCATCGACGACGAACTGAAGCGTTTCCGTCTGGACCTGAACGACCAGATGCGCATCGTGGAAGCCGATGCCATGGACCGTCTGCGCAAGATCCTGATCGGCAAGACCGCCAACGGCGGCCCGCAGAAGCTGGCCCGTGGCAGCACCATCGAGGCGGCTTACCTGGATGCACTGGACAAGTACCACTGGTTCGACATCCGTCCGGCCGACGAGTCCGTCGCCGACCAACTGGAAAGCATCAAGAAGTCGCTGGAAGCCACGCGCCACAACTTCGATCTGGCCTTCGAAGAGAAGCGCAAGAAGCTGACGCAGGGCGATGAGCTGCCCGCCGGCGTGCTGAAGATGGTCAAGGTCTACCTGGCCGTCAAGCGCCGCCTGCAACCGGGTGACAAGATGGCCGGCCGCCACGGCAACAAGGGCGTGGTCTCCAAGATCCTGCCGGTGGAAGACATGCCGTACATGGCCGACGGTACTCCGTGCGACATCGTGCTGAACCCGCTGGGCGTGCCCTCGCGCATGAACATCGGCCAGGTGCTGGAAGTGCACCTGGGCTGGGCCGGCAAGGGCATTGGCCAGCGCATCGGCGACATGCTGCAGGAAAACGCCAAGGCAGCCGAAGTGCGCGCCTACCTGGAAGACGTCTACAACCGCTCGGGCCGCAAGGAAACCCTGGCAAATCTGAGCGATGACGAACTGCTGAGCATGGCCAAAAACCTGACGGGCGGCATGCCGTTCGCCACGCCGGTGTTCGACGGTGCTTCCGAAGCGGAAATCCGCGACATGCTGAAGGTGGCCTATCCGGACGACGTGGCGCAGGCCAAGGGTCTGACCGAGAGCCGTACCCAGGCCTGGCTGCATGACGGCCGTACCGGCGAGCGCTTCGAGCGCCCGACCACCATCGGCTACATGCACTACCTGAAGCTGCACCACCTGGTGGACGACAAGATGCACGCACGCTCGACCGGCCCGTACTCGCTGGTGACGCAACAGCCGCTGGGCGGCAAGGCCCAGTTCGGTGGCCAGCGTTTCGGTGAGATGGAAGTGTGGGCGCTGGAGGCCTATGGCGCCAGCTACGTGCTGCAGGAAATGCTGACCGTGAAGTCGGACGACGTGCAGGGCCGTACCAAGGTGTACGAGAACATCGTCAAGGGCGAGCACGCCATCGATGCCGGCATGCCGGAATCTTTCAACGTGCTGGTCAAGGAAATCCGCTCGCTGGGTATCGATATCGAACTGGAACGCGGCTGATCGAGGCAGGGCGGCGCGAGGCGCTGCCCGCTGTCATCCCCCGTTCCCGTTTCGAATCCGTTTTAGGAAAGAGTCACCATGAAATCATTGCTCGACCTGTTCAAACAAATCAAGCCCGATGAGCATTTCGATGCCATCAAGATCGGCCTGGCATCGCCCGAGAAAATCCGTTCCTGGTCCTTCGGCGAAGTGAAGAAGCCCGAGACCATCAACTACCGTACCTTCAAGCCCGAGCGTGACGGCCTGTTCTGCGCCAAGATCTTCGGCCCCATCAAGGACTACGAGTGCCTGTGCGGCAAGTACAAGCGCCTGAAGCACCGCGGCGTGATCTGCGAGAAGTGCGGCGTGGAAGTGACCCAGACCAAGGTGCGCCGCGAGCGCATGGGCCACATCGACCTGGCTGCGCCCTGTGCCCACATCTGGTTCCTGAAGAGCCTGCCGTCCCGTCTGGGCCTGGTGCTCGACATGACGCTGCGCGACATCGAGCGCGTGCTGTACTTCGAAGCGTACGTCGTGACCGATCCCGGCATGACCCCGCTGAAGAAGTTCAGCATCATGTCCGAGGACGACTATGACAAGAACGTCATGGAATACGGCGACGAATTCCAGGCCAAGATGGGTGCCGAGGGCATCAAGGAACTGCTCGAGAACATGGACATCGAGTCCGAGATCGAGCGCCTGCGTGGCGACCTGACCGGCTCCGAAGTCAAGGTCAAGAAGAATGCGAAGCGCCTGAAGGTGCTGGAAGCATTCAAGAAGTCCGGCATCAAGCCCGAGTGGATGATCATGGAAGTGCTGCCGGTGCTGCCGCCGGACCTGCGTCCGCTGGTTCCGCTGGATGGCGGCCGCTTCGCCACCTCCGACCTGAACGACCTGTACCGCCGCGTCATCAACCGCAACAGCCGTCTGCGTCGTCTGCTGGAACTGAAGGCTCCGGAAATCATCGCGCGCAACGAGAAGCGCATGCTGCAGGAGTCCGTGGACAGCCTGCTGGACAACGGCCGCCGTGGCAAGGCCATGACGGGCGCCAACAAGCGCGCGCTCAAGTCGCTGGCCGACATGATCAAGGGCAAGAGCGGCCGCTTCCGCCAGAACCTTCTGGGCAAGCGCGTCGACTACTCCGGCCGCTCCGTGATTACCGTGGGCCCGACCCTGAAGCTGCACCAGTGCGGTCTGCCCAAGCTGATGGCGCTGGAGCTGTTCAAGCCCTTCATCTTTGCCCGTCTGGAAGCCATGGGCATCGCCACCACCATCAAGGCGGCGAAGAAGGAAGTCGAGAACAACAACCCGATCGTCTGGGACATCCTGGAAGAGGTCATCAAGGAGCACCCGGTTCTGCTGAACCGTGCGCCGACGCTGCACCGTCTGGGTATCCAGGCCTTTGAGCCGATCCTGATCGAAGGCAAGGCCATCCAGCTGCACCCGCTGGTCTGTTCCGCGTTCAACGCCGACTTCGACGGTGACCAGATGGCCGTGCACGTACCGCTGTCCGTCGAGGCGCAGCTGGAAGCGCGTACCCTGATGCTGGCATCGAACAACGTGCTGTTCCCCGCTTCGGGCGAACCGTCCATCGTGCCGTCGCAGGATATGGTGCTGGGTCTGTACTACACGACCCGCGAGCGCATCAACGGCAAGGGCGAAGGCATGGTGTTTGCCGACATCGGCGAAGTCGAGCGTGCCCTGGAAGCCAAGGAAGTGGAACTCACCAGCCGCATCAGCGTGCGTCTGACCGAGTACAGCAAGGACAAGGCCACCGGCGAGTTCATTCCGTCCACCAAGCTGGTCGAAACCACCGTGGGCCGTGCGCTGCTGAGCGAAATCCTGCCCAAGGGCCTGCCGTTCAGCGTGCTGGACAAGCCGCTGAAGAAAAAGGAAATCTCCAAGCTGATCAACAGCTCGTTCCGCAAGTGCGGCCTGAAGGAAACCGTGGTGTTTGCCGACAAGCTGCTGCAGAACGGTTTCCGTCTGGCGACCAAGGCCGGCATCTCCATCTCCATTGGCGACATGCTGGTGCCGCCGGAAAAGGCCGAGATCATCGGCCGCGCCGAAGCGGAAGTGAAGGAGATCCAGCAGCAGTACGCTTCCGGTCTGGTGACCGCGGGCGAGCGCTACAACAAGGTGGTGGACATCTGGGGCAAGGCCGGTGACGACGTCTCCAAGGTGATGATGAGCCAGCTGGCCAAGCAGAAGACCACCGACCGCCACGGCAAGGAAGTGGACCAGGAGTCTTTCAACTCCATCTACATGATGGCCGACTCCGGCGCGCGGGGCTCTGCAGCCCAGATCCGTCAGCTGGCGGGCATGCGAGGCCTGATGGCCAAGCCGGACGGCTCGATTATCGAGACGCCGATTACCGCGAACTTCCGCGAAGGCCTGAACGTGCTGCAGTACTTCATCTCGACGCACGGTGCCCGTAAGGGTCTGGCGGATACGGCACTGAAGACGGCCAACTCGGGTTACCTGACCCGCCGTCTGGTGGACGTGACGCAGGATCTGGTCGTGACCGAAGAGGATTGCGGTACCCATGACGGCCAGGTGATGCGCGCCATCGTCGAAGGCGGTGAGGTGATCGAATCGCTGCGCGAGCGTATCCTGGGCCGTTCCGCGGCCGACGACGTGCTGCACCCCGAAACGCAGGAAGTGGTGACCAAGGCCGGCGAGATGTTCGACGAGGACATGATCGACGCCCTGGAAGCCGCCGGCGTGGACGAGGTGAAGGTGCGCACCGCACTGACCTGCGAAACGCGCTTCGGCCTGTGCGCCAAGTGCTACGGCCGCGACCTGGGCCGCGGTGGCCTGGTGAACGTCGGTGAGGCGGTCGGCGTGATTGCCGCCCAGTCCATCGGTGAACCGGGTACCCAGCTGACCATGCGTACCTTCCACATCGGTGGTGCGGCATCGCGTGCAGCCATTGCCAGCAGCGTGGAAGCGCGCTCCAACGGCTACATCGGCTTCAACTCGACCATGCGTTACGTGAGCAACAGCAAGGGCGACCTGGTGGTGATTTCACGTTCCGGCGAGATCATCATCGTGGACGACAACGGCCGCGAGCGCGAGCGTCACAAGGTGCCCTATGGTGCCATCCTGTCGATCAAGCCCGACCAGCAGGTCAAGGCCGGTACCATCCTGGCCAACTGGGATCCGCTGACCCGCCCGATCATTACCGAATACGCCGGTCAGGTGAAGTTCGAGAACATCGAGGAAGGCCTGACGGTGGCCAAGCAGGTCGACGAAGTGACCGGCCTGTCCACGCTGGTGGTGATCGATCCGAAGCGCCGCGGCTCCACCAAGGTGGTGCGCCCGCAGGTGAAGCTGATCGACGCCGAAGGCAAGGAAGTGAAGATTCCGGGCACCGACCACTCCGTGACCATCGGCTTCCAGGTGGGCGCGCTGATTCAGGTGCGCGACGACCAGGAAGTGGGCCCCGGCGAAGTGCTGGCGCGTATCCCGATGGAAGGCCAGAAGACCCGCGACATCGTGGGTGGTCTGCCGCGCGTGGCCGAGTTGTTCGAAGCCCGTACGCCGAAAGACAAGGGCGTGCTGGCAGAGATGACCGGTACCATCTCCTTCGGCAAGGAAACCAAGGGCAAGGTGCGTCTGCAGATCACCGATCCGGAAGGCAAGGTCTGGGAAGAACTGGTGCCCAAGGAGAAGAACATCCTGGTGCACGAAGGCCAGGTGGTGAACAAGGGCGAGAGCATCGTCGACGGTCCGGCCGATCCGCAGGACATCCTGCGCCTGCTGGGCATCGAGGAACTGGCACGCTACATCGTGGACGAAGTGCAGGACGTGTACCGCCTGCAGGGTGTGAAGATCAACGACAAGCACATCGAGGTGATCGTGCGCCAGATGCTGCGTCGTGTCGTGGTCGAGAACCCGGGCGACTCCAGCTACATCGCCGGTGAACAGGTCGAGCGCAGCGAGATGCTGAACACCAACGACGCCCTGCGCGCCGAGGAAAAGATGCCTGCTACCTACAGCAACCTGCTGCTGGGTATCACCAAGGCATCGCTGTCCACCGACTCGTTCATCTCCGCCGCTTCCTTCCAGGAAACCACGCGCGTGCTGACCGAGGCTGCCATCATGGGCAAGCGCGACGAGCTGCGTGGCCTGAAGGAAAACGTGATCGTGGGTCGTCTGATCCCGGCCGGTACCGGCATGGCCTACCACCAGGCACGCAAGGCCAAGGACGAGATGGACGAGGCCGAGCGCCGCGCCATCGCCGAGGCCGAAGAGCTGTCGCTGCAGGAAGCCATGGAAGCGGCCGAGTCCGGCGACGCGGCTCCGGCTTCCGACGCGCCGGTGGCTGACGGTTCGGAAGACTGATGGCGCGGGCCGCACGGTGTTGACTGTCGCGGCCCTGCCTGCTACCGGATGACGGATGTCATATCCCCGACCCGGGTTGCTGCGGCAGCCCGGGTTTTTTTCTTGCTGATCGAGGAAGCCCGCCCATGAGTGAACAAGCCCCGCACAAGTCATCGACCAAGGCGGCGCCGCTGTGGCAGCAGCTGCAGCAGGTGGCGCTGGTCGTGCAGCAGGTGCAGGCCGGCGGCAGCACCACGCAGGCGCTGGAACAGGTGCCGGCGGGGTTGCGACCTGGCGTGCAGGCGCTGGCGTACCGCGTGCTGCGCGGGCTGGGCATCGGCCGCTGGCTGCGCGAGCAGCTGGTGCCGAGAAAGCCGGCGCCGCTGCTCGATGCCTTGCTGTGCAGTGCGCTGGTGCTGGCCTGGCGGGCGCGGCAGGAAGCGGGGAGCGAGGCCGATGGCTATACCGATTTCACGCTGGTGAACCAGGCGGTGGAGGCGGCCAAGCGCCATCCCAGGCTGAAGCACCAGGGTGCATTGGTCAATGCCGTATTACGGCGCTTCCTGCGTGAGCGGGAAGCATTGGAGGTAGCCTGTGCTGCCGCCAGCCCGGAGCACGATCCGGAGCTGCTGAACCTGCCGCGCTGGTGGTGGCAGCGGCTGCAGCAGGATTACGGCGCACAGGCCGCCGGCATCGTGCACCAGGCGCTGCGCCCGGCACCGCTGACCCTGCGCGTGAACGCACGCCACATGACGGCGCGCGACTATCTGGACAAGCATCTGCGCCCGGCGGGCATGGGTGGGATTCTGAATGGCGCCTACGGCGTGACGCTGCACGAGGCCTGTCCGGTGCAGCAGCTGCCCGGGTTTGCGCAGGGCTGGGTGTCGGTGCAGGATGCGGCGGCCCAACTGGCTGCGCCCTTGCTGCTGGGCGAAGCCGGAGAAGCAGGGCGTCAGAATGCGGCTGCCGGAGCAGCGCCTGCGGAAAGTGGCAGCAGCCCGCATGCCGCTGCCGCGCGCCCGCTGCGCGTGCTGGATGCCTGCGCTGCTCCGGGAGGCAAGACGGCCCATCTGCTGGAACTCGGCGACCACGCCGTGACCGCGCTGGACGTGGACCCCGCGCGCTGCCAGCGCATCCACGACAACTTGCAGCGCCTGGGCCTGCAGGCCACCGTGCTCGCAGCCGATGCGGGCGATCCCGCCAGCTGGTGGGATGGCGAGCCCTTCGATGCCATCCTGCTGGATGCCCCTTGCACGGCAGCCGGCATCGTGCGCCGCCATCCGGACGTGCCCTGGCTGCGACGCGCGCAGGACGTGCCGCAGCTGGCCGCACAGCAGCGCCGCCTGCTGGAAGCGCTCTGGCCCCTGCTGGCCCCGGGCGGACGCCTGCTGTACTGCACCTGCTCGGTGTTCAGGGAAGAGGGCTCCGCTCAGGTCGATGCGTTCCTGCAGCGCCACGCCGATGCGCATGCACGCCCGGCTCCGGGGCACCTGTTGCCCACACACCACAGCCAGGGCGACGGAGTGGGCGAGAATGGGACACTGGGGGCTGGAGTTGACCCTGCTCCCCTGATTGATCACGATGGGTTCTTCTATGCGCTGCTTGCCAAACAGTCCTGAACGGCAACTGTGTGCCCCTGCCGGCACGCGGTGGCTGCGGGCGTGGCTGGCCGGCCTGGGCCTGTTGCTGGCGCTGTGGATGCTGCTTGTTCCCACAGTCGCGCGCGCTGATAACGCGTCCATCACCGATGTGCGCTTCGAGCTGACCGACGACGCCATCCGCATGACAGGGAACGTGAAGTTCAATCTGTCGGAGTCGGTCAAGGACACGCTCGACAAGGGCGTGCCCGTCTATTTCATGTTCGAGACCAGCACGCTGCGCTACCGCTGGTACTGGTCGGACAAGGAAGTCTCCAGCTACAAGCGCTACATCCGCCTCATGTATCTGCCGCTCACGCGCAAGTGGCGCGTCAACGTGAGCACCGAGCCGTTCAACCGCAGCGGGGTTGCTACCGGGGTGGTGCTCAACCAGCACTACGATTCGCTGCAAGGAGCCTTGGCCACCATCCAGCGCATTTCCAGCTGGAAAGTGCTGGATCGGGAAGACTGGAGCAATGACTCCAGCTACTCCGTCGATGTCAGCTTCAAGCTCGACGTGACGCAGCTCCAGCGCCCGCTGCAGATCGGCGCCACCGGCCAGTCGGACTGGGCGCTGAGCGCCCAGCGCTCCTACCGCCTGACCCCGCAGATCCTGGGCAAGCCGGCCGGCTGAGAGGGTAGGCCGGCCCATGCTGCAAGCTTTCCGCTCCTTCTGGCGCAGCTCGCGCAACCTGCGCTGGAGCGTGATGGTCGGGCTGTCGCTGCTGCTGTCGATCGCGCTGGTGCTGATGTTCCTGCTGGCGCAGGCCACGGGCAACCGCGAAGTCTACGAGCGCAACTTCGAGCGCCTGCTGCTCATCAATCTGGTGGTGGCGGCCATGCTGTTCGCGGTCATCAGCTGGATGGCCTGGCGCGTCTGGTCGCGCTACCGGCGCGGCAAGTTCGGCAGCCGGCTGCTGCTGAAGCTGGCTGCGGCATTCGTGCTGGTGGCCAGCGTGCCGGGCGCGCTGATCTATCTGGTGTCCTACCAGTTCGTCACGCGCTCCATCGAAAGCTGGTTTGACGTGCGGGTGGAAACCGCGCTGGACGCCGGCCTGAACCTGGGGCGCAATCTGCTCGATCAATATGCCCGTGATACCGGCATCAAGACCGAATCTGCCGCCGAGCAACTGGTGGTGGTGCCCCGCTTCAACCTGGCCCAGGAGCTGGAGCGCCTGCGGCTGCAGCAGCATACGGATCATATGGTGCTGTGGAGTCTGCAGGGAGAGCGGATTGCCAGCGCCAGCAGCTCGGAACTGACCGCGCCCCAGTTGTCGCCCTCCCGGGAGGTGCTGCAGCAACTGAAGGACGATGCGGTCGTGACCGTGATGGAGGGGCTGGATGACGAGGAGGGCGTTTCATCCCCAAGCAGCAAGCCGGCGCCAGCGCTGGACAGTCGCGCCAGGGTCGTGTCCTATACCGTGGTCCGGCCCAGTCACTTCTTCCTGCAGGATGACGTGTGGGTGCTGCAGGTGGTGCAGGCCATTCCTGCCGACCTGCTGGATAATGCCCTCATGGTGCAGGAGGCCAACCGCGAGTATCAGGAGCGGGCGCTGGCGCGCACCGGCATGTCGCGCATGTTCATCGGCACGCTCACGCTGACGCTGATCCTGGCGATTTTCGGGGCGGTGCTGCTGGCGGCGATGCTGGCCACGCAACTGGCGCGCCCCTTGCTGATGCTGGCCGAAGGCGTGCGCCAGGTGGCAGCCGGCGATCTGCGGCCCAAGAGCATCTACAAGGGCAATGACGAGCTGGGCGGCCTGACGCAGTCCTTCGCCGCCATGACGCAGCAACTGGCCGACGCGCGCCAGGCATTGACCAACAGCGTGGCCGAACTCGATGCCTCGCGCTCGGAGCTGCAGACCATTCTGGACAACCTGAGCACGGGCGTGATGCTGCTGACTGCGGACGGCTCGGTGATTTCCGCCAACCCGGCTGCCAGCCGCATCCTCGGGGTGGAGGAGCCGCAGTTGCTGGGCTACAGGTTGGAGGACATCCCTGCCTTGCAGGCCGTGGGCGAGACGGTGCAGCAGCAGTTTGAGGGCCTGATCGAGCATGAGCAGCAGACCGCGACGGCCGACGGCAGCGAATCGGCTGGCGCCGGGCAGGAGCCGGTGGACGAGCGCTGGGCCAGCAAGACCACGCATGATTACTGGCAGCACACGCTGGAGCTGAACCCGCCCTCGCACGAGGGGCTGCAGCACGACGCCATCTCGCTGGTGTTGCGCGGCGCCCTGCTGCCCGGTACCGCCATCAGCAATGTGCGCCTGCTGGTGTTCGAGGACGTCTCCGCGCTGATCTCGGCACAGCGCACGCAGGCCTGGGCCGAAGTGGCGCGCCGGCTGGCGCATGAGATCAAGAACCCGCTCACGCCGATCCAGCTCTCGGCCGAACGCCTGGAGATGAAGCTGATGGATTGCCTGGAGCCGCGCGAGCAGGCGGTGCTGGCCAAGTCGGTGCGCACCATCGTCGACCAAGTCGATGCCATGAAGCGGCTGGTGAACGAGTTCCGCGACTATGCACGCCTGCCGGCCGCGCATCTGGAACCAACCGACCTCAATGCCCTGGTGGCCGACATCCTGCACCTGTACGGTGAGGAGAATACGCCGGTCCCCATCGAGGCCGAGCTCGATCCGGATTGCCGTCTGATCATGGCCGATGCGCAGCAGTTGCGCCAGGTCATCCACAACCTGCTGCAGAACGCGCAGGACGCGCAGGAGCAGGCCGGCCACACGGCGGAGCCGGTGCTGATCCAGACCCAGTGGCGCCCGGCGACCCAGCGGGTGCGCCTGAGCGTGCAGGACCATGGCGCGGGCTTTCCGGAGAACATCCTGCAGCGTGCCTTCGAGCCTTATGTGACTACCAAGGCCAAGGGCACCGGACTGGGACTGGCGGTGGTCAAGAAGATTGCCGATGACCATGGTGCCAGACTGGCCATCAGCAACCGCCAGCAGGATGGCGAGGTGGCCGGTGCCCAGGTAACGCTGCTGTTCCCCGCAGCGGAGCCGGTGCAGGACGCCTGAATCACGCGGGCAAGCACGGAAGCGGCAGGCGTTTTCGGCTGCGGGGCTGTCATGTCCGGCATTTCGCTGTATCATTGCCGCAACAAGTCCGTATCTTGGAAAGGCGATGCACGACGATGGCAAACATTCTGGTAGTGGATGACGAACACGGCATTCGTGAGCTGCTTTCGGAGATCCTGAATGACGAAGGGCATTCGGTGGATCTGGCCGAGAACGCGGCCGAGGCGCGCAAGGCGCGTTCCGAGAACAACTATGACCTGGTCCTGCTCGATATCTGGATGCCGGATACGGACGGCGTGACGCTGCTCAAGGAATGGGCGGGCCAGGGGCTGCTGACCATGCCGGTGATCATGATGAGCGGCCACGCCACCATCGACACCGCGGTGGAGGCCACGCGCATCGGTGCCCAGTCCTTCCTGGAAAAACCCATCACCATGCAGAAGCTGCTCAAGGCCGTGCAGCAGGGGCTGGTGCGCGAACCGGCACGCCGTCCTGCGGCGGCGCCGGTGGCGGCCGCTCCCATGCTGGTGGGCGGTGCAGCCAGCGCACCGGTGGCCCAGGTGGTGCATACGTCCCATGTTGAAGGGCAGGCCCTGGCGGCTGCGCCGGCCTATGCTCCCGTGGCCCCGGTTGCGGCTCCCTCGCCGCTGGCGACCGGCAGCCAGAGCTTCGACCTGGACAAGCCGCTGCGCGAGGCGCGCGACGAATTCGAGCGCGCCTACTTTGCCTTCCACCTGCAGCGCGAGAACGGCTCGATGACGCGTGTGGCGGAAAAGACCGGCCTGGAGCGCACCCACCTGTACCGCAAGCTCAAGCAACTGGGCGTGGACATCGGCCGCGAGAAAAAATCGGCCGCCGCAAGCTGACGGCAGAAAAAATGCAAAAAGTTGGCGGGGCTTGAGAGAAACGTAAAAACCTTGCTATAATTTCAGCTTCAGGCTCGGTAGCTCAGTTGGTAGAGCAGCGGATTGAAAATCCGCGTGTCGGTGGTTCGATTCCGCCCCGAGCCACCACTTTTACAGTGGTGCAAGATTCAAAGCGCCCAGGTTGCAGAACCTGGGCGCTTTTTCTTTACCTGATCGCCACTCTACGGCAGCAGTGTGGCGATCGTGTGTCAGTGGGGTCAGTTTTTCTGCAGCTTCAGGCTGGGGAACAGGATGCGCTCGCCCTTGCCGAACATCGCCTCCTTGCCCTTGCTCCAGAGGATGTAACCGTCGGCATCCTGGTATTTGGCGCCGGAGGCGGCCGGCACCTGCTTGAGGTAATGGATCCGGCCGGAGGCAAGATGCTTGACCGTGATTTCTCCCGGGCCGTCCGAGAGCACGCGCAGCACCGGCTTGCCCTGGGCGTTGGCAAAGACCGGACCGCCATCGCCGTAGCTGGTGGGCGGTGTGGCTTCCTGTGCCGCAGGTTGGGGCTGAACGGCTTGCATGGCCGGCTTGGCCTGTGGGGCAGAAACAGCGCCGCTGCCGGCACAGCCACTCAGGCCCAGTGCCAGCGCGGCGGCGGTCAGCAGGAAGACGGGTTTTGCAGGTGGCAGCATGGATTCTCCTTTCTGAATGAGGGCAATCTCAGGCACGGCTTTTCGCAGCGAGCGGCCGGGAGCCGGGGCTGATCGCAGCGCGCGGCTGCGTGCGCTGGTAGCGGTCCAGTGCCAGCCCCTCGGTGCGGATCGCCGGCTGGCGGCCGGTGATCAGGTCGGCCAGCAACTGGCCGGAGCCGCAGGCCATGGTCCAGCCAAGGGTACCATGGCCGGTGTTGAGGAACAGGTTGTCGTAGCGCGTGGCGCCAATCACCGGTGTGCCGTCCGGCGTCATGGGGCGCAGGCCGGTCCAGAAAGTGGCCTGCGGCAGGTCGCCGCCCGGGAACAATTCCGAGGTCACCATTTCCAGCGTGGCGCGGCGGCGCGGGTTCAGGCGCAGATCGAAGCCGCCGATTTCGGCCATGCCGCCCACGCGGATGCGCTGGTCGAAGCGGGTGAGGGCGATCTTGTAGGTTTCGTCCAGCACGGTGGATTGCGGCGCACGCGCGGCATCGCGCAGCGGGATGGTCAGCGAATAGCCCTTGAGCGGATAGACCGGCAGTTTCAGCTGCAGCGGCTCCAGCAGGGCGCGCGAGTAGCTGCCGAAGGCCAGCACGTAGCGGTCGGCGGTCAGTACTTCGCCGTCGGGCGTATCGAGTTCGACCCCGCAGATGCGCCCGCCCGCCAGTTGCAGGCGCCTGACCGGCGTGTCGTAGCGGAACTGCACGCCCAGCTCCTGCGCCAGCTCGGCCAGGCGCGTGGTGAACAACTGGCAATCGCCGGTTTCATCGTGCGGCAGGCGCAGGCCGCCGGCCAGCGTGGCGCTGGCATGGGCCAGGCCGGGTTCCACGCGGTTGAGTCCGTCGCGGTCCAGCATCTCGAAGGGCACGCCGCAGGCCTGCAGCACTTCGGTATCGCGCGCCGCGTTGTCCAGTTGCTGCTGGGTGCGGAACAGTTGCACCGTGCCGCCGGTGCGCTGCTCGTAGGCAATGCCGGTTTCGGCGCGCAGCTCGCGCAGGCAGTCGCGGCTGTATTCGGCCACGCGCATCATGCGCTCCTTGTTGATCGCGTAGCGCTCGCTGGTGCAGTTGCGCAGCATGGCGGCCATCCACTGCAGCTGGAACAACGAGCCATCCGGCCGGATGGCAAGCGGCGCATGCTGCTGGAACAGCCACTTCATGGCCTTGAGCGGAATGCCGGGCGCAGCCCAGGGAGTGGAATAGCCCGGCGATACCTGGCCGGCGTTGGCAAAGCTGGTTTCGAGCGCGGCGGCGGGCTGTCGGTCGATCACGACCACTTCGGCGCCGGCGCGGGCCAGATAGTAGGCGGTGGTGATGCCGATCACGCCGCTGCCGAGTACTGCAATCTTCATGTCCTGTCTCCTCCGGGAATCTCGCTATGGACGTGAAGTGTAGGAAAGACGGTGCAGCAAAAAATCGTGTTATATGGGATGATTGCAGAAAAAATCCCTGTGTTTTGGCAGCAATGCAACGGAGCCGCAGCAAATGCACGAACTGGACCGCATCGACCGCAAGATTCTGGACATCCTGCAGCGCCAGGGGCGCATGTCCATGACCGAACTGGGCTCGGAAATCGGCCTGTCCACCTCGCCCTGCGCGGAGCGGGTGCGGCGGCTGGAGCGCAGCGGCATCATCACCGGCTACCACGCCCATGTCAGCCCGCAGGCGCTGGGCCGGACGGTGCTGGTGTTCGTGGAGCTGACGCTGAGCACCAAGTCCGGCGAGATTTTCGACAAGGTGCGCAAGGAGCTGATGCACATGCCCGAGGTGCTGGAGTGCCATCTGGTGTCGGGGCGCTTCGACTATCTGGTCAAGGCGCGGCTGCAGGCCATGCGCGAATATCGCGATCTGCTGGGCAACATCCTGCAGCGCATTCCGGTGCCGTGCCAGTCGGACAGCTATGTGGTGATGGAGGAGATCAAGGAGACCCTTGTGCTGGAACTGCGCTGAAGGCAGCCATACCCCGACGCAAGAAGCAGACAGGCCGCATCAGCGGCCTGTCCGGGTTTCAGGAGATGCCTTGGCGCATCATGCCTCGGCAGCTGTCGGCACCAGTCTGGGGGTGGGGCGCGCTTCCAGGCCCACCAGTTCGTAGGTGCGCTGTGCCATGACCCATTCCTCGTTGGTCGGCTCCACGCCAATGGTGAAGGCGCTGTCGGCCGACGAGATGACGGGGCTGTTGGCCGCGTTGGCGGCCGGATCCAGCCTGGCGCCCAGCCAGCCCAGCTCCTCGCACACGCGCTCGCGGATGATGGCGTTGTTCTCGCCCACACCGGCCGTGAATACCAGCAGGTCGATCCCCTTGGTGACCGTGGCCAGTGCCGCGATTTCCTTGGCGATGCGGCGCACGTACAGCGCCAGCGCAATGCGCACGCGCTCGTTCCCGGCTTCCAGCGGCAGCAGCACCTGGGTGTCGTCCGACACGCCGGAGATGCCCTTCAGGCCGGAGTTGTGGTACAGCACGCGGCCGGCTTGTTCCAGCGTGAGCTTCTCGATCTCCATCATGTAGAGCACGGCGCCGGGGTCGAGCGCGCCGGTGCGGGTGCCCATCATCAGGCCGTCCAGTGCGGAAAAGCCCAAGGTGGTGGCCACGCTTTCCAGGTTCTGCATGGCGCACAGGCTGGCACCGCTGCCGATGTGGGCCACGATGGTACGGCCGCGCGCCAGGTCGCCATGGCGCTCGGGCAGGGCAAAGCGCATGAAATCGTAGGACAGGCCGTGGAAGCCGTAGCGGCGCACGCCGTTTTCCCAATAGGACCAGTTGAGCGGCAGGATCTGTTCCACCATCGGCAGGGTGTGGTGAAAACCCGTGTCGAAGCAGGCTACCTGCGGCAGGCGCGGGTACATGCCGAGCAGCACGTCGATGGCTTCCAGCGCGAACGGCTGGTGCAGCGGCGCCAGCGGGATGTAGGTGCGCAGGTCGGCCAGCACCTCGCCGGTGATCACGACCGGGGCGAAGTACTTGGAGCCGCCATGCACCACGCGGTGCGCCACGGCGGACAGGCGGCGCTCGCCCTGTTCCTGCACCACCATGTTGCGGATGTGCTCAAGCGCGGAGTGGTAGGGCTTGGCGGGATCCAGTTGCAGCGGTGCCTTGGCGCTGCGGCTGGTGTCATAGGTGGGGTTCTGGCCGGTGATGCCGTTGACCTTGCCGCCCCAGGTCTTCTGGCGGGGCACGCCGTTGGCGTCGGTCTCGTACAGGGCGAACTTGATGCTGGATGATCCGCAGTTCAATACGAGGATGAGGTGGTTCATGCGATGCTCTCTTGTTCTGGATGGGGACTGCAGGTGCACAAACGGCCGCACAGGGCGGCCGCCGGCACGGGCCCGCGCCTAGGAAGGCAGCGGGCCACTACGGAACGGAAGCCGCGCTCAGGGAGGGCAGACGCGGTAGTGGTGGGCCAGCAGCACGGCCAGCGCGCAGGAAGCGATGCGGGACTCTTCGGAGTCGGCACGGCTGGTCAGGATGATGGGCATCTTGGCGCCCAGCACCACGCCGGCGCTGTGGGCACCGGCCAGGTGGTCCAGCGCCTTGAACAGCATGTTGCCGCTTTCCAGATCCGGCACCATCAGGATATCGGCCTGGCCGGCCACCGGAGACTTGATGCCCTTGATGCGGGCGGCTTCGGGCGAGACGGCGTTGTCGAAGGCCAGCGGGCCGTCGAGCACGGCACCGGTGATCTGGCCGCGGTCGGACATCTTGCACAGGGCGGCAGCGTCGAGCGTGGCCTGCATGCCGGCGTTGATGGTTTCCACGGCGGCCAGGATGGCGACCTTGGGCTCGTCCACACCGATCACGTGGGCCAGATCGATGGCGTTCTGGATGATGTCGGCCTTGGCGCCCAGATCGGGAGCGATGTTGATGGCGGCATCGGTGATGATGAACGGGCGCGGATAGGCGGCGGTTTCCATCAGGAAGCAGTGGCTGATGCGGCGCTTGGTGCGCAGGCCGGCGTCCTTGGCGACGATGGCGGACATCAGCTCATCCGTGTGCAGGCTGCCCTTCATCACGGCTTCGACCTTGCCGGCCTTCACCAGCTGCACGGCGGTTTCGGCGGCGGCATGGCTGTGCGGCACGTCCTCGATCTCGACGCCGTCCAGCGACAGGTTGTTTTCGGCGGCAACGGCTTCGAGCTTGCTGCGCGGAGCGACCAGGATCGGGTTGATCAGGCCCAGCTTGCGGGCTTCCAGGGTGGATTCCAGGCTGACGGCGTCGCAGGGGTGCACCACGGCAACCTTGATCTCGCCCAGGCTGCGGGCATGCTCGATCAGGCGGCGCGGGCCGTCCTGGCGCGGGATCAGGCGCACTTCGGGAATGTCGTGCGGCGTCCATTCGATGTGCTCGGCCGGCGGGATCACCTCGGCGTCGCCGGAGATCACGACCTTGCCCTTCTGGTTCGTGCACACGCACTCGAGCGTGGCCCACTTTTTCTCGGCGTCGAGCGACTTGACGGTCAGCTTCACGGTCAGGGTGTCGCCCACGCGCACCGGGGCGGAGAAGCGCAGCGTCTGGCTCAGGTAGATGGTGCCGGGGCCGGGGAACTGGGTGCCCAGCAGGGCGGAAATCATGGAAGCGCCCCACATGCCGTGGGCGATCACCGTCTTGAACGGCGTCTTGGCGGCGTATTCGGCGTCGAGGTGGGCCGGGTTCAGGTCGCCGGAGGCCAGTGCGAACAGCTGGATATCCTCATTGGAGATCGTGCGCTCCATGACGGCGAAGTCGCCGATCTTCAGTTCGCTGAACGTGGTGTTGCGCATGGTGCCGTCTTCGTTGGGCTTGACTGCCGCTGCTTGCGGCTGCATGGAGGTGAGTTCTTTGGTTGCGATGTCCATGATGGATTCCTGAATGAGAGAAACGGGTACGCTGCCGGCGCAGCCGGCAGCGGAGGAGTCGGGGCGGGAGGCCATGGCCGGCAGCCGGTCAGCGCTCCAGCACGTACAGGCCGGGCGCGTCTTCGAGCACGGGGTAGCCGCCCTTGGCAGCACCAATGGCCGGGGGCGCGGTGGGTTCGCCGGAGCGGGCGTTCAGCCACTTGTCCCAGGACAGCCACCAGGAGCCATCCGTGACGGGCGTGGTCTGGGCCCATTCTTCGGCCGACATGAACTTGCCGTTGTGCTCGCGCGTGAGTTCGCGGAAGTAGCGGCGCGGGTGACCCGGCTCGCTCACGATGCCGGCGTTGTGGCCGCTGTTGGTCAGTACGAAGGTGATTTCTGCATCGGACAGCAGGTGGATCTTGTAGACCGACTTCCAGGGGGCGACGTGGTCGCTCTCGGTGCCGACCACGTAGATGGGCAGCTTGAGGTCGTTCAGCACCACCGGACGGCCGCCCACCAGGTACTTGCCGCGGGCCAGGTCGTTGTGCAGGAACATCTGGCGCAGGTAGTCGGTGTGCATGCGCGCGGGCATGCGGGTGGAGTCGGCGTTCCAGGCCATCAGGTCCATGCTGCGGGCGCGGTCGCCCAGCAGGTATTCGTTGACCATGCGCGACCACACCAGGTCGAAGGAACGCAGCCAGACGAAGGCGGCGGCCATCTGGTTGGAATCCAGGTAGCCGGTTTCGGCCATCTGTGCTTCCAGCAGGTTGAGCTGGCTTTCGTCGATGAACAGCGCCAGTTCGCCCGGCTCGGAGAAGTCGGTCTGCGCGGCGAACAGCGTCATGGAGGCGAGACGGTCGTCGTCATCGCGCGCCATGGCGGCGGCGCCGATGGCCAGCAGGGTGCCGCCCAGGCAGTAGCCGGTGGCGTGGATCTTCTTCTCGGGCACGATGGCATTGATGGCATCGATTGCCGCGAACAGACCGCGCTCCAGATAGTCTTCCATGCCCAGGTTGTGCTCGGCCAGACCGGGGTTCTTCCAGGAAATGGCGAATACGGTGTGGCCCTGGTCGACCAAGTACTTGATCATGGAGTTGTGCGGCGACAGGTCCAGGATGTAGTACTTCATGATCCAGGCCGGCACGATCAGCACCGGCTCGGGGCGCACCTGCTTGGTGGTGGGCGTGTACTGGATCAGCTCCATCAGGTTGTTGCGGAACACCACCTTGCCGGGGGTGGCGGCAATGTCCTTGCCAATCTGGAATTCCTCGCTGATGGCCGGCGGCGAGTGCGCCAGCTGGCGCTGCGTGTCTTCCAGCAGGTTGCGGAAACCGCGCTGCAGGTTGGCGCCGTTTTCCTGCATGGTGCGCTTGATCACCGTGGGGTTGCTCCACGGGAAGTTGGAGGGCGACAGCATGCTCAGCCACTGGTGAGCCGAAAAGGACACCCACTCGGAGTGGTGCGGGTTGACGCCGCGCACGTCACGCGTGGCTTCCTGCCACCACTTTTCCTGCATCAAGTAGGCCTGCTGCAGCACGTTGAAGGGGAACTGGCTCCAGTCCGGATCCTTGAAGCGGCGGTCACTGATCGGCACGGGAATCGGCTCGCTCGGTGCGGGCGAGGGCTGGTTGCCGCGCAGGGCCTTGGACATGCTGGTTTCCATGCCGAGGGCGACGCTTTCGATCGCCAGGCTCTGCAGTTGCTGCAGGTGCTGCTGGGCCAGCTGGGCCAGCACGAGCTGCTTGCCGGGAGAAACCATCAGGTGGATGGCCCAGTCGAAGAAGGCCATGGTGTTCAGGGCCGGCGACTGCGAACCGGTGAGCTTGGCCACGGAGGCCTGGAACTTCTGGTCGAGCAGGCGGGCCGCCTGGTCAGACACGGTGAGCTGGGGGAGAGAGGGAATTGTGGGACTGCGCATACTCTTACTCGTACTTTCCCTAAGATTGATGAATACCCAATATGCTATAGGTGCTTTGTGTCATTTGGGTAACTAATGCGATTACTGTTGCACTGCAACAAATCTTTTACACGTTTTTGGCCATTTTTTCGCATTTGCTGTATGCAGATGCAGCCCTACGGCCACGTTTCCGGTTTTCTCCATGCCCACACGTTTGAGTGCCAACCTGAGTCTGCTGTTCCCGGATCTGCCCTTTCGTGAACGTTTTGCCGCTGCCGCGGCGGCGGGATTCGATGCGGTGGAGTGCCAGTTTCCCTATGAACTGCCGGCGGCCGAGCTGGCACGGCTGCTGAGGGAGTATGGGCTGACTCTGGAGCTGATCAACCTGCCGGCCGGCGACTGGGCGGCGGGCGAGCGCGGCATTGCCATGCTGCCGCAGCGCCGGGACGAATTCCGCGCGGGCGTGGAGCGGGCGCTGGAGTACGCTCAGGCGCTCGGGGTGCCGCGCATCAACTGCCTGGCGGGGATCGTGCCGGAGGGCCTGCCGATGTCGCAGGCGACGGTGGTGCTGGTCGACAACCTGCGTCATGCAGCGGCACGTCTGGCGCCGCAGGGGCGTACGTTGCTGCTTGAGCCGATCAACACCTTCGACATGCCGGGCTTTGGCGTCTCGCGGCTGGAACAGGCGCTGGAAGTGCTGGATATGGTGGGGGCAGAAAATGTGCGCGTGCAATACGACCTGTACCACGCCACCCGCATGGGAGACGATGTGCCCGCCATGCTGCGTCGTCACCTGCCGCGCATCGGGCATATCCAGATTGCCGATGTGCCGGGACGGCACGAGCCGGGTAGCGGAGCGATGGCCTACCGCGAGCTGTTTGCCCTGCTGGAGACGCTGGGCTACGCAAGTTGCGTGGGCTGCGAGTATCTGCCGCTGCGCCCGGAGGCCGGCGGTACCCAGGCGGGGCTGGCCTGGATTGCCGGGCATGGGCTGGTGCTGCCGCGGAGGCAGTCATGACGGCAGCTGCCGGTCCGCTGGCTGCAACGGCGCTTGGCGGCCCGCTGGCGGCGACGGCGCAGGGGCAGCTGTTGCGGCGCATGTTCGATGCGGCGGTCGCCTCGGCGCAGCCGGCGCTCTGCGTCCCGCCGCATGTGCCGGATCCGTCGGAGCTGGGTGCGCGCGGAAGGCTGGTCGTGATCGGCGCCGGCAAGGCGTCGGCAGCCATGGCGCAGGCGGTGGAGCAACACTGGTGCGGGCGGCCGGAGCAATTGTCGGGGCTGGTGGTGACGCGCTATGGCCACGCAGTGCCCTGCGAACGGATCGAGATCGTGGAGGCGGCGCACCCGGTGCCGGATGAAGCCGGCTGGCGTGTGGCGCAGCGCATGCTGGAGCTGGCACAGGGGCTGGGTGCCGAGGACCGGGTGCTGTGCCTGATCTCCGGGGGTGGGTCCGCCTTGTTGCCGTTGCCGGCGCCGGGCCTCACGCTGGCGGACAAGCAGGCCTTGAACCGTGCCCTGCTGGCCTCGGGGGCAAGCATCCACGACATGAACTGCGTGCGGCGCCACCTGTCGCTGATCAAGGGAGGACGGCTGGCGGTGGCCTGCCACCCGGCGCGTGTGCGGACGCTGCTGATTTCGGATGTGCCTGGCGATGATCCGGCAGAGATCGCCTCGGGCCCGACCGTAGGCGATGGCACCACCTGCGCGGATGCATTGGCGATCGTGCGGCGTTATGGCATCACCCTGCCGGCGCATGCGCGGGCGTGGCTGGAAGGCGGGCAGGGCGAAAGCGTGAAGCCGGACGATGTCCGCCTGCAGGGCAACACGGTGCAGCTGGTCGCGACGCCGCAGCAGGCACTGGAGGCGGCTGCTGCCGTGGCGCAGGCGGCCGGTTATCAGCCGCTGATTCTCGGCAGTGCGCTGGAAGGCGAGGCGCGCGAGGTGGGGCGCATGCTGGCTGGCATGGCGCTACAGGTGGTGCGGCACGGGCAGCCGGTTGCTGCCCCGTGTGTGCTGCTTTCGGGGGGTGAAACCACCGTCACCGTGCGTGGCAGCGGGCGCGGTGGCCGCAATGTGGAGGCCTTGCTGGCCTGTGCGCTTGCGCTGCACGGGCAGCCGGGCGTGCATGCGCTGATGGCCGACACCGATGGCGTGGATGGTGCCGGGGAACTGGCCGGTGCGCTGAGCGGACCGGATACCCTGCAGCGGGCCTGGAAGCTGGGCGTGGCTCCGCGCGCAGCGCTGGATGACAACGACGGGCATGGCTTTTTCGGGGTCCTGGGCGATGCCGTATGGACCGGGCCGACGCTGACCAATGTGAACGACTTCCGTGCGATCCTGATCGATGTGAAATAGCGGCCTGCCCAAGCCCGCAAGCGCACATCAACAACCCGTCAACTCGTACAATTCCTGCCCATGGCACATTCGTCTTCCCCCATCACCTGGCGCAAGCCGGACGGCAGCGTGGTTTCGTGTTTCGAGAAGGTCAAGGTCCTGAACGAGAACTATGCGGAGCTGCGCGAGCTGCTGCAGGACGCGCTGGATGATGCGCTGCTGATGGGCTGCAGCGAGGCGCAGGTGCGCGAGGCCTTCCAGTACCTGCTCGATTCGATCCAGGCCAGCGTGAGCGAGGATCCGGACGCCATCTGAGCGGCGTTTCGGCAAGCAGTGCGCCCGTGAGAGGAGAGTGCGGTCGGATAGCAGCAGCCTTCTTTGCGCGCAAGGCATCAGCATGGCGTGGCGCCCATGCTCAGGCGCTTAGCAGACTCCAATGACCTAGGGGTGACATACCTCGTCACATCTGCGCGGTTTTTGCCGTGTGGCTGTACTTGGCGCAGAGAGGAAATCCAGCATAATGGCCTACATGAACCAGCTCGAAGCCCTCAAACAATCCACTACGGTGGTCGCGGACACCGGTGACTTCAACCAGATGGTGCAGTTCCAGCCGCAGGACGCCACCACCAACCCGTCGCTCATCCTGAAGGCAGTGCAGAAAACCGACTACGCGCCCCTGCTCACCGAGACGGTGCAGCGTGTGGGCACGCAGGATCTGGCGCGCACCATGGACGAGCTGCTGGTGCAGTTCGGCTGCGCCATCCTCAAGCTGGTGCCGGGCCGCGTTTCGACCGAGGTGGATGCCCGCCTGTCCTTCGACACCGCAGCCACCGTCGCGCGCGCCGAGCGCATCATGGCGCTGTACAACCAGCAGGGCATCGGCAACGAGCGCGTGCTGATCAAGATTGCCTCCACCTGGGAGGGCATCCAGGCGGCGCAGCAGCTCGAGGCCAAGGGCATCCGCACCAACCTGACGCTGCTGTTCGCGTTCTGCCAGGCCGTGGCCTGCGGCAATGCCGGCGTGCAGCTGATTTCGCCCTTCGTGGGTCGTATCTACGACTGGTACAAGAAGCAGGCCGGTGCCCAGTGGGACGAGGCGGCCATGGCGGGTGCCAACGATCCGGGCGTGCAGTCGGTGCGCCGCACCTACCAGTATTTCAAGCAGCATGGCATCGGTACCGAGATCATGGGGGCGAGCTTCCGCAATACCGGCCAGATCATGGCCTTGTCCGGCTGCGATCTGCTGACCATCAGCCCGGAACTGCTGGCGCAACTGTCGGATGCCGAGGCGCCATCTGGCTTCGAGCCGGCGCTCAATCCGGCCATGGCCGGTGCCGAGCCGATGCCGGTGATCCGTTACGACGAAGCCAGCTTCCGCTACGCGCTGAACGAGGATGCCATGGCCACCGAAAAGCTGGCCGAGGGGATTCGCGCGTTTGCTGCGGATGCGGGCAAGCTGGAACAGCTGATGATGGCGGCTGCCTGAGTCGGCGTCTTTCCCATGATGCACAAGGATGCATTTGACGCAGGGCTCGCCACCGAAGCGCCGGCATGGGAGTGGCTAGGCAAGCTGGCGCGATGTTTTCCTGTCAATCACCATGAGCCTGGGGGGTATTGCCTGCTCGATACCTCCACGTTTGACTTGCGTCGTGCCTTCGAGGAAGACCCGCAACGCGTCCAGCGCTTCAGCCAGACCCTGACCGACGCCAGCGGGCGTCCGTTGCTGCACGCGGATTTTTCCAAGTCGCACCTGGACGAGCGCGTGATGCAGGCCCTGCTGCAACTGGCCGAAGAGCAGCGCGTGCTGGCGCTGCGCGATGCGATGTTCGAGGGCGGGGCGATCAACACCACCGAGCAGCGCCAGGTCATGCACTGGCTGCTGCGTGCGCCGACGCAGGACGGCCTGCCGGCCCCCCTGCAGGATGTGTGGCGCGAGATGGATGCCGTGCGCTCGGCCTTTCTGGCGTTTGCGGAGACCGTGCGTGCCAATCCCGCCATCACCGATGTGGTGAATATCGGCATCGGCGGCTCCGATCTGGGGCCGCGCATGGCGGTGCAGGCGCTGGATGCGTTTGTGCTCCCGGGCAAGCGCTTCCACTTCGTCAGCAATGTGGACGGGCATGAACTGCAGGCGGTGCTGCGCCAGGTGCAGCCGCGCCGCACGCTGTTCATCATTGCCAGCAAGACCTTCACCACGCTGGAGACCATGACCAATGCGGCGACGGCGCTGCAGTGGTTTAGGGAGGCAGAGGGTGGGGCACTGGCGGATCAGGTGCAGGACCATTTCGTCGGCATCACCACCAATCTGGAGGCTGCGGCCCAACTGGGTATCCGTACCACGTTCGGATTCTGGGACTGGGTGGGCGGGCGCTATTCGGTCTGGTCGGCCATCGGGCTGTCGCTGGCGATTGCCATCGGCGCCGAGCAGTTCCGCGCTTTCCTGGAAGGCGCGCATGCGGTAGACCGGCATTTCCAGACCGCTGCACCGGAGCAGAACCTGGCGCTGCGCATGGGGCTGATCGATGTGTGGCGCAGCAGCTTCCTGGGCCATGCGGCGCGCTGCATGGCGCCGTACCACAGCGGGCTGCAGGCATTGCCGGCCTATCTGCAGCAACTGGAGATGGAGAGCAACGGCAAGGGCGTGAGCCGTGATGGCGAGCACTTGCGTTACCTGACGGCACCCACGGTGTGGGGCGAACCGGGCACCAATGGCCAGCATGCCTTCTTCCAGCTGCTGCATCAGGGGCCGCATGTGCTGCCGGTCGAATTCATCGCGGTGAAGCAGGCCGATCATGCCTGGCCGCTGCACCATCGCCTGCTGCTGGCCAATGCGCTGGCGCAGGCGCAGGCCCTGATGGTGGGACGCGAGGATGAGGACCCGCAGCGTTGCTGCCCGGGCAACCGACCCAGCACCTTCCTGCTGCTGGAGGCGCTGACGCCGCGCACGCTCGGAGCGCTGCTGGCGCTGTACGAACATCGCGTGTTCGTGGCCGGAGCGGTGTGGAACATCAACAGTTTCGACCAGTTCGGCGTGGAGCTGGGCAAGCAGCTGGCCAAGGACATCGTGCCGCGGCTGGAGTCGGGCGATGTGCGGGGGCTGGATCCCTCAACGGCGGATTTGCTGCAGCGCTTGCGCTGAACCCGCCGACGCCGAGCCAAAGCTGGCAGCCTGCCGCACGAAAATGCCCGCACGAGGCGGGCATGGAAAGGGGCGCCGGCAGCCCCTCGCCTTGCGGGCGCTGCTTACTCCACGGTCAGGCGCTGCGGCGCATTGCTGACTTTCTTGGGCAGCGTCAGGCACAGCACGCCATTGTCGTATCTGGCCTTGGCGTTGGCTTCATCGATGTCGGCCGGCAGCTGGAAGCTGCGCGACACCTCGCCGTGATAGCGTTCGGTGCGCAGCACTTTCTCACCTTCGGTCTGGCGGTCTTCCTGGCGGATTTCGGCGCGCAGCGTGACAATGCTGCCTTCGACCGAGACGTGGATATCCTCCTTGCTCACGCCGGGCATTTCGGCCTGCACGGTGAACTCCTTGTCGGTTTCCTTCACATCGATGCGGATCTGCGAGGCAGAGGGCAGCGGGTCGCCATGCAGCGGCTTGATGAAGAAGCCGGGGGCCACGTCCTTGAAGAAGTCATCAAACAAACTGCCACGGGTCATCAGGGAACTCATGGGATCTCTCCTTGGAAAAATGCATGAATAACAATTGTTGCCGGCAACGTTGGATATTACTAAATTAAGATTTTTGTTGGGAATTTCAAGCGTCCGAAGGGGTATCGAAATGTACCCGTGGCGACAGGAGAAGGGGATGGGGTATTACCGCGGGCAGGCGTCCGCCATGCTGCTGGACAGCCAGCAGCACGGGCCGGAAGCGGAGCTATTGCTGGTGGAGGGCGAATCGGCGGCGCAGTCGGTGGCGGCGGTGCGGCAGTCCTTGCGGCAGGCGGTGCTGCCCTTGCAGGGCAAGCCGCTCAACGCCTGGCGCGCGTCAGAGCGCAAGGTGGCGGAAAGTCCGCTGTTTGGCCAGCTGGCACAGGCGCTGGGCTTGTCCGGGGCGACGGCGCATGCGGGCGGGGACGTCTTGCCGGACTTGCGTTTTGCCAGGCTGGTGCTGCTGTTCGATCCCGATGCGGACGGCATCCACATTGGTGCGCTGGTGCTGCTGTATCTGCAGCGCTGGCTGCCGCAATTGCTGCGCGAGGAGCGGGTCTGGATGGTGCGCCCGCCGCTGGGCGCCGTGCGCTGGACCGATGGCGAGACCGGCGAAATCCTGCTGCAGCAGGCCTATACACAGCCTCAGCTGCCGCTATTGCGCCAGCAGGCGCTGGAGAGCGGGGGGCTTGACGTGCAGCAATTCGTCTATCGCGGGCTGGGCAGCCTGCCGCAGCAGGTGCTGTTCGACACCTGCGTGCAGGCGGGGACACGTCATGCGCATGTGGTGCGCGAGACGGATTTGCGCGCGGTGATTGAGGTGTTTGGCGGCGTTTGAGAACTGCCGTCTGGATGGCGGAGGCACCGCACAACGGAATTCCAGGGGCCTTTGAAAGCGCTGGGGCGCTTCTCCGTGCGGCAGAAAACCTGTCAGCGTTCGGCGTACGGGTTGTCCAGACCCAGACCCGCCAGAATGGCAATCTCTTGCGCCTCCATCGCCTCGGCCTCTTCCTCGCCGGTTTCATGGTCCCAGCCCTGGGCATGCAGCGTGCCGTGCACCAGCAGGTGGGCGTAGTGCTCGGCCAGTGGCTTGCCGAGTTCTTCGGCCTCGCGTGCCACCACCGGCGCGCACAGCACCAGGTCGGCCATCACCACGGGTGCGCCGCTGTAATCGAAGGTGAGCACATTGGTGGCGTAGTCCTTCTGGCGGTAGTCGCGGTTGAGGGCCTGGCCCTCTTCGGCTTCGACGATGCGCACGGTGATTTCGGCGTGCTGCACCTCTTCGCCCAGCGCATGGCGGATCCAGCGTGCCACCTTGTGTCGCGGCAGCGCAGCGCGGTGTTCTGCCGCTTCGGCAAAGCGGGCGAACTGCAGCGACAGGGACAGGGGCGGCAAGGGAGCGGGCATGGTGAGGCTCAGACAGTGGGTGGCGGAAGGGCAGGACGATGCCAGCGTGTCAGGCCGCGTCGCGGGAGCGGCGCGTGGCCGAGCTGGCGGCATCGTAGGCATCGACGATGCGCGCCACCAGCGGATGGCGCACCACGTCGGCGCTGGTAAAGCGCACATGCGAAATGCCTTCCACGCGCTTGAGGATGCGCTCGGCTTCGACCAGGCCGCTGGTCTGGCCCTTGGGCAGATCGATCTGGCTGATGTCGCCGGTAACCACCGCCTTGCTGCCGAAGCCGATGCGGGTGAGGAACATCTTCATCTGCTCGGGCGTGGTGTTCTGCGCCTCGTCCAGGATGATGAAGGCGTTGTTCAGGCTGCGGCCGCGCATGAAGGCGAGCGGGGCGATTTCCAGCGCGTTGCGCTCGAAGGATTTCTGTACCTTGTCGTAGCCCATCAACTCGTAGAGGGCGTCGTACAGCGGGCGCAGGTAGGGATCGACTTTCTGCACCATGTCGCCAGGCAGAAAGCCCAGGCGCTCGCCCGCCTCGACCGCAGGGCGTGTCAGCACGATACGCTGCACGGCACCCCGCTCCAGCGCATCGACGGCACAGGCGACGGCGAGGTAGGTCTTGCCCGTGCCGGCGGGGCCGATGCCGAAGGTGATGTCATTGGCGGCAATCGCCTGCAGATACACGCCTTGCGTGGCGGTGCGCGCGCGCAGGTCGCTGCGGCGGGTGGCGAGCTGGGCGTCTTCGGTGGGCAAGGGCTCGTTACCATCGCCGGCCAGCATCAGTTGGACCGTAGAGGGGTTGATCGGGCGCGCCGCCTGTTCGTACAGCGCCTGCAGCACTTCCATGGCGCGGTTCGCCTTGGCCTTGGGGCCGTCCACCTTGAACTGCTCGTGGCGGTGCGCGATTTTCACCCCCAGGGCCTGTTCGATGGTGCGCAGGTGTTCGTCCAGCGCGCCGCACAGGTGCGACAGGCGGCTGTTGTTGAGGGGGGTGAAGGAGTGGCGCAGGATCACGGGGCGATAATCGGAGCTTGTTGAAGTGACTGCAAACAAGGATACCCCATGATCGGCAAGCTGACCGGCACCCTGCTCGAAAAATCTCCCCCGCAAGTGCTGGTGGATTGCCATGGTGTCGGCTACGAGGTGGATGTGCCGATGAGCACCTTCTACAACCTGCCGGCCATCGGTGAGAAGGTCAGCCTGCTCACGCATTTCGTGGTGCGCGAGGATGCGCAGCTGCTGTTCGGTTTTGGCAGCGCGGAGGAGCGCAACGCCTTCCGGCAACTGCTGAAGATCACCGGGGTAGGGGCGCGTACCGCGCTGTCCATCCTGTCGGGGCTGAGCGTGGCCGATCTGGCGCAGGCGGTGACGGCGCAGGAAGCAGGGCGGCTGGTGAAGGTGCCCGGCATCGGCAAGAAGACCGCCGAGCGCCTGCTGCTGGAGCTCAAGGGCAAGCTGGGCGCCGAATTGCCTGCTGTGGCAGGCGCGAGCAGCGTGCAAAACGAGACTCAGCTCGATATTTTGCAGGCGCTGGTGGCGCTGGGCTACAGCGACAAGGAAGCGCAACTGGCGCTGAAGGCGCTGCCTCCCGATGTGGGGGTGAGCGAGGGCATCAAGCTGGCGCTGAAGGCGCTGGCGCGCTGAGGGCGTTCAATCATTCAGTGTCGCCGTGCGGGTTGCGAGTCGGCCAGCGCCTGACTGCAGAAGGTGTCTTGCGAGGGGTGGAGAGGCCTCCTCCTGGCAGGCAGCACGGGCGCAGAAGTGCCTGCCCTGCCCTCAGAACGCCCCGAACATCGTCCCCAGCGAAATCACCGAAATCAGCGCCAGCATCGGAATGCCCACCGTCACCATCGCCATGTTGAGGTAGGCTTGCTTGTGCGTCAGTCCGCAGATGGCGAGCAGGGTGATCACGGCGCCGGAGTGCGGCAGGGTGTCGAAGCCGCCGGCGGCGATGGTGGCCACGCGGTGCAGCAATTCCGGTGAGATGCCAGCTTCCGTTGCCATGCGCAGGTAGTCGGCGCCCAGCGCCTGCAACGCAATGCTCATGCCGCCCGAGCTCGAACCGGTGATGCCGGCCAGCACGTTCATGGCCACGGCTTCGGAAATCAGCGGATTGCCGGGCGAGACGTTCAGCACCGCATCGCGAATCAGCGCAAAGCCGGCCATGCTGGCGATGACGGCGCCGTAGCCCACTTCGGAAGCGGTGTTGAAGATCGGCAGCATGGAGCCCAGCGTGCCCTTGTTGATGCTGTGCTTGAGGTTGGACCAGTGGGACCAGCGTGTCACGATCAGCACCAGCGAGGACACCAGCAGCGCCACGATGATGGCCCACATGCCGCTTTGCTTGGCCGCGTCCACTTTCGGGAAGCGCTCACCCAGAAAGCCGAAATCCATGCCCTTGAACACGCCGAAGGTGAGCAGGGCGTTGATGCCGATCACCAGCACCAGCGGCAGCACGGCCAGCGGCAGCGGGATGGAACGGCCCAGTTCGTGCAGGTCCACGCCCTCGACGGCAGCCTGCAGTTCCAGGCGCGGGTCGTCTTCTCCGTAGCCTTCGCCAGTGCGGCGGGCTGCGGCAGCGCGCGAGTTGATCCAGAACAGGCCCAGCACCAGCATGATCAGGCCGGCGATGATGCCCAGACCGGGAGCGGCAAAGGTGTGTGTGCCGAAGAAGGGAATCGGGATCGCATTCTGGATGGCGGGCGTGCCCGGCAGCGCCGTCATGGTGAAGGTGAAGGAGCCCAGCGCGATGGAGGCGGGGATTAGGCGCTTGGGAATGTTCGATTCGCGGAACAGCGATTTGGCGATAGGGTAGATCGCGAATGCCACCACGAACAGCGACACGCCGCCATAGGTGAGCACGGCGCAGGCGATGACGACAGTGGCAATCGCATGGCGGGCGCCGAGGCGGCGCATCAGCCATTGCGCAATGGCATTGGCAGCGCCCGAATCGGCCATCAGCTGCCCGAACAGCGCGCCCAGCAGGAACAGCGGGAAGAAGTTGAGGATGTAGCGGCCCAGCGCACCCATGAAGGTGTCGGTGTAGATGGGCAGCATGAAGCCGATATCGCCCGAGAGCAGCACGGCCAGGGCAGCCATCAGCGGGGCCAGGATCAGCACCGAGATGCCGCGGTAGGCGAAAAAGATCAGCAGGACGAGGGAAAGAATGATGGCCAGTGTGCTCACCGCGGGTGTCTCCTTGGGTGTTGTTGGCGGCGTCGGGGCTGACGGCCGCGTACGAACAGGCCGGAGCCTTCGGCCTTCGGATTGCAGAAGGCCGGTGCCGGCCGTAAAGGGGGCGAGCTTAGCGGGGGAATGTGAAGGCAACCTGCGGATGGGCTGCCATTGCAAAAATGATCAATCCTGATGGGGAAATTTCAAAACGAGCGGCAATGCCCTGCCGCCGCGAAATTCCCGCGCAGAAAGCACGAACGAAGTGTCGCGTGCGTGTTTATGGGGCGCGGCTGCAAGCCAGCCGGTCAAGGGCTTCCTTGCCTTGCAGCAGCCAGAGCGCATCGTCGCCCTGACGCGAAGGGTGCTGCCAGGCAGGGGGCTGGGTGCGCAGGAAGGGGTGGCGCTGCAGCGTGTCGCTGCCCGTATCCGCCCAGATCCAGACGCGCCGCGTCTGCAGCGTCCGGCACAGGCGGTCGTGCAGTTCCGGGGGGCGGATGAACAAGGTGGCTTCGCTCGGCGTGTCGAACCG
This sequence comes from Brachymonas sp. KE5, assembly GCF_057773645.1. Lineage (NCBI taxonomy): Bacteria > Pseudomonadati > Pseudomonadota > Betaproteobacteria > Burkholderiales > Comamonadaceae > Allobrachymonas > Brachymonas sp. KE5. Next base: position 458,103 of record NZ_CM173463.1, read on the forward strand.
GCCGGCCTCGAGCAGTTCCTTGCGCCAGTTGTCATGGCGCAGCAGTTCCGGATCATCCCAAGCGCTGACAACCCACATCGGCCGGTCCGTATCCAGGTAGAAGGGCAGGTCGTATTCATACTCATCGAGCATGACGATCTCGTCAGAAGCCTGCATCTGTTGCCGCAGCAGCGGCACGGCGCTGCGCGAAGACTCGGACTGGTAGCGTGCGGCTGCGCCGATGCCGACCACGCACAGCAGGGCCGCGAGCAGCAGCAACGTCGACGGCAAGCGCTGACGCGATTGCGGGTGCGCCTGCACCCATGCCTGCGCCCAGCCACTCAGCAGCATGGCCCAGGCCGGCAGCACTGGCAGGATATAGCCGGCGAGCTTGGATTTGGGCAGCGAAAAGAACACCATGATCACCACCAGCCAGACCCAGGCCAGGCGCTGTAGCGATGCCGCACTGCCCAGTGGTCTGGCAGGAGCCAGCCAGCTTCGCCAGTCTCCTGGTGCCGGCTTGCGCAGCCACGCTGCGCGCAGGCCGGCAAACAGCCAGAGCGACCACGGCAGTGTCAGCCCGAACAGCACCACCGGATAGAACCACGCGCCGTGCTGGTTGTTGAAGCCGGTTTCCGCAAAGCGCTGGAAATGCTGGTAGACGAAGAAATAATGCAGAAAGCCGGGATAGCGCTGGTCCATCAGGATGAACCACGGCATGCCGACTGTCAGCAGGGTGAGCATGCCCGGCAGCGACAGCAGGCGCCACAACCCGATCCAGTGACGCTGCCAGGCCAGCCAGATCACCAGCACGGCGCCCGGCAGCACGATGCCGATCAATCCCTTGGCGAGCAGGCCCAGAGCAGCCAGCAGATAGGCGAACAGGACCCAGGGCCGCCAGGGCTGGCCCTGCCGCGCCTGCAGCACGGCATGCGCTGCGGCCAGAATGGTGCTGCTGATCAGGCCGGCTACCAGCATGTCCAGGTTGGCATACTGGGCGCCGCCGAAGAAGAAGGGCATGGTGGCCAGCACGGACAGCGCCCAGCCGGCCTGGCGTACAGTGGCATGGCTCCGCAGGAAAAGATACAGCCCCATGCCCATCAGCCAGGCGCCCAGCATGGACGCCATGCGCGCCACCCAGGGATCGGCGCCGAACAGCTTGAGCGCAGCGGCATTGATCCAGTAAAACAGCGGCGGCTTGTGGAAGAACGGCAGGCCGTTGAGCAGTGGCACCGCCCAGTGGCCGCTGATCGCCATTTCCAGCGAGATGCTGGCGTAGCGCCCTTCGTCCGGCATGGCCAGCGGGCGCCATGCGGCGGTGCAGAGCAGCCATGCGGCGAGCAGGAATGCGGGCCACAGGACGGGATGACGAGCCAGCGACTGGCGCCAGAAGGTGGGTGAAGGGAACTGCATGCAAAGGCACCGGAAAAGCCTCCGCGCCATGCAGAGACCAAGGGCGCATCGTAAGCGCGGGCACGGGCGGCTGGCTGAGGGATTTCTTAAGACTGAATGGTATGCCCTGCCTGGGGCACAATAGCTGCTTGCCGTATTACATCTGCCATGGCCATCCATACCGACAATCTCTCTGCAACCCCCATGCCCGAGCCGGCGCGCCGCGTAGTGTCGCCTGCGCCTGCCTCGCCCAACGAGGAGGCGCTGGAGCGTGCGCTGCGTCCCAAGCTGCTGGATGAATACGTCGGCCAGATGAAGGTGCGCGAACAGCTGGAAATCTTCATCGGCGCAGCGAAGAAGCGCGGCGAGGCGCTCGACCATGTGCTGCTGTTCGGCCCGCCAGGCCTGGGCAAGACCACGCTCAGCCACATCATCGCGCATGAGCTCGGCGTGAACCTGCGCCAGACCAGCGGCCCGGTGCTCGAAAAACCCAAGGATCTGGCCGCGCTGCTCACCAACCTCGAGCCGAACGACGTGCTGTTCATCGACGAGATCCACCGCCTGACGCCCGTGGTCGAGGAAATCCTCTACCCGGCGCTGGAGGATTACCAGATCGACATCATGATCGGCGAAGGTCCCGCCGCGCGCAGCATCAAGCTGGACCTGCAGCCCTTCACGCTGGTCGGTGCCACCACGCGCGCCGGCATGCTGACCAACCCGCTGCGCGACCGTTTCGGCATCGTCTCGCGGCTGGAGTTCTACACGCCGGAGGAGCTGGCCAGCATCGTGCGCCGCAGCGCCGGTCTGCTGGGCGCACCGGCGGATCCCGAGGGTGCCTTCGAGATCGCCCGCCGCAGCCGCGGCACGCCGCGTATTGCCAACCGGCTGCTGCGCCGCGTGCGCGACTATGCCGACGTGAAGGGCGATGGCCGCATCACGCTGGACATGGCGCAGCGCGCCCTCTCCATGCTCGATGTGGACCCGCAGGGCTTCGACGTGATGGACCGCAAGCTGCTCGAGGCCGTGGTGCACCGCTTCGACGGCGGCCCGGTGGGGCTGGACAACATCGCCGCCAGCATCGGCGAGGAGCGCGACACCATCGAGGACGTGATCGAGCCCTACCTGATCCAGCAGGGCTTTCTGCAGCGCACGCCGCGCGGGCGCATTGCCACCATGGCGGCATACCGCCATCTGGGCGTGGCCGCGCCGCAGGCGGCAGAAGGGCTGTTTCCTGCGGGCGAGGCCGGCTGAAAGCGCCTCAGGATTGGTGTCTGACTGGCAAGTCTGCGCATGCCGGGTAGCCCGGCGAGCGCGCGCCCTCGCGTTTCCGCTCCTCTCCTACAACCAGCGGCATCCGGGGCTTTCCATAATGGATCGCCAACAGGGAGCCACACCATGAAATATCGGAGCTACAAGGAAGCCATCGACAAGCGCGCCAGGACGGATGGCCTGATGCAGTACGTTTTTCAGCAGATGGCCGCATTCAATGACGGCCAGGAGATTGATCTGGACTTCCTGAGCCGTGCAGATGTCGGCGCGTTCTGCCAGGCGCTGGGCTTCGATGCGGACCGCAACTGGGGCAAGCTGACGCTGGACCAGATCGCGCCCCCCGACAAGCTCGGCCCGAACGTCGTCCCCGAGAAGGAAAGTGCCCTGGTGCTGCACGCGCTGAAGGTGGCGATCCAGAAGGAGTGGCTGCAGCCCAGCATGGACAAGCAGCCCCAGACCGACATCCTGAACGACTTTCTGCCGGCGCCAGGACGCTTCCAGAAAAAAAAGACGCTGGGCCATGGTTGGGAGTTCCAATATGCATTGGCCGTCGAGCTGGAGCATGGCCGTACACGCGGCGCCAACGTCAGCAACAATCACCCGCTGCTCACCGGCATGGTGGTGATGGCGCATCTGGCCGAGGATCGGCTTTACTATGCCCGTCTCTGGGTGATGGAGAGCGAAGGCGAGTTGTTCAATCTGCAACTGGAAAAAGCGAAACCCAAGCAGATTTTCGACAAGCTGGAAGAGCTGGGGCATGCCCGCGAGCATCTGCAGAAGCGCATCGCCGAGAAGCTGACGGCGGCGATGGCTTGAGTCGCCGGCCAGCTCTCGCCTATAATCACGTCCATTCCCAAGGAGCGTTGCAACGTCCTGCGCAAGGCAGGGCGTGAGGCTTGGGCACCATCTGCAACGACGCTCACCCCACGATATCCGGTGCGGTGAGCTTTTTTACGCCCCGTCACTGGTTTTTTCCGAACTTGCCTTTGGAGCAAAACCACATGAACGCACAACACTCCCCCGTGGCGCCGCTAGATAGCGCCATCGCCGACATCTCCCTGGCCGCCTGGGGCCGCAAGGAGATCGCCATCGCCGAAACCGAAATGCCCGGCCTGATGGCGATCCGCGAGGAATATGCCGCAGCGCAGCCGCTCAAGGGCGCGCGCATCACCGGCAGCCTGCACATGACGATCCAGACCGCCGTGCTGATCGAAACCCTGCAGGCGCTGGGCGCCGACGTGCGTTGGGCTTCCTGCAACATCTTCTCCACGCAGGACCATGCCGCCGCTGCCATCGCCGCCGGCGGCACGCCGGTGTTCGCCATCAAGGGCGAATCGCTGGAAGACTACTGGGACTACACCCACCGCATCTTCGACTTCGGCCCCAAGGGCAGCGCCGGCGAAGGCCCGAACATGATTCTGGATGACGGCGGCGATGCCACGCTGCTGATGCATCTGGGCAAGCAGGCCGAAACCGACCCCTCCGTGCTGGCCAACCCCGGCAGCGAGGAAGAGCGCATCCTGTTCGCCGCCATCAAGGCCAAGCTGGCCGAAGACGGCACCTGGTACAGCCGCAAGAGCGCCGAGATCCAGGGTGTGACCGAGGAAACCACCACCGGCGTGCACCGCCTGAAGGAAATGTCTGCCAAGGGCACGCTGATGTTCCGCGCCATCAACGTGAACGACAGCGTCACCAAGAGCAAGTTCGACAACCTGTACGGCTGCCGCGAATCGCTGGTGGACGGCATCAAGCGCGCCACCGATGTGATGGTGGCCGGCAAGATCGCCGTGGTGGCCGGCTATGGCGACGTGGGCAAGGGCTCGGCCCAGGCACTGCGCGCCCTGAGCGCCCAGGTGTGGGTCACCGAGATCGACCCGATCTGCGCCCTGCAGGCTGCGATGGAAGGCTACCGCGTCGTCACCATGGAAGAAGCCGCACCGCTGGCCGACATCTTCGTCACCACCACCGGCAACCGTGACGTGATCCGCTACGAGCACATGGCCGCCATGAAGGACCAGGCCATCGTCTGCAACATCGGCCACTTCGACAACGAAATCCAGGTGGCTGCGCTGGAAGAGAAATGCCAGTGGGAAGAAATCAAGCCGCAGGTCGACCACGTGATCTTCCCGGACGGTAAGCGCATCATTCTGCTGGCCAAGGGCCGTCTGGTGAACCTGGGCTGCGCCACCGGCCACCCCAGCTACGTGATGTCCTCCTCCTTCGCCAACCAGACCATCGCGCAGATGGAGCTGTACTGCCACCCCGACGGCTACGACGTGGGCAAGGTCTACGTGCTGCCCAAGCACCTGGACGAGAAGGTCGCCCGCCTGCAGCTGCGCAAGCTGGGCGTGAAGCTGACCGAGCTGACCGACGCTCAGGCTGCCTATATCGGCGTGCCGAAGGAAGGCCCCTACAAGCCGGACAGCTACCGCTACTGATGCTGCCCCTTGCTGCTCTGACTGCCTGACCTCGCCATGTCCCACGTTCCGTGCCCTGCCGTGTTCTCCGACGCCGAGCGCGAACGCCTGCTCGCCCTGAAAGGGGTGGGCCCGGCGGTGCTGCTGCGCCTGGAGCAGACCGGCCATGCGCCGCTGGCGGCGCTGGTGGGTGCCGATCCGGTCGAGATCGTTGCCGAGATCGCGTACATGATGCGTACTTCGTGCTGGAAGAACAATCCGCACGCGATCCGCGCCATTGGCTCCGTGATCGACTTGGCCAATCTGCAGCACGAAGAAAGGCAGGCCTGATGCGTGCCGACCAGTTGCTGGTGGACCGCCAGCTTGCCTCCAGCCGCAGCCAGGCGCAGCGCCTGATTGCAGCCGGCGTGCAGTGGCGCCTGCCGGGCGCAACGGCCTGGCAACCGGTGCGCAAGAATGGCGACGAATTGCCGTTTGAAGCCGAATTGCAGCTGCAGGATGAGGCCGAGGCGCGCTACGTGTCGCGTGGCGGGCTCAAGCTGGAAGGGGCACTCCAGGCGGCAGGGCTGGACGTCTCCGGCCTGCGCTGTCTGGATGTCGGACAGTCCACCGGCGGTTTTACCGATTGCCTGCTGCAGCATGGCGCGGCGCAGGTCACCGGGCTGGATGTGGGCCAAGGCCAGTTGCACCCGCGCCTGCGCCAGGATGCACGGGTTCGGGCGTACGAGAAGGTGAATGCCCGGGATCCGGTCGCGCTGGCTGCCGTGCTCAGCGAGGCCTTTGACCTGCTCGTCGGAGACCTGTCCTTCATTTCGCAGACTCTGGTGCTTCCCGCCGTGCTGCCCTGGCTCAAGCCGGGCGCCCACTTGCTGATGCTGGTCAAGCCGCAGTTCGAGCTGCAGCCGGCGCAGATCGGCAAGGGCGGCATAGTGCGCGATCCCGCCCACTATGCCGAGGTGGAGCAGCGCCTGCGCCAATGCTGTGCAGACTTGCAAATCGACGTGCTGCACTGGCTCGACAGCCCGATCGCCGGCGGTGACGGCAACCGCGAATTCTTTCTCCACGGCCGCAAGGCCGGATGAACCTACAACAATTACTTGAAAAAGGACTGACGCCATGACCGCGCCATCCATCAGCTTCGAATTCTTTCCCCCCAAAACGCCCGAGGGCGCCGAGAAACTGCGCGCCGTACGCAAGAAGCTGTACGCCTGCCAGCCCGAGTTCTGCTCGGTCACCTACGGTGCCGGCGGCTCCACCCAGAAAGGCACCTTCGACACCGTGCAGGAAATCCTGCAGGAAGGCATGGAGGCCGCCAGCCACTTCTCCTGCGTGGGCGCTACCCAGGCCAGCGTACGCGAACAGCTGGAAACCCTGCGCCAGATGGGCGTGAAACGTCTGGTGGCCCTGCGTGGCGACCTGCCCAGTGGCCATGGCGTCGGCGGCGAGTTCATGCACGCCAGCGATCTGGTCAGCTTCATTCGCGTGGAAACCGGCGACTACTTCCACATCGAAGTCGCCGCCTACCCCGAAGTGCACCCGCAGGCCCGCAGCCCCGAGGCCGACCTGCGCGCCCTCAAGGCCAAGGTCGATGCCGGTGCCAATGGTGTCATCACCCAATACTTTTTCAATGCCGATGCCTACTTCCGTCTGGTGGACGAAGCAGCGACGCTCGGCGTGAGCGCCCCCATCGTGCCGGGCATCATGCCCATTACCAGCAGCAGCCAGCTGATCCGTTTCTCGGATGCCTGCGGCGCCGAAATTCCGCGCTGGATCCGCCTGCGCTTGCAGTCCTACGGCGACGATGTGGAGAGCATCAAGGCTTTTGGCCATGAAGTCGTGGCAGACCTGTGCGAGCGCCTGCTGGAAGGCGGCGCACCTTCACTGCATTTCTACACCATGAACCAGGCGGCTCCCACGCTGGCGCTGTGTGAACGACTGGGACTGGGTGCCGCAGAGAGTGCGGTTGCCTGATCGGAATTCTTCCAGCACAAAGCCCCGACTCGCAAGAATCGGGGCTTTTTGATTCGTGGTTCCGGCAGTGACATGCAACTCGTCACTCCATTGCCAACAGTCATGATCCACGCATGGCGCCCGCGTCTCTCGTCACACCACCTTGCCGGATCCCTCGTAGGCAGGCTTGGTGTTATCCAGCAAGGTATACCAGTTCACCCGGCGGGTCGCAAACATCACCAGCGCCAGCACCAGGAACAGGGCGATCGAGCCGACCAGCAGCGCGTTCTCTTCCAGCTGCAGCAGCAGGAACAGCAGTCCGTAAAGCAGCGCTATGCCTGCACCAAACGGCACCCCGCGTTTCCAGCCATGCAGGATGTGGCTGGCGTAGAAGCCCAGCAGCAGCACGCAGGCACTGGCAGCCGCCAGATAGGCCAGGGCGAACGGATAGTGCTCGCTCAGGCTGAGCAGCAGCAGGAAGAAGATGGCCAGGGCAGAACCCACCAGCAGATATTGCACCGGGTGCACGCGTAGCTGACGCAGCACTTCGAACATGCCCACGGCCACAAAGGTCAGCGCCACGAACAGCAAGCCATATTTTCCGGCACGGTCGGCCAGCTTGTAGGGATCCACCGGATTCACGAAGCGCACCTGGAATGCATCCAGGCAGGCCTTGTGTGCCACCTCGCTGGCCTCATCGACACGTGCTGCGGCAGCCATCGTGGCTGAATGGGCACTGTCATCAGTCGGAGCGCATACTTGCGCTCCTGCATTGAAGTCGCTGAACGCGCTGGTAGCCAGGCTGGACACTTTCCACTGCGCCTGAAATCCCTGGTCATTGATTTCGCGCTGAGCCGGCAGAAAGCTGCCGCCAAAGCCTGGATGCCGCCAGTTGCCGGACAGCTTGACGCTGGTGTCGTCCGCTGCCGGCACGATGGACAGGCTGCTGGTCCCCAGCAGTTCCAGATCTACCTCCACATCCATGGCGGCAAACTTGCCGCCGGGCTGCACCAGGGAATCGAGCTTGGCGTGGATGCCCTGGGGATGGCGCGCCAGCGTGGTTCCGGACTGCACCGGCAGGGCTTGCTGGTTGATTTGCACGTCACTGCGGCGGATGCCGCGGGGATCGCCAATCGCCAGTGCGAGGACCGGCGGCATGCAGCGCAGGGTGGCCCCCGGACGGCTGCTTTGGGGAGACAGGGTATCGGCATTGAAGTGGGCCTTTACGCGCGTCTTCAGCGTGAAGGTGTTGACCGGATACAGGCCCAGTTTCAAGGGCGTGACCGTCACCCGGGCATCGTCCAGTTGCAGGCGGGCGGGCGATATCGTGGTGGCCAGGCTCTGCTGCAGCTTGCGTGGCTTGCCGTCTTCATCCCGCTCCTGCCAGCTTTCGGTGCATTGCTGCAGCAGAATCGGGCCGACCAGGCTTTGCGGCCCCGCAGTGCCACGTACCACGCTCTCCTCGGCCTCGGCGCGATAGGACTTGCGGTCTTCCACCAGGTCGCGCACGTGCAGCAGCATGGCCATCAACAGGGCAAGGACGAGCCCGAGGGACAGCAGTTTGGTCAAGGCACTTCGCATCATGGGTCTCCACAGTTGAACTGGGCTTCATCATGCGGCGCAGTTGTGCGGTGCAGATGAAGTGTGTGAAGCCGGTGTGAAGCGCCAGTACCTCAGGGGGTGGGGCGGGCAGATGGCGAGCGGAAATCGAGCGTCACGCGCAGGCCGGGGCTGAGCGGCTGGAAACGGACCGCGCCATGATGCAGAAGCATCACCTGATGCACGATTGCCAGACCCAGACCGCTGCCACTGCGGCTGCCGTCCGGCCGTTGCGTGGTGAAAAAGCGCTCGCCCAGCCGTGGGAGTGCGTAATCCGGGACGCCGGGGCCGTGGTCTTCCACGCTCAGTGTCAGGCCTTCGACATGCACGCCAACGGTGGACTCGACAGGCGAGAAATCGATGGCGTTGGCCAGCAGGTTGGAGCAGGCCAGCACGACCAGATCCCGATCCAGCGGCAATGGCTGCGGACTGGTGCCGGAAAACACCAGCCGGATGCCACGCAGCTCCGCACGTGCCTGCTGCAATCGCATGGCCTCCTGCGCGCAGTCTGACAGGAGGGCTGCTTGCGGCTTGGGCAAGGCTTGCAGTTGCTCCAGCTTGTTCAACTGCAGCAGGCGGTCCACCAACTGCTGGATGCGCTCGGCCTGGCTGCCGATCTGGCGCGCAAAGCGTTCGCGATCGGCAGCGGGCAGTTCATCCTCCAGCAGCTCGGCCGCGCCGCGGATGGCCGCCACCGGGCTCTTGAGCTCGTGCGTGAGCGTGCGTACATAGTGTTCGATGTATTCCCGCCCCTCCAGGCGCCGCCGCATGGCATCCATGGACTGCGCCAGCTCGCCCAGTTCTCCTGGCACCCGGGGAATGGGCAGGGCCGCCTGCCCGCCGGCCTGAACGCTGTTGGCATAGCGCTGCAGCTTGCGCACGTTCCACACCAGCCACAGGGTGACCAGCACGCCGACCAGCGCCGAGAGCCCGAGCAGCCACAGCCCGTTGGCCATGATCTTGCGTTCGGCCCGGTCGATGAAGCCCTGGACCGTGCGGTTGGGCTTGGACACGGTCAGTACGCCGATGATGCGCCCCTGCTGGTAGATGGGGGCCGCCACGTGCATGACCGAGCTGGCGGGATCATCGGGATCTTCCGGCGAGGTGCGCGCTCCATATTGCCGGCGCAGGGTGAGATAGACATCCCTCCACTGGGAAAAATCCTGCCCCTCCGCCAGGTGAGCGGAGTCGTACAGCACCTGCCCGCGAGCATCCGTCACATAGATGCGATAGTCCACCTGGGTCTTGTGCAGGCCCCAGATGCGGGCCTGCACCGGGCGCTTGATGTAGGCATCCACGCTGTTCGCGAAACGCGTCCCGGTGAAGACGGGTGCTGGCGTACCTGCTGACGGAGATGCCTGTGCGCCGGCGAGATCCGGGGAACCAGGCGGAAAATCCTGTGCGGCGAGTTCGGCCAGCACGTTGGCGGTATCGACCAGCGTGTCTTCCATCACCTCGCGTGCGCTTGGCTTGATTTCGGCGGTAAAGATGCGCAGCACGAACAGGGCCGCAATTCCGTTGATCAGGAAGAATGCAAACAGCAGGCGCAGCCCCAGACCGATGCGCAGCGTGCGGTTCATGGCTGCTGCGGCAGTTCGAGGCTGTAGCCCATGCCGCGGTGGGTGGCAATGTACTCATGGCGGCCATCCACCTGGCGCAGCTTGGCACGCAGCGTCTTGACGTGGGTATCGACGGTGCGGTCTGCGCTGTCCGCCTGTACGCCCCATACGCGATCCAGCAGATAGTCCCGCGCGAGGATGCGGCCGGCATGTTCCAGCAGGCAGGCCAGCAAACCGTATTCCATGCGCGTCAGCGCCAGCGCAGTGCCGTGCAGCAGGATGCGCTGGCCTGCCAGGTCATGCACAAAGGCTTCCGGCGCCGGAGCGCCCGGGCCCGCAGTCATCTGCCGGCTGCGCCGTAGCAAGGCGCGCAGACGTGCCACCAGTTCGCGCGGGCTGAACGGCTTGCCGAGATAGTCATCCGCACCGAGCTCCAACCCCAGCACGCGGTCGAGCTCATCGCTGCGGGCACTGAGCATCAGGATCGGCAGTGTGGCGGTAGCGGCCTGCTGGCGCAACTCGCGGCAGAAGTCCAGCCCGCTGCCATCCGGCAGGCCGATATCGAGGATCAGTGCGGCATACGCCTGCTGCTCGAGCTGCCGGCGCGCATCCTGCAGCAGCAGGCAGTGCGTGGTGATCATGCCTTCGCGGGCCAGGGCGTAGGTCACGGTTTCCGCGATGGCGGGATCATCCTCGACCAGCAACAGAGGGCAGGGGGCGGGCACCGTCATGTCCTGCTCGACCTGGCGTGCAAGTGCGTGAAGAATGCTGCCGCCATCTCCATGCGCGGATCAGATGGTGGTGCCTGCCGGCTTGCGCAGGCGCTGGATCAGCGTCACCACCGCCAGCACCACCGCCCCCACCAGCAGGCCGATGCCCAGGTTGACCAGCATGGCGGTCACGGAGCTGAACAGCCCGCTCCAGCTCAGCTCGATCTCGTGCAGCCAGTGCGCCAGCGGTGCAATACCGTGCGCAATGATGCCGCCACCTACCAGGAACATCGCCAGCGTGCCCAGCACCGACAGCGCGCGCATCAGCCAGGGGGTGACCCACAGCAGGAAACGGCCGAAGGATTGTGCGAGGCTGCCCGCCTTGCGGCTGAGCCACAGGCCCATGTCGTCCAGCTTCACGATGCCGGCCACCAGTCCGTACACGCCAATCGTCATCACGATGGCAATCGCCGACAGCACCGCGATGCGCTGCGGCAGCGCAGCCGCAGCCACCGTGCCCAGGCTGATCACGATGATCTCTGCGGACAGGATGAAGTCGGTGCGGATAGCACCCTTGATCTTGTCCTTCTCGTACGCAACCAGATCCACGTCCGGATTGGCCACGGCTTCCACCATCTCCGCGTGATGTGCCGCGTCTTCCGTTTTGCTGTGCAGGAACGTGTGCGCCAGCTTTTCCACGCCTTCGAAACAGAGGAAGGCTCCGCCTACCATCAGCAGCGGCTTGATCAGCCAGGGCAGGAAGGCGCTGATCAGCAGCGCCAGCGGCACCAGAATCAGCTTGTTCACGAACGAGCCCTTGGCCACTGCCCAAACCACCGGCAACTCGCGGTCTGCCTTCACGCCGGAGACCTGCTGCGCATTCAGCGCCAGATCATCGCCCAGCACGCCGGCCGTTTTCTTGGCGGCGACCTTGGTCATTACGGAAACGTCGTCGAGCAGGGTCGCGATGTCGTCAAGCAGCAGAAACAGACTGGAGGCCATGGAGAAAGTGTTCTGAAGAAAAAGCTGGTGAAATTGTAGAGAGATTGCGCGCCACCTCCATGTCAGCCGGAGCCGGATTGTGGTGCATGGCGCGAAAAAGACGGCAGTCCAGCGGCATTGTGCGCAGCAATGAAAAACGCCTGTGTCTTTTGGACACAGGCGTTGCGGTACCTGATGCTTCAGGTGCGCAGGCTTACAGGGCGATCACGCCGCCGTCCTTGCGCGTTACCACCACGGTCGCAGAACGCGGACGCTTGTGGTCCTTGTGCTGGCTGGTGATGCCCGGCTGGTTGCCCGGCCAGTGGCTGGTGAACTCATTGGTGGCAAAGTTGGCATCGGCCTCGCCCGGGTGCTGCACGTTGAAGAACAGCGTCTTGCCGTCCGGAGTCACCACCACGCCGGTGATTTCGCAGTCGTACGGGCCGACCAGGAAGCGGCGGATGTTCTCGCCCGTGGCATGGGCACCCATGATGGTTTGCTGGCCTTCCTTGGTGGTCACGGTCTTGCCGTCGCCCACCTCACCCGGAATCGCGGCCAGCATCATGCAGTTGGTCACGTCGGTATAGGCGCCGTCGTCCGTCTGGATCCACAGCAGGCCTGCGCCGCCTTGCGTGCGCTGGTCAAAGTACAGGCCATCCGGGCTGGAGAAGTCGTTGGTGGCGCTCAGCTTGGACAGGTTCTCGCTTTGCTTGCCATCGACGCGGGCGCCGAACAGATAGATGTCCCACTTGAACGTGGTGCCTGCCTGGCTGCCCTGTTCGCGCCAGCGCACGATATGGCCGTTGGTGTTGCCCACGCGCGGGTTGGCGGCGTTGAGCTTGTCGGCGGTGCGCTGGGAGTTGTTGGTCATGGTCATGTAAACCTCGTTGTTCAACGGGTTCACACCACCCCACTCGGGGCGGTCCATCTTGGTAGCGCCGCGGGCATCTGCAGCCAGACGGCAGTGAATCAATACATCCGCCTGGTCGGCGAAGGGGTACAGGGAGTTGCCGGCATCCAGGCCGTTCTTGCCATGGGTCAGCTCCAGCCATTCGCCGGTGCCGTCGTCGTTGAACTTGGCGGCGTACAGCGTACCCTTGTCCAGATACTTGGCGCTGGCTTCGAAGCCCTTGTTCACGTCAGCTGGATCCCACTTGGCATCCGAAACGTACTTGAACACGTACTCGTTGCGGGCGTCGTCACCGGAATAGATCACGATCGGTTCGCCTGCCTTGGCTGGAGCCGGCCAGGCGCCTTCGTGGTTGAAGCGGCCCAGCGCAGTGCGCTTGACCGGCTTGCTGTCGGGTTTGAAGGGGTCGATTTCCACCACCCAGCCGAAGGTGTTGAAGATGTTGCGGAAGTCGTCCTTGGCAGTGGAGCCCTCGCCGCCCTGGCTGCTGTTCCAGCGGGCAAACTTGTCGTCCGTCGCCTGATCGCCTTCCACCTGGTCCCAGCTGTAGGGGCTGACGCGACCCTGGGGCAGGCCGTAGCGCTTCAGGGCATCGACTTCGGCCTTGGTGCGACCGGTGTCATCGCCACGCTTGCGGGCCAGCACGTTCAGGTAGTTTTCTTCGCAGGTCAGGTAGGTGCCCCAGGGCGTGTAGCCGCAGGCGCAGTTGTTGTTCATGCCGAAGGCCGCCATGCCGTCCTTGGACAGCTTGGTGACCAGCTTGGCATTGCCCGCAGCCGGGCCGCCGAAGGCCATCGGGGTTGCGGAGTGCACGCGGATGTTGAACTCGGAGTCGACCATCTTCATGTCGTTGCTGCCGGCATCGCGCCTGACTTCCACCACGCTGGCGCCGTGTGCATAGACTTCCTTGGTGATCTCGTCGGCCTTGCGGCGGCGATAGTACAGGTAGTCATCATTCGCCTTTTTGTAGGCGGCTTTCTGCTCGTCGCTTGCATCCTTGGCAAGGCTTGCGGGCTTCGGAAACTTGGGGTCGGCAATCCAGGTAATGCCGTTCTCATGCAGACCATAAGGCTGCACCACGTATTCGTGGTTCACGCACAGCAGGCCCTTGTCGGAGCGGTTGGCATCAAACTTGCCGTCGTTGCTCAGGCCGAAGTAGTACATGCCGTCGTGGCCGTCACCGATGCGGAACTGGTAGGACTCGGCCGTCTCGGAGCCGTCATCCTTCCAGCTGCTGTGGCCATACCTGATCGGGTCGCCCAGGGCGTGCAGGATGCTGACCTGATAGTCCTTGGGCACCGTCACCAGGTCGGCGTTGGTGTGTTGCACGGGTTCGAAGCTGAGCTTGAGCTTGTCGGCACCCTTGTCGGCGTTGGGGCTCGGGGTCGCGGTGCCACCGTCACCACCACACGCCGTCAGGCCCACGCTGCCCAGCAGCACGCCGGCAGAAGTGGCCACGCTGCCGCGCAGCACGCTGCGGCGGTTCAGGTTGGGCGCCAGGATGTCGTTGAAATGGGTGTTGTTGCTGTGGTTGACGATTTCGTTATCGTCGTAGATAACGGAAGGGGTCTTGTCGGAATGCATGAAGGCTCCAGAAATGGGTGGACGAAAACGACTGCCCATCATGCAGTTGCAAAATGACGAATTGGTTACCCCTTGTTGAAGCTTGGATGACACCCTCCGCAGGGTGCCATCGCCAACAGAATCAGCCCAGCGTCACCCGCGCAAACTTGCGCTTGCCCACCTGCAGCACATAGGTGCCCGCGCCCAGTTTCAGGCCCTTGTCGCTGATCACGCTGCCATCCACGCGCACGCCGCCGCCATCGATCAGGCGGTTGGCCTCGCCCGACGAGGCCGTCAGGCCCGCCTGCTTGAGCAGGGCGCCGATGCCCACCGGCGCGCCGCCGTCGCCCAGCGGCAGGCTGCGCTCGTCGATCTCGTCCGGAATGCCGCCGCGCGAGCGGTTGATGAAGTCCTGTTCCGCCGCATCGGCCGCCGCGGCGCTGTGGAAGCGCGCCGTGATCTCCTTGGCCAGCGCCACCTTCACTTCCTTCGGATTACGCCCGCCTTCCACCTGCGAGCGCAGCATGCGGATTTCTTCCTCCGAGCGGAAGGACAGCAGCGTGAACCAGCGCCACATCAGCGTATCGCTGATCGACAGCACCTTGGCGAACATGGTGTTGGCGTCCTCGGTGATGCCGATGTAGTTGTTCTTGGACTTGGACATCTTGTCCACGCCGTCCAGGCCCTCCAGCAGCGGCATGGTCAGAATGCACTGCGGCTCCTGGCCGTACTCTTCCTGCAGGTGACGCCCCATCAGCAGGTTGAACTTCTGGTCGGTGCCGCCCAGCTCGATATCGGACTTGAGCGCCACCGAGTCGTAGCCCTGCATCAGCGGATACAGGAACTCGTGAATGCTGATCGAGTTGCCGGCATGGAAGCGCTCATGGAAGTCGTTGCGCTCCATCATGCGCGCCACGGTGTACTTCGCGGCCAGCTGGATCATGCCGCGCGCGCCGAGCTGGTCGTTCCACTCGCTGTTGTAGCGGATCTCGGTCTTGCTCGGGTCCAGTACCTTGCTGGCCTGCTGGTAGTAGGTTTCGGCGTTGTACTTGATCTGCTCGGCCGTCAGCGGCGGGCGCGTGCTGTTGCGGCCGGAGGGATCGCCAATCAGACTGGTGAAGTCACCGATCAGGAAGATGACCGTGTGGCCCAGGTCCTGCAGCTGGCGCATCTTGTTCAGCACCACCGTGTGGCCGATGTGGATGTCGGGCGCCGTCGGATCCAGCCCCAGCTTGATGCGCAGCGGCTGGCCGCTCTGCTCGGACTTGATCAGCTTGCGCAGCCAGTCGTTCTCGGGCAACAGTTCCTCGCAGCCACGCTTTGTAACATTCAGTGCATGTAGCACATCGGAACTGGGATTCAACTGGTTGATTTCAGTACTATTTAACATTTTCGTCATGTTTGTGTGCCGCTGCCGCCGTGTAACATGCGCTTGCAAATGGCAGAAAGGGTTGCGGGTAATTCAGGATGCTGACAGAGAAAGACTGTCATACTCCACACCCAGATGTCATCCTGCTCCTACATCCGTGTAGCACGGGGGATGACAGTAGTAGGAAGTGGCGCTCATTTTATCCAACAGCGCCGCAGTGGGGCGGCAGAACTGTGATCTCCCTGTATCGACACGGAATGTGTCGCGGGGCGCCCTCGACGAGGATGCAGTTTTCGGGCGATCGTGCTCGCTGCATGTGCAGAAAATTCAATGCGTGGCCTGATCCGGCCCTTGATGCAGGGTGACTGCGAGTCGCCTGGCCGGAGCGGTGCGTGCCCTGTGATGGAGGCCCTGCCGGTCTCCATGGTAAGAAATTGATGACTGAAACCGAACAGACAAGCGAAGTGGAACAAGGCAGCGAGACAGGCGTCCAGGGGACGCTGCGCGCTGCAGCGTGCGAGGCGCGTGCCTGGATGCGCGGCAACCCGCGCGCAGGCCTCGGCGCCCTGGCTGCCGTGATGCTGCTGGGTGCGGGTGGTGCCTTTGCCGTGGTCGCTCCCAATCAGCAGGATGACGTGGTCATCCGCCAGGTGCTGGAAGTGGTGCAACCCGCCACGGCCCTGAGCAAGCAGGAGGCCGACCTGCGCGCCCACGAATTCGTGCTCTACCGCAATACCGACACCCGCGAGAACGATACTGCAGCCAGCCTGCTGACCCGTATCGGCGTGAGCGACGCTGCTGCCGAGAGCTATCTGCGCACGACCGATGCGGTGCGCGGCGAACTGCTGGGCCAGAACCAGCGCGCCGTGCAGGCCGAGGTGCTGCCCGACCAGCGCCTCAAGTCCCTGCGTGTGCGCTGGATCGAAGCCGGCCAGACGCGCCGCTACCAGGAGCTGACCATTACCCGCGAAGGCGACGGCTTCCGCTACCAGACCAAGTCCGGTGCGCCTGAAGTGCGTACCGAACTGGCCAGCGTGACGCTGGGCGGCAAGTATTTCCAGGCAACCGGTGCCGCCGGCGTGCCCGCTGCAGTCGCCACCCAGGTGCTGGATATCTTCGATCCGGTAACCCGCATCGAACAGGATGCGCGCAAGGGCGACGCCCTGACCGTGGCCTACGAGAGCATGGCCGTGGACGGCGAAGTGCTGGGCTTCGGCCGTGTGCTCAACGCGAAGGTGCAGGTGCAGGGCAGCACGCACAGCGCCGTGTGGTTTGACGGCGGCCGCGGCCAGTCCGGCAAGTACTACACACCCGAGGGCAAGAGCCTGGAGCTGGCCTACCTGGCTTCGCCGATTCCCGGCGGCGCCTTCATCACCAGCGGTTTTTCTCCGTATCGCCTGCACCCCGTGTTTGGCGATGCGCGCCCGCACACGGGTGTGGACTATCGCGTTGCCATCGGTACTCCGGTGGTGACCGTGGCTGACGGGACCGTGAGCTTTGCCGGTACGCAGACCGGCTATGGCAATGTGGTCATCGTCGAGCATGCCAACAAGCAGTCCACGCTGTATGCCCACCTGAACAGCATCCATGTGCGTGTGGGCGAGAAGGTGGTACAGGGCAGCATGATTGCCAAATCCGGCAATACCGGCTGGTCCACCGGGCCGCACCTGCATTTCGAAACGCGCAACAACGACGTGCCGGAGAACCCCGAGGTGGTGCTGGCCGAGAAGCGCGCCGAAACCCTGGCCGCTTCGCAGCGTCCGGCCTTCAACCAAGTCGTGGCACTGGCCCAGCGCAACTGGGAGCAGGCGCAAGGCATTCAGCTCGCCAGCGCCCGTTGATCCCGCAGGGGCTGGCGTATGATGCGCGCATGACTGCGCCAGCTACCGCTTTTCCCCTGACCTGCATCGGCCTCATGTCCGGCACCTCCATGGATGGTGTCGACGGCGTTCTGGTCGACATCAGCCCCGCTTCTGGCGGGGCTTCGTCTTTGCGCCTGGTGCAGCGTGCCTTTGCCAGCGTGGACCTGCCGCAGGCTTTGCGCGATGAACTGCTGGCGCTCAACAGCCCTGGCGACAACGAATTGCACCGTGCGGCGCTGGCCGCCAATGCGCTGATGCAGGTGTATGCCCAGTGCGTGCAGCAGCTATGCGCACAGGCGGGTCTGGCGCCTGCCGACGTGGCCGTCATCGGTGCGCATGGGCAGACGGTGCGGCATCGCCCGGGTCTGTTTGATGGGATGGGGTACACGACACAATTGGTCAATGGCGCCTTGCTGGCCGAGCTGAGCGGCATTGCCGTGGCCTGCGATTTCCGCAGCCGCGACGTGGCTGCAGGCGGGCAGGGCGCGCCGCTGGTGCCGGTGTTTCACCAGGCGCTGTGGCAAAGCGGCGCCGGCTTCCAATGCGGCAGTGGCACCATGGCCGTGCTTAATCTTGGCGGCATCGCGAATCTGAGCCTGCTGCAGCCTGGCAGGACGCCTGTCGGCTTCGATTGCGGCCCTGCCAACGCTTTGCTCGATGGCTGGTGCCAACTGCATACCGGCCAGCCCTATGATGCCGATGGCCGCTGGGCGGCGCAGGGGCAGCTGCAGGCCGCGCTGTTGCAGCAGTTGATGGCCGAGCCCTATATCCAGCAGCCCCCACCCAAGAGCACGGGGCGCGATCTTTTCAATATGGAGTGGTTGCAGCAGCAACTCGCAGCGCATCCCGGCATGGCTCCGGTGGATGTGCAGGCGACACTCACGGCCTATACGGTGCAAGCGGCAGCGCATCATCTGCGCACGTCTGCGCCCGACGCCAGGCGCCTGCTGGTATGCGGCGGTGGCGTACGCAACGGGGAAATCATGCGCCAGCTGGCGCAGGCGCTGCCTGGTGTGATCGTGGAATCCACCCTGGCCCACGGCATGGATCCGCAAGCGGTGGAGGCCACTGCTTTTGCCTGGCTGGCCAGCAAGACCTGGCTGCGTGAGCCGATCGACATGACGGCCGTCACAGGGGCACGCGGCCCGCGCGTGCTCGGTTGCCTGTATCCTGCCTGACCCGACAGCCCGACAGCCCGACAGCCCGACAGCCCGACAGCCCGACAGCCCGACAGCCCGACAGCCCGGCAGCCCGGCAGCCCGGCAGCCCGGCAGCCCGGCAGGCGCAGCGCGATATCTGTGCTGCGCCACCCGAGGCCAAGCCGGTGCTTACCGTCAGGAGAGTACCAGCTGCATCCGCGAATTACAGGCTGTCGCCAAAGTCCGTGCGGAACTTCTCGACCAGCTTCTGCTGCCAGCCCGACACCGGTGCCAGACGGCCATAGAAGAAGCGCAGGATGGCAGGCTCGTCCGTGAACTGCAGGCCTTCCACCAGCTGGCGGTTCTGGTACAGCCACACCAGGCGATCCACCACATACTTCACCTGCGACAGCGTGAACACGCGGCGCGGCATGGCCAGGCGCAGCAACTCCATGTTGGCCATCGGCTCGGTGCCGTCCGGGTCACGCTGCTCGGACAGAGTGCCGCGCTCCATGCCGCGCACGCCGCTGACGATGTACAGCGCCGAAGCCAGCGCACCGGCCGGGTACTGCGCCTGCGGGATGTGGTCCAGGAACTGCATCACGTTGATGTGGCAGCCCAGGCCGCCAGCAGGGGTGATCACCGGCACGCCGTGCTTCTGCAGCTCGTCCACCATGTAGGCGATGAACTGCGGACCCTGGCTGATCATGTCCTCGTCCATGGTCTCGTCCAGGCCGACGGTCAGCGCTTCCATCTCGCGCACCGACATGCCGCCGTAGGTCAGAAAGCCCTCGTACAGCGGCACCAGACCGCGCATCTTCTCGTACACGGCCTTGCTGCGGATGCAGATGCCGCCGCCACGCGCGCAGCCCAGCTTGCGTGCGGAGAAGTAGATGATGTCGCACAGGTCGGCCATCTTGCGCGTGATCTCGCGGATGGACAGGGCCTTGCAGCTCTCCTCGCGCTGCTTGAGGAAGTACAGGTTGTCGGCCAGCAGGCTGGCGTCCAGTACCAGCAGCAGCTTGTGCTCGTCGCACACGCGGCGGATGTCGGCCAGGTTCTGCAGCGAGATGGGCTGGCCGCCGATCAGGTTGGTGCCGGCTTCCATGCGCACGAAAGCGATCTTGTCGGCGCCATGTTTGGCAATGATGCCTTCGAGCTTCGCCACATCCATGTCGCCCTTGAACGGGTGCGCGCTGACCACTTCCAGACCCTTGTCGGAAATGATCTCTTCCACCATCCCGCCGTTGAGCGTGATGTGCGCCTTGGTGGTGGTGAAGTGGTAGTTCATCGGCACCACGCTGCCCGGCGTCACCAGCGTCTGCGCCAGGATGTTCTCGCAGGCACGGCCCTGGTGCGTGGGCAGGAAGTAGTCCATGCCGAAGATCTCGTTGAGCTTGCGCTCCAGGCGCGTGTAGGTGGCGCTGCCGGCGTAGCTGTCATCGGCGATCATCATGGCGGCCTGCTGCTGGTCGCTCATGGCGTTCACGCCGCTGTCGGTCAGCATGTCCATGAAGACATCCTTGTTCTGCAGCAGGAAGGTGTTGTTGCCTGCCTCGGTGATGGCGGCCAGGCGCTGCTCCACCGGAACGAGATTGAGTTTCTGCACAATGCGAACCTTGTGCATTTCGAGCGGAACCTGTTCGCCGCTGAAGAATTTGACGTGTGCCATGGATGGGAAACCTCCGATTTTTTGAAAGTAGAAGCCCGAAGCCGCGGAAAAACACACCGCAGCAGGGATCGGGTTCTTTAGGTTCGGCAGGGCTGTAGGAATGAAGTCCGACTGGTGCCACCTGACATTATGCAATTCGGTGAATTGCGGATGCGGACGCGTCAGCAGCTTGGATGATCCAGATTAAGAGTCGCGCAGAAATTACCGGTGCCCCGAAGGATGCTTGGCGGACCAAGACGCTGGGATTGCGAAGAAGCGCCCCACACATGGAGAGGAGCGCCCAAGCAGGCTTGGGAGGCAATGCGTTTGCCAGGGTCGGGGGGTGCTAGAAAAAAGCGCGAGAATGCCGTCAGGCCTTGCTGGCCTCAACTGCCCAGCTGGCGCCGGTACCGCGCTTGAGCAACTTGTGCACCACCGGCAGCGCCTGCTCCAGCTGCTCCTTCAGCACGAAGGGCGGGTTGATGACGAACATGCCGCTGGCGCGAAGTCCATCGCGTGCGCTGTTTTCATCCCCGCGACCAATCGCCAGCGTGGCATGCAGCCAGCTCTTGCCGGCCTGCTGGGCCAGGGCCTTGAGCTTGCGCGGCAGTTCATGTGCCTCGGGGCGCGGAATCACCGGATACCAGACTGCGTAGCAGCCGGTGGCAAACCGCTGCAGGGCGTCCTGCACCGTGGCAGTCACCTGGCCGTAGTCGGTCTTGAGCTCGTAGCTCGGGTCGATCAGGATCAGGCCGCGCCGGCTGGGCGGCGGCAGCAGACCCTTGAGGCCGGCAAAGCCGTTGTTGCGTACCACCTGGATGGCGTCGGGCCGGTTCAGTTCCGCCACGTTGTTGTCGAGCAGGCGGCTGTCGGTGGGGTGCAGTTCGAACAGGCGCAACTGGTCTTGCGGGCGCATCAGCGTGGCGGTGATAAAGGGCGAGCCGGGATACTTGCGCAGCGCCTCGCCGCCGTTGAAGGCGGTCAGCACCTCAAAATACGCCGCAAGGGCTTCCGGTGCCTTGGCAGCGTCCGGCGCGCCCGGGCCATACTGCTGCCACAGCGGCAGCACGCCCTCGCTGGCTTCGCCGCTAGTCTGCGCATCGCCGCCATCGAGCCGGTACAGGCCGGTGCCGGCGTGCGTATCGGCCAGCAGCAGGGGCGTTTCCTTGGACGAAGTGAGGTAGCGCAGGATGGCAACCAGCGTCATGTGCTTGAGCACATCGGCGTGGTTGCCTGCGTGGAAGGCGTGGCGGTAGCTGAACATGATGCCCGCCATCGTACAGGGCTTTGTGGGCCGGCGGGCACAGTCGAAGGGTGGCAGTCATCAAATACTTGTGGCAATCACCGGATTCTTCGTATAATCATCGGCTTGCCTGCGTCTTTGGCCCGCGGCAAAAGCAGTACCCCCACCTAAGAGGTTCTCACCAGAAGAACACCGACCGTGGAATAGGCCGGACGCCCCCGCCGTGCAATGGTTGCGCGGCACGGCTAGCGAAATAGCCAGCCAAACCACATTTCCAAAGGAAAAAACCCATGAAAACATTCAGCGCAAAACCCGCTGAGGTGCAACATGAGTGGTTTGTGATTGACGCCACCGACAAGGTGCTCGGCCGGGTAGCCAGCGAAGTTGCCCTCCGTCTGCGCGGCAAACACAAAGCCATTTACACCCCCCACGTCGATACCGGCGACTACATCGTCGTGATCAACGCCTCCAAGCTGAAAGTGACCGGTACCAAGTCTCTGGACAAGATGTACTATCGCCACTCCGGCTTCCCCGGCGGCATCTATGCCACCAACTTCCGCGATCTGCAGGCCAAGCATCCCGGCCGCGCGCTCGAGAAGGCCGTCAAGGGCATGCTGCCCAAGGGTCCTCTGGGCTACGCCATGATCAAGAAGCTGAAGGTGTACGGCGGTGCTGAGCATCCGCACACTGCCCAACAACCCAAAGTGCTGGAAGTCTAAAGGAGCATCACAATGATTGGTGATTGGAACAATGGCACCGGCCGTCGCAAATCCAGCGTCGCCCGCGTGTTTCTGAAAAAAGGCTCCGGCAAGATCACGGTCAACGGCAAGGACATCCAAGAGTTCTTCGGCCGCCAGACCTCCATCATGATCGCCAAGCAGCCGCTGGCCCTGACTGAAAACCTGGAATCCTTCGACGTGCAGGTCAACGTGCACGGCGGCGGCGAATCCGGCCAGGCTGGCGCCATCCGCCACGGCATCACCCGTGCCCTGATCGACTACGACGCAGCCCTCAAGCCCGAACTGAGCAAGGCCGGCTTCGTCACGCGTGACGCCCGCGAAGTGGAACGCAAGAAGATCGGTCTGCGTGGCGCCCGTCGCGCCAAGCAGTTCAGCAAGCGTTAATCGCTTTCTGCTGCCGCAAGAAACCGCACCGGCTTGCCGCGTGCGGTTTTTTTATGCAGCATCCCGGCACGCCGGTGCCAAAACCCTACATCCCGCAACGGCAATAGGGATGTGCGGCAAATGGTTGAGTAATTTGCTGTACTATTGCTGCCAGACTGACTGATTCAAGAAGTGCAAGACATGACTACTGTTGCCGAATCCACCGCTGCCGAGAATGCAGCCCCCGTCTCCGACGACCCCATCCTGTTCACCGACAGCGCTGCCGCCAAGGTGGCCGACCTGATCGCCGAAGAGGGCAACCCCGACCTGAAGCTGCGCGTGTTCGTGCAGGGCGGCGGCTGCTCGGGTTTCCAGTACGGCTTCACCTTTGACGAAATCACCAACGACGACGACACCGTGATGACCAAGAACGGCGTCTCCCTGCTGATCGATGCCATGAGCTACCAGTACCTGGTCGGTGCCGAGATCGACTACAAGGAAGACCTGCAGGGTGCCCAGTTCGTGATCCGCAACCCGAACGCCGAAACCACCTGCGGCTGCGGCTCCAGCTTCTCAATGTAAGAGCCGTCATGCGGTGTTGGTGCGCCGGCGCAGTAGGCCGGCGTGATGCGTTTCGCCCCCTATCTGCAACCGCCCTCGTGGCGGTTGTCGGCGTTTTGCCGGTTGCAACATGACGCCACCGGTTCTGCCCCAGGCTGATGAACGCCAGCTCCGGCGCCTGCTGTGGCTGGTGGCGGTCGGCTTCTTCATGCAGACGCTGGACGCCACCATCGTCAACACGGCGCTGCCGGCCATGGCGCGGAGCCTGAGCGAGAGTCCGCTGCGCATGCAGGCGGTGCTGGTGGCGTATTCGCTCACCATGGCCATCCTGATTCCGTTGTCGGGCTGGCTGGCAGACCGTTTCGGCACGCGCCGCATGTTTCTGGGTGCGATCCTGGTGTTTGTCATCGGCTCGCTGGCCTGCGGACTGGCCGTGACCCTCAACCAGCTGGTGGCAGCGCGCGTGTTGCAGGGCGCAGGCGGTGCGCTGCTGATGCCGGTGGGCCGCCTGACCGTGCTGCGGGCCTTTCCGCGCGAACGTTTCCTGGGTGCCATGAGTTTTGTCGCGATTCCGGGGTTGGTGGGGCCCTTGCTCGGCCCCACGCTGGGTGGCTGGCTGGTGGAAATCGCCTCCTGGCACTGGGTTTTCCTCGTCAACGTGCCGGTCGGGCTGATCGGCTGGATCGCTGCCAGACGCTATCTGCCGGATTTCCGCGGCGTGGAGCGCAGCAGGCTGGACGTGCCGGGATACGGCCTGCTGGCCCTGGGCATGGCGCTGGTGCTGCTGTCCGTCGACGGGCTGGCTGCGATCGGCCTGCATGGCGCGGCCTCGCTCGTCGTGCTGGTGACGGGCCTGGCCTGCCTGGCCGCCTACTGGCTGCGCGCGGGACGGCAAGCCCATCCGCTGTTTGCGCCCAGCCTGTTCCGCGTGCCGGCGCTCAGCATCGGCCTCACGGGCAACCTGATTTCGCGTCTGGGCAGCAGTGCCGTGCCTTTCCTGATTCCCCTGATGCTGCAACTCAGCCTCGGCTATTCGCCAGCCGAGGCGGGCATGATGATGCTGCCCATGGCGCTCGCCGGCATGCTGATCAAGCGCTTTGCCACCTGGTCAATCACACGCTACGGCTACCGGCGCGTGCTGGTCATCAACACCGCGCTGGTGGGCGGCATGATCGCCAGTTTTGCCCTGATCAGCGGGGCGGAGCCGGTCTGGCTGCTGGTGCTGCAGTTCTACCTGTTCGGCTCCTGCAATTCGCTGCAGTTCACCGCCATGAACACACTCACTCTGCGTGATCTGGATACGGCGCAGGCCAGCAGTGGCAACAGCCTGCTGTCCATGGTGCAGATGCTGGCGATGAGCCTGGGTGTTGCGCTGGCCGCCGCCGTGCTTGGCGGTTTTGCCGAAACCCTGCAGGCAGAAGCCGACCCGGAGCGCATGCAGCAGGCCTTCCGCTACACTTTCATCTGCATGGGCGGCATGACGCTCGCGTCCGCCTGGGTGTTCTGGCAGCTGTCTCCCCACTCGGTCTGGATGCGACGGCTGGAGCAGGACCCCGGATTCGACTGACACCCCATCCCCCAGTCTGCCCGACTGTCCTACGGAATGTCCATGAAACTCCCTCGTCCCAAGACCCTGCTCTGGATGTCGGCTGCGGCCGCCGTCCTGACCATCATCCTCAAGACCCTGGCCTGGTATGTGACCGGCTCGGTCGGCCTGCTGTCCGACGCCATGGAGTCCTTCGTCAACCTGGCCGGTGCCGTCTTCGCGCTGATGATGGTGACCATCGCCGAGCGCCCGGCGGACGAGGACCATCCCCACGGCCACCACAAGGCCGAATACTTTTCGTCCGGCTTCGAGGGCATGCTGATCTTCGGCGCCGCGCTGGGCATTCTCTGGACCTCGATCGACCGCCTCATGAACCCGCAGCCGCTGGAGCAGCTGGGGTGGGGCATGGCGTTCTCGATGGCCAGTACTGTGCTCAATGGCATTGGCGCCTGGGTGCTTTTGAAGGCGGCCAAGGTGCACAACTCGATTGCGCTAGAGGCGGATGGGCGCCATCTGCGTACCGACGTCTGGACCTCTCTCGGCGTGGTTGCCGGCGTGGCGCTGGTGCAGTTGACCGGCTGGCTCTGGCTGGACCCGGTAGTGGCCATTGCCGTGGCGCTGAACATCCTGAAGGAGGGCTGGCACCTGATCCGCAACTCCAGCCATGGCCTGATGGACAGCGTGGTCGACAGCGAAACTGCAGACAGCATCCAGCAGACGCTGGACCGTTTCGTGCAGCAGGAAAAGGATGCGCAGGGCCGCGAACTGGTGCGTTTCGATCATGTGGTCACGCGCGCGGCCGGCCAGCGCAGCTTTGTTTCCATGCACATGCACGTGCCGGCGAGCTGGACGCTGGGCCGCTCGGCCAAGCTGCGCAACGATGTGGAGCGCGCGCTGGTGGAAAGCCAGCCCCAGCTGCACGCCACCATCGAAATGCTCCCGTTCGACATGGAGCCCGTGCAGACCCTGGGCGATCTGGAGCCGGTGGCGGAAGCGGCGTCAGCCAGCACGGCTGCAACCATCAGCTGAGTGGCACCGCCCGTGAGTTGCCAGCCGCAGCATGGCTTCCCCGGCAGTGCTGTCCGTATGGGCGCGCGCGAATAGTCCAGGTTGCTATCCTTGCGCATCAGGGTTTACGCCCTATTGCCGCGATGCGTGAAAATATTTCAGAATCAGCCTGCCGAAGTCTATTACTTTCAATGAAATCATGCACTTAGAAGCGAATGTCTGTATGTAAACTGCGCCACTTGGTCATCCTGCATCGGGGTGGCAGAAGAGCACAGGAGATATTCGCGCATGGTATGGCAACAAATCTATAACCCGACGGACAGCATGCTGCTGTCCACGCTGCTGGCTGTCATCCCGGTGGCGGTGATGCTGATCGGCCTCGGCTTTCTGCACATGAAGGCCCATATTGCGGCCGGCCTCGGCCTCGTCAGCGCCTTGCTGATTGCCATCTTCGTGTTCGGCATGCCCGGCACCATGGCCGGCAAGGCGGCCATGATGGGCGCCTTTACCGGCCTGCTGCCGATCGGCTGGATTGTGCTCAATATCATCTTTCTGCACCAGCTCACCGAGAACAACGGCAGCTTCAAGGTGCTGCAGGACTCGATTGCCGGCATCACCGAAGACCGCCGCCTGCAACTGCTGCTGATCGCCTTTGCCTTCGGTGCATTCTTCGAGGGCGCGGCCGGTTTCGGCACGCCGGTGGCGGTGACGGCAGCCATCCTGATCGGCCTGGGCTTCTCGCCGCTGGCCGCGTCCGGCCTGAGCCTGATTGCCAACACCGCACCGGTGGCCTTCGGCGCGCTGGGCACGCCCATCATCACCATGGCCAAGGTGCACGGCTACGATGCGATGGAGCTGTCCGCCATGGTGGGCCGGCAGCTGCCGCTGTTCTCGCTGATGGTGCCGTTCTGGCTGATCTGGGCTTTCGCAGGCCGCAAGGCCATGATGGAGATCTGGCCGGCCATTCTGGTGACGGGCCTGAGCTTCGCCATTGCCCAGTTCCTGACATCCAACTACATCGGTCCCGAGTTGGTCGACGTGATCTCCGCCATCGCCTCCATGGTCAGCCTGGTGCTGTTCCTGCGGGTGTGGAAGCCGCGCCGCATCTGGACCAGCACCTCGCTGCGCGGCCACGAGGCCGAAGGCGGCGAGGGCAGGGAAGCCACGCCGCCTGCGCGCCATGACCGCGCCACCGTGATTCGCGCCTGGATGCCCTGGGTGATCCTGACCGTGTTCGTGTTCCTGTGGGGCATGCCCAGCGTGAAGGCCTTCTTCAATGGTATCTTCGCGCCGCAGTTCCCGATCGAGGGCCTGCACAACATGATCGAGAAAATGCCGCCGGCGGTTCCGGTGCCGCACAAGGAAACCGCCATCTACGTGTTCAACCTGCTGTCCGCCACCGGTACCGGCATCCTGCTGGCCGCCGTACTGGGTGGGCTGGCCATGGGCTACAGCGTGGGTGGTCTGCTGCGCCAGTTCGTCAGGACCTTCTGGCTGGTGCGCTACTCGCTGCTCACCATTGTGCTGATGCTGGCCCTGGGCACGCTCACGCGCTACTCCGGCATCGACACCACCATGGGCCTGGCATTCGCCATGACGGGCGTGTTCTATCCCTTCTTCGGCACCATGCTGGGCTGGCTGGGAGTGGCGCTGACCGGTTCAGACACCGCATCGAACGTGCTGTTCGGCGGCATGCAGAAGGTGGCGGCCGACCAGCTGGGACTGTCGCCCAACCTCATGGGCGCAGCCAACAGCTCCGGCGGCGTGATGGGCAAGATGATCGATGCCCAGTCCATCGTGGTGGCCTCCACGGCAACGCGCTGGTTCAAGGAGGGCGTGATCCTGCGCTATGTGTTCAAGCACTCGCTGGTGCTGGCCATGCTGGTCGGCCTGTTCGTGACGCTGCAGGCCTATGTCTGGCCATTCACCGCGATGGTGGTGAAGTAAGTACATGTAAATGCTGCAAGAGGCCGCCTGCGGGCGGCTTTTTCGCGTTGTTTCGCTGCTGTGGCAGGGCAGGGCGCTGTGATAGATTCACGGAATGTTCACAAATCAGCAGCATGATTGTCATGCACCATCGTCACACTGGGGCACAGACATACCGAGTTACACAGGAACTGACAAGCATGAAAGAGCTGCCTACGCCCACTTTCGACCTCTCCCCGCGCATGCGCGGGCTGCCAGCCCTGCTGCGCAAGCCCTTGCGCAAGGCCGGGGCGGCGCTGGCGCATGCACGCCCCATTTCCGTGGCTCCCGCCAGCACTCCGGAGGTTTCGGTGTCCCCTGTCGTCCTGCCAGCAGCCCCCGCGCTGGTGCAGCCTGCCACCATGCGTGAGGCTGCCAGCTCCAAGCACGGGCTGGATGCCCGCTGGGCGCGCAATCTTGACGAAGTGCGCGAAGCACAGCGCCTGCGCTACCAGGTGTTTGCCGAAGAAATGGGCGCCACCCTCAAGGCCGGCATCCCCGGCCATGATATCGACCTGTTCGACGATTACTGCGAGCACCTGCTGGTGCGTGATCTGGAAACCGGCATGGTGGTCGGCACCTACCGCGTGCTTACCCCGGCCCAGGCACGCCGCGTCGGCAGCATCTACAGCGATGCCGAATTCGATCTGGTACGCCTGCGCCACCTGCGCGCCAGCATGGTCGAGCTGGGCCGCAGCTGCGTGCATGCCGACTACCGTTCCGGCGGCGTGATCCTCACGCTGTGGGGCGCGCTGGCCGAGTTCATGGGCCGCAACCAGCTCGACACCATGGTCGGCTGCGCCAGCATCCCCATGACGCACCACGGCCTGCCCTCCGGCTATGCCGCTGCCAGCATCTGGCAGCAGGTGCGACAGACGCACCTCGCCCCCATCGAATACCACGTCACCCCGCGCCTGCCGCTGCCGGTGGACGAGCTGCAGAGCGACGTGGTGGTCGAGCCCCCGGCGCTGATCAAGGGCTACCTGCGTCTCGGCGCCAAGGTACTGGGCGCTCCCGCCTGGGATCCGGACTTCAACACGGCCGACCTGCCGATGATGATGCGCGTGGCAGATCTGCCCTCGCGCTACCGCCGCCAGTTCGACGCAGCACGCAGTTAATGGTATAGTTCGCCATTCCCTGTTTTTTGCAGATGCCTGTCGCAACCCGTGTTGCGGGCAGGCATTTTGTCTTTGCGGCGCCGGTTTTTGGCATGCTCCCCATGTACGGTCCGCAGACTGCCGAGTCCATTCCATGCAATTTCCCGCCATGCTTGACCGCGACGAGAGCATACTGGCCTTCAACACGCGCGTGCTCGACTGGGCCGCGCGCGAGGAAGTGCCACTGCTCGAGCGCATGCGTTACCTGTCCATCGTTTCCTCCAACCTGGACGAATTCTTCGAAGTTCGCATGGCGGACCTGCTCGATGCGGCGCAAAACCACATCCATGAAGGCGACTTCACCGAGCGCCAGTTCCTGAGCGTCTCGGCCAGGGCACACGAACTGGTGGCCCAGCAGTACGACATCCTGCGCTACAGCCTGTATCCGGCGCTGGCCGCCAACGGCATCACCATCGTCTCGCACGGCGAGCGCACGCCCGAGCAGCGCCGCTGGGTGAAGCACTACTTCGAGACCCAGGTGCGGCCGCTGCTGCTACCGGTCAGTCTCGATCCGGCACACCCGTTCCCGCAGGTGGCGAACAAGTCGCTCAACTTCATCGTCAAGCTGGCCGGCCAGGACGCGCTGGGCCGTTCCAACAGCATCGCCATCCTGAAGGTTCCGCGTGCGCTGCCCCGCCTGCTGCGCCTGCCGCCGCACCTGTCGGACGGCAAGGATCAGTTGGTGTCCCTGCCCAGCGTGATCCGCGCCCATCTGGAAGAGCTGTTCCCCAACCGCGAGGTGGAGCAGCTCTCGCAATTCCGCGTCACGCGCCACTCTGACCTGGCAGTGGACGAGGAAGACGTCAGCAACCTGCGCATGGCGCTGCGCGAAGGGCTGCAGCAGCGCCACTATGGCAAGGCAGTGCGGGTGGAGGTGTCTTCCAACTGCCCGGACGAACTGGCCGAGCTGCTGTGCCGCCAGTTCGACCTGCCGCCGCAGTCGCTCTATCGCGTGCATGGCCCGGTCAACCTGGTGCGCATGAGCCTGCTGGTGGATCTGGTCAACAAGTCCGAATTCCTGTTTCCCCCGTTTGCGCCAGCCTACCCGCAGGCCCTGCGTGGTGTCGATTCGATTTTCGAGCGCCTGAAACAGGGCGATGTGCTGGCGCACCAGCCCTTCGAGAGCTTCGATCCCGTGCTCGACATGCTGCGCGAGGCGGTCAACGATCCGAACGTGCTGGCGATCAAGCAGACCATCTACCGCACCGGCTCGGATTCCGAGCTGATGCTGTTGCTGCGCGATGCGATCCGCCGTGGCAAGGAAGTGACCGCCGTGGTGGAACTGAAGGCGCGCTTCGACGAAGAGGCCAATATCAACTGGGCCGAGAAGCTCGAATCCGTGGGGGCCCAGGTCGTGTATGGCGTGGTCGGCATGAAAACCCACGCCAAGATGCTGCTGATCACGCGGCGCGAAGGCAAAAAGCTCAAACGCTACGGCCACCTGGCTACAGGCAACTACAACCCGCGCACCGCACGGCTGTATACCGACTTGAGCTATTTCACGGCCGATGACGTGCTCACCGGCGACATGCAGCGCGTGTTCGTGCACCTGGCCAGCCAGAGCGAGATTCCGCGCCTGTCGCGCATGCTGATGGCGCCCTATACGCTGCAGGACACCATGCTGCAGCGCATTGCGCAGGCCGGCCGCGCCGCGGCAGCCGGCAAGGGCGGCCGCATCGTGGCCAAGATGAACGCACTGACCGACGAGGCGCTGATCCTGGCATTGCTCGAAGCCGGCCAGAAGGGCGCCCGCATCGACCTGATCGTGCGCGGCGCCTGCATGCTGCATGCCCAGGTGCCGGGCCTGAGCGAGAACATCCGTGTGCGGTCGATCATTGGCCGCTTCCTCGAGCACTCGCGCGTGTTCTATTTCGGCATCGGCGAGGAAGAGCACCTGTATCTCTCCAGCGCCGACTGGATGAACCGTAACATGCTGCGCCGCATCGAGCTGGCCTGGCCTGTCACCGATCCTGAACTCAAAACCCGCATCATTGACGAATGCCTGCTGGCCTACGAATATGATGAGGCCTTGTCCTGGCAGATGCAGGCTGACGGCAGCTATGCCCGCCCGCCATCGCCACTCGACCACCCGCGCAACGTGCAGCGCGCCCTGATGACGCGCTACCTCGGCGCCGGCAAGGGCGCGGGCAAGAAGGGGCGGAAGAAAGCCGGCAATCCCTAAAATCCGCGGGCCCGGCCCGCACCCTCAGCAAGGAGCAACCATGGATCTGATTTTGTGGCGCCATGCCATCGCGGTGGACGCGGATGAAGGACTGGACGACCTGAAGCGTCCGCTCACGGAAGAGGGTGAGGAGCAGGCCAAGGAAATGGCAGCCTGGCTCAAGCGCCACCTGCCCAAGGATACCCGCATCCTGACCAGCCCGGCATTGCGTACCCGCCAGACCGTGCTGCGCCTGACCAAGACCGACTACAGCGTCGTGAACGAGCTGGCACCCAATGCCACGTCCGATACCCTGCTCAAGGTCGTCAACTGGCCACTGAGCGAGGAGCCGGTGCTGGTGGTGGGCCACCAGCCCACGCTGGGCGAAGTGGCGCAGAAGCTGCTCGGCATGCAGATGAGCTGCTCCATCAAGAAGGGCGCCGTCTGGTGGCTGCACCACCGCGTGCGCGACGGCAAGGGGCAGGTCATCCTCAAGGCGGTGCAGAACCCGCGCATGCTGTGAGCGAGTGCCCGCACGGGTGCTGATGGCCCGGCCCGCTGCCGGCGCTCAGCGAATCTGCAGCTTGAGCGGCACGTCGGTGCGCGCCCATGCATCGACTTCCTGTTGCAGCAGGAAGTACGACTGCGGATAGTCCAGCGCCCATTGCTTGGGCACCAGCAATGTAAAGCCGAGCGAGGGCGTTACCTTGCGCTGCAGTTGCAATCCTTCCATGGTGGGCAGACGGCGTGCATGGCACAGGATCACGGCCAGCCGCAGGGCCAGCAACTGGGAGGTGAATCCCACGTCCTTGAAATCCACATCGAGCTTGCGCAGCTTGCCGCGGTGGCCGAGCACCATGTTGCCCAGGTAGTGCAGCTCGGGCAGGGCAAAGCCGGGCGCTTCGGCGTTGTCGATGATGTAGGCGCCATGGCGGTGGTAGCTGCTGTGCGAGATGTGCTGGCCGATCTCGTGCAGGCGCGCCGCCCAGCGCAGCTTGCGCTCGATACGTTCGCGCTGTACCGTCATGCCCTCGATCGGGGTCAGCTGGCGGTAGAGCGTCAGCGCGGTGCGCTCCACGCGCAGTGCCTGCTTCTGGTCCACGGCAAA
The DNA here is from genome assembly GCF_057773645.1 of Brachymonas sp. KE5. NCBI lineage: Bacteria > Pseudomonadati > Pseudomonadota > Betaproteobacteria > Burkholderiales > Comamonadaceae > Allobrachymonas > Brachymonas sp. KE5. Next base: position 490,305 of record NZ_CM173463.1, read on the forward strand.
GCGGTCCATCATGCGGCCCACGGTCACCTGGCGCAGGTCGGTGGTGGGTTGCTCGCGGTTCAGCAGGTCGTACAGCACGCCCTGGCGCAGGGCTCCCAGTGCCACCTGCATCTGCTTGAGCTGCAGCACCTCGAAGATCGCCAGCAGTACGGCCAGGCCGCCGGCCAGAACCGGCTTGCGCTCTTCCTTCAGCGTTTCCAGTTCGAGCGAGTTGACGTTGCGCACCTTGAGCAGCTTCTGCTTGAGCCATTCCAGCCCTTCGAGCGTGACCACGCCGGGCTCGCCGCCATTGGCAGCGAGGATCTCGCCAATGGCGCCGATCGTGCCGGACGATCCGTAGGCCACGTCCCAGCGCCCAGGGCGGTAGATTTCCACGCCTTCGTCCAGTACGGCCTTGGCCGCAATGTTGGCCTGCTTGAAGGCAGAAGGCGTGAACTTGCCATCGGGAAAGAAGCGCATCGACCAGGTCACGCTGCCGAACTGGAAGGACTCCAGCTGCATCGGCTCCAGGTTCTTGCCGAGAATCAGCTCCGTGGAGCGGCCGCCGATGTCCACCACCAGGCGGCGGTCAGCCGAGCGCGGCAGCAGGTTGGCCACGCCCTGGTAGATCAGGCGCGCTTCCTCGCGGCCGGCGATCACGTCGATGGGAAAACCGAGGATCTGGTGCGCCTTGCTCAGGAACACGTCACGATTGTTGGCCTCGCGCAACGTCTGTGTGGCGACGGCGCGGATCTGGTCGCGGCGGAAGCCCGCCAGGCGCTCGCTGAAACGTGCCAAGCAGTCCCAGCCGCGCTGCATGGCTTCGAGGGAGAGGTTGTTGTTGTCGTCCAGGCCATTGCCCTGGCGGACGGTTTCTTTCAGGTATTCGACGCGCTGGATCTGGCCATGCTCATACTTGCCGATTTCCAGGCGAAAGCTGTTCGAGCCGAGGTCAAGCGCTGCAAGTCGGGTGCCGTTGCGCATGATGAAGAGAGGGAAAGGAGACAGTTTCTTTTTTTCATCATAGGGCTTTTGCAGCCGCTGCCGGGGAAAAAACGGGCATATTGCACACAGTGTCTGACAAACGCCAAACTGTCATGGATTTGTCACGGTGGCTTCCTACAGTTCGTCTGCCCGGGGTCAGTTTGCTGCAAGGTACTGGCTCCTTGGAATCCATTCATTCAATCAAGGACATTTCATGAAATCCGTCATCAAGGTTTCCGCTATCGGTCTGGCCGCAGCCCTGTCTTTCGGTTTTGCCCAGGCGCAAGACATCACCGGCGCCGGCGCTTCCTTCCCGGCTCCCCTGTACTCCAAGTGGGCGGCCGACTACGCCAAGGCGTCCGGCTCCAAGGTGAACTACCAGTCCGTGGGCTCCGGTGCCGGCATGAAGCAGATCGAAGCCAAGACCGTGGACTTCGGCGCTTCCGACGAACCCCTGACCGACGCCGACCTGAAGGCCAAGGGCCTGGTGCAGTTCCCCACCGTGGTGGGCGGCGTGGTGCCGGTCCTGAACGTCAAGGGCGTGGCTCCTGGCGCACTGGTGCTGGATGGCAAGACCCTGGGCGACATCTACCTGGGCAAGATCACCAAGTGGAACGACCCGGCCCTGAAGGCCCTGAACCCCACTCTGGCCCTGCCTGACGCCGCCATCGCCGTGGTGCGCCGCGCCGACGGCTCCGGCACCAGCTTCAACTTCACCAACTACCTGAGCAAGGTCAACCCCGAGTGGAAGGCCAAGGTTGGCGAAGGCAAGGCCGTGAACTGGCCCGTGGGTACCGGTGGCAAGGGCAACGAAGGCGTTGCCGCTTTCGTGAGCCGCCTGCCCAACTCCATCGGCTACGTCGAGTACGCCTACGTGAAGCAGAACAAGATGACCTACGCCCGCATGAAGAACGCGGCCGGCAGCATCGTGTCTCCTGACGACACCACCTTCAAGGCTGCCACGGCTGCTGCCAACTGGAAGGGCTCCTTCTACCAGATCCTGACCAACCAGGCTGGCAAGAACGCATGGCCGATCACGGCTGCCACCTACATCATGATGCACACCAAGCAGGACAAGCCCGAGAAGGCCGCTGCTTCCCTGAAGTTCTTCGACTGGGCCTACAGCAACGGTGACGCTGCTGCCGGCTCCCTGGACTACGTGCCGATGCCCGCCGAAGTGAAGACGGTGATCCGCAAGTCCTGGGCCAACATCAAGGACGGTTCCGGCAAGGCCATCGCCATCAAGTAAGCGTCTGACGACGACTGCCTGAACCCGAACCCTGTCGCCTGGCGGCAGGGTTTTTTTCTGCCGGCAGCCGGCCGTTGTGGTGCGGCGGTGACGTTTGCGTCAACGTGACAACCATGTGACATGGCCAACACGAAATTGTCATATTGATGTCACAAACCATTTTTACAGTTTGTCATGAACCGGTCGGGCAGGTGGTTGCCCCGGCTGAAATGAAGCAAAAAGGATAGAAAATGCAGAACACTCGCAGGATTGCAATCGTTGGCGTGGCCGCCGTCATGGCCATGGGTCTGGCCGCTTGCGGCAAGAAGGACGAGGCCAAGCCGGCCGCTTCCGGCGCCGAGCCGCAGCCCCAGGCGCAAGCCAGCGGCGGCATCACCGGTGCCGGCGCTTCCTTCCCGGCTCCGCTGTACTCCAAGTGGGCGGCCGAGTATGCCAAGGCTTCCGGTGTCAAGGTGAACTACCAGTCCGTGGGCTCCGGCGCCGGCATGAAGCAGATCGAAGCCAAGACGGTCGATTTCGGCGCTTCCGACGAGCCGCTGAAGGACGAGGACCTGAAAGCCAAGGGCCTGGTGCAGTTCCCGACCGTGGTGGGTGGCGTGGTGCCGGTGATCAACGTGCAGGGCATCGAGAATGGCGCCATGGTGCTGGACGGCACCACCCTGGCCAAGATCTACCTGGGCACCATCACCAAGTGGAACGATCCCGCCATCAAGGCGCTGAACCCCGAACTCAAGCTGCCCGATGCCGTGATCGCTCCGGTGCGCCGCGCCGACGGCTCCGGCACCAGCTTCAACTTCACCAACTACCTGAGCAAGGTCTCTCCCGAGTGGAAAGAGAAAGTGGGTGAGGGCAAGGCCGTGAACTGGCCGGTCGGTACCGGCGGCAAGGGCAACGAAGGTGTGGCCCAGTTCGTGGCCCGTCTGCCCAACTCCATTGGCTACGTCGAGTACGCCTATGTGAAGCAGAACAAGATGAACTACGTCAAGCTGAAGAACGCCGCCGGCAACGTGGTGAGCCCCGAAGAGAAGACCTTCAAGGCCGCTACCGCTTCCGCCGACTGGAAGAAGTCCTTCTACCAGATCCTGACGAACCAGGAAGCTGCCGACGCATGGCCGATCACTGCCGCCACCTTCATCATGATGCAGGCCAAGCAGGACAAGCCCGAAGCCGCTGCTGCTTCCCTGAAGTTCTTCGACTGGATGTACGCCAACGGCGACCAGATGGCTTCCGAGCTGGACTACGTGGCAATGCCTGCTGACGTCAAGGCCGTGATTATCGAGTCCTGGGTCAACATCCAGGACAGCTCCGGCAAGGCCATTGCCTACAAGTAAGCACTGGGCTGATCGCAAGCGTTCCGGTCGCCGGCCGGGCCTGCCTCGAGGGCGGGTCCGGCGTCCGGTCGGGATGGCTGCGATCCGTCGGTTTTTAGGGAAAGATAACTATGTCTTCCGTTGTTACCTCCGCAGAGGGCATCATGCAAGAGAGCGACAAGGCGCAGCGCACGGCGCCGCCGCCGAGCCCCAAGGTCCAGCGTCACAAAGGTGCGCTGGCGGATCTGTTTTTTGCCGGTGGTGCCAAGCTGGCCGTCATCGTGACGCTGAGCCTGCTGCTGGGCATCCTGGTTTCGCTGGTGGTGGGCGCATGGCCGGCCATCGAGAAATTTGGCCCGGGCTTCCTGACGCGCAGCGCGTGGGATCCGGTGCTGGAAGATTTCGGCGGCTGGGTGATGATCTACGGCACCCTGGCCACCTCCCTCATCGCGCTGCTGATTGCCGTGCCGGTGAGCTTCGGCATTGCGCTGTTTCTGACCGAGATGTCGCCCACTTGGCTCAAGCGCCCGCTGGGTACCGCCATCGAACTGCTGGCCGCCATTCCGTCCATCGTGTACGGCATGTGGGGCCTGATGGTGTTCGGCCCGATCCTGGCGCAGTATGTGCAAGCACCGCTGCAGGCCTCTCTGGGCGCCGTGCCCGGCCTGGATTTCCTGTTCAGCGGCCCGCCCGTGGGCATCGGTATCCTGCCGGCCGGCATCATCCTGGCCATCATGATCATCCCGTTCATCGCCTCGGTGATGCGTGACGTGTTCGAAGTGACGCCTGTCATGCTGAAGGAATCCGCCTATGGCCTGGGTTCCACCACCTGGGAAGTGGTCTACAAGGTCGTGCTGCCCTATACCAAGGCCGGTGTGATCGGCGGCATCATGCTGGGGCTGGGCCGCGCCCTGGGCGAGACCATGGCCGTGACCTTCGTGATTGGCAACATGAACCAGCTGGCCTCGCTCAGCCTGTTCGAGCCTGCCAGCAGCATTACCGCCACGCTGGCCAACGAGTTTGCCGAAGCCGGTGACGGCCTGCACCGTGCCTCCCTGATCTACCTGGGTCTGGTGCTGTTCTTTATCACCTTCGTGGTGCTGAGTTTCTCCAAGCTGCTGCTCAACCGCCTGCAGAAAAACGAAGGGAGCAAGACATGAGCGCCGTCCTGCCTCGTGCGGATTACCGCCAAGCCAAATTCAACAAGCGCAAGATCGTCAACATCGTCGCGCTGAGCCTGTCCTTTGCTGCCATGCTGTTCGGCATCTTCTGGCTGTTCTGGATCCTGTTCGAAACCGTGCGCCTCGGCGTGGGCGGGCTGAGCCTGGCCGTGTTCACCGAAATGACGCCGGCGCCCAATGATCCGGGCGGCATTGCGAACGCGATCTGGGGCTCGGTGCTGATGGTGGCCGTGGCTACCCTGATCGGCACGCCCATCGGGGTGATGGCCGGCATCTACCTGGCCGAATACGACCGTCACAGCTGGCTGGCCAACGTCACGCGCTTCGTCAATGACGTACTGCTGTCCGCGCCTTCCATCGTGATCGGCATGTTCGTGTCGGTGGTGCTGGTGGTGCCGTTCGGCGGGTTCTCCGGCTGGGCCGGCTCGGTGGCGCTGGCGCTGATCGTGATTCCGGTCGTGATCCGTACCACCGAGAACATGCTGAACCTGATTCCCGGTGGCCTGCGTGAAGCAGCGTACGCCCTGGGTACGCCCAAATGGAAGGTGATTTACAGCATCACGCTGAAGGCCGCCATGGCCGGCGTGGTGACCGGCGTGCTGCTGGCTGTGGCGCGTATCGCCGGCGAAACCGCACCGCTGCTGTTCACGGCGCTGAACAACCAGTTCTGGACGAGCAACATGGGCGAGCCGATGGCCAGCCTGCCGACCATGATCTTCAAGTTCGCCATGAGCCCCTATGAAAACTGGCAGCAACTGGCCTGGGTGGGCGTGTTCGTCATCACCATGGCTGTGCTGGGCCTGAACATCCTGGCCCGTCTGCTGACCCGCAAGAAACATTGATTTGGAGAGATGCATCATGAGTGCAGTCATCACCCCCGCCCCGAAAATCTCCGTCCGCAACCTGAACTTCTACTACGGCAAGTTCCATGCGCTGAAGAACATCAACCTGGACATTCCGGAGAAGCAGGTCACGGCCTTCATCGGCCCGTCCGGCTGCGGCAAGTCCACGCTGCTGCGCATCTTCAACCGCATGTACGAGCTGTATCCCGAGCAGCGTGCCGAAGGCAGCATCACGCTCGACGGTGAAGACCTTCTGGACAAGAAAAAGGACGTGGCGCTGATCCGCGCCAAGATCGGCATGGTGTTCCAGAAGCCGACGCCGTTCCCGATGTCCATTTACGACAACATCGCCTTCGGCGTGAAGCTGTTCGAGAACCTGAACAAGTCCGAGATGGACGACCGCGTCGAATGGGCGCTGAAGAAGTCGGCCCTGTGGACGGAAGTGAAGGACAAGCTGAACCAGAGCGGCGCCAGCCTGTCCGGCGGCCAGCAGCAGCGTCTGTGCATTGCCCGCGGCATCGCCATCAAGCCCGAAGTGCTGCTGCTCGACGAGCCGTGTTCCGCGCTGGATCCGATTTCCACCTCCAAGATCGAGGAACTGATCGCCGAGCTCAAGAGCGAGTACACGGTGGTCATCGTGACGCACAACATGCAGCAGGCCGCCCGCTGCAGTGACAATACGGCGTACATGTATCTGGGCGACCTGATCGAATTCGGCAACACGAAGGAAATGTTCTTCAAGCCCAAGCGTCAGGAGACCGAGGACTACATTACCGGCCGTTTCGGCTGAGCCCATAACGACAAGGAGACGCAGGAATGTCCGAAAAACATCTGTCCAGCCAGTTCGACGCTGAACTCAACAATGTGTCCGGCATGGTCATGGAAATGGGTGGCCTGGTCGAACAGCAGATGCGCCAGGCCGTGGAGGCCATGGTCGACTACAACGCCGAGGTGGCCATGAGCGTGCTCAAGGCCGAGCCGCAGGTCAATACCATGGAAATGGAGATCGATCACGAACTCACTTCCATCATCGGCCGCCGCCAGCCGACGGCGCGCGACCTGCGCCTGCTGATCGCCATCTCGCGTGCCACCGGCAACCTGGAGCGTGCCGGTGACGAAGCGGCCAAGATCGCCCGCATGGTGCAGGGCATCATCCAGAACGGTACGGCACGCTCGCTGCCGTCGTCCGAACTGCGCGTGGCCGCCAACCTGGCATCCGACCTGCTGCGCCGCTCGCTGGATTCGTTTGCCCGTCTGGATTCCCGCATCGCGCTGGAGATCCTGCGCGCCGACAATCTCATCGACATCGAGTACGACGGCTTCATGCGCAAGCTGGTCACCTATATGATGGAAGATCCGCGCACGATCTCGCAAAGCCTGGACCTGATGTTCCTGGCCAAGTCGATCGAGCGCATCGGTGACCATGCCAAGAACATCGCCGAGTGCGTCATCTACATCGTCAAGGGACTGGACGTGCGCCATACGCCGCTGCAGGCGATCGAGTCCCAGCTGAGCTGAACGGAAGCGTTGGGGAAGCCATGAGACTGCAGCCACGAATCCTGGTCGTTGAAGATGAGGCCTCCATTGCCGAGCTGATTGCTGTCAACCTGCGCCATAACGGCTACCAGATCACCTGGGCGACCGATGGCAAGGGCGCACAGCGCGAGCTCGACGAGCATCTGCCCGACCTGATCCTGCTCGACTGGATGCTGCCCGGCGAAAGCGGGCTGCTGCTGGCCAAGCGCTGGCGTGCCGATCCGCGCACCAAGTCGGTGCCCATCATCATCCTGACGGCACGCGGTGACGAGAACGACCGCGTGGCCGGCCTGGACGTGGGGGCAGACGACTACATCACCAAGCCGTTCTCCACCAAGGAGTTGCTGGCGCGCATCCGCGCCGTGCTGCGTCGCCGTGCTCCCGAGCCGGAGAGCACGGTGCTGGAGCTGGGCAAGCTGTCGCTGGACACTGGTACCTATCGGGTACATTATGATGATCAGCCCATCAAGCTGGGGCCGACCGAGTTCAAGCTGCTGCACTACCTGATGAAGAACGCAGAGCGTGTGCACAGTCGTGCGCAGTTGCTGGACCGTGTTTGGGGCGACCATGTCTTCATCGAGGAGCGTACCGTCGACGTGCATGTCAAGCGCCTGCGCGAGTCGATGGGAGCTGCCTCGTCGATGGTCGAGACGGTGCGGGGTGCGGGTTACCGCATCACCGCCCTGACGGATTCTCCGGTGCGCTGAGCATCGCCGCCCGCCAGATGCCATTGCCATGCAAGGGTATGGTGCGGGATTTACGACGCAGAGGTCGAGCGTGCTCGGGGTGCCATACCCCGACCGTGCGGCCTTTTCTCTTTTTTGCAGCCGGACTTCCCGGCGTCCTGAACGGTTGTTGACATGATCTGGCGCATCACCTGGTTGGTCATTTCCCACGTCATCGGGGTGGGGCTGGGCTGGTGGCTGGCCTTCCGCCGCGACGACCTGATGGGCGGCCTGATCGCGCTGCTGATCATGGCCGCGGTGGCGATTGGCTGGCTGATCTGGGACAACATCCTGGGCTACCGCGTGATGCGCTGGATGCGCCGCGGCATGCCGGATCCGCAGCCCTGGGCCCCCAACCTGTGGGGCGAGGTGGTCGAAGCGTCGCGCCGCAACCAGCGGCGCATGAAGCGCAAGACGCAGGAGGCCGAGGAAAAGCTGCAGGTGTTCCTGGAGGCGCTGCAGGCTTCGCCCATCGGCGTGGTGCTGCTCGACGAAGTGGGCCGCATGGAATGGTTCAACCTGGTGGCGTCCGAGCATTTCGGCTTCAATGGCCCCTCCGACTTTGGCCAGCACATCATCAATCTGGTGCGCGATCCGCAATTCGTCAAGTACTGGGTGCAGCAGCAGACCGGCAACGGCGTGGTGATTCCGGGGCGCACGCACACGGCGCAGCGTCCGGTGCGGCTGACGGTGCAGTTCTTCCCCTATGGCCAGGGCAAGCGCCTGTTGCTGTCACGCGATGTGACGGCGGTGGAGCAGTCCGAGCGCATGCGGCGCGACTTCGTGGCCAACGTGTCGCACGAGATCCGCACGCCGCTGACGGTGCTGTCCGGTTTTGTCGAAACCATGCAGAGCCTGCCGCTGAGTCCCGAAGAAAACGCCCGCTACCTCGAATTGATGGCACACCAGGCGCATCGCATGCAGGGGCTGGTGCAGGATCTGCTGATGCTCTCGACGCTGGAGGGCAGCCCGCATCCCGACCTGTCTGAGCGTGTGGACATGGCGGCGCTGGTGGAACAGTGCGTGGACGATGCCCGTGCCCTGGCACAGGTGCTGGCGCAGGAAGCCGGCGAGTCGCCGCATCAGATCCGTGCGGAAATTCAGGCGCCCGATGTGCAGCTGGGCGGCAGCCGTGCCGAGGTGCAAAGCGCCATCAGCAACCTGCTGAGCAATGCGGTGCGCTATACCCCCTTTGGCGGCGAGGTGGTGGCCAGCCTGCGCATGCTGCCCGACGGCGGCATGCAGGTGGCGGTGCGTGATACCGGGCCCGGCATTGCGCGTGAGCACCTGCCGCGTGTGACAGAGCGCTTCTACCGGGTCGATCGCAGCCGCTCGCGCGAAACCGGTGGTACCGGGCTGGGGCTGGCCATTGTCAAGCACATTGCCCAGCGCCACGGTGCCCAGCTGATGATCGACAGCGAGCCAGGCTGCGGGTCGACCTTCGCGCTGGATTTTCCGGAGCAGCGCACCTGGGATCCGGCATCGCCGAATGCGACGCAGCAGATCCGTGAGTTCGAGCCAGCGCCGACGCCCGAGCCCGGGCAGATGCTCTGAGTTGCTTCCAGTCCGGCTCGGCACCGGGTTTCAGTCAGCCATTTCAGACTCCCGGATTCAGTCCGCCAGTTCGGCACGGACCACCCGCCGCAGCAGCACCAGGAATACGGTGGCGACCAGGCCCATGGCCAGCGCACTCATGCCCCAGAAGGCCTGCGGTCCGGCCAGGATTCCCCCCATCGGAAGGCGGCCATAGGCGAGCAGGTAGCCCACGCCAATTCCCAGCCCCCAGAGCAGCAAGGTATAGATGACGGTGGGCGCAGTCACCACGTGGTAGCAGCGCAGCAGGAACAGGGCCATCACCTGCATCGCATCGGCCAGATGGTAGAGCGCCACCAGCAGCAACAGGCTGGCCGCCAGACCGGCCACGGCGGCTTGCTGCACATAGATCTGTGCCAGCGGCGCGCGCAGCAGCATCAGCAGGCTGGCAGCCAGTGCGGCGCTGCAGGCGGCAACCAGCAGTCCGCTGCGCAGCGCCAGAATCGCATGCCGCGGCTCGCGTGCCCCGCGCCAGTAGCTGACGCGGGCACTGGTGGCAATGGCCAGCGAGAGCGGCCACATGAACAGCACCGCCGCCATGTTGCTGGCCACCTGCTGGGCCGCTGCCGCGGTCGTTCCCATCGGGGCTACCAGCAGCGACATCATGGTGAAGGCCGTGACCTCGACCCAGATGGCCAGGCTGCTCGGCACGCCCAGGCGCAAAAAGCTGCCCAGCTCGGCCAGATCCGGCCGCTCGGGGCGCTGCCAGACGTGGTACGGCCGGTAGGAGCCGTCCCGGTGCAGCAGCAGCGCCATCAGCACCAGCAGCACCACATGGGCGAGCAAGGTCGCCAGTGCGCAGCCGGCCAGACCCATGGCGGGTACGCCCAGGCCGCCAAAGGTGAACCAGATCGATAGCGGAATCTTGAGCAGCAGGCCGCCGGCCTGCAGACCGGTCACCCACTGGGGCCTGCCGATGCTCTGGCTGAAGGTGTTGAACACGCGCGCCAGCAGGGCCAGCGGCAGGGTGAGCGCCTGGATGGCGAGATAATCGCTGACGACCGGCTGCAGGGCCGGGGGCACGCCTACCAGCCGCATCAGCATGCCGCCCTGCAACAGCACAGCCATCCCCAGCACCGCGCAGACGGCCGTGACATAGAGCGACTGGCGCACGCTGTAGCCCAGGCGCAGCGCCTTGCCGGCGCCATGCAGCTGCGCCCAGATCGGAAGCAAGGCCTGCACGAAGCCCTGCAGGCCGACGTAGATGCTGATGTAGATGGCGGTACCGACCGAGAGCGCTGCCAGGGCCTCGGGGGCATAGCGGCCGGCAACCAGGGTGTCGGTGATGGCAAAGGCCATCACGGCGAGCTGGCCGACCCAGATGGTGGCCGCATGGCTGCCGATGGCACGCAGGTCGAACAAGCGGACGGACATGCGGAGCAGGGTGTTCCGGTCAGGGCTTGACGCGGGCGAACACGTGGATCGCCTCGCGCGGATCGGTGGGACGGCCGACCACGTCCTGCAGCGCCCACTGCGTGGTGTCGTACAGGTGCGGCAGGATGGGCACCGAGGCCACGTCCACCAGCAGCCAGTCGCACGGGGCGTTGCGGTCACGGGTGAGCGTGGCGGAGCTGTAGTAGCGCAGGGCGCTGATCTGGGCATCGTCCAGTCCGTAGATGGCGGTGCAGCCGGTGTGGGTCGGCTTGGAGCTGAGCAGGGTGGCGATTTCGGTGCCGACAAAGGCGTAGCTGCGTGCGTGGTTGACCGCAGGCATCCACAGCGAGGTGAGCAGCACCCAGCACAGCGTGACGCCGCCGGCGGGCAGGATCATGCTTTTCCAGATGGCCGGGCGCAGGCGCTTGGTGCGCCAGCGCACCAGGTAGATCCAGCCGAGCGTGGCAAACAGGCCGAGCAAGAACTGCGGCCAGTCGAACGGCGGCAGGTAGCCGTGCAGTTGCTTGTCGATCTGGCGCAGGGCCACCGCCGGTGCGCCGGCGTGCATGGCGATCCACATGAACCACAGGTAGCCGGCGGCCAGCGTGAAGAAGATCAGCGTGAACCAGTCGATGAAGGCACTGGCGCTGCGGCGGAAGGTGGGCAAGGCAAAGGCGGCCAGTGCGGCAAAGGCGGGGAAGCCCAGCAGCAGCGTGGTTTCCGGGCGTTCGCCGATCCAGCCCCCCACGGAGCAGATCAGGCCCAGGCCAAGGGGCAGGGCGATATGACGGTCGGGGCGACCCTGGCGCCAGTGCGTGCGCCAGCGCCACAGCGTCCACAGGATCATGGGCCAGACCGGCCAGGTGAACCACAGGTGCATGCGCATCAGGTTGCGCCATTCGATCCAGCGCGCGGGCATGCGTTCGATGCGCCAGCGCCACAGCTCGAGACCGGTGGCGAGCAGGGCGCAGCCAATGGTGAGCAGCAGCAGGCCGAGCAGCCAGCGCCGGCGGCGGCGCTGCAGTGCGGCGCGGGCATCGGGATCGGGCTCGTAGCCGTCGCTTTCGAGCAGGGCGTTCCAGTCGCGCTGCCCGCTGGCGAGCACCAGTGCGCCGAACAGGCCGAACAGCAGGGCCAGCGAGGGCGCACCGGACAGGGTCAGGCCGAGCATGCCCAGAGTGCCGAGCAATGCCGGCATCCAGAGGCGATAGGCCAGGGCTGCGAGCGCGTACAGCGTGAGGGCCGAGAAGCAGAGCTGGGCCAGCGCCGGGCTGACTTCGTGGCTGGGCTGGGCCAGCCCCAGGCAGGCCAGAAAGGCCAGCAGTCCGCCATCGGCGATGGCGCGGGCATAGTCGGTGGGCCTGGCTTCGCCGCCAAAGGCGAAGCTGACCGGCTGGGCCTGCGGGCTGCGCGCCAGATAGTAGATGCCGTACCAGACGGCCAGCAGGGTGAGCACCAGCAGGCCGGCAAACACCAGGCGCACCGAAAAGAAGGGGGCTGCGCCTGTGGGGGTCAGCTGGATTGCCCAGGCGCCCAGCCAGTAGGGCAGCAGGGCATCGAAATGGGCGGATTCACCAAGCAGGCCGGGCGCCAGCCAGCTGGTCTGACCGCGGGCCAGCTCCAGCATGTAGCCGAAGCTGGTCAGGTCCACCCGTTTCCAGGGGTCGCGCCAGGCGAATCCGGCCAGCACGTAGATGGCGCAGAACAGCAGCAGGCCCCAGCGTGGCAGTCTGCGCACGCCGTCCTGGGAGACGATGGCGGGAGTGGGGAGATTCACGTCGGACGAAAACAGTCGGCAGGCCGCAATATGGCCCGTGCCTGTGAGTGTAACGGGGGCGGGCGGCTGGCTGGGCGCCGGGCAGGCAAATGATTGCAAAAGCCGTGCCGCGGCAAACAAAAAAGCAGCCCGCAGGCTGCTTTTCGGTAGGCTGGAAGTGGAATTACTTCTTGCCGTAACGGTTGCGGAAACGCTCCACGCGGCCGCCCATGTTGTCCACGGTCTTTTGCGTGCCGGTGTAGAAGGGGTGCGATTCGCTGGAGGTGTCCAGCTTGAACAGCGGCAGCTCGCGGCCGTCGTCCAGCTTGATGGTTTCGCGCGTGTTCACGCAGGAACGGGTGATGATCTGGTAGCCGTTGGACAGGTCAACGAAGCAGACTTCACGGTAGTTGGGGTGGATGCCTTCTTTCATGGGAATTCCTTGTGTCGTTGCGGTAGCCGTGCCAGCCCGTCTGACATACTTTCCGCGAACTAATCCGGCATTATCCCATGAGGCTGTGCATTCTGTAAAGCCTTGTGCTGAGAAGCGTGGGTTTCTGGGAGAATATGCAGCATGGGCGCACGCGCTGCAGCACGGCTGCGCCTTCGGATTTTCCGTTTTACTCTCGAAGAAGGATCTCAGCATGGGTCAACCCATCCGCATCGGCATTGCCGGCCATGGCAACCTCGGCCGTGGCGTGGAAGCCGCGATTGCCCGCAACCCCGACATGGAGCTGGTCGGCATCTACACGCGCCGCGCGCCCGGGCAGGTGCAGCCGGTCACGCCCGGCGCGCCGGTGTTCGGCATGGATGCGCTGGCGCAACACACGGACCGCATCGACGTGCTGATCCTGTGCGGCGGCTCCAAGGAAGACCTGCCGCAGCAGGGGCCGGAAATGGCGGCGCTGTTCAATACGGTGGACAGCTTCGATACGCATGCGCGCATTCCCGAATACTTTGCTGCCGTGGATGCACCGGCGCGCGCCAATGGCAAGACGGCGCTTATTTCCGCCGGCTGGGATCCGGGCATGTTCTCGATCAACCGCGTGATCGGCGAAGCACTGTTGCCCGAAGGCGCCACCTACACCTTCTGGGGCAAGGGGCTGAGCCAGGGGCATTCGGATGCGATCCGCCGCGTGCCGGGAGTGGCGGGTGGCGTGCAGTACACGCTGCCGGTGGAAGAGGCGGTGGAGCGCGTGCGCAGCGGCGAGCGTCCGGAACTGGCCACGCGCGAGAAGCACCGTCGCGACTGCTATGTGGTGCTGGCAGAGGGCGCCGATGCCGAAGCCGTGCGCCAGGCCATCGTGACCATGCCGCACTACTTTGATGAATACGACACCACGGTGAACTTCATCAGCGCCGAGGAATTGCGCCGCGACCATGCGGCCATGCCCCATGGCGGTTTCGTGATCCGCAGCGGCAACACTTCCGCCGAGAACACCCAGGTGATCGAATACGGTCTGAAGCTGGGCAGCAACCCCGAATTCACCTCCAGCGTGCTGGTGGCCTATGCGCGTGCCGTGCACCGCATGCACCAGCAGGGCGATGTGGGCGCCAAGACGGTGTTCGACGTGGCTCCGGGCCTGCTTTCGCCCAAGAGCGCGGAACAACTGCGCGCGGAACAGCTGTAAGCTGCAGGGGGCAAGGCCTCTTTGCGGAAGACAAGGGGCTCGCTGGAGCCCCTGTTTTTTTGAGGATTGCCGGAGCAGGGCGGCGGCGGTCGACTGTGCAGAAATCGCAGCAATTGGAAGCGCTTGCCTGGGCCCGGAAATGGCAAGACCCGCCAAGGCGGGTCTGCAGTGGATGCTGGCCGAACGGGGAATCAGCCGCCCTTGCGCATCATGTCGAAGAACTCGTGGTTGTTCTTGGTCTGCTTCATGCTCTTGAGCACCAGCTCCATCGCCTCGATCTCGTCCATGTTGTACATGAACTGGCGCAGGATGCGGGTCTTCTGCAGGATCTCGGGCGGCAGCAGCAGTTCCTCGCGGCGCGTGCCGCTGCGGTTGAGCTGGATCGCCGGGAAGATGCGCTTTTCATAGAGGCGGCGGTCCAGGTGGATTTCGCTGTTGCCGGTGCCCTTGAATTCCTCGAAGATCACTTCGTCCATGCGGCTGCCGGTGTCGATCAGCGCGGTGGCGATGATGGTCAGCGAGCCGCCTTCCTCGATCTTGCGCGCGGCGCCGAAGAAACGCTTGGGACGCTGCAGCGCGTTGGCATCCACACCGCCGGACAGTACCTTGCCCGAAGAGGGCACCACGTTGTTGTAGGCGCGGGCCAGGCGCGTGATGGAATCCAGCAGGATCACCACGTCCTTCTTCAGCTCGACCAGGCGCTTGGCGCGCTCGATCACCATCTCGGCGACGTGCACGTGGCGCGTGGCGGGCTCGTCGAAGGTGGAGGCGATGATCTCGCCCTTGACCGAGCGCTGCATCTCGGTCACTTCCTCGGGGCGCTCGTCCACCAGCAGCACCATCAGGTGCACTTCGGGGTGGTTGGCGGTGATGGAGTGCGCAATGCTCTGCATCATCATGGTCTTGCCGCTCTTGGGCGGTGCCACTATCAGCGCGCGCTGGCCGCGGCCGATGGGGGCGATGATGTCGATCACGCGGCCGGTGATGTTCTCCTCGCTTTTGATGTCGCGCTCGAGCTTCATCTGCTGTGTGGGGAACAGCGGCGTGAGGTTCTCGAACATCACCTTGTGCTTGTTCGCCTCGGGCGGCAGGCCGTTGATCTTGTCCAGCTTGTTCAGGGCAAAGTAGCGCTCGCCGTCCTTGGGCGTGCGCACCTCGCCTTCGACCATGTCGCCGGTGTGCAGGTTGAAGCGGCGCACCTGGCTCGGGCTGATGTAGATGTCGTCGGTGCTGGCGGTGTAGCTGCTGTCGGGGTTGCGCAGAAAGCCGAAGCCGTCGGGCAGGATCTCGAGCACGCCGTCGGCAAACACCTGTTCGCCAGCGCGGGCGCGCTTCTTGATGATGGCGGACATCAGCTCCTGCTTGCGCATGCGGCCGGCGTTCTCGATTTCGAGTTCTTCGGCCTGTTTCAGCACTTCGGAGACGTGCAGGGCCTTGAGTTCGTTCAGATGCATGATGGGATTCCGGATGGAATGGGGTCGGGACGGGCGGGCGGCGGCCTGGCGGTGCGGCGATCCGTGCAGCGAGGCTGTCGGCCTGTCAGCGAGAGTCGGTTCTGGAAAGAGAGGGGTTCCGTATCAGCAGGCAAGGGCTGTTTGTCTCGACAGCCGGTGCTGGGCAACGCCGATTGCCGGCGCGCTACGGGAAGAAGTTGGGACGATTATAGACAGAATTGCGGTGCCGTCATGCAAGCAGCTGTGTATCGGCTTGCGGAAAATAGGCTTGTGGCGAAGAAGGCACCTTTGCCGGATAACGACAGGCCGCGGCGGATGACCACGGCCTGGAAAGAGGCATCAGGCCAGTTGCTGGTCGATGAAGGCCGCCAGCTGGGGCTTGCCCACGGCGCCGACCTTGGTGGCCACCAGCTCGCCGCCCTTGAACAGCATCAGCGTGGGGATGCCGCGGATGCCAAACTGGGCCGGCACGGCGCGGTTGTCATCTACGTTCATCTTGGCGATCTGCACCTTGCCCTGGTAGGCGGGAGCCAGCTCGTCCAGGATCGGGGCGATCATCTTGCAGGGACCGCACCACTCGGCCCAGAAATCCACCAGCACGGGGGTGGCGGATTTCAGCACGTCGGCTTCGAAGGTGGCATCGGTGATGTGTTTGATCAGGTCGCTGGCCATGGATCTTCCTTGAGGGTGGTTTGTCTGGAACGGAAAACAGGGGAACAAGCCCCCACTGCCGTACGCTGCTGCGTGCGGCCTGTGTGTTTATTCTGACATAAAGCGAACGCGTTTGCCGGCGGCCGCACGCGCGATGGAGCTGTGCGATCATCCGAGGATGAATCCCGTGTCCGTCTCTCCCGTGTGGCAGCATCTGCTGCAGCAAGTGGCGCAGCAGCTGGCCGGCTGCGGCGCAGACCCCAGCCGCAGCGTGGTATTGCTGCCCTATGCCCAGCTATTGCCGGTAGCACGTCAGCAATGGGCGCTGCTGCCGCAGGCCGGCATGTTGCCGCGCTTCGAGACGACCAGCAACTGGGCGGCGCGGCGCGGGCCTTTTGTGCCGGGGCCGCATGATCTGACGGTAGATCCGGCGCAGGGACTGCTGGTTGCGGAAGGGCTGTTGCGCAGCGCGGGGCAGCGTCGGGATGCAGCCTGGCTGGCCGGGCGGGTGCGCGAGGCGGCGCTGCAGCTGATGCCGCTGGCGGCGGCGCAGGCGCCGGAGTTGCGGCCACAGTGGTGGCAGGGCCTGCTGCCGGAGCTGCTGGGCACGCTCGGAGGGGCCGAGGCGCTGCGCTACGAGACCCTGGTGGCGCAGGTGGCATTGGCCTGGGCGGGCAGTTCGGATTACGCCACCGATGGCCTGTTTGCGGCACTGGAGCAGGGCGAGATCGATGCGCTGGTGCTGGTACGTGGCTTTCAGCGTGATGCGCTGGCCGAGGCCTTGCATGTTCGCTGGCTGGCGCTGCGCCCGGATGCGGGGTTTGTTATGGATTTGCCGGGGCAGTGGAGAGAGGCCGCGGGTGCGGCGGTGGATGCGGGACGGCGTACCGCGCTGAGCGACGCTGCAAGTAGTTCGGCCGATGGCGCTTCAGATCGATCCGCAAGCGGGACTGACGCGGGAGTTGCGCTGGCACCTGTCCCTATCCTCTTGCAGGTGGCGCGTGATCTGGAAGACCAGGCCGCTCTGGCCGCCGCCTGCGTGCAGCAGGAGGTGGAGCGGGAGCAGGGGCTGGTGGCACTGGTGGACAGCGACCGTGCGCTGACCCGCCGCATCCGCGCTTTGCTGGAGGCGCAGAAACTGACTGTGCGCGACGAAACGGGCTGGAAGCTGTCGACCACGCGGGCGGCCAGCCAGGTGATGGCTCTGCTGCGCGCCTGTGCGCCGCAAGCGGGCAGCGATGCGGTGCTGGAGTGGCTCAAGCTGGCGCAGACGGTGCCCGTCGTGGCGCAGGCGGATGAGCATCCGGTGCCTGCGGCCCGGGTGCAGGCAGTGGAAGCCTGGCTGCGCAAGCAGGGCGTGGCGCGCTGGCCGTCGCTGGCGGCGTGGAAGCGCTGGGACGATGCTGCCGCCGGCTGGGTACAGACGGTGGAGGAATGGCGGCAGGCCTTGCAGGCGCCGCGCCCCTTGCAGCAATGGCTCGCCGATCTGGCACTGACGCTGACGCATACCGGCCAGCTGGCCTGGCTGCACGGCGATCCTGCCGGACAGGCCGTGTTGAAGGCCTTGCATGCCCAGCCGGGCGCGGCAGAGCTGCTGCATGACGAAACCCGCTGGACGCTGGAGGATTTCACGCGCTGGGTGCAGGATGTGCTGGAAGCGGGCAGTTTCAAGCCGCCGTATCCGTTGCAGGAACAGGTGGTGATCCTGCCGTTGAGCCAGCTGCTGGCGCGGCCCTTTGCGGCGGTGGTGCTGCCGGGCTGCGATGAGCAGCGGCTGCCTGCGGCGCCCGAGCCGCCCGGCGACTGGACCGCGGCACAGCGCGAACTGCTGGGCCTGCCGTTGCGTGCCGGCCTGCAGCAGGCGCAGCGTGCCGCCTGGGAGCATGCGCTGCAGCTGCCTTCGGTGACCTTGCTGAACAGCCTGAGCGATGGCGGCGGGGAAGCGCTGCTGCCCAGCCCCTTGTTGTTGGAGTCCTGGCATCTGGCCGGGGAAGGAGGGCGTCGCCCCATGCAGGCTGGAACGGAGCTGCGCGTCCTGCGCGCACTGGAAAAACGCCCCGTGGCTCCGCCCCAGGTGGTGAGCCGCGCGCTGACGCTGTCCGAGCTGTCTGCCAGCGCCTACGACACCCTGCGTGCCTGTCCCTATCAGTTCTTCGGCCAGCAGCAATTGAAGTTGCGCGAAGTTCCCGAACTGGATCGTGCCCTGGAAAAACGCGATTTCGGCAACTGGTTGCACGAGGTGCTGGCGCTGTTTCACAAGCGCTGGCAGCAGCTGGATGTGGCTGATCCCGGGCTTGAACAGCTGGTGCAGTGGATGGATCAGGCGGCGCAGGATGCCTTGCGTTCCGAAGGGCTGGATGAGGTGGATTTCGTGCCCTACCAGTCGGTCTGGCCGCGCCTGCGCGACGGCTATCTGCACTGGCTGCTGGGCGAGCATGCGGCGACACAGGCCCGGTTCGACGCGGCCGAGCAATGGCGTGAGCGCTCGCTGCGCGAGGTGTTCGCGGCCCTGCAGGCCGATATGCCGGCCGATCCGGAGCAGCCTGCGCTGCAGGCGGCGGATATTCCGGACGTGCGGCTGCGGGGCTGTCTGGACCGGGTGGACCGCCTGCTTCTGCCGCCCGACGATGACGGCACCGCGCCGCAATGGCTGCTGCTCGACTACAAGTCGGAGGCGGCCGCGAAAACCAGCGAGCGCATCAAGCGGCCGGACGAAGATACGCAGCTGGCCTTCTACGCAACGCTGCTGGCGCCGGAACCGGTGCAGGTGGCCTATGTGAACGTGGGCGAGAGCGGCGAGACGAAACTCTATCCGCACCAGGAGGTGCACCAGCTGACGACGCAACTGGTGCATGGCATGGCGCGCGACCTGCAGGGCATTGCCCGGGGCACGCCGCTGCAGGCGCTGGGACGGGGCGGACGCTGCGACTACTGCGCCATGCGCGGCCTGTGCCGCCGGGATTTCTGGGATGAGGAGGAGCAGGCATGACGCGCCCGCTGCATGACGCCTATACCGCCGATGGCCGCACGGTGCCGTCGGCTGCTTTCTATGCCATCGCCTGCGATCCGGCCCGCCATGTGGTGGTGGAGGCCTGCGCCGGCGCCGGCAAGACATGGATGCTGGTCAGCCGTATCCTGCGGGCACTGCTGGCGGGAGCCGAGCCGCAGCAGATTCTGGCCATCACCTTCACCAAGAAGGCTGCCGCCGAAATGCGGCAGCGCCTGAACGAATGGCTGGCGGAGTTTGCCGAGCTGCCGCTGGAGAAACTGGCCGAGCAGTTGCAGCTGCGTGGCATGACGCCGGAGCAGGCCAGGGCCGAGGCCCCTGCGCTGCAGGGCTTGTACCTGCGCCTGCTGCAGCATGGCCGCGGTGTGCAAATCCGCACCTTCCACGGCTGGTTCGCAGCGCTGCTGCGCGCCGCGCCGCTGCAGTTGCTGCAGCAATTGGGCCTGCCCAGTCAGTATGAACTGCTGGAGGATGACCAGCGTGCGGTGGCCGAAGTATGGCGGCCGTTCCACCAGGCCTTGCTGGGCGATGCCGCCGCAATGGCGGACTATCAGGCACTGGTGCTGCGCAACGGGCGCAGCAACACGCTCAAGTCGCTGGAATCGGCACTGTCCAAACGGGTGGAGTTTGTGCTGGCGGATGCGCAGGGCGTGGTGGAACAGTCGGTGCCGCCCTTTGGCGAGCTGTTCCCGGACATGCAGGATTGCGACCATCCTGTGGACGCGCTGCTGCAGCGGCCGGTGCCGCGCGATGCCTTGCTGGAGGCCGCCCGCATTCTGGCGCAGGCCGCTGCTCCGAGCTTTGCCGCGCGGGGCGTGGAACTGGAGCAGGCCATCAGCACCAATGACTGGGAAGGGGTATGCACGGCCTTGCTGACCCAGACCGGGTCCCCACGCAAGTTCGGCAACAAGATCGCGCAGATCGACGCCGTGATTGCCGTGCAGGAGCGGGTGTTGCGGGTGCTGGAGGCGCAGCAGCAGCACGAGGCCTGGCTCTACCAGCAGCGCATGACGCGCCTCACGCGCCTGCTGCTGCGCTGCTACGCCGAGGTCAAGCGCAGCCACGGCTGGGTCGACATGAACGACATCGAGCAGACTGCGCGCCTGCTGCTGCAGGATGAACTGCTGAGCGGCTGGATCCAGGAACGGCTGGATGCGCAGTTGCGCCACTTGCTGGTGGACGAATTCCAGGACACCAACCCGATGCAGTGGCAGGCGCTGCATGCCTGGCTGTCCGGCTATACCGGTGTGGCGACGGCGCCCAGCGTGTTCATCGTGGGCGATCCCAAGCAGAGCATCTACCGCTTCCGCCGCGCCGATCCGCAGGTGTTTCGTGCAGCGAAGGAGTTCGTGCGCACCGGCCTCGGCGGTGCGGTGCTCAGCTGCGACCACACGCGCCGCAACAGCCATCCGGTGATCGATGCCGTCAACGCGGTGATGCTGGCGGCGCAGCAGGAGGGGCGCTACCAGGATTTCCGGGAGCACACCACGGCCTCGCCCGCGCCGGGGTGCGTGCTTGCGCTGCCGCAGATCCTGCGCCCGGAAAAGGCGCAGGATACCGGCGAACGCAGCTGGCGCAACAGCCTGACCACGCCCAAGGTGGAGGAGGAGGAACTGCTCAAGGAGCGCGAGTGCCGCCAGGCGGCGCGCTGGCTGCAGCGCTGCGTGCAGGCGGGTACCTCGCCCGACGACATTCTGGTGATTGCGCGCACCAACGACCGCATCGCCACGATGCAACGGGCGCTGGCCGAAGTCGGCCTGCCTGCGCACAAGGCGGACAAGATGAAGCTGGCCGAGGCGCCCGAGGTGCAGGATGTGGTGGCGCTGGTTGATGCGCTGATTTCGCCGCGCCACGATGTGTCGTTGGCGCGGGCGCTGAAATCGCCGATTTTCGGGCTGGACGATGCCGATCTGGTGGACATTGCGCTGGGCGTGCGCGCATTGGCTGGCGGGGAGCTGGATGGCGATGCGCGGCGCGTGAGCTGGCTGGACTGGCTGTTTTTTCAGGAGTCCTTGCCGGATTCGCGCTGGGCGGCGTTGGCGCGTACCCTGCGGCGCTGGCAGAATTTTCTGCAGCAGCGCCTTCCGCATGACGCGCTGGATGCCATCTATCGCGAAGGCGATCTGCTCGCGCGTTACCGCAATTGCACTCCGGCCACGCAGCGCGCCAGCGTGATCGAACGATTGCAGGCCTTGCCGGGCCATACGCTGGCGCTGGACGGAGGACGCTACGCCAATGCCTACCATTGGGTGCGGGCCCTGCGCGGCAGCGATCCGACGCCGGCGCCGCAGGCGGGCGCCAAGGGCATCCGCCTGATGACCATCCATGGTGCCAAGGGCCTGGAGGCGGGCCTGGTGCTGCTGCTCGATACCGACGCGGCCAAAGGGCGCGCGCGCACCATGGACGTGCTGGTGCGCTGGCCGGGCGAGGCCGCGCATCCGGACAGCGTGGTGTTCATCGAGAAGTTCAGTGCGCCGCCGCCATCAGTGCGGCTGCTGCTGGCAGAAGACCAGCAGGCGGAAGAGCGCGAAGAGAGCAATGCGCTCTATGTGGCCATGACCCGGGCGGCGCAGGTGCTGGCGTTTTCCAGCGCGCAGCCGCGCTCGGTGCAGGCGGCCAGCTGGTGGCGGCAGTGGACGGGGCAGGCCAAGCCGGAAATGCTGGAGGTGGATGTGCAGGGCATGGTGGCCTTGCCGGCGGCTGGCTGGCCGGAGATTGGCACGAAGGCGGCGGTGCCCGAGCCGGTGCGCTCTGCCCGCGCGCTGCCGGTGCCGGCTGTGGAGGCGGGCCTGCTGGAGTTGTTGCCTCTGGCGGAACATGCCAGTCGCGGGAACGCCACCACCCAGCTGTTGCAGCGCGATCCCGGGCTTGAACTGCAGGGCCGGCTGGGTGAGGCCATGCACAAGGCGCTGGAGTGGTACCGGCCGGACGCTGCAGCGGACGGGCTGGCGCGGCAACAGCAGGCGCTGCAGCAATTGTATGGTCTGGATCAGGCGCAGGGCGAAAGCGTGCTGCGCAGTGCACAGGCGATTGTGCACGGCGAGGGCGGCTGGGCCTGGGACTCGGCGCAGCTGGGCTGGGCTGCCAATGAAATCGACGTGGCCTGGAACGGCCAGGTGCTGCGGCTGGACCGCCTGGTGCAGCGGAAGGCACGCGGTGATCAGCCTGCCTGCTGGTGGGTGCTGGACTTCAAGTCATCACTGGCGCCGGAACGGCAGGAGACATTACGGAAACAGCTGGAAGAGTACCGCAAGGCGGTTGGCCAGTTGCATGCGGGCGAGCCGGTGCAGGCGGCATTTCTGACTGCGGAGGGGCGGCTGGTGGTGCTGTAGGGGCGAACTCCTGGATCGACGAGTGATACAGTCAAGTGATACAGGAGTGCTGGAGAGTCGTTGTTTTACTCCAAGTGCTTGTTCTGCAACGACTTTTCAAGAAGAAGGTGACGAGCCTTGACCCCGGCACTGGCTACACAGTTAGGGCTGCTTGGTTCCCCACCTGACCCGGTTGGCCGCTTCACCATGCGGGAAGGCCCGTCGCCCGCCATTGTAGCCGATGCCGGCACCTGTGTCCGTCAGCGTGTCATTTGCGGGCGGAACGAGCCTACGGCTGACGGTGAAGGACGTGAACCTGGCGCGATGAACGGTTCAGTGTGCGGCGCGACGGATCTTCAGGGCCTCGGGGTTGACCAGATTGACCGGATTGCCCTGGATGAATCCCAGCACGCTGTCGAAGGCCTGGCTGAAATACAGCTCGTAGCTTTCCTGCTCCACGTAGCCGATATGCGGCGTGCACAGGCAGTTTTCCAGGCGCAGCAAGGCCTGGCCCTGCATCACGGGCTCGTTGTCGAACACGTCGATGGCTGCCATGCCGGGGCGGCCGCGGTTCAGGGCCGTGATCAGGCTGTCGGGTTGCAGCAACTCGGCGCGTGCGGTATTGACCAGGGTGGCGGTCGGCTTCATGCGCAGCAAGTCTTCGAGCGTGACAACCCCGCGCGTTTCGGGGGCGAGGCGCAGGTGCAGGCTGACGAAATCGCTCTCGCTGAACAGCTGTTCCTTGCTGAGGGCGGGGGTGTAGCCTGCACTGGCGGCGGCATTGCGGGAGGCATCGCTGCCCCAGACCAGGACCTGCATGCCGAAGGCCTTGCCATAGCCGGCGACCAGCTGGCCGATTCTGCCGAAGCCCCAGAGGCCCAGCGTCTTGCCGCGCAGCACGGTGCCGATTCCGAAGTTGGGCGGCATGGAGGCCGCCTTCATGCCGGATTGCTGCCATACACCGTGACGCAGATTGGCCATGTACTGGGGAATACGGCGCGCGGCTGCCATCAACAGTGCCCAGGTGAGTTCGGCAGCGGCATAGGGGGAGCCGGTTCCGGCAGCTACCGCAATGCCCAGATCGGTACAGGCCTGCACATCGACGTGGTCACCGAGCCGCCCGGTCTGCACCACCAGCTTGAGGCGGGGCAGCTTTTCCAGCAGTGCGCGCGACAGGCCGGTGCGCTCCCGGATCAGCACGATGATGTCGGCATCCTTCAGCCGTACGGACAACTGCCCGATGCCCTTGACCGTGTTGGTGTAGACCTTGGCATGCAGGGCATCAAGCTTGCTGGCGCAGGCAAGCTTGCGCACAGCGTCCTGATAGTCGTCCAGAATCACAATATTCATGCGCGCAATTGTGCACTGCCGCGCGGCGAAATTACAGCCCCATGCAGCATATTGCAAAGGGCAGCAACTGCTTACATCTGGATGCAAGGAGGATCGGCTGCTCGTGTGTCTACAACGTCGTCAGGGACGGGGAGGTGCGCTGTCCCCGTCCGGATGGCGGGGGTCAGCCCGCATGCAGGTAGCGTTCTTCCTGGGCGACCAGCCGTTCAAGTTCGCCACACACCTCGGAAAAAGTGCCGGAAAGCACCAGCCTGCCCGAGGGGCGGGAGCGCTTGGGCAGCCGCCGCGGAGCGGGCGTCAGGGTCGTTGCGGAAAATGCGCGAAAAAAACGGAAATGCCCCGGTGCGGCCGCCGCCGGCAGGGCGGGCGGTGCGGAAGCGGCCGGTGCTGCGGCTGCATGCAGGATCGCAGCTGGCCTGTCGGCAGCCTTTTCCGGCTTGAATGCCTGTTCCTCGTCGCACAGCACGGCCATCGGGCGAAAGCCGATGAGCTCGCCACGCGCACGGCCCGAGAGCGGGACAAGGACCGGACGGACGGGACCAAGCAGGTTGCGCAGAATGGGCAGGGAAGTGTGGCTCATGAAAGTCTCCTATGTACACAAGGTGTTGCACAGGCAGGATTCAGCAGGGACAGCACACCCCAGGGGTTGCCGCTGGATCAGCCAGTCCGGCAACGCCCGCCACCCTGTGGGGCTGTACGAAAAGGGAGAATGCGTGCGCTACATCAGCACGCTGTTGCGGATCAGGCCGACGGCCAGCCCCTCGATGGCGAAGGGCTCACCCGGCTGTACCACGATGGTGGGGTAGTCGGGGTTTTCGGGGTGCAGCTCGATATGGTTCGGCAGGCGCTGGTAGCGCTTGACGGTGACTTCATCGCCCACGCGTGCCACGACGATCTGGCCGTTGCGCACGTTCTGTGTGCTTTGCACGGCGAGCAGGTCGCCATCGAGGATGCCGACATCGCGCATGGACATGCCGCGCACCTTGAGCAGATAGTCTGGCTTGCTGGCGAACAGCGAGGGGGCGACGTGGTAGACCGTATCGACATGCTCTTCGGCCAGCACCGGCGAGCCGGCGGCCACGCGGCCGATGAGCGGCAGAGCGAGCTGGGCAAAGGCCTCGAGCGTGCTCTGGTGGGCAGGGTGCACCGGCTGGCGCAGGCGAATGCCGCGCGAGGTGCCACTGACAAGTTCGATCACGCCCTTGCGCGCCAGCGCCTGCAGGTGTTCTTCGGCAGCGTTGGCGGAGCGGAAGCCGAGCTCTGCGGCAATTTCGGCACGGGTAGGCGGAGCGCCCGTCTGGGCGATGGCCTGCTGGATCAGTTCCAGGATCTGTTGCTGGCGTGCGGTGAGTTTGACGGGTGGGTTCATGGTCTACACTGCCGAAATCGGGTTGGAAGAAGGCTGAATGTGCATCCATACTGTGTGCGCATCCAGTTACTGTATTTTTAACCAGTTTTTCCGGTTTTGCAAGCAAGGGCGCGGCAGGTATGAAAAAAATCGTGGTTTTGGCGACAGGGGGCACCATTGCCGGAGCATCGGCCAGTGCGGCGGATGGCGTTGCGTATCGGGCGGGCGAAGTGCCGGTTGGGGCACTGCTTGAACAGGTGCCGGGTTTGCAGCAACTGCTGGGTGACTGTGCGCTGGCCGCAGAGCAGGTGGCCCAGGTCAACAGCAAGGACATGGACTACGCGCTGTGGCAACGACTGGCCCTGCGCTGCACGCACTGGCTGGCGCAGGACGATGTGCAGGGACTGGTGATCACGCACGGCACCGATACGCTGGAAGAGACTGCCTGGTTCCTGCAGCGCATGCTGGATGTGGCCGCGTCGGCGGGGGTGTTGCGTGCGGAGCAGGCGCGCAAACCGGTGGTGCTGTCCAGCGCCATGCGCCCGTCCACGGCGCGCCTGTCGGATGGTTCGCAGAATCTGGCGGACGCGGTTTCGGTGTTGCTGGATTCGCGTGCCAGCGGCGTGCTTGCAGTGGCGGCCGGCCATGTGCATGCCGCGTGCGATGTGCACAAGGTGCAGCCCTATCGGGTGGATGCCTTTTCCAGCGGCGATGCCGGTGTGCTGGCGCATGTCGAGGAAGGAGTGGTGCGCTGGTTGCGTGATCCCGCGGCGCGCATGGGCCAGGCCGATGATCTGGCAACCGCAGCGCCTGCGCAGGCCCTGTGGAATGCGGTGCAGGATGAGGAAACGCAATGGCCGTGGGTGGAAATCCTGGTCAGCCATGCCGGCAACGTCGGTCGCAGCCTGCGTGCCTGCCAGCAGGCCGGTGTGCAGGGCGTGGTGCTGGCGGGAAGCGGCAATGCCACGCTGCATGAGCAGTTGGAGCAGGCGGCTTCCGCACTGATGCAGCAGGGCGTTCCGGTGTGGCGCAGCAGCCGCTGTCTGGAAGGCCGTGCCGTGCCCGGCGCCGAATCGCCGGTGCCGCTGGCGGTGTGCCGCGGGCAGGTGCTGCGTCCGGTGCAGGCGCGGACTGAAATGGTGCTGCAGTTGCTGGCCGGCGTGTTGCCCGCAGAGGCTGCCACCGCGAAAACCAGTGCCTGAAAACAGGCAGGGCACCGCAAGGGCGCCCTGACCAACCATGCCCGCTGTAGAAGGCAGGCCTGCCGGAATCAGCTCTCCAGCGCCTTGAATGCGCGGTCGGTGATCTCGGTCACGTCGCCCATGCCGCTGATGGCGCGGTACTTGGGCGCGGCGGCTGCGTCTTCCTTGGCCCAGTTGCTGTAGTAGTCGACCAGCGGGCGGGTCTGCTGGCTGTAGACTTCCAGGCGCTTCTTGACGGTTTCTTCCTTGTCGTCGTCGCGCTGCACCAGCGGCTCGCCGGTCACGTCATCCTTGCCTTCTTCCTTGGGCGGGTTGAACTTGACGTGGTAGGTACGGCCGGAAGCGGGGTGGCTGCGGCGGCCGCTCATGCGCTCGATGATGGCCTCGAAGGGCACGTCGATTTCCAGCACGTAGTCGAGGTTGACGCCGGCTTCCTTCATGGCTTCGGCCTGGGGAATGGTGCGCGGGAAACCGTCGAACAGGAAGCCGTTGGCACAGTCGGGCTGGGCAATGCGTTCCTTGACCAGGTTGATGATCAGGTCGTCGCTGACCAGGCCGCCTGCGTCCATGACCTTCTTGGCTTCGATGCCCAGCGGGGTGCCGGCCTTGACGGCGGCGCGCAGCATGTCGCCCGTGGAGATCTGGGGAATGCCGTACTTCTGGCAGATGAAGGTGGCCTGGGTGCCTTTGCCGGCGCCGGGTGCTCCAAGAAGAATCAGTTTCATGGTGGTCCTCGTTGATGTTGTATCGGTCCGGCAGGCGTTGTCTCGCGGTCTGGCGCAGGGCCAGGCATGCCGGGATTCTGGACCCGCTGCGCAGTCACCAGCGATGGGACTTTGTTAACGGGTAACCTGTAAAGAATAACACGGCTTACCGTCGCTTACCTGACGCGGTGCTTGCGTTGGACCTACAGGGTTTTTACCGATGTTGTGCTGCAAAAAGATGCAAACAGGACGTGATGGATGCAGATCACCGCAGTTCGGGTGGCCGTGGCGGCCGAACTGCCAGGGTGGGTCAGCCGAACTGCCTGAGCTTGCTCACCTCGCGCGACATGGCGACCTTGCCGGCCGCCAGCATGGCGCGGTGCCGGTCCAGCTTGTCCAGGTCGTACAAGTAGTTCACCATCAGCCCGTAAGACTGGCGCACGCCCTTGGCAGAGGGGTCGGCGCCCCAGTGGATGTGTTCGAGCCGCGCACCGTTGCCCAGATGGAAGCGCGCCACGGCGTCGAGCGGGCGGCCGCTGTCGTCCAGACTGCCCAGATACATCGCGGCGGCGCCGCGCAGCATCTGCTGCGGCAGCGCATCGTCGTCGCGCGGCTGGGCCGGATCCAGCGTGTCGGGCCAGCCGGTGTTCCAGGCTTCGTCGTCGAGGCTGTCATCCACGCGGTATTGCGCGCGCGTCTTGACCGGAAGCGCGGCGGCAACGTCTGCCGCGTGTTTGGCCAGCCATTTGCGAAAACCGGGAATCGGTGACAGGGTGGCGAAATTCCTGATCTGCGGCAGTTCCTGCTGCAGGGCCTCGACCACGCGCTTGATCAGCGAATCGCCAAAGCCGACGCCGCGCAGGCCGGTCTGGGTGTTGCTGATGGAGTAGAAGATGGCCGTGTTGGCCTTCTTCACATCGGCGTCGCTGGCCGTGATGTCGAGCAGCGGTACCATGCTGTCGGCAAGGGCGCGCGTGAGGGCCACCTCGACGAAGATCAGCGGCTCGTTCGGCAGGCGCGGATGGAAGAAGGCGAAGCAGCGTCTGTCGTGGTCGAGCCGGTTCTTGGCGTCGTCCCAACTGACGATGTCGTGCACCGCTTCATACTTGATGAGCTTTTCGATCAGCGAGGCGGGTGAGTCCCAGGTAATGGTGCGCAGTTCGAGAAAGCCGATGTCGAACCAGCCGGTAAACAGGTGTTCGAGTTCGGCGTCCAGCGGCAGCAGGGCCGGCTCGGTCTTGAGTTGCTGCAGCAGTTCGGTGCGCAGGTCGAGCAGGAAGCGCATGCCGCCGGGCGTAGCGCCCAGGCGTTGCAGCAGGCGCGTGCGCGGAGAGTGGAAGGCCTTGCGCAGCTTGATTTCGGCCTGGGCCTCGTCATCGGTGCCCAGGGCTGCTTCGTACTGGTCCTTGGCCAGCTTGACCTTCTTGGGGTCGGGCGAGAACTGCTCGGTCATCAGGCGCCAGGCGTCGGCGCGCGCGTCATGGTCGGCAGCCTGGTACCAGTCGACGAAAGGTTGCGCACGCCGCACACTCTCGACTTCGCTCACCTTGGTATCGACAACGGCCTGCAGTTCGGCCAACAGCTTTTTCAGGCTGCGCGGCGTGAGCGTTTCGGGCTCCTGGCGCAGATAGGTGTCGAGGCGCGCATGCGTGTTGCGTGTGGGGACGCGCGGATCCTCCTGGCCGCTCTGGCGCGGGGCGTTGACCAGGCCGGTCATGCCGATCGAGGCCAGGGCTGGCGGCAGCAGGCGGGCCAGCTGTTTGCTGAAGGTTCCTCCCATCAGGGACGCGGTCTGGGACACGGTTTTCCTCACTTTCCTGATCGATGAAAGTCAAGCGTAGCGGATTTTCGCGTCATTTGCGGTGAAAAGACGTTGCGATGCAGCAAAAAAACGGTAAATGGGTGCATTGCGCGCGCAGGACAGTCGATCCGGGTGGGCCGGCAACACGCGGCAGTTCAGCGCGGTAACGGTACCGCGCGCATTTGGCGGCGGAACAGCTTCAGTCCAGCGGCTTGCGCACGAACACCAGATCCCACACGCCATGGCCCAGGCGCAGGCCGCGGTTTTCGAATTTGGTCAGCGGCCGGTAGTGCGGCTTGTCGGCGTAGCCGTGATCATGGCCGCTGCTGTTGCCCAGCAGGATTTCGCCCTGCAGCACCTCGAGCATCTGCTCGGCATAGGGCTGCCAGTCGGTGGCGCAGTGGAGGTAGCCGCCGGGCACCAGATGCTCGGCCAGCTTGCGCACCAGCGGGGGCTGGATCAGGCGGCGCTTGTGGTGGCGCTTCTTGTGCCAGGGGTCGGGGAAGAAGATATGGATGCCGTTCAGACTGCCGTGCGGCAGCATGTTGTCCAGCACTTCCACGGCGTCGTGGGCGCAGATGCGGATGTTGTTCAGGCCCTGCTCGCCGATGCGCTTGAGCAGGGCGCCCACGCCGGGCTCGTGCACCTCGCAGCACAGGAAGTTGGTATCGGGCATCACCCCGGCAATATGGGCGGTTGCTTCACCCATGCCGAAACCGATTTCCAGCACCGTGGGTGCCTCGCGGCCGAAGGTGGCGGCAAAGTCGAGCGGTGCTGCGGTATAGGGCACCAGAAACTGGTCGCCCCATTGCGCGTAGGCCTTGGCCTGCCCGGTGGTGACGCGGCCGGCGCGGCGCACGAAGCTGCGGATGGCGCGCGGGTGGGCGATGTCGGCGGGGGCTCCGGACGCGGGTTTTGCGTCTGAGGATGCAGCGCAAGATTCGGACGGCTCAGGCAGGGAAGAGGGGGCAGGCAGGCTCATAGGCGGGATGGTACCGCAAGCGGGAAGGTTGCAGGCACAAAAAACCGCGCCAGCGGATGCCCGTGGCGCGGTTGGCAGGAAGAGCGCGTGCTCAGTTCTCGTCTTCTTCGTCGTCTTCTTCGTCGTCCTCGTCGTCGCCCATGTCGGCGGAGAAGTCATTCGGCAGAGGCTGCTCCTGCAGCTGCTCGATCAGGGTCTGGCGGTACAGGGCCAGGCGCTCGGCCTGGTGCACGATTTCCTCGGCGTCGGCGTCAGACAGGTCGGCCACCAGCAGCTCGGGCTGGGTGGACAGGATGAGTTCGATGTAGTGATCGGCCAGTTCGGCCGCAGCCAGGGTGGTGGAAGAGTGGTCCATGGTGCGCTCCTTGCAATGACGGTCGTCGGAAATCGCAGGCCGGGTGGCGTGCAGGGAATACCGTAGCAAGGCTGCGTGACTGTGCCGTGAAAGTGCCTGGCCGGCAGCGGGAGCAGCGCTCAGGCGGCGCCATGGCGCTGTTGCCAGTGCGCAATCCACTGTTGCAGGGCCGCCTCGGGCGTTTCTGCGCTTGCGGCGGGCAGGCCCAGTGCTGCGGCTGCGGCCTGCAGGTTGGCCGTGCGTTGGGCCGCATCGCCTTCGGGCAGCGGTTGCGCCGCATTCTGCTTGGACAGCTTCTCGCCATTGGGGCCGAGCACCAGCGGCGTATGCAGATAGCGTGGTGTGGGCAGGCCGAGGGCACGCTGCAGCACGATCTGGCGCGCGGTGTTGTCGGTCAGGTCTTCGCCGCGTACCACATCGGTGATGCCTTGCGCGGCATCATCGACCACGACCGCAAGCTGATAGGCCCACAGGCCGTCGGCACGACGCAGCACGAAGTCGCCGACGGCTTCGGCCACCTGCTGGCTTTGCGGGCCGAGGCGGCGATCCTGCCAGTGCGTGGGGGCGTCGGCGGGGAGTCCGTCCTGCTGCAGGCAGGCGGCTACGTGCAGGCGCCAGGCGCGGGCATGTCGGCCGTGCAGGCCGCCATTTTCCGGGCGGCAGGTACCGGGGTAGACCAGTTCGCCGTGCCGCTGCTGGCCTTGTCCCAGGCTCGCCAGTGCCTGGGCGATTTCCTTGCGCGAACAGGCGCAGGGGTAGGCCAGGCCGGCCGCCAATAACTGGTCCAGCGCCTGCTGGTACAGGGCATCGCGTTCCGACTGGAAGACCGGCAGTGCATCCGGCACCAGACCGTGTGCCTGCAGTTGCGCGAGGATGGTGCGCGCAGCTTGCGGGCTGCAACGGGGGGTGTCGACATCCTCGATGCGTACCAGCCAGCGCCCTTGATGGGCACGTGCATCCAGCCAGCTCGCCAGGGCTGCGACCAGCGAGCCTGCGTGCAGGGGGCCGGTGGGAGAGGGAGCGAATCGACCGATGTACATGGGGCTGCAGTGTAGCGAAACGCGTGTGCCCGTCCGGCCTCGCGCGTGGCAGCAGACCTTCAGGCGGGGCGGGCAGCTGGCGGCATGCCGGCCGGTTCGGCATCCGTCGCACGCACAGGCAGAGCCGCCTCCAGCGTTCGCCCCTGCAGCAGCGCCTGGCGTGTGACGGGGCTCTGGAGTTGCCGCAGCCACCATTGCAGTGCCTGACCGTGCCGCTGCTTGCCGCGATGCCAGGCGTAGTGGCTGTTGAAATGCGTGTCGCGCCGGGGCTGGGCCAGGGCCTTCTGCACCAGCAGGCCGCTCTGCAGCTGGGCCTGCACGCGCGTGACGGGCACGTAGCCCACACCCAGACCACGCACCTGCGCCTCGATTTTGGCGCCCATGTCGGGAACGGTCAGTACATCCTGTCCCGCGATCAGGCCGACGGTGCGGCTGTTGTTGCGGTGCACGGTGTCGGCCACGGCAACGGCGCGGTAGGGCTGCATGTCCTGTGGCGTCAGCGGCGTGGTGATGTCAGCGAGCGGGTGATGGGGGGCCACCGCGTAGATGAAGTCGATATGCCCGAGCGGGCGGTGTTCGATCAGGCGGTCGGTCCAGCCGCTGTCGAGCAGCACGCCCAGGGCCAGGTCGGCCTGGCCGCTGGTGAGTGCTTCGAAAGTGCCGGTCATCACTTCGGAGCGCAGCTTGAGTCGGGTGGGTGCGCCCAGGGTGTAGAACGCCTCGCACAACTCGAACACCGTCCCCATGTCCAGCAAGTCCTCGATCACGATGGTGAGTTGCGGCTCCCAGCCGGTGGCGACGCGCTGCACGCGGTGGGCAATGCGGTCCACCTCGGCGAGCAGCAGGCGGCTTTCGTGCAGCAACTCGCAGGCCGCTGCGGTGGGGGTGGCCTGGCGCCCCTGCCGGTCGAACAGCAGCACGTCGAGTGCCTCTTCCATCTGGCGGATGCGGTAACTCAGGGCGCTGGGCACCAGATCCAGGGCACGCGCAGCCGCAGCAAAACTGCCGTGTTCGGCCACCGCCTGCAGCATGCGCAGGTTGGAAGGGCTGAGGCTGTCCTGAATGGCGGATTGCGGCATGGTTCAAAAAATTTGATGAAGAACGTCAATATCATGCGCTGTTTTTGGAGGGTGCGCAACCTACAGTAGAGGCATTGGCAGGGCGCTACCTGCCTCCTTGTTCAGGAGATGACCATGTTTACTATCCGACGTGCCCATGAACGCGGCCATGCCCAACACGGCTGGCTCGACAGCTGGCACTTGTTTTCCTTTGCCGAATACTACGACCCGCGCTGGATGGGCTGGGGCAATCTGCGCGTGATCAACGAAGACCGCATCGATCCCGGTACCGGCTTTGGCCGCCACGGCCACCGCGACATGGAGATCGTGAGCTATGTGCTGGAAGGTGCGCTGACGCACGCCGACAGCATGGGCAATACCACCACCATCGTGCCGGGGCAGATCCAGCGCATGACGGCCGGCACCGGCGTGCTGCACAGCGAACATAACGCCAACCGCCAGGGCCAGACGCATTTCCTGCAGATCTGGATCGAGCCGGCTGCGCAGCAGCTGCCTCCTGGCTACGCCCAGCGCGATACCGGTCTGGAAGCGGCACGCGGCCAATTGAAGCTGCTCGCGGCCCCGGCCTCGCGCAATCTGCCCGAAGTGATGCCGCTGCACGCCGACGCAGCCATCCATGCCGGCCTGCTGGACGGTGCCGATACGGCCGAACTCGTTCTGGCCGAGGGGCGCAAGGCTGCGGTATTCGTGGCGCGCGGCTCGCTGCAAGTCAATGGCCAGCAGTTGCACACCGGCGATACCGCTTTCCTTGCCGATGAAACCCGCATCCAGCTCGATGGCGCACGCGCTGCCGAGGTGCTGGTCTTCGATCTGGCCGCGTGATTTTTCCCTTTCTGGCCGCATTGGGCGCCGGTTGCCTGAGCCTGGATGCTCGCCTTGCCTGACGCGTGGGTGAGGCATTGGTTTGAACCCCTGCCTAGGCACTGAGGGAATGGTCCACCCGATTGGTGAGGCCATCAGGCCTTCACGCATTCTTGCTATGCTTGCCGGTTGATCAGGAGCAAAAAACATGAGTCACCCCAACGTTGTTGTTGTCTACCATTCCGGCTACGGCCACACCCAGCGCATGGCGCATGCCGTGGCCGATGGCGCGCAGGCGCGCGTCCTTGCCATCGATGCCGACGGCAACCTGCCGCCGCCCGCCTGGGAAGAACTGAATCAGGCCGATGCCATCATCTTCGGTGCCCCGACCTATATGGGCGGCCCGAGCTGGCAGTTCAAGAAGTTTGCCGACGCCACCTCCAAGCAGTGGTTTGCGGGCTTGTGGAAAGACAAGCTGTTCGGCGGCTTCACCAACAGCGCCACCATGAACGGCGACAAGGGCGAGACCATCGGCTATTTCATGACGCTGGCGGCGCAGCACGGCGGCCTGTGGGTCAGCCTGGGCATCATGCCGTCCAACAGCAAGGCTGCCGGCCGCAACGATCCCAACTACGTCGGCGGCTATGCCGGTGCGCTGGCCACCACCCCGTCGGATGCGGGCGTGGGCGAAATGGCGCAGGGCGACCTGGACACGGCGCGGATGTACGGCGAGCGTGTGCTGGCTGCTGCGGTGCGCTGGAAGCAGGGGTAACAGCCTCGCACGGAGGTGAGGGCAGTTTCGCCTGCTGCCCACTTCCTGCCACTGCCGCGCAGGGCAATGGGCACCCGCAGCAAGCTGTCGAGTCGCCTGAAGATTCCCGCCCCATCCTTGCGGAACGATGCCACCGCTCGCACTAGGTGCATTGGGCGACGGCACGGCGCATGCGGGGTACCATGGCTTTCACCTATCGGCAGACACTGCGTGCAAGGAGATTCCCATGGATATCTGGCTCGACTCCCTGATCACCGAAACCCCGCAACAGGGGTTTGAACTCGCCATCACCCTCAGCCGTCGTGGTGTGAAATACACTCAGCCCGACCCCGAGGTGCTGAAGGAGCTGCGGGCGCATTACGCCAATTCGGCGGAAGGCCTGACGGCGGCATCGCACGTGGTGGCGCTCAACTTCCAGACGGTGGCGGCGGCCAACAATTACTGGCGCAAGTGACATTCGGTACGGGGCGCCCCTGACCGACCCCGGCGGCTAAAATGCCCCGATGTTTGTCCACCTGCGCCTCCATTCCGAATTCTCCGTTGTTGACGGCACTGTCCGTGTGGACGATGCCGTCGCGGCGGCTGCGAAGGATGGCCAGCCCGCGCTGGCGCTGACCGACCTGAACAATCTGTTCGGCGCTGTCAAGTTCTACAAGGCAGCGCAGAAGAAGGGCGTGCAGCCGATTCTGGGCGCCGAGGTCATGATCGAGGACCTGGTGCCGCCTGCCAAGGACAAGCCGCTGCCGCGCATGCTGCTGCTCACGCAGAACACGCAGGGCTATCTCAACCTGTGCGAACTGCTCTCGCGCGGCTGGCGCAGCGTGGGCAACAAGGCCCAGGCCACGTTGCGCTGGGAATGGGTGCAGGAGCTGGCCGAGGGCCTGATCCTGCTGTCGGGCGCGCAGGCTGGTCCGCTGGGCGCGCCGCTGCTGGCGGGCGACATGGCGCAGGCGCATGCGATTGCCATGCAATGCGTGGCCGCTTTCCCCAACCGTTTCTATCTGGAGCTGCAACGCGCCGGCCGCAGCACCGACGAGCCGCACGTGGTGGCCGCCGTGCAACTGGCGCAGCGCATGCAGCTGCCGGTAGTGGCCACGCACCCGGTGCAGTACCTCACCGCTGAGGAGTTCGAAGCGCACGAGGCGCGCGTCTGCATTGCCGAAGGCGAAATCCTCGGCAACCAGCGGCGCAAGCGCCGCTTCACGCACCAGCAGTATTTCTACAGCTCCGAACAGATGCAGGCGCTGTTTGCCGATATTCCCTCGGCCATTGCCAACACGCTGGAAATCGCCAAGCGCAGCCATCTGACGCTGACGCTTGGAAAACCCCAGCTGCCGCTGTATCCGATCCCGGACGGGATGACCACGGAAGAATACTTCCGCCACCTGTCGTTCGAGGGGCTGGAGCAGCGTCTGCAGCACCTGTACCCGGATCCGGCCAAGCGCGAGGCGGCGCGTCCGCGCTACGTGGAGCGGCTGGAGTTCGAGATCGGCACCATCCTGAAGATGGGCTTTCCCGGCTACTTCCTGATCGTGCAGGACTTCATCGTCTGGGCCAAGCAAAATGGCTGCCCGGTGGGGCCGGGCCGTGGCTCCGGTGCCGGCTCGCTGGTGGCCTACGCACTAAAAATCACGGACCTGGATCCGCTCGAATACAACCTGCTGTTCGAGCGTTTCCTGAACCCGGAGCGGGTGTCCATGCCCGACTTCGACATCGACTTCTGCCAGACCAACCGCGATCGCGTGATCGACTACGTGAAGGACAAGTACGGCCGTGACGCCGTGAGCCAGATTGCCACCTTCGGCACCATGGCCGCGCGCGCCGCCATCCGAGACGTGGGCCGCGTGCTGGACCTGAGCTACACCTTCTGCGACGGCATCAGCAAGCTGATTCCGAACAAGCCCGGCAAGCCGGTCACCATCCAGTATCCGCCGCCGGATCTGTCGGACGACGACAAGGAAAAATACGCCATTGCCGCTGAGCCGCAACTGGCCGAGCGCATCGAGAACGACGACGAAGTCAAGACCCTGATTGAGCTGGCGCAGAAGCTCGAAGGCATGACGCGCAATATCGGCATGCACGCGGGCGGCGTGCTGATCGCTCCGGGCAAGCTTACCGATTTCTGCCCGCTGTACCAGCAGCCTGGCAGCGATTCGGCCGTGAGTCAGTATGACAAGGACGACGTGGAAGCCGTCGGCCTGGTCAAGTTCGACTTTCTGGGGTTGGCCACGCTCACCATCATGGAACTGGCGCGCGAGTTCATCCAGAAGCGCCACAAGGGGCGCGAAAACTTCAGCTTCGACGACATTCCGCTGGACGACAAGCCGACCTACCAGCTATTCCAGGATGGCAAGACCGAAGCCGTGTTCCAGTTTGAAAGCCGCGGCATGCAGGGCATGTTGCGCGACGCGCGTCCGACGCGGCTGGAAGACCTGATCGCGCTGAACGCGCTGTACCGTCCCGGCCCGATGGACCTGATTCCCAGCTTCGTGGCGCGCAAGCACGGGCGCGAGGAGGTCGAATATCCGCATCCGCTGGTGGCCGACATGCTAAGCGAGACCTACGGCATCATGGTGTATCAGGAACAGGTGATGCTGACGGCGCAGATCCTCGGCGGCTACACGCTGGGCGGCGCCGACCTGCTGCGCCGCGCCATGGGCAAGAAGAAGGCCGAGGAGATGGCCGAACACCGCCTGATCTTCCGCAAGGGTGCGGCCGAGAACGGCATCAGCGAGCAGAAGGCCGACGAGATCTTCGACCTGATGGAGAAGTTCGCAGGCTACGGCTTCAACAAGTCGCACGCCGCCGCCTACTCGCTGCTGGCCTACCAGACCGGCTGGCTCAAGGTGCATTACACGGCCGAATTCTTCTGCGCCAACATGACCGTGGAAATGGACAACACCGACAAGCTCAAGGTGCTGTTCGAGGATGCGCAGAAGATGGGCCTGAGCTTCGAGCTGCCCGACGTCAACCGCAGCAACTACCGCTTCGAGCCGGTGACCGACAAGGTGATCCGCTACGGCCTGGGCGCCATCAAGGGCACCGGCGAGAACGCCATTAACGCCATCGTCACGGCGCGCGAGGAGGGCGGTGCCTTCACCAGCCTGTTCGACTTCTGCAACCGGGTGGATCGCACGCGCCTGAACAAGCGCACGGTGGAGGCGCTGATCAAGGGCGGTGCTTTTGACAACCTGCACCTGAACCGCGCCGCGCTGATCGCCAGCATTGACCTGGCCTTCGAATTTGCCGCCACCCAGGCCGCCAACGCCAACCAGGGCGGCCTGTTCGACATGCTGGACGGCCCCGGCAGCAGCACCGATGAGCCGCCGCTGGTGCAGGCCACGCCCTGGGGCATCAAGGACCGGCTGGTGCAGGAAAAGACCGCCATCGGCTTTTACCTGTCCGGCCACCTGTTCGACGAGAACGAAACCGAGGTGCGCCGCTTTGCGCGCCTGAAGATCGACGACCTGATCGACAGCCGCGATCCGCAACTGCTGGCCGGCATCGTGAGCGACTTCCGCGTCATCAACGGGCGCAGCGGCAAGCTGGCGCTGTTCAAGCTGGATGACAAGTCGGGCGTGATCGAGGCCAGTGCGGACGAGGGCATCTGGGCGGGGCAGCCGGGTTTGCTCAAGGACGATGCGCTGGTGATTCTGCAGGCGGTGCCTCGCTTCGACCGTTTCAGTGGCGGGATGCGGCTGAATGTGCAGCAGGTCTGGGATCTGCCGGCGGCGCGCTGCCGCTTTGGCAAGTATCTGCTGGCGCAGGTGGCGTTGAATGGCAGTGGCGATGGGCCGCAACTGCAGGCCGTGCTGCAGCAGCATCCGCCCAAGCGGCAGGTGCTGGATGACGGGGATGAGATCAGTCGCGGGTTGCCGGTGCGATTGCAGTTGAGCGTGAGCGGGGCGGAAGACATGCAGCCTGACGAGCGATTGCAGGGGCAACTGAAGCTGGGGGAAGCCTCGCGTTTCTATCCGAGCGATGCGGCGCTCTCCGCCTGGACGGCATTGTTCCCGGAAGGGAAGGTGCAGGTGGTCTACGAAGCGTAAAACGCCCCGGGGCAGGACGCCGCAGGCGAGCTGGTCGAGTGCCGATAGCCGACAGCCGACAGCCGGCTTCAGCCCATCTGCCCGATAGTCCGGCGCAAACGGGCGCTCGCCACCCAGAAGAACACCGAGCCGGTCACCGCAATCGCCAGCAGCGTGGGCCACATCGTGGCCAGCCCGGCGCCGCGGAACAGCACCCCTTGCGCAAACGCCACGAAGTGGATGGTGGGCGCCAGAGACATCACGTAGCGCACCAGTTCCGGCATGCTTTCGGTCGGCGTGATGGCGCCGGAAAGCACGATCAGCGGCAGCAGCACCAGAATCACCAGCAGGCCGAACTGCGGCATGCTGCGCGCGATGGTGCCCAGGAAAATGCCGAGCGAGGTGGTGGAAAACAGGTACAGCAGGGTGCCCGCCGCAAACAGCAGAATCGAGCCGCTCACATGCACCCCCAGCACGCCGCGCACCATCACCAGCAGCGCAAACAGACCGCCGCAGAGCACCACTACGCTCATGCTCCACACCTTGCTGAGCATGATTTCCAGCGGCGTCACCGGCATCACCAGCAGGTGCTCGATGGTGCCGTGTTCGCGCTCGCGAATCAGGGCGGCACCGGCCAGCACGATGGACAGCACCGTCAGGTTGTTGATGATGCTGGTAATGCCGCCAAACCACGAGGCATACAGGTTCGGGTTGAACTTGACGTGGGTGACGAGGCGCGCCGGCAGTGGCAGGTCATTGCTGCGGTGGCCGCTCATCCAGGCCAGCACCTCCGAGGCCAGGATGTTCTCGATGTAGGTCGAACCCACCAGCGCCTGGCTCTGGCGCGTGGCATCCACGTTGAGCTGGATGGACGGACTGCGGCCATTGACCACGTCGCGCTGGAAGTTCGGGGGAATGTTCAGCACGAAGGTGTCCAGCCCCATGTCCATGCCGCGGTCGATGTCGGCACGGCTGATCAGGCGCGGTGGCGAGAAGTAGGGCGGCTGCAGGGCGTCGATCAGGCGCTGCGAGAGCGCGGACTGGTCTTCGTCCACCACCGCGATGGCCGCGTTGCTCAGGCTGTCCGGCTTGGCACGGGCATCGGCCAGCACCGCTCCCGTGAACATGAACACGATCACGAACAGCAGGGCGTAGTCGCGCAGCAGGCTGTAGAACTCCTTGATGCCGAGAAAGTACACGTTCCTGAGGCCCTCGCCCACGCCGTGGCGGCCGGCGGTCCGGGGCTGGCCTGAAGACGCAGCGGGTGGCGTGGGGGCAGGAGCGGAATTCGGGCGGGGCATGGTCAGGCCTCCTGTTTCTTCAGCAGCAGCCACGACAGCAGCGTGAGCACCGGCACGGCCAGCAGCAGGGGCCAGAAGGCGCCGAGCAGGTCACCGAAGTCCAGCGCCTTGGCAAAGGTGCCGCGGCTGATGGTGAGATAGTGCGTCGTGGGGTATACGCTGCCGATCAGCTTGCCCAGGCCGTGCAGTGACGAAACTGGGTCGATCACGCCGGAGTACTGGATGGCCGGAATCATGGTGGCAATGGCAGTGCCGGCAATGGCCGCGACCTGGCTGCGCGTGAGCGTGGAGGCCAGCAGGCCGAGGCTGGTGGTGGCCATCACGTAGATCACGGTGCCGGCCAGATAGGCCAGTAGGCCGCCCTTGAACGGGATGCGGAACTGCACCAGCGCCTGCAGGAACAGCAGCACGAAGCTCATCAGCGCCAGACCGATGTAGGGCAGCTGCTTGCCGAGCAGGAATTCCAGCTTGGTGACCGGCGTGGTGTACATGTTGATGATGGAGCCCAGTTCCTTTTCGCGCACCACCCCGAGGGCCATCAGCATGGCCGGGATGAAGATCAGCAGCATCGGAATGACGGCTGGAACCATCGCGACCATGCTCTTGAGGTCGGGGTTGTAGCGGTAGCGCACCGCCACGTTGGCCGGCAGGGCCAGCGTGTGGCCGCTGAACTGCTGCATCCACTGCGACAGCGTATGCAGGTGCATGCCGGTGGCGTAGCCGCGGATGGTTTCGCCGCGCAGCGGCATGGCGCCGTCGACCCAGGCGCCGATTTCGGGCCGGGCGCCGCGCATCAGGTCCCGCCCGAAGCCGGGCGGAATCTCGATCGCCAGCGCCAGTTCACCCGACTGCATGCGCGCATCGAGCTCCTGCGGGCTGCTGATGGGCGGGCGCTCGTTGAAATAGCGCGAGCCCGCCAGCTGCAGCGTGTAATCCTGGCTCAGGCGGCTCTGGTCCTGGTCGTAGACCGCGTAATTGAGGTGCTCCACGTCCATGGTGATGCCGTAGCCCATCACCAGCATCAGCAGCACGCTGCCCAGCAGGGCCATGGCGAGCCGGATCGGGTCGCGCCGCAGTTCCAGCATTTCGCGGAAGCTGTAGCTCAGCAGGCGCTGCAGGCTGAAGCGTGGCGGTCTGGCCGGAGGGGCCGGTGCTGCAGCAGACGGCTGCGTGGGAGGCGCCTCGGGAGCCGGCGCGGCCGGTGCGGATGCGGGTGCCCCGGCCTGTTCCTGCTCCGCAATCGCATCTTCCAGATAGCCGATGAAGGCTTCTTCCAGCGTGGCGGCACCGCGGGCGCGGGTGAGCGCTTCGGGGGTGTCGCTGGCGAGGATGCGGCCCGCATGCATCAACGACATGCGGTCGCAACGCTGGGCCTCGTTCATGAAGTGGGTGGAGATGAAAATGGTGACGCCATCGCGGCGCGACAGGTCGACCATCAGGGCCCAGAACGCATCCCGCGCCACCGGGTCCACGCCCGAGGTCGGCTCGTCCAGAATCAGCACGTCCGGGTGGTGCAGTACCGCCACTGCCAGCTGCAGCCGCTGACGGATGCCCAGCGGCAGCCGGTCCGGCTGCTGGTCCAGCACTTCGGTCAGCGCGAAACGGCGGGCCAGTTCGTCAATCCGTGCCGGCACCGTGTCGGCAGGGAGGTGGAACAGGCGCGCATGCAATTGCAGGTTCTGCCGCACCGACAGCTCGGTGTAGAGCGAAAACGCCTGCGACATGTAGCCGACGCGGCGGCGCGTGGCCATATTGCTGGCATCCATGCGCTGGCCCAGCAGCAGGGCCTCGCCGGCGCTGGGTTCGAGCAGGCCGGTCAGCATTTTCATGGTGGTGGACTTGCCGCAGCCATTGCTGCCCAGGAAGCCGAAGATTTCGCCGCGCCCCACCTGCAAGGTCACATCGTCCACCGCCACGAAATCGCCGAACTGCATGCGCAGCCCGCGGGCGTCGATCACCACCTCCTGTTCGCCCTGCGGCAGCGGCGGAATCACCAGCGCCTGATGGCCCTGCAGCCGCTCGGGCGGCAACAGCCGCAGGAAGGCCTGCTCCAGATCCTGGCTGCCGGTGCGCTGCAGCAGCTCCTGCGGTGTGCCTGTGGCGAGAATCCGGCCGGCATCCATGGCCACCAGCCAGTCGTATTGCTCGGCCTCTTCCATGTAGGCCGTGGCGACGATGACGCTCATCTGCGGACGCTCGCTGCGAATGCGCGCGATCAGCTCCCAGAACTGGCGACGCGAGAGCGGGTCGACGCCGGTGGTCGGCTCGTCCAGGATCAGCAGGTCGGGGTCGTGAATCAGCGCGCAACACAGGCCCAGCTTCTGCTTCATGCCGCCAGACAGCTTCTGCGCCGGCCGGCCGGCAAAAGCGGACATGCCGGTGCTGGCGAGCAGGGCAGCGGTGCGCTGTTTGCGCTCGCCGGCACTCAGGCCGAACAGGCGGCCGAAAAAGTCGATGTTCTCGAACACCGACAGCGTCGGATACAGGTTGCGCCCCAGGCCCTGCGGCATGTAGGCAATGCGGCTGCAGCTGACGCGCCGGTGTTCGGCCTCGGCCATGTCCCCGTCCAGTACCATGACCTGGCCCTGCTGGATCTTGCGCGCCCCCGCAACCAGCCCGAGCAGGGTGGACTTGCCCACGCCATCGGGACCGATCAGGCCGACCATGCAGCCAGCGGGAATGTCCAGGTCGATGCCGTTGTTGGCCAGCGTGCTGCCGTAGCGGTGGGTCAGCTGGCGCAGGCGCGCGACCACTGCAGGGGGATGTGCCTGGAGTGCTGTCATGCCCTCGGTTCCGCCTTAGTGGCTGGCAGCCGCCTGGGCGGCCGTGGCGGGCGGCAGCTTCACCTGCAGCTGTTGCGGCCACTCATGTTGCGCGCTCAGGCGCACATGGGCCACGCCGGGCAAGCCGGACTTGACGCTCTGCTGGTAGTTCTGCAGCAAGGCCGGATCGATGCGCGCCTTGACGCGGAACATCAGCTTCTGGCGCTCGTTGTGCGTTTCCACCGATTTGGGAGTGAACTGCGCCACGCTGGCCACATAGCTGATCCGGGCCGGAATCACGAACTGCGGAGCGGCATCG
Organism: Brachymonas sp. KE5; assembly: GCF_057773645.1. Classification (NCBI taxonomy): domain Bacteria; kingdom Pseudomonadati; phylum Pseudomonadota; class Betaproteobacteria; order Burkholderiales; family Comamonadaceae; genus Allobrachymonas; species Brachymonas sp. KE5. The sequence continues at coordinate 532,732 of NZ_CM173463.1, forward strand.
AGCACGATGCGCACTTCGCTGCCCAGGCCGACCTGCCCCGCGAGTTGCTCGGGCAGGAAAAAGCCCATGTAGACATCGTTGAGGTCGAGCATGCTGAGCACCTTGCCGCCGGCGCCCACCACTTCGCCCGGCTGCACCACCCGGTACTGGATGCGGCCGTCGCGCGGCGCGCGCAGTTCGGTGTCATTGAGTTCGCTCTGCAGCCGCACGACGCCGGCTTCGGAGGCGGCGATGCCGGCCTGCGCCTGCTTCACCTGCGAGCGTGCGACGGTCAAAGCCGCGTCCATGCTGTTCACGCGGGTGCGGTCCTCGTCGACCTGCTGCTGCGAGATGGCGCGATCGGCCAGCAGCGACTGCGTGCGCTCCAGCGTTTTGCGCGCCATCGCGCGTTCGCTTTCACGCTGTCGCACCACGGCCTGGGCCGTGACCAGATCGGCACGCGCCTTGTGCAGCTGGGCCTGGGCCTGATCCAGTTGCGCCTGCATGGCGCTGGCATCGATATGGGCCACCACCTGCTCGCTCTTGACCAAATCGCCCTCGTTCACCAGGATGTCCTTGACGCGCCCCGGCATCTTCGCCGAGATGTCCACCTCGGTGGCCTCGATGCGCCCGTTGCCGGAGGCAAAGCCCTCGGTTTCCTTGCCGGCCTGCTGTTGCTGCCAGTACCACCAGCCGCCTCCGGCCAGCAGCGCCACGACGGCGGAGGCGATCGACCATTGCTTGATTCTCGGGCTCATGACGGGGTTCCTTCCTGGGTGGGGGGAGAAGAGGGGCTGGAGGGCCGGGCCAGAGGCTGCGTCTGCGCGCCGCCAAGCGCCTTGTACAGGCCCACCAGGCTGCTCAGGCGGGCGCGGCGCAGCTGCACCAGACTCTGCTCGGTGGCAAAGCGCGAGCGTTCGGCATCGAGCACTTCAAAGTAGCTGCTGTAGCCACGTTCGTAGCGCCGCCGGGCCAGAAAGGCGCGGTCGGTCTGCGCGGCCAGCAGCTGGCGCACGTCGCGCTCCTGCACGGCCAGCCAGTGGCGGGCGGCAAGCAGTTCGGATACTTCGCGGAAGGCATTGCGGATCACGCTTTCGTACTGCGCCACCGCCTGGTGCTTGCGTGCCTCGGCCAGATCCAGATTGGCCTGCCGGCGGCCGCCATCGAAAATCGGCAGGCTGATGCGCGGCATGAACAGCCAGGTGCCGTAGTTGTTGCTGAACAGGCTCTCCAGCGCGTTGCTGGCGATGCCGCCGCCGGCGGTGAGGGTGATGCTGGGCAGGAAGGCCTTGCGTGCAGCCGTGACATTGCCGCGTGCCGCCTGCAGCTGCAGTTCTGCTGCCCGGATGTCGGGCCGGCGCGTGAGCAGTTCGGACGGCAGGCCGGCCGGCAGATTGCGGTCCTCGATCCGGCTCAGCGGGCGAGTCGTGCGGGCACGCGGCACCTCGATGACATGGGTGAGCTGGGTCAGCAAAGCACGGTTGGCGGCAACCTGGCGCTCCAGCGTCGCCAGGTCGCTGCGCGTGGAGGCAACCAGCGTTTCCGTCTGGCGCAGTTCCATGTCGGAGATCAGGCCCACCTCCTTGCGTCGCCGCATGATGCGGTGGCTTTCCTCGCTGTTGGCCAGGGTCTGGCGCGCCAGCTGCAGGCGTTCCTGCAGTTCCAGCCCCTGCAGCCAGCTGTCGGTCACCAGCGCCAGCAGGGCGGTGCGGAAGGATTGCTGCGCCTCGGCACTGGCCAGATAGCGGTCGCGCGCGGCCTGATTCATGGCGCGCACCTTGCCCCAGAAGTCGATCTCGTAGCTGGGCATGATGACGCCGGCCGAATAGGTCGAGAGGATGCGCTCGCGCTCGGCCTGGTGCAGGGCATTTTCCAGCGGCACCGCCAGCTGGGGTGGCAGACCGGCATTGGAGAGGTCGATCTGGTCCAGCGGCAATTCGGTGCGCGCACGCACGCCCTGGGCGGACAGGCCGATCATCGGCAGGGTGGTGGCGCGCTGCAGGCCGGCGGCCGCGCGCGCCTCCTCCACGCGCATGGCGGCCACGCGCAAGTCGCTGTTGTAGGCCAGGGCGGCCTGTTGCAGGCGCTGCAGGTCGGGGTCGGCGATCAGCTCGGCCCAGTCCAGGGTGGGCAACGCGGCCGCAGCGGACAGCCCGGATCCCGGCAGCTCCGGATACCGGTACGGAAGCGGCGTCAGGGCTTGTTCGGGTTGGGCAGGGGCGGCACAGCCGGCAATACCGCCGACCAGCGCCAGCGATGTGAGTGCGGCCAGCAGCAGACGATTCGGCGGGGGGCAGGAACGCAAGGGCAAGTTCATGATGTCTCTTGATCTTGGGGAAACCCGGTTGCCGGCACTGTGCAACAGCACGGCGGGAACGGGAGCCTGAAGCGCGACAGAAAAAAGCTGTGCACCCCAGACACCTTGCTACCAAAATGGCAACTATCGATGCATATCATAATCCATATATGCGGCATAATTCAACGACCATTGAATATATCAGAGGGAGAAACCGTGTCTGCTGCTGCTGCCCGTGATACCCCTTCCGTCCATCGTCGGCCCGGCCGACCGGCCAGTTCTGCCGGCGAGGACGGGCGCCAGCGCCTGCTGCAGGCTGCAGAGGAAGTATTTGGCTTCCAGGGCTTCGAGCCCGCCAGCCTGCGCGCCATCGCGGAGTTGGCAGGGCTGGATCCGGCGCTGGTCTCGCACCATTTCGGTTCCAAGCAGCGACTGTGGCATGCGGCTGTGGATGCGGTGGCAGAGCGCCAGAAACCTCTGCTTCCGGTGTTGCAGGGGATCGTGGATGCGCCATCCCCCCTGCTGCAGCGGGTGCATGATGCGGTTGACTTCTTCATCGATCTGGCTGATCAGCAGCGCGCGCTGTTCCGCTTCATCCAGCGGGAACTGGGGCACTCGGGGCGGCGTCTGCAGTATCTGACCGAACGGCTGGTGCAACCTTGCTATGCGATCTGTGCGCCGCTATGGCAGCAGGCCATCGAGCAGCGCGTGCTGCTCAGTCCGCATCCGGCGGTGTTCCATTTTCTGCTGCTGGGGGCGCTCAGTACCACGCTGGGGGCGGTGCCGATGATTGCGCAACTGGCCGGGGAAGAGGTGGATCGCCAGGCGATCCTGCACTCGCTGCGATTGATCCTGCAGGGGCATTTTCCGGATGCGCTGCCATAGGCACGCCAGCGCGGCATGGTCGCGGCTACCCGCAACGGGAGGGCAACCCGAATTACCGCAAGCGGAACTCGATCACGATGGGTGACGGCACGCTGCCATCGATATCCTTGGGCAGCGTGTCGGTCTTGTCGATGGCACGCAGCACGGCCTGGTCCCAGCTGCGGTTGCCGCTGGAACGGATGATGCGACGCGCGGTGATGGTGCCGTCGGGCGCGGCACGCACTTCCACGTCGGTGCGCGGACTGTCGCCTTCGTCATCGTTGTAAGTGATGTTGGGGCGCACCTTGGCGCGGACCTTGGCCGCGTAGCCAGAGGAGGGGCCGCCGCGCGACTTGGCGTCCTTGCCGCTGCCGGTGGCGCCTTTGGCGGAGTTCGAGCCGCCACCTCCGGCAGCGCCGGCCAGCTTCTGCAGGCGATCCAGTTGGGCTGCGCGTGCCGCGTCTGCCTCCCGTTTGGCGGCGGCCTCCTTGGCAGCTTGCGCCTTTGCGGCTGCGTCGGCCTTTGCTTTCGCAGCGGCATCCGCCTTGGCCTGCGCTGCGGCCCTGGCATCCTGTTGCGCCCTGGCTTGTGCCGCAGCCCTCGCCTCCTGCTGGGCTTTCACGCGCGCTTCCGCCTGCGCTCTCGCCTGATCCTTCACCGCCTGCTGGCGGGCCTGGCGCTCGGCTTCCTGCTTGCGCCGTTCCGCCTGCACTTGTTCCTGCTGCTTCTGCGCGTCGCGCTTGCGCTGGGCAATTTCCGCTTCCTGTTCGCGCTGACGCGCTTCACGGGCCTGTTCGGCGCGCTGCTGCGCCTGGCGCTGGCGTTCTTCTGCCTGTTGCTGCTGTTCGGCCAGACGGCGCTCCGCTTCCTGCTGGCGTTGGGCGGCTTGCTCGGCACGCCGTGCCATGGCTTGCTCGGCCGCCTGGCGCGCCTGCTGTTCGCGGGCCACGCGGATTGCCTCGTCGGCATTGGCCGTGTCCCCCTCGCTCCGCGCTTCCGGCTCTTTGGCGGGTACTGCAGGGCCCTTGGGCCCGCCTTCCTGCGAAGGCGTCATGTCCCAGATTTCGGCGTCATACACGGCCGTCTGCGGATCCGACTTCCAGTTCACCCCCAGCGCCAGCAGCCCGACCAGACCCACATGCACCAGCAGCGCAAGCGCCACTGCCTTGCCAACGCCACGCGGGCGCGGCGGAGCAAATTCATCGCGGAGGGCAGTGGTATCCAGCATCAGCGCAAATCACCCGCCTCAGGAGCGCGAAGCAGCAGCCAGACCGATGCGCTGCACGCCGGCCTGGCGCAGGCGGTCCATTACCTGGATCACCTGGTCGTACTGCACCTCACGGTCGGCACTGATCACCACCGGGCGTGCCGGATCGCCAGCCTGGGCTTCCTGCACCGCAGTGGCAATGCTGTCGAGCTGCAGCGTGCTGCTTTCGGTCTTGCCGTGCAGCGCCAGCGTGCCGTCGCGCTTGATTTCCACCTGCACCACGTCGGCCGCCTGCTGGCTGCTCTTGGCCACCGAGGGCAGGTTGATGGTGCCCGGACGGATCAGCGGCGCGGTGACCATGAAGATGATCAGCAGCACCAGCATCACGTCGATGAAGGGCACCATGTTGATTTCGTTGATGGTGCGGCGTCCGCGGCCGCGGGAAACCAGGGCGGGCATGGCAGGCTCCTCGTTTCAGTGGCCCGAGGCCGTGCCGGCAGCAGCTTGCTCGCCGGTGTTGCGCTGCAGGATGTTGGAAAACTCCTCGATGAAGGTTTCCTGCGATACGGCCACGCGGTCGATGTCACGCGCGAAGTAGTTGTAGGCCACCACTGCCGGAATGGCGGCAAACAGGCCCAGCGCCGTGGCCACCAGCGCTTCGGCAATGCCGGGCGCCACCGTGGCCAGCGTGACCTGTTCCATGGCGGAGAGGCCGGTGAAGGCGTGCATGATGCCCCACACCGTGCCGAACAGGCCGACGTAGGGGGAGATGGAGCCGACCGAGGCCAGGAAGGACATGCCGCTTTCGATGCTGTCCACCTCGCGCTGGTAGCTGGCGCGCATGGCGCGGCGGGCACCGTCCAGCAGCGTGGCGTCGGACACATGGCGCTCGCGCAGCTTGAGGAATTCACGCATGCCGCTGGCAAAGATGCGTTCGGTCGGGCCTGCCAGCTTGGCGTTCTGGCTGGCGCCGGCGTACAGCTCGGTCAGGTTGCTGCCCGACCAGAAGTTGCGCTCGAAGGCATCGTTGAGCCTGCGCGTGCGCTTGAGAGCACCGATCTTGCTGAAAATCGCCGCCCAGCTGGCGATGGACACCGCCAGCAACAGCAGCATCACTGCCTGTACCACCCAGCTGGCGTTGAGCACCAGCTGCACGATGTTCATGTCCTGAGCGTTCATGCGATTCCTGTTGTCGTTGTGTGCGGCAGGCACGGCACGGCCTGCCACGAAGGGGTTCAGTGCCCGGCCACCATGATGGCGTGAAGCTCTGCCGGCATGCGCGCCGGCTGCATCGTCGCGGTATCGACCCAGCCGATACGGATGCTGCCTTCGGCCAGCAGCGGCCCCTCCGGGCCACCGAGGCGGGCGGTTTGCGCGATCACGCAGGAAGCCTTGCCGATCTGCACCGGGTCGGCCGTGACATGGAGCACGTCATCCAGCCGGGCCGGACGATGGTACTTCATCTCGGTGGCGCTCACCACGAACATGCCGCCACTGCGCTCGCGCAGTTCCTGCTGCTGCACCCCGAGCGCACGCAGCCACTCGGTGCGGGCGCGCTCGAAGAACTTCAGATAGTTAGCATAGAAGACAATGCCGCCGGCATCGGTGTCTTCCCAGTAAACGCGGATGTCAAAGTGAAACATGATGTTGCGGTGCAGCAGAGTGTCTCAGGGCAGGCGCTTGAGCCGTTCCACCGCCTCCTGCAACTGCGGCAGGGCATTGGCCGTGGAGAAGCGGATGAAGCGGCTGGTGTCGGCCACGCCGAAGTCGCGGCCCGGCGTGACCACCAGCTGCGCCTTTTCCATCAGCGCGAAAGTGGCATCCCAGCTATTGTCCACGCCCAGGCGCTCGAACCAGCTGCTGCAGTCGGCCCAGGCGTAGAAGGCGCCGTCGGGCATCACCGGCACCTGCAGGCCGAGTGCGTTGAGCTGCGGCACGAACCAGTCGCGCCGGGCCTGGAATTCGGCGCGGCGCTGCTCGTACAGCGCGATGCTTTCCGGCGCGAAGCAGGCCACGGCCGCATGCTGCGCCACCGTGCTCGGGCAGATGAACAGGTGTTGCGACAGCAATTCCACCGTCTTGGCCAGCACCGGCGGCAGCACCACCCAGCCCAGGCGCCAGCCGGTCATGCTGAAATACTTGCTGAAGCTGTTGATGCTGATCACGTCCTCGCCCAGCGCCAGCGCGCTGTGGCTGTAGGCTTCGTCGTAGCTCAGGCCGAGGTAGATTTCATCGACGATGGTGACGCCGCCCTTGCTGCGCACGAACTGGTGGATGGCGCGCAGTTCCTCCGGCGCGATCGAGGTGCCGGTCGGGTTGGACGGGGTGGCCAGCATCACGCCGCGCGTGTGCTCACCCCAGTGTTCTGCCACCTTGGCGGCACTGAGCTGGAAGCGCTCGGCGGCGCCGGACGGTATCAGTTTGGGCGTGCCCTCGGCCAGACTGACGAAATGGCGGTTGCTCGGATAGCTCGGATCCGGCATCAGGATCTCGTCGCCCTGCTGGATCAGCGCGAGGCAGGCCACCTGCAGCGCCGCCGAGGCGCCGGCGGTGATCACGATGCGGCCCGGATCCATGTCCACGCCAAAGCGCTGCGCATACCACTGGCTGATGCGTTCGCGCAGCAGCGGCAGGCCGTTGGACTGGGTGTATTGCGTGTTGCCGTCGCGGATGCAGCGCGCCGCGGCTTCGGCCACCAGCGGCGGTGCGGTGAAGTCGGGCTCGCCGATATTCAGGTAGATCAGCGGATCGGCGCCGGCCGGCAGGCGTGCCTGCAATTGTTGCGCCGCCTTGAAGATCTCCATCACGTAGAACGGCTCGATGCGTTCGGCGCGGCTGGCCAGGCGAAGAGGGGGGGCTTGCGTCATTGCGGTCTCATCAGGCAGGACGGGCCGCGTGCGAGCCCGGCTGAACGGAACAGGCCGGGCGCCGCTTGTGGCAGCGCCGGCCGCGAGGCGTCACTTCTTGCTGCGGTCGTGCTCGACTTCGGTGGCACGCAGGCGCGGCGCCAGGGCGTGCAGCACGCCGTTCACATACTTGTGGCCGTCGGTGCCGCCGAAGGACTTGGCCAGCTCGATGCACTCGTTCAGCACCACGCGCCAGGGCACGTCGGGGCAGAACTTGAATTCGTACACGCCGATCCACATGCAGGCATGCTCGATCGGAGAAATTTCTTTCCAGCCGCGGTCGAGCAGGGGCTCGATCAGCGTGTCCAGTTCCTTGCCATGCTCCACGCAGCCGTGGAAGACAGAGTCGAAATGGGCCGAATCGCCCTTGTGGAAACCGGTGAGTTCGCGCGTGAACTGGTCGATGGCCGTGGCGTCGTTGTGGCCGACCAGATGCTGGTAGAGGGCCTGCACGATGAACTCGCGGGCGCGCGAGCGGCCGGTCTTGCTGGAGGGCTTGCGCGCGCGGGGCGCAGCAGGTTTTTTCGCGGCAGCAGCCTTGTCGGCGGCAGCATGGTCCTGCTGTACAGCCTGCTGCAGCGCCTGTTCGGGCGTCAGGGCGCCATCTTCGGCGCCGGACTTGGGAGTGGTCGCCGTCATGCTCAGGCCCCGGCCATGGTTTCGAGCAGCAGTGCCATTTCCACCGCCACGCGGGCGGCGTCCACGCCTTTTTCCACCTGGCGGGCTTCGGCCTGCTGCTGGTTTTCGACGGTGAGGATGGCGTTGGCGATCGGCAGGCCATGGTCCAGCGAGATGCGGGTGACGCCCGCACCGGATTCGTTGGCTACAAGCTCGAAGTGGTAGGTTTCGCCGCGGATGATGCAACCCAGCGCGATCAGCGCGTCGTAGTCGGCACGGTCGGCCAGGGCCTGCAGCGCCAGCGGCACTTCCAGCGCGCCGGGCACCTGCACCAGCGTCACGTTCTTGGCCTTGACGCCGAGCTGCATCAGCTCGCCCAGGCAGGCTTCGGCCAGGGAGTCGGTCACGCCGGCGTTCCAGCGCGCCTGCACGATACCGATGCGCAGCTTCTTGCCGTTGAGTTGACTGGTGATGGCGTCCAGATCGCCCTTGTCAGCGTTTTTCATGATGTGTATAGGTAATGCATTAAATCAGGCTTGAGGCGGGGCCGGAATGAAGCCGGTCACTTCCAAGTCGTAGCCGGCCATGCTGGGCATGCGGCGCGGCGTGCCGAGGATGTTGAGCTTGCGTACGCCGCATTCGCGCAGGATCTGCGCGCCGATGCCGTAGCTGCGCAGGTCCAGACCCTTGCCGGGGGCGTGCGAGGATTCAGCCGTGCCGTCGAACTGGGCCAGCAGTTGCTGGGCGGTTTCGCCGCAGTTGAGCAGCACCACCACGCCGCGTTGTTGTGCGTGGATGTAGCGCAGGCTGTCTTCCAGGCTCCAGCTGTGCATCTGGCGGCCCGTTTCGAGCGCATCCAGCACGGACAGCGGCTCGTGCACGCGGGTGGGCACTTCGTCGTCTTCGTTCCAGACGCCCTTGACCAGCGCCAGATGCAGGTTGTGGCCGTGCATGTCCTGGTAGGCGTGGGCCATGAATTCGCCATGCGCCGTCATCAGTGTGCGGCTGGCGACCTTGCGGATCAGCGATTCGTGGCGGGCGCGGTGCTCGATCAGGTCGGCGATGGTGCCGATCTTCAGGCCATGCTCGGCTGCGAAAAGTTGCAGATCGGGCAGGCGGGCCATGGTGCCGTCGTCCTTCATGATCTCGCAGATCACGGCGGTGGGGCTGCAGCCGGCCATGGCGGCCAGGTCGCAACCGGCTTCGGTATGGCCGGCGCGCATCAGCACGCCGCCATCCACCGCCTGCAGCGGGAAGATGTGGCCGGGCTGGACCAGATCGGCCGGCACCGCATTGGGTGCCACGGCAGCCTGCACGGTGCGGGCACGGTCGGCCGCAGAGATGCCGGTGGTGACGCCTTGTGCAGCTTCGATTGATACCGTGAAGGCGGTGCCATGCTGGGCGCCGTTGCGCTGCGTCATGGGCGGCAGGCCCAGATGCAGGCAGCGCTCGCGCGTGAGCGTGAGGCAGATCAGGCCGCGGCCGTAGCGCGCCATGAAGTTGATGGCCTCGGGCGTGACATGGTCGGCGGCGAGTACCAGGTCGCCTTCGTTCTCGCGGTCTTCCTCGTCCACGAGGATCACCATCTTGCCGGCACGCATGTCGGCCACGATGTCTTCGACGGGAGAAATGGAAACAGGGGAAAGAGAGACAGTAGCTTGGTCTGTCATGGGGCAATTGCTTTCGAAACAGTGCCTGCGGGATGGCAGGGATTGTCTATTATCGCCGATGCATGGCAAACAGGGGGCGCTAGGGTTGCCTGCAGGGTTGCTGGTCACTGCCGGCGGCTGCCCCGTGGCACATGGGCGCAAGCCACCATGTTCAGCGCGCGACGGCAGGCTGCAGGGGTTTTTTCATCAGGACCGCGCTGCTGCCATAGGTTTCCAGCGAGGCGGACAGACCGACGGCACGGGCATTGACGGGCTGGAAGCCTTCCCTTTCCCATACCACTTCGGCACCCTGAACCGCCACCAGAAACACGTCTTTCAATGCCTGGTTCTGCCGTGCAGTGCGGTAGATGGCGGCAAGAAAGGCCTGCCGGAGGCCGCGGCCCCGGGCGGAAGCGGACAGGGCCATGTCATGCAGATACAGGATGTCCGGATCGCCGGGGCACTGGAAGTCATCCGCATGCAGGCAGGGAAACCGCTCGGCACTTGCCAGCAGGCACATGAAGTAGCCCAGCACGGTGCCTTGCGCACACTCCGCCACCAGGCAATAGTCCGGCGCCTGCCGGATCTTGTTGGCAAACGCGTCCTGCCCTTCATGAAAGTCCGCACCATAGCATTCGTGCTGGATCCTCTCGATGGCAGCAAGGTCGTGCAGGCTCGCGCGGCGGATGTGGAAAAAATGGGCAGGCATGGCTCAGCGGGGCGGGGGTGCAGCCTCCGGCCCCACAGCGCGCGCATGCAGCAGCCGGAACAGGAAGTAGAACAGCAGGCTCAGGCAGGCCATGATCGCCATGCCCAGCGCCAGATACAGCCCGCTGCCGAACAGCAGCGGCACTACCACGCCGGCCATGGTGGCAAACACCACCATCTGCGTGAACGATTGCAGCGACGAGGCCAAGCCCTGGTTGTGCGGGAAGAAATCCATCGCCCCCATCGTCACCGCCGGCGTCAGGAAGGATAGGCCGAAGTTGTAGATAAACAGCGGCAGCACCGCCCAGGGAAGGCGCAGCTGGTCGCCCTGCAGCAGGTTGTAGCTCACGTTGAAGATGGCTGCGGTGGCCATGATGCCGAAGGCGGTCTGCACAAAGGTGCGGCGTGACAGCCGGTGCGCCAGCCGGCCGGCGATGGCCGAACCGGTGATCAGGCCGCCCACCAGCGGAATGAACATCCAGCCGAAATCGGTCTCCTCGAGGTGCAGGATGTCCATGATGAAATGCGAGGCCGAGCCGATGTAGAGCGAGAAACCGGCAAAGGCCATGGCCAGCACCAGAATCAGCAGCACGAAACGCGGGTGGCGCAGACAGTTGATGTACTGCGTGGCGATGGCGCCCGGATGGAAAGGCTGGCGTTTTTCCGGCGGCAGGCTCTCGGGCAGATGGCGCCAGACCAGCACCAGCATCAGCAGCCCGAACAGCACCGAGAAGCCGAACACCCAGCGCCAGCCCAGCAGCACCTGCAGCCAGCCGCCCAGAATGGGCGCAATGGCCGGTGCCAGACCGAACACCATGGTCATGTGCGACATCATGCGCTGTGCCTCGGCGCCCTTGAACAGGTCGCGCACGATGGCGCGGCTGACCACGGTACCGCCGCCGGAGCCCAGGCCCTGCAGCACGCGGAAGAACAGCAGCCATTCGATGCTCGGGCTGAGCGCGGCGCCGAGCGAAGCCAGTGTATAGACCGCCAGCGACACCAGAATCACCTTGCGCCGCCCGAAGGCATCGGACAGCGTGCCGTAGAACAGCATCATGCCGGCAAAGGCAAACAGGAACAGGCCCAGCGTCTGCTGGACCATCACTTCATCGGTTTTCAGGTCCTGCCGGATGGCGCTGAACGACGGCAGGTAGGCGTCGATCGCCAGCGGGCCGACCATGGTGAGGGCGGACAGCAGCAGGAGCAGTCGGAAATAGGAAGACATGGCCGGTGAGGATACGGGGATTTGGACGGTCGCGGCGGCCGCACAACGAAAAAAGCCGCCTGTTGTACACAGACGGCATGGTCGGTGGCGTTGCGTGAGGAGGGCGAGGGTCCGTGACCGTTCCGCTCCTCCGTGGCCGGGCTGGTATTACTGCGCCGTCCAACCCCCGTCCATGTTCCACGCCACGCCGCGCACGTTGTTGCCGGCGGGCGAGCAGAAGAACACGGCCAGTGCGCCGAGCTCTTCAGGCGTGGTGAACTGCAGGGAGGGTTCCTTTTCGCGCAGCAGGTTCTTCTGCGCTTCTTCCACGCTGATGTTGCCCTCGAGCGCGCGCGCGTCGATCTGTTTTTGCACCAGCGGCGTCAACACCCAGCCCGGGCAGATGGCGTTGCAGGTGACGCCGGTGGTGGCATTCTCGAGCGCGGTGACCTTGGTCAGGCCGATCACGCCGTGCTTGGCCGCCACGTAGGCGGATTTTTCAACGGATGCCACCAGGCCGTGGATAGACGCCACGTTGATGATGCGGCCCCAGTTGGCTTCGCGCATGGCGGGGATGGCCAGGCGCGTGGCGTGGAAGGCGCTGCTCAGGTTGATGGCCATGATCGCATCCCACTTCTCGACGGGAAAATCCTCCACGCGCGCCACATGCTGGATGCCGGCGTTGTTCACCAGGATATCGACGCGGCCGAATTTCTCGGCGGCAAAGGCCATCATGGCTTCGATCTCGACCGGCTTGCTCATGTCGGCGCCGTGGTAGGCGGTGGCGATGCCGTGGGCGGCACCGGCCTGCTCGACTTCGCGCTGCGGGCCTTCGTGGTCACCAAAGCCGTTCAGCACCACGTTGGCGCCCTGGGCTGCCAGTGCCTTGGCGATTCCCAGACCGATGCCGCTGGTCGATCCGGTGACCAGCGCGGTTTTTCCCTTGAGCATGTAGTTTCTCCTTGCGTCTCTGCGGGGATTATTCAGGTACGATGAATCCGTATGGGGCGCGCCGCCCTGCCAGCCTGTTATCCACGTTGACTTGCGGATGTCCGACCATGACACAGCCCACACTCCAGCACATTGTATGCACCTCCGGTGACCACGCTTTCCGCATGGCCTGGTGGCAGTGGGGCGACCCGAATGCCTCGCACGTGGTGCTGTGCGTGCACGGCCTGACGCGCCAGGGACGCGACTTCGACGTGCTGGCGCGTGCGCTGCTGGCCGATGCCGAGCAGCGCGGCCTGCCGCCGATGCGCATCATCTGTCCGGATGTTCCCGGTCGCGGTCAAAGCGAGTGGCTGCGCAATCCTGCGCTGTATCAGGTGCCAACTTACGTGGGCGCCATGCTGCAGCTGCTGGCGCACTTGCACCAGCAGGCGCCGATCGGACGTCTCGACTGGGTCGGCACCAGCATGGGCGGCCTGATTGCCATGGGCATCCATGCCGTGATGGCCACCGAGGCCTGGCCGCTGCCATCGCCCATCCACAAGCTGGTGTTGAATGACGTGGGCCCGGTGATCGCCTGGGAGTCGATCCAGCGCATCGGCAGCTACGTGATGGATACCGGCCATTTTGCCGACGAGGCCGAGGCGCTGGCGGCGCTGGAATTGCGCTTTGCCAATTTCGGGCCGCATACGCCCGAGCAGTGGGCCGAAATCAACCGCCCCATGCTGCGCCCGCACCACGAAGGCGGCCTGCAACTGCACTACGACCCGCTGCTGGGCCTGGCCTTCCGCCATGTGCCGCGCGAAACCTTTGTGCAGGGCGAGGCGCTGCTGTGGAAGCTGTACGAGGCCATCCGCACGCCCACGCTGCTGCTGCGCGGAGCCGAATCCGATCTGCTGACGGCTCCCGCGGCCAAGGCGATGACCGAGCATGGGCCCAAACCGCGCCTGGTCGAGTTTGCCGGCGTGGGCCATGCGCCTGCGCTGGTGCAGCCGGAGCAGGTGGAGACGATACGGCATTTCCTGCTGGATGCAGACAGCTGATTGAGCATGGCATGGCTGCCGGCAGGCAGCGTGCCAACGAGAATGACGAGAGACCGGCCCGAGAGCCGGCACAGGTTGAACCATGAATCCCGCAAGTGCCCCCGCAGGCAAGCATTCCCCCGATGACGAAGTGGCCGGCATCGTCCAGGCCAGTTCCGACACCCTGCCAACCCAGGCCGACGTGCTGACGCGCGCGCGCCAGTTTGCCGGCCCGCTGCTGGTCAACTGCAGCCTGCCGAGCGGCGAGAACGAGCTGGAGCATGCCGACGGCGTGGCCAAAATCCTGGAGCAGATGGGTGGCGCCGTCTCGCTGCAGGCCGTGCCCTATCTGGTGTATGCGGCCGACCATCTGAGCCGCCCGCAGGAGATGATCGAGCAGGCCTTTGGCGACGAATATGCGCAGCTGGCGCTGCAGGCCACGCGCCTGATGCGGCTGCAGCAGAGCCAACGCGTGCAGCCGGGCAGCAGCGGCCTGGGCAGCCCCGCCGAGCAGGTGGAGGCGGTGCGCAAGATGCTGCTGGCCTTCTCGCGCGACCTGCGCGTGATCCTGCTGCGCCTGGCCTCGCGCCTGCAGACCCTGCGCCACTATGCCGCCACCAAGCTGCCGGTGCCGCATGCGCTGGCCTACGAGGCGCTGCACGTGCTGGCGCCGCTGGCCAACCGGCTGGGCATCTGGCAGATCAAGTGGGAAATGGAAGACTTGGCGTTCCGCTTTCTGGAGCCGGACACCTACCGTTCCGTAGCGCGCCTGCTCGACGAAAAGCGCACCGAGCGCGAGCAGCGCGCCGAGGAATTGCGCCGGCAGGTGCGCGAGGGGCTGGCCGCGCAGGGCATCACGGCCAGCGTGCAGGCGCGGCCCAAGCACATCTTCAGCATCGTCAAGAAGATGCGTGGCAAGGGGCTGGATTTCGAGCAGATCTACGACCGCATGGCGCTGCGCGTGATCGTGCCCGAGGTGAAGGACTGCTATGCGGCGCTGAGCTGGGTGCACAGCCAGCACGAGCCCATCCCCTCGGAGTTTGACGACTACATCGCCAAGCCCAAGGCCAACGGCTACCAGTCGCTGCATACGGTGATCCGGCAGCTGGGAGAGGACGGGCGGGTGCGCCCAGTCGAGATCCAGATCCGCACGCAGGACATGCACGATCACGCCGAGAGCGGGGTGGCGGCGCACTGGGCCTACAAGGAGGCCGGGGCCAAGGGCTATGCCGGCCACAGCGCCAACAGCGCCTATGACGCGAAGATTGCGGTACTGCGCCAGCTGCTGGCCTGGGAGCGCGAGTTTGCCGCGGGGGGCGAGCAGGCGCCCGAGCCCGAGCAGCCGAATGTGGTGCTGGACGACAAGATCTATGTGCTGACGCCGGAAGCGGCCATCGTCGAACTGCCACAGGGCGCCACGCCGGTGGACTTTGCCTACAGCGTGCACACCACCCTGGGCCACCGTTGCCGCGGCGCCAAGGTGGACGGGGCCATGGTGCCGCTGAACACGCCGCTGCGCAACGGGCAGACCGTGTCGATCACGGCGGCCAAGGAGGGTGGCCCCTCACGCGACTGGCTGAACGTGGAACAGGGCTATCTGGTGAGCAACCGCGCCCGTGCCAAGGTGCGCGCCTGGTTCAATGCACTGGCCTTGCAGGACGCGATTGCCCGCGGTCGCGATGCGGTGGAGAAGCTGCTGCAGCGCGAAGGCAAGACGGCGGTCAAGCTCGATGATCTGGCCGGGCAGCTCGGGTTTTCGGATGCGGATGCGCTGTTCGAGGTGGTGGGCAAGGACGAATTTTCGCTGCGCAACATCGAGGCGGTGCTCAAGCCGCAGGCACCGCAGCTGTCGCAGGATGAGATCCTGCTGCAGAAGCAGGCGGCCAAGGGCGACCGCAAGTCGCACCGGCCGGCACCCAAGGGGGGGGTGCTGGTGGTGGGCATGGGCTCGTTGATGACGCAACTGGCCAAGTGCTGCAAGCCGGCACCGCCGGATGCCATCGGTGGCTTCGTCACGCGCGGCAAGGGCGTAAGCGTGCATCGGGCCGACTGTCCCAACTACCGCAGCATGGTGCGCGACAATCCCGAGCGCGCCATCGAGGTGCAGTGGCAGGGGCTGGAGGGCGGGACTGCCGCCTACCCGGTCGACATTCTGGTGCAGGCGACGGACCGCGCCGGCCTGTTGCGCGACATCAGCGAACTGTTTGCGCGCGAGAAGATGCCGGTGGTGGGCCTGCACAGCGATGCCGGCAAGGAAATCAGCCACATGATGCTGACCGTGCAGGTGAGCGACACGCACCGGCTCAACAAGGTGCTCGGCGAGCTGTCGGTGATGGACGGCATTCTGGGGACGCGGCGGCGCTGAGGGTGTTCAGCGTTTCGGGTTGAGAAAGCCGCGCATCCAGCGCGTCAGGCGTGGCGCGACCAGCCAAGTCATGGTGGCCACGATCAGGCCGGTGATCAGCGCGGTGCGCAGCAGGAAGGGCCAGTGCGCGACCAGCGGCGCCACGAACCAGAGGAAGAAGGCCGCCGTCGGGAAAATGCCGAGCCAGGTGACGAAGGCCATGCGTGAGCGGGGCGGGTGCATGGTGGCGGGCACCACGGCGGGAGCGAACCAGGCTTCCAGGCCGGTCAGGACGCGGTACTCGGGTTCGTCTTCGGCCACGGCGCGCATGCGGGCGTGGATGTCGGCGCGTTTGGGGGAGGCGTTCCAGGCCTGCAGTGCCGCTTCGGAGTCGAATTGCGAAATCACATGGTAGAGCCCGCCGGCCTGCTCGGGTGGCACCAGCTGCCCGTGGCGGAAGCCCGGTGTCTGGCGCATCTGCTCGAACATCTCGCGCACCAGCGCCTCGTAGGCGGCCTCCTGTCCTGCGCGGGCGCGGCGGCTGGCGATTCGGGTGACTGCAGCTGCAGGGGCGGCGGGCTGGGTATTCATCGTGTTTTCCTCCGTGGGTGGCGTCTGGCGGCGCTTCGTATGCTGTTGCTGATTCTGCATGCGGCCGACGGGGTGGTCGGGGAGGATGGTGCAGAAATCCGACGAAAAGTGTCGCGGTCTTGAAAACCGTGAAAAACGCGTGCTATACTCTCGCTTCTGAATTACAGGCGCGTAGCTCAGCTGGTTAGAGCACCACCTTGACATGGTGGGGGTCGGAGGTTCGAGTCCTCTCGCGCCTACCAACTTTTTGTTGGTAGATCAAATACTTGGAAGCACCTAGGCTGACGGCTAAGGTGCTTTTTTCTTGCCTGAATGGTCGGCCCGTGCGAGCTCAGATGCCCGCTTCGTGGGCGTGATCCACCCGCTGCAGGGCAGCGGCGCCGGCCTTCAGTGCCTCTTCGTAGCTGGGGTACACGGGGCCCTGGCTGTGGGCCTCCAGGCCGCACATGTTGCCGACCATGGGATTGTCCTTCCAGATCCAGTAGATCCAGCCTTCGGAGTCTTCGTGATAGGCGACGGATAGCAGGTGCATAGGATTCCTTTCCTGATGAGAGGGGAGCGGTCAGGCTAGCAATGCATGCCTGTGGGAGCAAGGCAAGACGTAACCTGACGTTGGTGCCATCCAGGAAAGACCTGCAACTGGAAACGTTTGCTCAAGGCTAAAGGCAGACTTCTTCGAGCCCGTAGGCATCGGTGGGAATGCCGGTTGAAAGGGCGCGCGCGTTTCCTGAACAACAACTCAGCGAGCGAAAACGGGGGTGGTGCTTGCACAGGTCTGGTGCAGGTAGTCGGCGCTCTGTTCCTGCAACGTCCATTTTCCCCAAGGGTTCAGCAACGGCACGCCAGTAGCTTCAAAGTCAGCGGCGTTGCGCGTCACGACAGTGAGTCCATGTACCAAAGCGGTGGCGGCGATCATGGCGTCCCGTTCGGAACGGGGATCAGGCACATGCAACCGGGCACACTGTCGGGCAGTGGCAAGATCAAAGGACAGGATGCGCTGGGAGAAAGCAGGTAACACATGCTGCTCCAGCCACTGTCTGAGTATGGCGCCCTGCATGGCGTCGCGCCTTTCCATCCGGAGGATGCCGATTTCCAGCTCCATGACAGTAGTGGTAGCTATGAAACAGTGGCTTGGATCGACTTGAGCCTGCCAAGCGACAACGCGTGGATCGGCACGCCCGTGCATGGCCTTGCGCAGTTCGGAAACCACATTGGTATCGAGCAAATACATGGGCAGTGGACTGTCAGTCGAAATCGGGGATGCGAAGGCCAATATTCAGCCGTGGCGGGTCAAACGGAATATCGGCGGCGCCAGGCATGGCGAGAGCTTCGGCCAGTGTGCGTGGAGCGGTGGTAAGCCGACGGTATTCCTCAATGTTTAACAGCACATGCGCTGGCTTGCCTCTGTCGGTGATGATGACCGGGCCTTCCAGGGCAGCGCGCTTGGCGCGGCTGAGATCCTGGTTGAATTCGCGGCTGGTGAGAGTGGTCACGGTCATGAGTCCCTCCTGATGTCCGTGGATGAATGTAGTCATGTTACTACATTGTTGGATTGGCGACAAGGAAGTCATGCGCTTGTGACGCGCTCCGGCAATACGGATGGCGGGTTGTCGCAGGAAGGTTGACAGCATGCGCCGATTGACCGGCTCACGAATGGCAACAATCAGGTCGCCACCGCATACGGCGCAAACCGGCTGTCGTTTTCATTCACATCCAGCGGCCGCCCGGTGAAGGGGAATGCGCGCTGCGGGCAGGCGGCGCGTTCGCACACCTTGCAGCCCATGCCGATCGGGGTGGCGACGTCGGGGTCTTTCAGGTCCAGCCCTTTGGCATAGACGAGGCGGCCGGCGTGGCGCACGTCGCAGCCGAGGCCGATGGAGAAGGTCTTGCTGGGAGCGCCGAAGCCGCCTTCGCTGTGGGTGACGGTGCGGGCAATCCAGAGGTAGGTGCGGCCGTCGGGCATGCGGGCAAGTTGGCGCTGTATCTCGCCCGGCTTGGCAAAGGCTTCGTACACGTTCCACAGCGGGCAGGTGCCGCCGGTTTTGGAGAAGTGGAAGTGCGTGGCGGACTGGCGCTTGGAGATGTTGCCGGCACGGTCCACGCGGATGAAGAAGAAGGGCACGCCCGGCATCTGCGGACGCTGCAGTGTGGACAGGCGGTGGCACACGGTTTCGAAGCCCACGCCGAAGCGCTGCGCCAGCAGGTCGATGTCGTAGCGCAGGGCTTCGGCACTCTGCAGGAACAGGCGGTAGGGCAGCAGCAGCGCGCCCGCCAGGTAGTTGGCCAGGCCCAGGCGCAGCAGCAGGGATGCATCGTGGTCCAGCGCGGCGGCGCAGACGATGGTGTCGATGTCGGCGGTGTGTTCCAGCAGGGCGAGCTGGGTGGCCAGCTGGAAGGCGCGCTGCGCCGGGGCGAGCTGGCCAGAGAGCTGCAGCACATGTGCCTGCGCATCGAAGTGGCGCAGCGAGCCTTGCGTGGCGGCGCTGGTGAGCGTGACATGCACGCCATGCCGCTCGCGCAGACGGGTGGCAAGCCAGTCGGCCAGGGCGCCGCCATGGGCACGGGCTTCGTCGGCCAGGGTTTCGGCGGCGATATCCAGTGTGTGGAAGTAGTTGCGGTGCGTGAAGAACACGTCGCGCACCGCTTCGTAGGGCATGGGGCGGGTGGCCGGGGAGGGGCCGCGCACGTCGCCCAGGCCGGCGGCGAGTGCCTCTTGCCGCTGCAGGTCTTCCAGGTGGCGGCGCTGTAGGGCGAGCAGGATGCGGCCGATTTTCGGCAGCTTGGCGGCGACTTCGCGCAGCTCGGCCTGGTCGACGGTTTCGCCAGCGGGGTTTTCGGCCAGGGCATCCTGCAGCTGGGCGACGAAGCGCGCCTCTTCATCCTCGGAGAACTGCTGGATGTCCACATCGAGCACGCGGTGGATCTTGAGCAGCACGGAGGCGGTGAGCGGGCGCTGGTCCTGCTCGAGCTGGTTGAGGTAGCTGGGCGACAGGCCGAGCGCCTGTGCCATGGCGACCTGCGTCATGCCGCGTTCGGCGCGCAGGCTGCGCAGGCGCACGCCCATGAAAGTCTTTCGCATCGGGGTTCCTTGCAAGCGGATTCGCAAAATTTGCAAAACAGGCGAATTTATTGGCAACCATTCGCCAATTCAGGGCTTATTTTGCAGCAGAGGATTGCGTACATTGCGAATTATGCGACATCCCCAAGCCACTACCGAAATGACCGAAATCGTGTTCCCCGAGCACGCCAACCACTACGGCACGCTGTTCGGCGGCAATGCCCTGCAGATGCTGGCCAAGGCGGCCTTCGTCGCGGCACGGCAATGCGCGCAGGCCAATGTCGTGATGGCGGCGGTAAGCGGCGTGGAGTTCCTGGCGCCCGTGCCGCAGGGCAGCGTGCTGCATCTGCGTGCCTGGGTCAGCCGCATGGGGCGCAGTTCGCTCACCGTGTGCGTGCATGGCGTGATCAGCCGGCCCGCCCTGGCTGAGGAACTGGCGCTCAAGGGGGTGTTCGAGATGGTGGCGGTGGACGGCAAGGGTCGTCCGCAGCCCATGGCAACGCGTTACATCAATCAGGAGACAACATGAGAACTGACGCAACGATCGCCGCACCGGCAACGGTGGCTGCGCCCAAGGCCAAGAAATCCGTGGCGCTGTCGGGAGTGGCGGCCGGCAATACGGCGCTGTGCACGGTCGGCCGCAGCGGCAACGATCTGCACTATCGCGGCTACGACATTCTGGACATGGCCGAGGTGTGCGAGTTCGAGGAGGTCGCGCATCTGCTGGTGCATGGCAAGCTGCCGACGCGGGCCGAACTGAAGGCCTACAAGGCCAAGCTCAAGGCCATGCGCGGGCTGCCGGCCAGCGTGAAGGAGGCACTGGAAAAGCTGCCGGCAAGTGCGCATCCGATGGATGTGATGCGCACCGGCGTGTCGGCGCTGGGCTGCGTGCTGCCGGAGAAGGATGACCACAATATTCCCGGCGCCCGCGATATTGCCGACCGCCTGATGGCATCGCTCGGCTCCATGCTGCTGTACTGGTACCACTGGAGCACGCAGGGCAAGCGCATCGAGGTGGAGACGGATGACGACTCCATTGGCGGCCACTTCCTGCATCTGCTGCATGGCGAAGCTCCGCCGGAAAGCTGGGTGCGTGCCATGCACACCTCGCTCAACCTGTACGCCGAGCACGAGTTCAACGCCAGCACCTTCACGGCACGCGTGATTGCCGGTACCGGCAGCGACATGTACTCGTCGATTGCCGGCGCCATTGGTGCGCTGCGCGGTCCGAAGCATGGCGGCGCCAACGAGGTGGCGTTCGAGATCCAGAAGCGCTACGACAATCCGGATCAGGCCGAGGCCGATATCCGCGCCCGCGTGGAGCGCAAGGAAGTGGTGATCGGTTTTGGTCACCCGGTCTACACCCTCAGCGATCCACGCAATGTGGTGATCAAGGGCGTGGCCAGGGCGCTGTCGGAAGAGGCCGGCTCGACCAAGATGTATGACATTGCCGAGCGCCTGGAGTCGGTGATGTGGGAAGTCAAGAAGATGTTTCCCAACCTGGACTGGTTCAGCGCGGTGAGCTACCACATGATGGGCGTGCCCACCGCCATGTTCACGCCGCTGTTCGTGATCGCGCGCACCAGCGGCTGGGCGGCGCACGTGATCGAGCAGCGCGTGGACAACAAGATCATCCGCCCCAGTGCCAACTACACGGGCCCGGAAGACCAGCGCTTTGTGCCGATCGAGGCGCGGGGCTGAGGTTCTTGCCGAACCCTGTCGCGTAGTTTTGTTTTGATCCACCGGCAAGGCGCTGTGTGCAGGCCTTGCCCGGTATGCTGCCTGCTTCTGCTGCCGGCCTCGCCCAGGCTGGTGGATGGCGCAAGGCGGCGAACCTGCATCCTCCCATGAATACTGAATACAAAAAACCCCTTCCCGGTACGGCGCTGAGCTACTTTGATGCGCGTGCCGCCGTGGAGCAATTGCAGCCTGGCGCCTGGGACACTCTGCCGTACACCGCACGCGTGCATGCGGAAAACATCGTGCGCAAGGCGGATCCGGCCATCGTGGACGACAGCCTGCGCCAGCTGATCGAGCGCCGCCGCGACCGGGATTTTCCGTGGTACCCGGTGCGCGTGGTGTGTCACGACATTCTGGGCCAGACCGCGCTGGTGGATTTGGCCGGTCTGCGCGATGCCATTGCCAAGGAGGGAGGCGATCCGGCCGCCGTCAACCCGGTGGTGCCGGTGCAGCTGATCGTGGACCATTCGCTGGCGGTGGAGTGTGGCGGCCATGTGCCGGACGCATTCGCCAAAAACCGCGCCATCGAGGATCGCCGCAACGAAGACCGCTTTCACTTCATTGATTGGACGAAAAAGGCATTTGCCAATGTCGATGTGATCCCGGCCGGGAACGGTATCATGCACCAGATCAATCTGGAAAAGATGTCGCCCGTGGTGTATGTGCAGGACGGGGTGGCTTTTCCCGATACCTGCGTCGGTACCGACAGCCACACGCCGCACGTGGACGCGCTGGGCGTGATTGCAGTGGGCGTGGGCGGACTGGAGGCCGAGAACGTGATGCTGGGCCGCGCTTCCTGGATGCGCCTGCCCGATATCGTCGGCGTGGAGCTGACCGGCCGCCGCCAGCCGGGCATTACCGCGACCGATGTGGTGCTGGCGCTGACCGAATTCCTGCGCCAGGAAAAAGTGGTGGGTGCCTACCTCGAATTCTACGGCGAGGGTGCGCGCAGTCTGACGATTGGCGACCGCGCCACCATTTCCAATATGTGCCCCGAATACGGTGCCACCGCTGCGCTGTTTGCCATCGACGAACAGACGCTGGACTATCTGCGCCTGACCGGCCGCGAGCCCGAGCAGGTGCAGCTGGTGGAAACGTATGCGCGCCAGGCCGGCTTCTGGGCCGATACGCTGGCCAATGTGCAATACGAACGCGTACTGCGCTTCGATCTCTCCACCGTGGTGCGCAACATGGCCGGCCCGAGCAACCCGCACCGCCGCCTGCCGACCAGCGAACTGGTCAAGCGCGGCATTGCCGGGCCGATCAAGCTGGAGATGGCGCGGGCCGAAGAGGCCGAAGGCCTGCTGCCGGATGGCGCGGTCATCATTGCCGCGATTACCAGCTGTACCAATACCAGCAACCCGCGCAACGTGATTGCGGCGGCGCTGCTGGCACGCAATGCACATCGCCTCGGCCTGACGCGCAAGCCCTGGGTCAAGACCTCCCTCGCACCGGGTTCCAAAGCGGTCGAGCTATATCTGCAGGAAGCAGACCTGCTGGGGGACCTGGAGGCACTGGGCTTCGGCATTGTCGCGTTTGCCTGTACCACCTGCAATGGCATGAGCGGTGCGCTGGATCCCGAGATTCAGCAGGAAATCATCGATCGCGACCTCTACGCCACGGCGGTGCTGTCGGGCAACCGCAACTTTGATGGCCGCATCCATCCTTATGCCAGGCAGGCATTCCTGGCATCGCCGCCGCTGGTGGTGGCCTACGCAATTGCCGGCACCGTGCGCTTCGATATCGAGAACGACGTACTGGGTAGCGTGGATGGCAAGGACATTCGCCTGAAGGACATCTGGCCCAGCGATGCGGAGATCGACGCCGTGGTGGCGCAGGCCGTCAAGCCGGAGCAGTACCGCAAGGTCTATGAGCCGATGTTCGCCCTGCGCCAGGACGATGGTGAAACCGTGTCCCCGCAGTATGACTGGCGCCCACAATCGACCTACATCCGCCGCCCGCCCTACTGGGATGCGGAGGGCGTGGGCGCGCTGGCGGCCTACCCGCGCACGCTGGCCGGCATGCGCGCCCTGGCCGTGTTGCCGGACAACATCACTACCGACCATCTGTCGCCCTCCAACGCCATTCTGGCCGATTCGGCGGCGGGCCAATACCTGGCGAATATGGGTCTGCCCGAAGAGGACTTCAACAGCTACGCCACGCACCGCGGCGATCACCTGACCGCCATGCGCGCCACTTTTGCCAACCCGACGCTCAAGAACGAGATGGTGCGCAATGCCGATGGCAGCGTGCGTGCCGGTTCGCTGGCGCGTATCGAGCCGGAAGGGCGGGTGGTGCGCATGTGGGAGGCGATCGAGACCTATCTGAACCGCCGCCAGCCGCTGATCATTGTTGCAGGGGCCGATTACGGCCAGGGCTCCAGCCGTGACTGGGCCGCCAAGGGCGTGCGTCTGGCCGGAGTGGAAGTGGTGGTGGCCGAAGGCTTCGAGCGCATCCATCGCACCAACCTGATCGGCATGGGCGTGCTGCCGCTGGAATTCCAGCCCGGCACCACGCGCCTGACGCTGAAGCTGGACGGCAGCGAGCAGTACGATGTGCTGGGCGAGCGCACGCCGCGCGCTACGCTGACGCTGCGCATCACGCGCCGCAACGGCGATGTGCTGGAGGTGCCGGTCATCTGCCGTCTGGATACGGCCGAGGAAGTGTCGGTGTACGAGGCGGGCGGCGTGCTGCAGCGCTTTGCGCAGGACTTTCTTGCGCAGCAACAGGAGGCTTGAGATGGCATTCGCACCCCAGATCCGCATTCCCGGCACCTATATGCGCGGCGGTACCAGCAAGGGCGTATTCTTTCGCCTGCAGGACCTGCCGGCTGCTGCGCAGCAGCCCGGCGCGGCGCGTGACAAGCTGCTGCTGCGCGTGATCGGCAGTCCCGATCCGTACGGCAAGCAGATCGACGGCATGGGAGGCGCCACTTCGTCCACCTCCAAGACCGTGATTGTCAGCCGCAGCAGTCGTGCCGACCATGATGTGGACTATCTGTTCGGCCAGGTGGCGATCGACCAGCCCTTTGTGGACTGGAGCGGCAACTGCGGCAATCTCTCCGCAGCAGTCGGGCCATTTGCCATTGCCAACGGACTGCTGGATGCGCAGCGGGTGCCGATGGACGGTATCTGCACGGTGCGCATCTGGCAGGCCAATATCGGCAAGACCATCGTCGCGCAGGTGCCCATGGCCAGCGGCCAGGTGCAGGAAACCGGCGATTTCGAGCTGGACGGCGTGACCTTTCCGGCGGCGGAGGTACGGCTGGAATTCGTCGATCCGGCCGAGGAGGGCGAGGGCGCCGCCATGTTCCCCACCGGCCATCTGGTCGATACGCTGGACGTGCCCGATATCGGCAGCCTGCCGGCCACGCTGATCAACGCCGGCATTCCGACCGTATTCGTGAATGCGGCGGATATCGGCTACACCGGTACCGAGCTGCAGGAAGCCATCAATGGCGATGCGCAGGCGCTGGCCCGATTCGAGGCCATTCGTGCCGCGGGCGCGCTGCGCATGGGGCTGATCCGCAGCGTGGACGAAGCCGCGCAGCGCCAGCACACGCCCAAGGTGGCCTTTGTGGCTCCGCCGGCGGAGTACACCGCATCCAGCGGCAAGCCGGTGCAGGCGGGCGAGATCGACCTGCTGGTGCGGGCGCTGTCCATGGGCAAGCTGCACCACGCGATGATGGGCACGGCTGCCGTGGCCATTGGCACCGCCGCAGCGATCCCCGGCACGCTGGTCAACCAGGCCGCGGGTGGCGGCACGCGCCAGGCAGTGCGCTTTGGCCATCCTTCCGGCACGCTGCGCGTGGGCGCAGAAGCCATCGAGGAGCAAGGGCAGTGGCGCGTGTCCAAGGCGCTGATGAGCCGCAGTGCCCGCGTGTTGATGGAAGGCATGGTGTATGTGCCGGCCGACAGTTTTTAAGTCGAAGAAAAGAATCAGGAGAACAGCCCTATGACCCCCCGTCAGCAACTCAAGGCCCTGGCCGAAGCGCGCCGTGGCGTGCTTGTGCCCGGCGCATTCAACGCCCTTTCTGCCAAGGTGATCGAGGATCTGGGCTTCGAGGCCATCTACATCACCGGCGCCGGCGTGACCAACATGTGGTTTGCCATGCCCGATCAGGGGTTCATGGGCCTGCATGAAATCGCCGACCATACCGCGCGCATTCGCGATGCCGTCAACCTGCCGTTGATCGTCGATGCCGATACCGGTTTTGGCAATGCGTTGAATGTGTACCACACGGTGCGCACGCTGGAACGGGCCGGTGCCGACTGCATCCAGCTGGAAGACCAGGTGGCACCCAAGCGCTGCGGCCATTTTTCCGGCAAGGAGGAGATCTCCACCGAAGAGGCCGTGAGCAAGATCAAGGCCGCTGCCGATGCGCGCCGCGACAGTGATCTGCTCATCATGGCGCGTACCGATGCGGCGGCCGTGCATGGCTTCGAAGCGGCCGTGGAGCGGGCGCAGCGCTTTGCCGAAGCCGGTGCCGACATCCTGTTCGTCGAAGCCGTGACCACGGCCGACGAGATTCGCGCGCTGCCGCAGCGCCTGGACAAGCCCCAGCTGATGAACATGGTGATCGGCGGCAAGACGCCGATCTTCAACGCCACCGAGCTGGGCGAGCTCGGCTATGGCCTGGTGCTGTATGCCAACGCCGCGCTGCAGGGTGCTGTGGCCGGCATGCAGAAGGCGCTTGTGGTGCTGCGCGACGAGAAGGAAGTGCAGGAGTCCAGCGGCCTGGTGGCGCCGTTTGCCGAGCGTCAGCGCCTGGTGGGCAAGCCGGAATGGGACGCCCTGGAACAGCGCTACCGCTGAGGCCGGGAGGGAGGCGGTAGCGTGTTGCAAGTGCCGGAAACCCTGCGGCTGGATGGCGCGGCGCGTGGCATGCTGCCACCCGCTCGGGCCCTGTGCGATCGCCTGGTGGACGACCTGCGCCAGCGCGTGCTCCGCCACGAGTTTGCGCCCGGCCAGGCCATGGATGAACGCTCGCTGGTGGAGGAGTACGGCATCAGCCGCACACCGGTGCGCGAAGCGCTGAAGCGTCTGCAGTACGAGGGCCTGCTGGTTGCGCGGCCGCATTACGGCATGCATGTGGCGGTGATCAGCGCCGAGGAACGACGCGAGGCGGAGCGGCTGTATCGCCTGTTGCATACGCAGGCACGGCGTACCCCGCCTGCGCAACGGGAGGCTTCCCTGTTGGGACATATGCTGGCCCTGGCGGAGGGACGTCTGCGCCTGGCCTACGGCCCCGCCTTCGAGCAGCGCATGGCGGCTAAAGCAGGCGCACGCCAGCGAGCTGCATGAAACAGGTCTCGCGCGTGGTGTGTACGAAATCCGGCAGCCAGGCCTGTCCGGCCAGATCGGCGCGGCAGGCGAGGAACAGCTGGCCCGTCAGTCCTTGCGCGCCGATGGGACGTGCGGTGACGTAGCCGCGATCCAAGTAGGACTGCACGGCCCAGCGCGGCAGGGCTGCAATGCCGCGGCCGCTTGCCACCAGTTGCAGCATGGCGGCGGTCAGTTCGGTGGTGCGCCGCTGCGCCGGCTGGATGCCGGCCGGCAGCAGCACCTGTCGCATCAGGTCCAGCATGTCATCGGGCACCGGATAGGAGATCAGTGTCTGGTCGGCAAAGTCTTCAGCCTGCAGAAAGGGCCTGGCTGCCAGTGGATGGGTGTTGGCCAGCAGCGCGACGATGTCATAGGAAAACAGCGGGTGGAACTGCACGCCGCTGTCGGCATCCTGCGCATCCATCTCCGACACCACGGCCACTTCGGCGCGCTCCTGCAGCAGCAGCGCCACCGGGTCGGGATGAAAGCCCGAGACGATATCCAGTTCCACTTCGGGCCAGGCGGTGCGGAAGGCGTCCATCACCGGCATCAGCCAGTCGAAGCAGGTATGGCATTCGACCACGATGCGCAACTGCCCGGCACCGCCGCACACCAGGCGCGCCACATCGCGCTCGGCGGCGTCGATTTGCGGCAGCACGGCATCCGCCAGTTGCAGCAGGCGCTGCCCGGTAGCGGAAAAGCGCGGCGGCACCGATTTGCGCTCGAACAGCGGTGTGCCATAGCGGTCTTCCAGCAGCTTGATCTGGTGCGACAGGGCTGACTGGGTCAGGTGCAGCCACTGGGCGGCGCGCACCAGGCTGCCCGCATCCCGCAGGGCGGACAGGGTGCGCAGGTGACGAATCTCGAGCGGGGACTGGATCATGAGAATGACTAATAGTGAGGGGCAAAAAGTTTCGTTTGATTCATTTATTAATAAAACTCATCATAGCGCATCTGATTTTGAAATTTGTGCATACAAGGAGTGAGCAATGCCAAGCACCATCCATACCCTGGGATTTCCGCGCATCGGCGCGCAGCGCGAACTGAAATTCGCGCTGGAACAATACTGGCGCAAGGAGATCAGCCTGCAAGCCCTGGAGGCGACCGGCGCCGAGCTGCGCCAGCGCCACTGGCAGGCCCAGCGAGACGCCGGACTTGATCTGGTGACCGTTGGCGACTTTGCCTTTTACGACCATATGCTCAACCACATCCAGTGGCTGGGGTGCGAGCCGGCGCGTTTCGGCTTTGACTGCGCGGAGGCCGACCTGCTGCGCGCGTTCGCCATGGCGCGCGGCGTGGCGCAGGAAGACGGAGCGGCCGAAGAGGGCGGCACCTTCGCGCTGGAGATGACCAAGTGGTTCGATACCAACTACCACTATCTGGTGCCCGAATTCCATCCCGACACGCGCTTTGCCGGGCAGGCCGACCGCCTGCTGGCGGAAGTGGAGCAGGCGCAGGCGCTGGGCCACAAGGTGAAGGTGGTGCTGGTGGGCCCGCTGAGCTTCCTCTGGCTGGGCAAGGAAAAGCAAGCCGGATTCGACCGCTTCAAGCTGCTCGACGATTTGCTGGGTGCCTACGAGCGCATCCTGGCGCGGCTGGCTGAGCGCGGCGTGGAATGGGTGCAGCTGGATGAGCCCATCCTCGGCCTGGATCTGCCTGATGCCTGGCGCCATGCTTTCGAGCGCGCGTACTGGCAGCTGGCCCGCAGCGCACCGCGCATCCTGCTGGCCAGCTATTTCTCGCCGCTGGATGACAACCTGCGCATGGCCTGCCAGCTGCCCGTGGCCGGCCTGCATGTGGATGCCGTGCGCGCACCGGCCGAGCTGCTTCGCGTGGCCGACTGGCTGGCGGCGCCACACAAGGTGCTGTCGGTCGGCATTGTCGACGGGCGCAATGTGTGGCGCACCGATCTGGACGCTGCGCTGGCACGCCTGCGCGAAGTGGCAGCCAAGCACAAGGGCGAGCTGTGGCTGGCGCCGTCCTGCTCGCTGCTGCACGTGCCGATCAGCCTCGAGTCGGAAGAGCGGCTTGATCCCGAGCTGCGTTCCTGGCTGGCCTTCGCACAGGAAAAACTGGCGGAACTGGGCTTGCTGCGTGCGGCGCTGGATCTGGGCGGTCAACTGCCGGCGGCGCAGCAATCCGCGTGGGACAGCGCCCGCGCGGCCCTGCAGAGCCGCCGCAGCAGCACCCGGGTCCACCGCGAGGAAGTGGCGCGGCGTATCGTCAGCAGCGTACCCGGTGACGACCAGCGGGCATCTGCCTTTGCCGTGCGGCAGGCGGCACAGCGCGCGCATCTGAAACTGCCGCTGCTTCCCAGCACCACCATCGGCTCGTTCCCGCAGACCCCCGCCATCCGCGCCGCGCGCGCGGCATTGCGCAAGAGAGCGCTGACCGAAGAAGCCTACCGCACGCGCATGCAGGAGGAAATCCGCGATGTCGTTCGCCGTCAGGAGGCGCTGGGGCTGGACGTGCTGGTGCATGGCGAGGCCGAGCGCAACGACATGGTGGAATACTTCGGCGAGCAGCTCGACGGCTATGCCTTTACCGCCAATGGCTGGGTGCAGAGCTATGGTTCGCGCTGCGTCAAGCCTCCGGTCATCTACGGCGACGTGCTCCGCCGCGCGCCCATGACAGTTGCGTGGACGCAGTATGCGCAAAGCCTCACGCCGCGCTGGATGAAGGGCATGCTTACCGGCCCCGTCACCATGCTGCAATGGTCCTTTGTGCGCGATGATCAGCCGCGCGCACTCACCTGCGAGCAGATTGCCTGGGCCATCCGCGACGAGGTGGTGGATCAGGAAAAAGCGGGCATCGCCATCATCCAGATCGACGAACCGGCTTTCCGCGAAGGGCTGCCGCTGCGCCGTGCCGGCTGGCGCAGCTACCTCGACCAAGCGGCACGCGCCTTCCGCATCAGCGCCAGCGGCGTGCGTGACGAAACGCAGATCCACACCCACATGTGCTACAGCGAGTTCAACGACATCCTGCCGGATATCGCCGCGCTGGATGCCGACGTGATCACCATCGAAACCAGCCGCTCGGACATGGAGTTGCTGCGCGGCTTCGGCGACTTCCATTACCCGAACGAGATTGGTCCCGGTGTGTACGACATCCACTCGCCGCGCGTCCCGGAGGCGCAGGAGATGGAGCGCCTGCTGCGCAAGGCGGCAACGGTGGTGCCGGTCGAGCGCCTGTGGGTCAACCCGGATTGCGGCCTGAAAACCCGCGGCTGGCCGGAGACCGAGGCGGCGCTGTCCCGCATGGTGCAGGCAGCGCAGCGGTTGCGGACGGAACTGGGCGGTGCGGCTGCCGGGGAGCGCGAGCGGGAGCCAGCCCTGATCGCCTGATCGCCCCGGGGCCATTGTGGCCGGGAGCCTGCAACCGGCCCGTTCAGGCCTTCGTCCTGCGCAGTTGCTCCAGCCGTGCAATCACCGCTTCATCCGGTTCGCGCACCGTGGCAATCAGCCCCGGATAAACCAGCCCGGCGTTGCCGTCCAGCGTGATGGTATCGCCTTCGCGCAGCGCCAGTTCGCCCAGCTGGATGCTGCGGTCGCCGATATCGATGCGCAGCGTTTCGCAGCCCACCAGGCACACCTTGCCCAGCTGGCGTGCCACCACCGCCGCGTGCGAGGTGCGCGCACCGTTGCGCGTCAGCAGGCCGACGGACTGCTCCAGCGCCCCGATGTCATTGGTCTCCGCATCATTGCGCACCAGAATCACGGGGTGGCCCTTGGCCGCACGCTTGGCTGCGCGTTCCGCATCGAGCGCGATCTCGCCACTGCTCACCCCCGAGCAGGCGCTGGCTGCCTGCGCCACGGGGCTGGCCGGGGCACCGCAGTCGCTGGCCAGATGGGCGGTGCACAAGTCGTCCTCCGCCAGCGTATCGGTGCGCTGCAGTGCCGTGGTGCGGTCGATCAGACCCTCTTCATGCAGGTCCAGCGCAATGCGCGCCGCCGCCAGCGGCGTGCGCTTGCCGGAACGCGCCTGCAGCAGGAACAGCTCGCTGTCCTCCACCGTAAACTCGAAATCCTGCATGTCGCCGAACAGGCGCTCCAGCGTGCGCGTGGCTTCCGACAGCTCGTTCCAGGCATCCGGTGCCAGATCGGCCAGCGCCTCGTGCCCGTGCGCATTGCGGCGGCCGGACACCACGTCCTCGCCCTGGGCATTGGCCAGAAAGTCGATCCACAGCGTCGGCTCGCCATTGCTCGGATTGCGCGTGAAACCCACGCCGGCGCCACTGCGCCCCCCTGCGTTGCCGAACACCATGCGCTGGATGGTCACGGCCGTGCCCATGGCGCTGTCGATGCCATTGAGCTTGCGGTACTCACGCGCCTTGGCCGAATCCCAGGAGGCAAACACCGCCAGCACGGCACGCGCGAGCTGCTGGCGCACATCCTGCGGGAACGGGTGGCCGGCATGCTCGGCATACAGGGCCAGATAGGTCTGCGTCAGCTGGCGCAGTTCGCTGAAATCGAGCAGACGCTCGTCGCGGCCCTGGGTCAGGTCCTGCAACGCATTTTCGAACAGGCTGGCCGGCAGGCCTTCGACCACTTCGCCATAGCTCGCCACCAGGCGGCGATAGGCATCCCACACCAGTCGCGGGTTGCCGGTCTGGCGCAGCAGGCCGGGCAGCGTGGCATCGCACAGTCCGATGTTGAGCAGGGTTTCCATCATGCCGGGCATGGAGATGGGCGCACCCGAGCGCACCGACACCACCAGCGGCTTGCGGATATCGCCAAAGCCATAGCCGGAGCTTTGTTCCAGCGCCGGAATGCCGGTGTCGAACAGCGGGTGGATGCACTGCTTGCGGTGGTGGGCGTAGTGCGTGCCCAGCACCAGTGCGGGCGGTACCGGCAGGCCCGCCTCGGCCATGCGCAGCAGGTTGTGCGCCTTCGACCCCATGGTTTCGCGGCTGGGCGACAGGCCGTTGCGCACGTAGGCAGCATGCTGCCTGTCGGGATGATCGACCAGATACAGGTGGTCGGGCCAGGGGAAGGGGTGGTGGTGGCTCATGCCGGGACTCCTGTCTTGAGGAAGGCCATCTGGCGCAACGCGTAACCAGTGGCCACCAGCGCGTCGGAAGCGCCTTCGATGGTGGTGGCGAGTTCGGTGGCCAGCAGCATGGCCGCCGGCTGCGCATGCAGCGTCTGCACGATGTGCTGGCGGGCCGTGCGCAGCAGATCGTCGCATTGGCGCTCGGCACGCAGCATGCGCCACAGAATCTGCAGGAAGGCATCACTGTCGGTGGTGTCGATGCCGGCATCGAGCAGGCGCGCGATCTCGATCGCCTTCACCAGATCCTGGATCGCCACCAGCGTGGTATCGGCCAGCTTGCCCAGCACCTCCATCACCGAGGGCGGCAGGCCGTTGATGGGTTCGGCCAGCGTCAGCGTATAGACAAAGGTGGATTCTTCCAGCGCATCGGCCACGTTGTCGGCCTGCACCAGCAGATCGACCACGGCGCGCCAGTGCGGCTGGCGCTCGGCCCGCTGGCGCGCGGTGGTGAGCAGATGGTCGGCGCGGTGCTCCCAGTTCTTGGCGCGCAGCACCACCTGTTCGCAATGGCCGTTGCAGCCCTGCGTCAGCACATCGCTCAGCGTCTGCGCCAGCGCATGGCAGAAGGCGGCGTGCTCGGCCAGCAGGTCGAACTCGACATGGCGTTGCTGCAGCACGCGGCCCAGCAGCAGGCGCGCCTTGTCCTGCACCAGCGTGAGCGGCTGCTGCTGTTGCAGCAGCTCGCTGCAGTTGCGCAGCAGCTCGATCAGGAAGGCGCGTGCGCCGTTTTCGCCCAGCACGGCATCGAGTCGCTCGCCGATGCGGAAAGTGTCGCTGCCCACGGCTTCCATGGTGTCGTACACCAGGAACTCACCACCGGCCAGCAGCCAGCCCATATGGCCCCAGCGGTGCTCCGAGGTGTGCTGCAGGATGGCCACCGCCTGCGCCTTGCTCACGAACAGCTGCAGGCGCTTGCGCGCACGGTTCCAGTCGATCACGAACACGATGCAAGAAGCGATGTCTTCCAGGCCCTGTTCCAGTGCAGCCTGGTCGGCGGCCTCCAGCGTGGCGATGCCCACGGTATAGGGCTTGCCCTCGTTCAGGTCGCGCGAGATGACGGGCTCGGACACTTTCCAGACAAAGCCGGCGTTCTCCAGCAGGCCCTGGAAGAACTTGAAGCGCGGCGGGTGCAGGTCGGAGTAGGTCAGGCGGATGGTCTGGCCTTCCACTTCGATCACCAGCACGTGCGCATCGTTGGTGCCGATGTCGTTCTGGATCAGCAGGCGCTTGCCATCACGCGTGACGGCGGTGTCCAAGCCGGGGTGGCTGAATTTGAGTGGCGCCGTGCTGTGCAGGCCGCGCATGAAGGCGCGCACCAGTGCGCGGTCGTCCTTCTGGATGTTCCAGACATGGGCGCCGTCGAGATTCTCGGTGGCGACGCTGCTGGCCAGGGCGTTGATCTGCTTGTGCAAATCCATCACCAGCAAGTGGAAGCTGTCACCGGCCTTGCGTTCGCCGTGGGTGAGGGAGGTGAGGGCGTCCTGCTCCAGACCTTCTGCATCATTCAATGCCTGCAGCACGTGCAGCCAGTGGTCGCGCCGCTGCACGAAGTCGGGGGCGTTTTTCACCATGCCGCCATCGACCACCGGGCGCGCCATCACCTGCAGGTCGTCGCCCAAGGCCTGCAGCAGTTGCGGCATGTGCGAGAGCACCAGCGTGTTTTCATCGTAATAGGCATGGCGCACCAGATCCTGCGTCCAGCCGGCATCGCGCAGGCCGGCGCGGGCCAGTTCCTGGCTCCAGTTGCCAATGCTGTCCTCGGGCTTGCGCGCATGCTGCGCGGCGGCCTGGGTCAGCGAGAGATAGAGCTTGAGTCGGTCATTGGCCGCCAGGGCGGCGGTGATCCAGGCCGGCATCAGCAGCGTCTGCTGGCCGAGCGAGGCCACGGCTTTGTCTTTGAGCAAGGCTTTGTCCTTTCCATGCTGCGAGGGCAGCATTAAAAAGACAATTTTGCGAACGTTATGTGAAAGCCCTATGTCTTCTGCACGGCCGTGCACCCTGAAGATGCGGGTTGCTTGCGCGCGCAGCGATCATGACCGCTGTCGCTGTTCACCAGCGAACCCTGTGGCTGCCCGCAGCCGGGCACAGGCTGCGGCGCCAACTGGCCTTACTGCCTGAACGCCTCAATCTGCGCAATGATGCGCACCTTCTTCGGCATGCCCATCTTGACGCCCCAGTCCATGCCCCATTGCGTGCGGTCGATCTCGGCCACGAAGTCGCCGCCGCAGGCTTCGGTCTTGGCGATGGGGTTGGGGTAACAGGTGAACTGGTTTGCCTTGAAAGTGATTGGGTGCGTCTTGCCCAGCAGGGTCAGCTTGCCTGTCACCTCCTTGAGGGTGTCGCCCTCGTAGACGAACCTGTCGGAGACGAAGCGGATGCTGGGGTGCTTCTCCACGTTGAAGAAGTCCGCGCCCATCAGGTGCTTGTCGAAATCCGGAGTGCCGCTGTTGATGGAGCGGGCGTCGAACTCCAGCGTGACCTTGCCGGTCTTCTTCAGCTTGTCGAACTCGACCGTGCCGCTCTTCCTGTCGAAACGGCCACGGTTGACCGAGGCGCCGAAGTGGTCGATCTCGAAAGTGGCGAAAGTGTGGGCCGGATCAATCTTGTAGCTTGCGGCCTGCGCGGGCAGGGCGGCCAGCAAGGGCAGAGCAGCAACGACGGAAACGAGGGTGGTTTTGCGCATGGGGCGTCCTTTCGGCAGGGAAACTCCGGTTTATGGGAGGGGCAGTCAATGCAAATGACTCGCAACGAATAATATAGCATTGCGCCCGATCGCCTAAGAAGATGCAAGGTCTTTGCCGGTGTGCACACAAAGGGTTGCCAGTGCCTGCCGGTGCGGGAAGGGGGTATGTGCTGCTGTCACTGAAAGGCGCTGGCAAGCCACTACAATCGGTTGCAAACCTGCTGTTCTCCACCCAATTTCCCGGGCCATGAAAATCCTTATCTGCAACGACGATGGCTACCAGGCCACCGGCATCGAGGCGCTCTACCAGGCGCTGCGCGGCGTGGCCGACGTCGAGGTGATCGCACCCGAATACAACAACAGCGCCAAGTCCAACGCACTCACGCTGCACTCGCCGCTCTACCTGCAGCAGGCTGCCAACGGCTTCCGCTACATCAATGGCACCCCAGCCGATTGTGTGCACATCGCGCTCACCGGCCTGCTGGACAATCCGCCCGATCTGGTGGTCTCCGGCATCAACAACGGCGCCAACATGGGGGACGACACCATCTATTCCGGCACCGTGGGCGCCGCCATGGAAGGCTATCTGTTTGGCATTCCGGCCATCGCCTTCTCGCAGGTAGAAAAGGGCTGGGAGCATATCGAGGCCGCGGCCGAAACGGCCAAACGCCTGGTGCTGCACATGGCGCGCTTCCTGCCGGAGCAGCCCGGCATGGCG
The DNA here is from genome assembly GCF_057773645.1 of Brachymonas sp. KE5. NCBI lineage: Bacteria > Pseudomonadati > Pseudomonadota > Betaproteobacteria > Burkholderiales > Comamonadaceae > Allobrachymonas > Brachymonas sp. KE5. The sequence goes on from NZ_CM173463.1 coordinate 567,647, forward strand.
CCGCCCTGGTTGCTGAACGTGAACATTCCCAACCTGCCGCTGGAGCAGCTCAAGCCCATGCGCCTGTGCCGCCTGGGCCGTCGGCATTCGGCCGAACGCGTCATCACGCAGCAGAACCCGCGCGGCGAAACCATGTACTGGATCGGCAATGCCGGTGCCGTCAAGGACGATGCCGAGGGCACGGACTTCCACGCCACCGCCAACGGCCATGTCTCGGTCACGCCGCTCAAGATCGACCTGACCGACCACGAAGCGCTGGGCTACTGGGCGCAGGCCTTTGCCGCCCATGCGCCGGATGCGGGAAGCGGAGGAGTCTGAGTCATGGGGCGTCCCACCTTTCCGGCGCGCAACCAGTGGAGCGCGGATACGTTACAGCCGGCGCGCCCGCCGGCGCCGCGTGCCGTGCCCCGGGTGCCGCCGGGCAGCGGCCCGCTGGTGCCCACGCTGCCGCTGGACGCCAGCCAGTACGACCGCATGACGGCCATGCAGCAATCGCGCCCCGCACCGGTACGCCCGCATGTGGTGCCGGTCCAGACGCGCAGTACCGTGGGCAACACAGGCCTGGGCAATGCTGCGGCCATGCGCGCCCGCATGGTGCAGCAGCTGCAGGCCGAGGGCCTGCAGGACCCGCGCGTGGTGCAGGCCATGCTGGCGGTGGAGCGTCACTGCTTTGTCGACAGCGCCTTGCTGAGCCAGGCCTATCTCGACACCAGCCTGCCGATCGGCCTGCAGCAGACCATCTCCAAGCCCAGCGTGGTGGCGCGCATGATCGAACTGCTGCTGTCCAGCCCGGCCATGCAGCGCCAAGCGCGCGATGCCAAACTGGGCCGCGTGCTCGAAGTGGGCACCGGCTGCGGCTACCAGGCCAGCGTGCTGAGCCAGGTGGCGAGCGAGGTCTACAGCATCGAGCGGCTCAAGGGCCTGCACGAAAAGGCACGCGACAACCTGCGCCCGTTCCGCATCCCCAACATCCACCTGCTGCTGGGCGACGGCATGCAGGGATTCGAGTCCGGTGCGCCCTACGCCGGCATCATTGCCGCGGCCGGCGGGCAGGCCATTCCGCAGGCCTGGGTCGACCAGCTGGCCATGGGCGGGCGCATCGTGGCGCCGATGGCCACCGGCCCGCAAAGCCAGGTGCTGGTGGTGCTCGACAAGACGGCGAACGGTTTGCAACAAACTGTGCTCGAGCCAGTGTTTTTTGTTCCCTTAAAATCCGGACTGGCATAGCCCGTACCCCTGCTGCCAGCCCTCGGGCTGGCCTGACTTTATCCGGGGTACTGTTCCAGGTTGCACAACAAGGATGGATTGCATGACTTTGAAACAAAGCCCTGGCCTCGGCGGACGCCTGTTCCGCGTGGCCGTGTGTGCAGGTATTGCTGCAGTACTGGCAGCCTGCGGCTCTTCCCCGCGTGCTCCGGTCGAGAACCGTTCCACGGGCGGTGTTAGCGTTCCCCGCGTCGATCCGGCCACGCTGCCGGGCTACGAATTCCGCAACAAGCCGGGCTACTACTCGGTGCAGCCGGGTGAAACCATCCGCAGCATCGCCCGCAACAACAATCTCGACTGGCGCGACATCGTGCGCTGGAACAGCCAGTGGGTGCCCAACCCCGACCAGATCGAAGTAGGCCAGGTGCTGCGCATCGAGCCGCCGGCCGGCTCCGTGGCCCGCGCCGCGCCGGTGGCCCCGCGCGTCACGCCGCCCGCCAGCACCACGCCGGCGCCGCGCGTCACGCCGCCGTCCGACGCCGGCGCTGCCAGCATCGCGCTGGCCTGGCCGACGCAGAGCCGCACCATCGTCACCCCGTTCGACGACGTGAAGAACAAGGGCATCGGCATTGGTGGCCGCGAGGGTGATCCCGTCACCGCGGCAGCCGACGGCACCGTGATGTACGCCGGCTCCGGCCTGCGTGGCTACGGCAATCTGGTGATCCTGAAGCACAACACCACCTTCCTCACGGTGTACGCCCATAACAGCAAGCTGCTGGTGAAAGAGAACCAGAACGTGAAGAAGGGCCAGACCATTGCCGAAATGGGCAAGACCGACGCCGACCGCGTGAAGCTGCACTTTGAAGTGCGCCGCAACGGCAAAACGGTGAATCCGCTGAGCTACCTGCCGCGCTGATCCGCATTACGCCTGCAGGCTGCCAGCCCGCTTCCCGTGCCTTGTGATGCGGGAAGCGGTTTTTGTTTTTTGAGTGATAGATGCCATGAGTAGCACCCAGTCCGACCGTCTTTCTGAATCTGCTGTTGCTGGCGCCGAGGCTGCCTGTATGCCTGCGTCCGGGGCTACGCCGGTGCCTCCCGTTGGTGCCGGGGCGGGCGCAGCTCCTGCCGGATCGGACCTTGGCTCCGCCCAAGCCGGTGGAACCGGCGACAAGCTGGCCGCCTTGCTGCCGCATTTCGGCAAACGCCCGCCGCACGCGCAGGACGACTGGCTGCTGGTGCACGCCCTGGATCTGGACGCCAAGGGCGTCGCACGGCGTGCCGACGGCAAGGTCATCTTCATCGAGGGCGCCTTGCCCTACGAATGGGTCAGCGCCACCAGCCACCGCAAGAAGGACGCCTGGGAAGCAGCCACGGTCACCGCCGTGCACAAGGAGTCCTCCCAGCGCGTCACGCCGCGTTGTCCGCATTTCGGGCTGCATGCCGGGGCTTGCGGCGGCTGCAAGATGCAGCATCTGCACCCGGCTGCCCAGGTGGCGATGAAGCAGCGCGTGCTGGAAGACAACCTCTGGCATCTGGGCAAGTGCAAGGCCGGCCATCTGCTGCGCCCCATCCACGGGCCGGACTGGGGCTACCGCTGGCGCGCGCGCCTGTCGGTGCGCCATGTGATCAAGAAGGGCGAGGTGCTGATCGGCTTCCACGAGCGCAAGAGCCGCTACATCGCCGACATGCAGAGCTGCGCCATCCTGCCGCCGCACGTCAGCGATCTGCTGCTGCCGCTGCGCGCGCTGATCGCCGGCATGGATGCACGCGACACCTGCCCGCAGATCGAACTGGCCTGCGGCGACCATGTGACCGCGCTGGTGCTGCGCCATCTGGAGCCGCTCAGCGAGGGCGACCTGGGCAAGCTGCACGCATTTGCCGCCTCCCACCCGGGTGTGCAGTGGTGGCTGCAGCCCAAGGGGCCGGACACGGTGCATTGCATCAGCGAGAACACGCCGCAACTGAGCTACAGCCTGCCCGAATTCGGCATCACCATGCCGTTCCGCCCGACCGATTTCACGCAGGTCAACCCGCACATCAACCGCGTGCTGGTGAGCCGTGCGCTGCAGCGCCTGCAGGTGCAGCCCCAGGAACGCGTGATCGACTGGTTCTGCGGCCTGGGCAACTTCACGCTGCCGCTGGCGACGCACGCGCGCGAGGTGCTGGGCATCGAAGGCAGCGAGACGCTGGTGGCGCGCTCGCGCGAGAACTATGCGGCCAACAATCTGAACGCCTACGGCCGCACGCTGGCGCCCACGCAGTTCGTGGCGCGCAACCTGTTCGAGATGACGCCGGAGATGCTGGTGCAGGATGGCGTGGCCGACAAGTGGCTGGTCGATCCGCCGCGCGAAGGGGCCTTTGCGCTGTCCAAGGCGCTGGCGGATATCCACCAGCAACGTCTCGGCCAGGGCGAGGAGGGTGCCTTCGTGGCCCCGGCCGACTGGCAGCCGCCCAAACGCATTGTGTACGTCAGCTGCAACCCCGCCACGCTGGCGCGCGATGCCGGCCTGCTGGTGCATCAGGCGGGCTACAAACTGGCTGCAGCCGGCGTGGTCAACATGTTCCCGCACACGGCGCATGTGGAGAGCATGGCGGTGTTCGAGCGGGACGATGCAGCCTGGGGGCTTACTGGCTGACTGGCTGACTGGCTGGGCGCGTATGTGCGTTGCACGGAGCAGCGCGGAACCGAAGCGGCTACACAGGGTCAGGAGCGAAGGGGGCGGCGATGATGCGCCGTGCATTCAGGCGCTTGCAGCTGGTAGCCTGCTTGCCTCGTCAACTGGTACGAAAAAGCCCCTTGGCCATCCGGCGCAAGGGGCTTTGTCTTGAGGGCGTTGCGCTTAGTCGCTGCTGCCACCAATGCCGAAGATGGCGAGGAAGCCCTGGAACACGTTGTAGATGTCCAGATACAGCGCCAGCGTGGCGCTGATGTAGTTGGTCTCGCCGCCGTCGACGATGCGCTTGAGGTCGTACAGCATGTACAGGCTGAACACGCCGATCAGCAGCACGGACAGCGCCATCATGCCGGCGGTGGAGCCGACGAAGACGTTGACGATGGCGCCGAAGAACACCACCAGGGCGCCCACGAACAGCCACTTGCCCATGCCGGACAGGTCACGCTTGATGACGGAGGACAGCACGGCCATTACGCCGAACACACCGGCGGTGGCGGCAAACGCCGTCATGACGATCTGTTCGCCATTGCCCATGCCGAGCACGACGGACAGCATGCGCGAGAGCATCAGGCCCATGAAGAAGGTGAAACCCAGCAGCACGGCCACGCCGGTCCCGGAGTTTTTGGTCTTCTCGATGGCGTACATGAAGCCGAAGGCGCCGCCCAGGAACAGCACCAGACCCAGGCCGCCGCCGAGGCGGGCCGTGATGCCGGTGGTGACGCCGATCCAGGCGCCCAGGACGGTGGGCAGCATGCTCAGGGCGAGCAGCCAGTAGGTGTTGCGCAATACCTGGTTGCGCTGGGCGGCCGTGCTGACGGCATTGCCACGGCCCCAGCTGTGACCGAGGGGGCTGTTGCCGGTTTGCAGACGGTTGTCCATAAGGTCAATCTCCATTCAATTGATGTGCTTGCCGGAGCGGGACCATCCCGCAACGGCAGACCGCATCATACATGCGGATTTTTTCACGGAATTCAAGCGCTTGCGCGCCGGTTTCAGCGCAGGCCGGACGAGGTGGTGGTGCGGCCGTTGACCGTGGTGCGGGTAGTGCCCACCCCGACGTCGACCACGCCGTACATCTGCACGCCGCTGTCGCTGGAGCCGCTGATGCCGATCCCGCTGGAGCCCAGGGGTGGAGTGGTCTGGCCTACCGGTTGTGAATGGCCTGCACAGGCCGTCAGGCTCGTCAGCACCAGGGCGACGCCAGTTGCTGCAAGCCACCGGGATACTGCGCGGTGGGAGAGTGGTGTCATGTAGTGATACTCCTTTCTATCGCAAAGAGTAACGTAAAACATGGCCAATATTGGACAAAACGGCCATGCGCAATGGTTTCCATTGGTAAGCGCGACCTTGCCGGGACCCCTATTTGGTCAGGATCAGTTTGCCCTGGCGCGTCGCCTGCAGGCGGTAGGTGATGCCATTGTGCCGGATGGCGATGGTGCGGTGACCTCGCATGAGTTCGCTGCTGGCGAAGCAGGGCGGGGTGTCTGTGTCCGGCCCGGCCTGGGCAGACAGCGAGGCACGCACTTCGCGCATAGCCGGCACCGGAAGCGTTGCCTGTGTTGCCGGCTCGGGATGCTGCCTGTGTTCCGGCCAGGCGGGGAGTTCGCTCATCGCACCGGCTCCGTCACGAAGCCGATCCGGGTCAATCCGGCCTGCTGCGCGGCGGCCAGCGTGCGCGCCACGGCGTCGTAGCGCACATTGCGGTCGGCGCGCAGTTGTACCGCCGGCTGCGGCTGCTTGCCCGATTCGGCACGCATGCGTGCCGGCAGTACGTCGGCGGAGACCGGCTGGCCGTTCCAGAACATCCCGCCCTGCGCGTCGATGGCGATCTGGATATGGTCGGGCTTGAGTTGCTCGGGGGTGCTGTTGGCGCTGGGAAGTGAAAGCGGCACCGCATGCTGCAGCACCGGCACGGTGATGATGAAGACGATCAGCAACACCAACATCACGTCCACCAACGGGGTCATGTTGATTTCGCCCATCACGGCATCTTCATTTGGATGATGGAAGGACTGCATGGCCATGTGCTCACCCCTTGCTGGCGACGCGTGCGCCGGTAATCAGGTAGGCGTGCAGATCGTGCGCGAAACGCTGCAGCTGGAGCAGCACGCGGCGGTTGCCGCGCAGCAGCGCGTTGTAGGCCAGCACGGCAGGAATGGCGACGGCCAGGCCCAGCGCGGTCATGATGAGGGCTTCGCCGATCGGGCCGGCCACCTTGTCGATGGTGGCAGCGCCGCTGGCACTGATGCCCATGAGTGCGTGATAGATGCCCCAGACCGTGCCGAACAGGCCGACGAAGGGGGCGGTGGAGCCAATCGAGGCGAGGATGGACAGGCCGGACTGCAGGCGCGCCTGACTGCCGTCCATGCTGTTGCGCAGGCACATGCTGATCCAGTCGCTGGCGCTCAGGCTGCCGTGCAGTTCGTTGGCATTCTGGCGGTGATGGGCGAGGGCTTCCTGGCCCTGGGTGGCCAGCTGGTGGAAGGGGCTGTCGCTCGCGCCCAGGTGGCGCATACCTTCGGGCAGGCTGGCGCTGTGCCAGAACTGCTCGGCGCCTGCGGCCTGGCGGCGCGCACGCCACAAATCCCAGCTCTTGAGGGCAATCACGCTCCAGGTGGCAATGGACATGGCCAGCAGCAGCAGGGCGACGCTGCGGGTGACCCAGTCGCCCTGCGTCCAGAGCAGGGACAGGTCCATGGCGGCTACGGGGGAGGGGCTTGTCATTCGAAACGACCTTTCGGAAAACGCTTGGGGAAATGGAAGGGGGGTTATTCCAGACGGAAGGCGATGGGGACCGTGTATTCCATGGCAACGGGTAGTCCGTTGCGCTTGCCAGGCACGAAGCGCCAGCGGCGCACGGTGTCCAGCGCGGAGGAATCCAGGGCGTCGAAACCGCTCGACTTCTTCAGGGCAACGCGCTCCGCACTGCCGTCGGCACCCACCAGCACGCGCAGCAGCACGGTGCCGGTTTCGCCCAGACGCTTGCTGGAGGCAGGATAGGGCGGCTTGGGGTTGTTGAGGTAGCTGGCACGGGTGCTGGGCAGTTCGACTGCGGGGGCCGCAGGCACATCGTCTTTGGCCTGATCCAGCCCGGTGCTGGCTGCGCCCGCGCGGGCGGTGGCAGGCGGAGCAGGGTCCGCGCGGCCATCGGCGGGTGCGGGCCGGACCGGGGGCTCTGTGACGGCTCCAGGTTCGGGCGCCGGGACTTCCCGGGCCGGTGTTCGGGGACGTGGAGCGGGGTCGGGTTTGCGCTCCGGGTTGGCGGCGGGCTTGGGCAGAGCGGGACGTTTGGGTGCTTGTGTGCGCTGCTGCGCTCCGGGTAGGGCTGGCGCCGCTGCGGGCTCAGGCGCGAGTGCGACAGGTGTGGGCTCCGGTGCCAGGGCGATCAGTTGCACCGGAGTGACTTCCGGCAGGGTGGCAGGCGTGGTGGCACGGGCTGCCAGTAGCCCGAATACGACGAGGTGCAGCAGCGTGATGCCGGTGCTGACGAGGACGTGTCGGGAAGATCCGGAAAAAGACAGAGGCAAGGACATGCGGAGGCGGGAGAAACATCAAGGACGCAGGATGAGCCAGCAGGCGGGGGCAACAATCAGTGCGGCAATCAACAGGCTGTAGGCCATGGTGGAACTCCTCAGGCTTGGAAAGCGATGCACGAATTATAAATGAGAATCATTAGCAATGATAGGAGGGGCCGAAGTATAAAGGTGACGGAGACCGATGTCGTCGACAGAAGCGCAGCCGCAGAGCGTCATGCAGGCTTCGAACTCGTCGCGCAACTGGCGCAGCATGCTGGTGACGCCGACGGCTCCGGCCGCTGCCAGGCCATGGATTTGCGGCCGTCCGATCAGGACTGCCTTGGCGCCCAGGGCCAGCGCCTTGAAGACATCTGTGCCGCGGCGGATGCCGCCATCCACCAGAACGGGGTAGCCGGAGCCGACGGCGGTGCGTATGGCTGGCAGCAGGGTGGCCGTGGCAGGCAGGGTGTCCAGCGTGCGTCCGCCATGGTTGCTGACGACGATGCCGGTGGCTCCCAGCTCGCGGGCCAGTTGCGCGTCCTCGGGGTGGGTAATGCCCTTGAGCCAGACGGGCAGCTGTGTTTGCTGCAACAGCCACTGCACATCGTCCCAGTCGGGGGCCAGCGCGGCCAGGCCATGGCACAGGCCGCCGGGGGGACGGTCTGCTGCGGTTGCCGGCAGAGCAAGCAGATCATGCAAATGGGGGGCGGGAAACTGCGCCGGCACGCGAAAACCGGTGCGCCGCTCCAGATCGCGTACGCCTTGCACCGGTGCATCGACGGTCAGCACCAGAGCTTCACAACCGGCCGCTTCGGCGCGCCGGACCAGGGCCCGGGTGTGTGCGCGACCGTGCTGCCAATAGAGCTGGAACCAGAGCGGCGGTGCGCTGGCAGTGCCTTCCGAGTGAAGAATGGCGCGGATGTCTTCCACCGTGACGCTGGACTGGGTGCTCAGCACCATGCCGGTGGCACAGGCGAGCGCGGCGTGGGCCGTCGCGATTTCTCCATCCGGGTGCGCGAGACACTGGTGTGCGACGGGTGCCAGCAGCACCGGCCAGTCGATCGTGCGGCCGGACAACACGGTCCGGGTATGGCTGCCGGCCAAAGTGCGCAGCACGCGTGGCTGCAATGGCAGATCGCTCCAGGCGCGATGGTTGGCGCGCAGGGTGTGCTGGTCAGCCGCTCCGCCCAGAAAATAGGCAGCGACCGCGGGATCGAGCGTGGCGAGCGCGTGGCGCTCGAAGTCGGCAGGAGTCACCAGATCCGGCGGCAATGCGTCGATGCGGGGCAGCGGAATGGAGCCAGTCATCAGGTGTCCGCCCACATGCGCAGCAGGTTGTGATAAGTGCCGGTCAGCGTGTGCGTTTGCGGCGTTTCGCCGTGCTGCGCGCGCAGGCTGGTGATCGCCATGTCCAGCTCGTGCAGCAGTGCGCGTTGGGGGTCGCTGCGGACCATGCTTTCGATCCAGAAGAAGCAGGCCAGGCGCTGCCCTTGCGTGACCGGTCGCACCTCGTGCAGGCTGGTGCCGGGATACAGGACCGCACTGCCGGCAGCAAGCTTCACGCGCTGCTCGCCGTAGGTGTCGTGAATCACCAGTTCGCCACCTTCGTATTCGTCCGGCTCGTTCAGGAACACCGTGCAGGAAACGTCGGAGCGCACCTGCTGCCCGTCGGCGCGGCGCATGACGGCATTGTCGTAATGCATGCCGTAGTGCCCGCTCCCCTGATAGCGGTTGATGCGCGGGGTGAACACCTTTTTCGGCAGTGCGGCGCTGAAGAAGCGCGCATGACAGTCCAGCGCTTGCAGCACGGCCTGGCGCACGGCCGCGGCGGTTTCACAATCGGAAGGCAGCTGGTCATTGTGCTTGACGTGGCGCGCCTGGCTTCCGGCGGTGCGCTGTCCGTCTGTCCAGGGGGCGGCGTCCAGCAGCGGACGCAGGCGGGCGATGTCGGCAGCAGACAGCACGGAATCGAGGGTGACGAGCATGGCGGTACAGGAAGAAAAGCCACCGCTCCGAAACAAAGCGGCGGCAGGGGGGTCAGAACTTCAGCGTGGCAGTCAGCGCGTAGCTGCGGCCGGCACCTGGTACGTAGAAGCCGCGATACAGCTCCGCGGCATGGTGCTTGTTGGTCAGGTTGCTGACGTTGGCCCTGAAACTCAGGGCATCGCTGTGGCGGTATTCGGCCATCAGGTCATAGGTGGCGTAACCCGGCACCTTGATGTCCGACAGCACCGGCTTCTGGCTGCTGCGGAAGTTCACGCCGGTGCCGGCGCGCCATTTCGGATGGAACTGGTAGGTCGTCCATACCGTGCCGCTGTGCTTGGGCGTCAGACCCGGGCGCTCGCCCACGCGCTCGCCGGGCTGGTTCTGGCTGCAGCTGCCGGTGGCGGGGCAGGGCGCGGCCTTGTCCACCTTGGCGACCGGCAGGTACATGTAGGAAGCGTAGATTTCCCACTTCGGCGTGATGCGCCCGGTGATGTCCATTTCCAGACCGGCGGTGTGGCGCTGGCCGCTCAGGTTGGCCACGGGCAGGTCGGGATCGGTGTTGCGCTCGTTGTACTTGGTCGAGTGAAACAGCGCCACGCGCGTGCTGAACTGCTTGTTCGGGCTGTCGAAGCGCGCCCCCAGTTCGATGTTGCGGCTTTTTTCCGGGGCGATGCCGGCATTGCTGGCGTTGAGGGAATAGGTATCGCCCGAGGTGTTGAATGAGGTGCCGTAGGACAGATGGTAGGACTGGCTTTCCGTCGGCTGGTACAGCACCCCCAGGCGATGGCTCCACTCGGACACCTTCATCTGGTAGCGACTGGTGTTGCCGGTGGCGGTGTAGGTTTCGTAGTCGCCCTTGAGATGGTCATAGCGCAGGCCGCCCACCAGTTTCCAGTGTGGCGCCACCTGGGCCACGTCCTGCACATAGGCGCCAAAGGCATTGGAGCGATAGTGGCTGGAGCGGTACAGCGGGCGCGCGTCCTCGTTGATCCATGCGCCATCCGCCGGCGTGCCGATGGTGGTGCCGGGCTTGTCGCCCGTGCTCAGCGGTGAGTAGACATCCTTTTCCTCGCGCCCGAAATCGACGCCGGCCGTGATGCTGTGCTCGACGCTGCCGGTACGGAACTTGTTGGTGTAGTCGCTCTGGGCGTGCAGCGTGTCCACGTCCTGAATCTTGAACTTGGGACGGCGCACAAGCGCAGACGCGTTGCCGAACGTGGTCTCGTCGGTGCTGCGGTCGGCAAAGCCGATGGCGCTGGAGCGGATGTCGCGCTCGAACCGGCCCTTGCGCACACGCGTGGTCACCTCGCCGCCATCATCGAAGCGGTGGGTGTGCGACAGCCCCAGCAGCGTGGCCTTGCTGTGGTTGCGGTCGCTCGCCATGGCGTAGTTGTTCTTCGGATCCACCGGCAGCAGCTTGCGATCGGACGCGCCGGACGGATTCGCCGGCAGCAAGTAAGGCAGGCCGTAGTTGATGCCGTTGCGGTTGTCCAGATGGAACAGGTTCACCAGGAACTCGTCCTGCGTGCCGATGCCCCAGCGGTAGGCGGCGGCAATGCCTTTCTTGTTTTCCCTGGCGCCGATGCCGTTCTCGCTGGCGCGGTCGCCCATGACGTTGATGCGCAGGGCCTGGTTCTCGCCGGTCTGCTTGTTGAAGTCGCCGGTCACGCGCACACGGCCGCCGCTGCCGATGGTGGCGGACACCTCGTTTTCGTCAATCAGGCGCGGCAGCTTGTTGACCTGGTTCACTGCGCCGCCGGTCGAGCCCCGGCCGAACAGCATGGAGGCAGAACCCCGCAGCACTTCCACCTGGTCCATGTTGAAGGTGTCGCGGTCGTAGAACGCCGGATCGCGCATGCCGTCCACGAAGATGTCGCCGCTGGCGGCGAGCGAGAAGCCGCGCAGGCGGATGTCCTCCTCGCCGGTTTCGCCGGCCTGGAAGGTGACGCCGGCGGTGTTCTTCAAGACTTCCTTGACGGTATCGAGTTGCCGGTCGTCGATCAGCTTTTCGGTCACGACAGTGACGGATTGGGGAATGTCGCGGAGCTTCTGCTTGCCCTTGCCGATGTGGGCGGTAGCGGCGCGCAGCGTGTCCTTGCCTTCCGGGACGAGGGCCGCCTCGCGCACTTCCACCGTGGGCAGAGTGGCATCTCCGGAAGGGGTCGTCTGTGCGAGGGTGGAAGTGCCCAGGCTGCCAAGCAACAGGGCGGCCCCGAGGGGGACGACCTTGCGAGCCGGGGAGGAAGGCGCGATGGCGGCGCGTCGCGATGAAGAATCTTGGGTCATAGCAGCAAAGGAAATGCGGAGGGAACAACTTGCTGGCTATGGCTGCGCGGCGCGCGGCAGTGTGGCTGGCTAACGCGATGCCGGGCCTGCCGGCCCGGTATCAGGTCGCCATTGTATACAAATAAAAACCATTATCATTTGTATATGCGTGCTTGTTTGCTCCGCGCAACAGCACGCCGGACTGCCGTACTCAACCGTAACGTTTGAGCAGGCGCATCACTTTCTCGAAACGCTCGCCGTAGGGCGGCTGCAGCCAGCGCGTGCCGCTGTGGCGCGACTGTGCGAACACCGGCTTGAGCTTGCTGAAGGTATTGAAGCCCCATTCGCCATGGTAGGCACCCATGCCGCTGGCGCCTACGCCGCCGAAAGGCTGGGATTGCTGTGTCAGGTGGTACAGGCAGTCATTGATGGTGACGCCGCCGGACAGGGTCTGCTCCAGCACCTTGTCGCGCGCATGGTGATCGTTGCCGAACCAGTACAGTGCCAGCGGGTGATCGCCCTGACGAATGAGTTCGATGGCCTGCTCGGCGTTGTCATAGACTACCACCGGCAGGATCGGGCCGAAGATCTCTTCCTGCATCAGCTGCATGTCTGCCTGTGGCTGCAGCACCAGACAGGGGGCCAGTTTGCGCTGTGCCATGTCGGTATCGCCCAGTGGCACGATCTGCGCGCCGCCCTGATGCGCCTGCTCCAGCATGCCCACCAGGCGGCCGAAATGCTTCTGGCTGATGATGCTGGTGTAATCGGGGTTGTCGCCAACGGCAGGATAGAGGCGGCGCACAGCCTGGGTATAGGCCTCGACAAAGGCATCCTGCTGGCTGCGGTGCACCAGCACATAGTCGGGTGCGACACAGGTCTGGCCGGCGTTGAGCAACTTGCCGGCGGCAATGCGGTCGGCGCTGAGCGCCATGTCGGCCGAGAGGTCGATCAGGGCCGGCGACTTGCCGCCCAGCTCCAGCGTGACCGGAGTCAGGTTGCGGGCTGCCGCCTTGGCTACCTGGCGGCCCACGGCGGTGGAGCCGGTGAACAGCAGGTGATCGAAAGGCAGTTGGACGAAGGCCTTGCCCACTTCGGCATCGCCCAGCACCACGGTCATTTCGTTGGCGGCAAAGTATTTGCCAATGGCCTGCTGCAGTTCCGCCGAGAAACGCGGCGTCAGTTCGGACGGCTTGATCATCACCCGATTGCCAGCGGCCAGCGCTCCCAGGGCAGGGGCCAGGGCCAGTTGCAGCGGATAGTTCCAGGGCGAAACCACGCCGACCACGCCCAGGGGCTGTGGCATCAGGCGGTTGCTGCCCGGCAGGTAGCTCATGGCAGTGGGCATGCGGCGCGGCTTCATCCAGCGTCCCAGGTGCTTGCGCGAGTGTCGCAGCTCCAGCTCGACCACCAGGATCTCGGCCATGCGGGTTTCGTGGGCCGAGCGGTGGCCGAAGTCGGCCGAAATGGCGTCGATGAAGATCTGGCTGGTGTGCTCCAGCATGCGCTGCAGGCGGTCCAGCCGCTCCAGGCGCTGGCGCAGCGAAGGCAGCGGATCGGCATGGTGGGCAGCCTGCTGCTGTTCGAGCAGGGCGTGCAGGTCGTCGGCAGAGGCGGAAAACCCCGCGGGGCTGGCGGAAGTGGCTCCAAAAAGCGGAAGGGAAGCAGTCATGGACTCAAGTGTACGAAGTCTGTATGGCACTTGGGCCCAGGCGGGACATGCAGATGGCGTGGTTTTGTAAGGAAGTTTGTCAGGCGGGTGGCAAAGGCGCCATCCCGTTTATACCGTCAGCCAGATGCTGCCTTCAGCCGCGGTGGCCAGCATCACCTCGTCCTGCGAGCGGCCCAGGGCGGCCGTCAGGGCCAGCGAGGCCAGTTCGGGCAGATTGTTGCGTTCGCTCAGGTGGGCGGCCAGCACGTGGCCCAGCGCGGCGTGGTTGATGCGCTGCGCCAGTGCCGCTGCCGCGGCATTGCTCAGGTGACCGAAATCCCCCGCCACGCGCCGCTTCAGGAAGGGCGGGTAGCGCGAGGCGGCCAGCATGTCGGGATCGTGGTTGGCCTCCAGCAGCAGCGCATGGCAGCGCTCCAGCATGGCGATCACGTGCGCACTGGCATGGCCCAGGTCGGTGGCGATGCCGAGCTGGCGGTCGCCGTCCGAGCACAGCAACTGCAGCGGTTCGCGCGCATCATGCGGCACGGTGAAGGGCTGCACCAGCATGCTGCCCAGGTCGATGGCCTCGCCGTCGCGGGCAAAGTGCACCAGATCATCCAGCGATTCCGGCCGGCCGACGGCGGCGTGGGTGCCGCGGCTCATCCACACCGGAATGCGGTGGCGTGCCGCGAAGACTGGCGCACAGCCGATATGGTCGCTGTGCTCGTGGGTGATGAAAATCGCCGTGAGTTGCCCGGGTTCCACGCCGGCCTGCTGCAGGCGCAGCGTGAGCTGGCGCGGCGACATGCCGCAGTCGATCAGCAGGCGGCTGGTATGCAGGCCCTCGGTGGACTCCACCAGCGTGGCATTGCCGGCGCTGCCGCTGCCCAGGCTCTTGAAACGGATGGCCACGAAATCGGTAAGACGTCAGAAGAACAGTCGATGCCAGAAATGGCAACCGCCCGGCTGCGATCAGGCGGGCGGTTGTGGCTCTGGCGGGATGCGCGGATCAGATGCGCTTGAGATCCTCGGCCAGCACCTTGAGGATACGGTCGCGGTCGATCGGGTTGGCCTGCTGGCCGGACTCGGTCAGCACGCCGACGACGCTGGTGGCCCCCTGGGACTGCACCACCACGCGGTAGCGCACCGGCTTGGCCTCGGGCGCCTTGCGCTTGAACAGACGGCCCAGGAAGCCCGGCTGCTCCTGCTTGCCGGTTTCGTAAGGCACGTAGCGTACGTAGTAGGTGCCTGCAGCGCGGTCGCGGTCTTCCACCGTGAAGCCGGTACGGTCCAGCGACAGGCCGACACGGCGCCAGGCACGGTCGAAATCCTCGTTCAACTGCAGGGCACCGGTGTTGGTGGCGTAGGACACGGTGTTGGCCGGAGCAGCGCCGGCCTTGCTGGAGCTCAGCATGGCGTCGGCACGCTCCTTGCTCACGCCCAGCGACATCATCAGGCGGCGCAGCATTTCGTCCTCGAGCGCCGGATCGTTGGCGCGCTGCTGCCAGGTGGATTGTTCCTTGTCGCGGCCGCGCAGCACTTCTTCCATGCCGCGGTGGCTGACGTACACATTGGTGCCGCCGGCAGCATTGCTTTCCAGGCGGGTGCGGAAGCGGTCCAGCTCGCCGGTGGAGTAGAGCGAATCCAGCGCCTTGCCAATGGTGCGGCGGATCGGATCCAGCGGGATCTTGGCGCGGTTTTCGGCCCAGTCGGTCTCCATTACGCCCACGCGGCGGTCTTCCATGGCCAGCACGAAGCCGTTGTCTTCCCAGAAGGTCTTGACCGGATCCCACAGCTGCTGCGGCGTGCGTGCCACGACCAGCCAGCGCTGGTTGCCTTCGCGCTTGATCTGCACGTCACCCACATTGTCGAGCGCGGTGGCACCGGATTTCCTGCCGGCTTCGCGCTGGGCATCGTAGGCGGTGGCGCTGGCGCTGCCCGGGATGTTGTAGCGGCCGTCATTGCTGATGCGCGTCAGGTCCGGCGGAACTTCGAGCGGATTGCCGCTCTGGGCCGACTTGTAGTCGACGCCGGTGGGGCCGGCAAAGGGGGAGCAGGCGGCCAGGGTGGCAGCAGCCAGGGTTAGCACGGACAGTTTCTGCAAATTCTTCACAGAGGATTTCCTTTGGTGCAGGAGTAAGAATCGGATGCGGATCAGAGCAGGCCGGCGGCCTTGAGTGCGGACTCGACCACGGCGTGGTTGCCCGGAGACAGCGGCGTGAGCGGCAGGCGCAGCGTGCCGCCGCACAGGCCCAGGCGTTCCGCGGCCCACTTGACCGGGATCGGGTTGGCCTCGACAAACAGGTGCTTGTGCAGCGGCATCAGCTGGAACTGGATGCTCATGGCGGTTTCGCGATCGCCCGCGATCGCGGCGACGCACAACTCGTGCATCAGGCGCGGCGCCACGTTGGCGGTGACGCTGATGTTGCCCTGGCCACCGCAGAGCATGAGGGCGACGGCGGTCGGGTCATCGCCCGAGTACACGCCGAAACCCTTGGGCAGGTCGCGGATCAGCCATTCGGCCTTGGCGATGTCGCCCGTGGCTTCCTTGATGCCGACGATGCCCGGCACTTCGGCTAGGCGCAGCACGGTGTCGTTCTCCATGTTGGCGACGGTGCGGCCGGGCACGTTGTACAGGATCATGGGCAGGTCGCCCACGGCCTCGGCAATGGCCTTGAAGTGCTGGTACTGGCCCTCCTGGGTGGGCTTGTTGTAGTAGGGCACGACCTGCAGCTGGCAGTCGGCGCCGACCTTCTTGGCCGCCTTGGCCAGCGTGATGGCTTCTGCCGTGGAGTTGGCGCCGCAGCCGGCCATTACCGGGATGCGGCCGGCAGCATGCTCGACGGTGACGCGGATGATCTCGACGTGCTCGTCAACGTTGACAGTGGGCGATTCGCCCGTGGTGCCGACCACGCCCAGGCAGTCCGTGCCCTGTTCGATGTGCCAGTCCACCAATTTGCGCAGGGCGGCGTAATCGACCTGGCCATCAGGCTGGAAGGGGGTGACGAGTGCAACAATGCTGCCGGAAAGGGGTTGCATGGGGAATTTCTCTCGATGAACGATAAGGCTGGCGCTGCCGGCCATGACTGCCGGCGACGCGACATCTGATTGTAATCAACAGATATTGCCACACAAACCGGCCTTCTGCCGATAGCCGCGGACAACAAATCCGTTACTTGGCGTATCGCGCAACAGCAGGCGAGCCTGTTGAGGCGATGAGGAGTTTGTCTGTTCCGTGATCGGCAGCCGGCTTGCAGCGGGCGGAACAGGCTCTCCTGGCTCCGGCTTTACTGCCCCGGGGCCGGTCCGAAGCAGCTCCACACCAGGTTGCTCACATCCACCATGAAATCCGGCCGGGCATAGAGCAGGAACACCACGGCCAGCACCAGCAGGGCCAGCAGCCAGAGCAGGATACGTCCGGTGACCGACATGGCTGCCCTCACGCCGCCTGTGTCCGCAGCTGGCGCTGGATGGCGCTTTCGCGGATCGGCAGGTTGAGCACGGCGGCCAGCACGCCCAGCGCGATGGCGATGTACCAGACGATGTCGTAGCTGCCGGTGCTGTCATACAGCACGCCGCCCAGCCACACGCCCAGGAAGGAGCCGACCTGGTGGCTGAAGAAGACGAAACCGCCCAGCATGGACAGGTGGGCCACGCCGAAAATCTGCGCCACCATGGCGTTGGTGGGCGGCACGGTGGACAGCCACAGGAAGCCGATCACGGCCGAGAAGATGTAGACGCTGGTGGGCGTGAGCGGTGCCAGCAGGAAGATGCTGATGACCACCGAGCGCGAGATGTAGATTGCGGCCAGGATGTACTTCTTGGACAGCTTCTGCCCCAGCGCACCGGTCAGGTAGCTGCCGAACACGTTGAACAGGCCGATCAGCGCCAGCGAGTAGCTGGCCACTTCGGTTGGCATGCCGTAGTCGCGCAGGTAACTGGGCATGTGCACACCGATGAACACCACCTGGAAGCCGCAGACGAAGTAGCCGCCCATCAGCAGCAGGAAGCTGGGATAGCGCAGGGCTTCCTGCATGGCTTCGCCGATGGTCTGCTCGCGGCGGGGCGCGGCGCTACCGTGAAAGCCCGGCTCGCGCAGGCCCAATGCCAGCGGCACGATCAGCAGCGTGGCCAGGCTCAGCCACACCAGTGCCTGCTGCCAGCCCAAGGTGCTGATCATCCATCCCTCCAGCGGCAGCATCAGGAACTGGCCGAAGGAGCCGGCGGCAGCCGCAATGCCCATGGCCCAGGAGCGCTTCTCGGGGTCGATGTTGCGGCCGATCACGCCATAGATCACCGCGTAGGTAGTGCCCGCCTGTGCCAGGCCGATCAGCACGCCGCAGGTGAGCGCCAGCAGCGTGGGAGTGGGCGAATAAGCCATGCCGACCAGACCGAGCGCATAGAACAGCGCACATGCCACCAGCACCTTGAAGGCGCCGAAGCGGTCGGCCAGCATGCCGGCGAAGATGCCGGTAAAGCCCCAGGTCAGGTTCTGAATCGCCATGGCGAGCGAGAAATGCTCGCGCGTCCAGCCGTTGTCCGACGTCATGGGCTGCAGCCACAGGCCGAAGCCATGGCGCACGCCCATCGACAGCGTGACGATCAGCGCCCCGCACAGCAGGATCTGGAACAGGGGCAGGGGGCGGTGCTGGGCAGGGCTGGACATGGGAACTGCAAGAAAAAAACCGGCACTTGCGGGCCGGGATGTAGATGGGTATGTCGATAGTAGCAGTATTGGCACAGGCGTGCAGATGCCTGAAGCGCGCCATGGACACAAGCGCCCCAAAGTGTTGCAAAGTCGGCGGAGTAGCCGGGAAACGCTGTAAGCAAAACCAGTGTTTTTCGCGTTCGTGGCCTAGAATCCAGCGCCATGGCCAGCAAAACACCCGATACCGCTTACTCCGAAGGTTCCATCCGCGTGCTCAAGGGGCTGGAGCCCGTCAAGCAGCGCCCCGGCATGTACACCCGCACCGACAACCCCCTGCATATCGTGCAGGAGGTGATCGACAACGCCGCCGACGAGGCGCTGGCGGGCTTCGGCAGGAAGATCAAGGTGGTGCTGCACGAGGACCAGTCCATCACCATCGAGGACGATGGCCGCGGCATTCCCTTCGGCATCCATCCGGAAGAGAACGCGCCAGTGCTGGAACTGGTGTTCAGCCGCCTGCATGCGGGCGGCAAGTTCGACAAGGGGCAGGGCGGGGCCTACAGCTTCTCGGGCGGCCTGCACGGCGTGGGGGTGAGCGTGACCAATGCGCTGTCCAGCCGCATGGAAGTGACCAGCTACCGCGAAGGCCAGGTGGCGAGCATGGTGTTCTCGCATGGCGAGGTGATCGAGCCGCTCAGCGTGCGCGCCGCGGCCAGTGGCGACCGCAAGCAGGGCACGACGGTGCGCGTCTGGCCCGAGCCGAAGTATTTCGAAAGCTCTGCGTTGCCCTGGGCCGAACTGGTGCACCTGCTGCGCAGCAAGGCGGTGCTGATGGCCGGCGTGAGCGTCTGGCTCAGCAACGAGAAGACGCGCGAGCAGCTGCAGTGGCAGTACAAGGGCGGCCTGCGCGACTACCTGATGCAGGAGCTGCCGGCCGACCCGATGTTTCCGCTGTTCGAGGGCGAGCAGTATGCGGACAACAGCGAACAGTTCTCCGATGGCGAAGGCGCGGCCTGGTGCGTGGCCTTCACCGAAGAAGGCGCCCCGGTGCGCGAGAGCTATGTCAACCTGATTCCCACACCGGCCGGCGGCACGCACGACAGCGGCTTGCGCGACGGCCTGTTCCAGGCGGTGAAGAGCTTCATCGACCTGCATGCGCTGCTGCCCAAGGGCGTCAAGCTGATGCCGGAAGACGTGTTCGCCCGCGCCAGCTTCGTGCTCTCGGCCAAGGTGCTCGATCCGCAGTTCCAGGGCCAGATCAAGGAAAAGCTGAACTCGCGCGATGCTGTCAAGCTGGTGTCGGGCTTTGTGCGCCCCTCGCTGGAGCTGTGGCTGAATGAGCATGTGGACTACGGCCGCAAACTGGCCGAGATCGTGATCAAGGCGGCGCAATCGCGCCAGCGCGCCGGCCAGAAGGTGGAAAAGCGCAAGGGCAGCGGCGTGGCCGTGTTGCCGGGCAAGCTGACCGATTGCGAGAGCCGCGACATCCGTGACAACGAGATGTTCCTGGTGGAAGGCGACAGCGCTGGCGGCAGCGCCAAGATGGGGCGCGACAAGGAAACCCAGGCCGTGCTGCCGCTGCGCGGCAAGGTGCTCAACACCTGGGAAGTGGAGCGCGACCGCCTGTTTGCCAATACCGAGATCCACGATATTTCCGTCGCCATCGGTGTCGATCCGCACGGGCCGGACGACAAACCGGATCTTTCGGGCCTGCGTTACGGCAAAGTGTGTATTTTGAGCGACGCCGATGTGGATGGTTCGCATATTCAGGTACTTTTGCTCACACTGTTTTTCCGCCATTTCCCTAAACTGATAGAGGCGGGCCATGTATATGTGGCCCGGCCGCCGCTGTTCCGGGTGGATGCACCCGCGCGCGGCAAGAAACCGGCCGCCAAACATTACGCGCTGGACGAGGCTGAATTGCAGGCCATCCTGGAAAAACTGCGCAAGGATGGCGTGGCGGAAGGCAAATGGACCATCTCCCGCTTCAAGGGGCTGGGAGAGATGACGGCCGAACAGCTCTGGGAAACCACGCTGAATCCGGATACGCGCAGGCTGTTACAGGTGCAGCTGGGAACTATGGACTGGCTGCAGACCCAAATCACCATGTCCAAACTCATGGGCAAGGGCGAGGCCGCGGCGCGCCGCGAGCTGATGGAACTGCATGGCGATGCCATGGAACTTGAACTGGATATCTGAATGAAGCAACTCCGCGGTGGTTTTCTCCTGCTGGCGCTGGCTGTGGGCAGCATGCTGCCCCTGGCCGCGCAGGCGGACGTGTGGGGCTATGTCGACGAGAACGGCATGACGCACTTCGCCGAGAAGAAGCTGGATGCGCGCTACCAGCTCTATTTCAAGACCGAGAGCTTCAAGTTCGATCCGCGCAAGGCGACGGTGATGGCCTCTTCCGGCCGCGGTGCCCGCAGCGCCGGTGCAGTTGGTCTGGTCTACAACCCCCGGGCGGATTCGGCGGCTGGCACCAAGGCACAGCGTCTGGTGGCGCTGATCAACCATTCGGGCGCCTACCGCAATGTGAGCAAGCACATGCAGCGCGAAGCGGCGCGCACGGGTGTGGATTTCGAGCTGATCAAGGCGGTGGCTGCGGCGGAGTCCGGTTTCAACAGCAGCGCGGTATCGAGCGCGGGCGCGGTGGGCCTGATGCAGATCATGCCGGCCACGGCGCGTGACATGGGCGTGCAGTCCGACGAGCGCTATACGGTGGAGCAGAAGCTGACCGATCCGTCCCTGAACGTCAAGCTGGGCACACGCTACCTGAAGTTCCTGATGAACAAATTCCCGGGCCGCCTGGATCTGGCGGTGGCTGCCTATAACGCCGGCCACGGAGCGGTGCAGCGTGCCGGCTACGCCGTGCCGCGCTATACCGAAACGCAGAATTACGTGCGCACGGTGCTGGCCATCTACCAGACGCTGAAGCCGGGTGCGGCCGGTGCCACGGCCTATGCGGGTGTCACGCCGATTCCGCTGGCGCGCAATCCGAAGAGCAATGGCCGCGTCAGCATGACGCTGGCGGGCTCCAGGGCCAAGACGCCGCCGGCGGTGCCGAACCCGGTGGTGCTGACTTCGCACCAGACGCCGCAGACCGTGGCGCTTGCCAAGGATGTGGCCGACAAGGCCGAGGCGCCGAGCGCCATGGATACGGTGGCCAGCAAGGTGACCGTGGCCGAGGCGGCACCGGTACCGGCGAACATCGTGGGCGACGATGTGGTGATCAAGGATCCCACCGACCGCACGCCGCCAATTCACTGAAAGCACCGAGCCGGACGCCCGTTGCCAGAAGCGACGGGCTTTTTTTCGGGCTGATCCTTGCTCGCGCCGCCCTTGTTTGCCGACGCGCAGCTGCTGGCAAAATGGATGCCATACACCAGCGCGGAACACAGGGGCCACAGCTTCCGTTTTCGCGCCCAGACTATTGCTGACCCTGCATGACCATCCCCGACGATCTTCCGCTGCCCGAATCCGCGCCTGCGCTGCCGCAGGACGACAACCCCAACCTCGCCGAATATGCCCAGCGCGCCTATCTCGAATACGCGCTGAGCGTGGTCAAGGGCCGTGCGCTGCCCGATGTGTGCGATGGCCAGAAGCCGGTGCAGCGCCGCATCCTGTATGCCATGGACCGCATGGGACTGTCCTTTGGCGGCAGCAATGGCGCCGCCGGGGCCAAGCCGGTCAAGAGCGCGCGCGTGGTGGGCGATGTGCTGGGTCGCTTCCATCCGCACAGCGATCAGGCCGCCTACGACGCGCTGGTGCGCATGGCGCAGGATTTTTCGCAGCGCTATCCGCTGATCGACGGCCAGGGCAACTTCGGTTCGCGCGACGGCGATGGGGCTGCCGCCATGCGCTACACCGAGGCGCGTCTGTCGAAGATTGCCACGCTGCTGCTGGACGAAATCGACCAGGGCACGGTGGATTTCGTACCCAACTACGATGGTTCCACGCAGGAGCCGGCGCAGCTGCCGGCGCGGCTGCCGTTCGTGCTGCTCAATGGCGCCAGCGGCATTGCCGTGGGCATGGCGACCGAGATTCCCAGCCACAACCTGCGCGAAGTGGCCGATGCCTGCGTGGCGCTGGTCAAGAATCCCGGACTGCCGGATGAGGACTTGCTGGCGCTGCTGCCGGGACCGGACTTTCCGGGCGGCGGGCAGATCATCAGCAGCCCGTCCGACATCGCCGATGCCTACCGCAGCGGCCGTGGCAGCCTGAAGGTGCGTGCGCGCTGGACCATCGAGGATCTGGCGCGTGGCCAGTGGCAGCTGGTAGTGAACGAATTGCCGCCCAACGTCAGCGCGCAGAAGGTGCTGGAAGAGATCGAGGAGCTGACCAATCCCAAGGTCAAGTCCGGCAAGAAGGCGCTGAGCCAGGAGCAGCTGCAGCTCAAGGCCAGCGTGCTGGCGGTGCTCGATGGCGTGCGCGACGAATCGAGCAAGGAAGCGGCGGTGCGCCTGGTGTTCGAGCCCAAGAGCCGCACCGTGAGCCAGCAGGACCTGATCACCACGCTGCTGGCGCAGACCAGTCTGGAAACCACGGCGCCGGTCAACCTGACCTCGGTCGGCATCGACGGCAAGCCGGTGCAGAAATCGCTGCGCGAGATGCTGGAAGAGTGGATCAGCTTCCGCCAGAACACCATCACGCGCCGCAGCCAGCATCGCCTGGGCAAGGTGCTGGACCGCATCCACATTCTCGAAGGCCGGCAGATCGTGCTGCTGAACATCGACGAGGTGATCCGCATCATCCGCGAGAGCGACGAGCCCAAGCCGGCGCTGATGGAGGCGTTCAAGCTGACCGATCGTCAGGCCGAGGACATCCTGGAAATCCGCTTGCGCCAGTTGGCGCGGCTGGAAGCGATCAGGATCGAGCAGGAACTCAAGGAGCTGCGGGCCGAGCAGGCCAGACTGGGAGACATTCTGGGCAGCCCGGCCAGCCTGCGCCGTCTGATGGTGAAGGAAATCGAGGCAGATGCGAAGAATTTCGGCGACGAACGTCGCACGCTGATCCAGCACGAGAAGCGCGTGGTGGCCGAGGTGCGCGTGGTGGACGAGCCGGTGACGGTGGTGATCAGCGAGAAGGGCTGGGTGCGCGCGCGCACCGGGCACGGCCATGAGCCGGGCAGCTTTGCCTTCAAGGCCGGCGACGGGCTTTATAGCACCTTCGAATGCCGCACGGTGGACCAGCTGATTGCCTTCGGCAGCAACGGGCGCGTGTACAGCGTGCCGGTGGCCAGCCTGCCGGGCGCGCGGGGCGATGGCCAGCCGGTGCAGACGCTGATCGAGTTGGAAAAGGGCACGCAACTGCTGCATTACTTTGCCGGGCCGCTGCAGGCGCAATTGCTGCTGAGCAGCAGCGGGGGCTATGGCTTTCTGGCGCAGGTGGAGCACATGCTGTCGCGCCAGCGCGGCGGCAAGGCCTTTATCGGCTGCAACGAGGGCGAGACTGTGTGTGCGCCCTCGCATGTGGCGGGCAGCAGCGGCAGCGTGGCGCTGCCGGAAGCGACGCACGTGGCCTGCGCCAGTGCGGGCGGCCGTCTGCTGACCTTTGCCCTGAGCGAGTTGCGCCAGATGCCCAAGGGCGGCCGCGGCCTGATGCTGATGGGGCTGGACGACAAGGACACGCTGGTGGGCGCTGCCGCCTACACGCGCAGCATCCGTGTGGAAGGCACTGGGCGTGGCGGCAAGGAGCGCGAGGAAGTGCTGGAAATCCGCTCGCTCAACAACGCCGCTGCCGCGCGCGGGCGCAAGGGCAAGGCGGCGAACTGGGGCTTCAAGCCGCAGCGCATTGCGCGGGTGGAGTGAGCGGCCATGAGCAGACCGGTCATCCTCACTCTCTCCGACATGCTGTTTACCCAGGGCTTTGGCACGCGCCGGGTCTGTGCCGGGCTGGTGCAGCAGGGGCTGGTGCAGCTGGAGGGCGCCACCATCACCGATGCCTTGCACGATGTGGAAGTGCGCGAAGGACTGCCTTTTGCCGTGCAGGGCCAGGCCTGGGAATACCATGCTCCGGCTTATGTGCTGCTGCACAAGCCGGCCGGCACCGAGTGCTCGCAGAAGCCCTCGGCCTGGCCCAGCATCTACACGCTGCTGCCGACACCGCTGCGCCAGCGCCCGCAGAAGGGCGCCGTGCAAGGTGTGCAGGCCATCGGCCGGCTGGATCAGGACACTACCGGCCTGCTGATCCTGACCGACGACGGCAAGCTGATCCACCGCATGGCATCGCCCAGGCACCACGTGCCGAAGGTCTACCAGGTGACGTGCAAACACCCCGTCGAGGCACGCCAGGTGCAGCGCCTGCTGGACGGCGTGGTGCTGGATGACGACCCGAGGCCGGTGAAGGCAGCGGCCTGCGAGCAGACTGGCGAGCACACGCTGGACCTGACCCTGACCGAAGGCAAGTACCACCAGGTCAAGCGCATGCTGGCGGCTGTCGGCAATCGCGTGGAAGGGCTGCACCGCAGCCGCATCGGCGCGCTGGAGCTGCCGCCCGATCTGGCGCCCGGGCAGTGGCGCTGGCTGGCTCCCGAACAGCTGGCTGCGCTGACGACCCGATAAACCCGACTGCGCCGATGCCGCCCGTCGAAAACGCTGCCGGCTGCCGCGCACTGTCACACTGACTTGCTACACTGCATGCCATGAAAATCATGCTGGATGCCTTCTGGCGCGCGGTGGCCTACTGCCTGCATCCGCGCGTTATCCTGCTCTCCCTGCTGCCGCTGCTGCTGATGGTGCTGGCGGGCCTGGCCTTTGCCCAGTGGGGCTGGTGGCCGGTGGTGGATGCGGTGCGTCTTTGGCTGGATGGCACGGCGGTACAGACCGTGATCGACCAGGGCTTCGACTGGCTGGGCGTGCCGCAATTCAAGTCGGTGGTGCCGGCGCTGGTGGTGGTGGTGCTGGTGACGCCGCTGATCGTGATCCTCTCGCTGCTGGCGGTGGCCACATTGATGACGCCGGCGCTGGTGAAGATGGTGGGGGCACGCCGCTTTCCCGATCTCGAGCGTCGCCACGGAGCCGGCTTTTTCGGCAGCCTGGGCTGGTCGCTCGGCCACACGCTGCTGGCGCTGATGCTGCTGATGGTGAGCATTCCACTCTGGTTTCTTCCTCCCCTGATGCTGGTGGTGCCGCCGCTGATCTGGGGCTGGCTGACCTATCGCGTGATGAGTTTCGACGCCTGGGCCGAGCACGCCAGCAGGCAGGAGCGCCGTGCCCTGATGCAGCGCCATCGACTGGAACTGCTGACCATGGGCATCGTCACCGGCCTGCTGGGCGCTGCGCCGAGCGTGGTGTGGGCTTCGGCGGCGGTGTTCATTGCCGCTTTCGTGGTGCTGATTCCGGCGGCAATCTGGATTTATGCGCTGGTGTTTGCCTTCTCTTCGCTCTGGTTCAGCCACTTCTGCCTGCAGGCCCTGCAGCAGTTGCGGCAGGAGCAGGAATCCGGCTACCGCGGCTCGACTGGCGTGCAGACCACGCTGGATGTACAGGCACGCGAAGTCGGGCGTGCGTCCGCCACCGGCGCCGGAGAGTCCGCGGCCCTGCCGCCTGCTGCCGTGCCAGGCCCTACTGACACTGCCAACAGGGAGGTTTCGTGAATTCCCCGACCCCGCTTGATCCGTCCGGCATCGTGCTGCCGTCCCCGCCCCCGCATGTCACGCTGCCACGCTTCGGTCTGCTGCTGGTGGGTGATGAACTGCTGTCCGGCCGCCGCTCCGACCAGCATCTGCCCAAGACCATCGAGTTGCTGGCCGCGCGCGGGCTGACGCTGTCCTATGTGCACATGGTGGGGGATGCGCGGGCCGATATCGCTGCGCAGTTGCGCCAGGTGCTGGCGAGTGGTGACGTGGTGTTCTCCTGTGGCGGCATTGGTGCCACACCCGATGACCAGACGCGCCAGGCCGCGGCCGAAGCCCTGGGGGTGCCGCTGGCCCTGCAGCCACAGGCGAAAGTGCTGATCGACCAGCGTTTTGCCGAGCTGGCGGAGCAAAAGGGCATCTCTTTCGAGCCCGAAAGCGCAGACCATCAGCAGCGCCTGCAGATGGGGGTATTTCCGCAGGGGGCGCAGATCGTGCCCAATCCCTACAACCGGATTCCGGGCTTTTCGGTCGGGCATGTGCATTTCTTCCCCGGCTTTCCTGCCATGGCCTGGCCCATGATGGAGTGGGTGCTCGATACCTATTACGCGTTCTGGTTCGACCAGCGTGCCTGGGCCGAAAATGCGGTGGTGGTCAAGAACGCCTCGGAAGCCATGCTGACGCCGATGATGGAAGCGCTGGAGGCGCGTTATCCCGGCATCAGGGTGTTCAGCCTGCCCACGCTGCAGCACCCCGTGCATGGTCCCCATATCGATCTGGGGGTGAAAGGCGATCCGGCACAGGTGACGCAGGCCTTTGCCGAAATGATGGCGGGCTTGCGCAGCCTGGGTTGCGAACTCGGGCCGGTGCAGCATCCCGCAGCGCTGTAGGCACGGCTGGCGCCGGCATGGGGCAGCGTCCGACAAACTGTGCACCGATTGGGTGCATCTCCTTGGTTGCGCAAATGCACCAATTTGGTGCGATGTCGTCCATTCGACCGAAGCACGCGGCGGTTGCCCGCAATGCCGCCCGCGGCGCTCCGGGAAATTTTCTCGCGCCAGCGGCATTTCGCCCGGCCAAAGCATGCTCCGAAGGTGCACAATCACAGGCGAAATCTTTCTGTCACAGGAGCCGGGCTCGGTGGACAGGCACCGTTTCTGTTGGTCTTGAAAGTTGGCACGCTTCCTGCTTGTATTGCTGTCAGACCCGGGAAGGTCGCCTGCATGCCAGACCGGATGACAACCTATACATAACCTCTTGAGGAGAAACAGCATGGCAAAGAACGTCGCTGATGTGATGAAGATGGTCGAAGAAAACGAAGTCAAATTCGTCGACTTCCGTTTCACCGATACGCGTGGCAAGGAACAGCACGTGACCGTGCCGATCTCCCACTTTGACGAAGAAAAATTCAACGAGGGCCATGCCTTCGACGGTTCTTCCGTGGCCGGCTGGAAAGGCATCGAGGCGTCGGACATGCTGCTGATGCCCGATCCCAACACCGCCAACATCGACCCCTTCTTCGAAGAAACCACGCTGATTCTGAGCTGCGACGTGCTGGAACCGGGTGACGGCAAGGCCTATGACCGCGATCCGCGTTCCATCGCCAAGCGCGCCGAAGCCTACCTGAAGGCCTCCGGCCTGGGCGACACCGCCTACTTCGGTCCCGAACCCGAGTTCTTCATTTTCGACAACGTGCGCTGGAGCACCGAGCCGGGCAACACGTTCTACACCATCGACGAATACGAAGCGCCCTGGAACAGCGGCCGCCAGTTCGATGGCGGCAACAAGGGCCACCGTCCCACCACCAAGGGGGGCTACTTCCCCGTGCCCCCGGTCGACAGCACGCAGGACATGCGCGCCGAAATGGTGCTGATCCTCGAATCGCTGGGCATCCCGGTCGAGGTGTTCCACCACGAAGTGGCCGGTGCTGGCCAGAACGAGATCGGCACCAAGTTCAGCACGCTGGTGGAGCGCGCCGACTGGACGCAGCTGCAGAAGTACGTGATCTGGAACGTGGCCAACGCCTATGGCAAGACCGCCACCTTCATGCCCAAGCCCTACCACGGTGACAACGGCTCCGGCATGCACGTGCACCAGTCCGTGTGGAAGGACGGCAAGAACCTGTTCGCCGGCAACGGCTATGCCGGCCTCTCCGATTTCGCCCTGTACTACATCGGCGGCATCATCAAGCACGCCCGTGCCCTGAACGCCATCACCAACCCCGGCACCAACAGCTACAAGCGCCTGGTGCCGCACTTCGAGGCGCCGGTGAAGCTGGCCTATTCCAGCCGCAACCGTTCCGCTTCCATCCGCATCCCGCACGTGGCCAGCGACAAGGCACGCCGCGTCGAGGCCCGCTTCCCGGATCCGCTGATGAACCCCTACCTGGGCTTTGCGGCCCTGCTGATGGCCGGTCTGGACGGCGTGGAGAACAAGATCCATCCGGGCGAAGCCGCCACCAAGGACCTGTACCACCTGCCGCCGGAAGAGGACAAGCTGATCCCGACCGTGTGCCACAGCCTGGACCAGGCGCTGGAAGAGCTGGACAAGGACCGTGCCTTCCTGACCAAGGGCGGCGTGTTCTCCGACAGCATGCTCGATGCCTACATCGACCTGAAGATGACCGAAGTGAACCGTGTGCGCATCCAGGTGAACCCGGTGGAATTCGACATGTACTATTCGCTGTGATGCAGTGATGACCCCAGGAAAAGGCGGCTTCGGCCGCTTTTTTCATGGCGGGGGCGTTACCATGTCTTCACGAAATTTTCATCGAGTTGCGATATAGTATTTTGGTTTTAGTGAATGTTGCTGCTCCGCCTTGCATGGGCGGGCAGGGATGATGATGTTCTGTGCCATGGTCCGCCTGCGTTTTTTCCACCTGTTGTCGTCTGCTGCTTCTGCTGCCGTGTTTCTCCTCGCGGGCATGGTGGCTACGTCTGCACAGGCTTCGGGCAGCGTCTATCGCTGCGGCAATGAATACACCAACCAGCCCAGCCGCATCCAGCGTGGCGGCTGTGTGCTGGTAACGGGCGGTGCGGTGACGGTGGTGCGCAATGCCGGCCGCGGAGGCGGGCAGCCGGTGGCAGTCGCCAGGGCAGCAGCGCCGCGTCGGCCGGCTGCCAATGTACAGGCAGTGAGCCTGCCGGCCTCGCGTCATGTGGTGGCCAGTTCGGTGCAGCGCGCCCGTGATGGCGGTGCGCGCAGCATCCTGCAGGCCGAGCTGAACAAGGCCATGCAGCGCCTGGGCGAGTTGCGCCGCGAATACAACAATGGCGAGCCGGAGCGTCTGGGCAGCGAGGCGAAAAACTACCAGAAATACCTCGACCGCGTGTCCGGCCTGCGTGCCGGCATCCAGCGGGCGGAGAGCGATATTGCCGGCCTGCAGCGCGAACTGGGCCGAGCGGGCAGTTGATCCGAGATCGTCGTGCGCTAGCATGGCAGCATCATGAGCCCCTCCGAATCGCCCACTGCTGCAGCGCCTACGCACCCTGACTCCGCGTTTGCGGCCTTCGACCGGCTGGCCACGCTGATTGCCGTAGTCGGTCAGGATGCGCGCATCCGCTTTGCAAACACGGCACTGGAAAACGCCTGGGGCCTGTCGCGCCAGCTGCTGCACGGACTGGCACTGGATCGCAGCATGGCTGATCCGGCCGCGTTTGCGCGGGCGGTGCGCGATGCGGGCAGCGGCGCCTTTTCTGCATTGCGCTATGACAGCCAGTTGCTGCGCCCGGGACAGGAGCCCTTGCCCGTGCATGTGGTGGTGGCACAATGGGAGCAGCCGGACCAGGTGGTGATCGAGATGCTGCCGCTGGACACGCAGGCACGCCACGAACGGGAAGACCGTCTGCTGGCAGAGGCGCAGGCGCACAAGGAGCTGGTGCGCAACCTCGCGCACGAGATCAAGAATCCGCTCGGCGGGCTGCGCGGGGCCGCGCAGCTGCTCGAAATGGAGCTGGAGGATGCGGCGCTCAAGGAGTACACGCAGGTGATCGTGCGCGAAGCCGACCGCCTGCAGGCGCTGGTGGACCGCATGCTGGCGCCGCATCGCAGCGCCCCCAAGCGCGAGTCGGTGAATATCCACGAGATCTGCGAGCATGTGCAGCGGCTGGTGCTGGCGGAGTTTCCGTCCGGGCTGACGGTGGTGCGCGACTATGACGCGTCGATTCCGGAGTTTCAGGGAGACCGCGAGCGATTGATCCAGGCAGTGCTGAACATCGTGCGCAATGCCGCACAGGCGCTGCGGCCGCAGATGCAGGAGGGCACGGCCTGCATTACCCTGCGCACGCGGGTGGTGCGACAGATCACGCTGGGCAGGCAGCGGCACAAACTGGCACTGGAATTGCTTGTGATCGATAACGGTCCGGGCATCGCGCCCGGGCTGCTGGAACAGGTGTTCTATCCGCTGGTAACCGGCAAGGCCGAGGGGACCGGTTTGGGGCTGACCCTGGCCCAGTCGTTCGTGCAGCAGCACCATGGCCTGATTGAATGCGAAAGTGCGCCGGGACACACCGTGTTCCGCGTGACGATTCCTCTGGTCTGATCGCGCTGGTGCACGGGTGGTCGCTAGTATGCACCAAAAAGGTGCATACTGGCATTCCCAACAAGGTGCACGCCATGAAATCAGTCTGGATTGTTGACGACGACGCTTCCATCCGCTTCGTGCTGGAGCGGGCGCTGCAGCGCGCGCAGCTGCCTTCCACCGCTTTCGAGAGTCCGAGCCAGGTGCTGGCGGCGCTGGAAGACCCGGCCACCCATGGCGTGCCGGAGGTGCTGGTGAGCGACATCCGCATGCCGGATGCAGCCGGACTATCGGGGCTGGATCTGCTGGCGCGGGTGCATGCGGCATATCCGCAGTTGCCGGTGATCGTGATGACGGCGTTTTCCGATCTGGACAGTGCGGTGTCGGCGTTCCAGGGCGGGGCCTACGAGTATCTGCCCAAGCCCTTCGATGTGCAGCGGGCGGTGGAACTGGTGCGGCGTGCGGTGGAGCAAAGGAGGGGGGCTGCGGAGCACGAGCGCTCCGGTGAGCAGCCCGATCTGGCGCAGGAAATGCTGGGGCAGGCGCCGGCGATGCAGGAGGTGTTCCGGGCCATCGGCCGGCTGGCACACAGTGCGGCGACGGTGCTCATCACCGGGGAAAGCGGTACCGGCAAGGAGCTGGTGGCGCGGGCCCTGCACCGCCATTCGCCACGGGCAGACGGGCCGTTCGTGGCCATCAATACGGCGGCCATTCCCAGGGACTTGCTCGAGAGCGAGCTGTTTGGCCATGAGCGTGGCGCGTTTACCGGGGCGCAGGCGCAGCGGCGCGGGCGCTTCGAGCAGGCGGAGGGTGGCACGCTGTTCCTGGACGAGATCGGCGACATGCCGTTCGAACTGCAGACGCGGCTGTTGCGGGTGCTGAGCGACGGGCAGTTTTTCCGTGTGGGCGGGCAGCAGGCGGTGAAGGCGCGGGTGCGCATCATTGCGGCCACGCACCAGGATCTGGAGGAACGGGTGCGCGAGGGCGTGTTCCGCGAGGATTTGTTCCACCGCCTGAATGTGATCCGGCTGCGGCTGCCGGCGCTGCGCGAGCGGCGCGAGGATATCGGCATGCTGGCGCGGCATTTTCTGCAGCGCAGCGCGCAGCAGCTGGGCATGGAGCCCAAGCGGCTGGGCGTGGAGGCGGGGCGCCAACTGGCGGCGTTCGACTTTCCGGGGAACGTGCGGCAGCTGGAGAATATCTGCCACTGGCTGACGGTGATGGCGCCTTCGCAGGTGGTGGAGGTGGCGGATTTGCCGGAGGAGGTACGTGAGGCCGTGCGGGAGGTGGCGGGTGCGGCAGCCGGGGGCTCCGAGGAGACCTTGGCTGATGAAGTGCTCGTCCAGAGTGTTGGGGAAGGCGGGCTGGACATTGCTCCCCCCTGGCAGGAGGGCCTGCGCCAGCATGCGCTGGAGTTGCTGATGACGGGCCATGGCGGCGTGTGGGACACGCTGATGGCGGAGTGCGAGCGGGCGCTGATTCTGGCGGCGATGGAGTGGACCGGGCAGCGCCGCATCGAGGCGGCGCAGCGCCTGGGCATCGGGCGCAACACCATCAGCCGCAAGATGAACGAGCTGGGTCTGGACTGAGCAGGAGGCCGGGATGTTTGAACTATCTGTACCGTGGTGGGAACTGGTGCTGCGGGTCACCGTGGTGTATGCCTTCCTGATCCTCTTGTTGCGGGTGACGGGCAAGCGGCAGATCGGGCAGTTGTCGCCAATGGATCTGGTGCTGTTGCTGGTGTTGTCCAATGCAGTGCAGAACGCGATGAATGCGGGGGACAACTCCCTGGTGGGCGGCTTGATCTCCGCGGTGGTGCTGGTGTTGCTGAACTGGCTGCTGAACTTTGCCACCTTCCGCAACAAGCGGCTGGCCACCCTGGTGGAAGGGCGGGCACAGTTGCTGATCCACAACGGCGTGGTATATGAAGAGGTGCTGGAAGCGGTGCAGATCACGCGGCATGAACTGAATGCTGCCTTGCGCGGAGGCGGCTATCTGTCGGTGGAGGATGTGCATACGGCGGTGCTGGAGACGAATGGCACCATCAGCTTTACGCCGCGGATTGGGGGCGGGCAGGGCGACGGCAACGGCGGTACGAGTCGTTCTGCTTCTGCGGCGAATTGATTGCGCACAGGCAATGGTGGCGTGCGCAGCCATTGCGACCTACCGGCTTCCAGGCTGCCACGACGCGGGACGCGCTTTGATAAACAAGCTCAGCGGCCGAGCTTCAGCCATCCGGCGGTGGCCAGTCCCAGCAAGGTCATCACCAATGATCCACCCAGGTGCAGGGTGATGGCGCCCGCTGCCATCATGGTTCTGCCTTGCTGCAATAGTGCAACCACTTCGGCCGAAAAGGTGGAAAAGGTCGTCAACCCCCCCAGAAAACCGGTGATGACCAGCAGGCGCCACGCAACTGGCAATTCGGGGTATTGCGCAAACCAGGCGATGGCCAGCCCGACCAGGTAGCCGCCTACGAGGTTGGCAAGCAAGGTACCTAGGGGAATGGCAGGGAACAGAGTATTGAGTCCCAAGCCCAGCAGCCAGCGCAGGATGGCTCCGATGGAGGCGCCCAGGCTGATCGCGAGGAGTGACTGAAGGAGGGCAGGCATAGGCGGAGGGGTGTCGATGATTGAATTGTAGGGAGGTGTACAGCCTCGAGGATGGGGAGCTTGCCAAGCCTCAAGCGCGGAAAACTTCACGCAATTGTTAAGCATCATTAAGCTTTGGGGTGCGACGAAAGAAGAACCGCCTCGACAATGCCCAAGGTTTTTCACGGTTTGAGCAATTTGAGTCAGGATAGGCAGTCCCCAGGTGAAAGTTTTTCGGACGTTCATGCGGCTCGCTCGGACGGCCTTGTCAACCTTGTCGGGCCTTGTCGACCTTACACCGTACAATGCAACGAAGCCATTACAGTTGTTGGCAAAGGTATAGAAACGGCATGTCCTCTTCGCAACCCTCCACGCTGATCGACGGTATCGCCCTGCTCACCCGCCTGCAGGGCGACCCGCTTTCCGCCAACGCCCTCTCCGCGCAAACTCTGCGCAACGCCGAGGGCCGCCCCGACCTGCAAAGCCTGCGCGAGGTCCTGCTCAGCCACGGCTACGACAACCAGCTCAGCCAGCGCCCGCTCGACCAGGTCCCGGCACTGGCCGTCCCCGTCCTCCTGCTCACGCAGGACGGCGGCGCCGTCGTCGCCACCGACATCAGCGGCCACGGCGCAGACCGTCGCTACACCCTCATGCGCGAAGACGGCGGCACCGACCTGGTCGGCCAGGCCGAAATGGCCGAGCGTTACCTGGGCTACTGCTGGTTCGTCAAGCGCAAGCCCGAGCAGGACAACCGCTCCGAGTTGCCCGAATACACCATGGGCAAGGCCTGGTTCTGGAAAGTCATCTGGCGCTTCAAGTCCTACTACATGCAGGTGGTGCTGGCCACCGTGCTGGTCAACTTCCTGGCGCTGGTCGGTTCGCTCTACGTGATGAACGTGTACGACCGCGTCATCCCCAACAGCGCCTACGAAACCCTCTGGGTGCTCAGCATCGGGGTGCTGGTGGCCAACCTGTTCGAGTTCATCGCGCGCAACATTCGCGCCCGCCTGACCGACATCGCCGGCAAGAAGGCCGACCTGATCATCAGCTCGGCCCTGTTCCGCCGCGTCATGGCGATCGACCTGTCGCAAAAGCCGGTCTCCTCCGGCTCCTACGCCAACAACCTGCGCGATTTCGAGTCCGTGCGCGATTTCATGACCAGCGCCAGCCTGCTGGCCCTGGTCGATCTGCCGTTCGTGCTGCTGTTCGTGTTCGTCATGTTCCTGATCGCCGGCCCGCTCGCCATCGTGCCGCTGCTCACCATCCCCATCGTGGCGCTGGCCGGCCTGGCGGTGCAGAAGCCGCTGGCCGAATCCATCAACGCCTCCATGCGCGAAGGCTCGCAGCGCCAGGGTCTGGCGGTCGAGGCCATCGAGGGCATCGAGACCCTCAAGGCCAACAACGCCACCAACTGGGCACAGCAGCGCTGGGAACGCTTTACCGCCTCCACCGCAGCAGCCGGCCTGCGCCAGAAAGACCTCTCCAATCTGGTGATGAACTTCGCCATGCTGGTGCAGCAGGCCAATACCGTATTCCTGGTGGTCTACGGCACCTACCTGATCCACCACGACAACCCCGCCAGCCGCATCACCATGGGCGCGCTCATTGCCTGCGTGATCCTGTCCGGCCGTGCGCTCTCGCCGCTGTCGCAGGTAGCCAGCCTGATGATCCGTTTCCAGCAGGCGCGCACCGCGCTGCAGGGCCTCAACAGCGTGGTCGACCGCAAGACCGAGCGTGACCCCAACCGCAGCTACATCAGCCCCACCCACATCGAGGGCAAGCTCGCCTTCGACAACGTCAACTACCACTATGGCGAGAAAGGCCCGCTGGTGTGCAAGGAGATGCGCTTCACCATCCAGCCCGGCGAGCGCGTCGGCGTACTGGGACGCATCGGCAGCGGCAAGTCCACCATGCTGCGTCTGGCCGCCGGCCTGTACGAGCCGCAGCAGGGCAACGTGCTGCTCGACGGCATGGACATGCGCCAGCTCGACCCGAGCGACCTGCGCTCGCACGTCAGCCTGCTCGGCCAGCACCCGCGCCTGTTCCTGGGCACGCTGCGCGAAAACCTCGAAATGGGCCGCATGGACCGCCTCAGCACCGACGAGGAACTGATCGCCGCACTGCGCCGCTTCGGTCTGGACCGCATCATCCAGGCCCATCCGCAGGGCCTGAACATGCCGCTGGGTGAAGACGGCGCAGGCCTCTCCGGCGGCCAGCGCCAGCTGGTCGGCCTGTCGCGCCTGACGCTGCGCGACCCGCGCATCGTGCTGCTCGACGAGCCCACCAGCGGCCTCGACCAGATGACCGAAATGCACGCCCTGCGTGCCATGGCCGACTGGGCGCGCGAGGGCAAGCGCACCCTGGTGGTGGTTACGCATCGCCCGCAGGTGCTCAACATCGTCGACCGCATCCTGGTCGTGGAGGGCGGGCAGATCGTCATGGACGGCCCGCGCGATGCCGTGCTGCAGCGCCTGGCGGCCAACGAGCGTGCGGCGCATCAGGCCCAGGCGGGGCATGTTGCCGTTGCTCCAGGCGCGCCTGCAGCCCCGGGTGCAGGCTCCGTCGCCGCCGGCACCGCTCCGGCTGCCGCTCCCGGTCAGCCCGCGCAGGCCCGTCCCGCTGCTGTCGTCCAGCCGGCCACCACGCGTGTCGTCGTGCGACCCCAGGCAGCACCCGCAGGCGAGCCCCAGCAACAAGGCCTCCGCACCCAGGTCGTGCGCGTAGCCAATCCGCAACAATCAGGCCAGGTTGACCTGCAGGTGGAAGCAACACCCGCTACCATCGCGCCAACGAAGGACGCAGGAAAGTAAGCATGTTCGGCAAGAAATCAACACGGGAGTCTGCATCTTCCCGCCCCGCAGGGGAGGCGGTCGACAAGCGCGACCTGCCCCTGCTCAATGACCTGCAGGCAGCCATGCAGCACGAGCGCCACCGCGGCATGTTCTGGACGGTGGGTCTGCTGGCAGCGTTTCTGCTCACCTTCCTGGTCTGGGCCTACTTCAGCAACGTCGAGGAAGTCGCACGCGGTCAGGGCAGTGTGATCCCCAGCAGCAAGGAACAGATCATCCAGAGCCTGGATCCCGGCGTGCTGGCCGAAATGCTGGTGCGTGAAGGCCAGGTCGTCGAAAAGGACCAAGTGCTGCTGCGCCTGGATGACACCCGCAGCACCGCCATCTTCAAGGAAGCGGAGAACAAGGTCCAGGCCCTGGAAGCCACGGCTTCCCGCCTGCGCTCCGAGGCTTATGGCGTCCCGCTGCAGTTCAAACCCGACCTGAGCCCCGAGCTGGTACAGCGCGAAACTGCTGCCTACTATTCGCGCCTGCGCGCCATGCAGCAAAGCGTGCGCGGCCTGCAGCAGAGCAAGGCGCTGCTCGACCGCGAAATCGCCATCACCGCCCCCATGGCCGGCAAGGGCGTGGTATCGGAGGTGGAGCTGCTGCGCATGCGCCGCCAGGCCAGCGAACTCTCGCTGCAAATCACCGAGCGCCGCAACAAGTTCCGCGCCGACGCCAATACCGAGCTGGTCAAGGTCGAAGCCGAACTGGCGCAAAGCACCGAGAACATGGCGGCGCGTGCCGACCCGATGAAGCGCGCTTCCATCAAGGCTCCGCTGCGCGGCATCGTCAAGAACATCAAGATCAACACCGTGGGTGGCGTGATCAGTGCCGGCCAGGACATCATGGAAATCGTGCCGCTGGAAGGGCCGCTGCTGGTCGAGGCCTATATCCGTCCGCAGGACGTGGCCTTCATCCGCCCGGAGGCGCCCGCCGTGGTCAAGCTCACCGCCTACGATTACGCCATCTACGGCGGCCTGGACGGCAAGGTCACCCACATCAGCCCCGACACGCTGCAGGACAACCGCCGTCCGAGCGAACTCAAGCTCAATCCGGACGAATCCTACTATCGCGTCATCGTGCGTACCGACAACAATACGCTCAAGGACAAGAACGGCAAGGACATGCCCATCATCCCGGGCATGATCGCCAGCGTCGATATCAAGACCGGCGAAAAAACCGTATTCCAGTATCTCATCAAGCCCATCACGCGCCTGAAGCAGGCCCTGCGTGAGCGCTGACCAGAAAACACGATTGCAGGGAGGAGCGGGCACTGCCCGCCATAATCACAGCATGGCGCAACAGAAACATCCACCCCATTCCTCCGCGCGACCCGGCGCCCGGCGCACCGCGGCGGTCCTGCTGGGCCTGGCGGGCCTGTTGCCGGCACCGTTTGCGCTGGCCCCTGTGCATGCGGCCAGCCTGGCTGCCCTGATCCACGAGTCGGCCCAGGAAGACCCGAGCGTGCTCGAGGCGCGCGCCCGCCAGGAGCAGGCCACCATGCAGACGCAGGTCTCTCGCAGCGGCCACTGGCCGGTGCTGGGCGTGCAGGCACAGCAGGAGTTCGACCAGAAGTACAAGGATCTGACCAATCCGGATCCGGTTGCGCTGACCGGCAAGCTCAACCTGTTCTCTGCCGGCGCCATTTCCTCGCGCGTGGAGCGCGACAAGTTCCGCGAGGAGTTCTACGGCAACAAGACCCTGGAAGCGCAGGAGAACCTCGCCATCAATATGGCGCAGCTCTACCTGAGCGCGTTGCGCCATGCCGAACTGCTGCAGACCGAGCAGCAGAACCTGCAGCGCCATGACAAGATCATCGGCGACCTCAACACCATCGTGCGCCATGACCCGGGCCGCAATTACGAGCTGGTGCAGGCACAGTCGCGCGCCCTGCAGGTGCGCATGCGCATGGTGCAATACGAGAAGGCGATGCGCCTGGCTCTGAGCAAGCTGGCGCGCTACACCACGCAGAAGGTTACCCTGGCCGACCCGTTCAACGGGACCGAATGGCGCAAGCATTACCAGGGCGGCAAGGACACGGCGTCGCATCCCAGCGTGCAGGCGCAGATGAACGAGATGAAGGCCACGCGTTCCGAACTGGACAACCTGCGCCGTTCGCGCTGGCCCAGCGTCGATCTGGTGGTGGCGGCAGGCAAGGAGCATCGCAGCACGCGCGTGGTGCTGAACTGGAACTTCCTCGATCGTGGCGCCTTCTACAGCCAGCAGGGCGCCGCCAAGCAACTGGCGGCCGCCGAAAGCCGCGTGCAGTTGCTCGAACGCGAAATCAGCGAGCGCAGCCAGACCGCGCAAGCGGATATGGCGCAAAGCCAGCTGCAGGCCGCGGCGGCCCAGGCGCAGATCGGCGCCTCCCGCCAGGTCGTTGATCTGTATGAAATGCAGTTCCGCATCGCCCGCCGCAGCCTGCTCGACGTGCTCAACGCCTATGCCGAACTGGCCAACGTCGAAGTCTCCAAGGTGACGGCAGACAACGACTACCGCACTGCCGTAGCCAGCTACCTCGATGCCAATGCGGCCCTGGTGGACTGGGCCCGCCAGGCGGCCATCGGACAGGTGCCGCAGCAGCGCACCACCCGGTCGCTGGCCCCGGAAAAGCCGGCTCCCGCCATGGCGGTTCCGGTCACCGAGCCGGTGCCTGAGCCGCAGACCTCCGCAGAGGCACCCGTGGGCAGCGCGCCCATGCAGGAGGCGGTTCCCACGCCCGAGCCAGTAGCAGCTCCTGCCGCACCCGTGGTCACGGAGCAGACAGCCGCGTCCCAGCCGCTGGTAGCACCCGAAGCTGCGCCGGCTCCGGTGGTCACTCACGCCGAAGAGGTGCCCGCCCCGGCGGTCCCGGCTCCGACCTACCAGGAATCAGCCGACATGCAGATCGGCGTTTCGGCCTTTGCTCCTGCGCCGCGCGCAGACAAGGAAGACGCCCCGCGCGCTGTCTCGGCCAACGAACTGGCCGAACAGCAGACCGCCGACGCTGCCGCCAGCGAACAGACAGCGCCGACCGGCGAGTTCAAGCCGATCCTGACGACGCAACCCCTAAGCGCCGAGTTCCGCGACACCCCCTGAGCGCTCAATCCGCAGGAGGCAGCCCGTCCCGCGCCTCCTGCGCACTGTCACGCTTGCGGCTGGCCAGCAGCAATGCAGCCTGGATCTGTTCGGCATCCAGCGCAAACGCCTTGCCGAATCCCGCATTGAAACTCGCCCGCACCGGCCGCAAGCGCCAGAACGCAAAATCCGCGAAATTGACATACAGCGCCGCCTTCGGTTGCCAGGCCACGAAGCGTTCCCGGAGGGCAGGGCGCTCGGCATCTCCCACCCGCTCGGCCAGGCAATCCATGCTCAGCCGGGCATAGGCCAGGGGATCGCCGCTCCCCGGCTCTCCCACCAGCAGGCAGCAGCGCCCGTCAGCCTCCAGCGCGCCAAAGTGCGCCGACAGCTGCGAAATCAGGATCAGCGGCACGCCCTCCGCATCCCGCCCCAGCGCCACCCGGCTCAACCCGGGCCAGCCACTGCCGGGCTGCAGCACTGCCAGATAACCATGGCGGGCCGGCCCAAGCACGCCGGCAGCACGGGCCAGTGCGGCTTCATCGACCGGATTGAGCAGGTCTTCACGCGAACGGGTATTCATAGGGTTTGCTGGTGCATGTGATGTGCCGCGAAAAGTGCATAATCGAAACCATATGCGCCGGCCGCGGAGCGCCGATGCAGTACAAGGAATCCAGTATATGGCGACGTCCAGAACGGTCAAGCAGTCAGACATTCCCGCAGACGCAGCAGCACCGGCCCCCGAGGCCGCCGAAGACAAGGTGCGCGTCATCAAGAAATACCCCAACCGGCGCCTGTACGACACCGCCAGTTCCAGCTATGTGACGCTGGCCGAGGTCAAGGCCCTCGTCATGGCGGTCGAGCCCTTCGTGGTGCGCGACGCCAAGACCAACGAGGACCTCACCCGCAGCATCCTGCTGCAGATCATCCTCGAGGAAGAGGCCGGCGGCAGCCCCATCTTCACCGAGCAGGTGCTCTCCAACATCATCCGCTACTACGGCCACACCTGGCAGGGTTTCTTCGGCGCCAACCTCGAAAGCAGCATCCAGGCCTTCGCCGACATGCAGAAGAAGGTGATGGAAATGACGCCCGGCCTCAACCCGGAAACCTGGCCCAAGATGATGCAGATGCCCGGCCAGAAGATGGTGCAGGAGATGATGAACAACTACACCGAGCAGGGCAAGCACATGATGCAGCAGATGCAGGAGCAGCTGCAGCACCAGTACCAGGCCAATCTGCAGCAGTGGCTGTCGGCGTTCCAGCCAAAGCGTTGACGCCTCGTCTACGCGGCAGGCAGACAGTCCATTGATTGTTTTCAGCTGCCTGGCGCCGGTGTCCGGTAAGCTGCAAGGGAAGGGCGCTGGCCTGCAGCATGGGAAGACCGTTGCAGCAGATGCACGCTGCAATGCGGGCGGGCGCTGCCGGCAAACCCCGATCCCGTCGAAACTGCGACAATAGCGGCCATGACTGAAACCGCCGCCATTGCCCCCGCTTCCGCCACCCAGCAGCCACCGAAAATCGGCTTCGTCAGCCTGGGCTGCCCCAAGGCGTTGACCGATTCCGAACTGATCCTGACCCAGCTCTCCGCCGAGGGCTACACCACGTCCAAAACCTTCGCCGGCGCCGATCTGGTGATCGTCAACACCTGCGGCTTCATCGACGATGCCGTCAAGGAAAGCCTGGACACCATTGGCGAGGCGCTGGCCGACAACGGCAAGGTCATCGTCACCGGCTGCCTGGGTGCGCGCGCCGGGCATGAGAGCGACAACCTGGTCAGGGAAATCCATCCCAGCGTGCTCGCCGTCACCGGCCCGCACGCCACGCAGGAAGTGATGGATGCCGTGCACACTCACTGCCCCAAGCCCCACGATCCGTTCCTTGATCTGGTGCCCGGCGGTTTCGGCGTGGCCGGCCTCAAGCTCACTCCCAGGCACTATGCCTACCTGAAAATCAGCGAGGGCTGCAACCACCGCTGCACCTTCTGCATCATCCCGTCCATGCGCGGCGATCTGGTCAGCCGTCCGATCGGCGATGTGCTGAAGGAGGCGCAAGCCCTGTTCGAAGGCGGCGTCAAGGAACTGCTGGTCGTCAGCCAGGACACCTCTGCCTACGGCGTGGACGTCAAATACCGCACCGGCTTCTGGGACGGCAAGCCGATCAAGACGCGCACCTTCGAGCTGGTGCAGGCCCTGGGCGAACTGGCCAAGCAGCACGGCGCCTGGGTGCGCCTGCACTACGTCTATCCCTATCCCAGTGTGGATGAACTCATCCCGCTGATGGCCGAAGGCCTGGTGCTGCCCTACCTGGACGTGCCGTTCCAGCACAGCCACCCCGATGTGCTCAGGCGCATGAAGCGTCCTGCCAGCGGCGAGCGCAACCTGGAGCGCCTGCAGCGCTGGCGTGAACTGTGCCCGCAGCTGGTGATCCGCAGCACCTTCATCGCCGGCTTCCCCGGCGAGACGGAAGAAGAATTCCAGCACCTGCTCGACTTCGTGCAGGAAGCGCAGATCGACCGCGCCGGCTGCTTTGCCTACTCGCCGGTCGAGGGTGCCACTGCCAACGAACTGCCCGGTGCGCTGTCGGACGAGGTGCGTGAAGAGCGCCGCGCCCGTTTCATGGCCGTGGCCGAGCAGGTCTCCGTCAACAAGCTGCGCCAGCGCATTGGCAGCACCATGCAGGTGCTGGTCGACAGCGCGCCCAACCAGGGCAAGAAGGGCGCCATCGGCCGCAGCTACGCCGATGCCCCCGAAATCGACGGCCTGGTCAGGCTGCTGCCGCCGCAGAAGATCAGCAAGACCCTGAAAGTCGGCACCTTCACGCAGGCCCGTATCGTCGACACCGACGGCCACGATCTGGTGGCGCTTCCGGTCTGAACGAGGCGCTTGCGCAAAGGCAAATGCCTCGTTGACACGGACACCGGCCCAGGAGCGTCCGGATGGCTCCCCGAGACGCTTATTCCGGCGTCAGCACCGCCTTCACCCGGCGGCTCTGCTCGACCAGATCCGCCGCATCCTCGCGCAATGCACGGATGCGGTTTTCCAGCACGTTGTGCACCTCGTGCGTGGGGTGGGGCAGGCGCTCCCCCTCACGCTGCGCGGCTTCCGGTACAGGCGCCACACCGTCCGTAGCGCCGGCGGCGCCCAGCACTTCGGGCAGCTCCAGCACCCGCACCGGTGCACAGCTTTCCTCCGACACGCACAGAATCGTGCGCGCCTCCTCCACCAGTGCGTGGGTCAGCACCATCGATGCCTGCATCTGCTGCCGATAGTCCGCCTGCCGCTGCAGCCAGGGCTGGCGGCGCAGCAGCATGCGCAGCGCCGCCACATGCGAGGTCATCAGGTAGGTGCGCACCAGCAGCCGGTTGATCTCGCTGATGCCGCGCTGGCGCACGCGCGGCTCGTCGAGCATGCGCAGCAGGGCGGCGTTCACGCCGGCAATCTCGTTGAGAAACTGCTTGCGCGACAGCCGGTAGGCTTCATCCTGCGTCACGTCTCCCAGCAGCAGCGCATGGCTCTCGCGCAGATAGCGGCGCGCCCCGTCGAACAGGCGCTGCAGCAGCCCCGGCAGGGCCTGGCGCTCCCAGTTGGGTAACACATAGGCAAACACAGTCGCGATCAGCACCCCGAGCGCGGTATCCATCAGCCGCTCCATCACCAGACCGGGCCCGCCCTGGCTGGTCGTGAGGTGCAGCAGCACCAGCACCGTCAGCGTGGCGGCCGTGGCGGTATACACATAGCGCAGCTGCACAAAGGTGGATGACACCATCAGCGACAGATACAGCACCAGCAACAACGGCAGCGTACCCTGTACCAGCTGCAGCACCACCGCCGCCACGATGCAGCCCAGCACCGTTCCCAGCATCCGCTGGCGGCGCCGGTCGCGCGTCATGCTGTAGCTGGGTTTCATGATGATCACGATGGTCAGCATGATCCAGTAGGCATGCGCCTTGTAGGGCAGGGCCTGCACCAGCAGCAGCGCAGCCACCATCGCCAGGCTGATGCGCAGCGCATAGCGGAAAATCGGCGATTGCAGGTTCAGGTTGTGCTGCAGCAGCTTCCAGTCGATGCGCGGGCGCGACACGAACAGCGCCATGTCGATGGCCGGCAACCGCTCCGGCGAGCTGCGCGTGGCGGCATGCATCTGCCCGATGCGGGTGATGGTGTCCAGAATCTTGTAGTAGGTGGAGCGAAGCAGCAGGAACACATCGTCGGACACCGGCACGCTGTACTCTCCCTGCTCCATCAGGTGCAGCTCGAACGCAATCGCGCGCTGCTCGGCCACATAGGTCACCGGCGACTCCGACGGCAGCCCGCGCGTCACGGCAAAGGCCACGGCTTCCACATCGCGCGTGGCCTTGGCGATCAGGTCGCGCAGGAACAGCATGATGTCGCTCTGCCCGAAATGCTGGTGCAGCGCGCGGTAGTCGGTATGCGTGCTCAGCACTTGTTCGTACACGTCCAGCATGCCCAGGTGGATCTGGATCAGCCGCGCGTCCTGCGGCCCCTGCAGCGGCTGCAGCACCAGGTCGCGAGCGGCCTGCTGGCGATCGGCCAGAACCACCTGCTGCCGGATCAACCGGGTGAATTGCTGCTCGATGTCGGCATTGCGCTCGTAGAAGCCGCTCTTGATGTCGAAATAGCGCGCCAGCTCGAACAGGCATTCGGCCAGCACCTGCTGCTTCAGGCGATGGCGTTGCCACCAGGCCACACCCAGCGCATAGACGAAATAGCACAGCCCGCCCAGAAAGAAACTGGCACAGGTGGCCAGCGGGTCTGCCTTCTGCCCGATATGCTCCACCGACAGCGTCATCGCCAGCAGCATGGCAAACTGCACCGGCATGGCACGATTGCCGTACAGCAGCAAAAAGGCCGAGCCAAAGGTCAGCAGGACCATGCTCGCGGCCTGCAGGAGCGGCCATGGTGTGAGCATGCCTACCAGCAAGGCTGCCAGGGTGTTGAGCAGCAGCGAAACGCCCAACTCGCGCCGCTTGTAGCGCAGGGGACCGAGCTGATCCACCAGTGCCAGAGCGGCCGCCCCGAAGGCTGCGGCCATGGCCCAGCCGGGCGGCAGCAGCGCCAGCGCCGCCAGCGCAATCAGCAGGATGCCGCTGCTGGTACGCAATCCGGTCGACAGATAGTGGCTGAACCAGAAAGTTCGCATGTCCAGCGCATACCGCATAGGCCCGGTCGTATCCGGTACCAGCAGGGAAAGAATGCGGTCGCGCAGCAGCATGGGTGGAAAACTCCTGTAATGGCGAGCCCAAAGAAAGAGGCAGCAGTCCCGGGTGGGATCTGCTGCCTGTGGATTGTGGCACGGGCTGCATGCAGCCCGCGCACGTGAGGTATCAACCCTTGATCAGACCATTCAGGCGTGCCGTGTGGATGGCCTGGGTGCGGCTCTTCACGCCCAGGCGGCGGAACAGACGCCACAGGTGCACTTTCACCGTGTGTTCGCTGATGCCCAGACGATCGGCAATGTCGCGGTTGCTCAAGCCCTGCTCCAGTGCCACCAGCAGCTGCGACTGGCGCTTCGACAGCT
Source organism: Brachymonas sp. KE5 (assembly GCF_057773645.1). Taxonomy (NCBI): domain Bacteria; kingdom Pseudomonadati; phylum Pseudomonadota; class Betaproteobacteria; order Burkholderiales; family Comamonadaceae; genus Allobrachymonas; species Brachymonas sp. KE5. Next base: position 611,699 of record NZ_CM173463.1, read on the forward strand.
TGCTGTTGGCAAGCTCGGCCTCTTCACCCTCTGCCTCCGGCAGCATCAGGGAGCGCAGCGCGGAGAACAGGGCGGGCGTGGGCGTCTGCTTGGACAGGTAGCCATCGGCCCCGGCTTCCAGGCACAGCGGCTCGTTCTCTTCACCGCTCTGGTCGGAAATGGCGACCAGTTGCGATTCGGGGTAGGCGCGCTTGACTTCGCGGATGCCGGAGTGGCCCAGCGTATCGCTCAGCGTGAGGTCGAGGAAAACGGTGGCCGGCTGGCCATGCGACTTGACGGCCTGGGGCAGGTCGCCAATGCGGTCGAGCTCCACGACTTCTTCGCCCGGCTTGAGCCGGCGCAGCAGGTTGGCAAAGGCTTCTCGGTAGAGGGGGTGATCTTCAATCAGGTATACAGCAGACATGGTTTGTTTAGATGAAATGGCCGCAAATTCGGTTGCGATGGCCTGTAAATGTTTAACGTGGCCAAATCATAGAGTACAAAGGCTGGCATCTGCTTGGATGATTATTCAAACACCCTGCCAAAAATGTGAAAAGAATCAACTTTTGGCTTGAAATTTTAAAATTATGTTAAGAAAACAGCAATTTCAGCGGTGTGAGCAGCAGTTCGAGCAAACCATAGGTTGCATTCATCAGGGGGCGCATCCACAGCGAGCTGACCACGCCGCTCACCACCAGCGCCATCACGATGAAGAAGCCGTAGGGCTCCACGCGCGCGAGCGCATTGGCCGCCTCGCGCGGCAGCAGGCCGGTCAGCACCCGGCCACCGTCCAGGGGCGGCAACGGAAACAGGTTGAATACGAACATCACGATGTTCACCAGCACGCCGCCCTTGCACATCTGCAGGAAGAAGGGCTCATGCAGGCCCAGGCCCAGCAGCACATAGAGCAGGGCGCCCCAGAACAGCGCCTGGATCAGGTTGGAGGCGGGCCCGGCCAGGGCGACCCAGATCATGTCGCGCTTGGGGTGGCGCAGCCGGTCGAAGCGCACCGGCACCGGCTTGGCATAGCCGAACAGGAAGGCACCCGAAGTGGCCACATAGAGGAACAGCGGCATCAGGATGGTGCCGACGGGGTCGATGTGCTTGAGCGGATTGAGCGTGACGCGTCCCAGCATCCAGGCCGTGTTGTCGCCATAGTGGCGTGCCACGTAGCCATGCGCAGCCTCATGCACGGTGATGGCGAACAGCACCGGAATGGCGTAGATCGCGATGGTCTGGATGATGTTGGCGATGTCCATGTGGGCTTTCGTTGAAAGTTTGCAACAGTATGGAGCCTGCTCCCTGCTGTTTCCGGGCGCAAATGATGCCTTCGTATCAAAAAAATTTCAAAGATGGCGGTTCAGAGAGTACTACAGTCCGAGCAGCGAAGCTTCGCCGGCGCCCTGGCGCACCAGCTCCGGCGCATCGCCCTTGCCCATGGGAGTCAGGTCGACCACGGTGGTGGGCAGGTGCGGACAGGCGCCACTGTCGATCACGCCGGCCACCTGCTTGTCCAGCAGGTCGGCCACTTCCGACACGTCATGCAGCGGCTCGTCGCTGTCTGGCAGGAACAGCGTGGTGCTCAGCAGCGGACCATCGTGTTGCTCCAGCAGGGCCTGCAGCACCGCATGCTGCGGCACGCGCAGGCCGATGGTCTTGCGCGAGGGGTGGCTCAGGCGGCGCGGCACTTCCTTGGAGGCTTCGAGAATGAAGGTGAACGGCCCCGGCGTGCCGAGTTTGAGCATGCGGAACTGGCGGTTGTCCACGCGCGCGTAGCTCGACAGTTCGCTCAGGTCGCGGCAGATCAGCGTCAGCAGATGCTTGTCGTCCATCTGGCGGATCTGGCGCAGGCGGTCGCTGGCCGCCTTGTCGTCGATGTGGCACACCAGCGCGTAGCTGGAATCGGTGGGTACCGCCAGCACTTCGCCGGCATCCAGCAGCGCGACGGCCTGCTTGATCATGCGCGGCTGGGGATTGAGGGGGTGGATGTCGAAAATCTGGGCCATGGACTGCTCGGCAGCGGGCCAGCGGGTGGCCCGCTTCACAACGGGAAGGAATCAGGTGGAAGAAAGGGTGGCGCTGGCGCCATCGGGCATGCGCACGCGATGCCCCAGGTGTTCCCAGACAGGAGTGAGTCCGGATGGCAGCGGCGGCAGCAGGCCCAGGTCGAGCCGGCTTTCGCCGGGCGAGTGAAAGTCACTGCCGCGCGAGGCGTACAGGCCGAAATCCAGCGCCATCCGGTGGTAGACCTCGACCTCTTCCGCGGTGTGGCTGCAGGTAACCACTTCCACCCCCTGGCCGCCCAACTGGCAGAAGCTGCTGAACAGCGCGTGCTCCTGTTGCGGCGTAAAGCCGTAGCGGGCCGGATGGGCAATGATGGCCATGCCGCCGGCATCGCGGATCCAGCCAACCGCCTGCTCCAGCGTGGCCCATCGGTGCGGCACGAAGCCAGGCTTGCCTTCGGTCAGGAAGCGGCGGAACACCTCGCCGATATCGGCGCAGGCGCCAATCTCGACCAGATAGCGCGCAAAGTGCGAGCGCGAGATCAGGTCCGGATTGCCGACATACCTGAGTGCGCCCTCGAAGGCGCCGGGAATGCCGACCTGCTCCAGCTGCCGGGCCATCTCACGCGCACGTTCCTCGCGGCCGCCGCGGGTGCGACGCAGGCCTTCGATCAGGGCAGGCTGGGTGTGGTCGATGCCGAGTCCGACGATATGTACCGTCTTGTCGGCCCAGGTCACGGAAATTTCCACACCGGCCAGGAAGGGCAGGCCAAGGGCCGCCGCTGCAGCAGCAGCGCGGTCAATGCCGCCGACTTCGTCATGGTCGGTCAGAGCCCACAGCTGCACGCCATTGGCGTGTGCGCGCTCTGCCAGCCATTCCGGAGTCTGCGTGCCGTCGGACACCACGGAATGGCAGTGCAGATCGGCGTTGAGCGAAGGGGAAAGGGTCAGCATGTTCACCGGTTCATTGTAGGGAGCGCCAAAACCCTTTTTGCCATCAGGTCTTGCGGGATTGCAGCTGTTCGGCCAGCTGGCGCAGCGCCTGGGTATGGGCGTTTTCGGGCATGCCGGCGGTTGCGGCGATGGCGCGCTGTGCCTCGGCCGCAGCGGCGCGGCGGGCGCCGTCAAGGGCTCCGGTATTGCGCACGATGGCCACCACGGCTTCGAGGGCGTCGACCGAGCCCTGCTCGATCGCATTGCGGATCACTGTGGCCTGCTCCGGCGTGCCTTCGCGCATGGCGATGATCAAGGGCAGCGTGGTCTTGCCTTCGCGCAGGTCGTCGCCCAGGTTCTTGCCCATGTCTTCCACCGTGCCTTCGTAATCCAGCACGTCGTCGATGATCTGGAATGCGGTACCCAGGGCCTGGCCATATTCGGCGCAGCGCTCCTCCTGGGCAGCATCGCAGCCGGCCAGTACGGCAGCGATACGGGTGCTGGCCTCGAACAGCTTGGCGGTCTTGGAGCGGATGACGTGGAGATAGTCCTCTTCGCTCAGCGAAGCGTCGTGCATGTTGATGAGTTGCAGCACTTCGCCTTCGGAGATGATGTTGGTGGCATTGGCCAGGATGTCCATCACGCGCATGCTCTGCGTTTCCACCATCATCTGGAACGAGCGCGAATAGAGGAAGTCACCCACCAGTACGCTGGCCGGATTGCCGAAGGTGGCGTTGGCAGTGGGACGGCCCCGGCGCAGGGTGGACTCGTCCACCACGTCGTCGTGGAGCAATGTGGCCGTGTGGATGAATTCGACCACTGCGGCCAGGCTGTAATGCTTGTCGCCCTTGTATTCGAGCGCCTCGGCCATCAGCAGCAGCAGGGCGGGGCGCAGTCGCTTGCCGCCGGCCGAGATGATGTATTGCGACACTTGTGCCACCAGCGGCACGCCCGTGGTCAGGCGGTCATGGATGACACGGTCCACCTGCTGCATGGCAGGCGCGATCAAGGCGAGGGCAGACGGGGGAGCGGAAGCAGACAAGATGGTTGTCCTGGACACGGAAAACGGAGGGCCGAACCAAAGCCTGGATGGAATATCCGGCCCGGTGTGTAAGCATTCATTATAGGGAGTGGCGGGGCCCGTCCCCGGGGAGCGGGGCGGGTCGGGCAATACTTTGCGGGTACTGTTGCGCAGTTGCCCGGGCCGGTCCCGGCCCGCCGCAGGAGCTTGACTGCCGCGGGGTTTGTGCCATCGAGCCAACGGAGCTTGCTCCGCTAGACAATTCATAGTAGAATCATTGGCTTGCTGGAAATCCGTCCGGCAAGATTTCAATGTATTGAGGTTTACACAATGTACGCAGTCATAAAAACCGGTGGCAAGCAGTATCGCGTTGCTGCTGGCGACAAGATCAAAGTAGAACAGATTGCTGCGGACGAAGGTAAAGAGATCACCATTGATCAGGTTCTGGCCGTCGGCAACGGCGACAGCCTGACTGTGGGTTCTCCCCTGGTTTCCGGCGCAACCGTGGTGGCCAAAGTGGTCGCCCATGGCAAACACGACAAGGTCCGCATCTTCAAGATGCGTCGCCGCAAGCACTATCAGAAGCGCCAGGGCCATCGCCAGCAGTTTACCGAGCTGGAAATTGCCTCCATCAACGCTTGATGCACCAAGGAGAGTAACTCATGGCACAGAAAAAAGGCGGCGGCTCTACGCGCAACGGGCGTGATTCCAAGCCCAAGATGCTGGGTGTGAAGGCATTCGGCGGCCAGTTGATCAGCGCTGGTTCCATCATCGTGCGTCAGCGCGGTACCCGTTTCCACGCTGGCAACAACGTGGGCGTGGGCAAGGACCACACCCTGTTCGCCCTGGTGGACGGCCACGTGTCCTTCGGTCAGCGCGGCGCGCTGAACAAGTCCGTGGTGGACATCACGCCTGCCGAATAAGCAGCGTATGCCCCTCCGGGTCAGGCTACGGCCTGATCCCCAGCAAGCCCCGTCCTGTGCGGGGCTTGCCTGTTTCTGGCGTCGGCAGAAAGCAGCACGGTGGCCGGTTCCATGGCCTTGAAGGCGCCGGAGGGCGGATGTTCCGTGGCCGGCATGCCGGTTTTGGCTTGGGCCGCGACGGCCCATCCCCTACAATCAATGATTCAACGGTGCAGGGTTCTGCGCCTGGATGCGTGTTGCGCATCCCCTGACTTGCGAGTGCAATCCCCATGAAATTTGTAGACGAAGCGTTCATCGACATCGCTGCGGGCGACGGCGGCAATGGCTGCGCTTCGTTCCGCCACGAAAAGTACAAGGAATTCGGCGGACCGGACGGCGGCGATGGCGGCCGTGGCGGCCATGTCTGGGCGATTGCCGATGTCAACCTCAACACCCTGGTCGACTACCGCTATGCGCGCCGCTTCGAGGCCAAGCGGGGCCAGCATGGCATGGGCTCGGACATGTTCGGCGCTGCCGGCGACGACATCACGCTGAAGATGCCGGTCGGCACCATCATCACCGATGCCGAAACGGGCGAGGTGCTGTACGAGCTGCTGACGCCCGGTGAGCCGGTGCTGATTGCCAAGGGCGGCGATGGCGGTTTCGGCAACCTGCGCTTCAAGAGCGCCGTCAACCGGGCGCCGCGGCAGAAGACGCCGGGCTATCCCGGCGAGCGCAAGAGTCTCAAGCTCGAACTGAAGGTGCTGGCCGACGTGGGCCTGCTGGGCATGCCCAACGCGGGCAAGTCCACCTTCATCGCGGCCGTGTCCAATGCGCGGCCCAAGATTGCCGACTATCCCTTCACCACGCTGCACCCCAACCTGGGCGTGGTGCGTGTCGGGCCGGAGCAGAGCTTTGTCGTGGCCGATGTGCCGGGCCTGATCGAGGGCGCCGCCGAAGGCGCCGGCCTGGGCCACCAGTTCCTGCGCCATCTGCAGCGCACGCGTCTGCTGCTGCATGTGGTCGACATGGCTCCGTTCGACGAAGCCGTCGATCCGGTGGAGCAGGCCCGGGCCATCGTGGCCGAGCTGAAGAAATACGATGCCGACCTGTATGCCAAGCCGCGCTGGCTGGTGCTGAACAAGCTCGACATGGTGCCGCAAGACGAGCGCGCGGCGCGCGTGAAGGATTTCGTCAAGCGTTTCAAGTGGAAGGGGCCGGTGTTCGAGATTTCCGCGCTGACACGCGAAGGTTGCGAAACGCTGATCCGCGAGATCTACCAGCACATCCATCGTGCGCAGGTGGCCGAGCAGCCGCCGGCCGAGGTGGATCCGCGCTTTGTCGAGTTGCCGGATGATTTCGATCCGCGTTTCGCCGAGCTGCCGGACGAGGCGGCGGAACAAAAACCCGCCAAGCGACCGGCCGCACGCCGTCCCCGCCGCAAGCCCGAGGCAAAATAATGCCCATGTGGCCGCGCCGGCGGTCGCTCCTGTTCCCATTGCCGTCCTTTTTCCCATGCCCACTGACCAGACCCTGAGCCATCCCGCAGCGATGCTGCAGCACGCCCGCCGCATTGTGGTCAAGGTGGGGTCCAGCCTGGTCACCAACGAAGGACGCGGCCTGGACGAGCAGGCCATCGGCGAGTGGTGCCGGCAACTGGCCGCGCTGCGCGCCGACGGCCGCGAAGTGATCATGGTATCCAGCGGCGCGGTGGCAGAAGGCATGAAGCGGCTGGGCTGGCACACGCGCCCGCGCGAGCTGAACGAACTGCAGGCGGCGGCAGCAGTCGGCCAGATGGGCCTGGCGCAGATGTACGAAACCAAGCTGCGCGAGAATGGCCTGGCCTCCGCGCAGGTGCTGCTCACGCATGCCGACCTGGCCGACCGTGAGCGCTATCTCAATGGCCGCTCCACGCTGGTCACGCTGCTCGAACTGGGTGTGCTGCCGGTGATCAACGAGAATGACACGGTGGTCAACGACGAGATCAAGTTCGGTGACAACGACACGCTGGGCGCTTTGGTGGCCAACCTGGTGGAGGCCGACCTGCTGGTGATCCTGACCGACCAGAAGGGCCTGTTCAGCGCTGATCCGCGCAAGCATCCGGATGCCACGCTGGTGGCGGTGGGGCAGGCCGGCGACCCCGCGCTGGAAGCCATGGCAGGCGGTGCCGGCAGTTCCGTCGGCACTGGCGGCATGCTGACCAAGATCCTCGCGGCCAAGCGTGCGGCCGGTTCGGGCGCCAGTACCGTGATTGCCTGGGGGCGCGAACCCGATGCGCTGCTGCGCCTGGTGCAGGGCGAAGTGGTGGGCACCGTGCTGGTGGCGCCGACGCAGAAGCTGCAGGCGCGCAAGCAGTGGATGAAGGACCACCTCAAGCTGCATGGTTCGGTGATGGTGGATGCCGGCGCCGCTGCCATGCTGCAGCAGGGTGGCAAGAGCCTGCTGCCCATCGGCATGACCGAGGTGCAGGGCGAGTTCCGTCGCGGCGAGGTGATTGCGGTGCGCAATCCCGAAGGCGTGGAAATCGCGCGGGGTCTGGCCAACTATTCCAGCTACGAGGCGCGCCAGCTGTGTCGCAAGCCGTCCAGCCAGTTCGAGGCGCTGCTCGGCTACACCGCCGAACCGGAAATGGTGCACCGCGACAATATGGTGCTGAGCCGCTGAGCCGCTGAGCCGCTGAGCCGCTGAGCCGCTGAGCCGCTGAGCCGCTGAGCCGCTGAGCCGCTGAGCCGCTGAGCCGCTGAGCCGCGGCCCGGCGGTTCGTTTACATGCCGGCCGGGTCCATCCACGCCGCCTTGCCGCGTTTGATCATGCGGCGGGCCTCCTTGGTGGAGATCGGCGGGGCGTAGCTTTCGCAGATGCCGTTGCGCGCCAGATTCTTGGCGTGGCGCGAGCGGGCGTCATGCAGGTCCGACCATTCCGTCTTCACTTCCTGCCAGCCGGGTGGCGTGGCGCCGAAGTCGTAGCGTGCATAGGTCTTGACTTCATAGGTGCGGCAGCGAATGCCCTGATAGTAGGCCGAGCGGGCCCCCTCGCTGCTTTGCAGCAGCATCACGTAGCGCACCACGCCATCCGGCGCCAGTTCCACGCTGTCCAGGTCGACGCCCACCTTGAGCGTCGAATAACCCGGTTGCTCTACCGTCACCAGATTGCGCGTACTCAGCGCGGGTGCCGGCGGCACGGGCGCCTCTTTCCAGGGGCCGACTTCCTCTTCGCCGGCATACTGGGCCAGCGCGCTGCCACCCGCAAGAGCGGCGGACAGGCCCAGCAGCAGGACAGAAACGGGGCGGAACAGGCGGATCATGAGGGATTCTTTCGCGAAGGCGTGCCGGCGGCCGGCACGCAGGGTGGTTGCGGATCGAAACTGGCATCCGGCGGCAGATCGAAACCTGGCGTTGCATCCTGCGGAGCTTGCAGCCGGCCGTCCGGACGCTGCGCCTGACGGTCGCGCTGCTTGTAGCTGGAGCGCAGGTAGCGGTTGCGCTGGTCGTTGCGCGGCAGAAAGCGCGCCAGCTCGGTCAGCGCCATCTCGTAGACGCCGCGCTTGAACTCCACCACCACGTCCAGCGGCACCCAGTAGTCATTCCAGCGCCAGGCGTCGAATTCGGGGTGGTCGGTGGCGCGCAGGTCGAGCTCCCAGTCGCCTGCCATCAGTTGCAGCAGGTACCAGATCTGCTTCTGGCCCTTGTAGTGGCCGCGCGCTTCGCGGCGGATATAGCGGTCGGGCACTTCATAGCGCAACCAGTCTCGGGTGCGGGCAACAATGCGCACGTGGTGCGGGAAGAGTCCGACTTCTTCCCGCAGCTCGCGGAACATGGCCTGTTCGGGCGATTCCCCGCGATCTATGCCGCCTTGGGGGAACTGCCAGCTGTGGGTGCGGATGCGCTTCCCCCAGAACACCTGATTCTTACGGTTGAGCAAGATGATGCCGACGTTGGGACGGAACCCTTCCCGGTCGAGCATGATCAACTCCAATTCTTTAATTGGACTCATTATGCACGGCTGCCCGCCGTTATCAACGAGAATAACACCTATAGCCCCGCCCGCAGCTTCAGCATTGCGGCGTGGCACTGTGTTGTCAGAACCATTGCAATTCCATGAAAGCTTCCCAGTTCCTCATCTCCACCCTCCGCGATGCTCCTGCTGATGCCGAAGTCGTCAGCCACAAGCTCATGATGCGCGCCGGCTTCATCAAGAAGCTGGGTGCAGGCGTCTATACCTACATGCCCATGGGCCTGCGCGTGATCCGCAAGGTGGAGGCCATCGTGCGCGAGGAAATGAACCGCGCCGGCGCCATCGAGTGCACCATGCCGGTGGTGCAGCCGGGCGAGCTGTGGCGCGAAACCGGCCGTTTCGACAAGATGGGCGACGAGCTGCTGCGCTTCAAGGACCGTCACGACAACGACTTCGTGATCCAGCCCACCAGCGAGGAGGTGGTGACCGACATCGCGCGCCAGGATTTCCGCAGCTACAAGCAGTTGCCCAAGAACCTGTACCAGATCCAGACCAAGTTCCGCGACGAACGCCGTCCGCGTTTCGGCCTGATGCGCGGCCGCGAGTTCATCATGAAGGACGCCTACAGCTTCGACAAGGATGCCGAGGGTGCCAAGGCCAGCTACCAGAACATGGCGCAGGCCTACCGCCGCATCTTCGACCGCTTCGGCCTGAACTACCGTGCCGTGGCGGCCGACAGCGGTGCCATCGGCGGCGACCTGAGCGAGGAATTCCAGGTCATCGCCGCGACCGGCGAGGACGCGATCGTCTACTGCCCCGAGAGCGATTACGCGGCCAACATCGAGAAGGCCGAAGCCCTGGCACCCACCCAGGCGCGTCCCGCGGCGAGCCAGGCGATGCAGGTCACGCCCACGCCGGGCAAGAGCACCTGCGCCGATGTGGCCGAGCTGCTGGGTGTGCCGCTGCAGACCACCGTGAAGTCGCTGGTGCTGGCAACCGACGAACTGGACGACGATGGCAACGTGAAGGGCAGCCAGATCTGGCTGCTGCTGGTGCGTGGCGACCATGACATGAACGAAGTCAAGGTCGGCAAGGTGCCGGGCCTGAACCAGGGCTTCCGCTTCGCCACCGAAGACGAGATCGTGGAGCATTTCGGCACCAAGCCGGGCTATCTGGGTCCGATCAACACGCGCAAGCCGGTGAACCTGGTGGTGGACCGCGACGTGGCCGTGATGGCCGACTGGATCTGCGGCGCCAACGAGGTGGATGCCCACATCACCGGCGTGAACTGGGGGCGCGACCTGCCCGAACCGGCCGTGGTGGCCGACATCCGCAACATTGTCGAAGGCGATCTGTCGCCCTGCGGCAAGGGCAGGCTGGCGATCGAGCGCGGCATCGAGATCGGCCATGTGTTCTATCTGGGCACCAAGTACAGCAAAGCCATGAACGCCACCTTCCTCGACGTGAATGGCAAGACGCAGCACTTCGAGATGGGCTGCTACGGCATCGGCGTGACGCGCCTGCCGGCCGCCGCCATCGAACAGAACCACGATGAGCGCGGCATGATCTGGCCAGAGTCGATTGCGCCGTTCACCGTGGTGATCTGCCCCATCGGCATGGACCGCAGCGAAGCCGTGAAGGCCGAGGCGACCAGGCTGTACGACAGCCTGCTGGCCGCCGGTGTCGACGTGATTCTGGATGACCGCGGCGAGCGCCCGGGCGTGATGTTTGCCGACTGGGAGCTGATCGGCGTGCCGCACCGCGTGGTGCTGTCCGAACGCGGTATCCAGGCGGGCGAGTGCGAGTACCAGTTCCGTCGCGATGCCGAAGCGCAGAAGCTGCCGCTGGCGGGGATTGACGCAGGGCTGCTGGAGAAACTGGGGCGCTGAACAGGTTGTTTCCGATGAATGCACGGCGCCGCCAATGGCTGAAGCAGGCCACGCGCTGGAGCCTTGGGGGCCTGGCGCTGGCAGGCGGCGGCCTGCCGCTTGCCGCCCTGGCAGGAGCGCAGAAGGAGGAGCATCTCGCCGACTCGGTGCGCACCGCACTGAGCGCCGCCGTGCAGGCCTCGGCGCCGCCCGTGCCGGTTTTCGGCGATCGCAAGTCCGAGATGGAGTATCAGGCCTGGCTCGCCGCCATGAAGCGTCGGCTGGGCGCGCGCATGATCGACGATTTCACCCGCCACGAGTTCCTGCAGACGGTCTGGTACGAATCCGCCCGCGCCGGGCTGGAGGTGTCGCTGGTGCTGGGCCTGATCCAGGTCGAAAGCAACTTCCGCAAGTTCGCCATCTCGGCCGTCGGAGCACGCGGACTGATGCAGGTGATGCCGTTCTGGGCGCGCGTGATCGGCGATGGCGACGCCAGCAAGCTGTTTCACCAGCAGACCAACCTGCGCTTCGGCTGCGTCATCCTGCGCTACTACCTGCAGCGCGAGAACGGCAACCTCTTCTACGCGCTGGGCCGCTACAACGGTTCGCGCGGGCAGGCAAAGTATCCCAATGCCGTACTTGGGGCGCAGCGCAACTGGCTACTGTAAAGCGCAGGCAGACTGCAACCGGGAGCGGAGCCATGGCGGCGGGCAGCAGCAGGCAGCCGGAGCCGCTGGCTCGCCCCTCAAGCCGCGCATCCCGGTTCAGCGGATGCGCCGCACCCAGATGACATTCACGGTGACCAGGCCGGCCAGGACGGCATACAGGCTGGTCATGTTCCCCCATTGATCGCGGCCGAGCATGATCAGCAGCGGTATGGCAATCATGACGACAGTGGTCAGTATCATGCGGCGGCCAATGGCGCGCGCGTATTCCGGCGGGCGCTGTTTCAGCCCCCGGATGCCTTGCAGCATCTGCCAGACGGCCGACACCGTCAGCGCCAGCACCAGGCCCAGCAGGATTTCGGTCTGCGTCATGCCTGATCCGCCTGCAGACGCGCCTGGTGGCGGGTGATTTGCGCCTGCACCTGGGCCGGAGCGGTACCGCCCAGCGTGTTGCGGGCGTTGAGCGAGGCTTCCAGCGTCAGGGCGTTGTCGAACACGTCGTGCTCCACGTCGCGGTTGAAACCCTGCAGCGTTTCCAGCGGCAGTTCGGCCAGATCCACGCCCTGGTCCTGCGCCGTCTTGACGGCATGAGCCACCACTTCGTGCGCGTCGCGGAAGGGCAGGCCCTTCTTCACCAGATAGTCGGCCAGGTCGGTGGCGGTGGCATAGCCCTTGCTCGCAGCCGCGCGCATGGCGGCGGCATTGACGGTGATGCCGCCTTCCTTGGCGCCGGTCTGGGCATTGGTCTGCCCGCCGATCATCTCGGCAAAGATGCGCAGGGTGTCGCGCACGGTATCGACCGTGTCGAACAGCGGCTCCTTGTCTTCCTGGTTGTCCTTGTTGTAGGCCAGCGGCTGGCCCTTCATCAGGGTGATCAGGCCCATCAGGTGGCCGACCACGCGGCCGGTCTTGCCACGCGCCAGTTCCGGCACGTCCGGGTTCTTCTTCTGCGGCATGATGGACGAGCCGGTGGTGAAGCGGTCGGCAATGCGGATGAAGCCGAAGTTCTGGCTCATCCACAGTATCAGCTCCTCGCTCAGGCGCGAGACGTGCACCATGATGAGCGAGGCCGCTGCGGTGAATTCGATGGCGAAGTCGCGGTCGCTCACGGCATCCAGACTGTTATGGCAGACGCCTTCCATGCCCAGCGTCTGCGCCACGCGCTCGCGATCGAGCGGGTAGGTGGTACCGGCCAGCGCGGCGCTGCCCAGCGGCAGGCGGTTCACGCGCTTGCGCACATCGGCCAGACGCTCTTCGTCACGGGCAAACATTTCCACATAGGCCAGCAGGTGATGCGCAAAGCTCACCGGCTGCGCCACCTGCAGGTGGGTGAAGCCGGGCAGGATCACGTCCACGTTCTTCTCGGCTACGGCCAACAGCGCGGATTGCACCTCGCGCAGCAGGCCGCTGATCAGGTCGATCTCGGCGCGCAGCCACAGGCGGATGTCGGTGGCGACCTGGTCATTGCGGCTGCGGCCGGTGTGCAGGCGCTTGCCGGCGTCGCCCACCAGTTGCGTCAGGCGCGCTTCCAGATTCAGGTGCACGTCTTCCAGTTCCAGCTTCCATTCGAAGGTGCCGGCCTCGATCTCGCTGCGGATCTGCGCCATGCCGCGCTGGATGGCGGCGTAGTCCTCGTCCTGGATGATGCCCTGGGCGGCCAGCATCTCGGCATGCGCCAGGCTGCCCTGCATGTCGGCCTGCCACAGGCGCTTGTCGAAGAACACGCTGGCGGTATAGCGTTGCACCAGCTCGCTCATCGGTTCGCTGAACAGGGCGGACCAGGCCTGGGACTTGGTATCGAGTTGGTTGTGGGAGCTGGACATGGTGGAAGCTGGAATGGAAGGCCGGGACAGGATGCGCCATGCACTACAAAAGGCACTTGAAAGCATGGTGCAGCATGGCGGCGGGCGGCCAGCAAAGCGCGCGCATGATGCGCGCCTGCTTCAGCCTCAATCCGCGCCCCGACAGATAAAACCTTGATTGTAGCGAAGGCCCTTGCCGCACGCAGCATCGGGCAAGGGCTGCAGACGAGGCGGGTGGCGCCCGGGGCGGGGCAACCGTGCTAGCATGTGCGCCATTCTCTGTATGCGCTGTCCTCTGCGGCATTGCGCCGTCCTGCTGCTGTCTGTCATGTCCATCGAGTCCACCCAAGCCCCCCTGCAACTCACCATCGCCACCCGCGAAAGCCGTCTGGCCCTCTGGCAGGCGGAGCACGTCAAGGCCTTGCTGGAGGCGCAGGGGCACAGTGTCACGCTGTTGGGCATGACCACCCAGGGTGACCAGATTCTGGATCGCAGCCTGAGCAAGGTGGGAGGCAAGGGCCTGTTCGTGAAAGAGCTGGAAGTGGCCCTCGAAGAAGGCCGCGCCGACATCGCCGTGCACTCGCTCAAGGACGTGCCCATGGATTTGCCGGCCGGCTTCGAGCTGGCCTGCGTGATGGAGCGCGAGGATCCGCGCGATGCCTTCGTGTCGCCGCGCTACGAGAGCCTGTCCGCGATTCCGCATGGCGGCGTGGTGGGCACCTCCAGCCTGCGCCGCACCGTGCTGCTGCGCGCCGCACGCCCCGACCTGCGCATCGAGCCGCTGCGCGGCAACCTCGACACGCGCCTGCGCAAGCTGGATGAAGGCCAGTACGACGGCATCGTGCTGGCAGCAGCCGGCCTCAAGCGTCTGGAACTGGAACAGCGCATCCGCCATGTGATGGAGCCGCAGCAGATGCTGCCCGCAGCCGGGCAGGGTGCCCTGGGCATCGAGATCCGCTCCGGCCGGCCGGAGCTGGTGGCCGCGTTGCAGCCGCTGGTGCATATGCCGACCTGGCTGCGCGTAAGCGCCGAGCGCGCCGTGAGCCGCGCCATGGGCGGCAGCTGCTCCATGCCGCTGGCCGCCTATGCCACGCTGCAGGGCGATCTGCTGCAGATCGACGCTGCCTGGGGCGATGACCAAGCCGCAGGGGCGGTGTCGCTGGTACGCGCCACGGCCAGTGCCCCGGTGGCCACGCTGGCCGAAGCCACGGCCCTGGGCGAACAGGTGGCCCGCGAGCTGATCGCGCAGGGCGCACGACCGGCGACTGCGGCGCACTGAGAGCCATGTCCGGGGCGCCCATCGTCATCATCACCCGGCCCGAGCCGCAGGCGAGCGAATGGGCGCAGGCCCTGCAGCAGGATCTGGGCCCGCGCGCACAGGTGCTGGTGCTGCCGCTGATCGAGATTGCGGGTGTGGAGCATCCCGCCTACCGCGAACGGCTGCAGGTGGCCTGGGAACAGCTGCCCGAAACCGCCGCCGCCTTCTTCGTGAGTGTGCCTGCGGTCGAGCATTTCTTTGCAGCCGTACCGGATGCGGCCGCACGCTGGAATGCCCTGCAGGTGCGTGCCTGGGCCCCCGGTCGCGGCACCTTGCACGCGCTGCTGGCGGCCGGTGTGAGCCCGGAGCGGATCGACAGTCCGCCCCAGGACGCTGCCCAGTTCGATTCCGAAACCCTCTGGCCCCTGATCCAGCCGCAGCTGGCCGCTGCGCGGGCGGCCGGCCAATGCGTGCTGCGCGTGCGTGGCACCGATGATCCACAGCCCGATGCCATCCATCCCGACTACGGCTCCGGGCGCGACTGGATGGGTGAACAGCTGGTGCAGGCCGGGATCACGGTGCGTACGGTTGTTGCATATCAGCGACAGGCTCCGCGCTGGACCGACGCGCAACGCGAGGCGGTGCGCCAGCTGGCCGACGCGCGCCATCTGTGGCTCTGGAGCAGTTCCCAGGCGCTGCAGAACCTGCAAAAGCTGCTGCCGCAGCAGGATTGGAGCCGTGCCTGCGCTCTGGCTACCCATCCGCGCATCGCCGGCAAGGCCGCCGCGGCCGGCTATCAAAGTGTTCTCCAGACCCGTCCTACACTGCATGACGTAAGCCAATCGATACAATCGTGGCTATGACTGCTTCCCCCGAGACAACGTCCCCGGCTTCCGTGACTGCGACTCCGGCGGCTCCTGCCGCGCCGAATCCCCCCCGTCAGGCGGGCATGTCGGCGCTGGCGCGCGTGGTGCTGGTGCTGGCCCTGCTGCTTGCATTGGCGGCCGCGGCGGCTGCGGGCGTCGCCTGGCGTCAGGTCTATCTGCTGCAGAAACAGGTAGCGAAGCAGGTGGCCGATGTGGGGCTGCAGTCGCGCGATACTGGCACCCTGGCCCGCCTGGCCAGCGAGCAGAGCCGCGAAGCCAGTGCCAAGGTGGCGCTGCTGGATGCGCGCGTGGTGCAGCTCGATGCCCAGCGCGCCCAGGTGGAAAGCGTGCTGCAGGGCCTGTCGCGCGCCAAGGACGACAACCTGCTGGTGGATGTGGACTCTGTGGTGCAGATGGGGCTGCAGCAGACCCAGCTGACCGGCAGCGTGCAGCCCCTGCTGGCGGCGCTGGTGAGCTCCGAAAAACGCCTGGAGCATGCCACGCAGCCGCGCCTGGTTGCATTGCAGTTGGCCATGGCTCAGGACATTGAGCAACTGCGCAAGACCAGCGTAAGCGACGTCGCCATGTTGGCCACGCGCATCGACAACGTCTTGCGCCAGATCGACAGCCTGCCGCTGCAGAGCGACATGGTGCCGCTGCCCACGGCAAGCGGCAAGGCGCACGTGGCTAAACGCCTGCCCGCGGATGCTCCTTGGTGGCAGCAATGGTGGGGCAGCGTGTCCGACACGGCGCTGGGGCTGGTGCGCGTGCGCTCCATCGCCAGCCGCGATGCCGCGCTGCTGCCGCCCGCCCAGGGTTTTCTGGTGCGCGAGAACCTCAAGCTGCGCCTGCTCAATGCCCGCATGGCGCTGATGTCGCGCCAGTCCGATCTGGCGCGGGGGGATGTGGAGCAGGTGCTGCAACAGTTGCAGGGCCAGTTCCAGGCCGATTCGCCATTGGTCGAGTCGGCGCGCAAGCAGTTGCAGGAAGTGCACAGCAACATCCATTCCGCCGAATTGCCGCAGATCCGCGGCACGCTTGAAGCGCTGAGCGCCGCCAACGCCGCTGCCAGCGTCGCAGGAAACTGAGACCATGCGCGCATTACTCTGGCTGCTGGTCCTGTTTGTCCTGGCAACCCTGCTGGCTCTGCTGGCGGGCAACAACCAGGCGGTTCTGACCCTCTACTGGTCGCCCACGCGGGCGATCGACATCTCGCTGAACATGGCAATCCTGCTGCTGCTGGGCCTGTTCCTGCTGGGCCATGCGGTGATGCGCGGCATCTCGAGTCTGATCCAGCTGCCCAAGGATGCACGCCGCTGGCGCATCCAGCAGAAGGAACGTGCGCTGCACGGGCACCTGCTCGATGCCATGTCGCATTACCTGGCGGGACGCTTTTCGCGCGCGCGCCAGGCCGGCGAGCGCGCCTTGCGCCAGGAAGAAAGCCTGAACGGCCAGCAGGCCGATCCGCGCGACAACGTCCCGGCCGCACAGCGCCTGCCCTACAGCACGCAGCTGCGCGCCCTGACGCACTTCATCATGGCCGAAAGCAGCCAGGCCATGCAGGATGGTGCCCAGCGCGACCAGCATTATGCGCAGGCACTGCAGGCCGCCCAGGACACCCGCACCGATATCGGCGTGGAAACGCGCGAAGGCATCCAGTTGCGCGCCACGCGCTGGGCCATCGAGGACCGCCAGCCCGCCGTGGCGCTGGAGCGGCTCGACGCCCTGCCGCAGGGCACCGGACGCCGCGTACTGGCGCTGCGCCATCGCCTGAAGGCGGCACGCCAGCTGGGCAACACCGATCTGGCGCTGGATACGGCGCGCACGCTGGCCCGCCACAAGGCCTTCACGCCCGAAGCTGGCCGGGTGCTGGTGGGCCGTCTGATTGTGGACCAGCTCAGGTCTGCCTTCGACCTGGAC
The DNA here is from genome assembly GCF_057773645.1 of Brachymonas sp. KE5. Taxonomy (NCBI): domain Bacteria; kingdom Pseudomonadati; phylum Pseudomonadota; class Betaproteobacteria; order Burkholderiales; family Comamonadaceae; genus Allobrachymonas; species Brachymonas sp. KE5. The sequence continues at coordinate 628,870 of NZ_CM173463.1, forward strand.
CAGTTGCAGCGCATCTGGATGCGTCTGGACCGTGAGGAGCGTGCCTGGCCGGAAGTGGCTCTGGCGGCGGCGCGCCAGCTGGTGAGCAACGGCGGCACGGCGGCGCAGGCACGGGCCTGGCTGTTGCCCGTGTGGGAGCGTGTGGCCGCGGGAGAAGAAACCCTGACGTCTACCCAGCGCAGTGCCATCGTCGCCGCGCTGGAGCCGGGGCTGGAAGACATCGACGGCGACTGGCTGCAGCGCATCGAGGCGGCCTACCAGCGCTACCCCAACCGTGCCGACATGCAGTACCTGATGGGCATGGCCTGCATGAAGCGCCAGCTCTGGGGCAAGGCGCAGCAGTTCCTGAGCCAGGCCACCCACGGTCTGCAGGACGAGCCCGAACTGCGCCGCAATGCCTGGCGCGCGCTGGCCGAACTGGCCGAAGAGCGCAGCGATGCCGCGGCTGCGCAGCAAGCCTGGAAGCAGGCGGCGCTGGTGCGCTGAGAGCGGCACCCGCAGCACGCCGCCTCATAGGGGCATATGCGCGCAAGCTCCCAGGCGCGCGACCTAGTCGCTACTGTCCGTGATGGGGGAGAGGTCTGTGTCTGTCACGATGGCACTCTGCCTCCCGGACCCGAAACGCAAAAAAGCCGCATCAGCGGCTTTTTTTTGCAGCGGTGCGCCAGTTCCTGTGGCCAGGTCCAGGCGCCCTGATCAGGCCTGCGTATCGCTCGCAGTCTGCTGGCTGGCTTCGGCCTCGAACGGCAGCACCATGCCGGCCAGATCGCGGCGCGTTTCCACCAGAATCAGCGGGCCTTCGTCCAGCACCACCAGCGGCGGACGCTCGCGCGGCACGTGGATCGGCTTGGGCTCGGCGGCGATGGCAGCCTGCACAGCGGCTACCTTGTCGGCATCGGAGCCCACCCACTGCAGGCCGGCGTCGGTTGCAATGCGGTGCAGCTCGGCTTCGGGCAGCGTGAATGCCTGCACCTTGGGCATGCCGGTGGCTGCTACAGCCTCCTGCGGAGCCGGTACAGCGACCGCTTCGGCGGCTACTGCCGTGCTCTCGGCAGCCGGTGCACCCGTTTCGGCGGGCGCAGCCGGCGCATCGACCGCAGCAGGAGCGGGGAGGGCGTCCAGCACAGCCGGTGCCGGCAAGGCTGCGGCATCAAGCGCTGGAGCATCAGTAGCCTGGGCGTCTTCTGCAAGGCCTGCGGCCAGACCCGGAACCGGGGCATTGGCATTGGCAGCGAAGTAGCTGCGCGGGCTGGTGTCGGCGGCGGGAGTCTCCGAGTCAGACAGAACACCGTTTTCGGCGCTGGCCAGCTCGTTGTTTTCGCCATTCTGGCCGGAACGATCGCCGCCGCGGCGACGGTCACGGCCATAGCGGTCGCGCGAACGGCGTTCGCGGCGCTCCCTCACTTCGCCTTCACCGGCTGCAGGCGCCTGGGCTCCGTTGGTGTCGTTCACGGAGTCGGCAGCGCTGTCGGCCGCCATGGCAGCGCCGCTCACGGCACTGGCTGCCGCTGCGGCCAGTGCCACTTCGCTTGCGCTGCTTTCCTCGCCGCCCAGTTCGGTCGGCAGGGCTGTCTGGCGCGGTGCACGGCGCTCGCCGCTGCGCTCGCCACGCTCACCGCTGCGTTCACGGCGCTGGCGGTTGCCGCGGCCGTCCTGGCGGTTGTCGGTGCCGGCTTCGCTGCTGCCTTCGCGCTGCTCGCTGCGGTTGTCGTTGCGCTGCTCGGTGCTGCGGAATTCGCTGCCGCGGCCTTCGGAAGCAGGGCGACCTTCGCCACGGTTGCGGCGTTGCTCGCCGCTGCGACCATCGCCGGATTTCTCGCCGCGGCTGCCACGCTCGCCCGAGCGCTCGGAGCGTTCCCCACGCTCACCGCCGCTGCGGTTGCCATTGCGGCTGCCGCCACGCCCGCCACGGCTGCCGCCACGGCGGTTGTCATCCCGTGCCGGAGCTGCGGGCTCGGGTGCCGGAGCAACCGGGGCCACGGGCTCGGCAGGCGGCTCTTCGGCAAAGCCGAACCAGCGCTTGATCTTCAGCCACAGGGCGGCCAGGCCGGTCGCGGGCTCGGCCGCCGGCTGGGCCGGTGCCGCGGCCGCAGGGGCTGCAACCGGTTCCACCACTTCGGGCTTGGGCGGTGCCACCGGCGCCGGACCATCGGGCAGCACGCCCTTGAGCACTGGCGTCTGGCGATTCGTCGGCTCCTGCGAGCGGCGCGTGACGGCGGTCGGATCCTCGACTTCCTCGGCCAGCGTGTAGCTGGCGTCCATGTTGTCCAGGCGGGCGTCGTCGTGCTTGAGGCGCTCGAGCTTGTAGTGCGGGGTTTCCAGGCTCTTGTTCGGCACCAGCATCACGTGCACGCGTTGCTTGAGCTCGATCTTGGCAATCTCAGGGCGCTTCTCGTTCAGCAGGAAGGAAGCCACTTCGACTGGCACCTGGGCATGCACGGCGGCCGTGCTGTCCTTCATTGCCTCTTCCTGGATGATGCGCAGGATCTGCAGCGCGCTGGATTCGGTGTCGCGCACGTGGCCGGAGCCGCCGCAGCGCGGGCAGGGGATGGACGCGCCTTCGCTCAGCGCCGGGCGCAGGCGCTGGCGGCTCATTTCCATCAGGCCGAACTTGCTGATGGTGCCGAACTGCACGCGCGCACGGTCCTGGCGCAGCGCTTCGCGCAGGCGGTTTTCCACCTCGCGACGGTTCTTCTGCTCGTCCATGTCGATGAAGTCGATCACGATCAGGCCGCCCAGGTCGCGCAGGCGCATCTGGCGCGCCACTTCGTCGGCGGCTTCCAGGTTGGTGCGGGTGGCGGTTTCCTCGATGTCGCTGCCCTTGATGGCACGCGCCGAGTTGACGTCGATGGAGACCAGTGCTTCGGTGTGGTCGATCACGATGGCGCCGCCGCTGGGCAGCGTCACGATGCGGGCGTAGGCCGATTCGATCTGGTGCTCGATCTGGAAGCGGCTGAACAGCGGTGCGTCATCGCGGTAGCGCTTGACCTTGCCGGCATGCTCCGGCATCACGTGGTTCATGAACTGGCTGGCCTGCTCGTAGATGTCGTCGGCATCGATCAGGATGTCGCCGATCTCCGGGCTGAAGTAGTCGCGCAGGGCGCGCACCACCAGATTGGATTCCTGGTAGATCAGGAAGGCGCCCTTGCCGGCCTGGGCGGCGCCGTCGATGGCATCCCACAGCTTGAGCAGGTAGTTCAGGTCCCACTGCAGTTCGGGCGCGGAGCGGCCGATGCCGGCCGTGCGGGCGATGATGCTCATGCCCTTCGGGTACTCGAGCTGGTCCATCGCCTCCTTCAGCTCGGCGCGGTCCTCGCCCTCGATACGGCGGCTCACGCCACCGCCGCGCGGGTTGTTGGGCATCAGCACCACGTAGCGGCCGGCCAGCGAGATGAAGGTGGTCAGGGCCGCGCCCTTGTTGCCGCGCTCTTCCTTCTCGACCTGGACCAGCAGTTCCTGGCCTTCCTTGATCACGTCGTTGATGCGGGCCTGGCTGACCGGCACGCCTTCGGCGAAGTACTGGCGGGAGATTTCCTTGAACGGCAGGAAGCCGTGGCGCTCTTCGCCGTAGTCGACGAAGCAGGCCTCGAGCGAAGGCTCGACGCGCGTGACGACGGCCTTGTAGATGTTGCCCTTGCGTTGTTCGCGGCCTTCGATCTCGATCTCGTAGTCGAGCAGCTTCTGGCCGTCGACAATCGCCAGGCGGCGTTCTTCGGTCTGGGTACCGTTGATCAGCATCCGTTTCATGATGCGTTTCCTTCCTGAACCCGCACGGGTTCATTGACTCTGTTGACACTGCGGGCCGGCCGCGCACAGGCGCGGACACAGCCCAGGAATGCCTGAGCGGACGCTGAAACGAAGGGAATTGCCGGAAACTGCCGGATCAGACCGCCGGAAGGGCGGACTGGAGGGCAAAGGGCGCGCGGAAGAATGCAGCAAGAGGCCGCCGTCCCGCTGGCGCCGCAACAGCAGGCAGCCAGCCACTATCGGCACGCAGCGCTGCCACATGCAGCGGCCGGGTGCCGGGAACAGGGAGGGAGGGGGAGGTGCGTGCAGGCAGCAGGCTGCCGCGGCCGCGTCGCTGCCCACGGGGCAGCTTGACGGACAGGCCGGCAGTCAGCATTAGCAGAGCCAGAAAGACACCTTGCACTTGCATTCGATCCATCTGCCTGAGTGGCAACAAACAGCGCACCATTCAGGCAGTCATGTATTCCATATTCGGGGTTTCGAGCGTCAGCCTTGACTGGAGCCGTCGGGGGCCACCGGGGGCGCTTGGGGCCGGCCGGTTTGCCTGCGGAACGGGGCCAGTGGCATGGACTTTCTGTGCAGCGGGGCAGCGGACGCCTTGCTTGTGCCTTAAACTTATTCAAATCAAGCAGTTGCAATTAACCAACTACACAGTGAAAAACATTATAGGGTCGAAAGCCGCGCTTTCACAGGGGGGCGCGGCAAAGGCCGTGAAATATCTGGAGGTGGACGAGGAATCCGCCGGCCAGCGCCTGGACAATTTCCTGATCCGCCAGCTCAAGGGGGTGCCCAAGACCTATGTCTACCGCATCATCCGCAGCGGCGAGGTGCGTGTGAACAAGGGGCGTGCCAGCGCCGACAGCCGCGTGCAGCCGGGCGATGTGGTGCGCGTGCCTCCGGTGCGCCTGCCCGAGCGCACGCAGGATGGCCAGGCGCAGGCCGCCACCCCGGCGCGCGAATTCCCGGCCCTGCTCGAGGATGACTGGCTGATCGCCGTCAACAAGCCCGCCGGCGTGGCCGTGCATGGCGGCAGCGGCGTGAGTTTCGGCGTGATCGAGCAGTTGCGCCGTGCCCGGCCACAGGCGCGCTTTCTGGAACTGGTCCACCGGCTGGACCGCGAAACCAGCGGCATTCTGCTGATTGCCAAGAAGCGCTCGGCCTTGACTACGCTGCAGGACCAGTTCCGCCAGCGCGAAACCGGCAAGACCTATCTGGCGCTGGTGCTGGGTGACTGGCCGGCCAACAGGAAGGTAATCGACACGCCGCTGCGCAAATTCCTGCTGCCGGCTGCCGGCAATGCCGAGGGCGAACGCCGCGTGCGCACCACCACCAAGGACGATCCGGAAGGCATGAAGGCCGTCACCCTGGTCAAGGTGGCGCAGCGCGTGCCGCATCCGCTGGGCGACATGACGCTGCTGGAAGTCACCATCAAGACCGGCCGCACGCACCAGATCCGCGTGCACCTGGCATCCAGTGGCCATCCGATTGCCGGTGACGAGAAATATGGCGACTTTGCGCGCAACAAGGCACTGGAAAAGGCCGGCCTCAAGCGCATGTTCCTGCATGCCTGGCGCTTGCGCTTCACCCATCCCTCCACCGGCGAGACGGTGGCGCTGGAGCAGCCGCTGGAGCCGGCGCTGCAGCAGTTCGTCGGCAACCCCGTGGCCTAGCCCGCCAATCGACGACAATGGCGGCAGAAGGTCGGGGCTGTCGCCCTGATCGCCACAGATTTATCCGGAAATTCACGCCATGGCGCACCGATTCGACCTGATTTGCTTTGATTGGGACGGCACCCTGTACGACTCCACCGCCAGCATCACCATGGCCCTGCAACAGGCGGTGGTGGATGTGGGTGGCGAACGCCCCACGCGCGAGCAGGCGCGCTACGTGATCGGGCTCGGCCTGCAGGATGCGCTGGCCAAAGTGGCGCCCGACGTGCCACCCTCGCAGTACCGCGCCCTGAGCGACCGCTACCGCCACCACTACCTGCAGCACATGACCGACATCACCCTGTTCGAAGGCATCGAAGGCGTGCTGGCAGACCTGCGCAGCCGGGGCCATCTGCTGGCCGTGGCCACCGGCAAGAGCAGGCGCGGGCTGGATGATGCGCTCTCCGTCGTGGCGCTGTCCGACATGTTCGATGCCACGCGCACGGCCGACCAGACGGCAGGCAAGCCCCATCCGCTCATGCTGTACGAGCTGATGGACGAGCTGGAAGTGAAGCCCGAGCACACGCTGATGATCGGCGACACCTCGCACGATCTGGAACTGGCGCACAATGCCGGCTGCGCCTGCGTGGCCGTGAGCTACGGGGCGCACAGCGTGGCCGGCCTGCAGCAGTGGTCGCCGCTGTACATGGCGCATTCGGTGCGGGACCTGGGGCGCTGGCTGCAGAACGAGGTCCACGCCCCTCCGCGTGCCTGACGCACGGGGGCTTCGCTCATGTCCCGGCCTGTCAACGCCATTGCCCTGTGTCCGTCCGCTGCACTGGTGGATGGCGCGCTGGCCGTACCGTTCGACGTGCTGCACCGCGGAGCGCCGTGTCGCGCCTTTGCCGTGCGCCACGAGGGGCAGGTGGCCGCCTTTCTCAACCGGTGCACCCACGTCGCCATGGAGCTCGACTGGATGCCCAACCGTGTGTTCGATGCCTCCGGCGAATGGCTGATCTGCGCCAGCCACGGTGCCATTTTCCATCCGCAATCGGGCGAATGCCTGGGCGGCCCGTGCAATGGCGGCCTGGTGCGCATTGCCCTGCTGGAACAGGAGGGGCAGGTCTGGTGGTTGCCCGATGCACACACTGTTGCACCTGAAGCCCCTGATGGAGAAGGCTGATCCGCAGGAGCCGGCCCCGGCAGCTTCTACAATCAGGGCTTTCCTGGCGAGCCGCTGCCCTGCGGCAGCGAACCTACTGACCCTGCATCATGCCCGATACCTCTGACGACCTCATCCCCGCAACCCCGCGCAAGCCGGACTGGGAGCGTGCCATGCTGGAAAAGGTGGCCATGGCCTCCATCCGCGAGCAGCAGGCGAACCGGCGCTGGAAGACCTTTGTGCGTATGGCCTGGCTGCTGTTCTTTGCCGTGCTGGCCTGGATGTTCTTCCAGCGTGGCGCGCCGGATGCCGCCAAAATGACCTCGCCGCATACCGCCGTGATCGAGATCCGCGGCGACATTGCCGACGGAGCGGACAGCAGCGCCGCCAACATCGTGCCTGCCGTCAAGCGTGCCTTCGAGGATGCGGGCTCCCGGGCCGTGGTGCTGTCCATCAACTCTGGCGGCGGCAGTCCGGTGCAGGCCGGCATCATCAATGACGAACTGATCCGCATGAAGGCGCACTACAAGAAGCCGCTGTATGCGGTGGTGGGCGACAGCTGTGCCTCCGGTGCCTACTACATCGCCGTGGCGGCCGACCAGATCTTCGTGGACAAGGCCAGCCTGATCGGCAGCGTGGGCGTGCTGATGGACGGCTTCGGCTTTACCGGCACCATGGAAAAGCTCGGCGTGGAGCGCCGCCTGATCGCAGCCGGCAGCAACAAGGGCTTCATGGACCCCTTCAGCCCCATGAGCGAAACCCAACGCGCGCACGCGCAGACCATGCTCGACCAGATCCACCAGCAGTTCATCCAGGTGGTGCGCAATGGTCGCGGCACGCGCCTGAAGGAAACGCCCGAAATGTTCAGCGGCCTGGTGTGGACGGGCCAGCAGGCGATCCAGATGGGCCTGGCCGACAAGCTCGGCGGTACCGACTACGTGGCGCGTGAAATCGTCAAGCAGGAGCGCCTGGTGGATTACACACAGCGCGAAAACGTGGCCGAGAAGCTGGCCAAGCGCTTTGGCGCGGCCGTGGGCGAAGGCGCCATGCGCTCCATGCAGGCGGCGCCGCTGCTGCGATAAGTGGCCAACTGCCGTTAACTATTTATCTTTTTCATACAAATTTGTGTCAATAACTGTCATGGTGCATGGTTAAACTGGCCCGAGCCGCATTCCTGCAGGGGTGGGGCTCGCACCGTTCCGCCCGGCGGACCGGCCTGAAAACCAACCCTCGAGGGAGGCACCATGTCTATTGATCTGTCGGCGCTGCTGCAGGAGCAGGTGGGTGGCGCGTTAAGCAATTTCGCAAGCAGCCAGCTGGGCGAGTCGCCCAGCATGGCTTCCAAGGCGGTGGCACTGATCCTGCCGGCACTGCTGGGCAAGCTGTCCGGCCAGACGGGCGATGCCAGCCGCATGACCCAGCTGTTCAATCTGGTCACGGGTCCGCAAGTCGATTCGAGTCTGACCCAGGTCGAGCCGTCGCTGATCGACAAGGGTCGCCAGTGGCTCTCCCTGCTGTTCGGCGACAGTGCGGGCCTGACCAATCTGCTGGCGGGCCGCACCGGCATGTCCACGGACAATACCGGCACCCTGATGGCCGCGGCGCTGCCGATGCTGCTCGGCGTGCTGCGCTCGCAGGTGCAATCGAGCAAGCTCACTCAGCCGCAGTTCGTCAGCCTGCTGTCCGGCCAGCGCAGCCTGCTGGATCGCGTGCTGGGTTCCGAACTGGCCACCGCGCTCGGCCTGGGTGCTGTTGCCACGGCTCCGGCGGCGGTCGAGGCGCGCCCCGCTGCCGCCCCGGTCACCCCTCCGCCTGCCCGTGCCGTCACGCCGGCCCCCGCCAGCGGTGGCTGGATGAAGTGGCTGTGGCTGGCTCTTGCGGCCCTGGCTGCGCTGCTGCTGCTCAAGTTCTGCGGCCAGAAGCCGGCCGAAACCGCGGTTCCGGCCAGTGGTGCCAGCGCCGAGTCGATAGTGGTGGTCCCGGTCGAACCGGCCTCGATGCCGGCCTCCGAACCGGCCGTGGTGGTGCCGATGGCTTCCGAGCCGGCCATGCCGGCAGCGTCCGGTACCGCGATGGCCCCTGCGCCTCACATGACTGCTTCCGCTGCTGCGACTGCCGCTGCTGCCGCCAGCGCCGTGGCCAGCGATCTGGCCGCCGATGCCAGTGCCGTGAAGTACGAGAACGAGGTGCTCTCGTTCTACTTCGCCACCGGCAAGACCGACGTGGACAAGATGGCGGCCGATGCCGTATCTGCCGACATCGTCGCCTTGGGCAAGGAAGGCAAGACCCTGGTGGTGAGCGGCTACAACGACCCGCGCGGCAACAAGGCGAAGAACGAGGAACTGTCCAAGAACCGCGCCAAGGCCGTCAAGGCCTACCTGATGGAGCAGGGCGTGCCCGAGGGCAAGATCGAGCTGCGCAAGCCGGTGCAGACCGATGGCCAGAGCGGCAGCCTGGCCGAGGATCGCCGAGTGGACGTGAAGGCGGAATAAGCCTCGCGCCCGCTAACCGGTACCCCGCTGCGGCGGGGTTTCCTTTTGTATGCGCCCGGCGAAACGCCATAGGCAACTGCTACCATACACGCCATGCTCATGTACCCCCATATTGATCCCGTCGCCGTGCAGATCGGGCCTTTCGCCGTGCACTGGTACGGGCTGACCTACCTGGCCGCCTTCGGCCTGTTCCTGCTGCTGGGCATGCGCCGCCTGCGCCACCAGCCCTTTGCCAGCGTGCAGGGCGCCGGCGCCTGGAGCCGCAAGGACGTCGAAGACATCCTGTTCCTCGGCGTGATGGGCGTCATCATCGGTGGGCGCCTGGGCTACTGCCTGTTCTACAAGCCCGAGTACTACCTGGCCAACCCGCTGGAGATCTTCAAGGTCTGGCAGGGCGGCATGAGTTTCCATGGCGGCCTGCTGGGCGTGATTGCCTCCATGACCTGGTTCGCCCGCTCGCGCCAAAAGCCCTGGCTGCAGGTGGCGGATTTCGTGGCGCCCTGCGTGCCTACCGGCCTGGCCGCGGGCCGCGTCGGCAACTTTATCAATGGCGAGCTCTGGGGCCGCCTGGCCGATCCCACGCTGCCCTGGGCCATGGTGTTCCCCCACAGTGGCACCATGCTGCCGCGCCATCCCTCGCAGATCTACCAGTTCCTCCTGGAAGGCCTGCTGCTGTTCGTGCTGCTCTGGTTCTACGCACGCAAGGAGCGCAAGCCGGGGCAGGTGGCTGCCATGTTCCTGCTGGGCTATGGCGTGTTCCGCTTCATCGCCGAGTACTTCCGTGAGCCGGACGATTTCCTCGGCCTGCTGGGCCTGGGCCTGAGCATGGGGCAGTGGCTGTGCATTCCGATGATTCTGGGCGGCATCGCGTTGTGGGCCTGGTCGCAACAGCGCTACAGCCGGGCGCCCGCCACCCGTTGAGATTCAAGAACAATAAAGCAAGAGTAAAGCCATGGCCGAGGTTCTGTGCCTGATTGACGAAACCCCGGGCGCCCGTCACGCCTCCGTCACCCTGCGCCATGCGGGCAAGTTCAACGCCATGTCGCGTGGCATGTGGGAGCAGTTGCAGCAGGTCTTCATCCAGTTGCAGCGCGAGGCTCATGCCGCCGATCCGCTGCGCTGTGTGGTGGTGCAGGGCGCCGAAGGGCACTTCTGCTCCGGCGGTGATATTTCCGAATACAGCGATTTCCGTTTCGAGACGGACAGCCTGCGCCACTTCCATGAGGAGCAGGTCTGGGGCGGTCTGTCGGCCGTGCTGGCCTGCGATGCCCCGGTGATTGCCGCCATCGAGGGCAACTGCATGGGGGCCGGCGTCGAGATTGCCAGTTGCTGCGACATCCGCGTGGCCACGCGCCAGAGCCGCTACGGCGCGCCTATCGCCAAGCTGGGCTTTCCGATGGCGCCGCGCGAGGCCGCGCTGGTAGCCGGCGTGCTCGGCCCCACGCTGGCCCGCTCCATGCTGCTGGAGGCGGCGGTCTATCAGGCACCCGACATGGTCACGCACGGCTATCTCACGCGTGTGGTGGAAAATCCGGCCGAATTGCGCCAGGACGTCCAGCAGACCGTCGCCCGCATCCTGCAGCTGTCCCCTTCGGCGGCGCGCCTGCACAAGCAGATGATGCGCGAATGGCTGCAGGCGCAGGAGGACATGCTGCTGCGCCAGTGCAGCACCGCCTACGACTATGCCGACAGCGAGGAACACCGCGAGGGCATCGGCGCCTTCCTGGAAAAGCGTCCCGCCCGATTCTGAGAGGGCGCCGGCATCGGTAGCCGGCCTTGCCTGGGCCAGGGCACCGTGCACCGGAAAGCACACACTTGAATGCGCGACCGGGGTAATGTGTAAATCTGCACACGAGGCTGGCACAGCTTCGTACAATGGCGCTGCATTTGAAAGTTGTACACCATCCCTGGTTCCGGCGGCATTGCAGCAGGGCAGGGGTGGCAGAGGATTATGTCTACCGTTGCACTGCCTGCTTCAGCCTCACAGATCGAGCTGCTCGACGACCCCGATGAGTGGGGCGTGTTCAGCCGCCGCTGTGCCAATCAGGCCGACGCATGGGAATCCAGCGTCGCCATCGAAGGCATGCACTGCGCCGCCTGCGCGCTCACGGTAGAAGACGCGCTCAAGGCCGTGCCTGGCGTGAAAGACGTGCAGGTCAGCCCCGGCAGCCACCGTGCCCGCGTCACCTGGCTGCCCGAACAGGTCAAGCCCTCGCAGTGGATGCAGGCGCTGCAGGGTACCGGCTACCGCGCCGTGCCCGCCAACGATGCCTTCGCCAGCCAGCGCCGCCGCCAGGAGGCACGCCAGACCGTCTGGCAGTGGGGCGTTGCCGGCGTGGTGATGATGCAGGTCATGATGTATGCATGGCCGGAATACGTCAGCAACGACATCGCGCCCGAGGCGCGCCATCTGCTGCGCTGGGGTTCCTGGATCCTGTCCGTGCTGGTGGTGCTGTTCTCCTGCCGGCCATTCTTCCGCAATGCCCTGAACGACATCCGCCACCGCCGCATCAGCATGGACATGCCGGTGGCCCTGGGCATGCTGATCACCTTCATCGTCAGCACCCTGGGCACCTTCGAGCCCGACGGCATGTTCGGCAACGAAGTCTATTTCGACTCGCTCACCATGTTCGTGTTCTTCCTGCTGACCGGACGCTGGCTGGAATGGCGCATGCGCGACCGCACCGCCGGTGCGCTCGAGGCGCTGATGAACCGCCTGCCCGACAGCGTGGAGCGCCGCAACAAGAAGGGCGTGTTCGAGCGCGTCACGCTGCGCCGCCTCAAGGTGGGCGATCTGGTGCGCGTGCTGCCCGGTGAATCCTTTCCAGGCGATGGCACGGTGGTCGATGGCCGCACCATGGTGGACGAGGCCCTGCTGACGGGCGAGTCGCGCCCGCTGGCACGCGAAACCGGTGCCCAGGTGATTGCCGGCAGCCACAACATCCACTCGCCGGTCGAGATGCGCATCGACAAGCTGGGCGCCAACACGCGCTATGCCCAGATCGTCGAGATGATGGAGAACGCCTCGGTCGACAAGCCGCGTCTGGCCCAGTTCGCCGACCGTTTCGCCAAGCCTTTTCTGATCATCGTGCTGCTCGCCGCCGGCCTGGCGGCTGCCTGGTGGTGGCGCGAGGATCCGGCCCATGCGGTGATGATTGCCGTGGCGGTGCTGATCGTGACCTGCCCGTGCGCGCTGTCGCTGGCCACGCCCGCAGCAATGCTGGCGGCTGCCGGCGGGCTGGCGCGCCGCGGCGTGCTGGTGCGCCGGCTGCAGGCGCTGGAAATGCTCTCGCAGATCGATACCGTGGTATTCGACAAGACCGGCACCCTGACGGCAGACACCATTGCGCTCGAGCGCGTGCTGGTACGTGAAGGTGCCGATGCGCAGCTGGTGTTGCTGCAGGCCGCCTCGCTGGCGCGCCATTCCCTGCATCCGGTCTCGCGCGCGCTGGTCGAGGCCGCCGGCCTGGAGGGGGAAGCGTTGCTGCAGCAGGAATGGATCGCCACCCATGTGAGCGAACACCCCGGCAAGGGCATGGAAGGGCAGGTGGCTGCTTCCGGCGCCGATCCGGCCGCAGGGCAGACCATGCGCCTGGGCTCCGACCTGTTCTGTGGCGTTGCCGCACACACCCTGGCGGAGCTGCCGCCCGATACCCTGCACGCCAACCTCAGCGACGGGCAGGGCTGGCTGGCCACCTTCGTGCTGCGCGAAGATTTGCGTGCCGATGCGCAGGAGGCCATCGATGCCCTGCGCGGCGCCGGCCTGCGCCTGCAGGTGCTCTCGGGCGACCGCCCGCACGCCGTGCAGCGCATCGCCGACCAGCTGGGGCTGGAGCAGGCGCAGGGCGGCTGCACCGCCTCCGACAAGCTCTCCTTCCTGCGCGCCGAGCAGCAGCGCGGCCATCACGTCGCCATGGTGGGCGACGGCATCAACGATGGCCCGGTGCTGGCTGGCGCCCACGTCTCGTTCGCGCTCGGCAAGGCCGTGCCGCTGGCGCAGGCGCAATCCGACTTCGTGATTCTGGGCAGCAGCCTGCGTGCCGTTGCCGACAGCTTCAGCCTGGCCCGCAGCACCATGCGCGTGGTGCGCGAGAACCTGCTCTGGGCCGCGCTCTACAACGTGATCGGCATTCCGCTGGCCGTGATGGGCCTGGTGCCGGCCTGGCTGGCCGGTCTGGGAATGGCCACCAGCTCGCTGCTGGTGGTGCTCAATGCCCTGCGCCTGGTGAGCAAGCTGGATTGACGAGGAGAAAAGGAGGCAAGGCCTATGGACATTCTCTATCTCTTGATACCGCTGTCGGTGGGACTGGTGTTCTTCATTCTGGCGGGACTGTGGTGGGCGATCCACAGCGGCCAGTTCGAGGACATCGAGGCCGAAGGGCAGCGCATCTTCAAGCAGGATTGATGTGTGTCAAGTTGTGTTTTACGGATAAGATTACGCTTGGCAGGGTTTTTTTAGAAAGAGGTGAAAATGAATTTCTCCAATATGCAGGCGACTACGTACAACGACAAGGTTGTACGCCAGTTCGCCATAATGACCGTCGTCTGGGGCGTGGTCGGCATGCTGGTTGGCGTGATCGTCGCCGCACAGCTGACCTGGCCTGAGCTCAACTTTGGCATTCCGTGGCTGTCCTATGGCCGCCTGCGTCCGCTGCACACCAATGCGGTGATCTTCGCATTCGGTGGTTCGGGCCTTTTTGCCACTTCCTACTATGTCGTCCAGCGTACCTGCCAGGTGCGCCTGTTCGGCGACAAGCTCGCTGCCTTCACCTTCTGGGGCTGGCAGCTCGTCATTCTGGCTGCCGCCATTTCCCTGCCGCTGGGTTACACCACCAGCAAGGAATACGCTGAACTCGAATGGCCCATCGACATCCTGATCACGCTGGTCTGGGTGGCCTACGCCGTCGTGTTCTTCGGCACCATCGGCACCCGCAAGGTGCGTCACATCTACGTGGCCAACTGGTTCTACGGCGCCTTCATCCTGACGATCGCGGTGCTGCACCTGGTCAACAGCGCAGAACTGCCTGCCGGCCTGATGAAGTCCTACTCCGCCTACGCCGGCGTGCAGGATGCCATGGTCCAGTGGTGGTACGGCCACAACGCCGTGGGCTTCTTCCTGACTGCAGGCTTCCTGGGCATGATGTACTACTTCGTGCCGAAGCAGGCTGGCCGTCCGGTGTACTCCTACCGCCTGTCCATCGTGCACTTCTGGGCACTGATCTTCACCTACATGTGGGCCGGCCCGCATCACCTGCACTACACGGCGCTGCCCGACTGGACCCAGTCCGTCGGCATGACGTTCTCCCTGATCCTGCTGGCTCCCAGCTGGGGCGGCATGATCAACGGCATCATGACCCTGTCCGGCGCATGGCACAAACTGCGTGACGACCCCATCCTGCGCTTCCTGATCGTGTCCCTGTCGTTCTACGGCATGTCCACCTTCGAAGGCCCGATGATGTCCATCAAGACCGTCAACGCGCTGAGCCACTACACCGACTGGACCGTGGGCCACGTGCACTCCGGCGCCCTGGGCTGGGTGGGTCTGGTGACCATGGGTTCCCTGTACTACCTGATTCCGAAGCTGTTCGGCAAGAAGGAAATGTATAGCGTCAAGGCGATCGAGGTCCACTTCTGGACCGCCACCATCGGTATCGTGCTGTACATCGCCGCGATGTGGATTGCCGGTGTGATGCAGGGCCTGATGTGGCGTGCCATCAACGCCGACGGTACCCTGACCTACACCTTCGTCGAAAGCGTGAAGGCCACCTTCCCGTTCTACGCCATTCGCCTGCTGGGTGGCGTGCTCTACCTGGGCGGCATGATCATCATGCTGTGGAACACCCTGATGACCGCCAGCAAGGGCCGTTCCGTCACGACCCAGATCCCGGCGCTCAATCCCGCACACGCCTAAGGAGCAACAATAAAAATGGCTAACGCTAATCATCCTGTTTCCGGTGGCCTGAGCCACGAGAAGGTTGAAACCAGCAACTTCTGGATGATCGTGCTCATCCTGATCGTGATCGCCTTCGGCGGTCTGGTCGAGATCGTGCCGCTGTTCTTCCAGAAGTCCACCACGCAGCCGGTGCCGGGTCTCAAGCCCTACACCGCCCTGCAGCTGGCCGGCCGTGACATCTACCAGCGCGAGGGCTGCTACAACTGCCACTCGCAGATGGTGCGTCCGTTCCGTGCGGAAACCCTGCGCTACGGCCAGTACTCCGTGGCTGGCGAGTCCGTGTGGGATCACCCCTTCCAGTGGGGCTCCAAGCGTACCGGTCCCGACCTGGCCCGCGTGGGTGGCCGCTATTCCGACGAATGGCACCACCAGCACCTGTTCAACCCGCGTGACGTGGTGCCCGAGTCCAACATGCCGGCCTACCCCTGGCTGGAAAAGAACCTGGTGAATGACCAGACCATCGGTACCCACATGGCCACCCTCCGCAAGCTGGGCGTGCCCTACACCGATGCCGACATCGCCGGCGCCGGCGCTGCCGTCAAGGGCAAGACCGAAATGGAAGCCGTGATTGCCTACCTGCAGTCGCTCGGCCATGCCATGACGGCTGCCGTGCCCACGGCTGCCGCAGCACCCGCTCCGGCCGCTGCCCCGGCTTCGGCTGCAGCACCGGCCCCGGCTGCTGCGCCTGCCGCTGAAGCCAGCGCTGCTGCACCTGCTGCCGTAGCCGCTCCGGCCGAAGACCAGGCCGCGGTGATGGTCGAGAACGGCGTCGTGCAGTTCTTCTTTGCAACCGGCAAGACCGAAGTGGCTGCCGGCGGCAAGGACGCGCTGGCTGACGTGATCGCCGGCGTCAAGGCCGGCAAGAAGGCCGTCATCAGCGGTTATACCGACGCAACTGGCGATCCCGCCAAGAATGCCGAACTGGCCAAACAGCGTGCCTTTGCCGTGCGTGACCTGCTGAAGGCCAACGGCGTGGCCGAAGACCAGATCGACCTGCAAAAGCCTGCGGATAACAACGCCGGCCAGGGTGGCCAGGCACGTCGCGTCGACGTTGCCCTGCAGTAAACAGAACAAGGGACGAGGAGTTTCTTCCACATGGACATCAACGACCTGAGAAGCCTGACGACGGTGCTGAGTTTTGCCGCATTCATCGGCATCGGCTGGTGGGCCTATTCCCGCCGCAACACGCACCGCTTCGACGAGGCTGCCCAGTTGCCGTTCGGTCCGGAAGAGGCTCCGAGCCCCCAAAAACATACTGAGGATACAAAATGAGTGACTTTATCAGTTCCTTCTGGTCACTGTGGGTGATGGCGATCGTCGCTTTCGGCATCATCTTCTGTGTGGCTGTGCTGCTGTTCGGCGCACAGGCGCGCGCTGCAACCGCCGAAGACAAGACCACCGGCCACGTGTGGGACGGCGACCTGCGCGAGATCAACAACCCGCTGCCGCGCTGGTGGGTGGGCATGTTCTGGCTGACCATCTTCTTTGCCATCGCCTACTTCTTCATGTATCCGGGCTTCGGCAACATGAAGGGTTCGCTGGGCTGGACCTCCAAGGGCCAGTACGAGGCAGAGATGGCCAAGGGTGATGCCCAGGTGGCACCGCTGTTCGCCAAGTACGCCGCCATGCCGATCGAGGAGATCGCCAAGGACAAGGACGCCAACGGCATGGGCCAGCGCCTGTTCCTGAACAACTGCGCGCAGTGCCATGGCTCCAGCGCCAAGGGTGGCACCGGCTTCCCCGACCTGAGCGACAACGACTGGCTGTGGGGCGGCAAGCCCGAGCAGATCATGGAAACCATCACCAAGGGTCGCAACGGCAACATGCCGCCCCAGATCCAGGCCATCGGTGGCACGCCCGCCGATGCCAAGGCGGTGGCCCACTACGTGATGAGCCTGTCCGGCCTGCCGCACGACTCGGCTGAAGCCTCTGTCGGCAAGGGCAAATTCATGGCCTGTGCGGCCTGCCACGGCGCAGATGGCAAGGGCAACACGGCGCTGGGCGCGCCCAACCTGACCGACTCGGTCTGGCTGATGGGCGTTCCGAGCGAAGCCAACATCGTGAACCAGATCACGAATGGCAAGATCAACGTGATGCCCGAGTGGCACACCAAGCTCAAGCCCGAGCAGATCCGCCTGGTGTCGGCCTATGTGTGGAGCCTTTCCAACAAGTAACCGACAATGTGCACAGGAAAACCTGTGCACGGGATAATGCACCGCCATGACTTCGATCAAAGGTCATGGCGGTTTTTTCATATGGCGACGCCCGATCGTCTTATCATATTCGGGTTCATGTAAGTAAGGCAGTCTGGAACACACACTATGTCCAACGAAGTCCCCGAGAAAAAGCAAACGCCTGAACCGGCACCGGAAAAAAAGGTCATCCCGATCGAGAAGGACACCTTGATGTCGGCCGCTACCGGCGGTTCGCTTTTTGCGGCATCCAAGGCGATCCATCCGCGTTCGATTTCCGGTCGTTTCACCAACTGGCGCTGGATTTTCGTCTGGCTCACACAGATCGTGTTCTATGGTCTGCCCTGGCTGAACTGGGGCGAGCGCCAGGCCGTGCTGTTCGACCTGGGTGCGCGCAAGTTCTATATCTTCGGCCTGGTGCTGTACCCGCAGGACTTCATCTACCTGACGGGCATTCTGGTCATCTCCGCACTGTCGCTGTTCCTGTTCACGGCGGTGGCAGGGCGCCTGTGGTGCGGCTACACCTGCCCGCAGACGGTTTACACCGAGATCTTCCTCTGGGTCGAGGCCAAAATGGAAGGCGACCGCAGTGCCCGCATGCGCCTGGACAAGAGCGGCTGGACGGGCGAGAAGATCCTCAAGCGTGGCGGCAAGCACCTGATCTGGCTGGCGATTGCGGTCTGGACGGGCCTGACCTTCGTCGGCTATTTCTCGCCCATCCGCGAACTGATCGGCAACTTCGCGCACTGGAACCTGGGCAACTGGGAAACCTTCTGGATCTTCTTCTACGGTTTCGCTACCTACGGCAACGCCGGCTTCATGCGCGAGCAGGTCTGCAAGTACATGTGCCCGTACGCTCGCTTCCAGAGCGCCATGTTCGACCCCGACACGCTGATCGTGACCTATGACGAGAACCGTGGCGAGCCGCGCGGTCCGCGCTCCAAGAAGGTCGATCGCAGCACGATTGCGCTCGGCGACTGTATCGACTGTTCCATGTGCGTGCAGGTCTGCCCGACCGGCATCGACATCCGCAAGGGTTTGCAGTACGAATGCATCGGCTGCGGCGCCTGTGTGGATGCCTGCGACGAGGTGATGGACAAGGTCGGCTACCCGCGTGGCCTGATCAAGTACTCCACCGAGAACGCGATGAAGAACAACTGGGGCAAGAGCGAGATCTGGAACCGGATCAAGCGTCCCCGTATCCTGGTCTACACGGGCATCCTGGTGCTGATTGCGGCTGCGCTGGTGACCAGCCTGAGCATGCGCAAGCCGATGCGGGTGGACATCATCCGCGACCGTGGCGTGATGTCGCGCATCGTCGACGGCGGCAAGATCGAGAACGTGTACCTGGTGCGCGTGATGAACACCACCGAGAGCGAGCAGAACTACGAGATCCGCGTGAACGGACTGCCCGGCGCCACCATTGCCGAAGGGGCAGACATGACCATCGGCCCGGCCCAGGTCGAGCAGCACGTGGTCGCCGTGCGCATTCCCGTGGGTTCCATGGAGCCGGGTTCGCACCCGATCTACCTGGATATCCGTGAAACCGGCAGCGATGCCATGGTGACCGAAAAGGCCGCCTTCCTGGTACCGAAATGATGAGCCAGGAGTCACGCATGCAAACCAGCAACCCGGATGCTTCGTCCCGTGGTCAGGTCCCTCACCCCGAAGAGGGCCGGTCGTGGTGGACGTATCCGATCGTATGGATGGTGGTGGGCGGCCCGGTGGCCGTCATCATCGCCAGCCTGATCACCTGGTACTTCATCGCGCATTCGCCCAATGAGGTGCTGATCGAGAGCCGGGAGGTGGAAACGCCCGGCCTGTCCAACCAGGGGGCGCAATTCACCCCTGCCAACCGGGCGCGCAATCATGCCGCCACGGGCGGCGTTCCGGCGTCGCACTGACCGGAAGCTCTCCTGAAGAATGCCGGCTGTGTGCCGGCATTTCTTTTGTTAATGAGAGGCGGGTTTCGCCCAACTGGTGCTTGCTCGTGCAGTGCTGCCGGGCTATTCGGGGTGGTGCTGGCTGACCAGCTGCTGCAGCGCTGCCGTATCCAGAATGCGCACGTGGCGTTGGCGCACCTCCACGATGCCCTGTTCGGCAAACCTGGAGAAGGTGCGGCTCACCGTTTCCAGCTTGAGGCCAAGGTAGCTGCCGATTTCCTCGCGCGTCATGCGCAGCACCAGTTCCGATTGCGAAAAGCCGCGCGCATGCAGGCGCTGCACCAGATTGAGCAGGAAGGCGGCCAGGCGTTCCTCGGCGCGCATGCTGCCGAGCAGCAGCATCATGCTCTGGTCGCGCACGATCTCGCGGCTCATGATCTTGTGCACGTGGTTCTGCAGCACCGTCACTTCGCGGGAAAGCGCCTCGAGTTCGTCATAGGGCATGACGCAGACTTCGGAGTCTTCCAGCGCGATCGCATCGCAGGTGTGGCGGTCGTGCACGATGCCGTCCAGCCCGACGATCTCGCCGGCCATCTGGAAGCCGGTGACCTGGTCGCGGCCGTCCTGCGCAGTGACCGTGGTCTTGAAAAAGCCGGTGCGGATGGCGTAGAGTGCCTTGAACGGGTCACCGTGCGTGAACAGCGGTTCGCCACGCGGAATCCTGCGCCGGGCACCGACCATGTTGTCGATATAGCGCAGTTCTGCCTCGCTCAGACCCATGGGCATGCACAGCTCGCGCAGATTGCAGTTCGAGCAGGCCACTTTGTAAGACTTGGGGAGCGAAGGAGACATGCAGCTATCCGGGGCGCGCGCCATTGCGCACTTGATCCTTGTCATGGAAAGTGCCGATTATCGCATGGCGGAAAAGAGGGGTTGATACATATCAATGGCTGCAGGGGCATTTCGCTGGCAAAGTAGATACCCGCAATGACAGCATGGCAGCGCCCGCAACCGTTCAGGCTTTTGTGCAGCAAGGGGTTATGCTGGCGCTTGCTCACTTAGAATGCCCGAGACCATGAGCAGTACCGAACAGATCATCCTCACCCCAGAATTGCTGGCCCGCTACGACATTGCTGGCCCGCGCTACACCTCCTATCCCACGGCTGACCGTTTTGTCGAGGCCTTTGGCGAGAGCGACTACATCGCTGCGCTGGAGCAGCGGCACAATTCCCGGCCGGGCCATGTGCTGCCGCTGTCGATCTATGTGCACGTGCCGTTCTGCCAGTCGCTGTGCTACTACTGCGCCTGCAACAAGATCATCACCAAGCACCGCGAGCGCGGCACCGAGTACCTGCGTTATCTGCAGCGCGAGATTGACCTGCATGTCGCGCATCTGGGGCGCGGGCAGGTGGTGTCGCAGCTGCACTTCGGTGGCGGCACGCCCACCTTCCTGGACGATGCGGAACTGAGTCAGCTGATGGGCATGATCCGGGGGGCCTTTGAACTGGCAGAGGGCGGCGAATACTCGGTGGAAGTGGACCCGCGCACGGTGGATGAAAAACGCCTGCAGAACCTGTTCGACCTGGGCTTCAACCGCCTGAGCTTCGGCGTGCAGGACTTCGACCCGGACGTGCAGAAGGCGGTGCACCGCATCCAGCCGGCCGAGCAGGTGTTTGCGCTGGTGGAGGCATCGCGCCGCATCGGCTTCAAGTCGGTCAACGTCGACCTGATCTACGGCCTGCCGCAGCAGACCGCGGCCTCGTTTGCACGCACGCTGAAGCAGGTGAACGAGTTGCGGCCGGACCGTATTGCGCTGTATGCCTACGCGCATCTGCCCGAGCGGTTCAAGGCACAACGCCGCATCGATGCCTACACGCTGCCCAGCGGTGGCGAAAAGATCGAGATGCTGTCGCAATCGCTCAAGGCCTTTGGCGATGCCGGCTACGTGTACGTGGGCATGGACCACTTTGCGCTGCCCGATGATGCACTGGCCATTGCCAAGCGCCAAGGCCGCCTGCACCGCAACTTCCAGGGCTACAGCACGCAGCCGGACTGCGACCTGATCGGCCTGGGCGTTTCGGCCATCGGCCGCATCGGCGCCACCTACAGCCAGAACGCCAAGACGCTGGAAGACTACTACGACGCGGTCGAGCGCGGCCATTTCCCGGTGGTGCGTGGCCTGGCGCTGACGCGAGACGACTTGATCCGCCGCGCCGTCATCATGGCCATCATGTGCCAGGGCGAGATCGACTACGAGTCGATCAACCTGGCCTGGCTGATCGACTTCAAGGATTACTTCGCGCGCGAGCTGGAGATGCTCGGGCAGAAGGAAGAGGAAGGCATGGTGCGCATCACCGAGAACGGCATCACCGTCACCGAGCAGGGCTGGTATTTCGTGCGTGGCGTGGCCATGGTGTTCGACAAGTACCTGCAGGCGGACCGCACCCGCGTGAAATTCTCTAAAATCATCTGATCGGTGGCAGACACCCGGCAGGGTGAGAGGGACTGCCATGGCAAGGCCGGCACCGGTGCATACCGTGCCGGCCGTTTTGCATGAAAGAGAAGTATGGAAGCATCATTGATCGTCACGGCCCTGCTGATGGGCCTGGCGGGCGGCCCGCACTGCATTGCCATGTGCGGCGCGGCATGCGCGGGGATCGGCGTCACGGCCGGTGAACGGCCGGCGCAGCAGAATACGGCCATGGGGCTGTTCCAGGTGGGGCGGGTGCTGGGCTATGCCGGCCTGGGCGCGCTGGCCGCGGCCACCATGCAGGGCCTGGGCTGGCTGACGGTGCAGAGTGCCGCGCTGCGGCCGGTGTGGAGCACGATCCACGTCGCCGCGCTGGTGCTCGGGGTGTTGCTGATGTTCCAGGGGCGGCAGCCGGCCTGGCTGGATCGCTCGGCGCGCAAGGTGTGGGAGCGCATCAAGCGCCTGCAGCAGCGCGGCGGTTCTTTCGGGCCGGTGCTGGTGGGCATGCTGTGGGCCTTCCTGCCCTGTGGCCTGCTGTATTCGGCACTGATGGTGGCGGCCCTGACCGGCGTGGTATGGCAGGGGGCAGCCGTGATGGCCTTGTTCGTGCTGGGCACCAGCGTGTCGCTGATGGCGGGCCCGTGGCTGCTGCTGCGCATGCGCAAGCTGGGCGATGGCGAATGGGGCATTCGCCTGGCTGGCCTAGCGCTGGCCATCAGCGCCGGCGTGGCGCTGTGGATGGGCCTGATGCATGATCAGGCGCCGTGGTGCACCACGCCCTGAGGTTTACGCGCCCAGCAGGCGGATACCCTTGATCAGCATGCTGACCGCCAGCAGCATCAGGATGCCGGCGAAGATGCGCTTGAGGGTCTTGACCGGCAGGGCGTGCGCGGTGCGTGCGCCCAGCGGGGCCATCAGCACGCTGCAGCTGGCGATCACGGCCAGGGCTGGCAGCCAGACGTAGCCAACCGACCATTCCGGCCGGCCCGCCACGCTCCAGCCGCCCAGCACGTAGCCGATCACGTTGAACACCGCGATCGGAAAGCCCAGGGCGGCGCTGGTGGCCACGGCGTTGTGGATGGCGACGTTGCACCAGGTCATGAAGGGAACGCTCAGGAAGCCGCCGCCGGCGCCGAGCAGGCCGGACAGGAAGCCGATCACGCTGCCGGCCGCCATCTGGCCGCCACGGCCGGGCATCTGGCGCGTGGGCTTGGGCTTGCGATCCAGGAACATCTGCAGCGCCGCCAGGATCACCAGCACGCCGAACACCACGGACAGCCAGGCACCCTTGAGCAGGGCGAACACGCCGATGCTGACGACCAGTGCGCCGATCATGATGCCCGGGGCGATACCCTTGACCAGATCCCAGCGCACCATGCCGCGCTTGTGGTGGGCGCGCACGCTGGAGATGGAGGTGAAGATGATGGTGGCCATGGAAGTGGCAATCGCCATCTTCACGGCCAGTTCGTTGTCGACGCCGCGGCTGGCCAGGATCCAGGTGATGAAGGGCACCAGCACCATGCCGCCCCCCACGCCCAGCAGGCCGGCCATGAAGCCGCCGGTGAGGCCGAGCGCGGCCAGTTCGACAATGGTGATGGGTTCGAGGATCATGGCGGGAAATCTGCTGAGGCGTTCGGAGCTCCGAACGCGAAAAGCCGCCCGGGGGGCGGCTTGGGGTCTGTCGCGAGGGGCGCCAGACGGCTGAGAGGTGTCTGCAGCAGAGCCAGACCGTCATCCTGAACGGAGGGGTTCAGGTGGGCGAGGGCAGCAAGGCCTTGGGTTCATCTAACGCGAGATGATCACGCTGGCCGAGCGATCTACCAAGCCCGGGCTCAGAGAGCATTGGTTCAAGGAAATATAAAGCCAAGCTCGCTGCAGACGCCTTCATTTTAGGATGAAATCGGCCCGCGTGGGAAATTTGCAGATGTAAAAGCCCGCGCGTTGTGTACGACTGTCAGATCAGGCGGCCGTCCTCGGCCAGCGCCTCGTCCATGCGCTGCAGCAGGGCCTGCATGCGGGGGTGCACCAACTCGGCCGGCTGTACCTCGCCTTCGGCGGCGAGGGCGGGCATGGCCGCAATCTGCTGCTCCTTCTCGATCAGGTCGAAGGCCATGTTGAGGGCGGCGAGCACGGCGATGCGGTCGCGTGCGCGGATCTTGCCGGCATCACGGATCTTGCACATGGCGGTGTCGACGCGCTGCACTGCCTCGTTCATGCGGTCTTCGGAACCTTCCGGGCAGGCCAGCACATAGGCCTGGCCCATGATCGGAACTTCGATTTGCTTCATTGCGGATCATCCTTGGCAGAAGAAGGCTGTGCGGCAGGGGGCTGCTGGCCCCAGACGCTGGCCATGGCGGGCGCCGGGGCGGCCGGCGCTGCCACCGGCTCGGCCGGCAGGCGGGCGAGCAGGGCGTCGACGCGCGCGCGGGCGGCCGACAGGCGCGACTTGAGCGAATCCCGCTCCTGGGTAACTTCCTGCAGCTGGCCCTGGAGCAGGGCGGCGGTTTTCTGCAGCTCCTGGTAGCGCAGCAGCATGTGCTCCATGCGGTCTGCGACCTGGTCGAGCGAGAGCGGGGTGAGGGGAGTGGTCATGGCACGGGAACGACAGGCAACAAGATAGCTGGCGTGGCCTGCAGCTGCAGGCCTGGCCCTTTGTTGCACATTGTAGATGATGGCGCCGGGACGCCATGGGGGCTTTCCTCAGGGACGGGGCGAATCGTCCTACAATATCCGGATTGCTGGTGCCTGGCAGGTCGTTGTGGCCGCCGGGTAAACGGGAAGCAGGAGTCCTGCCGGGATGGCTGGCAGGGCACAGGCCTGCGCTGCCCCCGCAACGGTGATACGGCGCAGCCCGGGTTGTGAAGCGGCTGCCGCAGTGTTCTCGCACGCCACTGGCCAGGTGCCGGGAAGGCAGCGCTGCCATGCCGTCAGCCCGGATACCGGCCAGCAAGCTTGATTTGGGGCGCCTGCCTGCGGGCCGGCGCCGGAACGGAATGCAGCGGCGGGGCGCCAGCGGTTTTCCGGGCTTTTCTCATGGTGGCATTGGTGCCGGTGCTGGCGGACATTTTCTCTCTTGGTCTTTCTCTCCTGAACGGGTTGCGCCCTGGCGTGCGCCGTGCGCAGCCGTGGAGGGCGGCATGAGGCATCACGAACTGATCCTGGGCGGCCAGAAATCCGGCAAGACGGTGCGCGCCGAGCAGTTGGTGGCGCGCTGGCTGGAGCAGGATGCGGGGCGCCGTGCCCTGTATCTGGCAACGGCACTGCCCTGGGACGAGGAAATGCAGCAGCGCATCGCGCGCCACCAGCAGGATCGCGCCCGGCGCGTGCCGCGCATGCAGACCCTGCAGGCTGCGGAGTGGGGCGGCGCACTGGACGTGCCCGGCCTGTTGCGCCAGCATGGCGCGCCGGAGGTGGCACTGGTGCTGGACTGCCTCACGCTCTGGCTGACGCAGCAGTTGATGCCGCTGGAGCAGGAGGATGTGCAGCCGGTCGCCGATGCTGCGCGGCTGGAAGCCGCGGTTGCCGATCTGCTGGAGGCCATCCGGGCCTGGCCCGGTCCGTTGTATATCGTGAGCAATGAAATCGGCCTGGGCGTGATTCCGCTCGGCCGCGAGACGCGTGCCTTTGTGGACGCGCTTGGCGAACTCAACCAGCGCGTGGCAGCCGTGTGCAGCCACGTGACCCTGATGGCGGCAGGTCTGCCGCTGACATTGAAATCTTCCGACTGAAAGGATGCCCATGAAAATCGAGGAACCGCCCAAGGAGAAACCGTACGAAAAGTCCGATGGCGAGCGTCGCGGCATCCTGATCGTCAATACCGGCGATGGCAAGGGCAAGAGCACGGCCGCGTTCGGCCTGGCGCTGCGTGCCACCGGCCGCGGCAAGAAGGTGAAGATCTACCAGTTCATGAAGGTGCCGAGTGCGCGCTTTGGCGAGCACCGCATGTTCGAGCAGATCGGCGTGCCAGTCGAGGGGCTGGGCGACGGCTTCAGCTGGAAGAGCCAGGATCTGGAAAAGTCCGCGCAGCTGGCGCGCGACGGCTGGGAGAAGGCCAAGGCCGCCATCCTGAGCGGCGAGTATTTCCTGGTGGTGTGCGACGAGATCACCTATCCGCTGGTGTACGGCTGGCTGCCGCTGGAAGATGTGGTGGAGACGCTGAAGAACCGTCCGCGCGATGTGCATGTGTGCCTGACCGGCCGCCGCTGCCCGCAGGAGATCGTCGACATCGCCGATACCGTGACCGAGATGCGCCCGGTCAAGCATGCCTTCGATGCGGGCATTCCGGCGCAGCGCGGCATCGAGGACTGAGCGCACACCGTGAACGATTCCATTGCCCTGTGTCTAGGCGGCGATGCTGACGGCCGGCCGGATGCCGAAGCGGGGGGCTCCTCCCAGCATGCCTATCCGGCGGCAGACCGGGACGCGATCTACCGCGTGATGGCGCAGCGGCGCGACATGCGCCATTTCACGCCGGGTGCCCAGGTGGTGCCGGAGGTGCTGGAGCGCCTGCTGCTGGCGGCGCATGCAGGGCCGAGCGTGGGTTTCATGCAGCCCTGGCGCTTTCTGCGCATCAGCGATGCGGGGCTGCGCGAGCGCATCCATGGCTGCGTGGAGCGCGAACGCGTGGCCACGGCCCGTGCGCTGGGCGAGCGCGAGGAGGATTTTCTCAAGCTCAAGGTCGAAGGGATCCGCGAGGCGGCCGAGCTGATCGCGGTATGCCTGGCGGACGGGCGCGAGCGCCATGTGTTCGGCCGGCGCACCATGCCCTATATGGATATCGCTTCGGTCGGCTGCGCGCTGCAGAACCTGTGGCTGGCGGCGCGTGCGGAGGGGCTGGGCGTGGGCTGGGTGTCGATTTTCGATCCCGACGAGCTGGGTGCCTTGCTGCAGCTGCCCGAAGGGGCCAGCCCGCTGGCGCTGCTGTGCATCGGCCCGGTGCCCGAGTTTTATGATGCGCCCATGCTGCAGCAGCAGCGCTGGGCCAGCCGCATGCCGCTGGCGGATGTGGTTTTTGACAATAGCTGGGGCCACAGTGCCCCGTTCCTGCAGGGGCTTTGTCAGCCTGGGCAAAGCCCGGTAGCGGACAATGCGTGCTGCGATTCTTCCGATTGATGTAGAGAAAGCCCGAAGATGGACACTCCTGTCACCCATTCCCCCGCCACCTGCCATACCGGCGGCGAGCAGACCGTGCATTTCTGCGCCCCGCGCAACAACCAGCCGGTGCCGCAGAGCACCAACCGCTGGGCGGTGGAGGATATCGAGGCGCTGTTTGCGCTGCCGTTCCCCGAGCTGATGTTCAAGGCACAGCAGGTGCACCGCGAGCACTTCAATCCGGCCGAAGTGGAATTTGCGACGCTGCTTTCGATCAAGACCGGCGGCTGCCCGGAGGATTGCGGCTACTGCCCGCAGTCGGTGCACTATGACACCGGCGTCGATGCCACCAAGCTGATGGAAGCCGACAAGGTGCGCGAGGCCGCCGAGCTGGCCAAGGCCGCGGGTGCCACGCGTTTCTGCATGGGTGCGGCCTGGCGCGCGCCCAAGGACCGCGACATCGAGAACGTGGTCACGCTGATCAAGACGGTGAAGGACGTGGGCCTGCAAGCCTGCTGCACGCTGGGCATGCTGACCAAGGACCATGCCGAGCAGCTCAAGGAAGCCGGTCTGGATTACTACAACCACAACCTGGACACCGCGCCCGAGAACTACGGCAACATCATCAGCACGCGCGATTACCAGGACCGTCTGGACACGCTGGAGAACGTGCGCAACGTGGGCGTGAATGTCTGCAGCGGCGGCATCATCGGCATGGGCGAAAGCCGTCGCCAGCGTGCCGAGCTGATCGGCCAGCTGGCCAATCTGCATCCGCATTATCCGGACAGCGTGCCGATCAACAATCTGGTGAAGGTCGAGGGCACGCCGCTGGCCGAAACCGAAGACATCGATCCGCTGGAGTTCGTGCGCATGATCGCCGTGGCCCGCATCACCATGCCCAAGGCGCGCGTGCGCCTGTCGGCTGGCCGCAGTGCCATGGCCGATACCATGCAGGCGCTGTGCTTCATGGCTGGTGCCAACTCCATTTTCTACGGTGAAAAGCTGCTCACCACCGGCAACCCCGATGTGGAAGCCGACCTGAAGCTGATCGAGCGTCTGGGCATGACGGCGGGAAAGTCGGGACACTGATCCGCGGCGGCACCCTTGCGGGTGCCGTGCATGCTACCGACCCGGCAGGAGTGTTGCCATGACAGGACCACACGGACTCTGGATCGGATTTGCAGCCGTGCTGCTTGCCCTGATGATCGACCAGTGGATCGGGGAGCCGCCACCGCGCTGGCACCCGGTTGTCTGGATGGGCAACTACCTGGGCCGTGCCGGGCGCTGGCTGCAGGCGCGGGTGCGCCCGCACGAGGCTGACTGGCCGAGCTTCTGGCGCGGAGCACTGGCCTGGTGGGGCGGGGCGTTGCTTGTGCTGGTAGTGGCAGGAGCGCTGCAATGGCTATTGTTGCAGTTGCCGTGGGGCTGGGCCGCCCTGCTGCTGGGCATTGCGCTGAAGCCGTTGCTGGCCTGGCGCATGCTGACCGACGAGGTGGCGGCGGTGGAGGTGGCGCTGGGGCGTTCCCTGCAGGAAGGGCAGCAGCAACTGGCGCGCATCGTCAGCCGTGATGTGACGCAGCTGGGCGAAGAGCAGGTGCGCGAGAGCGCCATCGAGAGCCTCGCCGAGAACCTGAATGATTCCGTGATTGCGCCGCTGTTCTGGTTTGCGTTGCTGGGTCTGCCCGGTGCGGCGCTGTTCCGTTATGCCGATACGGCCGATTCCATGTGGGGCTACCGCGGCGACTACCGCGGCCAGGTCTGGGAATGGGCGGGCAAATGGGCGGCGCGTGTCGATGACGTGCTGGCCTGGCTGCCCGCACGCATCACCGGACTGGCGCTGCTGCTGTCCGGCATGCGGCCGACGCGCTGTTCACTGCAGCGCCTGCAGCAGGAGGCAGGGCGGACGCCCTCACCCAACAGTGGCTGGCCCATGGCCGCCATGGCGATGGTCCTGGATGTGCGCTTGCGCAAGCCGGGCGTATACACCCTGCATGCGGCGGGACAGGCGGCGCAGGCCAGCCATGTGCCGCGCGCCGTGCAGATGACGCGAGTGGCCGTGCTGGGCCTGCTCGGAATCACAATCTTGTTCGCAGCGCTGGCCTTTCATGGCTGGCAGGGGAGGGCTGCATGACAGACACCATGATGGTTGCGGCGCACGGCGGCACCGATGCCATGGGGGCCGCGCCGTGGGATTTTTCGACCAACAGCAATGCGGCCGGGCCGTGCCCGTACACGATGGAGGCGCTGAATGCGGCCGATGCCACGCGCTATCCCGATCCCACCTATCGGCGCCTGCGCGAGCAGCTGGCCGAGTTCCATGACGTGGAAGTGCAGCGCATCGTGATCGGTGCCAGTGCCAGCGAATTGATTGCACGGCTGGCGGCCTGGACGGCCCTGCGCCATCCGCATGGCGCAAGCTGGATGCCGCAGTTCCATTACGGCGACTACGCCGTGGCATCCAGCAAGGTCGGGCTGAAGCGCACGGAGATGATTGCCGAGGCGGACCTGGTCTGGCTCTGTGCACCGTCCAGCCCGCTGGGCCAGGCGCTGACCCTGCCGGAAGACTGGGATTTGCGCAAGCCCGGAGCGATCGTGGTGCTGGATTGTGCCTACGCGCCGCTGCAGTTGTCGTTCAAGCCGCTGGCTCCCGAACTGGACCGGGATGCGGTCTGGCAGCTCTGGACGCCCAACAAGGCGCTGGGTGTGTGCGGCATCCGTGGCGCCTATGCCATTGCGCCGCTGCATGCGGAGCGTGGCGCAATTGCGGAGTTTGCGCAGCTGGGGCCGTCGTGGCCGACGGGCGCGCACGGCGTGGCGCTGCTGGAAAGCTGGTGCTCGCCCATGACGCAGCGCTGGATGAACGAGGCACGGTATATCCTGCGCAGCTGGAAACTGCAGCAGATGGCGCGCTTGCAGATGCTGGGCTGGGAAGCGATTCCAAGCGAGACAAATTTTGGCGTGATGCGCCTGCCCTGGCCGCTGCTGCTGTTCGATCAGCCGGACGTGCAGGGCGGGCGGGGCGAGCCGGCGCAACCGCGTTGCGATGCGAGCGGCGGGTGGGACGGCATGAAGGCGGATGCCTCGGCATTGCGCGTGCTGAGTCCCTACTGGCACAGCCTGACGCAGGCGCTGCGTGCGCGCGGAGTCAAGCTGCGTGATTGCTGCAGTTTTGGCCTGCCGGGCCATGTGCGCCTGTGCGTGCACACGCCGCAGGCGCAGCAGGCGCTGGTGCATGCCTGGACGGAAGTGATGCAGGAGTTGAAGGCATGAACGGAATACAGCAGGGTGCAGGCCGGAGCGAGGGGGCGCCGGGACACGCCATGCCGGCCAGGGCGACTCAGGCGGCGGACACATCCGGCCGCCGGCTGGCGCCGTGCGTGATGGTGCTGGGCTGCACCAGCGGTGCGGGCAAGAGCTGGCTGACGACGGCGCTGTGCCGCTGGTATGCGCGACAGGGATTGCGTGTGGCGCCGTTCAAGGCGCAGAACATGAGCAACAACGCGCGCGTGGTGGGCGGCACGGCGGCCTGTCCGGATGGCGGCGAAATCGGCAGCGCGCAGTATTTCCAGGCCCTGGCTGCGCGCGCCGAGCCGGAAGTGCGCATGAATCCGCTGCTGCTCAAGCCCGAGGCGGATACGCGCAGCCAGGTGGTGGTGCTGGGACAGGTGGATGCGGAGCTGACAGCCATGCCCTGGCGCGGCCGCAGCGAGAAGGTCTGGCCGCAGATTGCCGCAGCGCTCGACGCGCTGCGTGCCGAAAATGACGTGGTGGTGATCGAAGGGGCGGGTTCGCCTGCCGAGATCAACCTCATGGGCAGCGATGTGGTCAATCTGCGGGTGGCGCGCCATACCGGGGCGGCCTGCCTGCTGGTGGCCGATATCGATCGCGGGGGCGCCTTTGCCCACCTGTACGGTACCTGGGCACTGATGCCCGAAGCGGATCGCGCATTGCTGCGCGGCTTCGTGCTGAACAAGTTCCGCGGTGATGCCAGCCTGCTGGCGCCGGCACCGGACATGCTGCAGGCGATGACTGGCGTGCCGGTGCTGGCAACCTTGCCCATGTGGCGCGGCCATGGCCTGCCGGAAGAGGACGGCGTGTTCGACGACGCGCCCACCGGTGGCGAGGAAGCCACGGTGACGGTAGCCATCGTGGCCTATCCGCGCATCAGCAACCTGGATGAGTTCGAGCCGCTGCGGCAGCTGCCCGGCGTGCGCGTGCGCTGGGTACGCCAGGCGCAGCAGCTGGCTGCGCTGGGGGCGCAGGACTGGATCATCCTGCCCGGCAGCAAGAGCACTTCGGCCGATCTGCAGTGGCTGCGCAGTCGGGGGCTGGATGCCGCCATTCGCCAGCATGCGGTGCGCGGCGGCAAGGTGCTGGGCGTGTGCGGCGGCCTGCAGATGCTGGGCGAAGCCGTGATCGATCTCGAAGGGGTGGAGGCACGGGGTGCGGGCGGCAACGGGCCGGGCATCGGCCTGCTGCCGCTGGTGACGCTGTTCGAATCGCGCAAGACGGTGTGCCGCACGCAGGCGCGCTTCGCCCCCCTGGAAGGCGCCTGGGCGCCGCTGGCGGGCATGGCGGTGGCGGGCTACGAAATCCACATGGGCCAGACCGCGCCCCATGCGGCCATGGTGCGCACCGGCCATGTGGCACACGAAGCGCTGCAGGATGCCGATGGCAAGGTCATCGGCTGGACCAATGGCGCTGCGACCTCGGATATTCCCCACGCGGGGAATGTGCTGGGCCTGTATCTGCACGGACTGCTGGAGCAGCCGGCCGTGCTGCAGGCCCTGTTCGGCAGTGCGCCCGTAGCGCTGGACACGGTGTTCGAGCGCGCTGCCGATTTTGTGGAAGAGCATTTTGGCGCGCCCGTGCTGCGCCAACTGCTTGTTTGATTGCTTGTACTGACTGGGAGAAATATCACCATGCGTCTGGAACTGGATCCTGTGCTGGACCTCGAGAATGCCGAACTGCGCGCCGAACTGCAGCGCGCCATCGACCAGAAGACCAAACCGCTCGGCTCGCTGGGCGCGCTGGAGCATCTGGCGCTGGAGATCGGCATGATCCGCAAGAGCACACGCCCCGTTCTGGAGCAGCCCCAGATGGTGGTGTTTGCCGGGGACCATGGCCTGGTGAAGCGCGGCGTGTCGGCGTTTCCGCAGGACGTGACCTGGCAGATGGTGGAGAACTTCCTGGCCGGGGGCGCCGCCGTGAGTGTGCTGGCCAGGCAGCACGGCATTGCCCTGACCGTGGTGGATTGCGGGGTGGCGCATGATTTTGCGCCGCGTCCGGCCCTGCGCGTCTGCAAGGTGGCGCCAGGCACCGCCGATTGCAGCCAGGGCCCGGCCATGACGATGGAGCAATGCCTGCAGGCGATCCGCAACGGCCAGGAGCTGGTGCGCAGCCTGCCGGGCAATGCCCTGATGCTGGGCGAGATGGGCATTGGCAACACCTCGTCGGCCTCGCTGCTGCTGGCGCGCCTGCATGGGGTGGATCTGGTGGACTGCACCGGCGCCGGCACCGGCTTGAACTCCGAAGGGGTGCGGCACAAGATTGCGGTGCTGCGCGAAGCGCTGGCAGCAAACCCGGATACCGGGGATGCGCTGGATGCACTGGCAGCCCTCGGCGGTTTCGAGATCGCCACCATGGTGGGTGCGATGCTGCAGGCGGCGGCGCAAGACCGCCTGCTGCTGATCGATGGCGTGATCGTCACTTCGGCCCTGCTGGTTGCCGCGAAGATCGAGCCCAGGGTGCTGCAGCGCTGCATTTTCTCGCACCGTTCCGGCGAGCCAGGCCACCAGTACATGCTCGAGGTGCTGCACGCCAGACCGCTGCTGGACTGGGGCATGCGTCTGGGCGAAGGCTCGGGCGCGGCGATTGCCTGGCCGCTGCTCGAATCCGCCTGCACCATGCTGCGCGACATGGCGAGTTTTGCCAGCGCCGGGGTGGATGGGCAATCCGCCTGATTTGCGGGGGTGAACCGGGCGGCTAGACCCAGCCCAGTCCGCCCAGCAGGGCACCCGCTGCGATCAGCCACAGCAGGTGCACCTGCGTGCGCCAGACGATCAGGGTGGCGGCCAGCGTCAGCAGCCAGAGTCGCCAGTCCTGTCTGGCATGGTCGTGTGCGGCGGCCAGCAGCCAGCCGGTGGCGATCATCAGCGCGACCACCAGCGGAGCCATGCCGGACTTGAAGGCACGCACCGCACGGCGCTGTCGGTTGCGGTGCGCCCAGCGGCTGGCATGGTAGGCCAGCACGAGTGCCGGCAGCATGCAACCCGTCATGGCCAGCAGCAGGCCGAACAGCGCCAGCACCAGGGCGTGCGGTCCGGCAGCGAGGCCGCCAGCGGCATTCAGGCCGAGATTCCAGCCCAGCAGCCCGACGAATAGCACATTGGGGCCGGGCGCGGCCTGGGCCAGCGCGATGGAAGAGTTGAACTGCGCTTCGCTCAGCCAGTGGTGCTGGCTCACCAGATAGCGGTGCATGTCGGGCGCGGTGCTCATCGGCCCGCCAACCGCCAGCAGCGACAGCGAGAGAAACTGCAGGAAGATATCCAGCCACTGGGCGCTGGTGAGTGTGATGGTCATGGCTGCTGTCGTGTGGCGGCCCGGTGGCCGAGGCGGAGGTAGGAAAGCACGCAGCTCAAGCTGCCCAGGCCCAGCAGCACCCAGATCAGCGGCCAGCGCAGCAGGGCGACGGCGACGAAGGCGAGCACGGCGATGGCAGCCGCCAGGGGCAGGCCGAGAGGATGGGTCTTGAGGGCACTGGCCAGGCGCAGGCCGGTGGCGGTGACCAGTCCGGCAGCGACGGCGCCCATTCCGCGCAAGGCACCCTGGGCCACGGGATGACCGGCCAGGTCCGCATGGAGCAAGGCGACCAGCAAGACGATGACCATCGGCGCCGCCAGCATGCCGGCCATGGCCGCGAGTGCGCCGGACAGCCCGAAATGCCGGGCACCGAAGGCAATGCACAAATTGATGGCATTCGGCCCGGGCAGCGTTTGCGCTACGGCCCATTCTTCCACGAACTGCTCGCGCGTGAGCCAGCGCTTGCGATCGACCAGTTCGCGCTGGGTGATGGCCATTACGCCGCCAAAGCCCTGGAGCGCCAGCCAGGTAAAGGACCAGAACAGGTCGGCGCGGGACCGGGGCTGGCAGGGTGGCAGGGTGTTGGGCATGGCCCAATTATGAGGGCATGCGCCCCATCGGGGGATACACGGGAGGGCCCAGCGGCGTTGCTGGTGCAGTGGCCGCTGCACCGGTGCAGGAGGGCTGGAGCGTGGATCACCCCAGCGGCGCACGATGGGTGCCGTGGGCAGGCACCAGTGCCAGATTGCAGGGGTCGTGCAGAAACTCCGCCAGCAGCGCGCGATAGTGCGGCAGTTGCTGCAGGTGCCGGGCACGGTCGTGCACGCTGCCGTCACCGTGGAGGAAGGCAGCATCGAAATAGTGTGCAATCAGGTCGGCCTGCTGCTCCATGTTGAGTTCGCAGAAGCGCTCCGCATGGGGCAACAGATGCTGGTAGCGGTAGGCACGCTGCTGCCGGTAGCCGCCGCGCAGGGCCAGCCGAACCCCATGGCGCCACAGGCGAAAGCCACGCTGCCACTGCCAGGCGTGCACCAGCTCGTGCACGAACCACAGCTTGGTGGCGTCATCGGCCAGGGCAAAGTCGTGGTGCACCAGACGCGGTGGAAACACCAGCGTGTTGCCATGCGCCAGTGCCGCGCGGGTCAGGTGCGGCAGTCCCAGCCAGCCGCCGCTCTGGATGCGGATCAGCGCATAGTCCAACCCGTCGCGGAACAACGGGCGCACCAGCGCGATTTCGCTGTCGGTCAGGGTGCGGCGGGGGGCGAAACGCATGGCGGGTGCACGGGGCTGAACGGGCTTGGGCGGGCTGTCGGTGCGGAAGTTTCCGTGCCGGATCAGCAGGGCCTCATGCCGCCGCTTTTTGGCGTGTGCCCTTGGCAGGGGTCTTGGGCTGGAAGTCACAGCTGTCGGCCACGGCACAGTGCCAGCATTCGGGCGTGCGTGCCTTGCAGATGTAGCGGCCGTGCAGGATCAGCCAGTGGTGAGCATGCACCAGAAATTCCCTGGGCACGCGCTTGAGCAACTGCTTTTCCACGGCCAGCGGCGTCTTGCCGGGCGCCAGGCCGGTGCGGTTGCTGACGCGGAAGATGTGCGTATCCACCGCCATGGTCGGTTCGCCAAAGGCGACGTTGAGCACTACGTTGGCGGTCTTGCGACCGACTCCAGGCAGCTTTTCCAGCGCCTCGCGGCTGTGCGGCACTTCGCCGCCGAACTCGTCCAGCAGCAGGCGGCAGGTGGCCATGATGTGTTTGGCCTTGCTGCGGTACAGGCCGATGGTCTTGATGTAGCTCTCCAGCCCTTCCAGGCCCAGGTCGAGGATGGCCTGCGGCGTGTTGGCCACCGGATAGAGCAGACGCGTGGCCTTGTTCACGCCCACATCGGTGGCCTGCGCGCTGAGCAGCACGGCGATCAGCAGTTCGAACGGAGTGCTGTATGCGAGCTCGGTTTCGGGGTGCGGATTGGCGGCCTGCAGCACGCTGAAGAAGCGGACGATCTGGTCTTTTTTCATGGGGAACAAAAAACTTCAAGCCCGCCACGCAAGGCGGGAGCCGCTATAGTCTGTCTGTTGTTGTCGATTGCGCGATTGTGGCACGCCCCGCAGGGGGAGTGCCTGTCGTGCGTTTTATCCAGGATCCCGCTCCATGCAATTTGCCTCTCGCCTGCAAAACTGCGAAACCTCCGCCATCCGCGAACTGTTCAAGCTGCTCGGCAAGCCCGGCATCATCAGCTTTGCCGGCGGTTTTCCGGATCCTGCCTTGTTCGACGTGGAGGGCTTTCGCGCGGCCAGCACCGATGCGCTGCAGCAGTGGCCCGGCGCGGCACTGCAGTACGGCGCTACCGAAGGCTTCGGTCCGCTCAAGGAGCAGATTGCCGTGCTCTCCGGCAACAAGAGTGCACCGCTGTCCGAGGACGACTTCATCGTCACCACCGGCAGCCAGCAGGCCCTGGACCTGATCGGCAAGTGCATGATTTCGCCCGGCGACAAGGTGATTGTGGAAGGTCCGACCTTTCTGGCCACCATCCAGTGCTTCCGCCTGTATGGCGCCGAGGTGATCAGCGCGCCCATCGATGGCGATGGTGTGCAGGTCGACCAGCTGGAGGCGCTGATCGCCGAGCACAAGCCCAAACTGGTGTACCTGATTCCCACCTTCGGCAACCCGAGCGGCGCCATGCTCACGCTGGAGCGCCGCAAGCGCGTGCTGGAACTGGCCGCGCAGTACCAGACCCTGGTGGTGGAGGATGATCCCTACGGCGACCTGTTCTTCGATGCCCCGCCGCCGCCCAGCCTGCTGGCGCTGAGCAGTGAGGTGCCCGGCAGCCGTGAGTGGCTAGTCCACTGCGGCAGTCTGAGCAAGATCCTGTCACCGGGACTGCGCCTGGGCTGGCTGGTGGCTCCCAAGGCGTTGCTGGCCAATGCCGTAATGTGCAAGCAATTCAGCGATGCCAATACCAGCACCTATGCCCAGGCCACCGCAGCTGCCTATCTGCAGAGCAACCGCCTGCCGCAGGCGGTAAACCAGGTGCGCCGTGTCTATGCCGAGCGCGCCCGCTGCATGGCCGAAAGCCTGCGCCGCGAACTGGGCGATGCCGTCAGCTTCCACGAGCCGAGCGGTGGCATGTTCTTCTGGCTGCGCCTGACCGGCGCCAACGGGCGCGAGGCCGATGCCGGTGCATTTGCCAAGCGCGCCGTCGACAAGCTGGTCGCTTTTGTGCCCGGCGCTCCCTTCTTTGCCCAGCAGCCCGATCAGGCCTGCTTCCGCATGAGCTTTGCCACCTCGGATCTGGAGAAGATCGAGGAGGGCGTGCGGAGAATGGGCCAGGCGCTGTGATGCGCTGCCATTTCGCCAAGAGGCCCGCTGACTCTTTTCTTTTGCGAGACCTTCCATGCCCCAGTCTGCTTCCCTGCACAAAGAGCAACCCCTGATCGACGATATCCGCCTGCTGGGCAAGCTGCTGGGCGATGTGATCCGGGAGCAGGAGGGCGAGCCTGTGTATCAGTTGGTCGAGCGCATCCGCCAGCTGTCGGTCGCCTATCGCATCCGCGACGACAAGGGAGCCGGCCAGACGCTGGCCGAGCTGCTGAAAAACCTGTCGCTGGAACAGACCGTGCAGGTGGCGCGGGCCTTCAGCTATTTCTCGCATCTGGCCAATATCGCCGAAGACCACCACCACATTCGCCGCCGCCAGTTTCACGAGCGCCGCGGCGAGGCGCAGCGTGGTTCGCTGGCGGCGGGCCTGGCGCGGCTGCAGGAAGAGGGCGTTTCGGCCGAGCGCATCGCCGGACTGCTGGAGCAGGCGTATGTGTCGCCGGTGCTGACCGCTCATCCGACCGAGGTGCAGCGCACCATCATCCTGACCGCCGAGCGTGCCATTGCGCAGCTGGTAGCCGAGCGCGAGCAGGCCGTAACCACCCGCGAGCGCGAGCGCAACACGCTGCTGCTCAAGGCGCGCATCACCCAGCTGTGGCAGACGCGCATGCTGCGCGACGAGAAACTCAGCGTGGCCGACGAAATCCGCAACGCGCTGGCCTACTACCACAGCACCTTTCTGCGCGAGGTGCCGCACCTGTATGCCGAACTGGAAGAGGCATTGCCCGGCCAGCCGATCGCGCCGTTCTTCCGCATGGGCAACTGGATTGGCGGCGACCGCGACGGCAACCCTTTCGTCACCGCCGAGAGCCTGGCGCTGGCGTTCCGCCTGCAGTGCGAAACCGCGCTGACGCACTACCTGCATGAGCTCAACGCGCTGGGGCTGGAGCTGTCCATGTCCACCATCCTGGTCGATGTGGAGCCGGAACTGCAGGCGCTGGCTGATACCGTGGGGGATACCAACATCCATCGCAAGGACGAACCCTACCGCCGCGTGGTGATCGGCATCTATGCCCGGGTGGCGGCGACGCTGAAGCAGCGCACCGGCATCGACGCACCGTATGCGCCGGCCGTGAGGGGAGAACCCTATGCCAGCGCCGACGAACTGCTGGCCCATTTGCGCCTGCTAGAGTGCTCACTGCGTGAGCATCACGGCACGCCGCTGCTGGCACTGCGCCTGTCCGAACTGCTGCGCGCCGTGGAGGTGTTCGGCTTCCACCTGGCCACAGTGGACCTGCGCCAGAACTCGGAAGAACACGAAGCCGTGGTGGCCGAACTGCTGCGCGTGGCGCAGCTGCAGGACGACTACAGCGCGCTCAACGAAGCCGGCAAACGCGCCTGCCTGCAGCAGGTGCTGGCCGATGTGCGTCCGCTGCAGGTGCCGCATGCCGACTACAGCGAGAAGGTCCATGGCGAACTGGGGGTGTTCCGTGCCGCATTGCAGCATCTGGAACAGTACGGCCGCCATGCGCTGCGCCACTACATCATCTCGCACACCGAGGATGTGAGCGATCTGCTGGAAGTGATGGTGCTGATGAAGGAAACCGGCCTGCTGCGCGGCTTCGGCACGGCGCAGGGGCGCAGCCGGTTGATCGTTTCGCCGCTGTTCGAGACCATTGCCGACCTGCAGGCCGCCACGCGCATCATGCGCGAGTGGTATGCGCTGCCGGGCGTGCTGGACATGGTGCTGGCCAGTGGCGCCGAGCAGGACATCATGCTGGGCTACAGCGACAGCAACAAGGACGGTGGCATGTTCACCAGCAACTGGAACCTGTATCAGACCGAGCAGGAACTGCTGACGCTGTTCGATCCGCTGCGCGAACAGCACGGCGTGAAGCTGCGCCTCTTCCACGGCCGTGGCGGTACCGTGGGGCGTGGTGGCGGCCCAAGCTACCAGGCCATCCTGGCGCAGCCGCCCGGTACCGTGAACGGCCAGATCCGCCTGACGGAGCAGGGCGAAGTGATTGCCTCCAAATACGCCAATCCGGAAATTGGCCGCCGCAACCTGGAAACCCTGGTGGCGGCCACGCTGGAGGCCAGTCTGCTGGCGCCGTCCGAGCCGGTGCCCGAGGCGTATTTGCAGGCAGCACAACAGATCAGCGATGCGTGTTTCTCGGCCTACCGCGCGCTGGTGTACGAAACGCCCGGCTTCACAGACTACTTCTTTGCAGCCACGCCGCTGCGCGAGATTTCCGAGCTGAACATCGGCTCACGCCCGGCCAGCCGCAAGGCCTTGCGCAGTATCGAGGATCTGCGGGCGATCCCCTGGGGCTTCAGCTGGGGCCAGTCGCGCGTGGCGCTGCCGGGCTGGGCCGGCTTTGGCAGTGGCGTGCGGCAGTGGCTCATGGCGGGTGGTGATGCGCCGGACGCGCAGCGCCTGCAGACGCTGCAGGCCATGTACCGCGAGTGGCCGTTCTTTGCCACCGTGCTGTCCAACCTGGACATGGTGCTGTCCAAGACCGACATGCCGATTGCCGAACGCTATGTGGAATTGGTGCCGGACCAGGCGCTGGGGCGCCGGATTTTCGGGGCCATCCGTGCCGAGTGGGACGCCACGCAGGACATGCTGGCGCTGATCACCGGCGAAAGCGATCGCCTGGCGCACAACCCGGCGCTGGCGCGTTCGATTGCGCACCGCTTTCCGTACATCGATCCGCTCAACCACCTGCAGGTGGAACTGATGCGGCGTTACCGGGCCAGCAAGGAGAACGGGGCGCCGGATGCCGCCGAACTGGCGCTGCCGGCGTGGCAGCAGCAGCCGGCGCGGCTCAAGCGCGGGATCCATATCTCGGTGAACGGGATTGCTGCGGGGCTGCGCAATACCGGCTAAGGCTGTGCCGGCACCACGGTCTCAGCCAGCGATACGCGCCCACAGTAGCCGCAATTGCAGGCCCCAGTTGCTGGTCAGCCCCACCGTCCGGCTGGAGATGCTGCCATCCGGCGCCAGAATGATGAAGCTGGGGGTGGAGTTCACGCCAAAGGTGCGCGCGATGTCACCTTGCGGGTCCATGGCACTGTTCCAGCGCAGGCCGCTTTTCTGCTCATAGGCCGCCACCGTCGAGGCAGGGCCGGACTGCATGGCGATGGGCAGCACAGGGTACTTCTGCACCAGCGCGTCCACCGAACCCTGTTCCAGCTTGCAGATCGGGCACCAGGTGGCCCAGAAGTACAGCAACACAGGCTCTCCGGCGTGCTGCTGGCGCCATTGCGTCAGCGTATGCGTGGCGCCGACACTGGCCGCGCGCTCGAACTGCACCTCGGGTGCCTGTCCGGACGCCATGTTGCGTGTCTGCCAAAGGTGAGCGGCCATGAAAGCGGCCAGCAGGACGGCCAGATTGACCGCCCAGGAGCGGGCGCGGCGGCGCCAGGGCGAGGGCCCGGACGGTTTGGGGGTTGGCTCGGAAGATTGCATGGGGCAAGCATAGCGGGTTGAAACTATCCTCTTCGCCGCGGCCCCGAAATTCCAGAGTGCGAAAGGCGGCTGAGCGAGGCTAAAAGCAGGGCAGGAGTTGGTACCATCGACCGCTTACACACCGTTCCCGCCATGCTCGATTCCACCAAGAAAACCCTCTGGGCCACCGCCGACAAGCTGCGCGCCAACATGGATGCAGCCGAATACAAGCACCTGGTGCTTGGTCTGATCTTTCTCAAGTACGTTTCCGACACCTTCACGGCTCGCCAGACCGAAATCAAGGCACGCCTGCGCGACCCCGAGGACGAGTACTACTACGGCGATGCTGCCGACGAAGACATTGCCGCAGAGCTGGAAGACCGCGATTACTACACCAGCGCCAACGTCTTCTGGGTGCCCGAAAACGCACGCTGGGAAACCCTGCGCGCCGGTGCCCGCAGCCCCGAAATCGGCAAGCAGATTGACAACGCTCTGACCCTGATCGAGGGCGAGAACCCGCGCCTCAAAGGGATTCTGGACAAGCGCTACGCCCGTGCCCAGTTGCCCGATGGCAAGCTCGGTGAGCTGGTGGACTTGGTCTCCACCATCGGCTTTGGTGAAGATGCCTCGGTCGCGCGTGATGTGCTGGGACAGGTGTACGAGTATTTTCTGGGCCTGTTCGCCAGTGCCGAGGGCAAGCGCGGCGGGCAGTTCTACACGCCGGCCGCCATCGTCAAGACGCTGGTGGCCGTGCTGGCCCCGCACCACGGCCAGGTGTACGACCCGTGCTGCGGCTCGGGCGGCATGTTCGTGCAGAGCGAAAAGTTCATCGAGGCGCACGGCGGCAAGCGGGGCGACGTGTCCATCTACGGGCAGGAATCCAATCCCACCACCTGGCGCCTGGCGGCCATGAACCTGGCCATTCGCGGCATCGACTTCGACCTGGGACGCGAGCCGGCTGACACTTTCGTGCGTGACCAGCATCCGGACCTGCGCGCCGACTACTGCCTGGCCAACCCGCCCTTCAACATCAGCGACTGGTGGCACCCCAGCCTGGACGGCGACGCCCGCTGGGTCTACGGCACACCGCCCGCCGGCAACGCCAACTACGCCTGGCTGCAACACATCCTGCACCACCTCAAGCCCACGGGCCGAGCCGGCATTGTGCTGGCCAACGGCAGCATGAGCTCCAGCCAAAACAGCGAAGGCCAGATTCGCGCAGCCATGGTGGACGCCGATGTGGTGGAAGTCATGGTGGCCCTGCCGGGCCAGCTGTTCTTCAACACGCAAATCCCAGCGTGCTTGTGGTTCTTGGCCAAGCAAAAAAGCCGCAAGGGTGAAGTGCTGTTCATCGACGCCCGCAAACAAGGCCGCATGATCAGCCGCGTACAAAGCGAGCTGAGCGACGAGGTCATCGAGCGCATCGGCCAGACCGTGGCCGACTGGCGTGCAGGCAGCGACGCCTACCAGGACGTGCCCGGCTTCTGCCGCAGCGTGCCCCTGGCCGAGATCGCCCAGCAGGGCCATGTGCTCACCCCCGGCCGCTACGTGGGTGCCGAAGAGGTGGACGACGACGACGAGGCCTTTGCCGAAAAGATGCAGAAGCTCACCGCTAAGCTGGGCGAACAAATGGCCAAAGGCGCAGAGCTGGATGCGCTGATTCGGCAGAAGCTGGGGGGGCTGGGGTATGAGTTCTGAGTGGCGACTCACAACCCTAGGTGAGATTTGTGCCGAGCAAGGTGGCGCAATTCAAACAGGTCCCTTTGGCAGCCAGCTGCATACCTCCGACTACAAAGAGGTGGGCATTCCAGTTGTCATGCCAACAAATATTGGCGATGGTGGAATCGTTGAGGATGGCATTGCACGAATAGATCAATCAGATGTTGATCGCCTGTCACAGCACAAACTGATGTTGAATGACATTGTGTTTAGCCGTCGTGGCGACGTGACGAAAAATGCTTTGATTCGCGAGCATGAGGTCGGATGGTTTTGTGGCACCGGTTGCTTGAAGGTGCGCTTGGGTGCAGAGCGCATTGCAAACGCGAAATTCATTTCGCACTGCTTGCGCTTGCCAGATACCAAGGACTGGTTGGTGCGGCACGCTGTGGGCGCAACGATGCCCAATCTAAATACGGGAATTCTTTCAGCGGTTCCGATCAATTTGCCGCCCATATCTGTTCAGCGTGAAATCGCTGGAATGTTGGGTAGCTTGGATGACCGCATCACCCTCCTGCGCGAAACCAACGCCACCCTCGAAGCCATCGCCCAAACTCTGTTCAAGTCATGGTTCGTCGACTTCGATCCCGTCCGCGCCAAGATGGAAGGCCGTGCACCCGAAGGCATGGACGAGACTACGGCGGGCCTATTCCCAGATGCGCTATCCACAAGTGAGTTGGGGATGATCCCGTATGGCTGGCAGGTTCGTACCATTGGAGATCTTGTAGAAACGGTCGGAGGAGCTACGCCCTCAACCAAGGATGAGGCGTACTGGGCGCCGGCGACCTATCATTGGACATCTCCTAAGGACTTATCCGGCTTGGTGAGTCCGGTGCTGCTGGAGACGGAGCGCAAGATCAGCGCAACCGGCCTGGAGAAAATCAGCTCGGGCCTGCTGCCGGGGGGAACCCTTTTGATGTCTTCTCGGGCACCCATAGGCTATCTTGCTGTGGCGCAGATGCCAGTTGCCATTAATCAGGGCTATATCGCGATGCTTCCTGGAAGCACTCTACCTCCACTCTTCATGTTGTTCTGGTGCAAGCACAATATGCAGAGCATCAAAGGGCATGCCAACGGCTCTACCTTCATGGAGATCAGCAAGAAGGTGTTTCGCTCTATTCCCATCGTCGAGCCGCCCAAGGCGATCGTGGAAGCCTTTGTTGACGTGGTCGGAGACCTTTTCGACAGATTGGCGGAAAACGAAAGGCAGGCTCGGACGCTCGTTACACTCCGCGATACCTTGCTTCCCCGTTTAGTATCCGGCCAGCTGCGCCTGCCACAAACTGAATCGGAGACCGAATGAAGGTGCCAACGTACGAAGACATTGAGGCCTTGCTTGCGCAGTTGGCTACCTGCATTGCCGATGACCTGGAAAACGGACTTCCTGTGCAGGAACACAGGGGAGGGAAAGCCCTTTTACACGTTGCGTCTGGGCGGGCCGAGCGTTTAGCAAACAATTAACAATGGTTGCTGAATCTTGTAAAAATTAAATAAAATCAATGAGTTAGTGGATTAATTGCCAAGCGAAGACGCATAAGCACCTTGACATGTATACAAATCGCGTTTTTCTATACACGTCGATGCTAACATGTATAGAAATTCCGTTTTTCTATACACGTCCAAGGCTGCGAACCCCTCATGGCAACCCTTTTCCCTCTGGAGACGCTGGATCCGGCACGCTTCGATGCGCCGCGCATCCTGAAAAAACTGGCCAGCAGCAGCCGTCGCCTGGCCGAACTCAAGGGTGTGGCTGCCTCCATTCCCAACCAGAGCATCCTGATCAACACCCTGGGCCTGCAGGAGGCCAAGGACAGTTCAGCCATCGAGAATATCGTCACCACGCATGATGAGTTGTTCAAGGACGACGTGGACCCGGAGGCATTCGCAAACCCTGCCGCCAAGGAAGTGCTGCGCTACCGCCAGGCCTTGCGCGTGGGGTTCGAGCAGGTGCGCAGCACCGGGCTGCTGACCAGCAACCACATCATCGAAATCCAGCGCGAGCTGGAGCGCAACAACGCAGGTTTTCGCAAACTACCCGGCACCGCACTCAAGGACGGGGCTGGTCGCACGGTCTATACGCCGCCCCAGGAGCCGGAAGAAATCGTTGCCCTCATGCGCGATCTGGAGCGTTTCATGAACGATCCTGCAGTGTTCGACGTGGATCCGCTTATCAAGATGGCGCTGATGCATCACCAGTTCGAGAGCATCCATCCCTTCTATGATGGCAACGGACGTACCGGGCGTATCCTGAATGTGCTGTATCTGGTGAAAGAGGGCTTGCTTGACATCCCGGTGCTATACCTGAGCCAGCACATTGTGCAGAACAAGGGCGACTACTACCGCCTGTTGCAGACGGTACGGGATGAGGACACCTGGGAGGAGTGGGTGCTGTACATGCTGGAGGCGGTAGAAGTTACCGCACAGCAGACTATCCAGACGGTGCAGGCCA
This sequence comes from Brachymonas sp. KE5, assembly GCF_057773645.1. Classification (NCBI taxonomy): domain Bacteria; kingdom Pseudomonadati; phylum Pseudomonadota; class Betaproteobacteria; order Burkholderiales; family Comamonadaceae; genus Allobrachymonas; species Brachymonas sp. KE5. The sequence continues at coordinate 673,015 of NZ_CM173463.1, forward strand.
TTCATGGAGCATTGATGGACTACAAGCACCGTATCCGTGACGAGCACAAGTTCTACAGCCAGGATCTGATCAACAACCTTTTCACGCACCCGTATACCAAGATTGATTTTGTGCAGCGGGATTTGAATGTTTCCAGATTGACTGCCACCCGTTATCTGGATGCATTGGCGGCGTCCGGGTTTGTGGAAAAGCAGAAAATCGGGCGCAGTAACTACTACGTCAATCTTGCGCTGACCCGGATTCTGCTGAGTCAGGGGGAGTAATCGCTGTGCACGCAAACATCAGGCAGGAGCCATCGCCATGACCGAAGACCAACTCGAACAGGAAGCCCTGGCCTGGCTGACCGAGGTAGGCTATACGGTGCGCTATGGTCTGGACATCGCTCCCGATGGCATCGACCCCGAGCGCAGCGACTTCCGTCAGGCCATCTTGCCCCAGCGCCTGCTCGCCGCCATCCAGCGGCTGAACCCCGGCATGCCGGCCTCGGCTTGCGACGATGCACTGCAGCAGGTGCTGCATCTGGGCATTCCTGCGCAACTGTCGGCCAACCGGGCCTTCCACAAGCTGCTGGTGGGCGGCGTGCCGGTGCAATACCAGCGCGATGGCGAAACCGTGGGCGATTTTGTGCGCCTGATGGACTGGACCGATCCCTCCCGCAACGAGTTCTGGGCCGTCAACCAGTTTTCGCTGCGCGGGCCGCACCATGTGCGCCGGCCCGATATCGTGCTGTTCATCAACGGCCTGCCGCTGGTGCTGCTGGAGTTGAAGAATCCCGCCGACGAGGTCGCCGATATCTGGCGTGCCTGGCAGCAGTTGCAGACCTACAAGGAGCAGATTCCGGACATCTTCCAGTACAACGAGGTGCTGGTGATTTCCGATGGCAGCGATGCACGGCTGGGGTCACTTTCGGCCGATACCGAGCGTTTCATGCAGTGGCGCACCATTGACGGCAGTTGTATGGACCCGCTGGGAGCATTCAACGAACTGGAAACGCTGGTGCGCGGGGTGCTGGCGCCGGAGTATCTTCTGGATTACCTGCGCTTCTTTGTGCTATTTGAGGATGACGGCCAGCTGGTCAAGAAGATTGCCGGCTACCACCAGTTTCATGCCGTGCGTGCGGCGGTGGAACAGGTCGTGGCGGCGTCGCGGCCGGACAGCGCTGCGGGCGTGCGCGGCAAGGGTGGCGTGGTGTGGCATACGCAGGGCAGCGGCAAGAGCATCACCATGACTTGCTTTGCCGCCCGCGTGATGCAGGAGCCGGCCATGGCCAACCCCACGCTGGTGGTGATTACCGACCGCAATGATCTGGACGGGCAATTGTTCGGCGTATTCAGCCTGGCGCAAGACCTGCTGCGCGAAACCCCCGTACAAGCCCATACGCGGCAGCAATTGCGGCAATTGCTGGGCAACCGGCCTTCCGGCGGCATCATTTTTGCCACCATCCAGAAATTCATGCCTGGAGAAGATGAGGACGTGTTTCCGCTGCTGTCCGACCGGCGCAATATCGTGGTGGTGGCGGACGAGGCGCACCGCACGCAGTATGGTTTCGAGGCTAGGCTCAAGGCACCGAAGGCGAGTACCGCCAGCTACGGTGCGATCACGACCGGTGATGGGGAGAGCAGGTTAGAGGCAGGCACGACCGAGTTTGCGCCCCCGCCTTACGGCGCCAGCAGCTACCAGGTGGGCTACGCGCAGCACTTGCGTGATGCCTTGCCCAATGCCACGTTCGTGGCCTTTACCGGCACGCCAGTCAGCAGCACCGACCGCGACACCCGGGCCGTATTCGGAGATTACATCCACATCTACGACATGCAGCAGGCCAAGGAAGATGGCGCTACGGTGGCCATTTATTACGAGTCGCGTCTGGCCAAGCTGCGTTTGAGGGAGGAAGACCTGTCGCAGATTGACGATGAAGTCGATGAACTGGCCGAGGGCGAGGAAGAGGGGACCCAGGCCCGCCTCAAGAGCCGCTGGGCTGCGCTGGAAAAAATCGTGGGTGCCCAGCCGCGCGTGGCCAGAGTGGCTGCCGATCTGGTGGCGCACTTCGAGGAGCGCAACAAGGCACAGCAAGGCAAGGCCATGGTGGTGACCATGAGCCGCGACATCTGCGTGCACCTCTACGACGAAATCATCAAGCTGCGTCCCGAGTGGCACAGCGCTGATCCCGAGCAGGGAGCCATCAAGATCGTGATGACGGGCAGTGCGAGTGACAAGGAATTGCTGCGCCCGCACATCTACAGCAGCCAGGTGAAGAAACGGCTGGAAAAGCGTTTCAAGGATCCGGCTGACCCCTTGCGCATGGTGATTGTGCGCGACATGTGGCTGACCGGGTTTGATGCGCCTTGCGTGCACACCATGTATGTGGACAAGCCCATGAAGGGCCACAACCTGATGCAGGCCATTGCGCGCGTGAACCGGGTGTTCCGCGACAAGCAGGGCGGATTGGTGGTGGATTACATCGGCATTGGCAACGAATTGAAGGCTGCCATGCGCGAGTACACCGCCAGCCAGGGCCGTGGCCGGCCGACGGTGGACGCCCATGAAGCCCTTTCCGTGCTGCTGGAAAAGCTGGATGTGCTGCGTGCCATGCTGCACGGCTTTGACTACAGTGCATTCCGCACAGGTGGTCATCGCCTGCTGGCCGGTGCTGCCAACCATGTGCTGGGGCTCAAGCCCGAGCAGGGTGATGGCAAGCGCGATGGCAAGAAGCGCTTTGCCGACGCGGCGCTGGCCATGAGCAAGGCCTTCAGTCTGTGCTGTACGCTGGACGAGGCCAAGGCGGTGCGCGATGAGGTCGCCTTTTTGCAGGCCGTGAAGGTGATCCTCACCAAACGCGACACCAGCCAGCAACGAAGAACCGATGAGCAGCGTGAACTGGCTGTTCGGCAGATCATCAACCAGGCGGTGGTGAGCGAAGATGTTGTGGACATTTTCAACGCCGTGGGGCTGGAAAAGCCCAACATCGGCCTGCTGGATGAAGATTTCCTCGCGCAGGTGCGCAACCTGCCTGAAAAGAATCTCGCGGTGGAGTTGCTGGAGCGCCTGCTGGAAGGCGAGATCAGGAGCAAATTCGCCACCAATGTGGTGCAACAGAAGAAGTTTTCCGATTTGCTCGGCAACGTGATTACCCGCTACCAGAACCGCAGCATCGAAACCGCGCAGGTGATGGAGGAACTGGTGGAGATGGCCCGCCGCTTCCGCGAGGCGGCGCGACGCGGGGAGGAACTGGGCCTGAGTGAAGACGAAGTGAAGTTCTACGATGCGCTGGTCAACAACGAATCAGCCGTGCGCGAGTTGAGTGACGAAACACTGAAGAAGATCGCTCACGAGCTGACTGAGAACCTGCGCAAGAACATTACGGTGGATTGGGCCAGGCGTGAGAGCGTGCGCGCCACACTGCGGCTGATGGTCAAGCGCATCCTGCGCAAGTACAAGTACCCTCCGGATCAGGCAGAAGAAGCGGTGGAACTGGTGCTGCAGCAGGTGGAGACGCTGGGGGAAAGCTGGGCGTGACGTGCGGGGTCGTCCCTCCATTTGGGCCGCTTGGCAAAAGGGGTTTGCCAAACAGATTTACCATCGCGAAAGTCCCCCCCGTCTTCGCTGAAAGAGAGTCCATCGCATGACTTCGTCTACTACATTCCTGGCGCGCCTAGGCATCCGGTATCCCATCATCCAGGCTCCCATGACGGGTACCTCCACGCCCAGGCTCGCGGCGGCTGTTTCGAATGCAGGCGGGCTGGGCTCGCTCGGCATCGGCGCCAACACCCTCGAACAGGCACGGCAGATGATCGCGGAAACGCGCGCTCTGACGGACAAGCCTTTCAATGTCAACGTCTTTTGCCACGCGCCAGCGCAGCGTGATGCCGCGCGCGAGGCCGCGTGGGTGCAGCATCTGGCACCGCTGTTTGCCGAGGTGGGCGCGACCCCGCCGGATGCACTCAACGAGATCTACCGTACCTTTGTGAACGACGATGCCGCCTTGCAGATGTTGCTTGAGCTGCGCCCGACGGTGGTGAGTTTCCATTTCGGATTGCCGTCGCCACAGGCCCTGACCGCGCTGCGCGAGGCGGGCATCCTGACGATGGCGACGGCCACCAGTTTGCAGGAGGCACGCTGGATCGAGCAAGCGGGTATCGATGCCATCGTGGCTCAGGGCATCGAGGCAGGCGGCCATCGCGGCATGTTCGATCCGCAGGCGCCGGACGAGTGCTGGAGCACGGCGGTGCTGGTGCGCATGCTGGTGCAACAGACCAGGCTGCCGATCGTGGGTGCCGGCGGCATCATGGATGGTGCCGGCATCCGTGCCATGCTGGATCTGGGGGCGGCGGCTGCACAGCTGGGCACCGCGTTCGTGCTGTGTCCCGAATCGGCTGCCAACGTCGCCTATCGCCAGAATCTCAAGAGCGAGCGCGCAGCCCGTACGCGCCTGACCGAAGTGATTTCCGGACGTCCGGCGCGCGGCATGGTGAACCGGTTGATCACGTTTGGCGAAGCCGCAGGCAGTCCGCCGACCGCGGGTTATCCCATGACCTACGACGTGGCCAAACAGCTGAACGCAGTCGCCAGCCAGCAGGGCAATCATGAATTTGCCGCGCAGTGGGCCGGGCAGGGCGCGCCATTGGCTCGGGAAATGTCGGCGGCCGAGCTGATGCAGGTACTGGTCAGGGAGTGGAAGGGCGACTGAGTCCTGCAACAGGGGGGCCACGGACCCGAATCACTTTCCATGCGGCAGGCGCGGGCATGCATGGTTGCCGCCAAGCGCCACAAACAAGAAAGCCGGCTGCACCGGAAAAGGCACAGCCGGCTTTGGAGCCTGCAGCTTCGGATCAGCCTTGCGGCGGCTCGGTTCCCTGAGGCTTGCTGGCCGCATCCGGCAGCACCAGCGTGCTGTCCTTCTTGCAGGCGCCCTTGAGGCAGCAATCCACCCACTGGTTCGCCAGGCGTGCCGCGGCTTCACGGCCACCCAGGCCAAACGCGAGCGCCACGGCCACGGCCACGGCACCCAGCGTCAGCCCGAAGGCCAGATAGACGATCTCGTTGGCCACGCCCATGGCGCGCAGGCCCATGGCAATCACCAGACCCAGGATGGCAAAACGCGCGATGTTGGCGATCAGGCCGGAGGAGTGTTCGGCACGGCTCAGCGCCTGATAGGCCAGGTTGGCCAGCCAGAAGCCGATGATCATGATCACGCTGCCCAGCAGGATGTCGCCACCAAAGGCAGTGAAGGTGGTCAGCAGATCGCTCACCTGGGTGAAACCGAGCTGGTTGGCGGCTTCCACCACGGCAAACAGCATGGCGAAGAACATCAGCAGGCTGCCGGCCAGGTTGGAGGGCAGCAGGCTGCCGCTGAACATGCGCTGCATGCCGAGCTTGGCGGGCAGGGCGTCGGCGCCCACATTCTGCAACAGCGAGCGCAGCAGCATGGCGGCAAAGCGCGCCACGTACCAGGTCAGCAGCACGATGACGACGGCGGCGATGATATGCGGCACGGCCGTCAGGAACTGCTGCAGCATGTCGGTGGCGGGGCGGCTGATGGCCTCGATCTTCAGGGCATCGAGTGCGGCGATCAGTGCGGGCACCAGCACCATGATGTAGACGATGGTGCCGCCCAGGCTGGACAGGCGCAGGCCGTTGGCGGGCGCTTCGGTGGCGGCTACCTGGGCCGCGGTGTGGCCCAGCTTGTTGCCCAGATTGTCGGCACCGACTGCCGCCAGCAGATTGGTCACCAGGCCGCGCAGGATGCGTGCCACGATCCAGCCGACCACGCCGATCATCAGCGCCGCCAGAATGTTCGGCGCCATGGCCAGCGTCTTGTCGAGCATGGCCTGCATGGGCTGCAGCAGGCCGGTCATTTCCAGCGCGCCCAGGATGGCGGGCAGGAACAGCAGGATTACCAGCCAGAAGGCCACGTTGCCTGCATTGGTGCTGACCGGAGCCATGCCGGCTTCGGCGCTCAGGCGTTCATCGAGGCGCGTGGCGTTCAGGGCCTTGCCCACGCCGATCTTGATCAGCGTGGCCACGACCCAGGCCACCAGACCGATCACGCCCGCAGCAAAAATGCGCGGCAGGTAGCGCAGCACGTCCGTCAGCATCACGGCCAGCGGCGCGGACACCGTCGACAGGTTCAGTGCACTGAGCGCAGCCACGACGGCAGCCAGCAGGATCAGCCAGAACACCGCAATAGCGATTGGCGATTCGGCATCGACCTGGCGGCCGGTGCTGGTGTTGATGCGCTGGTTGAGCTTGCTCATGCCCAGCAGGCGGCGCACGCCGGCGCGTGCAAGGATGGCGATGATCCAGCCGACGGCAAAAATCGCCAGTGCGCCCAGGATCTGGGGCAACTGCGAGCCGACCGTATTCTGCATGGCCGTGGTGAAGGCGGTGGTATCCATGAATGACTCCCTCCTCTGTGGCTTGACGGAGCGCGCAAGTGCGCAGCGAAGTTGAAACCACCGCGGGATGGATCAGCGTCCGTCCCGGGCAGCTTCGCGTTCACCATAGCACAGCAATATGACGTATTGCCCCTGATTTCCCCGCGCAAAATCCTGCGGCAGCGGCTGCACGCCGCTTGACGGGGGGGAAAACCTCGCGGAAAAGGGCGTCAATGGCAGGCCGTTTGGGGCCCGGCAGTGCCGCTTCTCAGCCCAGCACTTCCAGCAGGCGATCGAGCCCGCCTTCATTGATGGCCACCATGGCCTGATTGCGCACGGCAGGCTTGGCGTGGTAGGCCACCGACAGGCCGGCCACGCCCATCATCTTCAGGTCGTTGGCACCGTCGCCCATGGCAATCGTCTGCTCGGGCGGGATGCCCATCAGCGTGGCCACTTCCAGCAGCGTGCGGGCCTTTTCGGCACCATCGCAGATGTCGCCCCAGGCCTGGTCGACCATGCGGCCGGTGAGCTTGCCATCGGTGATCTCCAGCAGGTTGGCGCGCGTGAAGTCGATCCCCAGACGCTGGCGGATGCGTTCGGTGAAGAAGGTGAAACCGCCAGAAACCAGCAGGATCTTCAGGCCGGCCTGCTTGCAGGCCTGGATCAGTGTTTCCACGCCGGGATTGAGGCGCAGGCGCTCGTCGTAGATCTGCTGCAGCGCGCTCTCCGGCACGCCTTCGAGCAGGGCCACGCGCTGGCGCAGGCTTTCCTTGTAGTCGGCGATCAGGCCCTGCATCGCAGCCTCGGTAATGGCCGCCACTTCCTCCTTCTTGCCCACGGCGGCGGCAATCTCGTCCACGCACTCGATGTTGATCAGCGTCGAATCCATGTCGAACGCAATCAGCTTGTAATCGGACAGTCGGGGAAGGGCGGGTTGCTCGCGGATGACCAGGGAATCTTGGCGCATGGTGGACACAGGACAGATGGGAATGCCCTCCATTGTAGAAGCCTGCGGGGGAAACCCGGGAAGGCGCAGGAAAACGCATTCGGATGCCGATGCGCACGCGTAAGGGGCGTGGCGCAACGGCACGGCATGCTCCGTGCGTGCCTGCAGGCCGACGCGGCCCGACTTAGCTGAAACGGGCCGGCGAAAGCAGCGCTGCCGAGAGTTGCTCGTCCTGCAAGGCCTGCGGCAAGGATTGCCCCTGCACCAGGGCCGCCGCCGCCATGCCCATGGCCGCGCTGGTCTGGATGCCGTAGCCGCCCTGACCGGCGAGCCAGAAGAAGCCCGGAACTGCCGGGTCAAAACCGTTGATCAGTTCGCCGTCCGGCGCAAAGGTGCGCAGCCCGGCCCAGGTGTGGCTGGGGCGGCGGATTTCCAGCGTGGTCATGCGCTGGATCTGGTCGATACCGATGGCTACGTCCAGTTCCTCGGCCTGCACGTCGTGCGGCTCGACCGGGTCGGCGTTGGCAGGCGAGCCCAGGAGCTGTCCGGCGTCGGGCTTGAGATACCAGTCTTCCTCGGCGCCGATCGCCATTGGCCAGGCATGGATATCGACGCCGGCCGGCGGCGCAAAGGTAAAGGCGGAGCGGCGGCGCGGCTGCAGTCCGAGCGGCGCCACGCCGGCCCGTTGCGCCACCACGTCCGCCCAGGCTCCGGCTGCATTGACCACGATCGGTGCCTCGCAGGCACCGGCGCTGGTTTGCAGGCGCCACACATCGCCCTGGCGCGCCAGGGCCGTTACGTCGGCTGTGTTCAGCAGCGTGCCGCCCGCTTGCCGCAGCGTGCGCAGATAGCCCTGATGCAGGGTGTGCACATCGATATCGGCGGGGTCCGGATCGTGGAGGGCGCCAGCGATCTGCTCCGGGCGCAGAACCGGCAACAGCTGCAGCGCTTCAGCCGGCGTTATGCGTCGCAGACGCGGGCACTGGGCATGCAGGGTGTCCCATTCGGCCTGCAGCGCGGTCTCCTGGCCAGGTGCTGCCACGGTCAGCGTGCCGCGTGGTGTCAGCAGCGGGTGGGCCGCAAAGCCGGGCGGAGGACTCTCGAAAAAGGCGCGGCTGGCGCGCGTGAGGGCGCGCACCTGCGGCGGGCCATAGCTTTCCATGAACAGCGCGGCCGAGCGGCCCGTGGCGTGGTAACCCGGCTGCGATTCGCGCTCCAGCATCAGAATGCGGGCGTGCGGAGCCAGCCAGTGGGCGGCAGCAGCGCCGGCAATGCCGGCGCCGATGATGATGATGTCGGCCGTTTGCGTCATGGTGAACACCTCCTGATGCACGTGCACCATAGCACTGGTCAGCGGCGTCTGCCAGCTTGCGGCATGAGGGCCTGCACGGTGCAGGGGAACGGCGGTAGCACTGGCGGATTGATCGTGGACAAGAAAGCGTTTTCAGGCGCGGTAATCGCTATGACACTTTCAATACTTGTGTTTAGAATGCTTTCGTGGTGCAAGGTTTCCGGTATTCCCCTCTCTGCCGAAAGAACAAGGCCCATCGTCTGGCTCTCTGGATGATGGCCTTGGCCATGTTCGTGCAAGTGATGTCGAGCGTGTTCAGCGCCGGCTTCATGGCACGGCAGGCGGGGGTGGCCCTGAATCCCGCCGACATCGTCATCTGTACCGTCGAGGGCATGTATTCCGTGCCCTTCAACGCACAGAATTCCCCGGACGACGACGGCGCGCCAGCATCCGGCATGATGGGCTCCTGCCCGTATTGCGTGCTGGCAAGCGCTCCTCCACTGCCAGGCGAGCCGGTCTCCCAGGGTATGCTCCTGCCCCGGGTTGTGGTCAGCCAGAGCTGGATTGCGCAGGATACGCCACCAACAGGCACTTCTGCCTTCCGAAAGCATGCGCCCACGCGAGCGCCCCCTGCACAGGCCCTGCTGGCCTGATCTGCGCTTTCAACCCTCTTTCTAACTGTGTGCCACCTGCCTGGGCGCACAGCCTGCCGCGCATGTCAGGCCCTCCTTGATGGATGCCTCTCGCACTGGATGCGAGGTTTTCATCGCCCCTTATTCCCTTTGTTTGCCCCCTGCGCAGAGCTGTGCTCGGCTGCGGGTTGTTTTGGGGGTGTGATGCTTGTTCATACCGAATTTTCCCGTCGCGGCTTTCTGCTGGCCGTGCCTGGCTTGACCGCACTGGCTACCGGCTGTGGCGATGGCCAGACCGATGCCGCCGAGAGCGGCAAGACGCTGTGGCAGACCGATCCGGCTGCCAGGCTCTACGGGTCCCAGGGCGAGCTGCCGCTCCAGACGCTGGAAGGCAAGGCCCTGCTGGTCTTTTTCGGCTACGTACGCTGCCCGGATATCTGCCCCACCAGCCTGTCGGTGGTGGCCCAGGTGCTCACCGGCCTGTCTCCTGAAGAGCGCGCCAGCATGCGCGCCGTGTTCGTCACGCTCGACCCCAACCGCGACCAGCCCGAAGTGCTGCGCAACTACGTCAAGCTGTTCCATCCCGATGTGCTGGCCCTGCGCAGCACCGAGCCCAAACTCAAGGAAATCGCCAAGGCCTTCCGCGTGTATTACGTGCTGCAGCCGCCCGCCGCGGGCGCTGCCAGCGACGTGTACGCGGTCGACCACACGGCCCACACGGGCCTGGTCAATGCCAAGGGCCGGCTGGTCAAGCTGATCCCCTACGGCACCCAGGCCGAAGCCATGCGCAAGAACCTGCGCGAGGTGCTGTAGTGCAGCGCCCCTCCAGCCTGGCACTCGGCCTGCTGGCAGCAGGCCTGATCGCTATGGTGGCCAGCCTGGTGGAGGTGATGCTGGCCGATCACGAGCAAGCCAGCGGCCTGCAGCAGACGCAGGCGCTCACCCGCCAGCTCGGCCTGACCGACCCCGCCCTGATGACCGAGGCGCGCTACGGCCGCCACCTCTCGCAGGCCGACCGCCACACCCCGTTCCAGGACCATCCCCTGGCCTTTGACCATTTCCCCACCGGCTCCATGCTGCCGCCACCCCGCCCATGACTGCCTGGCTCGCCCGACAACGCTATCTGATCGACTATGTGCTCGCCGCCATGGCGCGCCAGAAGGGACGCGCCATCGGCCTGTGGGTGGTGTACACGCTGCTCGTGTTCGTGCTGGCTTCGGTGATGCTGTTCACCCACGCGCTGCGCCAGGAAAGCGCGCGCGTGCTGCAGCATGCGCCTGAAGTGGTGGTGCAGAAGCTCGTAGCCGGCCGCACCGACCTGATTCCGCCGGACTATCTGGAAAAGATGGGCCGCATCCGCGGCGTGCGCGAGAAGCAGCTGCGCCTGTGGGGCTACTACTACGACAGCGTGGTCAAGGCCAACTACACCTTCATGGTGCCGCCGGTGGCCGCTCCCGAGCCGGGCACCATCATCGTCGGCCCGGCCATGGCACGTACGCGCGGCATCAAGGCCGGCGATCCGATCGCCTTCCGCAACTACGCCGGCACCATCATCAGCTACCAGGTGGCGCAGGTGCTGCCACAGCCGACCGAACTGATGAGTGCCGATCTGGTGCTGCTGTCCGAGCAGGACTTCCGCAGCCTGTTCAACTTTCCGGAAGGGTATTACACCGACATTGCCCTGACCGTGGCCAACCCCAGGGAAGTGCGCAACGTCGCCACCAAGGTGACCGAGGCGTTGCCGGATGCACGCCCGATCCTGCGCGAGGAAATTCTGCGCACCTACGCTTCGGTGTTCGACTGGCGCGAGGGCATGGTGCTGGCGGTGCTGTCGGGTGCGCTGCTGGCCTTTGCCATCCTGGCCTGGGACAAGGCCTCCGGCTTGTCCGCGCAGGAGCGGCGCGAAATCGGCATCCTGAAAGCCGTCGGCTGGGAAACCGGCGACGTGCTGCGCATGAAGCTGTGGGAAGGGCTGCTGGTGTCCTTCACCGCCTTCCTGGCCGGCTATCTGCTGGCTTACTGGCATGTGTTCCACGCAGGCGGGGCGCTGTTCCGGCCTGTGCTGCAGGGCTGGGCGGTGCTCTATCCGGAGTTTGCGCTGCGCCCCGAGGTGGATGGTCTGCAGCTGTTCACGCTGCTGTTCTTTACCGTGGTGCCGTTCACTGCGGCGGTGCTGGTGCCCAGTTGGCGTGCCGCCATCACCGACCCCGACGCCGTGATGCGGGCCTGAGGACATTGCCATGCTTGAACTCGTCGACATCACCAAGTCCTTCCACGAAGGCCAGCCCAATGCCTACACGGCGCTGAAGAATGTGTCGCTCACGCTGGAGCGCGGCAAGGTGATCGCGCTGCACGGACCGAGCGGCTCCGGCAAGACCACGCTGCTGACGCTGATCGGCTGCCTGGCGCGCCCCACCAGCGGCCGCGTGCGGCTGGACGGGCAGGACATTTCCTCGCTGCCCGAGCGCTTCCTGACGGCGCTGCGGCGCGAGCGTTTCGGCTTCGTGTTCCAGCAATTCAACCTGATCGCCGGCATGAGCGCGCGCGACAACGTGATGGTGCCGGCCTATCCGACCGGGCTGCCATTCAGGCAGTTGCTTGACCGTGCCGAAGAATTGCTGGCGCAGCTCAACCTGTCGCACCGCAGTGGCGCGCTGGTGCAGACGCTCTCGGGCGGCGAGCAGCAGCGCGTGGCGATTGCCCGTGCGCTCATCAACCAGCCGGACATCCTGATTGCCGACGAGCCCACCGCCAACCTCGACAGTGCGCTGGCGAAGGAGTGTCTGGACATCCTGGGCCGCTTGAATGCGCAGGGCACCACGGTGATCCTCTCCAGCCACGATCCGCTGGTGCTGGACAGCCCGCTGGTGCAGCAGCGCGTGGGCCTGCGCGACGGCCAGGTGCAGGAGGTGCGCTGAATGTTCTTCCAGCCGGCCATCCTTGCCTTGTTGCTGGCTTCCGGCCTGGGGCTGGCTGCGCTGCTGGTGGCATCGCCCTGGGTGCTGCAACTGGTGCGGCACTGGGATCTGCAAAGCGGCAGCCGGCTGCAACTGGTGCTGGAACGGCGCACCTATCTGCTTTCCACGCTGGTCGGCTTCGTGCTGGTGGTGCAGATGGCGGCGTTGCTGCTGTTTGTGTTCAATGCCGATCGCATGGCGGTGCAGTTTGTCGGCGCCATGTGCGCAGTAGGCACGCTGCAGGCCAACAGCTACGGCTTTCCGGCACTGTATGCGCAGCTGGCGGTGTTCTTTCTGGCCAGTGGCTGGCTGGTGCTGCATGCGGCCGATGCACGTGCGCCGGACTATCCGCTCACACGCATCAAGTTCGTGCTGCTGGTGGCGGTGCTGCTGCCGGCGGTGGCGCTGAGTTTCGGGCTGCAGTGGCTGTATTTCGGCAACCTCAGCGCGGACGTGATCACCTCGTGCTGCGGCAGCCTGTTCTCGGTGGAGGCGACCGATCTGGGCGGCGATCTGGCCGGCCTGCCGCCGGGGCCGGCACTGTGGGCGTTTACCGGCACCTTGCTGGCCGCTACGGTGGCGGCGGCCGTGCAGGTGTGGCGGGGCAGGGCGTCTGCGCTTGTGGGCGTATTGAGCGCGACGGCCTTCGTGGTGGCCATTGCCGGGATCATCTCCTTTTTGTCGCTCTACATCTACGAACACCCGCACCACCACTGCCCGTTCTGCATTCTCAAGCCCGAATACGGCTATCGCGGCTATCTGCTTTACATCCCGTTGTTTGCCGCTTCGGCGGCCGGCATCGGCGTGGGCATTCTGGGCCGCGTGGCGCACTTGCCCAGCCTGCAGGCGGTGGCGCCCCTGCTGGCGCGGCGGCTGGCCTGGGTGGCGCTGCTGGGCTTTGGCTTCTTCCTGCTGCTGTCGCTGGGGCTGGTCTGGCACTCGGGACTGATTCTGCTGGAGGCGGCATGAGGCATTGCATTTCACGGGAAGCCGGTTCCCGTTCAAAACCGGCGCACAACTTGTATCTTCAAGGAGAACACCATGAAACGTCGCAGCTTCGTTGAACTTTCCATGCTGGGCGGTGCCGGCGTCATGGCCACGGCCTGCGCCCAGACGCCTGCCGTTGCCCAGAAGGCAGCCTGCCCGACCGATGGCACGCCCAACCAGTTCATCCCCAAGAAAGCGGCGGATGCCAATCCCCTGCAGAACGAGCTGGCCAAGTATCCCAAGTGCCCCTACTGCGGCATGGACCGCACCCAGTACAGCCATAGCCGCATGCTGATCCAGTATGGCGACGATCTGGTGGACGGCACCTGCTCCATCCACTGTTCGGCGCTGAGCCTGGGCCTGAACATCGACCGCCAGCCCAAGATGATCTGGGTCGGCGACAACGCCTCCAACGCCGAGGTCAAGCCGCTGGTGGAAGTGGACAAGGCCGCGTTCCTGGTGGGCAGCAGCATCAAGGGCGTGATGACCAAGCGCAGCAAGGTGGCCTACGGAACTCTGGCTGCTGCCGAAGCATCGAAGAAGGCCAACGGTGGCGAGATCACCGGTTTCGACCAGGCTCTGGCCGCTGCCTACGCCGACCTGTCGGCAGACGTCAGCATGATCCGCAAGAACCGTGAAGAGCGCCGCAAGCGCATGGCCGAACAGCAGAAGAAAGGGTAAGCACCATGTCCTACGTTCGACTGAACCGCCGCGCCACGCTGGGTCTGCTGGCTGCCGTGGCCCTTGCTCCCGTGCATGCGGCGGGGCAGCCGGGCGTGGCTGCTCCCGTGGTGAAGGTGCCCAAACCGGCACCGATGGACCTTTGCCCGGTGTGCGGCATGGTGGTGTCCAAGTACCCGAACTGGGTCGCGACCGTGCTCTGGAAGAACGGCCAGACGCACCACTTCGACGGTGCCAAGGACATGTTCAAGTTCCTGCACAACCTGGCCAAGTACGCCCCGCGCCAGCAGGCGCAGGACATCGTCACCATCGCCGTGACCGAGTACTACAACCTCGACAAGGTCGATGCACGCAAGGCCTGGTATGTGATCGGCTCGGACGTGCTCGGCCCCATGGGCCATGAATTCGTGCCGCTTGCTACCGAAGCCGATGCACGTGACTTCCTCAAGGACCACAAGGGCAAGAAGATCATGCGCTTTGCCGACATCACCGCGCCGTGGCCGGTGCAACTGGACAAGGGTCAGTTCGCCTGATCTCAGGCAGCGCTGGCCTCCTCGGTCAGCGGCTGCCCCAGGCTGCGCAGAATATCCCGCACCAGCATAGCCCGGTCCAGCGGCTTCTCCAGCGCACGCTCGATGCGCAGCTTTTCGTTGCCGGCCAGTTTCACGTGCTTGTTCTTCTGGATCAGCTGGATGATGGCCATCGGATCGATCGGCGGATTCGGCTTGAAGGTGATGGTGATCACCGTCGGCGCCGCCTCCACCTTGAGCACGCCATAGGGCTGTGACAGCACGCGCAGGCGGTGCACGTTCACCAGCGTTTCGGCCTGCGGCGGCAGCTTGCCAAAGCGGTCCACCAGCTCTTCCAGCAGGCGGTCCACCTGCTCGCTGGTCTTGGCCGTGGCCAGCTTCTTGTAGAAGCTCAGGCGCAGATGCACGTCGCCACAATAATCGTCCGGAAGCAGGGCCGGGGCGTGCAGGTTGATCTCGGTCACGGCCTGCAGCGGCGACAGCAGATCCGGCTCCTTGCCGGCCTTGAGCTGCTTGACTGCCTCGGCCAGCATCTCGTTGTAGAGCTGGAAGCCGATTTCCATCATGTTGCCGCTCTGGTTCTCGCCCAGCACCTCGCCGGCGCCGCGGATTTCCAGGTCGTGCATGGCCAGATAGAAGCCGCTGCCCAGTTCCTCCATCTGCTGGATGGCATCGAGCCGCTGCGCCGCCTGCTTGGTCAGCCCTTCGATATCGGGCACCATCAGGTAGGCATAGGCCTGGTGGTGGCTGCGGCCGACGCGGCCGCGCAACTGATGCAACTGCGCCAGGCCGAACTTGTCGGCGCGGCTGATCAGAATGGTGTTGGCGCTGGGCACGTCGATGCCGGTCTCGATGATGGTCGAGCACAGCAAGATGTTGTGGCGCTGCGCCACGAACTCGCGCATCACGCGCTCCAGCTCGCGCTCGGGCATCTGGCCATGCGCCACCGCAATGCGCGCCTCGGGCAGGATCTCTTCCAGCTTCTGGCGCCGGTTCTCGATCGTTTCCACCTCGTTGTGCAGGAAGTACACCTGCCCGCCGCGCTTCAATTCGCGCAGCACGGCCTCGCGGATCACGCCGCTGTTCTCGCTGCGCACAAAGGTCTTGATGGCCAGGCGGCGTTGCGGCGCGGTGGCGATCACACTCAGATCGCGCAGGCCTTCCAGCGCCATGCCCATGGTGCGCGGGATCGGCGTGGCGGTCAGCGTCAGCACGTCGACCTCGGCGCGCAACTGCTTCATCTGTTCCTTGTGGCGCACGCCAAAACGGTGCTCCTCGTCGATGATCAGCAGGCCCAGATTCTTGAATTGCACCTCGCTTGACAACAGCTTGTGCGTGCCCACCACGATATCCACCGTGCCTTCGGTGATGCCTTTTACCGCCGCCGTCACCTCCTTGCCGGAACGGAAGCGCGAGATCTCCGCCACCTTGATCGGCCACTTGGCAAAGCGGTCCTTCAGCGTCTGGTAATGCTGCTCGGCCAAGAGCGTGGTGGGGGCCAGGAAGGCGACCTGCTTGCCGCCAGTCACGGCCACGAAAGCCGCACGCAAGGCCACCTCGGTCTTGCCGAAGCCCACGTCGCCGCACACCAGCCGGTCCATCGGGCGCGGCGAGATCATGTCCTGGATCACTGCATGGATGGCAGCTAGCTGGTCGGCTGTTTCGTCAAAGCCGAAGTCGTTGGCAAACACCTCGTAATCCGCCATCGAGAAGCGGAACGGATGGCCCTCGCGCGCCGCCCGGCGTGCGTAAATGTTGAGCAGTTCGGCCGCACTGTCGCGCACCTGCTCGGCCGCCTTGCGCTTGGCCTTTTCCCATTGGGAACCTCCCAGCTTGTGCAGCGGCGCCTCATCCGGACTCACGCCGGTGTAGCGGCTGATCAGGTGCAGCTGGCTCACCGGCACGTACAGTGTCGCGTCAGACGCGTATTCCAGATGCAGAAACTCCTGCAGCGCCGCCGTGCCATCCGGATTCTTCTGGCCCACGTCCATGTTGACCAGGCCCTGGTAGCGACCAATGCCGTGTGCGCTGTGCACCACCGGATCGCCCACCTTCAGCTCGCTCAAGTCCTTGATCAGCGCTTCGACGTCGCTCGCATGCTCCTGACGCCGGCGGCGCCTGTGCTGCACGCCACCACTGCCGGCAAACAGCTCGGCTTCGGTGATCAGGTCGATGGCGGACTCGTTCCAGGCAAAGCCCTGCACCAGACTGGACGTGGCCAGACCGACTTTTTCGTCGCTCTGCTGGAACTCCGCCAGTGTATCCATCGCCACCGGCTGCACGCCGCTGGCGCGCAGGAAATCCAGCAGGCTTTCGCGCCGGCCGGCACTCTCCGCCAGCAGCAGCACGCGGTGTGGCGTGCTGCGGATATGCGCCTGCAGGCGCAGCAGCGGGTCGTCCGTGCCACGCATGGCAGCGACGTCGGGCAGCAGCGAGAATTCGGCGTAATGACTGACTGCCTCTCCAGCTGCTTCTGCGCCATTGCCGCCATCGGAGGCAGAAGTCTTTGCGCGGGCGGCCTCGGCTGTTTCCGATGGCAGGCTGATGGCACGTGCCGGTCGCAACGCCAGCTGCGCAAAGCGCTTGCCCTCGTTGTAAAACTGCTCGACGCTCAGAAACAGCGTTTCGGGCGGCAGCGCCGGCCGCTCGGGATCGCCCTGCAGCAGCCGGTAGCGCTCGCGCGTATCCTCCCAGAAGCGCTGGAACGGCGTTTCCAGATCATCATGCAACACCACCGTGCTGTGTGCCGGCAGATAGTCGAACACCGTGGCCGTGTCATCGAAGAACAGCGGCAGGTAATACTCGATGCCTGCCGTGGCAATTCCTGCCCCCATGTCCTTGTAGATGCGGCTGCGCGTCGGGTCACCTTCCAGCAACTCGCGCCAGTGCTGCCGAAAGCGCGAGCGTGCCGCATCGTCCATCGGAAACTCGCGCCCCGGCAGCAGGCGCACCTCCGGCACCGGCTGCAGGCTGCGCTGCGAGTCCGGATCGAAGGTGCGGATGCTGTCGATCTCGTCATCGAACAGGTCGATGCGGAAGGGCTGCGGCGAGCCCATCGGGAACAGGTCGATCAGGCCGCCGCGCACGGCGTATTCGCCAGGGCTCACCACCTGGCTCACATGCGCATAGCCGGCCATGGTGAGCTGGCTCTTCAGCGCAGCCTCGTCCAGCATCTGGCCGGTACGGAAACGGAAAGTGTAGCCCGCCAGGAAGGAGGGCGGCCCCAGCCGGTACAGCGCCGTGGTGGCCGGAATCAGCACCACATCCGCGCCATCTTCCGCGCTGTGCTGGCTGATGCGCCACAGTGTTGCCAGCCGCTCGCTGATCAGGTCCTGATGCGGCGAGAAGCTGTCGTAGGGCAGGGTTTCCCAATCGGGAAACAGCACGCAGCGCAAGCCCGGTTCGAAGAAGGGGAGTTCGTCCAGCAGCCGTTGCGCATCGCTGGCATCGGAGGTGACGATGGCAGTACACCGTCCCCCGGCCTTGTCCCGTGCCGCCAGCTGCGCCAGCAGGGCGGCATCGGCGGAGGCGATGGGGCGGGGCAGCGTGTAGCGCTGGCCGGGGGTGAGCTTGGGCAATTGCATGGGAGGCGGGGGAACAAAACACCAATACCCGCGGCCTGTACAGGGCGCGGGGTGAATGGCCTTCATTGTAAAACGCGGGGGCTGCCCGCAGGGCTTGTACGACTGCCGCAGGCTTTCTTTCGGGGTAAGAAAATGCAAAGAACGGGCAGCCCGCCATCCCGCCGCCCGGGCTCTGGCACACTGTCATGCAGAACAGAATGAGAGAGCCTGTCCATGCCCGATATCTATGCCGTGATCCCCTGCGCCGGCACCGGCAGCCGCGCCGGCACGGCCATCCCCAAGCAATATCAGCCGATCGCCGGCAAGGCCATGCTCTGGCACACGCTGGCTGCCTTTGCGGCCTGCCCGGCCATCACCGAAACGCTGCTGGTGCTTGCTCCTGATGACAACTGGTTTGCCAGCCACCAGGCGCCGCCTGAAGTGCCGGCCCGCCGCTTCATGACCACGCCCGCAGGCGGCGCCAGCCGCGCCGAAAGCGTGCGCAACGGCCTGCAGGCCCTGCGCGCGCAGGGCGCCCAGCCCGAAGACTGGGTGCTGGTGCATGACGCTGCCCGTTGCCTGATTACCCGGGAGCAGATCGAGCACCTGATCGCCGCCTGCAAACCGGACGAAACCGGCGGCCTGCTGGCCGTGCCGCTGCCGGACACGCTCAAGTGCGAGTTGCCGCGCAACGGCCTGCCGGACGACGTGCCCGCGCGCGTCGCAGCGACTGTGCCGCGCAGCGACAAATGGCTGGCGCAGACGCCGCAGATGTTCCGCCTTGGCGTGCTGTTGCAGGCGCTGGAGGCTGGCCTGCAGCACGCGCCCGAGCACATCACCGACGAAGCCAGCGCCATCGAGCGCCTTGGCCTGCAGCCGCTGCTGGTGCAGGGCAGTGGCTGGAACTTCAAGGTCACCTATCCGGAAGACTTCACCCTGGCCGAGGCCGTGCTGCTGGCACGGCAACAGCACCAGAAGGTAGACTGAGGCCGGTCGGAGAGGCAGCCGGAGCGGTTTGCGGCCCCCGTTCTTGCAGGCAATGCGACAATCCGGTGCATGACTACCTCGACACCGCTTTTCCCCCCATTCCGCATCGGCGAAGGCTGGGACACGCACCAGCTGGTTGAAGGCCGACCGCTCTGGCTGGGCGGCGTGCAGATCCCGCATCCCATGGGCCTGCTGGGCCACTCCGATGCCGATGTGCTGCTGCATGCCATCACCGACGCCATCCTGGGCGCTGCCGGCATGGGCGATATCGGCACGCTCTTCCCCGACACCGACCCTGCCTTCAAGGGCGCCGACTCGCGCGTGCTGCTGCGCGAGGCGATGCAGCGTGTGCGCGCCAGCGGCTGGCAAGTCGGCAATGCGGACTGCACCATCATCGCGCAAAAGCCCAAGCTGGCGCCCTACAAGGCCGCCATGGCGCAGTCGGTGGCGGACTGCCTGGGTGTGACGGCCGCGCAGGTCAACGTCAAGGCCAAGACGTCGGAGAAGCTCGGCCCAGTGGGTGAGGAGCGCAGCATGGAAGCACGCGCGGTGGTGCTGCTGTTTCCTGCCTGAAACGCGGGGCACGCCTGCAGGCAGGGCTGCGGGTTACAGTGCAATCACTCTTGGTGGACCAGATGTCTATTTGACCCGCGGCAGCCGCAGGTCCGCCTGCAGACCGCCTTCCTTGCGGTTGCTCAGCATCAGCGTGCCGCCCATGTACTGCACCACCTTCTTCACGATGGAAAGGCCCAGGCCGCTGCCCGCCGCCGAGGTGCGCGCCTCATCGGCCCGGTAGAAGGGCTGCGTCAGCCGGTGCAGCATGGCTTCGGGCACTCCCGCGCCACGGTCGGAAATCTGCAGGTGCACATAGCCGGCTTCGGCGCGCGCAATCACATCCACTTCCGTGTAGTCCGCATTCGGGGTCTTGCCGTAGCGCCGTGCATTCTCCAGCAGGTTGGAGACGACCCGCGCCAGCTCGATCTCGTCCGCCTTCACGCGCAGGTTGTTCGGTACCTGGATGTTCAGGCGCATGTCATCGGCATTCAGGTAGGGATAGGCACTGGTCTGCACCACCTCCTTCAGCTGCACCGTGGTCAGTTGCATGGAGTCCGGGCGAGCGTAGTCCATGAACTTGTTGATGATCGAGTCGACCTGCTCAATGTCGGCAGCCATGTACTTCTGGGCTTCTTCGTCGGATACGCTCATTTCCACTTCCAGCCGCAGGCGCGCCAGCGGGGTGCGCAAATCGTGCGAGATGCCGGCCAGCATCACGGCGCGCTCCTGCTCCACCTTGGCCATCTGCTCGGCCATGCGGTTGAAGCCGATGTTCACCTCGCGCAGCTCCTTGGTCGATACTGCCTCGTCCAGGTGGCCGGCATTGAAGTCGCCCTGGCGGATCTTGCCGATGGCGATGGACAGCTGCTTGAGCGGCCGGTTGACCAGGCCCGCCATCAGCGCAGCGCCCGCCAGCGACAGGCCGGCTGCCATCAGCATCCACACCAGCCAGGTGGTGCCGCCCACCGGCGTCACGCGTGACTGGTCGGTCAGCAGCCAGTAGGCATCGCCGTCGATGTCGAAGCCGATCCACAGGCCTTCTTCGCCGTTGACGGAGCTTGCTACCACCGTTCGGGGGCCCAGGCGCAGCTCCAGCTCTTCCGTCACGCGTTCATCCAGCTGGTCGCGGTTGATGATCTCGATTCTGTCTTCCTGCTCGCGTGGCAGGATGCGCACGCCTTCTTCTTCGGCCAGCGTCTTCATCAGCGCCAGCCGCGTGATCGAATCGGAATACACCAGCGCGGCCCGGCTCAGGTTGACCAGCGAGGCAATCTGCTGGGCCGTCTGCGTGGCGCGCGGCTCAAAGTCGAGCGAGCGGATCGTCATCAGCCAGCCGATGGTGCTCATGGTGAGCAGCAGGCCGATCATGATGAAGGTGCGCCAGAACAGGTTCAGGCCCCAGCGCGGCACGACGTAGGGCACGGCTCCCGGCTCGCCTGCGACAACAGGTACCGGCGTCTGGACGGATGGCTCTTCCTGGCCGTCTGCAGCAGCTTCGTGCTGGGCCGACCAGCGCGGCGCCAGCAGACGGGTCAGGGAAGAGAACGTGTCTTTGCTCATGAACAGCGAACAGGCGCTGCGGGCCGCAGCGGGAATGGAGGGCGGCACAGGCGTGCCGCAGGGGTTGGCGTCATGCGATGTGCGGGGCGACTATCCGGCAGGGACAGGCATGCCCGCGTCATCGTGATGGCGTCTCAGGTGTTGCCGCCGCCATCCGGTACGAACACGTAACCCACGCCCCACACAGTCTGGATGTAGCGTGGCGAGGCCGGATCCGTTTCGATCAGCTTGCGCAGGCGCGAGACCTGCACGTCCAGACTGCGGTCGAAGGGCTCGAACTCGCGGCCGCGTGCCAGCTGGGCCAGCTTTTCGCGCGACAGCGGCTGGCGCGGGTGGCGCACCAGAGCCTTGAGCATGGCGAATTCGCCCGTGGTCAGCGGCAGGTCTTCGCCATCCTTTTTCAGGGTGCGCGCGCTCAGGTCGAACACGAAGTTGCCGAAGCTCACGACCTCGGTCTCGGTGGAAGGAGCGCCGGGCGCCTCGACGGCCGGGCGGCGGCGCAGCACGGCGTGCACGCGGGCCAGCAGCTCGCGCGGGTTGAAGGGCTTGCCCAGATAGTCGTCGGCGCCGATTTCGAGGCCGACGATGCGGTCCACGTCCTCGCCCTTGGCAGTGAGCATGATGATGGGCGTCTTGTCGTTGGCGGCGCGCAGACGGCGGCAGATGGACAGGCCGTCTTCGCCGGGAAGCATCAGGTCGAGCACGATCAGGTCGACCGCTTCGCGCAGCAGGATGCGGTTGAGGTTCTTGCCATCTTCGGCCACCATCACTTCAAAGCCTTCCTGGCTCAGGTAGCGGCGCAGCAGATCGCGGATGCGGGCATCGTCATCCACTACCACGATCTTGTCGGCACGGGTGTTGGCCTGAGTCATCTTGTCCTCCGTGAATTTGTAACACAGACGGATGTTAGGCCGCATTCGCCAAAAAACCACCCATTTTTCATTGCCTTTTCACACTGTTACACATCTTGCGGGGGGATTGCCTTTCTGACCGGATGGTGCCTAGTATCCTCGCGGCAGACCGTTAAGCTTGGGGAATTGACAAGGCGTTCTGGTCTGCCCTGCAAGCATGTCGCAAGGATTTGCTGGCATGGCGGAAGCTGGCGTCCAGAATGCAGGAACAAGGCAGTAAGCAATGAAATCAGACAAGGCAGACATCACGTTCAACCCGGCCATGCTTGCGGGAGGCGAGAGTGTCCCGGGCAAGCGCGCCTGGGGGGGCAAATGGATTGCCTTGCCGGCGCTGCTGGCGGCAGGGCTGTTCAGCCCGGCTGCGTGGGCGGATTGTCCGTCTCCCAATGAGGTTGGCAAGCAGTTTCCGGGCCCGCCGGTGCGGGACGACTTGCGCCAGACGCTCACCACGTCCAGGGATTGCATGAATACCATCCAGCCCAAGCGCATGAGCCCGCGCGAATTGCAGGAGCTGCGCAAGGCCATCCGTGACCATGCCACTGCCAACGGGCGCAAGCTGCGCTCGCGCTGACAGGATTTTTCCGGCCCGCGTCTGCGGGCCTTGTAACTTTGAGGAAGGACGTTTTTCATGGCCAATATTTCCACTGGCTCCCTGGGCAGAATGACGCGGCAGCGCAAGCAGCTGCTTGTGGCGGCGGCACTCGCCGCCTTGCCGCTGGCGGCAGCAGCCCAGGGCGTGGGCAGCAATTACGTTCCCAGCAATGTGGCGCAACTGTCTGCCGAAGGCAGCGTCGAGGTGCAGCAGGACGTGCTGCGCATGGTGCTGAGCACCACGCGCCAGGGCAGCGACGCGCAGGCGGTGCAGAGCCAGCTCAAGCAGGCCGTCGACGCCGCGCTGCAGGTCGCCAAGGCGCAGGCGCGCCCGGACGCCATGGAAGTGCACACCGGCAATTTCAGCCTCTATCCCAGCCATGACCGCAACGGCAAGATCAGCCAGTGGCAGGGCCGTGCCGAGGTGGTGCTCAGCGGCAAGGACATGGGGCGCATCAGCAGCACCGCCGGCAGGATCGGCAGCATGACGGTGTCGGATGTCGGCTTCGACATCAGCAAGGAGCTACGTCGCAGCAGCGAGACCAGGGCGCAGGAACTGGCCATCCAGGCTTTCCGCGAGAAGGCGCAGTCCATCACGCGCAGTTTCGGCTTCGGCAGCTACACGCTGCGCGAAGTATCGGTCAATGCCGAAGGCGGCTACGGCGGCCCGCGCATGATGGCGATGAAGGCCGGGCGTGCGGATATGGAAAGCGCACCGGTGCCGGTGGAGCCGGGCAAGTCCACCGTGCGGATGGTGGTGAACGGGTCAGTGCAGATGCGCTGAGTGCAGGGGCCGGCCTGAATGCGCGGGACTCCGCTCAGAGCTCCTCGATCCGGCGCGGCGGGTAGCTGTCCCAGCTCTGGCAGCCGGGGCAATGCCAGTAATGGTGCTGTGCCTCGAAGCCGCAGGCGGCGCAGCGATAGCGCGCAAGCGGCCGGATGGCATGCTGCAGCGCACGATCCACGCAGGGTTTGGCGGCATCTCCCTTGAGCTTTTCCTGATCCAGCCAGCGCGTGGCTGCAATCAGGGACGGGTGCTCCTGCAGGTGCGTCAGGTAGCGCGGGGACGAATCGGATTCAGAGTTGGCAGCCTGGTCCAGCTGAACCAGTGCTTCCACCAGATCGATGGAGGGAGTCTGCTTCTGCGAGGCTTCCAGCTGGGCGCGGGCGGCGTCGATTTGCCCGGTTTCGATTGCCAGCCGCGCCAGGCCGCCGGCCATCAGCGGCGCGAAGGCGGGCAGCTGCTGCATGGTGGCCTGCAGGGTGGCATAGGCCTGTTCGGCCTGGCCTTGCTGCAACTCGAGTTCGGCCTGCAGCAGGCGCGGGCGGGCGGCGTCGGGCGCGGTTTGCAGGGCCTGCTGCAGCAGCGCGCGCGCGCCCTCCACAT
Organism: Brachymonas sp. KE5; assembly: GCF_057773645.1. NCBI lineage: Bacteria > Pseudomonadati > Pseudomonadota > Betaproteobacteria > Burkholderiales > Comamonadaceae > Allobrachymonas > Brachymonas sp. KE5. The sequence continues at coordinate 696,964 of NZ_CM173463.1, forward strand.
CTCCCTGCTTGCGGGCGGAATCGGCACGTTCGCACAGGAAGTGCGAGCGGCGCTTGCTGAAATCGTTTTCGCCGTCCTGCTCCAGCGCCTCGGCGGCCTTGCCGGCCTGTTCCCAGTCACGCGAACGCTCGTAGATGCCCAGCAGCGCCATCTGCGCCTGGTTGCGGCGCGTGGGACTGTTTTCCAGTACGCGCAGGGCAGTTTCCGCATGGTCGAGCAGACCGGCCTTCAGGAAGTCCATGGCGAGTGCGTACTGGGCGCGGTCGCGGTCGACCGTGCTCAGGTCGGCACGGCCCAGCAGGTGCTGGTGCACGCGCACGGCGCGTTCGTATTCGCCGCGGCGGCGAAACAGGTTGCCGAGCGCAAAGTGCAGTTCCGAGGTGTCGGGATCCTTCTGCACGGCCTCGATAAAGGCATCGATAGCCTGGTCCTGCTGCTCGTTGAGCAGATAGTTCAGGCCCTTGAAGTAGGCCTTGGGGGCGCTGCGGTTTTCGGCGCGCAACTGGCGCAGGTCCAGGCGCGAGGCCAGCCAGCCCAAGCCGAAGGCGACGGGCAGGGCCAGCAGCAGCCAGACGGGAAATTCCTGTTCCATGCGTCAGGGTCCGTAGTGGATCGGCAGGGAAGGATCGGTCTTGTGCCGCTCCAGATCGGGGGCTGGAACCTCGGCCGGGGCATCGTTGCGCGGCGTGCCGGAGGCCAGCGCCTGTTCCACGTCACGCACCTGCTTCTGTGCCACCTGGGCATCGCGGCGGCGACGCCACCAGCGCGGCACCATCACCAGCACGCCCAGCAGGGCGCCCAGGGCGAAGCTCGCCAGGATCACCAGTACCAGCGGCAGGGTGAGGGCGTAGCCAAACAGGAAGTTGACGGTTGCGTTCTGCTGGTTGTTCAGCGCAAAGGCGAACAGAGCAAAGAAGATGGCCGCCTTGAGCAGCCAGAGCAGGTATTTCATGCCGGGGTCCTGGTCAGCGCGCCGTTGCAGCTCCGCAGTGGAGGTGCAAGGGCAATGTCTGCATTGTATGCGCTGCCTGCCGGGGAGACGGAGGTCGTGCGTTGGCGGACTTGCCTTGCCGGCCGGTGTGGCTGCAGTTGTGCGCCAGCGCCGGATCAGGCCTCGGGCGTGCTGCCGCCGGCCGCTTCCCGGAACGGCTGGTCCACCGCCTCGCGCAGCGCCTTCCCCGGCTTGAAGTGGGGCACGCGCTTTTCCGGGATCTCGACGCTCTCGCCGCTGCGCGGGTTGCGGCCGATGCGGGCCGGACGGTGGTTGATCGAGAAGCTGCCGAAACCGCGGATCTCGATGCGGTGACCGCGCGCCAACGCATCGGCCATGGTGTCGAGCACGGTCTTCACCGCTATTTCGGCATCGCGGTGGGGGAGCTGGTGAAAGCGGGCAGCCAGTTCGTCAACGAGGTCAGAGCGGGTCATGAGGTCCGGTGGAAAATCAAAGGCTTGCAGAACCGGGCGGTGACCGTCAGGTTGTGCAAGCCCTCGGGTTAAGGAAAACGGGAGGGTTGCAGGAAACAGCAGTCCGCGCAGCACGAGGCGGCACGGACTCCCGCAGGGCGCCCGAAGGCACCTTGCGGGGATCACGCGGATCAGTTGTTGCTGTTGTCCAGCTTGGCGCGCAGCAGGGCGCCCAGGCTGGTGGTGCCGGCGTGGGTGGCAGAAGCGCCCTGGTTCAGCTCGGCCATGGCCTGTTGCTGGTCGGCAGCGTCCTTGGCCTTGATGGACAGGGACACGTTGCGGCTCTTGCGGTCGATGTTGGTGATCACGGCGGTGACTTCGTCGCCTACCTTCAGCACCTGGCTGGCGTCTTCCACGCGATCCTGGCTGATTTCGCTGGCGCGCAGGTAGCCTACCACGTCTTCGCCCAGATCGATTTCGGCGCCACGGGCATCCACGCTCTTGACCTTGCCGGTCACGGACTGGCCCTTGTCATTCACGGACACGAAGGTCGTGAACGGGTCGGAATCCAGCTGCTTGATGCCCAGGGAGATGCGCTCGCGCTCGACGTCCACGCCCAGCACCACGGCCTCGACTTCCTGGCCCTTCTTGTAGTTGCGCACGGCAGCTTCGCCAGTCTCGTTCCAGGACAGGTCGGACAGGTGCACCAGACCGTCGATACCGGAGGGCAGGCCCACGAAGATACCGAAATCGGTAATGGACTTGATCGGGCCGGTAACCTTGTCGCCGCGCTTGACGTTCTGCGCGAACTCTTGCCACGGGTTGGCCTTGCACTGCTTCATGCCCAGGCTGATGCGGCGCTTGTCCTCGTCGATTTCCAGCACCATGACTTCGACTTCGTCGCCCATGGAGACGATCTTGTTCGGAGCGGCGTTCTTGTTGGTCCAGTCCATCTCGGACACGTGCACCAGGCCTTCGATGCCCGGCTCCAGCTCGACGAACGCGCCGTAGTCGGCGATGTTCGTGACCTTTCCGAACAGGCGGGTGCCTTGCGGGTAGCGGCGGGACACGCCCAGCCACGGGTCTTCGCCCAGCTGCTTCAGGCCCAGGGAGACGCGGTTCTTCTCGGCGTCGAACTTCAGGACCTTGGCGGTCAGTTCCTGGCCAGCCTGAACGACTTCGCTCGGGTGGCGGACACGGCGCCATGCCATGTCGGTGATGTGCAGCAGGCCGTCGATGCCGCCCAGGTCAACGAATGCACCGTATTCGGTGATGTTCTTGACCACGCCATTGACGATGGCGCCTTCCTTCAGGGTGGCCAGCAGCTTCTCGCGCTCTTCGCCCATGGAAGCTTCCAGCACGGCGCGGCGGCTCAGCACCACGTTGTTGCGCTTGCGGTCCAGCTTGATGACCTTGAACTCCAGGGTCTTGTTCTCGTAGGGAGTCAGGTCCTTGGTGGGACGGGTGTCAACCAGGGAGCCGGGCAGGAAGGCGCGGATGCCGTTGACCAGCACGGTCAGGCCGCCCTTGACCTTGCCGCTGGTGGTGCCGGTGACGAAGTCGCCGGATTCCAGCGCTTTTTCCAGGGCCAGCCAGGAGGCCAGGCGCTTGGCGGTGTCGCGGGACAGGATGGTTTCGCCAAAGCCGTTCTCGGCGCTGCTGATGGCCACGGACACGAAGTCGCCAGCTTGCACTTCGACTTCGCCCTGGTCGTTCTTGAACTCTTCGATCGGCACGTAGGCTTCGGACTTGAGGCCGGCGTTCACCACGACGTGGTTGTGCTCGACGCGCACGACTTCGGCGGTGATCACTTCACCGGTACGCATTTCGGCGCGCTTCAACGATTCTTCAAAGAGTTCAGCAAAGGATTCAGACATGTAGGTTCCTGATCTGCGGGCGGGAATGCGGGCTGCACCATTGCAGGCCGACTGTCGCTCGCAGGGGTTGCGTTGCGATGCGGAAAACATCGCGGGGGTTGGGTACTGACACAATCCGCCGGCTGGCGCTGCAGCTGCACCGGCGGTACGAAAAAGACAGCCTTTGAATGGCAACAGGGCTGCCGGGTGAGGGCAGCCCTGCGGCCCGGGAGCAGCGCGGTTTAGCCGTGCGCCTCGGGAGCCGGAAAAGGCTGTCTGTCCTGCCACCAGTCCAGCACCAGCTGAACGGAGGTTTTCACGTCCATGTCGGAGTTGTCGAGGGGCAGGGCATCCTGCGCGGGCTGCAGTGGAGCGACTGCGCGCGAACTGTCACGCGCATCGCGCGCCTGCAGGTCCGCGCGAAGGTCATCCATTCTAGCGGCGAATCCTTTGGAAATCAATTGGTTATAACGGCGCTGGGCACGTTTTTCGGCGCTGGCCGTCAAAAACACCTTGAGTGTTGCTTCCGGGAAAATCACCGTGCCCATGTCGCGGCCGTCGGCAACCAGTCCGGGCGCCTTGCGGAAGCTGTGCTGCAGCTGCACCAGCGCGCTGCGCACCGGCGGCATGGCCGAGACGGTGGAGGCGTCCATGCCGCCTTGCTCGGTGCGGATGGCGTCGGAGATGTCTTCGCCATCGAGCCAGACGCAGCCATCCGCAAAGCGGATCGGCAGGCTGGCAGCCAGGCGGGCAATGGCCTCGGCATCCGGCTCTGCCTCGTCCTGCAGCAGGCCGGTGCGGCGCGCGGCCAGGCCGACGATGCGGTACAGGGCGCCCGAGTCGAGCAGGTGATAGCCCAGCTGCCTGGCCAGGTGCGTGGACAGGGTGCCCTTGCCGCTGGCGCTGGGGCCGTCGACGCACAGCACGGGGATGTGCGCGGCATCGGCCTGGCAGACGCCGAAGTAGGCGTCGAAATAGTGCGGGAAGGTCTTGCCCACGCAGGCCGGATCCTCGATGCGCACCGGCAGCGCAGCAGGGTTGAAGGCGGCCAGCGAGAGGCACATGGCCATGCGGTGGTCGTCGTAGGTATGGATGCTGGCGTGGCGCCAGTCGGTTGCGCTGGCTGGCGGCGTGACGCGGATGAAGTCGTTGCCTTCCTCCACGCTGGCGCCGAGCTTGCGCAACTCGCGCGCCATGGCGGCGATGCGGTCGGTTTCCTTCACGCGCCAGCTGGCGATGTTACGCAGCATGGTGGTGCCGTCGGCATACAGCGCCATCACGGCCAGCGTCATGGCGGCATCGGGAATGTGGTTGCAGTCCAGGTCGATGGCGCGCAGCGGCCACTGGCCGCGCTGGATGGTGATGCTGTCGGGCGTGCTGCTGACCTTGGCGCCCATGGCTTCGGCCGCCTCGATGAAGCGGATATCGCCCTGGATGGAGTCGGCACCCACGCCCTGCACCGTGATGCTGTGGCCCTGTGCCGGATCGGCAGCGATGGCGCCGAGCGCGATGAAGTAGCTGGCGGAGGAGGCATCGGCCTCGATATGCAATTCGCCGGGCGACTGGTAGGCGGCGCCGGCAGCGATGGTGAACTGCTTCCAGCCGGTGTCGCCGTCGCGCTGCACCGTCACGCCGAAACGCTGCAGCAGGTTGAGCGTGATGGCGATGTAGGGTTTGGAGATCAGCTCGCCCTCGATCTCGAAGGTGATGGTGTGGCCGGCCAGCGGCGCAGCCATCAGCAGGGCGGTGAGGAACTGGCTGGAGACATCGCCGCGCACGCGGACCAGGCTGGCCTGCGCGTCTGCTGCGGGGCTGGAGTTGCTGTTGTTGCCGCTATCGTTGCGGCCGTCCGCAGGCCTGGCGCGCGGGCCGATGCGCAGCGGCGGATAACCTTCCGTGCCGGCATATTCCACATCGCAGCCGAGCTGGCGCAGGCCGTCCACCAGGTCGCCGATGGGGCGCTCGTACATGCGCGGCACGCCGGTCATCAGGAAGCGGCCCTGCAGCATGGCCAAGGCGGCGGTGAGCGGGCGCATGGCGGTGCCGGCATTGCCCAGGAACAGCTCGATCGGCTCCTCCTGCTCGGCCTGCGCCGGCAGGGCGCCGCCAATGCCGGTGATGCGGGCCGTGGTGCCCTGGCGCGAGACGCTGCAGCCGATGCGCTCCAGCGCCGCCAGCATCACGCGGGTGTCGTCGGAGTCGAGCACGCCGTGCAGCGTGGTGCTGCCGCTGCACAGGCCGGCCAGCAGCAGCACGCGGTTGCTGATGCTCTTGGAGCCCGGCAGGTGCACCGTACCATTGGCGGCCACGAGCGGCGGAATGTCGAGGAAGGGAGACTTGCTCATGGGGATGTTCTCAGAGCCGCGCGTTTTCGTCGCGCGTGATCATGCGCCACTGGCTGCGTGCCTCGCTGGCTTCGCTGATCAGGGCATGCAGGGCTGCGCCGTCGCCGGCGGCGATGGCGTCGGTGAAGGTATGCAGCGAGGCTATCAGCTGCTCGGTCTGGCGCAGCATTTCCTCGCGGTTGCACAGGAAGATGTCGCGCCACATGGCCGGATCGCCCGCGGCAATGCGGGTGAAGTCGCGGAAGCCGGAGCCGCCCAGGGCCAGCGTGTCGGCGGAATCGTCCTGGTGCAGGATGCTGTGCATCAGCGCAAAGGCCGTCATGTGCGGCAGGTGGCTGACGGCGGCGAAGGCGGCGTCATGCTCCTGCGGCGTCATGGTCTGCACCTTGCAGCCGAGCGCTTCCCACAGCTGGGTAATGTGCTGCAAGGGGCCGATGCGGGTATGGCGCGCCGGCGTGAGGATCACCAGCCGGTCACGGTACAGATCGGGATCGGCGTGGGCGATGCCGGCCACTTCCTTGCCGGCAATCGGATGCGCCGGCACGAACTGGCCGACACGGCCGCCGAGGGCCTGTTCGGCATCGGCGATCACGTTCTGCTTGGTCGAGCCCACGTCGGTGACGATGGCATCGGGGCGCAGGTGGCCGGCAATCTGCTGCAGCACGCTGCCGGTGGCGGCCACCGGCACGGCCAGCACCACCAGGTCGGCATGGGCCACGGCCTGGCCGGCAGTGCCGGCGGTTTCCGTCAGCACGCCGCGGCGCAGCGCTTCCTGCACGGTGGCGGGATTGGGGCTGTAGCCGATCACATGCTGTACCAGGCCGGCGCGCTGCATGGCCAGCGACAGCGATCCGCCCATGAGTCCGCAACCGATCAGGGCCAGTCGGTGAAACATTGCACTGCTCCGTATCTGTGGCGTCAGCCGTTGATGGCGTAGGACCCGAGCACCTTGTAGTAGGCGCAGATCGGGCGCAGGTCGGCCAGCGCGGCGGCCACATGCGGCTCGCTGATGTGACCGACCAGGTCGATGTAGAAGAAGTATTCCCACTGCTGGCCGCTGCGCGCCGGACGCGATTCGAAGCGCGTCATGGACACGTTGTGGCGCTTGAGCGGCTCCAGCAGTTCGTACACGGCGCCGGGGCGGTTGACGACCGACAGCACCAGGCTGGTGCAGTCATTGCCGGAGGCTTCGGGCATGGCCAGCGTTTGCGGCAGGCACATCACGGCAAAGCGGGTGCGGTTATAGGCTTCATCCTGGATTGCAGGGGCCACCACGTGCAGGCCGAATTGCGAGGCGGCGCGCAGGCTGGCGATAGCGGCCCACTTCGGATTGCTGGCAGCGATCCGGGCGCCCTCAGCGTTGCTGGATGCTGCATGCCGTTCGGCTTGGGGAGCATGCACGCTCAGCCAGTTCTGGCACTGCGCCAAGGCCTGAGGATGGGCATAGACGGCTTCGATCTGGTCCAGCGGCGTCTGCTGGCTGCACAGCAGGTTGTGGCGCACCAGCAGACTGGTTTCGCCGATCATGTGCAGCGGCGAGGTCAGGAACAGGTCGAGCGAGCGCGTGACGGCGCCTTCAGTGGAGTTTTCCATCGGCACCACGCCGAAGTCGGCACGGCCGGAAGTGGTGGCATCGAACACTTCATCGAAGCTGGCGCAGGGCACATGGTCGATGCTGACGCCGAAGAAGGCTTCGGCGGCCTGCTCGCTGAAGGTGCCGGCCGGGCCCAGGTAGGCCACGCGCTGCGGCGCCTCGAGCGCACGGCAGGCCGACATGATCTCGCGCCAGATGTTGGCGATGTTGTTGCCCTTGAGCGGCCCGGGATTGCCCTGCTGCAGGGTGTGGATCACCTGCGCCTCGCGCTCGGGGCGAAACACCTGCGAGCCTTCCTTGCGCTTGATGTCGCCAACCTCGTTGGCCAGCGCCGCGCGGTCGTTCAGCAGTTGCAGCAGTTGTTGGTCAACAGCGTCGATGGCGACGCGCAGGTCGGCGATGGAGCGGGTCATGAAAGGTACGGCTAAAGGAGTGGAACAGGGGGATCAGGCGTGGCGGGCTTCGAACTCGCGCAGGTAGTCGACCAGCGCCTGCACGCCGGCCATCGGCATGGCGTTGTAGATGCTGGCGCGCATGCCACCGACGGATTTGTGGCCCTTGAGCTGCAGCAGGCCGCGCTCCTGCGCGCCGGCGAGGAAATCGGCATTGCGGCTTTCGTCCGCCAGGAAGAAGGGCACGTTCATGCGCGAGCGGCAGGACTTGTCGACCGTGTTGCGGAAGAAGCTGGAGTTGTCGAGGAAGTCGTACAGCAGCTGCGCCTTGGCGATGTTCTGCGCCTCCAGCGCCGCCACGCCGCCTTGCGCCTTGATCCACTGAAAGGTCAGGCCGGCGATGTAGATGCCGTAGGTGGGCGGCGTGTTGTACATCGAGTTGTTCCTGGCCACCAGGCTGTAGTCGAAGGCGCTCGGGCAGTGCTGCATGGCATGGCCGAGCAGGTCATCTCGTACCACTACCAGCGTCAGGCCGGCCGGGCCGAGGTTCTTCTGCGCGCCGCCGAAGGCCAGGCCGACCTTGCTCCAGTCCATGGCGCGGGAGGCCACGTTGGATGAGAAATCGACCACCAGCGGGGCATCACAGCCGAGCGCCGCCAGATCGGGCAACTGCTGGAACTCCACGCCGTGGATGGTTTCATTGCTGCAGATATGCACATAGCGGCTGCCACTGTCGAGTTGCCAGCTTGCGGGCGCGGGAATGTGCGTGTAAGAAAGACCGCCCGAGGGGTTCTGCACTGCGGCATTGGCGGCGAGGCGCGCCTCGCAGAACTTGGCCGCTTCGGCATGGCTTTTCTGGCTCCAGCCGCCAGTCACCACAAAGCTGGCCGCTTCGCCGCGGCTCAGGTTGAGCGGCACGATGGCGTTTTCGGCCAGACCGCCACCCTGCATGAACAGGATGCGGAAATGGTCCGGAATCGCCAGCAATTCGCGCAGCGTGTCCTGCGCCTGCTGCAGGATGATGCCGAAGGCTTCGCCGCGGTGGCTCATCTCCATCACGCCCATGCCGCTGTGGCGGCCATCGGGGAAGGGCCAGTCCAGCATTTCGGCAGCGGCGCGCTGCAGCACCGGCTCGGGGATGGCGGCCGGGCCGGCGGAGAAGTTGTAGGGACGAAGCGCGGAATCAGTCATGGAGCGGGAGCAGGGCGGAAATTACTTCTTGGAGGCGGTGCCGATGATCTGCGCGGCGCGCGTGTCGAACGCCTTGATGCGGGCTTCCACATCGGCGCGCGTGGCATCCACCAGCTTCTGCGCCAGCATGTTGGCCAGCTGCGGGTTGGCCGCGTAGTATTTCTTGATCACGGGCGACTCCATGAAGGCGACCAGCTGGCGCAACTCGTCGGCGGTGAAGCGCTCGGCGTAGGCCGGCACCAGCACGTCGAGACTGACGCGCTCGTTCCTGGCCTTGATGGTGCGTACGTTGTCGTCGTTGAACTTCTTCAGCTCGGCGTCGAGCAGGTCGGCTGCGGCCTTCTGGCGTGCCTGCGGCACCTGGTCGAGCTTGGGCAGCCAGGTGGAGACCACGGTCTGCGTGGCCGAGCTGGCCAGTTGCGCGATCAGCGCATCCATGTCGTGCGCCTTTTGCAGGTTGACGATGCGCGTGGCCAGTTCCTTGCGCGTGGCGTCCTGCGCCTGGACGGGCGCGCTGACGGCCAGCGCAGCCAGGGCCAGGGCACAGCCGGCGGCAGTGGAACGGAGGGACAGGAAACGGGCTTGTTTCATGAAATCGGGCTTTCGTTCAAAAGTACTCTGGCAGGGCTGCCGGCTGACAACCCTCTTTGGCTCTCAGCATAGCATTGTCATGCGTCCGGCGTAGTGCTGTCGTCCGCTGTGGTATCGGGGCTGTCGCTGGCGGTGGAATCCTCCGCGTCGGAGCCGTTCTGCTCCTCGCCGGCGTCGTTCTCGACGATGCGCTGCAGGCCGATCAGTTCGGCACCGTCATCCAGCGCGATCAGCGTCACGCCCTGCGTGGCACGGCCCATCTCGCGGATCTCGGCCACGCGCGTGCGCACCAGCACGCCCCGGTCGGTGATCAGCATGATCTCGTCGTCGGCGTGCACCAGCGTGGCGGCCACGACCTTGCCGTTGCGCTCGCTCTGCTGGATGGCGATCATGCCCTTGGTGCCGCGACCGTGGCGGGTGTATTCGACGATGCTGGTGCGCTTGCCGTAGCCGTTCTCGGTGGCGGTGAGCACGCTTTGCGACTCATCCTCGGCCACCAGCATGGCGATCACGTTCTGGCCTTCTTCCAGCATCATGCCGCGCACGCCGCGTGCCTGGCGGCCCATGGGGCGCACGTCGTTCTCGTCGAAGCGCACGGCCTTGCCGCCGTCGCTGAACAGCATCACGTCGTGCTCGCCGTCGGTGAGGGCGGCGCCGATCAGGTAGTCGCCGTCATCCAGGCCCACGGCGATGATGCCGGCCTTGCGCGGGTTGCTGAACTCGTCCAGCGCGGTCTTCTTGACCGTGCCCTGGGCGGTGGCCATGAACACATAGCGGTCGGCCGGGAAGGTGCGCATCTCGCCGGTAAGCGGCAGCACCACGGTGATCTTCTCGCCGTCTTCCAGCGGGAACATGTTGACGATGGGGCGACCGCGCGAGCCGCGGCTGCCGGTAGGCACTTCCCACACCTTGAGCCAGTACAGGCGGCCACGGTTGCTGAAGCACAGGATGTAGTCGTGCGTGTTGGCGATGAACAGCTGGTCGATCCAGTCGTTGTCCTTGGTGGTGGTGGCCTGCTTGCCGCGGCCGCCACGCTTCTGGGAGCGGTACTCGGACAGCGGCTGGCTCTTGATATAGCCGGTGTGCGAAAGCGTCACCACCATGTCGGTCGGGGTGATCAGGTCTTCGGTGCCCAGTTCCTGCGCGTTGTGCTCGATCTGGCTGCGGCGCGCGCCGACCTTGGTCTGGCCGAACTCGTTCTTCAGCGCGGTCAGTTCGTCGCTGATGATCGTGCTGACGCGCTCGGGCTTGGCCAGGATGTCGAGCAGGTCCTCGATCTCGGCCATCACGTCCTTGTATTCGGCCACGATCTTGTCCTGCTCCAGGCCGGTCAGGCGCTGCAGACGCATCTGCAGGATCTCTTGCGCCTGCACTTCGCTCAGGCGGTACAGGCCGTCGCCCTGCAGGCCGAACTGGCGGCCCAGGCCTTCGGGGCGATAATCGTCCGCGCTGACGACGCTGCCATCCTCGCGCGCACGGGTGAGCATCTCGCGCACCAGCGAGCTGTCCCAGCTGCGCGCCATCAGTTCGGCCTTGGCCACCGGCGGGGTGGGGGACTCGCGGATGATGCGGATGAATTCGTCGATGTTGGCCAACGCAACGGCCAGGCCTTCCAGTACATGGCCGCGGTCGCGCGCCTTGCGCAGATTGAAGATGGTCCTGCGCGTGACCACCTCGCGGCGATGCTGCAGGAAGATGCTGACCAGGTCGCGGATGTTGCACAGCTTGGGCTGGCCGTCGACCAGCGCCACCATGTTGATGCCGAAGGTATCCTGCAACTGCGTCTGCTTGTACAGGTTGTTCAGCACCACCTCGGGCAGCTCGCCGCGCTTGAGCTCGATCACCAGGCGCATGCCCGACTTGTCGGACTCGTCCTGAATGTGGCTGATGCCCTCGATCTTCTTCTCGTGCACCAGCTCGGCAATGCGTTCCTGCAGCGTCTTCTTGTTGACCTGGTAGGGCAGCTCGTCGACGATGATGGCCTGGCGCTGGCCCTTGTCGATGTCCTCGAAATGGCACTTGGCGCGCATCACCACGCGGCCGCGGCCGGTGCGGTAGCCTTCGCGCACGCCCTGAATGCCGTAGATGATGCCGGCGGTGGGGAAGTCAGGGGCCGGGATGATTTCGATCAGGTCGTCGATGCTGGCATCCGGGTGCGCCAGCATGTGCAGGCAGGCATCCACCACCTCGTTGAGGTTGTGCGGCGGAATGTTGGTGGCCATGCCCACCGCGATACCGGCCGAGCCGTTGATCAGCAGGTTGGGCAGCTTGCTCGGCAGAACCAGCGGTTCCTGCTCGCTGCCGTCGTAGTTGGGGCCGAAATCGACCGTTTCCTTCTCGATGTCGGCCAGCATTTCGTGCGCGATCTTGGCCAGGCGGATCTCGGTGTAGCGCATGGCCGCGGCGCTGTCGCCGTCGACCGAACCGAAGTTGCCCTGGCCGTCGACCAGCATGTGGCGCAGCGAGAAGTCCTGCGCCATGCGCACGATGGTGTCGTACACCGCGCTGTCGCCGTGCGGGTGGTATTTACCGATGACGTCACCGACGATACGGGCCGACTTCTTGTAGGGCCGGTTCCAGTCGTTGTTGAGTTCGTGCATCGCGAACAGGACGCGGCGGTGCACCGGTTTGAGACCATCGCGTGCGTCGGGTAGGGCACGCCCCACGATCACGCTCATGGCGTAATCCAGGTAGCTGCGGCGCATCTCCTCTTCGAGGCTGATGGGCAGCGTTTCTTTGGCGAATTCAGTCATGCGTAGAAGGGCCGATTATTCGTGGGAATATGACATTTTAGCTTCACCGCAGATGCTGTATATTTGGGGGCATTGCTGCGGCCCATGTGGCAATGATGCAACAAAGAACGTGATTTCCGGAAGGGCCCCGTGCCGAGCGCGTGGAGTGCGGTTACAGTGAATGCGTGCTGTGGCACAATCGGCTCGACGGGTTACGCTCAAACGCATCCGAAACTCGCATAATCGTGCAGCTCCTGCTGTGGTATTTATCAAGAGGATAAACATGAAGAAACTGAATAAAGTAGCTGTGTTGTTCGCAACTGTCGCCATGGCAGGTGCTGCTGTGGCTTCCCCCTCCACCGTGACCGGTGACAACTGGCGCAACAACCACGGCAACCTGATCTGGATGAACGGCACGAACGAACTGTGCTGGCAAGACAACTACTGGACTCCCGCTACCGCTGCCTCCCCGGCTTGCGGCGCTCCGGTTGCCCAGGCTCCCAAGGCTCCCGAGGCAGTTGCTGCCAAGGTGACCTACGCTGCTGACGCTTTCTTCGACTTCGACAAGTCCGTGCTGAAGCCGGCTGGCAAGGCCACGCTGGATGACCTGGTTTCCAAGATCCAGGGCCTGAACATCGAAGCCATCATCTCTACCGGCCACACCGACTCCATCGGTTCCGACGCCTACAACCAGGCTCTGTCCATCCGTCGTGCCAACGCCGTGAAGAACTACCTGGTGTCCAAGGGCATCGCCGCCGAGCGCGTGTACGTGGAAGGCAAGGGCGAGAAGCAGCCTGTTGCCACCAACAAGACTGCCGAAGGCCGCGCCAAGAACCGTCGCGTGGAAATCGAAGTGGTTGGCACCCGCTAATCCTTCTGCTTCCGCAGACGCAAAAAGCCCCGCTTGCGGGGCTTTTTTATTGCCTGTACCGGACACGGGCGCGCCAGCTTTTGAGGCACAATCGGCCTCATGGAAAACACGGACATCACTTCTTCTGCCGCGCCTGCCGCCAACGTGGACCAGGCCGAGATCTCCAAATTCGGCGAGCTCGCCCATCAATGGTGGGATCGTGACGGGGTGCTGCGTACCCTGCACGCCATCAACCCGCTGCGGCTGGGCTGGGTGCAGGAATTCCAGCGTCTGAAGGATCTGCGCGTGCTCGACGTGGGTTGTGGTGGCGGCATCCTGTCCGAATCCATGGCGCAGGTCGGGGCGCAGGTGACGGGCATCGACCTGGCGGAAGAATCCTTGCGCGTGGCGCAACTGCATGCGCTGGAAGCCGGCGTGAACAACGTGAACTACCGCCAGATCAGCGCCGAGGATCTGGCGCGCGAGCAGCCGGGACAGTTCGATGTGGTGACCTGCATGGAACTGCTGGAGCATGTGCCCGATCCAGGCTCTGTCGTGCGCGCCTGTGCCGAGGCCGTGAAACCGGGTGGCTGGGTGTTCTTTTCCACCATCCACCGTAATCCGAAAGCATTCCTGCTGGCGATCGTGGCGGCGGAGTACCTGCTCAACCTGGTGCCGCGTGGCACGCACGAGTATGCGCGCATGATCCAGCCGAGCGAGTTGATGCGCGAGTGCCGTCTGGCCGGGCTGGTGCCCGAGGCCACGCGTGGCCTTCACTACAACCCGCTCACGCAGCGCTACTGGCTGAGCGACAACATCGATGTGAACTACATGCTGGCCTGCCGCAAGCCGGCCTGAATCAGCGGCCCACGTCATGATTTTCATGAGGGTGTGGCAAATTACCGTTTTGGGCAGGGAATATCCTGATTCACTCTGGTTTTGATATTCGATAGTTAATCCATGGATAAATCCGGCACTGCGTTTTTTCCCGGTATTCGGGCCGTTCTTTTCGACCTGGATGGCACGCTCGTCGACAGTGCCCCTGACCTCGGCGGAGCCGTGGATCGCATGCGCACGGCGCGTGGATTGCCCTCGCTGCCGCTGGATGACTACCGGCCCATGGCGGGCGCCGGCGCACGTGGCATGCTGGGTGTGGCCTTTGGCATGACGCCCGAGGACCCGCTGTTTCCCGAGATGCGCGAGGAGTTTTTTCGCAACTACGAGACGCATTTGCTGGACAGGACGTACGCCTTTCATGGGATCGAAGCGCTGCTGGGGCAATTGCAGCAGCAGGGGCTGGCCTGGGGCGTGGTGACCAACAAGACGGAGCGTTTTGCCGTGCCGCTGTGCCGGCAGATGCCGGTGTTGCAATCGGCAGCGGTGGTGATCTGTGGCGATACCACGCCACATGCCAAGCCGCATCCGGAGCCGCTGCTGGAAGCTGCGCGGCGTCTGGCGCTGGAGCCGGCGCAGTGCCTGTATGTGGGGGATGACCTGCGGGACATGGTGGCGGCACATGCGGCCGGCATGCCCTGCGTGGCTGCGGCCTGGGGCTATCTGGGCGAGCATGATATTTCCAGCTGGGGCGCCAGTGCCGAAGCGGCGCAGCCGCTGGACGTGCTGGGCATGGTATGCGCCGGGCAGGCGGCATGAATGGCATGGACCGCATCCATGGCATGGGTGACCGGCGCAGTGCGGCTGACACAAAGGGCGCCGGGAGTGCACGAGACGCCTGGGGCGCAGGTGGTGCACCTGGTGCAAAGAGGGCATTGGGGACAGGGAGGCCAACGGGGGCAAAGCGGGCAATGGGCCGGGCGCTTCGCCTGTGGCGCATGCTTGCCGCAAGTGCTCTGCTGGTATTGAGTGCGCCTGCCGCGTGGGCTGCGGCCTGCCTTGACGAGGCGCAATGGCAGACGTTGCAGCAGCAATCCGAAGTGCAGCCCGCCTTGCTGTATGTGTGGTCGCCGCGCATGGTGCTGTCGGCCGTGCATGCGGACCAGGTGCAGACCGTGGCGCGTCAGGAAGGGCTGCGCATGGTGCCGGTGCATGACCATCGCGTGCCGGCGGAAGAGGTTTCGCAGGCGTTGCAGCGTTTGCGGCAGCAGAATGCGGCGGCAGCCGATGCGCTGGCCGGCAGCGTGCCGCTGTGCAACGAAGACCTGGTGCAGCAGGATGCCTATCGCCACTTTCCCACGGCGTGGGTGGTGCGCAAGGGCAGTGCCCATCCCCGGCCGCTGGTGGCGGCCATGCCGATGCCGTACTGGCGACAGGGCATCCGCCTGCGCATGGTACAGGCCGGAAAACCGAAAGCGGATTGATCCATGCGCATGCATCTTGTTGCCGGACTGTTTCAAGGGACTTTGCGTGACGCTGCGGGCAGCAGCATGAAGCGCTGCCTTGCGCGCTGTGCCGGCGCCATAGGGCTGGTACTGGGGGCTGGCTCGCCCGGACTGGCGCTGGCTGTGGCGGCGGACTCGCCCCAGGCCTGCATTGCGCCCAGTACCTTTGTCGAACTGACGGGCCAGGTGGCCGGTACGTCGCGCGATGCGGCTGGCAGGACGGTGGCGGCGCTGGGCAGCTACGAGCGCATCAGTCCGGACGGGCGCTTTGTGCTGCGCTCCTATTCCGGCGCGCAGCTGGGCAATGTGAGCTTGATGGAATTGCCGGCGTTTGCCGGCACCGTGGTGCGGGGCTATCGCACGCCGTTGTCCAACGAGGCGTTTCCGGTGCAGGGCAGTTGGCGCTATCTGGTGGACATGACGGGCGAGCATTACCGGCTGGCCGATATCCTGCAGCTGCAAGGCAAGGCACGCCCGCTGTTCCGGGGTGGCATGACGGGCTTTTATGCGGCGGCGGCCGAGCTGCCGGGCAACCGTCCGGACGAGATCCGCATCCGCTCCTTCAGCTGGCCCAACGCGGGCGGCGATGACGAGACGCAGGGTCAGGGGGCACTGTCAGTGCGCACGCTCACGGTGGATACGCAGCAGCACCGGGTGACCGGCGATACGGGCATCCAGTACCTGTGCCGGGATCGGGTGCGGGTAGACGGCAACATGTATGCGCTGCCCATGATTTCGGTGGACGGCACCGAGTATGCGGCGATGCCGCAGATGCCGGTGCAGGGCAAGCCGACCATGCGCGTGTTCGGCTTTGGCGAGAGCGGCAAGGGGTGCGAGCTGCGCGATGCGTTTGCGCATGCGAGCGGCAAGACGGTGTTCGGTTTTCCGCACCAGAATGGGGAGGGCGCGGATCTGGCCTACGAATATCGCGGGCAGATCTGGTGGTACAGCCGGGCGCTGAAGCAGGCCTTCAATCTGGCGCCACCGCCGGCGGGCGCGGGCGAGCGGCTGATGGCCAGTGCTTTTCCGGGCATCACGCGCGACGGGCGGGTGATCTATGCCAGCACGCTGCGGCAGTGCGACGCAGCGGGAGGCAACTGCACGGACCGGGTGGGCTACACGATTGCCGACCCGTACCAGAGCGCCGGGGTGCGGGCCTGGCGCCAGCAGCATCCGGGGCAGGCGGCCGACTTGCTGCGTTGCGTGCAGCGGCAGGATGTGCTGCGCGAGCGTGCCGGCTTTGCGGGGATGCATGGGTTGACTCCCTGATCGGGGATGTTGCGCTGCTTGATGACAGAATGCAAGGCTTGCAAGCAACTGTCAGGGCGGGGATGACAGCAGCGACAGTGTCACGTACAATTCACGCTCTTGGGGCTGCATTGGTTTCGACATGGGTTCGGAAGCGTTGCGGAGCATGTCGAGCTTGGGTCACGCTCGTTAATCTCGATTCAAAAAAGTAACTGCAAACGACGAACGTTTCGCACTCGCTGCTTAATCCAGCGGGCCTTGCAACAGTCGGTCAATGGGCTGGGCAAGGGTTGGTTGGCGCAAGCTGACCGATCCCGGCTGCAAGGTTAATTCACATTGACTGGCCATGCGTCGTGTTCCTTGACGTGTGGCGAGACCTAAGGGGACTGGCCTGTTGTGCAGCGTGCCACTGCGCGGCATGACGGGCGAGATCAAATCAGCTGGCTACGCATGTAGAACCGGACGAAGAAGGCTTGTGGACGCGGGTTCAAATCCCGCCAGCTCCACCATCTACAAGGGCTCGGATAGTCTCCGGGCCCTTTTTCTTGCCTGAAATCCCCGCGCCACGTGGGGTTCCGGCCGAAGGGCTTGCGGAAGCCATCCTGCCGCTCGGCTCCAAAATCGGCGTTTTTCGGGCACTTTTCCCGCTCAGAGTCGTCTCTGTCTCTGTTTGGCTTGCGGGTAGTCGCAGCCTGAAGCCCAAAAAATCAACCACTTACGCGCCCTGGTTCGCTGTCAACCGCGCCCGCCGGTTAAACATCGAACCGCGCCACGACCTCCCACTGGGTGGCCCATTTGGTCGGCTGCGAGCAAGCAGGATCCTGGCGGCGAAAATGTCGACGATGACAAGCAAAAAGAAAATCGCTGCTGATCTGCAGTCAGCCCTATCTGGGCAGAGCCCACTGAGCATCGATCTGTACGTGGAAGTTTTGGCCGACTACGAGGACGAACTCAAGACCTCGCTCGACAAGGACGCTGATGACGCCCTGCTGTGCATGCTGGCGGACGACGGTGACGTGGCGATGATGGTCATCGACTGGGACGGCAGCATCTACCGGAACGAAAACGCATTGAAGAAGCTGCAAGCCATGTGGCGGCAGAGCTTTGATACCAACGTGCAGACCCTCGTGCCCATCCTCAGTGATCACATCAGCCAGAAAAACCTGGGTGTGGCAGGCATCAAGTGGCTGCCCGCATCCAGCGATTGAAGCGAACGACGATCCTGGTTACGCATCGAACCGCGCCACCACCGCACGTTGCGCCAGTCCACCGGCAACGGGTTGCGCTGGAACCACAGCAGGCTCATGCACCGGGGCTGCTGCCCGGCATAGATCGCCTTCACGATGTCCGGCTCCAGTAGCGTCAGCCGCAGCAGTTCGTTGACCGTGGAATGGTGCAAGCCTTCGCGCTTGGCGATCTCACTGCCGGTTTCGACCACGCCGTCGTCGAGCAATTGCTGCCAGTAGAACGCCCGTGACAGCGCCGTCAGCAAGGGCTGGTCGTGCACGGCGGCCGTCTTGGCCTGCACCTGCGCCACCGCAGGCCGCACCACCACGGCCCGGCCGCCACGCTTCCTGATCTTCATCGGGATGAAGGTCGTCAGCCGGATTTCATCGCCGTCGCGCCGCTCGCGTCTTACCGCCAACCCGGTGGCCTCGATCTTGGGTTTGTTCTTCACTCCGCCTCCGCTTCCAGTTCCTGCAACTCCGCGCCGACGGTGCCGGGCAGCAGATCCATCGCCAGATCCTGCCAACCAAGGTCACGCCAGACGATTTCCAGCCCGGCATCACCCAGCACCACCCGCTCGATCAGCAACTGCGCCAGCCGCCGCTGCTCGGCGGGATAGAGCGTGGGCCACATCGCCGCGAGGTTGCGCATCGGCAGCACCACCTGGGGCTCGTCCAGGTCAGGTCGAATGACGTGCATCCGATCCACAACCCGCTGCACGATGTGCGGGGCCTGCAGCGCCATCACGATCTGCTCGATAACCAGTGCTTCGATGGGTTCGGCGGGCAACGACCCGTGCCGACTGGCCCAAGCACCCATGCGCCGGTGCAGCACCGGCGTGTAGTAGGCGTACCGTTTGCCTTTCTTGTTGGTGTAGGTCGGCATCAGCTTCTCGCCGTCGTCGGTGAACAGCAGCCCCGACAGCAAGGGTTCGACCTCGCCGCGCGCCACCCACTTGCGTTGCCGTGCGTCCGTTTCGATCAGCGCGTGGACGGCATCCCACTGCGCCTGCGTGATCAGGGCCTGATGCTCGCCGGGATAGCTCTGGCCCCGGTGATTGATCTCGCCCAGGTACATCCGGTTGTGCAGCAGCTTGTACATCGTCTGCTTGGTCAACGGCTTGCCCACCTTGCTCAACAGCCCTTCGGCGGCGTAGGTTTTTGCCATCGACGTGGTGGAGCCGACGTTCACGAAGTCGTTGAAGATGCGCCGTACCAGCGCCGCTTCTTTCTCGTTGACGACGAGCTTGCGCTCGACCACGTCGTAGCCCAGCGGTAGCGGTCCGCCCATCCACATCCCTTTCTTCTTCGACGCCGCAATCTTGTCGCGGATGCGCTCGCCGGTGCGGGGCGCTACTGTCCGATGGCTGCGTAGCCCGCGTCCGTCAGCACCAGGTCATCACCTGCAGGCTCAATCCAACCCCGCTGCAGTAGTGCGGTCAGCACCTTGGCACGCCCACCGCCACGCAGGGTGTCGGGCGGTCTGACGCGCCCATCGGCACGGCGGCCAGCGGTGCGCAATAGCAGGTTTTGCGCTGGGGAGAGTTTGGGCAGTGTGTCCATCGACGCCTCCCTCAGTTGGCCTGGCTGTCGAAGATCGCCAGCAGGTCATCCAGCGCCTGATCGACCCGCCCGAGGTCACCGACGTGGCCCCAGTGGATGGCGTCCGGGTCGTGGTCGAAGTGGTCGTCGGCCAGTTGCTGCAGCCGGGCCAACTTGATGTGGATGGCAGCGGCGCGGGCGAGATAGGCATCGAGGGCGGTGGGCTGGGTGTTCATCGCGGGGCTCCTTGGTTGGTGGATGACGTCACCATTCACGCGCTGAACGATCAGGAAGCCAAGAAAAAGATCATGCCCACAGCATCACTCCCTCGTCTGGAGGCATTCAACCTGATAAATTGCAACCTTTGCTATTCAAACCGACTTTATGCCACCCGAACCCCTGCTGCCGGAGTGCTGCGATGACTGCTGAACCTTGGGTGTCCGTGGACCAGATTGCCGAGCATCTGGGCGTGACGCGCGACTCGATCTACCGCTGGATCGACCGCAAGAACCTGCCCGCGCACCGGGTTGGGCGGCTGTGGAAATTCCAGGTGTCTGAGGTCGATGACTGGGTGCGCGCCGGGGGCGCAGATGAAGAACAACGCAGCGATGGCCAAGCGCCATCGCGCAAAGCTTGAGGGGATGGGCTGAATGCCAACATTGAACTGGATCGGCAAAGAAGCCGTCGTTAAACACCACAAGGACGTGCCGTTTCGACTGCTGGAGCCGGTGGCCGATCTTTCCTGCGGCCCGGCGCAAGGCAAAGACTCGGGCAACCTCATCGTTCAGGGCGACAACCTGCACGCACTGAAAGCACTGCTGCCGCGTTACGCCGGGCAGGTCAAATGCATCTACATCGACCCGCCGTACAACACCGGCAACGAAGGCTGGGTTTACAACGACAACGTCAACAGCCCGGAGATTCGCCGCTGGCTGGGCGAAGTGGTCGGCAAGGAAGGCGAGACGCTGGATCGGCACGACCGCTGGCTGTCGATGATGTACCCGCGCTTGGTGCTGCTGAAGCAGTTTCTGCGTGAGGACGGTGCGATCTTTGTGTCCATCGATGACAACGAGGTGGCGACGCTACGGTTGTTGATGGATGAGATTTTTGAAGCCCGTAATTTTGTGGGCACAGTTATCTGGCAAAAGAAGTACGCAGTAGCTAACGACCACAAAACCATTGCTCCAATGCACGACTTTGTGCTGGTCTATCAGCGCTCCCCGAGTTGGCAGCGCAATCTGCTTCCTCGTGGGGAGGAAAAAGACAGTCAGTACAAATTTGAAGACCAGAAGGGTCAATTTCGCAGTAGCGACTACACATGCGCCAAGACAGCCGAAGAGCGCCCCAATCTGTACTACCCAGTCACCAACCCCAATACGGGCGAGGAAATCTGGCCCAAACGCACCCGTGTCTGGGCCTACTCGCAAGAGGAACACCAACGCCATGTGGCAGAGGGTTTGATCTACTGGGGCAAGGACGGCAAGGGCAAAGTGCCTGCCTATAAGCGCTACAAACACTTGCTCCGCAATGATGGGGTGGTGCCGCAAACGCTGTGGCCGCACGAATTTGCTGGCCACACGGATGGTTCGCGTAAAGAACTGCGCGAAGTCCTGCACGACATTCCTTCTGTCTCAGATTTTGCAACGCCAAAGCCGTCTTTGCTCATTCAGCGCGTTCTGCAAATTGCCACCGACAAAGAATCGCTGATCCTCGACAGCTTCGCAGGCTCTGGAACCACGGCCCACGCCGTACTGAAACAAAACGACGAGGACGGCGGCAATCGCCGCTTCATCCTGGTGGAAATGGATGAAAACATCGCCCAGGACGTCACCCGCGAGCGTGTTAAACGGGTGGCTGAGGGCTACAGTAACGCCAAAGGCCAAACAGTAGAGGGCCTCGGCGGCGGCTTCCAGTTCTGCCGCCTGTCTGCCGAACCGCTGTTCGACGCCGACGGCCAAATCCGCAGCGATGTGAAGTTCGCGCAACTGGCCGAATTTGTCTGGTTCGCCGAAACCGGCACAGGCTTCACTGGCACTGCTGATTCGCCGCTACTGGGCGTGCACGAGGGCCGTGCCATCTATCTGCTCTACAACGGCATCCTCAAGGACAAATCTGTGGGCGGTGGCAATGTGCTGACCGGCCCGGTGTTTGAGGTGTTGCCTAAATTCGCTGGCCCGAAAGTGATCTACGCCGCCGCCAACCGCATGGGTGCCCGCGCTGCACGCGAGGGCGTCACCTTCAAGCAAACCCCTTACGCGTTGGAGGTGTAAGCCATGTCCGGATTCGCACCGAAAATCTATCAACAGCAAGTGCTCGACAGCGTGGAAGCCTATTTCAAGGCCTGCCACGAACTGCCGTCACCGTCAATTGCCTTCACCGCCACCACCGAACGCCTGTGGGGGCGCGGTTTGTCTTACAACCCGCTGTCTGGCTTTCCGGCTGACATGCCGTACTTCTGCTTGCGCGTACCCACCGGTGGCGGCAAGACCTGGTTGGCGGCCAAGAGCGTGGCACGAGTCAACACCCACCTGCTGCGCTGCGAACACAGCGTGATTCTGTGGCTGGTGCCCAGCAAGCCGATTCGTGAGCAGACCATCAAGGCGCTGAAGGATCGCAGTCACCCGTATCACGCCGCACTGCGCGAGGCTGGCCCGATCACGGTGCTGGATTTGGAGGAAGCCAAGAGCGTCACCCGCGCCACGTTGGATACCTCGACTACCGTCATCGTTGCCACGCGGCAGGCGTTTCAGGTGGAAGACGAAGAGTGCCGCAAGGTGTACCAGTCCAGCGGCGCGCTGATGCACCACTTCGACAATCTGTCCCCCAGCCAGCGTGATGAATTGCTGACCGATGGTGAGGGCAGCGAGCGCACGACCCCGTATTCGCTGGCCAACGTGTTGCGTCTGCGCCGACCGTTCGTGGTGGTGGACGAGGCGCACAACAGCCGCACCGAACTGGCTTTTGACATGCTGGCGCGCTTCCGCCCCAGCGGCGTGATGGAGCTAACCGCCACACCCGACCTAGAGCGGACACCCAGCAATGTGCTGCACAGCGTGTCCGCCGCCGAGTTGAAGGCGGAGGAAATGATCAAGCTGCCCGTTGTCCTGGAAACCGAGCCGAACTGGCAACAGTGCCTGGCCGATGCCATTGGTCGACGCGATGCCTTGCACAAGTTGGCCGATGAGGAACGACGTGCCGGGGCTGCGTATTTGCGCCCGCTGGTATTGATTCAGTCGGAACCACGCCGCGCCGGAATCGAGACGCTGGATTTCGAGAAGGTGAAGAACGAGCTGATCACCAACCACGGCATCCCGGCCAGCGAAATTGTGGTGGCCACGGGCGAAGAAAAAGGGCTGGAGCAGATCGACGCCGATTACAAGCTGGGCATAGCCGACCCGACCTGCCCGGTGAAGTTTGTCATCACCCAGAAGGCGCTGGCCGAGGGCTGGGACTGCCCCTTTGCCTACATTCTGGTGAGCATGGCTTCGCTGTCATCGGCCACGGCGGTGGAGCAGTTGCTGGGGCGCGTGCTGCGGCAGCCCGGTGCCAGCCATCGTCAGGCGAAGGCCTTGAACCAGTCCTACGCCTTTGTGGTGTCGCGCAACTTTGCCGAAACGGCGGGTGCTTTGCGCGACCGTCTGGTAGCCGGTGCGGGTTTCGAGCGGCGCGAAGTCACGGAGTTCGTTACTGCCGCCAAGGCAGAGCAGGCACGGCTGGACCTGGAGGGCCACGCCGGGCGCGTCATCGTTCGGCCAGTTGCGATTACGTTATCCGAAAAGCCCGACCTGAAGAGCGTACCGAAGCCGGTGCGTGACAAGGTCAGCTGGGACGGCAAGCTCAACACCCTGACGATCAGCACCCCACTGACCGAAGATGAAGCCGAGGTGCTCAAGGCCTCGGTGACCTCCGAAACAGCGGCAGCGGCCATTGTGGAGGCCGCCGAAGTCAGCCGCACCACAGCGATTGAATTCTTCCAGACACCCGCCGAATTGGGCGAGCGCTTCCGTGTGCCCCAACTGGCCTTGCGCGTGCAGGGCAGTCAAGGTGAATTGGCGCTGTTTGATGACCCGGAGGTGCTGGAGTATCCATGGGACCTTTCGCCCTACGATGCTGCACCGACAGCCGACGACCTGACCGCATTGGGTGCGGCGCTGAAAGTGTCGGAAGGTGGCGAGATCGACATCGATGCTGGCGGTCACGTGGTGTCGCGCTTCTTGCCCGATTTGCAGCGCGATCTGGGCCTCGTCTATCAACCAGAAAACTGGGATGAAGTCCGCATTGCCACCTGGCTGTGCCGCAACCTGCCCGAGCCGTCGCTGACCCACGCCAGCAAGCAGACGTTTGTCGCCGCGTGGCTCACCGATTTGCTGCGCCGGGAAGGCTTCACGCTGGCACGCGCCAACTTGCAGAAGTTCTTGATCCGCAATCTGGTCGAGGCGCGCATTCGTGAACTGCGCAAGCAGGCCGTCGGCAAGGCTTTCCAGCAGGCACTATTTGGTGACGATGCGGCCACGCGCGTGGCGGTGACCGATCAATACGCCTTCGAGTTCCACGCCCAGGCCTACGCGCCCAGCCGTGACTACGACGGGCGCTTCGGGCACTTCGATTTCCGCAAGCACTTCTACGGACGGATGGGCGACTTCGACAGCAAGGAAGAGTTCGAATGCGCCTGCCAGTTGGATATGTGGGCGCAGCAGGGCCGTATCCAGTTCTGGGTGCGCAACCTGGTTCGGCGCGAAGGCAGTTCCTTCTTCTTGCAGAAGGCAGATGGCCGTTTCTACCCGGACTTTCTGTGCCAGTTGCCAGGCAGTGCAGACAAGCCCGGAGTGATTTTGGCGGTGGAGTACAAGGGGGCTGATCGCTGGAACGGTGCTGAAGATGATCGTTTGATCGGTGGCCTGTGGGCCAATCTGTCGGAAGGCCGTTGCCGATTCGTGATGGTCAAGGACAAGCGCTGGGATTGGGTTGAGGAGGTGCTGAAGTGAAACCGAAAACCAGCACGCAGAAAATCCAAATCAGGAGCATCTGATGAAGCTACGCCGCCTGCGCATTCACAATTTCCGCTCGATTATCGAGGCGGACATTGAGATTCACGACTATACGATGATCGTCGGTGCCAACAACGCAGGCAAAAGTAATGTACTGGCGGCGCTGCGGGCGTTTTACGAAGACGTCAAATGGTCCGCCGAGGACGTTCCCAAAGTGGGCAAGAGTTCCGACGAGACTTGGATCGAATTGGCATTTGCGCTGACCGATGCGGAATGGATCAGCCTGGCGGACAAGTACAAGGAGGGTGTGACGGACCAGACCCTGACGGTGCGGCGCTACTTTGTTTCTAAGGATCGCGTCAAGGCAAATCAGAGCAACATCTATGGTTTGGTCAAAGGTGAGCCGGAAGATTCTTATTTTTACGGTGCCAAGAATATCGGCACGGCCAAGGTGGGGCGCGTCATCTACATCCCTGCGCAGACGACGGCCGCCGATCAGATGAAAACCTCCGGCCCGTCACCGCTGCGCGACATGCTCAATTTCATGCTCAAGCGTGTGGTGTCGGAAAGCGTGGCCTATAAGGCTGTGGAGGAAGCTTTCGGCAAACTCAATGAAGAGGCCCGTGGCGACGATGGTTTCCTTGCCAAAATCGCAAAACCGATCAACGAAGCCATCGGCCACTGGGGCGTGCGCTTTGATATGTCGGTCAATGCAGTATCGCCGGATGACATCACAAAAAATCTGGTCAAGCACGCGTTTGCCGATGCCATGCTGGGCGATACCGCGTTTGCGCTGGATCGCTATGGGCACGGTTTCCAACGCTCATTTTTATATGAGCTGATCAAACTCGCGCCGTCATTCGCGGACACCAAAACAAGCGAGAAGAAAGAATTTGATCCGGACTTCACGCTGATTCTGTTTGAGGAACCAGAAGCCTTCCTGCATCCGGCCCAGCAGGAAAACATGGCTTTCCACCTGCGCCGCCTGGGTGCGGGAGCTGGACAGCAGGTTGTCATCACCAGTCACTCTCCAATTTTTGTTGGCAAGGTAGCCGATGATCTTTGCCAGATCGTCCGGGCGCGGCGCGAAGGTGGAATCACGGCCTTGGGGCAGATCGGTAGGGTGATCGCCAAGGACGTCTTTGCAGAAGGGCTGGCGTTTCGGAAGTGCTTGGAAGGCTTTGTGAATGACACTGCAATTCATGACGATCAGAAGAAGGATGCCCGGGATCTCCTGAAAGCAGCGCAACCCGATGAGGAAATCGCCACACAGGAGGAACGCTTCCGGTATCAGTTGTGGCTGGATTCCGAACGCGCCTCGATGTTCTTTGCCGATCGCGTTCTGCTGGTCGAAGGGGCCACGGAAAAAGCGCTGTTCGGTTGGCTGCTGGCGCGGGACTGGCATGAACTGACCCGATACCGCATCGTCGTGGTCGATGTGATGGGCAAGTTCAACTTCCACCGCTACACGGCGCTGCTGGAGCAGTTCGGCATTCCCTACGGTCTGATGCTTGACGACGATCTGGACAAGCAGCACCACAAGGCGGTCAACGAAATGCTGCGCAATCAGACTGGGCAGCATCGCCTTGCGCCAGCCGTGTTCATCCCGACGCATATGGAGTCCTTCCTTGGCAAGGCATTGCCGGGGCGCAATGACCAAAAGCCAGTGCAGGTCCTCCGTGAGCTTGAATCAGGTGGCCTGACGGGTGACAAACTCACAGCGCTGAAGGCCAAGTTCTGCGAGGCGTTGGCGCTCGCCAGCAAGACTGGTGCTCCCGATGCGCCGCTCGGCAGCCCACTTCCCGCTTTCCTGAATCCCGGGAGGGCAGTTTGATGGTCTTCAGCGCCACTTGGTTTCTTTTGGAGCAAGAGGGGCTACTGGCCCAAGCCACGCCGGGTCAGCGCAAACGTGCTGAGTTGAACGGACAGCTGGCATCCGCAGCCTTCGGTGACGCCGCTGCCAGCCTGATCAGTGATATGAATCAACAGCAGATGGATGTCGCTCGCTTGTTCACTCGCGCTTCGGAACTGGATTCGGCGGCTCGGCATGCCATCTATGCGCTGGTGACATTGATCGCTGCCCTGCGCGAAGTGATCGATTCACTGTGTGATAGTGCCTGGAAAGCAAGCCCTGCTGGCAGGTCGGGTATGCCTGACGTACCTGATATGAAGGAGTTCTTCCAGTTTGCCTGGGCAGACAGGCCGTACGTGATGCGAAAGCGGATGTGGCCCTGATATGACCGAAATACAAGCACCTAACCCCGGAGAATTCTTACTTTACGAAACCGAGGACGGTCGCACCCGGGTCGAATGCCGTTTCGCTGAGGATACCCTTTGGCTGTCTCAGGCCATGATGGCAGAGCTGTTTCAGACCTCACCGCAGAACATTACGCTGCACCTCAAGGCGCTCTACTCGGAAGGGGAAATTGCCACTGAGGCAACCTGTAAGAGTTACTTACAAGTTCGGTCGGAGGGAGATCGGCAGGTCCGGCGCACGGTGAAATTCTACAATCTCGACGCTATCCTGGCCGTGGGCTACCGGGTCCGCTCGCCGCGCGGTACGCAGTTTCGTCGCTGGGCCACCGAACGGCTGCGCGAGTATCTGGTCAAGGGTTTCACCCTGGATGATGAACGCCTGAAAAGCCCGCCCGTCGCTGGCTCGGCGGTACCGGACCGCTTCGACGAGTTGCTGGATCGCATCCGCGACATCCGGGCCAGCGAGCGCCGGATGTACCTGCGCGTGCGCGAGATTTTTGCGATGGCGGCAGACTATTCTCCATCGCTGCCGGAAACCACCAAATTCTTCCGATTCATCCAGAACAAGCTGCACTTCGCCGTGACCGGCAAGACCGCCGCCGAGCTGATTGCCGAGCGCGCTGACAGCAACCGTCCGAACATGGGCCTGACCACCTGGAAATCGGGCAGCGTACAGAAGGCCGACGTGACTGTGGCCAAAAACTACCTGCACGAACCAGAGATCAACGAGCTTAATCGCATCGTCACGATGTGGCTGGACTTCGCAGAAGATCAGGCGCGGCGGCGGAAAGAAGTATTTCTCAAGGATTGGGCCGGAAAACTTGATGCATTTTTGAAGTTCAACGATCGCAACGTATTGGATGGTGCGGGCCGGGTTTCCAAGAAACAAGCCGACGCCCATGCAGAGGGCGAGTACGAGCAGTTTGCAGCTCAGCGTCGGGCATTCCTTGAGGCGGAAGGGGCCGAGGTCAATGTACGAGCCTTGGAGGCAGCAGCAAAGGCATTACCGAAGCCCGACAAGACAAGGAAATGAGGGTGCTGGATTGCGATGAACTATCTGGATTGCGAGCCGAGAACGCGCGCCTGATCGCGCTGCTCGAATCTCACGGAATCGAATGGCGGGTGCCGGCACAGCCAGTTGTTGCCGTGCAGGAGTCAGAACTATCCCGGTTGTCCACTGCTGAGAAGGTGGCACTGTTCCGAACGTTGTTTCGTGGTCGCACGGATGTGTATCCGATCCGCTGGGAAGGCAAGACCAGCGGCAAGTCTGGCTACGCCCCGGCCTGCGCCAACGAGTGGCGAGCGGGCGTCTGCGAAAAGCCGCGCATCAAGTGTGGCGACTGCGCTCACCGCGTCTTGCAGCCGCTGACCGATGCGGTGATCTACGACCATCTGGCCGGTGAACACACCATCGGCGTCTATCCGCTGCTGGAAGGCGACACCTGCCATTTCCTGGCCGTCGATTTCGATGAGGCTGATTGGCGCGAGGATGCCCAGGCCTTCAGCCAGTCTTGCACCGAACTGGGCGTGTCGGCGGCGCTGGAGATATCCCGCTCCGGCCAGGGCGCGCACGCCTGGGTGTTCTTCGCCGGTGCGGTATCGGCGCGCGATGCGCGTCGTCTGGGTACGGCCATCATCAGCCACGCCTGCACGCGCACCCGCCAACTACAACTGACGTCCTACGACCGGCTGTTCCCGAATCAGGACACGATGCCCAAGGGCGGCTTTGGCAATCTGATTGCCTTGCCCTTGCAGAAGCATCCGCGCGAGCGGGGGTTCAGCGTATTCGTGGATGCCAGTCTGCAGCCGTATCCCGACCAGTGGACGTTTCTCGCATCCGTTGCGCGGATGCCAGCGCACGACATCGAACCGACCATCCTGCGCGCCACGGGCGGCGCGCATCCGCTGGACGTGACCTTCATCGACGACGAGGATCTGGCCACGCCGTGGAAGCGGGAAAACAAGCCAGCCAAGCTGGCCGGTCTGATGCCCAAATCGCTGACCGTCATCCTGGCCAATCAGATCTATTTCGAGAAGGCGCAACTGCCGCAGGCGCTGGCCAATCGCCTGATCCGACTGGCAGCCTTTCAGAATCCGGAGTTCTATCGGGCGCAGGCGATGCGGATGTCGGTGTGGGACAAGCCGCGCATCATCGGCTGCGCCGAAAATTTTCCGCAGCACATCGCGCTGCCGCGCGGGTGTTTCGACGCCGCGCGTGACCTGTTGGCGGACAACGGCATTCGCCTCGACCAGCGCGATGAGCGCCACGCCGGAACACCCATCGCCGTTGGCTTCAGCGGCACGCTGCGCCCAGACCAGGAAGCCGCCGTGGCGGCGATGCTGGGTCACGATGCTGGTGTGCTGTGCGCGCCAACGGCCTTCGGCAAAACGGTGACGGCCGCAGCGATCATCGCCCGGCGCGGCGTCAACACCTTGGTTCTGGTGCACCGCACGGAACTGCTCAAGCAGTGGCAGGTGCGCCTTGCCGCATTCCTGGATGCAGGCAAGGATGTGATCGGCGTCATCGGCGGCGGCAAGAACAGGCCCACCAGCCAGATCGACATCGCGGTGATGCAATCGCTTTCGCGTCAAGGCGAGGTCGATCCACTGGTGGAAAGCTATGGACAGGTGATCGTGGACGAATGCCACCATGTCGGCGCGGCGTCCTTCGATGCCATCCTGCGGCGTGCAGGGGCGAAACACGTGGTCGGCCTGACGGCAACGCCGATTCGCCGCGACGGGCAACAGCCCATCATCTTCATGCAATGCGGACCGATCCGGCACAAGGCGGCGCAGCCGCTTGACGCGCCGCACGATCTGGCGGTGATGCCGCAGTTCATCGAGTCGCTGATCGCTCTGCCAGCGGAGGCGGGCATCCAGGATGTGTTCCGGCATCTGGCACAAGACGCGGCCCGCACGGCAGCCATCGCCAGTGCGATCACCAACGCCTTCCGGCAAGGCCGCAAGGTGCTGGCGCTGACCGAACGCACCGAGCACATCGACGCCATTCGCGCCGCGTTGGCCGATCAGGTGCCGGAGCCGTTCGTGTTGCACGGCCGGATGTCAAAAAAGCAGCGCGCCGCGTTGATCGCCGCGCTCGATGCCTTGTCGCCGGACGCGCCGCGCGTGCTGCTGGCCACCGGCAAGCTGGTTGGCGAAGGCTTCGACCATCCACCACTGGACACCTTGGTGCTGGCGATGCCCGTCTCGTGGAAAGGCACGCTGCAGCAATACGCCGGGCGCCTGCACCGGGAACACGCCAGCAAGACCGACGTGCGCATCATCGACTTCGTCGACACGGGGCATCCGGCCTTGCTGCGGATGTGGGACA
The DNA here is from genome assembly GCF_057773645.1 of Brachymonas sp. KE5. Taxonomy (NCBI): domain Bacteria; kingdom Pseudomonadati; phylum Pseudomonadota; class Betaproteobacteria; order Burkholderiales; family Comamonadaceae; genus Allobrachymonas; species Brachymonas sp. KE5. The sequence continues at coordinate 726,849 of NZ_CM173463.1, forward strand.
AGCGCCAGCGTGGCTATCGGGCGATGGGGTATCGCGTCGATTCGGGTGCGCCGTCCGTAGGCCGTTTCGAATGGTGATGTCGGCTGGGCAGGGTGCCTGAACAGCCGTGTAGACAATCTATGCCACTCGGTGGCACAATATTTCCAATGACGCGAGTATTCAAAACTCGCCACTTCCAACGATGGATGCGCAAGACGGAGCTCACCGATGCCGTCCTGTGCAGGGCCGTTCAGGAGATGGCGGCCGGCCTGATCGACGCTGACCTCGGCGGCAGCGTGGTGAAGAAACGCGTCGGGTTGGCGGGGCGTGGCAAGCGTGGCGGCGTGCGCACGCTGGTCGCCACCAACAAGGGCAACCGTTGGTTTTTCGTGTTCGGCTTCGAGAAGAACGAACGGGCGAACGTCAGCGACGAGGAACTCGAAGGCTTGCAGACCATCGCCGCCGACCTGCTGGCTCGAACAGGCCCGCAACTGGATGAAGCCGTTGCCGACGGCGCTTTGCAGGAGATTTGCCAATGACCACCAAGACCAAGAGTCGCATCCTCGAGGCCGTTCACGAATCGGCCAGCGATCTGCATCGCCTGGGATTCATCGACAAGCGCAAGATGCAGAAATACGACGCGCTGTGCCTGGAACCGGTGCGGGACTACGACGCCGAAAAGGTCAAGGCGCTGCGCGAGCGATTGCACCTGAGTCAGGCCGTGCTGGCCAGCGTGCTGAACACCAGCACGTCCACTGTCCGCAAGTGGGAGGTGGGCGACAAGCGCCCCAGCGGTCCGTCGCAAAAGCTGCTGGACATCCTCGAGCGCAAGGGACTGGAAGCGGTTCTTTGATCCGCCCATTGCCGCTCACGCCCGCTGCATTGCTATTCAAGCGACGGAGACGGAATTGAACCGGCGTCCGTCCGCCACCATACATTCAAAGGCCTCCGCTGAAAATCGGCGGAGGCCTTTTGTTTTCTGGAAAAGAGCTTGTCATGACAATGTCCGGACAAATATAGTCTAGGGGCCCCATGCCATTGCGGAGGGACATCATGAGCACCCTGAATTTTTCCAAGACCGAACGCATCGACGTGCGCGCAAGTGCCCCAGTCAAACAGCTGCTGCAGGATGCGGCACGTGCCTATCACAAGAGCGTCAGCGAATTTCTGCTGGATGCCGGGGTGACGGCGGCTGCGCAGACGCTGGCGGATCGTCGCCAGTTCGTGCTTGATGAAGCAGGTTGGGCTGCGTTCCACGAAGCGCTGGATCGCCCGGTTGCGGCCAAGCCGCGTCTGAAGAAATTGCTGCGTGAGCCCGGGGTACTTGATTGAGTCACGGCTACGCGCCCGTTCGTAAACTGCTTGCAACGGATCAGGTCGATGCTTTCGATTGTGGGCAGGCTGCACTGAACCAGTTTCTGCAGCGCTATGCCTTGGTGAACCAGAAAGCCAGTAGCGCGCAGACGTGCGTTTGCTGTCAAGGGGAGGTGGTGGTTGGCTTCTACAGTCTCGCCGTTGGCAGCGTTGATCCGCATACTGCCCCTGCACGCGTGATGAAGGGGCTTGCACGCCATCCGGTTCCGGTCATGATCTGGCACGGCTGGCGGTGGACAAGGAGCATCAGCGCAAAGCATTGGGCCAGGCCTTGCTGAAGGATGCGCTGCTGCGTGCGGCCCAGGCCGCCGATATTGCGGGAATTCGTTGCCTGTTGGTGCATGCGAAGGATGATGCGGCGCGGCGCTGGTACGCGTCGTGGGAATTCGAGCCCAGCCCGACGGATCCCTATCACCTGTTCCTGATGCTCAAGGATCTGAAGGAACTATTGGGCTGACAGAGGGGGCGGTCAAGCCTTTCTTGTTGCACACAGCGCTTGGCGTACCGGTGCATGGCCGGCCATGGCCTTCAAGTATGCTTCGGGCATGCGCGAGGTGGAGTGTTCCAGCACGGGGTACATGCGGAAGGTCATCGAGCCCTGGGGTGCCATGCCGGTGCGGAAGAACTGCACGAGGTGTTCCTTGGTCCAGCCACGCTCGCTCATGGCGTCGGGCGTGAGGGCCGGGACGTAGGAGCCTTCGATCACCTGCCTTCGAGGTAGCGGCCCTTGTCCCAATAGCCGCGCCCGCGGCGAGAAAAGGCCTGGGCCTACAAACGCCAAGTCCCAATGCCGACGGGAAGGTTTTGCTCAGACCGGGACAATGGATGATCCATTCCCTGTTTCCCAAAGGAGAAACGACCATGAAGAAGCTCACCATCCTCGCCGCCGTGCTGGCGGCAGTCGGGTATGTCTTCCGCGACGAATGCAGGGCGATGTGCCCGTCCCTGTGCTGCAAGAAGGACAAGACCAAGACCTCCCCAGATACCGATGTGGCGATACCGCCCGACGGCAACGCGCCGGTCTGAAATGCGTAATCAGTGACAGGGTTGCTTTTGAAGCCGACCCTGTCGGTACCGGCTGCAGGCTATGATGCGTGTTCGATTTTTCACGCATCGCTCTGACAGCCCCCCATGGATCCACGCAAACCGATTGATACCCAGGCCGCCGGCCTGATGCTGCTGCTCTGCTCGATCTGGGCCTTGCAGCAGGTGCTGCTCAAGGCGGCAGCGGTGGATATCACGCCGATGATGCAGGTGGCGCTGCGCTCGGGCATGTCGGCAGTGCTGGTCTGGCTGCTGATGCGCTGGCGCGGCGAACGGCTGGATCTTGGCGGACGTGACCTGAAGCCCGGCCTGCTGGTCGGGCTGTTGTTTGCGGTGGAGTTTCTGTTCGTGGCGGAGGGGATCCGGCACACCACGGCTTCCCATGCGGCGGTGTTTCTCTACACCGCGCCCATTTTCGTGGCCCTGGCCCTGCATTGGCGTTTGCCGTCGGAGCGGCTCAATCGGGTGCAGTGGGTGGGCATCCTGCTGGCATTCGCCGGAGTGGCGCTGGCGTTTCTCTGGCGCGGTGCCAACGCGGCGGGAAATGGCGCGAGCCTGCTGGGCGACTTTCTGGTGGTGCTGGGCGCCATGGGCTGGGCGGGCACGACCGTGGCGGTGCGCCTGACCAGTCTGGCCAATGCACCGGCTACACGCACGCTGCAGTACCAGCTGGTGGGCGCCTTCGTCGTGCTGTTGCCGGCCAGCCTGCTGATGGGGCTGGGCACCATTCACCATACGCCGCTGGCCTGGGGCAGTGTGCTGTTCCAGGGGATTCTGGTGTCGTTTGCCAGCTACCTGGTGTGGTTCTGGCTGCTGCGCAAGTACCTGGCTTCGCGCCTCGGGGTGTTCTCGTTCATGACGCCGCTGTTTGGCGTCGCGCTGGGCGTATGGCTGCTGAATGACCCGCTCGAGCCGGGCTTTGTGCTCGGCGCTGTGCTGGTGCTGCTGGGCATCCTGCTGGTCAACGGGCAGGCCTGGCTGCCGCGCGCCTTCACCAGGGGCTGAGCCACGCACTGGCTGCAAGCGCACTCACAACTGTATCGATTCCTGCAGCATCTGTCGGTAATCCTGCGCGCTGGCTTCGCGCGGATTGGTCTTGTGGCAATGGTCGGCCAGAGCGTGGGTGATGATGGCATCGAACTGGCTTGGCGCCACGCCCAGTGCCGCCAGTCCGGCCGGCAGCTGGAGTGTATGCACCATGGCGGCAAGCGCCGGCGCGACGGCATCGCCGTTGGCCAGGCCCATCGCCTGGGCCAGCCGATCCAGGCGATTTTCGTTGCGCACGGACTCCGCCGTGCTGTTGAAGCGCACCACTGCCGGCAGGAAGATCGCGTTGAGCGTGCCATGATGCAGTCCCGGATTGATACCGCCTAGACTGTGACTGAGCGAATGCACGCAGCCCAGCCCCTTCTGGAATGCCAGCGCGCCGTGGATCGAGGCCGTCATCATGTTCAGGCGCGCATCCTGATCCAGCCCGTCGCTGGTAGCGCGCACGATGTGTGACCAGCCCCGACGCAAGCCTTCCAGCGCAATGCCGTCGGCCGCAGGATTGAAGGCGGGCGCGAGAAATGTCTCGATGCAGTGGGCAATCGCATCCATGCCGGTCGCCGCCGTCAGTGCTGGCGGCAGGCCGAGCGTGAGGGCGGGATCGCAAATGGCCGAACGCGGCACCAGATGCCAGGAATGAAAGCCCAGCTTGCGCCCGTCCTGCACGATCAGGATGGCGCCGCGCGCCACTTCGCTGCCGGTGCCGCTGGTGGTGGGGATGGCAATGAGCGGCAGCACCGCGTCGGTAATGCGGGGCGAGCCGCCTTCGATGGTGGCGTAGTGCGTGAGCGGGCCGGTGTGCGTGGCCGCAATGGCAATGCCCTTGGCACAGTCGATGGCCGAGCCGCCGCCGACGGCGATCAGGCTGTCGCAGCCCTGGGTGCGTGCCATCTCGGTGCCGGCGAGCACCGAGGCCTCGGTGGGGTTGGAGCTGACCTGGTCGAACACGGCAAATGGCTGCTCTCGCAGAACGGCTTCCACCTTGTCGAGCAGGCCCGCGGCGCGCACGCCGGGATCGGTCACGATCAGTGGCTTGTGCATGCCGATGCGGGCGATTTCGGCGGGGAGCTCGGATAGGGCGCCATGCGCCAGGTGGATGTGGGTGATGTACTGGATCAGGGCCATGGGGGGCAGCAAAAAACGGATAAGCGCTCGGGAAAGCCACTGTAAGCCGCTTCCGCCCTGATCCTCCTCCGCAACTTCCCTATGTGGCAATCTACGTTACATCGGGATATTTTCCGACACACCCGCTTGCCGGACGGGCATACACTGCGCTGCAAATCCCTTCAGCCACCTCGCCATGTGGAAAAAACGCAAAGTGTTCTGGGCCGTCATTGTCACCATTGTCCTGACCCTGCTTGCCGGGGTGCTGGCACTGAACTTTGCCACGCCCGAAAAGAAACTGGAGCGCAAGCTGGCACATCGCTATGTGCTGTCTGATCCCCAGTTCCGGCGCGAAATGGGCGTGTTGCTGGGCCCCGCCATCGTGCCCGGCAACCAGGTGCGTGATCTGCAGAACGGTGCCGAAATCTTCCCCGCCATGCTGGCGGCGATCGGCGCTGCCCGGCACACCATCAATTTCGAAACCTATATCTACTGGTCCGGCGATATCGGCCGCAAGATGGCGGAACTGCTGGCCGAACGCGCCAGGGCCGGCGTGCGCGTGAACGTGCTGCTGGACTGGGTCGGCAGCCTGAAAATGGAACAGGATCTGCTCGACCTGATGCAGCAGGCGGGCGTCAAGGTGCACCGCTACCGCCCGCTGCACTGGTACAACCTCGCACGCATGAACAACCGCACGCACCGCAAGCTGCTGATTGTGGACGGGCAGGTAGCCTTCACGGGTGGCGTCGGCATTGCCGACCAGTGGGAAGGGCAGGCGCAGGATCCGGAGCACTGGCGCGATATGCACTTCGAGTTGCGCGGGCCGGCAGTCACGCAATTCCAGGCGGCCTTCAATGACAACTGGATCAAGGCCACTGGCGAGGTGCTGAACGGCGAGGCCTATTTTCCGGCGACGGCGGTGGCGGGCGAGATGGATGCCCACATGTTCATCAGCTCGCCCTCCGGCGGCAGCGAGAGCATGCACCTGATGTATTTGATGGCGATTGCAGCAGCCGATCGCAGTATCGACCTGGAGGCTGCGTACTTTGTTCCCGATGAGCTCATCATCAAATCATTGCAGGAGGCGCGCAAGCGCGGGGTACGCGTGCGCGTGCTGGTGCCGGGCGAGCATATCGATTCGGACACGGTGCGGCTGGCGTCCAAGGCGTCGTGGGGGCCACTGCTGGAGCAGGGCGTGGAAATCCACGAATACCTGCCGACGATGATGCACAACAAGCTGCTGATCGTGGACCGGGAACTGGTGTCGGTGGGATCGACCAACTTCGACTCGCGCTCTTTCCGCCTGAACGATGAAGCTAGCCTGAATGTGTACGACAAAGGATTTGCGGCGAAGATGACGGGCGTGTTCGAGGAGGACCTGAAGCACTCGCGCCCCTACACCCACCAGGACTGGTTGAACCGGCCGCTGAAGGAAAAGCTGATTGAACGCTTCGTGTTGCCGATCAAGTCGCAGCTGTAAGGCCTGGTAGAGGGCTGTTGCTCATGCGCGCAGCCACACTGCACGTACCGCACGCAGGGGTGGCGCCGGTGCACGGTGCCGATGACGGAGAGCAGCGTGGTCTTGCGGGCTACCGAAGGACCGATAAACGCGATACCAAGACCGCGTTGCGCATTATAGAAGCTGGCTCGGGTTCGTGCACCTGTTACGGCGGCCGGCCGACGCCGTCCGGATGCTTGCGCATGCCCGCGCAAGCGACAAGGATCGCGTCAGATTCCGGCGCCCGCCTCGACAAACTCCGTGATGCGTGTCGGCCGCAGCCACACCGGCGTGCCGGCGTCGAAGGCCATGCGGCGCGCCAGCTGTTCATGCTCGCTGCGCGTGAGTTGCACGTCGATCAGCTGGGCGCTGTCGCTGCGTTCGAACTCCATATAGGTGTAGGGACCGACCACCTGCGTCTGTTTCCAGACCGCGGCAATGCCATCCTGTGGGGCGAGGGAACCGGGCTGAGCCGGCAGCACCTCGATCTGGTGCGGGCGCACGTAGGTGGGCGTGGCGCTGCCCTGCGGGTGCAGCGGGTTCACATCACCGAGGAACTCCATCACGAACGGCGTGGCCGGGTGCTCGTACACCTCGTTCGGCGTGCCGACTTGCTCGATGCGGCCGGCGTTCATTACCACCACGCGGTCGGCCACTTCTAGCGCCTCTTCCTGGTCGTGCGTGACGAAGATGCTGGTCACCCCCATGTCGTGGTGGATCTGGCGCAGCCAGCGGCGCAGTTCCTTGCGCACCTTGGCATCGAGTGCGCCGAAGGGTTCGTCCAGCAGCAGCACCTTGGGCTGGGTGGCGAGGGCCCGCGCCAGGGCCACGCGCTGGCGCTGGCCACCGGAGAGCTGGTGCGGATAGCGCTTGGCCAGCGGGGCCAACTGCACTTTCTCCAGCAGATGGGCCACGCGCTCGGCGATCTCCTTTTTCGAAGGGCGCTGCGAAGCAGGCAGCACCGTCAGGCCGAAGGCAACGTTGTCCGCCACCGTCATGTGGGCGAACAGCGCATAGTGCTGGAACACGAAGCCGATGTTGCGGCTGCGCACGTCGGCCCAGGTCACGTCGCGCTCATCGAAATGCACGCTGCCGCTGTCGGGCAGTTCCAGCCCGGCCAGCACGCGCAGCAGCGAGGTCTTGCCGGAGCCGGAGGGGCCGAGCAGGGCAAGCAGTTCGCCGCTGGCAATCTGCAGGTTGACCTTGTCGCACACCACGGTGCGGCCGAAGGACTTGTTCAGGTTCTGGATGCGGATCTGCATGGAGAGCTTTCGTCAGGATCAGGCGTGGCTGCGGCGTTCGACCAGGTATTTCAGTACCAGCGTGACCAGGGCCAGCAGGGCCAGTAGCGAGGACACGGCAAAGGCGGCGGCGAACTGGTATTCGTTGTAGACCACCTCGATGTGCAGCGGCATGGTGTTGGTCTGGCCGCGGATATGGCCGGACACGATGGACACGGCGCCGAATTCGCCCATGGCGCGGGCGTTGCTCAGGATCAGGCCGTAGAGCAGTGCCCACTTGATGTTGGGCAGCGTCACGCGGCGGAAAATCTGCCAGCCGCTGGCGCCGAGGATGCGCGCCGCTTCTTCCTGCGCGCTGCCCTGGGCCTGCATCAGCGGAATCAGCTCGCGCGCCACGAAGGGAAAGGTGACGAAGACGGTGGCCAGCACGATGCCCGGCACAGCGAAGATCACCTGCAGGCCATGCGCCTCCAGCCAGCCACCCAGCGCCGCATTGACGCCGAACACCAGCACCAGTGCCAGGCCGGCAATCACCGGCGAGACGGAAAACGGCAGGTCGATCAGCGTGAGCAGCAGGCTTTTGCCGCGGAAATCGAACTTGGTCACGGCCCAGGCCACGGCGATGCCGAAAAGGGCATTGAGTGGCAGCGCGATGGCGGCGGCGAGCAGCGTGAGCTTGATGGCCGAGAGCGCATCGGGCTCGGTAATGGCAGCCCAGTACACCTGCAGGCCCTGGCGGAAGGCCTCGACAAAAATGCTGAGCAGCGGCACCAGCAGGAACAGTGCCATGAACAGCAGCGCGGTGCCGATCAGCGTGCGGCGCAGCCAGGGCGACTCGGTAGTGGGAGAGGCAGCGTAGGAGGACATGGTATTTCCCAGGGCTCAGGCGGGCAGGCGGCGGCGCTGCCAGGCTTGCAGCAGGTTCAGGATCAGCAGCAGCACGAAGGCGGTCACCAGCATGACCACGGCAATTGCGGCGGCGCCAGCGGTGTCCTGCTGCTCGACCTTGCCGATAATCAGCAGGGAGGTGATCTCGGTCTGGAACGGGATGTTGCCGGCGATGAAAATGACCGAGCCGTACTCGCCCAGTGCACGGGCAAAGGCTAGGGCAAAGCCGGTGAGCAGGGCAGGCAGCAGCGTGGGCAGCAGCACGTGGCGGAAGGTCTGCCAGCGGCTGGCGCCGAGCAGGGCGGCGGCTTCTTCCTGTTCGCGCGGCAGGTCCTGCAGCACCGGCTGCACCGTGCGCACCACGAAGGGCAGACCGATGAAAGTGAGTGCCACCCACACGCCCAGCGGGGTGTAGCTCACCTTGAAGGGCAGCAGGCTGCCGATCCAGCCGTTGGGGGCGTACAGCGTGGTCAGCGCAATGCCGGCCACGGCGGTGGGCAGGGCGAACGGCAGGTCGACCATGGCATCGAGCAGGCGGCGGCCGGGAAACTCATAGCGCACCAGCACCCAGGCCACCAGCAGGCCGGCGGCGGCATTGGCCAGCGCCGCCAGGAACGACGCGCCGAAGGTCAGCTTGTAAGAGGCCACCACCTGCGCGTCGGTGGCAACACTCCAGAACGCTTCCCAGCCCAGCTGCGCACTGCTGAAGAACACCGCCGCCAGCGGAATCAGCACGATCAGGCCCAGGTACAACACGGCAATGCCCAGCGACAGGTTGAAGCCGGGCAGCACGCTGTGGCTGCGCAGCAGCGGGTTGCGCCAGGGGCGCGATGTCCGTCGTCCGGTTGGGGTTGTATTGGCCACGGCAGGGGAGGAAAGCGTCAGGCTGGAATTCATGGAAGGTGGAGGGCGCGGTGTTGCAAAGAAGAAGGGCGTGTCAGGTGGGGTCACCGTGTGGATTGGCTGTCCCGAAGGTCACGCCGTGCGGCACGCGGTGCCGCTGTCGGGTTTACTTCTTGCGCTGCGCCATCGCCTTGTCATAAGTGCCGCCATCGCTGAAGTGCACCTGCAGCGCCTTGCTCCAGCCGCCGAACAACTCGTCCACGGTGAAGGTTTGCTGTTGCGGGAAGTCCTTGGCATGTCTGGCCAGCACTTCGGCGTTGCGCGGACGCAGGTGGTGCTTCGCAGCAATCTCCTGCGCTTCGGGCGACCACAGCCAGTTCAGGTAGGCGGTGGCCGCTTCACGCGAACCTTTCTTGTCGACCACGGTGTTGACGATGGCAACCGGGTTCTCGGCCAGCACCGTCCATTTGGGGTAGACCACCTGGAAGTTGTCACCGAACTCGCGCTGGATCAGCGGCACTTCGCTTTCGAAAGTGACCAGCGCATCGCCGATATTGCGTTGCGCAAAGGTGGTGGTGGCGGCGCGGCCACCGCCGTCCAGCACCGGCACCTGCGCGAACACCTTGCCGGTCAACTCGGCGGCCTGCGCTTCGTTCTGGCCGGACTTGAGCGCTGCGCCCCAGATCGCCACCCAGGTATAGCGGCCATTGCCGGTCACCTTGGGGTTGGGGATGATGGGCTGCACGCCCGGCTTGCCCAGGTCGGCCCAGTCGGCGATCTGCTTGGGGTTGCCCTTGCGTACCAGAATCACGGACAGCGAGGTATTGGGTACGGCGTTGTCGGGGAATTTTTTCGCCCAGTCCTTGTCCACCAGGCCTTTGCCGGCCAGGAAGTCGATATCGCTGGCTTGGTTCATGGTGACCACATCGGCCTGCAGGCCCTCGGCCACGCTACGCACCTGCTTGCTGCTGCCGCCGTGCGATTGCTGAATCTCCAGCTTGCCGCCGTTCTTGTTGGCAATGGGCAGGTAAGCGGCGTTGATGTCCTTGTAGAACTCGCGCGACACGTCGTAGCTGACGTTCAGCAGCTTGTTCGGGTTGCTGGTGTCGGCACTGCCGGAAGCGGCTGCCGCAGCAGCGCTGGCGCCGGTGGCGGGGGTGCCCTTGCCGCAGCCGGCCAGCGTGCCTGCGGTCAGCAGGACGAGGGAACTTGCCAGGAAGGTGATCACCGGACGGCGTTGAAAAGTGGTGTGCATGATAAGGGAGTCCTTGAAAGCAGCAGGCGGGTAGCAAAGTCGGCCTCGGTGCATGCCGAGGGAATGTCAGCATGGTAGGGACTTGCTACATACTTGGAAACGAATATGTTGTTGTTTGTTTATTTGCAAAATGGAATAAAGATCATTTCCGTGCCTTGCCGAAAATCTGGTCGTACACGCCACCGTCGGCAAAGTGTGTCTTTTGTGCCTGGCCCCAGCCACCGAACAGCTCATTGATGGTGAACAGTTGCACCTTGGAGAACTGGTGTGCATAGCTGCGGGCGACGCTGCTATCGGCTGGGCGGTAGTAGTGCTTGCCGATCAGATGCTGCGCTGCCGGGGTGTACAGAAACTGCAGATAGGCTTGGGCCACCTGGCGTGTGCCGTGGGCGTCCACGTTGCGATCGACCACGGCAACCGGCGGTTCGGCCAGGATGCTGACGGAGGGCGTCACGATGTCGTACTGCCCCTTGCCAAGTTCCTTCTGGGCCAGATAAGCCTCGTTTTCCCAGGACAGCAGCACGTCGCCGATGCCGCGCTGGGTAAACGTGATGAGCGAACCCCGCGCACCGGTATCGAGCACCGGCACCTGTTTGTACAGCTGGCTGACGAAGGCACGCGCCTGTTCCTGCGAGCCGGTTTTCCTGAGGGCATAGCCCCACGCGGCCAGATAGTTCCAGCGGGCGCCGCCGGAGGTCTTGGGATTGGGCGTAATGACCGAAATGCCGGGCTTGACCAGGTCACCCCAGTCGCGGATGCCTTTCGGATTGCCCTTGCGCACCAGGAACACGATGGTGCTGCGGTAGGGCGTGCTGTTCTGCGGCAGCCGCTTTTGCCAGTTGGCTGGCAACAGGCCGGCCTGGGCAATCTGGTCGATGTCGCCTGCCAGCGCCAGTGTGACGACGTCGGCCTTCAGGCCATGGATGACCGACAACGCCTGTTTGCCCGAGCCGCCATGGGATTGGCGGACCTGGACGCCGGCTCCGGTGGTTTTTCGGTAACTGTCGGCGAAGGCTCGGTTAATGTCCTGATACAACTCGCGCGTGGGGTCATAGCTGACATTGAGCAACTGCACGGTGGCGGGCTGTGCCTGTGCAGGAAATGCTGCAACGCCAAGGGCGATTGTTGTCAGGGAGGCGAGCCAGCGGCGGCGTGCGGTGCGGGAAGCGGAGAAATCCATGACCATGTCCTTTCGGTTTCAATAAAACTGAAAGTCATGATATTTGGATTTTAAATAAATGAAACGAATAAATTGTAGGTAGGATATCGCTTCGGGTTCTTAGGTGCTCCGGCTATTTGCTAAGGACTGCCGCGTTTATGCAGTGGCACGCTCCAGCGTGAGCACCACCGGCGTATGGTCGCTGGGGCGCTCGTTCTTGCGTGGCAGGCGGTCGATGGTGCAGGCCGTCACCATGGGCTTGACCGCATCGCTGACCAGGATGTGGTCGATGCGCAGGCCGTTGTTGCGGCGGAAGGCAAAGCCGCGGTAGTCCCACCAGCTGTAGCTTTTCTCGGGTTGCGGGAACAGGCGGTGGCTGTCGGTCAGGCCCAGGCCGATCAGCTCCTGCAGGTGGCTGCGCTCCTCGGTGGTGCAGTGGATGGTCTCGTGCAGCGCCACCGGGTCGTACACATCCAGATCGTCGAAGGTGATGTTGAAGTCCCCCAGCAGCACCAGTTGCGGCGTCTTGACCAGCTCGGCGCGCAGCCACTCGCGCAGTGCCGTGAGCCAGCGCATCTTGTAGGCAAACTTGTCGGTGCCGGGCGCCTGGCCATTGGGGAAATAGCCGTTCACCACACGCAAGGGCTGGCCATTGGGTGCCATGTAGGTCGCACTCAGCACGCGCGCCATCTCGCAATCCATGCCGGGAATATTGCGCACCACGTCGGTGCCGGATTGCGTGCGTGAGAGCAGGGCTACGCCGTTGTAGGTTTTCTGGCCGAAGAAATGCACCTGAAAGCCCGCCTCGTTCAGCGCCTGCAGCGGAAACTTGTCGTCGGTGAGCTTGGTTTCCTGCAACGCCAGCACCTCCACATCGGGGTTGGCGGCGAGCCAGTCCAGCACCTGCGGCAGGCGGACGGAGAGGGAGTTGACGTTCCAGGTGGCGATTTGCATGGTGAGGGGATCCTGTGCCCTTGGGGTGGCGAACACGGCGCATTGACGCTGAAGCAGGGGATTCTAGGAGCAATACGGTTTCACCGTGTGGTGGAGGTGTGTGGGGTCGACGATTGGGGTGGAGTGCAGGTCAGCTTCTCCCATCCCTGTAGTGATCCGAGTGCACAACCATGGTGAAGAAGAAACGTCAGCCCACCCGCACGTAGGTCACAAACGCAAACGGCAGCCCCTGGCTGCTCACATGCGCCTCCCGCTCCACCGGCTGGAACTGTTCGCCCAGAATCGGCGCATAGGCATCGCCCTCGAAATCCGCATCGATTTCGGTCACCACCACCTGGTCGGCAAGCGGCAGGGCCTGCGCATACACATTGGCGCCGCCCATCACCCAGATCGTGTCCACCGCGCCGCATTGCACGATGGCATCACCCAGGCTGTGCGCCACGATGGCGCCGGGGGCCGTCCAGTCGCGCTGGCGCGTGATCACCACATTGGTGCGACCGGGCAGGGGGCGAAACTTCTGCGGCAGGCTGTCCCAGGTCTTGCGGCCCATGATGACGGGCGCGCCCAGCGTGGTTCGCTTGAAGTGCGCCAGATCTTCCGGCAGATGCCAGGGCATCTGGCCCTGATGGCCGATCACGCCATTGCGGGCGCGTGCGTAGATGAGGTGCAGGGCGGGTTTCATGCCGGCATTGTAGGCAGGTTACGTGCGTAACCTGACTATTGGAGCGTGACACATTATGTGTATAGTAGGCCGGTTTGCAAGGCAGGGGCTGAGGGGCGCAACAGGTGGCGCCGGCCAACCTGCCGGCCATGCAGGATCTGAACAATGAAGACGTTTGCTCGATGGGGCCGCGCCGCACTGGTGGCGGTCCTGGGTTTTGCCAGTCTGGGTGCTTCGGCCCAGTGGATGACCTTTCCCAAGGCCGAGGACGCCGTTGCCTACCGCAAGGGCGCTTTCGAGGTGATGGAACACCATTTCAGCCGCCTGAGTGCCATGGCGCTCAAGCGTATCCCTTACGATCAGGCCCAGGCCGTGGAAGACGCCAATGTGGTGATGGTGATGTCGCGCCTGCCGTTCCATGCCTTCGTGCCGGGCAGCGGTGCGCCGCTGGTCAACACGCGCGCCAACGAGTTTGTCTGGACGGCCACGCCGCGCTTCCAGGCCAGCGCCCAGCAGCTGCGCGAAAAGGTGGACAAGCTGCCCGCCGCGGCACGCGCCGGTGATCTGGACGTGCTGAAGAAACTGGTGGTGGATGCAGGCAGCACCTGCCGCAAGTGCCACGACCAGTTCCGCAATCGCTGATCAGGCGCCCCGTCGCGGCAGCAACACTGCCGCAATCGCCAGCATCACGCAGCCCACGGCGGCAAAGTCCTGCCAGTGCGGCCATTCGCCCACGATGACAGTGGCGCTCATGATGCCGATCAGCGGAATCGCCATCACGCTCATCGCGCTGGTGCTGGGCGGCAGCGCGCGCGCCAGGCTGAACCACAGCACCTGCGCCGCGCCGTAGTTGATCAGCACGCCATAAGCCAGGCTGAGCCAGACCGGGGTGCTGAAAGCGTAGCTCTGCGGCGGCTCCAGCAGGGCTGCGAGCACGCCCATGCTGGCCGCGCCGAAGGCCATCATCCACACGATCAGCGCCTCGGTCGGCAAGGTGGTGGGCAGGCGGCGTGTCCAGATGGTGCCGAGTGCCCAGCAGATGGCCGCGCCCTGCATCCACAGGATGCCCACGGGCCGGCCCGCCAGATTGCTCAGCTCGTTGGCCAGCAGCAGCCCGATGGCAGCCAGTACCGCGACCACCGCAACGATCAGCCGCCGGTTGAGTTGCTCGCGGTAGAACAGCACGCCCAGCAGCACCGTCCACACCGGCATGGTGAAGCCGAGAATGGCGGCGCGGCCGGATGACAGCTGCTGCAGCCCGTAGATCGACAGGCCATGCCAGCCCAGCATGTTGGGCAGCGCAAGGATCAGAATGGCACGCCATTCGCTCCAGCCCTGCGGCATCAACCGCACCCCGCGCGTACGGAAGTACAGCATCAATCCGAGCATGCCCAGGCTCATGGTGAGGGCTCGGAAATGCAGCGGCTGCAGCTCGCGCAAGGAGAGCTTCATCATCGGCCAGTTGATGCCCCACATCAGGGTGAGCACCAGCAGCGCAAGGAGTTGCTTGCGGGTCAGGGTTTGCATTGAAAATACGCTTTACACCATGATTGGCGCTTGATCGGGAATTTTTTCAACTACTGTAGGCTTTATAAAGTTAAATGAGCCATGATTCTCCCGAGGCCAACGCCCTCCGGCAGGGCGTTTCGCCTGAGCCGGCTGCAATCAGCTGGCTACGCTTCCAATCACACCGCCACCGGCGCCTTGATCGGCGCATGGTGCTGGTAGTCCACCACTTCAAAGTCCTCGAATGCGTAGCTGAAGATATCCGCCGGCTTGCGCTTGATTACCAGTTGCGGGTAGGGGAAGGGCTCGCGCGAGAGCTGCAGGTCCACCTGTTCGCTGTGGTTGCTGTAGATATGGCAGTCCCCACCCGTCCAGATGAACTCGCCCACCTCCAGCCCGCACTGCTGCGCCACCATGTGCGTGAGCAGCGCGTAGCTGGCGATGTTGAACGGAACGCCGAGGAAGATGTCCGCGCTGCGCTGGTAGAGCTGGCAGCTCAGCTTGCCGTTGGCCACATAGAACTGGAAGAAGGCATGACAGGGCATCAGCGCCATCTTGTCCAGCTCGGCCACGTTCCAGGCGCTCACGATCATGCGGCGCGAGTCGGGATTGCTTCTGAGCGTCTCCATCACCTGCGCGATCTGGTCGATATGACTGCCATCAGGCTTCGGCCAGCTGCGCCACTGCACGCCGTACACCGGCCCGAGGTCACCGGTTTCCGGGTCGGCCCATTCGTCCCAGATGGTCACGCCGTGCTGCTGCAGCCAGCGCGCATTGCCGTCGCCGCGCAGGAACCAGAGCAGTTCGTAGATGATGCTCTTGAGGTGCACCTTCTTGGTCGTCACCAGCGGAAAGCCCTGCTGCAGATCGAAGCGCATCTGGTAGCCGAACACGCTGGTGGTGCCGGTGCCCGTGCGGTCGGCCTTGGCCACGCCGGTGTCGCGCACGTGGCGCAGAAAGGTTTCGTACTGGTTGGAGGGGGTGGGATTCTGCATGGGGTGATTGTACGGAGCGACGCTGAAGCGAGGACCAGTAAGGATATCGAAGAATCTTCTCCTGGAACGATCCTTGCATCTGCTGGCAAGACAGAGGAGTCGTGCCGCGGTGCGTGGCGGGTGAGCGTGCCTGCCAGGCAAATCTGACAGTGGGACTTGGGCCGCGGAATCGCTGCGGCGGTGCTTTTGCTTAGAGCACCCGTCCCGGATTCATGATCCCCTGTGGGTCCAGCGCTTGTTTGATGGCCCGCATCAGCTGGAGTGCCACGGCGGACTTGTATCTGGGCAGCGTATCGCGCTTGAGCTGGCCGATGCCATGTTCGGCGCTGATGCTGCCGCCAAAGCGGTGCACGGCATCGAATACGATACGGTTGATATCCGGCTCCTGTTCGGCCAGAAAGCGCGAAGGATCGACGCCTTCGGGCGCCTGCACGTTGTAGTGCAGATTGCCGTCGCCCAGATGGCCGAAGTTCACGATGCGCACCGCGGGCACATGGGCGGCCAGCGCGGCATCGGTTTCCTGCACGAACTGCGGGATGGCCGAAATCGGCACGGAGATGTCCTGCTTGATGTTCAGCCCTTCCTCGGCCTGCGCCAGCGAAATGCTCTCGCGGATGTGCCACAGGGTGTGCGCTTGCGTCAGGTTCTCGGCGACGATGGCGTCGGTTACGCAGCCCTGTTCCATGGCCGCCTCCAGCAGCGTTTCGAAGCGCTCGCGGGCATGCGCTTCGCCCTCGAAATCGGCATTCTCCAGCAGCACGCACCACGGCGTGTCACGGAACAGCGGCACGCGCAGCTGCGGATAGTGCTTGTCCACCAGTGACAGCGCAAACTGGCCCATTATCTCGAAGCCGGTCAGTCCCGCATGCAGGTGCTGGCGTGCCAGCCCGAGCAGGTCGACCGCAGCCTGCACCGAAGGCACGGCAGCCCAGGCGGTGAGCTGCACGCGCGGCTGCGGGTAGAGCTTCATGGTCGCGGCGGTGATGACGCCCAGCGTGCCCTCGCTGCCGATGAACAGGTCGCGCAGGTCGTAGCCGGTATTGTCTTTGCGCAGGCCCTGCAGGCTGCTCCAGATCTCGCCCTGCGGCGTGACCACTTCCAACCCCAGACACAGCTCGCGGCTGTTGCCGTAGCGCAGCACCTGCGTGCCACCGGCGTTGGCGCCCAGGTTGCCGCCCAGCGTGCAGCTGCCCTCGCTGGCCATGCTCAGCGGAAACAGCCAGCCCGCGTCGGCCGCGGCCTGCTGCACGTTCTGCAGAATGCAGCCTGCTTCGGCGTTGATGGTCTGGTTGGCCACGTCGATGGCACGGATGGTCTGCATGCGCTGCAGGCTGAGCACGATATTGCGCCCATGATCGCGTGGCACGGAGCCGACGACCAGGCCGGTATTGCCGCCCTGCGGCACGATGGCGATCTGCTCCGCTGCACACAGCTTGACCACCTCGGCCACTTCCTGCGTGCTGCCGGGCTTGACCACGCACAGCGCCAGCCCCTCGTGGCGCTTGCGCCAGTCGCGGCAGTAGGGGGCGGCATCGCTGCCGGTCAGGACGTGGGAGGCACCGACGATGCGGGCAAAGGAATCCGGAAGTGCGTCTTGCATGGCGCAATGATACGGCTCTCGAACGCGCCAGGCGGGCAGATAATGCATGCAGGCCATGGTGGCGACGTCAAGGATCTGGAATGAACGGAAGCGGGCAGCGATCGGCAATGCCCTTGCAGGGTGAGGGAGGCGCAGCGCGCCGCCTGTTGCTGCGCCCCCTGCTCGACGACCTGTTCGCCGGGCTGACCGTGGCCGGCGTACTGTTACCCGAGGCGGTGGCCTATGCGGCAATCGCCAACGTGCCTCCGGCCCATGCCCTGCTCGGGGCGCTGGTGGGGCTGTGCCTCTATCCCTGGTTCGGCAGCAGCCGCTTTGCCATCGTGTCGCCTACCTCGTCGGCTGCTGCGGTATTTGCCTCTGCCGTGGCGCTGGGTGGGGTGCCGATGGGGCTGGCGCTGGTGATGCTGACCGGCGTGCTGTTTCTGCTGGCCTGGGCGCTGCGGGCTGAATTCCTTGGCGCGTTCGTTTCGCGGCCGGTGCTGCGCGGCTTTGCCTGGGCGCTGGCACTCACCATCATCCTGCGGCAGGTGCCGCATCTGGCAGGCATGCCTGTATCCGCACCGGGCTTTTTCTCGTTGCTGGAGCAGCTGTGGCACTACCGCGCGCTGGTGCATGGGCCCAGCCTGGTGTGGGGCTTGGTGGCGCTGCTGTGCTGGGGGCTCTTCAAGCGCCTGCACCGCTGGCTGCTGGTGCCGCCTTCGCTGCTGATTCTGGTGGCCGGCATCGTGGCGTCGCAGTTGCTGGCACCGGCGCAGGACGGTGTTGCACTGGTCGGCGCCATCGAATGGAACTGGGCCGGCTGGCACTGGCCCTGGCCCTGGCCCAGGCTGGCTGATGCCTACTGGCTGCGCGCTGCAGAAATCGCGCCGGCGCTGCTGGTGATCCTGTTTGCCGAGTCCTGGGGTTCGGTGCGCACGCTGGCGCTGCAGCATGGCGACCGGGTGGCGCCGCGGCGGGAGCTGCTGGGGCTGGGTCTGGCGAACCTGGCCAGCGGAGCGCTGCAGGGGTTGCCCGTGGGGGCAGGGTTTTCAGCTTCGTCGGCGAACGAGGCTGCAGGCGGTCGCAGCAAGCTGACGGGACTGGCTGCTGCGCTTGCGCTGGCGCTGCTGCTCTGGCAGGGCCGCGACTGGCTGGCGCTGCTGCCCGTGCCGGTGCTGGCGGCCGTGGTGATCGGCATTCTGGCGCACAGCCTGTGGCCGCGCACGGTGTTGCATAGCCTGCGCTTGCGCAGCGACACCTGGCTGGCCTGGGTGGCGGCCGCGGCGGTGCTGGTGTTCGGCGTGCTGTTCGGGCTGCTGCTGGCGGTGGCGCTCTCCGTGCTGCTGGTGCTGCGACGCTTTGCGCGCCCGCTGTGGAGCGAGCTGGGACAGCTGCCGGGAACGCGGGACTATCTCGACCGCAAGGCGCACCCCGAAACCTTGCGCATGCCGGGCATCACCGTGCTGCGGCCCGAAGAGCCCGTGTTCTTCGCCAATGCCGAGCGTATCTTCGCCGGCATGCGCGAGCACGCCTTGGCCAGCGGGACGCAGGTTCTGGTGCTGAGCATGGAGTTGTGCGACACGCTGGATTCCAGCAGCGTGGAGGCGCTGGCCGAACTGGCCCAGGATCTGGGGCACCACGGTTGCACGCTGATGCTGGCGCGCGTCAAGGACCGGTCGCGCGAGTCGCTGCAGCGGGCCGGGCTGCTTGACGGCAGTGCGGGGCAACTGGTGCCGGTTTTCTGGAGCGTGGATGATGCGGTGCAGGCGGCGCAGCAGCGGCTGAACTGCCTTGCCGGCGATCTGGTCTAGTGCAACGACGGGCGCCTGTCTCAGGCCTGCGCCGAGCCTGCGGGTGCGTCAGGCGTTGCAGCGGAGGGTGCGGTCGCCGCTGCCATCTGGTGGTCGACGTTTGCGTCCGCCTGTGCCAGAGTCTTTGCAAAGAATTGCCGCGCCGCCTGAAAGCGCAGCTTGATGTGCATCACGCAGGCCACGAACAGCGCCACGCACAGCACGGCTTCCAGCAGGGCGTAGTAGCTGCTCGGCGCACGGTCGCTCCAGGCGCGCACGGCACCTTCGCAGAAATACAGCCACACCATCAGGCTGAGCCAGCGGTAGGTGTACATGCGGTTCTTGAGCAGGCCGGCCAGCGGCAGGCACAGCGGCAATGCCTTCAGCGCCAGCCAGGAGCCGCCCGGACGCACCGGCGCCAGCCACAGTTCCCACGCCACCAGCAGCAGCACCAGCGCCAGCAGCAGCCCCACGGCCGCAACACGCGTACGGCGGATGGCAGGAGTGGGCGGGATCGGCTGCAGGCTGAGGTCGTTGAATTCGTTCATGGAAAAGGATCTGGCAGAAAGCCGCCAGCGGCAGGAGACGGCTGCCAAGGCTACCACGAATGCGCTGCCATTGCCGCACAAAGATGGCATGATGGCGGCCATGCAGAAACTGCTTAGACGCTTGCTCGACTTTCATGCGCGGCTGCCCATGCTGTTGCTGGACTTTCCGTGGCGCGAAACCCTGGCCATGCTGCGCCAGCGTTTCCGCGAGGACCATCTCTCGCTCACCGCCAGCAGCCTGACCTTCACCACGCTCACGGCCATCGTGCCCTTTTTCGCGGTGGTGCTGTCCATCTTCACGGCCTTTCCGATGTTCGGCAAGCTGCAGCGCGCGCTGGAACAGTGGATGGTGCAGAACCTGATCCCCTCGGCCATCGCCAATCCGGTGGTGGAAAGCGTGACCGTGTTCGCCACCCACGCCAAGCAGCTCGGTACGGCGGGCACCGTATTCTTCGTGCTGACGGCGCTGATGCTGATGTCCAGCATCAACGAGCATCTCAATGCCATCTGGCGCGTGCGCAAGCAGCGTCCGATCGGGCAGCGCCTGCTCATTTACTGGGCTGCCGTCACCATCGGACCGGTGGTGCTGGGGGCCAGCGTGGCCACTACCTCCTATGTGCTGTCGCTGTCCAAGGGCTGGATCACGGGCACGCCGGTCGGCACGCCGGGCGGCGTCCAGTTCCTGATCAACACCGTCGAGTTTGCCTTGATGGCGGGGGGCATGGCGGCGCTTTACCACTTCGTTCCCAATACGCGCGTGCGCTGGACGCATGCGCTGGCCGGTGGCGTGTTTGCGGCGGCGGGCATTGCGCTGGCGCAGCGCCTGCTGGCGGCCTATCTGGCACGTGTGCCTTCCTACTCGGTGGTGTATGGCACTTTTGCCACCTTGCCGATCCTGCTGCTGTGGGTTTATCTGGCATGGATCATCATCCTGCTGGGGGCCGTCATCGCCGCCTATCTGCCCGCCTTGCTGCACGGACTGCGCCGCCGCGGGCAGGGCATGGGCTGGCAGATGCAACTGGCGATCGAGTTGTTGCGCAAGCTGCACCATGCCCAGCAGATGCCGGCTCGCGGCGTGCCGCTGGAACTGCTGTCGCAGCAATTGCGCGTGGAGGCCCCCCAGCTGGAGCCGGTGCTGGAAGAACTGGCGGAGTTGCGCTGGGTCGGGCGTCTGGACGAGGCCGATTCGCCCTGGGTGCTGCTGGTGCCCGCGGAAAAAACCCGCCTGGAACCGCTGATCGCCCGCTGGCTGCTGCCGCAGACGCCGCAGTTGCAGCCGCTGTGGCACCACACGCTGGCGGACATGACGCTGCTGGACGCGCTCAAGCGCGAGAATGTGGCGTCCAAGACGGCAGTTTAGGCGGCGCAACATTCAACGCTGGCTGTCTGACGGCTTGGATGCCGCATACTCCGTCACGCTTGGACTGACGCGCATGGCAAGCTGGCATCAATCCTGCGGGATTGGCTGCATGTTTTCGTCTGCCAGGCCGACCAGCAAGGCTCGCCCATCGGCACGCAGGCGGAATTCTCCGTAGGCGGCTTGGGCCCAGCGCTCGCCGGTGCCTTCCTTGAAATACCACGCATCCGTGACCAGAACGGTGCGGCCACTCTTGCGGCTGAGCGGCATGCGTCGCTCGTCGGACGCCAGAGGCGGGCGACGATCGTCCAGTTCCAGCCGTCGTGCGGTGGCCAGGCCGTTCGCGGCACGCTGGAACACCACATGGCGGGCCTGCTCCAGGCTTTCGTCCATGCCGCCGGTGGGGGTGGCCGGGCCCAGGTCAAACGCCAGTGCCATATAGTCACCCTGCAGCAGGGAGCGTGGATC
The DNA here is from genome assembly GCF_057773645.1 of Brachymonas sp. KE5. Lineage (NCBI taxonomy): Bacteria > Pseudomonadati > Pseudomonadota > Betaproteobacteria > Burkholderiales > Comamonadaceae > Allobrachymonas > Brachymonas sp. KE5. The sequence goes on from NZ_CM173463.1 coordinate 748,139, forward strand.
GACGGGTGCCAGTTTCACCAGCAAGCGCTCCCCATCGCGGATCAATGCCTCATTGTTCAGCACTCCGGGCAGCAGAATGGCGGCCATTGCGGCAGGAACCAGCAGCACCAGATGGCGACGCAGCCGATCAGGAGCCGCTGCCGGTGCAGGGCTTTCGGGGATGGACAGCATGGAGGCTGACAGCAGCGGTGCCTGGCGGGCCTGGGTGTGTCGCAGCCAGACTGCGAGCGCGCCTGTGACCAAGGCCAGCCCGATCAGCGAAATTGCCTTGTGCACCAGCAGATAGTCGGTCTGGTAGTAGATGGCCCCGATGACCCACGCGACGGCCGCTGCCGCCGCCAGCGCCAGCCGCCAGCGCTGCGTGACGGCAGCCGTGGCCAGGAAACACAGCGGAATGCCCAGCGACGGCAGAAACCACGATGCCACCACCAGCAGCACGGCCAGAAGGCCCAGCGCAGGCTGGTGCAGCAGCGGCCAGCGCTGGGCCCCAATGGCATAGGCTGCCGCCGCGAACAGGCCGGAACTGAGAGGCAGCCACCATTGCCAGAACTGCAGGCCGGCCGCTTCGGTCCACACATTGTTGCCCCATGCAGTGGGGGTCATGCCCCCGCCGCCCAGCATGCCGGTCATCATGAAGGTCATGCCGGCGCTGGCAGCCTGTTGCACCAGCACCGTCAGCATCCACCCGGCCCAGAAGGCCTCACGCCGGGCAGCGAAACGCACCAGCGGCAAGCCCAGCCAGCGTGCGGGGGAGCGCAGCATGGCAAGCGGCCAGAGCAGGGCGATCAGGGCGGGCAGCCAGGCCAGCGTCCAGGTCTGGTCCAGCATCCATAAATCGGTTTGCGCGTAAAGCAGACTCGCGATGACGGCGGGCATCATCCAGCACAAGGCGGCGCCAAGCAGCAACTGCAGCCACGGCTCGCGCAGAAAAACCACCAGTCCCATCAGCACGGCGAACAACAGCCACAGGGCTTCCCGCTCACCCCAGAGCGAGCCCGCTCCGATGACCAGGAAGGCCAGCCCCGTAATCAGCACTGCATACGCCATTTGTTCCAGGAACAGCGGGAGCTTCGGCTGACGCAGCAGCAGCACCGTTCCCGTCGTGAACAACGCTCCCAGCGTCAGCGCGGCGGAGCTGGTATTCCATGCAAACAGACCGAGCGCGATCACAAAAGGCACCACGGCAAGCCAAGCGCCGAGTGCCGTGAGCAGGACCACCGACCAGGGACGCTCGCCGGAATCCGGAACCAGGGCTGCAAGGGCATGTGCCCGCGAGCTCCACCAGCCATGCGCCACGCCCGTATCCAGCGCCGCAGTCAACGCGATGTCGTTCTCTTGCGGGGCATGCTTCTCGCGTTCGTCGTCAACCGGACGTGTACCTGTCACTGCACGGTAGCGTCGCATGATCCAGGCCACGGCACCCGCCAATCCCAGCATCGCGAAGATGCCGAGCAGCATGATGAGAAAAGGGTCGGCATAGCCGGCCAGGCGCAGCAGGCGTTCCGTGAGGAATACGAAAAGCAGTACCAGGACCCCGAGGCTGGCGGCACTCAGGATCAGTACGTCGAAATGGCGGCGCGTGCCATACCAGGCAACCATGGCACCGAACAGCAGCAATCCCGGCAACAGTGCGACGGCATGGCCCATGAGTGTCAGGAACTGCGCCACCGACAGCGAGCCGATCAGCAGGACCGTCCACAGCATGGCCACACGATGCGACAGTGCACTGCTGCCCGTGATGCGGCGCCAAGCAGGATACAGCGCGACGCTGACCAGCAGGCTTGCCGCAAACGCCGCGAGCATGGACAGCAATTGCGGCGCCTCGTAGTTGCTGGCCCACCGGTCCATCTGGGCCCAGGCCCACAGGCTGATGGCCGTGTTGGCAATCAGGCTCCAGGGCATCCACAGGGCGCGGTGACGCAGGCCCAGGCACAAGGGCAGCGTCAGGCCGGCCCACAGGGCGAACAGCTGCCAGGGATCGGCGCCGGTTTGATAGGTTTGCCCGAAATACGCCAGCAGCCCGCCTACCGATGCTCCTGCCAGGACGCCCAGGGCAAGGCTGGCGGCCCGGAAACGCGCCAGCGCCCAGCTGCCAACGCTGCTGGCCAGCAACAGTGCACCCAGCAGGGCAAAATGCACCGGCCGCTCCCACAGTCCCCAGTTGGCTGCAATCCACAGGATCACGCCGAAGCCGGCCATGACAGCGGCGAGCAGCGTCAACGCCGGCACCGCCAACCGGTTGGCCGCGGCGGGCTGCGCGTCCATGCCCGCGGCGTTGTGAAGGGCTTGTCCTTGCGCGGGATTCAGCCCGAAATGCCGGGCCAGGTCGAACAGGTGTTGTCGCAGCGTCATGGGAGGACGGCCATGGAATGTGAAACGCGGCGTGCCGAAGCACGCCGAAGAGTCAGGCAGACACGCGCACCTGCGACATGCCTTTCACCGCTGCCTGGATGGCGCGCAGCACGCCATCCGGAGCCTCGGTCATCAGGCTGTGGCCGGCCGGCAGCGTGAACACCTGTGACTTGCCAGCAGCGCTGATCAGGCTTCTGGCGGCCTTGGGCGGCGTCATCTGATCGGCGCTGCCCAGCACGAAGGTGACGGGGCAACTGACGCGCGCCATGTCTTCCAGCCCGGTGGCATAGCTGTTGCAGGCATTGAAGCCGATGTTGAATACATTGTGCGAGCGGTTGCTGGCCAGCACGTGCTGCATCAGCGCGCGGGCGCCGCCGTAGGTCCAGCTGCCCACATTGGCACCCTGGCCCGGCACGGCCGCGCACAGCGTGGAATGCGAGAAGGTGTTGACCATGTCGATGGCCTTGTCCGGCGCCGAGACCGACATCTCCAGCAGCGCCGGCGATACCGGCATCGGAAACGCTGTGCCCACCAGCACCACCTGCACGACGCGTTGCGGATCCAGGCTGGCCGCATGCAGCGCAATCAGCGAACCCCAGCTGTGGCCCACCAGCACCGCCTCGGTCACCTGCAGGTCGTCCAGCAGCCCGAGCACGCTGGCCGCCGCTTCGGCCACGCTGGCCGGCGGCGCGCCGCTGCTGCGGCCATGGCCGGGCAGGTCGATCGCCAGCACGTTGAAACCATGGTTTGCAAAGTAGCGGCTCTGCAGTGCCCAGACGCTATGGTCGTTCAGCACACCGTGGATGAACACCATGGTCGGCAGATCGGGGTTGTAATCCTTGCCGCCCGTGTACGCGTACAGCACTTCGTTGTTGACGGTGCGTTTCATGCCTGGCCTCCTGCTTTTTCTGCCGCTTTCAGGGCGCGTTTCAGATCGTCGATCAGGTCGTCCGGATCCTCCAGGCCGATGGACAGGCGGATGGTGCCCTGCGTGATGCCGGCCTGCGCCAGCGCCTCGTTGTCCATGCGGAAGTGCGTGGTGCTGGCCGGGTGGATCACCAGGCTGCGACAGTCGCCCACGTTGGCCAGGTGGCTGAACAGCTTGAGCGCCTCGATGAACACCTTGCCCTGCGCGCGGTTGCCGGCGATGTCGAAGCTGAATACGCTGCCCGCACCGCGCGTGCCATGGCGCAGCAGCTTGCCGGCCAATGCGTGGCTGGGGTGGCTCTCCAGCAGCGGATGGCCCACGCGCGTGACGAACGGATGGCTGGCCAGAAACTGCACCACTTTTTCCGTGTTGGCCATATGGCGCTCCATGCGCAGCGGCAGTGTTTCCAGCCCTTGCAGGATCAGCCAGGCACTGTGCGGGCTGAGCGCCGCGCCAAAGTCGCGCAGGCCTTCGCGGCGCGCGCGCAGCAGGAAGGCCCCGGTGCTGCTTTCCTCGCTGAACACCATGCCATGAAAACCGTCATAGGGCTCGGTCAGCTCCGGAAACTTGCCGGAGGCCTCCCAGTCGAAGCGTCCGCCGTCGATCACCACGCCGCCCATGACCGTGCCATGCCCGCTCAGGAACTTGGTGGCCGAATGGTAGACGATGTCTGCGCCCAGCTCCAGCGGCTTCAGCAGATAGGGCGTGGTCAGCGTGGAATCGACCGCCAGCGGCACGCCGGCCGCATGCGCGATATCGGCCACGGCCGGAATGTCCAGCACATCCAGACCCGGATTGCCCACGGTCTCGCCAAAGAACAGCTTGGTATTGGGCTGCACCGCATTGCGCCAGGCTTCCAGATCGCCCGGCGGCACGAAGGTGGTCTCGATGCCGAAGCGCGGCAGCGTGTAGGCCAGCAGGTTGTGGCTGCCGCCATAGAGCGCGGCGCTGGCAACGATATGGCTGCCCGTGCCCATCAGCGTGCTGATGATCAGGTGCAGCGCGGCCTGGCCGGTGGCCACGGCGATGGCGCCCACGCCGCCTTCGAGTGCGGCCATGCGCTGCTCGAGCACGGCGTTGGTCGGGTTGCTGATGCGGGAGTAGACGTGCCCCGCACGCTCCATGTTGAACAGCGCGGCCGCATGGTCGCTGTCCTGGAACACGAACGAGGTCGTCAGGTGGATCGGAACGGCGCGCGCGCCGGTGGCCGGATCGGGCGTGGCGCCGGCGTGCAGGGCCAGCGTATCGAAGCCGGGGTTGGCGTAGCCAGGCATGGGGTCTCCTTCAATGTTTTGTGCCGATTGTGCAAGTGTATATGCTGGGTGCAGCGGGCTAACACGGAGGAAAATGTCTCCAAATGTGGGCTATATTGATCCTGTTGTTTTGTTTTTCACCGGCCATTCCAGAGACAAGGTGCCAACATGAAAGTAAGTGACATTCTTCGCGTCAAGGGCAATACGCTGTACACGGTGCACCCTGACGATTCCCTGCTCAACGCGCTGAACGTGGTGGTGGAGAAGGACATCGGGGCACTGGTGGTGATGGAGCATGGCGAACTGGCAGGCATGCTGTCCTTCCGCGAAATCAACATCCAGCTGGCCAAGAACGGCGGCAGCCTGGGCAACTCCACGGTGCGCGCCGCCATGGATGACCACCCCATCACCTGCACGCCCGAAACCGCGCTGGACGAAGTGCGCCGCATGATGCTGGATCACCATGCCCGCTACATCCCGGTGATGGAAGGCAAGGTGCTGCAGGGCGTGATCAGCTTCTACGACGTGGCCAAGACCGTGGTGGAAAGCCAGAACTTCGAGAACAAGATGCTCAAGGCCTACATCCGCGACTGGCCGGCCAAGGACGAGGAAGACGCCGGCGTCGAATAAGCCTTCGGCACTGGGGCACAGTTGCACAGGGCCCGTGGATTCGAAAGGGTTTCGCATGACACAGGCCATGTTTCGACTGGCAGGGGTTGCAGCAGCAGCGGCTGTGCTGGCTGCCTGCGCCCCATTGCAGGCGCCGTCCGCGGCACCGGCAGCCTCCACGGTTCCACCCAACCCTGAAGCCTCCAGCGGCTGGACCAGCAAGCCCGGCTGGCAATGGCAGCGTCAGGCCGTGGCGGCCGCCAATCCGCTGGCAACGCAGGCAGGGCTGGAGATTCTGCGTGCCGGCGGCAATGCGCTGGATGCGGCGATTGCCGTGCAAATGGTGCTTGGGCTGGTCGAGCCGCAATCCAGCGGCATCGGCGGCGGCGCCTTCCTGCTGTATGACGATGGCAGGACGCTGCAGGCTTGGGACGGGCGCGAAACTGCGCCGGCAGGTGCAAGCGAGACGCTGTTCCTGGGCGCCGATGGCAAGGCCCTGCCGTTCCATGAAGCGGTAGTGGGCGGGCGCTCGGTCGGCGTGCCTGGCGTGGTCGCCATGCTGGAGCAGGTGCATCGAAAGCAGGGCAGCCTGCCGTGGAAGCGCCTGTTCGAGCCGGCGATCCGACTGGCAGAGGCGGGCTTTCCCGTCAGTGCGCGCCTGCACCGGCTGCTGAGCGCCGAAAAATACCTGCGCGCCAACGACAGGACCGCCGCCAGCTATTTCCATGGCCCGGACGGCCAGCCCTGGCCAGTCGGCCATGTGCTGCGCAATCCCGAATATGCGGCCGTGCTGCGCGGCATTGCCGGTCAGGGCGCACGCTACCTGATGCAGGGCGAAGTGGCGCAGGCCATGGTGCGTACCGTGCAGGGTCATGCCGGCAATCCGGGCAAGCTGGCGCTGAGCGATCTGGCACGCTACCAGCCGCGCCAGCATCCGGCGCTCTGTTTCGATTACGAGGCCGTAGCACGCCGCTACGCCATCTGCGGCATGCCCCCGCCCAGTTCGGGCACGCTGGCGATCGGGCAGATCCTGGGCATTCTCAATCACACCCAAGCCGCGAAGCTGCCTCTGCAACAGGGCCAGCCGAGTGCCGACTGGCTGCACCTCTACACGGAGGCAGCGCGCCTGGCGTTTGCCGACCGCGCGCAGTATGTGGCCGATCCCGATTTCGTGCCGGCCCCGGGCGGCAGCTGGCAGGCCCTGCTGCAGCCGGCCTACCTGCAGCAGCGCGCCAGCCTGATCCAGCAGGGGCCGCAAGGGCGTTCCATGCAGACTGCGCAGCCGGGCGAAGCCGGTGGCGTGCGTGCCGCCTGGGCGCCCATGCCGGCCCAGCCCGAATACGGCACCAGCCACATCAGCGTGATCGATGCGCAGGGCCGCGCCGTCTCCATGACCACCACCATCGAGGACCAGTTCGGGGCACGCCTGATGGTCAACCGCGGCAAGGGGCTGGCGGGCGGCTTCCTGCTGAACAATGAGCTGACGGATTTCAGTTTCACGCCCACGGATGCCGCTGGACGCCCGGTCGCCAACCGCGTGCAGCCCGGCAAGCGGCCACGTTCCAGCATGGCGCCCATCCTGGTATATGCGAAGCGGCCGGATGGCAGTCGCGGCGAACTGCTGATGAGCGCGGGCAGCCCGGGCGGCGCGCTGATCATCCATTACGTGGCCAAGACGCTGTACGGCACGCTCAACTGGGGCCTGAATCCCCAGCGCGCCATCGACCTGCCCAATTTCGGATCGATCAACGGTCCCACGCTGCTGGAGCAGAAACGCTTCGCCCCGGCCACCATCGAGGCCCTGCGCAAGCGCGGCGCCGAGGTGCGCGAGATGGACATGACCAGCGGCCTGCAGGCGATCCAGAAAACGCCGCAGGGCTATTTCGGCGGGGCCGATCCGCGGCGCGAAGGGGTGGTGCTGGGAGACTGACAGGCAAGGTGGAGCCTGATCCCGCAGGTTTCAGGCTCGTTCCGTGCCTGCAAAGCGGGACAGGACGCCGCGTCGACTCAACAGGCGGAAACTTGCTTGAGCTTCTCCAGCGCCAGCACGTAAGGCGGATCGTTCGGCACATTCGCCAGCGCATAGCGCACCACGCGCACGGTAGCCGGATCGAGGCTGCACACGTAATCTTCCAGCGCGGAACGCTCCTGCTTGCCGCCGGCGTGCCCGTGGTACACCACCAGCACGATCAGCCCATGCGGCTGCAGCAGCTGCCAGATGCCCTCCAGCGCCGCGATGGTGCTGTCGGCCTGCGTCGTTACCTGCTTGTCACTGCGCGGCAGATAGCCCAGATTGAACACGGCGGCCTGCACCGGCTGCTGCACATGCTGCTGCACGGTTTCATGTCCGGCATGAATCACGCTGACGCGGTAAGCGACGCCGTGTGCCTCCAGCCGTTCGCGCGTGGCCGAGATGGCCTGCTCCTGCACATCGAAGGCATACACATGCCCGCCATCGCCCACCCGTTGCGCCAGCAACAGCGTGTCGTGCCCGTTGCCGGCCGTGGCGTCGATGGCGATATCGCCCGGCTGCAAGGCGCGTTGCAGCAGCCCGTGGGCAAAGGGAACAATCTCGGGCAGGTGGCGGGTGAGGGCAGGGCGCATGGCGTATCGGCAGACAGACAGGAAAACTCAGGCGGCAGGCATCAGGCCCTGTTCGGCCATCGACAGGCTCTGCCCCCGCGCCACGATGATATGGTCCAGCACGCGAATGTCGAGCAGGGCGAGCGCCTGTTGCAACTGGCGCGTCAGGGCAATGTCGGCACTGGATGGCTGCACCTGCCCGCTCGGGTGATTGTGCGCCAGCACCACGCTGGCGGCATGGTGGTGCAGCGCGCGCAAGGCCACTTCGCGCGGGTAGACGCTGGTCTGGTTAAGCGTACCGCGAAACAGCGTCTCGAGCTGGATCAGCTGGTGCTGGCTGTCGAGAAACAGCACGGCAAAGCACTCATGCGGCAGATTGCCGAGGTGCGCCTGCAGGTAGTGGCTGACCAGCGCCGGGTGGTTGAGCAGGGTACGCTGCTGCAGCTGTTGCGCCATGGCCCGGCGCGCCAGTTCCATCACGGCCAGCAGTTCGGCACGTTTGGCGGTGCCGCCCAGGCCCTTGATCTGCCCTAGCGTGCGCGCATCGGCATGCAGCAGCCCGGCCAGACCCTGGCAGGCATCAAGCACATCCTGCGCCATGACCAGCACGTTGCGCCCGGCCGTGCCGGTGCGCAGCAGCAGTGCCAGCAGTTCGACATCTCCCAGCGCTGCGGCACCATGCTGCAGCAGGCGTTCGCGCGGACGGGAGGCATGCGGAAGGTCGTGGAGCGCCATGAAAACCCATTGATAAATAAAAAGTATTATAAATGAGTGATGCCGGATTTGATCCCGGGCAGGCGACAATGCCCTCGCTCCGCCTGCCATGCAGCCAGCCTCTTACAATAGCGCATCCAACCTCCGGACCGGATCATGACTGAAGCTACCCCCTCCGCAGCCCCCGGCACGCCCGTGGTGCAAGCCGATTCCTTTCTCACCCTGCATTACCGTCTGTCCGGTCCGCAGGGCGATGTGATTGACACCTTCCTCGAGCAGCCCGCCACGCTGTCGCTGGGCACTGGCGAACTCTCGCCGGCGATCGAGGAGAAGCTGATCGGCATGCCCGAGGGCACGCACACCACCTTCGAACTGCCGGCCGGCGCCGCCTTTGGCGAGCGCAATCCGCAGATGCTGCAGTGGCTCAAGCGCAGCGTGCTCAAGGAAATGGGCGATCCGAACGAGGAATACGCGGTCGGCGAAGTGGTGCAGTTTCCCACGCCCGACGCGCAAGGCCAGTTTGCCGGCACCGTTGCCGAGCTGGGCGAGGACGCCATCCTGTTCGACTTCAACCACCCGCTGGCGGGGCAGCCCGTCACCTTCGAGGTGCAGATCATCGGTGTGCTATGACTGAACGCAATCCTTCGGCCCCCATAACCGCTCCCGATGCCGGCATCGTGCTGGCTGCGCCGCGCGGCTTCTGTGCCGGTGTGGATCGTGCCATCGACATCGTCGAACGCGCACTGGAGAAATTCGGCCGTCCGATCTACGTCCGGCACGAAATCGTGCACAACACGCATGTCGTGAACGACCTGAAAAATCGCGGCGCCATCTTCATCGAAGACCTGGCCGAGGTGCCACCCGGCGCCACGCTGGTATTCAGCGCGCATGGCGTGAGCAAGGCGGTGCAGGAAGAGGCCGCCCAGCGCGGCTTCCAGGTGTTCGATGCCACTTGCCCGCTGGTGACCAAGGTGCATGTCGAAGTCGCCAAGCTGGCGAAGGAAGGCTACGAATTCATCATGATCGGCCACAAGGGGCATCCCGAAGTGGAGGGCACCATGGGCCAGCTCGACAGCGGCATCCATCTGGTGGAAGACGTGGAAGATGTGGCCCGCGTGCAGCCTTCGCAGACCGAACGTCTCGCCGTGGTCACGCAGACCACACTCAGCGTGGACGATGCGGCAGCCATCACGGCCGCCGTCAGGGCGCGTTTCCCGAACATCCGCGAGCCCAAGCAGCAGGACATCTGCTACGCCACGCAGAACCGCCAGGACGCCGTCAAGGTGCTGAGCAGGCAGGCCGACGTGGTCATCGTGGTCGGCAGCCCGACCAGCAGCAACAGCAACCGCCTGGCCGAACTGGCGCGGCGGCTGGGCGTTCCGGCCCATATGGTCGACAATGCCGATGAGTTGCAGCCCGAGTGGTTCAAGGATGCTGCCACGGTCGGCATCACCGCCGGCGCGTCCGCCCCCGAAATCCTGGTCGAAGAGGTGGTGGCCCGCGTGAAGGCCTACGGAGCCGTTTCCGTGCGCACCATGGATGGCGTGCAGGAAACGCTCAAGTTCCCGCTGCCCAAGGGCCTCAAGCTCGACCAGTAATTCCCCGTTTCAGAAGTATCCCCATGCTAGACATCCTCCTGCTCCGCAAAGACCTCGACAACGTAGTGGCCCGCCTGCAGACGCGCAAGTCGCCGCAGCCCTGGCTGGACGTGGCTGCCTTCACCGCCCTCGAAGCCGAGCGCAAGACCATCCAGACCCGCACCGAGGAGCTGCAGTCGCAGCGCAACACGCTGTCCAAGCAAATCGGCCAGCTCAAGGGCAAGGGCGACCATGCCGGTGCCGAGGCCGTGATGGCTCAGGTCGGTTCCATCAAGCAGGAGCTGGAAACCAGCGCCGCCCGCCTGACCGAGATCCAGACCGCGATCGACGAGATCCTGCCCGGCGTGCCCAACCTCCCGCACGAGAGCGTGCCGGTGGGCAAGGACGAAGCCGACAACGTGGAACTGCGCCGCTGGGGCACCCCGCGCCAGTTCGATTTCGAGGTGCGCGACCACGTGGATCTGGGTGCACCGCTGGGTCTGGATTTCGACACGGGCGCCAAGCTTTCGGGAGCGCGATTCAGCTTCCTGCGCGGCCCGGTGGCGCGCCTGCACCGTGCGCTGGCCCAGTTCATGCTGGATGTGCAGACCACCGAGCATGGCTACACCGAGTGCTACACGCCCTACATCGTCAACGCCGACAGCCTGCGCGGCACCGGCCAGTTGCCCAAGTTCGAAGCCGACCTGTTTGCCGCGAAGAAGGGTGGCCAGGAGTCGGAAGAGCATCCCGACAACACCCCGCTGTATCTGATCCCGACCAGCGAAGTGCCGCTCACCAACACCGTGCGCGACACCCTGTTGGCCGAATCCGACCTGCCGATCAAGCTGACGGCCCACAGCCCCTGCTTCCGCTCCGAGGCGGGCAGTCATGGCCGCGACACGCGCGGCATGATCCGCCAGCACCAGTTCGACAAGGTCGAGATGGTGCAGATCGTGCATCCAGAGAAGAGCTACGAGGCGCTGGAGGAAATGACCCACCACGCCGAAGCCATCCTGCAGAAGCTGGGCCTGCCGTACCGCGTGATCGTGCTCTGCACCGGCGACATGGGCTTTGGCGCCACGCGCACGCACGATCTGGAAGTGTGGGTGCCGGCGCAGAACACCTACCGCGAGATCAGTTCGGTCAGCAACTGCGAGGCGTTCCAGGCGCGCCGCATGCAGGCCCGCTTCAAGAACGCGAAGGGCAGGAACGAACTGGTGCACACGCTCAACGGTTCCGGTCTGGCCGTGGGCCGCTGCCTGGTGGCTGTGCTGGAAAACTACCAGCAGGCGGACGGCAGCATCGAGGTGCCCGAGGCGCTGCGCCCCTACATGGGTGGTGTCAGCGTGCTGCGCGCGGACTGAGTCAGGCGAAAAAATGCGGACGGCCTCTTGGCGGAGGCTGTCACTTGCATGTAAAATTGCCTGTTTCCTGCAGCGCTCTCGCTGCGGAATGAACAGACCACGGAGAGATGGCAGAGTGGTCGAATGCACCGGATTCGAAATCCGGCATACAGGTTCTCCTGTATCGAGGGTTCGAATCCCTCTCTCTCCGCCAGACGTAGGTTTTCAATCCCACCATAGATTGCCCGCTAAAGTACAAATCCCCTCTGAAGCCGCTAAGTAAAGCGGCTTTTTTTGTCCGCCAAGGGCCGCTAGAATTGACTTCAATCCGCCATTTCACGGTGGGATAGATGGAGGGGCAAGGTGGGATTACGCGCTAAGGAGCTATCAGCTCTCGTTGTCGGCAGGATCAAGAAACCGGGCATGCACGCTGTAGGTGGTGTCCCCGGCCTGTACCTATACGTGAGTGATGCCGGTGCGCGTTCGTGGATTGTGCGGGTGACCGTTCACGGCAAGCGCCGCGAAATGGGGCTAGGTGGATTCGACGATGTGACGCTGGCCCAAGCCCGCGAGAAAGCTCGACAGGCCCGCCAGCAAGCCATCGAGGGCATCGACCCGGTGCAGGAGCGCAAAGCGGCCCGGCTGCGCCGCAAGACAGAGACTGTCCCCACCTTCAGGAAGTGTGCTACCGACTACATCGACGCACATGCGGCTGAATGGCGCAACGTCAAACATGCAGCGCAATGGGCCAGCACGCTCGACACATACGCTTATCCCCTTATCGGTGAAATGAGCGTGGCCGATATTGAGACACGGCATGTACTTGAGGTACTGCGCCCGATCTGGACAAGCAAGACAGAAACCGCTACCCGTGTTCGTGGCCGCATTGAACAGGTGCTGTCATCGGCAAAGGTGGCCGGATACCGCGAGGGTGAGAACCCGGCACGCTGGCGCGGCCATCTTGACCAGCTACTGCCGACGCCATCGAAGATTGCAAAGGTGTCCCACCACCCGGCCATGCCGATTGACGATGTTCCTGCATTCGCAAAGCATCTGCTATCTGGCAATGGCATCGCCGCCCGCGCTCTGTTGTTCGCCATCCTGACCGCTGCCCGTAGTGGCGAGGTACGTGGTGCGACATGGGACGAAATCGACATGGACGCGCGCCTGTGGGTGATTCCTGCCGAACGGATGAAGGCAGACAGAGAGCATCGTGTGCCATTGAGCGATCAAGCCGTGGAGCTGCTGAAAGGCTTGCCGGTGTTCGTGGGTGTGGATTACGTGTTTGCTGCGCCGCGTGGAGGCCAGCTATCGGACATGAGCCTGACGGCTTGCATGCGCCGCCAGCAACTGCCGTATGTGCCACATGGGTTCCGTTCGACCTTCAGGGATTGGTGCGGTGAGCGTACCCATTACCCCGGCGATCTGGCCGAAATGGCGCTGGCGCACGCGATCAAGAACAAAGTAGAAGCTGCATACCGCCGTGGCGACATGCTGGAAAAGCGCCGCCAGATGATGCAGGAGTGGGCGGATTTTGTGCTGCCGAGGGTGTGATGCAAGTGATCGACAACGACATCCTAGCCACGCTCTTCAACATCCTGTGCGACCGAACAAAAACCCAAATCACGCGGAAAGCCGCGCCAATTCGTAACATTCCGGGGTTTGTCAGTTTGCTGAAAGCTTTCAGCAAGAGATACCAGAAGAAAAGACATTAGGATTAGACCCAATGCACCAGACGGACAAACATTTGTTCGCATGGTGCAGAAAGTGAAAAGGCCCACGCGCCAACGTGAGCCTTCTCGACCTACCACAAGGGAATTGCAGCAAGCCATCCGGGCGGATGGCTTCATTAGACCACACACCGTTTGTGGTGCTGCAAGTTATCCCACCTTCAAGAAAGGAAAACTTGCCATGAGCGAGGCCAACATTCAACAAACCGTGCTGCGCGAGCAACAAGTATTGCAGCGTTTCGGCATCGGACGCACCACCTGGCGCGATGGTGTCCAGTCCGGCAAATTCCCCAAACCTATCAAGTTCTCGGCCCGCTGTGTCGGCTGGCGCGTGGCCGACCTGGACGCTCTCGAGGAACGTCTGGCCGCTGAAGCCCTGGCCGAGTAAGTGAGGTACTGCCATGCAGACCACACATGCCGACAAGGCAGGCGGAGCTACGCCTGTACCGGGGGTGCGTCATGGGCTTTGAACGTGACCGACTCCCCGACGCCGAGAGCTATTACCAGTCGCACGGCCTGAAGCTGGACGGCAAAGGCAAATGGCGTACTACTGAATGCCGTTTTCATGGCGGCAGTGATTCCATGCGGATCAACACCCATACCGGCGCATTCGTGTGCATGGCTGGCTGTGGTGCAAAGGGCGGTGACGTACTGTCCTACGAGATGGCCGATGCCGGCACCGACTTTGTGACTGCTGCAAAGGCTCTTGGCGCATGGGTAGATGACGGCAGGCCCGCACCGAGCCGCCCTACTGCGATCCCGCCGCGTGACGCGCTGCAAATTCTCGCCACTGAAGCAAACCTGGTGGCCGTGGCCGCTGGCAATGTCGCCCATGGCGTGAAGTTGACCCAAATTGATCTTGACCGCGTGATGCAGGCAGCAAGCCGTATCACGTTCATCGCGGAGGTATTCGCATGAGCGCCGTACTCGAAAAATCCGTGGCCGTGCTGGATGCAGCAATTGCACGCAAGTCTGACTGGCCCACGCTCAACCCGCTGCCCGAACAGGACGCCAATCAGGCCGATCCGTTCCCATTCGATGCGATGGGGCACAACATGGGCGCAGCCGCACGGGCAATTGCGCATGGTGTTCAAGCGCCTGATGCAATCGCCGCTGGCAGCGTACTCGCCGCCGCCGCCCTGGCCGTGCAACCGCATGCCAATGTGGTAGCGCCCTACGGTGCCCGTGTTCCCCTGAGCCTGTTTATTTTGACTTCTGCCAGCTCTGGCGACCGCAAGAGCGCAGTAGATGCCATTGCCTGTAGCGCCGTGGATGAGCTGCGCAAAGAGCAGGCCCGCAAGTTTCAGGAGGAACTGAAGGCATGGGAGGAGGCGAGCAGGGAGAAAGGCAAAACCCCGCCGCGCCCGATCATGCCCTGCCTGACAACGAGCAATGCCACTGTGGAGGGGCTGACAAAGCAACTCATGTGCCAGTCCCACATCGGGGTATTCAGCTCTGAAGGTGGCGAAGCTCTCGGAGGGCACTCCATGCGCGATGAGCGAAAAGCCGCTGGACTGGCCTTCTACCTGAAGGCATGGGACGGTGCGACCATCGACGCGCTGCGCAGTGGCTTCGGCAATATCGTGCTGCTGAACCGCCGCATGAGTATGCACCTGCTGGTGCAGCCTATCTTGCTGCGACAGCTATTGAGCGATCCGCTGGCCAGTGGGCAAGGCATGCTGGCCCGGTGCCTGATTGCGCAACCTACTACGCTGGCCGGTACCCGGATGTTCAAGAACGTCAACGCCTACAACGATCCCGCTGTGGTGGCCTTCAACGCCCGGATTACCGATCTGCTGCGAATCACGCCAGACTGCTGGCCGGATGGCGATGGGTTTGCCCTGAAGCCGCGCGACTTGCATCTGACCGATGACGCAATGCGAGCCTGGACGGCTTTCTACAACGCCGTAGAAGTGGAGCAGGCGCCCGGCAGGGAACTGGAGGGAGCGCGAGCCTTCGCCAGCAAGACGGCAGAACATGCACTGCGCATTGCCGGTGTGCTGGCGATGTATGACAGTGCCGAAGCTGGCCGCATTGACGCGACTGCAATGGATGGCGGCATCAGGGTTGCCAACTACTACCTGACCGAGCATGTACGCCTGACACGATCCAGTCAGGCCGACAAACAGCACGGGCAACTGCGTGCGCTGCTGGAGTGGATGCAGGAACAAGGCAGCCTGGTGCAACAGGCGACGATCTTGCAGAAGTCGCCGCGCAGCATCGGCCATCGCAAGAAAGACCAGCTTATGCCGCTGCTGGACGAGCTTGCCGAGCGTGGCTACATCCGCAAGTCTGGTACTGCATGGGAGGTTCGGCCATGTTCCGACTGAACATTGATAGCGTGCTGGCTAATGCTGGCTACGCGGCTAAAGCGGCTAAAGCGGCTAATGTGGCTAAACAGAACTCCGACGAATTAGCCAAATTAGCCGGAATAGCCAAATTAGCCATTAGCCAGCAACCGGCTAACGAGCCGTTCCCGGTGCTGGACGAGCTGCTGACAGCCGCGCTCCGCGCCTGCGACTACTGGGGCGATGACTACGCCGCCCGACAGCAAATGATCGACGACTGCCACGCCATCCCGCCCGACAAGCGGCAGGACTGGATTGACTACTTCGTGCAGCAATACCCGAAGTGATGCCGTAGCCCGCCCCGTGCGGGCTTTTCTTCGCCTGATGCGTTATCGCAACTCTGTTGCATATAACGGATAGTGATATAAAATGCAAGCGTAATAACTTCTTTGCAAAGAAAGACCTTGTATGAAACTGAACGATCTGAAAGAGCAACGCGCTCTGAAACTTGCCGAAGCCCGCGCCATCGTTGACGCTGCCGACTCGGCAAAACGTCAAATGACTGCTGACGAGCAAGCCAAATTTGACGGCCTGAAGGCTGAAATCCAGCGTATCGAGCAGGACGAAGCCCGCGCCGCATTCCTGGCTGAAGCCGAGCGCCGCGCCATCGGTGCGCCGGTGGACAAGCCGCGCCAGGACATGGAAGGCCAGGTCAACGTGCTGGACGCCATCCGCTGCCAGATCGAGAACCGCGCCGCCACGGGTGCTCTGGCTGAGTTCCAAGCCGAAGCCAAGCGCCAGGGCATCGAAGCCCGTAGCGGCGGCATCCTCGTGCCCACATCCATTTTCGAGAAGCGCGCCACGATGACCACGACCGGCGCTTCTGCCGTAGTGCCCGACGACTACCGCGCCGATCAATTCATCGGCCTGCTGCGCAACTCGGTGATCGTCAAGTCCCTGGGTGCCCGCGTGCTGACCGGCCTGCGCGGTGACACCGTCCTGCCCAAGGCCACGGGCGCAGCGACCGCCTATTGGCTCAGCGAGGGCGACGCATTGGTCGAGAGCAACACCACGTACAGCTCCATCAAGCTGGAACCGAAGCACGTCGGCGCGTTGACTGCCTTCAGCCGACAACTGGCGTTGCAGTCAAACCCGAGCATTGAACAGCTACTGCGGGACGACATCGCCACCGTGGTGGGCTTGGCCGTGGACAAAGCCCTGTTGCACGGCACCGCCGCCGCCAAGCAACCAGTCGGCATCCTGAACGTGACCGGCATCCAGACCGCATCACTGGCAACCCTGAGCTGGGCCGCCATCGTCGCCATGTTGGAAAAGCTGGGCCTGGAGAACGTCACCCCCAGCGCCATCCTGACCCATGCCACGGCCGCGACCAAGCTGCAAACCACCCTCAAGGATGCTGTGGCCGGTGCTGCGTACCTGCTGCAAGGTGGCCGCGTGGGCGACCTGCCCGCCTACGTCACCAACCAACTGGACGCCAAGACCGGCACCCCCAACACGGGCCGCGTGATTGCTGGCGACTTCTCGCAACTGGTGATCGGTGAATGGGGCGCGACCGAGATTCTGGCGAACCCCTACGCCGCCGGCTACTACGAGAAGGGCGACGTTCAACTGCGCATCCTTCACACGATGGACGCTGTGGTCCGTAACCCCAAGGCGTTTGTCGTGGCTGACGACCTGGGCCTTTAAGGGGTAAGCCATGAGCGCCGAGAACATCGAACGCCGCACGGCTACCGGCCTTCAGGCCACAGGCCGCACGCTGACCGGGTATGTCGCCACGTTCGGCACGCCCGCGAAGATTACCGACTTCGTGGAGGTGATCCGAGCAGGTGCCTTTACCCGTAGTCTCGAGTCCGGCGCTGATGTTCTGGCGCTGGCCGATCATGACGCATCCCGCGTGCTGGGCCGCACCAGTAGCGGCACGCTGGCGCTGCATGAGGACTCGCACGGGCTGGCCTTCACCCTGACGCTGCCCGACACGACCACAGGCCGCGATCTGGCTGCCCTGGCTGCGCGTGGTGATCTGGGTGGGATGAGCTTTGCATTTGAGTCGCGCACTGAGGAATGGCGCGGCAATACCCGCGAGCTGATCGACGTGGAGCTGCACGAAATCAGCGTGGTGCAGGCGCATCCGGCCTACTCCGGCACGAGCGTCAATCTTCGCCATCGTGAACCGCAAGTGATGATCTTCAACATGAACGCCCGCAACTGGCTAGGAACCTGCTGATGAAATGGCTACCCAAACTGTTCGAGCGCCGTTCCACCAATCAGGCAGTGGGCGGTGATTCGTATTGGCCGGACTTTGCCGCTCTGCGCTCTGGCCCGGTGAACCCTGCAACAGCACAAAGCATCTCGGCTGTCTATGCCTGCGTGCAGGCTATCTCCGAGACAGTGGCATCCTTGCCGCTGATCCTGTACCGCCGCAATGGTGACGACCGTGAACGGGCATCCGACCATCCGCTGTACCGTGTCCTGCACGAGCAGGCCAACGAGCAGCAAACCGCTCTCGAGTTTCGGGAGTGGATGCAGGCGTGTGTCCTGCTGCGCGGCAACGCCTATGCCCGGATCGTGACGGGATGGGATGGGCAAGTAAGGCAACTCATTCCGCTGTCTCCCGACCGTGTGCAAGTCCTGGACGTGGCCGGGAAGCTGGCCTATGACTACACGACGAAGGACGGCCAGGTAACCCGCCTGCTGGCCGGTGAAGTCCTGCACCTGCGTCATCGAGCTGGTGACGATGGTGTGATGGGTGTCAGTCCGATTACTGCCGCCCGTGAAGTGGTGCAACTGGCGATGGCCGAGCGCGATCACGGTAACGCGAGTTTCAGCAATGCTGCCCGCCTGTCTGGTGTGCTGACGGCTCCCGGCGTGCTGAAGCCCGAGCAGCGCGAAGCCCTGAAAACGAGCTGGGCCAGTCAGTACAGTGGCGTGTCCAATGCCGGTAAAACCCCGGTGCTGGAAAACGGCATGACGTTCTCGGCCATCAGCATGAGCAATGAGGATAGCCAATGGCTGGCAAGCCGTCAGTTCAGCGTGGAGGAAGTGTCCCGCCTGTTCCGGGTGCCGCCGACAGTGATCGGTGATCTGCGTCATGGCAACTATTCCAACAGCGTGGAGATGGCCCGCCAGTTCGTCACGCTGACATTGCGGCGTCATTTGTTGATGTGGGAGCAGGCCATCAGTCACAAGCTGCTGACGGATGCAGGCAGACGCATCTACTTTGCAGAACATTCGGTGGAAGGACTGCTGCGTGGTGATGCAGTCAACCGGGCAGACTTCTATGACAAGGGCATTGCATCGGGATGGCTGACGATTGACGAAGCCCGCAAGCTGGAGAACCTGCCTGCCATCAAGGTATCAAGCAAGTTCAAGCCATCTAGCCCGCCGCCTGGGGTGAAGCCGTGAAGAAGCCACGCCTACTGCCGCTGAACAGGAAGGCGTGGCGCCTGCTGCGTGAGCGGGTGCTGTCGGAGGAACCGCTGTGCCGCATGTGTGGGGTGCCTGCTACTGACGTTGACCACATCGACAACGACGGGAACAACAACGAGCGCGACAACCTGCAAGGGCTGTGTCATGAGTGCCATTCCCGCAAGACTGCCGGTGACATGGGCAAGCGTGTCAATTGGGGCTGTGATGCTGATGGGATGCCGCTAGACCCGCGCCATCCGTGGGCGCAGATGGTGAGCCAGCTAGTAGAACGAAAGCATGAAAAATCGCCAGCAACTGAGTCCCATGTACCGAGTGGATTCCCTTGTTTTAATGCAAACCGAAGTTTAAACCCATGAAATCCCGCCGCCCACGCTCCGATAGTGCTAAAGCTGCCCTGCAAGCGCACCAGAACGCCGCCTGTGCGACGCTGGAGCCGCCCGGGTATGTCACCCTTCCCGAGCATTGCGAACCCTTCTGGGCGGCGATTATCACCAGTCGCCCGCGTGATTCCTGGACGCCGAACGACCTGATCAACGCTGCAAACCTTGCCCGCACGCAATATGCGCTGCAATCGGCTGATGTGGGTGGCGACGAACATGCAAAGCTGACTCGGCTGTCCATGGCGCTTGCAAGGGCGTGCTTCGTGCATCCGGGTGCGACTGGAAGGGCAGAGGATCAAATCAACGCGGCCATTCTCGAGCGCGAAGCCCGACAACAGCCCGACGATGATCTGATTCCGCGCCTGAAGGTGGTGTGATGACGCGATCTGAGAAAGTCATCCGGTTTATTGAACGGTTCTGCGTGACGCCTGAAGGGGCGCACGTGGGCGAACCGCTCAAGCTGGCCGACTTTCAGAAGGTGTTCATCCGGGAGCTGTACGACAACCCGCACGGAACCCGCCGCGCCTATTTGAGCATCGCCCGCAAGAACGGCAAGAGTGGCTTGATTGCTGGCCTTCTGCTGGCGCATCTGGTAGGCCCGGAAGCGGTGCAGAACAGTCAGATTGTGTCCGGTGCCATGAGCCGGGATCAAGCTGCCCTGGTGTTCAGCCTTGCCAGCAAGATGGTGCAACTCTCCCCGACGCTCTCCGATCTGGTGCGCATTGTCCCGAGTGGCAAACGCCTGATCGGCCTGCCGCTGAACGTGGAGTTTCGCGCCCTGGCTGCTGACGGCAAGACGGCACACGGCCTGTCCCCGGTACTCGCCATCCTGGACGAAGTGGGGCAGGTACGTGGCCCGCAGTCGGACTTCATTGACGCCATCGGCACCAGTCAAGGGGCACATCAGGCTCCACTACTGATTGCCATATCGACGCAAGCGGCAAGCGACGCTGATCTGTTTTCCGTGTGGCTGGACGATGCTGCAAGCAGCAAGGATCCCCACATCGTCAGTCACGTCTACGCGGCCCCTGAAGGCTGCGAGCTGCTGGATGAATCGGCATGGAAAGCAGCTAACCCGGCGCTGGGCCTGTTCCGCAGTGAAAAGGATCTGGCCGAGCAAATGAAGCAGGCACAGCGTATGCCGTCCATGGAAAACACGGCCCGCAACCTGCTGCTGAACCAGCGTGTATCGACCGAATCCCCGTTCGTTTCGCCTGGCGTGTGGAAGTCCTGTGGTGGGCCTGTAGGCACGCCTGAAGGCCCGGTGTTCGCTGGCCTGGACTTGTCTGCACGCACTGACCTGACTGCGCTGGTGCTGATCTGGCGCGATGGCAACACCTGGCAGGTACAGCCGCACTTCTGGACACCGGAGCAGGGTCTGCAGGATCGTGCAAAGCGTGATCGTGTGCCCTATGACGTGTGGGAGCGGCAAGGTTTCCTGCACACGACTCCGGGAGCATCTGTTGACTATTCGTTTGTGGCCGCTGACATGGCCGAGCTACTCGCTGACCTGGACGTGCAGGGGATTGCCTTCGACCGCTGGCGCATGGACGTTCTGCAACGCGAGCTGGACGCCATCGGCCTGGACTTGCCGCTGATCGAGTGGGGGCAGGGGTTCAAGGACATGGCCCCGGCGCTGGATGCGCTGGAAGCCGAGCTGCTGAATGGCCGCGTGGCGCATGGTGGGCATCCGGTGCTGACGATGTGCGCGGCCAATGCCGTGGTGACGAAAGACCCGGCAGGTTCTCGCAAGCTGGACAAGGCCCGAGCGACCGGACGCATTGACGGCATGCAAGCCTTGGCAATGGCGATGGGACTTGCCGCACGCGCTGAAGTGGCCGAGATGGCTACCTGTGAGGTTTTCTATGTTTGATTCGGTGTCTCCAGACACTGATCCCCTTCCGGGGGGTGGCTGTATAGCCTGTCCCGGACACGGATTAGACGGTGAGTGCCGTGCGCGAAGCAAAACCCCGTCTGCCGGTGGCATGCCCTTCACATGCGCGACCGGCACCTATTCAGCCAGCAATCAACCATGAAAGCCTGCCATGCCCGATCTATTTGCCGTGAAAGACCATCTGCGCATCGAATCCAGTGATGAGGATACGCTGCTGCAAAGCTATCTGGACGCCGCCACAGCGTCTGTAGCCGACTATCTGGGACAACCCCTGCCTGATCCCATTCCTGCGCCTGTAGAGGCCGCAATCCTGCTGCGCGTGGGCGATCTGTACGAGCATCGGGAAGAACAGGCAGAACGCCCGCTGATCCAGAACAAGACGTTTGAGCGCCTGCTGTCTCCCTATCGTCTGATGGGGGTGTGACATGGAGGCCGGAAAGCTGGATCAACGCGTGACGCTGGAGCGATTCACGGAAACCGAAGATGCCTATGGCGCTACTGTCTCCGAATGGGTGACGGTGGGCACGTTCTGGGCCGCTGTATTGCCTTTGAGTGGCAAGGAAATCATTGCCGGTGACGCTGTGGCCGCTATCACTGACGTTCGTGTGATCCTGCGTTATCAGCCTGGGATTACTGCTGCTGATCGGCTGACGCATCGCGGCAAGGCTCTGGAAATCAAGGCGGTGATCGAGCGAGCCAGTCAGAGGCGGGTGCTGGAATTGCTGTGCAAGCGGGTGGGGTGAGCCGTCACGCACGCGCCTGCGAGGGGTGGAAAGTGGGAAAAGTTTTCCCACTTTATGTGAGCCGTCACGCACGCGCCTGCGAGGGAATAGTGGAAAGAGTGTTTCCACTATTCCTGAGTGAGCCGTCACGCACGCGCCTGCGAGGGTACAAGCACCGGAGCAGCACAGTACAAATCTGTGAGCCGTCACGCACGCGCCTGCGAGGAGATGGGTGGGACAACTTGTCCCACCCATGTCGTGAGCCGTCACGCACGCGCCCGCGAGGTGCCCCCGGCATGGGGGGTACCCAAACTGCGACCCCCTGCAATGTCTGCTGATGAGCAGAGTTTGGCGGCTGAAAAGTGAGCCGCGAAATACGGGTGATCCTGCAATTGCTGGTGAAACTTGAATGTAGGAAAATTGGTGGGATAAAAGCAACGATTAGCCTGTAACCCGCATGAATGCTAATGATTTGGATGCCTCTCTCTCCGCCAGATGGTCCACGAAATCAAGCACCTACAGCATGCGCTGCAGGTGCTTTTTTCTTGGCTGGGCCTCAGGGCGCCGGCGGGATGATGATCGTGGGTTCGTCCTTGTCAGCAGGAGCTTCTTCCGACACCGCCATCGCTTGCGAGGCAGGCGCAGCCGGTGGCTCGCTCGCTTCTTGCGGAGCTGCAGGCGCGCAGGCATCGCGGATCGTGGTTGCTAGTTCGACGCCGCTGCCAAATGCAATCCATAGCGGAAAACCGACCGTCATGCCTGCCGCCGTAAAGGCGATGGCGCCAGGGCCGGTCAGCAGGGCGGCAGCCAGCACGGTAATCAGCACGGCACGGCCGCCGGTTCCCTGCTTGTCCCAAGCGCGGTCCTTGGCCTCGGCTGCCAGCACCTTCAGGGTGGGCAGGGCGGCCCGGCTGGAGAGGGTGACGGACACTGCCTGGCTGGCCCTGGTCCACGCCGGCACACGGGAATGGCGCAGGTCGACCATGCGCGTGGCCCAGTCATGCAGAGCTTCCTTTTCCACCGCCGACAGGCCGTCGACCAGTTGCTGCACCACGGCGCGCTGGTCACGCTGCATCGATGCAGAGCTTGCCGGCTCGTCCGCCGCAGAATCGGCACTGGCCAGCTGGGCTTCCAGATCGCGCACCTTGTTGCGCAGGGCTTGCAGTTCCTTCTCGAGTTCGCTGTGTTCCATGGGGTCCTCCGTGAGTCATGGCAAACCCTATCTGCCGCTGATTGCGGGCGATTCAATGCGCAATGTGTAAGGATCTGTCCCGGCCAGGCTTGCAGCGCCAGCCTAGCTGGGTTTCATGTCAATACAGCGTCTCGACATCGCACGCGAGCAGATAGCCGGCACCGCGCTCAGTCAGAATCAACCGAGGCTGCGCCGGGTCGGCCTCGAGCTTGAGCCGCAGCCGCCGGATCTGCACGTCGATGGTGCGGTCATACACCTCGGCCTCGTGCAGGCGCGACATGGACAGCAGCTGGTCGCGCGACATCACGCGCCGCGGCGCTTGGCACAGGGCGCTGAGCAGGCTGATCTCGCCATTGGACAGCTCCACATACGAACCATCGGGCGACTTGAGACGCCGCGTGCGCAGGTTCAGTTCCCAGCCGGCAAAGCGGAAGGCGCGGCGCGCGCTGTCGCGCTGCGGCAGCGTGGCCTGCACCTGATAGCGCCGCAGCACTGCGCGCACGCGCGCCAGCAGCTCGCGCGGGCTGAAAGGCTTGGTCACGTAATCGTCGGCACCCAGTTCCAGCCCCATCACACGGTCGGCCTCTTCGGTGCGACCGGTTAGCAGAATGATGGGCACGGTGGCGCGCGCACGCAACTGGCGCGCCAGATCCAGCCCGTCCTCGCCCGGCAGGCGCAGGTCCAGCAACACCAGGTCGATCGCCTGACTGTCGAAGCAGGCTATCATTTCCCGACCGGAACTGCAGGGCGTGGCGCGCAATTCATGCTCCTGCAGGTAGTCGCAGACCATGTCACGCACATCGGGATCGTCGTCGACGACCAATACATGGGGCTGGTTCAGGAAGGACATGGTCAGGATGGTAACGGAGAATCGGGGCCCCGCACGCAGACACTCGCTGTCGCGTTTCCTCTCCAGCGGCCGTATGCCCTGGATGGCTCTGCTGCTGGCCTGGCTGCTGCTGGTGCTCCTGACGGCGGCTGCCCTGTGGGTCATGCGCAGCTCCACCCTGAGCGAGCAGCAGCGGGCCCTGCATACGCTGGCCGTGGTGGCTTCCGACGAGCTGGAGCGTGGCCTGGACGGGGTGAATGAAGGCCTGACGGCCATCGGCAATGCCATCGAGGAAGATGGCATGCCCGGCAGCGAGGAAGAGGTGTCTGCAAGGCTGCGCCGCCGGGTGGAGTTGATGCCCATGGCGCAGACCCTCTGGCTGCTCGACCGGCATGGGGCTGGCGTGGCGGGTTCCGATTCTATCGGCTTTCCGGAAGCGGAGAGCTTCAGGCCGGCCCTCAAGCCTGCCGGCATCGACGGGCTGGCCTTCAGCCCGCCGTTCCAGGATTCCCATGCCGCCCACCCGCTGGTGGCCATCGCCAGTTCCGTGGACACGGCGCGGTTCGGCTGGGTGGTTGCCGGGGTGCCGGCCGATGCCCTGCTGGGGGCATTTCAGGCGGCCTTGCCCGAGGACGAGGCGCAAATGCTGGTGTACCGGCGTGACGGCACACTGCTGGCCTCCACGCCGGGCGCTTCGCATCCCGTGAGCCGACAGTCCCGGCTGGTGGAGCAGATTCCCATCGAACCCTACGGCCTGAAGGTGGAACTGCTGCGCAGCCGCGATGTGGTGCTGCATGACTGGACCAATTCTGCGCAGATCGCCGGTGCGCTGCTTGCGTTGTTGGCGGTGGTGATGGCGGTGGCCCTGTGGATTCTGCAGCGCGCCCAGCGGCGTCATGTGCAGGCGCAGGAGGCGCTGCGCCGGCAGCAGGCCCGGGGCGAGCGACTGGAGGTGCTGGGGCGCATGGCAGGCGAGGTGGCGCATGATTTCAACAACGTGCTCGGCGCGATTGCCGGCTATGGAGAGATGGCGCTGGACAAGGCCGAACCCGGCAGCGCCCAGGCACGGCAACTGGGTCGCCTGATGGGGGCAACGGAACGGGGCAGGGCGCTGACGGAGCGCATCCTGGCTTTCAGCCGCGGTGGCGCCCGGCGCTCGGTGGTGTTCCGGCTGCAGCCGGTGATCGAGGAGGTGCTGGAGCATGTGCGCAGCCTGCAGCAGCCGGGCATTGTGCTGGATGTGCAACTGCAGGCGCCGCAGGCAACGGTCAAGGGGGATCCGCTGCAGGCCTATCAGGCGGTGCTGAACCTTTGCGTCAATGCCGTGCAGGCGATGCCGCAGGGCGGTGTGCTGCGCGTGGCGCTGGGCGAGGAGCGCGTGGCGCAGGAGCAGGTGCTTTCCCACAGCCAGCTCGGCGCCGGAGACTGGCTCAGGCTGTCGGTGGCGGATCAGGGGCGGGGCATCGATCCGGTCTCGATGGAGCATCTGCTCGAGCCCTTCTACACGACGCGGGGCGGCGAGGGCGGCACGGGTCTGGGCCTGTCTGTGGTGCATGGCGCCATGGTCGAACTGCACGGAGCCATCGATGTTCAAAGCCGGCCTGGAGAGGGGGCGTGCTTCACGCTGTGGTTTCCGGTGGGTAGTCCCGCGCTGGAGCCGCTGTCAGTTCCTGCAGAAGCCAGAGCGGGCGGGACGATCCCGCGCATCCTGGTGGTGGATGACGAGCCGGAGCTGGCAGAGCTGGTTGCCAGCACGCTGGAACTGCTGGGGTATGAGGCAACGGTGGAGACGCAGTCCTCCCGGGCCCTGGCTCTGCTGCAGGAGCAGCCGGCGCGTTTTGCGGCCCTGCTCACGGACGAACGCATGCCGGACCTCTCCGGCACCGAACTCGTCCGTGCCTTGCGCACGGCTGGAGGAGCTTTGGCTCAGTTGCCGGTGCTTCTGGTCACCGGGCAGGGCGGCCCCATGCTGGCCGCGCGCGCACAGGAGCTGGGCATCGGCTCCATCCTGCGCAAGCCGCTGGACCGGCAGGAACTGCTGCAGGCGCTCGAGGCCATGCTGCATGGCACCCCAGCGCCGTGAGGGCGGCCTGCAGTCGCATCGATTGCAGTTGCAACAGGGGGAGGCGGGTTTTGTCACGCGCCCTGTCATCAGGGCAGTGATGATCGGGATCAGCAAGTTTTTTCCAGCCCGTTTTCCAGGAGATTCATGATGACCTTGCGCCAGTCTTCCTTTTCCGCGCTGTTCGCTGCCTGCCTGCTGGCCGGTGGTGCCGCCATGGCAGCCCCTGCCACTCCCGCCGCTACGGCCAGTGCTCCTGTGAAAACAGCGTCTGGTGCGATCAAGTCGACTTCCTTCTTCGGCAAGCTATTGCCTGCTGCCAAGCCTGCTTCTGCGGCTGTGGCCACCAAGCCGGCTTCCAAGCCCATGACTTCTGTCGCCAAGCCGGCAGTTCCGGCCGCTCCCGCCAGACCCGCTGTAGCAGCCACGCCTGCTAAGCCGGCAACTCCAGCTGTCGCGGCAACTCCTGCCAAGCCGGCTACCCCTGCCGTTCCTGCCACTCCCGCCGCCAAGACCAGCGTCCCGGTAAAGGCAGCATCCGGCAGTGGTCTGGGCAGCACTCAGGTGTGGGTCAACGCTGATTCCAGGGTTTATCACTGCCCCGGCACCAAATACTACGGCAAGACCAGGAAGGGCCAGTACATGAGCGAGGCGGCTGCCCGCGGCGCTGGCAATCGCGCCGACCGTGGCGTTGCCTGCTCCACCAAATAAGCGCTCCTCTCGCACAACACTGCCGGGCATGCGGACGACGGCGGCCTTCCGGTCGCAGGCGTCTGTTGCCCGGTTTTTCGCGTACGGGTGATTTCGGAATCCGGCACGCAGGAAGTATCCCATGGCAGACTCAGAAAGCGACTATGTCTTGCGCGGCCCCGACTTGCCCGACTTGCTGGGCGAGGACATCCTGGCAGACCTGTTCGAGGCCACGGCACATCGCATTCCCCACAAAACCGCGCTGACGCACGGAGAGCGCCAGCTCAGCTATGCCGAGCTGGATGCCTCGGCCGATGCGGTGATGCACCGGCTGATCGAGGCCGGCATCCGGGCGGGCGACATGGTCGGCCTGTGGCTGCCGCGCGGCATCGAACTGCTCGTGTTGCAGCTTGCCATTGCCAAGACCGGTGCCGCCTGGCTGCCCTTCGACGCCGAGGTGCCGGTCGAGCGCATTGCCATCTGCCTGGAAGATGCGCAGGCGCGTGCCTTGCTGATCGACGCGCACCATGGCCAGCCGGTGCTGCAGCAGCCCGACATCCAGGCGCGCATTCTCACGGCGCAGGAACTGCTGCAGCCGCTGCCCGAGGGCATCGTGCTGCAGCGCCGCCAGAATGCCTCGCCGGATTACACGGCTTACGTCATCTACACCAGCGGCTCCACCGGCAAGCCCAAGGGCATTGCCATCACGCAGCGCAGCATCTGCCATTTCCTGCGCAGCGAGAACGCCCGCCTGGGTGTGCGCGAGGACGATCGTGTCTACCAGGGCTTCTCGGTCGCCTTCGACATGTCCTTCGAGGAGATCTGGATCAGCTACCTGGTCGGCGCCACGCTCTGGATCGCCCCCAAGGAAATCGCCGGCGATCCCGAAGCCCTGCCGCGCGCCCTGATCGAGAACGACATCACCGTGCTGCACGCCGTGCCCACGCTGCTGGCGCTGTTCGCCCAGGATGTGCCCAATCTGCGCATCATCAACCTGGGTGGCGAGATGTGTCCGCAGACGCTGGTCGAGCGCTGGGCGCATGGCCGGCAGATGTTCAACACCTATGGCCCGACGGAAGCGACGGTTTCAGCCTCGCTGGCCGAGCTCAAGCCGGGCCAGCCGGTCACCATCGGCGAGGCGTTGCCCAACTACGGCCTGCTGGTGATCGAGGTGATCGATCCCGACAGCATCGTGGATGGCAAGGTGCCCCCGCTCAAGATCCTGCCGTTTGGCGAAACCGGCGAGCTGTGCATCACCGGCCCCGGCGTGGCCGCCGGCTTCCTGGGCCGCCCCGACCTGACGGCCGAGAAATTCCTGCCCAATCCCTGGGCCCGCAACGAACAGGAAGCGCGCCTGTACCGCACGGGCGACCTGGCCCGCGTCGAAACGCAGACCGGTGGCGTGCAGCAGATGCAGTGCCTGGGTCGTGCCGATGACCAGGTGAAGATTCGCGGCTTCCGCGTCGAACTCGGCGAAATCGAAGCCGTGCTGGCACGCCAGCCGGGCGTGGGGACTACCGCCGTGGTGCTGCGCAATGACGATGGCATCGAGCAGCTGGTCGCATTCTATGTCCCCTCCCGCAGCGACACGCCGGCCACGAGTGCATTGCGCAACGGTTTGGCCGGGGTGCTGCCGCCCTACATGGTGCCCGCGCGCTTCGAGCCGTTGCCGGCCATGCCGCGCCTGTCCAGCGGCAAGATCGACCGCAAGGTGCTCAAGGCACAGCCGCTGGCGGCTGCAGCGGCTGCAGAAGGCAGCGACCGGCCCGAAACTCCCGCCGAGGAGGCGCTGTTCGGCGAACTGGAAAAACTGTTCCCCGGCCAGCCGGTGCGGCGCGAACTGGACTTCTTCAATGACCTGGGTGGCCATTCACTGTTCGCCGCGCGCCTGGTGTCGCTGCTGCGGCAGGACGCCCGCTTTGCCCAGACCACGGTCGGCGACATCTACCAGCACCGCCGCATCGGCCTGATCGCCGAGGCGCTGCAGCAGCGCATGGACGAATCCGGCAGCGCCCCCGCGGCCGAGCGCCCCTTTGTGCTGCACAGCGCCTGGCGCCGTTGGCGCTGCGGGCTGGCGCAAGGCCTGGTCACGCCGTTCCTGGTGCTGCTCAAGATGGCGCAATGGCTGGCGCCGTTCTTTACCTACCATTTCTATACCGGCGATCCGGACGACTCGCTCGTGTATGCCGTTGCCATGTCGATCGTGGCCTTCCTTGTCACCACGCTGGCCGAATTTGTCGTTGCCTGGGCCGGCAAATGGCTGATTGCCGGCCGGCTGAAGCCAGGCAGCTATCCGCTCTGGGGCTGGACCTATTTCCGCTGGTGGCTGGTTGACCGGCTGACCGAAGCCGTTCCCACCTACATGATCAACGGCTCGCCGCTCTATTCCTGGTGGCTGCGCGCGCTGGGTGCGAAGGTGGGGGCCGAAGTCAACCTGGGTTCGGTGACCTTGCGTGTGCCCGAGCTCATCTCCATCGGCGACGGTGCCGCCATCGGCAACGCGGTCAACCTGGAAAACGCCCGCGTCGAAGGCGGCATGCTGCATCTGGGCCGCATCGACATTGGCCGGGAAGCCTGTATCGGCTCCTACGTCGTGCTGGAGGGCGACACGGCCATTGGCGAATACGGCCATCTGGAAGGGCAGTCGGCGCTGGGCAGCGGCCAGCGCGTGCCGGCACGCAAGGTCTGGCATGGCTCACCCGCGCGCGAACGGGGGGATTTCGACCCCGCCAGCCTGCCGGCACGTCCGCCGGTCAGTACCGCACGGCTGTGGTTCGAAAGCGCCTTCTTCATCGTGGGGGCCCTGGCCGTCGCGGTCCTGTTCTTCATGCCGGTATTCCCGACCTTCATGCTGATCGACCTGATGGACGTGGATGCCATCGCGGTGCGCCCGCTGCTGGATTCGGGCTCGATCAGCGACTGGGAAGCGTTCGGGCTGCGCCTCGTCAAGTTCTTCATCCTGGCGCTGCCGGCCAGCCTGGTGTTCATCCTGGCCACGGCGTTGATAGCGGCCCTGATCCGCTGGGCCTTCCTGCCGAAGATGCGCGCCGGCTCCTGGCCCCTGCACAGCAAGCGCTATCTGGCCAAGTGGCTTGTCAACCAGATTCAGGAATCCAGTCTGGCGGTGCTGCACGGGGTGTACGCCACGGTGTATTCCGCCACCTGGTACCGGCTGCTGGGCGCCAGGGTCGGCAAGGAAACCGAGCTGTCCACCGCGCTCGGCGTGGTGCCCGACATGCTCACGCTGGGCGACGAATGCTTCATCGCCGATGCGGTGATGCTGGGAGACGAGCACATCGACGGTGGCTGGATGACGGTCAGGCCGACCGTGGTGTCGCGCCGCAGCTTTGTCGGCAACGGTGCCTACGTGCCGGATGGCACCACCATTCCCGAAAACGTGCTGATTGGCGTGATGAGCGCCGTGCCGCGCAACGCCTCGATGCAGGACGGCGACACCTGGGTTGGTTCGCCGCCCATGCACCTGCCGGCGCGCGAAGTGGTGAGCGGTTTCCCCGAACACCTTACATTTGCCCCCTCGCGCCTGCGCAAGCTGGGGCGCGGCAGCGTCGAGGCGTTCCGTATTGCAGCGCCCCATGCGCTGGTCATCGCCGTGGGCTATGCCCTGGTGCTCGATGCCATGCCGCTGGCGGCCCGTGGCCGCTGGGATGAAGTCGCGCTGGATCTGGCGGTGGGCGGCGTGCTGTTCGGGCTGGCCACCTTCGTCTTCGTGGCCCTGTTCAAGTGGCTGCTGCTGGGCCGCTACAAACAGCGCTCGGTGCCGATGTGGACGCCGTTCGTCTGGCTGTCCGAGGCAGCGACCAACCTCTACGAGGGCATTACCGTGCCCTGGTTCCTGCGCTACCTGCGCGGCACGCCGTGGCTGTCCGATGCCTTCAACCTGCTGGGAGCGCGTATCGGCCGTGGCGTCTACATGGACACCACCGACATCACCGAATTCGATTGCGTGCACATCGGCGACCACAGCGAACTCAACGCCCTGTGCTGCCCGCAGACGCACCTGTTCGAGGACCGCGTGATGAAGGTGGACCATGTGCGCATCGGCAGCCGCGTGACGCTGGGCGCGCGCTGCACCGTGCTGTACGGAGCCCAGGTGGCGGATGGCGCGCAGCTCGGGCCGTTGACGCTGGTGATGAAGGGCGAAGCGATTCCGGCCGGCACGCGCTGGCACGGCCTGCCGGCCACACCCTGGAGGGCGTGATACGCGGGTTGCCATCCATCTGTCATATTTTCGTCATATGGCTTTGCCATCATCACGGCGATGTAAAGATGGGGCGACCCACGACACTGGAAAAGAAAGGGAAGACTTATGTTCGGGGGTGACAACCATTCCGGCGATCCGGCCAGCCTGTATCAGCGCATGAGCCAGGAGGTCATGGACAGCTATGACGAATTCCTGGAACTCGAGCTGGAAGATGCCGACAGCCTGATCGGCCACGAGGCCGGCGAGGGCCACCACAGCACACTGGACCGCCGCCTGTATTTCCGTGAACTGCTGCGCCTGCAGGCCGAACTGGTCAAGCTGCAGGACTGGGTGCAGTTCACCAAGGAAAAGGTGGTGATCGTGTTCGAGGGGCGTGATTCGGCCGGCAAGGGCGGCGTCATCAAGCGCATCACCCAGCGCCTGAACCCGCGCGTGGTGCGCGTGGCCGCGCTGCCCGCACCCAACGACCGCGAACGCACGCAGTGGTATTTCCAGCGCTACGTCTCGCACCTGCCCGCGGGCGGCGAAATCGTGCTGTTCGACCGCAGCTGGTACAACCGTGCCGGCGTCGAGCACGTGATGGGTTTCTGTACCGATGACGAATACGAGGAGTTCTTCCGCAGCGCGCCCGAATTCGAGCGCATGCTGGTGCGTTCGGGCATCCGCCTGCTCAAGTACTGGTTCTCCATCAGCGACGAGGAGCAGCACAGCCGCTTCCTGAGCCGCATCCACGATCCGCTCAAGCAGTGGAAGTTCAGCCCCATGGACCTGCAGAGCCGCGTGCGCTGGGAGGCCTACACCAAGGCCAAGGAGGTGATGCTGGAGCGCACCCATATCGAGGAAGCCCCCTGGTGGGTGGTGCAGGCGGTGGACAAGAAGCGTGCCCGCCTCAACTGCATCAGCCATATCCTCGAGAGCCTGCCCTATACCGAGGTGGATCGCCCCGAAGTGATCCTGCCCGAGCGCACCCGCCACCCCGATTACGTGCGTCATCCGATTCCCGAGGCCATGTACGTGCCCGAGCGCTACTGAAAAAAGTGGCCGGGGTAGGTGAATGCGCCAACCCGGAGCGAGGCCGTTGCTGCGCTATCATGTATCAGCGTGTCACCGGTTGATACGTTTGGCTGCGTGTCAGTCCGGTATCAGGAAGTTGTGCGCCAATTCCCATTCCCGTTAGCTAAAACCACCTGAGTGTTAGGAGAGAACCATGTCGCGTGAAGTCGTAGTCGTCAGCGCTGTCCGTACCGCCATCGGTACCTATGGCGGCAGCCTCAAGGATGTGCCCCCCACCGAACTCGCCGCCCTGGTCGTGCGCGAATCGCTGGCCCGCGGCTCCGTCGAAGGCAAGGATGTCGGCCATGTGGTGTTCGGCCACGTCGTCAACACCGAGCCCAAGGACATGTACCTGTCCCGCGTGGCCACCGTCAACGGCGGCTGCCCGATCGAAACCCCGGCCTTCAACGTCAACCGCCTCTGCGGCTCCGGCCTGCAGGCCATCGTCTCCGCCAGCCAGTCCATCCTGCTGGGCGACTGCGACGTGGCCATCGGCGGCGGTGCCGAGAACATGAGCCGCGCGCCCTACGCCAGCCTCAACACCCGCTGGGGTGCCCGCATGGGTGACACCAAGATGGTCGACATGATGGTCGGTGCCCTGAACGACCCGTTCCAGACCATCCACATGGGCGTTACGGCCGAGAACGTGGCCAAGGATTTCAACATCACGCGCGAAGACCAGGATGCGCTGGCCCTCGAAAGCCACCAGCGCGCCGAAAAGGCCTGGGCCGAGGAGCGGTTCAAGGACCAGATCGTGCCGGTCACCATCAAGGGCCGCAAGGGCGATGTGGTGTTCGAGAAGGACGAGCACTTCCGTCCTGGCGCCAAGATCGAGGACTTCCAGAAGATGAAGCCCGTCTTCGTCAAGGAAAACGGCACCGTGACGGCTGCCAACGCTTCCGGCATCAACGACGCGGCTGCTGCCGTGGTGCTGATGGACGGCGAAGCTGCCAAGGCCCGTGGCGCCAAGCCGCTGGCACGCCTGGTGGCCTATGCCCACGCCGGTGTCGAGCCGCGCATCATGGGCATCGGCCCGGTGCCGGCATCCAACATGGTGCTGAAGAAGGCCGGCCTGACCATCAACGACATGGACGTGATCGAGGCCAACGAAGCCTTCGCCGCCCAGGCCTGTGCCGTCACGCGCGGCCTGAACGCCGATCCGGCCAAGGTCAACCCGAACGGTTCCGGCATCTCGCTGGGTCACCCCATCGGTGCCACCGGTGCGGTCATCACCGTCAAGGCCATCCACGAGCTGCACCGCACTGGCGGCCGCTACGCGCTGGTCACCATGTGCATCGGCGGTGGCCAGGGTATCGCTGCCATCTTCGAACGCATGTAAGCACGAGGCCTGCGGCCCCCGTGCCGCAGGGCTGGATGCAGGAGCCACGACATTGCCGTGGCTTTTTTTATTTCACGATGACTCCAGCCCGACATTACGACGGACTACGCCCAAGCAAGATACAGCAGGTTTATCAATGACTTAGGCGAGTTCAACATATGCCGGTGCTTTCTGAAACCTGACCCGGCTTGTGCTCGCATGGCTCCCATGTGGCTCTTGGAAACCGGGTCGTTCCGAGGAGTCATCATGGCAAAACTCAAGCTCACCAAGTCGGCAGTCGATGCGGCGCAACCCCAGGCGCAGGCCGTCGAACTCCGGGACACTATGGTGCCCGGCTTCCTCTGCAAGATCACCCCGGCGGGCCGCAAGGTGTTCATGCTTCAGTACCGCACGAACGCCGGAGAGCGGCGCAAGCCTGCCTTGGGCCTGTATGGGGAACTGACCGTCGAGCAGGCCCGCGCCTTGGCCCAGGAGTGGCTGGCCGAGGTGCGCAAGGGCGGTGATCCTGGCGCGGCCAAGGCCGCCGCCCGTGCCGCGCCCACGGTCGCGGAACTGTGCGGCAAGTTCATGGAGGACTACTCCAAGCTGCGCAACAAGCCCAGCACCCAACGCGGCTATCAGGCCGTCATCGACCGCTGCATCGTTCCGATGCTGGGCCGGATGAAGGTGCAGGACGTGAAGCGGCCCGATGTGGCCACGGTGATGAAGAAGATGGCCCACAAGCCAGCCGAGGCCAACAACGCCTTCAGCGTGATGCGCAGGATGTTCAACCTGGCCGAGGTGTGGGGCTACCGGACGGACGGCACCAACCCGTGCCGCCACGTTCCGATGTACCCGAATGGGAAGGCCACGCACCTCATCAGCGATGAGGACATGGCGCGAATCTTCCGCCATCTGGGCAAGCTGGAGGACGAAGGGCTGGAGCCTTACGTCATTCCCCTGGCGATCCGCTTGCAATTCGAGTTCGCCGCCCGCCGTGGCGAAATCGTCACGCTTCAATGGGATTGGGTGGACTTCGAGAACCGGCGCGTGGTCTGGCCCGACAGCAAGACAGGCGGCATGTCCAAGCCCATGAGTGAGGAAGCCTACCGACTGCTTTCGACCGCGCCGAGGCAGGACGGAATTCCCCGTGTGCTGCCGTCCCCAAGCCATGCGGGCCAGCACCTGACCACGGGCGAGTATTACGGCGGCTGGTGCCGGGCTCTCAAGGCTGCCGGCGCGGCCCACGTCGGCACGCACGGCATCCGCCACCGCTCGGCCACGGACATTGCCAACTCGGGCATCCCGGTCAAGGTCGGCATGGCGTTGACGGCGCACAAGACCGTGGCGATGTTCATGCGCTACGTCCACACCGAGGATGACCCGGTGCGCAAGGCGGCCGAGCTGGTGGCGAACCGGCGCAAGATCATCACCGGGGCGCGGCAGTAACAGCCGCAGGAGGCGACGGCATGAGCACCCGGACACCCAAAGCTATCGCCATGCCTGCCGGCTACGCCGGCATCCACGGCGGCATCGTGGAACTGCTCGATGCCGCTCGCCAGGCGGCGGCGCGCAGCGTCAATGCGCTGATGACGGCCAGCTATTGGGAGGTTGGCCGCCGCATTGTGGAGGCCGAGCAGCAGGGCAAGCGGCGCGCGGGCTACGGCGAGCAGTTGATCGAGCGGCTGTCCGCTGATCTGACCGTGCAGTTCGGGCGCGGGTTCGGCTTCAACAACCTGGAGAACATGCGGCGGTTCTTCCTCGCGTATCCCCGCTCCGAGATTTCCCAGACATTGTCTGGGAAATTGGGCGGCGGCCCGGCCTCAGAGAATTCCCAGACGGTGTCTGGGAATTTGAGCCTCGTCGAACTGGCGCAGGTGTTCACGCTGCCGTGGTCGGCCTACGTGCGACTGCTGTCGGTCAAGGACGACCATGCCCGCCGGTTCTACGAAGCCGAAGCCCTGCGCGGCGGCTGGAGCGTGCGCCAGCTTGACCGGCAGATCGGCAGACATCATTGCATTCATGGATGGCTCCTCAATGAAAAAGGGCGGATCAACACAAAGCCGCCAGGGCCTGCGCCACCCAGCTCCGGCACTGCCTTGGCATCGCGTTGCGGGTGCTGGCGCAGCAGCAGGCCGCGCCGTCAGGGGAATGTCGGCGCAAGCACCGCCCACAACCAACGCTGTCAAAGCATTTCCCGCTTCATATGGAAGATCGTCAACACATTCAACGTCAGTTGCTCAGGTGGGGTGCACTGCGGTCGCGTCGTTCGTTTTTTATGCCCACACCAATGTATCGCCGGCCATCCAAGCGATGCGCGCAGCCTGAACGCCCGGGTCGCCCGCATGTCCCAACGAGGCAAGCGCGTTTGCATGACAATGAAGCGGTCATAGTTCCCATGGGTACTGCATATGTCTGCTCGTGCATTGGCTCTCTTACTGGCTCTGGTGCCACCAATGGTGTTGGCCGCATCCCCCACCCCTGCGCCTGCGCAGGTGGCCGCTGTGGCACGTGAACCGCCGCGGCCTGGTGGTGCTGGGCTTTCCGTCCAACGACTTTTTGCAGGAAAAAAGCGACAACAAAGAGATTGCCGAGTTTTGCTACAACACCTATGGCGTGATCTTTCCGATGTTTGCGCGCTCTGCCGTGCGTGGCTCGGATGCCAACCCGTTCTACAAGCAACTGGCGCAAATGACGGGCAAGGTTCCGTCCTGGAACTTCAACAAATACCTGATTGACCGCTCTGGGCGTTCGGTGACCCACTACGCCAGCACGGTCGAGCCTGACAACAAGGCATTTGTGGAGCAGCTGGAAAAGCTGCTTGCCACGCCCTGACGAAGGGCAAGCTGCGGCGCTGGGCGTGCGGTGCCGCTTGAAGTGTGACGTTCTTTCGCTATTTTTTTTGCAGCAGCTGCGCCAGCGCCCCCGATAGCTCGGGGTAGCGCCAGACAAAGCCCGCTGCCTGGGCGCGCTGTGGCACCAGGCGCTGGCCGCCCAGCAGCAGCACCGACATCTCGCCCAGCGCCAGGCGCAGCGCCCAGGCGGGCGCGGGCAGCAGCGCGGGGCGATGCAGGGTGCGCGCCAGGGTGCGGGTGAAGTCGGCATTGCGCACCGCTTCGGGTGCGCAGGCGTTGAAGGGGCCGCTGGCGTCCTGGTGCTGCAGCAGGTAGTCGATCAGCGCCACCTGGTCGTCCAGGTGAATCCAGGGCATCCATTGCTGGCCGCTGCCCAGCCGGCCGCCCAGGCCCAGGCGAAACGGTGGCAGCAACCGCGCCAGCATGCCGCCCTGCGCGGCCAGCACCGGCGCGGTGCGCAGCAGCGCGACGCGCACACCCCATTGGCGCGCCCGCTCGGCCTCTTGTTCCCAGGCCACGCACAGACGGCTGCCAAAGTCGGTGTTGCCGGGGGCGCTGTCTTCGGACAGCCATTGCTCGCCGCCGTCGCCATACCAGCCCACGGCCGAGCCCGAAAGCAGCACGCGCGGCGGCACGGGCTGCCGGCCTATCCAGTCCACCAGGCTGCGCGTCAAGTCCACGCGGCTGCGCCACAGCAGGGCCTGGCGCGCCTGGGTCCAGGGGCGATCGGCTATGGGGGCGCCGGCCAGGTTGACCACAGCGTCCATTGGTGGGCCGGCGTCCAGTTCTTGCAACTGCGCAATGCCGCGCGCGCCGCTGCACAGCGCGCGCACCTGCTGGGGGCTGCGGCTCCAGACGCAGAGGGCGTGCCCCTGCCGGCTCCAGTGCTGGCACAGCGCGCGGCCAATCAGGCCCGTGCCGCCGGTAAGTAGGATGCGCATGGTGGCATCTCCTTTCGTCAATGTGTTGATGGCCCCGTCACCAAGGCAGGCGCTGGCCGTCGTAGGCCCAGAAGCCGCCGCTGTCCTCTGGGGTCAGGTGGTCGAGCACCGCCAGTAAGTCGCACGCCGCATCCTGCGCGGGCCGCCCGATCTGCGCGCCGCGAAACGGGGCCGACAGGGCCGAATCCACCGTGCCTGGGTGCAGCGCCGCCAGCACGCACTGCGGGTGGGTGCGGGCCAACTCGATGGCGGCGGTCTTCACCACCATGTTCAGCGCGGACTTGGACGCGCGGTAGCTGACCCAGCCGCCCAGGCGGTTGTCGCCAATGCTGCCCACCTTGGCCGATAGCACGGCGAAAAGGCTGCGCTCGTCGCGCGCCAGTTGCGGGGCGAAGTGCGCCAGCGCTAGCGCCGGGCCGATGGTGTTGATGGCGAAGCTGGCGGCCATGTGGTCGGCCTGGAGTTCGGCAAGTCGTTTCTCAGGGTTGCCGGTGGGGCCCTGCAGCATGCCGGTGGCCACCAGCACCAGATGCCAGGGCCCTTCGGCGTGCAGGGCCTGGGCTGCGGCAGCGATGCTGCCGGGCGCACCAAAGTCCAGCGCAGGTGTGCTGCCGCGCGCCAGCGTGCGCACCGCGGCGCAGCGCGGGTCGGTGCGCAATTGCGCGGCCATTGCGCCGCCAATGGCGCCGGTGGCGCCCAGCACCAGGGCGCGGTAACCGTCGGGCAGGGATTGCATGGCGGTAGGGCCTTTCGTCAAAGGGTTTCCAGCCGCTGGCGCAGCTGCGTGGCCTGCGCGCGCAGGGCGGTTTGCTGGGGCTCGTCCATCTTCTGCCACTGGCGGTACACCAGGGCCAGGCGCGGGTTGCCTTGCAGCGCCGGGGCGTGGCGCGCAAAAAAGTCCCAGTATAGGGCGTTGAAGGGGCAGGCGCGCGCGCCGGTCTTTTGCTTGGGGTCGTAGGCGCAGCCCCGGCAATAGTCGCCCATGCGCTGCAGGTAGGCGGCGCTGCTCACGTAGGGCTTGGTGGCGATCACGCCGCCATCGGCGCGCTGGCTCATGCCCAGGGTGTTGGGCAGTTCCACCCACTCAAAGGCGTCGATGTAAATGCCCAGGTACCAGCGGTGCAGCGCCTGCGGCTCCAGCCCGGCGAGCAGCGCGAAATTGCCAATCACCATCAGCCGCTGGATATGGTGCGCGTGCGCTGTCTGCAGCGACTGGGTGATGGCCAGGTGCAGGCAGCGCATGCGTGTGTCGCCGCTCCAGAACCAGTGCGGCAGCGGCTGGTGGTGGCCCAGCGCGTTGTGCGCGTCGTAACCCGGCATGTGCGCCCAGTAGATGCCGCGCACGTATTCGCGCCAGCCCAGAATCTGGCGCACGAACCCCTCCACCGCGGCCAGCGGGGCCTGGCCGCTGCGCCACGCACCCTCGGCGCGCTGCAGCACCTCCAGCGGGTGCAGCATCTTCACTTGCCAGCCCACGCAGTGCTGGCGGCACCAGCGCGCCACGGCCAGGTCGCGGGCGTAGGTGTGGGCGTTGCCGGTTTCTTCGTGCGAGGCCAGGCGCGCAAAGGGCTGCAGCGCATGCAGGTGCGCCAGCACCTCGGGCACCTCGCCCACGGCCAGCTGCAGCGTGGCGCCACAGGTGCGCAATTGCAGGGCCAGGTCGCGCAGGCTTTCGCGCAGAAAACCGTAGTGCTGCAGCGCGCAGTCGGGCTGCGCCCACAGGCTGGGCTCCAGCACGTACAGGCACAGCACCGGGCCCTGGCGCGCGGCGTGGATCAGCGGCGCGTGGTCATGCACGCGCAGGTCGCGTTTGAACCAGACGACGGTGTAGGCCATGGTGCGCTTGCCTGGGGTGGGGGCCGATGCGTGGGGCGGTCAGTGCGCCGGGTCCTGGCGCTCGTGCGTGACCCAGATGAGCGCGGCGGTATCGACCCCCAGCGCGCGCGCCTGGGCGACGATGGCGTTTTGCTGTGCCGGGGCGATGTGCTTGTCGCGCGCCAGAATCCAGGCGTAACCCGTATCAGGCCCCACGACCAGGGCCCAGCGGTAGTCCGGGTCCAGCGCGGCGACGTGGTAGCCGCCGTAGAACGGCCCGAAGAACGACACCTTGAGCGACGCCGTGGTGGGCGCGCCGGTGAACAGGGCTTTGCCCACGGCTTCGCGCCACTGGCCGCTGGCCGGGGCATAGCCGCGGTTGACCACGCGCACGCTGCCGTCGGCCTGCGCGGTATAGGTGGCGGACACATCGGTCATGCCGCGCTCAAAGGCGTGATCCAGGCGCGCCAGCTCATACCAGCGGCCCTGGTAGCGCTGCATGTCAAACGGCGTCACGGCGGTCACGCCCTGCGGCGGGCGGGTGCTGGCGCAGCCCGCCAGCAGCAGGACAGTGCCGGCCAGCAGCAGGGCCAGCAGTGCCAGGCGATGGCGATGCTGGCGCGATGGGCGGGCGCTACGCAGGGTGCGGGCGGCGGTGTGCATACAAAGTCCTCCAGGGGTTCATGGGCCGCGGCGCCACTGCGCCACCAGCGGTTGCAGGGCAGGCAGCTGCGCCACGGCGCTAACGCCTGCCAGCGGCCGCTGGTACAGCGCGGTGCAGGCGCCACCCACCCACAGCGCGGTGGCGGGGGGCAGTTGCGCGCGCAGCTCGCGCAGGCTGGCCTGCACCAGGGCGGGTTTGTGCACGTTGCTGAAGCTCAGGGCCACCACGTCGGCGCGGTGGGCCCGCGCGGCCTGCGCAATGTCGGTCAGCGGCGTTTGCGTGCCCAGCGACACGCAGGTGCAGCCCTCCAGCGCCAACAGGGCTTCCACCATCAGCAGGCCCAGGCTGTGCTGCTCTTGCGGCAGCGTGGTCAGCAGCACCTTGGGGCCCAGCGGCACGGGCTGCGGCGCCAGCGTGGAAATGGCATGGCGCAGCACGCCGGTGATGACCTCGGTGTACAGGTGCTCCTCGTAAATCTCGAAGCGGCCCTGCGCCCAGGCGTCGCCCACCGCAGTCGTCAAAGGCGCGACCAGATCGGTGACAAAAGCCCCCAGGCCCATGCGCAGCTGGGCGTGGCTCAGGCCGTGCCGCAGCGCGCGCGGATCGTGCGTGCCGATGGCGTGGAGCAGTTCCTCCAGCAGGTGCGAGTGGAGAGAGTCTTGTTTGTGTGTCTTGGACAAAAAGGCTGTGGTGGCCGGTTCCTGGCTTTCCAGCAATTGCCCCAACTGGGCGTCATCCAGGCCCACCACCTTGCCTGGCCGCAGGCCGCCATCGAGCAGCCGGCGGATTTGCTTGAGCCGCTGCACCTGGGCTGCGCTGTACAGCCTGTCACCCGCCGAATCCCGCGTGGGCGCAGGGAATCCATAGCGCTTTTCCCACACGCGTAAGGTGTCTTTGCCCAGGCCTGTTTCGCGCTCCACGGCGGCAATCGGCAGGCCTGCATCGCCGGTGGGGGGTGCAGTAAAAGACGGTGCGGGAGTTGGGGTGCTCATGGACAAAGGAGGATGGGTTGCGTTAATTGTCTAAGACAAAAATAATTTTGTCTAGTACAATACGCATTATGTGCAGCAGCCAAGGCTGCACTCCACAGTACCGCAGATTGGAATCAGGCCCATGAAAGTCGCAGTCATCGGATCAGGCATCTCGGGTTTGGCGGCCGCGCACCGCCTGCGGCGGCACGCGCAGGTGGTGCTGTTCGAGGCGGGCAGCTATTTTGGCGGCCACACCCACACGGTGGATGTCACGCTGCCCGATGCCCAGGGCCAGCGCGTCACGCACGGCGTGGACACGGGTTTTCTGGTGCTCAACGAGCGCACCTATCCCGGTTTGATTGGCTTGCTGGAAGAACTGGGCGTACCCACGGCGGCGTCGGACATGTCGTTCTCGGTACAGGTGCCGGGTGCTGGCGCGCTGGGGGCAGGGGCGCTGGAGTGGAGCGGCTCCAGCTTGGCGACGGTATTTGCCCAGCGGCGCAACCTGCTGCGACCGCGCTTTCTGGCCATGTTGGCCGAGCTGCTGCGCTTTAACCGCCTGTGCACCGCCCTGGCCGAGCGCGGTGAAGACCGGGCGCTGGCCCAGCCTTTGGGCGAGTTTCTTGACCAGCACGGCTTTGGCGCTGCGTTTCGTGATTGGTACTTTTTGCCCATGCTGGGCTGCATTTGGAGCTGCCCGACGGACCAGATGCTGCGCTTTCCCGTGGCCACCATGGTGCGCTTTTGCCACAACCATGGCCTGATCCAGGTGCAGAACCGGCCCCAGTGGTACACGGTGGCGGGCGGCGCGCGCCAGTACGTCCATGCCATCGTGCAAGGGCTGGACGCGCGGCTGGCAACGCCAGTAGAACGCATCCAGCGCAACGCCGCCGGCGTGCTCATCCAGACCAGCGCCGGCACCGAGCATTTCGACGCCGTGGTGCTGGCCGTGCACAGCGACCAGGCCTTGCGCCTGCTGGCCCAGCCCAGCGCTGTTGAACAACAGGTGCTGGGCGCCATCCGCTACCAGCCCAACCGCGCCGTGCTGCACACCGACACCCGCGTGATGCCCCAGCGCCGTGCCGCCTGGGCCGCGTGGAACTACGAGCGCGCGGCCAGCGGCGCACAGGAATCGGCCCGCGTCTGCCTGCACTATTGGCTCAACCGCCTGCAGCCGCTGCCCTTTGCCCAGCCGGTGCTGGTGTCGCTGAACCCCTTGCACGACATTGCCCCGGCACAGGTGCTGGGTGAGTTCGACTACGACCACCCGGTGTTCGACCTGGGGGCCATGGCCGCACAAAAGCGCGTGCCGCAGCTGCAGGGCGCGCAGCACACCTGGTTTGCCGGTGCCTGGACGGGTTACGGTTTTCATGAAGACGGCCTGCAGTCGGGCTGGCGCGCCGCCGATGCGCTGCTGGCGCAGATGCAGCGCAGGAAGGCCGCATGACCCCCGCTGCCGCACCCGGCCCTGTGCCGCACATCGGCTTCGGCCATGTGTGGCACACGCGGCTGCGCCCGCGCCAGCACCGCTTCAGCGTGCCTACCTTCTTCCTCATGTTGCCCATGCGCACGCTGCGCGCGCAGCCGCAGGCGGCGGGGGTGCTGGCCCTGAACCGCGCCGGGGTGCTGGCCTTTCGCGATGCGGATCACGGCGACGGCAGCGACGCGAGCCACGGCGGCGCACTGGCCTGGCTGGAGGCGCTGCTGCATGCCGAGGGCATTACCGACGCGCAGGGCGAGATCTGGCTGCAGTGCTACCCGCGCGTGCTGGGCTACAGCTTCAAGCCGGTAAGTTTTTGGTACTGCCACCGCAGCGACGGCAGCCTGCGCGCCATCGTGGCCGAGGTGAACAACACCTTTGGCGAGCGCCACGCCTATCTGCTCGATCAGCCGCGCTACGGCCAGGAGCTGCAGGCGCGCAAGGCCTTTCATGTGTCGCCGTTTTGCGCGGTGGAGGGCGGCTACCGCTTCGAGTTCCGCCGCAGCGGGCCCGAAGGCCTGGGCTCAGCGCGGGTGCGTATCGATTACCACGACGCCGAAGGCCCGGTGCTGCTCACCGGCATGGCCGGGCGGCTCGAACCCCTTACCGCCGCCAGTCGCC
Organism: Brachymonas sp. KE5; assembly: GCF_057773645.1. Lineage (NCBI taxonomy): Bacteria > Pseudomonadati > Pseudomonadota > Betaproteobacteria > Burkholderiales > Comamonadaceae > Allobrachymonas > Brachymonas sp. KE5. Next base: position 790,672 of record NZ_CM173463.1, read on the forward strand.
GCCGCGCGTTGTGGCGCTACCCCCTGCTGACGCTGGGCGTGATGGCCCGCATTCTCTGGAACGCCTTGCTGCTGTGGCTCAAACACGTGCCATTCCACGCCAAGCCCGCCGCGCCGGTGCTGCCCGTTTCCCGTTCATCCTCATCCGAGCACTGACCATGAACACCACCACGACGACAAACCCGTTCTCGCTGCCCCTGCCCGCCAGTGCGCCCGCCAGCGCGCGCAGCGGACTGCGCCTGCTGCAGCGCTTGCAGCACGGCACGCTGCACCTGGAGCTACCCGACGGCAGCACGCTGCAAGTGGGCCAGGGCGCGGGCCAGGGCGGCTACCCGCACGCCAGCCTGCACCTGCACCACTGGCGCGTGTTTGGCGCAGTGCTGCGCTCGGGCGACATCGGCCTGGCCGAGGGCTATATCGCCCAGGAATGGAGCACGCCCCACCTGGCCGACCTGCTGCGCCTGCTGATGGCCAACCGTGATGCGCTGGAATCCCTGGTCTACGGCGCCTGGTGGGGGCGCCTGGCCTACCGGCTGCGCCACCTGCTCAACCGCAACAGCCGCGCGGGCAGCCGCCGCAACATCCACGCCCATTACGACTTGGGCAACGCCTTCTACCAGCTGTGGCTGGACCCGAGCATGAATTACTCGTCGGCCTGGTTCCAGGGTGACTTGACGGGCGACCTGACCGCTGCGCAGCACGCCAAAGTGCGCCGCGCCCTGCACAGCGCCGGCGTGCAGCCCGGCAGCCGCGTGCTGGAAATTGGCTGCGGCTGGGGCGCACTGGCCGAGATGGCGGCGGGCGAGTGTCAGGCCCATGTGACGGGCGTGACGCTGTCCACCGAGCAGCTGGCGTTTGCCCAGGTGCGCCTGCAGGCCGCGGGCCTGGCGCCGCAGGCTGATCTGCGCCTGCAGGACTACCGCGACATACAGGACGGGCCATTCGACGCCATTTGCTCCATCGAGATGGTGGAAGCCGTGGGCCAGGCCTACTGGCCCAGCTACTTTGGCGCGCTGGCGCGGCTGCTCAAGCCCGGCGGGCGGGCCTGTGTGCAAAGCATCGTCATCGACGACGCGCTGTTCGACCGCTACGTGCAGGGCACGGACTTCATCCAGCGGTACGTCTTCCCTGGCGGCTGCCTGCCCAGCCCGGCGCGCTTTCGCGCCGCCGCGCAGCAGGCCGGCCTGCGCGTGATCGAGGAATTCGCCTTCGGCCCCGACTACGCCGAAACCCTGCGCCGCTGGCACCGCCAGTTCACCGAGCGGCGCGCCCAGGTGCTGGCCCAGGGCTTTGATGCGGCCTTCCTGCGCACCTGGGAGTTTTACCTGGCGTACTGCGAGGCGGCCTTCGACAGCCGCAACATCGACGTGGTGCAGTACACCTTGGTGAAAGATTAAAAACCATAGCTGCTCGCGCTTTCTGCATATGCCTTACAGCCTCATTTCATCGCTAAACCGAATGGCCCGCGTGGGCGTGCTGGCGGTGGCCTTGGGGGCCGCGGTCGCCAGCGCCACCGCTGCGGCCGATGGCGCAGCCGCCCCGCCCAGCTTTGTGCAGCAGGCGCTGCCCGCCGCAGCCCTGCTGGGCCAGGGGCAGATGCGCTTTCTGGGGCTGCGCATTTACGACGCCCGCCTGTGGGTGGGCCCGCAATTCAAGGCGGCCGACTTTGGTGACTACCCGCTGGCGCTGGAGCTGAGTTACCACCGCGCCTTCAAGGGCGCGGCCATCGCGCAGCGCTCCATCGACGAGATCGAGCGCCAGGGTGAGTTGCCGCCCGCGCAGGCGCAACGCTGGCTGAAAGTCTTGACCGCCTTGCTGCCCGATGTGCAGTCTGGCGACCGGCTGACCGGCCTGTACCAACCCGGCCGGGGCATGCGTTTTTGGCGCGGCGAGCAGTTGCTGGGCGTCACGGACGATGCCGAGCTGGCGCGCCGCTTTTTCGCCATCTGGCTGTCGCCGCGCACCTCCGAGCCCGGCCTGCGCAGCGCCTTGCTGGCGCGCAGATCAGAAGGCGGGCCATGACCCGCGCCCATCTTCCGTGGACTGCCGCGCAGGTGCTGCCCTGGCGCGCCGGCCTGGCCTACGGGCTGCTGGGCCTGCCACTGGCCTTTGCCGCGCTGCCGTTGTACGTGGTGCTGCCGCATTACTACGCCAGCGACCTGGGCCTGCCGCTGGCCACCGTGGGCGCGCTGCTGATGCTGGTGCGGCTGATGGATGCTGGGGCTGAGCCGCTGCTGGGCCGCCTGAGTGATCGGCTGTACCGCCGCACCTCGCAGGCCGTGCTGTGGGTGGCCGGGGCTGCGGCGCTGCTGCTGGCGCTGGGCCTGGCGGGCCTGTTCTTCCCCCGCGTGCAGGGTAAAGCGGCGCTGGCGGTGTGGATGGTGGCGGGGCTGCTGTTCACCTGCCTGGCGCACAGCCTGCTGGTCATCGCGCACCAGGCCTGGGGCGTGCGCCTGGGGGGCGACGCCTTGCAGCGCAGCCGCATCGTGGCCTGGCGCGAGGGGGCGGGGCTGCTGGGCGTGGTCACGGCCAGCGCGCTGTCGGTGGCCTGGGGCGCGGGCAGTATGTTGGCCGTGTTTGCGTTGGCACTGCTGGCCGGCTGGCTGGTGCTGTGGCGCGCGCCGCGCCCGCCGGTGGCGGTTGCGCTACGCGATAGGGGGCATCAACCCAGTCCTGCGCTGTGGCAGCCACTGGCCGAATCACCATTCCGCCGCCTGTTGACCGTGTTTTTGTGCAACGGCATCGCCAGCGCCATACCGGCCGCGCTGATGCTGTTCTTCGCCCAGGACCGGCTGCTGGCCACGCAGCCGCAGATCGCGCTGTTTCTTGTGCTGTATTTCGTCAGTGGCGCGCTGTCCATGCCGGCTTGGCTGCGCGTGGTGCGCCGCTTCGGGCTGGAGCGCGCGTGGCTGGCCGGCATGTTGCTGGCTGTGGTCTGCTTTGGCTGGGCTGCGGGCCTGGAAGGCGGCCAGGTGCTTGCCTTTGGCGTGATCTGCGTGCTGTCCGGCATGGCGCTGGGGGCCGACCTGGCCGTGCCCGGCGCGCTGCTGGCCCTGCTGATCGAGCGCCACGGTGCCCAGGGCGTGCACGACGGCGCCTACTTGGGCTGGTGGAACCTGGCCACCAAGCTCAACCTGGCGCTGGCCGCAGGCGCCACGCTGCCGCTCTTGCAATGGCTGGGCTACACGCCCGGCAGCCAGGATTTTTATGCGCTGCAGCACCTGGCTTGGGTCTACGCGCTGCTGCCCTGCGCGCTCAAGCTGGTGGCCGCGTCGTTGCTGCACTTGCTGCTGATCGATTCTCCAGACCACCCCCAGGAGTGACACCATGAACACACGCCGCCATGTTTTGTTGACCATGCTTGCGGGCTCGGCCGTCCTCGCGGGCTGCGCCGGGCCGCAGGTCAGCGACTACGCCCAGCAGCGCCCCGCGCTGCAGCTCGATCGCTATTTCAATGGCCGCATCCGTGCCCACGGCATTTTCCAGAAGCGCGGCGGCGAGGTGGTACGCCGCTTCACCGTGGTCATGGACTGCCATTGGGAGGGCAACCAGGGCGTGCTGGACGAAGCCTTCAGCTATTCCGACGGCAGCACCTCCCGCCGCGTCTGGCGCCTGACCAAGCACGAGGGCGGGCGCTACACCGGGCGCGCCGACGACGTGGTGGGCGAGGCCGCGGGGCAGGAGTCCGGCAACGCCTTCCGCTGGAACTACACCCTGCGCCTGCCGGTGGACGGCAAGGAGTACGAGGTGCAGTTCGACGACTGGATGTTCCTGGTCGATGAGCGCGTGATGCTCAACCGCGCCACCATGAGCAAGTTCGGCATCACGCTGGGCGAGGTACTGCTGTCCTTCAGCAAGGAATGAGCCCATGCCTCTGAACCCCCCCATCACCGACTGGCACGGCAAGCGCGTATGGCTGGTGGGCGCGTCCACCGGCATTGGGCGTGCCGTGGCCGCGCTGCTGCACGCACGCGGGGCGCAGGTGTGCGTGTCGGCGCGTCAGCAGGGCCTGCTGGACGCCTTCGTGCGCGAGCACCCCGGCAGCCAGGCGTTGGCGCTGGACGTGACCGACGCCCAGGCCACGGCCAGCGCTGCGCAGCAGCTGCTGCAGGGCGGGCCGCTGGATCTGGTTCTTTATTGCGCCGGCTACTACCGCCCCATGGCGGCCGACGCGCTGGACTTGCCCGAGCTGCTGCAGCACCAGCGCGTGAACGTCGCTGGCGCGCTGCATGTGCTGGCCGCGGTGGTGCCCGCGCTCTTGCAGTCCGCCAGCGCCGGGCGCGCGCCGCACCTGAGCCTGGTGGCCAGCGTGGCCGGCTGGCGCGGCCTGCCGCAAAGCCTGGCCTATGGGCCCACCAAGGCGGCGCTAATCAACCTGGCGGAAAACCTGTTTCTCGACCTGCGCCCCAAGGGCGTGGGCGTGAGCCTGGTCAACCCCGGCTTTGTCGATACGCCGCTCACGGCACAAAACCAGTTCACCATGCCGTCCCTCATCACACCCGAACAGGCGGCGCTGGCCATCGTGCGCGGCTGGGAGCGGGGGGTGTTTGAATCGCATTTCCCCAAGCGCTTCACGGGCGTGCTCCGCCTGATGCGCTGCCTGCCGTACCGCTGGTATTTCCCGCTGGTGCACCGCTTCACCGGCCTTTGACCCATGCAGACCTCTCCCGCCGCTTCGTGCCCCGACACCCCCGCCGCCGTGCAAAGACTGATTGCGCTGTACGAGCAGCTTAGCCCCGCGCACCTGGCGCGGCTGGGCGACTACTACGCGCCCGACGCGCAGTTCAAAGACCCCTTCAACTACGTGCGCGGCGTACCCGCCATTGCGCAGGTGTTTGCGCACATGTTTGACACGCTGGAGCAGCCGCGTTTCGTCGTCACGCAGCACCTCGTGCAGGGCAAGCAGGCGTTTTTGCGCTGGGAATTTCACTTTCGCATGCGGCGCTGGCGGCCTCAGGTGGCGCAATGCATCCGCGGCGCCACCCTGGTGCGCTTTGACACCCAGGGACGCGTAACGCTGCACCGCGACTATTGGGATGCCGCCGAAGAGCTGTACGAAAAACTGCCACTGCTCGGCACTCTGATGCGCTGGCTGCGCAAGGCAGCTTCCGCCACCCACAAGGCCGCACCATGATCACCGTTCACCATCTTGAAATGTCGCGCTCCCAGCGCATCCTCTGGCTGCTGGAGGAGCTGGGCGTGCCCTATGACATCCGCCTCTACCGGCGCGACCCGGCAAGCCGGTTGGCGCCTGTCGAACTCAAGCGTATCCACCCCCTGGGCAAATCGCCCGTGGTGACCGATGGCGACACCGTGGTGGCCGAGTCCGGCGCCATCATCGAATACTTGGCCGAGCGCTTTGGCGCCCAGGCGCCGGCAGAGCTTGCCCACCTGGAGCCCGCGCGCGGCACCGCAGAGCATCGCCAGTGCCGCTTTTGGATGCACTACGCCGAGGGCTCGCTGATGAACTGGCTGGTGATGAAGCTGGTGTTCGACTCCATTCCGCGCCAGCCCATGCCGTTCTTGGTGCGGCCCGTGGCCCGCGCCCTGTGTGCCAAGGTGCAGCAAAAGCTCATCACGCCGAACGTGCAGACCGCGCTGGCCTTCATGGAGGCGCACCTGGCGCAGCACCCCTGGTTTGCGGGCGAGCACCTCACCATGGCGGACTTTCAGATGAGCTTTGCCGTGGAGGCAGCCCTGGCCCGGGGCGGCAACGAAGCGGCTTGGCCGCATCTGGCCGCCTACCGCCAGCGCCTGCAGGCACGGCCTGCCTACCAGCGTGCGCTGCAAAAGGGCGGGCCGGTGTTGATGTCCTCGTGAACGGACCATGACGATAAAAAAAATACCTGCGGGCAGCAACGGCGTGGCGGCTACGGCCCCCAGCGCCCTGGTGTGGCTGCGCCGCGACCTGCGTTGCCACGACCACGCCGCGCTCTACCACGCGCTGCGCCGCCATGAGCGCGTGTACTGCGCCTTCGTGTTCGACACCGACATCCTGGATGCGCTGCCCACGCGCTGCGACCGGCGCGTGGAGTTCATCCACGCCAGCGTGCTGGAGCTGCACGACGGCCTGCAGCAGCTGGCCGCACGCAGCGGCGCGCCCGGCGGCGGGCTCATCGTGCGCCACGGCCCGTCGCTGACGTGCATCGTGCAACTGGCGCAGGCGCTGGGCGTGCAGGAGGTGCTGGCCAACCGCGACTACGAGCCCCAGGCCCTTGAACGTGACCAGCGCGTGGCCCAGGCCTTGGGCGAGTTGGGCATCGCTTTTAGCGACTACAAAGACCAGGTGCTGCTGGAGCGTGACGAGGTGCTGACCCAACAGGGCCGGCCCTACAGCGTGTTTACCCCCTACAAGCGCGCCTGGCTGCAGCGGCTGGATGCCTTCCAGCTCAAACCCTACCCGGTGGCGCGCTACGCACGACATCTGGCGCCGCCACCTGCCGGCGAGCGCCTGCCCACGCTGGCAGACCTGGGCTTTGTCCCCACCAACCTGCACGCGCTGCCTCTACCCACCGGGATGCGCGGTGCGCAGCAGCTGCTGCACGACTTTGCGCCACGCATGGCGGCGTATCACGAGGCGCGCGACTACCCCGGGCGCAAGGGCGTGTCCTACCTGTCGGTGCACCTGCGCTTCGGCACCGTGTCCATCCGTCAGCTGGCGGCGCTGGCGGCGCAGCAGGCATGCGAAGGCAGCGCGGGCGCGCAGACCTGGCTGTCCGAGCTGGCCTGGCGCGACTTTTATTTCATGATCCTGTGGCATCACCCGCAGGTGGTCACGCAGTCCTTCAAGCCCGAATACGACCGCGTGCAGTGGGACGAGGCCCCTGAACTGTGGCAGGCCTGGTGCGAGGCACGCACCGGCTACCCGCTGGTCGATGCCGCCATGCGCCAATTGCTACACACCGGCTACATGCACAACCGCCTGCGCATGGTGGTGGCGAGCTTTCTGACCAAGGATCTGGGCATTGACTGGCGCCGCGGCGAGCGCTTTTTTGCCCAGCACCTGAACGACTACGACCTGGCCGCCAACAACGGCGGCTGGCAGTGGGCCGCGTCTACCGGTTGCGACGCGCAGCCCTACTTCCGCATCTTCAACCCCATCACGCAGTCCGAACGCTTCGATCCGGACGGGCAGTTCATCCGCCGCTACCTGCCCGAACTGGCCCGAGTGCCGGATGCGCACATCCACTTTCCCGCCGCCATGAAGCCGGTCGAACTCGCGGCCTGCGGTCTGCGGCTGGGGGTGGACTACCCGCAGCCTGTCGTCGATCACGCCAGGGCACGCGAGCGCACACTGATGCGTTTTTCGCCTATTTCATAAAGTGAAGTTTCATGAGGGCTCAGAACTATGGAATTACGTCACCTCCGTTACTTCTTAGCCGTTGCTGAAGAACTCCACTTCGCCCGTGCGGCAGAACGGTTGCACATTGATCAGTCACCTCTGTCCCGCGCTATCAAAGAGCTGGAGGAGGAACTGGGAGCGAGCCTGTTTGTTCGCACCACCCGTAGCACTCAGTTAACCCGTGCTGGGCGGCCTTTTCAGCCTGAATTACCGCCATAACGGCCTTTGACCGGCCTGCGTCTGCCGGTTCGCATCATCGTCAACCGCGATTTGGTGCTGCGGCCGTACCAGCCGCTGTTCTTCAACAGGGGAGCGATGCGATGAGTACGACCAAGAAACTGCGGCTGGGGCCGCTGCCCAAGACCGAGAGCGTCAAGCTGACCTTTGCTTGTCCGGCCAGCTTGAAGGCCGACCTCGACCGATACGCCGCGCTGCACGCGCAGGCGTATGGCGAGGTTGTAGATGCCGAGAAGTTGATCCCGCACATGCTGGAGGTGTTCATGGCCGGGGATCGGGGATTCAGGAAAGGAACAACAGCCAAAGTTGCCGTGCAAAAACAGCCTTGACGATCTTGACATCACTCCAACGACAAAGCGCAGCCACAGGCTGCGTTTTGTCGTTCTGGTAGTCGTGCAGTTGGGCTAATATGGAGAGACAAGTCGGCCTGCTGTTGGGGAACGCACCCGATGCAACGCGCCCCGGCTTTCTTTCTCGTCGGTCTTATGTGGCACCTAGCCCACAACGCCGCAGTCACTTCAAGCGGCCCAAAACAGAGATAACCTAGCGTCCTGTATAGAGTTTCAAGCCGTGGGCGATTTGCACACGGAGCTTGACACCAGCAATTTTTTATGCCCGATTGGGAAAAGGCCCTGCAGGTGCCGCAGTGTTCTACTGCGGCAATGAGCGGTGACAACATTACATTTAATGAATTAATATAATGAGGTGGCGCCGCCGGTACGCGACTGCCAGATCAGGCACAACGCCGGGCAATGGGTGCAGAATAGAAGCAATGCAGTTGACCAATACCCGCGATATCCGTGCGCAGATTGCCAATATCAGCAAGACGCGCAAGATCACCAGTGCCATGCAGCAAATCTCCTTTGCCAAGCTGGCGCAGGCGCGCAAGCGGGCCGAGGCAATCAGGCCCTATGGCCGCATTCTGCGCGGCATGATGGCGCGCCTGGTGCGCGTGGATCAGGATTACCAGCCGGCGCTGATGGCCCGGCGCGTGCCGGCGCACCGCATCGGCGTGATCGTGGTCACTACCGACAAGGGGCTGTGCGGCCCGCTCAACACCCGCCTGCTGCAGCAGGTGGTGGCGCAGCTGTCGTCCTGGGAACAGGCGCGGCGCGATGTGTCGCTGACCGTGGTGGGGCTGCGCGGCTTCTCCACCCTGAGCCGTGCCGGCTTCAAGGTGGTGGCGCACGTGCCCTGCGGCTGCGAGTTCCAGCATTCCGAGGAACTGCTGGGTACCATGTCGGTGCCGATCATGCAGTTCCTGAAAGGTGAGATCGACGAGTTGTACGTGGCCACCAACCGTTTTGTCAACACGCTCAACTACGAACCTGTGGTGTCGCGCTTCCTGCCGCTGGACGACCAGTTGGTGGGCGTGCCCGAATACCTGCAGCCGGCCATCGGGCATGCTTCCTACGCCCCGGTGGATTATGTGTGCGAGCCTGGCGAGCCAGAGGCGGTGGATGCCTTGCTGCGGCGTTATGTTGAAACCATCATTTACCAGGCGGTGGCGGAAAACGCCGCATGCGAGCAGGCCGCCCGCATGACGGCGATGAAGTCTGCCACCGAGAACGCGGACCGTCGCGTGGAGGAACTGACCCTGCAGTACCACAAGGCACGGCAGGAAGCGATCACGCGCGAACTGATCGAAATCGTGGCAGGAGCGGCGGCAATCGATGGACGATAGGATGATCACCCCCCAGGCAGCCCCCAAGGGCGTATCCGGTTTGCCGGCTTCCGGTGCACGGGCGGAGCGTGCCAATATCGGCAGCTTCCATCCCGGCGGGCGCGAGGCGCTGCCGCAGAAGCTGCACTTGCAGGTCAGCACCGTCAACGCCTTGCTGTTCGACGGCGACGTGCAGGAAGTGACGCTGCCCGGAGAGGCTGGCAGCCTGGGCGTGCTGCCGGGCCACGATCCGATGCTGCTGCTGTTGCGCTCCGGCCCGCTGGTCTACCGCGACCAGCGCCATGGCGAGGGGCAATCGGTGTACGTGATCGGCGGTCTGGCGGAGGTGGGGCCGGGCTATGTGCGCGTGCTGGCGGACCACGCCGTACACTCCGACGATGCCGATGCGCGCCGCCGTGCGGAAGCCATGCACCGGGCCGAGGCAGAACGTCCGGCCGAACCGCGGGCGGCCGATTTCGCCGGTATCAAGGCCGCGTTGGATGCCGAACTGTTGCGCTTTTTCCAGTTGGTGCTTTTCGGCAGAGATAAGTAAATTCCTGATCAGGATTTATGCGCCGTTACGGCTTGTCGTGCATGTATTCGCAGACACGGGCTGCCGGCGATCCCGTTCAATCCTGCGGCACCACCATCTCTGCATATTCGTACAGCTGCTCCAGCACCTGCATGCTTTCCGGCGCCAGATCCTGCTGCTGCAGTTCGTCCAGTTCGGCCAGCAAGGCGTCGACGCTGCGGGCGCCGCCTTCGCCGTCGAGCAGGCGTGCGGTGCAGTGCTCCTGCCACTGCCCGGCTTCTTCCGGCGTGAGGGTGTCCGGAAAGTTGCGCGCACGGTAGCGGAACAGCAGTTCCGGCAGCCGTTCGTCCTCGAAGCTGCTGCGGCTGGTCGCCAGTTGCGCAGGTGAGAGCTGGCGCAGTTCGTCCAGCTTGCGACGATCGCCATTGCCCAGGAAACCGCCATACAGATCGCCATCGACGTCGACTGCAGTGCCCGCTGCCGGCCGCGTGAACACCTGCGCCCAGATGGCGCTCATGTCGGGCAGGTCGCGCGCCAATACCGCATGCTGCAATTGCGGCTCCAGCTCGAACTGCCAGCGTGCCGCCATCTCCGGACTCAGCGTGCGCAGGTTGCGCACCACCATGGGCGACTTGTTCAGGTGGATGCTCTTGATCGGCAGGCGCTGCACGCCCGCGGGCAGTGCATCGCTGCGCGTGAACAGGCGCTGGCGGATGGCTTCGGCATCCAGCAGGGCGAGTTCGGACGGGTCGTGGCGCAGGTCCCACGCCAGCAGCTCGTTGCGGTTGGTCGGGTGGCTGGCCAGTGGCCACATCAGCGCCAGACAGCCGCGCTCGGCGGGCACCATGCCGGAGACATGCAGAAAGGGCTGTGCCGTCTGCTGCGTGGCGGGCAGGCCGAGTTCGCTGGCGACGCGGTCCTTGCGGCGCAGGCCCAGGGCAAACTCGAACAGGCGCGGCTGCTTCTCGCGCAGCAGACGCGCCAGCGCGATGGTGGCGCGCACATCGGACAGGGCGTCGTGCGCTGCCTCGTGCACCAGGCCGTTGGCGGCGCTCAAATGCTCGAGCTTGAAGCTCGGCTTGCCATCGATTACCGGCCATTCGATGCCCTGCGGGCGCAGCGCATAGGTCATGCGCACCACGTCCAGCAGGTCCCAGCGCCCGCATTCGTTCTGCCATTCGCGGCCATAGGGGTCGATCAGGTTGCGCCAGAACAGGAAGCGGGTGAACTCGTCGTCGAAGCGGATGGTGTTGTAGCCCACGCCGATGGTGCCCGGCTGCGCCATCGCCTCGTGGATGGTGCGCGCAAACTGCCACTCGGGTAGTCCCTGCTGCAGGCATTGCTGCGGCGTAATACCTGTGATCAGGCAGGAGCCGGGGCTGGGCAGATAGTCTGGCGCCGGCTGGCACAGGATGTTGATCGGCTCGCCGATTTCGTTCAGGTCGGCATCGGTGCGGATGGCGGCAAACTGCGCCGGGCGGTCGCTGCGCGGGTTGATGCCGAAGGTTTCGTAGTCGTGCCAGAGAAAGGTAGGGATCATGTCGGTCAGGCGGGCTGTTCGGCGCCCAGGAAATCCTCGATCAGGCGGGCCAGCACTTCGGGCTGGTCGTGGTGCAGCATGTGGCCGGCATCGTCCACGATGGCGTGGCGCACATCGGGAATGCGCGCCATGCGGGCACGGTATTCCTCCTGCGTGTAGCGTTCGCCCCAGAACTGCCCGATGCTGTCCTCGCGCGCCTCGACGCAGAGCGTGGGCGCGGTGATGCAGGCGAGGCAGGCCATGGCCTCGTCGGCGTTGTAGAGCTGGTGGTTGGGAATCTTGTGGCCGGCATGCGCCTGGATATGCCAGTTTCCGTCGGCATCCTGTTCGGCCCAGCGGCGTGCCAGCCACAGGGCCTTGTCCAGCGGCAGGCGGGCGTTGGTCTGCTGCAGGCGCCGGGCCACGGCCGGCAGATCCGGATAGTGGCGCAGCTTCAGGGTGCCGGCGCGCAGGGCGCGCACGTTGTCCATCCACTGCACCAGGCGCTGGGGCGCATCTTCCGGCTGGGTGGCCGGCAGGCCGAAACCTTCCAGGTTCACCAGGCGGCGCACGCGCTGCGGACGCACGCCGGCATACTGTGTGACGACGTTGCCGCCCATGCTGTGCCCTACCAGATCCACCGGGGCGTCGCCCGCGAAATGATCGAGCAGATAGTCCAGGTCCAGCAGGTAGTCGGCAAAGATGAAGTGGTCGGCCTGGCTGGCGGAGGTGCTGCCAAAACCGCGCCAGTCCGGCGCGATGACATGGCGATCCTGCTGCAGGGCATCGACCAGGAACTGGTACGACGCCGCCACATCCATCCAGCCATGGCACAGCACCAGCAGCGGCTGGCCTTCACGCGGCTGGCCCCATTCCAGCACATGGTGCTGCAGGTCGCGGATGGGCAGGCGATGCGATTGCGCTTCGCGGCGGGGCTGGTAGGGGGGAAGTGTGGTATCGGAAGCCATGGGGTACAGCAAAATTGACAAATGAAACAGATCAGATTCCCAAAGTATGCCTGCTATGGACGCAGAAAAGCCACCCGAAGGTGGCTTTGCATTCAACGCGAGGTCAGACGCGTGAATCAGCGGGCCGGCTCGGCCACGAAGATTTCCACGCGACGGTTCTGTGCGCGGCCATCGACGGTGGCGTTGCTGGCGATCGGCTGGGTGGAGCCGGCGCCGGAAGTGGCGATACGGCTGCCTGCCACGCCCTGGCTCACCAGATAGGCCTTGGCGGCATCAGCGCGACGCTGGGACAGCGGGTTGTTGATGGCATCAGTACCGGTGCTGTCGGTGTGGCCCACGATGGACACGGTGGCAGCCGGGTTCTGGTTCAGCGTCTGGGCCAGGCGCTGCAGGATCGGGTACATGTTGGCGTTCAGCACGGCAGAGTTGGTGGCAAAGCCGGCGTCAGACGGGATGTTGATCTTCAGGCGGTTGTCGGCAGTCTGGGAGACCTGAACCGGGGTGCCGGCGGTCACTTGCTGCATGGCCTGCTTCTGCTGTTCCATGCGCTGGGACCACAGGTAGCCACCAGCAGCGCCCAGGGCGGCACCAACGGCAGCGCCGGTGGCGCGGGTGCGGTTGTCGCGGTCGCCAACCTGGTTACCCACCACGGTACCCAGACCAGCACCCACGGCAGCGCCGATGGCGGTGTTGCGACCGGTGGTGGTCATGGTGCCATCAGCGGCACAACCTGCCAGCAGGGCGGCAGCGGAAGCAGCAATAGTCAGGGAAGTGAAAGCCTTCTTCATGTTCTATCTCCTTTGAAAATGATTGCTTGCAGCGGTTTTTTGCTCGCAACGGTTACATTCTAGGCAGCGCGTCATGGCAAATTTGTAGGACGGTGCTGATCCGGTTGGTAATTGTTTGTATCCGACTTTGAAAGTCTTCCGGATGATGCTTGTGAATTCATGGGTGAAACGGGAAAAACATCACGAAAACCCGTAAACGCAACTGTCAGGAGTTTGTCAGCACGAAGGCGTGACAAGGATTGGAATCTCCATTGTTTTCAAACGCTTAGGGAAAAGCTGCAGGCATTTGGCAGGCTGCGGCGCCCATGCTTGCGAATGGTTGCAAGTCGCACTGGCTACGGGGAGCGGACTGTTGTTTTCCCATGCGCCGATGTGCTGCTTCCCCTTGACAGCAAGGCTGGCAAGACGCGAATGCAGACGTGCCGAGCCCTGATAATGGTGCCTATGGCAAAAAAACCGCATGTGAGCGAAACGCCCGCAACGCAGTTGCTGCGCAAGAACGGGATCGCGTTCGAGGAATATACCTACGAGTGGGAGCCGCATGGCGGCGCGCGCCACAGCGCCGAGGTGCTGGGGCTGGATCCGTTCAGCGTGGTCAAGACGCTGGTGATGCAGGACCAGGACCGGCAGCCGCTCGTCGTGCTGATGCACGGCAACCGCAGCGTCTCCACCAAGCAGCTGGCGCGTCAGACCGGACGCAAGCATATCGAGCCTTGCGCGGTGGAAGTGGCGCAGCGCCACAGCGGTTACCTGGTTGGCGGCACTTCACCGTTCGGCACGCGGCGCGCCATGCCGGTCTATATCGAGCGCAGCATCCTGGAGCTGCCGCGCATCGCCCTCAATGGCGGACGCCGCGGCTATCTGCTAGGTATCGATCCGCAGGTGTGCATCCAGCTGCTGCAGGCGCAGCCGGTGGACTGTGCACTGGCAGAATAGCGCCTGACCTCGCAACGAACTTCCTTCATTCATGCAAACCTCTTCCCTGATCGCCCTCGTGCTGGCCTACCTGATCGGCTCGCTCAGTTTCGCCGTCATCGTCAGCAAGGCCATGGGCCTGAGCGACCCGCGCAGCTACGGCAGCGGCAATCCCGGCGCCACCAACGTGCTGCGCAGCGGCAGCAAGAAAGCCGCCATCCTCACGCTGCTGCTGGATGCCTTCAAGGGCTGGCTGCCGGTGTTCGTGGTGCAGCACTGGGGTGGCCAGTGGGGCCTGGGCGCGACCGATGTGGCGCTGGTGGGCCTGGCGGCTTTCCTGGGGCACCTGTATCCGGTGTTCTTCCGGTTCAAGGGCGGCAAGGGCGTGGCCACTGCCGCCGGCGTGCTGATCGGCTTCGGTCCCTTGCTGGGCCTGCTGGTGCTGGCGATCTGGCTGGTGGTGGCCTTCGTGTTCCGTTACTCGTCCCTGGCGGCGCTGGTGGCGGCCATGGCGGCGCCGCTGGTCTACATGCTGGGCATCAACGGCTGGTGGAAGGTGGAGGGCCCGGTGCTGATGGCGGTGGTCCTCATGAGCATGCTGCTGCTGTGGCGTCACCGCGAGAACATCCGCCGCCTGCTGGCCGGCGAAGAAGGCCGTATTGGCAGCAAGAAATAGGGCGTTGCCAGACTTGTTCGTCAGCAAACCTTCCGCGCAGCTTTCTGTCGCGGTTGAAAAATCGGAGAGAAAAAGCACATGGGTCATTCCATCTGCCGCCTGAACGTCGAGCCGCGCTACAGCGACGCGGCCATCTGCAACGGCGTGGTCTATCTGGCCGGGCAGGTGCCCGACGACGCCAACGCCGACATGGCCGGCCAGACGCGCCAGGTGCTGGCCACCATCGACCGCCTGCTGCACGAAGCCGGCAGCAGCAAGTCGCGCATCCTCATGTGCCAGATCTTCCTGGCAGACATCGCCGACATCGGCGTGATGAACAGCGTGTGGGACGAGTGGGTGGACAGCGCCAACAGCCCGCCCCGCGCCACCGTGCAGGCGGCGCTGGCCGACCCGGCCTGGCGCATCGAAGTGGTGGTAACTGCCGCGGCTTAATCGCGGAAGTTGTTGAAGCTCAGGGGGACGTCGGTCACGTCCTTCTTGATCAGCGCCATGGCGGCCTGCAGGTCGTCGCGCTTGGCGCCGGTCACGCGCACCGAGTCGCCCTGGATGGAGGCCTGCACCTTCATCTTGCTGTCCTTGATGATTTTCTGGATCTTCTTGGCCAGCTCGCTCTCGATGCCGTTGCGCACCTTCACGACCTGCTTGACCTTGTCGCCACCGATCTTCTCGACCTTGCCGATTTCGAGGAAGCGAACGTCGACGTTGCGCTTGGTCATCTTGTTGCGCAGGATGTCTTCCACCTGCTGCAACTGGAAATCGGCATCGCCGAACAGCGTGATTTCCTTGTCCTTGATCTCGATGGCGGCACTGGTGCCCTTGAAGTCGAAGCGGGTGCCGATTTCCTTGGAGGTGTTTTCGACGGCGTTTTTGACTTCGACCAGATTGGGTTCGCAGACGGTATCAAAAGAGGGCATGAGGGCTCCTGGCTCGTAGTGTGTGTCTTGGGAATGGTGGGACAATTATCCCCCATGACTATTCTCCGCATCGAACGCAACGCTTCCCTGGATACCTTCAACACCTTCGGCATCGCCGCGCGTGCGCACGACCTGCTGCACGTGCGCTCGGCGGCCGACCTGCAGGCACTGAGCGAGCAGCCGGAACTGCTGTCCAAAGGCTGGCTGGCGCTGGGCGGCGGCAGCAATCTGGTGCTGACGGGCGACGTGCGCCAGCTGGTGCTCAAGATCGAGATCATGGGCAAGGCCCTGGTGGATGAAGATGACAAGCACTGGATCGTGCAGGCCGGCGCCGGCGAGAACTGGCACGGTTTTGTCGAATGGACGCTGCAGCAGGGCTATCCCGGCCTGGAAAACCTGGCGCTGATTCCGGGCGTAGTGGGCTCGTCGCCGGTGCAGAACATCGGCGCCTACGGTGTCGAACTGCAGGACCGTTTCCACAGCCTGGATGCGGTGGACATCGACACCGGCCGCAGCTTCACGCTGACGGCGGCGCAATGCGGTTTCGGCTACCGCGATTCCGTGTTCAAGCACGCGCCCGCCAAACCGGGCGACCATGGCCTGGCTGGCAAGGCTGTCATCACCCAGGTGCGCTTTGCACTGCCCAAACATTGGCGTGCCGAAACCGGCTATCTCGACATCCAGCGCAAGATGGCCGAACTGCAGATCACGCAGCCGACGGCGCAGCAGGTGTTCGACATGGTGGTGGCGATCCGCAGCGCCAAGCTGCCCGACCCGGCCGTGATCGGCAACGCGGGCAGCTTCTTCAAGAACCCGGTAGTCAGCGCCGAGCAGTGCCGCGACATCATCAACCGCGAGCCCAATATCGTGCACTATGAGATGCCCGACGGCACCATCAAGCTGGCGGCCGGCTGGCTGATCGACGCCTGTGGCTGGCGCGGCAAGAGCATGGGCAATGCCGGCGTGTACGAGAAGCAGGCGCTGGTGCTGGTGAACCGCTTCGGCGAAACCGGCGTGCGCGCCACCGGCGGCGAAGTGATGACGCTGGCGCGTGCCATCCAGACCAGCGTGTACGAGCGCTTCGGCATCCGTCTCGAGCCGGAGCCCGTGGTGGTGTGAGGGGTCCTGATTCCTGCCGGGGCGCAGGCTCCTGATCAGGGGCCGCCTGGAGAGCGCGATCGAACGCTTCGCGTAGCGTGAAGGTTTTCACCTATTTCGGCTTTGTCTCGGGCCCGAGCGCAAAATTTGAAGCAGGCGGCATCGTATGATCAGAAAACGTGATCCCTTATTTCAGGAAGGATGCCAACCATGAACAACTCCATCGTCGACGAGCTACTGGGCCAGCTGCAGGGGCCGCTGCTGGGCCAGATCGCCGGCCAGCTGGGCACCGACAATTCCCAGACGCAGAACGCCATCACAGCCGCCATCCCCATGATCGTGGGCGCACTGGGCCGGAACGCCCAGACCCCGCAGGGTGCGGATGACCTGTTCGGCGCGCTGCAGCGCGACCACGTGCCTGCCGCGGGTGGCGTGGATCTGGGCGGCCTGCTGGGCTCGCTGCTGGGCGGCGGTGCCGCCATGGCGCCGGCCCGCCAGATGGACGGTGGCGGCATTCTCGGCCACATCTTCGGCGGCGCGCAGCCGCGTGCCGAAGCAGGCCTGGGCCAGGCGACCGGTATCGGCTCCGACAAGTCGGCCCAGTTGCTCAAGATCCTGGCGCCCATCGTCATGGCCTTCCTGGCCAAGAAGGTGATGGCTGGCGGCATGAACTCCGGCAGCCTGGGCGGCATGCTGGGCCAGGAGCGTGCCCAGGTGCAGCAGCAGGGCGGCCTAGGCGGCACCCTGATGAACGCCGTGCTGGACCAGGACGGTGACGGTCAGGTCGGACTGGGCGACCTGCTCAAGATGGGCGCGACCTTCCTGGGTGGCCGCCGCTAAGCGCATCCGGCATCAGCCCTTGCGCTGATGCGTCTCGCACCGACGCCCGCATGGCATCCGCCTGCGGGCGTTCCTGTTTTCACGGCATGGCCACGAAAAAGCCGCCCGGCTTGCGCATCGGGCGGCTCGTGCAGAAAAGGCCGGAAAGGCTCAGTCCTTCTTGCCTTCCAGCTTCAGCATGGCAGCGCCTTCGCCGAGCTGCAGCAGGCCGCTGTTGGCATAGATGCCCAGCTTGTCGCGCGTATCGACGATGTCGAGGTTGCGCATGGTCAGCTGGCCGATGCGGTCGGCCGGAGAAAAGGGCGCGTTCTCGACCTTTTCCATGCTCAGGCGCTCGGGCGCGTAGGTCAGGTTGGGCGACTCGGTGTTCAGGATCGAGTAGTCGTTGCCGCGGCGCAGTTCCAGCGTTACTTCGCCGGTGATGGCGCGCGCCACCCAGCGCTGGGCGGTTTCGCGCAGCATCAGGGTCTGCGGATCGAACCAGCGGCCCTGATACAGCAGGCGGCCCAGCTTCAGGCCGTTGATGCGGTACTGCTCGATGGTGTCCTCGTTGTGGATGCCGGTCACCAGGCGCTCGTAGGCGGTCCACAGCAGCGCCATGCCGGGCGCTTCGTAGATGCCGCGGCTCTTGGCCTCGATGATGCGGTTCTCGATCTGGTCGCTCATGCCCAGGCCATGGCGGCCGCCGATGCGGTTGGCTTCCAGGAACAGTTCCACCGGATCGTGGATCTCCTTGCCGTTCAGCGCGACCGGCACGCCTTCCTCGAAGCGCACGCGCACTTCCTCGGGCTTGACTTCGACTTCCGGCTTCCAGAACGCCACGCCCATGATCGGGTTGACGATGCGGATGCCGCTGCTCAGTTCTTCCAGGTCCTTGGCTTCATGCGTGGCGCCCAGCATGTTGCTGTCGGTGGAATAGGCCTTCTCGGCGCTCATCTTGTAGCCATGACCGTTGGCGGTCATGAAGGCGCTCATTTCGGCGCGGCCGCCCAGTTCGTCGATGAACTGCTGGTCCAGCCAGGGCTTGTAGATCTTCAGTGCCGGATTGGTCAGCAGGCCGTAGCGGTAGAAGCGCTCGATGTCGTTGCCCTTGAAGGTGGAACCGTCACCCCAGATGTTGACGTCGTCTTCCTTCATGGCGGCCACCAGCATGGTGCCGGTTACGGCGCGGCCCAGCGGCGTGGTGTTGAAGTAGTGGATGCCGCCGGTGCTGATGTGGAAGGCACCGCACTGGATGGCGGCAATGCCTTCGTGTGCCAGTTGCGTGCGGCAGTCGATCAGGCGGGCCTGCTCGGCGCCGTATTCCATGGCCTTCTTCGGGATGGCGTCGTAGTCGGATTCGTCAGGCTGGCCCAGATTGGCGGTGTAGGCGTAGGGCACGGCGCCTTTCTGGCGCATCCACAGCAGGGCGGCGGAGGTGTCCAGGCCGCCGGAGAAGGCGATGCCGACCTTCTGGCCGGAGGGAATGGATTGCAGGATGGTGTTGGACATGGTGTGTCGTCAGGAAAATGCAGGAGGACCGATCAGCCGAAGTGGCAGATGTAGTGGTAGGGCTCGGTCACGCGGATCTCGAAGGAGCTGTTGCCGGGAATGCTGAAGCGCTCGCCGGCGTTGCTGCGCTGCCAGGCATCGCTGCCGGCCAGCTTGTATTCGCAGAAACCGGCCACGCATTCCATGATCTCGGGTGCGCCGGTATTGAAGGTCAGCGTGGCGGGCAGGATCACGCCGGCCGACTTTTTCGTGCCATCAGCCAGGGTGAAGTTGTGCGAGACGCACTTGCCGTCGAAATAGACATTGGCCTTGGGATCCAGGGCCACGTTGCTCAGGGGGGAAGTCATGGATGCGGTTCTCGTGCGAAGACATGCCGGCGCAATTGCGGCAAAGTGTGAATGTTACCTTTTTTTGCTGCCGGCCGAAACCGGCGCAGCCTCAGAGCAGCGGCGACAGCAGGCGCGCGAATGAGGCCGGCAGGTGGTTATACCAGCGGATGCTGCGCGGGTTGAAGGTCACCAGCCGGGCTTTGCCCAGATCGTGCACGAAGTCTTCGGCGAGCTGCCGGTTGAGTTCGGGACTGAACAGCGCCACGGCAATTTCGAAGTTGAGCAGGAAGCTGCGGTTGTCGAAGTTGGCCGTGCCCACCATGCTGTAGTTGTCGTCCACCACCAGCGTCTTGGCGTGCAGCATGTTGCCCTGGTATTCGAAGATCTTCACGCCCGCCCCGCGCAGCACGCCGAAATAGGAGCGCGCCGCCACCGTCACCAGCCAGGAATCGCTGCGGCGCGGCACCAGAATCTGCACGTTCACGCCACGCAGCGCGGCATTCATCAGCGCGAAGAAGGTGGGCTCGGTCGGCACGAAGTAGGGCGTGGTCAGCAGGATGCGCTGCTCGGCAATGCTGATGGCATGCAGCATGCTCTGGTGGATGGACTGGCCGTCGCTGTCCGGCCCGGAGGCCACCACATGCACGGCATAGGGCCCCGGTGCATGCGGTGCCAGCACTTCCGGCTCGAAGCGGTGCTTGCCGCTGGCATACACCCAGTCCTGCATGAACACGTACTGCAGCCAGCGCACGCCGGCCCCTTCCATGCGCAGGTGCGTATCGCGGTAGGCAACGTCAGGGAACAGCTCCTCGTTCTCCTCGTCGGTGATGTTGATGCCTCCGGTAAAGCCGATGCTGCCATCCACCACCACGATCTTGCGGTGGGTGCGCAGATTCACCAGCGGGCGCCAGCGGTCCAGCCGCGCCGGATGGAATATGGCAAATTCGCCCCCCGCCTGCCGGTAGGCTTGCAGCATGGTGCGGCCGCGCCAGCCGAGCAGGGCGGAGGAGCCCACGCCATCCACCAGCAGCCGCACCTTCACGCCCTGGCGGGCGCGCTCCGTCAGGGCCGCAAGCAGGCGCTGGCCGGTCTGGTCCGGCTCGAAGATGTAGTACTCGAGGTGGATATGCTGGCAGGCACACTGCACCGCCTGCAGGATGGAGCGCAGCGTGGCAGCACCTCCCAGCAACCGCTCCACCTTCGAGCAGCTGGCCGCAGGAATGCCCGAACTCGCCTCGATCAGCCGGCTGTGCTGTGTGGCCCATACGGGCGGATGGGGGTTGTTGGCGCGCAAGGCCTCCAGGTCGGTTTCCGAGGCCAGCAGGGCGCGGCTGCGCATGCGGCGCAGCGATTGCCGCTGGATGCGTCGCGGCCCGACAAAGTGGTACAGCACCAGACCGACCGGCGGAATCAGGCACAGCGCCAGGATCCACGCCAGCGTTGCGGCCGGCGAGCGTTGCTGCCAGACGATGCGGATTGCCAGATAAATGCCCGTCAGCAGCCAGACCCAGCCAAGCAGGCTTTTCCAGTGCAGCATCAGGAAATTCAGGGCGGCGTGCATCGAAGGGAAACAGGCAGTACGGGAGACAGCGGGAATGCGTCGAGATTAGCAGAGTCCGTGCCTGCGGGAGAAGTGCGTCGCGCAATTTGCAACAGGGCAGCGTGCGGCCATGCCGGCGCTGCCGCCGGGTACGCAGAAAGACGCACCGGCTCACACGGATGATTGCCTGCGGTTTGCCAAAGCAGTGCCATTGCGGCTAGCATAGGAAACTTTTGCTTCTGGCAACTCCCTGCACACCGAGAACAACATGCAAGCTGCACCTTCTTCCTTCCCGCCCATTGTCGTGTCCAGCCTGGACTACGACCGCATCGAGCAACTGCTGGAGTCCGACATGGCCCACGGCCTGCCGGGCGTGGACGCTCTGGAGCAGGAGTTGCGGCGTGCCACGGTGGTGGAGCCGCAGGACATGCCTGCCGGCGTTGTCACCATGAATTCCACCGTGCGCTTCGAGGACGTCAAGACCGGCAGCCAGCACGCGCTCACCCTGGTCTATCCCAAGGGCGCCGGTGCGCCGGACACGATTTCGGTGCTGGCTCCGGCCGGCAGCGCGCTGCTGGGCCTGTCGGTGGGCCAGTCCATTGCCTGGCCGATGCCGGGTGGCCGCACACTTGAACTGCGCATCCTCGAAGTCATCGCCCAGCCCGAAGCCCAGGGCCAGTTCCACCGCTGATCGCCGAATGGCGCCTGCCCATGCGGGCACAGGCGCCAGCGCTCAGGTGGCCGGCGGCCATTCGTCGGGCGTGTAGCCCACGGTGATGCGGCCGTCGCCCCAGTCGATCACCGGACGCTTGATCACACTCGGCTGCGCCTGCATGACGGCGGCAGCCGAAGCGGCGTCCACCACTGCAGCCTGCGTGGCAGCTTCCAGCTTGCGCCAGGTCGTGCCCTTGCGGTTGAGCACGCGCTCCCAGCCCGCCTGTTCCAGCCACTGCTGCAGCGGGGCATCCGGCACTCCCAGCTTCTTGAAATCGTGAAACGCATAGGCCAGCCCCTGCTGGTCGAGCCAGGTGCGCGCCTTTTTCACGCTGTCGCAATTGGGGATGCCATAAACGGTGATGGTGGGGGAGCTGCTGTTGTTCATGCTGCCATTATGGGTGCGGATAGTCTGGGACAATACGGCCCATGCAATCCTTCACCACCCTGGAGCAGTGGCTGGCCCACTGCGAGCAACTGCACCCCGTCACTATCGACATGGGCCTGGACCGCCTGCGCAGCGTGGCTGCGCGCATGCATGATGGCGCCGGCGTGCGCTTCGAATGCCCGGTCTTTACCGTGGCCGGCACCAACGGCAAGGGCTCGACCTGCGCCATGCTCGAGAGCATCCTGCGTCAGGGCGGCTACCGCACCGGCCTGTTCACCTCGCCGCATCTGGTGCATTTCAACGAGCGCTGCCGCATCAACAATGAGCCGGTGGACGATGCCGTGCTGTGCCAGCATTTCGCCGCCGTGGAGGCCGCACGCGGAGACATCAGCCTGACCTATTTCGAATTCACCACGCTGGCCATCCTCGACGCACTGGCCAGTGCGAAGCTGGATGCCGTCATCCTCGAAGTTGGCATGGGCGGCCGTCTGGATGCAGTCAACCTGATCGACACCGACTGCGCCATCATCACCAGCATCGACATCGACCACGTGCAGTTCCTCGGCAATGACCGCGAGACCATCGGTCTGGAGAAGGCCGGCATCCTGCGTGCGGGCAAGCCGGCGGTGGTGAGCGATCCGGTGCCGCCGCAGAGCATCGTGCAGCAGGCCGAGGCGCTGGGAGCCGACCTCTGGCTGGTGGGGCGTGATTTCAACACCGCGGGCGACCAGCAGCAATGGAGCTGGGCCGGACGCGGCCGCCGCTACAGCGGCATGGCCTATCCGGGCCTGCGTGGCGCCAACCAGCTGGTCAACGCTGCCGGCGTGCTGGCCGCGCTCACTGCCTTGCGCGACCGTCTGCCGGTGCCGGCGCAGGCCGTGCGCCTGGGGCTGGCGCTGGTCGAGCTGCCGGGCCGCTTCCAGATGGTGCCCGGCCAGCCCACGCTGGTGCTCGATGTGGCGCACAATCCGCACGCCGCAGCGGCCTTGGTGGCCAACCTCGATGCCATGCCGTATTACCCGACCACCCACGGCGTTTTCGGCGCCATGGCCGACAAGGATCTGGGCGACATGCTGCGCCGCATGCATCCGGTGATCGACCGCTGGTATTTCACCGATCTGCCCACTGCGCGTGCCGAAACTGCCGAGGGGCTGATGGCGGTGTGGCAGCAATGCTGCAGCGGGCAGGGCGGCCGTGTGGTGCAGTCCGAGGCGCAGGTCTTCTCCAGCCCGCAACAGGCGCTGCAGGCAGCCATTGCTGCGGCAGACCCGGCTGATAGAATTGTGGTTTTCGGATCGTTCCTCACCGTTGGAGAAGTATTGCGGGAACCTTTGCCCCGTCTGTCGGCTCCACATGTGGCGGACTGAGCGCGGCAATCGCCGCATCGCTACGCCGGCTTGCATCGCCCACAAGGCCGCGCGTCCAAGATCCTGAACCCTGGTTGTTGCATGGCAATTTTCACAAACCGAAATTCCAGCCCCCAAAATCCGGCTCCGGCCGAAGGTGCTGCCGACAAGGGCCGTGCGCAAGCCGGCCTCGTGCCCTCGGCGGAAGACCTGCGCCGCCGTGCCCGCCATCGCCTGATCGGCTCTGCCGTGCTGGTGGTGGCTGCGGTCATCCTGTTTCCCCTGATTTTTGATTCCGAGCCGCGCACGGTGTCACCCACCATCCCGATCGTGATGGACGACAGGATCGACACGGTGCCGACCGGTTCGCCAGCCGCGCGCGTGGACGTGCAGAAGAGCCTGGCCGACAACGAGGAAATCGTGGCCGATGCCGGCAACGCCCAGGCGGGCGAGATTGCCGCCTCCGGCGATTCCGCGCGCGATGCAGAAGCCGCCCGGGTCGCCGAGCGCGATGCCGCCGCCGAAAAGGAAGCCGAAGCCCGGCGCAAGGCCGAGGAAGAGCGCGCCGCCCGACAGGCTGAAGACGAGCGCAAGGCTGCCGACAAGAAGGCGCAGGAGCGCCGCCTGGCCGAACAGAAGGCGGCCGAGAAACGCGCCGCCGACAGGAAGGCTGCCGAGGAAAAGGCGGCAGCCGCCCGTCTGGCTGAACAGAAGGCGGCCGAGGAGCGTGCCGTGGAGCAGAGGGCTGCCCGCGAAGCCGAAGCCGAGAAGCAGCGTGCCCTGGCCGAACAGAAGGCCAGGGAGGCTGAGCAGCGCAAGCTGGCTGAACAGAAGGCAAAGGAAGCCGAGCAGCGCAAGCTGGCCGAGCAGAAGGCCCGTGAAGACGCCCAGAAAACCGCCGAGAAGCCGGCAGTCACCTATGACTTCCCGGAAAAAGGCCGTTTCGTGGTGCAGGTGGGGGCCTTCGTGGAGGAGGCTCGTGTGGCCGAAACGCGTCGCAAGCTGTCTGCTGCCGGCATCAACAACTTCACGCAGAAAGTCAAGATCGGCGGCAAGGAAGTCACGCGCGTGCGCATGGGGCCATTCACCAGCCGCAAGGAAATGGAACGCGTGGCCGCCAAGGTCAAGGCGCTCGGCCTGCCGGTGTCCATGTACAGTTACTGACGGCAGGATTGAATCGTGACGGAGAGCGTGCTGGGCCTGTGGCAGTCGGCGGGATTGTTCGATGCCATTTGCATCGCGGTGCTGCTGTTGTCCATTGTGCTGGGCATGGTGCGTGGCTTTGTGGCCGAGCTGGCGTCGCTGCTGGCTTGGGTGGCGGCCTTTTTTGCCGCGCGCTGGGCGGCGCCGGCAGTGCAGATCTGGTTTTCGGCGAGCGAGTTCATGCGGGGCTGGAGTGCGCAGGCACAGTACGTGCTGGCCTTTGCTCTGGTGTTCGTGCTGGTGCTGCTGCTGATCAGTCTGGTGTCCGGGGCGCTGCGCCGCAGCCTGCAGGGCCTGGGACTGGGCGCCGTGGACGGGTTTTTGGGTGCGGGTTTTGGCGCGTTGCGCGCCATGGTGCTACTGTGGCTGCTGACGGTGGCCGTTTGGTCCACGCCGCTGCACCAGGGCAGCTGGTGGGTGCAGTCTCCCGCGGCAGGCTGGCTGACGGCCTCGCTGCAGCAGTTGACACCCATGCTGCCGGTTGAAGTGCGGAGCTGGCTGCCGCCGGCCCTGGGTACGAAAGCGTAATCGAATCGGGTGCTGCAGCCGGACAGCCTCTGCAGCAAGGAAGGGTACTGATATGTGTGGAATCGTGGGCATGGTCAGCCGCTCGGCGGTGAACCAGTTGATTTATGACGCCTTGCTGCTGCTGCAGCACCGCGGCCAGGATGCGGCGGGCATTGCCACGCAGATGGACCGCAAGTTTTTCATGTACAAGGCCAAGGGCATGGTGCGCGACGTGTTCCGCACCCGCAACATGCGCGCGCTGCCCGGCAATTGCGGCCTGGGTCAGGTACGCTATCCCACCGCGGGCAATGCCTACAGCGAGGAAGAGGCGCAGCCGTTCTACGTGAACGCGCCGTTCGGCATCGTGATGGTGCACAACGGCAACCTCACCAACGCGCGCAGCCTGCGCGAGGAACTGAGCTCTACCGACCATCGCCACACCAACACCGAGAGCGACTCCGAAGTGCTGCTCAACGTGCTGGCGCACGAGCTGCAGCGATCCAGCGGGGGCCGCACGCCGGAGGCACAGGACGTGTTCAACGCCGTGCGCGCCGCGCACCGCCGTCTCAAGGGCTCCTACGCCGTGATCGCCATGATCGCCGGCCGTGGCATGCTGGCCTTCCGTGATCCGCACGGCATCCGCCCGCTGTGCATGGGCAAGAGCGAGGACGGCACCGTGATGGTCGCGAGCGAATCGGTGGCGCTGGAAGGCGTCGGCGTGCCGTTCGACCGCAACGTGGCTCCTGGCGAAGCAGTCTTCGTCGACCTGGACGGCAATGTGCACACCCAGCAGTGCGCCGAGAATCCGGTGCTCAATCCCTGCCTGTTCGAGTACGTCTATCTGGCGCGCCCCGATTCCGAGCTGGATGGCGTTTCCGTCTACCGCGCACGCCTGAAGATGGGCGAGGCGCTGGCCAAGCGCGTGATTTCCATGGTGCCGCCCTCCGAGATCGACGCCGTGATCCCGATCCCCGAATCCAGCCGCCCCAGCGCCATGCAGCTGGCCCATGTACTGGGCCTGCCGTACCGCGAGGGCTTCGTGAAGAACCGCTACGTGGGCCGCACCTTCATCATGCCGGGTCAGGCGGTGCGCAAGAAATCGGTGCGCCAGAAACTGAATGTGGTGGCCAGCGAGTTCAAGGACCGCAATGTGCTGCTGGTGGACGATTCCATCGTGCGCGGCACCACCTCGAAGGAAATCGTGCAGATGGCACGCGACGCCGGCGCCAAGAAGGTGTATCTTGCCAGCGCCGCACCGCCGGTGCGCTACCCCAACGTATACGGCATCGACATGCCGACCCAGCAGGAGCTGGTAGCGTACAACCGCACCGACGAGGAAGTGCGCCAGCTGATCGGTGCCGATGCACTGATCTACCAGGATCTGGGAGCGCTCAAGTCTGCCATGCACGGACTCAATCCGGCCATCGAGAACATGGACGCTTCCTGCTTTGATGGCGTGTACGTGACCGGCGACATCTGCGACGGCGATATCGCGCGCATGCAGCAGGAACGTCCCAGGACGGGCGAGGACGGCGACTCCACCTCGCGCCTCACCCTGCCCAATGCCGAAATCCAGGGCTGATACCTGCTACCTCCATAAATCTCCTATGTCCCACGATTCCACACCGCCAGCCGAAACCGGCTGGCATGTCGATACTCTGGCCGTGCGCCAGGCCCTGCCACGCAGCCAGTACGGCGAGCATTCCGAAGCGCTGTACCTGAGCAGCAGCTTCGTCCAGCCCGACAGCGAAACCTCGGCGCACAACTTTGCCCACCCGGCCGACGGCTATACCTACACCCGCACCGGCAACCCGACGGTGACGTCCTTCGAGCAGCGTCTGGCTGCGCTGGAGGGGGCCGAAGCTGTCATCGCCACGGCCAGCGGCATGTCGGCTGTGCTGCTGATGGCCATGGGTCTGCTCAAGACCGGCGATCACGTGATCTGCTCGCAATCCATGTTCGGCTCCACCATCAAGCTGATGGGCACTGACATGGCGCGCTTCGGCATCGAGACCACCTTTGTGCCGCAGACCGACGCAGAGGCCTGGCGCGCGGCCGTGCGTCCCAACACGCGCCTGCTGTTTGCCGAAACCCCCACCAACCCGCTGACCGATTTGTGCGACATTGCGGCATTGGCCGGGATCGCCCATGCAGCCGGTGCGCTGCTGGCCGTCGACAACTGTTTCGCCACACCCGTGCTGCAGCGCCCGCTCAGCCTGGGCGCCGATATCGTGATCCACTCCGGCACCAAATTCCTGGATGGCCAGGGCAGGGTGATGGCCGGCGCCATCTGCGCCAGCCGCAAGCTGGTGGACGAATGTTTCAACCCCATCATCCGCGCTGCCGGCATGGTGCTGTCTCCGTTCAATGCCTGGGTGGTGCTCAAGGGCCTCGAAACCCTGTCGCTGCGCGTGAAGGCGCAGTGCGCCCAGGCGCTGGCACTGGCGCAATGGCTGGAGCAGCAGCCGCAGGTGGACCGTGTGTTCTATCCTGGCCTGGCGTCGCACCCGCAGCATGAATTGGCGATGCGCCAGCAAAATGGCCTGGGCGGCGCGGTGCTGTCGTTCACCGTCAAGGCCGAATCGCCCGAGCAGGGCCGCGCGCGCGCCTTCCATGTGATCGACAGCACGCAACTGTGCAGCATCACCGCCAACCTGGGTGATGTGAAAACCACCATCACCCATCCGGCCAGCACTTCGCATGGCCGCCTGAGCGAAGAGCAGCGCCAATCTGCCGGTGTGGTACAAGGGTTAATCCGCGTGGCCGTGGGCCTGGAGCATCTGGACGACCTCAAGGCCGACCTGATGCGCGGCCTGTCCACGCTGGCCTGATCGCCCCTTATTCCTGTTTACCCTCCGTCACCATGAGTCAAGTCCGTACCCGTTTTGCTCCCTCGCCCACCGGTTTCATCCACCTGGGCAACATCCGCTCCGCCCTCTATCCCTGGGCTTTCGCCCGCGCCAAGCAGGGCGATTTCATCCTGCGCATCGAGGACACGGACGTGGCCCGCTCCACGCAGGAGGCCGTCGACGTGATTCTGGAAGGCATGGAGTGGCTGGGCCTGACGCCTGACGAAGGCCCGTTCTACCAGATGCAGCGCATGGACCGCTACAAGGAAGTACTGGCGCAACTGCAGGCTTCCGGCCATGTCTACCCCTGCTACATGAGCATGGAAGAGCTGGACGCTCTGCGCGAGCGCCAGACAGCCAACAAGGAAAAGCCCCGCTACGACGGCACCTGGCGCCCCGAGGAGGGCAAGGTGCTGCCGCCCGTGCCCGAAGGCGTGCAGCCGGTGTTGCGCTTCAAAACGCCGAAACAGGGCGTGGTCGGCTGGGACGACAAGTGCAAGGGCCGCATCGAATTCCAGAACGCCGAGCTCGACGACCTGGTGATCGCGCGCCCGGACGGCACGCCCACCTACAACTTCTGCGTCTGCGTGGACGACATGGACATGCAGATCACCCACGTGATCCGCGGTGACGACCACGTGAATAACACGCCACGCCAGATCCACATCTTCGAGGCCCTGGGCGCCCAGGTGCCGGTGTTTGCCCACCTGCCTACCGTGCTGAACGAGCAGGGCGAGAAGATGAGCAAGCGCAACGGCGCCAAGGCCGTGACGCAGTACCGCGATGAAGGCTACCTGCCCGACGCCATGGTCAACTATCTGGCTCGCCTGGGCTGGAGCCACGGCGATGACGAGATCTTCTCGCGCGCGCAATTCCTGGAATGGTTCGACCTGGACCACCTGGGCCGCAGCGCCGGCCAGTTCGACGAAGCCAAGCTGCGCTGGGTGAACGCCCAGCACCTCAAGGCCATGGACGATGCGCGTCTGGCCGAGCTGGTGCGTCCCTTTCTGATCCAGAAGGGCATTGCTGCGGACCTGCTGGATGATGGCCGCCTTCCCGCCATGTGCGGTCTGCTCAAGGACCGCTGCGATACGCTGGTGGCGCTGGCGGACTGGATCGAGCGTTTCCATGTTTCCGTGGAGGCCTCGGAAGAAGACAAGGCCAAGCACCTGACGGAGGCTGTTCGTCCGGCCATTGCAGCACTGGCGACGCAGCTGGAAAGCTGTGAATGGACGCAGCAAGCAATTTCTGCAGCCATCAAGCAGATTCTGGCTGATTTTGGGCTTAAAATGCCGCACTTGGCCATGCCGGTGCGCGTGTTGGTCATGGGGACTCCCCAGACGCCTTCCCTCGACGCCGTGCTGACATTGCAACAACGCAAAAAAGTTTTGCGGGACTTGCAAAAAGTCTGAAAACTGGCCTATAATTCAAGTCTTCGCAGCAAACGAAGTTCGTTGAAAGCGAAGCAAAATTTGGGGGTATAGCTCAGCTGGGAGAGCGCTTGCATGGCATGCAAGAGGTCAGCGGTTCGATCCCGCTTACCTCCACCAAATTCTAGGTTTTGACCCTATCGTCTAGAGGCCTAGGACACTACCCTTTCACGGTAGGTACCGGGGTTCGAATCCCCGTAGGGTCGCCAAACAATCTGCTGGCAACAGCAGACTTGGCAAGCAGGCTGGCAACGGCATGCGAACCACCAGGAGTGGTAGTTCAGTTGGTTAGAATACCGGCCTGTCACGCCGGGGGTCGCGGGTTCGAGTCCCGTCCACTCCGCCAACATCGAAAGCCTTGCATCCGTGCAAGGCTTTTTAGTCAGTTCCCAGGTTTTGACCCTATCGTCTAGAGGCCTAGGACATCACCCTTTCACGGTGAGTACCGGGGTTCGAATCCCCGTAGGGTCGCCAGACAATGCCTATAAAAGGCATCTGGCAGGCAGCTTGCTTCGGCAGTCTGCCAGCTACCAGGAGTGGTAGTTCAGTTGGTTAGAATACCGGCCTGTCACGCCGGGGGTCGCGGGTTCGAGTCCCGTCCACTCCGCCACATCCTCCAAACCGCCTGTTTCTTGTGAGCAGGCGGTTTTTTCTTGCGTGCTCAGCTGCAAACACCTTTTGCACGATGCCATAAAGAGGCCGTTCTACCTGCAGGGTGCGAACAGCGTTGTCGCAAGGAGCAGGGGCCCGGACGTCCCAGGTGCTGATCAGCGACACGCGTCGTCATCACAGGTGCGGATTCTGCCTGTGCGGTAGAACACCACGGCACGCAGCCGGTCACGCAGACGAAATTCCAGCGTGCCGTTGGCGAGGGAGCCTTCCCGATTGCGTGCAAACCCCTGCCCATTGAAGAGCAGGTAGCCGTCCTTGAGTGTGTTGGCATTTCCGGTCGCCGTGGCCGGGGCAGAAATTGCAACGCCTTGCGAGCCGGTGTTGCGCTCCTGCAGCAGCGTATCCCGGTCGGGATCCCATTGACCGTTGCCATCGGCATCCGCAAACACGCGCCATCCGTTGTTCCAGTTGCTTTCGGGCGCCTGCACCATGGTATTGTGACCTGTCGCCAGCGCATGGCTGCGCGCGGCATGGGCAGCGGCGATGAAGCCGGCGCTGGCTTCCTGCAGGGCCAGCCTCGATTGCCAGTCCTGGTAGGCGGGGACCGCCAGCGTGCTGGCCAGTGCCAGAATGCCGAGGCTGGCCAACAGTTCGGTCAGGGTAAAGCCGCGCTGTGTGGGCTGGGAGAGCTGGTTTTTCATGGTTGATTCCAGCAATTAGAGGAATTTTCCTCATCAGGACAATATCGTTTTCCCATAGCGTCCATGCCATAGGACGGCCGTGTCGAGCCAGTTGCAACTGGCTGGGCGAATGCCACCACACAATCGGAAAGAGGCACAGCATTGCCATCCTCGTCCTTGCAGGCGCGGGCGCCCAGCAGGTAACGGCCTTCTGCGCGGCCGGTGTCGGCGGCAAATGGCAGCTCTCCCGGTTCGCCCGCGGTAAATGTGGCATAGCGCTGGTGTTGTGCGCGGTACTGCTCCTGTTGCAGCAGCTGTTCCTGCAGCGCGGTCTGGATCGTCTGGCGTTCGCCCTGGCGCAGATGGCGGGCATACGAGGGGTAGGCGAGGCTGGCAAGAAT
The DNA here is from genome assembly GCF_057773645.1 of Brachymonas sp. KE5. Taxonomy (NCBI): domain Bacteria; kingdom Pseudomonadati; phylum Pseudomonadota; class Betaproteobacteria; order Burkholderiales; family Comamonadaceae; genus Allobrachymonas; species Brachymonas sp. KE5. The sequence goes on from NZ_CM173463.1 coordinate 821,653, forward strand.
GCCGACCAGTGTCAGGACCAGCAGGGTTTCGAGCAGCGTGAAGCCGCGCAAGGAGTCAGTCATTGGCATCGAGTTGTGGGGGAGGGAGTTGGCGGAAGGCGATTTCTCGCAGCTGCATGGACGAAGCCGGCGATTCTGCTGGTGGTGGCGTGGCTGTCAGTTCCGCTTGCAGCAGGACCGGGATGCGTGCAGGCAACGGGCCGAAACCCAATGCCGTCACGCGGTAAAGAGTGGTGGAGACGGTGCTTTGTGCTGCAGCCGGGGCTTGCAGGCGCTCGATGCGGTAGCGGGGCGGTGCAGCCGATTGCATTCCCGGCCCCATGGGATAGCGGGCGCCGGTGAAGTGGCCGAACGGGACGCTGGTTTCCGGGGCTTGCCAGTCGTGTGCACTGGCAGGAGCGGCAAACGCTCCTGTCAGGGTGGCAGCACCCGCGAGCAGGGCTTGTGCAGCATCCGGCGCGCACAGCCCCTGAAAGGGGCCACTGCCACATCCTTCCTCTGGCCAGAGCAAGGCAGAGGATGTTCCGCGGAATAGCGCGCTGCGTTCCGAAGGCGATGTCGAGGTATTCAGCATGTCGTGCATGGCGTCGTCGAGAGCGGCACGGGCAGCCTGGTACGCGATCTGGTGCTGGCGGTCACTGGTGAGAGAGCGGGCCGAGAGCAGCACCCATTGCGTTGTCGCGCTGCCTATCAGTGCGACTGCCAGCAGGAGGATCAGGGTGGGAATCAGGGTGAAGCCGACATCTTGCCGGGAAGTGCGCCTAGCAGCAGATGAACGGATACCGGGTGCCGTCTGGTCGTGCATCAGCGGCTCCCGGTTGCAGGCAGATGCACGGTCCACTGCACCGTGCGACGCAGGCGCTTGTCGGGCACTACAGTGAGGGTTGCTCCGGCGTCGGTGGAGGCAAGCTCTGCATAGGCAGATCCGAAGGGATGCAAGGAAGCTGGCCCGCGGGCGGCCACGCCCTGCGTGCTGCGCAGTACCAGAGCGATGCGCACGGCCCGGACGCGCTGCCAGTTCGCCCGCGTGGCCTCGGCATCGCCGGCCACCTCCAGCTCCCCGGCATGCTGCCACTGCGTGACATGGCTGAATCGCGCGTCCTGGGTCTGCAAGCCGTAGAGAAATTGCAGGCTTTCCACGCCTTCCATCAGGGGTACGGACACCCAGTCGTTGGTGCTGCGGTAAGCGCATGACAGGCCAGGCTCCGCAGAGTGGCTGTCGCGGGCGACATACAGAATCTGGATGAAGGATGTAGATGCCGTTCCCCCGCCACAATGCGCAGCGCCTGCTCCGCCCGCGGACTGTACCAGCACGATATCGCTGCCGTTGACGCAACTGCTGTCACGCACCGATCCGCAACGGGTGGGCCGGTTGCCATTGCGGATGTTGGCCACCGTGGCGAAGTCCGGATGTTCGGGCTTGCGGTAAACAGCATTGTCCCAGCCGAACACGACCCGCTCCTGCGCGGAGGTGGCGCTTCCCCGGCTTGCCTGGCGCAGCGTGCGCGTGATGACATCTCGAGCCAGCCGCTCGCGGTCTTGAAGCTGGGTGGACTGATCCACCAGCTGCATGCCCTGACGTGCGAGCAGCAGGCCGGAACTGGCCAGCGCGATCACGGTAAGGCCGAGTGCGAGGGCGACCAGCAGCTCGATCAGGGTAAAGCCGGGAGCCGGTCGGCGCATCGACTTCATGGCGAAGGTGCCCCGGTGCTTGCCACCAGCACGGTGCGTGGTTGCACGGGCTCTTCGCCTGGGCGTTTGCTCCAGCCCAGCTTGATGACCAGAGTGCGTGCGGGTTGAGCGCTGGAGCTGGTACAGGCCCAGTTGGTTTCCCCTTGTGCATCCACTGGGTTTGCATTGGCACAGACCTGGATCCGTGCGCCTGGCAAGGCCTGCGCGACCTGCTGCTGCCAGTCGGCCAGGTCGTAGGCTGCCGCCTGCTCGGGCGTTTCGCAGGGTGCGGTGATGCAGTCCGGCGAGGGCAGCGAAGGCGCTGCGCCCGCGCGCATGTCCAGCAGATAGGGGCTCCCCGGCAAGCGAGCGATGGCAGGATTGGCGCGGATGCGTTCGGCCAGATCGGCGGCGAGCTGATCGGCACGCGCCTGCTGCTGCGTGTCGCGATGCTGACGCAGCGCAGTGGCGTGCATCTGCTGCGCACCCAGCAGGCCGACGCCGAGCAACACCAATGTGACCAGCACTTCGATCAGGCTGAAGCCTCGATGATGACGGGGATGACGGGGATGACGGCGGTGAACGGGGATGCGCAGATGCATCCCGCTATTTTAATTAAAAAGTTCTAAAATTTACTGCGGAAACAAATCTTGCTCCGGCTCGGGTACCAGCGCATGCTCCAGTTCCAGCAGGGCAATCTTGCGATCCAGTCCGCCGGCGTAGCCTGTCAGCTGCTGCCCCGCACCGACCACCCGGTGGCAGGGCACGAACAGGCTGACCGGGTTGCGCGACACAGCCATGCCGATGGCCCGGGCGCCGCCAGGGCAGCCAAGGGCATTGGCCAGCGCGCCGTAAGTACTCGTGTGGCCTTGCGGGATGCCGACCAGGGCATGCCACACTCGTTGCTGGAATGGGCTGCCTTCCACGAAGGTGAGCGGTGGATTCTGCAATTCTTTGCCGGCGAAGTAGCGGTCCAGCGCCAGGGCGGCCTGTTTGAGTACCGGATGTTCCGGAGCGACGGGGACGCCGTCCAGCTCGTCCACGGAGAAGTATTTCTGCGGCTCGAACCAGGCGCCGGCGAGCCCCTCCGCGGTCGCGCCCACGTGGAGCGGACCCAGGGGAGAAGAGTACACACTGCGCGCTTGCAGCAGGCGACGGTAGGGAACGGCAGGCATGGCAGGTCTCGCAGGGTTTGGTAAAGAAAAATCCGGGGCGCCCGCCCGCAGCGCAGCGGGGAAGTCCAGCATCAGGAAGACTCGGCAGGCGCGCTGCACGCCCGCCATGTCGTACCAAAGCATGCCGTGCACTCGGCTGCGGCCCAGTGTACTCCCCTTACAATGGGTCGATCCAACAACACCAGTCCGCGCGCGGGCTTTTCCTCCCATGCAAGTAGCCGCTTCGATCTTCAAGGCTTATGACATTCGCGGCGTGGTGCCGACTACCGTAACTGCCGATGTGGCGCGCGCTATTGGCCGGGCTTTCGGTACCCGTGCGCGCGCCCAGGGCAGCCAGACGGTGGCCGTGGGCCGTGATGGCCGCCTGAGCGGGCCGGAACTGGCACAGGCGCTGATCGCCGGCCTGATGGATGTGGGCGTGCAGGTGATCGACGTGGGCATGGTGACCACGCCCATGCTGTATTTCGCGGCGCACACCCTGTGCGACAGCGGCATCCAGGTAACGGGCAGCCACAACCCCAAGGACCACAACGGTTTCAAGATGGTGCTGGCTGGCAAGGCCATCTATGGCGAGGAAATCCAGGGCCTGCGCGAGGTCATCGAGCAGGAAAGCTGGGTGCTGGCCGAAGGTGGCAGCGTGCGCCAGGAGGATGTGTTCCCCGCCTACGGCGACAAGATCACGAGCAGCGTGCAGCTGGCGCGCCCGATGAAGATCGTGGTGGACAGCGGCAATGGCGTCGCCGGCGCGACGGCTCCTGCGGTGTTCCGTGCGCTGGGCTGCGAGGTGAGCGAGCTGTACAGCGAAGTCGATGGCGATTTTCCGAACCACCATCCCGATCCCAGCAAGCTGGAAAACCTCGAGGACGTGAAGCGCGCGCTGCGCGACACCGATGTCGAGCTCGGCCTGGCCTTTGATGGCGATGGCGACCGTCTGGGCATCGTCACCAAAGATGGCAATGTGATCTACCCGGACCGCCAGATGATGCTGTTTGCACAGGACGTGCTGCAGCGCGTGCCCGGCGGCACCATTGTGTTCGACGTGAAGTGCTCGCAACGCCTGGCACCCGCCATTGCGGCGGCAGGTGGCGTGCCGCTGATGTACAAGACCGGGCATTCGCTGGTCAAGGCCAAGATGAAAGAAGTCGATTCGCCGCTGGGTGGCGAAATGAGTGGCCACATCTTCTTCAAGGAGCGCTGGTTCGGCTTTGACGACGGCACCTATGCGGGAGCGCGCCTGCTGGAAATCCTGAGCCGCCAAGCGGATCCTTCGGCCGTGCTCAATGCGCTGCCTACCAGCCACTCCACGCCCGAGATCAATGTGGCCTGCGCCGAAGGCGAGCCGCACCGTCTGGCGGCCGAACTGTTGCCGCTGGCGCAGCAGGCATTTGCCGGTCAGGCGCAGGTCAACGGCATTGATGGCGTGCGGGTGGACTGGGAGGACGGCTTCGGCCTGATTCGTGCCTCCAACACCACGCCGGTGCTGGTGCTGCGCTTCGAAGGCCATACGCCCGAGGCGCTGGAGCGTATCCAGCATGCCATGCTGGAACTGCTGCGCCGCGTGAAGCCGGATGCGGTGCTGGGGGCTGCGGCGCACTGAGTGCGGGCCTCTATATTCATCGTTCGGCATGCTGCTTTCTCTTTATCGCGTCGCCATGGCCCTGGGCCGTCCGTTGCTGCTGCGCAAGCTGCGCCGGCGCGGAGAGCAGGAGCCCCTGTATTTGCATGCCGTGCACCAGCGCTTTGCCGAGTACACGGATGAGGAAGTACAGGCTGCGCGGGCACATGCGGGCGAATGGGTCTGGCTGCATGCCGTGTCGCTGGGTGAAACCCGGGCTTCTGCGGTGTTGATCGAGGCCCTGCGCGCCGCCATGCCGGGCATGCGCCTGCTGCTGACCAACGGTACGGCGACCGGCTGGCAGGAAGGGGAGAAGCTGCTGCAGCCTGGTGACATGCATGTGTGGCTGCCGTGGGACAGCCGCGCCGCCACGCGACGCTTTGTCGAAACCTTCCGTCCCCGCCTTGGCCTGCTGATGGAAACGGAAATCTGGCCGGAAATGCTCGCAGCCTGTGATGCGGCGGGCATTCCCGTGGTGCTGGCCAATGCCCGCATGAGCGAGAAGACCTTGCGCCAGTCGCTGCGTTTCGAGTCACTCGCCCGGAAAATCTACGGCCTGTTGCGCGTGGCCTATGCGCAAACCGCCGACGATGCGGAACGCCTGCTGCAGTTGGGGGTGCGCGACATTCGCGTCACTGGCAATCTCAAGTTCGATGCCCGGCCTGATCCGCAGCAACTGGAGCTGGGACACCAGCTGCGTGCCGCGCGGGACGACGCCTTGCGGTCTGCTGGGCAGGCCGCGACGCCGGTCGTGATGCTGGCCAGCAGCCGGGAGGGTGAGGAAAGGCTCTGGATCGAGGCCTTGGCGGGATTGCCGCAGCAGCAGCGGACAGCCGTGCAGTGGCTGCTGGTGCCACGCCACCCGCAACGCTTCGATGAGGTGGCGGCGATGCTGGAGCAAGCCGGCTGGAATGTGAGCAGACGCAGCGCGTGGGGCATTCATGCGGGCGCAGCGAATGAACTGCATGTGGCTTCGGCTCAAGATGGAGGCGCTCCTGCCGTCTGGCTCGGCGACAGCATGGGCGAGATGGTGTTCTATTACGCGCTGGCCGATCTCACGCTGATGGGTGGCAGTTTCGAGCCTTTGGGTGGCCAGAACCTGATCGAGGCCTGTGCCTGCGGCTGCCCTGTGTTGTTGGGGCCGCATACCTTCAACTTTGCCGAGGCCAGCGAGCAGGCCATCGGAGTCGGTGCGGCCTTGCGCTGCGGGGACATGGCGGATGCCGTGCAGACAGCACTTGGGCTGGTGGGGGCAGGAGCTTCAGTGCATGGTGTGGAAGTCCCCGCAGTTGGCGCAGAAGCCTCAGCCATCGGTGCGGATCAAGCAGCAGCCTCTGGCAACAAGCTATCCGCCATGCGCAGCGCAGCGCTGCTTTTCAGCCAGCAGCACCAGGGAGCGGCCCAGCGCATCGTGCAGGATATCCATGCGCTCGGCTGGCTGAGCACGAGGCGATAGCACGCATCGGAAGACGTGCCGGCCGGGATGTGCGTCCTTCAGTAGCGGGGAATTGCCGGATCCACCGTCGCCCACGCATCAATCCCGCCCGTGATGTTCCAGATCGCATCATGCCCCTGCTGGTGCAGGAAATGTGCCACATGGTAGCTGCGCACGCCATGGTGGCAGAGGCAGGCCAGCGGGGTGTCCGGATCGTCGGGCAGGCGGTCGAGCGCAGCACCCAGGCGCGACATTGGCTCGGTCAGCAGCACGAATCCCTGGGCAGCCGCCTGTTGTTCGACATGGGCGGCCTCGCGTTCCCAGTCTTCACGCACATCCAGCACATACGGCGTCAGGCCGTCGGCACGCATCTGCTCGGCCCAGTCAGCAACCTGGGCCGGCGCCAGTTCAGCAACCATGACGGTGCCGGAATCAGAAGCGGAAACGCGGCGTTTCGGGGAAGCCTTCCAGACGCGGAATGATCACGTCCCAAGGCTTGGTGGTGTCGAAGGTGCCGGAGTTGACGCGCGTGACGAGGTTGACGTGCATCATCGGCTCGTGGCCGACCACGGCGATCAGGCGGCCGCCGTTGCTGAGTTTGTCCTGCAGTTCATGCGGGATGGCAGGGACGGAACCGCACAGCACGATGGCATCGAAGGGGCCGTTGGCCAAGGCACCGGCCAGGCCATCGCCATGGCGCACGTCCACGTTGGTGATGCCGGCATTGCGCAGGTTGTCCACCGTCTGCTTGACCAGTTCGGCACGGGTTTCGAAGGCCAGCACCTGCTGGCTGCGACGGGCCAGCAGAGCCGTCATGTAGCCGGTGCCGGTACCGATCTGCAGCACCTTGTCGGTGGGCTTGAGTTGCAGATCCTGCACCAGACGCGCCTGCACGCGCGGGGCCAGCATCACCTGACCGTGGCCGATCGGCACTTCCAGATCCATGAAGGCCAGGTCACGGTGTTCGGGCGGACAGAAATCTTCCCGCTTGACCTCTTCCATCAGTTCCAGAACCTGGTCATCCAGCACGTTCCAGGGGCGGATTTGCTGCTGGATCATGTTGAAACGGGCTTGTTCGATGTTCATGCTTGCTCCGGCATGTGCGCTTGTGCGGCGCAGGTTGTACAGACGAATTTACTTATTTTAACGTGGGATACGGTCGAATCCGTCTTGGCATGCTGCAGCGCACCGCAGCACGGGGGCATCACCAAAAAGGGTGTCTCGAAACTGTCATATGCGTTTCGCAACATTTGCACCCACGCTGCTGCATTGGCAGTCCTTTCCCAAAGCCCCGCATGAACCGATTTGTCCTGACCTGCCTGCTGTGCATGCTGCCTGCTGCGGCGCACGCCGACTCCCTGCTGCAACGCGCAGCCGGGGCCGTATCCAGCCGTTGGGCCGAAACGGGCGGCGAGCGGGGCAAGGTGGATCTGTACCTGCCGCTCTACGCCTGGCACAACCGCAGCGTGTACAGCCCGGAGGAGCGGGCGCTGCTGAGCGAACGACCGCTGGGCCTGGGCGTGGGTGGCAGCGCCCTGACGCCGGACGGTTCCAGCCATTACAGCTTCTATGCCCTGGCCTTCCGCGATTCCGAGGGCGATGTGCAGCCCATCGCAGGCTATCTTCAGACCTGGCGCATGCAGTCTGGCGGGCTGTTCGCCGGCCTAGGCTACACCGCCTTCGTCACCGCACGCAGGCACTTCCATCGCTACCTGCCGTTTCCCGGCGTGCTTCCGGTGGTGGAGCTGGGCTATGGCGATTTCTCGCTGTATGCGACCTATATCCCTGGCGGCAGGACCGATGGGCGGCGCTATGGCAATATCGCGTTTGTAATGGGCCGATACGCATTCTGAGGAGATGAACGCCATGGCAGAGCAAACGCAACAAGTTCCGGAAACCTCGGTGATCTGGCTGGCTGGCGGCTGCTTCTGGTGCATGGAAGCGGTATTCCAGCAGGTGCGTGGCGTGTTGTCCGTGGAGAACGGCTACGCCAATGGCGACGGTCGAACGGTGGACTACGAGGCGGTATGCAGCGGCACCACTGGCTACGCCGAAGTGGTGCGGCTGGAGTTCGACCCGCGCGAGATTGCGCTGGAACAGATCCTGGCGATCTTCTTCACCGTGCATGATCCCACCAGCCTGAACCGGCAGGGTGCGGACGTCGGTACGCAATACCGCAGCGGTATCTACTGCGCCAGCGAAGCACAGTTGAACGAGGTCCGGGCCTGGGTGGAGCTGGCGCGCAGGCATTACGACCGTCCGGTCGTGACCGAACTCGCGCTGGTTCAGGATTACCAGCGCGCGGAAGACTATCACCAGGACTATTTCAACCAGCATCCCCACCAGGGCTATTGCGCCATGGTGGTGGCGCCCAAGGTGGAAAAATTCCGGCAGGTGTTTGCCGGCTGGCAGCGCTAGTCGGGCCGGCGCGTGCGCCCGTCTGCATGCGCTGCAGCACAGCCAGCGAAAAGCGGAAGGCCGGAACTCGCTGTTCGATCGGGGGAACTCAGGGCGCCAGGCGCTCGCGCAGCCAGCTGCCATCCGCCTGCTGTCGGTAGCGCAGGCGGTCGTGCAGGCGGCTTTTGCGGCCCTGCCAGAATTCCCACTGGTCCGGCACCAGACGGAAGCCACCCCAGTGCGGCGGGCGTGGCGGCTGCAGCAGAAACTGGGCGCCATAGCGCGCGGCCGCCGTCACCAGTTCGGTGCGGCCCTCGATGACTTCGCTCTGCGGGCTGGCCCAGGCGCCGATGCGGTGGTCCAGCGGGCGCGACTGGAAGTAGGCATCGCTTTCCTCGTCGGCCACCTTGTGCACGCGGCCCTCGATACGCACCACGCGTTCGAGTTCGACCCAGTGGAACTGCAGTGCGGCAAACGGGTTGCCGGCCAGCTGGCGGCCCTTGCGGCTCTGGTAGTTGGTGAACCAGGTGATACCGCGCTCGTCGTAGCCCTTGATCAGTACCACGCGGGTGCTGGGGCGCAGGTCGTTGCCGACGGTGGCCAGGGTCATGGCATTGGGTTCGGGCACCTGGGCCTTGAAGGCTTCATCGAGCCATTGCGCAAACTGCTGCATCGGATCTGCATGCGAGGCGTTTTCGTTGAGTTCGGCGCGTTCGTAGCTTTTGCGCAGATGGGCGATATCGGGGTGGCCGGTGTTCATGGGGTGTTGTAAGGAGGCGTAAGACACTGATACTTTACAATAGCCGGCGATAGCACAGGTGCCGGACTGGTTTCGTTGCCTGTGGGCAGGATTTTTTCTTTCCATACCATCCCCTACTGGAGCAAACATGGCTTTCAACATCAATGATGACGACCGCGAACAGAAGACGGTCGTCGGTTTCCTGATCGGCGCCGTTGTGCTGCTGGCGATTGCGCTGGCTGTCGGTTTCGGCATGTCGCGTGCCGGCGTGTTTGGCAAGAAGGATGGCGCTGCCTCCCTGGGTGCCAGCGCCGTGGCAGCCGCTGACGCCGCTTCCGCAGCCGTGGCCGCTTCCGATGCAGCATCCGATGCCGCCTCCGGCTCTGCCGCTGCTTCCGGCAGCGCTGCGTCCGCTGCTGATCAGGGCGCTGCCGCCCAGGCCGGTGCCGACGAAGCCAGCGTGAAGGTGGTGGACGGCGTGGTGCGCTTCTACTTTGCCAGCGGCAAGGCCGAACTGGCCGGCGGTGCCAAGGAAGCCCTGGCGGATGCCGTGGCTGCTGCCAAGGCCGGCAAGAAGCTGGTGCTGAGCGGCTACCACGACAGCACGGGCGATCCGGCCAAGAATGCCGAGCTGGCCAAGCAGCGTGCCTTTGCCGTGCGTGATGCCCTGGTCGCCGAAGGCGTTGCCGAAAGCAGCATCGACCTGAAGAAGCCCGAAATCATGCCCGACAGCAAGGGCAACGATCCCGAAGCCCGTCGCGTGGACGTGAAGATCGACTGATCGGTTTTCATCTGGATCCCTGGCTTGCGCAGTGCTGGTCAGGGATGCTGAAATGAACGAAGCGCCCCAAGGTTGCAGAACCTTGGGGCGCTTTTTGCTGGATCAGCAGGTAGGCGCCGTGGGACTGGGTGGATCAGAACTTGTCCATGCCCGCGGTTCCGGCACGCTGGATCAGTTCCACCTTGTAGCCGTCCGGATCCTGCACGAAGGCTATTTCGCTGGTGCCACCCTTGACCGGCCCGGCTTCACGCGTGATGGTGCCGCCGGCTGCGCGGATTTTCTCGACGGCGGCGTATACGTCCGGCACGCCAATGGCCAGATGGCCATAGGCGGTGCCCATGTCGTAGCTTTCGGTGCCGTAGTTGTAGGTCAGTTCCAGCTCGGCCTGGGCCGGGTTGGCTTCGAAGCCGAGAAAGGCCAGCGTGTACTGGTATTCGGGGTTGTCCGCAGTGCGCAGCAACTGCATGCCCAGTACCTGGGTGTAGAAATCGATGGAGCGCTGCAGATTGCCGACACGCAGCATGGTGTGGAGGATTCGCATGGGATGAAGGTCAGGTCAGGGATTGGGAAAGTGCGCCGGAGCGCGCACGGTCAAGTGTGCCATATCCCTGACTGACATCCACGGCATGCCTCAGCGTGGCGGATCCGGTACAAAGCCGCTGTCTGCCGGGAAGGGCTGCGGGGTTGCGGGGCGTGGCGGTTCCCACGGGCGGATGATGCCGCGGGTGCGCAGGTTGGCCAGGCTGTCGTAGCGGATGCGGATGACTTCAGCCGGCGTGGTGCTGGCGCGCACGAAGCGCGTGGTGCTCACCTCTGACGATTCACGCTCGCCGTGCCCGGTGCCCAGGCCGGGAGAGGCCTGGGTGCGCGCCTCGTCCCGCAGCGGCGGCATGGTACCCGGGCGGGAGGCCTCTGCGGCAGCGCTGTCCTGACCGCGCAGCGAGCCGGCCGGGGCTTCGCCACGCTCGGGCGTGGCGCGTGGCCAAGGGCGGATCGGTGGATAGACCGGCCGGCGTTCGGGAAACACGGCCACGCCAATCACGCCGATGTCATCGGGCCGCCCGGTGCGGCTGGCGTAGGAGTGGCGCGGCTGAGTGAAGTGGAAAGCGGCGATTTCGTTCAGGTTCTTGCGCCAGCCGGCAATCTCGCTGTACTGGTGCGGGTCGAACACGTAGCCGTCCTGCAGCGTGCTGGCAGTCTGGCCGGTGACGATGTTGACGCCATCCACCGACATGACGGCCAGCGCGCGCCGTCCCTGCAGGTTGCGCACGCCGATGGCGTAGCGTGCCCCTGGCTGGCCGGCGACCCAGTATTCGCCTTGGTGCGTGTAGACGGGCAACGCCTGGCCGGTGTTGCGGTCGATCACCTGCACATCCATGGTGTTGCCGACGGCGCTGGCCTGCTGGGTTGCGGCCAGGCCGCCGAGGAGCAAGGCGGCGAGCAGGGGCTGGCGCAGGCGGAACAGGGGACGGGAATGGGTGACTGGCATGGCAGGCTCCTTGAATTGGGCTGACAATTTTCTGACCATTCTCGCCCATTGGTGCGCACCGTGGGTCACCGAAGGTGCAAAGGTGTAAACGGATGTTGACGCAGTTGATATGCGGCAAGGGCTATCGGGGTTGCCCCTCTTGCGAACCCCCGTGGGCAGGGGATAATCTGCAGGTTCGATAGAAAGTTACCATCCGATGACTGCACCCATCATTGACATGGGCCATATGCAACAGGCGGCTCAAGAGGCTACCCAGATGTTGCGCGTGCTGGCCAATGAAAACCGCCTGCTGCTGCTGTGCCAGCTCAGCCAGGGCGAGAAATCCGTAGGCGAACTGGAAACCCTGCTCGGGATCCGGCAGCCGACCCTGTCCCAGCAACTGGGCGTGTTGCGCAACGAAGGTCTGGTGCAGACGCGCCGGGAGGGCAAGCAGATCATCTACCGCGTGGTGGATGAGCGCGCACAGCGTCTGCTCGAGACGCTGTACGGCATGTACTGCAGCTGCTGAGCCACGATTTTCCTTGCCTGCTGCAGCAGGCAGACAGCAAAAACGGCCGGAAATTCCAGCCGTGATGCATTGATTGCGCCTGCGCCAGCTCGGCGCAGGCTGTCAGGCTGGCTTACCAGCCGCCGTAGTTGCCACCGCCTCCGCGGTTGCCGCCGCGCTTGTTGCCGGAAGTACGGTTGCTGCGGCGGATGCTGTCCACGCTGGTGCGCAGCGGATCGGGCTGGCCGCCGTTGCCCTGGCTGCGCGGCACGCCAAAGTCGTGCAGGCGGAAGGGCGCGCTCTCGTGGCTGCGCGGCTGGGCTTCGCCACCGCCATGGCGCGGGCCCTGACGACGCTGGCCGTTGTTGTTGCGGTTGCCACCCTGGCCTTGTCCCTGGTTCTGGCGCGGCGCGCGCGGTGCACGCTCCTGCATGGAGGGCGCATTGCCTTCGCCCTGGCCCTCGCTGCGCTGGCCACCACCACCGCTGCGGAAGCGGTTGCGACGGCGACGCGTGCGCTCCTGGCCTTCGGGACGCTGGCCGTCCTGTGCGGGGCGATTGTCCTGGTCCGTCAGATCGGCCGGATCGGTTTCGGCATCATGCCCCGCAGCGCGGGAAGCGGCCTGGGCCACCGGCTTGCGGTGGCCGCCTTGCGGCTTGCCGGCCTTGTTCTCGCGGATGCGCTGCATCATCTCCTGGCGCGCGGCCTTGGCGGCGGCAGCCATTACCTCGCGGCCCGGCGGCTTGCCGGCACCGCCCCACAGGGTCTGGCGACCCATGGCGATCGGCTCGGCCTTTTCGCCTTCATCCGGGCCGAAGCCCTCGATGAACTGCACCGGAATCTGCTGGCGCGTGAATTTCTCGATGGCGTGCATGAAGCCTTCCTCGTCCATGCAGACCAGGTTGACGGCTTCGCCGCTGGCGCCGGCGCGACCGGTACGGCCGATGCGGTGCACATAGTCTTCGGAGATATTCGGGATCTCGTAGTTCACCACGTGCGGCAGGTCGTCGATGTCGATGCCGCGGGCGGCGATGTCGGTGGCCACCAGCGCACGGATGTCGCCGCTCTTGAAGCCGGCCAGGGCCTGCGTGCGTGCCGTCTGGCTCTTGTTGCCGTGCAGCGCCATGGCGGTGATGCCGTTCTTGTTCAGGTATTCGGCCACGTGGTTGGCGCCGAACTTGGTGCGGGTGAACACCAGCACCTGACTCCAGTTGCGCTCCTGGATGATGTGCGCCAGCAGCGCCTTCTTCTTGGCGCGGCCCACCGGGTGGATCACCTGCGTGATGCGCTGCACCGTGGTGTTGCGCGGCGTCACCTGCACCTGTTTTGGATCATGCAGCAGGCGGCTGGCCAGATCGCGGATCTCGTCGCTGAAGGTGGCGGAGAACAGCAGGCTCTGTTTTTGCGCCGGCAGCAGGGCCAGCACCTTCTTCACGTCATGGATGAAGCCCATGTCGAGCATGCGGTCGGCTTCGTCCAGCACCAGGATTTCGACCTGGCTCAGGTCGAGCGCGCCCTGGCCATGCAGGTCGAGCAGACGGCCGGGGGTGGCGACCAGCACGTCCACGCCTTTTTGCAGGCGCTGGATTTGCGGGTTCATGCCGACGCCGCCGAAGATCACGGCAGACGTCATCTTGAGGTTCTTGCCGTACTGCTGCACGGATTCTTCCACCTGGGCAGCGAGTTCACGCGTGGGGCAGAGCACCAGCGAACGCACCTGGCCGCGCGCGGCGGGGGTGCCTTCGCTCAGGCGCTGCAGCATGGGCAGGGTAAAGGCCGCGGTCTTGCCGGTGCCGGTCTGGGCACCGCCGAGCAGATCGTTGCCGGCGAGGACGAGGGGAATGGCCTCGACCTGGATGGGGGTCGGCGTCTCGTAGCCGAGATCGCGCACAGCAGAAACAATGGCTGGCGCCAGTTGCAGGTCTTCAAAATTCATGCGAGAGGAGCACCTTGCAAGGTGCAATGGCGTTGGCTGTTTGCGGCTGCTGCTAGGCAGGCGGCGCAGAACCAGTGAGAAGCCAACGGAGTTTCCAGAGAAGCCGGGCCGGTGTGAAAACCGTGGGCGCGGCATGCAGCAAAATGCTGGTGTTGCCATGCACTGGTGGTGGCAACAGCAAGTATTGTCGCATGCTGGGATAATGGAGGGCAAAGAAATTTGCCAGCAAGCGTAAATTTTTGACAATTGCAGCCCGAAACAGCCCGCCCGCACAGGGTGTGGCGGCTGCCACCTCATCCGTATTACAAGGAAAATCCATGGCCCAGTACGTCTATTCCATGAATCGCGTCAGCAAGATCGTGCCGCCCAAGCGCCAGATCCTGAAGGACATTTCGCTCAGCTTCTTTCCCGGCGCCAAGATCGGTGTGCTGGGCCTGAACGGCTCGGGCAAGTCCACGCTGCTCAAGATCATGGCCGGCATCGACAAGGAAATCGAAGGCGAAGCCACCCCGATGCCGGGGCTGGACATCGGCTACCTGCCGCAGGAGCCGCAACTCAACCCCGAGCACACCGTGCGCGAGGCGGTGGAAGAGGCGATGAAGGAAGTCAACGACGCCCGCGCCCGCCTGGAAGAAATCTACGCCGCCTATGCCGAGCCGGACGCCGACTTCGACGCGCTGAGTGAAGAACAGGGCAAGCTGGAGGCCATCATTGCCGCGGCCGGCACCGACAGCGAACACCAGCTCGAGATCGCTGCCGACGCACTGCGCCTGCCGCCCTGGGAGGCCGTGATCGGCAAACTCTCCGGTGGTGAAAAACGCCGTGTGGCGCTGTGCAAGCTGCTGCTCTCCAAGCCCGACATGCTGCTGCTGGACGAGCCCACCAACCACCTGGACGCCGAATCGGTGGAGTGGCTGGAAATCTTTCTGCAGCGCTTCCCGGGCACCGTGGTGGCCATCACGCACGACCGCTACTTCCTCGACAACGCCGCCGAGTGGATCCTGGAACTGGACCGTGGCCACGGCATTCCCTACAAGGGCAACTACAGCACCTGGCTGGAGCAGAAGGAAGCGCGTCTGGAACAGGAGCAGCGCACCGAAGACGCCCGCACCAAGGCCATGAAGAAGGAACTGGAATGGGCGCGCCAGAACCCGAAGGGCCGTCAGGCCAAGAGCAAGGCGCGTCTGGCCCGCTTCGAGGAACTGAGTGACTACGAATACCAGAAGCGCAACGAGACGCAGGAAATCTTCATTCCGGTGGCCGAGCGTCTGGGCACCGAGGTGATCGAGTTCACCAATGTGAGCAAGTCCTTTGGCGACCGCCTGCTGATCGACAATCTGAGCTTCAAGGTACCGGCGGGTGCCATCGTCGGCATCATCGGCCCGAACGGCGCGGGCAAGTCCACGCTGTTCAAGCTGGTGGCCGGCCTGGAGCAGCCGGACAGCGGCGAGGTGAAGATCGGCAAGACCGTGCAGATGGCCTTTGTCGACCAGCACCGCGATGACCTGGCCAACGACAAGACCGTGTGGGAAGACATCTCCGGCGGCCTGGACATCATCACCGTGGGCAAGTTCCAGATGCCAAGCCGTGCCTACTGCGGCCGCTTCAACTTCAACGGCGGCGACCAGCAGAAGAAGGTCGGCATGCTGTCCGGTGGTGAGCGTGGGCGCCTGCACCTGGCCAAGACGCTAATGCAGGGCGGCAACGTGCTGCTGCTGGACGAGCCCTCCAACGACCTGGACGTGGAAACCCTGCGTGCGCTGGAAGACGCGCTGCTGGAGTTTGCCGGCAGCGTGATGGTAATCAGCCACGACCGCTGGTTCCTGGACCGCATCTGCACGCACATTCTGGCGGCAGAAGGCGATTCGCAGTGGGTATTCTTCGACGGCAACTACCAGGAGTACGAAGCCGACAAGATCAAGCGTCTCGGTGAAGAGGGTGCCAAGCCCAAGCGTGTGCGTTACAAGGCGCTGAAGTAATCCCGAAACCGGTTGCCGGATTCGAACAGGAGCGGAGCAGGCTTGCGGGTCTGTTCCGCTTTTTTGTATCCCGGTGTTGCACCGTGGTGTTACCAGTCATGACAAGCCCTGACACCTGGTGGTGGTAGGCTGGCAGCACCATGCGCCTGATTCCCTATTTCCTGGCCGATGCCATTCCCTTCACCGCCACACGCGAACAGGTGCTGGCGCACTATGGCCGTCCGCGTGCCGCACAGGGCAACAACGTGGGGCTGAACGAGCTGGACTATGGGGACCTGATCGTGCGATTCCAGGACAACGGCCGGCTGGAGGAAATCACCCGGCGTTCGCCGCTGCTCTATCTGGGTGATGAACTGATCCCGTTTGCCCGGCTGGCCGATCATGTGCGCCGGCACGATGCGGCGGCATTCGAGCGGGGCGGATTCGTGGTGAGCCCGCGTTTCGGGCTGGCTTTCGATCCGGACTGTCCGCCGTGGATTACCGCGCTGGCGGCGCACTGCATTCCGACCTGGCGTGCCATGGGACAGACCTGAGAACGTCATTAAAATGACGTACAGAAATGGAACAATGCAATCTTCCTGCATGACTCCGTTTCAGTGTTCGCAATAGCTCGAAAAAACGCACGCCCGTTCGTAACGTGTTGAAATAGCTGATGTTTTTCCTGCGTTATCACCAGAAGGTTTGTGCGTTTCTGGCAAGCGCGGGTACTATGTCACCAAGGAGACAAAGTGCGGATGCCGTGTCTGCACTCACAAGCATGCGAGCCATGGATACAACAGCCATTCGGCCGCATCGGATCGAGCCGCTGGTGGCGGCTGCCGATGCTCTAGAGGCCATTCCCTCCACCTTGCGCATTCCACTGGCCGGGCGCGCCCTGGGCGACCGGATGTTCCCGCAAATGGCCGTGCACGATCGTTACGCCGCCGCCACGCTGGCTGCCATTGGCGATGACGGCAGCCGCTGGGTCGGCGATTGCTACAGCATGTGGGGCGTGCTGGCCCGCACGCGCTATATCCGCGAGCAGGCGCAGCGCTTCATGCGCGACTATCCGAAAGCGCACTTCGTCAACATCGGTTGCGGGCTGAGCCAGTATTTCCAGTGGCTGGACAACGGCAGCACGCGCATGACGGATGCCGACCTGCCCGAAGTGGTGGCCTTGCGTGACCGCTTGCTGCCTCCGCTCAACGCACGCCAGCAGACCGTCACGGTGGACCTGACGGCCGAGGACTGGTGGCGCCAGTTGCGCCTGCCGCGTCGCCAGGGCCAGCCGCTGTTCCTGCTGCTGGAAGGCGTGAGCATGTACCTGTCCGCCGGACAGATGCGCGGCGTGCTGGACACCATCGGTGCCTATGCGCCCGCCGGCTCGCTGCTGGTGCTGGATGCCTTCAGCGTGCTGGCGACCGGCAGCGCCTTCTGGCATCCCTCGCTGCGCAACACGGGCGCCAGCATCAAGTGGGGCCTCAAGCGCGCGGACGAACTGGAGCAGGCGCACGAGCGCTTCTGCCTGATCGACAGCATGGACATCATGGCTGGCTACGACTGGGCCAATGCCATGTGCAGCGCCGGATTCACCTTCATGGCGGGCATGCCGTTCTATGCGATGTATGTGCTGAGCGTGGAATAAGCGGTTCCGGCATGCGGACAAAAAAAGGGTGGCACTGTGAACTGCCACCCTTTGCTGCGTCTGGAGGGCTTACACCTCGACGATCATCTCGATCTCGACGCAGGCTCCCAGCGGCAGCTGCGCCACGCCGAAGGCGCTGCGCGCGTGGGCGCCGATGGTGTTGCCGAACACCTGGCCGATCAGTTCGCTGCAGCCATTGGTGACCAGGTGCTGCTCGGTGTATTCGGGCGTGGAATTGACCAGGCTCATCACCTTGACGACGCGCTTGATGCGGTTGAGGTCGCCGGTGGCGGCCTGCAGGGTGCCGAGCAGGTCTACCGCGACGGCACGCGCGGCCTGGGCGCCGGTGGCGGTGTCCATGTCCTTGCCGAGCTGGCCGGTCCAGACCTGGCCGTCCCGCTTGGCGATATGGCCGCTCAGGAAGATCAGGTTACCGGTCTGCACGAAGGGCACGTAGGCGGCGGCCGGCACGGCGACCGGGGGCAGGGTGATGTCGAGGGCGGTGAGCTGGGCGTAGACGTCGGACATGGTGGTTTCCTTCTCTGGGGTTGGCGGGATGACTGCGATTGTAGGCGCGCGTGGCGAGGCTTCAGACGGGCTCTACCGTCACGCCGACGTCCAGCGTGTGGCCATGACCGCCGCCGTGCAGCACGCCGCGCAGGGGCGTGACATCGCCGAAGTCGCGGCCGATCGCGACGGTGACGTAGTCTTCTCCGGGCGTGCCCCAGCCGAAGCGGTTGTTGGTGGGGTCGAAATCGCACCACAGGCCGTGCTGCTGGATGCCGCCCGCATCCAGCGCCTGTTCGCCATGGGCATCCGGCAGGAAGACCGAGACCCAGGCATGCGAGGCGTCGGCGCCGATCAGACGGGGCTGGCCGGGCGGCGGTTGCGTGAGCAGATAGCCGCTGACGTAGCGGGCCGGCAGGCCCAGTCCGCGCAGGCAGGCGAGCATGATGTGCGCAAAATCCTGGCAGACGCCGCAGCGCTGCTCCAGCGCGGTGAGGGCCGGGGTGTGCAGGTCGGTGCTGTGCGGGTCGTAGCGGAAATCGGCATGGATGCGTGCGGTCAGTTCAATGCACGCCTCGAACAGGCAACGGTCGGGGCTGAGCGAGGGGGCAGCATAGTCGACAAAGGCCGGCTCGCGGGCGACGTAGGGCGAGGGGTAGAGAAACTCTGCAGCCTGGCTGAATTGCTGGCCGGCGCGGTAGGCGAACTGCTCGCGCACCTGCGCGCAGGTGGCGTGGCTGAAGCGGATGGGGGGCGCTGCCGTCTGTACCAGGCTGCGCGCGGTGACTGTGAGCGCCTCGTGCGGCTGCTCGATGGAGAAGTGGCAGCGCTGGTTGCCGAACACGTCGGTGCTGGTGTCCATGCTGGCGGGGGCGGGATCGGCCTGCAGCTGGAAATCCAGCAATTGCTGCCAGGGCGTGCTGACCGGTTGCAGCCAGGCCATGTGCTGGGCGTGCTGCACGGCGGGGGTGTAGCCGTAGCGGGTCTGGTGGGTGATGCGGAGCAGCATGGGTGTGGATTGTCAGGCGCCCACGCTGTGGGTGGCGGGGTCGGCCGGGTGGAAATAGGTGCGTGTGATGTCGTCCGTGAGCATCATGGCCAGCTGGATGCACTGGCGCAGGAGGTGCGACGACTCGGACGGGGCGCTGGCAGCTTGCTGCAGGCTGGCCTGCAGGGAGTCGATCTGCTGCGCGAGCGGGACACTGTCGGGCACCGCCGGTGAAAAAGGCAATGGCGGCAAGGCTTGCAGCGTGATGCTGATCTGCTCCAGCACCCAGCGCAGCGAGCGGGGATGGCGCGTACTGCCGGTCAGGGTGTGCCAGGCTTCTGCCGCCGGTGGGCCGAACGACTGCATGCGGGGCTGCTGCAGGTGCTGGTCGAACAGCGCCGTCAGGGTGGCGGCCGTCTGGCCGTCCAGCGGGGTGCCGGAGGTGCTGGCTGGCAGCAGTGCGCCGGCCACGAAGCTCAGGCGCTCGATCCAGCGGCCCAGCATCAGCAGTTGCCAGCCGGCATCGCGCTGTAGGCGGTCGAGCTGTACGCCGGTGACGGCCGCCATGGCGTGGCTGAGCTGGTGCAGCTGGCTGGCCAGATCCATGGGGGAGTGGCCTGGCTGTTCGCCGTTGTCGGTGCGCAAGGCTCGCATGTGCGTTTCGGCTTCCTGCACCAGATGCCAGTGCTGGTGGGGCAGTTGCCCGCGCAGCTCGGCGGCGGTGCGTGCCATTGACGCGATATTGCCTTGTGCGGCGCAGCCCCGGTCCTGCCACTGGCGCATCAGTTCGCGGGCCAGCTGTTCGTCCGGCAGATCCGCAGGAGTTTCGCTGCTGACGAGCTGCTGGTCCAGCAGCAGCTGCCGCAGCCAATGGCGCAGGGCAGGTCCGGGACGGTCGAGTTGCTGCAGACTGTCGAGCGTGAGCAGTTGCAGGCGTACGGCGTTTTCTGCGCGTTCGGTGTAGCGGCCAAGCCAGAACAGGTTTTCGGCCGTGCGGCTCACGATGCGCTCCGGTTCGCTTGCGTGATCCCGGGGTGGCTGCGCGATGGCGGGGTTGATGCTTCCAGTGACCCAGACGTCGGCGCTGCTGCGGCCATTTTGCATCGACATGATGGAATCATCGCCAGCCGCCAGCCGGGCCATGCCGCCCGGCAGCACACGCCAGCCCTCGCCGTCGCTCAGGGCGAACAGGCGCAGCACCAGGGAGCGCATCGCCGGATATCCCTCTTGCCGATTCTCGCTGTGGACCCAGGCTGGCATCTGCGACAGGGGGGCGTAATGTTGCAGGGTGAAATCGTCGCCCTGGTTACGCATGTCGCTCCGGAGTTGCTCAAGTTCCTCGGCGTCGAGTTCGCGGCCCAGGCGCGTGGGGAAACTGTCATGCAGCTCACTGCCCGAATAGGTTGGCTTGATGGCGTAATCGTGCAGCTGCTGTTCAGCGCCGGTGCGCACGGCTGCCTCGCCACACCACCAGGTAGGCAGGGCGGGGATGGCAAGCGGTTCGCCCAGCACATGGCGCGCCAGTGGTGCCAGGAAGCCCTGCAGGGCGGGGGATTCCAGAAAGCTGCTGCCCGGGCTGTTGGCCACGATGACCTGGCTGGCACGCATGGCCTGCAGCAGGCCGGGGATGCCCTCGCGTGATTCGGGACGGAGTTCCAGCGGGTCCATCCAGCTGTCGTCCACGCGACGCAGCATGCCATGCACGCGCACCAGTCCGTGCAGGGTCTTGAGGTAGAGCTTGTTGCCGCGCACGGTCAGGTCGTGACCCTGCACCAGTGTCAATCCCAGATAACGGGCCAGATAGGCCTGCTCGAACCAGGTCTTGCTGTGGGCGCCGGGAGTAAGCAGGACCAGGGTAGGCGCTGCACCGTCTTCCACCAGGGGCTGGCACTGCTGCCGCAAGGTGTCGAGGAAGATGCGATAGGCTTCTGTGATTGTCGCTACCTTGAGCTGATTGAACCCTTCCGGGAACAATTGGCGCATTACATGGCGATTTTCAATCAGATAACCCAAGCCGGAGGGTGCCTGCGTCCGCTGCGCCATCAGCCACCACAAGCCGGCGTGGTCGCGGATCAGGTCGAAGGCGGCGATGTGCAGATAGCGCTGCTGGACGATGCCGTGCATGGGGCGCAGATAGCCGGGGTGGCCCTGGATCAGCGCCGGGGGCAGCCAGCCTTGCTGCATCAGGGTCTGCGGGCCGTAGACATCGGCCATCACCTTCTCCAGCAGCTGCATGCGCTGCCGGATGCCGGCGGCCAGGTGCTGCCATTCTTCGTGACGCAGCAGCAGGGGGAACAGGTTCAGTTCCCAGGGTCGCAGGGTGGCGGGCATGTTGCCCTGGGCGGTATAGCTGATGCCGTTGTCGCGGATCAGACGCTGCAGACGGGCCTGGTGCAGGTCCAGCGCTGCGGGGCTCGCATCGGGCAAGGCACTGAAAAAGCGCTGCCAGTCCGGCGTGAGCGGCAAGGGGGTATCGGAGGATGCCGAGCCCCGGAGTTCGTCGAAGTGGCTTGGTGCGGCGGCGCTCTGATCGAAGCCGGCGGGCGTAACGGGCACGGGGCTGCTGCCGCAGTCTCCGGCAGTAGGCGGGGCGGGCGGGTTGAGCGGCGCGGATGTCCCAATCATGCGGGCAAGTCTACGGGCGAATGGGGCTCTACATGTCTCTCAAGGCGTTACCATGCGCACATGGTACAAAAATTAATACATAAGAATTATATTTTTCATGATGAAGAAGCACGGCGGCGATCAATCACGCTGGCGGGGCTGGCCTGGGTGATTGGCATTGCGGTGCAACTGCAGCAGCCGTCGCTGTGGACGCAAAGCTGGTACGGGCTGCTGGTCGTTGGCGGGTTGATGCTGGCAGTGGGACAGATGAAGGGCCTGTTGCGTTCGCCGTGGTGGCTGTATGGCGCGATTGGCCTGCTGGCGTTTGCATCGACAGGCTGGCGCGCGGCAGCGTCGGTGGACAACCGTCTGTCCGGGGCTCTGGAAGGGCAGGAGCTGCTGGTGCGTGGCACAATCGCGGGCCTGCCGCAGTGGCAGGCGGATGGGGCCCGGTTTCAGCTGGAGGTGGAGCAGGCCACGTGGCGCGGGCAGGTTGTGCAGGTGCCGACTTTGGTCGCGTTAAGCTGGCGCAACGGCAACGGCAACGGCAACGGCAACGGCAACGGCAACGGCAACGGCAACGGCAACGGCAACGGTGGCGCTGGTGCCATTGCAAGCAACGGTGCCGCCCGCAACCGGGATACGACCCTGGCCGCCGGCAGGGCATGCGCCAGTTGCGTCAGCCCCGGCGAACGCTGGGAATTTCCCGTGCGTCTGCGCCAGCCGCACGGCAACCGCAACCCTTTCGGCTTTGATCTGGAGCTCTGGATGTGGCAGCAGGGTGTCGGTGCCAACGGGCAGGTGCTGGTCAGACCGGAAGATGCTGCGGTAACGCGACTGGCAGCGGCACCGTGGTACCGCATCGACCTCGCCATGGACGGCGTGCGCCTGCAGGTGCGTGAGCGGCTGCTGGCCTACGTGGCACCCGCGCAGAAGGACAGAGCCGATGCCGGAGAGCGCCAGCGTGTCGCCGGTGTGCTGGCAGCGCTGGTGATGGGCGATCAGGCAGCCATCGAGCGTCAGGACTGGGATATTTTCCGGCGCACCGGCGTGGCGCACCTGATGAGCATTTCCGGGCTGCACGTGACGATGTTTGCCTGGCTGGCCGGAGGCCTGGTCGGATGGGCCTGGCGACGCAGCGCACGCCGGGGCTGGCCCTTGTGCCTCTGGCTGCCGGCGCCGCTGGCCGGTTTGTGGGGTGGCGTGCTGTTTGCACTGCTGTATGCCTGGTTCAGCGGCTGGGGCGTGCCGGCCCAGCGCACGGTCTGCATGCTGCTGGTGGTGGCCGTGCTGCGCGGAGGAGGGCGGCAGTGGCCATGGCATGCGATCTGGGCCATGGCAGCGCTGGCCGTGACCCTGCTTGATCCCTGGGCATTGCTGCAGCCGGGCTTCTGGCTGAGTTTCGTCGCGGTTGCCATGCTGTTCATCACCGGCGAGGCGCAGCAGGCACCGGCAGCCGGCTGGCGCGGGCGTGTCTGGCAGACGGTGCGGGCCTTTCTGCACCAGCAATGGGTGGTGGTGCTGGCCCTAACGCCGCTGGCGATGCTGATGTTCGGCCAGTTCTCCATCGCCGGCGTTGCCGCCAACATGCTGGCGGTGCCGCTGGTGACCCTGCTGGTCACGCCGCTGGCGTTGCTTGGCGTGCTGCTGCCCCCTCTGTGGCTGCTGGCGGCGGACCTGCTGCAGATGATGAACGCCATTCTCGAATGGATGGCCAGCTGGCCGTGGGCAATGCACGGGGCAGCGCTGGCGCCGCTATGGGCAGGCATGGCCGGACTGGGTGGTGGCATACTGCTGGCCGCGCGGTTGCCGCTTGCCTGGCGCTGGCAGGGCCTGCTCTGGCTGGCGCCGGTGCTGCTGTGGCAATCGGTACGGCCGGCCAGCGGAGAGTTCGAGCTGCTGATGCTGGATATCGGCCAGGGCAGCTCCGTGCTGGTGCGCACGGCTGGCCATAGCCTGCTGTACGACACCGGAGCCCGGCACAGCGAACGCAGCGATGCGGGGCAGCGCATCCTGGTGCCGCTGCTTGCGGCGCTGGACGAGCGGCTCGACCAACTGGTGCTCAGCCATGCCGACAACGACCATGCTGGCGGCGCCCCTGCCGTGTTGCAGGCCCGGCCGCAGGCGCGGGTCATGGGCTCGCTGCCTCCGGCGCATCCCCTGCATGCCAGCCCGGGCGTCACGACCTGCCAGGCCGGCCAGCAGTGGGAATGGGAGGGAGTACGTTTCGAAGTCCTGCATCCCGCTGCAGGCGCTGCCATCACGGAAGCGAACACCAATGCCAGCAGTTGCGTGCTGCGCATCAGCAACGGGCGACGCAGTGCCTTGCTGGCGGGGGATATCGAGGTGGAGCAGGAGCTACGGCTGGCACAAATCCTGCCTGCAAGCCGCTTGCAATCCGATGTGCTGCTGGCCGCCCACCATGGCAGCGACACGTCCACCAGTCTTGAATGGCTGCAGGCCGTGCAGCCGCGCTGGACGCTGATCCAGCATGGTTACCGCAACAGCTACGGTCACCCGCACGCCTCCGTGCTCCAACGCCTGATGGCACAGGGCACCACCATCGTTCAGACCGACCAGTGCGGCGCCGGCTGGTGGCGTTCCAGCAGCAACCAGATCGTCTGCGAGCGTGAACAGCACCGCCGCTACTGGCAGCACGATGTGCCCTTGCCCGCCGTCCGTCAGCAGGCTCCTCAAGGCGGCACTGGGAATACGTGAGGCGAAGCATGGTGTACCTACCGGTTGCCCGCCTGCACGCGCTGGGACGACGCTCCCGTCACTCGGCATGCATTCCGACACACGGAATCCCCGCAGCTTGCTATGCTGTACAACAGAACAACAAGCCCGGGGAGATCCTGCATGCCTGCCTTCGACGAGATGTACCGTTTCGTGCCCTACGACCTGGCGCCGGTACGGGACCATTACGCAGCCTATGCCCAATGGCTGCGGCAACAGACCCCGCAGGATCTGCAATCGTTGCGCGAAGAGGCGGAACTGATCTTTCGCCGCGTCGGCATCACCTTTGCCGTCTATGGCGACAAGGACGAGGACGGCACCGGCGGCGAGCGCCTGATCCCCTTCGACCTGCTTCCCCGCGTCATCCCCGTTGCCGAGTGGGACCGCCTACAGGCCGGCCTGGCGCAGCGGGTTACCGCCCTCAACCGCTTCCTGCACGACGTCTACCATGAGCAGGCCATCCTCAAGGCCGGCATCATCCCGTCCGAACAGGTGCTCGGCAACGCGCAGTTCCGCCAGCAGATGATCGGCGTCAGCGTGCCCAATGGCGTCTACTCGCACATCAGCGGCATCGACGTGGTGCGTGCCACCCACGGCGAGGAAGAGGGCCAGTATTTCGTGCTTGAAGACAATCTGCGCGTGCCCAGCGGCGTGAGCTACATGCTGGAAAACCGCAAGATGATGATGCGGCTGTGTCCGGAACTGTTCCAGTCGCACAAGGTGGCGCCGGTGGCGCATTACGCCGACCTGCTGCTCGAAACCCTGCGCCAGAGCGCTCCCGCCGCGGTTTCCGACCCGGTGGTCGTGGTGCTCACCCCGGGCATGTACAACAGCGCCTATTTCGAGCACGCCTTCCTCGCGCAACAGATGGGCGTGGAACTGGTGGAGGGGCAGGACCTGTTCGTCAAGGACGGCTTCTGCTACATGCGCACCACGCAGGGCCCGCAGCGCGTGGACGTGATCTATCGCCGCATCGATGATGATTTCATGGACCCGCGCGTGTTCCGCAAGGAATCCACCCTGGGCTGCGCCGGCCTGATGGACGTCTACCGCGCCGGCCACGTCGCCATCTGCAACGCCATCGGCACCGGCATTGCCGATGACAAGTCGATCTATCCCTACGTGCCGCAGATGATCGAGTTCTACCTCGGCGAAAAGCCGCTGCTGGCCAACGTGCCAACCTGGCTTTGCCGCAAGCCGGACGACTTGCGCTACGTGCTGGACCATCTCGATGAACTGGTCGTCAAGGAAGTGCATGGGGCCGGCGGCTACGGCATGCTGATCGGTCCCACCGCCAGCAAGGCCGAAATCGAGGAATTCCGGGCCGTGCTGCAGCAGCACCCGGAGCGCTACATCGCCCAGCCCACGCTCAGCCTTTCCACCTGCCCGACCTTCGTCGACAGCGGCGTGGCTCCGCGCCATATCGATCTGCGCCCCTTCGTGCTCTGCGGCAAGGAAGTGCAGATGGTGGCCGGCGGCCTGACGCGCGTGGCACTGAAGGAAGGTTCGCTGGTCGTCAACTCCTCCCAGGGCGGCGGCACCAAGGACACCTGGGTGCTCTGAGCCACACAACAGCAAGAAAGGGAAGCCATGCTGTCACGCACTGCCGATCACCTCCTGTGGATGGCCCGCTACATCGAGCGCGCCGAAAACACCGCCCGTATGCTGGACGTCAACTGCCAGACCGGCATGCTGCCGATTTCTGCCGCGCAGGCCGAGCAGGGCTGGGAGGGGTTGCTCTCCATCTGCGAGCTGCTGCCGGCCTACCGCCGCCGGCATGACGATATCCGGCCCGAAAGCATCATTGCCTTCATGGCCGCCGATGCCGACAACCCGTCCTCCATCATCGCCTGCATCCAGGCCTCGCGCGAGAACGCCCGCGCCGTGCGCGGCCAGCTTACCACCGAAGTCTGGGAAACCTACAACCAGACCTGGATCGAGGCGCAGGCCATGCTGAAAACCGACATCCTCACCGATGACCCCAGCCGTTTCTTCGAGTGGGTGAAGGACCGTTCGCATCTCGCCCGCGGCGTGATGCTGGGCACCATGCTGATGGACCAGTCGCTGTGGTTCCTGCGCCTCGGTACCTTTCTGGAGCGCGCCGACAACACCGCACGCCTGCTGGACGTGAAATTCCACGCCCGCGACAAGGAATTCCACGTCAGTGATCTGGTGGACCAGGAAGAGCTGGACTTCTACCACTGGAGCGCCATCCTGCGCAGTGTCTCGGCCTTCGAGGTGTACCGCAAGGTCTACCGCGACGTGATCCGTCCCGACCGCGTGGCCGAGCTGCTGATGCTGCGCCCGGACATGCCGCGGTCGCTGCTGGCCAGCATGGACGAGGTGCTGACCAACCTCGACCGCATCGGTGCGAAAACCCTCAGCAGCCCCTCCCGTCGCCTGGCTGGGCGCATCCAGTCCGAGCTGCAATACGGCGAGATCCACGACATCCTGGAAACCGGCCTGCACAGCTACCTCACGCGCTTCCTGGAGCGCATCCACGAACTGGGGCAGGTGATTACGGACGAGTTCCTCTACTAGACAGCGCGGTGAGCCGGCGCGTCGCGCATGGCGGGATTACGGCTTTGCGTGTCGGCGTTGCGTTCGTGCTCCGGGACCATGCATCCCCGGAGCGCAATCAGTTCTGCAAACTGCCCTTCATCCGCAAGCGGATATGCTGCACCTCGAATCCCTGCGTCCTGAGCTGCTTGAGCCAGATCGGCAGCAACTGCCGTGCCTTGGCTGCCACCGCATTGCCCGAGACGATCAGGCACCATTCCCCATCCTCCACCACGCCAAAAGTGATATGCGCGCGCAGCATGGGCGGAATCAAGGGCGTGATGCAGCGCCCGCAGTCCTGCGCGTGGCGCAGCCGCTGCATCAGCGTGCCCAGCACCGGCGCCTCTTCGGCGGCCTGTTCCAGGCGGATGGCTTGGTGTCTGCGTTGCATGGCGCCATTATCGTTGCGCTGCAGGGCAGGGCGGCCGCTTTTCACAAATGCGCACAGATGCAATCGATTGCGACGGGGCATTGCTGCATCTGTAACCAAGCCGGATAGTAGAATGGGCGATTGCCGATCCCGGGTTGACGCGGTGCAGCATCGTGCAGTTGAGATTGCCCGCACCGCCCCTATCTGTTGAACCGGAATCCGCCTCAACACCCAACAAACTACAAGGACACTGCCCGTCCTGCAGCTCCCGCCCCGGCGGCGGCCCCCGGGCGGCAGTGTGAATGCATGGCCACCATCCTGACCAAAATCTTCGGCAGCCGCAACGATCGCCTGCTGGGCAAGTACCGCAAGACGGTCGCGCGCATCAATGCGCTCGAAAAGGACTTCGAGCAGCTCTCCGACGAGCAGATCCCTGCCAAGACCGCGGAATTCCGCGAGCGCGTCGCCAAGGGCGAAACGCTGGACGCCATCCTGCCCGAAGCCTTTGCCCTGGTGCGCGAAGCCTCCAAGCGCATCATGAAGATGCGCCACTTCGACGTGCAGATGATTGGCGGTCTGGCGCTGCACGAAGGCAAGATCGCCGAAATGCGCACCGGCGAGGGCAAGACGCTCACTGCAACGCTGCCGGTCTACCTAAATGCCCTGTCCGGCAACGGCGTGCATGTGGTCACCGTGAACGATTACCTGGCCAACCGCGATGCGCAATGGATGGGCCGCCTGTACAACTTCCTGGGCCTGACGGTGGGCGTGAACCTGCCGCAGATGCCGCGCAACCTCAAGCAGGAAGCCTACGCCGCCGACATCACCTACGGCACCAACAACGAATTCGGCTTCGACTACCTGCGCGACAACATGGTGTACGAAGTGGCCGAGCGCGTGCAGCGCCCGCTCAACTACGCCATCGTCGATGAAGTGGATTCCATCCTGATCGACGAGGCGCGCACCCCGCTCATCATCAGCGGCCAGGCCGAAGACCAGACCGAGATGTATCGCGCCATGAACCAGGTGGTGCCCTACCTCACGCGTCAGGAAGGCGAAGAGAACCTGGTCACGGGCGAAGGCGTCATCACCCCCGGCGACTTCACCGTCGATGAAAAGGCGCACCAGGTCTACCTGACCGAGCAGGGCCACGAGCACGCCGAGGAAGTGCTGGCCAGGCTGGGCCTGCTGCCCGAAGGCAGCTCGCTCTACGACCCGGCCAACATCAGCCTGATGCACCACCTGTACGCCGCGCTGCGTGCCAACCACCTGTACCACCGCGACCAGCACTACGTGGTGCAGCAGGGCGAAAACGGCCCCGAAATCGTCATCGTCGACGAATTCACCGGCCGCCTGATGGCCGGCCGCCGCTGGAGCGATGGCCTGCACCAGGCCGTCGAAGCCAAAGAGGGCGTGCCGATCCAGGCCGAGAACCAGACCTTGGCCTCCATCACCTTCCAGAACTACTTCCGCCTGTACGCCAAACTCTCCGGCATGACCGGCACGGCCGACACCGAAGCCTACGAGTTCCAGGAAATCTACGGTCTGGAAACTGTGGTGATTCCGCCCAACCGACCGAGCCAGCGCATCGACCAGCTCGACCGCGTCTACAAGACCACGCCCGAAAAATACAAGGCGGCCATCGACGACATCCGCGAGTGCTACGAGCGCGGCCAGCCGGTGCTGGTGGGCACCACCTCGATCGAAAACTCCGAGATCATCTCCGGCCTGCTGAAGGAAGCTGGCTTGCCGCACCAGGTACTCAACGCCAAGCAGCACGAGCGCGAAGCCGAGATCGTGGTGCAGGCCGGTCGTCCGCACATGATCACCATCGCCACCAACATGGCCGGCCGTGGTACCGACATCGTGCTGGGTGGCAGCCTGGAGAAGATGATCGCTGCCGTCGAGAACGACGCCAGCCTGGACGATGCCGCCAAGCAGAAGACCATCGAGGATCTGCGCGCCAACTGGCAATCCGACCACGAAAAGGTCAAGGAACTGGGCGGCCTGCGCATCATCGCCACCGAGCGCCACGAATCGCGCCGCATCGACAACCAGCTGCGTGGCCGTTCCGGCCGCCAGGGCGACCCGGGCTCGTCCCGCTTCTACCTGAGCCTCGACGACCAACTCATGCGCATCTTCGCCGGCGACCGCGTGCGCGCCATCATGGACCGTCTGAAAATGCCCGAAGGCGAAGCGATCGAGGCCGGTATGGTCACGCGCTCCATCGAAAGCGCCCAGCGCAAGGTGGAAGCCCGCAACTTCGACATCCGCAAGCAGTTGCTCGAATACGACGACGTCTCCAACGAACAGCGCAAGGTGATCTACCGTCAGCGCAACGAGGTGCTCGAATCCATCGGCCTGCAGGAGCAGATCGACGGCCTGCGCCAGAGCAGCTTCACCGATCTGGTGCACAGTTTCGTGCCGCAGCAGAGCATGGAAGAACAGTGGGATCTGGCCGGCCTGGAAAAGGCGCTGGCCGACGACTGGGGTCTGGACATCAACCTGCGCGGCATGGTGGAGGCGTCCAACAGCATCACCGACGAAGAGGTCCTCGAGAAAGTGCTGGCGGAAACCGATGCCGCCTTCAAGGCCAAGTTCGACCTGGTGGGCGAGGAGCACTTCGTCAACTTCGAGCGTGCCGTGCTGCTGCAGAGCATGGACACGCACTGGCGCGAGCACCTGAGCGCGCTGGACCACCTGCGCCAGGGCATCCACCTGCGCGGCTACGCGCAGAAGCAGCCCAAGCAGGAATACAAGCGCGAGGCCTTCGAGCTGTTCGGCCAGATGCTGGACGCCATCAAGAACGACGTCACACGCATCCTGATGAACGTGCGCATCGAATCGCCCGAGCAGCTGGACGAGGCGGCCGAGGCCGCGCTGCCCAGCGATGGCGGCGGCTACATTAACATCACCTACACCTCGCCGAACGAAAGCGGCGAGCCGCAGAGCACGCCGGCTGCGGCAGGCGCCGCGCTGGCGGCCGGTGCCTTGGCCGACATGCCGGCCGAAGCCTTCGTCGGCGTCGGCCGCAACGATCCCTGCCCCTGCGGCAGTGGCAAAAAGTACAAGCAGTGCCATGGCAAGCTGAGTTGATCGGCGCTTGCCTTCCCACGGAAAACAGGCCTCGTGCCTGTTTTCTGCTTTTTTGGCGGCACAATTGAAAAATTGCGACCCGCACTGTTACCAACGATTTGTCTCCCGGAGATTTGTCCATGCCCGTGAACCTGACTGCCCCCCGTGCCGAAGACCTGCATCCCGTTCAGGGCCTGCGCCTGGGCGTGACCGAAGCCGGCGTGCGCAAGGCCAACCGCAAGGATCTGACCGTGCTGCTGCTGGATGAGGGTGCCTCTGTCGGCGCCGTGTTCACGCGCAACCGCTACTGCGCTGCTCCGGTGCAGGTCTGCCGCGAGCATCTGGAGGGCGGTCAGGCGGCTATCCGCGCCATGGTCATCAACACCGGCAATGCCAATGCCGGCACGGGCGCTTCCGGCCTGCAGGCTGCGCGCGACACCTGTGTGGCGCTCGCGAAGGAGCTGGGCGTGCAACCTCGGCAGATCCTGCCGTTCTCCACCGGCGTGATCATGGAAAACCTGCCGGTCGACCGCATCGTCGCCGGCCTGCCCGCCGCAATCGCCGATGCCCAGCCCGGCAACTGGGCGCAGGCCGCCGAAGGCATCATGACCACCGACACCGTGCCCAAGGCCTTCAGCGCCCAGGCCGAGGTGGATGGCGTGACCGTCACCGTCACCGGCATCAGCAAGGGCGCCGGCATGATCCGTCCCAACATGGCGACCATGCTGGGCTTTCTGGCCACCGACGCACGCGTCAGCCAGGGCGTGATGGCGCAACTGGCGCGCGAGCTGGCCGATGGCTCCTTCAACCGCATCACCATCGACGGCGACACCTCCACCAACGATTCCTTCGTCGTCATCGCCACCAACAAGGCCGCGCACGCCGAAATCACCAGTCTGGACAGCGCCGCCGGTCAGGCGCTGAAGGCAGCCATGCTGGACGTCTCGCGCCAGCTGGCCCAGGCCATCGTGCGTGACGGCGAGGGCGCCACCAAGTTCATCACCGTGCGCGTGGATGGCGGCAAGACGCAGGAAGAATGCCGTCTGGCCGCCTACGCCATTGCCCACTCGCCGCTGGTCAAGACGGCGTTCTTCGCCAGCGACCCGAACCTGGGCCGCATCCTGGCCGCTGTCGGCTACGCCGGCATCGACGATCTGGACCAGGGCAAGATCGAACTCTATCTGGACGACGTGCACGTGGTCACGCAGGGCGGCCGCAATCCCGCTTACCAGGAAGAACAGGGCCAGCGCGTGATGAAACAGGCCGAAATCACCGTGCGTGTGGATCTGGGCCGCGGCGCCGCCAGCGATACCGTCTGGACCTGCGACCTGAGCCACGATTACGTCAGCATCAACGCAGATTATCGTTCCTGATAAAGGCACCGGCAGGCGCAATGCTGCCCGGGCAGCACCTGCCAGAGCGAACAACAGGAGAAAAAATGGCGACCGGTCGGTCGCCATGCCATTGCAGTCGACGACTGCTCAGTGCAGCGTATCGTTCCCCGGCATGAGCGTGCTGCCCGATTCCAGCTTGAAGAAGCCGGTGCCGGCCGAGCCACGCCCCACCTCGTCCACCGTCGCCTCGCGCACGCTGTGGATCTTGATGCGCAGTTCCAGCCCGATACCGGCCAGCGGATGATTGCCGTCCAGCACCACATGGTCGGGATAGATGTCGGTGACGATGTACAGCGCATCCTTGGGAATATCCGCATTGCAGCCCGCGGGCAAAGCGTGCCCGTCGAAGGCCATGCCTTCTTCCAGTTCGGCCGGGAACCACTTGCGCGCCTCGAGAAAGACCTTCTCTTCGTCATAATCGCCAAACGCGTGGTGCGGCTCCAGATGCAGTTCGACGGTATCGCCCACCTTGTGCTCCAGCAGCCCTTTGTCGATGGCCTCCAGCAGGTCGTCGCCGCCCACCAGAAACTCGACCGGCTCCTGCAGTTCGTCCAGCACCTCGCCCTGCATGTCTTTCATGATCCAGGTCAGCGCCACGACCGATTGATCGGTTACCAGAGTCTTGTCGGATGAATTTTCCATTGCACAATTGTCCCATGAACACCGACCAAGCTCTTCCCCTGCTCGGCAATTTGTCGCCCGTGCAATTCATGCGCCGCCACTGGCAGCGCAAGCCCCTGCTGGTGCGCCAGGCCATCCCAGGCTTCCAGCCGTTCCTCGATCGCCGCGAACTGGCCGCGCTGGCCGAGCGCGATGACGTCGAATCGCGCCTGATCACTTCGGGCACCGCCAAAGGCTGGACCTTTGCCAAGGGCCCGTTCCCCAAGACCAGGCTGCCCGCCTGGAAGCAGCGGCAATGGACGCTGCTGGTGCAGGGCGTGGACCTGCACGACGAGCGCGTGCATGCGCTTATGCAGCAGTTCCGCTTCATTCCCGATGCGCGTCTGGACGACGTGATGATCAGCTACGCCAGCGATGGCGGCGGCGTCGGTCCGCATTTCGACAGCTACGACGTATTCCTGCTGCAGGCGCATGGCCAGCGTCGCTGGCGCATCGGCCGCCAGAAGGACCGTACGCTGCTACCCGACATGCCGGTGCGAATCCTGGCCGATTTCCAGCCCGAGGAGGAATTCGTGCTGGATCCGGGCGACATGCTCTACCTGCCGCCGGGCTGGGCGCACGATGGGGTAGCGGTGGGCGAATGCATGACGTACTCCATCGGCTTCCGCGTGCCGCAGAAAGGCGATCTTGCGCGTGAACTATTGCTGCGCATGGCCGAACCGGCCGAGGATGCCCTGGGGGAAAAGCTGTACAAGGATGCCGGCCAGCCGGCCGTGGAGCAGGGCGCGGAAATCCCGCAGGCCATGCAGCAGTTCGCCTTCGACGCCGTTCATGCTGCCATGCTCGATGGCGAAAACATCGCGTGCGCGCTGGGCGAATACCTCACCGAACCCAAGGCCAACGTCTGGTTCGATGCGCCCGAGCAGGAGCCAACCGGACTGCAGCCGGGTGGTGTCCGGCTGGACCGCCGCAGCCGCATGCTGTATGACGAGCACCATATCTTCATCAACGGCGAAAGCTACCGCGCTGCCGGCAAGGACGCGAGGCTGATGCGCAAGCTGGCCGACGAGCGCATGCTCAAGCCCAAAGCGGTGGAGCGTGCCAGCGAGTCGGCTCGCGAATTGATGCTGTCCTGGGTGGATGCTGGCTGGCTGCACGACGGCCAGTAAGGCGAACGTCCCCACAAAATCTGCTCCGTTGACCTTCGGCATGCAGCAGGTCGCAGAAAACTGACGGATTTCTGTCACATCGATACAACGAAGTTGACGTTTTTGTCAGGAAAGGCGTCAGGCAATGTCAGAAATATCCGGGCTTTCCCTATAATTCAACGCAGAGGTGGAGCTCGGGTGTTCCGCCTCTGTTTTTGCCGAAACGGTAAGAACAATTTCCGGAAATTGTTTTTATTCACCTGACATACAAGGATATCCAATGAACAAGTCTCTCGTCATCGCTTCCGTGATCGCTGCTGCTGCTCTGGTCGCTTGCGGCAAGAAAGAAGAAGCTGCTGTGCAGGCCGCTTCCGCTGCTGACGTGGCTGCTTCCGCTGCTGTGGAAGCTTCCTCCGCTGCTGCTGACGCTGCTTCCGCTGCTGCTACCGCAGTTGACTCCGCTGCTTCCGCTTCTGCTGGCGCTGCTTCCGAAGCCGCTGCTGCTGCTGGTGACGCTGCTTCCGCCGCCGCTACCGCTGCTGCTGACGCTGCTTCCGCTGCTGCTTCCAAGTAATTGGATATTTGCCACGGCCTCGCGCCGTGGCAAGCAACAAGAAAGCCACCCTAGGGTGGCTTTCTTGCGTCTGCATTCCGGCAGAGCGGCACGAGCGGCTCAATCACCCGTGGCGTAGCTGACTGCCGGCACACGGTCCCACGGCTGGTCTTTGCCAGGACACCAGCGCAGCACGTCTCCCCGCACAGGATGGCCGCCCATCTCCCAGTCACCCAGCACCAGGCGGCGCAAGGGCGGCTGGTGCGAGGCATCGAGTACATGTTCCGCCGGCTTGTGCGTATGGCCATGCAGCAGGGTGTGGCAGCCATGTTCCGCCAGCCAGCGGCAGGCCAGCGGGTGGTCCACATCGGCATAGCCTTCGACTCCCAATTCATTCTTGCGCGATTCGCTCTGCGCGCGCAACTGGCGCGCCAGCGCCAGGCGCTGTTCCAGCGCTTGCTGCAGCAGGGCCTGCTGCCAGGCCGGCTGCCGCACCTGGGCGCGGAACTGCATGTATTGGGTATCGTCGATGCAGAGTGCATCGCCATGGCTGAGCAGGATGCGCTCGCTGGCGCCGGCAGCCTGGGGCCACTCCAGTACGCAGGGATCCTGCAGCAGCGTCATGCCGGCTTCGGCACAGAAGGTCTGGCCGACCAGAAAGTCGCGGTTGCCATGCATGAAATACAGCGCACGCGTCGCGCCGGCGGTGCGCAGGGCAGCGGCCACTGCGCGTTCGAAACCATGTTCGGCTGACCCGGTCACGTCATCCCCCACCCACACCTCGAAGATATCTCCGAGCAGAAACACCGCATCGGCCGGCGTCTGCTGCAGATAGCGGGCAAAGGCCTGCCAGGTGGCGTCGTCCTGCTGCAGATGCAGGTCGGAAACGAAATCGACGCAACGCCAGCTGGCGGGCGCGATCACGTGGGCCAGTGCAGTATCCGGAGTAGCGGGAGAGAGGGAGTCAGACATGGAGGCTCGGGGCAGGGCATGAAAAAGCCACGCAAGCAAGGCCCTGCGTGGCTTGGAAACAGCGTGGCGCTGGCGGCAGGCGCTTACAGCGCCACGGCCTTCTCGATCACCACGTCTTCCTTCGGCACGTCATCGTGGAAGCCGCGACGGCCGGTGGCGACCTTGGCGATCTTGTCCACCACCTCGGTGCCGCCGGTGACCTTGCCGAACACGGCGTAGCCCCAGCCCTGCGGCGTGGGAGCGGTGTGGTTCAGGAAGTCGTTGTTGGCCACGTTGATGAAGAACTGGGCGCTGGCCGAGTGCGGTGCCGAGGTACGGGCCATGGCGATGGTGTACTTGTCGTTCTTCAGGCCGTTGTTGGCTTCGTTCTGGATTTCCTTGGCGGTGGGCTTTTGCTGCATGCCGGGGGCGAAGCCGCCACCCTGCACCATGAAGCCGGGAATCACGCGGTGGAACACGGTGCCGTCGTAATGGCCGTTGCGGACGTACTCGAGGAAGTTGGCGACGGTGATGGGGGCTTTTTCAGCGTCCAGTTCCAGGGTGATGGTGCCGAGGTTGGCAATGTGCAGTTCTACAGTGCTCATGGTCGTTGTGGATCTCGTTATGAAGAAAGCGGGCCGGACGGCCCGCGGGGATGGCTTATTTTATCTGCGTGGCCGAGTTGATGACCACGGCCTGCTTGGGAACATCACTCGGGAACTGGGCATTGCCGCCGGTCGGCACCGCCTTGATGCGGTTGACCACGTCCATGCCGCTTACCACCTTGCCGAAAACCGTGTAGCCGTAGAGCTGGCTGGAGCGCAGCAGGCTGGAGCGCGGAACGTTGGTGTAAGTGCGGCCCTGATACTCGAATTTGGCCACCGGATCCCCATCGGGAATTTGCACCGGATCCAGGAAGCTGTTGTCCTTCACGTTGATGAAGAATTGTGCAGCGCCGGAGTTGGGGTCGTTGGTGCGTGCCATGGCCACGGTGCCCACGGTGTTGCGCAGGCCGGCCTTGGCAGACTGACGGCCTTCATGCGGCACCGGTGCGCGCGTGGCCTTCTCGACGTAGCGGGTGTCGTAGCCGCCGCCCTGGATCATGAAGTTGTTGATGACGCGGTGGAACACCGTGCCGTCGTAGTGCTTGCTGCGCACGTACTGCAGGAAGTTGGCCACGGTCTTGGGGGCCTTGTCGGGGTAGACCTCGATCACGAAATCACCCATGGACGTATTGAAGCGCACCTGGGGTGCGGCAGCGGCCTTGGGGGCAGCCACGGCGGCGCCAGCGCCAAGAGCGAGCGAGCCGGCAATCAGCAGGCTGCCCAGCGGGCCCAAGGGAAGCAGTTGTCGACGGGTCAGTGGCATGGGGGAAATCCTCTTCGTTCGGGCAAGGGATGGAGACTGATGCGGATTATCCAGTGCCCTGCGCCAGCGCAATGTGTGCAAGGGTAAGACTGGCAATCGGCGGTGGAGGCAGGCCGCTGCGGCCTGCGCTTCAGGAGCCCGCGGCCTGGACCTTGGCGCGCAGGGCGCCATTGCCGGGCTGCAGCGCCAGGGCGCGGCTGTAGCTGTCGTGCGCCATGCGGCGGTAGACGTCGCCGAGATTTTCCAGCGCGGTGGCGTAGCTTGGATTGCTGCGCAGCGCTGCCTCGAGCGCCTCGCGCGCCAAGCCCAGCTCGCCGCTTTCAGCATACAGCACGGCCAGATTGTTGAAGGGCTCGGGGATTTCGGGGTATTCCTGCGTGAGCGCGATCAGCATGGCGCGGGCCTGATCCTTCTGGCCCTGGGCCGTGAGGATGCGGCTCTTGAGCAGGCGCATTTGCGGATCGCGCGGGTTGCCGGCCAGATAGGCGTCTGCCGCCTGGCTGGCACCGTTCAGGTTGCCGCTGCCGATCATCTGCTGCACCTTGCGGTAGTCGGCGCCCACCGGCCCGTCCTGGGCCATGGCGGGCTGCAGGCAGAGCAGGGTGCCGAGCAGGGCGGCGGCGATCCAGCTGGCACGGCGGTGGAAAACAGAGGGGCAGTTCAGGGGCGGCAGACGCATGGGCAAAGGGAATTCTGGCGGCGACTTGCGCCGGGATGACCGGGGTCGTGATGCGCTGATTATTGCAGGTTCGCCGGGCGTCGCACGTGATCGGGGACAAGCGGTGGCGTGGATACGGTACCATGCTGGGTGTGCGGCTGCCCCATGCCGCGTTCCGGGTCACGTCTGTATGCCGCATGGCAGTTGCGGCTTGGCGTGCTGTGCTGCATGATCACGGTGACCCCGCTTCCACGAACCGATTGAAACAATGTCCCTGCAAATCTACAACACGCTGGCGCGTGAGGTACAGCCTTTTGCTCCCCTGGAACCCGGCCATGTGCGCATGTATGTGTGCGGCATGACCGTGTACGATCTGTGCCACCTGGGCCATGCCCGCGCCATGGTGGCTTTCGATGTGGTGCAGCGCTGGCTCAAGGTGAGCGGCTACCGCGTCACCTATGTGCGCAACATCACCGACATCGACGACAAGATCATCAAGCGCGCGCTGGAAAACGGCGAGACCATTCGCGGCCTGACCGACCGCATGATCGACGCGCTGCACGAGGATGCCGACGCGCTCGGCATCGAGCGCCCCACGCACGAGCCGCGCGCCACCGAGTACGTGCCGCAGATGGTGCAGCTGATCGAGACGCTGCAGGGCAAGGGTCTGGCCTACCAGGCCGAGAACGGCGACGTGAACTATGCCGTGCGCAAGTTTCCCAACTACGGCCGCCTGTCCGGCAAGTCGGTGGACGAACTGCGCGCCGGCGAGCGCGTGGCGGTGCAGGACGGCAAGCAGGATCCGCTCGACTTCGTGCTGTGGAAATCCGCCAAGGCGAGCGAGCCGGATGATGCCAAGTGGGACAGCCCC
The DNA here is from genome assembly GCF_057773645.1 of Brachymonas sp. KE5. Classification (NCBI taxonomy): domain Bacteria; kingdom Pseudomonadati; phylum Pseudomonadota; class Betaproteobacteria; order Burkholderiales; family Comamonadaceae; genus Allobrachymonas; species Brachymonas sp. KE5. The sequence goes on from NZ_CM173463.1 coordinate 859,384, forward strand.
TATGGCGTGGGCCGCCCCGGCTGGCACATCGAGTGCTCGGCCATGGGCTGCGCGCTGCTGGGCGAGCAGTTCGACATCCACGGCGGTGGTGCCGACCTGCAGTTCCCGCACCACGAGAACGAGATTGCGCAGAGCGAAGGCGCCACCGGCAAGGCGCCGGTGCGTTTCTGGATGCACAACGGCTTCGTGCGCGTGGACAACGAGAAGATGTCCAAGAGCCTGGGCAACTTCTTCACCATCCGCGAGGTGCTGAAGGATTACGACGCCGAGACGGTGCGCTTCTTCATCCTGCGCGCCCACTACCGCAGCCAGCTCAACTACAGCAACGCGCATCTGGACGATGCCCGCGCGGCGCTCAAGCGCCTGTACACCGCGCTGAGCCTGGTCAAGGCCGAAGTGCCGGCGCAGATCGACTGGAATGATCCCTTCGCCGCACGCTTCAAGGCCGCCATGGACGAGGATTTCGGCACGCCAGAGGCGGTGGCCGTGCTGTTCGAGCTCGCGAGCGAAGTCAACCGCACGCAGTCGCCGGAGCGCGCCGGTCTGCTGCGCGCACTGGGGGGCTGCATCGGCCTGCTGCAGGATGATCCGCAAGGCTTTCTGCAGGCGGGCTCCGCGCTGGATGCCGACGCCATCCAGGCGCAGATCGATGCCCGTGCCGCCGCCAAGACCGCCAAGGACTGGGCCGAAGCCGACCGTATCCGCAAGGCCTTGCTGGAGCAGGGCGTGGTGCTGAAGGACTCGCCCACCGGCACGACCTGGGAAATGGCGCAGTAAATGCAGGCACGTACCAGTGAGCCGGCCTCCCCGGTGACGGAGGCCCGCACGCCCATCCCCGCTGTTGCGGACGGCAGTTGCGTGATCACGCCTGCCTACTGGGCCGAGGCCTGCAAGCTCCTGTCGCGGCGCGACCGCGTGATGAAGCGCCTGATCCCCCAGCACGGCACCGCCTGCCTCGAATCGCGCGGCGATGCCTTTACCACGCTGGCGCGCAGCATCGTGGGGCAGCAGATTTCGGTGAAGGCGGCGCAATCCGTGTGGGACCGCTTCAGCGCGCTGGCGCCCGAACTGGATGCCGCACAGGTGCTGCGCCTGCGCATCGACGACATGCGCGCGGCCGGCCTGAGTGCGCGCAAGGTCGAGTACCTGGTCGATCTGGCGCTGCATTTCAGCGAGAAAAACCTGAACGAGACCGACTGGACGAGCATGGACGACGAGGCCGTGATCGCCCAGCTGGTGGCGATCCGCGGCATTGGCCGCTGGACGGCCGAGATGTTCCTGATCTTCCACCTGCTGCGCCCGAACGTGCTGCCGCTGGATGACGTGGGGCTGATCAAGGGCATCAGCCACAACTACTTTTCCGGCGAGCCGGTCAGCCGCAGCGACATGCGCGAAGTGGCCCAGGCCTGGCAGCCGTATTGCAGCGTGGCGACCTGGTATCTGTGGCGCTCGCTTACGCCGCTTCCGGTGGCCTATTGACCGGCGGCACGCCCAAAATGCAGGCCGGCCGGTTTTGCGGCACTGGCCAAATTTACAATAGCACCCAAGTACCATAGCCATTTCCGGCCCAGCCGGCCTGTTGCCGGCATCAACGAGGAGTCATTCCGTGGCCAAACGGACCTTTCTGGATTTTGAACAGCCCATCGCCGAACTCGAGAACAAGATCGAGGAGTTGCGCTATGTGCAGAGCGAATCGGCCGTCGACATCTCGACGGAAATCGAACAACTGAGCAAGAAGAGCCAGCAGCTCACCAAGGACATCTACAGCAACCTCACGCCCTGGCAGATCACCAAGATCGCGCGCCATGCCGACCGTCCCTACACGCTGGACTACATCCGCGAGATCTTCACCGATTTCGTCGAGATGCACGGCGACCGCCACTTTGCGGATGACCAGTCCATCGTCGGAGGTCTGGCGCGCTTCAACGGCCAGCCCTGCATGGTGCTGGGCCAGCAGAAGGGGCGTGACACCAAGGAGCGCGGCCTGCGCAACTTCGGCATGAGCAAGCCCGAGGGCTACCGCAAGGCGCTGCGCCTGATGAAGACGGCCGAGAAGTTCGGCCTGCCGGTGTTCACCTTTGTCGATACGCCCGGCGCATTTCCGGGCATCGACGCCGAAGAGCGTGGCCAGAGCGAGGCCATTGGCCGCAACATCTTCGAGATGGCGCAGCTGGAAGTGCCGATCATCACCACCATCATCGGCGAGGGTGGCTCGGGCGGCGCGCTGGCGATCAGCGTGGCGGATCAGGTGCTGATGCTGCAGTACTCGGTGTATTCGGTGATCAGCCCGGAAGGCTGTGCTTCCATCCTGTGGAAGACCTCCGAGCGTGCGCAGGATGCCGCCGAGGCGCTGGGCATTACCGCGCACCGTCTGAAGGCGCTGGGCCTGGTGGACAAGATCGTGAGCGAGCCGGTGGGCGGTGCGCACACCAACTACAAGCAGATGGCCTCGCTGCTCAAGCGCGCGCTGGGCGATGCGCTGCGTGGCGTGAGCGATCTCAAGCCCAAGGAGCTGCTGGACCGCCGCTACGAGCGCCTGCAGAGCTACGGCCGTTTCAACGATACGCGCGCCGACAAGGAATAAGCGCCGGCGCTGCGGCGGGGAGAGCCTGCCATGACGTCTTTGCCGGATACTGAACCGCAGCCGCAGCCGCAGCCGCAGCCGCAGCCGCAGCCGCAGCCGCAGCCGCAATGGCTGCTGGCGCCGCGTTCGACCGTTGACGCAGCCGTATGCGGCTGGTGGCAGGGGCTTGCCACACCGCCCTACACCCTGGCGGTGGCCCTGAGCAGCGGCGCGGATTCGACCGCCTTGCTGATGGCCGTGTGGCGCATGGTGCTGCAGGCCTGGCAGCGGGACGCCAGCGCCTTGCCGCGGCGGGTGGTGGCGTTGCACGTGCATCATGGCCTGCAGGATGCGGCCGATGATTTCGAACAGACCGGGGCGCAGCTTTGCGAGCGCCTTGTGCATGAGGCGGCCATGTCTGCAACTGCTGCTCCCTTGCTGGGCAATCCGGCAGGCACTGCGGACGGCGGAATCCTTGCAGGCCATGGAGCAAGCGGCTTTTCTCTGGACGGGCGTCTTGTCTGGCGCAGCGCCCGCGTGACGGTGGCGCTGGTCGCCGGAGACAGCCTCGAAGCCCGCGCCCGCGAAGAGCGCTATGCGGCGCTGGCCCGCATGGCGCAGGAGGAGGGCGCCGGCATGGTGCTGCTCGGCCAGCATGCCGACGACCAGGCCGAAAGCGTCCTGCTGGCGCTGAGCCGGGGCGCCGGGGTGGCCGGTCTGGCCGGCATGGGCACTGCCTTCACACGGCAGGGGTCTGCCTTTGCCCGCCCGCTGCTGGAAGTGCCGGGCCAGTTGCTGCGTGACTGGCTGCGCGAGCTGCAGATTCCCTGGCAGGAAGATCCCAGCAACGCCGATTTGCGCTTTACCCGCAACCGCTTCCGCCACCAGCTGTTTCCGGTGCTGGAGCAGGCCATGCCCGCTTTCCGCACCAGCTTTGCGCGCAGTGCCCGGCTGGCGGCCGAGGCCGACCAGCTGCTGGGTGAACTGGCACAGCTGGACCTGCTAGCGGTGGGCGATCCGCCGTCAATCCGCCCGTTGCAGGCGCTCGGCCGGGCGCGGCAGGCGAATGTGTTGCGCTGGTGGCTGAAGCAGCGCCATGGCGTGGTCGGCAGCGAGGCGCAGATGCGTGCCCTGCAGGATGTGCTGGCGGCCTGCACCACGCGCGGGCACCGCATCCATATCCGCGTCGGTGCGGGCTATGTACAACGCAGGGATGCGTGCCTCGACTGGGTGCCACTACATCTTGGTACAATAAAGGGTTGTCCGTCCTCGTCCTGATCCGGCCGAGGCTGACACGGCTTACCCACGCGCAGGCCAAGGCCTGTGCACCAATGAATTGCTGATAACACTATGGCACTGATTGTTCAAAAGTACGGCGGCACCTCCATGGGCTCGACCGAGCGTATCCGCAACGTCGCCAAGCGCGTCGCCAAATGGGCGCGCGCCGGCCACCAGGTGGTGGTGGTTCCCTCCGCCATGAGCGGCGAAACCAATCGCCTGCTGGGCCTGGCGCGCGAGCTGTCGCCCGAGAAATCCACCAGGGAAGTGCTGCGCGAGCTGGACATGATTGCCTCCACGGGCGAGCAGGTGTCCGTGGGTCTGCTGTCGCTGGCGCTGCAGTCCGAAGGCCAGCCCGCCATCAGCTACACCGGCTGGCAGGTGCCCGTCAGGACCAACGATTCCTACACCAAGGCCCGCATCGACTCCATCGACGACCAGCGTGTCAAGGCCGAACTCAACGCCGGCAAGGTGGTAATCATCACCGGCTTCCAGGGCATCGATGAGCACAACAACATCACCACGCTGGGCCGTGGCGGCAGCGATACTTCCGCCGTGGCCGTGGCTGCTGCACTGGGTGCGGACGAATGCCTGATCTTCACCGATGTGGATGGCGTGTACACCACCGATCCGCGCATCGTGCCCGAGGCGCGCCGCCTGGGCAGCGTGAGCTTCGAGGAGATGCTGGAAATGGCGTCGCTGGGCTCCAAGGTGCTGCAGATCCGCTCGGTCGAGTTCGCCGGCAAGTACAAGGTGCCGATGCGCGTGCTCAGCAGCTTCACCCCCTGGGACATCGACATCAACGAGGAAGCCAAATCCGGTACCCTGATTACTTTTGAGGAAGACAAGAATATGGAAAAAGCCATCGTCTCCGGCATCGCCTTCAACCGCGACGAAGCCAAGATCTCCGTGCTGGGTGTGCCGGACAAGCCGGGCATTGCCTACAGCATCCTGGGCGCGGTTGCCGACGCCAACATCGAGGTGGACGTGATCATCCAGAACATCAGCAAGGATGGCAAGACCGATTTCAGCTTCACCGTGAATCACGGCGACTTCGAGCGCGCGCTGGAGCTGCTGCGCACCAAGGTGCAGCCCGAAGTGGGCGCTGCCGAAGTGGTGGGCGATCCGCGCATTGCCAAGGTCAGCATCGTCGGCATCGGCATGCGCAGCCACGTGGGCGTTGCCAGCAAGATGTTCAAGGCGCTGGCCGACGAGGGCATCAACATCCAGATGATCTCCACCTCCGAGATCAAGACCTCCGTCGTGATCGACGAGAAGTACATGGAACTGGCGGTGCGCACGCTGCACCGTGCATTTGAACTGGATCAGGCGCCTCAGGCGTAAGAGTGGCGAGTTTTAGGCTATAATTCAGCCTTCTCAGGAAACGTGACCGAGAGGCCGAAGGTGCTCCCCTGCTAAGGGAGTATGGGGTGTAGAGCCCCATCGAGGGTTCGAATCCCTCCGTTTCCGCCAAGAACAGCAAGAACGCCCCTTCGGGGGCGTTTTTCGTGTCTGCGTCCCATCTGCGTTCTCATCGGGCGATCCTCTCGCCAACTTCCTCCAGCGCAAAGCCTTCCTCCGCCGTTTTGGCCCGAAACGCCGACTTGCCTGTCGTTTTTGATGAAAACTCAAAAGTTTCATCAACGTATTGAAATCTGTTCACGTGCGGGAGCGCGAACATGGGTTAACCCTTGAATTTGAGGGGGTTTCAAGGGCTAAGATAGGTGCGTCAAGAAGTATCTCGAGAAGCAAAGGAGGGCTACAACAATGGATATGGACCGGAGGCAATTCTTCCGGGTCAGCGGCGCAGGGCTGGTAGGCTCCAGTCTGGTGGCATTGGGTTTTTCGCCCACGGCCGCTCTGGCTGAAACGCGCAACTTCAAGCTGGCCCGTACCATCGAAACCCGCAACACCTGCACCTACTGCTCGGTGGGTTGCGGCCTGATCATGTATACCCTGGGTGACGGCGCCAAGAACGTGCGCGGCAGCATCATCCATATCGAGGGCGATCCGGATCACCCGGTGAGCCGCGGCTCGCTGTGCCCCAAGGGCGCCGGCCTGCTCGATTTCGTGCACAGCCCCAACCGCCTCCGGTATCCCGAGGTGCGCGAGCCGGGCAGCAAGGAATGGAAACGCATCAGCTGGGATGAGGCGCTCACGCGCGTGACCAAGCTGATGAAGGAAGACCGCGACGCAAACTTCCAGGCCACCAACGCCGCCGGGCAGGTGGTCAACCGCTGGACGACGACCGGCTTCCTGGCTGCGTCCGCCTCGTCCAACGAGGCCGGCTACATCACGCACAAGGTGATGCGCAGCCTGGGCACACTGGTATTCGACAACCAGGCACGTGTCTGACACGCCCCGACGGTAGCCAGTCTGGCTCCGACGTTTGGGCGCGGCGCGATGACCAACCACTGGGAGGACATCAAGAACGCCGATCTCGTGCTGATCATGGGCGGGAATGCAGCCGAGGCGCATCCCGTGGGTTTCAAGTGGGTGATCGAGGCCAAGCAACGCAACAAGGCCAAGCTCATCGTGGTCGATCCGCGTTTCACGCGCTCGGCGGCGGTGGCCGATTACTATGCGCCGTTGCGTGCCGGTAGCGACATCGCCTTCCTGGGCGGCGTCATCAACTACCTGCTGAGCAACAACAAGATCCAGACGGAGTACGTCCGCAACTACACCAACGCCACCTTCATCGTGGGCGAAGGCTATACGTTCGAGGACGGCATCTTCTCGGGATATGACGCCAACACGCGCAAGTACGACAACGCGAGCTGGGGTTACGAAAAAGAGGGGGATTACGCCAAGGTCGACATGACCATGGAGCACCCGCGCTGCGTGCTGCAGATCATGAAGAAGCACTATGCGCGTTACACCCCCGAGGTGGTCGAGCAGATTACCGGCACACCCAAGGACAAGTTCCTGAAGGTGGCCGAGATGATCGGCAGCACCGCCACGACCGACCGCGTCATGACGATTCTGTACGCACTGGGCTGGACTCAGCACAGCGTCGGTTCGGAGATGATCCGCTCTGCGGCCATCATGCAGCTGTTGCTGGGCAACGTGGGCCAACTGGGCGGCGGCGTGAACGCGCTGCGCGGCCACAGCAACATCCAGGGTCTGACGGACCTGGGCCTGCTGTCCACCAGCCTGACAGGCTACCTGAGCCTGCCGCGCGAAACCGAGCAGGATCTGGAAACCTACTACGCACCGCGCGCCGTCAAGCCGCTGCGTCCGAACCAGATGAGCTACTGGCAGAACTATCCCAAGTTCTTCGTCAGCATGCAGAAGGCCTGGTGGGGCGATGCAGCTACGGCCGAGAACCAGTGGGCGTTCCACTACCTGCCCAAGTACGACAGGCTGTACGACATCCTGACCGCGTTCGAGCTGATGAACCAGGGCAAGCTCAATGGCTACTTCTGCCAGGGCTTCAACCCGGTCGGTTCCTTCCCGAACAAGAAGAAGATCATCGCCGGCCTGAGCAAGCTCAAGTACCTGGTGGTGATGGATCCGCTCAATACCGAGACGGCCGATTTCTGGAAAAACCACGGCGAGCACAACGATGTGAAGCCGGAAGAAATCCAGACCACGGTGTTCCGCCTGCCGACCTGCTGCTTTGCCGAGGAGGATGGTTCCATTACCAACTCCAGCCGCTGGCTGCAGTGGCACTGGAAAGGCGCCAACCCGCCGGGAGAAGCCAAACCGGACATGGAAATCATGGCCGAGCTGTTCATCCGCCTGCGCGATGCCTATCGCAAGGAAGGCGGCGCTTTCCCCGATCCAATCCTCAACCTCGACTGGAAGTACAAGGTGCCGCATGCACCCACGGCCACCGAGTTGGCCATGGAGTCGAACGGCAAGGCCCTGGCCGATCTGGTCGATCCCGCTACGGGCACCGTGATCCTGAAAGCCGGCCAACAGGTCGCCAGCTTTGCGCAATTGCGCGACGATGGCAGCACCGCATCGGGGTGCTGGATCTACGCCGGTTCCTGGACCGAGGCGGGGAACATGATGGCGCGCCGGGACAACCGCGATCCGTGGGACAACGGTCAGACGCCGAACTGGGCCTGGGCCTGGCCGGTGAATCGCCGCATTCTGTACAACGCCGCCTCCGCCGCGCCGGACGGCAAGCCCTGGGATGCCAAGCGCCCGCTGGTGTTCTGGAATGGCAAGCAGTGGACCGGTTCTGACGTGCCCGACTTCAAGGCCGATGCCAACCCGGCCGATGCCGACCGCATGAACCCCTTCATCATGACCGGGGAGGGCGTGGGACGCCTGTTCACGCCGTCCGGCATGGCCGAGGGGCCCTTGCCCGAGCACTACGAGCCGTTCGAGACGCCGCTCAAGCGCAACCCCATGCACCCGAACAACGCGCAGGCCAAGTCCAACCCGGCCGCCCGCGTGTACAAGGGCGACATGGAAGCCTTTGGCAAGCCCGAAGACTTCCCGTACGTGGCCACCAGCTACCGTCTGACGGAGCACTTCCACTACTGGACCAAGAACGCGCTGAGCAACGCCATTCTCCAGCCCGAGCAGTTCGTCGAGATCGGCGAGGAGCTCGCCAAGGCCAAGGGCATTCGTCAGGGCGATCGCGTCAAGGTCAGTTCCAACCGCGGCTTCATCAAGGCCGTGGCCGTGGTGACCAAGCGCATTCCGCAGCTGACTGTGGACGGCCAGACGGTCAACACCGTGGGTCTGCCCAACCACTGGGGCTTTGTCGGGCTGACCAAGCCCGGCTATCTGGTGAACACGCTGACCCCCTTCGTGGGCGACGCCAACACCCAGACGCCCGAGTACAAGTCCTTCACCGTGAACATCGAAAAGATCTGAGGGGGAGCGAAACATGTCATCTTTGCAATCCCTCGACGTCGTCAAGCGTTCGGCCACCACCACGCCCACCCCGCAGGTGCGCACCGCGGTGCCCGAAGTGGCGAAGCTGATCGATGTGTCTGCCTGCATCGGCTGCAAGGCCTGCCAGGTAGCCTGCATGCAGTGGAACGACCTGCGCCCCGAAGTGGGCAACAACGTCGGGGTGTACGACAACCCGGCTGATCTGGCCCCCGAGGCCTGGACCGTGATGCGCTTCTCCGAAGTGGAGGTGGAAGAGAACAAGCTCGAGTGGCTGATCCGCAAGGACGGTTGCATGCACTGCGAGGATCCGGGCTGTCTGAAGGCCTGCCCGGCCCCCGGTGCCATCGTCAAGTACGCCAACGGCATCGTCGACTTCATCAGCGAGAACTGCATTGGCTGCGGCTACTGCGTGAAGGGCTGCCCGTTCGACGTGCCGCGCATTTCCACTAAGGACAACAAGGCGTACAAGTGTTCGCTCTGTTCCGACCGTGTGGGTGTGGGCCTGGAGCCGGCCTGCGTGAAAACCTGCCCGACCGGGGCCATCCGCTTCGGTACCAAGGACGACATGCTCGATTTCGGTGCCACCCGCGTGGCGGACCTGAAGGAGCGTGGCTACGCGAACGCCGGCGTGTACAACCCGGAAGGGGTGCAGGGCACGCACGTGATGTACGTGCTGCAGCATGCCGACAAGCCGGAGCTGTACAACGACCTGCCCAAGGACCCGTCCATCAGCCCGCTGGTCGGACTGTGGAAGGGGCTGGCCAAGCCGCTGGCGCTGGCTGCCATGGTCGGCGCTGCCGTGACCGGTTTCTTCCACTATGTGAAGGTGGGTCCGGAAGAGGAGCCCGAGGACGAGGCCGATGTGCCCGATCCCGTGCGCACTGAAGATGGCCGGCTGGTGCAGGTGACGCCGGCGCGTGTGCCCGAGAAAGGAGAATCGTGATGAAACGCTATCTGCATCGACACAGTAGTGTGACGCGCTTCAACCACTGGATCATGGTCATCCTGTTCGGCATGGCGGGTTTCTCGGGGCTGGCGCTGTTCCATCCCAACCTGTTCCCGCTGACCGGCATCTTTGGCGGACCGCAGTGGACGCGCATCGTGCATCCCTACTTCGGCATCGGCGTGTTCATCGCCTTCCTGTTCATGCTGGCGCGCTACTGGCGCGACAACCTGCCCACGAAGGATGATGCGGAGTGGATCAGGCACTCGGGCGACATGCTCAAGGGCAACCAGACCGCCATGCCGCCGGTGGGCAAGTACAACGCCGGCCAGAAAGGCGTGTTCTGGGGCATTTTCCTGTGCCTGATCGTGCTGATGGTGACGGGCGTGCTGTTCTGGCAGGCCTGGTTCGCCAACTCGGTGCCGATCCCGCTGCAGCGTCTGGCCGTGGTGCTGCACGCGCTGGCGGCCTTTGTCATTTCGCTGCTGGTGGTGATCCACATCTACGCCGCGCTGTGGGTGAAGGGCACGATACGGGGCATGACGCAGGGCACCGTCTCTGCCGGCTGGGCCAAGCAGCACCACTATCTGTGGTACAAGAAGGTCACCGGGGGCAACACCGACCGGACCTGATCCGCAATGCCGGTAACCAGGCCCCGGCGCCTTGTGCGGCCGGGGCTTTTCATTTGGGGCTTATGGACAAGATCACTTCCACCGCGCGTCTGATGGACGCCGAAGAACTGGCGCAGCGCCAGGCCAGCGAGGCCAGCTTCCTGCAACTTCCCGCCCGCGGCACGGTGTTTGCCGAGCGCGCCATGCGCTTGCGCCAGCTGGCCAGCGGGCATGCCATGGGCGATTTTCTGCAGTTCATGGCGGAACTGGCCGATGCGCAGCAGCGTGCGCTGCTCGGCTTTCCCGTGGTGCCGCTGCCCGATGGCGAGGCGCTGATGAATGCCTCCCGCCTGGGCATGCCGCCGCTGCCGGTGGCGCACTGGCAGCGCGATCCGGCCTGGCAGCAGGCCCTGCGCACCATGGCGGCTGAAGTGCTGCCCAAGGCGCCCGAGGCCGGACGCGAAGTGCTGCAGGATCTGGCGCAGGCCGATGGCGACTGGCTGGAGCAGCAGGCCGAGCGCTTGCTGCACGGCGTGATGCAGGGGCTGGACATGGCCGCTGCGCCCATCATCGCGGCGGCGCTGCAGGTGTACTGGACGCATCTGGTGTGCGCCGTGCAGGAGCAGGGCGCCCCGGCCGGCCTGGCGGCCCCGTTCGGCCGCATCGACGATGCCACCGTCTGCCCTTGCTGCGGCAGCCGGCCCACGGCCAGCATCGTCAAGGCGGGTGCCGAGCGCGGCGGCCAGCGCTATCTGCACTGTTCGCTGTGCAGCACGCACTGGCACATGGTGCGCATCAAGTGCACGCACTGCGAATCGACCAAGGGGCTGGCCTACGAGGCGGTGGCGCCGGCCGGTGCCACCGAGGAAGACAATCAGGGCCGCGAGCCCGTGGTGCAGGCGGAAACCTGCAGCGAGTGCGGGCACTATCTCAAAATCGTGCACGGCGAGCGCGATCCCATGGTGGAGCCGGTGGCCGATGACCTGGCCACGCTCACGCTTGATCTGCTGGTGGCCGAAACCGGCCTGCAGCGCCATGGTGTGAACATGCTGCTGCTGTTCGGGGAATCCGAAGAGCCGGCTCCCGATCCGGAGATGCAGTGATGCAGCGGCCCGACGAATCCGTGGTACACGGTTCCCGGGCCGGGCAGATGGCCCAGCCCCGTGATCTTCCCGCCGTAGACCGCCTGCTGCGCGAGCCGGTGGTGCAGGCCTTGCTGGATGAGCATGGCCATACGCTGGTGGCCGGTGAGGCGCGTGCCTTGCTCGATGCCTTGCGGCCTGCCGTGGTCGAGGGCACGGTGCCGGTGGCGGACGTGGCCGTGTCCCGCCTGTCCGACGCGCTGGAGCAGCGTCTGCAGCAGCGCCTGCAGCCCCGCATGCGAGCGGTGCTGAACCTGACCGGCACGGTGATCCACACCAACCTGGGCCGCAGCCTGCTGGCCGAGCCCGCGCTGCAGCACATGCTGGCCATGATGGCCGGCCCGAACAACCTGGAATACGACCTGGACAGCGGTGCGCGCGGCGATCGCGACACCATCATTGAGGAGCTGCTGTGCACGCTGACGGGTGCTGAAGCGGCTACCGTGGTCAACAACAATGCCGCGGCCGTGCTGCTCACGCTGGCAGCGCTGGCGCGCGGGCGCGAAGTGATCGTCTCGCGGGGCGAACTGGTCGAAATCGGCGGTGCCTTCCGCATGCCCGACGTGATGGAAAGCGCCGGTGCGCGTCTGGTGGAGGTAGGCACCACCAACCGCACCCATCTGCACGACTACGAAAACGCCATCAACGAGCGCACCGCGCTGCTGATGAAGGTGCATACCAGCAATTACGCGGTGCAGGGCTTTACCAAGGCGGTGAGCGAGGCCGAGCTGGCCGGCGTGGCGCGTGCGCGCGGCGTGCCGCTGGCGACCGATCTGGGCAGCGGCTCGCTGGTCGATCTTGCGTCTTACGGCCTGCCGCGCGAGCCCCTGCCGCAGGAGATGATTGCGGCCGGCTGTGATGTGGTGACTTTCAGCGGCGACAAGCTGCTGGGCGGGCCGCAGGCCGGCCTGATCGTCGGCAGCCGCGAAATGGTGGGCCGTATCCGCAAGTTTCCGATGAAGCGCGCGCTGCGCATGAGCAAGCTGCCGCTGGCGGCGCTGGAGGCCACGCTGATGCTCTACCAGCGCCCGGAACGGCTGGCGCGTGACTTGCCCACCCTGCGCATGCTGACACGGCCGGAAGCGCAGATCCGTGCCCAGGCGCAGCAATTGCTGGCGCCGGTGACGCAGGCCGTGGCACCGCGCTTTGCGGTGAGCGTGGTGGCCTTGCAGGGGCAGATCGGTTCTGGTTCGCTGCCGGTGGACCGGCTGCCGTCTGCGGGCCTGGCGCTGGCGCCCATAGAGAAGAAGGGCGCCGGACGCGCGCTGGATGAACTGGCGACCGCCTTGCGCCGCCTGCCATTGCCGGTGATCGGCCGTATTGCCGAAGACCGGCTGTTGCTGGACTTGCGCTGCCTGGAAGATACCGACCAGCTGCTGCGCCAGTTGCCCTTGTTGCAGGAGGCGCTGGCATGATCGTCGGCACCGCCGGCCATATCGACCATGGCAAGAGCACGCTGGTGCGCGCCCTGACGGGCGTGGATACCGACCGCCTGCCCGAAGAAAAGAAGCGCGGCATCAGCATCGAACTGGGTTACGCCTTTCTGGACGTGCCGGGCGGTGCGGAGCGCATCGGTTTTGTCGACGTGCCTGGCCATGAGCGGCTGGTGCACACCATGCTGGCGGGGGCCAGCGGCATCGACTTTGCGCTGCTGCTGGTGGCGGCCGACGATGGCGTGATGCCGCAGACGCGCGAGCATCTGGCCGTACTGTCGCTGCTGGGCAAGCAGCGCGGAGCGGTGGTGCTGACCAAGGCGGATCGGGCTGACGAGGCGCAGTTGCAGGCTGTGGAGCAGCAGGTGCGGCAGTTGCTGCAGGGCACTTCGCTGGTGCAGGCCCCGGTGCTGCGCGTTTCGGCGCAGACGGGGGAGGGTGTTGATGCCTTGCGCGAATTGCTTTGGCAGGAGGCGGGGAGGCATTCCCCGGGTGTGGATGACGACGCTGTAGCTGTCCCTCTGGCTGCGGGCGTTTCAGGCGAGGCAGGCTTGCCCAGTGAAGCTCCGGGTCAAGGCAGTGCAGGGGATTCCGAATCCCCCGCATCGCTCAGCCATTCGTCAAAGCAGACAAAAAAACCGCCACAGGCTTTCCGCCTCGCGATCGACCGCAGCTTTACCCTGGACGGCACCGGCACCGTCGTGACCGGCACCATCCACCACGGCAGCGTGCGCGTGGGAGACACGCTGATGCTGGTGCCTTCCATGCAAGCTGCGCGCGTGCGCAGCCTGCACGCGCAGAACCAGCCGGTACAACAGGCACATGCCGGGCAGCGTTGCGCCATCGCCCTGGCCGGCGTCGACAAGGACGCCATCCATCGCGGCGACTGGGTGGTCGATCCAGCCGTTGCGCTGACTACCGACCGTTTCGATGCCAGGCTCACGTTGTGGAAGGACGAAGCCAGGCCGCTTCGCTCCGGCGCGCGCGTGCAGGTGCATCTGGGTGCGGTGAGTGTTGCGGGCACCGTGGCCTTGCTGGATGCCGAGCAACTGCCTCCCGGCGGAACTGCCACGGTGCAGATCATCACCCGCACGCCGATTGGCGCCTGGCATGGAGATCGGGTGGTGCTGCGCGATGCTTCCGCCACGCGCACGATCGCGGGCGGACAGGTGCTTGATCCGCGTGCACCGGTGCGTTACCGGCGCACGCCGCAGCGGCTTGCCTGTCTTGAGGCGATGCAGCACGAGCATATTGCGGATCGGCTATCAGGTATTCTGGAAATAAACCCGAACGGGGTTGATATGTCGGATTTTACCAGGATGCAAGGTGTCGTCGGTCATCCTGCAATCCCTGCACGCGCGCTGGAAAAGCAGGATGGCCATGCCCATTGGGTGCTGGCGCCCTCCATGACGCAGCAGGCGCTGGCGCATATTGCGGGTGTGCTGGCCACCTACCATGAGCAATCCCCTGACGAACTCGGCCCCGTCAACTCGCGCCTGCGCCGATTGGCCTACCCGCGCATGCCGGATGCGTTGTGGCTGGCGGTGCTCGACCATGCGCAGCAGCAGGGCGTTCTTGTGCAGCAGGGTGCTTATGTGCACCTGCCCGAACACGGTGTGCGCCTCTCGGCCACCGAAGAGCGCATCGCCCAGAAAGCGCTGCCGCATCTGCTGCAGGTCGGTGCCGAAGGCGCCTGGGCGCGCGATCTGGCCAAGCTCACCGCCGAACCAGAACCGCTGCTGCGTGCCACGCTCGCGCGCCTGGCCCGGCGTGGAGAATTGCACCAGGTCGTCAAGGATTTGTACTATGCCGGCGACATCATGCGCAATCTGGCGCATACTGTGCGCCGGCTGGCCGCTGCGCAGCAGGGGCAGCTGCAGGCCGCAGACTTCCGCGACGCCACCGGCCTCGGCCGCAAACGCGCGATCCAGATTCTGGAATACTTCGACCGCATCGGCCTGCTGCGCCGCGTCGGTGACGTGCACAAGCTGCGCGTGGATTGTCCGCTGTTTCGGGAAGATGCCTGAGGCGACGAGAAGGAAGGGCAACGATCCTGGTGGGTCGGCCGGGCTTCAAACCCGGTGGGTGGCGCCAAGCGCTGCCGGGTGGGTTCGACTCCCATGCCCTTCCGCCAACAAAAAAAGCCTGCCCCGGAACGGGACAGGCTATGAAGGGGCAAACGCCCTGAGGTGAACCCTGTTTACTCGGCCTTGATCGCAGCCAGCTTCTGTCGCTTGCTACGGGCGCGGATATTGAGCGCCTCCACCGCCAGCGAGAACGCCATCGCCGCGTAGATATAGCCTTTGGGCATGTGCACTTCAAACGCCTCGGCCGTCAGCGCCATGCCCACCATCACCAGGAAGGCCAGCGCCAGCACCTTGACGGACGGGTGCTTGTCCACAAACTCGCCGATCGGGCGGGCCGCGAACAGCATCACGCCCACCGAGGTGACCACGGCCGCCACCATCACCCAGATCTGGTCCACCATGCCCACGGCGGTGATGACGGAATCCAGCGAGAACACGATGTCGATGATGGCGATCTGGGCGATGATGCTCCAGAACAGCTTGCTGCCGCCGGCCTTGATGGCCTCGCCGTCAGTCTGCGGCGGGGCGTCTTCCTCGCGCGCTTCCACTTCAACGAAAATCTCGTGCGAGGCCTTGTACAGCAGGAACAGGCCACCCAGCAGCAGCACGAGATCGCGGCCGCTGATGCCCTGGCCGAACACCTGGAACAGGTCGGCCTTCAGGCCCATGACCCAGCTCAGCGAAAACAGCAGCAGCAGGCGCGTGACCATGGCAAAGCCCAGGCCGAGCTGGCGCGCGCGGTTGCGGAACTGTACCGGCAGACGGCCGACCAGCACCGAGATGAAGATGATGTTGTCCACGCCGAGCACGATTTCGAGTGCGGTCAGCATGCCGAAGGCGATCCAGACGTTCGGATCCAGCAAAAATTCCATGATGCAAAGAGAGCAGGGCAGCAAACGACATGTACAAGCCGCCACGCCCGAACTGGCGGCCTTGTCCTGTAAAGTGGGTAATTCTAGAAACTTCCAATCTTTCGGTAAATTAGAAATTTCACACTGAAATTTCCAGAAAAACTGATAATTGCAGCATCGCAAGGAGACGCGCATGCTCAACTACAAGCATCTTCACTACTTCCAGCAGGTGGCCGAGGCCGGCGGCGTCTCGCGCGCCAGCGAGCGCCTGCACGTCAGCCCGCAAACCATCAGCACGCAGATTTCCGAACTGGAAGACCGGCTGGGCGTGGAACTGTTCGTCAAGAACGGGCGCTCGCTCGAACTGACGGAAACCGGTCGCCTCACGCTGCAATACGCGCGCGACATCTTCACCACCGGCGCCGAGCTGGAGGCCGTGCTGCGCGACCGCAGCGGCCGTGGCAAGGCGCTGGAGTTCCGCGTGGGGGTGGCCGACAGCGTGTCCAAGGCGGTGGCCTTTCATCTGGTGGAGCCGGCGCTGGAACTGCCCGATCCGGTGCGGCTGATCTGCCAGGAGGGGCGCACCGAGCGTCTGCTGTCAGAACTGGGCCTGCACCGGCTGGACCTGGTGCTGGCCGACGCGCCGGTGCCTTCCACGGTGAGCGTGCGGGCCTACAGTCACCGGCTGGGGGCGACGGACGTGGCCTTCTATGCGGCGGGGAGCTTGCGCGAGCGCTTTCCGGGGGAGTTTCCGTCCTGCCTGAACGGGGCGCCGGTGTTGCTGCCGGGGGCGGATGCGGCCATCAGCCAGCGCTTGCGTGCCTGGTTTGAGCGCGCCGGCGTGCGGCCGGTGGTGGTGGGGGAGTTTGACGACAGTGCGCTGGCGCAGGAATTTGGCAAGAAGGGCGTCGGCTTTTTCGTAGGGCCGGCATTTCTGGCCCCGTCCATCACCGCGCAGCATGGGATGCTGGCGGTGGGGCTGGCGCAGGGGGTGCGGGATGAGTTTTATGCGCTGTCGATTGAGCGGCGCATTACGCATCGGTGTGTGGTGGCGATTACGGAGGCTGCGCGAGGCATGTTGGCGTAAAAGCTCAAGCTCTGTAGAGTTTGACTTGATACACACTTACTCGCTCCGCTAACAATGACTCGGGGCTAGATTCTCGGACGACCGAGGCGTCATTATTGATTGTTATTAAATGCCTTGATAAGGTCTTGCAAAGCAAGTGGCGGGGTCGATCGATGAATGATTCTGTGACAGTTTGAGCATACGATAGCCAAATCGTCGAGAGCTGTCGCTACGGTTTCATCTTTTAGACTGGAGAGGGGTACTAAATGATGGACTTCGCAAAAGTTATCACCAAGGTGTCCATAAGTTCTGGCGAAGTTGAAGTTGCAGACTTCGCACGAGAGGTGACCCTTGGTAGCAAGGGTTGTTTGCTTTTTTAAATCGACTATTTTTTTATCGCGTTCACGCGTGAGATGAGATACTAACTTTTGTGATCCTTCAGTGGCAAAGAAAGGCAGGTCGGGATCGTAAAGAGTGGAAGGAGGTGGGGGTGATTGAGAGGGTTTGGGTAGCAATTTTTTTAGGGTGTTAATGACAGCTTGATCGTTAACGCGATTGAAACCTAAGTTGTTTTAGAAGAACGGGTAGCCAGTCCAAGTGATTTAGAGGGAGTGGGGGTGAAAATTCGTGAATACTCTTCCCGAGTATGGCGTACAGCTTAGATGAGGGATCTTCAATTTCGATATGTTCGGCGATATATGCGCCAACCAACGAGTATGCCGTTTTATTTCCACGTGGAGACCCCTGTATTACCCAAACGGTATTGCCAATAGCTCTTCGGAGGAGAGGCTCTTTTTTACTGAAGAATTGCAGGGTCCCAGAAGGCTTCAATTCATAGCCCATTTTCTTAACGCTATGGTATGCTATGAAATGATCCATTTCCCATTCGTTTTGATCTGCTGGGTGCGCCATAGCATCAAGCTGCTTGAGTGCGGCGAGCGCATTTGGTCTCAGTTGAAGTTGCCATTCAAATTCCCGGGGTTTTGAGAAGTCAGCTAAAATTGCAAGTTTGGTTTCAGGGAATTTTTTCAACTCAATGCATAGTTTGGTCGCAAGTTTTCCGTAGTGAAGGTTGGCTGCATTCCAGTTTGAAAATCCGACTTTTTGTGCTAGTTCGCGCATTGAAATCGTATGATTTGGTGTGCGCATATGGGTGTATAGCATCTCCCACTCATTTTTTGTCGGTTTAATTTTCTGCAGTGCAGAGATGTAATCTTGGGCTGTTAATGCGTCAATTTCTTCAAGAGTGTTGAGGTTCATTTTTTGATATTTAAGAATGTATTTTTTATTTTATTATTTAATTGGGAGGTTATCCGGTTAGTTGATTCAACTGAATAATCGGCATCAAAACCGCCAACACAATCAGCATCACCACCAACCCCATCATTACAATCAGTAACGGCTCCAGTATAGTCGCCAACCGGATCGCCCGCCGCTGCACCTCATTCCCCAACTGCGTCGCCGCCCGCCCCAGCATGGCCGGCAGTTGCCCCGTCTGCTCCCCCAACCGCGCAAACATGCTCACCAGCGTAGGAAAGCGCTTCTTCTGCGCCAGCGCACTCGCCAGCGGTGCCCCTTCGCGCACCAGCACGATCGCATCCTCCGCATCCACCTGCATCGCCCGGTTCGACAGCGTCTCGCTCGCGGCCTGCAGTGCCTTCAGAATCGGCACACCCGCCTGCACCAGCATCGCCAGCGTTCCCGCAAAGCGCGCCGCATTGAAGTTGCGCGCCAGCACACCCACCACCGGCAGCCGCAGCCACAGCGCATCCAGCCGCTGCCGGAAGCTGTCGCGCTTGCGCAGTTGCACCAGCGCCGTCACGCCACCGGCCAGCAGCAGTGCCAGCAGCCAGCCCCAGTGCCGCACAAAGTCGCTCAGTGCCAGCATCAGCGTGGTCAGTAGCGGCAGGGTGCGCTTGCTGCTGGCAAACACATTGGCCACCTGCGGCACCACGTAGGTGAGCAGAAACACCACGATCACGATGGCCACCAGCGTGACGATGCCCGGATAGAGCGAGGCGCCGATCAGCTTGGAGCGCAGTTCCTGCTGCGCTTCCAGGTCGTCCGCCAGGCTTAGCAGCACGGCGCCCAGACCACCGCTGTGTTCGCCCGCGGCAATCACGGCGGTGTAGATGGGGCTGAATTCGCGCGGATGCTGCTGCAGCGCCTTGGCAAAGCTGCTGCCGGCGTTCACTTCCGAGCGCAGGGCAGTCACCAGTTGGCGCTGGCGTTGGTTGTCGGATTCTTCGGCCAGCGCCAGCAGCGCGCGTTCGATCGGCAGGCCGGCGCTGACCAGGCCGGCCAGTTGCCGCGTCCATACCGCCAGCGCGGTGCTGTTGAAGGCCTTGGGAACGAACAGCGCCCGGTTCAACCCGCTGCCGCGCGCCAGTTGTTCGCCGTTGAGCGCCTGCACCTGCATGGGCACCAGTTGCTGCGCACGCAGGGCGGCGCGGGCGGCCTTGAGGGTGTCGGCTTCGAGCGTGCCCTTGCGCGTGCGGCCCTGGACGTCGAGTGCCTGGAACTGGTAGACCGGCATGGCGTCAGTCGCGCGTCACGCGCAGCAGTTCTTCGGCGCTGGTAATGCCGGCGGCCACCAGGCGTTCGCCATCGTCGCGCATCAGCGTCATGCCGTTGGCCAGCGCGGCGGTGCGGATGTCTGCCTCCGAGGCGCGCTGGTGGATCTGCGCGCGGATGGCATCGTCCACCAGCAGCAACTCGAAAATGCCGGTGCGCCCGGCATAGCCGCTCTGGCCGCAGTGCTCGCAGCCCTGTCCGTGGCAGTGCGTGCACAGCTTGCGCACCAGGCGCTGCGCCAGCACGCCCAGCAGCGAGCTGGCCAGCAGAAAGGGTTCCACGCCCATATCCGTCAGGCGCGTGACGGCGCTGGCGGCGTCGTTGGTGTGCAGCGTGGCCAGCACCAGGTGGCCGGTGAGAGAGGCCTGGATGGCGATCTGCGCCGTCTCGAAATCGCGGATCTCGCCGATCATGATCACGTCCGGATCCTGGCGCAGAATGGCGCGCAGCGCCTTGGCAAAGGTCAGGTCGATGCGCGCGTTCACTTGCGTCTGGCCGATGCCGGGCAGCTCGTATTCGATCGGGTCTTCCACCGTCATGATGTTGCCGCTGTGCGCATCCAGCCGGCTCAGCGCCGAATACAGCGTGGTGGTTTTGCCCGAGCCGGTCGGGCCGGTGACCAGGATGATGCCGTGCGGCTGGCGGATCAGCTGGGTGAACTGGCGCAGGGTTTCGCCCTGCATGCCCACCGCTTCCAGGCTGATGCGGTTGCCGGATTTGTCCAGCAGGCGCAGCACGGCGCGTTCGCCGAAGGCGCTGGGCAGGGTGGAAACGCGCACGTCGATGGCGCGCGTTCCCAGGCGCAGGCTGATGCGGCCGTCCTGCGGCAGGCGCTTTTCTGCGATGTCCAGGTCGGCCATGATTTTCAGGCGACTGATCAGCGCGGCGTGCAGGGCGCGGTTGGGCTGCACCACCTCGCGCAGGCTGCCGTCCACACGAAAGCGCACCGCGCTGTGGTGTTCGAAGGGCTCGATGTGGATGTCGCTGGCGCCATCGCGCGCGGCCTGGGTGAGCAGGGCGTTGAGCATGCGGATGATGGGTGCGTCGTCGGCAGCTTCCAGCAGGTCTTCCACCGGCGGCAGTTCCTGCATCATGCGGCTCAGGTCGGCATCGCTCTGCACCTCGCTCACCACGCTGGCGGCGCTGCCTTCGCCCTGGGCATAGGCTGCGCTGATGCGCTGCGCCAGTTGCGGCGGTTCGATCGCCTGCACGGCGGCGATGCGGTACTTGCGCTGCACTTCGCTCCAGGCCGGGCCGGGCAGCACGCCCTGGCCGTGCCAGAGCCACAGATTGCCGTCGTCCTGCTGTTCAACCAGCAGCTGGTGGCGGCGCGCGAAGGCGTAGGGCAGGGGGTAGCGCATGGCGGGGCGTCAGGGGGTGTTGTCGGCGCCGGTGTAGGGCGTGTCCGTGGTGGCGGCGGTGTTGGCTGGCTGCATGCGCCAGCCGATGGCGTCGCCGCTCAGGGTCTGCTGCATCAGCGGTGCAGGCGCGCTGCGGCCCGGCTCGCTAACGGGAGTCCAGGCCGATTCCGGATGCCGTACCGGAGGCAGCACCGGTGCCTCGTAGGGCTTGACGATATTGCCAGCGGGCTGTGTGTTGAGCTGGCTTACGCGCATCATGTCGTATCGGTCCAGTGTCAGGCTCTCGCTGTCGCGTGCATCGCGCACGATCACCGGGCGCAGGAACACCATCAGGTTGCGTTTGGCGCGGCTGCGGTTTTCGTTCTTGAACAACTGGCCCAGCACCGGAATATCGCCCAGTACCGGCACCTTTTCCTGGCGGTTGGCATATTCGTCCGACAACAGGCCGCCCAGCACGATGATCTGCCCGTCATCGGCGATGACGTTGGATTCGATGGAGCGCTTGTGTGTGGTCGGCCCGCGCGGCGAGTCGATGGTGGCCAGATCGACGTTGCTGGTTTCGTGGTAGATCTGCATTTTTACCGAGCCGTTCTCGCTGATCTGCGGCTTCACGCGCAGCGTCAGGCCGACGTCCTTGCGCTCGATGGTCTGGAACGGGTTGACGGCGCCGTTGGCGCTGTTGTTGTTCGTATACTGGCCGGTCACGAAGGGCACGTTCTGGCCGATCATGATGCGCGCTTCCTCGTTGTCCAGCGTGATCAGGTTGGGCGTGGACAGAATGTTGGCGTCGCCCGTGGTCTGCAGGAAGTTGGCCACCACCCCGAGGATGGGCGTGCCGCGGAACGTGGCCAGCGTCGCCAGGTTGATGCCCGGCTTGGCGCTGGGCAGGTTGTTGTTGGCCAGCTCGGCCGACATGTCCAGAATATTGCCCGCCTTGCCGAAGTTGGAGCCGAGGATGCCCACGCGTCCGCCCTGCGAGAACGGGCTCTGCCACTGCACGCCCAGCTCGGCCGCCTTCTCGGCGCTGACTTCGGCGATCAGGCTTTCCACATAGATCTGGGCGCGGCGCGTATCCAGCCGCTCGATCACGGCGCGCAGCTGGCGATATTCGGGCTCGCTGGCGGTGATGATCAGCGAGTTGGTGGCCGGATCGGCCTGGATCGGACCGCCGGTGGAGGGCGAGCCGCTGCCCTGCAGTGCCGAGGTGGCCGTGACCTGCACCTGAGGCGCGGCGCCCGGCTGCGTGCCGCCGACCGAGACCGACATGCCCGGCGACCCGGAGCCGCTGTTGACCTGGTTCGCTGCCATGGCCGCGCGCAGCGTGGCGGCGATGCGGGTGGCATCGGCGTTCTTCAGGTGCACCACCCAGATGTTGCCGGCCTCGCCATTGGTGCTGTGGTTGCTCAGGGCCGGCTGGTCCAGCCGCAGGATCAGGCTGCGCGCCTGCGTGGCCTGCGCCTGCGTGGGCGCACGCACGATCAGCGCGTTGCTGCGTGCCTCGGGCAGCACCGTGGTGCGTCCGCCGCCCACGCCGCCGGGCGCAGCGGCAGCCCCGGCGCCACTGCCATCGAGCAGCTTCTGCACCAGCGGCGCCATGTCGGTGGCGATGCCGTAGCGCAGCGGAATCACTTCCACATCGCTGCCCACGGGTTGGTCCATGCCGGCGATCATGCGCTCGATGCGCTGCATGTTGTCGGCGTAATCCGTCACCACCAGCGTATGCGCATTGCTGGCGTTGATGGTGTTGTTGGGGCTGATCAACGGGCGCAGCGCCGGCACCAGGTTGTTGGCGTTCTCGTAGCGCAGCTTGAACACGCGCGTTACTACCTGGTTGCCCATGACGGCACTGCCGCGCGGCACCACGCGGGCCTGCAGCTTGGCATCGGCCTCGGGCACCACCTTGTAGATGCCGCCGGTTTCCACCAGCGCAAAGCCCTGCAGGCGCAACGCCGCTGCGAACTGGTTGACCGCCTGCGCCGCCGTTACCGGACGCTCGGACTGGATGCTGATGGTGCCCTTGGCGCGCGAATCGAGCACCACGTTGCGGCCGGTGATGGCGGAGATGGTGCGCGCCACCGATTCGATCTCGGCGTTGGAGAAATTCAGCGTGACCAGGCCCTGTGCCAGCACGGCGGGGGCGGCCAGGGGGGGCGCCATCAGCGCAGCCAGCGTCAGGCGGGCGAGCGGCTGGCGCAGGCGACGGGGCGGAAAGGAAGACAGAGACATGGACTTATCCCAGGGTGATCAGCGAGCGCTCGCCGCTGCGCTGACCGATGATGTTCAGCAGATTGTTGAGGGCCGCCGCCTTGTCGGGTGCGGCATAGGCTTGGCCGGAAAAACGCAGGCGCCCCCCCACCCACTGGCCGCTGCCTTCGAGTTGCAGGCTGCTGCCGGGCAGGGTTTCCAGACTGAGTTCGGCCGGTGTGGCCTGTGCCGGCGTTTCGCCGCTGCCCGGCGGCTTGCCGCCGCGCAGCTGCACGCGGTAGCTGCCGATGGGGCGAATGGTGGAGAGGCGGGTGGATGCCTGCTGCAGCGTGGCCGTGACGGTGCCGGCATAGTCCACGCGCTGCTGGCCGAGCCAGATCTGCACCTGCTGCGTGCTGGCACTGAGCGTACCGTCGAGCTGCAGGGTGTTCCAGGGCGTGCCGAGGCCGACCAGCAGGCTGCTGGGCAGTTGCAGTGTGCTGTCAGCCACATGCACGCGCGTGCCGCCGGGCTGCCAGCGCAGGCGTGCCTGCACGGGTTTGGGGGTGCAACAGCTGCTGTTGAGTTCCATGTCGGCACCCAACCAGCGCGGTTGCAGCTTCCAGTGCAGGCGGCTGGGCAGCGTGGTGGCGTCGCGGCTCTGGCGGCCGCCGGAGAGAACCAGCCAGGCCGACCCCTTCCAGACCGTACCCTCGACCGCGCTGAGCTGCACCTTGTCCTGTGTCGCCCAAGCTACGGCGCCGGCCAGCCAGCGTGCCGGTGCCCAGACCAGGCTGACCAGCAGCAGGCCCAGCACCATGCCGGCGGCAGCCCAGCGCCACGGATGCAGGCGGCGAGCACCCATCGGCGTGCGCGTCGGCGCGCGTTTGCGCGAGGGCGCCTGCCAGCGGCGCGCGGGAGGAGCCATACGAAACGCCATGCTGGCCGGTGCTCCTCAGGACGGCAGGCGCAGCACCATGGTGCCGTGCCAGCCATCGGATGTCCGTTCCAGCTGCATCTGCTGCGGCAGCGCACGTCCCAGTGTGCGTGCCTGTTGCAGCCATTGCACCACGGCTTCGGGCGAGACGCCCTTGAACTGCGCCTGCACCTGGGCGCCCTGCAGCGTCACGCTGCCCGGGCCGAGCAGACGGTCGCCCAGTTCCTGCAGTACACGCTGGCTTTCCTCGGGGCTGATGCGCGGCTGCTGCTTGAGCGTGCGGGCCTCGCTCTGCCACTGGCGCATCTGGGCGAGTTGCTGTTCTTGCATGGCGCGCTGTGCGGGTGCATCGCGCAGCGTGCGCAGCGCGGGGGCGATGGCGATCAGCCAGCTTGCGGCAATCAGCAACGCCAGGCTGGCAGCCAGCACCATGCGGCGCTCGCGTGCGGAAAGTCCTTTCCAGGCGGTGCGCAGCGGCTGCAACCGCTGTTGCAGGGCCTGCAGGCGCGAAGAAGCGGGGGCATTGGCACTCATGGGGCAGGTCGGATCAGCCAGTCATTGCCGTCCTGCGACAGCTTGAGTCGGGAAGGGTGCAGCGTGCCTTGCAGGCTGGCCTGTTGTTCGGTCGAGAGAGCCAGGCCCTTGATGCGCAGCTGCGCGCCATCCCATTGCAGGGCCTGCAACTGGGCGTCGGGCAGGGCGCGGCTGATCAGCGTGAGCATGCCTTCCATCTCGGTGGGCGCGAGTGCGCCGCTGCGCTGGCGCAGCACGGCCAGCTCGCGCTGCATCTGCGTGGGCGGATCCACCACCAGCTTCACGTGCGGAAAGGTGTCAGTCAGCGTTTTGGCAATGGCCTGCTTGTTGTCGGCCAGCAGGCGGCGCTCCTGCAGCGCGGCCCAGTTCAGGCCGATCAGCTGTACCAGCACCAGGGCAACCAGGCCCCAGCGCACCGCCTGCCACTGCGGCGCCTGGAGAAAGCGCTGCCAGAGCTGGCCGGCCTGCTTGCGCATGCGGTCGGACTGGCGGTTGGCGAAGGCCAGCTGCGCCAGGTTCCAGGGGGTGGCGGAGGCCTGCAGCCAGCGCTGCGCGGCATGCTGCACGGTGACGGGCTGGCGCAAGGACTGTTCGGCCCACTGCGCAATGCCGGCGTCGGCCAGAACCGCATTCGGATGCTGTTGCGCCAGTCGACGGACGGATTCGGGCGGCTCGGCCTGTGCCAGATCGGCCTCGGCCGGATCGGGCAGGGGCCAGAGCAGCACGCCGGGGGCATCGTCGCCGGCTTCCAGGTCGCTGCCGGTGCGTACCCACCAGGCACTGCCGTCGTCCTCGGCAATGGCGTGCACGCGGGCGTCCTCGGGCAGGGCGGGGGCATCCAGGCCGGGTTCGCTGAACGCGGCTGGTGCCGCACCGAACGGTTGCGGCGCAAACTCGGGCACGATGCGGCTGGCCACACAGCCCGCCGCTTCCAGTTCATCCAGCTGCTCGCGCAGCCAGCCGGCATGACAGACCGCCACCCACACAGGCCCGGTCGCCTTGGCCGCATCCGGTTGGAGCGCGCAGTGCAACTCGGCCATGTCATCCAGCACATGCTCTTCCAGCAGGCCTTCGAGCACCGTGCGCAGGCGGGCCGGATTGGCCGTGCTGCCCTTGGGTAACTGCACCCGGTGCCAGGACAGCGCCTGGGCCGGCACCAGTGCCACGACCTCGTGCGCGTCCTGCCAGGGCAGCAGCGCCGCCTCGCTGCGGGCGTGCCTGTCCACCGCCTGGCCGTCGGGACTCAGGACATGCGAAAACGATGCTTCAGGAGCACCGGGAAGGCGAAGGCGAACAAGGAGTTGGGCCATGGACCGCGCGATTTTAGTGGGGCAGTATGACACCGAAATGTCATAAAACGACAACCCAGATGACATCTGCGGACGATCGTCCTGCCAACTGGATGGCGGAAGTGGATGAGAAAAAGCGTCTTACTGTTCGGGGCTGAACACACTCCCTTTTTCACGCCACAGCATCACGCTTTGCAGCCCCTGCCGCTCGACCAGCGCTTGCTCGTCGATGCGGATGCTGCCCAGGCGCAGACTGCCGCGGATTACGAAATACTTGCTGTTCACACCCAGTTCGGCCTGCCCCTCGCCTGCCGGAATCGCGGCCTGCAGGGCGGCGGTATCCAGGAAGGGCTTGCTGGCGCGCTGCGCCACGGCGCGGGCGACATCTCCCGGGGCCACATTGGGTGCCGCCGCGCTCAGCACTTCAACGCTGGCGGTATTGGCATTGATGCTGGTGCGTTCGGGCAGGATGGTGACGTGTGGTGCCAGCTGGCGGATCAGTTCGGGTGCCACCCCCAGCCAGGCCAGTTGCTGCAGCCGGGCCGGCAGCAGCGGTGCACCGGGCTCGCTGCCGGGGCCTTGCTGTTCTGCCCGGGCGGCGCGCAGCCACTGGGTGGCCAGAGCCTCGGCCTGCGTGCCCGGCAGCCGCAGGTTCACGAACAGGCGTTGCAGCGTTTGCCTGTCAACCTCGGACGGCTGGCCGTTGCGCAGCAGGTTGCGCAGGTTGAAGCGTCCCTGCGCGTCCTCGATCTGGCCGGAGAGGAAGGCATCATCGGGCAGGTTGCTGGCATCCACCGTGATGTTGCGTTCGGCGGCCAGGAAGGTGGACAGGCGTGCTTCCATCAGCGGCACAGCCCAGGGCTCCGAGAGGTGATCGGGACCGCCCTGGCGCGCGTCTTCCTGCAGGATCAGGCGCGACCAGTCCAGTGCGCCGGCCAGAATCCAGCCGGACTGCAGGCGGGCGCGCTCGGCAGTCTCGATTTCGGTGCTGCGCCATTGCTGCCAGACGGCCGCGGCGGCAAAGGCGGCAACCAGCGTGACGGTGAGCATGGCCAGCAGCAGGGCGGCGCCGCGCTGGCGCTGCGGGCCTCGCGCTGAGCGACGCATGATCTGGCGGATAAGGAGGCGTTTGCGCATGTCAGCTGCGCTCCCGCGTCAGGGTAGGCTGCAGCCAGTCCACCGTCAGGCTGCCGGCGATTCCGGTGCCCTGGCCGGGCAGCGTCAGTTGCAGGCGCAGGCCGTCCGGAACAGGGTTGGGTGCAGCACCCGGCGTTCCGCTGCCCGCACCACCGGCGCCTCCAATGCCGCCAGTACCGCCAGTACCGCCAGTACCGCCAGTACCGCCAGCACCGCCAGCACCGCCAGCACCGCCAGCACCGCCAGCACCGTCAGCACCGTCAGCACCGTCAGCACCGTCAGCACCGTCAGCACCGTCAGCACCACCGGCTGGTGCGCTGCCCACGGGCAGGCCTTTGACTGGCCCCCAGGCATCATCGCGATAGCCCAGCACCTCCCAGGCCTGCAGGGGCAGCATCACCTGCGAGCCTGCAGCCTCGCCTTGCGCGCCTGATCCCCAGCTGGCAGCCTGCTGCCAGGCCTGCTGCTGTTCGCCATGGGTGCGCAACTGGGGAGATTGCCAGCGCATCCAGCAGGAGCCGGGAACGGCACCATTGGCAGCTTCCCCGGAGGAGGTCTCCGCCGGGCTGCGCGGGCAAGCGCTGCGCAGCGTCCAGGCCACCACGATGGTCGCCGGCGTCCACAAGGATTGTTGCGCCTGTCCTGCGCCGGTTTCTGCTGCCGTCTGCGTCTCGGGGCTGGCCAGCCGCAAGACGCGCAGGGTCTGCCCGTCCCAGTCCAGCACCGGTTGCCTGCTGCCGGCGCTGGGCAACATGGCATCCAGATCCACGCGCCACTGCGCCAGCGCCGTCTGCACTACCGCGATCTGGTCGCTGCGGCTTTGCGTGCCTTGCTGCGCCCGCACCATGGCGTCCAGCCCGCGCCAGCTCAGCAGGGCCACTAGCGCCAGAATGCCGATGGCCACCATCAGCTCGATCAGGGTGAAACCGCTCTGCCGGGCCGGGCTGGTCCGCAATACCGCTCGGCTCCGGTAGTGATGCAAGGCCGGCCGCACGTGCCGCAGACGCGCCGGACGATCAACAACCATCACAAACGCCCCATGATGGTCGACAGCCGGTACAGCGGCAGCGCACCCTTGTGCGTATGCGCATCCACGCGGCGGAAGTTGGGGTTGGGCGTGGGCATCACGGTGATCTTCACGGTAAGCTCCTCGCCGGCTTGGGGACAGGCCACTTCGCTGTCGCCCACCGGCGGAAACACCCTCGACAGCCGCATGGCCACCAACTGGTTCTCGGCACAGATCTGCGCCAGCAGCATGTCGCTCTGGCGCTGGCCATGGCTCACCAGCGCTTGCGTGGCCTGGCCGCCGGCAACCAGCGCAATCGCCACGATGGCCAGCGCGACCAGCACCTCGATCAGCGTAAAGCCGCCTTGCGCCGAACTGGCAGCAGTGGGCCCGCCTTGGCGGCTGTGATGGGACGACGGAGGCATGCGGCAAGGACTCATGGTGCCGGCCCTTCCACCACCGGCCGGAAGGGCCGGATGCCATCGGTGGCCACCGTGCGCCGCATCTGCGGCTTGCCGGCGATGGCGATGGTGAGCGTCTGCGCCGGCAATACCGGCTCCGGGCCCAGCACCAATTCGATGTTTTCCGAGCGCAGCGTCTGCGCCGTGCCGCCGGATAGCACCAGCGTCGGAGCCAGCCACTCGCGGGGCTGAGTGCTGGTTTCGGGCAGTCCGGCAAAGACAAAACCATCCCCCGCCGGTTGCCATCGCACCGGAATGCCGCTCGCGCGCGATTGCGCCCGCGCCGCTTCCAGCAGCGCTGCCAGCCGGTCTGCCTCGCGTTCGATGCGGGTGTGGTCGGAATCACGCAATGTCAGCGTGGCTCCGGCCGTGGCAATCGCCATGATGACCAGCACCACCAGCAATTCGATCAGGGTGAAGCCGCGCAGCCGCCTACGCGGCGCAGCTTGTGCCGATACGGACAATAAACGCCTGCGAGGCATGGGGCTCAATGCACGCGACATCGGAAAGAGCGCCGCTGCGCAGCAGCCGGCCATCAGTCGCTTACTGCCAGCTGCCGATATCCGCGTTGCTGCCTTCCCCGCCCGGCTGGCCGTCAGCGCCGAAGGACATCACATCCACTTCGCCCTTGATGCCGGGGTTGGCGTACTGGTAGTCCTTGCCCCAGGGGTCGGTGGGCAGCTTGTCCAGGTAGGGCTTCCAGTTGGCGGGCACGGGGGCGGCAGCAGGTTTGGTCACCAGCGCCTGCAGGCCCTGCTCGGCGCTGGGATAGCGCTGGTTGTCGAGCTTGTAAAGCTTGAGCGCCTGCATCAGGTTGTTGACATCGGTCTTGGCGGCCGTTACGCGCGCATCGTCGGCGCGGCCCAGCACGTTGGGCACCACCAGCGCGGCCAGCACGCCGATGATGACGAGCACCACCATCAGTTCGATCAGGGTAAAGCCGCGTTGGGCGCGGTGCTGGCGGCTGGAGCGGGAGATTCGGTCAGACATGGGAAGTGTTTTCAGTCAATCGGGATCGCAACCGGACAATGCTAGCGGCACTTTGGGGCAAAACAGTGACACGTGGCTTTTCTGCACAGGTCGCCGTATCACCTTGCCGCATAATGCGGCAATGTCTGCCTTGACCCTGCCTTCCTTTCCTGTCGCCGCGCTGCAAGGGCTGTCCCTGCGCGAGCGCTGGGGTGTCCGCCTGTTGTCACTGCTGGTCTGGTTGCTGGTGGCGGGTGCGCTGGCATTCTGGCTGCTCGGCTCGCGTGGTCAGGGCGGCGGGGTGAGCGCCCTGGTAGCAGATACCGCGCTGCATGCGGATGACCATTTGCTGGCACGGCTGCTGGGATATTCGGATGCCCCCCCGCCTGCGGAATCTGCCGAAGCTGCAGCCACCCCCGATGGCGGCAGCGGCCGCTTCGTGCTGCAGGGCGCCGTCGCCAACCAGTTCGGCACCGGCATTGCCGTGATTGCCGTGGATGGCCAGCCCGGGCGGCCGTTCCGCGCCGGGCAGGAGGTTGCCGATGGCTGGACGCTGGAGGCCGTGGGACGGCGCTCCGCACGCCTGCAGGCCAAGGGCGGGCGGGCGATGGAGCTGAGTTTTGCAGCTGCCGGAACCGGTGCCAATCTGGCAGGCGGTGTGCCGCCGCACGGATCTTCGGCCACGCCGGTGCAACCGGTCGCACCCCAGGTGCAGGTGGCACCGCAGCCGCTGCAAACACTGCCTTCCGCGCAGGGTGGCTCCCTGGCAGGCCGGTTCTCGCGCAACGCGGGACAGGCCAATGCCACGGTTCA
Organism: Brachymonas sp. KE5; assembly: GCF_057773645.1. Classification (NCBI taxonomy): domain Bacteria; kingdom Pseudomonadati; phylum Pseudomonadota; class Betaproteobacteria; order Burkholderiales; family Comamonadaceae; genus Allobrachymonas; species Brachymonas sp. KE5. The sequence continues at coordinate 889,477 of NZ_CM173463.1, forward strand.
GGCTACGGTCGGCGACGGTGCATCGGCCACGGTGCAGGCCACCACCTCCCAGGGCAACATCGGCGCCACGGGCGATGACGACGAACCGAGGCGCAGGGATGACTGATGCGGCCGGGCTTCCCTCAGCAGCCGTCGCAGCCATGGCGCACTGCCCGGAGGAGTTGCACTATCTGATCGAGCAGCAGGTCTGGGCGCGTATTGCGGACGGCGGCGTGGCCACGATCGGCATCACCTCGCTCGGCATCGCCCTGGCCGGCGATATCTACATGTGCCGGCCCAAGCGCGCCGGTTCCCTCGTGAAGCAGGGGGATTCGATCGCCGTGGTCGAACTGGCGAAATCCATCGTTGCCGTGCGTTCGCCCGTGACGGGTGAGGTGATCGAAGTCAATCCGCTGCTGGAAGAACAGCCCGAACTGGTGCACCGGCAGCCCTATGGCGATGGTTGGTTGGTGCGCATGCGATTGACGGATTGGGAGCACGACCAGCAGCACCTGCTGCATGGCCAAGCCGTGTTGCCCGCCATGCGCCACCATGCCTGGCTGCACCGCCTGGAGTTCTGACATGGGCTATGTGGATCATGCTGCCGACGGCATCGCCATCCTGCTCTGGGCCGCCAGTCCGGAGCAGCCGGAACTGCTGCACACGCCATTCTTCTTTGCCGCTGCGGCCGCAGCCATGGACGTTCCGGTAGAAATCTACTGCACGGCCGGCAGCGTGCGCCTGCTGGTGCCCGGCGTGGCGGAAGCGCTGCAGGCGCCCATGCACCAGAAGAATATCGCCAGCGCCATGCGCGAGGCAGTGGCCCTGGGTGCGCGCATCCTGGCATGCACCGACGCGCTGCGTGCCCACGCCATCGATCCGCATGGCCTGATCCCCGAATGCACTGGGCACGGCGGGGCGGTGCAGTTCATGGCGCGTGCGGCCAATCTGCGCTGGCGTACGCTGGTGTTCTGAATGGGCCCGATTTCCTGCTGGAACCGCGCGTTTCTTCCTTGAACAGGGCTCACGCCGGCTACCGCACGTCGGGTGCCCGTACGCCTTATTTCCTGACTTCATCCACCAGCGCGGTGAACTCGTCGATATCCTGGAAGCTGCGGTACACGCTGGCAAAGCGGATATAGGCCACCTTGTCCAGCTTCTTCAGTTCGCGCATCACCAGCTCGCCCAGCTGGTGGCTGGCGATTTCGCGCTCGCCCAGGGTGCGCAGCTTTTCCTCGATGCGGCTGATGGCGCCATCGACCTGCTCGGTGCTCACGCTGCGCTTGCGCAGCGCCAGCGCGAACGAGGCCTGCAGCTTGCGCTTGTCGTACTCCACGCGACGGCTGTCCTTCTTCACCACCACCGGCATGGTCACTTCGGCCCGTTCATAGGTGGTGAAGCGCTTTTCGCACTGGCCGCACTTGCGGCGACGGCGAATGGTATCGCCTTCCTCGGACAGGCGCGTTTCCACCACCTGGGTGTCGTTGTGGCCGCAGAAAGGGCATTTCATGGCAGTCTCCCGAAAAGAAAAAGCGCCTCGTGCCGCCATCTCCCCACAGGAAGCAGGCGGCGCCGAAGCGCCCTGGCATGCGCCAGCTTAGCCGTAAACCGGGAAGCGGCGGGTCAGCTCGGCCACCTTGGCGCGCACGGCTTCCAGGTTGGCTTCGTCACGCGGGTTGTCCAGCACGTCGGCGATCAGATTGGCCGTGATGCGGGTTTCTTCTTCCTTGAAGCCACGCGTGGTCAGGGCCGGGGTGCCGATACGCACGCCGCTGGTCACAAACGGCTTTTCGGGGTCGTTCGGGATGGCGTTCTTGTTGATCGTCATGTGGGCGGCGCCCAGCACGGCTTCGGCTTCCTTGCCGGTAATGCCCTTGCTGCGCAGGTCGACCAGCATCACGTGGCTTTCGGTACGGCCGCTGATGATGCGCAGGCCGCGCTGGGTCAGCGTCTCGGCCATCACCACGGCGTTTTTCGCGACCTGTTCCTGGTAGGCCTTGAACTCGGGGCTCAGCGCTTCCTTGAAGGCCACGGCCTTGGCGGCGATGACGTGCATCAGCGGGCCACCCTGCAGGCCCGGGAAGATGGCGCTGTTGATCGCCTTCTCGTGCTCGGCCTTCATCAGGATGATGCCGCCACGCGGGCCGCGCAGGCTCTTGTGCGTGGTGGAGGTGACCACGTCGGCGTGCGGCACCGGGTTGGGGTACACGCCTGCGGCGATCAGACCGGCGTAGTGGGCCATGTCCACCATGAAGATGGCGCCGACGTCCTTGGCAACCTTGGCGAAGCGCTCGAAGTCGATGCGCAGGCTGTAGGCGGAGGCACCGGCGATGATCAGCTTGGGCTTGCACTCATGGGCCTTGCGCTCCATGGCGTCGTAGTCGATTTCTTCCTTGTCGTTCAGGCCGTAGCTCACCACGTTGAACCACTTGCCGGACATGTTCAGCGCCATGCCGTGCGTCAGGTGGCCGCCTTCGGCCAGGCTCATGCCCATGATGGTATCGCCGGGCTTGAGGAAGGCCAGGAACACGGCCTCGTTGGCGGAGGCGCCGCAGTGCGGCTGCACGTTGGCGGCTTCGGCGCCAAACAGTTGCTTCACGCGGTCGATGGCCAGTTGCTCGGCCACGTCCACATATTCGCAGCCACCGTAGTAGCGCTTGCCCGGGTAGCCTTCGGCGTACTTGTTGGTGAGCTGGGTGCCCTGCGCGGCCATCACGGCCGGGGAGGCGTAGTTCTCGCTGGCGATCAGCTCGATGTGGTCTTCCTGGCGCTGGTTCTCGGCCTGGATGGCAGCCCACAGTTCGGGATCGGTTTGTTCAATCAGGATGTTGCGCTGATACATTGGCAGTCTTTCGTCAAAAGGAGATTGACCCCTGCGCGGGATGCGGCGTCAGGGCTGCCCAGGCGAACGGCAAAAGCATCGGTGCAGGCGCAAGCGCGGCTGCAGGCAATGGCGCACTCCCCCGTGGTGATGGCGCTGCGCATGCGGGTGGCATGGCGGCCGGATCCACGTCGGCATCAGGACAGGGCCTGATGCCTATCGCCAGTCGTGCACGGGCTCAAGTGTAGCGGAATCCGGCCTGCGCTTGAACCCTGAAGGGCCGGATGCGAAGCCGGTCTGCAACGAATTTATTTCAATTGCGTGGCGTGCCGGCGGCCCGTGAAAGGACCCTCCAGGGGCTCTTACTGCGCCTGCAGTTCCTGCGTGGTGGTGTCGGCGCGGCTGTCATTGCGCGCCAGTTCCAGGCGACGGGCGCCTTCGCCCTTCAGGTTGCTGGAGGCCAGGGCACGCTGTACCAGCGGTGCGCTGCCATCCACGGACGGCGTGCTGCGCTTGCTGAAGCTGGCCTGCATCGGCGCAGCGGCGATCTGCACGCGCTTGCGGCCATCGGCATTGTCGGCCTGGGGCTTGGCGGCTGCGGTCTTCACGCTGCTGGCTGCGGGCGTCTGCGGTTCTTTCACCGGAACCTGCGCGTTGGCGGCCACGGTGCGGCCCTGGGCCACAGCCTGGATGCGTGCGTATTCGGCCAGCACCTTGTCGCCATACCCCTGGTCGGACGGCAGATTGGCCGCGCCCACATAGTATTTGAGGCCACCGCGCAGCGAACCGGCGCGCGCAATGGTTTCCTTGAGTACCTTCACGCCTACGCGCAGGTTGCTCACCGGATCAAACGCGGCCAGGTTGCCGCCCAGATGGGCATACTTGTCCGAATGGATCTTGGTCATCACCTGCATCAGGCCCTGGGCGCCCACGGTGCTCTGGGCAAAGGGGTTGAAGCTGGATTCGATCGCCATGATCGCCAGAATCAGCGAGGGGTCGATCTTTTCCTGGCTGCCGACGGCAAAGGCTTCCTTTACCAGCAGGCCCACCGGCTCGGGAGCCACGCGGTATTTCTTGCTGATCCAGTAGGTGACGGCAGCCTGCTGGCGTGGCAGGTCGCCGGGATCGGTCGCCGGGAAGCGGCCCTCGGCTGCATTGGCCTGCATCACCGGCGTGGATTCGACCGCAGATGCTGCGCTGGCAAATGTGGCGGCCGCATCCTCCGGCAGGCTGTCGATGGAAGCCTGTCCGTTCTCGGCCGGTTGCAGCCAGCCCAGCACATGGGCGGCAGCGTCGTCGCGCAACTCGGGTTGGGCAGCCAGCACGCCGGCAGACAGCACGGCGCCAATGCCCACCAGAGCCATGCTGCTGTGGGTGACCGTGAAGAATGCGCGCCCCAGCTTGCGCAGCGGGTGCTTCCAGGAAGTCATGTCACCGGCATCCGAGCGGGAGGCCAGGGTGGAATCAGGGGTTGTGGAGACGGCGGTCAAGCGCGGATCCTCGGTAATCCATCGTCCAACCCACGGACGCGGATGCTGATCGGGTTGCGGGCGGACTGCGGTGCCGGTTCTGCAGCAGGGCTGCGGGGCTTCACTATCTCAAGTGGCTGGCCAGCGGCACATGGGTTCTTCAGTGCAAGGTGTCCGCCTGCACGGGCGCAAGCCGATGAAAAAATAGGCAATGCGCAGAATCAGCGAATTCTAGAAAGGCCGCTAATTACCGGTCAAGCATTAACAACACAAACATTATTACTTTCAGGAATGATTTGGCGCTCTGGATGGCCATGATTGGCCGGGTTTTCCCCATGTTTCGGGCCGCAGTTGCGGGAGTTGTCGGGCCCTGTTTCCATGCGGTTTGCCTCTGGTGAGACGTTCCGCAGGCAAAACTTGCAAGAAATGTAATGTTTGGTATCGCGCAACGTGTTCCGGGGTGCCGGTTTCTGCGTCTGTCTTTCGGCTCCGGAGCGTTGGCGGATGACAACACCATGAAAAACCGGGCAAAATAGTCCCGATGCCGTCGTGCGCGGCATTTTCCATTTCCGGAACGACACAAACGACTACTGACATGATCCGCTTTCCACTATTTGGAGCCGGCCCCGAAGCCGAATCCAATGATTCCACCCCCGCAGGGGGCCCGGAAGCCAGCGCTTCCTCCTCCACTTCCGGCCGCCAGTCCGCGCATCCGCTCGATGCCCTGACCGGGGGCGTGTTCTCCGCCGCCACGTCGGGCGAGCGCGCCGCCCGCGTGCGTGCCTGGCTCGCCACCGAGCCCGAGCTGGCCAACATGCAGGAAGTCTTCAAGGAACTGAGCGCGCGCGACAAGGGCGCGGCCAAGGCGCTGCGCGAGAAGCTGGACGAAATCAAGCGCAGCAAGGGCCAGGAACTGCTGGCAGCCGAGTGGGGCACCAAGGCCGAGCAACTGTTGCAGACGGCCAAGCTCAATATTGCCGATGCCATGGCGTGGCAGCGGGATGCTGCCAAGGCCGGCGCACCGCTGAGCAAGGAGCCGCTGGCCAGTCTCAAGCTGCAGCTGGCTGAGCGCATCAAGACCATCGAGGACCTGCAGACCCGCGTGCAGGTGCACCGCGAAGCCGCCGTGTTGCTGGCGCAGCGCATCGAGGTGCTGTCCACCAAGAGCTGGAAGGAGGCCGATGCCGCCGAAGCCAGCCTGAATGCCGATGTGGCGCACTGGCGCGAGCAGGCGCAGGCGCTGCAGCAGGATGCCGCCTGGCAGAGCGTCGATCCCAAGCATGTGACGCAACTGGAAAGCGCAATTGAACAATTGCAGCTGGTGGTGCGTGCCTTCGAGGATGCGCTGGGCCAGACCCGTGCCGCTGTCGAGGATGCTTCCCGTCCGCTGCCTCCGGTACCTGTATGGGCCGACGAACTGCGCGTGCTGCGTGGCGAGGACGTGGCGCCTGCCGAGGCTGCGGAGCCGGCGGGCGAACCGGCAGCACTCAAGGACCCGGCCCAGGCCCAGCGCCGTGCCGATGCCGAAGCTGCCGTACAGGCCGCTGTCGCCGCTCTGGAGCAGGAGTTGGTGAGCGGCCACAGCAAGGCCAGCGTCGCTGCGGCGCAGGCGTTGCGCAATGCCCTCAAGGAGCATCGCAAGCAGGTTGGCGCCGAGCTGGAAGGAAAGGCACATGCAGTGCTGGCTTCTGCCGGCGAACTGGAAGGCTGGCAGCGCTGGCGCGCCGACCAGATCCGCCAAGAGCTGGTACAGCAGGCCGAGGCGCTGATCGACCGCCCGGAACGCACGGTGACGGTGGAGAAGGCGGCTGCAGACAAGGCTGCGGAAGCTCCGAAGCAGGAAGAAACCGGCAAGCCGGAAGCGAGTGCCGCGCCTGTGGAGCCGGCAGCGCCTGCAGAAGTGCCCGCAGCGGCACAAGCAGAAGCCATCGAAGCACCTGTGACTGAAGAATCGGCAGAGGCTGCCCCCGAGGCAGCTGTGGTGTCTGCAGAAACTGTTGACGCTGCAGAAGCAGTCGCAACCGGCGAACAGGCTCCCGTTCAGGAGGCAGAAGGCGAAGCACCTGCAGCGTCTGCCGAGAGCACCGAGGCTGCCGGCGCGCCGGCTGCTCCCGCTGCCGAAGCGACGGATGCAGTCGAGCCGGCCGCTGAAGCCGATGGCCAGACAGAACAGGCAGAAACCACCAAGCCTGAATCTGCTGTCCCCGCAAGGACACTGAAAGCCAAATCCGCAGCCAAGGCCCAGCCCGCCGGTCCGCGTCCCATGCCGACCAGCAAGCTCAGCCCGCGCAAGCTGCAGGAAACCCTGCGCCACCTGCGCGAGCAGTGGAAGCAGACCGACCAGGGCGGGGTGCCCAACCACGTGCTCTGGAAGCGCTTTGATGCCGCCTGCAACGAGGCCTACCGCATCGTTGAGGCCTGGCTGGCCTCCATGAAGGAGCATGCCGCCGAACAGAAGGCAGCACGCCTGCACCTGATGGACGAACTCAAAACCTGGGGCGAGCAGCATGCCCAGCAGGTGCAGCAGGGCGTGGCCGACTGGAAGGCCGCCCATCGCGACCTGCTCGGCTTCTCCCGCCGCTGGCGAGAGGCCGGCCACCTGAGCGAAAAGGTGTTTGCCGAGCTGCAGCCGCGCTGGAAGGCCGCCATGGCCGAAGCTGGCGCCCATCTGTATGCGGCGCAGAAAGCCAGCGCGCAGGTGCGCCAGGCCATGATCGACGAGGCACGCGAACTCGGCGCTGCCGCCAGCCTGCGCATCGATGCCATCAAGGCGCTGCAACAGCGTTGGCAGCAGGAAGCCCAGAGCGTGCCGCTGGAGCGCAAGCACGAACAGAAGTTGTGGGATGCCTTCCGCAAGCCGCTGGACGAGGCCTTCCAGCGCAAGCACCAGCAGCGCGAGCATGCCCAGGCCGCCCTGAGCGAACGCGACCAGGTCGTGGTGCAGGCCGCCAAGGCCCTGGAAGCCGCCAACGCCAAGGGCGATGCTCAAGCCATCCACGCAGCCATGCGCGCGCTGGAAGAAGCCATCAAGGGCCAGCGCGAAGCCGCTGCCGAAATGGCTGCACAGGCGGAAGAAGCCCCCGCCCCGGCAGCGGAAGCTCCGACCGACGCCGCTCCGGCGGAAGAGGGTGCACCGCGCCCGCCCGCCGCCAGCGCCATGCAACACCGCCCGGCCATTGCCGTGCGTGGCGATGACCGTCCGCAGGCCCGCATCGGCGCCCAAGGCAAGCCCCAGGAAGATCGCCGTGACGGCCGTGACCGTCGCGATGGCCGTCCGGGCGACCGCCGTGATGGCCCGCGTGGCCGCTTCGACGACCGTTTCGAGCGTGGCCCGCGCGCGCCGCGCCTGGGCGATGCCGCCTTCCGTGCCCAGCGCGATGCGCTGGACCACGCCCAGATGGCCCTGCGCAAACTGGCCGAACAGGCCCACGGCGAAACCATCACCCAGCTGCTGGGTGCCTGGGAAAAACGCCAGCCCGATGCCGTGCCCAGCGCCAGTGAACTGGGCAAGGCCGTGCCGGGCGCGCAGCGCAATACCTGGGTGGCTGCACTGGGTGCCCCTGCCAAGGCTGGCGCTTCCGACACGGCACTGCTGCGCCTGGAAATGGCTGCCGAAGTGCCCACCCCGGCTGACCAGCTCACGGCCCGCCGCGCGCTGCAACTGCAGCTGCTGACGCGCCGCCACGATCCGGCTCCCGCCGAGACCTGGATCGGCGATGTGGCCCAGGTGCTGGCCGACAGCCACGATGCGGGCCGCGCGCGCCGCCTGCAACAGGCGCTGAAGGTGCTGCTGCGCAAGTAAGCCCCTGGCAGTACGCCTGTCCGATGCACCCGAGCCGCAAGCCGGGTGCATTTTTTTCGCCGCGGCGAGAGGCTTAGCCCTTCCTGATCGTCTCTTAAGCCGGCTTTCAGATGCCGCAGGCACCATGGGAACCATTCAAGCACACACCCTGGAGCCCTCCCATGTCCCGATCATCCTTTCTGCAACGCCTGCTGCCCCTGGCGGGCCTGTGCGGCCTGATCCTGGCTGCCCCCGTGCACGCCGGTGACACCACGGCCCAGCAGCAACTGCAGCGCTGGCAGTCGCAGTCCGGCCCCGGCCAGGCCGCACGCGGCCAGCAGCTGTTCAACAGCAAGCATGGTGGCGAGTGGAGTTGCGCCTCCTGCCACAACGCGCCGCCCACCACCGCCGGCCGCCATGCCAGTACCGGCAAGAACATCGCTCCGCTGGCCCCCGCCGTGCAGCCGGACCGTTTCACCGAAACCGCCAAGGTCGACAAGTGGTTCAAGCGCAACTGCAACGACGTCTTCAAGCGCGAATGCTCGGCGCAGGAAAAGGCTGACGTCATGGCCTACCTCATCAGCCTGCGTCGCTGATCCATCCCCTCAAGGAGACCGCCATGAAACCGACTTCCCAATCATCGTCCAGCCGCAAACGCTGGTGGATTGCCGGCATCGCCGCACTGGGTGCTGCCATTACCTTGCCCCTGTTCAGCAGCCAGGTGCTGGCTGACGACGATCACGAAGAGCGCGAAACGCCGCGCAGCGAGCGCCGCGAATCCGAGCGTCGTCCCATTGCCAATAGCGTACGCGTCGGCATGCCCAAGGCCTACCAGTCAGAATGCGCTTCCTGCCACATGGCCTACGAGCCGCGCTTTCTGCCGGCAGCTTCGTGGCAACGCATGATGAACACGCTCGACAAGCATTACGGCACCGATGCCTCGATCGACGCTGCCACCGCAAAAACCATTTCCACCTGGTTGCAGGCCAATGCCGGCAGCAGCAACCGCCTCGGCAGCACGCCGCCGGAAGACCGCATTACGCGCACCCGCTGGTTCTTGCACGAGCACGACGAAATTCCTGCATCCACCTTCAAGCGACCCAAGATCGGCAGCGCGGCCAACTGCATGGCCTGCCATACCGGCGCCGACAAGGGCAACTATGACGAAGACAGCGTGCGCATTCCGCGCTGATTCCGGAGAACATCATGACCCAAACCGCTTCCACACTTCCCGCCGGGGCTGCGACGGCCACGCCCTCGCGTCGCGTCAAGGATGCCCCCACGCGCGCCGCCCACTGGTGGATCGCAGGCAGCTTTCTCGTGGCCTACATCACCGGTGACAGCGAAAGCTGGCGCCTCTGGCACGTCATCGCCGGCTACAGCATGCTGCTGGCGCTGGGTTTCCGCATCGTCTGGGGTCTGCTCGGTCCGAAGTCGGTCGGCCTGTCCATCTGGGGCCGCCGCATGGGCGCCTCGCTGCGCTGGCTGCGCGAGCAATTCTCGGCCCGCGGCCTGCAGGGCTGGACCTCGCAACCCGGCGCGCAACTGCGCCAGGCCATGACGCAGGGCATCAGCCTGTCCATCGTGCTGTTGATTGCCGCCTTGCCTTGGCTCGGCCTGAGTGGCTATATTACCTATCAGGAACTGACAGGCGAATGGATGGGTGAGCTGCACGAACTGCTCGGCAACCTCGCGCTGTTCGCCGTCCTGCTGCATCTGGGCGTGCTGCTGGCCGCCAGCCTGCTGCGCAGCCAGAACCTGGCGCGCCCCATGATCGGTGGCCGCCAGAGTGGCGCCGGCCCGGATCTGGTGCCGCACAATCGGGCCTGGCTGGCGCTGCTGTTCAGCGCAGCTATGGTAGCCTTTGCCGGATGGTACTGGCAGGATGCCCGCAGCACGCTCGGCAACGAGGGCGGCACGACGGCAACCCTGCAGGCCGGTGCCCTGCACAATGGCGACCACGACGACTGATTGAGCGAGGAGCAAGGAAACATCATGCGCATCCTGCTGGCTGAAGACGACGATTTGCTGGGCACTGCGCTGCGCGCCGGGCTGCAGCAGCAGGGCTTTCATGTGGACTGGGTCCGCGACGGCAGCGCTGCCCTGCGCGAGCTGCAGGCGGTGGACTACGAAGCTGCCGTACTCGACCTCGGCCTGCCGCGCATGGATGGCATGGACGTGCTGCAGGCCCTGCGCCAGCAGGGGCGCTCCACACCCGTGCTGGTGCTGACGGCGCGCGATGCCGTGCAGTCGCGCATCCAGGGCCTGGACACCGGCGCCGATGACTATGTCGTCAAGCCGGTCGACCTGCATGAACTCGCCGCGCGCCTGCGTGCGCTGGTGCGCCGCTCGAGCGGACAGGCACACAACGTGTTGCGCGCGGGCGATGTGGTGCTCGATCCCATGGCGCACAAGGTGACGCTGGCCGGTGTGCCGGTCGACCTTGCCCAGCGCGAATACGACCTGCTGCACGCCCTGATGCGCAATGCCGGCCGCGTCATGAGCCGCGAGCAACTGGAGGAAAAAATCTACGCCTGGGGCACCGAGGTAGCCAGCAATGCCGTCGAGGTGCACATTTACCACCTGCGCCGCAAGCTCGGCAGCCAGCTGATCGAAACCGTGCGCGGCGTGGGCTATCTGCTGCCTGAAGTGGTGCACAGCGGAGAGTGATCATGGGTCTGGCAGGGCAGGGAAGCAGTTCATCCCCGGCGGCCGGCGCAGCAGCGCCCGCGCGCAGCTACTCTATCTACCTGCGACTGCTGACCATCATCCTGGCGACCCTGGCCATGGTCTGGATGCTGGTGATCGGAACCACCTGGTACCTCACGCGGCACGAAGTCAACGAATTGCTCGATGCCCATCTGGAGCAGACAGCGCTGATGCTGGCCGCCCAGCCGCTGGACGAGATCGACCCCGACGAACTGGAGGAGCGCGACCTGCGTCCGCGTCGCGGCCGTGGACGCGGCGAACGCAAGTACCACGTCCATACGGTTTACCAGGTCTGGAAGGAGGGGACACTGCTTGCCCAGTCCACGCACGCGCCGCGCCAGCCGCTGGGCAGTGGTGAGCTGGGCTATTCGGATACCAGGACGGGCCAGCGTGCCTGGCGCGTCTACACCGCGGAAGGCGAGGACAAGGTGCGCGTGATGGTGGCCGAAGACGCCGAGGTGCGCAATGAAATTGCCATCGCCAGCGTGCGGACCCTGCTGATCGCGCTGTTGCTGCTGTTTCCGGTGCTGGCGCTGGTGGTCTGGCTGGCCTTGCGTGCCGCGATGCGGCCCCTGCGCCAGGTGGGCCAGCTGATCGCGCAGCGCCCGCCGCAGTCCCATGCCCCGCTGGCGCTGGACAGCGCACCCCGTGAAATCCAGCCGCTGACCGACTCCCTCAACCAGCTGTTCGTGCGCGTGGGCGACATGCTGCACAACGAGCGCCGCTTCACCGCCGATGCCGCGCACGAGCTGCGCACCCCGATTGCCGCCATCCGCATGATGGCCCAGGTGGCCTCGGGCGCGCAGGATGCCGGCGAGCGCCAGCAGGCGCTGCAAGGCGTGCTGCAGGGGTGCGACCGCGCCACGCGCATGGTCGAGCAACTGCTGCAACTGGCGCGGCTGGAAGCTGACACCGACGATGCAGCCCAGCGTGCCGCAGGAGCGGCTTCCGAATCGGTGGATATCCTCCCTGCGCTGCGTCAGGTCGTGCAGGACCTGCAGTACACGCAGGCCGATCCGCGCGGCCAGACCATCGCGTGCGAAGCGCCGGACCAGCTGCCGGCCCGCTTGCCGCCGACCCTCGCGGGCGTGCTGCTGCGCAACCTGCTGGACAACGCCTTGCGTTACAGTCCCGACGGTGCCACGGTGCGTGTTGCCTTCACGCAGCAAGCGGACGGCAGCGGCATGCGCTGGGTGGTGGAAGACAGCGGCCCCGGCATGAGCGAGGAAGACATGGCACGCCTCGGAGAACGCTTCTTCCGCGTGCTCGGCACCGGCAAGACCGGAAGCGGCCTGGGCTGGTCCATCGTGCGGCGCATTGCGGCGCGGCACGGGCTCGACATCACCCTGGCGCGGAGCGACACCCTGGGCGGGTTGCGTGTGACCGTCGAAAGCCGTTGATCCGCCCATCTACCAAGGACAGAAAAGGACAGGCAACAAAAAACCGCCTCAAGGGCGGTTGATTGCGTTTCCTTCGATGACTGGTGCCCAGGAGAGGACTCGAACCTCCACGATGTTACTCGCTAGTACCTGAAACTAGTGCGTCTACCAATTCCGCCACCTGGGCGTCATCTAGAGAAGGCGTAACTATAACAGCAAATTTTTTGATCTGGTGCCTGTTGCAGAAAATTTTTTCGGTGCCATCTGTCTGAAGAAGGACTTGATCCCGAAACATTCCCTGCGGCATCAAAAAACCGCCCAATGGCGGCTATGATTTGCTTCTGTTGATGGTGCCCAGGAGAGGACTCGAACCTCCACGATGTTACTCGCTAGTACCTGAAACTAGTGCGTCTACCAATTCCGCCACCTGGGCATCAACTGAAGAAGGTGATTGTATCAAGAATTCCGCAAAAAAACAAAATCAAGAAAAAGATTTTGACCAAGAAATTGAAGGTGTGGTGCAGGGGCACCGCGACGGGCACGGCTTCGTGATTCCGGATGACGGCCGGCCCGATGTGTATCTGCCGCCCAACGAAATGCGCGCCGTGCTGCACAAGGACCGCGTCAAGGTGCGTATCGCGCGACTCGACCGCCGTGGCCGCCCGGAAGGGCGCGTGGTGGAGATCATCGAGCGCAGCAAGCAGCCCATCATCGGGCGTCTCCTGCAGGAAAACGGCGTCTGGTTGGTTGCGCCCGAAGACAAGCGCTATGGCCAGGATGTGCTGATTCCCAAGGATGCCACCGCTACTGCCGGCCCCGGCCAGGTGGTGGTGGTCGAATTGACCGAGGCGCCCGCGCTCTATGGCCAGCCCGTTGGCCGCGTCAAGGAGGTGCTGGGCGAGGTTGACGACCCGGGCATGGAGATCGAGATCGCCGTGCGCAAGTACGGCGTACCGCACATCTTTTCCGATGCCTGCCTCCAACAGGCCAAGGCGCTGCCCAGCACGGTGCAGCCGGGCGACCTGCCGGGCCGTGTCGACCTTACCGACATCCCGCTCGTCACCATCGACGGCGAGGATGCGCGCGACTTCGACGATGCCGTGTATTGCGAGCCCGCCGTGCTGTCGGGCCGGGGGAAATCCGCGAAGAAGGGCTGGCGCCTGCTGGTCGCCATTGCCGACGTCAGCCACTATGTGCAGACCGGCAATGCCATCGACATCGACGCCTACGACCGTGCCACCAGCGTCTATTTCCCGCGCCGCGTGATTCCCATGCTGCCCGAGAAACTGTCCAACGGCCTGTGCTCGCTCAACCCCGAAGTCAACCGGCTGTGCATGGTCTGCGACATGCTGATCACGGAAGAGGGCGAACTGCACGCCTACCAGTTCTATCCGGCGGTGATGTTCAGCCACGCACGCCTCACCTACACACAGGTGGCGGCCATCCTGTCCAACACCAAGGGGCTGGAAGCACGCAAGTTCAAGCATCGCGTCGATGATCTGCTCAACCTGCATGGCGTGTTCAAGGCACTGCTCAAGTCGCGCGAGCGCCGCGGTGCCGTCGATCTGGATACGGTCGAGACACAGATCGTCTGCGACGAGAACGGCCGCATCGAGAAGATCGTGCCGCGCGTGCGCAACGATGCGCACAAGCTGATCGAGGAATGCATGCTGGCGGCCAACGTGTGTGCGGCCGACTTCATTGGCGAGCACAAGCGCGCCGGCCTGTTCCGCGTGCACGAGGGGCCTACGCCCGAGAAGGTCGAAACCCTGCGCAACTACCTGCGTACCATGGGCGTGCCCCTGGGCATCAGCGACGAGCCGGAAACGCGCGAGTTCGCCGCCATTGCCGAGGCCACCAAGGAGCGCCCGGACGCCGAGCAGATTCACACCATGCTCTTGCGCAGCATGCAGCAGGCCATCTACACGCCGGAAAACAGCGGCCACTTCGGTCTGGCGTTCGACGCCTACACGCATTTCACCAGCCCGATCCGCCGCTACCCTGACTTGCTGGTGCACCGCGTCATCAAGTCCATCCTGAACAACGAGCGCTACGTGCTGCCGGCCCTGCCGACACCGGGCGAGGCCCATGCCAAACTGGCGCGTCGCCTCGAAAAAACGGCTGCCGCCCGCGTGAAGGCGCCCACGCAGAAACCGCGCAAGGCCAGCGCCGAAGTGCAGGCATGGGAAGCTGCCGGCCTGCACTGCAGCGCCAACGAGCGCCGTGCCGACGAAGCCAGCCGCGACGTCGAGGCCTGGCTCAAGTGCAAGTACATGCGCGATTTCCTCGGCGAGGAATTCAGCGGCGTGGTCAGCACCGTCACCAGCTTCGGCCTGTTCGTCACGCTGGATGCGATGTATGTCGAGGGCCTGGTGCACATCACCGAACTGGGAGGCGACTACTTCAAGTTCGACGAGGCGCGCCAGGAGTTGCGCGGCGAACGCACCGGGGTGCGCTTTGCCCTGGGCAGCCGCGTGCAGGTGCAGGTGATTCGCGTCGACCTGGATGGCCGCCGTATCGACTTCCGCCTGGTGCGCGCTGGCGAAGGCGCGCTGACGGGCGAAACCGCCACGCAGCGCAAGCGCAATGCCAAGCGCAGCGCCGAGGCCGCGAAATCTCCGGAGGACGACGAGGCGGGTGCCGTGGAAGCGGCCGGCACCGGGGTTGAAGAGGAAACCGTCTGGCAACCGCGCAAGCGCACGACACGCAGTACCCGGTCAGCTTCCCCGGTGCAGGAAGCACGTCGACAGGCGCGTGGCCGGACGGCTTCGCGTCCGGCGAGCGGAGCGCGCGCCGACGGCGCCTCGCGCAGCGCAGCGGCCAAGCCCTCGAAGCGACGCAAGGCCTGAGCGGCCTGGCCGCTGGCTTCAGGCTTCGCGGCTGGTGCCTGCGTAGCGCGGCAGCCTGGCAGCCAGTGCCGAGGCGGTCAGCGTGGTTTCGTCTTGCCAGGCATTGGCTTGCCAGCCATGCAGATGCACAGCGACATTGGCGGCGCGCTGCGCCAGTGCTGTGCCGACCACGTCCTCGCTGGCCTGGTGCAGTTGCGCCCAGCAAGCCGCCAGGCATCCCGCCAGCACATCGCCAGTGCCTGCCGTCGCCAGCCGCGCATTGCCGGCGTAATGCAGCGTCGGCAGCGGGGCGGACGCCATCGGATCAACCAGTTCCGCCATTTCCATGAAGCAGGTGGAACTGCCATGGGAGGGGGCAGCGCTCACTGCCGGTGCGGCGCAGAGGGTGCCCGAGCCCTTCAGCACCACCACGCACTGGAAACGTTCAGCCAGTTCGCCAGCGGCAGCCATGCGATTGGCCTGCACTTCCTGTGCCCGAATGCCCAGCAGCCGGGCGGCTTCCAGAGGATGAGGCGTCAGTACCGTCCATTGCTGCCGGCCGGCGCGTCTGCGCAATTGCGCCTGCAGGCTGGAATCTGCGGCCAGCGCATTGAGGCCGTCGGCATCGATCACCAGCCGCGGACACTGCTCCAGCAGGGCGGGCAGAAACTCCGCAATGGCAGCGCCTCCGCCGCAGCCACAAGCCGTGGTTGCGGTAGCCCGTGGCAAGCGTTCCAGAGCAGACACATCCGGCAGCTGCCGCGGCATCAGTTCCGGCCAGCCGTAGCCAGCTTCCGAACCCAGATGCCCCACATAGACACGCCCCGCGCCCGAATGGAGGGCTGCACTGCCCGCCAGCCAGGCAGCGCCCGTCATGCCGGCCGCGCCGCCCACGATGCAGACATCGCCAAAGCTGCCCTTGTGGCTGGCATGCGGCGCTTCAGGAATCGGCGCCGGAGCTTCTTCAGCAGACAACTGCGCGCCATACAGCCAGGCCGTGGCTTCCGCAGCGTGCGGCGCATTCACCGGCGCTGTTCCCAGCCCGTCAAACCACAACACCCCGCTCGCATCCCGCCCGTGTCCGGTAAACAGCCCCGGTTTCAGCGTCAGCAGGGTCACGGTATGGTCGGCATGCACGCATTGCTCCGCGCTGCCACCATCCAGCCAGTGGCCGGTTTCGGCATGCAGGCCGGTGGGAATATCCACCGCCAGTGTCCGGCAAGGCGCACGCCGCATCGCGGCTATGCAGGTTTGCATCGCAGCGCTCGGCGCCCGGCTGGCGCCGATGCCGAGCAGGGCGTCGATGCACAGATCCTGGGCCAGCAAGGCAGGCGCCCGGTCCACGAAGCGCACGCCGGCCGCCACGGCATCCCTGTATGCGGCGCGCGCATCGTCCGGCAGGGCATCCGGCTGCTGCAGCAGGGTCACCAGCACCTGCTTGCCCTGCGCCTGCAGCCAGGCACCGGCCTGCAGTCCGTCGCCGCCGTTGTTGCCCGGCCCGCAGGCAATCCAGATCGTGCGGGCATGCGGCGCAACCGCCAGCGCCACCCGCGCCACAGCGAGGCCGGCCCGCTGCATCAGCGCATGAGGAGGCAGCAGCGTCATATGCCGCTGTTCCACACGGCGTGTTGCGGCAACATCGTGCAAGGGCAGGGTGTGGCCGCGCGCCGACAGATGCAGGCGCGCTGGCGGGAAGGAGAGGGTGGGGCTGCCTGTCATGACTATCCGGCTGTGTATGGGCGTGCTATAATTTCGCGGCTTTGCACATGGCGCCCTGCCATGCCCTGCTAAGCAAATCGCAAATCCGCTGATCCGGGTGTTGCCTGCTGCCAGTTGCGCTTTCCAGCCAGCTGCCGCCGTGCAGGCAAACGTAGCGGAATTTTAGACCCAACCTCTGGAGAAACTCTATGTCTACCAATATGCGTGAGATGCTGGAAGCCGGCGTTCACTTCGGCCACCAGACCCGCTTCTGGAACCCCAAGATGGCCCCCTTCATCTTCGGTTCCCGCAACAAGATCCACATCATCAACCTCGAGCAGACCCTGCCGATGTACGAAGAAGCGATGAAGTTCGTGCGTCAGCTGGCTGCCAACCGTGGCACCATCCTGATGGTCGGCACCAAGCGCGCTTCCCGCGACATCGTCGCTGCTGAAGCCCAGCGCGCCGGCGTCCCCTACGTCGAGCAACGCTGGCTCGGCGGCATGCTGACCAACTTCAAGACGGTCAAGACCTCCATCAAGCGCCTGAAGGACATGAAAGCCCAGCAGGAAGCCGGTCTGGACAGCATGAGCAAGAAAGAACAGCTGATGTTCGCCCGCGAACTGGAAAAGCTGGAAAAGGACATCGGCGGCATCCAGGACATGAACGCCCTGCCTGACGCCATCTTCGTGATCGACGTTGGCTACCACAAGATCGCCGTGTCCGAAGCCAAGAAGCTGGGCATCCCGCTGGTGGGCGTGGTCGATACCAACCACAACCCCGACGGCATCGACTACGTGATCCCCGGCAACGACGACTCCGCCAAGGCCGTGGCCCTGTATGCCCGCGGTGTGGCTGACGCCATCCTGGAAGGTCGTGCCAACGCCGTCAACGACGTGGTCAAGGCCGTGTCCGAAGGCGACGACGAATTCGTCGAAGTGGACGAAGCCAGCGCCTGAGTCACGGCACTGCCACGCCCATAAGGCACAATAAGGGAAGAGGGGCGCACTGTGCCCCTTTTCTGTAAGTACAGTCGAACGAACCCAACTGAATACGGAGAACTACAGATGGCAGCAATTACCGCAAGCATGGTGGCCGAACTGCGCGGCAAGACCGACGCCCCGATGATGGAATGCAAGAAAGCCCTGACCGAAGCCGACGGCGACATGGTCAAGGCCGAAGAGATCCTGCGCGTCAAGCTGGGCAGCAAGGCCGGCAAGGCGGCAGCCCGCATCACCGCCGAAGGCGCCGTTGCCAGCACCATCGAAGGCAACAAGGGCTCGCTGGTCGAAGTGAACTGCGAAACCGACTTCGTCACCAAGAACGACAGCTTCCTGGCCCTGGTCAAGGCCGCTGCCGACCTGGTCGCCAAGAACAACCCCGCCGACGTCGAAGCCCTGGGCGCGCTGCCCTACGAGCAGGACGGCTTCGGCCCCACGCTGGAAGAAGTGCGCAAGGGCCTGATCGGCAAGATCGGCGAGAACATGAGCTTCCGCCGCTTCAAGTATTTCGAAGGCAGCCAGCTGGTGTCCTACCTGCACGGCACCCGCATCGGCGTGGTCGTCGAGTTCGAGGGTGACGAAACCGCCGCCAAGGACGTCGCCATGCACGTGGCCGCCATGAAGCCCGTGGCCCTGTCCAGCGCCGACGTTCCCGCCGAGCTGATCGAGCGCGAGCGCAGCGTGGCCAACGCCAAGGCCGTCGAATCCGGCAAGCCGGCCGACATCGCCGCCAAGATGGTCGAAGGTTCCGTGCAGAAGTACCTGAAGGAAGTGGCCCTGCTGAGCCAGCCCTTCGTCAAGAACGACAAGCAGACCGTCGAGCAGATGCTGAAAGAGAAGAACACCACCGTCAAGGGCTTCACCCTGTACGTGGTGGGCGAAGGCATCGAGAAGAAGGTGGACGATTTCGCCGCTGAAGTGGCCGCCCAGGTGGCAGCTGCCAAGCAGGGCTGATCGCATCCCCGCAAGGGCCTCGGAAAACGGGTGCATGCACCCGGCTTCCGCGGCCTTTTTTTCGCCTGTTCCTTTTTTCCCAATCCGTTACCATCATCCCAGGAGATTGCCATGACCACAGAAAAACCCGCCTTTCAACGCGTACTGCTCAAGCTCTCCGGGGAGGCCCTGATGGGCGACGATGCCTACGGCATCAACCGCGACACCATCCTGCGCATGGCCAATGAAGTGGCCGAGGTGAGCAAGCTCGGCGTCGAGGTGGCCGTGGTGATCGGTGGCGGCAACATCTTCCGCGGCATGGCAGGCGGCGCCGCCGGCATGGACCGCGCCACGGCTGACTACATGGGCATGCTGGCCACGGTGATGAACTCCCTGGCCCTGGCCGACACCATGAACAACGTGGGCCTGACGGCACGCGTCATGTCCGCCATCTCCATCGAGCAGGTAGTCGAGCCCTATGTGCGCCCCAAGGCGCTGCAATACCTGGAAGAGGGCAAGGTCGTGGTGTTTGCTGCCGGTACCGGCAACCCTTTCTTCACCACCGATACGGCCGCTGCGCTGCGCGGTGCCGAAATCGGCGCCCAGCTGGTGCTCAAGGCCACCAAGGTCGATGGCGTGTACACTGCCGATCCGAAGAAGGATCCGTCGGCCACCCGCTATGACAAGCTTACATTCGACGAAGCCATCGCCAAGAATCTGGGCATCATGGACGCCACCGCGTTCGCCCTGTGCCGCGACCAGAAACTGCCGATCAAGGTGTTCTCCATCTTCAAGCCGGGTGCGCTCAAGCGTGTGGTCATGGGTGAAGACGAAGGCACACTGGTATATATTTGAACATTCCGCCGTTTGCAGCGAAATCAGTCATCTGGAGAGAAGTCATGTCGGTTGCCGAAATCAAGAAAAACATGCAGACCAAGATGGAGCAGTCCATCAACGCGTTCAAGAACAACCTGACCAAGATCCGTACCGGCCGCGCCAACCCGGCCATCCTGGATACGGTGCTGGTCGATTACTACGGCTCCATGGTGCCGCTGAGCCAGGTTGCCAACGTATCCGCCATCGACGCGCGCACCCTGAGCGTGCAGCCCTGGGAAAAGCCCATGGGTGCCAAGATCGAGAAGGCCATCCGCGAGAGCGACCTGGGCCTGAACCCCGCCAGCATGGGCGACCTGATCCGCGTGCCGATGCCGCCCATGAGCGAGGAACGTCGTCGCGAGATGACCAAGATCGTGCGTCACGAAGGCGAAAACGCCAAGATCGCCATCCGCAACCTGCGCCGTGACGCCAACGAAGCCGTCAAGAAGCTGGTCAAGGACAAGGAAATCTCCGAAGACGACCAGAAGCGCAGCGAAGCCGACGTGCAGAAGATCACCGACAAGGAAATTGCGGAGATTGACCAGCTGGTTGCGTCCAAGGAACAGGACATCATGGCCGTGTAAGGCCTGCCGCCGGCCTCCGCTGGCGGCACGACCGGTAACGACCGATGCGCAAGCCCCCTCTGCCTGCTTCCGTGCCGCACCACGTCGCCATCGTCATGGATGGCAATGGTCGCTGGGCGCGCAAGCGTTTCATGCCCCGCCTGGCGGGCCACCGCCAGGGTGTCGAATCCCTCAAGCGCTGCGTGCGCGCCTGTGCTGCTCGAGGCATCCAGGTGCTCACGGTGTTTGCGTTCTCGTCCGAAAACTGGAATCGTCCCGAGGATGAAGTCTCCGGCCTGATGGAACTGCTCGGCAAGGCGCTGGCACGCGAGGTGCCGCAGCTGCATGCAGACGGGGTGCAACTGCATTTCGTGGGCGCACGCACCGGCCTGTCCGACGGCGTGCGTCAGGGCCTGGATGAGGCAGAGCGCGCCACGCAGGGCAACCAGCGCCTGATCCTGAACGTCTGCTTCAACTATGGGGGCCGCTGGGACATTGCCCAGGCCGCTGCCACTCTGGCCGCGCGGGGCGAGCCGATGACAGAAGCCTCGCTGTCCGGCGCCATGGCGCTGCACCATGTGCCGGATCCCGATCTGGTGATCCGTACCGGCGGCGAATTCCGCATCAGCAATTTCCTGCTGTGGCAGTCCGCCTACAGCGAATTCCATTTCACCGAGGCGCTCTGGCCCGATTTCGACGAGGCGGCGCTGGACCGTGCCATCGCCGATTTCTCCGCGCGCGAGCGCCGCTTCGGCCAGACCTCCGAGCAGGTCCAGCAGGACAGCGCATGCTGAAGCAGCGCGTCATCACCGCCGTCCTGCTGCTGCTGGTGCTGCTGGCAGCCCTGTTTGCGCCGGTCGAGGCTGCCTTCGGCCTGCTGATGGCCGTGGTCATGGCCGCCGCCGCATGGGAATGGGCGCGCCTGAGTGGCTGCCAGTCCGGCCTGTGCTGGGCAAGTGCGGTGCTGGCAGCCGGAGCCTGTGCCCTGATGACCTCCTGGGGCTGGCATGCCAGTGCCTCCGAAGGGGTGCGCCTGTTCGTGACGCTGGCCAGCCTGGCCTGGCTGGGGCTGGCTCCCTGGCTGTTGCGCGCGGGGGTTCCCGTCTGGCAGCGCATCCCGACGCCATTGCGTCTGGCCATGGGTCTGTTTGTGTTGTGCGCCTCCTGGCTGGCGGCCGTGCAGCTGCATGGCCGTTTCGGCGTCTGGTATCTGCTCTCGGTGCTGGCACTGGCCTGGGCGGCCGACATTTCTGCCTATTTCGCCGGCCGCGCCTTCGGCAAGCGCAAGCTGGCACCTTCCATCAGCCCCGGCAAGAGCTGGGCCGGCGTGTACGGCGGTCTGGCCGGCGCACTGGTGCTGGCGCTGGTCTGCACCCAGTTGCCGGTAGCCAATTTCCATGCCGATGTGGCAGGCCGTGCCGGTATTGCGGTGCTGCTGCTGGTAGTGGCAGCCCTCACCGCCATGAGCGTGGTGGGCGATCTGGTCGAGTCCCTGATGAAGCGCAGTATGGGCATGAAGGACAGCAGCCAGCTGCTGCCCGGCCATGGCGGCATTCTGGACCGGATAGATGCTTTGCTGCCGGTACTGCCACTGGCCCTGACCGTTACCCTGTGGCTGGCATGAGCCGGCCTGTGCGCATGACTCCGTCTTCTCCTTCTTCCTTCCCGCAACAAGTCACCGTTCTCGGCGCCACTGGCTCCATCGGTACCAATACGCTGGACGTGATCGCCCGCCATCCGGAGCAGTTCCGGGTGTTCGCGCTGAGCGCCGCCACCCAGACCGACAAGATGCTGGAGCTGTGCCGCCGCTTTGTGCCCCGCTATGCGGTGATGGCTTCCGAGCCGCATGCGCAGGCGCTGCGCGGGGCCTGCAAGGCGCATGGCCTGGCTGTCGAGGTGCTCAGTGGCGAGCAGGGTTTGGTGGATGTGTCCAGCCATCCCGATGTGGATGCCGTGATGGCCGCCATCGTGGGTGCCGCCGGGCTGGCGCCCTGTCTGGCGGCAGCGCGTACCGGCAAGCGCCTGCTGCTGGCCAACAAGGAGGCGCTGGTCGTCGGTGGCCGCGTGTTCCTGGATGCGGTGGAGCAGGGAGGTGCCACCTTGCTGCCGATTGACAGCGAGCACTCCGCCATTTTCCAGTCGTTGCCAGAAGATCCGGCCACCTGGCAGCAGCGCGTCGAAAAAATCATCCTGACCGCTTCCGGCGGGCCGTTCCGCACGGCCGACCCGGCTGTGCTCAGGGACGTCACCCCCGAGCAGGCCTGTGCCCATCCCAACTGGAGCATGGGTCGCAAGATTTCGGTCGATTCCGCCACCATGATGAACAAGGCGCTCGAGGTGATCGAGGCGCACTACCTGTTCGGCATGCCGCCCGAGCGCATGGGCGTGGTGATCCACCCGCAGAGCATCGTGCATTCCATGGTGCAATATCGCGACGCCTCCATCGTGGCGCAGATGGGCACGCCCGACATGCGTGTGCCGATTGCCTATGGCCTGTCCTGGCCGGAGCGCATCGCGAGCGGGGCGGCGGCGCTGGACTTCGCCAGCCTGTCGGCCATGACCTTCGAGGCGGTGGACCAGCACGGCCATCCGGAGCGCTTCCCCTGTCTGCCGCTGGTATGGCAGGTGCTGAAGGCGCAACCGGGCAGCACGGCGGTGCTGAATGCTGCCAACGAGGTGGCGGTGGCGTCCTTTCTGGATCGCCGCATCCGCTTTGACCAGATCTACCAGATCAATGCTGCCACGCTGGAGCAATCGCAATTTGCCTCGCCGCAATCGCTGGACGACCTGCTGGCGCTGGATGGGCAATCGCGCGCGCTGGCTGACCGGCTGGTGCAGCAGCTGCAGACATGATCACGCTGCTGGCCTTCCTCGTCGCGCTGGGGCTGCTCATCACCATCCATGAGTACGGCCATTACCGCGTGGCGCGTGCCTGTGACGTGAAGGTGCTCAAGTTTTCTGTCGGATTCGGTAAGCCGCTCTGGAGCTGGACCAGCCCGCGCAGCGGCACCGAGTACGCCGTGGCAGCACTGCCACTGGGCGGCTTCGTGCGCATGCTGGACGAGCGGGAGGCGCCCGTGCCGGCCGACCAGCGCCACCTCGCCTTCAATACCCAGTCTGTCTGGAAACGCATCGCCATCGTCGCGGCCGGCCCCCTGGCCAACCTGCTGCTGGCCGTGCTGATCTACTCGGGCCTGGCCTGGTATGGCATGAGCGAAGTCAGTCCGGTGATCGCGCAGCCTGCTGTGGGCAGCCTGGCCGACAAGGCCGGCCTGCGCAGCGGCGACCGCATCGTCTCCCTGCGCTGGCTCGATGACGAAGCACAGGAGGTGCAGCCCGTCCGTTCGCTCGGAACGCTGCAGTGGGAGCTGACGCAGGCCGCCTTGCAGGGACGCGATGTCGAATTGCAGGCCAGCCAGGGCAGTGATTCCATCCGCACGCATGTGCTGGCCATGCAGCAGGCCGGCCTGAGCGATGTGGATGCCGGGACGCTGGAGCGGATCGGCATAGCTGCCCCTTTCATGCCGCCTCTGGTCGGCGAGATGGTGCCGGGCGAACCGGCGGAGCGTGCCGGCCTGCAGGTCGGTGACCGCGTACTGCGTGTCGATGGCAAGCCGGTGGAGGATGCGGCCGAGCTGCGCCGTCTGGTTCGTGCCGAAACCGGCGGCAAGCGGCAGCTCTGGCAGGTGAGCCGCAACGGTGAACTGCTCGAGATTGCCGTTGCCCCGCAAGCCGTGCAGCAGGAAGGTGTCAGCGTGGGCCGTATCGGCGCCTTTCTGGGCGCGCCCCCCGAAATGACGACCGTGCGTCTGGGCGCCGTCGATGGTGCCAAGCACGGCCTGCAGCGCACCTGGGACATGGCGGCTTTCAGTCTGCGCATGCTGGGCCGCATGGTGGTGGGAGAAGCCTCGCTCAGGAATCTGAGTGGTCCGATCAGTATCGCCGACTATGCCGGTCGCTCGGCACGGGCGGGCCTGGCCACCTATATTGCGTTCCTCGCCCTGATCAGCGTGAGCCTGGGCGTACTCAATTTGTTGCCAATCCCGATCTTGGACGGTGGTCACCTGATGTATTATTTGTGGGAAGCTGCTACGGGCCGGGCTGTGCCTGACGCGTTTGTGCAGCGCCTGCAGCAGATCGGAATGGCCATTCTGATCGGTCTCATGGGCATAGCCCTGTTCAATGATCTCACCCGCGTGCTGGGCACCTAGTGCCCGCAAGCGGATTGCGGCCAATGCCTGAACCAATACAAGCGATATTCATGAAGCGAACCTCCCTGCCTTTCCGCCACACCGCCATTGCTGCCGTCGTGGGTCTGGGTTTCCTCGCCAATGCAGCGTGGGCTGTCACTCCCTTCATCGTGAAGGACGTCAAGGTCGAAGGCCTGCAGCGGGTCGATGCCGGCACCGTGTTTGCCTCCATTCCGGTCAAAGTGGGCGAGACCTACGACGATGACAAGGGCTCCGCTGCCATTCGCGCGCTGTACAGCCTCGGCCTGTTCAGCGATGTCAAGGTCGAGACGCGTGGTGGCGACGTGGTGGTGGTGGTGCAGGAGCGCCCGACCATCAACGAGGTGACGCTGACGTCCTTCAATGCCTTCGACAAGAAGACGGTGCTGGCCGGCCTGGCCGGAGCAGGCATTGGCGCCGGCCGTCCCTTCGACAAGGCGGCAGAAGACCTGGCCGTGCAGGAACTCAAGCGCCAGTACGAGAACAAGGGCTTCTACGGCACCGAGGTAGTGACCACCGTCACGCCCATCGACCGCAACCGTGTCAACGTTAACTTCACCGTGCATGAGGGCGCTTCCGCCCGCATCCGCAGCATCCGTTTCGTCGGCAACCAGGCCTTCAGCGAGTCCACGCTGCGTGGCCAGATGGAGCAGGATACCGGCGGCTGGATGTCCTGGTACACCAAGTCCAACCGATACTCCCAGCAGCGCCTCAACAGCGATCTGGAAGCCGTGCGCAGCTATTACCTGAACCGCGGCTACCTGGAATTCAAGGTGGATTCGACCCAGGTGGCCCTGTCTCCCGACAAGCGCGACATCGACATCACCGTCAACGTGACCGAAGGTCCCAAATATGTGGTGTCCGGCGTATCGCTGGCAGGCAATTTCCTGGACAAGGAAGACGAGTTCAAGTCGCTGGTCAAGGTCAAGCCGGGCGAGCCCTACAAGGTGGACGATGTGGCAGCAACGGTCAAGGCGATGACGGACCGCTTCGGCAACTACGGCTTCGCCTTTGCCAAGATCACGCCGCAGCCGTCCATCGACCGCGAGAACCAGCAGGTGGCGCTGGTGTTTGCCGCCAACCCCGACCAGCGCGCCTATGTGCGCCGCATCAACGTGGCTGGCAACACCAAGACGCGTGACGAGGTGATCCGCCGCGAACTGCGTCAGTTCGAGTCGTCCTGGTATGACGCCGACAAGATCAAGCGCTCGCGCGACCGCGTGGACCGCCTGGGCTACTTCAACGAAGTCACTGTGGACACCACTCCGGTGCCCGGTACTTCCGATCAGGCCGACCTGACGGTGGCGGTGAAGGAGCGCCCCACCGGCTCGCTGCAGATCGGTGCCGGCTACTCCTCGACGGACAAGGTGTCCCTGTCCGCCGGCGTGAGCCAGGACAACATCTTCGGCTCCGGCCAGTCGCTGTCTGCAGAGATCAATACCAGCAAGTACAACCGCTCGGCGTCCATCACATCGGTGGATCCGTATTTCACGACGGATGGCGTGTCGCGTACGTTCAATGCGTTCTACAGCCGCGCCGAGCCCTACGCTTCGCAGGGTAGCGGTTCCTATGACTACCGCATTCAGCAATTGGGTGGCAATCTGGCATTCGGGATTCCGTTTACCGAACGTGATACCGTGTATTTCGGCGGTGGCTTCGAGCAATACAAGATCCAGCCGGGCAATGCATCCACGATTGCCGTTGAAAACAAGTTGACCAATGAGCAATGGCAGTTCCTGGCAGAAAATACCTGCAACTCCGGAACGTTCAGCACGCCTTTGAGCGACGACGACAAGAAGTACATCGCTGCGAACTGCAAGACCAGCGCGTACGGGGTGCCCTTGACGATTGGCTGGTCGCGTGATTCCCGCGACAGCTCATTGGCGCCAACGACCGGCATGTACCAGCGAGTGAGTGCGGCTGTGAGCCCGTTCGGAGACCTCAAATATGCGCTGGCCAACTATCGCTTCCAGTACTATTACCCCTTGAACAAGCAGTTCACGCTCGCCTTCAATACGGACCTGGGCTATGGCAAGGGTCTGGGCAACAAGGAGTTCCCGTTCTTCAAGAACTTCTATTCCGGCGGTTTGGGCTCGGTGCGAGGTTTTGACCAAGGTTCTCTTGGCCCGAAAAACAAGGCTTGGGATGGAGGTGTTTATTCGGTCGGTGGCAACAAGACATTCAACGTGAACCTTGAAATGATCACCCCCTTCCCAGGTGCCGGTAATGAGAAAACGCTCCGGATGTTTGGCTTCCTGGACGCAGGCAATGTTTATTCCGATCGTGCGGGCGCTTACAATCCGGTCTATACCAGTGTGGACGGTGAAACCGTTGATGTGAACCAATATGCCAAAAAGGTGCGTGTATCGGCGGGGGCTGGCATTCGCTGGCTGTCGCCCATGGGTCCCTTGAGTCTGGCTTTCGGTTTCCCGCTCAAGAAGTACCCGGGTGATAAACTGCAGAAGGTTCAATTCCAGATTGGCGCTACGTTCTGACCATGAAGTCCCGTTTTTCTCCCTCCGCCCTGAGTGCAGCGCTGCTGCTGTCGTCGGCTGCGTTGTTTGGTTGCGCGGCTCAGGCACAGGTGGCAGCACCTGCTGCCGAGCCGGTCGCGGTGGCTGGCACCCGTATCGGTTTCGTCAATACGGATCGCCTGTTCAGCGAGACCAATGCGGCGCAAAATGCGCAGAACAAGCTCAAGCAGGAGTTTGCGAGCCGCGAAAAGCAGTTGCTGGGCATGGGTGAAAGCCTGCAGAAGGCCATGAACCAGTTTGAGAAGGACGCTCCCCGCATGTCCGAGGTGCAGCGTGCCGAGCGCCAGCGCCAGTTGATGACGCAGGATGCCGAATTCCAGCAGAAGCGCCGCGAGTTTCAGGAAGACCTGAACAACCGCAAGAACGAAGAGCTGCAGCAACTGCTGGATCGTGCCAACCGCGTGGTGATCCAGGTGGCCAAGGCCGAGCGTTACGATGTGATCCTGCAGGAGGCCGTCTATGTGGACCGTCGCCTGGATATTACGGACAAGGTCATTGCCGCCCTCAATGCCGGCAAGTAAGGTAGCGCAGGCTGGCTACCGCAAAAGGCGCCTTGGCGCCTTTTTTTCATGTTTCAGGAGAGAGCCATGGTGGATGTGAGCGTACAGGAGATTGTCGAGGCCATGCAGGCCTGCGGCGGTGAATTGCACGGAGATGGCAACATCCGCGTGGCGCGCATTGCCGCACTGGAGCATGCCACGGCCGACAGCATCAGCTTCCTGAGCAATCCGCGCTTTGCTGATCTGCTGCAGACTACCCCGGCTGCCTGCCTGATCGTGGCACCGGCCATGCTGGAGGCGGCCAGCAAGCAGGGTCGCGCCTGCATCGTGACCGACAATCCCTATGCTTGGTATGCGCAGTTCACCCAGTGGTGGAAGCGACGTACCCGCCCCGCGCCGGAGCACCATATTCATCCGAGTGCGGTGGTGCACCCCGAGGCGCAGGTGCACGAAACCGCCATTATCGGTCCGCTCTGCGTGGTCGAGCGCGGCGCGCGCGTGGGTGCGCACAGCTGGCTGAAATCGCGCGTGCAGCTGAGTGAATACTGCAGCGTGGGCGAGCGCTGCATCATCCATCCGGGTGCCGTGATCGGTGCCGATGGCTTCGGCTTTGCGCCGGTCAAGGGTGGCGGCTGGACCAAGATCGAGCAACTTGGCGCCGTGCGCATCGGCAATGATGTGGAGATCGGCGCCAACACCTGCGTGGATCGCGGCGCGATCGACGATACCGTGATCGAGGACGGCGTGAAGCTCGACAACCTGATCCAGATCGCGCACAACGTGCATCTGGGCCGCAACGTGGCCATGGCCGCCAATGCCGGCATTGCGGGCAGTACCACGGTGGAGGAAGGCGTCACCATCGGCGGCGCCGCCAACATCATGGGGCACAGCCGGCTGGTCAAGGGCGTCAACGTGTCGGCCACCACCTTTGTCTCGCGCTCGATTCTCAAGCCCGGCACCTATTCGGGACACTTTCCCTTCGACGATAATGCGAGTTGGGAAAAGAATGCTGCGGTGGTTCGCCAGCTTGCCAGGCTGCGCGAGCGTGTCCGCACCCTAGAACGTCAACTTTCGGAACAACAACAATGAAATCGATGGACATCCACCAGGTCATCAAGCGCTTGCCGCACCGCTATCCCTTCCTGCTGGTGGACCGCGTGCTTGAACTCGAGGATGGCAAGCGCATCAAGGCGCTGAAGAATGTCACCATCAACGAGCCTTTCTTCGTCGGCCATTTTCCGCATCGTCCGGTGATGCCGGGCGTGCTGATGCTGGAGGCGCTGGCTCAGACGTCTGCGCTGCTGTCCATGATCCCCGAGGGCGACGAACTGGCGCCGGATGTGGTGTACTACTTCGTCGGCATCGACAATGCCCGCTTCAAGCGTCCGGTTGAGCCGGGTGACCAACTGGTGATGGAAGCGACCATGGAGCGTGCCCGCGCCGGCATCTACAAGTTCCACGCCAAGGCTACCGTCGATGGCGAGCTGGTGTGCGAGGCCGACCTGATGTGCACCATCCGCAAGATCGAGTCCTGATCCGGAGAAAGGCAGAGGCATGACCCTCATTCACCCTACCGCGCTGATCGATCCCGCGGCCGAACTGGCTGCGGATGTCGAAGTGGGTCCCTACGCCGTGATCGGCCCCGATGTGCGCATCGGCCGTGGCAGCAAGATCGGTGCGCATTGTGTGATCCAGGGGCATACGACGATCGGGGAGGAAAATACCTTCTTCCAGTTCAGCTCCATCGGCGCCGCACCGCAGGACAAGAAGTACGCGGGCGAGCCGACCCGGCTGGAGATTGGAAACCGCAATACGGTGCGCGAGTTCTGTACCTTCAATACCGGTACCGCGCAGGACAGCGGCTGCACGCGCATTGGCGATGACAACTGGATCATGGCCTATGTGCATATCGCGCACGATGTGCAGCTGGGCAGCCAGACCATTCTGGCGAACAACGCCACGCTGGCCGGACACGTGCATGTGGGTGACTGGGTGATCATCGGCGGCCTGTCGGGCGTGCACCAGTTCGTCAAGATCGGTGCGCATGCGATGGTGGGGTTTTCGTCGGCCATCAGCCAGGATGTGCCGCCCTTCATCATGGCCGATGGCAATCCGGCGGCGGCGCGTGGCTTCAACGTCGAAGGGCTGCGCCGTCGCGGCTTCGGCCCGCAGCGCATTGCGGCGGTCAAGGCCATGTACCGGCAGATCTACCGTGCGGGCCTGACGCTGGAACAGGCGCTGGAAGCCCTGTGCGGCATCGAGGCCGAACATCCCGAAGCGACTGCCGACGTGCAGCTGATGCGCGATTTCCTCGCTGCGTCGCGCCGCGGCATCGTGCGCTGATCAGCCGGGGCGACATGCCGAAGTTTTTTGCTGCCAATGACGGCTTGCAGTTCGCCATGGTGGCGGGCGAGGCATCCGGCGATCTGCTGGCCAGCCTGCTGCTGCAGGGCGCACGCCAGCGCTGGCCCCATCTGCAGGCGCGCGGCATTGGCGGCGCCCAGATGGAGGCGCAGGGCTTTGTCGCCCAGTGGCCGAGCGAGGCGCTGGCGGTGCACGGCTACAGTTTCGAAGTGCTGCGCCGGGTGGCGGGCATCTGGCAGATCCGCAACGAGCTGCGCCAGCAGTTGCTGGCACGCAAGCCGGATCTGTTCGTCGGCGTGGATGCGCCCGATTTCAACCTCGGACTGGAAGAAGACCTGCGCAGCGCCGGAGTGCGCACGGTGCATTTCGTCTGCCCGTCCATCTGGGCCTGGCGGCCGGAGCGGGTACACAAGATCCGCCGCGCGGCCGACCATGTGCTTTGCATTTTCCCGTTCGAGCCGGATCTGCTGGCGCGGCACGGTATTTCCAGTACCTATGTGGGGCACCCGCTGGCCAATACGCTGCCGATGGAGCCCGATCAGGCGGGTGCGCGGCGCGCGCTCGGCCTGCCGGAGCAGGGCGAGGTGCTGGCCTTGCTGCCGGGCAGCCGCGGCTCGGAAATCCAATATCTGGCACCACGCTTCCTGGATGCAGCGAAGCTGCTGCAGAAGCAGCGCCCAGGCCTGCAGTGCGTGCTGCCGGCCGTGCCTGCGCAGTACCAGCGCGTGCGCCAACTGGTGCGCGAGCAGGGCATGGAGGGCCAGCTGCAGGTGGTCAAGGGGCAGTCGCATGCGGTACTGGCAGCCTGTGATGTGACGCTGATTGCCAGCGGCACGGCCACGCTGGAAGCGGCGCTGTTCAAGCGCCCGATGGTGATTTCCTATGCCATGCATCCGGTGTCGGCACTGCTGATGCGGCGCAAGCAACTGCAGCCCTGGGTGGGGCTGCCGAACATCCTGTGCCGGGATTTTGTCGTGCCCGAACTGCTGCAGGACCAGGCGACGCCACGCGCGCTGGCGGCTGCCGTGAGCGACTGGCTGGACCAGCCGGCCCGCGCGGCTGCCGTGCGCGCCCGATTTACCGAGCTGCACCACGTGCTGCAGCGTGATACTGCCAGACTGGCTACCGATGCGATCGCCCAGGTTCTCTCCCGCTGAGCAGGGGCTGTTGCCCTGGGATGCTCCCGGTGCCCTCGTTGCCGGGGTGGACGAGGCTGGCCGTGGTCCGCTGGCCGGACCGGTGGTGGCTGCGGCCGTCATTCTGGACGAGCAGAAGCCGATCAAGGGGCTGGCGGATTCCAAGCAGCTGACGGCAGCGCGGCGCGAAAAGCTTTATGACGCCATCCTGGCCAATGCCTTGTGCTGCAGCATCGGACAGGCCAGCGTAGAGGAAATCGACCAGCTCAACATCCTGCAGGCCACCATGCTGGCCATGCGCCGCGCCGTGGAAGGCCTGCGCCTGCTGCCGCACAAGGTGCTGGTGGATGGCAACCGGATTCCGGAGCTGAGGGTGCGGGCCGAGGCCATTGTGCAGGGCGATGCCACGGTGGCAGCCATTTCGGCGGCGTCGATCGTGGCCAAGGTCACGCGGGACCGCTGGTGCTGCGAGATCGAGCAGCTGTATCCCGGCTATGGGTTCGAGCGTCACAAGGGCTATGGCACCGCCGAGCACCTGCAGGCGCTGCGCACGCTGGGCGCCACACCCTACCACCGACGCAGCTTTGCGCCGGTGGCAATGGTGGTGCGAGAGGGCGTGGTGCTGGTTGCCGAGCAAGAGGTGCGTGCATGAAGGTGGTGCAGATTTCCGCACGCGACAATGCGCTGGTGAAGCAGCTGCGCAAGCTGGCGCAGGATCCGGCTGCCTATCGCAAGCAGGGGCAGATCTGGGTCGAGGGCGACCACTTGTGCCGCGCAGCGCTGGAGCGGGGCTTGCGGCCCGCCTGGGCCGTGATTGCGGCGCGCGCCTGGGGACAGTTGCCGGAGTCCTGGTATGCCGGTGCGGAGCGCGTTGCGGTGCTGGAGGATGGCCTGTTTGCCCAGGTCAGCACGCTCGAATCGCCTGCCACCATGGGCTTTGTGCTGGAGTGGAAGGCCGAGCAGCAGGCGGATTTTGCACCGGACGTGAACAGCGTGGTGCTGGACCGCATCCAGGATGCCGGCAACGTGGGATCGATCCTGCGCAGTGCCAGTGCGCTGGGCTTCAAGCAGGTGCTGGCGCTCAAGGGGACGGCGGCACTCTGGTCGCCCAAGGTGCTGCGCGCCGGCATGGGCGCGCATTTCGGCCTGCAGCTGCACGAAGGTCTGACGCTGGAGCAGATCGCAACGCTGCGTGTGCCGTTGCTGGTGACGCATCTTCAGGGCAGTACTCCCTTGCACGAAGCGGCGTTGCCAACTCCGTGCGCCTGGGTGCTGGGCCACGAAGGACAGGGCGTGCAGGAGGCTCTGGTGCAGCGCGCTGCCATGCTGTTGCGCATCGCCCAGCCTGGTGGCGAGGAGTCGCTCAACGTTGCGGCTGCGGCTGCCATCTGCATGCATGCCAGCTGCTTGGCGAATCTGGCCTGATTAAACTGCCTTCCTTCAATAGGGTTATCCTGCTCCAGCGCGTTTGCTCATTCGGGGAAGATGGCCATTTTTTCCTTCTAGGGAATACCCTAGGCTGATTCGCTGTTGCCAGAAGTATCATCGCAGCCCATTCAAGGTTGCACCTCAATTCACAAAAGGTGCAACCTTTATCGGCAAGCGATGAAAGGACGAAACATGGCGAGCACCATGGGAATCAAGGTGGACGATGCCCTGCGCGAACGCATCCGCAATGCGGCGCAGGGCATGGAGCGCACGCCGCACTGGCTGGTGAAGCAGGCCATCGTGCAGTATGTGGAGGCGCTGGAGCGGGGGCAGCAGGTGATTCACCTGACGCACGCAGGCGCTGGCGGCCAGGAAGAGGGGGTGCAACCGGAGGCATCCGCGGTGCCTGAAGAGGTGCAACCTTTTCTGGAGTTTGCCCAGGGCATACTGCCGCAAACGCCGCTGCGCGCCGCCATCACCGCCGCCTGGCATCGCCCGGAACCGGAGTGCCTGCCGGTGCTGCTGCCCATGGCCCGTGCCGATGATGTGCAGCAGGCGGCATCCGTGCAGCGCCTGGCCAGCCAGCTGGTGCAGGGTCTGCGCGATGCGCCGGTAACCAGTGGCGTTGCCGCGCTGGTGCAGGAGTTTTCGCTGTCCAGCCAGGAAGGCGTGGCCCTGATGTGTCTGGCCGAAGCCTTGCTGCGCATCCCTGACCGCGCGACCCGAGATGCGCTGATCCGCGACAAGATCAGCCACGGCGACTGGCGTGCCCATGTGGGCCGTTCGCCGTCCATGTTCGTGAATGCGGCGGCCTGGGGCCTTGTGATTACCGGCAAGCTGACCAGCACCACCAGCGAGAAGAGCCTGTCCGCGGCGCTGACGCGCGTGATCGGCAAGGGCGGCGAGCCGCTGATCCGCCAGGGCGTGCACCGTGCCATGAAGCTGATGGGCGAGCAGTTCGTCACCGGTCAGAACATTGCCGAGGCGCTGGCCAACAGCCGTCCGTTCGAGAAGAAGGGCTTTCGCTACAGCTATGACATGCTGGGCGAGGCAGCGGCGACGGAAGCCGATGCCAAGCGTTATCTGCGTGACTACGAACAGGCCATCCATGCGATTGGCGCCGCATCGGCCGGGCGCGGCATTTTCGAAGGGCCGGGCATTTCGATCAAGCTGTCGGCGCTGCATCCGCGTTACACCCGTGCGCAGTATGACCGCGTGATGGGTGAGCTGCTGCCGCGTGTGCTGCATCTGGCGGAGCTGTGCAAGCGCTACGACATTGGCATGAACATCGATGCGGAAGAGGCGGACCGCCTGGAGCTGTCGCTGGACCTGCTGGAGGCGCTGTGTGCGGCGCCGGCGCTCATGGGCTGGAACGGCATCGGCTTTGTGGTGCAGGCCTACCAGAAGCGCTGTCCGCAGGTGATCGACTACCTGATCGATCTGGCGCGCCGCACGCGCCGTCGCCTGATGGTGCGGCTGGTGAAGGGCGCCTACTGGGACAGCGAGATCAAGCGCGCCCAGGTGGACGGCATGGCCGGCTATCCGGTGTACACGCGCAAGGTCTATACCGATGTGAGCTATCTGGCCTGTGCGCGCAAGCTGCTGGCGGTGCCGGATGCCATCTATCCGCAATTCGCCACGCACAACGCGCAGTCGCTGGCGGCGATCTACCATATGGCGGGTGCCAATTACTACAGCGGCCAGTACGAATTCCAGTGCCTGCACGGCATGGGCGAGCCGCTGTACGAGCAGGTGACCGGTCTGGTGGGAGACGGCAAACTGGGCCGCCCCTGTCGCATCTATGCACCCGTCGGCAGCCACGAGACACTGCTGGCCTACCTGGTGCGCCGTCTGCTGGAAAACGGTGCCAACACCTCGTTCGTGAACCGCATTGGCGACGCCAGCGTGCCCGTGTCGGAGCTGGTGGCCGATCCGGTGCAGGAAGTGCAGGCTCTGGCCGAAGAGGAGGGCGTGCTGGGCGCACCGCATCCGCGCATTCCGCTGCCGGTGGACCTGTTTGCGGGGCAGGGGGAGCAGGCGCGAGCCAACTCGCGCGGCTTCAACGTGGCGCACGAACAGCAACTGGCTTCGCTGGCTGCCGCATTGCTGCACAGCACGCGGGAAGCTCAATACGCCGCGCCGGCCGGCGTGGAAATTCCCGAAGAGCCTGCGCAGTCCGAAGGCTGGCAAGCCGTGCGCAACCCGGCCGATCAGCGTGATACTGTGGGCTGGGTGCATGAAGCCACGGCCGAGCAGGTGGCCGCCGCCGCGAAACGCGCCGCTCTGGCGGTACCGATCTGGGCCGGCACGCCGCCGCAACTGCGTGCCGATGCGCTGCAACGCGCGGCCGATCTGCTGGAGCAGCGCAGCCAAAGTCTCCTCGGCTTGATCATGCGCGAAGCGGGCAAGACGCTGAACAACGCCGTTGCAGAGGTGCGTGAAGCGGTGGATTTCCTGCGTTACTACGGCGCACAGGCTGCAGCACAGTTCGACAGCGGCACACACCGTCCGCTCGGGGTGGTGCTGGCCATCAGCCCGTGGAACTTCCCGCTGGCCATCTTCTGCGGCCAGGTCGCTGCCGCACTGGCCGCCGGCAACGCAGTGATCGCCAAGCCTGCCGAGCAGACGCCGCTGACGGCAGCGGCCATGGTCGCCATCCTGCATGAAGCGGGTGTGCCCGAAGATGCCCTGCAACTGATGCCGGGCACTGGCGAAACCGTGGGTGCAGCCCTGGTGGCCAGTCCCGCAGTGGGTGGCGTGATGTTCACTGGCTCGACCGAAGTGGCCCGCATCATCGCGCGCCAACTGGCGCAGCGCCTGTCGCCCAACGGCCAGCCGATTCCGCTGATCGCCGAAACCGGCGGCCAGAATGCCATGGTGGTGGACTCCTCCGCACTGGCCGAGCAGGTGGTGGCCGATGTACTGGCTTCCGCTTTCGACTCCGCCGGCCAGCGCTGCTCGGCCCTGCGCCTGCTGTGCGTGCAGGACGATGTGGCCGATCGCACCGTGGGCATGCTCAAGCAGGCCCTGCAGGAATGGACGCTGGGCAACCCGGACCGCCTGCATACCGATGTGGGCCCGGTGATCGACGCCGAGGCACGCCAGCAGATCGAGGCGCATATCGAGCGCATGGAAGCCGAAGGCCAGACCGTCACGCGCGTGACGCGTGGCGAAGGCCTGGAGCAGGGCCACTTCGTGCGTCCGGCCATCATCGAGCTGGACAGCGTCGAGCGCCTGACGCGTGAAGTGTTCGGCCCGGTGCTGCACGTGCTGCGCTTCAAGCGCGACGAGCTGGATGCGCTGGTGGACGGCATCAACGCCACCGGTTACGGACTGACCTTCTGCGTGCACAGCCGTATCGACGAAACCATCGAGCGCATGACGCAGCGCGTGCATGCCGGCAACCTGTACGTCAACCGCAACCAGATTGGTGCAGTCGTCGGCGTGCAACCCTTTGGCGGCATGGGCCTGTCCGGTACCGGCCCGAAGGCGGGTGGTCCGCTCTATCTGTACCGTCTGGTGCAGGCCAGCGATGCGCATGCCGATCTGGACGCGCTGCCAACACAGACCGCTTCCAAAGGTGCGGAAGCCGCAGCGCAGGAAGGTGCCCTGGCCGCACTGCAGCGCACTATCGCCAACGGCCAGATCACGGGCTTGCCCGCGCACGATCGTGACGCCGCCCTGCAGGCATGCGAGAGCGCCGCCACCGCTTCGCGCCTGGGCTACAGTGAACTGCTGCCCGGCCCGACCGGCGAAAGCAACCGCTACCGTCTGCTGCCGCGGGGCGACGTCTGGGCCATGCCACAGACTGCGCTCGGCCTGGTGCACCAGCTTGCCGCCGCCTATGCCACGGGCAACCATTGCCGCGTCGTGCCGGCGCCGTCGGACGAGGTCACCTCCAGCCTGACCGCGCTGCTGCAGATTCCGGAGCTATCCGGATGGATCGCTGCCGCAAACGCCGATGCCTTGACGGATAATGCCACCCCCATGCAGGCGCTGCTGTTCGAAGGTGACGGCGATGCCCTGCTGGAAGTCGGCATGCGTGTTGCAGCGCGCGACGGCAACCTGGTCCGTATCGACAGCCGCCGCAGCGACGAACTCGCTGCCGGCCATGGCTACACCCTTTCGGCGCTGGTGCACGAACAGAGCATCAGCACGAATACTGCCGCCGCAGGCGGCAACGCCCAGCTCATGACGATGGCCTGAGTCGGCATTTTCCGGTGCACAGCGGTGCGTCCGCCACAAGCGGGCAACCCGCGCCGCTGTGCATCACCCCAAAACAACCTATCCCTCTCCTGGAGACTCCCATGCATCTGAACTGGAGCGACCCCACCACGATCATGTTCGCCATCTACCTGATGGCCATGCTCGGCATCGGCTGGCTTGGCTATGCCAGCACCAAGAACCTGTCCGACTACATCCTGGGCGGCCGCAGTCTCGGCAGCTTCGTCACGGCCCTGTCCGCCGGCGCTTCCGACATGAGTGGCTGGCTGCTGATGGGCCTGCCCGGTGCCATCTACCTGACCGGCCTGTCCGAGTCCTGGATCGCCATCGGCCTGGTCATCGGCGCCTACCTGAACTGGCGCTTCGTTGCCGCGCGCCTGCGCCTGTACACCGAGCGCGCCGGCAACGCCCTGACGCTGCCCGACTACTTCGCCAGCCGCTTCGAGGACAAATCCAACATTCTGCGCATCTTCACCACCCTGGTGATCCTGATCTTCTTCACCATCTACTGCGCCTCGGGCGTGGTGGCCGGTGCGCGCCTGTTCGAGAACATGTTCGGCATGCCCTACGAAACCGCCCTGTGGGTAGGCGCGCTGTGCACCATCGCCTATGTGTTCATCGGCGGCTTCCTGGCCGTGAGCTGGACCGACACCATCCAGGCCTCCATGATGATCACCGCCCTGATCCTGGCGCCCGTCATGGCCTACCTGGCCGTGCAGGGCCAGCTGCAGCCGGGCCAGGACTGGGCGGCCGTGGTGCCGGCCGACAAGTTCGACCTGATGAAGGGCGTCACCGTCACCGGCATCGCTTCGCTGCTGGCCTGGGGCCTGGGCTATTTCGGCCAGCCGCACATCCTCGTGCGCTTCATGGCCGCTTCCTCGGTGGAAACCATCCCCAGCGCCCGCCGCATCAGCATGACCTGGATGATTCTGTGCCTGATGGGCGCCGTGGCCGTCGGCTTCGTCGGCATCCCGTATTTCATTGCCCATCCCGAAGGCGCTGCTGCCGTCAACGCCAACGCCGAAACCGTGTTCATGGAGCTGTCCAAGCAGCTGTTCAACCCCTGGATCGCCGGCGGCCTGCTGGCAGCCATCCTGGCGGCCGTGATGAGCACGCTGTCCTGCCAGCTGCTGGTCTGCTCCAGCGCGCTGACGGAAGACATTTACCGCACCTTCCTGCGCAAGAACGCCTCGCAGAAGGAGCTGGTCTGGATCGGCCGCGCCATGGTGCTGCTGATCGCGCTGGTCGCCATCTTCATCGCGCAGGACCCCAACTCCCGCGTGCTGGGCATGGTGAGCTACGCCTGGGCCGGCTTCGGTGCCGCCTTCGGTCCCATCGTCATCCTGTCGCTGTTCTGGAGCCGCATGACGCGCAACGGCGCACTGGCCGGCATCATCGTTGGCGCCGCCACCGTGTTGGTGTGGAAGCAGTTCGGCTGGCTGGGCCTGTATGAAATCATCCCGGGTTTCATCCTGTCCACTATCGCCGTCGTGCTGGTCAGCCGTACGGGCAGCCCGTCGGCCAGCATGCTGAAATCGCACGAGGCCGTGATGGAAGAGGCGCGCCGCATCGGCGTCTGACGCTCCGGCCATTCCGTTTCTGGTAGCCACACCGCCAGCAATTGCGCTGGCAGTGTGGCTTTTTGCTGCACAGAGTAAACAAGGGGTAACCCTCACCGTCTATAATGGGATGCTTCACAGCACACCCGGCGCTTGCCGCG
Organism: Brachymonas sp. KE5; assembly: GCF_057773645.1. Lineage (NCBI taxonomy): Bacteria > Pseudomonadati > Pseudomonadota > Betaproteobacteria > Burkholderiales > Comamonadaceae > Allobrachymonas > Brachymonas sp. KE5. Next base: position 927,649 of record NZ_CM173463.1, read on the forward strand.
ATTCAAGTTCACATGCAGCAACGGTGCTGAGACCGTGCACCCCCCACGAGGGCATGGTGGTTCTTGGGTCGGGCTGGCGTACCGCCTTCCTTCTGATCCCGCACCCCTTTACGGAGAACCACGTGCTCTTGTCCCAACAGGCACCCCTTCCCACAGCCGTACTGGCCCTCGCTGACGGCACGGTCTTCACCGGCCGCTCCATTGGCGCCGCTGGCAGCACCACCGGCGAAGTCGTCTTCAACACCTCCCTCACCGGCTACCAGGAAATCCTGACCGATCCCAGCTACTGCAAGCAGATCGTCACGCTGACCTACCCCCACATCGGCAACTACGGCACCAACCCCGAGGATGTCGAATCCTGCAAGGTGTTTGCCGCCGGCCTGATCATCCAGAATCTGCCGCTCATCGCCTCCAACTTCCGCAGCACCGCCAGCCTGCAGGGCTACCTGCAAGCCAACGGCACCGTCGCCATCGCCGACATCGATACGCGTCGCCTCACCCGCCACCTGCGGGTGCATGGGGCGCAGAACGGCTGCATCCTGGCGCTCGAGCACACCGGTGCACCTTCACAGGCCGAAATCGACCAGGCCATTGCCGCTGCCCAGGCCGCTCCCGACATGGCGGGTCAGGATTTGGCCAAGGTGGTGAGCTGCACCGCCAGCTATCCCTGGACGCAGACCGAATGGCAACTGGGCGAAGGCTATGGCGAGCAGGCCGAGCCACAGTTCCACGTCGTTGCCTACGACTTCGGCGTCAAGTACAACATCCTGCGCATGCTGGCCGAGCGCGGCTGCAAGATCACTGTGGTGCCGGCACAGACCCCCGCGGCCGAGGTGCTGGCGATGAACCCCGATGGGGTGTTCCTGAGCAACGGCCCCGGCGATCCGCAAGCTTGCGATTACGCCATCGAGGCCATCCGTCAGATCGTTGACAGCGGCAAGCCCACTTTCGGCATCTGTCTGGGCCACCAGCTGCTGGCCCTGGCCAGCGGTGCCAAAACCTTCAAGATGAAGTTCGGCCACCATGGCGCCAACCACCCGGTCAAGGATCTGGACAGCGGTCGCGTCGGCATTACCAGCCAGAACCACGGCTTTGCCGTCGATCCCGAAACGTTGCCCGCCACCCTGCGCGCCACCCACGTCAGCCTGTTCGACAGCACGCTGCAAGGCATGGAGCGCACCGACAAGCCGGTGTTCTCGTTCCAGGGCCACCCCGAGGCTTCCCCGGGGCCGCACGACATCGCCCACCTGTTCGATCGCTTCACCAAGCTGATGCGCGAGAGCAAGGTCGCCTGATTGATCTGGAGCAGGGCGCACCCACCAGGCCGCGCCCCTTCCGCGAACGCACAGAAAAAGACACACCATGCCAAAACGTTCAGACATCAAGAGCATCCTCATCATCGGCGCCGGCCCCATCATCATCGGCCAGGCCTGTGAATTCGACTACTCCGGCGTGCAGGCCTGCAAGGCGCTGCGCGAGGAGGGCTACCGCGTCATCCTGATCAACAGCAACCCCGCCACGATCATGACCGACCCGGCCACCGCCGACGTCACCTACATCGAGCCCATCACCTGGAAGACGGTCGAGAAGATCATCGCCAAGGAACGCCCTGACGCCATCCTGCCCACCATGGGCGGCCAGACCGCGCTCAACTGCGCGCTCGATCTGTGGCGCAACGGCGTGCTCAACAAGTACAAAGTCGAGCTGATCGGCGCCACGCCCGAAGCGATCGACAAGGCCGAAGACCGCCAGAAATTCAAGGACGCGATGACGCGCATCGGCCTGGGCTCCGCCCGTTCCGGCGTGGCGCACAGCATGCAGGAAGCCTGGGACGTGCAGAAGCACGTCGGCTTCCCGACCATCATCCGCCCCAGCTTCACGCTCGGCGGCACCGGCGGCGGCATTGCCTACAACGCCGAGGAATTCGAGACCATCTGCAAGCGCGGCCTGGAAGCCTCGCCCACCAACGAGCTGCTGATCGAAGAGTCGCTGCTCGGCTGGAAAGAGTACGAGATGGAAGTGGTGCGCGACAAGGCGGACAACTGCATCATCGTCTGCTCGATCGAGAACCTCGATCCCATGGGCGTGCATACCGGCGACTCCATCACCGTCGCACCGGCACAGACGCTGACCGACAAGGAATACCAGATCATGCGCAACGCCTCGCTGGCCGTGCTGCGCGAGATCGGCGTGGATACCGGCGGCTCCAACGTGCAGTTTGCGGTCAACCCCAAGGACGGCCGCATGATCGTGATCGAGATGAACCCGCGCGTGTCGCGTTCTTCCGCACTGGCGTCCAAGGCTACCGGTTTCCCGATTGCCAAGATCGCCGCCAAGCTGGCCGTGGGCTACACCCTGGACGAACTGCGCAACGAGATCACCGGCGGTGCCACCCCCGCATCGTTCGAGCCCTCGATCGATTACGTGGTCACCAAGATCCCGCGCTTCGCCTTCGAGAAATTCCCGGCAGCCGATAACCACCTCACCACGCAGATGAAATCCGTGGGCGAGGTGATGGCCATGGGTCGCACCTTCCAGGAATCCTTCCAGAAAGCCCTGCGCGGCCTGGAAGTGGGCGTGGACGGCATGAACGAAAAGACCCAGGACCGCGAAACCCTGGAGCGCGAGCTGGGCGAGCCCGGCCCCGAGCGCATCTGGTTCGTGGGTGACGCCTTCGCGGCCGGCTGGAGCGTGGAAGAAGTGCACCAGCTCACCAAGATCGACGTCTGGTTCCTGGTGCAGATCGAGGAAATCGTCAAGATCGAGCTGGCCATCGACAAGCTGTTCGAGGAACAGGGCATCAACGCCCTGAGCGCGCTGGATGCCGACACCCTGCGCATGCTCAAGAAGAAGGGCTTCAGCGACCGTCGCCTGGCCAAGTTGCTGCACACCAGCGAAAAAGCCGTGCGCGATGCGCGCCACGCGCTGAACGTGCGCCCGGTCTACAAGCGCGTCGACACCTGCGCCGCCGAATTCGCGACCGACACCGCCTATATGTACTCCACCTACGAGGAAGAGTGCGAGGCCGAGCCGACCAGCAAGAAGAAGATCATGGTGCTGGGTGGTGGCCCGAACCGCATCGGCCAGGGTATCGAATTCGACTATTGCTGCGTGCATGCCGCACTCGCCATGCGCGAGGACGGCTACGAGACCATCATGGTCAACTGCAACCCCGAGACCGTCTCCACCGACTACGACACCTCCGACCGCCTGTACTTCGAGCCGCTGACCCTGGAGGACGTGCTGGAAATCGTCGACAAGGAAAAACCCACCGGCGTGATCGTGCAGTACGGCGGCCAGACCCCGCTGAAACTGGCGCTGGGCCTGGAAGCTGCCGGCGTGCCCATCATCGGCACCTCGCCCGACATGATCGACGCTGCTGAAGACCGCGAGCGCTTCCAGAAGCTGCTGCACGAACTGAACCTGCTGCAGCCGCCGAACGCCACCGCGCGTACCGAAGCCGAAGCGCTGGAAAAGGCCACCGAGCTGGGCTACCCGCTGGTGGTGCGTCCGAGCTACGTGCTGGGCGGCCGCGCCATGGAAATCGTGCACGAGCAGCGTGACCTGGAGCGCTACATGCGCGAGGCCGTCAAGGTCAGCAACGACTCTCCGGTGCTGCTGGACCGTTTCCTGTCCGACGCCATCGAATGCGACGTGGACTGCGTGCGTGATGCGGCCGGCCGCACCTTCATCGGCGGCGTCATGGAGCACATCGAACAGGCCGGCGTGCACAGCGGTGACTCCGCCTGCTCGCTGCCCCCGTACTACCTGAGCCAGGCCACGGTCGACGAGATCAAGCGTCAGACGCGTGCCATGGCCGAAGCCCTGAACGTGGTCGGCCTGATGAACGTGCAGTTCGCCATCCAGGAAAAGGAACAGGAAGACGGCAGCAAGAAGGACATCATCTACGTGCTGGAAGTGAACCCGCGTGCCAGCCGTACCGTGCCCTTCGTCAGCAAGGCCACCGGTGTGCAACTGGCCAAGGTGGCCGCCCGCTGCATGGCCGGCCAGACGCTGGACCAGCAGGGCATCGGCGAGGAAGTCACGCCGCCGTACTTCAGCGTGAAGGAAGCGGTATTCCCCTTCGTTAAGTTCCCCGGCGTGGACACCATTCTCGGCCCCGAGATGAAATCCACCGGCGAGGTGATGGGCGTGGGCAAGACCTTTGGCGAAGCCTTCCTCAAGGCGCAGATGGGCGCAGGCGAAAAGCTGCCCACCGCCGGCAAGGTGTTCCTGACCGTGAAGAACAGCGATAAGCCGACCGCGATCAAGATCGCCGGCCAGCTGGTCGAGATGGGCTTCACGCTGGTCGCCACGCGCGGCACGGCCAAGGCCATCAACGATGCCGGCATCGCCTGCGACACGGTGAACAAGGTTACCGAAGGCCGCCCGCACGTGGTGGACATGCTGAAGAACGACGAAATCGTCATGGTCATCAACACCGTGGAAGAGCGCCGCAACGCCATCGCCGACAGCCGTGCCATCCGTACCAGTTCGCTGGCTGCGCGCGTCACCACCTACACCACCATTGCCGGCGCCGAAGCCGTGGTGGAAGGCATGCGCTATGCCGACAAGCTCGGCGTGATCTCCGTGCAGGAAATGCACGGCATGCTCACGGCTTGACGCTACAACCAAATCGGGCATAATTTGCCCGTTGACTGCCGCCGGGACGCAAGACCCGGCGGTTTCGCTTTTCTGGACGAGACATTTCCCTCAATAACATGACAACGACCATCCCGATTACCGTCAAGGGCGCCGAGAAACTGAAGGCCGAACTGCACAAACTCAAGACCAAGGACCGGCCCGACGTCATCGCAGCCATCGCCGAAGCGCGTTCGCATGGCGACCTGAGCGAGAACGCCGAATACGAGGCCGCCAAGGACCGCCAGGGCTTCATCGAGGGCCGCATCAAGGAAATCGAAGGCAAGCTGACGGCTGCCAAGGTGATCGACCCCGCCACGCTGGATGCCGGCGGCAAGGTGGTGTTCGGCGCCACGGTCGACCTGGAAGACGAAGACTCCGGCAACGCCGTCACCTACCAGATCGTGGGCGAGGACGAGGCCGACCTGAAACTGGGCCTGATCAACGTCGGCAGCCCCATCGCCCGAGCCCTGATCGGCAAGGAAGAGGGCGACACGGCCGAAGTGCAGGCCCCGGGCGGCGTGCGCCGTTACGAAATCACCGGCGTGCGCTACCTCTGATACGGAGCACGCCATGAGCCCGCGCCAGCACGTCATCAGTTCCCTCCTGGCAGCTCTGTGGCTGGGCAGCCTGTCGGCGATCGGCTTCATGGCCGTGCCGCTGCTGTTCGCCCACCTGCCCACCCCGTCCATGGCCGGCACCATGGCGGCGCGCCTGTTTGCGGCGCAGGGCTGGGTGTCCATCCTGAGTGTCCTGCTGCTGGTGATGCTGTTTCGTAGCCGGCTGCGCGATTTTTCCGAAAAGCGCTATGAAGCGGGGCAGGGCGTCACGCTGGACAACATCCAGCGCCCCGACATGCTGTATTTCGGTCTGCTGATCGCGGGCCTGCTGCTGGCGCTGTTGCTGCAGCTGGTGGCGGCCCCGCGCATCGAGATGCGCCAGAACCTGGCGCTCTGGCACAGCGTGGGCACAGTATTCTATGTAGGCCAGTGGCTGTGTGCGCTGGTCTGCGTGATCCGCCTGGCGCAACGCAAGGTGTGATTCCTCAGCGTGCGCGAGGCTTGGGCCGCTGCAGCGGAGTCAGCTCGCGTGTGCTGGCTTCTCCGTGCTGCAGAATGGCAAAAGTGGCCGTTTGTCCCGGAGTGAGCGCAGCCACGGTATCCAGCAGTTCCTGCACGTTGTGAATGGCTGTGCCGTTCACGGACGTGATGATGTCTCCTGGCTTCAGCCCGGCCTTGGCTGCCGGCCCGCCTTGCACCACGCCGGTGATGATTACGCCTTCATTCTCCCGCGCCTTGAAGGTGGCGGCGATCTCGGCGGTGATGTCGCTCGGCTCCACCCCGATCCAGCCGCGCCGCACTTCGCCTGCGGTGATGATGCTGTCGAGCACATGCTTGGCCGTGCTGGTAGGCGTGGCAAACCCGATGCCCATGTAGCCGCCGGTACGTGAATAGATGGCGGTGTTGATGCCGACCAGATTCCCGTGGATGTCCACCAGCGCACCACCCGAATTGCCGGGGTTGATGGCCGCGTCGGTCTGGATGAAGTTCTCGAAGGTATTGATGCCCAACTGGCTGCGCCCCAGCGCGCTCACGATCCCGCTGGTCACGGTCTGGCCCACGCCGAACGGGTTGCCGATGGCCAGCACCGGATCACCCACCTGCAGGCTGGCCGAATCGCCCAGCGTGATGGCAGGCACATTGGCCAGGTCGAGCTTCAGCACCGCCAGATCGGTATCCGGATCGGTGCCAACGACGGTTGCCGCGCCTCGGCGACCGTCATTCAGCTGCACTTCGATGCTTTGTGCGTCTTCCACCACGTGGTTGTTGGTGAGGATATAGCCTTCCGCGCTCACCAGCACGCCGCTGCCAACGCCGGAGAACATGTCCTCATCCTGCTCCGGACTGCGCGGCGTGTTGGCACGTCGCGCTGCTTCCTGCTGGGAGCGCTCGTCGGGGTTGGTGATGATGCTGACCACGGCAGGAGCGGCCTGCCGTGCGGCGGAACGCAGCGTTTCCGTCTGGGTGCTCGGCACCGGCTTGTCGCTCGGCGGTGCTTCCAGCACGGTCACGCTCTTCAGGTCGGGGGCGGGTCGCTTGAGCCATTGCGGCTGCATGGCTGCGATCACGAAGTAAACCGCAAGCGCGGCGGTCACAACCTGCGAGAATAGCAACCACAATCGTTTCATGGCTTGGATTGTCGCCGAAATCGTGGCGCATCTCCGCATGGCCGGCGAGTTTCCCATTACAGAACCCCATTTGTCACCATGTTGCGCAACGACTTGCTTCAGTCCCTCGACTCCACGCTGCAACCGCAGCTTTTCCGCGACTATGGTCCGAATGGCCTGCAGGTCGAGGGCAAGCCCGACATTGGCCGCCTGGTGACCGGCGTCACGGCCAGCCGCGCCCTGATCGAAGCGGCCATCGAGGCCGACGCGGATGCGATCCTGGTCCATCACGGCCTCTTCTGGCGCGGCCAGGATGGCCGGGTCACCGGCTGGATGAAGCAGCGCCTGGCCCTGCTGCTGGCGCACGACATCAACCTGCTTGCCTACCACTTGCCGCTGGATGCCCATCCCGAGCTTGGCAACAACGCGCAGCTGGCCAGGCGCCTCGGATTCGAGGCGGACGGCCGCACGGGCGATCAGGACATGGTATTTCTGGGCAAGCCGGCGGGGCCGGAGTTTGCATCTGCTTCTGCACTGGCTTCCCATGTCGAACACGTGCTGCAACGGCCCGTTACGCTGGTCGACGGGGGGACGGTACGCCCGATCCGCCGCCTGGCCTGGTGCAGCGGCGGGGCACAGGGCTATTTCGAGGCGGCCATTGCCGCCGGGGCGGACGCCTTCCTGACGGGCGAGCTGTCCGAGCCCCAGGCCCACTATGCCCGCGAGTGCGGCGTGGCGTTTCTGGCCTGCGGCCACCATGCCACCGAGCGCTATGGCGTGTCTGCGCTGGGCGAGGAACTGGCCCGCCGCCATGGTCTGGTCCACACCTTCATCGACATCGACAATCCGGCATGACCCAGACAGCCTTTTCCCGGCCCATCGCGCTGAGCATGGGCGACCCGGCCGGCATCGGCCCCGAAATCATCATCGATGCCTTCGTGCGCGAGCCCGGGTTGATGCAGCCCTGCATTGTCGTGGGCGACCTGCAGGTGATGCAGCGTGCGGCGCAGCTCTACCAGACCGTGCACCCCGGGCCGGCTGTTCCGCTGCCTGTTGCAGTGCCCGGTTGGGAGGCGGCTGTGCCGGAGGGCCGTGCCGGCATCCGGATCCTGCAGGGGTGTACCAGCCCCGCGACGCTGCCGCGTTTCGGCGAAGTGCAGCAGGAGGCCGGGCGCATGGCGGCGGACTGCATCGTGCTCGGCGCGCGCGCAGCGCTGCAGGGTCAGGCCGCAGCGCTGGTCACTGCGCCCATCCACAAGGAGGCGCTATCCCTGGCAGGCATTGCCCATCCGGGGCATACCGAGATGCTGCAGGCGCTGGCGGCAGACCATGCGGGAGTCGGCGTGGACGCCATGCCGGTGCGCATGATGCTCGCCAACCCGGAATTGCGCACGGTGCTCAACAGCATCCACCTCAGTCTGCGCAGCGCCATCGCTGCCGTGCAGGTCGACCAGATTCTGCAGACCATCCGCATTACCGACGCCTTCCTGCGTCGCACCGCGCTCGGCAGGCTCAGGGCGCCCCGCATCGCACTGGCGGGCCTCAACCCGCACGCAGGGGAGGGCGGCCTGTTCGGCGACGAGGAGCTCACTGCCATCATTCCGGCGCGCGACGCTGCACGGGCCGAGGGCATCAGCGTGAGCGGCCCGTATCCGCCGGACACGGTGTTCATGCAGGCGCGCCACCATGCCCATGATCCGTTGCCGTTTTGCGACGCTGTCATCGCCATGTATCACGACCAGGGCTTGATCCCTGTCAAGTATCTTGGCGTCGAGCATGGCGTCAACGTGACGCTCGGCTTGCCGCTGATTCGCACAAGCCCGGATCACGGCACTGCCTTCGACCTGGCCGGCAAGGCCTGCGCCGACAGTACCAGCCTGCGCGAAGCGGTGCGCATGGCGGTGGATCTGACGCAAGCGGCCTGAGGCACAGGCGGTTGCCACGGCAAGGGCTGTCTGCTGCGGACAAGACAAAACCCCTTGTCCGCCAGCGGCAGCACAAGGGGTTCGGGGGCGGCATATCCATGCCGCCAGGGTCATGGGCCGCTTACTTCTTCAGGCTGTCGCGGATTTCACGCAGCAGCACGACTTCTTCTGCGGGAGCCTCCTCGGCGGCAGGCGTCTCGCGCTTGAGGCGGTTGATCTGCTTGACCATCAGGAAGATCACGAAGGCCAGGATCAGGAAGTTGATCAGGATGGTGATGAAGTTGCCGTAGGCAAACACCGGCACGCCCGCTTTCTGCAGGGCTTCCAGGTTATTGGGGACGCCTGCCGGAATCGTGCCCAGAACCGCGTACATGTTGGAGAAGTCGATCTTGCCCACGACCGAGGAGATGACCGGCATGATCACGTCCTTGACCAGCGAATCGACGATTTTGCCGAATGCGGCGCCGATGATGACACCAACGGCCAGATCAATCGCATTGCCCTTGACCGCAAACTCCTTGAATTCCTGCAGCATTCCCATTTGATTGACTCCAGTCAGTGCTTGTTTGAATGGCACGAGTATTCCATAAAAATATGGTGCAGACACGTCAGGCTACATTGAATAACAGTCTGTCACTCGGATACAATGAATAGGTTAAACCCTGTTGTGAACAAGCGTAACAACGCGTTGTGAGGAATCCCTATGAGTGATACACCAGTGGACGCCAGTAAACGTACCTGGCTGATTGCATCGAGCTGCGTCGGTGCAGCGGGCGTGGCGGGCGTTGCCGTACCCCTCGTGAGCAGCTTCCAGCCGTCTGAACTGGCCAAGGCAGCAGGCGCTGCGGTTGAAGTCGACATCTCGGCCCTGAAACCCGGCGAAAAGATCACCGTCGAATGGCGCGGCAAGCCGGTGTGGATCATGAAGCGCACGCCCGAGCAGCTGGCTACCCTGAAGAAGGTCGACGCCGAAGTGGCCGATCCCAAGTCCGAGCGCAACAACATTCCCACGCCCGAATATGCCAAGAACCAGTGGCGTTCGCGCAAGGAAGACATCTTCGTTGCCATCGGCATCTGCACGCACCTGGGTTGCTCTCCTTCCGACAAGCTCACGCCCGGCCCTCAGCCTTCCCTGCCCGACAACTGGCAGGGCGGCTTCCTGTGCCCCTGCCACGGCTCCACGTTCGACCTGGCCGGCCGCGTGTTCAAGAACAAGCCGGCTCCGGACAACCTGGAGATCCCTCCGTACATGTACCTGTCCGACACGCGCCTGCTGATCGGCGAAGACAAGAAGGCTTGAGGTGACACAACATGGCTGAATTCAAGGAAATCTCCCCCAACGCGCCGACCGGCGCCAAGGTCATGAACTGGTTCGAGAACCGGCTGCCTTCGGCGTTCTATATCTACAAGCGCGACATGGCCGAGTACTTCGCGCCAAAGAACTTCAACTGGTGGTACATCTTCGGCTCGCTGGCCATGCTGGTGCTGGTGATCCAGATCGTCACCGGCATCTTCCTGGTGATGCACTACAAGCCGGATGCGCGTTTCGCCTTCGCTTCCGTCGAATACATCATGCGTGATGTCCCGGCAGGGTGGTGGATCCGCTACACGCACTCCACCGGCGCTTCCGCCTTCTTCGTGGTGGTCTATCTGCACATGTTCCGTGGCCTGCTGTACGGTTCCTACCGCAAGCCGCGCGAACTGGTGTGGCTGTTCGGCTGCGGCATCTTCCTGGCGCTGATGGCCGAAGCCTTCATGGGTTACCTGCTGCCCTGGGGCCAGATGTCCTACTGGGGCGCTCAGGTGATCGTGAACCTGTTCTCCGCCATCCCCTTCATCGGTCCTGACCTGGCCCTGCTGATCCGTGGCGACTACGTGGTGAGCGACGCTACCCTGAACCGCTTCTTCAGCTTCCACGTCATCGCTGTTCCGCTGGTGCTGATCGGCCTGGTGGTTGCCCACCTGATGGCGCTGCACGACGTCGGCTCCAACAACCCCGACGGCATCGAGATCAAGCAAGGCCCGAAAGGCAACCGCTGGTCTGCCACGGCTCCGGCTGACGGCGTTCCGTTCCACCCCTACTACACGGTGCACGACATCTTCGGCGTGGCCCTGTTCCTGATCGTGTTCTCCGCCGTGGTGTTCTTCGCTCCCGAAATGGGCGGCTACTTCCTGGAGTTCAACAACTTCATCCCGGCTGACCCGCTGACGACGCCGCTGCACATCGCTCCGGTCTGGTACTTCACGCCGTTCTACTCCATGCTGCGTGCCATCACGACGGAAATGGTGTACGTGCTGATGGCCATCGCCCTGCTGGGTGCGCTGTTCGCCGTGGTCAAGCTGCGCCTGTCTGCCATTGCCAAGATGGTGGTGCTGGGTGCTGCAGTGGTGGCCTGCCTGCTGCTGTACTTCATCGATGCCAAGTTCTGGGGTGTGGTGGCCATGGGTGGTGCTGTCGTCATCCTGTTCTTCCTGCCCTGGCTGGACCACAGCCCGGTCAAGTCGCTGCGCTACCGCCCGACCTGGCACATGTGGCTGTATGTGGTGTTCGTGATCAACTTCCTGATTCTGGCCTACCTGGGCACCCTGGCTCCGTTCCCCGTGGGCGAGCGTGTCTCCCAGATCGGTACGCTGTTCTACTTCGGCTTCTTCCTGCTGATGCCGTGGTGGAGCCAGCTGGGTGAGCCCAAGCCGGTCCCGGAACGCGTCACCTTCAAGCCCCACTGATCAGACGCACAGGAGAATCCAACAATGAAAAAATTCAAGCAAATCATTGCAGGTCTGCTGTGCACGGCCGGCCTGCTGGGTGCAACGGCCAGCCTGGCCGCAGGTGGTGGTGCAGTCAAGTGGGACAAGGCTCCGGTTGACGTCTCCAACCTGCCGTCCCTGCAGAACGGCGTCAAGCTGTTTGCCAACTACTGCCTGAACTGCCACTCTGCGGCCTTCATGCGCTACAACCGTCTGCAGGACATCGGCCTGACCGAGCAGCAGATCAAGGACAACCTGCTGTTCTCCGACAAGAAGATCGGTGAAACCATGGAAGTGGCCATGACGCCCAAGCAGGGCAAGACCTGGTTCGGCACGACGCCGCCCGACCTGACGCTGATCGCACGTTCGCGTGCCGGCGCCGGTGGCAGCGGTGCAGACTACCTGTACACCTACATGCGCAGCTTCTACCGTGATCCCGCCAGCCAGACCGGCTGGAACAACACGGTGTTCAACAACGTGGCCATGCCCCACGTGCTGTGGGAGCTGCAGGGTGAGCGCAAGCCCGTGTTCGAGGTCAAGAAGGAAGGCGAGCGTGAAACGCACGTGTTCACGGGCAAGTGGGAGCAGGTCACGCCTGGTACCATGGAGCCGGCCCTGTATGATCAGGCCGTTGGCGATCTGGTGAACTACCTGCAGTGGATGGGCGAGCCTGCCCAGAAATCCCGCAAGACGATTGGCGCGATCGTACTGGCTTTCCTGGCCGTGTTCGCTTACGCTGCCTGGCGTCTGAATGCCGCTTACTGGAAAGACGTCAAGTAAGCCCCTGCGCATTCGTCAGTATCTGTGTCCGCGATGTCGCGGACCTTCCAGAGTGGGCATACTTCAGGTGCCCACTCTTTTACTTTTTGTGCGCCCGCGTTGCGGCGGGCTGCCGATGGAGTTTGCAACATGATGGTTCTGTACTCGGGAACGACCTGCCCCTTCTCTCACCGCTGCCGCTTCGTGCTGTTCGAGAAAGGCATGGACTTTGAAATCCGCGACGTCGACCTGTACAACAAGCCGGAAGACATCAGCGTGATGAACCCGTATGGCCAGGTGCCGATCCTGGTCGAGCGCGACCTGATCCTGTACGAATCCAACATCATCAACGAGTACATCGACGAGCGCTTCCCGCATCCGCAGCTGATGCCGGGTGATCCGGTGGATCGCGCGCGCGTGCGCCTGTTCCTGCTCAACTTCGAGAAGGAGCTGTTCACGCACGTGTCCGTGCTCGAGAACCGCACGATCAAGGGCAACGACAAGGCGCTGGAAAAATCCCGCGCCCAGATTCGTGACCGCCTGACGCAGCTGGCGCCCGTGTTCCTCAAGAACAAGTACATGCTGGGCGACAACTTCTCCATGCTGGACGTGGCCATCGCTCCGCTGCTCTGGCGCCTGGACTACTACGGTATCGAGCTGAGCAAGAACGCCTCTCCGCTGCTGAAGTATGCCGAGCGCATCTTCTCCCGTCCGGCCTACATCGAGGCGCTGACGCCGTCCGAGAAGGTGATGCGCCGCTAAGGAGGCAAGCGCCATGTCCGAAGCACTCACGTCCACCCGTCCGTACATGATCCGTGCCTGGCACGAATGGTGTTCGGACAATGGCCTCACGCCTTATCTGCTGGTCAAGGTTGACCATACGGTTGCCGTTCCGCGCGAGTTCGTGCAAGACGGCGAGATCGTGCTCAACGTCGGCATGGATGCCACTGGCGGCCTAAGCCTGGGCAACGACGAAATCCGCTTCAAGGCCCGGTTCTCGGGCAAGGTGCGCGAGATCATTGTGCCGGTGGAGCGGGTTCAGGCAATCTATGCGCGGGAGACCGGGCAGGGCATGGGCTTCGAAGTACTGGAGCAGGATGGGGCGGGAGAGCCCATCGAGGCTGCGGAAGTAGGTGAGGCAGCCACGCCTGCGCCCGATCCGGCGGCAGCACCGCGGGCCGGGTTATCGGTGGTCGGCAAGTCCGAGGCCGAGGGGCCGTCGGACGCTGAGCCTGGCGGGCTGCCGACGGCTGCCGGGACGGCTGCGGCAGAAAGGTCGGCAACAGAGAAGGCACCCGTGAAGCCCGGCAAGGGCAGCACGCTCCGCGTCGTGAAGTAAGTGCATGTTCCCTCTGTTTTTCTGCATATAATGCACGCTTCGCCGGTTTAGCTCAGTTGGTAGAGCACCCGCCTTGTAAGCGGTAGGTCGTCAGTTCGAATCCGACAACCGGCACCAATTTACAATTCGATGGGCTTCAAGGAAGTCCGTTTACAGGCCAGTCTCCCGAGGGAACTGGCCTTTTTGTTGTCCGGTAAGCTGCGGCACACTAAACTGACATCCAATAGGATTGTTGGTATCGCTGTTGGCACTTCCCTACGGAGGGGGTCGCAAGTACCAACAGAACAGGTACCAACAGGAGGCCGCAATGTCATTGACCCCCGCCAAGGTGAAGAACCACGTATGGAGTGGAGCCCGCAAGTTTGACAAGCTGCCGGACGGCAATGGGCTGTGGCTGTTCGTTGGGGCAGCTGGCAAGTACTGGCGCATGCCGTACCGCTTCAACGGCAAGCAGCTCACCTATTCCATTGGCGTGTACCCAGAAGTCACGCTCGCAGAAGCCAGGGCCGCAAGGGATGCAGCCAAGAGGGAATTGGCCCAAGGGCTCGATCCTGGCCAGCAGAAGCGCATCCGCAAGCTGCAGAGGTACGAGGAGTCGGGCAACACCTTCCAGGCAGTGGCAAAGCGCTGGTTTGATCAATGGGCCGTGGACAAGGCAGAGGGCACCAAGGCGGCCAAGTGGAAGCGCCTGGAGCAGGACGTGTTCCCGCACTTCGGTTCGCTGCCGATCAGGGAGGTGACGACTCCCATGGTGGTGACCGCGGTGAAAACCGTGAACAAGCGCGGCGCCAGGGACGTGGCAGAGCGCATCCTCAACACTTGCGCGCAGGTGTTCCGCTACGCCGTTGCCCACAGTGATGCAGATCGCAACCCGGCGGTGGATGTGAGGCCTGCGGACATCCTGCCTGTTCACACGGTAAAGCACTTCGCCCGGGTGACAGAGCAGGGCCTGCCGGATCTTCTGCGGGCCGTGTACGGCTACTCTGGCCGCGGGGAGTGGCAGACCAGCTATGCGCTGCAGCTGCTGTGCCTGACGTTCGTACGCACGAGCGAGCTGATCGGCGGCCGGTGGGAAGAAGTCGATTGGGAGAATGCCCGCTGGACCATCCCTGCTGAGCGCATGAAGAAGGTGCGGGGCAGGCCGATGACCGATCACGTGGTGCCGCTGTGCTCCCAGGCGCTGGAGGTGCTGCGCAAGCTCCAGCAGATGCATGGTCACAGGGAATTCATCTTCTACAGCCAGCGCAGCGCCAGCCGGCACATGAGCGACGGCACCATGCTGCAGGCGCTGCATCGGATGGGCTACAAGGGAATCATGACTGGCCACGGGTACCGGGGGCTGGCTACCACCATTCTGGTCGAGCATGGCTTCCCCATCGAGTTGGTGGATCTGCAGCTATCCCACAAGGAGCGCAACAAGGTGCGGGCGGCCTACAACGATGCCGTTCACCTGCCCAAACGCGCTGAACTGATGCAGTGGTGGGGCGATTACGTCGCGACCTGCACGGCCGAGAACATCATCATGATGCCCAAGCGGGCGGCGGCCTGACCAGGTGAAACACGGGGCGGTACACCAACAGGGCTGTATCAGTACACTGGTTTTGTCTTATATACTAACTTTTTTCTTATTTATTTTATATTTCAAAGAAAAATGCAGGCATTTATATTTGGTGTCGATGCCTGTTATTTTTGAAAGTGGCCCATGTGGTACCCCCGCAAACCCCTGAAACCTCATGGTGCCGGGGTCAGTGCGTGCCCGGGCGATGGTAGCATTACAAATAATTACTCGGAGGCGCTCATGCAAAGATTCAGTTACTTGCTATTTGTGGTTTTGATCGCAGCATTCCTTGGTGGTTGTGCGCATCCGAATTTTGCTGGACTTGAAGGCAACGCGCTTAATTCTCGATATGGCCTGGAAGACAAGCGAAAGGCGGTTTTGGCAATCAAGGTTACCGATACCGTGCCTTCGAACGCTGCGGAGCAGCGGAAACTCTGGACGCAAAGATGTCACCAATATCTGACCTCTGAGCGTCCTTCGGAAGACACTCTCAAGGACGACTTGATCATGGCCGCGTACGCTCAAGGCTATGACGGGCTCACAGGCTTTTCCTATTCGACAGAGAGCGGGCTGTTGCGAAACTGTTGGACCGTTCACAAGGCAAGCGCAACTGCGTTCAAGCTGCCAGGCGCAAAGTAACAGGTCGGTTGGGGCCGTGTCGAACGCACTGAACCTCCGGTTTATAGGCTGACTGTCAATGTGCAATCGCTACACCCCGCCACGTGCGGACAGGATCTACGAGACTTGGCGCGTCAACCCGAAGGGCACCTACAAGGATCTAATCGTGCCGCGAGCGCCTGGGCCATTCGTCACGCCAGGTGCGTGTGAAGTCGGGCAATGGGGACTGATTCCACCCTACTCGGCCGTGCGAAATGCGATCAGCCGAGAGGGCCGACCACTCTCTACGAACAACTGCCGGATGGAGACGATGCACAGCAGCCCGGTTTTCCGGCATGCGTGGCAGCGCAGTCAGCGTTGCTTGATCCCTGCTGAATCGTGGGACGAGCCGTACTGGGGTACCGGGAAAAACATCTGGTGGCGGTTTGCGCGGGGAGATGGTCTGCCGTGGGCGCTGGCCGGACTGTGGGAGATATGGACGGACCGGCAGACGGGGGAGGTGCTGCACAGCTACACGATGATCACGCAGCCCGCTGCAGAACATCCGGTGCTGAGCAAGATGCACCGGCCCGGAAAAGAGAAGCGCGCCGTCGTGCCGCTGGAGCCCGACGACTGGGACGTGTGGCTCAACGGGGAGCCAGAGCAGGCGCGTGCACTGATTCGACTGCCGTCGGTCGAGATGCTGGCGCATGCGGCCGTTGACCCGGTGCAGCAGGTGGACTTGGCCTAGGCCATAGATGCCAGACGCATATCTGACTACCTGGAACTAATGGGCGGAAACACAGTAATCCTGTCGTTTGCGATGGGAGACGAAATCCTCCCAAAAAGCCGCCTGAGCTCAACTAGAATTCATTTGCCCACAAAAAACCCCGCTGCCAATAGGCATACGGAGCAATCATGGGTATCAAGCGCTGTTCGGTGGATCACCCTAGGAAAGTATTCCAACGAGCAGTTTTCTCACTTGCACAGCCCTGAATTCTAGTAATGCACGTCATCAAACCTGCCTCTGTTACAAAATTTAGCCGCTGTGCTAACTTTGTACCAAGATGCCAGACCATCAATACTCTCTCTCCCTCATCCCCCACAAAGTAAACGACAACGTCATCGAGCAGCGCGCTGCAGACGGCTACATCAACGCAACTGCCATGTGCAAGGCGTGCGACAAGCTGATGGCAGACTACCTGCGTTTGAAGACTACTTCGGACTTTCTGGCGGCGCTCAGCTCCGATATGGGAATTCCCATATCGGAATTAAATCAAGTAGTTAAGGGAGGCGATCCTACGCAGCAAGGTACGTGGGTCCATCCCCAGGTAGCCATCCACCTGGCGCAGTGGCTTTCCCCCAAGTTCGCTGTCATGGTGTCGAAATGGGTGGTTGACTGGATGAGCGGAAAAGTCCGTCCAGGAAAGCTACCTTATCACCTTGAGCGCCATGTGCTGAACAACCACAAGGTGCCATCGAATAAGTTTTCAGTTCTCCAGGAGATGGCCATCTACCTGCTTGGCCCCATGGAAAGCCACGGCTACACCATGCCTGAAAACCTCATGCCGGACATCTCTCAGGCGAAGATGCTGTGCAAAGAGTTGCGTGAAACGCTTGGAGTCGATACTAAATCAGTCGACAAATACACGCACACCTTCCCAGATGGACGTGAAGTGGAGGCGAATCTGTACGACATTGAGCACTTGCCTCTCTTCCGCAAACTCATGGCCGAACGGTGGATGCCGCAAAAGGCTGTCAGCTACTTCAAACCGCGTGACCCAGCGGCGTTGCCCGTACTGGACAAGATGCTGCTGCTGACTTCAGAGTCAACGCCGCAGAAGCCTGCCGCCAACAAGCGTAAGCACAAAAAGTCGGCATAACCAGCATTTCCCAGTCAACTGCTCCCAGGCGGTACGCGCGTTCCGCCGGTAGCACCCTAGGCCATTGACCCAAAGGCCCACTGTTTAGGTGGGCTTTTTTGTTGCCTGTGCGGTCCACTTCGACGGCCCGAGGTGCCGGCATGGATCGTCGGCACAAAGAAAAAATTCATGGAGTAAGCCATTGAAAGAAAGGAGATTTTCGGGCTCTTGGGGTCCGCTAGTTTGGGTTTTTCAATGTCGCTTGCTAGAACTTGAGAACTAGCACAGCGTATGGCTTGCATCGGCAAGGGCCGATAAGTGACAAAAATCCGGCGGGGGTTGCGTCCTGGCTTCTACTTGTGCCTGTCAACTTAACCAGGAGGCCACAGTGGCAAAACGCACGAACGAACCTAAGCCGGAGATCCCGGCAGAACAAGCGCCCCAGTGGGAGCGCGCACAGTACATTTGCGACCTGCTGAAGATCAGCCCAACGACCTTGTGGCACTGGGTCAAACACCGGACCGACTTTCCTCGGCCTGTGAAGGCAGGGCCGCGGGTAACGTTGTTCAACGTCTCGGCCATCAATGCGTGGCTTGCTTCACAGCAGGGAGCGACGCAATGAGCTGCCTGCCAATCCACACGACCACGCCATGCAAGCGGTCGCTATTGGCCGGTGTCCTTCATCGGTTCCCCGGGAATCGGGCTGACAGCCAGCGCCAGCGGATCAAGGAGGCGCTGTCTCACGCAGCCTGCACGAGCTTCGAGCTGATCCGGCTGCTTGACTGCTACGACGCCAATGCACGCATCCACGAGCTGCGCCACCGGGAAGGCGTCGGCATTGCCATGAGCTGGGTGCAGCAGGAAACCGAAGCGGGCGAACTGCACCGCGTGGGCCTGTTCTTCGTGGACAAGGAGGCCAGCCATGCAGCGAGCTGACCAAAGGAAAACCGCCCGGCGCTGGGGAGCATACCGGGCGGCTGTGCAAAGCAAGCTGACGCGCCATTGTGACGTGTTCACCTTCACGCTGGCAACCCTGGCGGCCATCGCCTTGACCACTTGCACGAGTCATCCAGCCCATGCCACAATATCCCCGGCGCTGAAAGGCGCTGGTGCTCGTAACACCAAATCCGAAGCGGTTGCAACGCCCACCGACAAGCGGCGTTTTGTCATGTCCGAACCACAGGCGGGCCGTGGTGTATCCACGTCCAGCCGTCACGGTTGCGGGCAGGATGCGCCTACCCGTAAGGGCGGCGGCACGGCTTCGGACGTGTTACGAACATCCTGCCCACCCTATGCCCTTCGTAAGGCAGCAGGTGGCTTCCCTATCGTTCCCGAAGGAGCCTGACCATGACAACCAAGACCCGCGCACCGAGCGCAAGCACCGCCACGTCCACCGCTGGCGACACTCATCAGCCCAGCACGCAGCAACTGCGACTGGCCGTCGAAGAAATCACCGGCTACGCGCATCAGGCGTTTGACGAAATCGCAGGAGTGGCACGCCTTGCACTGCTGGCGATGGAGACCCCGAACGGTCAACTCAATACCGAGCCGCTGGCGCACGCCTTCAGCGTCATCCGTTCGCTTGCCCAGGACATGCAGAACACCATCGACTGCACAGCGGAGGCCATCGACTGCGGCTATACGGACCACATGGCGCTGCGACGCATCAAGGCATGGGGCGATGCCAGGAATGGAGGTGCAGCGTGATGGCCACGACCACCACCACCACCCCGGCCAGCAATGCGGATTACTGGTGCGAGGAACGAATGGCGATTGCCCTGGAGTCGCTGTACCAGATCGACCAGTTGGCCGGAATGCTGATGCAGCGCACGGAGCATGGCGATACGGGGTCTCTGCAGTTCGCCAGTCTGCCCATGGCCAAGGCCATCGCCGAGCTGGCCGGAGACGCCATATCGGCAATCCATGATGAGCTGGAGACCATCCACAACATGACGCTGAAGCTAGGCAAGGGAGGCGGGGCATGACCTTCCGACTTGCCATCTACACCGCATGGAGCGGCACCAGTGCCGCACTGCTGCGGCGCGAGAGGATGCCAACCACCTACCGCACGGCAGGCGAAGCGGCAGCGGCTGGTGTGGCCTACCTGCAGGCCCACGCCCAGGCCATCGGCTTTGAGGTAGAGCCACCGGGGCTGGAGGCGGCCAACGACGCGGCCATGACCGGCAGGACCATCTACCGGGCGCTGGCAGCACGCAAGGCCCGCCAGCAGCGCAGACGCACGGAGGCGCGGCCATGAGCAAGACCGACACCAACGACGCAGCCACGGGCGAATTTGCCCGCTTGGTGCTGGCATACCGAGAGCGCGGCCACGCGCTGCGGCAGGTGGCCGACCTGCACACCGGCCAGCCCAAGTACTACGCCAGCGCATGGGGCTACTGCAAGCCGCTGGCGAACCTGGACGAAGTGCGGGATTTCCTGAAACAGATTGGAGGGCGGGCATGATGACCGTCGAGACAGACACCATCGAGCAATTCCGCGAAGCCATGGCAGCGGCTGGCCTGACACCACCCGATCACATCGAGGCCGACGGATCCATCCACCGCTGCAGCAGCAACGGCAAGAGCAGCGACATGGCGGGCTGGTACTGCCTTCACCTGGACGGCGTACCGGCTGGCAGCTTTGGCGACTGGCGGCAGGGCTACACACAGACCTGGTGCGGCAAGGACGACAACGCCATGACGCCAGCCGAACGGGATGCCCACCGGCAGCGCATCAAGGCCATGCAGGCCCAGCGGGATGCCGAGCGGCAGCGCCAGCAGCAAGAGGCCCAGCAGGCAGCCGCGCAACGCTGGGAGCAGGCCAGCCCCTGCACCGGCCACCCCTACCTGACGCGCAAGGGTGTGCAGGCATACGTGCTGCGCCAGAACGGCAATGCCTTGTTGGTACCGCTGCGGGATACGACCGGCGCACTGCACAGCCTGCAGTCAATCACGGCGGACGGCAGCAAGCGATTCCACGTCGGCGGGCGCGTGACTGGCTGCTACCACGCCATTGGCAAGCCTGCAGGCGTCATCGTGGTGTGCGAAGGCTACGCAACCGGGGCCAGCATCCACGAAGCGACCGGCCACGCTGTGGCGGTGGCCTTCAACGCGGGGAACCTGCAGGCGGTGGCGCAGGCGCTGCATGAACGACACCCGGGCCTACAGATCATCGTGGCGGCTGACGACGACCACGCCACGCCGGGCAATCCGGGCCTGACCAAGGCGAACGACGCGGCCAAGGCTGTTGGCGGGCGTTTGGCGGTACCGGCATTTGCCGACCGACCGGCAGGCGCTACCGACTTCAACGACCTGCACCAGTTGCAGGGGCTGGAGGACGTGCGGGCCTGTATTGAAGCCGCCGCCTTGCCCAACGTAGCTGATGCGGAGAATTGGCCAGACCCGGAGCCGCTGCCGTGCGCATTGCCAGCTGTACTGCCTTTTGATCTGGAGCTTTTGCCCCATGGCCTGCGGTGGTGGGTCGGCGATATTTCCTACCGGATGCAGCAACCGCCGGACTTTGCGGCCGTGGGGGCAGTTGTGGCGCTTTCCAGCCTCATCGGCGCGCGTGCGGTAATCCAGCCCAAGAGGTATGACGATTGGCGCGTGGTTCCAGTCTTATGGGGCCTGATTGCGGGAAGGCCGGGCAGCATGAAAAGCCCGACCTTGTCCGAGGTGATGAAGCCGCTTTCAAGGTTGGAAGCGAATGAGCGCGAACAGTGGAAGGCAGAGCACGATGCCTGGAAGTTGGATTGTCGGGTGGCAGATCTGCAGGCCGCGGCAAGCGAGAGCGAAGCCAAGAAGGTGGCCATCAAGGATCCAGCACGGGCGCGACATCTGCTTACCCCTGTGGAAGCGCCACCAGAACCGCGGATGCGCCGCTTCGTAGTGAACGATGCCACAGTAGAGAAGCTGGGAGAACTGCTGACAGCCAACCCTTGGGGGCTTCTGGCTTATCGCGACGAACTGCACGGGCTGCTAGCGGGCATGGACAAGCAGGGGCAGGAGGGTGCACGTGCCTTTTACCTGCAAGCCTACGACGGCAACCAAGGGTACACCTTTGACCGGATTGGGCGAGGAGAAACCACTATCCCGCGCGTGTGCCTGGCTTTGCTGGGCGGGATTCAGCCAGCGCGGCTGCAGGAGTATGTGCGCAGCGCCACCAGCGGGGGTGCTGGCGATGACGGACTGTTGCAGCGCTTTGGCATGGCGGTATGGCCGGATGCGGGCCGGGATTTCAGGATCGTGGACCAGCATCCGAGCGCCAGCGCACGCCAGGATGCTAATGCAGTGTTTGATCGCCTGGCCAAGCTTGAGCCCTTGGATGATGAGCCAGAAGTCTGGCGGTTCGATGATGAGGCGCAAACGCTGTTCTATGAGTGGTGGCGGGAACTTGAAACTGAGCTGCGCAGCGGTGAACTGCACGTGGCTATGGAAAGCCATCTGTCCAAGTACCGCAAGCTGATTCCTGCGCTTGCCCTGGTGTTCGCGTTGGTGGATACGCCGGACGCTCCGCAGACTGTGGGGGCAGCTGAGCTGCTGCGTGCTTTCGCTTGGGGCGACTACTTGCGAAGCCATGCCACGCGCGTCTATGCGGCCGCCACGCAGCCAGATTCGGCTGCAGCTGATGCTCTGCTTGTGAAGATCCGGCAGGGCAAGGTGACAGACGGCTTCAAGCTGAAGCAGGTGCAGCAGAACGGATGGGCTTGGCTTTCCACGACCGAGGATGTGAAGCGTGCAGCGGCCATGCTTGAGGAATACGGATGGGTCCGCTGCATCGTTACGCCTGCTGGCGAAAAGGGAGGCAGGCCGGCAGAAACCTGGGCGATTAACCCGAAGGCGGAGGACTTATGGAAATCCTGAATTCCGCTACGGCATCCAGCCCCCTAAACCCCGAAATCTGGTTTAAGGGGTTTGCGGGGGTGTGTATATGGGCATATTCCAACATTCGGAGGTCATCATGAGCTGGCTTACAAGGTTGAAGGAGCGCGAGGAGGCGCATTCGGCGACGAAGGCCGTTGCCAAGCTGGAGCAGCCTCAACAGCCATGCGGCGGCGCAATCACGCCGGTGTTGGTTCGGCAGCTCAATGGTGTGCCGTATCCGACCTTGGAGCACTTGGGCATGGCCGCATTGCGTGCGTGCTTCGCGTTGGGTGATGGTCCGAGGGCGCGCCGGCAGATGCTGGACGATTGCGCGAGCTTGGCGGCGGACGAGCGGCAGGGGTGGATTGATCACTTCTGCAGTCACTATGGGCCGATCCCGGTGCAACCACACCAGTCAGCCCCGACAGGGAGCGAACAACGCGAGCCAGCGAACGATCCGACCTTCCTGGACTGGCGCGAGTTGGACCGGGCTTACCTGGACCACCACGCTCATTGCCTCCAGTGCAAAACGGCTGGCAGGCGGCGCGGCGAGCGATGCAGTATTGGCGCCGCCCTATGGCGCAGCTATGAAGAGGCCCCGGTACCGTGGGCAGCGAAAGGGGGAAGGAAATGATTGATGGACTGATTGCAGGCAAGGTGTACGGCCAGCCACAGAGCCGAACGGACAGCCGGGGCCGGGTGTTTGCGCTGGGCAAGATACGGGCGGCCACGGCAGCAGGTGAAAGCCTGTTCGTGTCCTGCATTGTGTTTGGCGATGCGGCCAGCCAGTTTCTGGCGCTGGGCGATGGCGACCCAGTTGCGGCGGCTGGCAGCATCACGCCCAAGACCTGGACGGATAGGGAGGGGCTGGCACATCCGGCGCTCGACATGCAGGTACAGCAGGTGCTGACCATGTACCACTTGCGCAAGAAGCGCCAGCGCGTGCAGGGTGATGACGGTCAGCAGCAGGACGGCGGCCAGCATGGCAACTACCTGCCGAACAGCGGCGGCCAGTGGCCGGATGATGGCGATCAGTGGAACCCGTGATTGAGGTAGTCGAAATGAAGGAGAACGAACAGCAGGCGGTTTCCAAGCTGATCAATGACTGCAACTTGGTCGCCCGGTTCATCAAGATCGTAGCCGCAGAGGAACCGGACGATGGCATGGTGCCGGTCAATGCCGCCGCCATGTCAGAGTTGCTGGAGGTCTCGGGCGAGATGATGGCGGGATTGGTCCAGCGCGTTGTGCAGTACGAGGCCACCTATCTGGAGATGAAGGAAGGCCGGCACCTGATGCCGCACTGACTGTCTGGCGCGACTGCCAAAAATCGGCAGGTGCACCGGTGATTGAGCATGATGGGAACACCATGAGCAGCAGCAAAAAATCCCTTTCGCCACCCTGGAAGCCTGGGCAGTCCGGAAACCCGGCCGGTCGGCCCAAGGGGTCCGGTGAAGTTGGCAAGTTGCGCAAGGCAATTGCCGCCCATGTGCCGGCCATCATCAAGCAGCTGACCGATCAGGCACTTGGCGGCGACGTGCAGGCGGCGCGGCTGCTGCTCGAGCGAACCGTGGCGCCCCTGAAGGCTGTAGAGCCACCCCAGCCCCTTACCTTGCCCGATGGAACGCTGACAGATCAGGGGCGGGCCGTTCTCGCCGCGGTGTCCGCTGGCGTGCTGGCTCCTGGCCAAGGTGCCCAGCTCGTTGCCGCCATTGGCCAGCTGGCGCGCGTGGCGGAAATCGATGAGCTGACCCGCAGGATCGAGCAACTGGAGCGGAGCCATGGCAACCCTTAGCGCACGCCTGGCCGCCTTGGAGAAGGACCTGCACAAGGCTGCACAGGTGGCTGGTGGCGTGGTGATGATGAAGCCCGGCGAAGGCTCAGCTGATGCGGTGGCTCGGGCAGTGGCTCAGGGGCGGCACGGCTCGTTCCTGGTGGTACCGGAAGCGATGGCCGAATCCGAATGGGAGGCAATGATGCAGCGATCTGGTGAGGATGGGGGTACGACATGAAGGGTCTGCAAAAGCGTGTATCTGAGCTCGAGCGGGCTGGTGGTTGGCGCGCCGGCCTTTTGACAGCCATCGTGATGGTGGCGCCTGAAGCCGGCTCCCCTGCAGACCTGGCGGCCTTTGACGGTCGGGTCAAAACGTTTGAAGGCCGCGGCCGCCCAGTCATCCGGCTGACCCTCAATCGCTACCAGCCATCGCCTGCGGTTTGACAATTTTCCCCGAGCCTCTGCCGCCTGGGGTTCAATTGCTACAGGCGCCGGTTTGGCGCCATCGGTACTGGTTTCAAGTGATTGGAGGCGGGAATATGGCAAGCATCACGAAAGCTGAGGCATGGAAGGCGGCCGGCGACGGGTTTGGAAGCATCTTTACGGCCATGGCTCAGGCTCCGTTTCTGCGAGCGCAGGCCGAGCAGGAAGCCGCGTTGAAGCAGGCGCAAATCTATGCGCACAACATGCACGGCAACAAGTATGGTGCCGAGGCACAAGACCAGATGATGACGAACCAGAACCGCATGGGACCGGTTCCGGAAGGCTTCTCGCCCAGCCAGCAGCGGATGATCCGAGCCTGGCAGTTCATCGGCGGCGATCCGAGCAAGGCGGCCGACGCCATGCAGACGGGCCTGAACACCGACATGACCACCCTTGCAGCCGCCAACGTGGGTAACGTCGACCTCATGAACCGGTACAACACGCTGGCCAAGCCGGGTACCCAGTACATGCCCATGCAGTCGGTCGGGAACACTGGCCGTGTGATGCACCAGGCGACAGGATCCATGACCGTGGCTGATCCGAAACTGGCCTGGCTGTTCGGGAACAAGGAGCAGGCGCAGGCGCAAAAGGACTATGCCCAGGCCGAAAAGGACCGTGATTCGATGCGCTACGGCGGCAACGAGGTGTTCCAGGATGGAAGCGGCGGCGTTCTGCTGATCGATCGACGCACCGGCCGCGCCGCTCCTGTAACCGGACAGGGTGGCCAGCCCGTCATCGGTCCCACGAAGGTGGGCACGGATAAGGCCCTCACCGAAGGCCAGTCCAAGGCGCTTCTATTCGGAACCCGTGCGCAAGAGGCGGATGCCATCGTGGCGGAGTTGGGCCGTTCCGGCGTGAACACCTCCATTCCTGGATCGCGCCTGCCTATCGTGGGGGATGTTGTCAGCGCTGTGCAAGGGCCGCAGCATCAGCGACTGGATCAGGCAAAACGCGACTTCATCAATGCGGTGCTTCGCCGGGAGTCTGGCGCTGTGATTTCCGATTCTGAATTCTCCAATGCGGAGCGCCAATACTTCCCGCAGATTGGCGACTCTCCCCAAGTCATTGCGCAGAAGGCCCGGAACCGGGAGATCGCAATCAAGGGCATGCTGGCCGAGGTGCCAAATCTGCAGTCGTACCAGGCGGGCATTGTCGGCGGGGCAGGTGGCGGGGCTGGTGCGCCCGGTACCGGAACCGGTCGGCAGGCAAGTCCATCAGCTGGCCAGCACCTGAACATGGCGCGGGAAGCCTTGCGCAAGGGGGCGCCGCGCGCAGCTGTGGAAGCGATGCTGCGGCAAAACGGTGTAGACCCGAGCAAGCTGTAAGGGGGCGTCATGGATCTGAATACTGCGCTGTCAAACGCAAATGCTCAGCGCTTCCTGCGCATGCTGGCTCAGGCCGAAGGCACCCTGCAGAAGGGCGGCGGCAACCCTTACCGCGTGGGCTTCGGCGGCTCTCAGATAGCGAGCCTGGCGGATCACCCGCGGGTCACCCGGGAGTTTCGCCAGACTGATGGGAAGGTGAACCGAACCAGCGCTGCCGGCGCATACCAGTTTCTCGCATCAACGTGGGACGGCCTGGCCAAGCAGTTGGGCCTTAAAGACTTCAGCCCGCGCAGTCAAGACCTTGGCGCCCTGGAGTTGATCCGACAGGCCGGGGCGCTTGGCGATGTGCTCGAGGGCCGCTTTGATCGTGCCGTAGCCAAGACCGGCCGCATCTGGGCGAGCTTGCCGAGCAGCCCCTATGCCCAGCCGCGAAAATCGGCCGCTTTCGTAGCTTCTGCGCTTGGCGCACCATCCCCGGCACCGGCACCCACTCAACCGAAAGTCACTCCCATGAGCAACCCCTATTTGGCACTGGTACCGAAACCGGAGCAGCAGCCGCGCGCCCCCCAAGCCTCGCCCGTGCGCGCGCAGGACAACCCCTATATGGCCCTGGTGCCAGAGGCTCCAAAACGAGGATTCTTCCAGGAGCTGGGCCGACAGGCAGGCCTAACAGTCCGCCATGGCATCGAGGGGCTGGCAAGCGCGGCCGATATCGTGACTGAGCCGATCAGGTACGTGCAGAACAAGGTGGCCGGCGCTGTAGGCGCACCATTGGCCAACCAGTCCAGCAGCCAGGCTGTGGCTGGCGTGGCCGACTGGCTGGGTCTGCCGAAGCCGGAAAACGCAACCGAGCGGGTTGTGGCCGATGCCACGCGGCTGATGGCCGGCAGCGCCGGCGTGGCCGGTACTGCTGGGCGACTGGCGCAAGTAGCCACCAGCCCCGTGGTGTCCGGCTCACTGAAGGCTCTTGCAGCAAACCCCGTTCAGCAGATTGCAGCTGGTGCGGGGGCTGGTGCTGCTGGTGGCGCAGCGCGGGAGGGAGGCGCCGGGCCGGTGGTGCAGACGTTGGCGGCTCTGGGCGGTGGCCTTGCCGGCGCGACTGCTCCCGGTGCCGTGCAGCGTGTCGCGCAGGGCGTAAAGTCCGCAGCAAGGGCGGTTGCTCCGCGGTCGGTAGGCCAGCCGCAGCGGCTGGACGTGGAAATCAGCGCGGCCCTCAAGAGTGGCGGCATGGACTGGGATCAGATCCCCGAGCAAGTCCGCCAGAGCATTCGGGCCGACGTGCAGCAGGCGCTGAAGACCGGAGACGATCTATCGCCGGATGCGCTGCGCCGCTTGGTGGACTTCCGCACGGTCGGAACTACGCCGACACGCGGCACCCTCACGCTGGACCCGGTGCAGCTCACGCGTGAGAAGAACCTGGCGAAAGTGGGTGCCAACAGTGGCAACCCGGACGCGCAGGGCCTGGCCGCGCTGGAGAACCAGAACAACGCCACACTGCTGGAGCAGTTGAACAAGCTCGGCGCCGGGCAGGCCCTGGACGAATACCAGACCGGCCAGCGGGCGGTAGATGCCCTCGATGGTTGGCTGACTGGGCAGAAGGCGGCGGTGAATGACCTGTACACCGCTGCGCGCGACACCTCTGGCCGGGCTGTGCAGCTCGATGGCGCAACCTTTACCAAGCAGGCCAGCCAGTTGCTGGACGATAACCTGCTGGGCCACGCCTTGCCCAAGGGTGTGGAAACCCACCTCAACCGCATTGCCATGGGTGAAGTGCCCTTCGATGTGAACTATGCCGAGCAGCTCAAGACCGTGATCGGCAAGCTGCAGCGCAATACCAGCGACGGGCAGCAGCGCATGGCGTTGGGGCTGGTACGGCAGGCGCTTGACGATACACCTGTGATGCCGGCAGCTGGCCAGGTGGCGCAAGCGGGTGATGATGCCATCGCTGCTTTCAACCTGGCGCGCACGGCCAACCGGAACATGATGGGCAAGATCGAGCGCATCCCGGCCTTGCGAGCACTGCACGATGGCACGCTCACGCCTGACGGTTTCATCCGGCAGCACATCGGATCCAGCGCCAAGGTTGACGAAGTATCGCGCCTGGCGGCTGTGCTGAAGCAGGAAAGCCCGGAGGCCTTCGAGGTGGTGCGCAATGGCATGCTGCACGCCATCAAGCAGAAGGCCGTGAACGGCGCGCCGGACGAAGTGGCCAAGTTCAGTGCAGCAGGCTATCGCCGGGGGCTTGCCTTGTTCGGTCCCGAGAAGCTGAAGGCGTTTTTCTCCCCGGAGGAGATCGAGGGCCTGAAGGCGCTGGGCCGGGTGGCCGATTATGTCCAGGTCCAGCCTGCCGGCAGCGCCGTGAACAACAGCAACACGGGCGCCATGATGGTGGGCAAGGCTCTCGACGCGCTGGGTGGTCTGGGCGGCAAACTCAAGCTGCTGGGGATTGGCGATCAGATCAGCGTGCTGGTGCGCATGGCGCAGGAGAAAGCGGCCACGCAGGTGGCGCCGGCCCTGGTTGTTCCGGCCGCCAGGCAAGTGTCTACGCCGGCGGTCCCGGCTGGTGTCGCCGCGCTTCTGTTTGGCCAGAAGAGGGAGACGCCTGATCCGGCCGAATCGCCCCGATGATGCCTCTTCTGGTTTCGGGGTTTACGGGGGTGTATATACCCCGTATTTCATTTCAAAATGAGGTTGGAATAGGTATTGGGGGTTTACGGGGGTGCCATTAGGCCCATATTTGGATTTTCAGATCGGGATTTTCATTTGGACATGAGCTGACCCAATGGTCCAGAAACCGGCCTGGCACGATGAGGATGCCCTATGGCTTGGCGTGGTGCATGGACGCCACTGCCAGGCAGGGGGTATCAAACGAGTTTGTTGGTATTTTTGTTGGTACTTTGCCTGTCTTATTGGAAAAATTTACATGAAAAACAATAAGTTGTGATCGTATATCGAATCCGACAACCGCACCAATTTACAATTCGATAGGCTTCCAGGAAGTCCGATTGCAGGCCAGTCTCCTCAGGAGAGCTGGCCTTTTTCTTGCTCGGGGTATGACGTTTCTGCGCCCAAGGACTTCGGCGCTATCTGTACGCCGCAATCCCTGCGGCCACGAGCGGCATCAGCAATGCGGTCATCAGGCCATTGAGGCTCATCGCCATCGCCGCGAAAGCCCCTGCTGTCTCGCTGATCTGCAATGCACGCGCGGTACCGATTGCGTGCGCGCTCAGTCCGAGTGCGAACCCATGCGCCGCGTCGTCGAGCGGTCCGAAGAACCAGCGAAGAACCGGGCCGGACAGCATGGTGGCGGAGATTCCCGTGAGTGCAACCGCCGCGGCAGCCAGTGGCACCAGTCCGCCGAAGTGCTGGCTCAGGCTGGTGGCGATCGGCATGGTGGATGACTTCGGGACCAGCGAGATCAGGGTCTGTGCGTTGCCGCCGAAGACCCAGGCAATCAGCCAGGCAGACCCCATCGCCACCACGCAACCCGCGAGCAATGCAACCATCACCGGCCTCCACAGCGTCTTGAGACGCGGTACCTGACCAAACAAGGGCACCGCCAGGGCGACCGTCGCCGGCCCGATCATGAACACCAGCGGCGAGACCGCCGAAAGGTAGTGCGGGTAGGGGGTGTCCGTTGCCACCAGCAGGGCTACGACCATGGCGGTGCCGGTTACCACCGGCAGCATCAACGGATGAGCCCGGCTGCGGCGGTACAGTGCCATCGTCGAGGCATAGGCAATCAGCGTCACGCTGATCCAGAACAGGTTCGCGTCGCCAGGAATGTGCATGAGCCAGTTGCCTGCCTGTGCCAGCAGGGAGGAGGGATCATGCGCCATGGCGGGACCTGCGTTCCTGACGTGCCAGCATCCAGCGGAATGTCCAGGCGGTGACCAGCAGCGAAACCAGGGCGCCGAGCACGCATGCGGCCACGAAGGGTAACCATTGCGCACGCACGTGTTCAAGCTGCGCAAGAATGCCGGCGATGAACGGAATGAACAGCAGCATCAGGTTCTGCAGCAGCAGTTGGCTGGTCTGTTGCAGCTCCGGGCTCAGACGCCCGCGAACCATCAGCCCGCCCAGCAGCAACAGCATGCCGACAAGGCCGCCAGGCAACGGAAGTTGCAGCAGCCTTGCCAGGATGTCTCCGGCCAGTTGCAGCAGCAAGAGTATGGTCAGTGCGCGTATCATGGTCTTGGCTCCCGAGGGGTTCTGCTTGCTTTTCCGCAAGCGCAGGTTCGAAGCCGGTCAGACAATGCCATGGGAGCCTCGGCGGATGTTTTTGGGAAGCAGGTCGGCAATGGTTCGCAATGCCCTGGCCAGCGCCGCGTGGTCGTTGGCGCCGCCCAGCGAGAGGCGTACCTCATGGTCTACTGCTCCGGCTTCGGCGCTGAAAGCCTCGGCGCAGGCCACGCTGATGCCGGCCCCATCGAGGGCATGGGCAAACAGGTGCTGATTCCAATGGTCCGGCAGCGTCAACCAGACGTGCAGCCCAGTGGGATGGGCCTGTACGCCCGCCGGAAGCAAAGCGCGCGCCAGGCTCTGGCGGGCGCGCGCCTCGCGCTGGATTTCCTGCACGAGGTGCCGGGCTGCGCCGCTGCGCAACCAGTGTTCGGCGAGGGCTGTCAGCAGGGGGGAGCCGCCCATGCTGGCGGCCAGCAGACCATCCTGCAGCGAGCTGCTCTCCTGTCCCCTGGGGGGGAGTACGAAGGCGGTACGCAGGGCGGGGGAGAGGCATTTGGATAAGGATGCCAGGTAATACGTCCCGATTCCGCCGTTCAGTGCGGCGATTGGCGGTGGCGCGTCGCCCAGCAGGTACCGGTAGGGATCATCCTCGATCAGGGTCATCCCCAGCCGCTGCACTGTGTTGGCGACATCCTTGCGCCGGCTTTCAGGCATGGTCCGCGTGGTGGGATTGTGCAGGGTCGGGTTGAGGTAGAGCCATCGGGCGTCGAACGCGCTGTGCGCCCGCTCGATGGCATCGGGCAATACTCCGTCCTCGTCCCCTTCGAGTGCCACTATGCGCAGGCCGAGCCGGCGGGCGGCCTGCAGGAAGCCGGGGTAGGTCAGCGCTTCGCACAACACCGTTTCGCCACGCCGTGCCTCGGTCAGCAGGATGCCAAAGAGGGCTGCTTGAGCCCCTTCGCACAGCATCAGATGAGCGCTGTCCAAGTCGCCGAGCGCCGGTCGCAGCCACGCCTGGGCTGCCTGAATGGCGCAGCGGCGTGAGCCCTCGCTCGGATAGCGCGAGAGGGTGTCGATGGGCTGATGCGCCAGAACTTCCTGCAACCCCTTGCGGATGTGTTCCGCCATCGAATGGTCTGCCGGCTGCGGCGGCGTGTTCATGCTCAGGTCGATGCGGCCCGATTGCGCCGGATCGGCGGGGCCGACCACAAAAGAGCCGCGGCCGCTGAAGGAGGCGATCAGGCCGCGGTTGCGTGCTTCCGTGTAGGCGCGCGTCACCGTCGTGAGGTCGACGCCGAGCTTGGCCGCCAGCCAACGCTGGGAGGGTACCGGGTCGCCGGCTCCCAATTTGCCCGAGTGGATGGCGTCATCGATCAGATCGGCAATTTGCAGGTAGCGCGGGCCGGCTCCCTCCGACAGCGGTCTGAGCCAGGGAATCTCGATTGCATCTTTCATGTCATCGGAGCGGATCTTGCCGCGAGTTATGGGTTGTCAATGGATGCGGATGCCACTACAATGGCTGAAGTCTACCATACAAAATCCATACAATTTAACTGTGTATGTATATATCATGACGGATCTCAGCGCACTCGACCTTGCCCGTATTCAGTTCGGGTTTACGATTTCCTTTCACATCCTCTTTCCGGCCATCACCATCGGCCTGGCCGCGTTTCTGGCCGTGCTGGAGGGCCTCTGGCTATGGAAGAAGGATGACGCCTATCTGGAGCTCTATCATTTCTGGTCGAAGATCTTCGCGGTGAACTTCGCCATGGGCGTGGTCTCGGGTCTGGTCATGGCTTACCAGTTCGGCACCAACTGGAGTTTCTATTCCCAGTTTGCCGGCAGCATTACCGGCCCGCTCCTGGCCTACGAGGTGCTCACGGCCTTCTTTCTCGAAGCCGGTTTTCTCGGTGTCATGCTGTTTGGCTGGAACAAGGTGGGGCGCGGCCTGCACTTTTTCGCCACAGTCATGGTGGCGCTCGGCACGCTGGTTTCGGCCACCTGGATTCTGGCTTCCAACAGCTGGATGCAAACGCCACAAGGCCATGAGGTCATCAACGGCGTGGTGGTCCCGGTGGACTGGATGGCGGTCATCTTCAATCCCTCCTTCCCGTATCGTCTGGCGCACATGGTGACAGCCGCGATGCTCTCGACGGCGCTATTCGTTGGCGCATCCGGTGCATGGCACCTGCTGCGTGGCAACCGGCAGCCCGCCGTCAAGCGCATGTTCTCCATGGCGCTGTGGATGGTGTTTTTCACCGCGCCGCTGCAGGTTTTCATCGGCGACCTGCATGGTCTCAACACCCTCGAGCACCAGCCGGCCAAGATTGCCGCCATGGAAGGCCATTGGGAGAACAAGCCGGGGGAAGGCGTGCCGCTGATCCTGTTCGGCATGCCTGACATGCAGGCCGAAACCACCCGCTACAAACTGGAGGTGCCCCATCTGGGCAGCCTGATCCTGACCCACACGCTGGACGGCCAGATTCCCGGGCTCAAGGAGTTCGCGCCGCAAGACCGTCCCAACTCCCCCGTCGTGTTCTGGTCGTTCCGGATCATGGTGGGTCTGGGCATGCTGATGCTGCTGCTCGGCTTGCATGGCGCCTGGGCGCGCTGGCGCGACCGGCTGTATGACAGTCCGGCGCTGAGCCGGTTCGCGCTCTGGATGGGGCCGTCCGGGCTGATCGCCCTGCTGGCAGGCTGGTTCGTGACCGAGGTGGGTCGCCAGCCCTGGGTGGTGTATGGCCTGATGCGTACGCGGGACGCAGTGTCCAACCACTCGCCCATGACCCTGTCCATCGGGCTGCTGATTCTGGTCGTGATGTATTTCGCCATCTTCGGCATGGGCATTGCCTACATGCTGAGACTGGTAAAACAGGGGCCCGACAGGCTGGACGAGCATGCCGCGCCAGACGCGTCTGTGCTTCTGCACCGGCCTGCACGCCCACTTTCCGCGGTCGATGAACCGCTGTTCCCCAACCACAAGGCACCCTGAAGCGAGAGGCACACCATGGGCATCGATCTCCCCCTCATCTGGTTCCTGATCATCGGTTTCGGCATCATGATGTACGTCATCATGGACGGCTTCGATCTGGGCATCGGCATCCTGTTTCCCTTTATTCCGGGCCGCGAAGACCGCGACACCATGGTCAATACCGTCGCTCCGGTCTGGGACGGCAACGAGACCTGGCTGGTGCTGGGCGGCGCCGGCCTGATGGCCGCCTTCCCCAAGGCTTATGCCATTCTCCTGAGCGCGCTCTACATTCCGGCCCTGTGTTTCCTGGCCGGACTGATCCTGCGTGGCGTGTCCTTCGAATTCCGTTTCAAGGCGGACGAAGCCCACAAGCCGTTCTGGGACAAGGCCTTCATGACGGGCTCGTTCGTGGCGGCATTTTTCCAGGGCGTGATACTGGGCGCCTTCCTGGAAGGGCACCGGGTGGTGAATGGCGTTGCCGTCGGAGATGCCATGAGCTGGCTGAGCCCGTTCAGCCTGTTCACCGGCGTGGGCGTCGTGGTGGCCTATGCGCTGCTGGGTGCTGCCTGGCTCATCCTGAAGACTGAAGGCCGGCTGCAGGAACGCGTCAAGGCCATGGCGCGTCCTATCCTCCTGACCACGCTTGCGATCATCCTGATCGTCAGCATCTGGACCCCGCTGGCGCATCCGGCCATCGCCGAGCGCTGGTTTGGCTGGCCACGGATACTGTACTTTGCGCCGGTTCCC
Source organism: Brachymonas sp. KE5 (assembly GCF_057773645.1). Lineage (NCBI taxonomy): Bacteria > Pseudomonadati > Pseudomonadota > Betaproteobacteria > Burkholderiales > Comamonadaceae > Allobrachymonas > Brachymonas sp. KE5. Next base: position 961,589 of record NZ_CM173463.1, read on the forward strand.
GTGCTGGTGCTAGTGGCGGTGTGGGCGATTCTGCGATCGCTGGCCGGCACCCCGCATGCAGCTCCTTTCGTCTGGTCGCTGATCCTCGTATTCCTGGGCTACTCCGGGCTGGTGATCAGCATCTGGCCCAATATCCTGCCGCCGGAGATTTCCATCTGGGACGCTGCCGCACCAGCACAGAGTCTGGGGTTCGCCCTGGTTGGTGCACTGCTGATCATTCCCTTTATCCTGGCCTATACAGCCTGGTCCTACTACGTATTCCGTGGCAAGGTGAAGGCAGGCGAGGGGTACCACTGAGATGAAGAAGCCTGTCCCGCCTGCATATGGATGGACCAGACGCCTCCTTTGGCTGGCAGCGATCTGGGCATGCAGCATTGCCGCGCTGGGCGCTGCGGCGCTGCTCATGCGGTTCATCATGCAGGCTGCCGGCATGACGCGATGAGCAGTACAGGGCGCGCCGGCGGCCGTCATCCCCGCGATTAGAATAGCGCCATGTCCTATCTGGTGCTCGCCCGCAAATACCGTCCCAAGACCTTCTCCGAAATGGTGGGGCAGGAGCATGTCGTGCAGGCGCTGACGAACGCGCTGACGACCGGGCGCCTGCATCACGCCTACATGTTCACCGGCACACGCGGCGTCGGCAAGACCACCGTCTCGCGCATCCTGGCCAAGTCGCTCAACTGCACGGGGCCGGACGGGCAGGGCGGCGTCACGTCCCAGCCTTGCGGCGTCTGTCAGGCCTGTACCGAGATCGATGCCGGCCGTTTTGTCGATTACACCGAGCTTGATGCCGCCTCCAACCGCGGCGTGGACGAGGTACAGGGGCTGCTTGAACAGGCTGTCTACAAGCCGGTGCAGGGGCGCTTCAAGGTCTTCATGATCGACGAAGTGCACATGCTGACCAATACGGCGTTCAACGCCATGCTCAAGACGCTGGAAGAGCCGCCGGAGTACCTGAAATTCGTGCTGGCCACCACCGATCCGCAGAAGGTGCCGGTAACGGTGCTGAGCCGCTGCCTGCAGTTCAATCTGCGGCCCATGGTGCCGGAGACCGTGTTCCAGCATCTGCAGCACGTGCTGCAGGCGGAGCAGATCACTGCTGATCCCGGTGCGCTGCACCTGCTGGCGCGTGCTGCGCGTGGCTCCATGCGCGATGCCCTGTCGTTAACCGACCAGGCCATTGCCTTCAGCGCGGGGCAGGGCGGGGCGGAAGGCCTGCAACTCGCGTCGATTCGCCAAATGCTCGGCAGCGTGGACAGCAGTTATGTATTCCGCCTGATCGAGGCACTGGCAGGGCGCGCCCCGGCCCAGGTGCTGGAAGTGGTAGAGGCCCTGCAGATGCATGGCCTGTCGGCGGCACATGCGCTCGAAGACATGACGCGCATCCTGCAGCGCATGGCCGTGTGGCAGATGGTGCCCCAGGCCGGCGATGACGGAAACCCCGATGAAGCCGAAATCCGCCGCCTCTCGGCACTCATGCCCCCGGACGAGACCCAGCTGCTCTACAGCCTGTGCCTGCATGGCCGCAACGAACTGGGTCTGGCGCCCGACGAATATGCCGCCTTGACCATGATCCTGCTGCGTCTGCTGGCGTTCCAGCAGCCCCAGGGGCAGGGTGTGCAGACGGTACCGGCTGCTGCGCTTGGCAGCACGGCTGAAAAAAAAACTCTGAATAATCTGGAGGCTCCGGCTCCGGCTCCGGCTCCGGCTCCGGCTCCGGCTCCGGCTCCGGCTCCGGCTCCGGCACCTGCAACTGCAACTGCAACTGCACCTGCACCTGCACCTACACCTGCACCTGCACCTGCCTCGGGAGCTGGCATCGTTCCGGCCGGAACGCAGTCGGACACAGCAGAGGTGATGCCCGCGCCCGGCATTGCGCCGCGAGCCGAATCCGGATCGACAGAGGTCCGGATGCCAGCCGTATCGGAGCATGCCGCCCAGTCGGTGGAGGCCCAAACCCGCAGCGCAGAAGACCCGGAATCCTGCAGTGAAAACGGCGCCACCGGGGCAACACCGCACGAACCTGCAGCCATGCCGCCCGAGGCAGAAGGAGGCACGCAAGACAGTCCGCCAGCGACAACGCGGCAGGTTGCCCCGCCGTCAGCCCCGGTCTCCATCGCCCCCTGGGAGGACATTCCCCCCGAATACCAGGCGCAGGACGAAGGCCAGCCGCTGGCACAGCCCCATCCCCAGCCGGACCGCATGCCGCTCCCGCAGCAAGGCGAGGCTACCCTGGTGCTCCCGGTCGTGGAGCTTCCCGCCCCCCGCATCGAGCGTCCGCCTAGCACCGCGACCCCGCCCAGCGGCCGCCGCCTGGTTCCCACCGAGCTCGGAGAAACCTGGCACGCCCTGGCCGAAACCCTGATCGAGCGCAGCCTGCTGACCGGCATCGCCCGCGAACTGCTGCTGCAATCGCAACTGCTGCAGCAGGCAGCCCAGGAGGCAGATGCCACCCAGGCCCTCTGGACCATCCGTGTCGAAAACGAGACCCTCAACCACGAAGGCAGCCGCAAGCGCCTCGAAGGTGCGCTGGCCGAGCTGGGCCACGCGGTGCTGCTGCGCATCGAGTGCGGCCGTGTCGTCGATACGCCCGGCCTGCGTCTGGCCAAGGCACGCGCCGCCGAGCAGGAGCGCGCCGAACAGACCTTCATCGGACATCCGTATGTTCAGGCTATGATGCGCGACTTGGACGCGCAGCCTGTTGCGGGGTCCATCCGGTTTACCCGGGAGCCTGGTCCGCAAGGCGCCTGAGCGCCAGCCAAGGGCACCAGTCTCCCATCCACACACACAAGCTACGAAAGGCAATTCCATGTTCAACAAGGGACAACTCGCCGGCCTGATGAAGCAGGCCCAGGCCATGCAGGACAACCTCAAGAAGGCCCAGGATGAACTGGCCAACGTCGAGGTGCAGGCCGAATCCGGCGCCGGTCTGGTCAAGGTGACCATGACCTGCAAGCACGACGTCAAGCGCATCGAGATCGACCCCAGCCTGCTGGAAGACGACAAGGACATGCTGGAAGACCTGGTGGCAGCCGCCTTCAACGCCGCTGTGCGCAAGGCGGAGGAAGTCAGCCAGGAGAAGATGTCCAAAGTCATGCCGGCCGGCATGCCCGGTCTGCCCGGCGGCATGAAGTTCCCGTTCTGAACGGGCGACACAAGTAGTGGCCCAGGCACACGCGCTCCAGGTACTGGTCGAGGCATTGCGGCGCCTGCCGGGGGTGGGCGTCAAGTCGGCCTCGCGCATGGCCTTTCATCTGCTGCAGCATGACCGCGCCGGTGCACGCCAGCTGGCGCAGGCGCTGCAGCATGCGTGCGACAGCGTGCACCATTGCCGTCTGTGCCACACCTTCACCGAACAGGAGGTGTGCGACACCTGCCTGGATGCCAGCCGCGACCGCAGCAAGCTCTGCGTGGTCGAAACCCCGGCCGACCAGTCCGCGCTGGAGCGCACCCAGGCCTTCAAGGGCCTGTATTTCGTGCTGATGGGCAAGCTCAGCCCGCTCGATGGCATCGGCCCGCAGGACATCGGCCTGGATCGTCTGCTCGACCGCGCCAGTGACGGCTTGGTGCAGGAAGTGATCCTGGCCACCAACTTCACCGCCGAAGGCGAGGCCACAGCCCATGTGCTGAGCGAGCGCCTCAAGGCGCGCGGCCTCAAGGTGACCCGCCTGGCACGCGGGGTTCCTGCCGGCAGCGAACTCGAATATGTCGATCTCGGTACCATTGCCCATGCCCTGCACGACCGCCGCTGAGGCGGTCTTCCCTGTTGACCGGAGCTTTCCATGGCTGGCCTGACCCCCGATACGCCGCAACCCACCAACATCACCGTCCACGCCCGCTCGCGTCAGCTCGAGGTGGCCTTTGCCGACGGCAAGACCTTTCTGCTGCCCTTCGAGCTGATGCGTGTCTATTCGCCGTCTGCCGAGGTGAAGGGTCATGGCGCCGGCCAGGAAGTGCTGCAGACCGGCAAGCGCCTGGTCGACATCGTCGATCTCGCGCCGGTCGGCCACTACGCGATCCAGCCGCGTTTCAGCGACGGGCATGAAAGTGGCATCTTTTCCTGGGACTATCTTTACTGGCTCGGTACCGAGCAGCCGCGCCTGTGGGCCGAATACGAGCAGCGCCTGCAGGCGGCCGGCGCCTCGCGCGACGAGGAATTGCCTTCCCTGAAGCCCGCCCAGGGCTGCGGCAGCGGCGGCTGCGGCCACTGACAGGCCCCCTCGCAGCGTAGAATCGCCCTTAGCCCCCATTTTCCGCCAAGGAACTCCCCCCATGAGCCAGACCCATTTCGGTTTCGAAACCGTCGACGAGAAGGACAAGGCCACGCGCGTGCGCGGCGTGTTCGATTCCGTCGCCTCCAAGTACGACGTCATGAACGACCTGATGTCGGGCGGCCTGCACCGCGCCTGGAAGGCCTACACCCTGATGGTGGCCAACCTGAAGGAGGGCGATCGCGCGCTCGATATCGCCGGTGGCACCGGCGACCTGTCGCTGGCCTTTGCCAAGAAAGTGGGCAGCAGCGGCCAGGTGGTGCATACCGACATCAACTTTGCGATGCTCAGCACCGGCCGCGACCGCCTGCTGAACAAGGGCTTGGTGCTGCCCACGGTGGTGTGCGATGCCGAAAAGCTGCCATTCCCCGACAACCATTTCGACGTGGTCAGCGTGGCCTTCGGCCTGCGCAACATGACGCACAAGGATGCGGCCCTGAAGGAAATGAACCGCGTGCTCAAGCCGCGCGGCAAGCTGCTGGTGCTGGAATTCTCCAAGGTGGCCAAGCCGCTGGAGAAAGCCTACGACTGGTACAGCTTCAACATCCTGCCGCGCCTGGGCCAGCTGGTGGCCGGCGATGCCGACAGTTACCGCTACCTGGCCGAATCCATCCGCATGCACCCCGGCCAGGAAGAACTCAAGGGCCTGATGAAACAGGCCGGCTTCGGCCATGTGGACTACCACAACCTGACGGCGGGTGTGGTGGCTCTGCACGTCGGCATCAAATGCTGATGCATCGGTAACACAGCCATTGCAATCGGTGCATGCGTCCCCACGTGGGGCAAAGCAGTTTTTCAAACCCCACTCAAAGGAGCCATTCCATGCGAAGACTCATGCCAGTCCTGTTGGCAGTCGTCCTGTCCGTCACCAGCCTGCATGCCGAAGCCAAGCGCATGGGCGGCGGCAAGTCGTTCGGCCGCCAATCGTCCAATGTGACGCAGCAGCAATCCACCCCGACCGCGCCCGGCCAGCCCGGCGCCGGCATGCAGCAGACGCAGCCCGGCCGCACGGCCAACCAGACGGCTCCGGCACAGACCACGCCGCAGCGCAAGCCCTGGGGCGGCATTCTGGGTGGTCTGGCCGCCGGCCTGGGCCTCGCCTGGCTGGCCAACGCGCTGGGCTTTGGCGAAGGCTTTGCCAACATGCTCATGATCCTGCTGCTCGTGATGGGCGGCCTGATGCTGTTCCGCATGTTCCGCCGCTCCTCGTCCGCTCCTGCAGCGCGCGGCCCGGTGCCCGCCTACCAGGGTGGTGCAGCAGCCCCGCAGGGCTACAACCCCAAGAATGTGGGCAATGACGCATCCGCACGCCCCTGGGAAAGCCAGGGCAGCCAGGGCGTAGCCTTTCAGGCCGAGCAGGCTGCCGGTGGCAGCATGATCGGCTCCGGCCTGGCCGGCTCGCAGAACTGGGGCATTCCGGCCGGTTTCGACGTGCAGGGCTTCCTGGACGCTGCCAAGCGCAACTTCGTCACCCTGCAAGACGCATGGGATCGCGGCGACGTCAGCAGCCTGCGCGCCATGATGACCGACGAAATGCTGGGCGAGATCCGTCAGCAGTTGGCCGAGCGCGAGGCCGAAGCGGCCGGCAAGCCGAACAAGACCGAGGTGCAGATGCTCGAAGCGCAACTGCTCGGCATCGAGGAAACGCCGACCGACTACCTGGCCAGCGTCGAGTTCTCCGGCCTGGTCAAGGAGGACGAATCCGCCGGGGCCAGCCCGTTCCACGAAGTGTGGAACATGAGCAAGGCCAAGAGTGGCGGGGCCGGCTGGCTGGTGGCAGGCGTGCAGGCCATGCAGGTGGCCGGAGTGCAGGCCTCGCACTAATACGAATTGCAACGCGCATCTTGCGGTGCGCGCCTGAAAATCGGGGAGAATGGGAGACTATGGATACACAGTCTCCCTTTTCTTTTCTGGGCCGTCTGGCCGATTCCGCTTCCGGCCTGCTGGGCAAGCTGGCTCCGCCGCAATGGCTGATGCACGAAGGGCAGCGTCGCATGGTGCTGCTGCTCAACCATGTGGTGATGCAGGAGCCCGAGGCGCAGAACCGCCTGGCCCGTCAGAAGGAGCGGGTGGTGCTGGCGCGCTGGCGCCATTTCGAGATGCGTCTGCAGGTCACTCCCGCAGGCCTGTTCGATCTGGCGGAAGCCGGGCATGTGCCGGATCTGACCATCACCGTCGAGGAGCAGTCTCCCTGGGCCATGGCGCAATCGGCCATGAAGGGTGACAAGCCCACCGTGCGCATCGAGGGCGATGTGCAGTTCGCTGCCGAAATCAACTGGATGGCCGACCACCTGCGCTGGGATGTGGAAGAAGACCTGGCGCGTGTGATCGGCGATGTGCCGGCCCACACCATCGCCCGCGGCGTGCGCGGCATTGCCGATGCGGCCCGCAGCGTGGTCAACAAGGTGGCCCCGGCCATGCCTGGTAGCAAGACCGCGGACGAACAGAAACGCGAAAGCCACAGTTCATGAAATTTTTCCGTGGTGCGTACATCGTCTGGGTGTTCTTCCGCTACGGACTGGACGATCTGCTGCTGTCTTCCGCCCCGCACGGCGGTCTGCGCCTGCTTTCGCGCGTGCTCACGCTGGGCCGCCGCTACAACACGCCGCGCGGCGCGCGCCTGCGCATGGCGCTCGAAAGCCTGGGCCCCATCTTCATCAAGTTCGGCCAGGTGCTCTCCACCCGGCGTGACCTGCTGCCGCCCGATGTGGCGGTCGAGCTGTCGCAACTGCAGGACCGCGTGCCTCCGTTCCCGGCAGAGGTGTCGGTAGGGACCATCGAGCGCGCCTTCCGCAAGCCGATCGACACGCTGTTCACCGAGTTCGACCGCGTGCCCGTGGCCAGCGCCTCCATCGCGCAGGTGCACTTTGCCAAGGTGCGCACGCGCCAGGGCGTCGAGAAGGACGTCGCGGTCAAGGTGCTCCGTCCCGGCATGCTGGGCGTGATCGAAAGCGATCTGAGCCTGATGCGCATGATGGCCGGCTGGGTCGAGCGCCTGAGCGAGGACGGACGCCGCCTCAAGCCGCGCGAAGTGGTGGCCGAGTTCGACAAGTACCTGCACGACGAGCTGGATCTGGTGCGCGAGGCCTCCAACGCCGCGCAGCTGCGCCGCAACATGGAAGGCCTGGATCTGGTGCGCATTCCCGAGATGTACTGGGACCTGGTCTCGCAGGACGTGCTGGTGATGGAGCGCATGAACGGCATTCCGATCAGTCAGGTGGACCGTTTGCGCGCCCTGGGCGTGGACATCAAGAAACTGGCCCGCGACGGCGTCAACATCTTCTTCACGCAGGTCTTCCGCGACGGCTACTTCCATGCCGACATGCATCCGGGCAACCTGCAGGTGAGTGTGGAGCCGGGCAGCTTCGGCCAGTTCATCCTGCTCGATTTCGGCATCGTCGGCACGCTGACCGAGAACGACAAGGAATACCTGGCGCAGAACTTCATCGCCTTCTTCCGCCGCGACTACAAGCGCGTGGCCGAGCTGCACATCGAGAGTGGCTGGGTGCCTGCCACCACCCGCGTGGACGAGCTGGAGGCTGCGGTGCGCGGCGTGTGCGAACCGTATTTCGACCGTCCGCTCAAGGAGCTGTCGCTCGGCATCGTGCTGATGCGCCTGTTCCAGACCTCGCGCCGCTTCAACGTCGAGATCCAGCCGCAGCTCACCCTGCTGCAGAAGACGCTGCTCAACATCGAGGGCCTAGGCCGCGAACTCGACCCCGATCTGGATCTGTGGAGCACCGCCAAGCCCTTCCTCGAGAAGTGGATGCTGGACGAGCTGGGCCCCAAGCGCTTCCTGACCGAGCTGAAGAACGAGGTGCCGCATCTGGCGCGCATGCTGCCGCACCTGCCGCGCCTGCTGCACGGCTACCTGAAGCAGGGCGCCGAAAGCCAGCCGGTGCAGAACCGCGAGCTGCTGGCCCTGCTGGCCGAGCAGAAGCGTACCAACCGCCTGCTGCAGGGGTTGGTGTACGGCGCCGTTGGCTTTGCGCTGGGCATGCTGGCCATGCAGGTGTTCATCCGCGTACAACTGGGCTGATCGGGCGCTCAGCCGTGCCTGCGGGGGCCCAGCAGTGTGGCAAATGTGCCGCATATCCAAAAGTGCAAGGCGGGGCAGGGCAGACTGCTACGCTAGCACGCCCGCACAGAGCCACTTTGCCGCGATAATGCGCTGATTTTGTTGCACGCTGCAACGTCTGAAGCCTCGCGGAGACACCCCCTGTGCTGATTACCCTGGTCCTCGTTTACCTGCTGATCACCATCGGCATCGGCCTGTATGCGGCGCGCCGTGTGAAGAACACGGCCGACTTCGCCGTGGCCGGCCGCCACCTGCCGCTGGCGATGATCATCACGCTGACCTTTGCCACCTGGTTCGGATCCGAGTTGGTGCTGGGCATTCCGGCCAAGTTCATGCAGGATGGCCTGGGCGGCATCGTCGAGGATCCCTTCGGCGCTGGCACCTGCCTGATCCTGGTCGGCCTGTTCATCGCGGGCCGGCTCTACAAGATGGATCTGCTGACCATCAGCGACTACTACCGCGTGCGCTACGGCACCTTCGTCGAGGTTTTCTGCTCCATCATCATCATGATCAGCTATCTGGGCTGGGTGTCGGCTCAGGTGGCGGCACTGGGCGTGGTGTTCAACCTGCTGAGCGAAGGCTCGGTGTCGGTGCAGATGGGCATGGTGCTGGGCATGCTGTCCATCCTGATCTACACCCTCATTGGCGGCATGTGGTCGGTGGCGGTGACGGATTTCATCCAGATGATTGTGCTGATCGTGGGCCTGTTGCTGCTGGCTTATTACGCCAGCGACATGGCCGGCGGCGTGCAGCCGGTGCTGGATCTGGCCACCAGCAAGGACCTGTTCCGCTTCTGGCCCGAGCCGAAGTGGCACGACATCATCTTCTTCTTTGCCGCGGCCATCACCATGATGTTGGGCTCCATCCCGCAGCAGGACGTGTTCCAGCGCGTGATGTCGGCCAAGGACGTGCGTGCCGCCACCTGGGGGCCGGTGATTGGCGGCAGCATGTACATCCTGTTTGCCGCGGTGCCGATCTTCCTGGTGGCCACGGCGCTGATCGTGATGCCCGAGCAGACCAGCGCGCTGATCGCCGACGATCCGCAGAAGGTGCTGCCCACGCTGGTGATGCAGAAAATGCCCTTCATCATGCAGGTGGTGTTCTTCGGTGCCTTGCTCTCTGCCATCAAGTCCTGCGCCTCGGCCACGCTGCTGGCGCCCACCACGACCTTCGTCGAAAACATCCTGCGTCACTTCGTGCGCAACATGGGCGACAAGGCCACGCTGTTTGCCATGCGCATCTCCGTGCTGGTGTTTGCCGGCATCGTGCTGGTGTACGCCATCCTGATGGAAGGCACCTCGATCTACGAGATGGTGTCCGGTGCCTACCAGGTGCCGCTGGTCGGCGCCTTCGTTCCGCTGGTGGCCGGCCTGTACTGGAAGCGTGCCTCCACCCAGGGCGGCATCTTTTCGGTGGTGCTGGGCGTGGGCGTGTGGCTGCTGTTCATCTTCGTGCGGGGCTGGGGCGAGGCCTTCCCGCAGCAGCTGGCCGGCGTGATCGCCTCGGGCGTGGGCATGGTGGCCGGCTCGCTGCTGCCGCAGTGGATTGACCAGGACCGTGGCCGCGTGCCGCACTTCGAGGGCTCGCCCGAAGTGGAAGGGCGCCTGATCGCCTGATGGGGTGCCCATGCGTTCAAGCGCATGGGGCGTTCCGGACCTTGCCCTGATCGGCCCATGTGGTGCGTACGCTGCTTCAGGGGTGCCAGCCCGAGTCATCTTCAAGCGCAAGTCATGGCCGGACTTTATAATCACAAGTTGCCCTGCCAGTTCCGGCAGGTGTCCCTGTCTGTTCCCTTCCTGAAGAGCCATGCCGATTTACGCCTACCGTTGTGAAGCCTGCGGCCACAGCGCCGATGTCCTGCAGAAAATCAATGACCCTCTCCTGAGCATTTGCCCCTCCTGCGGCGCCGACAGCTTTCGCAAGCAGGTAACTGCGGCCGGCTTCCAGCTCAAGGGTTCCGGCTGGTATGCAACCGATTTCCGTGGCGGCCAGGGCGGCACCAGCGCTGCAGCTCCCAGCCAGCCTGCAGCCGAAAGCAGCGCCTGCGCGTCCTGCCCGGCATCCACCGCCAAGGACTGATTCCCTTTTTCCGCACCCAGCATGTTTAAGAGCAAGCTCCAACAATATTTCATCGCCGGCCTGCTGGTATGGCTGCCGCTGGTGATCACCGTCTGGGTGCTCATGTGGCTGCTCGGCATGCTGGACGGTATCTTCGTCAGCATCCTGGCCACCATCGAGGCCGTGGTGCCCGGCCTGACCGGCATGGCGCAGGCCGTGATGAAGATTCCCGGCATCGGTGTGCTCGCGCTGGGTCTGCTCATTCTGCTCACCGGCACGCTGGCGGCCAACATCGTCGGCCAGTGGTGGATCCGCCAGTGGGACGCGCTGATGGCGCGCATTCCGGTGGTGCGCTCCATTTACAGCAGCGTCAAGCAGGTGTCCGACACGCTGTTCTCCGGCAGCGGCAAGGCCTTCTCCAAGGCGCTGCTGGTGCAGTATCCGCGCCATGGATCATGGACTGTGGCCTTCCTCACCGGCCATCCCGGCGGCGAGGTGGCGCACCACCTGCCCGGCGCGCACGTCAGCGTCTATGTGCCGACCACGCCCAACCCCACCTCGGGCTTCTTCCTGATGATGGCGCGCGAAGACGTGATCGAGCTCGACATGACGGTGGACGAGGCGCTCAAATACATCATTTCCATGGGTGTGGTGGTGCCGCCCGAGCACGTGGGCGGTCTGTCGCGCAAGGGCGGGATTGCAGGCAAGCCTTTGCCGGTTGCTGCACCCCCCGCTGCGCCCGCTCCCCCGGCGCCGCCCGCAAGCCCTGAAAAGACCGATTAACATCAAGCATGTCCCGCGCCGTCTGCGGGACCAGAAAGACTGAGAAAAAATGGCAATGCGTTCGATCTATTGCGGTCAGGTGACCGAAGCCCTGCTGGGCCAGACTGTAACCCTGTGCGGCTGGGTCAACCGCCGTCGCGACCACGGTGGCGTGATCTTCGTCGACCTGCGCGACCGCGAAGGCTATGTGCAGGTGGTCTGCGATCCGGACCGCCCCGAGATGTTCAAGGTGGCCGAAGACCTGCGCAACGAGTTCTGCGTGCAGGTCAAGGGCCTGGTGCGCGCACGCCCCGAAGGCACCACCAACGACAATATCACCACCGGCAAGATCGAGGTGCTCTGCCACGAACTGAACGTGCTGAACGCCTCCGTCACGCCCCCGTTCCAGCTCGATGACGACAACCTGAGCGAAACCACCCGTCTGACGCATCGCGTGCTGGACCTGCGCCGCCCCTACATGCAGCGCAATCTGATGCTGCGCTACAAGGTGGCGATGGAAGTGCGCAAGTTCCTCGACGCCAACGGCTTCATCGACATCGAAACGCCGATGCTGACCAAGAGCACGCCCGAAGGCGCGCGCGACTACCTGGTGCCCAGCCGCGTGCACGATGGCCACTTCTTCGCGCTGCCGCAGTCGCCCCAGCTGTTCAAGCAGCTGCTGATGGTGGCCGGCTACGACCGCTATTACCAGATCACCAAGTGCTTCCGCGACGAAGACCTGCGCGCCGACCGTCAGCCCGAATTCACGCAGATCGACATCGAGACTTCCTTCCTGGGCGAAGACGAGATCCGCGCACTGTTCCAGGACATGATCAAGCAGGTGTTCCGCAACACCATGGATGTGGATCTGGGCGAGTTCCCGGTCATGCAGTATGCCGACGCCATGCACCTGTACGGTTCCGACAAGCCCGACCTGCGCGTGAAGCTGCAGTTCACCGAATTGACCGACGTAATGAAGGATGTGGACTTCAAGGTGTTCTCCACGCCGGCAACCACCCCGGGTGGCCGCGTAGTGGCGCTGCGCGTGCCGCAGGGCGGCCAGATGAGCCGCGGCGAGATCGACGGCTACACCGAGTTCGTCAAGATCTACGGCGCCAAGGGCCTGGCCTGGATCAAGGTCAACGAGAAGGCCAAGGGCCGCGAAGGCCTGCAGAGCCCGATCGTCAAGAACCTGCACGATGCCGCCCTGAACGTGATTCTTGAGCGCACCGGCGCCCAGGACGGCGACCTGATCTTCTTCGGCGCCGACAAGGCCAAGATCGTCAACGACGCCATCGGCGCACTGCGCCTGAAGGTGGGTCACAGCGAGTTTGGCAAGAGGAACGGCCTGTTCGAGGACCGCTGGGCGCCGCTGTGGGTGGTCGATTTCCCGATGTTCGAATACGACGAGGAAGACGACCGCTGGAACGCCATGCACCACCCCTTCACCTCGCCCAAGGACGGTCACGAGGACTACATGGACAGCGACCCGTCCAAGTGCGTGGCCAAGGCCTACGACATGGTGCTGAACGGCTGGGAACTGGGTGGTGGCTCCGTCCGTATCCACCGCGCCGAAGTGCAGAGCAAGGTGTTCAGCGCACTGAAGATCACGCCGGAAGATGCCCAGGTCAAGTTCGGCTTCCTGCTGGATGCGCTGCAGTACGGCGCGCCCCCGCACGGTGGCCTGGCCTTCGGTCTGGACCGCCTGATCACGCTGATGACGCGCGCCGAATCCATCCGCGACGTGATTGCCTTCCCCAAGACCCAGCGTGCCCAGTGCCTGCTGACGCAGGCCCCGAGCATGGTCGACGAGAAGCAGCTGCGCGAACTGCACATCCGCCTGCGCAACCCGGCTGCAGCCGAAGCCAAGAGCGCCTGACCGGAGCCCTGAAGCATGTCGCCCCCGCAGGTTCCCGAGCGCATTCTGCCGACCGACGAGCCGCAGCGCACGCTGCGGGTGGCGACCTACAACATCCACAAGGGCGTGCAGGGCATGGGCCCGGCCAAGCGGCTGGAAATCCATAACCTGCAGCAGGCCATCCAGCAGCTCGATGCCGACATCGTCTGCCTGCAGGAAGTGCGCAAGATGAACCGCCAGGGCGAGCGCCGCTTCGCCAACTGGCCGCAGCTGGGGCAGGCCGACTTCCTCAAGCCGCAGGGCTACCACGCCCTGTACATGACCAACGCCATCACCAAGCACGGCGAGCACGGCAATGCCCTGCTCAGCCGCTTCGAGGTGGTGCGGCACAAGCATGAGGACATGTCGGACCACCGCTTCGAGCAGCGCGGCCTGCTGCATGGCGAGGTCAACCTGCAGGGCAAGCCGGTGCATGTGATCGTGGTGCACCTGGGCCTGATCGCCGCGAGCCGCGTGCGGCAGATTCGCCAGTTGCAGGAATTCATCGACCGCGAAATCGGCTGGAACGAGCCGCTGGTGGTGGCGGGCGACTTCAACGACTGGGGCAAGCAGCTGGTGCCCATCATGGCCGAATGCGGCCTGCACAGCGAATGCCAGTCGGCCGCCCATTTCACCTATCCGGCACGCCTGCCGCTGGCACAGCTGGACCATGTCTATTCGCGCGGCCTGCACCGTGTGCGCCAGTTCGTGCCCCAGCTCGATTCGGTGGTGCGCAGCACCGGCATCCGCTCCTGGTCGCGTCTGTCCGACCACCTGCCGCTGGTGGCCGAGTTCGAACTCGACCGCTGAGCACGGGCAGCCCCAATCCTAGCAGGGCTGATTGTCATCCCTCGCGGTGACACGGGTTACAGATGGTATGCTTCTACAGCTTCAGCAGTCCGAATTCATCCAGACCCTCATGACATCCTCCTCTCCCGCCGAAGGCGAAGGCACGCCGGTATCGGTCAAGATCCGCGAGCGCATCCTGGCCGCGCGCAAGCGCTTCCATGCCAATGACAACATCTCCGAGTTTCTCCAGCCCGGAGAGCTTGAGCAGTTGCTCGACGAAGTCGAGGAAAAGCTGCAGGGCGTGCTCGACAGCATGGTGATCGACACCGAGAACGACCATAACACCGACACTACCGCGCGCCGCGTGGCCAAGATGTACCTGAAGGAGGTATTTGGCGGCCGTTACGTGCCGCAGCCGGTGCTGACCGAATTTCCCAATGCCGAGCGCCTGAACGAGCTGATGATCGTCGGCCCCATCACCGTGCGCAGCGCCTGCTCGCACCATCTGGTGCCGGTGATCGGCAAGGTCTGGATCGGCATAATGCCGAACGAACACACCAACGTGATCGGCCTGTCCAAGTACGCGCGCCTGGCCGAGTGGGTGATGAACCGCCCGCAGATCCAGGAAGAGGCCGTGGTGCAGCTGGCCGATCTGATCCAGGACAAGACGCACCCCGATGGCCTGGCCATCGTGATGGAGGCCACGCACTACTGCATGGCCTGGCGCGGCGTGAAGGACATGGACAGCAAGATGATCAACTCGGTCATGCGCGGTGTGTTCCTCAAGGATCCCAACCTGCGGCGCGAATTCCTCTCGCTGATTCCGCGCAAGAACTGAGCGGCCGGGATCGCCGCTGTCGCCCCTAATTCAACGGAGTTTTTATGCTGGTCAGACTGTTATACGTGAGCCGTGCCGCCGATGCCGCCCTGAACGACCTGGACAACATCCTGCAGCACGCGCGCAACTACAACGCCGAGCACGGCATCACCGGTGCGCTGTGCTACAGCAGCAACATCTTCATGCAGGTGCTCGAAGGCAGCCGCACCGAGGTGAACCGCCTGTACGCCACCATCCTGCGTGATCCGCACCATAGCGACGTGGAGCTGCTGCACTACGAGGAAATCAGCGAGCGCAGCTACAGCGGCTGGACCATGGGGCGCGTGGACATCTCCCGCCTCAATACCTCCACCGTGCTGAAGTATTCCGAGCATGCGGATTTCAATCCCTATGCCAACTCCGGCAAGATGGCGCTGGCGATGCTGCAGGAACTGGTAGCGACGGCCAACATCATCGGCCGCGCCTGAGCGGCCGGGGCCTCAGGCCCTTTCTGCTCTCCAATGACAAACAGGCAGCCGAAGCTGCCTGTTTTGCCTGGTGCCGCAAGAGCGTTCAGTTCAGCGCTTGCCGTTGTGCAGCAGGCTGTCCACCACCATCTGCGACAGGCGCGAGAAATTCATGCCCTGCAGTTCGCGGTTGAAGCTGTTGCGAGCCCAGCGGCGCGTGCCGTTCCAGCGCCAGGGCTTGAGCACCACCACGGCAGCACCGAGCGCAGCCGCGATGGCCAGCAGGCGGTAGGGATGGCGGCGCGCATACTTCTGCACCAGTGGCTCGCCGATTTCGATGGCCATGTGCATGGGATGGCGGCGCCACCAGGCATTGAGCAGGCGCTGGGCGGCCAATGCGCCGGTGGAGAGGGCGCGGCCGGTGTCGCTGTCGACCAGGCCGGATAGCGACCAGGCACGTGCCGGGCGGCGGGCGACCCGCGGGGTGCGCGGCGGCAGTTCACGTGCCAGTGCGTCGGAGGCGGCAGCCGCCTCGACATCGGCCGTCGTCGGTGGTACCGGCCCGGTGGCTGCCGCAGTCACGAAGGAAGGGGCCTGGGCCACGACCGGACTGGGAGCGTCCGGCATCTGCGCCTGCACGGTGGCGCCCTCTGCAGCCTGCCGGGCTGCCTTGAGGCTGGCCGTGGCGCCGGGGCGCATCATTTCCAGCAGAGCGCGCCGGGACTGTTCCAAGCGCTGCGAGGGGGTGAGGGTTTCTGTGGTGCCGGGATTGTTCTCAGGCATCTTTCTCTCCAGCAACATGGAAGGCTTCGATGTCGGCCATGAACTGGCGCTTGACTTCGCCGACTTCGGCGCTCAGCACCGGCTTGCGCGTCATGCCGAAGGCGAACAGTGCCAGCAGCAGCGGCACGGCCGGCACGGCGACCAGCGCCCAGTGGAACTGGTTCTGCAGCAGGCCGAGCATCAGGGCTACGCCCGCAAAGACCAGGAACAGCGAAAGCGTGATGGCGACGACCACCCAGGCTACCAGACGACGTACGGCATTGCCGGCAACGTCCATCGACTCCTCGCGGAACAGGTCGAGGTAGTTGCCGATATGGGTCACGATCAGATCGGGCTTCTTGATCATGACCTTGAGAAGGGGGTGGAGCATGGGATCGCCTGTATCGAAAAGAGGACCGCCCGCGGGGACGGTATGAAAAAGCCGCAGCGGGCACGCACCGGGGTGCGGCTCACGACTGCGGCGATCGCATCGGAAAAAGGCAGGGCCAGCTGATCAGTTGCCTCCCTGGAGGCCGTCCCGAGCCTGCCTCTCCGGCGGGCTCAGGCTCAGCGATCGCGGCCGCGCAGCATCATCAGCAGGGCAGCAGTGGCTGCGCCCACGCCGGCGGCGATGGCGATCGATTTCAGCGGCTGGTCTTCGACGTAGCTGCTGGTGGCGTCACCGGCGTTCTGCAGGCTGCGCTTGGCGTAGTCGCGGGCGTCGGAGGCCTTGTCGATACCGACACGGGCATATTGCTGTGCGCGCTCGGCCAGATGGTCGATGGCCTCGGTGGCACGGGCACGTGCAGCGCCCAGGCGGTCGCTGGCATTTTCCATGGCGGCGCCGGCAGCACTCAAGGTCTTGTCGGCCACTTCATGGGTGGTGGCAGCAGCTTCGTTGATGACCTTGTCAGTGGTATTTTGCACGTTGTTCATGTCCATGAGTATCTCCTTTGGAAAGAATAGTGGGGACGACACTCATATGGTAACCGCCTGCAGGATTACAAGGGTAGTCGCGGCACCAAACGATTTGTATGCGGCGGACGACAGACTGTAGGAATCGCCCTACACGGTGCCATTTTCCGGCACGGGATCCTGCGGCAGTTGCGCGGCGATGGTGGTGCCACGCCCCGGTGCCGAATCGATGCGGATGCAGCCCTGCTGGGTTTCCACCCGGTATTGCATGCCGGCCAGACCGTGCGAGCCGGTGGCCAGCTGGCTGGTGTCGAAGCCGCAGCCATCGTCACGCACCCGCACATGGGCCTGATCGTCCACGGTCCACAATTCCACGCTGATCTGGCTGGCCCTGGCGTACTTGCTGCAGTTGGTCAGGGCCTCCTGCACCAGGCGGTACACCGTGAGCGCCTTGTCCTTGCCCAGCTGCACCGGCTCCAGCCGCGTGATGACGGCGATGCCGGCGCTGCTGGCGTAGTCGCGCGTGAGGTTTTCCAGCGCCGGCACCAGGCCGAGATTGCCCAGCGCGCTGGGCGTCAGGTCTTCCACGATGCGGCGCTTGAGGGCCACGCCGTTGTTGAGGATCTGCGCCAGGTGGGCCAGGCGTTCCAGCATGTCCTGCGCTCCCTCGCTGTTCCGATCCAGTTTGGTGCGCATGCGGGCCACGTCCAGCTTGGCCGTGGTGAGCAGGGCGCCCAGTTCGTCGTGCAGTTCGCGTGCCAGGCGGCCGCGTTCGTCCTCGCGCACCAGCTGCAGGTGGGCGGCCAGCCGGCGCAGGCTGTGCGTGCGCTGTTCGACGGTCTTTTCGAGCTGGGTGCGCTCGGCCTCCAGCAATTGTTGCACGCGCGCCTCGCGCCGCTCCTTGGTGACGGTCTGGCGCCAGATCAGGATGATCATGCCGACCGCGAACAGCAGCATGCCGGCCATGGCCAGCCGGGCCATGTGCAGCGATTGCCGGGCCTGCACGTCGAAACGCTTGAGACGCAGGTTGTTGAAGGCAATCACATGTGCGCCCTGCGCCTGGATCTTGCGCATCAGCTCGCGGCCCACGCCGCTGTCGACGATGCGGCGCCATCCCGCGACGTTGCCGGCCATCTGCAGCTGCACCGTCTCGTTCATCACCTTCTGCTTCTCGCGCACCTGTCCGAGCAGGGCATTGACGCTGTCGCGCACGCCTACCTGCGCGCTCGCCGCCAGCTGGCCGGCCTGCGTGTCGATGTCGCTCATGTGCTGGATGAAATCGGCCTGGTAGCGTTCGTCGCCCGTGAGCAGGTAGCTGCGCTGGGTGCTTTCCGCGTCCGAAACGGCCAGCATCAGCGATTGCAGCTGCAGATTGGCGCGTCGTGCGGCGGCCGCATCATCGAAGGCGAGGCTGGTGGCACGGAAGTTGATTTCATTGATCACCAGCAGCGCAGCACAGGTCAGGAAGACCAGTGCTGTAAGAATTTTTCGCATAAAGGGGTGCATGAACCCCTTGGTGAAGGTCTCTACAGTTAACATGGGCGGCTGGTTCATGGGTGCACCATCTCCGGTTGCACCCGTCATCACCACGCTGGAGGGCTTGATGATCAAGGTAGGTATCGTAGACGACCACGCCATTGTCCGTGCGGGTCTGAAACAGTTTTTTGCGGAACAGGTGGATCTCCGGGTGATCGGGGAAGCCGCCAGCGGGCGCGAGGCCATCGATCTGGTGCGCAACGAGCCCATGGATGTGCTGGTGATGGACCTGTCCATGCCCGGCCAAAGCGGCATGGACGCGCTGGGCATGATCCGCGCCAAGGCGCCGGACGTGGGCGTGCTGATCCTGAGCGGCTATCCCGAGGAGCATTACGCCACCAACCTGATCCGCCAGGGGGCCAGCGGCTTCCTGAACAAGGAATGCGATCCTGAGGAGATCGTCAAGGCGATCCGCACGATTGCCATGGGCAAGCGCTACATCAGCGCCAGCGTGGCCGAGCTGCTGGCCCAGCAACTGGGCAAGGGCGATGACCTGCTGCCGCACGAGCAGCTGTCCGAACGCGAATTCCAGGTCTTCCTCAAACTCGCCAAGGGCGAGACCGCCAGCGATATCGCCGACGAGCTGTCACTGAGCGTGAAAACGGTGAGCACCTACCGTACCCGCCTGATGGAGAAGATGAACCTCCATACCAACAGCGACCTGACCTATTACGCACTGAAAAACAAGCTGATCGACTGATCAGCCTGCTGTATGCCGGCCCTGGTTGACTACTGCTCGGAAATCTCGATGCAGTAATCGATCAGGGCATCGATCTCGCGGGATTTGTCGAAGAACTTGTCGACACCCATCTGTACGCAGCGGTCGCGTACGTCGTTGGTGGCGTAGTTGCTGAACACAACCACCTTCTTGTCCTCGGGCCGGTCCTTGCAGGCCTCGAGCACACCCAGCCCGGTTCCCTGCTGCAGGAACAGGTCGACGATGGCCAAGTCCCACTCGGGAAGATGCGAAGTCAGCCAGTTGACTCCTTCCTTCTCGGTGGCGGCGACACCCACGGTTTCGGCATCGGCGAGTTCCTGGAGCGTATCCACCAGATTCTCACGGATGACCGGGTTGTCTTCTACGATGTAAACCTTCAGGCCCACTTGCGGTTGGCTCACTATGAAAGGGGAACGCCTGCCTGTTGAGCAGCGAGCCCGGAAATTGAACAATGATGCACAGGATATCCCGCGCCTTTTTTCAAGTATGCCATCAGGATGCAACGCGGGCTGTCGGAGAAGGATTACAGCACAACAGTTCGATTTTCGAGATTGTGCGCAAAGGCTGGCGTCATGCCTGCCTGGCGCTGCTGGTGCAAGGGGCTGCGCAGGCTGCGGAGCCCTTCGATGCCACGGTGTTGCGTGTGGTAGACGGGGATACGCTCTGGGTGTTGCCGCTGGCTATCCCCGCCGCGTCGCAGGACGGTGCGGTGCCGCCGCCTGCAGTGCGCCGCATCAAGCTGCGCATCGAGGGCATCGATGCGCCGGAAATCTGCCAGGCGCATGGTGCGAAATCGCAACGCTTTCTGGAACGCTGGGTGCTGCATGCCACGGTGCGCGTGCGGGCGCAGGGGCAGGACCGCTACCGGCGCCAGCTCGCGCAGGTACACGCTCCTGACGGGCAGGACATTGCGGCCGTAATGGTGCGCGAAGGGCAGGCCTGGTCTTATCGCACGCGCTGGACGCGCGGGGCCTATGCGGCCGAGGAGCGTGCCGCGCAGAAGGAGAGGCTGGGCCTGTTTGCCGATCCGCAGGCGCGCTATCCGCGCGATTTCCGGGCCGAGCATGGCCCGTGCTTCGTCACGCCAAGGCAGGCGCCCATGCCCCGTCGCTGAGCCCTCAGGCGTGGGCCTTGCCGCACACCGGGCACGCCGCTTGGCGCTGCAGCCCGATGCTGCTGAAGGCCATGCGGCGGGCGTTGATCAGCAGCATGGCATGGTGCAACTCACTCGGCAATTCGCACAGCAGCTTGATTGCCTCTGCCGCCTGGATCGACCCGACGATGCCGGTAATCGGTGCGAACACGCCCATGGTGGCGCAGCGCTCTTCCTCGGGCACGTGGCGCGGGTCGAAGGTGCAGGCATAGCAGGGGCTGAGCGGATCGCTGGCGCGGTATACGCCGATCTGCGCATCGAAGCGGATGGCCGCGCCCCAGACCAGATCGGTAGCTTCCTGCACGCAGGCCTGGTTCACCAGCTGGCGCGTGGCGAAGTTGTCGGTACAGTCCAGCATCACGTCGGCCCCGGCGGCCAGTTCACGCAGCAGCGTGGCGTCGGCGCGCTGGCTCAGCGTGCGGATCTGCGTCTCGCTGTTGATCTGCTGCAGCGCGGTGCGCATGGATTCGGTCTTGGCCTGGCCCACGCGCGCTTCGGTATGCGCAATCTGGCGTTGCAGGTTGGTCAGGTCGACCGTGTCGTTGTCCACCAGCGTCAGCCGGCCCACGCCGGCGCTGGTCAGGTACAGCGCGGCCGGCGAACCCAGTCCACCGGCACCGATGATGACGGCATGCGAGGCCAGCAGCCGCTCCTGGCCTTCCACATCGATTTCCTCGAGCAGCAGGTGGCGGGAATAGCGCAGCAGTTGGGCGTCGTTCATGGGGCAGGATTCTGGGGGTCACCGGGTGAAAATGGAAACGCACCCCGGAGGGTGCGTTGGGGGAGCAGGGCGTCAGCGTGACGCCGGGGCCGAGGCCGGCGGCCTGGCAGCCGGAGCCTTGCTGGCCGGCTTGTCCTTGCTGTCGGCCGGCTTGTCTTCGTCGTCCTTGTCCTTGGATTCGGGCGGGCGCACGGTCTGCGTCTTGCTGGCCGTGACCGGCAGACCCTTGAGCTTGTTCAGCGCCTGCTGCAGCTGGAAATCCTTCTCGCTGCCGAACTCCGGCAGCTTCAGGCCGTCGGGCGATTTCTTCATTTCCGCCTCGAGCTTCTTCAATGCTTCCTCACGCGCCTGGGTGCGCTCCTTTTCCTTGGCAGGATCGAGCTTGTCATCCTTCTGGCCGTTGCTGATGTGGTGGTCCAGATCGGCCTCGCGCATGCGCAGGATAGCGTAGGGGCTGCCCTCGGCGGTTTCATCGACCATCACGTCGGGAATGATGCCGGTGGCTTGGATCGACTTGCCGCTGGGGGTGTAGTAGCGGGCCGTGGTGATCTTCAGACCGGTGTCGGGGCCGAGCGGACGCACCGTCTGCACCGAGCCCTTGCCGAAGGTCTGCGAGCCCATCACGGTCGCGCGCTTGTGGTCCTGCAGCGCGCCGGCCACGATCTCGCTCGCCGAGGCGGAGCCCTCGTTCACCAGTACCACCACCGGCACTTTTTTGAGCGCGGCCGGCAGTTCACGCAGCGGATCGCCGCTGCCCAGCATGCGGGCATAGTCCTGCGGAATGGCCTTGAACACGGTGTTGCTCTCTGCCAGCTGGCCCTTGGTGGAGACCACCGGCACGCCCTGCGGCAGGAAGGCGGCAGAGACGGCCACGGCAGCGTCGAGCAGGCCGCCCGGGTCGTTGCGCAGATCCAGCACGATGCCCTTGAGGTTGGGATCCTGCTGGTAGAGTTCGTTCACCTTGCGCACGAAGTCGGGCACGGTGCGCTCCTGGAACTGCGTGAGGCGCACCCAGCCATAACCGGGTTCGATCATCTTGGTGCGCACGGACTGGGCGCGGATCTCGGCGCGGGTGATGGTCACCGGGAAGGTGCGGCTTTCGGTCTTGCGCCAGATGGTCAGCACCACCTTGGTATCGGCCTTGCCGCGCATGCGCTTGATGGCGTCGTTGAGCGACATGCCGCGCACGGCCTTGTCGTCGATGCGCGTGATCAGGTCGCCGGCCTTGATGCCGGCCTTGTCGGCGGGAGAGCCCTCGATGGGAGAGACGACCTTGACCAGGCCGTCTTCCTGCGTTATCTCGATGCCGACGCCCACGAACTTGCCGCTGGTACCTTCCTTGAACTCCTTGAAGGCCTTCTTGTCAAAGTACTGCGAATGCGGATCCAGGCCGGACACCATGCCGGAGATGGCATCGGTGATCAGCTTCTTGTCGTTGACGGGCTCCACATAGTTGCTCTTGATCATGCCGAACACCGCGGCAAGCTGCTGCAGCTCCTCGAGCGGCAGCGGATCAGTGGCATTGCGTGCGGCCGTCTGGAACGACACTGTCGCCAGCGCACCGGCCAGAATGCCTGCCGACATCCAGCCGGCTGCTTTCAACTTGGAACCCATGTAATTACCTTCTCCCGGCCCGCTCCCTGCGGGCCCAGTGGTGCCTGATCGGGCGATCGCCTGCCATCGCAGGCGCCAGAGCCCCGTCAGTCTATGTGATACAGAAGGGACTATACACGGACCCCACAACTGCTGCGTGGCGGGGTTTTCGTGTGGTTGTAACGGTTGTCAGGGGGCGTAAACCCCTTGACCAGACTGCAACAGTGCTTACTTCTTGCCTTGCTGGGCCACGGCCTTGGCGGCGGCTTCGGCAGCGGCGGCATCGCCCAGGTAGTAGTGGCGGATCGGCTTGAGGTCGGCGTCGAGTTCGTACACCAGCGGAATGCCATTGGGGATGTTCACGCCGACGATGTCCTCGTCGGAAATATTGTCCAGGTACTTGATTAGCGCACGGATGGAGTTGCCGTGGGCGGCGATCAGCACGCGCTTGCCCGACTGGATGCTGGGTGCGATGGATTCGTTCCAGAACGGCAGCACGCGGGCCACGGTGTCCTTCAGACACTCGGTCAGCGGGATCTGCTCGGGCGCCAGATCAGCGTAGCGGCGGTCGCCGCGCTCGCTGCGCGGATCGTCGGCGGTCAGGGGCGGCGGCGGCGTGTCGTAGCTGCGGCGCCAGACCAGCACCTGCTCGTCACCGTACTTCTGCGCGGTTTCGGATTTGTTCAGGCCTTGCAGGCCGCCATAATGGCGCTCGTTCAGGCGGTAGTCCTTGACCACGGGCAGCCAGGTACGGTCCATTTCGTCCAGCGTGTACCACAGGGTGTGGATGGCGCGCTTGAGCACGCTGGTGTAGCACAGGTCGAAATCCCAGCCTTCGGCCTTGAGCAGCTTGCCGGCAGACATGGCCTGCGACACGCCGGTGGGCGTCAGGTCGACATCGGTCCATCCGGTGAAGCGGTTTTCGAGGTTCCAGGTGGATTCGCCGTGGCGAATGAGGACGAGTTTGTACATGGCTCTCACAGTGCAGGAAAGAGTAGGAAGGAATTGCGCACCGACTGGCGGCAGGCAATCCTCTATTCTATAAAATCTCGCCATGTTCATTGGCGCCGTGCGGCGCAGCAAGAGAGGTTACACGTGGATTTTTTGTTGCAAAACTGGTTGTTGATCCTGGTGGCCGTCGGTTCCGGCGCCATGCTGCTGTTTCCGGCGCTTACCGGGGGCGTGGGGCAGGGCGGCATGTCCGTGGCGGACGCGGTACAGAAAATGAACCGCGAGAAGGCGGTGCTGGTCGATGTGCGTGAGGCGGGCGAGTATGCGAACGAGCGCATTGCACAGTCCAAGAACATTCCGTTGGCGCAGCTGAGCGAGAAACTGCCGCAGACGGTGAAGAGCAAGTCGACGCCGGTGCTGTTCCTCTGCGCCCATGGTTCGCGCTCTGCGCGAGCCGCTGCAATCGCCAAGAAGCTGGGTTACGAACAGGCTTATTCGGTCGGCGGTGGCATGCGCAGCTGGAAGAGTGCGAACATGCCGGTCAGCGGCGGCAAGGCGTAAGCGCCTGTCGCTCCTGCCGACACACTGAAACACTGCCGCTTGCCGCGGCAGCGATACTTTCTTTCCATGCAAAAAGTCACCATCTACACCACCGCCTATTGTCCGTACTGCATCCGCGCCAAGCAGCTCCTGAAGGAGCGCGGCGTGCCGGATTACGAGGAGATCAAGGTTGATCAGGATCCGGCACAGCGCCAGATCATGATGGAGCGCAGCGGCCGCCGCACGGTGCCGCAGATCTGGATCGGCGACACGCATGTGGGGGGCTGCGATGACCTGTTCGCCCTGGATCGCAAGGGCGAGTTGCAGTCGCTGCTCGGCGCAGCCTGATTGTCATGAAGCCTGCATGGCGTGCTGCATAATGGCACTTTGACCTTTACATCTCAATTTCGCGAAAGCACGCCATGGCAGACAACCAAGAACCCGTCTTCAACATCCAGCGCATCTACCTGAAGGAAGCCTCGCTGGAGCAGCCCAACTCTCCCGCCATCCTGCTGGAGCAGGAT
The DNA here is from genome assembly GCF_057773645.1 of Brachymonas sp. KE5. NCBI lineage: Bacteria > Pseudomonadati > Pseudomonadota > Betaproteobacteria > Burkholderiales > Comamonadaceae > Allobrachymonas > Brachymonas sp. KE5. The sequence goes on from NZ_CM173463.1 coordinate 986,141, forward strand.
GCTCCCAACGTCGAGATACAGCTGGGTCTGGGCGGCGAGCAGGCCGCCGACGGCGTGTACGAAGTGACCGTGACCGCCACCGTCACCACCAAGATCGGCGAGCGCACCGTATTCCTGGTCGAGGCCAAGCAGGCCGGCATCTTCGAGATCCGCAATCTGCCCGAAGAGCAGATGAACGGCGTGATGGGCGTGGCCTGCCCGCAGATCATCTACCCCTACCTGCGCGGCAACGTGGCAGATATCGTGCAGCGCGCCGGCTTCCCGCCCGTGCATCTGGCCGAAATCAACTTCCAGGCCATGTACGAGCAGCAGCTGCAGGCTGCCGCCGCCGAAGGCCCGGCTGACGGCGCTGCCGTGCAGTAATCCCCTCCGTAAGCCGGCGGCTGCGCGCAGCCGTCCTGCCTGCAAGGATTGGACAGGGCGCCCGGAGCGCTCTGTTTTTGTCTGGGGAGGCTGTTGCAGAGCCGGCCCCGCCGCATTGGGAAACACGCGATGAAGATTGCCGTTCTGGGAGCGGGTGCCTGGGGCACCGCGGTTGCCATCCACGCAGCGAAACAGCACGAGGTGAGCCTGTGGGCACGCCAGCCCGAGGATGCCCAGGCCATGCAGGCCGAGCGCTGCAATACGCGCTATCTGCCGGGGGTGCCGTTTCCGGAGAAGCTGGCGGTGGCGAGTGGCACGGCGAGCGCCAGCGACGTGGCGGACCAGGATCTGCTGATTCTGGCGGCGCCCGTGGCTGGGCTGCGTACGCAACTGGAACGGCTGCGTGGTTCCACGGTGCCGCTGGTCTGGCTGTGCAAGGGCTTCGAGGCAGTGCAACCGGGGGCAGGTTTCGGCCTGCTGCCGCATGAGGTCAAACAGCAGGTGGCGCCGGAATTGCTGGCAGGCGTGCTCAGTGGCCCGAGCTTTGCGCAGGAGGTGGCGCGCAGCCAGCCGACGGCGCTGGTGGTGGCCAGTCCGCACGCGCTTGTCTGCGAGCGCGCCGTGCAGGCGCTGCACGGCGGCTTCATGCGCGTGTACCGCAGCGACGATCTGGTTGGCGTGGAAGTGGGCGGCGCCGTGAAGAACGTGCTGGCGATTGCCACCGGGGTGCTGGACGGCCTGTCGCAGCGTGCCGCCCAAGGGGCGGAAACCTTTGCCCCGGGCCTGAATGCCCGCGCCGCGCTGATGACGCGCGGCCTGGCCGAGATGACGCGCCTGGGCATGCGCCTCGGGGCCGATGCGGCCACCTTCATGGGCCTGAGCGGCATGGGCGACCTGGTGCTGACCGCCACCGGCGACCTGAGTCGCAACCGCAAGGTCGGCCTGCTGCTGGCGCAAGGCATGACGGCAGACCAGGCGGTGGACAGCCTGGGCCATGTGGCCGAAGGCGTCTACTGCGCGCGCACCGTGCTGGCGCGTGCCGATTCGCTGGGCGTAGACATGCCGATCACGCGCTGCGTGGTGGCGCTGCTGGACGGGGCGATTGCGCCCACGGATGCGGCGCGCATGCTGCTGGACCGCAATGCCAAGAGCGAACATTTCTGAGCGGGCGGGTTTGCCACATTGAGCGTGGGGCGCCATCCGGCCGATAATGCAGGCAGCATGGAAAAACGCACCTACCCCCTGCGCCACGCCATCCCGGGCACGGAAACCGTCGTCACGGCGTTCCATTTCGGCCCGGCGCAGTCATCGCGCAAGATCTACATCCAGGCCAGCCTGCATGCCGACGAGCTGCCGGGCTCGCTGGTGGCGCACCACCTGTTCGAGCGGCTGGAGCGGCTCGAGGCGCAAGGGCGCGTGCAGGCGCAGATCGTGCTGGTGCCCATGTGCAACCCGCTGGGGTTGCGGCAGAACCTGTTCTACGGGCATATCGGGCGCTTCGACTTTGCCACCGGCCAGAACTACAACCGCCTGCGCAGCATCCGCCTGTTCGACTGGGCGCTGGAGCGGCTGCTTGAGCAGGGTTTCGAGCCCGGCGACGATGCCGCATTGAACGTACGCACCATCCGTTCGGCCCTGCAACAGGCGATTGCGGCGTTCGAGCCGCAGACCAGCGTGGAAGCCCTGCATGCGGTTCTGGTCGGGCTGGCGGTGGATGCCGATCTGGTGCTGGACCTGCATTGCGACAACCACGCCGTGCTGCACCTCTACACCTTGCCGCAGCTGTGGCAGGCGTTCGAGCCGATGGCGCGGCATCTCGGGTCGGAATGCCAGATCCTGGCGGAGGATTCGCAGTCGGCGTCGTTCGATGAATCACTGTCCACTCCCTGGCTCAGGCTGCAACGCCACTGGCCGGAGGCGGCCATTCCGCTGGCTTGTCACAGCGCGACGGTGGAATTGCGCGGAGAGCGTGACCTGTCCCATGCCTGGGCGCAGCAGGATGCCGATGCCTTGCTGCAATACCTGCACCAGTTGGGCGATGTGCAATTGCCCGACCATGCAGTGCGCAAGGCCCCGGAACTGGCACGGGCGCCGCATCCGCTGCAGGGCATGCAGTATGTGAATGCTCCCATGCCCGGCATCGTGGTGTACCACGTGCAGGCCGGAGACTGGGTGCAGTGCGGCCAGCCGCTGGCCGATGTGGTGGATCCCGTGAGCCAGGAGCAGCGCACCGTGCTCAGCCCGATCGAGGGCGTGGTGTTCGCCACCAGCGGGCAGCGCTTCGTGCATCCCGAGAACAAGCTGATGAGCATCTCCGGGGCAAAGGATATCGGCAACGCCAGCCTGTCGCCCTGATTGGGGGCGCCTGCTTCTTGACGGGATTGCGCAGCAAGACACAGTCCAATCGCACTCAGATCGGGTGTTGATTGGAATGGCGGGCCTGTAGGGGGAATCAGGCTAGCTCGGCGTATACGCCAGCCGCACGTAGATGGGCGCAAAGGCTTCTGCCTGCGTGATCTCTACGAGCGTTTCCTTGGCCAGCTCCAGCAGGGCGATGAAGGTCACCACCATCACCGCCACGCCGCGTGCAGGGTCGAACAGCTGCTCGAATTCGACGAAGCGGCGCCCCTGCAGCGTCTTGAGTACCAGGCTCATGTGTTCGCGCACGCTGAGTTCCTCGCGGCTGATGCGGTGGTGCTGCACCAGTTTGGCGCGCTTGAGGATGTCGGCCCAGGCCTGCTGCAGGTCGGACAGCTCCACGTCCGGAAAGCGCGGCTGCAGCGATTGTTCGATATGTACCTGCGCGCGGAAGAAATCGCGGCCGGCCTGCGGCACCGTGGCCAGCTGGGCGGCAGCGAGCTTGATCTGCTCGTATTCCTGCAGGCGGCGCACCAGTTCTGCGCGTGGATCTTCCACCTCTTCCCCATCGGCAGACTTGCGCGGGGGCAGCAGCATGCGCGACTTGATCTCGATGAGCATGGCTGCCATCAGCAGATATTCGGCGGCCAGTTCGAGATTGCGGGTGCGGATTTCGTCGACATAGGCCAGGTACTGGCGCGTGAGCGCGGCCATGGGAATGTCGAGAATGTTGAAGTTCTGCTTGCGGATCAGGTACAGCAGCAGGTCGAGCGGGCCCTCGAAAGCCTCCAGGAAGATTTCCAGCGCGTCGGGCGGAATGTACAGGTCCTGGGGGACGTTGAACAGGGGCTCGCCATAGAGACGGGCAACCGCCACGTTGTCCACCACCTCGGGCATCAGCGCGTCGGCGGCGGATGCAAGATCGGGGTCGGGGGTGTCCAAGGCGTGGCTGTGAGGGGCTGCAACGGCATCCGGCAGGATGCCGGGCAGGCGTTATTCGGCGTCGGTCTGGTACACGTAGGGCTTCTGCTTGACGCGGCCGGCCTTGTATTCGGCCAGCAGGTCGCGGTCCAGCTCCTTGTCCCACAGCAGGGCACGACCGGCACGCTGCTGCTCATCCAGCTCGGGACGCTGCTTTTTCAGCTCGTTGATGAACTTGGTGGTTTCGGACTGGTAATCGGGACGGCGGAACAAATACATGGTGCAGCGCTCTAAATGGAGGGAGTGGGGCGGGTTAGGCCGAATTTCGTGTATTTTAGCGATTCCTGCCCCGTTCCGGCCAAGTTCGCGGAGCGAGCAGGCGGTTAACCATGCTTTAGGAGAACACATGCAGGCATTTTCCCGACGTTTCCGCCGCTGGCAGTGGGCTGCGGCCCTCGCAACCGTCTGTAGCGCGCTGCTGCTGCAGGGCTGCGACAATGAGCGCGTGGCAACGACCGAAGAAGACCTGACGACCGAGGCGCAGGTGTACGCCAAGTGGGGCCAGCCGGAAAACATCTGGGAAGGCCAGAACGGCGAGCGCATCCTCGAGTACAACCGCCAGCCGCAGGGCACGACCAACTACCAGATCACCATCGGCCCCGATGGCAAGGTGGTGGCGCTGCGCCAGGTGCTCAATCGCGACAACTTCGACCGCGTCAAGCCCGGCATGATGATGGAGGACGTGCGCCGCATGCTGGGCAAGCCGGCGCGCGTGGTGCCCTATCCGCTGAAGAAGGAAACCGTCTACACCTGGCGTTACCGCGAGGGGCACAACCGCAGCAGCGTGTTCGAGGTGACCTTCGATCCGGACCTGTCGGTGATCCGCACGGAACACCGCGAGGATCCGGAGGACATGACCAACCCCGACAACAAGCCCTGAGCGTCTTCAGGCCGCCGGGCTGGCGGCGGTAGCCGGCGCGGGCCCGTTGTCTGCACCGGGCGGCAGCAGGGCCAGGCCGGCAGCCAGTGCGGCGCGCAGGTCGGGTTCCTGCCTGACGCCGGGATGATCCAGCAGCCGGGCGCGGCGCGCCATGTCCAGCGGCTGCTCGATCACGCCGCACAGGATCAGCGTGATGTTGCGCTTCTGGCAGGCGCGCGCCAGATGCTGCATTTCTTCCGCGCCCGAGGAATCCAGGTAGATCACGTTCTTCAGATCGACGATGGCCACATGCCGTGGCAGGTGGTCCTCGATGTCCTCGATGAGCTTGACGGCGCCGAAGAACAGGGCGCCATACAGCCGCCAGACACGCAGATCGCTGTCGTTCCACTGGGGGGCACCACTGACGGCGGCGGACGGCACCAGCGGTTCGGAGCGCGACAGGCTGGAGATGCGGTAGATGAAGGTCAGGCAGGCGGCGACCAGACCCACCTCCACCGCCACGGTCAGGTCGAACACCACGGTGAGGAAGAATACCGCCAGCAGCGTCAGCCGGTAGGGCATGCGGTAGCTGCGCAGGCGCGCAAATTCGCGCCATTCGCCCATGTTCCAGGCCACGAACATCAGCACGGCGGCCAGGGTAGGCAGCGGCACCAGCGCCGCCAGCGGGGCGGCCACCAGCACGATCAGCAGCAGCACCAGCGCGTGCACCATGCCGGCGATCGGGCTGCTGGCTCCGCTCTTGACGTTGGTCACGGTGCGGGCAATGGTGCCGGTGGCCGGCATGCCGCCGAAGAAGGGCGTGATGAAGTTGGCCGTGCCCTGCGCCATCAATTCCTGGTTCGGGTCGTGCCGTTCATCCACCATGCCGTCGGCCACGCGCGCGCACAGCAATGATTCGATGGCACCCAGGATGGCCAGCGTCAGGGCGGGAATGAACAGGAAACGGGCGGTTTCCCAGTTCAGCTCGGGCAGGGCAAAGGCCGGCAACTCGGCCGGAATACCGCCGAAGCGGCTGCCGATGGTTTCCACCGGCAGGTTCAGGGTAGTCACGGCAATACTGCCGAGGATCAGGGCCACGATGGAGCCGGGGATGATGGTGAGCTTGCCGTGCACCAGCGGCGTGCGGGGGCCGAGTGCCGGAAGAAAATGCTGCCAGACGATGATGGTGAGCAGCGAGCCGACGGAAACCGCCAGCGCGTAGGGGTTGAAAGTGGACTGGTAGGCCCACAGGGTGGAGAGCATGCCGAAGAAGTCGGCAGGCAGCTTCGGAATGCTCAGGCCCAGAAAGTCCTTGAGCTGCGACAGGCCGATCAGCACCGCGATGCCGTTGGTGAAGCCGATCACCACCGCGACCGGAATGAAGCGTACCAGCGTGCCCATGCGGAACAGGCCCATCAGGAACAGCAGCACGCCGGACATGGCGGTGGCGATGATCAGGCTGGGAACGCCGTAGCGCTCCACGATGCCGTAGACGATGACGATGAAGGCGCCTGCCGGCCCGCCGATCTGTACCTTGCTGCCGCCGAACAGCGCAATCAGGAAGCCGGCGATGATGGCCGTGAAAATCCCCGTCTGCGGAGTCAGCCCGCTGGCGATGGCAAAGGCCATGGCCAGCGGCAGTGCCACCACCCCGACCGTGAGGCCGGCGGTGACGTCCTTGATGAAGCGTTCCCGGTTGTAGCCTCGCATCGATTGCAGGATGCTCGGCTTGAACATCAGGATGGAATCTGGCAACTGCATGGGAACTCCGGCGGTGAATGGGGAACGGCTACATCAGGGATCTGTGCTGGTTCAGTGTATGCGCATGCCGGGCTGGGCACCCGGGAAGGGCTCCAGCACGTAGATGCCCGGCTGTGCTGCTTCGTCCGCGTGGCTGGCGGCCAGCACCATGCCTTCGCTCAGGCCGAACTTCATCTTGCGCGGCGCCAGATTGGCAACCAGCACGGTGAGCTTGCCGACCAGCTGCTCGGGCTGGTACATGCTGGCGATGCCGCTGAACACGTTGCGTGTCTTCGGCTGGCCGGCTTCGTCCTTTTCGCCGGCATCCAGCGTGAGCTGCAGCAGCTTGGTGGACCCTTCCACGGCTTTGCATTCCAGGATCTTGGCGATACGCAGGTCGACCTTGGCGAAGTCGTCGATGGTAATGGTGGGCGCCAGCGCTTCGCCGCCGGGGGCGTTGGGGTTGACCGGGGCTGCCAGTGCCTGCGGCTTCTTGGCAGCCTTCTTTTCCGGCTCCTTGGCAGGGGCGGCGTCGGCCGGCGGGGCGAACAGGGCGTCGAGTTGCTTCACGTCCACGCGCTGCATCAGGTGCTTGAATTCGTCCATCTGGTGGCCGGCGCCCAGCGCCTTGCGCGCGTCGGCAAAGTTCTCCGGCGGCACGATCAGCAGGTTGGCGACTTCGGCCGCCAGGCGTGGCAGGATGGGCTTGAGGTAGATGGTCAGCACGCGGAAGGCCTCGATGCACAGCGTGCACACCTCGTGCAGGCGCTGCTCCTGGCCTTGCTGCTTGGCCAGTTCCCAGGGCTTGTGCTGGTCGACATAGACGTTGACCTTGTCGGCCAGTGCCATGATCTCGCGCACGGCGCGGGCGTAGTCACGGGTTTCGTACAGCTTGGCGATGTCGTCGCCGGCCTGCTGCAGTTCGGCCAGCAGGGTGGTGCCCTGGGCATCCAGGGTGCCCAGCTTGCCCTCGAAGCGCTTGGTGAGGAAGCCGGCAGAACGCGAGGCGATGTTGACGAACTTGCCGATCAGGTCGCTGTTGACGCGCGCCATGAAGTCGTCGGCGTTGAAATCGATGTCCTCGTTGCGGCCATTGAGTTTGGCGGCCAGGTAGTAGCGCAGCCACTCGGGGTTCATCTTCAGGCTCAGGTACTTGAGCGGATCCAGGCCGGTGCCGCGGCTCTTGCTCATTTTCTCGCCGTTGTTCACGGTCAGGAAGCCGTGCACGAAGATGCCGTTGGGCGTCTTGCGGCCGCTGAAGTGCAGCATGGCGGGCCAGAACAGCGTGTGGAAGGTGATGATGTCCTTGCCGATGAAGTGGTACTGCTCCAGCTCCGGGTTGGCGAAATAGGCGTCGTAGTCCTGGCCACGCAGCTTGAGCAGGTTCTTCAGGCTGGCGAGGTAGCCGATGGGGGCATCGAGCCAGACGTAGAAGTATTTGCCCGGGGCATCCGGAATCTCGATGCCGAAATAGGGCGCATCGCGCGAGATGTCCCAGTCGCCGAGCTGGGGCTGGTCGCCACTGCTGCCGTCGGAGGCGGGCTGGAACCATTCCTTGATCTTGTTCAGCACTTCGGGCTGCACATGCGGCACGCCCGGGGTGCTCTCGCCGGCCGTCCACTGCTCGAGGAATTCGACCGCACGCGGGTCGGACAGCTTGAAGAAGAAGTGCTCGCTGTTGCGCAGCACCGGCGTGGCGCCGCTCAGGGCGGAGAAGGGATTCTTGAGTTCAGTAGGGCTGTAGACGGCGCCGCAGTTCTCGCAGTTGTCGCCGTACTGGTCCTTGGCGCCGCACTTGGGGCACTCGCCCTTGATGAAGCGGTCGGGCAGGAACATGCCCTTGTCGGGGTCGTAGAACTGCTCGATGGTGCGGCTCTCGATCAGGCCGGCTTTCTTCAGGCCGAGGTAGATGGATTGCGCAAGTTCGGTGTTTTCCGGGCTGTCGGTGCTGTACCAGTGGTCGTGGCTGATGTGGAAGCCTTCCAGGTACTGCTTGCGGCCGGCGGCGATGTCGGCGACGAACTGCTGCGGCGTCTTGCCGGCCTTTTCGGCGGCGATCATGATGGGTGCGCCGTGCGCGTCGTCGGCGCCGACGAAGTTCACCTCGTGGCCCTGCATGCGCTGGAAACGCACCCAGATGTCGGCCTGGATGTACTCCATGATGTGGCCGATGTGGAAGGTGCCGTTGGCATAGGGCAGGGCAGTGGTGACGAACAGTTGGCGCGACATGGTGCGGATGATGATAAAGGCAGAAAGCCGGCACGCAGCAGGTGCAGGCAGTGTAGACAAACATCCCATTTTACGGGAGCGGGCTTACACGGTGCTGCAGGTGTGGCGTTCGGCATCTAATCCGCTTGCGCCGTAAGGGTGGCGGCTTTGGCTACACTGACGGGCATTGTCCGATGTGCGCGGCGACCCAGCACACACGGGCGTGGACAGACCGATGCCGATTGCAAGCAGTCGGGCCGCCCTCACAGACCAGTTTTTTTAGACAGATCACATTCCATGACTATTCCCGCAGAACTCCTCCAGGCCCTGGCCGCTGTCACCGACGAAACCGGCGCTCCGCTCGTGAATGACAAGTCCATCAAGGATCTGGTCTGGACTGGCAATCGTCTCGCTTTCACGCTCGAGATGGGCTATCCGGCAGCCAGCCGCCATCCGGCGATCCGCGAGGCGCTCCAACAGGCAGCGCGGGCACTGCCCGGCGTGGAGCAGGTCGATGTGCAGATCACGACCAGAGTGGTGCCGCATGCGGTGCAATCCGGCATCCAGCTGATCAAGGGCGTGAAGAACGTGGTGGCGGTGGCATCCGGCAAGGGCGGCGTGGGCAAGAGCACCACCTCGGCCAATCTGGCGCTGGCGCTGGCCGCAGAAGGCGCAAAGGTCGGCCTGCTGGACGCAGATATCTATGGCCCCAGCATGCCGATGATGCTGGGCGTGCAGGGCAAGCCCGAAAGCCTGGATGGCAAGTCGATGGAGCCGATGGTTGGCCACGGCGTGCGCGTGATGTCGATCGGCTTCCTGATCGACGCCGACCAGGCCATGATCTGGCGCGGCCCCATGGCCTCGCAGGCGCTGGACCAGTTGCTGCACCAGACGCACTGGGGCACGGCTCCCGATGACGAACTCGACTATCTGGTGGTGGACATGCCGCCCGGCACCGGAGACATCCAGCTCTCGCTGAGCCAGCGCGTGCCGGTGACGGGCGCCGTGATGGTGACCACGCCGCAGGACATTGCCCTGCTGGACGTGAAGAAGGGCATCAACATGTTCCAGAAGGTCGGCGTGCCGATTCTGGGCGTGGTGGAAAACATGGCCGTGCATGTGTGCAGCAACTGCGGGCACCAGGAGCACATCTTCGGCCACGAAGGCGGCAAGCGTCTGGCCGAGGCGCAGGGGCTGCCCTATCTGGGCGCGCTGCCGCTGTCGCTCCGCATCCGCGAGCAGGCCGACAGCGGGGCGCCCACCGTGGTGTCCGACCCGGACAGCCAGGCCGCGCAGACCTATCGCGAGATTGCGCGCAAGGTGGCGGCCAGCATCGCGGCGAAGGGGCGTGACTATACGCACAAATTCCCCACGATCAAGGTGTCGCACGGAACCTGATCTGTCAGCTTGCGTGCAGGCATGGGCCGCAAAAGTTACAATGAACGGTTAATGTCTGCCATCTCCATCCAATCCCTCGTCAAGACCTTCCCGCCGCGCGGCAATGCACCGGCGGTGCATGCGCTGGACCATGTCAGTTTCGACATCGGCCACGGCGAGTTCTTCGGTCTGCTCGGCCCCAACGGCGCCGGCAAGACCACGCTGATTTCCATCCTGGCCGGGCTGGCGCGTGCTAGCTCCGGTTCCATCAAGGTGCACGGTTTCGACGTGCGCACAGAGTACGTGCAGGCGCGCCGCCACCTGGGCATCGTGCCGCAGGAACTGGTGTTCGATCCCTTCTTCACTGTGCGCGAGGCGCTCCGCTTCCAGTCCGGCTATTTCGGATTGCGTCACAACGACGACTGGATCGACGAGCTGCTGGCCGGCCTGGGCCTGGCCGACAAGGCCAATGCCAACATGCGCCAGCTTTCCGGCGGCATGAAGCGCCGCGTGCTGGTGGCGCAGGCGCTGGTGCACCGTCCGCCTGTCATCGTGCTCGACGAGCCCACCGCTGGCGTGGACGTGGAGTTGCGCCAGACGCTGTGGCATTTCGTGGCCGACCTGAACCGCAAGGGCCATACCGTGCTGCTGACCACCCATTATTTGGAAGAGGCCGAGGCCCTGTGCCACCGCATCGCCATGCTCAAGAAAGGGCAGGTGATCGCGCTGGAAAAGACCAGCACGCTGCTGGCCAATGCCACGGCCAACGTGCTGCACTTCAAGACCGACGCGCCGCTGCCGCCCGCGCTGGCGGGGCTGGCCCGCATCACCGGCCGCATGGTGGAGCTGCCTGCGCATGATCCGCAGGAGATCGAGCAGCATCTGGCCGCGCTGCGCCAGGCCGGTGTGTCGGTGGAAGAGCTGGAAATCCGCAAGGCCGATCTGGAAGACGTGTTCATCACGCTCATGAACGCGCCGAGCTGCCCGGCGGGTGTGGACGCACGAGGAGTACAGGCATGACGCAGTCTCCCCCTTCCGTGAACCTGCAGCCCGGATTCCAGGGTCTGCAGGCCGTTCCCGCCGCCAACGACGGGTGGCAGATGCTGCTGCGCAAGGAAATCCTGCGTTTCTGGCGCGTGGCCTTCCAGACCATTGCCGCGCCGGTGCTGACTGCCGTGCTGTACCTGATGATCTTCGGCCATGTGCTGAGCGACCGCGTGCAGGTCTATCCGGGCGTCAGCTATGTCGCCTTCCTGGCGCCGGGCCTGGTGATGATGAGCGTGCTGCAGAACGCCTTCGCCAACAGCGCCTCCAGCCTGGTGCAGAGCAAGATCATGGGCAACCTGGTGTTCGTGCTGCTGACGCCGCTGGGGGGGCGCCACTGGTTCATTGCCTATGTGGGCGCTGCCATCGCACGCGGCCTGCTGGTGGGGCTGGGTGTGTATCTGATCACGCTGTTCTATGCGCCGCCGCAGGCGGCCTATCCGCTGTGGATTCTGGCGTTTGCGCTGCTGGGCGCCGGCCTGATGGGTGCGCTCGGCATGCTGGCCGGCCTGTGGGCCGACAAGTTCGACCAGATGGCCACCTTCCAGAACTTCATCGTCATGCCGATGACCTTTCTCGCCGGCGTGTTCTACTCCATCCATTCGCTGCCCGGCATCTGGCAGACGCTGAGCCATTTCAACCCGTTCTTCTACATGATCGACGGCTTCCGCTATGGCTTCTTCGGCGTCAGCGATGTCTCGCCCTGGCTCAGCCTGGGCGTGGCCGGAGGCAGCTTCGTGCTGGTTTCCGCGCTGGTGCTGTACCTGCTCAAGACCGGCTACAAGCTGCGTAGCTGATACTTCACGATTGTTTCCAGGATTTTCATGACTGCCGACGAACTGCGCTCCCTCATCACGGCCGGGCTGCCGTGCGAACATATCACCATGGAAGGCGATGGCCGCCACTGGTTCGCGACCATCGTGTCGCCGGCCTTCGAGGGCAAGCGCCTGATCCAGCGCCACCAGCTGGTGTATGCCACGCTGGGCAACCGCATGCAGACGGACGAGGTGCACGCCCTGTCCATGAAGACCTTCACGCCGGCCGAGTGGGCCGCTGCGCAGGACTGAGCGCGCATCCTCCGAACAAGCAACAAGATTCCCTGAAAGAAGATCCAGACCATGGACAAACTCCTGATCCGCGGCGGCAAGCGCCTGCACGGCGAAATCGCCATCTCCGGTGCCAAGAACGCGGCGCTGCCCGAAATGTGTGCTGCGCTGCTGACGGCCGATCCGGTCAAGCTGACCAATGTGCCGCGCCTGCGCGACGTGAGCACCATGCGCAAGCTGCTCGAGAACATGGGCGTGGCGATCGAACTGCATGGCGAGCGCGGCGGCATCACCTTCGAAGCGCGGGATCCCGTCAATCCCGAGGCACCGTACGAACTGGTGAAGACCATGCGCGCTTCCGTGCTGGCGCTCGGCCCTCTGCTCGCGCGCACCGGACGTGCCAAGGTCTCGCTGCCGGGCGGCTGCGCGATCGGCGCGCGTCCCGTCGAGCAGCACATCAAGGGCCTGCAGGCCATGGGTGCCATCATCGACGTGGAGCATGGCTACATGGTGGCGCGCCTGCCCGAAGGCCGCACGCGCCTGAAGGGCGCCCGCATCACCACCGACATGATCACCGTGACCGGCACCGAGAACTTCCTGATGGCCGCCACGCTGGCCGAGGGCACCACCATCCTCGAGAATGCAGCGCAGGAGCCTGAGATTCCCGATCTGGCCGAGATGCTGATCAAGATGGGCGCGAAGATCACGGGCCACGGCACCAGCCGTATCGTGATCGAGGGTGTGGAGAAGCTGCACGGCTGCGAGCATGCCGTGGTGGCGGATCGCATCGAATGCGGCACCTTTCTGTGCGCCGTGGCGGCCACGGGCGGCGATGTGCTGCTGCGCAACGGCCGCGGCGACCATCTGGACGCCGTGATCGACAAGCTGTGCGAAGCCGGCGCCGATATCACCAAGGAAGAGGGCGGTCTGCGCGTGCGTGCTGCCGGTCCGGCCTGGAACCACCTCAAGGCCCAGAGTTTCCGCACCACCGAATATCCCGGTTTTCCGACCGACATGCAGGCCCAGTTCATGGCGCTCAATGCAGTCAGCCAGGGCAGCAGCATGGTGACCGAGACGATTTTCGAGAACCGCTTCATGCATGTCAGCGAACTGTCACGCCTGGGTGCCAATATCCAGATCGATGGCAAGAACGCGATGGTGGAGGGCGTGAACAAGCTTTCAGGCGCCACCGTGATGGCGACCGACCTGCGCGCGTCTGCCGGCCTGGTGATTGCCGGCCTGGTGGCCGAGGGCGAAACCATCGTCGACCGCATCTATCACCTGGATCGCGGCTATGACCAGATGGAAGTGAAACTGCGTGCCCTGGGCGCCGACATCGAGCGCGTTGCCTGAGCGCGGCATCCAACGGATTTTTCCCATGATTACCCTGGCCCTGTCCAAAGGACGCATCTTTGACGAAACCCTGCCGCTGCTGGCGGCGGCCGAAATCGAGGTGCTCGAGAACCCCGAGAAATCGCGCAAGCTGATCCTGCCCACCAACAAGCCGGATGTGCGCGTGGTGCTGGTGCGCGCCACCGATGTGCCCACCTACGTTCAATATGGCGGCGCCGACATCGGCGTGGTCGGCAAGGACACCCTGATCGAGCACTGCGCCGAGTGGGGCGAAACCAGCCTGTACCAGCCGCTGGACCTGCAGATCGCGCGCTGCCGCATGAGCGTGGCCGTGCCGGCCGACTTCGACTACGCCGGCAAGGTGCGCCAGGGCGCGCGCCTGCGTGTGGCGACCAAGTACGTCAACATCGCGCGCGAGTTCTTTGCCGCCAAGGGCGTGCACGTGGACATCATCAAGCTCTACGGCAGCATGGAGCTGGCGCCGCTGACCGGCATGGCCGACGCCATCGTCGATCTGGTCAGCACCGGCGGCACGCTCAAGGCCAACAACCTGGTGGAAGTCGAGCACATCATGCCGATCAGCTCGCGCCTGGTGGTGAACCAGGCCGCGCTCAAGCTCAAGCAGCAGCCGATCCGCCACCTGATCGATACCTTTGCCAAGGCCGTGAAAAAGCCGGAAGTTGTAGACTGAACGCATGAGCACCCTGCAAGCCAAACCCCTTCGCCTGTCCACCTCCCAGCCTGACTTCGAGGCCGCCTTTCTGGCGCGCCTGCACTGGAGCGCCGACACCGATGCCGCCATCGAGCAGCGCGTGTCCGATATCCTGGCTGACGTGCAGCAGCGTGGCGACGCCGCCGTGCTCGAGTACACGGCGCGCTTCGACGGCCTGCAGGCAACCGGCATGGCCGAGCTGGAGCTGAAGCAGGACGAACTCAAAGCCGCTTTCGACAGCCTGCCGGACGTGCAGAAGCAGGCATTGCAGGCCGCAGCGGCGCGTGTGCGCACGTACCACGAGGCCCAGAAGCGCGCCAGCGGCCAGAGCTGGACCTACTGCGATGCCGACGGCACGCTGCTAGGCCAGAAAGTGACCCCGCTCGACCGCGTGGGCATCTATGTCCCGGGGGGCAAGGCGGCCTATCCGTCCTCCGTGCTGATGAACGCCATTCCGGCGCATGTGGCGGGCGTGGAAGACATCATCATGGTGGTTCCGACGCCGCGCGGCGAGCGCAATGCGCTGGTGCTGGCGGCTGCCTATGTGGCGGGCGTGTCGCGCGCCTTCACCATTGGCGGCGCGCAGGCCGTGGCAGCGCTGGCCTATGGCACGGCGACCGTCCCCAAGGTGGACAAGGTGACCGGCCCCGGCAATGCCTACGTGGCCAGTGCCAAGCGCCGCGTGTTCGGTACCGTGGGCATCGACATGATTGCCGGCCCGAGCGAGATCCTGGTGCTGGCCGACGGCAGCACGCCGGCCGACTGGGTGGCGATGGACCTGTTCAGCCAGGCCGAGCATGATGAACTGGCGCAGTCCATCCTGCTGTGTCCGGATGCGGCCTATATCGACGAAGTGCAGGCTGCGATCGACCGCCTGCTGCCGGAGATGCCGCGCGCCGAGATCATCGCCAGGAGCCTGAATGGCCGCGGTGCGCTGATCCAGACCGCGAACATGGAAGAAGCCTGCGCGATCAGCAACCGCATCGCGCCCGAGCACCTGGAAGTGAGCAGCCGCGAGCCGCATCGCTGGGAGCCGTTGCTCAAGCACGCCGGCGCGATTTTCCTGGGCGCCTATACCAGCGAGAGCCTGGGCGACTACTGCGCCGGCCCCAACCACGTGTTGCCGACCAGCGGCACGGCCCGTTTCAGTTCACCGCTGGGCGTGTACGACTTCCAGAAGCGCAGCAGCATCATCGAGGTGAGCGAGCAGGGTGCGCAGGAGCTGGGACGCATTGCCAGCGTGCTGGCACATGGCGAGGGCCTGCAGGGTCACGCGCGTGCGGCGGAGATGCGCCTGAAGGATTGAGCGCCGGCTGAATGCAGAATGCAGCGAGCGCGGACAGCAGGGGGCACGGAACAAGTTGCGGCATGCGTTGCGCAACGTACAAGGCGAGCAGCAACCCAAGGCTCAAAAGACAATGACCGGCCAGCCGGTCATTGTCTTTTTGGATGGAAATCGGGGGCCAGTCCGGTTCCGGGTTGGCCTCCGGCTATCAGTTGGAGGTCACGATACCGCAGGCAATGCGCGCACCGGCGTTGCCGGCCGGCTGGGCCGTCACGTCGTCATCCTTCTCGTGCACGATCACGGCCTTGCCGATGATGCTGTTGGGGCCGCTCAGTGCCAGGCTGGTGCTGGTGATGTCGACGGCGGCTTCACCATTGGAGTCGGCGTACAGCGGGGGCATGTCGCCCACGTGGTGTTCGCCCACGCCGTGCGCGCCATGCGGCTTGCCGGTGGGGTTGAAGTGGCCGCCAGCCGCGTTGCCTTTGTCGGCACAGGAGCCGTTCTCATGCACGTGGAAGCCATGCCAGGTTTTGGGCGGCAGGCCCTTGATGGTGCCGCTGACCAGGACGTTGCCGTCGCGCTGGACGAACTTGATGTCGCCCTTGACGGTGCCGTTGGCCTCGGTGGGGGCAAGCTGCGCAGTGATGCCGGAAGGCTTCTTCTCGGCGGGCTTGGCGGCCGGCTTGCTGGCGGTGCTGGAGGCGCAGCCGGCGAGGGCGGCGACCAGCAGCAGGGACAGGGCGGGGGCAATCACGGATTTGGACATTCTGGGTTTCCCTTGGGTTGTGTTGACGGAACTGGCTTCAGGCCCGGGCCCTGCCTGTCCGGGTCAGCAAAACCCCTCCGGATGCACGCTGGCGGCCTGATGGCAGGCCAATATAGCAGGCGATCATGACAGGATTATCATAATCGCCCGTCCCCCGAATCAGGCCGTTTCCTGGCCGAGGATGTCCACCAGCGCCTGCACCAGCGCGGCGGATTGCGCATCGGTGCCGATGGAAATGCGCAGGAAGTTCTCGATGCGCGGCTTGCTGAAATGGCGCACGATGATGGAGCGCTCGCGCAGCGCCTTGGCCAGTTCGGCACCGCTGCGAACGGCGTGGCGCGCGAAGATGAAGTTGGCGGCGGACGGCAGCACCTCGAAGCCCAGCGCATGCAGGTGCGTGACCAGCGCCTCGCGCGTGGCGACGACCTTGGCGCAACTGTTGCGGAAGTGCGCATCATCCTCCACCGAAGCCACGGCGGCGGCCTGTGCCAGGCGATCGAGCGGGTAGGAGTTGAAGCTGTTCTTCACGCGCTCCAGCGCCTCGATCAGGCCGGCATCGCCAATCGCGTAACCCACGCGCAGGCCGGCCAGCGAGCGGCTCTTGGAAAAGGTGTGCACGACCAGCAGGTTCGGGTACTTGTTGACCAGCGTCGTCGCGCTTTCGCCGCCGAAATCCACATAGGCCTCATCCACCAGCACCACCGCATCCGGGTTGCCGGCGACGATGCGCTCGACCTCGCCCAGCGGCAGCGGGCTGCCGGTGGGCGCGTTGGGGTTGGCGAAAATGATGGCGCCGGCACGTTCGTCGGCGCGCGGCAGGTAGTCGTCGGCGCGGACGGCGAAGTTGTCGTCCAGCGGGATCAGCTTGTGCTCGATGCCGTACAGCCCGCAGTAGGTGGGGTAGAAGCTGTAGGTGATGTCGGGGAACCAGAGCGCCCGGTCGTGCTTGAGCAGGGCCATGAAGGCATGGGCCAGCACCTCGTCGGAGCCGTTGCCGACGAAGACCTGCTTCGGATCCACGCCGAAGCGCTGGGCCAGCACGGCCTTGAGCGCGTCCGATTCGGGATCGGGATACAGGCGCAGGCTGTCGCCGGTGGCGTTGCGGATGGCTTCGAGGGCACGCAACGAGGGGCCGTAGGGGTTCTCGTTGGTGTTGAGCTTGATCAGATTGTCGAGCTTGGGCTGTTCGCCCGGCACGTAGGGGACGAGGTCGTGGACCAGCGCGCTCCAGTAGCGGTTCATGGGTTCTGCCTGATGTTGCAATGCGGTAAAACAGCAATGTTAGCAGGGAGCCCGCGCTGTATGCATAAGGCTGCGCAGCAATGCGACAATAGAGGCTTCGCCCCCGGCCGTGCTGCAATGCGTTGCAGGGGTGCATCATGCCCGCGCGCCGGGCCGGCTGCCCGGCGGGCAATCGGCCAAATGCGGGCAAACGTTCCTACAATTCCCTACTGACCTGCTCCGGCCCGCGTGGCCGGGAGCGATGGAGAACCCACACGCCATGACCACCCCGATCGTGCCCAGCGCCCGTACTGCCGAGGTTTCGCGCAAGACTGCCGAAACCGACATCACCGTTGCCATCAACCTCGACGGCACCGGCACGTCCAGTCTCCAGAGCGGCATTGGCTTTTTCGACCACATGCTGGAGCAGATCGCCCGCCATGGCCTGATCGACCTGAACGTGGCCTGCAAGGGCGACCTGCACATCGACGGCCATCACACGGTGGAAGACATCGGCATCACCTTCGGCCAGGCCGTGGCCCGTGCCGTGGGCGACAAGAAAGGCATCCGCCGCTATGGCCATGCCTATGTGCCGCTGGACGAGGCGCTGAGCCGCGTGGTGATCGACCTGTCCGGCCGCCCCGGCCTGACGTATCACATCCCGTTCACTGCCGGCATGATCGGCGCGCTGGACACGCAATTGGTGTACGAATTCTTCCAGGGCTTCGTCAACCACGCGGGCGTCACCCTGCACATCGACAACCTGCGCGGCATCAACGCGCACCACCAGTGCGAGACGGTGTTCAAGGCCTTTGGCCGGGCGCTGCGCCAGGCGCTGGAACTGGATCCGCGTGCGGCCGGCATGATTCCTTCCACCAAGGGCAGTCTGTGATGGCAAAACCGGTCGTTGCGATCGTTGATTATGAAATGGGCAACCTGCGCTCGGTGGCGCAGGCCATGCTGCATGTGGCAGAGGACCGCTACGAGGTGGTGATTGCGCGCCAGCCCGAGCAGATCCAGCAGGCCGAGCGCGTGGTGCTTCCGGGCCAGGGCGCCATGCGCGACTGCATGCAGCACCTGCGCGACAGCGGCATGATGCAGGCGGTGCTGGAAGCGGCGGCGAACAAGCCGCTGTTCGGCGTCTGCGTGGGCATGCAGATGATGCTGGAGCACAGCGAAGAGGGCGATACGCCGGCGCTGGGACTGTTTCCCGGTGAGGTCAAACGCTTCCAGCTCGAAGGCCGTACCCAGCCCGATGGCAGCCGCTTCAAAGTGCCGCAGATGGGCTGGAACCAGGTTGCCATCTCCCGCCCGCATCCGGTGTGGGAAGGCATTGCCGACAACAGCTGGTTCTACTTTCTGCACAGCTATTTTGCATCGCCGGCCAATGCCGAACACAGCGTGGGCGAGGCCGACTACGGGGGCCGCTACACCGCCGCGATTGCGCGCGACAATATTTTTGCCACCCAGTTCCATCCCGAGAAAAGCGCCGACGCCGGTCTGGCGCTGTACCGCAACTTCCTGCACTGGAAGCCCTGATTCCCGCATGGTCGGGGCCCCGCATTCCTTTTTCTGATTTTTCGAGACCATCATGCTGCTGATTCCTGCCATCGACCTGAAAGACGGCCAATGCGTGCGCCTGCAACAGGGCGACATGAACCGCGTCACCACCTTCAATACCGATCCGGTGGCGCAGGCCGTCCACTGGCTGGAGCAGGGCGCACGGCGCCTGCATTTGGTGGACCTGAACGGCGCCTTTGCCGGCAAGCCCAAGAACCTGGGCGTGGTGAAGGAAATCCTGCAGGAGCTCGGGGATGAAATCCCGGTGCAGCTGGGCGGCGGCATCCGCGATCTGGACACCATCGAGCAGTACATCGACGCCGGCCTGCGCTATGTCATCATCGGCACTGCCGCGGTGAAAAACCCCGGCTTCCTGGCCGACGCCTGCAGCGCTTTCGGCGGCCACATCATCGTGGGCCTGGATGCCAAGGACGGCAAGGTAGCCACCGATGGCTGGAGCAAGCTGACCGGCCACGAAGTGACCGATCTGGCGAAGAAGTACGAAGACCTGGGCGTGGACAGCATCATCTATACCGATATCGGCCGCGACGGCATGCTGAGCGGCGTGAACATCGAGGCCACGGTGCGCCTGGCGCAGGCCAGCACGATTCCGGTGATTGCCTCGGGCGGCCTGAGCAATATGGACGACATCGAGAAGCTGTGCGCGGTCGAGGACGAAGGCGTGGTGGGCGTGATTGCCGGCCGTGCCATCTACAGCGGCGATCTGGATTTTGCCGCTGCGCAGGATCGCGCCGACGAGCTCAACGGTACGGACGAGTAAGCGGCAGCCGTGTCCAACATTTCCCTGTTGCCGGCGGATCTGCCGGTGGTGACCTTGCAGGCACGCTCGGGCGAACGTGCCGTGGTGGCGCTGTTCGGCGCGCAGGTGCTGTCGTGGACATTGGCCGAGGGCAAGGAATTACTCTATCTCAGCCCGAAGGCGGTGCTGGATCGCAGCGCGGCCATCCGCGGCGGCATTCCGGTGTGCTGGCCGCAGTTCAACCGGCGCGGGCCGCTGGTCAAGCACGGCTTTGCGCGCGTGGTGCCCTGGCGGGTGCTGGAGCAGTCGGATGCGTCCGTCACCCTGCGCCTGACGCGTGCCGATGTGCCGGAGGCACTGTTGCAGGACGCGCAAGGCATCATGGCCTGGCCGCATGACTTCGAGGCCGACCTGACGGTACGCCTGCTGTCGGCGCGGCTGGATGTGCAACTGCAGGTGCGCAACACCGGGGCGCAGGCGTTTGCCTTCACCACGGCGCTGCACAGCTATCTGGGCGTGGATGACGTGGCCGCGCTGGCGATCAGCGGGGCGGACGGCCAGCGTTATTGGGATGCCGTAACGGGCGCCGATCCCGAGTATCCGGTACAGCAGGGCGACATCGTATTTGCCGGCGAGGTGGACCGTGTCTATCCGGCTTTGCCGCGCGCCACGCTGCAACAAGCCTCGCACTGGCTGCGTGTGTCGCAGCCGGCCAGCATGGCGCAAACCGTGGTGTGGAATCCGGGTGCCGCCTTGTGCGCAAGCTTGCCGGACCTGCCGGCTGACGGCTATCGCCGGTTTGTCTGTGTCGAAGCAGCACAGATCGATACGGCGGTGACGCTGGAACCGGAACAAGCCTGGCAGGGCGGGCAGACCTTGCAGGTTGCCTGATTGTCCGGCTATTGGCCAGACAAGCAGGGGCGTCCTGAGCGGAAAAACTGTCTGGGCATGGCAGCAGAACGGGGTCTCGCCGTTAGGGGCTGTTTGCGGCCGCTTTGTCCGGGTTCCTGCGTGGGTTGGGGAAGTTGCTTCACAATGACCGAAACTCTGATCCGATGACAGCTTCCTCTCCTTCGATTTCCTTCTGGCGCCTGGGCTGGCGCACGCTCTGGCGCGATGTGCGCGCGGGTGAGTTGCGCATGCTGGTGCTGGCCGTGCTGCTGGCGGTGGCAGCGCTGACGGCGGTTGGTTTCTTTGCCGACCGGCTGAACAATGCCTTGCTGCGCGATGCGGCGCAGATGCTCGGTGGCGATGTGGTGGTGAGCAGCGACCAGCCGACTCCGGCCGCCTTTGTCGAGCGTGCCAGAACGCTGGGCCTGACCGCCATCCAGACGCAGACCTTCCCGACCATGGCGCGTACCGCGCCGGAAAAGGGCGAGGCCGGGCGGCTGGTCATGCTCAAGGCGGTGAGTGCCGGATATCCCTTGCGCGGGACGTTGGGGGTGATGCAGCCAGCATCTGCCGCAAGCGCCGGCAGCAAGACACGTGAAGGCCCCACAGGGACAGAAGGACCTGCCGGCACAGCTGCTACCGTCCCGGCAAGTTCTGCCAAGCCAGACCCAGTCGCTGGTCCAAGGGGCGTGTCGCCATCGTTGCAGGAACAGGCGGTTACGCACGGCCCCGGGCATGGAGAGATCTGGCCCGAGCCGGCCGTGCTGGATACGCTCGGCCTGCAGATCGGCGATGACTTGCTGCTCGGCGAAAGCCGCCTGCGCATCAGCGGAGTGCTGACGCGCGAGCCTGACCGGGGCAACAACTTCGTCAACTTCGCGCCCCGCGCCATGATGGCGCTGGAAGACCTGCCCGCCACGCAACTGGTGCAACCTGCCAGCCGCGTGAACTACCGGCTGGCACTGGTCGGACCGGCCAATGCCGTGCGCAGCTACACCGCCTGGGCGCAGGCAGAGCTGAAGCGCCCGGATGTGCATGGCATCCGGGTGGAGGCGCTGGAGGGCAACAACCCGCAGATGCAGCAGACGCTGGGTCGCGCCGGCAATTTCCTGAACCTGGTGGCCCTGCTGGCTGCATTGCTGAGTGCCGTTGCCGTGGCACTGGCGGCGCGCGGCTTTGCGGCGCGTCATCTGGATGATTGCGCCATGCTGCGCGTGCTCGGCCTGCCGCAGCGCAAGATCGCGCTCGCCTACACCTTCGAATTTGCCCTGTTGGGCTTACTGGGCAGTGCGCTGGGCCTGTTGCTCGGTTATCTGGTGCATTACGCCTTCGTCTGGCTGCTGGCTGGTTTGGTGAAGACCGATTTGCCGCCGCCCGGCGCGGCGCCGTTCGGGCTGGGGCTGGGCGTGGGCATGACGCTGTTGCTGGCATTCGGCCTGCCACCCGTGCTGCAACTGGCCGGCACGCCGCCGCTGCGGGTGATCCGGCGCGAACTCGGGCAGCTCAAGGCCGCGCCGGCATCCGCGGTGCTGCTGGGGGTTGCGGGTTTCGCCGCCTTGCTGCTGGCCACCAGCCAGGATCTCAAGCTGGGTCTGATTGCCGTAGGAGGCTTTGCCGGCGCCGTGCTGCTGTTCATGCTGCTGGGCTGGCTGGCCGTGCTGCTGATGCGTGGGTGGCTCCGCAGCGGACCGCGTCTGCCGCACTGGCTGTCTCTGGCCTGGCGCCAGCTGACCGCGCGGCCGGTGTTTGCCATGGTGCAGGTCAGCAGCCTGGCCGTGGGCCTGCTGGCCTTGCTGCTGCTCCTGCTGCTGCGCACGGATCTGGTGGAGGACTGGAAGCGCGCCACGCCTGTGGATGCGCCGGACCGTTTCGTCATCAACATCATGCCGGACCAGGCCGAGGCCTTCCGCGCCGAACTGCAGCAGGCCGGCGTGCGCCAGTACGACTGGTACCCGATGGTGCGCGGACGGCTGGTGGCCATCAATGGTCGCGCAATCGCGCCCGAGCAGTTTCAGGAAGACCGTGCACGCCGGCTTGTGGACCGTGAATTCAACCTGAGCTTCAGCGCGCAACGGCCGGCGCACAACCCGGTGGTGGCCGGCAACTGGCGCGACGGCGACGCCCAGGGCCTGAGCATGGAGCAGGGCATCATGGAAACGCTGGGCCTGAAACTGGGCGACCGCCTGCTGTTCGACATGGGCGGCGTACAGCGCGAGAACACCATCACATCGGTGCGCAAGGTCGACTGGACCTCGATGCACGTCAACTTCTTCGCCATGTATCCCGTTGCCTCACTGGGAGACGAAGTGGCCACCACCTGGATCACGGCCTACCGAACACCGCCGCCGCTTGCTGGTCAGCCCAGCCTGGACAACCGCCTGCTGCAGACTTTCCCCAACATCACCCAGATCGACATGACGGCCACCATCCGCCAAGTGCAGGGCGTGCTCGAACAGGTGATCCGCGCGGTGGAACTGCTGTTCGGCTTTGGCCTGGCAGCGGGTGTCGTGGTGCTGTTTGCCACCGTCAGTGCCACGCGCGAGGAGCGGGCGCGCGAACTGGCCATCATGCGTGCACTCGGGGCGGGCAACCGGTTGCTGGGCCGCATGCTGACGGCCGAACTGGCGGGAACGGGTGCCCTGGCCGGCCTGCTGGCGGCCCTGGTGGCGCTGGCGCTGGGCTGGGCGCTGGCGCGCTATGTGTTTGAATTCGACTGGTCACTGGCCTGGTGGGTGCTGCCTGCCGGGACACTGGCTGGATCGCTGCTGTCGTGGCTGGCCGGACGCTGGAGCCTGCACGGCCTGCTGCGCCGCCCGGTGGTGGCCACGCTGCGGG
This sequence comes from Brachymonas sp. KE5, assembly GCF_057773645.1. Lineage (NCBI taxonomy): Bacteria > Pseudomonadati > Pseudomonadota > Betaproteobacteria > Burkholderiales > Comamonadaceae > Allobrachymonas > Brachymonas sp. KE5. The sequence goes on from NZ_CM173463.1 coordinate 1,009,500, forward strand.
CAGCGACGACGGAATGAATTGCCTGATGGATTGCCATGTCTGATACCGATACCCCGAACGCAACGCGCAACGCGCACCCCGAAACCGTATTCGAGTGGATCGGCGGCGAGCCGGTGCTGCAGCAACTGGTGGACCGCTTCTACGACTTGATGGAACTGGAGCCGGCCTATACCGAGTTGCGCGCAGCCCATGGCCCCAGCCTGGATCGTGCCCGCCAGCACCTGTTCTGGTTCCTGTGCGGCTGGAGCGGCGGGCCGGACTACTTCGTCGAGCGCTTCGGCCATCCGCGCCTGCGGGCGCGCCATCTGCCATTTTCCATCGGCGAGACGGAGCGCGACCAGTGGGTCGCCTGCATGGACCAGGCCATGGGCGATGTGGGCATCGATCCCGAATTGCACCAGCGGCTGAACCAGAGTTTTTTCCAGACGGCCGACTGGATGCGCAACCGGCACGGCTGAAAGCGTAGTCGCAGGAGGCGGGCGCCAGCGTGCCGCCATGGTATTGAGCGGCCGTCGCCCATCAGGAATAGCTCAGCCGCCCGCTCCACTATGCTGCGGCGCCAGCAGCACGATCAGCGCTCCTGCACCACCCTCGGAGGGCTTGGCCTGCACAAAAGCCAGCACCTCCTTCTTCTGGATCAGCCAACCGTACATCTTGTGCTTGATCACCGAAGTCTTGCCCGGTGAGCCCAGTCCCTTGCCGGTGATGATGCGCACGCAGCGCACATCGTGGCGCTGGCATTCGCGGATGAAGGCGCCCAGCGTATCGCGCGCACCGTCACGGCGCAGCCCGTGCAGGTCGAGCTGGGCCTGGATGCTCCATTGGCCCTGGCGCAGCTTGCGCACCACGTCCGGGCCCACCCCGGGGCGGCGGTAGCTCAGGGTTTCGTCGGTTTCAAGCAGGGTCGTGATATCGAAGGCATCGCTCAGCGCCTCCTGCAGCACGGCCTGGTGATCACGCTCGCGCTGCACCGGGCGCGGCGCCACGGGCTCCCCGCGCAGGGCCACGCGGCCGTGGTGGTTGCCGGACAGCGGCTGAACCTTGCCCACGGCATGTACGAACAGCCGCTGCTCGGCCTGGAGGCGCTGGCGTTCTTCCTGCTCGGCACGCAGGCGTGCGGCTGCCTCGGCCCGCTGCTGGTCGAGCGTGGCCTTGAGGTGCTTGAGGTCGCTCAGGGAATTGGCAATCTGTTTCATCGTTGCAATCAGTCATCCAGGCTGGCGCTCCAGCGATCGCCCCAGGGGCCTTGCGCATTGGCGTCGCGCGTCTGCTGCAGCTGGCGGCGGTCGCGCTTGGTGGGTCGTCCCTGCATGATGCTGTGCGCAGGCTCCGGCGCCAGCCGGCGCTGCTCGGCCAGGGCGCTGCGCAGGGCCAGGCTTTCTTCCGTTTCCTGATACAGCTTTTGTGCTTCCGGCGCCGGGCCGCGGCGGCTGGAGAGGGCGCATACCTGCACGCTGCGGGTGGCGTAGCCCTGGCGCAGGCTGATGCAGTCGCCCACCTTCACGTCGCGTGCCGGCTTGCATTCCTGGTCGTTCACACGCACCCGTCCCTTGTGGATTTCATCCACGGCCAGGGCGCGTGTCTTGTAGAAGCGCGCGGCCCAGAGCCATTTGTCGATGCGCATGCGGTCGCTGGAAGAAGTATCTGTCATTCTTTTTCAATATGCTGCAAGCGATGATCCTACTGTACGGTGCGGATTTGCACATGGCATGCCCGAACGCCGTATGTTGCGTAAACTCTGCAATAGTCCTGTCGCGTAGGTCACACCAAAACAGGAAATTTCAAGATCCCGGCCACTACAGCACAGGCATTACACCGTTTTCCCGTAATATCCCTGATTTGCTGCAGCGCACAAAATGCGTTTGGTAGCTTACGGAAACCCAGAACCGCGCATGTCCCGTCCAGAAAAATCCCCCTCTGCCCGCTCTTCCGCCCGAGCCGCTTTGCCAAGGCGCAAGAAGGTCAATCTCGCCCTGCAGGGCGGCGGCGCGCATGGTGCATTTACCTGGGGCGTGCTGGATGCCCTGCTGGAAGATGGCCGCCTGGAATTCGAGGGCATCAGCGGGGCGAGTTCCGGCTCGGTCAACGCCGTGGCCCTGGTGGACGGGCTGATCCGCTGCGATGTCGAGGGCATGGATTGCCACGAGGCTGCGCGCAGCAAGCTGCGCAACATCTGGAAGGGCGTGATGGCCGCCGGCAGCCTGACGGCGCTGAACGACAACCTGGCCAGCATGGTGCCGTTCCTCTCGATGCTGCCCAACCCCGGCAGCATCCTGGCCAACGCCTTCCAGCAGTGGTCGTCTCCCTACAACTTCAACCCGCTGGACCTGAACCCGCTGCGCGAACTGTTGCGCCGCGAGGTGGATTTCGATGCGCTGGCAAGCATGCGCAAGCACCACCTGTTCCTGTCGGCCACGCACATCAGCTCGGGCAAGGCGGAAGTGTTCACGGGCAAGGAGATCAGCCTGCAGGCGGTAATGGCATCCTCCTGCCTGCCCCAGGCGTTCCAGGCCGTGGAGCTCAACGGCCACCACTACTGGGACGGCGGCTTTGTCGCCAATCCGCCGCTCACGCCGCTGATTTCCAACTGCGAATCGGCCGATATCCTGCTGGTGCAGATCGCCCCGCTCGAACGCACGGGCGTGCCGACCAGCCAGACGGAGATCACCGATCGCATCAACGAAATCACCTTCAACGCCAACCTGCTGTCGCAGATGCACACCATCGGCTTCGTCAACCGCCTGATCGACGAAGGCAAGCTGCAGGAACCGGAGTTCAAGCGTGTGCTGATGCACCGCATCGATGGCGGCGAAATGCTGTCGGGGCTGGACAGCTACAGCAAGATTTCTACCGACACCACGCTGCTCAACCGCCTGTTCGAGCACGGCCGTGCGCAGGCCCAGGCCTGGCTCAAGAAAGCCTATCCGCTGGTTGGCAGGAAGAGCAGCATCAATATCGACCGGGATTATTCCGACGACATGGTGATGCACGACTGAGCCGGCCGGCTCAGTAGTCGTGATCCGGCATCACCTCCTGCAGGATGGTGGTGGCGATTTCCTCGATCGACTTGGTGGTGGTGGAGAGCCAGCGCACGCCGGCGCGGCGCATCATGGACTCGGCCTCGGCCACCTCGTAGCGGCAATTTTCCAGGCTGGCGTAGCGCGAGCCGGGGCGGCGCTCGTTGCGGATCTCGCTCAGGCGATCGGGCTGGATGGTAAGGCCGAACAGCTTGGCCTTGAAGGGCAGCAGCGAGGGGGGCAGCTGGCGGCGTTCGAAATCTTCCGGAATCAGCGGATAGTTGGACACCTTCAGGCCGTATTGCAGGGCCAGGTACAGCGAGGTGGGCGTCTTGCCGCTGCGGCTGACCCCGATCAGGATCACATCCGATTCTTCCAGGCCCTTGTTCATCTGCCCGTCGTCGTGCATCAGGCTGAAGTTGATGGCTTCCATGCGGTCGCGGTAGGCCTGGCTCTTGGCCACGTCGGAGAAGCGGCCCACGCGGTGGTGCGATTTGATGCCGAGCTCGCGCTCCAGCGGGTTGACGAAAGTGGCGAACATGTCCATCACTACGGCGTGCGTGTCGGCGTTGATGACGTGCACCACGTCCATGTTGACCAGCGTGGTGAAGACGATGGGCCGCACCCCCTCGTTCTGGGCCACGGTGTTGATCTGCTCGACCACCTTGCGCGCCTTCTCCAGGCTGTCGATGAACGGCAGGCGCACGTAGCGCACCGGAATGTCGAATTGCGCCATGATCGACTTGCCGAAGGTTTCGGCGGTAATGCCGGTGCCGTCGGAGACGAAGAATACGGTGCGGAGGTGGCGGGTGTTGGGCATGCGTCGATCCTGCAAGGTGTTTTGCTGCGAGTGTAACGCGGCGGCGCGGCCCTTTCGGACGGGCTCAGTTCAGGTATTTTGGGCGTTCCAGCGCGTGCAGCGAATCGGTCTGGCTGGCCGGTGCAGGCTCGGCGCTGGCGGTGGCGGCCCGAATGTCCCAGCCCGAGGCCTGGATGGCATCGTCCAGCAGCTTCATGCTGGCATGCAGCGTGGTTTCGTCCATGTCCCACTTGAGCCGGCGCGCCTGGCTATCGGGGGTGGCCGGTTTATCCACCAGTTCGATGGCGAAGCGGGCCTTCTGGGGCTGGCTGTAGAGATTGACGGTATGCACCAGCAGGGTGTTGTCGAGGGAGCTCCCGGCCTCGGCATAGGGGCGCGAAAAATCGGCCTTTTCGTTGGCCGCACTGCTGCGCAGGTCGCTCAGCAACTGGCGCGTGTTGCCGTCGGCAAGCGCCACGCTTGAAGCTGCGGTGCCCTGGGTGGCCTGCACCTTGGCCACGAAATCGGCCACGCTGTTGCGCAGCAGTGGCCACAGCTTGAGCAGGAGCCGGCGCGTGAGCCACGCGGTTTGTTCGCCGCCTTCACGCAGACTGATGCGCAGCAGGATGCGGTCATCAAGCGGACGGTACTGGAGGCTGATCTGATGGACATGCATGGGCCTATTTTGGCAGGGCTGTGGAGTTTGCGCATCAGGGCTTGCATCCAGTAGTCGCCAGCCCTTGAAAGCCCCCGATTGGAACGTATATACGTGGGCAATGAAGGAGGATTTTCCTGATGCGACTTGACAAACTCACCACCAAATTCCAGGAAGCCCTGGGAGACGCCCAGAGCATTGCCCTGGGCAAGGACCACGCCTATATCGAACCCGCCCACGTGCTGCTGGCCATGCTGCGCCAGGAGGACGGCCCGCGCTCGCTGCTGCAGCGGGCCGGCGTCAACGTGCAGGGGTTGGCCACTGCCGTCGAGGGCGCGGTCAACCGCCTGCCGCAGGTGCAGGGCCAGGAGCAGGTGCAGCCCGGCCCCGATCTGGGCAAGCTGCTGCAGGCTACCGAGAAGGAAGCCATCAAGCGCAATGACCAGTTCATTGCCAGCGAGCTGTTCCTGCTCGCCGTGGCCGATTCCAAGGGCAACATTGGCGACATCGCCCGCCAGAACGGGCTGACGCGCAAGAGCCTCGAAGCGGCAATCGACGCCGTGCGCGGCGGCCAGAGCGTGGACAGCGCCGATGCCGAAGGCCAGCGCGAGGCGCTGAAGAAATACACGCTCGACCTGACCGAGCGCGCGCGCCTGGGCAAGCTCGATCCGGTGATCGGCCGTGACGACGAAATCCGCCGCACCATCCAGGTGCTGCAGCGCCGCACCAAGAACAACCCGGTGCTGATCGGCGAACCGGGCGTGGGCAAAACCGCCATCGTCGAAGGCCTGGCCCAGCGCATCGTCTCTGGCGAAGTGCCGGATACCCTGCGCAACAAGCGCGTGCTTTCGCTCGACATGGCGGCGCTGCTGGCGGGCGCCAAGTACCGCGGCGATTTCGAGGAACGCCTCAAGACCGTGTTGAACGAGCTGGCCAAGGACGAAGGCCAGACCATTCTGTTCATCGACGAGCTGCACACCATGGTCGGCGCCGGCAAGGCCGAAGGCGCCATGGATGCCGGCAACATGCTCAAGCCTGCGCTGGCTCGGGGCGAACTGCACTGCGTCGGCGCCACCACGCTGGATGAATACCGCAAGTACATCGAAAAGGATGCCGCGCTGGAACGCCGCTTCCAGAAAGTGCTGGTGGGCGAACCGACCGTCGAGGCGACCATCGCCATCCTGCGCGGCCTGCAGGAAAAGTACGAGGTGCACCATGGAGTGGAAATCACCGACCCGGCCATCGTGGCCGCGGCCGAACTGAGCCACCGCTACATCACCGACCGCTTCCTGCCCGACAAGGCGATCGACTTGATCGACGAGGCAGCGGCCAAGATCAAGCTCGAGATCGACTCCAAGCCGGAGGCGATGGACAAGCTCGACCGTCGCCTGATCCAGCTCAAGATCGAGCGCGAGGCGCTGAACAAGGAAAAGGACGAAGCCTCGCAGAAGCGCCTGGAAATCATCGAGGATGAAATCCGGAGCCTGCAGAAGGAATACGCCGATCTGGAAGAGATCTGGAAATCCGAAAAAGCCGCCGCGCAGGGCAGCCAGCAGGTGCGCGAGGAGCTGGACAAGCTCAAGTTCCAGATCGAGGAATTCACCCGCAAGGGCGATTTCAACAAGGTGGCCGAGCTGCAGTACGGCAAGCTGCCGGAGCTGGAACGCCGCCTGAAGGAAGCGCAGGACAAGGAAACCGCTGCCGACGGCCACGGCAAGGGCAACCAGCTGCTGCGCACCCAGGTGGGCGCCGAAGAAATTGCCGAGGTGGTCAGCCGGGCCACCGGCATTCCGGTGGCCAAGATGATGCAGGGCGAGCGCGAGAAGCTGCTGATGATGGAAGCCAAGCTGCACGAGCGCGTGGTGGGCCAGGACGAGGCCATCAGCGCCGTGGCCAACGCCATCCGCCGCTCGCGCTCCGGCCTGAGCGATCCGAACCGGCCGGCCGGCTCCTTCCTGTTCCTCGGCCCCACGGGCGTGGGCAAGACCGAGCTGACCAAGGCGCTGGCGGGTTTCCTGTTCGACAGCGACGAGCACATGGTGCGCATCGACATGAGCGAGTTCATGGAGAAGCACTCCGTGGCCCGCCTGATCGGTGCGCCTCCGGGCTACGTGGGCTACGAGGAGGGCGGCTACCTGACCGAAGCCGTGCGCCGCAAGCCCTACAGCGTGATCCTGCTGGACGAGGTGGAGAAGGCCCATCCGGATGTGTTCAACGTGCTGCTGCAGGTGCTGGATGATGGCCGCCTGACCGATGGCCAGGGCCGCACCGTGGACTTCAAGAACACCGTGATCGTCATGACCAGCAACATCGGCTCGCCCATCATCCAGGCGATGGTCGGCAGCCCGCAGGACGAGATCAAGGATGCGGTGTTCGATGAACTGAAGGCGAACTTCCGTCCCGAATTCCTCAACCGGATCGACGAGATCGTGGTGTTCCACGGCTTGAGCGCGGCGCATATTGCCGATATTGCGAAGATCCAGCTCAAGGTGCTGCAGCAGCGCCTGCACAAGATGGATCTCGAGCTGGATGTGTCGCCGGCGGCGCTGGAAGAGCTGGCCAAGGTCGGTTTCGATCCGGTGTTTGGCGCACGTCCGCTCAAGCGGGCCATCCAGCAGCGCATCGAGAACCCGCTGTCCAAGGCGCTGCTCGAGGGCAAGTTCCCGCCCAAGAGCACGATCCAGGTCAGCGTGGATCCGGTCAACGCGCCGGGCGAGTTCCGCTTCGAGGCGGCGTGATGCCGCACCGCCACTGAACGTGGCAAGACAGGGCTGGAATGGCGAGGGCTGTTCCAGCCTTTTTCGTATGCTGAGCACTGCACGTTTGCATTTTGTTGCAAACAGGCGCGGGCGCCGACGGAACCTGCCCGCCCTGCGGCAATCCATCAGGGTACAACAACCAAGGAGCCACAGCATGACTATCCGCCTTCGTACCACCCTGATCGCTGCCGGCATGACTGCCATGCTGGCTGCTTGCGCGCAGACCGGCCAGACCGCCTCCACTCCCGCAGCGCCTGCTGCCGCGCAGCCGCAAGCCGGTGCTCCGGGCACGATGGGTGCGCCAGGGGCACGCATGGCCCGCATGCCGCGCATGACGCCCGAGCAGCGCGAGGCCTGGTTCCAGCAGCGCTTCGTGCGCGAAGCCCAGTTGCTCAAGATCACGCCGGCCCAGCGTCCGTACTGGGATGCCTATGTGACTGCGCACCTGCAGATGCGCGCGAGCAAGCCCATGATGAGCGGCAACCGTGCCGACTGGATGCAGAAGATGCAGGCCATGACGCCCGATCAGCGCATGCAACACCAGGCCGACCAGATGAAGGCGCGTGCCGCCGGCATGGAAAAGGCCGCAGCCGCCACGCGCAACCTGCGCAATGTGCTCACGGCCGAGCAGCGCGCCAGCTTCGACCAGATGCACACCATGGGGGCCTGGAGGCAGGGCGGCATGCAGAAGCAGCCAGGCCAGCGCATGATGCGCCCGATGATGCAGCAGCCGGTGCAGTAAACCCGCCGCGTGCCCGCACCGGGTGCGGGCAACAAAAAGCCGACTCCGCGGAGTCGGCTTTCTCGTATCTGGGGCAGTGCGACCGCAACGGTCGCACCCACCGGTCAGGACAGGTGCTTGCCGATCAGGCCTGCCATTTCGAACATGGTGACCTGCTTCTTGCCGAACACCTTGGCCAGCTTGTCGTCGGCGTTGATGTTGCGCTTGTTCTGCTCGTCCTGCAGCTTGTTGGCCTTGATGTATTCCCACAGCTTCTTGATCACCTCGGTGCGCGGCAGCGGCTTGGTGCCCACCACGGCACCCAGTTCTGCGCTGGGGTTCAGCGGCTTCATGAAGGCGGCATTGGGTTCACGTTTCTTGGGGGCAGCGGCCTTGGCGGCAGCGGGTTTCTTTGCAGTAGCCATGGTAGTGTGGTCTCTCGCAGTGGAAAAAAGATGGAATGAGCAGTCAGGCAAGGACTGCATGCCAGCAATCCTAATGGAGATTACGCCGATTTCACAATCTCCGAGAGCGAGTTTGTGAAAATTTGCGCGCCATTCGATAGAGGGTTTACCCCTGATTGCGGGGTTTCGGCGGTTCAGGGCCTGTGCAGGAAGATGCAAGGCCAGTTCCGGCTGCCATCTGCTTCGGTATCATGCCACGCATATTGACCGGGAGACCTTTCATGACCCAAGCCACTTTTGCCACCTGCGACTTCTGCGACCCCCACCGCGACGGCGTTCCGCCCGGCTTTGCCGTGCTGCCGCCGGTGTTCCGCAACTATGCCTCCAGCGCACCGTTCTCGGGCCAGGTCGTGACCGTGCAGTGCTTCGAGGACAACACCACCGTCAAGTCCGTGCTCGAGACCGAAGGCAAGGGCCGCGTGCTGGTGGTGGCCGGTGCCGGCTCGTTGCGCACCGCGCTGGTCGGCGGCAACATCGGCAAGCTGGTCGAGAAGAACGGCTGGGCCGGCGTGGTGGTCGATGGCTGCGTGCGCGACGTGCGCGAGCTGGCTCCGCTGCAGGTCGGCATCCGCGCGCTGGCCTCCATGCCGATGCCGCCCATGAAGCGCCAAGAGGGGCTGGTGGATGTGCCCGTGCATGTGCAGGGCGTGGTTGTGCGCCCGGGCGACTGGCTGTATGCGGACGATGACGGCATCGTGGTGAGCGACAAGCCCTTGTGCTGACGGTTTTGCCGCTTTGCCGGGCCGCATGGCTGCGACCTGAGGCGGCGTTTTCGGAAAGGCCTTTGCGGGCCGTGTATCTCTCAGCTTGATACGGGCGGCAAGGCCTGGGTGCGGCCGGGCAGGGTCGCCATCAGCACCCCCAGCAGGGCGATGCCCAGTGCCAGGCCCTGCATGGCATTGAGGGTTTCGCCCAGCGCCAGCACGCCGGTCAGGGCGGTGCCCACTGGCAGCATCACGGTGAACACGCCCGCCTGCGAAGCGGGAATCACCTTGAGGCCGGTCATCCACAGCCACACGCTGCCCATGCAGGCTGCCAGTGCGTAGAACAGCAACAGCAGCCAGATCGATGGCGGCACGGCGCCAAAGTCGAACTGCCAGGCAGCGTACAGGCCCAGCGGCGTGGACAGAGCCAGACCCCACAGATTGATCAGCGCCGTGATGCGCCGCGGCGAGAGGCTGGCCGTGAGCAGCTTGCCGATGATGGAATAGCTGGCCTCGCACACCACGGCGGCGAACAGCAGCACATAGCCGAGCCAGGACGATTGGGCTGAAGCATTGGCCGCGCCATTCCCGCGCGCCAGCGCCAGCAGCGCCACACCCCCCACCGCGCACAGGATGGACAGCAGGATGCGCAGCGTCATCCGCTCGCGCAGGATCAGCCAGCCCAGCACGGCCACGACGGCCGGAATCGAGGCCATGATCACGCTGGCAGCCACCGCCGTGGTCAGCCGCATGCCGGCGATCATGCACAGCGTGAACAGGAAGTTGCCAAAGAAGGACTCCAGGAACAGCAGCCAGCGGGTGCGCGGTGTCATCGGAGGTTCGCCAGCAGGTTTGCGCAGCCAGTGCAGCATGGCGCCGCCGCCAATGCCGAAGCGCAGCCAGGCCAGCAGCATCACCGGAAACACCAACGCCAGCGGCTTGGTGAGCGCGACGTAGCTGCCCACCAGCAGCATGCTGGCAGCCAGACAGAGCAGGGCAAGGGAGCGGGGCAGGGCTTGCATGAACGGGAAGTGCGGAGGTGGCGGACTTGTGCGCAAGTCGTCATTATCTTCAACTGGCCGCTTTCAAGGCGATGGCCTGCACAGCAGGTGCCCGCGCGCAGCGCGGTTCCCAAAGAGGCGGCCAGCGCCACGCATTGTCGTTGGGCTGTCATGCCGTGCTGGCATGCTGGGAAGGAAAAACGCCTTGTTTTGCACCGTCGGCGGCAGGGGCGGGGCGGTGCGAAAGAGCCTGATTTTTCTATTTCTGGAAACTCGTTTTGCATTGTGGAAATTCGACTGAAAGAGGGTGTCCATATTTTTCCATAACACACTTCATTTTTCCGTATTGCAAAAATCATTGTGTAAGCTGTTGATTTGTATGGAGCAAATTAACTCTTATATAAGACATAAGATAGATGACAAGGCTTCCAAAGGACTTATGATAGAGGCCATGCCAGCGAGAGAAATGACTGGCGCCAAGAGTGCCCCAGGCACCACTGCAAAGAGACAAGGCGAGGCCCACGGGCCGAGTCGCAGCCCGGTAGATTGATTCGCTTTAGATACTTTTTCTTTTCTTGGAGAGCACCATGACCCAACTGACCCGCGAACAACAAATCGCCGCCCTGGAAAAAGACTGGGCCGAAAACCCCCGCTGGAAGCTCGTGAAGCGCGGCTACAGCGCTGCTGACGTCGTGCGCCTGCGCGGCAGCCTGCAGCCCGAGTACACCCTGGCCAAGCGCGGCGCAGAAAAGCTGTGGGAAAAGGTCAACGGCGGTGCCAAGAAGGGCTACGTGAACGCCTTCGGCGCCATCACTGCTGGCCAGGCCATGCAGCAGGCCAAGGCCGGTCTGGAAGCCGTGTACCTGTCTGGCTGGCAAGTCGCCGCTGACGGCAACACGTCCGAGACGATGTACCCCGACCAGTCCCTGTACGCCTACGATTCCGTGCCCACCATGGTGCGCCGCATCAACAACACCTTCAAGCGTGCTGACGAGATCCAGTGGAGCCGCGGCGTGAACCCCGGTGACGAAGGCTTCGTGGACTACTTCCTGCCGATCGTGGCCGACGCAGAAGCCGGTTTCGGCGGCGTGCTGAACGCCTTCGAACTGATGAAGAACATGATTGCCGCTGGCGCTGCCGGCGTGCACTTCGAAGACCAGCTGGCTGCCGTGAAGAAGTGCGGCCACATGGGCGGCAAGGTGCTGGTTCCCACCCAGGAAGCCATCGAGAAGCTGATCTCTGCCCGTTTCGCTGCCGACGTGATGGGCGTGCCCACCATCGTGCTGGCCCGTACCGATGCTGAAGCTGCCAACCTGCTGACCAGCGACTACGACGCCAATGACAAGCCGTTCCTGACCGGCGAGCGCACGCAAGAAGGTTTCTACCGCGTGAAGAACGGTCTGGAGCAGGCCATCAGCCGCGGTGTTGCCTACGCTCCGTACGCTGACCTGGTGTGGTGCGAAACCGGTACGCCGGACCTGGGCTTTGCCCGCGAATTCGCGCAGGCCGTGCACGCTGCCTGCCCGGGCAAGCTGCTGAGCTACAACTGCTCTCCTTCCTTCAACTGGAAGAAGAACCTGGACGACAAGACGATTGCCGCGTTCCAGGACGAGCTGTCCGCTCTGGGCTACAAGTACCAGTTCATCACGCTGGCCGGTATCCACATCAACTGGTACAACACTTTCCAGTTTGCCCACGCTTACGCCCGCGGCGAAGGCATGAAGCACTACACCGAAATGGTGCAGGAGCCGGAATTCAAGGCACGCGAGCAGGGCTACACCTTCGTGTCGCACCAGCAGGAAGTGGGCGCTGGCTACTTCGACGACGTGACGACCGTGATCCAGGGTGGTTCTTCCAGCGTGAAGGCTCTGACCGGTTCTACCGAAGAAGAACAGTTCCACTAAGCCCTACAGAGGCAGCTCCGCGCCGGCAACGGTGCGGGGGCTGTGCTGATAAGAGGCACAAGGAGACAGAGGCCACGGCGAAAGCCGTGGCTTTTTTGTGGGCGCTTATTGCAGGATATCGAGAGGACTGGAGACGCCGCGTCCTCCCTTGTTCAGGACGTGGGTGTAAATCATGGTCGTTGCCACGTCCGCATGGCCCAGCAGTTCCTGCACGGTGCGAATGTCGTAACCGGCCTGCAGCAGGTGTGTGGCAAAACTGTGCCGCAGCGTGTGGGGCGTAGCGGGCTTGGCAAAGCCGGCGGCCTGCACGGCGCGCTTGAACGCCCGCTGCAGTTGTTTTTCATCCAGATGATGCCGCCGCACGACTCCGCTGCGCGGATCGGTGGAATAGCTGGCCGCCACAAAGATGTATTGCCATCCCCACTGAGTGGAGGCGCCGGGATATTTGATGGCCAGTGCGTGCGGCAAATGCACGTCTGCCTTGCCGGCACCCAGGTCATCCTGATACAGCGCGCGCCGCCATGTGAGGTGCTGTTGCAGCGCGGCGGCCAGCTTCTGCGGCAGCATGGTGACCCGGTCCTTGCCGCCCTTGCCATCGCGGACAAGAATTTCCAGACGATCGAAATCCACATCCTTGACGCGCAGGCGGATGCATTCCATCAGGCGCATGCCGGTGCCGTATAGCAGTTGGGCCAGCAGCAGGGGCACGCCTTGCATGCGTGACAGCACGGCTTGCACTTCGGCTTGCGTCAGAACGACGGGAAGCCGGGCGGGACGCTTGGCACGCACCATTTCATTCATCCATGGCAGCTTGCTATTGAGCACCTCGCGATAGAGAAAGAGCAGGGCGGAGAGTGCCTGATTCTGCGTGGAAGCGGCAACGTTGCCCTCGACGGCGAGGTGGGTGAGAAAGGCTTCTACTTCGGATGCGCCCATGTCACGCGGGTGGCGCTTGCGGTGAAACAGTATGAAGCGGCGGATCCACTGGACATACTGCGACTCGGTGCGTATGCTGTAGTGCTTAAGTCGCAGCCTTTCGCGTACCTGGTCTAGTAGCTTTGGGGGCTTTGGCTTGGCTTCTGTGCTATATACTGTCTGCGGGGTCATATCTGGGGCTATGTTGTTGATCTATGATCAGGTTGTAGTGCTATATGACTAATATATACCGGTTTTATAGAAGTATGCACCGGTGGAGGTGCATACTGAACGTTAGGTTTCTTATGCCCATTGCAATCGCCTCGATTCTCACGCTTGTAACCGCAGTGGCTTACTCATTGGCGGTGTACTGCCTTCAGCATGAAAAGCTTTGGGATTGGTTCAATACGCTCGTAGGCTCCAGTGTTTCATTTTTCTTAGCTGTTCTTGGCGGAATCTTCCTGCTAAGACTTCAAACAAGTGCAGCCGAAGCAACTGAGCGAAAGGCTCTGCTTTCGCTCTTAACGGCCGAGTTGTCCGACCTGCTTCGGATTCTCGGTGACTCATCACGTATGGATATAAAGCTCCAAAGTGGGGCGTCGCGTTCTGTCCTAATTGCGTTCGTTCAGCCGTTAGCAACAGAGAAAGCGGCTCTCAGTGGTCTTCTCACTCAGATTGAAAGCGAGAACCTTCTCCATCTCGCTCGCAAACTGCGAATGCTCAATTTCAAGTCAGAGCATTTAATGGGGCTCATTCAATCACGTGCCGACGAACAATTTCTAATCCATGCAATCGACAACATTGAACAGACCCGTATTGCCACTGTTGAAGGTGTGCGTCACGTCGCGAAACAACTTAGGCTCACCCTGAATGAAAGCTACCCCGACTGATCGCCAAAACCTAACATGGCGGTCAACCCGGACCTGCGCAAAAAGCCGCGCAGGCCGGTTACCTCTACGTTAGGCCACACCAGGAAGGCACTTGCGTGAAGTTTGAAATTGGTGATGCGACGGACAGTGCGCTTACGACAACCATTGCACATGAATTTATTCTGTGCAAAGACAGCTTTGAGCGCTTTACCCACTTCGCTGGCCTGAACATCATGGGCCAACGAGACAAGCTTACAAAAATTCGGTCGCATGACGCATATACAAGCTTCTTGCACCACCTGTACGAATTTTATGTAGGCTGTATTAAGCGAGATGTGCACAACCTCAAGGACCTCGACTATCGTCTCCTTGATCGCATCTTCAACGCCGAGGTTCGAAAGCAACTTAGCAACAGAATTCACGCCATTGAAAATGGCTACGCGCCATCATGGGAAAACCACGTATCGGTTTATCAAGTTGACGTGCCAGAAGATTTCGGCACCCAATTCCGTCGCATTAGAAATCGAACAGCCCATGTCAGCATCAAAAGAGCCAGGCCAAACACAGAGATGTCCACCGCAGCGTTCTATGAGCAGTACCACAAGTTTGTCTATCTTCTCTACTATGCAGCACAGTGGTGGTCAACCAAAGACATCGAGGCACAAGACTGGAAGTCCATTGAAGAGTTCGATCTTTCGGTTCAAGCAACTGATGCAAAGTCAGCCTGAGTTAAAAATGCAAAGCCCGAGTAGCTCAATGCCGTTTGCATCTGCCCCCAGCCTAACTGGTCGTTCAACGCGGACGCCAATACAGGCCATGCCTTCGGCATTCTCATGGCCTGTATTGGTACCCTCCGCACTTCGTGCTCCGGCGCCGGTTAACTAGGGCGTTAGATAACACAGAAAGTGAATCGTGACTCTTACAAAAAGCAAGCTGATTGCTGGTTTCGTTGGCTGGCTTGCCGTCAGCTTTGTTGCTGCTTCTATCGGTAGCTCGGCATCAATTCGAGCTGGCTCGTTCTATTCGCAAAAGCTTGTTCGTCCCGAGTGGGCGCCGCCACCTGATCTTTTCGGCCCCGTTTGGACCATCCTCTACGCACTTATGGGCATTGCGGCATGGCTGGTCTGGCGTTCCGGAGGGTTCCGTGCTGCCCGTGCAGCGCTCGCTCTCTTTCTGGTGCAACTTGCGGTCAATGCGCTGTGGAGCTGGCTATTCTTCGGCTGGCACCAAGGCGCCTTAGCTTTCGCAGACATTGTTTTTCTTTGGGTGCTTATCGTTGGCACGCTGATTGCATTCTGGCGTATCAGTGCGTTGGCCGGTGCGTTGCTCATCCCATACCTGCTATGGGTTAGCTTTGCCACCGCGCTAAATTATTCTGTGTGGCAACTCAATCCGCAAATTCTGGGTTAGCGGGGTGTGTTGCCTAACAATTCGTTCAAGCCGACGCCGCTTCGCGGCGCGGCTTAACTCAGGTGTTAGGCATCAAGGAGGTTTTGTGCCAATTATCGAAGATGACATCAAAGTCGCGATGGTATCATTCCTTAAAGATCAAGGCTTCACATCGGTTAAGGTGCAGCTCGGTACGAGGCAGGGGTACGATGTGGAGGGGGCGAATCCCGTGACGGGAAGAACCTTGGTAATTGAATGCAAAGGAGAAGCCAAAACTGGTAGTCAGCATAGTCGCTCATGGCCCAATGTTGCATCAGCCATATTGACCTCTCTAAATGAGCTCGAAGACCCACTGAGCTCGAATGAAGTGGCAATGGCTTTTCCCGATACGAATGAGTATAGGGAGCGCATGAGGTTGCTCCAGCCATTCTGCAAGCGGCAGGGTATTGACGTTTATTGGGTTTCTGAAAATAAGTCGGTGCGTAAATGGTAGTAGTGCCGCCTAACCTTGCGGTCAAGGTCGCTCCCTTCGGTCGCTGGACGCGCCGCACGCGGCGCGCCCCTTACCTTTAACGTTAGGCGCGGAGTGAAGTAATGAGCATCTTTGAGGCAGATGTCGTTCGCATCTCCGACCCCCTATCGGCGCATACACGTTCTGTCCGCAAGACTTTACTTATCACCAGCACGGTATCCCTTGCGGTCGGACTGACTGGGCTTATCCCCACAAAGATCGCCGCGCTGGGCATTGAGTTCTCGCAAGTCGACCGTAATTCAATGGTTCTTTTGCTCTGTGGCATTGTTGGTTTCATGTTGCTCTCCTTCATTGTCACTGCAGCAGCTGACTTCACGGCGTGGAGGATTTCTTATGCTTCTAAGGCTTGGGATGAAGAGTCAAGTGGGTACGAAGCTGCACGCCGCTCCTTTCTGGAAGAGCGCACCTTAACTCCAGAGGAAAAGGAGGAGCTTTCCATGTGGGAGACAAGCCAAGGCAACATGTGGCGCAATGCTGGTCACGTTGATAGATATATGTTCGTTCAACGCATTGTTGGTGTCGTCTCTTGGTCTCGACTCTCTATCGAGTTCATTGCCCCACTGGCTATTGCTATCTCAGCATTAGTAGCGTTGGCCCGGATTTGGCAATGAGATCCGCGCCTAACAATTCATTCAAGCCGACGCCGCTTCGCGGCGCGGCTTAATTCAGGCGTTAGCCCTCATTTTTCTACCTCGCGAGGCTCATGTGGCAGAGAACACATATCCAACCGCTATCACCGCTTCTGAAGCACCGAAGCGCGTCAAGCCTTCAAACTATCCAGAGCCTTTCGCTTCCCGCATGTCCGGGAGGCAGAAGCAACCGCTCGGCGATCTGTTTGGTCTCACCAACTTCGGCGTCAACCTCACGCGCCTAGAGCCAGGCGCAGCCTCGGCCCTTCGCCACGCCCATACCAGGCAAGACGAGTTCATCTATGTCTTGCAAGGTCACCCCACACTGCATACCGACGAAGGCTTAACTCGCCTGTCGCCAGGCATGTGCGCAGGCTTCAAAGCCGGAACGGGCAACGGTCATCGCCTCATGAACGAAACCTCGCAAGAGGTTGTTTACCTTGAGGTCGGAGATAGAACGCCAGGAGACGAAGGGAGCTATCCAGACGATGATCTCAAAGCCTTGCTTGTCGACGGAAAGTGGAAATTCGTTCACAAGAACGGTGTTCCGTACTAACGATGCAAGCGCCGGTTCACCGAATGAGGGCTAACCCTTCAATCGAGAGGACTTGCCCCGGCAAGCCGGGTCAAGCCTCTCATCTCAAACGTTAGATAACACAGGAAGTGAATCGTGACCCTTACAAAAAGCAAGCTGATTGCTGGTTTCGTTGGCTGGCTTGCCGTCAGCTTTGTTGCCGCTTCTATCGGTAGCGCGGCATCAATTCGAGCTGGCTCGTTCTATTCGCAAGAGCTTGTTCGTCCCGAGTGGGCGCCGCCACCTGATCTTTTCGGCCCCGTTTGGACCATCCTCTACGCACTTATGGGCATTGCGGCATGGCTTGTCTGGCGTTCCGGAGGGTTCCGCGCTGCCCGTGCAGCACTCACTCTCTTTCTGGTGCAACTTGCGCTCAATGCGCTGTGGAGCTGGCTATTCTTCGGCTGGCACCAAGGCGCCTTAGCTTTCGCAGACATTGTTTTTCTTTGGGTGCTTATCGTTGGCACGCTGATTGCATTCTGGCGTATCAGTGCGTTGGCCGGTGCGTTGCTCATCCCATACCTGCTATGGGTTAGCTTTGCCACCGCGCTAAATTATTCTGTGTGGCAACTCAATCCGCAAATTCTGGGTTAGCGGGGTGTGTTGCCTAACAATTCGTTCAAGCCGACGCCGCTTCGCGGCGCGGCTTAACTCAGGTGTTAGGTGGTCATGGGGCTCTTCGATTTCCTCAAGAAAAAATCTGCTCAGACCGTCGAGCCCGAGGAGAGCTTTGAGGAGTTCGCCGCTCGCCTTCAAGCTGATTTCGCCAAGAATGATCACCTAGGCAAGGCCGCCATCGCCGGACAAAAAGCCCAGGAAGCTGTAGCTTCTAGAAAGTTCGACGTCGCGTGGGGGCTGTATCAAGACCAAAAGCAGCACTACCTCCAGCACGCGTCGCGTTGCGGCTTCACCAAAGCACAAGTACTTGCCCTTGATGCCTCCGTGAGTCAGCCCATGGCAAACATTCTCAGGCTGGAGAATAAGCACCATGACGCATTGGTACACATCGTGTATTGGGTGGCAGCCTCTCCGCGGATCACAAAGTCGCAGCAGCAAAAGCTTCCTGCATACTTCAATCGGTGCCGGTTTAAGACAGTTACGCTTGCTGATCTCAATGATCTCGTGGGCGCGTCGCGGGCTGATCCGGATTTTGTTCGTATCAGAGACGTGATTGGTGGTTGGCGGGATCGCGGCTGACCACCTAACAATTCATTCAAGCCGATGCCGCTTCGCGGCACGGCTTAATTCAGGCGTTAGGCGCATGGATCAGCTATGACACTGAAACGTTGCTTCCGAGCCCCCATCCCTGAACTCTTCGATGTGGCGCGCTACCTAGATGCTGCGGTATCCGCCCACCTTGCCGGTCATGCGTCAGTCGCTGCCGAGTTGTTCTCGCTTGCGAACAACGGCGAAGTCCGCGCTTGGCTAGAGTCGATTTGGGGGAAAGACAGCGAATATGTGAGAGTGGAAAAACTTCCCCCAAAGGACGTTTCGGAGCGCGTCGAGGCGCGGATGCCAACTCAGATCCAGATCGACGAACTTCACAAGCGAGACGGTTATCACTGTCGCTTTTGCGGCATTCCCGTTGTCCGTGCCGAAGTGCGAAAACGGGCGACTGAACTCTATCCGTCCGCAGTTACGTGGGGGCGCACGAACGCATCTCAGCACGCGGGGTTTCAAGCTCTTTGGGCTCAATATGATCACGTCGTTCCACACTCCTGCGGAGGCACGAACGACCTTGAAAACTTGGTTGTCACTTGCGCCGCGTGCAACTTCGGAAAGATGTCATATCGGCTAGAGGAACTCGGGCTGCTCGATCCAAGGGATTTTCCGGTCGTCTCCTCATCGTGGGATGGGCTGGAACGGCTACTGGCCTATGCGCCTAACAATTCGGTGCAGGGGACGCTGCGCGATAAAGCCGCGCAGCGCCCCTGACCTCAAACGTTAGGCATCATAATCTACGCGCTTGGTTACGAAAGTTTCGTTAACGTTTGTTATGTCAAAAGGAGAGTTCTATGAAATGCCCGAATTGTGGAAAAGAAGCATCATCCGTATTTCGCTGCGGAAATTGCGGTGATGTGCGCTGCACGAAGTGCCACGGCAGAACGGGCCCCGCGACAAGCAGTTCAAGCTCGACTCCAGGTAATTACAACCAACTAGCGTGTTTAGTTTGCCGGAAAAGAGAAGTAAAACGAATTAGCTGAATAACATTACCAAGGCAAATTATGATTGACCGCAGCTTCGCCAAAGAGGCGCTTGCGAAATTCGTTGGATGTGACAGTGATGAATGGGCAGCAGGAAATTCAGCTTCACCCTCGGTCTGGCTGTTCGGTATCGAGCACGGCACGTATAAGAGCAAGCATGAATCGTCGACAGAAATTACTGAAGACGACGGGTATTCAGTTCCAATCCAACTTCGATGGCCATATAACCAAAGGGCGTTCAAGCTCCTTGCTGCAATGAACGGCTACGGCACCGAAGAATTCTTGCGGTTTGCAGAGGAACATCAGCCCTTCGTAAAAGGACGTACGGGGTACTTCAAAGGAAATCTTTACCCATTCGCCTGCCACGATGTTGGGTCGTGGCCCGAGGACGCTGCGAGGGAAACAGGAACAACCGACAAGGGCGAGTATCGGCGGTGGTGCCAAGAGCATCGCTTGCCTGCAATAAAGAACTGGGTCGATGAGTATCAGCCGATAATATTCATTGGGGTTGGCATTAGCTGCCGCACCGACTTTTCAATAGCGGTATTTGGTGAAGCAGTAGAATTAAATGAGAAAGTCATCACAGTGAAAAACCACAACAAGAGAATTTTCTATTTAACTCGTGGCTGGCGTAAGTTGGTTGTTATTCCTCACTTCTCCGGCCCTTATGGTTTGAACAGCAACGAATCATTGCAAAAGACAGGGGAATTCATCGGAGAAATGATGCGATCGAAGCAACATTTAACGCCACACGCGTAATTTCAGCATTGAAATGCAACCAAACGATTGGGGCACATTGCCTAACAATCCAGTCAACCGGACAGTCAAAAAGCTGCGCTTTTTGACTGCCGGTTACTTAGTTCGTTAGCCTCCACAGACATGAATCCTAGACTCTTGCGTGCAACCCCGAGCATAGCTGCTCTGTGCTTACTCTCCGCTTGTGTGGGCGTACCTGTGAATGATGTACGCAACAGCCCCGTAGTTCATGAGAGCGTATCCAACCGGTCCATGAATGTATGCGTTCGGTGAACCCATCTTGAGTCGAGGACGGTAATCGACGATCGTCCCCACGAAGGAGATCGTGGGGACGATGGAACGATTGATCGATGGACAGCGCCGACTGCGGCGCGAGTACAGCGCTGATTTCAAGGCGCTGGTGTT
This sequence comes from Brachymonas sp. KE5, assembly GCF_057773645.1. Taxonomy (NCBI): domain Bacteria; kingdom Pseudomonadati; phylum Pseudomonadota; class Betaproteobacteria; order Burkholderiales; family Comamonadaceae; genus Allobrachymonas; species Brachymonas sp. KE5. The sequence goes on from NZ_CM173463.1 coordinate 1,029,797, forward strand.
GGCTCAAACCCGTGGGCCGGGTGCATCTGTGGCCGGTGTAGCCTTGAGTCACGGCCTGCACCCGAATATGGTGCACCGCTGGTTACGCGAAGAGCGCTTGACGGGTACACACGTCCAGCAGCAACCGCCGGCCTTCGTTGCCCTACCTGTTCCGACGGGCGTCAGCGATGTTCGCGTTGCTCAGACGGCAGGGGCTGCCTCGGGCGCGGAGGGCGAGTTCATTCGTATCGAACTGCAGCGTACCGGCGCCACCATCACGATTACCTGGCCGGTGACGGTGGCTGCTCAATGCCCCCAGGCACTGCGTGAGTTGCTGCGATGATCCGTATTGATGCCCTTTGGCTGGCCACCGAGCCGCTGGACATGCGCGCCGGAACGGAATCGGCTCTGGCCCGCGTGGTGGCGGTCTTCGGTGCTGCACGCCCGCATCACGCCTACCTGTTTGCCAACCGGAGAGCCAACCGCATGAAGGTTCTGGTGCACGATGGTATTGGTGTGTGGCTGGCGGCGCGGCGCCTGAATAGCGGCAAATTCGTCTGGCCGCGTGAGGGGGCATTGATCGCCAATCTCAGCCGCTCGCAGTTCGACGCTCTGGTGCTCGGGTTGCCTTGGCAGCGCCTGGGCGATGGTGGCGTCATCACCATGCTCTGAATCTGATCGCAGGCCTGCTGCCTGCCAATCGGTGCATGTGCCAATGGCGTGGCGTTGCCGGCGCTGGCACAGTCATGCCCATGGTGGTCGAGCCGCAATCCCTTGATAGTCTGAGTCCCGAGCAACTGCGCTCGGCGCTGCTGTCCATGCTGCAAGCCGCTGCTGCCAAGGACCAGGAACTGGCCTTCAAGCAGACCCTCATCGACAAGCTCACGCACGAGAACGCGCTCTTGAAGCGCATGAAGTTCGCCGCCCAGTCAGAGCGCTTCAGCCCTGAGCAGAAGAGCCTGCTCGACGACGAGATCGAAGCGGACCTGGCGGCCGTGGCCAGCGAGATCGACGGGCTGTCGCAGGCGCAAACGCCGACTACCCCCGAGAAGAAACAAGCCAAGCGCTTGCCACTGCCCGCCCACCTGCCACGTCGCGAGATCCGCCACGAGCCCGCGTCCACCACCTGCTCGTGTGGCTGCCAGATGAAACGCATCGGGGAGGACGTGGCTGAGAAGCTGGACTACGTGCCTGGCGTGTTCAGCGTCGAACGCCACATCCGCGGCAAGTGGGCATGCGCCCAGTGCCAGAGCATTCAACAGGCGCCGGTCGACGCGCACGTCATCGACAAAGGCATCCCCACCGCCGGCCTGCTGGCCCAGGTGCTGGTGGGCAAGTACGCCGATCACCTGCCGCTGTACCGGCAGGAGGCGATCTTCGGCCGCGCCGGCCTGGCCATCTCGCGCTCGACCCTGGCGCAATGGGTAGGCACCTGCGGCGTGCGGTTGCAGCCGCTGGTCGATGCCTTGAAGGACGAGATCCTCAGCCACCGGGTGCTGCACGCCGATGAGACTCCGGTGGCCATGCTCAAGCCCGGTGATGGCAAGACGCACCGCGCCTACCTCTGGGCCTATGCGCCGGGGGCGTTTGAAGACATCAAGGCCGTGGTCTACGACTTCTGCGAGTCTCGCTCGGGCGAGCATGCCCGGCGCTTCCTGGGCCATGGCACCGACAAGGCCTGGAAGGGAAGTCTGACCTGCGACGACTTCAGTGGCTACAAGGCCCTGATCGCCAGCGGCGTGACCGAGGTGGGTTGCCTGGCGCATGCCCGGCGCAAGTTCTACGATCTGCACGCGGCCAACCAGAGCCAGATCGCCGAGCTCGCCCTGCAACAGTTCGCCCGGGTCTATGACATCGAGCGCGAGGTCAAGGATCTGGGCGCCGAACAACGGCAAATCGTTCGACAGCAGCAGACAAGGCCCATCCTGGATGCCCTGCACGAGTGGATGACACTGCAACGGCGACAGGTGCCCGACGGATCGGCAACCGCCAAGGCGCTGGACTACAGCCTGCGAAGATGGGATGCGCTGACCCGATTCGTGGGTGACGGACAACTGCCCGTGGACAACAACTGGATCGAGAACCAGATCCGGCCCATTGCCGTCGGTCGCAACAACTGGCTGTTTGCCGGTAGTTTGCGCGCGGGCCAGCGGGCCGCCGCCGTCATGAGCCTGATCCAGTCGGCGCGCATGAACGGGCACGACCCGTATGCCTACCTCAAGGAAGTGCTCACGCGGCTGCCCACGCACAAAGCCAGTCGCATCGACGAACTCTTGCCGCACCGCTGGCAACCAGGCGCCATCTAAGTCTCAGCCACGTCCGCCGGTGGCGGTCAACATGGGATCACCGCGCGCTTACCCATGAATGACGTCCTCTCCTGCCTAACTGCTGCCCTTGATGAGTTTCGTGGAGATGGTCGAATGCTCACTGCTAGCTATCCTCAACCGCCGATGGTCGAGATTTCCATTGGCGCCCTTCAAATGGGTAGCTTCAGACATCACTACCTTTTGATGATTACCAGCCTTGATGGAGGTATAAAGGTTTTGGTCAGATCTGCAGGTACCACTTTCATTCCAATGTCCCAGCCCGAACTCATAAAGCAGGTCACCTCATGTACATGAGGTCAGCGAGCGCTTCGGTGCATGCTCAAATATCAATGGGCTGGCGAAGCCTAGAGGCTAACTCGGCGCTCAACCTCGCTCCCTTCGGTCGCTGGACACTGCGCGATAAAGCTGCGCAGCGCCGGTTAGCTCTACGTTAGACGTTGCCCACAATGCCGACTACGGTCACCACAAAACTCAAAGCTGAGCTTTATCTCATCGTCTTTCTTTGCGTGTCGGCAATCGTTGTCGGCCCGCTATCGCTCTGCTCAGTGCTGCGGCCGAGTCCCGAGTCGCTCACATCTTGGTTCCAGCGCAGCGGTGCAATCACTTCGATTTTTGCCGTCTTTGCGCAGTACCGAATCAGCGGCTTCTTGGAGGCTATTCGCGGCGGTACTTTCGCGGAGTCCTGGTCGCTCTACCATCTGTTCAAAACTCATCATCACGTACTGTCGTGGGTCATCGCCGTCATCACAATTTGGGGCGCGCTCGTCTGGGGCTACGGTGACCTACTCCTCAAATACGTCTAACATTTCGTTCAAGGCGGACGCCTCCGGCGCCGCTTAACTCAAGCGTTGGGCGTCTAAGGATTGATGGGCCATGCCACAGAAGAAACTCCTCGAGAAGATGCTTCAAGCCGCCCCGAAGCGATCGCTTAGAAGCACCCTTTTCAACGTGGCTCACGCCTATGCCAGAGCTGCCAATTACTCCTTGCAGGCAATAGGCGCCGAAAAAGATGCCGACTTTGCCGCGCCAGCAATCATGTGCCAGAGTTTTGCGATCGAACTTCTGCTCAAGTTCTTCTTGGCTATAGACCATCCCAATGCCAGTACCACGGATCAGTTGAAAGCTGCGGGCGTTAAGCTCAAGTGTCACAAGTACTCAGAGCTTTTCGATCAGCTACAGCAGCAGACTAAAGACAAGATTGCTTTGGCCTATGCGGACGTGATTCGTCAATCGGCAAGTGCTGAAGATTTCAGACAGGCTCTCTTAGCGCAAGGCGACGACCCGTTCGTCTATTGGCGATATATCTACGAAACTCAAGACCGCATTTCGCATTTCGACACTCAAGCTTTCGTGAACGTCCTTACCGCCTTGGGTAAAGCTGCGGAGGCGGAGCGAAAGGCTGCGCCGAACGCATGACGCTTCGACGCCCAACCCTGCGGTCAACCCGGACCTTGCGCATAAAACCGCGCAAGGCCGGTTACCTTGAACGTTAGGTGTCGCATCCCGGACGATCATAAGGTCGTTTTCGGAACATCTCTGGATGCGAGTGGTACCACTCTTTCATGGCCTGCATAGGCGTCTTACTGGCTACGTTATACCCCACGGGGGAGTTCATGGCAAGTAGAAAAAGGATTTTTATATGTCATATTCTCGATAAATGGGAATTGACAGAGTTTTGATACCCGGGGTTTATACGGAGAAGAGGCGGCATTCGAGACATTCGCGTCCGTCATGGCGTCATGGCATGATGTGAAGCGCGGTGCCTCTTCCTCGCTGTGCAGCGGGGCAGGGCATGCCAGTTGTGCCACCCCTTCAGGAGAAATCCCATGATCGTCACCACCACCCCCAGCATCGACGGCAAGCGCATCACGCAATACTGCGGCGTGGTTGCCGGCGAGGCCATCCTGGGCGCCAACGTTTTCAAGGATCTGTTTGCCGGCCTGCGCGATATTGTCGGTGGCCGTTCCGGCATGTACGAGCGCGAGCTGCAGAAGGCTCGTGACATCGCCATGCGCGAACTGCAGGAACGCGCACAGGGGCTTGGGGCCAATGCTGTTGTTGGCATTGACCTGGACTACGAGGTGCTGGGGCAGGGCAACGGCATGCTGATGGTGTCTGCCAGCGGTACGGCGGTGGTTGCCGAGTGATGGCGGCTGGTGCAGCGGCAGGCGCCGGCGTTGCTGCCGGCAATGGGCGCGTGTTGCAGGCGTCCCCGTGGATCCGGCGGTTTACCGAACTGGTGCCGGCAGGCTCCACCGTGCTGGATGTCGCCTGTGGGGCCGGCCGCCATATGCAGTGGTTTGCCGCACAGGGCTATCCGGTGCTGGGCGTTGACCGTAATGCCGAAGCCTTGGCAACTGCCTGCCAATACGGCGAGGTCCTGCAGGCCGATCTGGAAGACGGCAGCCCCTGGCCCTTGCCCGGGCGGCAGTTTGGCGCCGTGGTGGTCACCAACTACCTGTGGCGTGTCGTGTTTCCGTCCCTGTTCGACAGCGTGCAGCCAGGTGGCGTGCTGCTGTACGAAACCTTCGCGGCGGGCAACGAAACGGTCGGGCGGCCGTCGAACCCCGAGTTTCTGTTGCAACCGGGCGAACTGCTGCAGCGTGTTGCGGCAGCCGGACCGCAATGGCGTGTGATTGCCTACGAGGATGGCTTCGAAGCGGATCCCGAGCGCTTCGTGCAACGCATTGCGGCCGTGCGCACCGTGACCACGGATGCGGAAGCGCCGACGCGCTACCCGTTGCAGTCTGGGCTTTTGTAGAACATACAAGCACCGCCATCAAGGCGCAGCACGCATGGCTGGCTTTTTTTCAGCATGCTGCTTGCCGTGCACAGGTGAGAGCCCCGACTGATCACTCCAGCGGCGCAGCCGCCTCAATCAGACTACTCCCGCGCAGTGCCTGCTCCACCATCGCCGGCGCAATCAGCCAACCGTGGCGGAACAGCCCGTTGATGCGGGTCAGACCGTCCACCAGCGTGATGGCGGGCATGTTGTCTGCCAGTGCGGGGCGCAGATTGCTCTCCATATGCACCACGCGCGCTTCGGTCAGCTCAGGCAGTACGCTGTGCGCAGCCGCCAGCAGCTCCACCGTGCTGCGCAGGCTCACCGGGCTGCGGTCTTCGCTTTCGATCTCGCTGGCCCCCACCACGATCATGTCGCCCGGGCGCGGCACCACATACACGCGGTGGCGCGGGTGCATCAGGCGCACCGGCCGGTGCAGCTCCACGCCGGGCGCATGCAGCCAGAACACTTCGCCGCGCACGCCACGCATGGCCTGATCGGGCAGGGTGGCACCAGCCGCCAGTTGGTAGACAAATGGCGGCAGCGAACCATCTGCCGCAGGCAGGGAGACGGTGCTGTCGGTGTTGCCATCACGCGCCCCCAGGCCGCGCGTATCGAACACCCAGTCAAAGCGCTCGCCCTCAATCGCGTGCGGCAGCACGTCGCGTACGGCGGTATTCCAGCGGAACGTGGCGCCGCACTGCTCCGCAGCAACGACCAGCGCCACCAGCATTTCCACCGTATGCACCTGGCCTTCCTTGTCGAGCATCCAGCCGCGCAGCTGGCGCGATACGCCGGGCTCCAGTTCCTGCAGTTCCTGCGCGCTGAGAGGGCGGGCCAGCGGCTCGTCGCGTTGCGAGGCAGGCGCCTTGCTCTGCAGACCTGCCAGCAGCCGCTGGGCCGAGCCCATGTCGCTGCCGTGCGCCAGCAGCAGGCTGCCACGCTGCGCAAAGTACACGCTTTGCTGATGGGCCTGCTGCAGCCGCTCGGCATGCGCGCGCCACAGGTCCACGCTCATCCAGCCAAGCTCGGCCAGATTCCAGTCCGCGCATTCCAGTTCGGCCAGCGGGCTCAGCATGCCGGCAGCGGTAAAGCCGGCCGCGCGCGGTTGCTGGTAATCGGGAGCGGCACCCGAGGCAGGATCAAACACCGTCACCTGATACCCAGCCGCCGCCAGCTTCCATGCCAGCAGCCGCCCCAGCACACCGGCGCCGGCAATGCCGATGCGGGCGGGGGCTTGCAGCGCAGGATACCGAGGAGAGGGAAGCAGGGCGGTGTGATGATTTTGCATGGCGGGCATTATCTTCAACAGGAACAGAAGGCGCTTTGTCGTGGGGCAAGAAAATGCCAACCTGGCAAAGAAAAACGGCCTGGATGCAAGCACCGCAGGCCGTGGAGACTTGCGACCCATGGCCGCAAGCGCAGGAGATCAGGCCTGGGCCGTAAATTCCTTGAACGCAGCCAGTGCGTTGGCGGTGTACATCAGGGACGGGCCACCACCCATGTAGACGCACATGCCCAGCGTTTCTTCCACTTCTTGCTGGGTAGCGCCGAGTTTGACCAGCGCCTTCACATGGAAGCCGATGCAGGCATCGCAATGCGCAGCCACAGCCAGAGCCAGGGCGATCAGCTCCTTGGTCTTGGCGTCGAGCACGCCGTCGCGCGTGGCGGCGGCAGACATTTCGCCGAAGGCCTTCATCAGATCGGGCTGGGCCGATCGGAAGCCGGCCAGATGGCTGGAGATGTCCTTGGTGTGGGCCTTGTAACTGGGAATACCGCTCATGAATGCTGCCTCACTTCTTCATCGGGCAGGTGTTCATGCCCAGCAGCTTGTAGGCGGGGCAGGTGCGCAGCAGGCCGGTCAGCAGGGGCAGCAGGCCCAGCCAGGCCCAGTTGCTGCCGATATAGCCGAGCAGTTGGGGCGTGCCCAGGATCAGGATCAGGCCTACGGCAATGCGCAGGATACGGTCGATACCACCAACGTTCATCTCGTTCTCCTTGAAAATCAATTAACGAACAAGTAGATTATAGGGTGACCGGAAAAACCCTGTGTCACCCCTGCCACGGATCAGGCTTTCGCCCCAGGCACCGGCACATAGATTTCGCCGCCGCCTGCCATGAATTCTGCACTCTTTTCGGCCATACCCTTCTCCTGGGCCTCTTTTTGTGCCGCATAGTCGCGCACTTCCTGCGTGATCTTCATCGAGCAGAACTTGGGGCCGCACATCGAGCAGAAGTGCGCCACCTTGCTGCTGTCCTTGGGCAGCGTCTCGTCGTGGAAGGCCAGTGCCGTGTCCGGGTCCAGGCTCAGGTTGAACTGGTCCATCCAGCGGAACTCGAAGCGCGCCTTGCTGATGGCCGAATCGCGTGCGCGGCTGCCCGGGTGGCCCTTGGCAATGTCGGCGGCATGCGCGGCAATCTTGTAGGCGATGATGCCCTGCTTGACGTCATTGCGGTCGGGCAGGCCCAGGTGCTCCTTGGGCGTCACGTAGCACAGCATGGCCGTGCCCATCCAGCCGATCATGGCGGCGCCAATGGCGCTGCTGATGTGATCGTAGCCGGGGGCAATGTCGATCGTCAGCGGGCCCAGGGTGTAGAAGGGCGCCTCGTGGCAATGCTTGAGCTGCTCTTCCATGTTGGCCTGGATCATGTGCATCGGCACGTGGCCCGGGCCTTCGATCATGGTCTGCACGTCGTGCTTCCAGGCGATCTGCGTCAGCTCGCCCAGCGTGCGCAGTTCGGCAAACTGCGCTTCGTCGTTGGCGTCGTCGTTGGAGCCGGGGCGCAGGCCATCGCCCAGGCTGAAGCTCACGTCATAGGCCTTCATGATCTCGCAGATCTCTTCGAAATGCGTGTACAGGAAGTTTTCCTTGTGGTGGGCGATGCACCACTTGGCCAGGATGGAGCCGCCGCGGCTGACGATGCCGGTGCGGCGGTTGGCCGTGAGGTGGATATAGGGCAGGCGCACGCCGGCGTGGATGGTGAAGTAGTCCACGCCCTGTTCGGCCTGCTCGATCAGCACGTCGCGGAAGATGTCCCAGGTCAGGTCTTCGGCAATGCCGCCCACTTTTTCCAGCGCCTGGTAGATCGGCACGGTACCAATCGGCACCGGGCTGTTGCGGATGATCCAGTCGCGCGTGGTGTGGATGTTCTTGCCGGTGGACAGGTCCATCACCGTGTCGGCGCCCCAGCGGATCGACCACACCAGCTTCTCGACTTCTTCCTCGATGCTGGAGGTGACGGCCGAGTTGCCGATGTTGGCGTTGATCTTGGTGAGGAAGTTGCGGCCGATGATCATCGGCTCGATTTCCGGATGGTTGATGTTGGCCGGGATGATGGCGCGGCCGCGCGCCACTTCATCGCGCACGAATTCGGGCGTGATGATCTTCGGAATGCTGGCGCCCAGGCCGTTGCCCTTCAGGCGCATCTCGCGGTTCAGGTCGGACTGGTACTCGGCCATCCACTCGCGCTTGCCGTTTTCGCGCAGGGCGATGTATTCCATCTCGGGCGTGATGATGCCCTGGCGTGCGTAGTGCATCTGCGTGACGTTGCCGCCGGCCTTGGCACGGCGCGGCTGGCGCTGCAGGGCGGCAGCCTCGCGGCGCAGCACCTCGATGCGCTCGGCATCGCGCTCGTCCAGCTTGCCGCCGTCGTCCAGGATGTGGTGCAGGCGGCCTTCGTAGGTTTCGCTGTCGCCACGTGCTTCGATCCACTGGCTGCGCACTGTAGGCAGGCCCTTGCGCACGTCGATCTCGGCCTTGGGATCGGTGTAGGGGCCCGAGGTGTCATACACGGTGACCTGCTCGCCGTTGGTCAGCGCGATCTCGCGCATGGGCACGGCCACGCCGGCCTGCTGGCCGGGCACGTAGACCTTGGTGGAGGCAGGCAGCGGATCGCGCGTGAGCGTGAGCAACTGGTTCAGGTCTGCGGGCGGGGCGGGGATATGGTCGGGCGCGTTCATGGGCTGTCTCCAGAAGAATCTCTATACAAGTGCTCCGGAGGCCTGATGCGCCAATGGCGGCCGCGAGGGCCGGGTAGGGCAGGCTGCTCTCCTTCCGCCGGTGTGAGCCGGGTCAAGTTCGCGGGTTCGGCAAAAAGCCATCTCAGCCTGCGCGCCAATGCCGCGCAAACACCCCGGAGCATATGGACGCATTGTATGCAGATTCGGCAGGCCGTGGGGCTGGGTGCTGGTAATCCCGCGTTTCGCCTGCATATGCGTTTGGACGGAACGCTGCAAGTGACATTGCTCTCGCAGCGCTATGATTCTGCTTTTGCACAAGGATGGATTCCCATGACTGGACAGACCGAGGCAGTCCCCGCGCCGGGCAGCGCAGGCGGACAGTTGCAGGTATCGCTCAATGGCGAGGCGTTGCAGATGCCGGCCGGCAGTACGCTGGAGGTGCTGCTGCAGGCGCGCGATCTCGACCCGATGACGCATGCCACGGCCGTCAACGGCCAGTTCGTGCCGCGTGATGCGCGTGCAGCGCATGCCCTGCAGGACGGCGATACCGTCATGTGCTTCCAGGCGATTGTCGGAGGGTAAGGCGATGACGTGGCAGATTGCGGATGTGACGCTGGAGAGCCGTTTCTTTCTGGGCAGCGCGGGCTACCCTTCGCCCGAGGTGTTGCGCCAGGCCATCGTGGCCTCGGGCGCGCAGGTGGTGACGCTGGGCCTGCGCCGGCAACTGGGCATCGACAAGGGCTCCCAGTCCGACAACGGTTTTGTCGACGTAGTACGCAGCACCGGCGTGCGCCTGTTGCCCAACACCGCCGGCTGCCGCAGCGCGCGCGAGGCGGTTACGCTGGCCATGATGTCGCGCGAACTGCTGGGCACGCACTGGATCAAGCTGGAAGTGATTGGCGACGAGCAGACGCTGCAGCCGGATCCCTACGAGTTGGTACAGGCCGCGGAGGAGCTGGCGCGCAATGGCTTTGAGGTGTTCCCGTACTGCACCGATGATCTGGTGACCTGCCAGCGCCTGCTGGACGCGGGTTGCCGCATCCTGATGCCCTGGGGCGCGCCGATCGGCTCCGGGCAGGGGCTGCTCAATCCGTGGGCACTGCGCACGCTGCGTGCGCGCCTGCCGCAGGTGCCGCTGGTGGTGGATGCCGGGCTGGGCGCGCCGTCACACGCGGCGCAGGCAATGGAGCTGGGCTTTGATGCCGTGCTGCTCAACTCGGCCGTGGCGCAGGCGCACGATCCGGTGAAGATGGCCGGCGCCTTCCGCGACGCCATCGCTGCGGGCCGCGCGGGTTTTGAGGCGGGCATCATCGCGCCTCAGGAAATGGCGGTGGCGAGCACGCCGGTGACGGGACGGCCGTTTATCCTGTGAGGAGGCGCCGCTCGTTATGAACTGCATGCGTGAGCAGGTAAATCGCCTGCGCCTGCAGGACGGCGGCCGAATGATGGATTGTGAGACATGAGCAAGGCATTCACCAAGGAAACCGACCACGAGGACGATGACGACGACGTCATGCCTGCGATGCCGGCTGGCGTGAAGAACTACATCACGCCGCAGGGCTACGCGCGCCTGCGAGGCGAACTGATGCAGCTGATCGACGAAGAGCGCCCGCGCATCGTCGAAACCGTGCACTGGGCAGCCAGCAACGGCGACCGTTCGGAGAATGGCGACTATCTCTATGGCAAGAAGCGGCTGCGCGAAATCGACCGCCGCATCCGCTTCCTGACCAAACGGCTGGAAAAGGCCGAAGTGGCGGATCCCAGCGTGCATCACGGGGGCGACCAGGTGTTTTTTGGCGCCACCGTCACCTATGCCAACGAAGCCGGCGATGAAAAAACCATCACCATTCTGGGCGTCGACGAGGTGGACAACCTGCAGGGCCAGGTCAGTTGGATTGCGCCCATCAGTCGGGCGCTGCTGCGCTCGCGCGTGGGCGATGTGGTGCAACTGCAGACGCCGGGGGGCGTGGAAGAAATCGAAGTGATCGAGGTGAACTACCCGCAGCCCCAGTAAGCCGGCGCCTCAGTCGTTGTTATCCTCAGGCGCTTGGGGCTTGGGCGTTTCGGTGTGGGCCGATGCCAGCCAGCTGCCATTCTTCTTCACCCAGGTGGTGGTGTCGAAGGACGTCATCTGCTGCTGCTTGCCGTTCATCTCGAAGGTCTGATCGACGGTGTAGGTTGCGATCGCCACATCGGGAGTCGGAAACAGCACCTTCTCGTCGGCAAACTTGAAGCTGATCAGCTTCGCGCCGCCTTCTTCCGCCATCTTGCGATAGCTTTCGTGGTCAAAGTGTTGGATGCCGCGCATGCCCGCTACCGCGGCTTGCTCGTCGAGCATGGCGACAGCGCTGCCGATGTCTTCATCACACATGGCCTGCCAGAACTTCGCTTCCAGGGCCAGAATCTCGTCGGGATCCGTCATGGCTCGCTCCGTGGGTTGAGGTTGGGCCATCTTCCCATGCGGCTGGCGCGAGAGGTGTGACGGGGCGGTAACGGGGGTTACCGCCTGGTGGACGATTGCCCGACCTGATCTCAGAACCCGCCGCGAAACGCCACCCCGACAATCACGAAGCAGACAGAGACCACGGTCACCAGCGTCACCCGGCGCGCCATGGCGGGAAGCGTGGCGGCTGTGAGTCTGGGAATGATGCGCAGGCGTGCGTCGAGTGCCGTTGCCGCAGTCAGGGCCAGCAGTCCCAGCTTGAGCATTACCAGCCGGCTTTGCAGTGTTTCGCCGCTGAACCAGTCGGCATGCGAAGGCAGCAGCAGATGTGCCATCCACAGGCCGGTCACGATCTGGATCAGCAGGGCAGGCATGCCGATCTTTTCATAGCCGGACTCGAAGTTCAGCAAAATCCCCGGATCATGTGCCCGGAGTGCGCGCGGCAATACCGTCAGCGCCAGAACCAGATGGCCGCCGGTCCAGATAGTCGCGGCGAGGATGTGGGTGAGGAGGATGTAGCTGTACATGCCTCCATCATCCACGAAATCCCACAAATAAAACCAATTCTCATTATCAAAGAGTTGGCTGTGATCAAGGAATGGTCGAATTGCTGGCGTGGCTCAGTTGCCGCCATCAGGGAGATGACTGGCGACCAGGTCTGCCATCAGGCCCGCATCCGTGCTGCCCAGGGTTCTCAGTCCACGCACCACGCCCTCCTGATTGTGTCCCGGCTGATTCTGGCTGGTTTTCCATTTGCCCTGCAGGCGGGTGATGGAAATTTCGATGCCCACGATTGCATTCAGCATCCTCCCGACGTAATCCTCAGGCGCATCGGCAACTTGCCACGGCGTGGAAAAAGCGGCCTCCTGGGCATTCGTCAGTGCTTCCAGATGGTCGTGCAACCAGACAGGAGATTCGATGCAGCGCAGCCTCCCGTATGCGTGCACCGTCGTGTAATTCCAGGTGGGAACGGCTTTTCCTGTCTCTGCCTTGGTCGGATACCAGGAGGGAGTGATGTACGCTTGCGGTCCATGAAAAATCGCCAGTACATCCATGTCTGCATGCAGATCATTCCAGACCGGATTGACACGAGCGACATGGCCCCGCAACACGCCATAAGGGCCCGACTCAGGCGACAGATGCAAGGGGATGTGGTTGGCGTTCAGCCCATCAGCGCCCAGCGTGACAAGCGTGCTCAGCGGGTGACTACGCATCAAGGCATGCAGCGCGGCAACGTCTTCCTGATGGAAGTGCTTGGGAATATGCACGGGTGCTTGGGTTCCAGAATCAATGTGATGACAGGGTGGCTATCGGACGGCTATCGCCGCTATGTTTACCCGGCCGACTTCACCCGCGTAGCCCGAATCGCCGCCGGCACGCGCCGGATGCCACGCAGCACGTTCGCCAGATGCAGCCGGTCGCGCACCTGCAGGATCAGCCGCACATCCAGCACTTCCTGGTTCATGTCGTCCGACATGCTGATGTAGCCGATATTGGCGTTGGAGCGGGCAATGGCCGCCGTAATGCCCGCCACAGCACCGACGCGGTTGTGGATGGTGACGGTGACTGCGGTCGGGAAGCGCCGCGTCATGTGCTCGGCCCACTCCACTTCCATGAAGCGCTCGGCATCCTTGGCGCGCAGGCGCTTGGCCACGGTGCAGTCGGCCGTGTGCACGATCAGGCCTTCGCCGCGGCCCAGGTAGCCGATGATCTCGTCGCCTGGCAACGGGTGGCAGCAGGGCGAATACTTGATGGAGGATTTTTCGCTGCCGTCCAGCGCAATGATCTGGCGGTACTGCTGGGCTTCCTCGTTGAAGCGCTCCATGCTCAGCAGCACGGCGTCGGGCTTTTCGCCCAGTTCGGTCATCAGCGTGGCCAATTGTTTGGCAATTACCGTGGTGATGCGCTTGCCGTGGCCGATGTCCAGATACAGATCCTCCAGGCTCTTGCTGTTGGCAAAGCGCAGCAGCTTGTCCCAGACGGCCTTGTGTTCTTCGTCCTGTGGCGGAATGTGCTCCATGCCTTCGGCGCGGTAGGCCTGCAGGAACAGGCGCTGGCCCAGCACCAGCGCCTCCTCGTTGGATTGCACCTTCAAATGGTTGCGGATGCGCGAACGTGCCCGCGCCGTGCGCACAAAACTCAGCCAGGCCGGCTTGGGCGTGGAATCCGGATCGGTGATGACCTGCACCACGTCGCCGCTGGACAGTTCGGTGCGCAGCGGCGCTTCGCGGTTGTTGACCAGGCAGCCCACGGCGCGATCACCCACGTCGCTGTGGATGGCGTAGGCAAAGTCGACCACGGTGGCGCCGCGCGGCAGCGACATGATGCGGTTCTTGGGCGTGAACACGAACACGTCCTCGGGGAACAGGTTCAGGCGAACGTGGTCCAGAAACTCGTTGGCATCCAGCGTTTCCTTCTGGATATCGAGCAGGCTCTTGAGCCAGTTGGCCGGCTTGCCGCTCTTGTCGTCGGCCGCTGCCTGCTCGCCTTGCTGCTTGTACAGCCAGTGTGCCGCCACGCCGGATTCGGCCACCTGGTGCATGGCATCGGTGCGCATCTGGAATTCGACATGGATGCCTGCCGGGCCGATCAGCGTGGTGTGCAGCGACTGGTAGCCGTTGTCCTTGGGGATGGCGATGAAGTCCTTCAGGCGCTGCGACACCGGCTTGTAGAGCGAGTGCAGAATGCCCAGCGCGAGGTAACAGTCCGAGTTGCTCGGCACGATGATGCGGAAGCCGAAGATGTCGTAGAGCTGGGCAAAGCTCTGCTTCTTGCTGTCCATCTTGCGGTAGATGGAGAAGATGGTTTTTTCGCGTGCCTTGATGCGGGCCTTGAGGCCGGCGGCGGCAAAGGCATCTTCCACGTTCTTCTGCACCTCCTGCACCAGATGGCGACGCCGGCTGCGCGCGTGGCCGATGGCCTTGGTGAGTGTTTCGTAGCGCCAGGGGTGCAGGTACTTGAAGGAGAGGTCTTCCAGTTCGCGGTAGGTGCGGTTCAGGCCCAGGCGGTTGGCGATGGGTGCGTAGATTTCCAGCGTTTCGGTGGCAATGCGGCGCTGCGAGTCGGGCTTCATGTCCGACATGGTGCGCATGTTGTGCGTGCGGTCGGCCAGCTTGATCAGGATGACGCGCACGTCGTTGGCCATGGCCAGCAGCATCTTGCGGAAGGATTCGGCCTGGTTCTCCTGCCGGCTGCTGAATTGCAGCTTGTCCAGCTTGGTGAGGCCGTCGACCAGTTCGGCCACGGGGGTGCCGAATTTTTCCGTCAGCTCTGCCTTGGTGACGCCGCAATCCTCCATGGTGTCGTGCAGCAGCGCGGCCATCAGGGCCGGGGTGTCTAGCTTCCATTCCGCACACTGCGCCGCCACGGCAATCGGGTGCGTGATGTAGGGTTCGCCGCTCTTGCGCGTCTGTCCCAGGTGCGCCTGATCCGCCAGCTTGTAGGCCGCCCGCACGCTCGCGATCTCATTCTCGGCCAGATAGTCGAGTTTGTTGAGCAGGGCAGCAAAGCTGGCGGCAGAGGCGGTTTCGGCGGGGGACGGAGTCATGCGGCAATCCGTTCGGAGGACACGGCTGTAAGAGGAAGAAACAGGAGCTCTCATATTACCCGAGATGACAGGAATAAGACAGCGCCCAGGCCCTGTCATTTGCCTGCGATCGGGCATGAAAAAAGCACCCCGGAGGATGCTTCTTGCGATTGGCTGCGGGCCACTCAGGGCGCGGGGCGCAGAATCAGGTCGGGACCTTCTTCAGCATTTCCAGGCCGACCTTGCCGGCTGCGATTTCGCGCAGGGCGGTAACGGCGGGCTTGTTGCGGCTTTCGACCTTGGGCAGGTGGCCCTGGCTCAGCATGCGGGCGCGGTAGGTGGCAGCCAGAACCAGCTGGAAACGGTTGGGGATTTGTTCGAGGCAGTCCTCGACGGTGATGCGTGCCATGATGAAGCAGGTACTCCGGAATCAGATGATGTGCAGGGCGGAAAACACGGTTGCCCTGGAGCGGCTTTGCGCGGCGTATTTCAGGCGCTGGGCGTGCACGATGCTCTTGAGATCGAACAGTGCACGCTCGAATAACTCATTGATTATAACAAAATCGAATTTTGCTGCCTGTGCCATTTCCTGCTCGGCATTGACCAGGCGCTGCTCGATGGTCTCGGCGCTGTCCTCGCCGCGGCGCTCCAGGCGCGAGCGCAGCTCTTCCCAGCTCGGGGGCAGTACGAACACCAGCACCGCATGCGGGAAGATCTGCTTGATCTGCAGCGCGCCCTGGTAGTCGATTTCCAGCAGCACGTCGCCGCCTTCGGCCAGGCGCTGCTCTACTGCCTGGCGCGAGGTGCCGTAGCGGTTGCCGTGCACCTGGGCCCACTCCAGGAAATCCTGGTTGGCGATCATGGTGTCGAAGGTGGCGTTGTCGACGAAGAAGTATTCGCGGCCATCCACTTCCTGGCCCCGCGGGGCGCGCGTGGTGTGCGACACGGAGGCCTTGACGCCGGCGTCTACTTCCATCAGGGCTCTGACCAGGCTGGACTTGCCCGCGCCGCTGGGGGCGGCTACGACGTAGAGGTTGCCAGGGTATTCGGTGGGGGTGTTCTGCTGCATAGGTCGGAGCTTGGAAGATTTATTCGATATTTTGCACCTGCTCGCGCATCTGCTCGATCAGCACCTTCATGTCGACCGAAATGCGCGACGTATCCAGTGCGGCCGATTTGGAGCCCAGCGTGTTGGCTTCGCGGTGCAGTTCCTGGATCAGGAACTCCATGCGCTTGCCCAGCTCGCCGCCCTTGTTCAGCAGGTTCTCGATGGTGTCCAGGTGCGATTGCAGGCGGGTGATTTCCTCGGCCACATCGATGCGGATGGCGAAGGCGGTGGCTTCGGACAGCGCGCGCTCCTGGGCGGCTTCGGCCGACACAGGGTTTGCTGTGGACTGGGCGGATGCCTGCTGGAAGGCGTCATTCCACTTGTCCAGAAAGCGCTGGCGCTGCTGCTCTACCAGTTGCGGGATCAGCGGCTCGGCTTCCCTGGCCAGCGCGCGCAGGCCTTGCACGCGCTGCAGCAGGCTGTCGGCGAGTTGCCTACCTTCGGTTTCACGCGCATGCTGGAAACGCTCCAACAGCGTCCGCATGGATTGCAGCAGCCACTGCTGCATCTGCTCGGGCGGCAGCGCGAGGGAGGAAGGCGCGGTATTCAGGCGCAGCACGTCGGCCACCGACAGCGGCGCTGCCTGGGGCAGCCAGCTGCGCACGGCGTCCTGCGCGGCGGCCAGGCGCTGCAAGAGGGCGACGGAAGGGGCCTGCATCTGGTCAGGGGCGGAAGACTGGTGCTCCAGCGAAGCGCGCAGCTCTACCTTGCCGCGGCGCAGCTGCTTTTGCAGCAGTTCGCGCAGGGCGGCTTCATGCGGGCGCAGTTCTTCCGGCAGCTTGAAGGTCAGGTCGAGAAAGCGGCTGTTGACAGCGCGCAGTTCCAGGCTCAGGCGCCAGTCGTCCGGCAGGGCGGGATCGAAGCCCTGGTTGGCATCGGCCTGCATCTGGCCGGGGGTGGACTGCAGGCTGGCGTAGCCGGTCATGCTGTAAACTGGCATGCATTACCTCGGGAGGGGAAAAACGGTTGGCAGCAAGGGCTGCGGCGTGCCGGAAGTATAGACGCTCGCTTTGCCAGCCGCGTGCTGTACCGGCCAAAACAGGCGTCGATCCAGTCGGCATGATCGTGACTGATATTCCCGCTGCGTGCGTTTGTCAACCTGTCCGCATTTCTCTCTTCGGGCGTCTCATACTGAAGGATCCAGACCATCATGACCACGAACAGCTACGCGCGCCCGTCCGGCCGCGCCCACGACGAGCTGCGCCCGGTGCGCATCACCCGCAACTTCACCATCCACGCCGAAGGCTCGGTGCTGGTGGAGTTCGGCAACACCAAGGTGCTGTGCACCGCCAGCGTGGACGAGAAGGTGCCGCCGTTCCGCCGCGGCAGTGGCGAAGGCTGGGTCACGGCCGAATACGGCATGCTGCCGCGTTCCACCCACACCCGCAGTGATCGCGAGGCAGCCAGGGGCAAGCAGAGCGGCCGCACGCAGGAAATCCAGCGTCTGATCGGCCGCGCACTGCGTGCCGTGTTCGATCTGGAGGCGCTGGGCGAGCGCACCATCGTGCTCGATTGCGATGTGCTCCAGGCCGATGGCGGCACGCGCACCGCGGCCATCACGGGGGCTTTCGTCGCTGCGCAGGATGCCGTCAACGGCCTGCTGCGCGATTTCAAGGTCACGCGCAATCCGATCCGCGAGCCGGTGGCCGCCGTATCGGTCGGCATGATGGAAGGCACGCCGCTGCTCGATCTGGAGTATCTGGAAGACTCGGCCTGCGATACCGACATGAACGTGGTGATGACCGGTGCCGGCAAGTTCATCGAAGTGCAGGGTACAGCCGAAGGCATGGCCTTCAGCCGCGAGCAGCTCGACACCATGCTGGAGCTGGCGCAAAAAGGTATTCTCGCCCTGCAGGACAAGCAGCGCGAGGTACTGGCGGGCTGAGGCATGACCATGAAAATCGTGCTCGCCTCCAACAACAAGGGCAAGCTGGCCGAGCTGCAGGCGCTGTTTGGCGAACTGGGCGTGGAGCTGGTACCGCAAGCGGCGCTGGGAGTGCCCGAGGCCGAGGAACCCTTTCACACTTTTCTGGAAAACGCACTGACCAAGGCGCGCAACGCCAGCCGTCACAGCGGCCTGCCGGCCATTGCCGACGATGCCGGCCTGTGCGTGGATGCATTCGGGGGTCAGCCTGGTGTGCAGACGGCGTATTACGCCACGCAGTTTGGCTATCCCAAGGGGGATGACAACAACGTGACCGCGCTGCTGGAGCAGATGCAGGGCATCACGCAACGCCGTGCAGCGCTGGTCAGCACGCTGGTGGCAGTGCGCTCGCCGGACGATCCGGAGCCGCTGGTGGCGGTGGGCCGTGCCGTCGGGCAGATCACGCAGCAGCCGGTGGGCGACAATGGTTTCGGCTTTGATCCGGTGATGTTCATTCCCGAACTAAATCAAACCTTTGCGCAGATGGATCCGGACGAGAAAAACCGTCGCAGCCATCGCGGCCAGTCGGCGCGAGAGATGGTGCGCCTGTTGCGCAATACCTGGCTGGCGCCCGACGCCGCCTGAGCGGAAATCCCCATGGCCAATGCTCCCGATGTGCTGGACCTGATGCGTCCCGGCAGCCTGCAACTGCCGGCGCTCCCGCCGCTGAGCCTGTATGTGCACCTGCCCTGGTGTCTGAAAAAATGCCCCTATTGCGACTTCAATTCGCATGCGGTGCAGGGCGGGGCGGGGGTGCCCGAGCAGGCCTATGTCGATGCGCTGATGGCCGATTTGCAGCAGGCCCTGCCGCTGGTGTGGGGCCGGCAGGTGCACAGCATCTTCCTGGGCGGCGGTACGCCCAGCCTGTTCTCGCCTGATGCCATCCACGGTCTGCTCAGCCAGATCCGCGCCTTGCTGCCATTGGCGCCCATGTGCGAAATCACGCTGGAGGCCAACCCCGGCACCTTCGAGCGTGAGCGCTTTGCGGCGTTCGCGCAGGCGGGCGTTACGCGCCTGTCGATCGGTGTACAGAGCTTCAACGATGCGCACCTGAAGGCGCTGGGTCGGGTGCACGATCGCGCCCAGGCGCTGGCCGCGGTGGAAGAGGCTGCGCACAGCTTCGATACTTTCAACCTGGACATCATGTACGCCCTGCCGGGGCAGGACCTGGCCGACTTGCGCCAGGATCTGGACCAGGCGCTGCAGTTTGCACCGCCGCATATCAGCATCTACCACCTGACGATCGAGCCCAATACCTACTTTGCCAAGTATCCGCCCACGCAACTGCCGGATGAGGACAGCGCCTATGGCATGCTGGACCTGATCACCGAACGCACGGCGGCGGTTGGCATGGAACGCTACGAGGTGTCGGCTTATGCGCGCCCGGGTCATGCGTGTGTGCACAACCAGAATTACTGGGGCTTTGGCGACTATCTGGGCATCGGCGCGGGCGCCCATGGCAAGCTGAGCTTTCCGCACCGTATCGTGCGCCAGGTCAAGGTGCGCGAGCCGCAGCGCTACATGGAACTGGCGCTGCGTGGCGAGGCGCTGGCGCAGCAGCACGAAGTGGCGCGCGAGGATCTGCCGTTCGAGTTCATGCTAAATGCGCTGCGGCTGCGCAATGGCTTTGCGCTGGCGGATTTTGGCGACCGGACGGGCTTGCCGATCACGGTAATCCAGCGCCCGCTGGAAGAGGCCGAGCGGCGCGGCTGGATTGCGCGCGACTTTGCGCGTGTGTGGCCGACGGAGCAGGGATTTGATTTTTTGAGTGACTTGCAGGCGCTGTTCTTGCCAGACTAAACACGTGTCGCCGGGCTCATACATGCAAGCCGCTGCACGAAAGACGCGTAGCGTCACGATTTGACGCAGGGGCTTCGTACACTGGCAGGATGAAGACCCAGCAAGACTTGATCATTCGTGTGGCCCACTTGATAAGCCGCTTCATCCGCACAAGTGCGTTTCCAAGCGAGAAGGGTGGATATGGTTTTGAATGACATCCCAACTGGTTTTCGCATAGCAGCGTACCAGCATGCCATCTACCAGCGCCATAGCACCAACGGTAAGCGCTTGCGTATGCAGGATGCACTTGCCTTGCAGGCGGATAGCCACGATTTCATCTGGCAAGAGCAATCACGCGCACTTCCATCGACCCTCTTGACTGGCGGCTCCGTTTGGGCATCTGTGGCTGATGGTGTCTCCAGCAGCCCTTGCGCAGCTCTTGCGAGTTTGAGCTTTTTGGAGGTGCTTCACCATGTTGTTGAAGAGGCAGCGTTAAAGGGCTTGCCTGAAACCTTGCCTCAACGCGTGCGTACCGCGGTACAGGAATGGCAATTCCGATATCGAAACGAGCGAACTGAAGGTGCGTCCACTACTCTGGCCAGTATCCATATCGTTCACGATCAGGTTTGTGCTGTGAACTGCGGTGATTCGAGAGTTTGGCGTCTGCGCAGGCAGCGAAGCGGTGAAATCGAATGGCTTCAGCTCAGTCTGGATCACACGGTGTGGCAGCAAATTCTTCAGGAGGAATTGGAGCCGGAAGAAGCAGGCATGGAGCATGCCTCCATCTACGATGGACTTTTGCACTGCCTGACACTCGGTGAAAGCACGGATCCCGAGCCGATATGGGACGCTGGTCTGACGCAGCATACTGGTGCTTCGGAAGAGTGGTTGCATGTTTGGCGTGGCCGTGTTGCGCAAGGTGATGTCTATTTGCTTGCCACAGACGGCTTGCATGGCACAGTTGGTGATGCACGGCTGTCCACGCTTTGGCGAGGCGAAGCCTCACTTGACGAAAATATATCTCATTTGAAGCAGGCATATCTCTATGCAGGACGCTTGGATGACTGTTCAATGATCGCAATTGAAATAATCGGATCTTTAAGCGCTTCCTGCGGGTGCTGAGGACTGCATGGCCTCCCCTGTGCGGAGCCCAGACCGATCCACGTTGAATCATTGGCAACACAACACGGTGGGCTGCATCCGCCTGGTTGGATGCCCACGCCATCCATTCTGGCAGTGTTACAATTTTTGCGCTTTCTGTATCAAAGAATGATGTATGCATTTTATTTGTGAATAATTTTAATTGGAATTACGGGGCATGTTATTATTTTATTTTCAGTTTTTTTATATCCAGGATTGAGTCTCCGAACCCTCGCAGCCACCATTCAAGCATGTCTGAATCAACTACAGTGGCATGGATTTCATAGTCATCTTCGTGCTCAATCACTTTTTGATCGACTGATAGTGGTGTTTCCAGAAGATGGAGACCTTCTGGCTTGGCTATCCTAAACTGCAAATGGATGCACTCACCATCACCAAATCCGAAGCGTCCATCGTCATCATATTTCTTCAGATTAAATTCAGCAGGGCGGTCAAACGTGCGCGTTGACACTTCTGCTGCCAAAATTCTGTGCAGCGCAAGGCTGCGCTCGTTGTCATAGTCGCGATAGCGGCCCACCAGATACAGGCGTAGGCCTTGCTGTGCAAGTCCCAGGGGCATCACGTCCGCTTCATGGCGCTTGCCCGCAGCATTCCGGTAGTCCACCCGCAACCAGTGGTTGGCATACAGCGCTTCGCTTACGGCTTCAAATACGCCGGGCCGGATTTTGGGCGGCAATAGTGGTTGACTGGTTGAAACGACCCGGATTTTTTGCGGCCATTCGCGTTCCAGCGTTGCATTGCTGGCAGGACCCAGATTACGCCTGGCCTGAGTGAAAAAGCCATTCATCGACCTCATCACATGGGTTGGAAGCAGGTTGCGCAACTGTTCTCCCGCCAGTTGCAGGAGCAGCGATTCCTGCGCCGTCAGGCTGGGCACAGCCAAGGGTTCGGCCCTTTCCTGCCAACTGTAGCCGTATGGTTTGCTGCGGTCATCCCGCTCGATCTCGAAGTGCTCGCTCAGCATTTGGAGCTGGCGCTGGATGGTGCGCAGTTCACGCTCGATGCCGGCGTCCTTGAGTTCTTCCCAAAGTTCTGATGCCGTGATTTTTCGGTTGCGTGGAATGCGACGCAACAATTCCAGCGCCAGGATCACGGTTTCCAGGGTGTCCGGTCGTTTAGGCATCGGTTTGGCCTGCTGCTGTGTAATTGGTGAACAGGCTCCAGAGCTTCAACATGGCATAGGTATCCAGGCCGCAGTAGGCCAGCAACTGGCGTTCGAGTTCAGCCTTGCGGGCCGGCTCCGTCTCGGGGGCCAAGGCTTGCAAAAATGCATCCTGCGCCATTCCACCATCCTGTACGCCGTCCAGATTGTCGTAACTCAGTTCCGGGCAGGCTGCAGGCAGCACGGCCTTGATGCTCCAGCTGCCTTGTTGGCTAGGGTGGTAGTAGTGCGTGCGGGCCACCGGCAGCAGGTCCACTACCCGTGCTATCAACGCATCGAGACCTTCGGCATATTGCGGGAAGCGTTGCGCCAGGTCGCGCATGCGGGAGTTTTCAAAGCCGGCGTTATAGACATAGATCGGGCCTGTGACCCCGCATGCGGCCAACAAGGCGCGGCAAAATGGCTCTGACGGATCTTCGCCGGAAAGCTCAAGAAATGCGTGCTCCTTCAAACGTCCGTCGGGATTGAGCTGTTGCACGCTGAACTGGAACGGGATTTGCTGATAGGGGCGGGTGCCTTTCCAGATCGGCACGGCAAACTGGATCGTCTCGAAATCCATGAAATAGGCGGGTAGGGCGTTAGGCGCCAGGGCCTGGCTGGCCGCAGTCTGATCAAAGTGCACCTCTCCAGACAGCGTCACCGTTTTGACACGTCGTTGCTTGTCGCTGAGCATGTCATCGGGAGCATCTGCCATTTCAATGATTTCGGTCAGGGCAATATGTTCCCGCAATGCTGAACTGATCTGGCCTGGCAGCCAGGCAATGGGATATTCGGCTACTGGTTCCTGCCGGGTGCAATACGCGCTGAAGCCACAGGCATAGGGGGAGGTGCATTGTGAGCCAGTGCCAACTTCGGGTTCTGTCGGCGACTCTGCGATCTGTTGCGCCTGCTGAATCCATTCCCGAACCTCGGCTCCCCGTGCAAAGGCTTCGTCGGTCAGGTCTTCCTCCACCAGCAGGCGACGATAATCCTGGTTGCCGGGATAAGTCCAACTGCTGTCGATATGCGCCAGTGCAATGGCGGTGAGCGGTACACCTGCGGCACGGGCGATAAATGACTGGATGGCGGCGTCATCACGGTAGTAGTCCTTGACGCTGGTGGAAGATTTGACCTCCACCATTCGCCAGCCCTTTCGCCCCACATCATCGACAGGTAACAGGACATCGGCAAATGCCATTGCCCCCGCTGCTTTGAAGCCCGCTTCAAAAATGGGATGGAACGACTGAAGCAGGGATTGGGTGCGAGCAAACGCAGCATCGAATCCTTCCAATTGCAAGTCGATCAGGGCTCCCTTGCCATCCGGGTCGTACAAGCTGCGTGCCTTGTCACCCACCTCATGGCCGGTTGCAAAGGTGGCCTGTGTGGCGGCCGAATCCTCCCGCAGTTCAGGCCGATGGATTTCGAGCCACAGGCGCTTGGGGCACTGCCGATAAGCGAGCAACTTCGACTTCGAAAGCGTACGCATATGTTGTTCTCCTTGGAGGCATCTTATGTTATTTTGTTACACATTCAGAGGAAACCGATGGGGCCTCGTCCTCCCTGCTTCAAGCCAAAGTCGGATTCCAGAGCAGCGACGAGATGGCTGGCAGAGGTGAAGGGGCGGAATCGATGCTGACGCACAACCGCGGCAAAATCGCCCGGGGTCAGTGAGCGCAGTCCGTGCAAGCGAAATTGCAGCGCTTCGGAGGGCAGGGGCAAGCCCAGCGAATCGCAGTGGCGCAGCAGCAATTCCCAGGCTTGCTCAGGGCGCAGATAGTCCAGTTTCACCTTGAGGTCGAAGCGCCGCAACGCCGCTTGGTCAAGCCCTTCCACCAGATTGGTGGAGGCAATGAAGATCCCTGAGAAGGCTTCCATCTGGGTCAGCATTTCGTTCACTTCGGTGACTTCCCAACTGCGCACGGCACCTCGACGATCCTGCAGGAAACTGTCGATTTCGTCGATCAGCAATACCGCGCCTTCCTGTTCGGCCTGACGGAACGCAGCCGCAATGTTTTTTTCGCTCCCGCCTACATACATCGACAGCAGATCAGAGGCACGTTTCACCAGTAAAGGCATCTGCAATTGCTCCGCCAGCCAGCGGCCAAACGCGGTCTTTCCAGTTCCTGGCGGGCCATAAAGGCACAAGCGACCGAACTTGGCCTGGACAAGGCCTGCCGCAACGGCAGCCAGATCGCTATCTGCATGAATGAATGCGGGATCGTAGATCTCGGAAAGCCGCGAGCTATCGTCGCGCTTGATCGGCTTGTGCTGTTGCGCCTGCAGGGTGTTGTTGATCAGCAGCTCGAGCGCCTGACCGGCGCGCTGTTCACCAATCTCGCCGCGAATGCTTTGCACGACCGCACTGGCCTTGGTCACCACGGCCGGTGCCAGACGTTCGCTTTCGGCTATGCGCGCAATGCTGCGCGCATCCAGCAGATTGCCGCAGGCCTGTGTCAGGATGCGTGCGCGTTGTTTCTTGGGAGGGATCGGCAACTCAAAAAGCATGTCATAGCGACGCACATAGGCTGGATCAAGCCTCCGGATCGAATTCGACAGCCAGATGGTGGGAATCGGGTTTTCTTCCAGCGCGCGGTTGATCCAGGCCTTGCGGGCATGGGCGGAATGCTGGCGATCAAAGGGAAATTCGTCACCATTGAAGACATCTTCGACTTCATCAAACAGGATGAGTGCGCGGCGCTGCCCCAGGAAGCACTGTGCGGCACGATAGGCACGCAAACGGTCAAGCCCGCCGATGGGGTCGCCGTCGCTGTCCTCGCTGGCTACTTCAAATAGCTCACAGCCGAGTTCTTGTGCCAATACCCGGGCCAATTGTGTTTTTCCGGTTCCGGGCGAACCGTGAATGAAAATGTTGACTCCTGGCCGTGCTGTGGTGACGCTGTGCGCCAGGTAAGCGCGCAACACGGTGAGCGTTTCTTGGATGTGCCCATAGTCGTCCAGCTGCAGGGTTGGCTTCTTGCTTGGAGCAATGGTGTCTTTCAGCAAGTTGATCGGGTCGGAATCGGAGCTGAGGATGCGATCCGAAAACGAGTCCGAAAGGAGTTGCAGTTTGGAGCGAAGGTGTGCGGTGCCATGGCGGTCCAGGTTCACCAGACCGGATTTCACCAGAACCCCGTCCATGTTCAGTGCCTGCTTGATGTCAGCGACCGGCTTGTCCAGCAGCACGGAAAGCACGTGATAGACCTTGGTGGTTGACAAGGTTTCGAGCCAGTCAGCAGTGTCGTCAAGCAGACGTTCATTGTTGATCAGTACGGCGAATTCCAGAATGCGGCAGTCGACTTCAGATAGACCGACCAAGTTGGCAAGACGCTCAATATTCCGTGTCAGACAGTCAGGGGCCTTTGCATCCTTGCATCGGATTTCTGCTTCGGCATGCAGTTTACGAACTGCCTGTCGCGCCTTGCCCGGATCAATGTCCGCTTCCAGGTCGATATGCGCGTTCAGCCCAATGGCTTCGGAGAGCGTATCTGAACAAAATCCATGACGGGTGATGTATTCCTTCTGGGCTCCGAGCGGAACCAATAGCCGCAGCAGCCACAATTGGATGAGCGGGCCAACCTGGGCAGATAGGAAATTTGAAATCGGGCGACTGCGTTTTCTGACAACCATGCTGACCTCCTATTGTTCCAATAGAAGGTTATTGTGGTCATGCATGCGTCAAGATGTGACGCAGCGTTCGCCAGTTGCCATCTTCAATCGGTACGGGCTGAATTGCAATTCCGTTCCGAGCTCAGATGTCAGCGCTTGTCAGCAGCGGGTGCCTCTTCGCAATCGGCACACACGCCATGCACCGACAGCGTGATGTCGGTGCTATTCAGCCCCTGCTGATGCAGGCGGGCATTGAGTTGCTCCAGCAGAGCCGGAAGCTGCGGATCTTCGGGCAGGGCGGTGAGTGCGTGGCATTGCTCGCATTCGAAAAAGCCGGTGCTGCCGCTTTGGGCCAGCGCAAAATGAAAGGTGCGCTCGCTGTCCTGCGTGCGCACCACCAGCCCGGCTTGCACCAGGCGGTCCAACACGCGGTAAAGGGTCACCCGGTCAATGTCCCGGCCGGAGGCATCGGCCAGCAGGCCGCGCATCAGGCCTTCGTGGCTGAGCGGGACGCTGGAGGATTCGAGCACGTCCAGCACCCGCAGTACGTCGCGCGTGGCGCGCAGGCCCTTGGCGCGCACCACTTCGGCCCAGCGGTTGCCGGTAGCTTCGGTGGAGGGAGGATGGACTGCTTGGATCATGGCGGAAGGCAGGGTGCTAGAGACAGCCTGCGGGGAAATTATCGCAGTTTTGCTGTTGGCCTACCGTAACTGAATCAGGTGCTGCCGCTCGCGATGTTTTTTCAGTCGGCGTCTGTCGCGGGAGGCCGCAGAGCAACGCGAAAAGGGCTGCGCTGCTGCAAGTCATCCTGATAGGCCGCCACGCCGTCCTTCTCGCGGTCCAGAAAGCGCTCCACCGCCTTGGCAAATCCTGGATGTGCCAGCCAGTGCGCACTCCAGGTGGCCGAGGGCACCAGGGCCCGCGCCATCTTGTGTTCTCCCTGTGCACCGCCTTCGAAACGCTGCACGCCATGGGCGATGCACCACTGCAGCGGCTGGTAGTAGCAGGCGTCGAAATGCAGGCAATCCACGCGCTCCAGCGCGCCCCAGTAGCGGCCGTAGGCGACTTGCGGCCGGCCCCCGTCGTCCAGATGCAGGCCGATCAGGCTGCAGGCGATGGGCTCACCATCCCGCTCGGCAATGAACAGCAGCCAGTTTTCCGCCATGGCGTCTGCCATTCGGGCAAAGAAGGCAGGGGTCAGATAGGGCGCATTGCCGTGTTCCAGATAGGTGCGCCTGTAGCAGCGGTAGAAAAACGCCCAGTCCCCGGCCTGAATGTCCCTGCCTTGCTCCAAGCGAAATCGCACGCTGGCTTCCCGCACTTTGCGCTGCTCGGCGCGGATCTTTTTGCGCTTGTCCTGGCGCAGGCTGGCGAGGAAGTCATCGAAGCTTTTCCAGTCGGTGGCATCCGGCTGCAACTGCGAACGGTTCTGCCAGTGAAACTGCACGCCATCGCGCAGCATCAGCCCATGCTCCCGCGCTGCGGCCTGGTCGGCGTCGTCTCCCAGCAGCAGATGCAGGCTGGAGAGTCCGTAATCCACACACAGCGCATGCACCACCTCCAGCAGCGCCAGCCGCCAGTGCGCCGATTGCGCCAGCAGGCGGCTGCCCGGAACGGGCGTGAACGGCACTGCAATCAGGGCCTTGGGGTAGTACTCCAGGCCGTGCTCGGCATAAGCGCGCGCCCAGGCCCAGTCGAACACATATTCGCCATAGGAATGCGACTTGACATAGAGCGGGCAGGCTGCGAGCAGCTTGCGGCCTTGCGCACCCTGCAGCCAGAGCAGGGGAAACAGCGCTTGCCAGCCCGTTTCGGCAGTGGCACTGCCACTGGCCTGCAGCGCGTGCAGATAGGCATGCCGCGTGAATGGGGTGGGCGACTGCTGCACGGCGAGCAGACCATCCCAGGCCATGGCCTCGATGTCTGCCGGATCAAGCACCAGTTGCAACTCCAGACGGCCTCCGGATTCTGCGGCGACCACGCCCTGCAGACGCTCCAGGACGCGCCGGGTTTGTGCGCCATAATGGATCGCATCCGGACGCTCCGGAGCCTGCGCCGTGCTTGCGTCAGCCCCGGAAGTGTCGTCGATGTGTAGTCGCCCATTCGTCATGCCACGCATTATCCGCATCCTGTTTCCTGACCGAGACCACTGGGGTTTTTTCGCACTGGCCCTGCTTCAAGGAGTGTCTTGCGCATGGTGACGAGTGTGCCGCCCTCCGCATCGCCGCTCGCCCGCCTCGGCGTGGCGCATGCCATCCAGGCAATCGAGTCCGATGGCCCGCTGGACGACAGCGCCATCCTGCCGGCGGCCCATGCCGCGCGCAGCGATCGCATGGAGCGCGTGCTTGAGCGCGCCTGGCTGCTGGGCCAGCGTCTGGGACTGCCCGCCGAATGGGAACGCTGGCGCCATCTGGGCCTGTGGGTCATGCCGGGTCTGGCCGGAGCGATGGCGCTGTCGGCCTGGGGGCTGGCACAGACCGTGATGGGCGAAGGGCGCTCCATCAATGCCATGGCCGCGTTCGTGACCGTGCTGGGGCCGCATGCGTTGATGCTGGTGTTGTGGGTGTTGGGCGTGATCTGGACCTATGCCGGATCGGGCAGTGCGGTGGGCTCGGGCTGGTCGCTGGGTGCGCTGGCCTTGCGACTTACCGCCAGAATGCCGCTGGACCGCGGCCCGCATGCGGCGGCATTGCTGCAGGGCGTAAGGCGTGTGCTGCAGCGTTTCCGGCTGGCGCCCTGGGCCTTTGGCCTGCTCAGCCACGCCATCTGGGCGCTGGCTTTCGGTTTGATCCTGCTGGCGCTGTGGTTCGGCTTCTCTTTCCATGCCTACCGCCTGAGCTGGGAAACCACCATTCTCAGTCCGGCATTCTTCGAGCAGTTTGTGCACGTCACCGGCTGGCTGCCGGCGCAACTGGGTTTCCCTGTCCCCGATGCGGCCGCCGTGCGCGCGGCCGGCGGCGGTCTGGAAAGCGACCAACGGGCCTGGGCCTGGTGGCTGATGGGCTGCGTGTTCTGTTATGGCCTGCTGCCGCGCTTGTTGCTGGTGCTGCTGTGCTGGCTGGCCTGGAAGGCCGGGCAGCGACGCCTGGCGCTGGACAGCTCCGATCCTTATGTGCGCCGCCTGCTGGCCCGTTTCGATGCACTCGACGCGGCCGTGGTGGTAGATCCGGAGCGAGCCGGCTCCGGCCACGCAGCGCACGTCCTGCCCCCCGTGACGCAGCCCGGCGCCCCCGCGCTGGTGGGCTTCGAACTGCCGCCGGAGCAGCCCTGGCCACCGGAGCGCTGGCAGCCCGCCTGGCATCCCGCCGTGCAATGGCTGGAACGCATCGCCGGCAGCAGCCTCGAGCGCACAGCCGTGGTCCAGCGCCTGCTCGAGCAGCGCCCCCATGCCCTGCTGATCGCCACCTGGGGCGCCAGCAGCCCGGATCGCGGCACGGCCCGCTTCCTGCGCGAGGCCGCCGCCACTGCCAGCCGCACCGCCATCCTGCTGACCGGCACCGGCACCGGCAGCACCGACCGCTGGCAAGCCTGGCTCCAAGCCAGCGGATTCCCGCAAATTCCGGTATTTGTCGACATGGCCGCAGCTGATGCCTGGCTGGCGGGCGCGCATTCCGGTGAAGATAATTCCCACCATGACTGATCCGATCCGCATCGCCGTAGTGGGCCACACCAACGCCGGCAAAACCTCGCTGCTGCGCACGCTGACGCGCAACGTCGACTTTGGCGAAGTGTCCGACCGCCCCGGCACCACGCGCCACGCCGAAAGCATCGACCTGCGCATGCACGGCCAGACCGCGGTGCGCTTCTTCGATACGCCGGGCCTGGAAGACTCCATTGCCTTGCTCGACTATCTCAACAGCCTGCCCGGCAGCACGCGCCCCGAGCGCGTGCGCGCCTTCCTGGCCGGTCCCGAGGCGCGCGGCGTGTTCGAGCAGGAGGCCAAGGTGCTGCGCGCGCTGCTCGACGAAGCCGACGCCGCCATGTACGTGATTGACAGCCGCGAAGCCGTGCTGCCCAAGTACCGGGCCGAATTCGAGATTCTCACCTACTGCGCCCGCCCGGTCATGCCGGTGCTGAACTTCGTCGCCGCAGCCAACAGCCGGCAGGCAGAATGGCGCCAGGCGCTGCTGGATGCCAACCTGCACGCCCAGGTCGAGTTCGATGCCGTGGCGCCTTTCATCGGCGCCGAGCGCATGCTCTATGGCGATCTGGCGACGTTGCTGCGCCCGCGCCGAGAGCAACTCAACGAGATTGTCCACTGGCTTGCCCAGGAGCAGGCCGAGCGCCGCCAGGCCGCCTGCCGCAGCGTCGCCGGCGCGCTGGTTGATCTGGCCGCCATGCGGCGCGAACTCGATGCCGAGGCCTTTTCCGATCCGGTGCAGCAGGCGGCTTTCGTCCGCGCCTTCCAGGCAGATGTGCTCAAGCGCGGCCGCAAGGCCGTGGATGAACTGCTGGCCGTCTTCGCCTTCCGCCCCGATGATGCCGAACTGGAAAGCCTGCCCGGCCTGCAGGGCCGCTGGGAGGATGACCTGTTCAACCCTGAAGTGCTGATGGAGGCGGGCAAGAAGCTGGGCTTGGGCGCCATGGTCGGGGCTGGCCTGGGCGTGGTCGCCGATGTGGCCCTAGCCGGTCTGTCGTTCGGCGCTGCCACCACGCTGGGCGCGACCCTGGGCGGCCTGGCCAGCCAGGGCTGGCGCCCCCTGTGGCGCAAGCTCGAAAACCGCATGCAGGGCGTGCAGGAACTCACCCTGGAAGACACCGTGCTGGTCGTGCTTGCCGACCAGCTGCTGCTGCTATTGCAGGCGCTCGAACATCGCGGCCATGCCGCCATGGACAAGGTGCACTACCTCGATCAGCCAGATACGGAACATGACCGCTCGCTGGCCGAAAGCCTGTTCCCGGTGCTGCGCGCACTCACTCCCGCACGCGGGCATCCCGAATGGGAGGGCAGCAGCCGCGGCTGGCGCAACGCCTGGCAAGGGCAGGGCGACCGCGAGGAATGCCTGGCCGACACGGCGCGCGCCTTGCAGGATGTGCTGCCGCGGCTGGAATCCTGAGCCATGTATCGAGCCCGCCAGTCCGCCGTGTGCCAAACCGGGGGCCAGCTATCTCGTCTGCTCCGGCAGCGATTCCTGCACGGATGCCCGGTACTCCCTAAGCCATAATCGTCAAAACGCTGCCACCCTGCGCAGCTCCTTCCTTTCTCGAAGAAGAATCACCATGTCCCTGACTGTCTGTGTAGCCCAGCTCAACCCCGTCGTGGGCGACTTGTCCGGCAACGCGCGTGCCATCGTTGATGCCGCACGCGCAGCCTACGCCCAGGGTGCACGCCTGGTGCTGACGGCAGAAATGTCCGTCTGCGGCTATTCTGCCGGCGACCTGTGGCAGCGTCCTGCCTTCATCCAGGCCTGCGAAAAAACGGTGGACGAAATCGCTGCCCAACTGGCGGACCTTCCTGATCTGACGGTGGTTGTGGGCCACCCCACTGGCAACGCCGACTACCGCACGCGCTGCGTGAGCCTACCGCAGCACACCAACCGCGTTACCGCTCTGCGCGCCGGCCAGCGCATTGCCAGCGTGGCCAAGCAGAAGCTGCCCAACTACCAGGTATTCGATGAACTGCGCTACTTCACGCCGGGTACCGAGCCCTGTGTGCTGGAGGTGGAAGGCGTGAGCATCGGCCTGCTGGTGTGCGAGGACGGCTGGTTCGACGAGCCGGCCCAGGCTGCCTTGGCTGCGGGCGCGCAGGTGATTGCGATCATGAATGCATCTCCCTATCACATGGGCAAAGCGCGCGATCGGGAGAAACGTCAGTCTGCACTAAGCCAGAAAATAAGCACCCCCATCATCTACGCCCATATGGTCGGCGGCCATGACGAAGTTGTGTTCGATGGCGGCTCCTTTGCCATGCAGGCAGACGGTCGCCTGGCCGGCCGCGCCCGCAGCTTCGTCGAGCAGAACTGGATGCTCACGCTCGAGCCGCAGGCCGGTGCCGCCGTTCGCCTGCAGGGCGAGACTACGCCCGAGGCCGAACGCGACGGCCTGATCGGCCTGCCGCCGTACCAGTACGCCTACAGCAGTGCCGAGGTCTGGCAGGCGCTGGTGCTGGGTACGCGCGACTATGTGCGCAAGAGCGGGTTCAAGCAGGTGGTGCTCGGTCTTTCCGGCGGCATGGATTCGGCGCTGGTGCTGGCGATTGCCGTCGATGCGCTGGGCGCCGACAATGTGCGCGCCGTGATGATGCCGTCACCCTACACGGCTGATATCTCCCTGATCGACGCGCGCGACATGGCCGGACGCATGGGCGTGCGCTACGACGAAATCGCCATCCTGCCCCCATTCGAGGCCTTCAAGTCCGCACTGGCGCCGCTGTTCGAGGGCCGCCCGGAAGACACCACAGAAGAAAATATCCAGGCCCGTATCCGCGGCACGCTGCTGATGGCGATTTCCAACAAGATGGGCTCGCTGGTGCTGATCACCGGCAACAAGAGCGAGATGGCCACGGGCTACAGCACGCTCTACGGCGACATGGCTGGCGGTTTCGGCCCGATCAAGGACGTGCTCAAGACCCAGGTGTTTGCGCTGGCGCGCTGGCGCAACGCCAACGACCCCTTCGGCACCGGCAGTAACCCGATTCCCGAGCGCATCATCACGCGTCCGCCCAGCGCCGAACTGCGTCCCGACCAGACTGACCAGGACAGCCTGCCGCCCTACGAAGTGCTGGACGCCATCGTCATGCGCTACATGGAAAATGACGTGCCGCTGGCCGACATCGTGGCCCAGGGGCTGGACCAGGCCGCCGTCGAGAAGGTCACGCGCCTGATCCGCATCAACGAGTACAAGCGCCAGCAGGCGCCGATCGGCATTCGCATCACGCACCGCAGCTTCGGCAAGGACTGGCGCTATCCGCTGATCAACGGCTTCCGTGAAACGCCCTGAGCTGTTCGAGGGCTGCCGTTTTATTGCACAATGCCAGTTGCGGCTTGCTGCCGCACTTCGAGGAGCATTTTTTCATGAGACAGATCACCGCCATCATCAAGCCGTTCAAGCTGGAAGAAGTCCGCGAGGCACTGGCTGAATGCGGTGTCAACGGCCTCACCGTGACCGAGGTGAAGGGTTTCGGCCGCCAGAAGGGCCATACCGAGCTGTACCGCGGCGCCGAATATGTGGTCGACTTTCTGCCCAAGGTGAAGATCGAGGTGGTGGTCAAGGCTGAAGATGTCGATGCCTGCGTCGATGCCATCGTTGGCGCGGCGCGTACCGGCAAGATTGGTGACGGCAAGATCTTCGTCACGCCGGTCGAGCGCATCATCCGCATCCGTACCGGCGAGCAGGACGAAACCGCCGTCTGAGCGTTGATGCTGGCAGCAGGGCTACGCGTTCCAGCGGCCTGATCAGGCCGCAGCCCCGCCAGCCAGGTAGCGCAGCGTCGGCTCCACCTCGGTGCCGACGTGGATCATGTCCATCTGGTGGTCGCGCATGAAGCCGTGGCGGATTGCTCCGCCCAGAAACTTCAGCAGATCGTCGTAATAGCCCCCGGTGTTGAGAATCGCCACCGGCTTGTTGTGATAGCCCAGCTGCTTCCAGGTCCAGGCTTCGAACAGCTCCTCGAAGGTGCCGATGCCGCCCGCCAGCGCCAGGAAAGCGGTGCAGCGCTCGGCCATCATGTGCTTGCGCTGGTGCATGGTCTCGACGATGTGCAGTTCGGTGCAGCCCTCGTGTGCCCACTCGCGCTCCACCAGCGCCTTCGGAATCACGCCCACCACGCGGCCGCCGGCCTGCAGAGCGCCATCGGCCACGATGCCCATCAGCCCCGTATGGCCGCCGCCGTACACCAGCTGGCCGCCATTGCGCGCGATCCAGCTGCCTACTTCGCGCGCCGTGGTGCGGAACGCCTCATTCTCGCCCGGCTGCGAGGCGCAATACACGCACACCGAAAACCGCGGTTCCGGATCGGCAAACATGGAGCGCACGCCGGCGGACTGGGCAGGAGCGGGTGCACTGGGAGAGGACGGATGCATGATTTTTCTCGCAGGAAAATGGAATGGCGCAAGGAGGCAGACTGTTCAGCACTGCAGGTCGGCGGTGGGGCAATCCATGACAAGTCACCCCGCATCAGAACTGCGCATGCAGCCGGATCGCCACCATCGACAGCCACACGATGCCACAAAACACGCTGCCCAGAAACACCGCAGCGCTGCCGAAATCCTTGGCGCGCTTGGCCAGCGGGTGCAGTTCGTAGCCGATGCGGTCGATTGCATCCTCGATGCCGCTGTTGAGCAGTTCGATTACCAGCAGAGCCACCAGCGAGCCGGAGAGAATCACCATCTCGACCCAGGTGCGTCCCACCAGGAACGAGAGCGGAATGCCGAAGGCTGCGAGCGTCAGCTCCATGCGGAAGGCCGAGCATTCGCGGATGGCGGCCTTCAGCCCGTCGATGGAGTAGAGCGTGGCATGCCACAGCCGCGACAGGCCGCGGCGCGACTTCTGCGGGTGCTGGCGTGGATCGGGCTTGGGAATTTTCTCGATCACAGCTGCCACCATTTGCGCGTCTGCTCGGCCTTGGGCGGCGGAGCCTGGTGGATCAGGTAGGTGCCGGCCAGCACGTCGTGCAGGAACTGGCGCTGCGGCAGTACGCGGCTGAGCAGGGCCCAGAACACCACCCAGAGCATGAAGGCAGCGGTAGCCAGGCCGGGCGATTCCTGCCAGTGGCGCGTCACCGACAGCACGCCCAGTGGCGGCAGCACCCAGAGCCAGCTCAGCAGGTAGCGCGCCAGGGCACGCAGCTTGCTGATGGGCTGGCCCAGGCGGTCGACGATGCGGATGTGCCAGGTCTTCATGGCCAGGGTGTGGCCCTTGCTCCAGAACCAGACGAAATAGGCGCCCAGCACCAGAAACAGGAAGATCTGATGGCCATGCCGGTTCTGCAGGGCATGGCGCGTCTGCGTGAGCGCGCTGAACAGGTAGCCGGCCAGGAACACCACGCCGAACAGCAGCATGCCTTCATACAGCCAGCAGGACAGACGGCGCCACAGCGGCGGAGCCTGCAGCGAGAGCGGGGGAGCCGGCTGGCCGGCGGCGGGAAGGGAGGAGGCGTTCATTCAGGTTCAGGCGCTGGCGCGATGGGCACAAGCTGCGCCAGCGGGCACAAAACAGGCTGGGCAGAGGACTCGCGCGAGTATAGCGGCACCCGGTGAAACTGCCAGACGATCGGGCGATTGCGGGAATGTTTCCTGCCGGGGCGGTTTGCGATCCGTGCGTTTCGATGCCCACCCAGGTGCGCACGACGCCCGCACGGCGCAGGTGATCGGGCAGCCCGGCATGCAGACCCATGTCGCATCTGCGCATCGCAAGCCGGAGGGCAGCTTGCCCAAGCTCCTGATTTGTAAAAATTTTTCACTTTTGCATTGCAGCAATGCCATAATGACGCTCTGCACAACTCATTCGGCAAACGGGTCACTGTCCGGCGCGTTACAAGAAGCGCCCATGGCTTTGGCCTTAAGTCTCGAAGCCATCTCACAAGGATGCCGCCGAGAGGCACCCAAGGTTTTTCTGTATAGAAAATCACAAAGGTTCATCACATGGATATCCAACAGAATACGGCTGCAGCAGCCAAGTCTTCCTCTTCCCGCGCTCCCATGCTCATGGGCGCCGAAATCCTCATCAAGTGCCTCGAGGCCGAGAACGTCAAGCATCTCTGGGGTTACCCCGGCGGCGCCGTGCTCTACATCTACGACGCCCTGTACAAGCAGGAAACCATCCAGCACGTGCTGGTGCGTCACGAGCAGGCAGCCGTGCACGCGGCCGACGGTTTTGCCCGTGCCACCGGTGAAGTGGGCGTGGCGCTGGTCACTTCCGGCCCCGGTCTGACCAACGCTGTCACCGGCATTGCCACCGCCTACATGGACAGCATTCCGCTGGTGGTGATCGCCGGCCAGGTGCCGACCGGCGCCATCGGCCAGGACGCCTTCCAGGAATGCGACACCGTGGGCATCACGCGCCCGGTGGTCAAGCACAACTTCCTGGTGAAGGATCCCAAGGACATCCCGAGCGTCGTCAAGCGCGCCTTCCACATCGCGCGCACCGGCCGTCCCGGCCCGGTCGTGATCGATGTGCCCAAGGACGTGTCCTTCCAGAAAGTGGCCTGGCACGGCTACCCCGAGACGGTTGCCATGCGCTCCTACAACCCGGTGCGCAAGGGCCACGGCGGCCAGATTCGCAAGGCGCTGCAATTGCTGCTGAACGCCAAGCGTCCCTACATCTACACCGGTGGTGGCGTGCTGCTGGGCAACGCCTGCGACGAACTGCGCACCCTGGTCGATACCCTGGGCGCACCCTGCACCAGCACGCTGATGGGCCTGGGCGCCTATCCGGCCAGCGATCCGAAATTCCTGGGCATGCTGGGCATGCACGGCACGGTGCAGGCCAACAACGCCATGCAGCACTGCGACGTGCTGCTGGCCGTGGGCGCCCGTTTCGACGACCGCGTGATCGGCAACCCCAAGCACTTCGCGCAGAATGAGCGCAAGATCATCCATATCGACATCGATCCGTCTGTCATCTCCAAGCGCGTCAAGGTCGACGTGCCGATCGTGGGTGACGTGAAGGATGTGCTGGTCGAGCTGCTCAACGCCATCAACGAATCCGAAGTCAAGCCCAACCCCGAGGCGGTGGCTCCCTGGTGGGAAACCGTCAACAAGTGGCGCAAGACCGACTGCCTGAAGTACGACCGCGACAACAAGGACGTGATCAAGCCGCAGAAAGTGGTCGAGACGCTGTACGAGATGACCAGGGACGACGATTGCTACATCACGTCCGACGTGGGTCAGCACCAGATGTTCGCGGCGCAGTTCTACCCGTTCAACCGTCCGCGCCGCTGGATCAACTCCGGCGGTCTGGGCACCATGGGCGTGGGCATTCCCTACGCCATGGGCATCAAGCTGGCCAAGCCGCAGGCCGATGTGTACTGCGTGACGGGCGAAGGCTCGGTGCAGATGAACATCCAGGAACTGTCCACCTGCCTGCAGTACGAAACGCCGATCAAGATCGTGGCGCTGAACAACCGCTACCTGGGCATGGTGCGCCAGTGGCAGGAAATCGAATATTCCGGCCGCTACAGCCACAGCTACATGGACGCGCTGCCCAACTTCGTCAAGCTGGCCGAGGCCTATGGCCACGTGGGCCTGCTGATCGAGGATCCGAAGGATGTGGAACCGGCGCTGCGCGAAGCCAAGAAGCTGAAGGACCGCACCGTGTTCCTCGACTTCCGCACCGATCCCACCGAGAACGTGTTCCCGATGGTGCAGGCCGGCAAGGGCATCACCGAGATGCTGCTGGGCTCGGAAGAGCTGTAAGCCATTTGCCGCCGGGCGCTGCCTGTGCGGGCTGCACGCTCAGCCCGTTCCGGCCCGCCCGGTTGCCCCGAATTTATTTGTCCGAGTGAATCTATTGCCTGCCAAGCCCGCCGCTTACCGGCTGCGGGGGAGGGCAGCGAAAAGAGGAAACCATCATGAAACACATCATTGCCATCCTGCTGGAGAACGAAGCCGGCGCGCTGTCGCGCGTGGTGGGCCTGTTCTCTGCCCGCGGCTACAACATCGAGAGCCTGACCGTGGCGCCGACCGAGGACGAGAGCCTGTCGCGCATGACCATCGAAACCTCCGGCTCCGATGACGTGATCGAGCAGATCACCAAGCATCTGAACCGCCTGATCGAAGTCGTGAAGGTCGTCGACCTGACCGAAGGCGCTTACATCGAGCGCGAGCTGATGATGGTGAAGGTGCGCGCCGTCGGCAAGGAGCGCGAGGAGATGAAGCGCATGGCCGACATCTTCCGTGGCCGCATCATCGACGTCACCGACAAGAGCTACACCATCGAGGTGACCGGCGACAAGAGCAAGAACGATGCCTTCCTGAACGCCATCGAACGCAGCGCCATTCTGGAAACCGTGCGTACCGGCTCCAGTGGCCTGGGCCGCGGCGAGCGCATCCTGCGCGTCTGAGCGTCCTACAATAGACAAGTTTGGCTGTCTGCGCCTCGGTGGGCTCAGCGCAGACGGCTTCTATCGGCGAAAGCATCGATTGTTCGCCCTGAGCCTTCCGAAGGGCGTTTCGCCACCTTATTCTGATTTTTGGAGATAGCGATGAAAGTTTTCTACGACAAGGACTGTGACCTGAGCCTGATCAAGGGCAAGACCGTTGCCATCATCGGCTACGGCTCGCAAGGCCACGCCCACGCCCAGAACCTGAACGACAGCGGCGTGAAAGTGGTGGTCGGCCTGCGCAAGGGCGGTGCTTCCTGGGACAAGGTCGCCAAGGCCGGCCTGACCGTGATGGAAGTCAACGACGCCGTCAAGGCCGCCGATCTGGTCATGATCCTGCTGCCGGACGAGAACATCCCCGAGGTGTACAAGAACAACGTCGAGCCCAACATCAAGCAGGGCGCCACGCTGGCTTTTGCCCACGGCTTCAACGTGCACTACAACCAGGTCGTGCCGCGCGCTGACCTGGACGTGATCATGGTCGCTCCCAAGGGCCCCGGCCACACCGTGCGTTCCGAATACCTGAAGGGCGGCGGCGTGCCGTCCCTGATCGCCATCTACCAGGACAAGTCCGGCAAGGCCCGTGACCTGGCCCTGTCCTATGCCATGGCCAACGGCGGCGGCAAGGGCGGCATCATCGAAACCAACTTCAAGGAAGAGACCGAGACCGACCTGTTCGGCGAGCAGGCCGTGCTGTGCGGCGGCGCCGTCGAGTTGGTGAAGATGGGCTTCGAAACCCTGACAGAAGCCGGCTACGCTCCGGAAATGGCCTACTTCGAGTGCCTGCACGAACTGAAGCTGATCGTCGACCTGATGTACGAAGGCGGCATCGCCAACATGAACTACTCCATCTCCAACAACGCGGAGTATGGCGAGTACGTGACCGGCCCCGAGGTAATCAACGAAGAGTCCCGCAAGGCCATGCGCGCTGCGCTCAAGCGCATCCAGGACGGCGAATACGCCAAGATGTTCATCAACGAAGGCCGCCTGAACTACCCCAGCATGACGGCCCGCCGCCGCCAGAACGCCGAGCACCAGATCGAGATCGTTGGCAACCAGCTGCGCGGCATGATGCCCTGGATCGCCAAGAACAAGCTGGTGGACCAGAGCAAGAACTGATTGGTTCCTGCGTTGCACGGTCTGCAGATCGTGCACAATACCCATCCTCTGCGGCCCGTGCCGCGGTCGGATGGGCAGCAAAAGCCACTTCGGTGGCTTTTCGCGTTTCTGCAGCCTCCCTCTGGTGGGGCAGGCACTTTCATGGGATCATTGCACAATGAGCAACAACAACTATCCTCACCCCATTCTGGCGCGCGAAGGCTGGCCCTACATCGGTGGCAGCCTGGTCGTGGCGCTGCTGGTGCATGCCGTATTTGGCGGTGGCGCGGCGCTGCCGTTCTGGCTGATCGCCGCTTTCGTGATCCAGTTCTTCCGCGATCCCGCGCGTCCGATCCCGCAGGATGCCAATGCCGTGCTGTCGCCGGCCGATGGCCGCATCGTCAAGGTCGAGAAGGTGCGCGATCCCTACGCCGACCGTGATGCGCTGCTGATCAGCGTGTTCATGAACGTGTTCAACGTTCACAGCAACCGTGCGTCGGTCGACGGCACCGTGACCAAGGTGCAGTATTTCCCCGGTGCCTTTGTCAACGCCGATCTGGACAAGGCGTCGACCGAGAACGAACGCAATGCGGTGGTGATCGACAGCAATGGCACGACCATCACGCTGGTGCAGGTGGCCGGCCTGATTGCCCGACGCATCCTGTGCTACGTCAAGCCCGGCGATGTGCTGACGCGCGGCCAGCGCTACGGCTTCATCCGTTTCGGTTCGCGCGTGGATGTGTATCTGCCGTTGACGGCGCAGCCCAAGGTGGCGCCGGGCGACAAGGTGTCGGCCACGACCACGATTCTGGCCGTCCTGTAAGATGCAGGTTCGCTGATGTCCTTGCCAGGCATCTTCCGCGACCAACCCAGGAGCAGCATGGATATTTTTCCGATCGACCCGGAACAGGAAGCACAGGGGCAGCCGGTGCGCAAGCGCCGCAAGGGCATTTATGTGCTGCCCAACCTGTTTACGCTGGCGGCACTGTTCGGCGGTTTCTATTCCGTCGTGATGGCCATGAACGGCCGCTTCGATCTGGCCACCATTGGCGTGTTTGCCGCCATGGTGCTCGATAGCCTCGATGGCCGTGTGGCGCGCCTGACGCATACGCAGAGCGCCTTTGGCGAGCAGATGGACTCGCTCTCCGACATGGTGAGCTTCGGCGCGGCGCCGGCGCTGATTGCCTACGAGTGGGCGCTGCGCCCGCTGGGCCGTTGGGGCTGGATCGCTGCCTTTGTCTACTGTGCCTGTGCAGCGCTGCGCCTGGCGCGCTTCAACGTCAACACTGGTGTGGTGGACAAGCGCTACTTCCAGGGGCTGCCGTCACCCGCAGCGGCGGCGCTGGTGACCGGCTTTATCTGGCTGACCAATGAAATCATCAACGCGCACCGCGATGTTCCGTGGTTCAAGGCCTTTATCGAGCTGTTTACCGGCGGCGGCATCGTGCGTACCGACCTGTCCTGGTTCATGTTCGCCATCACGCTGCTGGCCGGACTGACCATGGTGACCAATGTGCCGTACTACAGCTTCAAGGATTTCGGTGGCAAGCGCAGCGTGCCGTTTGCGCTGCTGATCGGTGTGGTGCTGCTGATGGCCGTGATCAGCATCGAGCCGCCGACCATGCTGTTCCTGTTGTTCGTGCTGTATGCGCTGAGCGGCTATGTGCTGTATGTGTGGCGCAAGGCGACGGGGCAGTATGTGAGCATCGTTGCCACATCCACCGATGAGCCGGACGAAAAAGGCCTGCACGATTGATGCAGCGCCGCAAGAATTGTGCTACATTGAATCTCATGAAGGTTTTTGCACTATCCCTGCTACTGGCTGACGTCCGACGGGCGGGGTAAGTAGCGCGCGCAAAAACCTCTCACACTGAGCCCGTTTGCACCTGCAGCGGGCTTTTTGTTTTTTGCATCGTGGCAGGTGGCAGCGGACCACCAAACTTCATCACCCAAGGGGCTTTCCATGACCGACCAACTCATCATTTTCGATACCACCTTGCGCGATGGCGAGCAGTCGCCCGGCGCTTCCATGACGCGCGACGAGAAGATCCGCATCGCCCGTCAGCTGGAGCGTCTGCGCGTGGACGTGATCGAGGCCGGTTTTGC
The DNA here is from genome assembly GCF_057773645.1 of Brachymonas sp. KE5. Taxonomy (NCBI): domain Bacteria; kingdom Pseudomonadati; phylum Pseudomonadota; class Betaproteobacteria; order Burkholderiales; family Comamonadaceae; genus Allobrachymonas; species Brachymonas sp. KE5. Next base: position 1,070,778 of record NZ_CM173463.1, read on the forward strand.
GGCCAGCTCCAACGGCGACTTCGAGTGCGTGCAGGCGATTGCCAACGCCATCAAGGATTCGACCGTGTGCTCGCTGTCGCGCGCCAATGACCGCGACATCAGCCGCGCGGCCGAGGCGCTGAAGAACGCCAACCGTGGCCGCATCCACACCTTCATCGCGACCAGCCCGCTGCACATGGAGAAGAAGCTGCGCATGTCGCCCGAAGAGGTACTGGAGCAGGCCCGCCGTTCGGTGCGCTTTGCGCGCAACCTGATGGCCGATATCGAGTTCAGCGCCGAGGATGGCTACCGCAGCGACCTGGATTTTCTGGCGCGCGTGTGCGAGGCGGTGATCAACGAGGGTGCCACCACCATCAACATTCCCGACACCGTGGGCTATGCCGTGCCCGAGCTGTACGGCAATTTCATCAAGAGCCTGCGCGAAAAGGTGCCGAACAGTGACAAGGCGATCTGGAGCGTGCACTGCCACAACGACCTCGGCATGGCCGTGGCGAACAGCCTGGCCGGCGTGACCATTGGCGGCGCGCGCCAGGTGGAATGCACCATCAACGGCCTGGGCGAGCGCGCCGGCAACTGCTCGCTCGAGGAGGTGGTGATGGCGGTGAAGACGCGCCGCGACTATTTCGGCCTGAACGTCAACATCGACACGCAGCAGATCGTTGCGGCCAGCCGCATGGTGAGCCAGATCACCGGTTTCGTGGTGCAGCCGAACAAGGCGGTGGTGGGCGCCAACGCCTTCGCCCACGCCAGCGGCATTCACCAGGATGGCGTGCTGAAGGCGCGCGACACCTACGAGATCATGCGCGCCGAGGATGTGGGCTGGAGCGCCAACAAGATCGTGCTGGGCAAGCTCAGCGGCCGCAATGCCTTCAAGCAGCGCCTGCAGGAGCTGGGCATCGAGCTCGAGAGCGAAGCCGAAATCAACGCCGCCTTTGCCCGCTTCAAGGAACTGGCTGACCGCAAGAGCGAGATTTTCGATGAGGACATCATCGCGCTGGTGGGCGACGAGAGCGTGACTGCCGAGAAGGAGCAGTACGGTCTGGTGTCGCTGGCGCAGCACAGCGAGACCGGCGAGCAGCCGAGCGCGAGCGTGGTGTTCACCGTGGAAGGCAAGGAAGTGAAGGGCGAGGCGACCGGCAACGGTCCGGTCGATGCCTCACTCAAGGCCATCGAGTCGCACGTGAAGAGCGGTGCCGAGATGATCCTGTATTCGGTGAACGCCATCAGCGGCAACACCGAAAGCCAGGGCGAGGTGACGGTGCGGCTGCAGCAGGCCGGCCGCATCGTGAACGGCGTGGGTGCCGATCCTGATATCGTGGTGGCGTCGGCCAAGGCTTACCTGAGCGCGCTGAACAAGCTGCACAGCAAGGTCGAGCGCGTGCACGCGCAGGGCGTTTGATTTGACGCGGCCTCCGCTTCGACAGCGGGGGCCGTGTTGTTTCATTCCCTGGCGAGCAGCTGGGTTTTCGCGTCCTCGAACCCCGGCAGCGCCTGGCTGCGCGCCACCTGGCGGATCAGGTCGCAGGTGGTGCGGACATGGGTTTCCAGCGCCAGCGCGGCGCGGGCATCCCGGCGGGCGATGGCGGCGCGGAAGATGATTTCGTGTTCCTCGTCCACATTGCGCTCGACCGTGTGTTCGGCCACCAGCTGCAGCGTCATGTAGCGGTAGCGCTCGGAGTGGCGGTTGAGCAGGCCGAGCAGGTACTTGGTCCACGGCGAATGGTAGCCGGCAATCAGCGCCTCGTGGAAACGCTTGTTGCATTGCTCGAATTGCTGGGTGTCGATATGACCGCTGCTGTCACGCAGGCGTGTCATCGCATCGTAGGAGTCACGCAGCTCGGCTTCCCAGCGCGCATCGCCGTGCCGGATGGACTGGCGCAGTGCTTCCGTTTCGAGCAGCACGCGCTGGTTGGTCAGGTCTTCCAGATCGTCGAGCGAGATCGGACTGACGCGGAAGCCGCGCTGGCCTTCAGCATAGACCAGGGCATCGGACACCAGCAGCGACAGCGCCTCGCGCAGCGTACCGGCGCCGACGTCGTAGTCTTCCTTGAGATGCTCCACGCGCAGCTTGTAGCCCGGTGGCAGGCGGCCCTCGATGATGTCGGCGCGCATGGCTCGGTAGGCTTTTTCGACCAGGGTGCGCGGTGCGGGAGCTTCGGTCTGGGTCAGGTAATGCTGGGAGGCAACGAAAGTCATGGTGAGGCTCGCTGGCTTCAGGAAGAGGGATTCTGGGCGCTGCGTTGCAGCCGATAGGCCAGTTGCGGGCGCGTCAGGCCAAGCTGGCGCGCGGCTGCGGCCAGATTGCCCCGTGATTGTTGCACGGCAAACTCGAGCAACTGGGATTCGATGTCGGGCAGGGTGACGCCGCTGGAAAGCAGGGTGGCGCACAGCTCGCCCGGCAGCCGGCGCACATCGACTTCGGTCAGGCTTCCGTGGCGGGTAAGGGCGGTGTGCGGATGCTCGGGCATGAGCGGGAACAGGTGGCGCGTGTCGATCATGTCCTGACCGCCGGTGAGCAGCACGGCGCGCTCGAGCACGCGGCCCAGCTCGGACAGGTTGCCGGCCCAGGGCTGGTGCATCAGCGTCTGCAGCGCATGCTCGCTCAGGGAAGGGGGCAGTGCCTTGTACTTGGCGGCATACTGCATGAGCAGGGTTTCGGCCAGTACCGGCAGCTGGTGCATGCGCTCGCGCAGGGGAGGCAGCGTAACCTGCACGGTCTGCAGCCGCAGCAGCAGTTCGCGGCGGAACTGGCCTTGCTGGGCCAGCTGCTCCAGATTGGCGGAGCTGGCAGCGATCAGCTGGCAGTGGGCTGCCACGGGCATCTGGCCCTGATGGCGCAGGAATTCGCCGTGGCGCAGGAAATCGAGCAGTTTGTCCTGCAGCAACAGCGGCAGGTGTTCGATGTTGTGCAGGTAGAGCATGCCGCCTTCGGCCTGCTCGATGCGGCCGGTGCGCCCGGTGGTGCCGGCCAGTGCATGGGTGGCGGCGTGCATGGTGCTGCCCAGGTCGCTGCGCATCTTCTCGCCGAACAGCTGGATGTCGAGTGCATCAGGATCCAGGCCCTGGCAGTCCAGCATGACGAAGGGCCTGCCGCTGGCCGCGAGCTTGTGCAGGCGGCGCGCCAGCGTCTGTTTGCCGGTGCCGAATTCGCCCTGCAGCAGCAGCGGGATGCCGGCGTGGGCGGCGCGCTCCAGCATGGTGAGCTGGGCTGGCAGCAGGCCGTATTCGCCCATGGTCTGCGACAGGTCGGCCGCGGGATCGATCACGGTGGTGGTCGGGCCGCTGTCCATGGGCTGGTGCAGGCCTGGGGTGAGCGGATCGGCCATGCGGCGGCCGCTGGCCTGCAGCAGCGATTCGAGCTGCTCCACGTCGTAGAGCTGGAACACCTGCGCCCCTTCGTCCCACAGCTCCGCCGACTTGCCCAGGATGTGGCAATGCGGCGCCCCGGTGGCAGCGCAGCCGGTTTCCTGGAACAGCACCAGCCGGCCCATGAAGCCACTGGTATAGCCGCTGGCGTAGCCCAGCAGCAGCCAGCAGACCGGCTCGTCGGAGCGTCCCATCATCTGCAGGTGGGCATAGGCTTCCCAGGAATGGTGCCAGGTGAATTCGCCCACGAACTGGCCACTGTCCCTGTCGATCTCCTGCCTGACCGGGCGCACCTGGGCGGCGCCTTCGATCATGTGCAGCTGGGGACCGACCAGGAAGATGTCGTCGCCCGACTGGCCGCCACGCAGTTGACGGGCGAATTCGGCGTCGCGCAGGCCGGAGCTGAAGCCGGTGCTGAGCAGCATGCTGCGTGCTTCGTCGCGGCCGAGGCGGGCCAGCAGGGCCTTGCGCAGCCGGCCCAGGGATTCGGCATGCACCAGCACCATGCGGCGCGAGCCGAGCCAGATGCTGCCCTCGTCTAGCGAGAAGCGCAGCAGCTGGCGCAGGTCGTGGTCGGGCGGGAGCTTGGGAGGTGAGGCCATGAAAGGCATTGTCTCCGAATATCGAGATATGAAGGGCTATGGCAATCCCCTGCAGGCCCGGGAAGAAATCACGGGTGCGTCCTGTTTGCCTGAATTTTAAGCGATTTGCGCGAAAAAATTGATTATTTGATCAACTGATGCTGATGTGCTGGCCGAAATCATCAGCCGCAATTGTCGTCATATTGCCGATCAATGAAGTGAAGCCAGCTCCGCTTAGGGACTTTCCCCTGAATATCGAGATTAAAAGGTCTTCCGCAGCCCCCATTCCTAGAATTTGCGGCATGGAACAGACAAACACCACCCCCGATTCCTTCGACACCCGCAAGCGCTATGTGCGCATCAGGGAAGAGCATGCAAACGGCATGGTCGAGTTCGAGTTTGCGGTGGGCGAGCCGCACCTGTACGTGGAAATGGTGATGGCGCGCGCCGAGTTCGAGCAGTTCTGCACCGACCAGGGCGTGACGCCCACGGTGGGCGGACTGGAGGACGCGGAGCAGGGCAGCCAGGAGCACGAATGGGACTGGAACCTGCGCGCGGCGCGCGATCGTCATTTCCGTCACGAGCCTTGATTTTCACGAAAGCAACCAGGAGACAACGCACATGCAGATCGATCTTCGCACCGTCAGCATCACGCCGCTGCGGCAGACCTTCAACAACATCGCGGCGCGCCAGGGTGCAGACAAGCCCGCGTCGCGCTATCTGGAAGCGACGATGGACGTGCAGCCCTCGGCCAGCTTCCACTACCGCCCGACCTGGGCGCCCGAGTATGAGCTGTTCGACGCCAGCCGCACCGCCATCGTGATGAAGGACTGGTATGCGCTGAAGGATCCGCGCCAGCTCTACTACGGCACCTACACCCAGGCGCGTGCCCGCATGCAGGAAACCGCCGAGGCCGATTTCGAGTTCGTCGAGACGCGCGGCCTGGCCGATACCTACAACGATGACGCCCGCAAGCTGGCACTCGATTTTTACCTGCCGCTGCGCCACGTGGCCTGGGGCGCCAACATGAACGGTTCTGCCATCTGCGCCTACGGTTTCGGCACCGCCATCACCCAGCCCTGCCTGTATTCCGGCATGGACCAGCTCGGCATTGCCCAGTACCTGACGCGCCTGGGCCTGCTGCTCGGCCACCAGGGTGAACTGGAAGCGGCCAAGAAGGCCTGGCTGGAAGCGCCCGAGTGGCAGGAGCTGCGCCGCTATGTGGAAGACACGCTGGTGCTGAAAGACTGGTTCGAACTGTTCGTGGCCCAGAACGTGGTGCTGGACGGCATGCTGTTTGCGCTGGCCTACAAGGAAGTCGACAAGGCGCTGACCGCCAAGGCCGGCCCGGTGGTGTCCATGCTGACGCGCTTCCAGGCCGAGTGGTTCGACGACACCAACAAGTGGGTCGACGCCGTGATGAAGGTGAGCGCTGCCGAAAGCGATGCCAACAAGGCGCAACTGCGCGAGTGGCTGGCCAAGTGGCATGCCCGCGCCCGTACCGCGCTGGAGCCCGTGGCACGCATCGCCCTGGGCGAGCAGGGCGGTGCAGCCCTCGACAACGTGGGCGCTGCCCTGAATGCGCGCATGGCCAAGGCCGGCATTCCTGCCTGATCAACCTCTTACCGGAAGCAAACCCATGTCCAACGTATTCATCGCCCTGCAGAAAAACGAGGAAACCCGCGCCATCGTCGACGCCATCATGGCCGACAACCCGGACGCCATCCTCAACGAACAGCCCGCCATGGTGAAGGTGGACTGCCCCAACCGCCTGGTCATCAAGCGCGAAAGCATTGAGCAGGAAATGGGCCGCGATTTCGACCTGCAGGAACTGCACGTCAACCTGATCACGCTCAGCGGCCACATCGACGAAGACGAAGACCAGTTCGCCCTGAGCTGGGGCAACTGAGCCGCAACCGCCTCACCCTATTAGAACGGAGACATTCCCATGGACATGATTGTCAAGAAAAAGCTGAGCCTGAAGGAACGCTACAACCTGATGACGCGCGATCTGGACTGGACCCCCACCTACCAGAAGCCGGAAGACGTGTTCCCGTACCTGACGTACGAAGGCATCAAGATCCACGACTGGAGCAAGTTCGAGGATCCCTTCCGCATGACGATGGATGCATACTGGAAGTACCAGGCCGAGAAGGAGCGCAAGCTCTACGCCATCATCGATGCGTTCAACCAGAACAATGGCCACTTGGGCGTAACGGATGCGCGATACATCAACTCGCTGAAATTATTCCTGACCGGGGTTTCCCCGCTGGAATACATGGCGCACCGCGGCTTTGCCCACGTCGGCCGCCAGTTTGCCGGCGCCGGCCCGCGCGTGGCCTGCCAGATGCAGGCGGTGGACGAGATCCGCCACTTCCAGACGCAGGTGCATTCGCTCTCCAACTACAACAAGCACTACAACGGCTTCCAGAACTGGCGCCACCAGCACGACCGCGTGTGGTACCTGTCGGTGCCCAAGAGCTTCTTTGATGATGCCGTCTCTGCCGGCCCGTTCGAGTTCATGGTTGCCATCGGCTTCGCGTTCGAGTACGTGCTGACCAACCTGTTGTTCGTGCCCTTCATTTCCGGGGCCGCCTACAACGGCGACATGGGCGCCATGGCCTTCGGCTTCTCGGCCCAGTCCGACGAATCCCGCCACATGACGCTGGGCCTGGAGATGATCAAGTTCATCCTGGAACAGGATCCGGACAACCTGCCGATCGTGCAGAAGTGGATGGACAAGTGGTTCTGGCGCGGCTACCGCGTGCTGACGCTGGTCGCCATGATGATGGACTACATGCTGCCCAAGCGCGTGATGAGCTGGAAAGAGGCCTGGGAAGTGTATGCCGAGCAGAACGGCGGTGCGCTGTTCAACGACCTGGCACGCTATGGCATCAAGGTGCCGAAGGGCTGGGAGCAGGCCTGCAAGGACAAGGACCACCTGAGCCACCAGGCCTGGAACGTGTTCTACAACTATGGCGCGGCCGCTCCGTTCCACACCTGGGTGCCGAGCAAGGAAGACATGGACTGGCTGTCTGCCAAGTATCCGGACACCTTCGACAAGTACTATCGTCCGCTGTGGGAGCACTACACCGAAGAGCAGAAGGCTGGCCGCCGCTTCTACAACACCACGCTGCCGATGCTCTGCCAGACCTGCCAGATCCCGATGTTCTTCACCGAACCGGATGATCCGACCAAGGTGGCCTACCGCGAGAGCACCTACCACGGCATGAAGTACCACTTCTGCTCCGACGGCTGCAAGGACATCTTCGACGACGAGCCGGAGAAGTACAGCCAGAGCTGGCTGCCGGTGCACCAGATCTACCAGGGCAACTGCTTCGAGCCCGACGCGGATCCGACCAAGCCCGATTTCAACCCGCTGGCCGAGGTGCTGCGCTGGTACCGCATGGAGCAGGGCCGCGACAACATGGATTACGCCGATTCCGAAGACAAGAGGAACTTCGAGATGTGGCGCGAGATGGCCACCAAGAACTGATGGCCTGCGGACTGCCTGCCTTGCGGCGGCAGTCCGCACCGAGACCAACTGTTGAATTCCGGAGAAAGACCATGGCCGTTGCTGCCCTTACCACCTATGAGTTTCCCGCCAAGGATACGGCGGACAAGTTTCCCGCACCGCTGCTCTACATCGGCTGGGAAGACCACAAGATGTTCTGCGCGCCGTTCTGCGTGCCGGTGCCGCCCGACATGAAGTTCGGCGACCTGGTGAAGAACATGCTGCCCGGCATGTACAGCGCGCATCCCGACTTCGCCAGGATCGACTGGACCACCACCGAGTGGTTCAAGTCTGGCCAGCCGTGGAAGCCCGAGAACGACAAGTCCATGGCCGAGAACGGCCTGGGCCACAAGGACGTGATCCGCTTCCGCACTCCGGGCCTGACCGGCCTGGGCGGTTCCTACTTCTGACATTTTTCTCGCCAGAGGGCCTGTCAGGCAGGGCGGCCGTCAGACGCAGCCCTGCCTCTTTTTATTTCCGCGGCCGCCCAGCGTCCGTGCTGTTTGCCAGTCTTGCATCATGAGCTATCAACTCACCATCGAACCCATCGGTCAGACCCTTGACGTGGAAGAGGGTCAGACCATCCTGGATGCCGCGCTGCGTGCCGGCCTGTACATTCCCCACGCCTGCTGTCACGGCCTGTGCGCCACCTGCAAGATCCAGGTGACGGATGGCGAGATCGACCATGGCGAAGCCAGCAACTTTGCCCTGATGGACTACGAGCGTGAGGAAGGCAAATGCCTGGCCTGCTGCGCGACGCTGCAATCGGACGTGACGATCGAGGCCGAGATCGAGGAAGAGGTCGATGCGCAGAACCTGCCGGTGCACGACTACACCGCCACCGTCTCGCGCATCGAAAACCTCACGCCCACCATCAAGGGCGTGTGGCTCAAGCTGCCGGAAGGGCGGAACATCCAGTTCCAGGCCGGCCAGTACATCAATCTGAACATTCCGGGCGAGACCGCTTCGCGCGCCTTCTCGATTGCCAGTGCACCGCAGGACGGTAACGAGATCGAACTCAACATCCGCCAGGTGGTGGGGGGCAAGGGGACAGCGTGGGTGCACGAGCAACTCAAGCAGGGCGACACGGTGACATTCTCCGGCCCCTACGGACGCTTCTTCGTGCGCAAGAGCGAGAACCAGCCCAGCCTGTTCCTGGCCGGCGGCTCCGGCCTGTCCAGCCCGCGTTCCATGATTCTCGACCTGCTGGCCGAGAACAGCGAGCTGCCCATCGTGCTGGTGAACGGCGCGCGCGACCAGTCCGAGCTGTATCACGATGCCGAGTTTCGCGCACTGGCCGAGCGCCATCCGCACTTCACCTATGTGCCGGTGCTGAGCAATGAGCCGGATGGCAGCGGCTGGCAGGGGGCACGCGGCTTCGTGCACGAGGCGGCCAAGGCGCACTTCGAGAACGACTTCCGTGGCCGCAAGGCCTATCTGTGCGGCCCGCCAATGATGATCGAGGCCTGCATTGCCACGCTGATGCAGGGGCGCCTGTTCGAGCGCGACATCTACACCGAGAAGTTCATCTCTGCGGCCGATGCGCAGCAGGTGCGCAGCCCGCTGTTCCGCAAGCTGTAGAGCATTAAATATCGAGATTTCATGCAAACCTCTCATAAGACCTTGCAGAAAAGCTCGAAAATCTGTTTTACATAGGGGTCAAACGTTATCAATTAATAAAAAACACCATTTTTTATTTATCAAATAATAAACAAAAGCCTGAAGAGCACTGCTCGCTTTCCTCTGTAATCCATCGAACACTAGGGGCTTTCCCTTGAATATCGAGATTTTTGAATGGAATGCATGTGCTGCTTCTAGAATTGCTTCCATCGACCCGAGTCAATAGGCAAGGGCATGCAAGAGACAACACAAGAGGCCGGACGGATCCGGCCCGAAAGCAGAGAGACATGGCCACGTATTACCAGGTCACGATTGCCGAAACCGGCGAAACCTTCCGCTGCCTCGAGAGCCGCACCTTGCTGGAAGGCATGGAGGCCTTGGGCAAGAGGGGGATTCCGGTGGGGTGCCGCAATGGGGGCTGCGGGGTGTGCAAGGTGCACATTTCCGAAGGAAGCTTCACCAAGCGCGTGATGAGCCGGGAATACGTGACCGAGGAAGAGGAACAGCAGGGTTGCCTGCTGTCCTGCCGCGTCAAGCCCACCAGCGACCTCACGCTGTCGGTGGTGGGCAAGATGAAGAAGAACGTGTGCCGCCAGCCCGGCGGCGCGTGATTGACAACCGTTTTAACTATCACTAAAGCCAACAGGAGACAAATCATGGCAATGACTGGTGTGCTGCGTCCGGGCCATGCCCAGATTCGCGTTCTCGACATGGACGAATCCGTCAAGTTCTATACCGAGGTGATGGGCCTTGTGGAAACCGGGCGCGACAGCTCGGGCCGCGTCTACTTCAAGACGCGCCAGGAGCGTGATCACAACAGCGTGATCCTGCGTCAGGCCGATCGTGCCGGCATCGACTTCTTCGCCTTCAAGGTGCTCGACAAGGCTACGCTGGACGACCTCGACCAAAAGCTGCAGGCCCATGGCGTGAAGACCGAGCGCATTCCTGCCGGCGAGATGCTGGAAACCGGAGAGCGCGTGCGCTTCCAGCTGCCCACCGGCCACACCCTCGAGCTGTATGCCGAGAAGAAGGACGTCGGCAACGGCCACGGCTACACCGATCCGGAAGTGGAAGTGATCGAGTACAAGGGCATCAGCCCGATTCGCATGGACCACGCGCTGATCTACGGTGGCGACATCGACGGCAACCGCGAACTGTTCGAAAAGGTGCTGGGCTTCACGCTGGTCGAGCGCGTCAAGCTGGAAGACGGCCAGACCGACCTGGCCACCTGGCTGACCTGCAGCGCCAAGGCGCACGACATCGCCATGGTGCGCCACGGCGAAGACGGCAAGCTGCATCATGTGTCCTTCCTGCTGGAAAGCTGGGAGCAGGTGCTGCGCGCGGCCGACATCATGAGCCGCAACCGCGTCTCCATCGACATCGGCCCGACCCGCCACGGCATTACCCAGGGCACGACGATCTACTTCTTCGACCCGTCCGGCAACCGCCTGGAAGTGTTCTGCGGTGGTTACGACCACTATCCCGACATGCACCCGGTTACCTGGACTTGGGAAGAAGTCGGCCGCGGCATCTTCTACCATGATCGCAAGCTGAACGACGCCTTCCTGAGCGTGGTGACCTGATGCAGGTGGCTGTGCAGCAATTCGTGTTGACGGCCGAGGCCGCGGCAACTGCCCTGCATGCTGCCGTGGCCCATGCCGAATCGCTGGGTATCCGCATCAACGTGGCGCTGGCAGACAGCAGCGGCGTGCAGGCAGGCTTTCTGCGCATGCCGGGGGCTTTCCTGCACTCCATCGAGATCGCCATCGACAAGGCCTATACGGCGGCGAGCTTCGGCTTTCCGACCTCCCAATGGCCGGCCATCTTTGCGGAGGACGAAGCGCTGCGCACCATTGCGCACCGCCCGCGCCTGGTGGCCTTTGGTGGTGGCGTGCCGATCCGTCAGGGCGGTGTGCTGATCGGTGGCATCGGCGTGTCGGGCGGCTCTGCTGAACAGGACGAAGCCTGTGCCAGGGCAGGTTTACGCGCAATCGGGATGGAAGCTTGATCCAACGAGAGTTTGATCCCGATCCGGCAGGGATGCGGTGCACGCCTTGATCAACACGACCTGGGTGGCTCGCCCGCCGAGCCCGTCCAGGCAAGCCCCCTGTTAGGGAGCTTGCCTTGACGCAGAGGAATCGCCTGCACAGCGGATTCCACGAGCTTCGGCACATCCGCGGTGGCTCGGTGCTTCGACGCATCAGGACTGCTTAGGCAGTTGAGGCGAACATGTTTTTTGCATTCAAGTCGAGAGGGTATATGAAAGAATTCCTGAACTTCATCAATGGCGAATACGTCAAGAACGTCAGCGGCAAGATGTTTGACGACATCAACCCGGTCAACGGCCAGGTGATCGGCAAGATCTACGAAGCCGGCCGTCCGGAAGTGGACGCTGCCGTGGCTGCCGCCAAGTCTGCCCTCAAGGGCGACTGGGGCCGCATGTCCGTGGTCGAGCGCAGCAAGCTGCTCGATGCCGTGGCCGGTGAAATCAACCGCCGCTTCGACGACTTCCTGCAAGCCGAGATTGCCGACACCGGCAAGCCCGCCACGCTGGCTTCGCACATCGACATCCCGCGCGGTGCGGCCAACTTCCAGATCTTCATCGACACCATCAAGAGCACGGCGACCGAGTCGTTCAACATGCGCACGCCCGACGGCAAGACAGCACTGAGCTACGGCGTGCGCGTGCCGCGCGGTGTGATTGCCGTGGTCTGCCCCTGGAACCTGCCGCTGCTGCTGATGACCTGGAAAGTCGGCCCGGCGCTGGCCTGCGGCAACACCGTGGTGGTCAAGCCTTCCGAAGAAACGCCCGCCACCGCCACGCTGCTGGGCGAGGTGATGAACGCCGTCGGCATGCCCAAGGGCGTGTACAACGTGGTGCACGGCTTCGGCCCGGATTCCGCCGGTGCCTTCCTGACCAGCCACCCCGATGTGAACGGCATTACCTTTACCGGCGAGACCCGCACCGGTTCCGCCATCATGAAGGCTGCCGCTGACGGCGTACGTCCTGTCTCCCTGGAAATGGGCGGCAAGAACGCCGCCGTGGTGTTTGCCGACTGCGACTTCCAGGTTGCCATCGACACGCTGACCCGCTCCTGCTTCGAGAACGCCGGCCAGGTTTGCCTGGGCACCGAGCGCGTCTACGTCGAGCGTCCGATCTTCGAGAAGGTGGTTGCCGCCCTGAAGGAGCGCGCAGAGAGCATGAAGCCCGGCCTGCCGTTTGAAAAGGACACCAAGATCGGCCCGGTGATCAGCAAGGAACACCAGAACAAGATCCTCGGCCTGTACAAGACGGCCAAGGACGAAGGCGCCACCATCGTGACCGGCGGCGGCGTGCCCGATATGCCGGAAGAGCTGAAGGGCGGCTCCTGGGTGCAGCCCACGATCTGGACCGGCCTGCCCGAAACCGCTACCGTGGTGACGGAAGAAATCTTCGGCCCCTGCTGCCACATCAGCCCCTTCGACAGCGAAGAGGAAGTGCTGGGCAAGGTCAACGCCAACCGCTACGGCCTGGCCACCGCGATCTTCACGCAGGACATCAGCCGTGCCAACCGTCTGGCGCACCAGATCGAAGTGGGCCTGTGCTGGATCAATGCCTGGTTCCTGCGCGACCTGCGCACGCCTTTCGGTGGCTCCAAGCAGTCCGGCATTGGCCGCGAAGGTGGGGTGCACTCGCTCGAGTTCTACACCGAGCTGCGCAACGTGATGGTGAAGTTCTGAGGGGAAACAACAAATGGAAGCCAAACTGATTGAACAACTGGGCGACAGCCTGTTTGAGGCGCTGCGTGCCAACACCGTGATCGATCCGATTTCCGACAAATACCCGGAGATGACCATCGAGCACGCCTACCAGGTGCAAAAGCGCATGACCGACCGCCGCGTTGCCGATGGCGAGACCATCGTCGGCAAGAAGATCGGCGTGACCTCGCGTGCCGTGATGAACATGCTGGGCGTGTACCAGCCCGACTTCGGCTACATGACCGACCGCATGATCGTGAACGAGGGGGAAACCATCGCCATGAGCCGCATGATCCAGCCCAAGGCCGAAGGCGAAATCGCCTTCCTGCTGAAGAAGGACCTGATGGGCCCGGGCCTGACCAATGCCGACATCCTGGCCGCCACCGAGGCCGTTATTCCCTGCTTCGAGATCGTCGATTCGCGCATCCGCGACTGGAAGATCAAGATCCAGGATACCGTCGCTGACAACGCCTCCTGCGGCCTGTTCGTGCTGGGCGACAACGCGGTCAGCCCGCGCAAGGTCGACCTGTCCACCTGCGGCATGGTGCTGGAGAAGAACGGCGAGATCATCGCCACCGGTTCCGGCGCGGCGGCCATGGGCTCGCCGGTCAATGCCATCACCTGGCTGGCCAACACGCTGGGCAGCCTGGGCGTGCCGCTCAAGGCGGGCGAAGTGGTGCTGTCCGGTGCGCTGGCCGCCATGTTTCCCTGCGCTGCTGGCGACAACTTCCGCGTCAGCATTGGCGGGATCGGCTCCTGCTCGGTGCGCTTTGGCTGACAGTCCCCTACAAGATACTCAAAGGAAATCCGAAATGGCAAAAATCAAGTGTGCATTGATCGGCCCCGGCAACATCGGTACCGATCTGCTGGCCAAGCTCCAGCGCAGCCCCGTGCTCGAACCCGTGTGGATGGTGGGCATCGACCTTGAATCCGACGGTCTCAAGCGTGCCAAGGACATGGGCATCAAGACCACCGCCGAAGGCGTGGATGGCCTGATTCCCCACATGAAGGCCGATGGCGTGCAGATCGTTTTTGACGCTACCAGCGCCTACGTGCATGCCGAAAACAGCCGCAAGGTCAACGCCGAAGGCGCGCTGATGATCGACCTGACGCCCGCCGCCATAGGTCCGTACTGCGTGCCGCCGGTCAACCTGGTCGAGCATGTCGGCAAGCGTGAAATGAACGTGAACATGGTCACCTGCGGCGGCCAGGCCACCATCCCCATGGTAGCGGCCATCTCCCGCGTGCAGCCTGTTGCCTACGGCGAGATCGTGGCCACTGTGTCCAGCAAGTCCGCCGGCCCCGGCACACGCAAGAACATCGACGAGTTCACCCGCACGACCGCCGGTGCCATCGAGAAGGTGGGCGGCGCCAAGAAGGGCAAGGCCATCATCATCATCAACCCGGCCGAGCCGCCGCTGATCATGCGTGATACCGTGCACTGCCTGACGGAAGAAGAGCCCGATCAGGAAAAAATCACCGCTTCGATCCATGACATGATCAAGGAAGTGCAGAAATACGTGCCGGGCTACAAGCTGGTCAACGGCCCCGTGTTCGACGGCAACCGTGTCTCCGTCTTCCTGGAAGTGGAAGGCCTGGGCGACTACCTGCCCAAGTACGCCGGCAACCTGGACATCATGACCGCCGCCGCCGCCCGCACCGCCGAAATGTTTGCCGAGGAAATCCTGGCGGGCAAGCTCACGCTCGAACCCGTGGCTGCCTGAGCCCGATCAAGGAGAAATACAGATGGAACAACTCAAAGGCAAGAAAGTCACCCTGCATGACATGACGCTGCGCGATGGCATGCACCCCAAGCGTCACCTGATGTCGCTGGAGCAGATGAAGGACATCGCCACCGGTCTGGACGAAGCCGGCATTCCGCTGATCGAAGTGACGCACGGCGACGGCCTGGGTGGCAGCTCGGTCAACTACGGTTTCCCCGCCCACACCGATGAGGAATACCTGAGCGCCGTGATCCCGCTGATGAAGCAGGCCAAGGTTTCCGCGCTGCTGCTGCCCGGCATCGGCACCGTCGACCACCTGAAAATGGCGCGTGAGCTGGGCGTGCACACCATCCGCGTGGCCACCCACTGCACCGAGGCCGACGTGAGCGAACAGCACATCACGATGGCCCGCAAGATGGACATGGACACCGTCGGCTTCCTGATGATGGCCCACATGGCCGACTCCGCCAAGCTGATCCAGCAGGCCAAGCTGATGGAAGGTTACGGTGCCAACTGCATCTACGTGACCGACTCGGCCGGCTATCTGCTGCCGCACCAGGTCAAGGAGCGCATCGCCGCCGTGCGTGCCGCGCTCAAGCCCGAGACCGAACTGGGCTTCCACGGCCACCACAACCTGGCCATGGGCGTTTCCAACTCCATCGCTGCCATCGAAGCCGGTGCCAACCGCATCGACGCCGCTGCTGCCGGCCTGGGCGCCGGTGCCGGCAACACCCCGATGGAAGTGCTGGTGGCCGTGTGCGACCGCATGGGCATCGAAACCGGCGTGGACGTGGCCAAGATCCAGGACGTGGCCGAAGACCGCGTGTTCCCGATCATGGACTTCCCGATCCGCATCGATCGCGATGCCCTGACGCTGGGCTACGCCGGCGTGTACGGCTCCTTCCTGCTGTTCGCCAAGCGCGCCAGCCAGAAATACGGCATTCCCGCCCGCGACATCCTGGTCGAACTCGGCCGCAAGGGCATGGTCGGCGGCCAGGAAGACATGATCGAAGACACCGCCATGACCATGGCACGCCAGCGCAAGGAGGCCCAGGCATGAAGCTCGACCAGAACACCATCAAGCAACTCGCCGAGCACCTGGACAACTGCCAGCTCAACCAGCAGGACACGCTGAAGATCACCGAGCAGCATCCCGACATGGACTGGGATGATGCCTACGCGATCCAGGACGAGATCCGCGCGCGCAAGCTGGCCCGCGGCCTCAAGGTCGTCGGCCTGAAAGCCGGCCTGACCAGCTTCGCCAAAATGAAGCAGATGGGCGTGGAAGTGCCCGTGTTCGGATTCATGACCGACGACTACACCGTGCAGGACGGAGGTGAAGTCAAGGTGTCTGAACTGATCCATCCCAAGGTCGAGCCCGAAATCGCCTTCGTCACCAAGGCCCCGCTGAAAGGCCCCGGCTGCCATATCGGCGCCGTGCTGGCTGCCACCGATTTCGTCATGCCCGGCATCGAGGTGATCGACAGCCGCTACCGCGACTTCAAGTTCGACCTGAAGAGCGTGATCGCCGACAACACCTCGGCCTCCCGCTTCGTCGTCGGCGGCCAGCCGGTTGGCGTGGAAGGGCTGGACCTGCGCACCACCGGCATCGTGCTGGAAGTGAACGGAGTGCCCATGGCCTTCGGCGCCGGCGCTGCCGTGCTGGGCCACCCGGCCGCAGCCATTGCCATGCTGGCCAACCACCTGGGCGCACGTGGCGAGGAAATTCCTGCCGGCACCATGATCCTGTCCGGCGGCATCACCGAAGCCGTGGCCGTCAAGGCCGGCGACAATGTGACGCTGCGCGTGCAGGGCATGGGCTCCTGCAGCCTGCGTTTCGTCTGACAAGGAGAACCTTATGCCGTTCGCACAGATTTACATGATTGAAGGCCGCACCGAAGAGCAGAAGAAAGCCGTGATCGAGAAAGTCACGCAGGCTCTGGTGGAAGCGGTGGGTGCACCCCAGCAGAACGTGCGCGTCTGGATTCACGACGTGCCCAAGGAAAACTGGGGCATCGCCGGAGTCAGCGCCAAGGATCTGGGCCGCTGACAAGCACCTGCACAGGGCAATCTGCAGCATGGCTTGTCCGCCATGCTTTTCACTCCGCATGACAGGCTTTGCCTGCATGCGGATTTTTTTTGTCGTTCCGGTACTTTCACGAGGGTGATGCGGTGCAGCAAAAACAAGTACTTACACCCCGCTTGTAAAGTGCTGCCGGAATGGCTTTTCTTCTTTGTCTGCCAGCAGTTGTCAGCGTTTTGCAAGAAGATGGTGGCTTTTTATTACAAAATAAAGGGGAAATTAAGTAGTCCCACCAAGTCGTTGATATTGTGCGGATTTTCCAGGGGTGTAAACTTACGGCATTCGCGTGATTATCAAAGAGCAGGACTTCGCCATGTCTACACCAACAGAATTTGTGACCAGAGGTATTTCGAAATACTTGTCACAGAGCGCCATGTTCGTTGGAGCCGCGTGCGTTGCCGTGGCCCTGCCGGTAGAGGCAAAAACCGAGCGCCCGGCGCCGGCCAAGGTGGCTGTCAAGCAGGTCAAGACCAAGGCCAGCCGTGAAGACGAAACCCGGGCAGCAGTGCTCAAGCGCGCCGCCGCCAAGGACAAGTCGGTGTTGCAGGTCAAGCACGTCAAGGGCCTGGCCAAGCCGCTGGATGACGAGGAAGAAGCCTCGCCCCGCGGCAAGAAACTCAAGCTGGCCAATGCCAAGGCCGGCCGCAACGCCAA
Source organism: Brachymonas sp. KE5 (assembly GCF_057773645.1). Classification (NCBI taxonomy): domain Bacteria; kingdom Pseudomonadati; phylum Pseudomonadota; class Betaproteobacteria; order Burkholderiales; family Comamonadaceae; genus Allobrachymonas; species Brachymonas sp. KE5. Next base: position 1,088,058 of record NZ_CM173463.1, read on the forward strand.
GGCTGAAGTGGAAGAGGCTGCACCCGCCGGCCGCAAGGGCAAGGCTGCCAAGCTGGCCAAGGCCGCCGATGACGAAACGAGATCTTCCAGGGCCGCCAACAAGATCGCCGGCAAGCTCAAGGGCACTGCCGATGAAGAGCTCGGTCCCAAGGGCCGCAAGCTGACCAAGGCCGAGCGCATCAAGGCAGAACGCCAGGCGCGTCTGGATGCCGAGGAGGAAGCCCGCCAGAAGCGCATCGACTCCACCCGCGACAAGCGCCTGCAGGCGCAACGCAAGGCAAAAGAAGAAGCAGCCGAGCAGGCCCGCCTGGAGCAGATCGCCCGCGAAAAGCGCCAGCAGGAAATCGCCCGGCAGGAGCGCCAGCAGGAGTTGGCGCGCCAGAAGCGCATGGCTGCAGCGCGCGACGCCCGCGAGCGCGCCCTCGAGGAAGACCGTATTGCCACGCTGGCCGCCGAACGCAGTGCCGGCGTGCGCGTGATGACTCCCGCTGCCGTGGCTGGTACAACTGCAGTTGCCGCGGCCGCTGCAGTTCCTGCCGTGGCTGCCACCCCGGCTACCGTTCAGAGCAGCCTCACCCCCGCTCCCGTGAGTTATGTGCCATCCACTCCGGTGGCTGCGCCAGCCATGACCACGCCGGTTGCGGCTGCCCCGGCACCGGTTCGTAGCGCGGCTCCAGTGCGCAAGACCAGCACAGTCAGCGCCTCGTCGCCCGTGGCCGCAGCCCTGATCGGCAGCGAGGTGGAAAGCGTTCCCAACCGTCCCTACGTGTATACGCCCAACCCCGACTCTCCGGTCGCGGCGGCGCTGATTGCACCGCAAGCCACCCCCGCACGTGCGCCGGTCACGCGCTCCTATGTGGCGCAGAGCAGCTCCCCGGTAGCCGCTTCGCTGATCGCAAGCGCTGCGCCCGTGCAGCGTGTGGCGCCGGTCGACCGCTCCAACTTCGTGCGCGTCTCCGTCCCCGCCAACAACACGCTGGGCCAGATCCGCGGCATGAGCACCGCCGGCTCGCCGCTGGCACTCAACTCGGCCGTGGCCCTCGTCATGGACCAGAACACCGGCGAAGTGCTGCTGAACAAGAACGGTGGCCAGGTGTCTCCCATTGCCTCCATCACCAAGCTGATGACGGCGCTGGTCACCATGGATGCCGCACTGCCCATGGATGAGCGCATCACCATCACCTATGACGATGTCGACCAGCTCAAGGGCAGCAGTTCGCGTCTGTCGGTGGGCAGCAGTTTCACCCGACAGGAATTGCTGCACCTGGCGCTGATGTCCAGCGAAAACCGTGCGGCCCATGCGCTGGGTCGCACCTATCCGGGTGGCATGCCTGCTTTCGTGCGCGCCATGAACATGCGCGCCACCATGCTCGGCATGCGTGACACCAACTACGTCGAACCCACCGGCCTGAACAGCGGCAATCGCTCCAGCGCCCGCGACCTGGCGCTGCTCACCCGCGCCGCCTACAGCTTCCCGCTGATCCGCAGCTACACCACGCATCCGGGCCAGTCGTTCGATGTGGCCGGCCAAACCCGCCGCTTCAACAACACCAACCGCCTGGTGCACAGCAACAACTGGAACATCGGCCTGCAGAAAACCGGCTACATCTCCGAAGCCGGCCGCTGCGTGGTGATGCAGAGCAACATCGATGGCCGCAACGTCATCATCGTGCTGCTCGATTCCAACAACAGCTCGCTGCGCGTGAAGGATGCCGAATCCATCCGCTACTGGGTGCAGAACAACCTGGGCCGCGGCGGCAGCCGCAGCTACGGCGGCGTGGTGGCACAGGCCTACTGATTCAGCGCCCCCTCAAAAAACAAACACCCCAAACGCGTACGCCGCTTTTGGGGTGTTTTTCATGGGGCCATCTTCCCGGGCCGGAAACAGGCTCAGCGCCGCATCAAATCCTTGCCCCGATAGCCAATCGATGTCGAAATCTGGTTGGCCGCATCCCGCAGTTTCTCGATCCAGCTTTCATCGATGCGATGCGCCGGAGCCGAAATCGACAGGCCGGCGATCATGGTGCCCTGGTCGTTGTAGATGCCGGCCGCCATGCAGCGCACGCCCAGTTCCAGTTCCTCGTTGTCGCGCGCCACGCCGGACTGGCGCACATGGCTCAGTTCGCGCTCCAGTTGCGGCAGCTGCGTGATGCTGTTGCGCGTATTGCCCTGCAGGCCGGTGCGCGTGGCATAGGCGCGTACCTTCTGCGGGTCGTCCATCGACAGGAACAGCTTGCCGGTGGAAGTGAGGTGCAGCGGCGCATGGCCGCCAATGGCGCGCACCACCTGCATGCCGGAGCGCTCGCTGTTGAAGGCACGTTCGATATACACGATCTCGTCTCCCTGGCGCACGCTCAGGTTGATCGGCTGCTGGACCTGGCGATGCAGTTCGCGCATCACACTCACGGCTGCATCGCGCACGCTCAGGCGCGCCTTCACCAGATTACCCAGCTCCAGAAAGCGCATGCCCAGACGGTAGCTGCCGGTATCCGGCCGTTCCACAAAGCGGCCGATCACCAGGTCATTCAGGATGCGGTGCGTGGTGCTGGGGTGCAGTCCTGCCTTTTCGCTGATTTCCTTCAGGCTGAGGGGTTCGTCGCGTGAGGCAACAATGTCGAGCAGGGCGAACATGCGCTGCAGTACCTGAACGCTGATTGCAGCGTACGCGGGATCAGGCACGTGGGGGAGAGGAGTGTCGGACATGATATTTACTTCGCTGCTTTCCGTTTGTGTGAAAGCAACTCAATTCTACTATGTGAAATCATGTCCTGCCTACAGCAGGTGCGTGAGCCAGACATCTCGCTCCAGCACCTCGCAGGGCCGAAAGCGTGTCTTGTATTGCATCTTCCGGCTCTCGGCGATCCAGTAGCCCAGATACACATGGCGCCTGCCTGTCTGCTGCGCAAACGCAATCTGCCACAGCACCGCATAGGTGCCATAGGCCGCGCCCGCGTCATCGGCGTAGAAGGTATACACGGCCGACAGCGCATCCGGCAGCACATCCACCAGGGCCACCATCTTCAGCACATCGCCCTGGCGGAATTCCACCAGCATGGCATCTACCGGGCTCTGCAGGATGAAGCTCCGGTAGTCCTCTGGATCGTCCTTGTCCATGCCACAGCCGGCGTGGCGCGCGAGCTGGTAGTCGCGGTAAAGCGCGTAATGGTCCGGGTATTCCTGCAGGGGAAGCAGGCGCACCGTCAGATTCTGGTGCTGGCGTTGCGCCCGGCGCTGGCTGCGGTTGGGCCGGAAATCCGCCACCGGCACGCGCAGCGGCACGCAGGCGCTGCAGTTGTCGCACCAGGGCCGGTAGGTGGTGCTGCCGCTGCGGCGAAAGCCCTTGGCAATCAGTTGCGCGTAGATGTCGGTATCCACCACATCCAGGGGCACCACCACTTGCGAGCGGGCGGTTTGCTCGGGCAGATAGCTGCAGGGATAGGCGGCCGTGGCGTACAACTGGAGTACGCGTTCCGGCAGGGGCGGGCAACGCAGGTCGGACATGGCGATAATGGTAGCGCAAGGTGGGCGCATGCGCTGTTTCAGCGTGTGCAGGCGCTTTATGATGCAGTCTATGGACTCCCTGATGACACCCACCGCTGACACGGCCTTGCACACCTGGCACGATGCCATCGGTGCCGAAAGGCAGCAGCCCTATTTCCAGCAACTGTGGCAGCGCGTGAAGCAGGCGCGGGCAGAAGGGCAGACCATCTACCCGCCATCGGCCGATGTGTTCAGCGCCTTCACCGCCACCGAGTTCGACCGGGTGCGTGTCGTCATTCTCGGCCAGGATCCGTACCACAACGAGGGCCAGGCACACGGGCTGGCGTTTTCCGTGCGGCCCGAGGTCGATATTCCCCCCTCGCTGCAGAATATTTACAAGGAGCTGGCCGAGGATATTCCCGGTTTCGCGATTCCGCGCCACGGCTACCTGCAGCACTGGGCGGAGCAGGGCGTGCTGCTGCTCAATGCCGTACTCACGGTACGGGCCGGACAGGCGCACTCGCATGCCAACTGGGGCTGGGAAACCTTTACCGATCGCGTGGTGCGACAGCTCAACGATCACCGTCAAGGGCTGGTATTCTTGCTATGGGGCAGCCACGCACAGAAAAAAGGCGCGTTCATCGACAGAAAGCGCCACCTCGTGCTGCAAGCGCCGCATCCGTCGCCGCTATCGGCGTATCGCGGATTTTTCGGATGCCGGCATTTTTCCCGCGCCAATGCCTGGTTGCAGCAACAGGGTCTGGCGCCTATCGACTGGCAGGTATAAAACCATGGAGACAAAACCCCCCATCCGCATCCGCAAGGGCGTCGAAGCCGACATTCCGGCCCTGACCGGCATGGCAGCCAAGCTGCTGCAGGAAATCCAGCTCGCCACCCATGACCTGGATTTCGAGGTCGAGCCGCTTCCGGTGCGCCGGCATCTGGAAAACCTGCTCGAGCGCGGCAGCTACCGCGTGCTGGTAGCCGATTCGGGCAGCGAGCAGATCGGCTTTGCCGGTCTGTTCGAAGGCCATGCGCTGTATGCTGGCGGTGCGCTGGGGACGATTACCGAACTCTTCGTCAAGCCCGAATGGCGCGAAAAAGGCGTGGGCCGCGAGCTGCTGGCCGGCATTTTTGCACTCGCCCGCAACCAGGGTTGGCGCCGCGTGGAAGTCACCACGCCGCCGCTGCCGGAGTTCGAGCGCATCATGCACTTCTACCAGTGTCAGGGCTTTGCCGTCACTGGCGGACGCAAGTTGCGCAGGTTGATGTAATTTGTCGGAAACCATCGGTAACACCATGTTATTGCTGGATTTTCTGCAGCAGGCTACCCCATAGCCGGGCGCTGAACTGCCACTGCATGGCGGGCTTTTGCTGCGCCTGCGCAATGGACTCCACAAAGACCTCGCGCGCAATGGCGCTGGCGCCCAGGCTGGCCAGATGGGCCGTTTCCTGCTGGCAGTCGATCATCTCCACGCCATGCGTGCGTGAAAGGGCCACCAGTGCGGCCAGCGCAATCTTGGAGGCATCGGGCACACGGGTGAACATGCTTTCGCCGTACACGGCCCGCCCCAGCGCCACGCAGTACAGGCCACCCACCAGCGTGCCGTCGACCCAGGTCTCGACGCTGTGGGCCAGCCCGCGCCGGTGCAAGGCGGTGTAGGCGTCCAGCACATCGTCGGTGATCCAGGTGCCGGACTGATGCGCCCGCGGGCCGGCGCAGGCACGCATCACGTCCGCAAACTGCGTGTCGATGCGGATTTCGCACTGCGGCGATGCCGCAAAGCGCTGGATCGTCTTGCGCAGCGACCGGTGCAGACGGAAGTTGTCCGGCCGCAGCACCATGCGCGGATCGGTGCTCCACCACAGAATGGGCTGGTTGTCGCTATACCACGGAAAAATCCCCTGGCGATAGGCCTGTTCCAGCGTATCGGCATCCAGCACGCCGCCGGCCGCCAGCAGACCTGGCCAGGGCGTATCGTCCTGCAGCGCCTGCTCCACGGGGGGAAAGGGCTGGTGCGGCTCGAGCCAGGGCAGGGTGGTCTTGGGGTGGTAGGTCATGGGCGATTTGTAAAGCGATGTTATCCTAACGCCATGGTTTTGCGCTATGTACTGGCGAGAATGCTGTTCCTGCTTTCCGGCACGGATGCCGAAGCCCATGGTGGCGGCCTGGATGCCCAGGGTTGCCACCACAACCGCAAGACGGGGGACTACCACTGTCATCGCGGTGGTGGAGGCGCTCGCAACCCGGCCTTGGGCACGGGTGGCTCGGCGGGTCCCGGCGTTCAGCGCTTCATGGCCGAACCATCGCCCCGCCGCGCTGCGCCTGCCGGCAGTCGGGTGTATTACCCGAATTGCGCCGCTGCCAGGGCGGCAGGTGCGGCAGCCATTCGCGCTGGCGAACCCGGCTATGCGCGGAGGCTGGATCGGGATGGCGACGGGGTGGCATGCGAGTAGTGCCGCTGCCTACTCCGCGGAACTATCGCGTCACCCCCTGAAGAACCGCACCGGCACTTCCGCGAGCTCTCCCGCCGGCACCACGCCACGCCGCTTGATATGCGGTTGCAGCTTGCCCATCACGTGCATCTCGCAGGGCTTGCAGTCGAACTTGAGGGTGTAGCTCTGGTCGCCGTGGGTGATGGTGAGCGGCTCGGCACGCACCTGGCCCTGCACGCCTTTCACGCCCTTGGCCTGCTTGGGGCACAGGCTGAGCGAGTAGCGCACGCAGTGCTTGGTGATCATCAAAGGCACTTCGTTCTCTTCCTCGTGCGCTTCGTAGGCGGCGGCAATCACCTGCACGCCATGCTTCGCATAGAAGTCGCGCGCCTTGTGGTTGAACACATTGGCCAGATAGGTGAGGGTGTCTTCCGGATACGGCGCCGGCGGTTCGACCGGCGTTGCACGCTGCGGACGCTGCCAGCCCTGCAGGCGCGCAGCGTCCAGCGCTTCCACAGCCTGGCGGCGCAGTGCGTTGACCTGAGAGGCGGGAATAAACCAGGGTTGTGCGGTGGCGATGTCCAGATGTTCGACTTCATAAATGGTCGTGCCGAGCTTGCCCAGGTTGTCACGCAAGGCCTGTTCCCCTTTGGCAGCATCGCGCGCCGGGGTCTTGTCGCATACCAGCTGCGCCGTGGCGCTGAAACCGTCGGCATCGTTCAGCACCAGTTGCACGCCATCGGCTGTGTCTTCCAGCCGCAGCCACAAGCCGATGCGGCGCTCGGCGCTCGGGCGCTCCAGTGAGCGCACCCATTCCATGTCACGGTTGCGGTTCACCACCGTATCGCGTCGCAGATCCTTGAAGCCCGCCACCGGATCCTTGGGAAACACCCGCCATTGCCCCGGCTTGCCCAGGCTTTCGGCACGGTTGATCTGCAGGCCGACCAGATTGTTGTGCAGGTCGAAATAGCACAGGCCATCGCCGTTGTGCAGTTCGGTGGCGTGGTCGTCCGTCATCAGGTCCACGCTGTTGCTGCCTACTTGCAGCACGTAGCCGATGGGCTGGCCGGGGTTCTTCGGGCTGTCGAAGGCGCCGATGTCCTGCTGGCGGCCGTGGGTGAAATAGTCGGTGCTGCCGCGGTTGAAGTTCTGGCGCGGATCGGGCTCGAAGGCAAAGCGCGTGCGGCCGCTGCTGCCGGGCGCCAGTTCGGGACGCTGCTCCAGCAGCTCGTCTAGCAGCTTGCGGTAGTGGGCGGTGATGTTCTTCACATAACCCATGTCCTTGTAGCGCCCCTCGATCTTGAAGCTGCGCACGCCCGCGTCCACCAGCGCGGCCAGATTCGCGCTCTGGTCGTTGTCCTTCATCGAGAGCACATGCTTGTCATGCGCCACGATGCGGTTCTGGCTGTCCGTCACCTGCCAGGGCAAGCGGCAGGCCTGGCTGCAGTCGCCCCGGTTGGCGCTGCGGCCGGTGCTGGCATGGCTGATATAGCACTGGCCACTGTAGGCCACGCACAGCGCGCCGTGCACGAAGTATTCCAGGATCGTCTCCGGCCGTGTCGCGGCGCGGATGGCGGCAATCTGCTCCAAATCCAGCTCGCGCGCCAGCACGATCTGGCTGAAACCCGCATCCTGCAGAAAGCGCGCCTTCTCCGGCGTGCGGATATCTGCCTGCGTGCTGGCATGCAACTGGATCGGCGGCAGGTCCACTTCCAGCAGGCCCATGTCCTGGATGATGACCGCATCCACGCCCGCGTCGTACAGTTCCCAGATCTGCTTGCGCACCGGCTCCAGCTCGTCGTCGCGCAGGATGGTGTTCTGCGTGACGAAGATGCGCGCATGGTAGCGGTGGGCGTGCTGTACCAGGCGGGCGATGTCCTGCACACTGTTGGCGGCGTTCACGCGCGCGCCAAAGGCCGGGCCGCCGATGTAGACGGCATCGGCGCCATGGTTGATGGCCTCGATGCCGATATCGGCGTCACGGGCGGGGCTGAGCAGTTCGAGCTGGTGCGGGAGCATGGCAAATCGGCACGCCAGCGAGGGCGCGCGGCAAAAACGGAAAGGGCGAAGCGCCAATGGTAGCGATTCGCCCGGAAAAACGATAGCACTCGGGCTTTGGCCCGGCGCTCCGTCAAGGGATTCAGTGGATGCGGGCCTTGGCGCGCAGTTCGTCCTGCAGCTTGACCATCTGCTGCTCGACCATGCCGTCCTTCACTTCCTGCTTGACTTGCTCGAACGGCGGCACCTGGCCGTGCGCCGCGGGGCCCATGCCGGCCACGATGCGGTCGTATTCGGCCTTGGCATCGGCGTCGGAGACGGGATTGTTCTTGCCGTACTGCTGGAACAGCAGGCCCATCAGCACCATGCCGTGGGCGCCGTCCATCTGGTTGCGGTATTCAGGCGTAAGCTGCAGGCCGCGCTGCACGGCTGCCTGCACCGGCGTCACGTTCTTGGCATTCAGCTCCGCCTCCAGCTTGCCCACCTGCTGTTCGGCCAGATCATCCTTGACCTGTTGCTTCACCTGCTCGAAGGGCGGCACCTGCTCCTTGGCGGCCGGGTCGAGACCGGCGACGATCTTGTCGTATTCCGCCTTGGCGGCTGCGTCCGACACCGGGTTCTGCTTGCGGTACTGCTCGGCCAGCAGACCCGACAGGATCATGCTGCGTGCGCCATCCATCTGCTGGCGGTATTCCGGCGTGCGATGCAGGCCGCGCTGCTCGGCCACCTGCACCATCACGGCATCGCCGATCAGCTTCTGGCGGACCTGTTCCTCCATGCCGGCGGGCAGCGGCTGGCCCATCTGGGCGGCACGCTCCTTCATGCTGGCCATCACGGCATCGAAACGGGCCTTGGGCAGGGGTTTGCCATTGACGATGGCCAGGTTCTGGGCGTGGCCGGCAACGGAGGCGGCCAGCAGCAGGGCGCCGATCAGGGCGGAAAGACGGAAAGACATGGTGAAAACTCGCTAGATCAGGACAGGGGCTGCTTCAGTCGCGCACGATTTCGATGGCCAGCGCATGCAGCCCCGCGGTAATTTCTTGTTGCAGTGCATCATACACAAGCCGGTGGCAGGCCACACGTGTCTTGCCGGAAAAAGCCGGCGCAGCCACACGCACGCGGAAGTGGGTGCCATAGCCCAGGCCATTGGCACCGGCATGTCCGGCATGGTGGCCGCTTTCGTCGATCACTTCGAGCACGGTGGGCTGCAGGGCCTGTTCCAGGCGGGACTGGAGCAGCGCGGCGGTGGGGATGGTGAAGTCATTCATGGGAGGAACTTGTTGCAGGGTTGTGAACAATGGCAGGCAGGATAGGGATGCCGGATGGTCAAGGCCTGCGACGATCATTCATGGCGGAAGTCGCAGAAAACCACGGTCGCACAATCAGCGCGGCAGGCTGTTGTCCCCTTGCCAGTGGCGCGAAATATAGACCCCTTGCCCCACCAGGAAGATCAGCGGAAACACATAGCCCCACAGCTTGAAGTTCACCCACTGCTCGGTACTGAAATACACGGCCACATAGGCATTGATGGCGGCCATGAACAGACAGTAGCCGATCCAGGCCACGGTCAGGCGGTGCCACACGGGTTGCGGCAGATTGAGCTGGGTGCCCAGCATCAGTTGCAGCACATTCTTGCGCATGCCCCACAGGGCCACGGCCAGAGCCAGCGCCATGGCGCCGTACAGCACGGTGGGTTTCCACTTGATGAAGCGTTCATCCTGCAGCACCAGCGTGAGCGTGCCGAAAACCAGGATCAGCGCCAGCGTCACCTTGTGCATGGTGCCGAGCTTGCGGTCGATGAAGTAGAGGATGGCCATCTGCGCCGTGGTCGCCGCCATCAGCACCGCGGTGGCGGTGTAGATGCCGTACAGCTTGTAGGCTGCGAAGAACAGGACGATGGGGAGAAAGTCGAGCAGTTGTTTCATCGGCAGCCATTATGCGGCCTGCGCGCGGCATGCGCACAGGTCTTGCGCAAGGTTACGGGTATTGCGGATCCACGTCCTGGCCGGGCTCACCGAGGGGCACGAATTCGAGCGAAGCCGAGTTGATGCAGAAGCGCTCGCCCGTGGGCTGCGGCCCGTCGGGGAACACATGGCCGAGGTGAGCGCCGCAGTTGCTGCACAGCACTTCGGTGCGCACCATGCCATGGCTGGTGTCTTCACGCGTGACCACTGCTTCGGCGCTGATGGGCTGGTAGTAGCTCGGCCAGCCGCAGCCGGCATCGAACTTGGTGGCGCTGGCAAACAGGGGCTGGTCGCAGCAGATGCAGCGGTATACGCCTTCGGCATAGTGGTCGGTGTAGATGCCGGTAAACGGATGTTCGGTCGCCGCAAAACGGGTGACCTGCATGGCGACGGGCTCGGCGTTCTTGGCGTTGAGCACGGCTTCCCATTCGATCGGGGTTTTCTGGACCGGAAATTCCATGACCTTGTCTCCTGGTTGTAGTGGGCGGGCATGGTGCCCGCATGCGCCGAGTGTAGAGGGTTTTGATGGCAGCCATGCTGCAGGGTAGCCCTGAGAGCTGCCAGGGCATGGTGGCCGGGGCAGCGGCTTACGAGGAGCAGCTCACGCAAATGCCCGCTGCCCAGTCGGGCGGCAGTCCGGCATAGGGGTGTTCGTCCCAGCGTGTGTCGAATGGTGTGGTACAGGCCTCGAGCAGCCGGTGGATTTCCGCGAAGTCGCCTTTCTCGGCCGTGGCAATCGCGTTCTGGCACAGATAGTTGCGCGGCACCACGGCCGGATTGGCGCGCAGCATGGCGGCGCCGGTGTCGGGCAGGGCATGCTCGTCCAGGGCGCGCAGATAGTCTGCCAGCCAGGGGTCGAGGGCATCGCCGCGCATCAGCAGAGCGCGCACGCCGTCAAAGTCCGCCTTGCCTGCGGCCACCGCCAGCGACAGGCGTCGCCAGAACAGCGTGAAGTCGGCCTGGTTCACGCTCAGCTGTTTCAGCAGGGGTTGCAGCAGTCCGGTCGCAGTGGCCGGGTCCAGCAGGCCCAGCTTGGCGGCCCAGCAGCTGGCCATGCTCTCTGCCAGCCGCGCCGGGTACACGTCCACCGCGGCCTTGGCATCGGCCACTTCGCCGATCAGCGGCAGCAGGGCCTGGCCCAGTGCATACAGGTTCCAGTAGGCCACATCGGGCTGCTGGTCGTAGGCGTAGCGGCCGCGCTCGTCGCTGTGGTTGCAGATATGGCCGGGATCGTAGGCATCCAGAAACTGGTAGGGGCCGTAGTCGATCGTGAGTGCCAGCATGCTCATGTTGTCGGTGTTCATCACGCCATGGCAGAAGCCGATGGCCTGCCATTGGGCGATCAGGTCGGCCGTGCCTTCGGCAACGGTTTGCAGCAGCGCTGCGTAGGGGTTGGCCGCCTGCCGGCAGTGCGGGTAGAACTGTTCGATCACGTAATCCGCCAGGGTGCGCAGGGGGATGTCATGCTGGCGCGAGGCGAAATGTTCGAAGTGGCCAAAGCGCACAAAGCTGGGGGCAAAGCGCGTCACCACCGCGGCGGTTTCCACCTGCTCGCGGTAGACCGGATCGCGCGACCCCGTCAGGCACAGCGCGCGCGTGGTGGGAATGCCCAGTGCCTGCATGGCCTCCGATGCGATGAACTCGCGGATCGAGGAACGCAGCACCGCACGGCCATCCCCCATGCGGGAGTAGGGGGTCAGGCCACTGCCCTTGAGCTGGATTTCCTGCAGCGTGCCGTCGGCAGCGGGCAGGGCGCCCAGGGTCAGTGCGCGTCCGTCTCCCAGCTGGCCGGCCCACACGCCGAACTGGTGACCGCTGTACACGCTGGCCCAAGGCCGCGCGCCTTCCGGCAGGGCATTGCCCGAGAACAGCTTGAGCGCATCGTCCTGCGCCAGCCAGGCTTCGTCCAGGCCCAGCCAGGCGGCAGCCGCAGGGCTGTGCGCGATCCAGTGCGGTTGCGTGAGCGGTACCGGATTGAGGAAGGTGACGAAGGCCTCGCCCAAGGCTCCCAGGCCGGGCTGCCATGTGGCTTGCGAAGAGGGGTGTGGCGCGTGTTCGGACATGTGTCGATTGTGCGGGAGCTGTCAAGTCCGTGAGGCGGGGCAGGGCTTTGCCGCCAAGGGGTAGGCCGGGTGGACACCGGCGCGCATGTTCACACGATTCCATGAAATCCCCTGCGGTCGTGCGCATTTTTGCGGGCACAATGCCTTGTGAGACCCGAAACACCTACAAGGAGACAGACATGCTGGGCCTGATGCAGAACCAACCCCTGCTGCAATCGTCGCTGATCGAATTTGCGGCAGCCAACCACGGCGATACCGAAATCGTGTCGCGCCGGGTGGAGGGGGACATCCACCGCTACACCTGGGCCGATGCGGCACGGCGTTCGCGCCAGCTGGCCCATGCGCTCGATGGCCTCGGCCTGGCCGCCGATGCCCGCGTCGGCACCCTGGCCTGGAACGGCTACCGCCACCTGGAGCTGTACTACGGCGTGAGCGGCACCGGCCGGGTCATCCACACCATCAACCCGCGCCTGCATCCCGAGCAGATGGCCTGGATCGTCAACCACGCCGAAGACGAAGCGCTCTGCTTCGACATGAGCTTCCTGCCGCTGGTGCAGCTGATTCACGGCCAATGCCCCACGGTGAAGCACTGGATTGCCCTGTGCGATGCCGACAAACTGCCAGCCGACAGCGGCATTCCGAACCTGGCGAGTTACGAAGCGCTGATCGCCAACCAGAATACCGACTACGACTGGCCGCAGCTCGACGAAAACACCGCCAGCGGCCTGTGCTACACCAGCGGCACTACCGGCAACCCCAAGGGTGCACTGTATTCGCACCGCTCGAACATCCTGCATGCCTACGCTGCTGTCATGCCCGATGCCATGGCGCTGAGTTCGCGCGATGCCGTCATGCCTGTGGTGCCCATGTTCCACGTCAATGCCTGGGGCACGCCCTTCAGCATGGCGATGACGGGTTGCAAGGTGGTCTTCCCGGGCCCGCAGCTCGATGGCAAGTCGCTGTACGACCTGATCGAGGCCGAGCAGGTCACCTTCAGTGCCGGCGTGCCCACCATCTGGCAGATGCTGCTGATGCACGTGCAATCCAAGGGCCTGCGCTTCAGCAGCCTGAAACGCACGGTGATCGGTGGCTCGGCCTGCCCGCCGGCCATGATCGACGCCTTTGCCGCACTGGGCGTGCGCGTGATCCATGCCTGGGGCATGACGGAGCTGTCGCCATTGGGCGCACTGAGCACACTCAAGCTCAAGAACGAGTCCCTGCCGGCCGAGGAAAAGCGCCGCCTGCTGGCCAAGCAGGGCCGCCCGGTGTTCGGGGTCGACCTGAAGATCATCGACGAAAACGGCGAAGACCTGCCGCATGACGGCACCACCTACGGCAACCTGATGGCGCGCGGCAACTGGGTGATCGAGCGCTACTTCAAGTTCGACAAATCGGCCGTCATCGACGGCGGCTGGTTCCACACCGGCGACGTGGCCACCATCGACCCGGACGCCTTCATGCAGATTACCGACCGCAGCAAGGACGTGATCAAGTCCGGCGGCGAGTGGATCAGCTCCATCGACGTGGAAAACATCGCCATGGGCCACCCGGCCGTGGCCATGGCCGCCTGCATCGGCATGCCGCATCCCAAATGGGACGAACGCCCCATCGTGGTAGTGGCGCTCAAGCCCGATGCGCAGCTCACGCGCGAGGAACTGCTGGCCTTTTACGAAGACAAGCTCGCCAAGTGGCAGATCCCGGATGACGTGGTGTTTGTCGACGCCATTCCGCTGGGCGCCACCGGCAAGATGCTCAAGACCAAGGTGCGGCAGATGCTGGGCGACTACAAGCTGCCCTCGCTGTAAGCAGGGCAGGCGAGATCAGTCGCGGTGCGGATTGCCGCGACCACGGTCCCAGCCCAGCTGCTTGCCGCGGCCTTCGTTGCCACGCTCCCAGCCCTTGTGGCGGCGATCATTGCTGCGGTACTGGCGCTCGTATTCGTTGCGGTAGCGGCGCACTTCACGGCGCTCGCGACGTTCGTCGTAGCGGCCGTCGTCCCGGTCGCGGATCACCACCGGACGATGCACCACCACCGGATCACGCACGATCACCCTGCTGCCCGGGCGATGGATCGCATAGGCACGCGGCGAGGCGGCATTCACGAAGTACACCGGCCGGTTGCAGGCGTTGTAGCGGCTGCAGTGCTTGCTCCACTTCTTGCGGTGGCCCGGCGGCACGTACAGGTACATCGGGTCGTAGCCGACGGCAGTGCGGTGGATGATGACCGGGCGCGAACTGTAAACCGGCGGCGGCACCGCGGCGTCGCCCAGCACGATCTGGCCGTACACGCCCTGGGTAAGGGGCGCACCGACGGTGATGTTGTTGTACCAGGGATTGGCGTTGACCGTGACTTGCGCCTGGGCAGCCCCCAGGCCCAACAGGCTGGCTGCGCCCACCAGCGCGGTGGCAATCGAATGACGGATGTTCATGGAGGTCTCCTTCTGCTGCGCCATACAGGCGCCCAACCCGATTGTGGGCCCTTGGAGACGGCGCAACCCAGCCAGGCGTTGACCATACGTAACCAATTGCCAGGCCGTTAACGGTTGCCACCGATGAATGTTGCATGGCCGCCGGTGTAGCTGCTATTGCTTACGAATAGCCCAGGCATGCCCGCGGCAGGAAAGCAACACATCAGGACAGCGGCGCAGGCACGAAAAACGGCGCCGCAGCGCCGTTCCTCTCGAGCCTGGGCGAGATTACTTCATGCCCATGCGGATCGCCCCATCCAGACGGATCACCTCACCGTTCAGCAGGTCGTTTTCGAAGATGTGCTTGGCCAGCTTGGCGAAATCTTCGGGACGGCCCAGACGGCTGGGGAAGGGCACCATTGCAGCCAGCGAATCCTGCACTTCCTGCGGCATGCCGAACAGCATGGGCGTGCCCATGATGCCCGGAGCGATGGTCATGTTGCGGATGCCGGTACGGGCCAGATCGCGGGCAATGGGCAGCGTCATGCCCACCACGCCGCCCTTGGAGGCGCTGTAGGCCACCTGGCCGATCTGGCCTTCGAAGGCGGCCACGGAAGCGGTGGAGATCATCACGCCGCGCTCGCCGGTGGCTTCAGGCTCGTTGGCGCTCATGGCTTCGGCCGCCAGGCGCATCATGTTGAAGGAGCCGATCAGGTTGACGGTGATGACCTTCTGGAACAGCTCCAGGCTGTGCGGGCCTTTCTTGCCGACGATCTTCTCGGCGGGAGCGATGCCGGCGCAGTTCACCAGACCCATCAGCTTGCCCAGGCCCGTGGCAGCTTCCACCACCTTGCGGCCATCGGCCTCGTCGGCCACGTTGGCCTTGACGAACACGCCACCGATTTCCTGCGCCACTTGCTGGCCGCGCTCTTCGTTCATGTCAGCGATGACGACCTTGCCGCCATTGGCTGCCAGCATGCGCGCCGTGCCTTCACCCAGGCCGGAAGCACCGCCGGTCACGATGAAAGACTTGCCTTGAATCTCCATGTCGAGCTCCTTATGTCGAATTGAAATGGGGTCGCTGTGGTTGACGTTGACGTCAACGGAATACCGCATTGTAGGGCGAACGCGGGGCCGTACGCGAGAAAAATTCCGGATCCGCACGCGGAGCGGGGCAGGGCTTGCACTGCGGCCGCCGCTGCTTTCATCCGCGCAGGATCATTGTAGGCGGCACAGGCGGCTGTTTACTTTTGCTTGCACGGTGAATTGCCGGCGGCTTACCATGCCATGTCCGATCCAGAATCCCTCTGTATTTACCGCCATGTCGCCATCCGAAGTGCCGTCTGCTGATTCCCTGCATCTCCACCTGCAACGCCGCCAGGCCCTGCGTCTGCTGGGAGGCAGCATGGGCGCGGCGACACTGCTTGGCCTGACGGCTTGCGGCAGCGCGCCGCCGGCACCGAGCCCGCAAAAGCCCGCGGCCCCGCCGGTCGCCCGGCGCAAGCCGCGTCTGGCGCTGGCCCTGGGGGGCGGCGCGGCACGTGGCTTCGCCCACGTCGGGGCGCTGGAAGTGCTGGAAGAAGCCGGCATCCGGCCCGACATCGTGGTCGGCACCTCGGCGGGCAGCGTGGTCGGCTCCATCTACGCCAGCGGCTTGCGCGGCAGGGCGCTACGCGATGCTGCCCAGGCGCTCGACAAGAACGCCATTACCGACTGGCAGGTGCCTTTCCTGAACCGGGGCCTGCTGCGCGGAGCGGCGCTGGAGCGCTTCATCAACCAGCAGGTGGGCAACCGCCCGATCCAGGCCATGCCGGTCAAGCTGGGCATCGTGGCGACGGATCTGAAATCGGGGCAGGGCATCCTGTTTCGCAGTGGCAATACCGGGCAGGCGGTGCGCGCATCGAGTGCCGTGCCGGGCGTGTTCGAGCCGGTGCGCATCGGCAGCCGCGAATATGTGGATGGCGGTCTGGTGGCGCCGGTGCCGGTCAACTATGCGCGCCAGCTTGGCGGCGAGGTGGTGGTGGCCATCGACATCAGCAGCGAGCCGACGGCCGAAGCGGCCAGTAGCCAGGCCCAGGTGGTGCTGAAAACCTTCTCCATCATGGGGCGCAACATCAATACCAATGAACTGAAAAACGCTGATGTGGTGCTGCGTCCGGCGCTGGCGGGTGTTTCCAGTGCGGATTTCAGCAACCGCGAGCGCTCGATCGAGGCCGGCCGCGCTGCCATGCGCCAGGCTTTGCCGCGGATCCGCGCCCTGCTTGCGAAAGGGGTGTGAGGCGCATCCCTGTGCTGCCGCCAGACCTTTGAGACAAAAAAAATGCCCCACCGAGGTGGGGCAAATTGCATCTGCTAGTCCGGCATTGCACCGGTAACGAGACACAAGGAGACAACTTGTTGTGCTGGCTGGCATCTGGCCAGCCAGTCTTGCTCAGGGCCTATCAGGCGCGGGGAGCAGCAGGCTTCTTGGCAGCAGCAGCGGCCGTCTTGGTGGCGTTGATGGCCGTGTTGGTCATGGCGTTGAAGTTGGCTTCAGCAACGTCGGAAGCTTGTTTCACGGCCTTCTGCACGGATTCGAAAGCAGAGTTGGCAGCGGAAACGGCGTTCTTCATCATGGCCACGCCAGCTTCGGAACCAGCAGGAGCGTTCTTGCTCATGTTGTCCACAACGGCGTTCACTTTTTGCTGGGCTTCAACAGCCTGGGATTCCAGAACCTTGGTGAATTCAGCAGCAGCGCCGGAAGTGATGTCGTACAGATGACGGCTGTAGGCAGCAGTCTTCTCGGCCAGGGGCTGGAACAGGGAAGCTTGCAGGGCCAGCAGTTCCTGAGCGTCTTTCACGTTCATGGCAGCCTGGGTGGTTTGAGCGGCGTCGGTCAGGGCGGCCTTGGCAGCGTTCACGTTCAGGTCGATCAGCTTCTCGACGCTTTCGAAAGCCTTGTTGGTCAGACCAAACAGGGTTTCCAGGTTGGCTTTGTGGGCGGCGGCGATTTGTTCAGCGGTCAGCATGGGAGTTCCTCCAAAAAATTACACTACAGGTGAAAATAACACTGCGCTTGTTGGTGGGGCCTTTCAGCCCCTGTGCCATGCGTCGCAGCCCTCGCCGGCACTTTTGTTGCACTGCAACATGGGCTCTAGTATAAGACCAGTTTGCTGCATTGCAATATCTTTTTGTGCAGCGCAGCAAAAAAGCTGCGGTCAAATTGCAACAAGTTGTATTGAAGTGGCGGGCGGATGCGGGATGTGCGGCGCCTGCCCGGGCACAGGCTGAAGGAGTGCCATTCCTGAGTGGCTCCAGACGCTCCGTTATGATCACGCGCAGGCCATGCCTGTGGCTGACCCATATATATAGCGGCGTAATCGCGCCAGCACAAACCTTGTTTCCAATGCATACAAGCTCACCGCAACCGCGCCTGCTGGTCACGCGTGCCATTTTTCCCGATGTGGTCGATCGCCTGCGCCAGCATTTCGAGGTCATCGACAACCCGGAGGACGCGCTGTGGACGCGCGAGCAGATGGGTGACCGCCTGCAAGGCTGTGCCGCCGTGCTCACCACCCCCTCCGAGGCCATCGACGGCGAACTGCTTGCACGCAGCCCCGGTCTGCGCATGTGCGCCAACATGGCGGTGGGCTACAACAATCTCGATCTGCCGGCGCTGACGGCGCGCGGCATTCTGGCTACTAACACTCCCGACGTGCTCACCGAAACCACGGCCGATTTCGGCTTTGCCCTGCTGCTCGCCACCGCACGCCGCGTGACCGAGGCCGAGCGCTGGTTGCGGGACGGCCACTGGACCAAATGGCGCTACGACACCCTGCTGGGCTGTGACGTGCATGGCAGCACGCTGGGCATCCTCGGCATGGGCCGCATCGGCCAGGCCATTGCCCGCCGCGGCGCGCACGGCTTCGGCATGCGGGTGATCTACCACAACCGCAGCCAGCTCGATGCCGCCACCGAGCAGGCGTGCGGGGCGCGCTATGTCTCGCGCGAAACCCTGCTGCGCGAGGCTGACCACCTGGTGCTGGTGCTCCCTTACTCGGCCGGCACCCACCACAGCATCGGCATGGCCGAACTGCGCCAGATGAAGCCAGGCGCCAGCCTGATCAACATCGCGCGCGGCGGCATCGTGGACGATGCGGCACTGGCCCGTGCCTTGCGCGAAGGCGTGATCGCCGCTGCCGGCCTCGATGTGTTCGAGGGCGAGCCGCAGGTGCATCCCGATCTGCTCACGCTCGACAATGTGGTGCTCACTCCGCATATCGCCAGTGCCAGCGAGGCCACGCGCCGCGCCATGGCCAATCTGGCGGCCGACAACCTGATTGCCTTTTTCACGCGCGGCGAGGCGCTCACGCCGCTCAACCCCGAAGTGCTGACCCGCTGAGTTATGTCCGAATCCCTGATGTTGACCGTGGCCCTGATCCTGCTGGGCCTGAACCTGCTGTTGCTGCTGGTCCTGCTATTGCGCAAGCCCGATGACCGTCCGCAGCGCGAGGCGCTGGAGTCGCTGCGCGATGCGCTTGACGACCGCATCGGCGAAAGCAATGAGCGGCTGGAGCGTGAGCTGCGCCGCGAGCTGGCCGAGACGGCGCGCACCAGCCGGCAGGAGCACGCGCAGACGCTGGGTACCTTCCAGGGCGCGCTGGTGCAGCATGCCGCCGAGTCTGCACGTACGCAGGGGGCGCAGCTCGAGGGCTTTGCCAAGCAGCTGGCGCAGATGGAGCGCATCGTGCAGGACACGCTCAACCAGCGCCTGGCCAGCCTGCATGAAGGCAACCAGCAGCGCATGAACGAGGTACGCAGCACGCTGGACGAGCAGATTACTCGCCTGGCGCAGGGCAATGCGCAGCAGCTCGACCAGGTGCGCAGCCTGGTGGGCGAAACGCTGCACAGCACGCTGCAGTCCCGTCTGGCCGAAAACGCCCAGTTGCTGCAGCAGCAATTGCAGGGCGTGCAGGGCGGCCTTGCCAGTATGCAGAAGCAGGTGTCCGACACGCTCACCAGCCAGCTCGATGCCCTGAGCGAATCCAACGCGCGCCGCCTGCAGGAAATGCGCGGCACGCTGGAAACGCAGATGGCGCAGATGCAGCACACCAACAGCGCCAAGCTCGACGAAATGCGCCAGACCGTGGACGAAAAGCTCCAGTCCACGTTGCACCAGCGCCTGGGCGAGAGCTTCCGCCAGGTGGCCGACCGGCTGGAGATGGTGCACAAGGGCCTGGGCGAGATGCAGACGCTGGCCCAGGGCGTGGGCGACCTCAAGCACCTGCTCAGCAACGTCAAGACGCGCGGTATGTTCGGCGAGGCACAACTGGGCGCCTTGCTGGAGCAGGTGTTTGCACCCGACCAGTATGCCGCGCAAGTCACCGTGCACCCCAACGCCCGCCACGCAGTGGATTTCGCCATCCGCCTGCCAGGCAAGAGCGAGGATGGCACGCCCCTTTGGCTGCCGATCGATGCCAAATTTCCGAACGAGGATTACGAACGCCTGCTGTCTGCCCAGCACCGTGCCGACGCCGAAGGTGCCGAACTGGCCGCGCGCCAGCTGGAGGCACGCATCCGCATGGAGGCCAAGTCCATCAGCGAGCGTTACATCGCGCCGCCGCACACCACCGACTTCGCCATCCTGTTCCTGCCAACCGAGGGCCTGTACGCCGAAGTGCTGCGCCGCCCCGGCCTGATGGAAAGCCTGCAGCGCGACCACCGCATCACGCTGGCCGGCCCGACCACGCTGATGGCCATGCTCAACTCGCTGCAGATGGGCTTCAAGACGCTGGCGCTGGAAAAGCGCAGCAGCGAGGTGTGGCAGGTATTGGGCGCCGTCAAGACCGAGTTCGGCAAGTTCGGCGACGTGCTCGCCAAAGTCAAGAAGCAGACCCAGACCGTGCTCAACACGCTGGACGAAGCCGAGCGACGCAACCGTGCCATGCACCGCAGTCTGCGCAGCGCCGAGGCGCTGCCGGAGCCGGAAGCACAGGGCATTCTGGGGTTGCCGCAAGCCGGCACCAGTCTGACGGCTACCGACGAAGACGCAGACTGAATCCGGAATTGGGGCGTTCTCACGTGCAAACGCCCGCTATTGCGGGCGCTTGCATGGTCTGGAGTCGGCGTCTTTTAACGCACCTCCACCCGCACAGGCTCAACGCGGATGCCGGGGTCGACAACCACCGCGCCGCTACCCGTCGAAGGTCCGCAGCGCCCCTGTTTTTTCAACCCTGGAGGGCAGAAGCCGCCCCCTGGCAGACAGTTGCCTTTCTTGGCTTGTCCCGGCGGGCAGTGCGAGCCGTTGCCGGCGCCGTAACTGCCATCGTAGTAGGGATCGCCCAGCGATACTGCGCAACCGCCAAGCAGCAGTAGCGCCGCCAGGGGCAGCGCAGACACAATCGTTTTCATGGTGTGCTCCTTTCCGGTTATGGCTGTATTGTTGCGCCCTTTCCGGAATGTGCTGTAGATCCTTGCAAACCTTGTCGCAGCCTGTATCAGGCCGGCTCGTGAGAGTTGAACACCAGGCAGGGGCCGTTGGCGACTGCGACCTTCTTGGGATCGGAACACTTGGCCAGGTAAAAATCGCGGATCTCGCGCCAGGCATCTTCCGGTGTGTCCACATAGGTGAGCAGGTTCAGATCTTCCGGCGAAATCATGCCTTCCTCGGCCAGCAGCTCCAGGTTGAGCAGTTTCTTCCAGTAGGCACTGTCATACAGCACGATGGGCACCTGGGCCGACTTGCGCGTCTGCACCAGCGTCATCACCTCGAACAGTTCATCCAGCGTGCCGAAACCGCCCGGAAACACCACCAGCGCCACGGCGCGCACCATGAAGTGCATCTTGCGCAGCGCAAAGTAGTGGAACTTGAAGTTCAGGTCCGGGGTGACATAGGGGTTGGACTGCTGCTCGTGCGGCAGCGTGATGTTCAGGCCGATGGTGGGCTCGCCCATTTCGCTGGCGCCGCGGTTGGCCGCTTCCATGATGCCGGGGCCGCCACCCGTGCAGATGTAGACATGGCTCTGGCGCGGCTTGCCCACGCTGTATTCGGCTACCAGGCGGCCGAATTGCCGTGCCGCTTCGTATGACGCTGCACCGCGCCGCCAGCGCTCGGCCTGGGCCAGCGAGGCGGCATCGCCGGTGCGTTCGGCAGCGGCAATGACCTGGGCGGCGAACTCGGGCGAGGGCACGCGTGCACTGCCATAGACGACGACGGTGTGGTCGATCTGCCGGCGCTCCAGCTCCAGCTCGGGCTTGAGCATCTCGATCTGCAGCCGGATGCTGCGCGTTTCGCGCCGCAGCAGGAATTCGGGATCGGCAAAGGCCAGGCGGTTGGATTCGGGGGGAAGGGCGATGCCTTGGTCTGCAAGTTCCTGGAGTTCCTCCCAGGCATGTGCCAGCCGCTGTTCGCTCAGGTTGCCCTTGTTCTTCATAATGTCCTTCTTGTTCCGGGTGTTCCGGCACGCGCCGGCTTGATTTCCAGTGTACACAAACAAAAAAGGCCTCCCGTCACACGGAAAGCCTTTCTTGCCGGGTTGCAGGGCCAGCCTGCAGCGCCATTACACGCGCTTGCGGTATTCGCCGGTGCGGGTGTCGATCTCGATGCGGTCGCCCTGGGCCACGAAGATCGGCACACCGACTTCGAAGCCGGTCGCGATCTTGGCGGGCTTGAGCACCTTGCCGGAGGTGTCGCCCTTGACGGCGGGCTCGGTCCAGGTGATTTCGCGCTCGACGCTGGTGGGCAGTTCGACGGAGATGGCCTTGCCTTCGTAGAACACCACTTCGGCTTCCATGCCTTCTTCCAGGTAGTTCAGGGCGTCGCCCATGTTCTCGGACTCGACTTCGTACTGGTTGTACTCGGTGTCCATCCACACGTACATGGGATCAGCGAAGTAGCTGTAGGTGCACTCTTTCTTGTCGAGCACGATGTTGTCGATCTTGTCGTCAGCCTTGAACACCACTTCGGTGCCGAAGTTGCTCAGCAGGCTCTTGAGCTTCATGCGGACGGTGGCAGCGCCGCGGCCGCCACGGGCGTATTCGGTTTTCAGCACGACCATCGGGTCTTTGCCGTGCATGATCACGTTGCCGGCGCGGATTTCTTGAGCGATTTTCATGTTCAGGTGTATCAGGTTAGTGCCGCATCAAGGCATGCCCGGAGCATGCTGGCGGCGTAGGCCATGGCGGGAATCTGCAGAGGCTCGCGCACGGCTGAAGATGCAGGGTTTTTACTGCAGGCGCTCATTCTAGCCGCAAATGGAGGGGCGAGCCAGCCGCAGCCGCGCGAGGCGCCAATGCCTGATCAGGGTCATGCCGCATCGCGCAGTCCTATTGGCGCGCAGGCACAATAGCGTTTTTGTTTTTTCCTTGTCATTGCCCGCCATGTCCCTGCACGTCGATCTCAAATTGCTGGATGAACGCCTGAAAACGCAAATGCCTGCCTACGCAACGGCCGGCAGCGCGGGCCTCGATTTGCGCGCCTGCCTCGATGCGCCGCTCACCTTGCAACCCAATGCCTGGCAACTGGTGCCCACCGGCATGGCCATCTACCTGCAGGATCCGGGCTATGCAGCCATGATCCTGCCGCGCTCGGGGCTGGGCCACAAGCACGGCATTGTGCTGGGCAACCTGGTCGGCATGATCGACAGCGATTACCAGGGCCAGCTGATGGTAAGCGCCTGGAACCGCACGGACACCGCGTACACCATCGAGCCGATGGAGCGCATTGCACAGCTGGTGATCGTGCCGGTGATGCAGGCGCACTTCAATGTGGTGGACGCATTTGCAGATGTGAGTGCGCGGGGCGAGGGGGGCTACGGTTCTACCGGGCGTTCCTGAGCCAGCGGCTGGCCGACAGCATCTGGCCGAGCTTGTGCTCCAACGGCCAGGGTTCGTCGTGCAGCAGCGCGGCCAGCTGTTCGCCGCAGAGCATGGCAAGCGCCAGCCCGCGTGCGCCCATGCCCGCGCAGAGCGAGATGCCTTCCAGGCCCGGAACAGGCAGCGGCCCGACCACGGGCAGGCGGTCCGGCAGCGTGGTGCGCACGCCGGCCCAGGCACGGGCCTGGCTCTGGGCGAAGGCCGGGGCCAGCGCCTTGCCGGCAGCGGGGTGCAGGATCTGCAGCTTGGCCAGAATCTCGCCCATGTCCCTCTCGCGCGGGCTGGGGTCGGTATCGCCGCGATTGAAGGTTGATCCCGTAATCCACATCGGCCCCTGCCGCTCCGGCGTGGCGTGGGGAATGTGTGCAGCCATGCTGCCCTTGCCGTTGACGGGGAAGGGCGGCAGGGCATCCGGGTGGGGCAGATCGTCCTGCCAGCCCCAGGCAATCTGCCCGCGCAGGGGTTTGAAGGCGATGCCGAACGGCGCGTCCGTGCACGCCGGTTGGCCTGACGCTGCAGCGAGTTGCTGCAGCAGCGCCGAAGAATGGTAGGCCGCCGCAATGACGACATGCCGGGCCTGCGCCAGCACCTGGCCGTCGGCGTCCAGCGCCTGCCAGAGTCCGCTATCCGCGCGCTGCAGGGCGGCGACGCGGCCGTTGCCCTGAAAGCGGATGCCCGGACGCCTGAGCAATGCGGACACCAGTGCTGCCGGCTTGATCCAGGCAGCACCGGGATGCAGGATGGCGGTGATGTCTTGGGGCAAGCAGGCTTGGGCGATGTCTTGCGGGCTGGCGCGGTGCGCCCATTCGCTGCTGGGCCGGAGGGCGCCGGGGGCATCCGGCGCTTGCCAGGCGCGGGCCAGTTTGCTGTCGCCATCCACACAGTGTTCGAGCACACCGCCTTGCGACCATTCCAGGCCCGGCTCCAGCAGCGCCTCGGCACGATGCAGCATGCAGCGTACGCCGGCCCGGCTGATCTGGGAAATGCGCGTGTCGTCGGCCGAGGTGTGCGGCACGACCAGGCCCACGGGCAGGCCGGACGCGCCGGCAGCCGGTGCCGGGCCGGCATCCAGCACGGTGACCTCCCAGCCGCGGCGCGCCAGGCTCCAGGCACTGGCAGCGCCGCTCAGACCTGCGCCGATAACGATGGCAGTTGATGGTACAACGCTGGATCGGGAACTTTCATCTATCCAGTGCGGGCTATAAAAGTATCCATTCGGTTGGCCGTCGGCCGTTTGCCATCCTTTGCTGCGCAGGGCGTGGCGCCAGTCGGCGTCTGTGATGTCGGCAGCATGCACAGCATCCGCGATGTCTGCAGGACAGGATGCGGTGCCGAGATGCAGCCGCGTGCCATGCCGGCTGAGTGCGGCAAGTGCAGCGGCCAGATGTGCTGGCTCAAGCCCGGGCGTGCGGAATAGCCCCGAGCCTGCGTGGATGGAATCGAAAACACCGGTACAGCCTGCCAGTGCCTCGCGCACGGGCACCAGCGCGAGCTGGAGGATCAGCCGCTCATCCTCCAGTGGAAGACGATGCCATCCGGGAATCAGCCCCCACCAGTGCGCCTGCAGCTGCCGGGCCAGCGGTTCCCCATCCGCGCCCAGACGCGCTTCGATGGCACGGGCCACCTCGCTCCATGCTGGAAGCCGGTCGGCTTGCCAGACAAAATGATGGATGCCTGCTGCGGCGCGATGCTGCTGCCACCAATCCAGAAACAGCGCGATGTCCGGTACGGACAGGCAGAGGCTATGGGACATGGGGCAGCAGGGTGTTCAGGCGGGCCTCCGGAGAATCAGGATTCTTCCTGCGTCGGCGGCACGTAGCCTGCGGCCTGGTCGGCGCCGGCGCCGAAGAAGTGGTTTTCCATCTGGCGGGCCAGGTACTGGCGGGCGCGGGCGTCGGCCAGGTTCAGGCGGTTTTCGTTCACCAGCATGGTCTGGTGGCGGATCCAGTCGGCCCAGGCCTGCTTGCTCACGTTGTCGAAAATGCGCTTGCCGAGTTCGCCGGGGTAGGGGGCGCGATCCAGGCCTTCGGCCTCCTTGCCCAGCTTGATGCATTGAACCATGCGAGTCATGGAAACTCCTCAATATGTGTGATTGGCCGCACAGCCGGCCGGATGGGGCATTTTAAGCCGGGCCCGGGCAGCCTTGAGGCGGGCAGGGGCTTGCATCCTGTCGGGAGATGCCTGCAATCAAGGGACAGGCGGGGAAGCCAGTCAGCCGCACAGCCTCGGAACAGGGGAAATCTCAAGGGTTTGTACTTGTATTGACGTTTACGTCAATAGAAGAGTAAGAGGAATGTAAGTGCTAGCATGCACATTGCTTGGTGATGCGGGAAACAACCCGCACAGTATTGAACACACCCCCTAATGCGAGGAGACATATATGACAGCGCAGCCTGGATCGATTGAGTCCGTTTTGGTCGAAAACCGCGTTTTTCCCCCTTCCGAAGCCACCATGGAAGGTGCGCGCATCAAGGGCATGGAAGCCTATCAGGCACTCTGCGACGAAGCAGAAAAAGACTATGAAGGCTTCTGGGCACGCCTGGCGCGCGAAAACGTGGTCTGGACCAAGCCCTTCACCAAGGTGCTGGACGAATCCAACGCGCCGTTCTACAAGTGGTTCGAAGACGGCGAGCTGAACGCTTCCGCCAACTGCCTGGACAAGCACATGGGCACGCCGGTCGAGAACAAGACCGCCATCATCTTCGAAGCCGACGACGGCAAGGTCACCAAGGTCACCTACAAGGAGATGCTGGAGCGCGTCAGCCAGTTTGCCAATGCGCTCAAGGCCGAAGGCGTCAAGAAGGGCGACCGCGTCATCATCTACATGCCGATGACCATCGAGGGCATCGTTGCCATGCAGGCCTGCGCCCGTATCGGCGCCACCCACAGCGTGGTGTTCGGCGGCTTCTCTGCCAAGGCCGTGCACGAGCGCATTGTTGACGCCGGCGCCGTCTGCGTGATCACCTCCAACTACCAGATGCGTGGCGGCAAGGAACTGCCGCTCAAGTCCATCGTGGACGAGGCCCTGGCCGAAGGCGGCACCGAGTGCGTGAAGAGCGTGCTGGTGTTCGAGCGCACGGCCACCCCGTGCAACATGGTCGAAGGCCGTGACAAGACCTTCAGCCAGGTGCTGGAAGGCCAGAGCACCGTGTGCGAGCCGGTGTCCGTGGGCGCGGAGCATCCGCTGTTCGTGCTCTACACCTCCGGTTCCACCGGCAAGCCCAAGGGCGTGCAGCACAGCACCGGCGGCTACATCCTGTGGGCCAACACCACCATGCAGTGGACCTTCGACGTGCGTCCCGAAGACGTGTTCTGGTGCACTGCCGACATCGGCTGGATTACCGGCCACACCTACATTACCTACGGCCCGCTGGCTGCCGGCGCCACGCAGGTGGTGTTCGAGGGCGTGCCCACCTATCCGGACGCTTCCCGCTTCTGGAAGATGATCGAAGCCCACAAGGTCACCATCTTCTACACGGCTCCCACCGCCATCCGCTCGCTGATCAAGGCAGCCGACAGCAACGAGGCCGTCCATCCGAAGAACTTCGACCTGTCCAGCCTGCGTATCCTGGGCAGCGTGGGCGAGCCGATCAACCCCGAAGCCTGGATGTGGTACTACAAGAACATCGGCGGCGAGCGCTGCCCGATCGTGGACACCTTCTGGCAGACCGAAACCGGCGGCCACATGATGACGCCGCTGCCGGGCGCCACGCCGCTGGTGCCGGGTTCCTGCACGCTGCCGCTGCCGGGCATCACGGCTGCCATTGTCGACGAGGCCGGCAATGAGCTGCCCAACGGCTCTGGCGGTATCCTGGTGATCAAGCGTCCCTGGCCGTCCATGATCCGTACCATCTGGGGTGACCCCGAGCGCTTCAAGAAGAGCTACTTCCCCGAAGAACTGCAGGGTGCCTACCTGGCTGGCGACGGCGCCGTGCGCAGCGAAGACCGTGGCTACTTCCGCATCACCGGCCGTATCGACGACGTGCTGAACGTCTCCGGCCACCGCATGGGCACCATGGAAATCGAATCCTGCCTGGTGGCCAAGAGCGACCTGGTGGCCGAAGCTGCCGTGGTGGGCCGTCCCGACGACCTGACCGGCGAAGCCATCTGCGCCTTCGTGGTGCTCAAACAGGGCCGTCCGTCTGCCGAAGAGGCTCCGAAGATCGCCAAGGCGCTGCGCGACTGGGTGGCCCACGAGATCGGCCCCATCGCCAAGCCCAAGGACATCCGCTTCGGCGACAACCTGCCCAAGACCCGCTCCGGCAAGATCATGCGCCGCCTGCTGCGCAGCCTGGCCAAGGGCGAGACCATCACGCAGGATACGTCCACGCTGGAGAACCCGGCGATTCTGGATCAGCTGGGTGATGCCTACTGATCGATGAAGTGCCCATCCCGCCATGCTGTGGCGGGACGGACAATCAGCCACGACAAAGCCACCGCAAGGGTGGCTTTGTCATTCATGGGTTTACTTCAGGCCGAGAATCCACACCGCCAGCCGCCGCGCCTCGGCATCCGTCACTTGAGGGCTGGCCGGCATGGGCACGGCGCCAAAGCTGCCGCTGCCACCGGCACGAATCAACGGCGCGAGCTTGTCGACCGCTGCGGGATCATTGCGGTATTTCTGCGCCACCGACTTGTACGAAGGCCCGACCACGCGGCGCTCCACGGTGTGGCAGGTCATGCAGTTGCGGGAGGTGGCGAGCTTGAGTTCGTCGGCGGCCTGTGCGGGCTGTGCAGCCAGAAGGGTGCCGAATACTGCAGCCATCAGCCAGGCGCTTGCTTGCTTCATGGGGTGACTCCTTGTGGTAATGCCCGTTGCTTCCATTCTAGTGAATCTGCTTCGCTGCATGCAGGAGGTTAGACTAAAGTCTGTCGCAAGCTAGCTGGAGCCCGCATGGAGCCTACTGCCTCGAAGAAGAAATTGCTGATGGCCGCAGCCGTGGGGCTGGCGCTGGTGGCGGGCGGATTCTGGTATTTCAATGGCCGCAGCCAGGGCGAGGATCCGGACACCCTGGTGCTGCAGGGCAATGTGGACATGCGCCAGGTGTCGCTGGCCTTCAATGGCAGTGGGCGCATTGCCAGCCTGCCGGCGCGTGAAGGCGAGCGGGTGCAGCAGGGGCAGTTGCTGGGCGAGCTGGACAGTACCACGCTGGCGTTGCAGGTGAAGCAGTCCGAGGCGCAACTGGCCGCGCGCGAGCAGCTGGTACGCAAGCTCAAGGCAGGCGCGCGCCCGCAGGAGCTGGCGCAGGCCAATGCCAATGTGCGTGCGGCCGAGATCGAGGTGGATCTGGCCGGCAAGCAATTGCGACGCATGCAGCAATCCAATGCCGGCAGTGCCGGCGAAGCGGTCAGCCGTAACGAGATCGATGCGGCGCGTGCACGGCTGGAAATGGCGCAGGCCCGGCGGGATTCCGCGCGGCAGGCCAGTTCCTTGCTGCGTGCCGGGGCGCGCACCGAGGATATTGCCGAAGCATCGGCGCAGACCGATGCGGCCCGGGCGCAGCTTGATCTGCTGCGCCGCAATCTGGAGGACACGCGGCTGCTGGCGCCCAGCGGCGGTGTGATCCGCAGCCGCCTGCAGGAAGTGGGCGACCTGACTTCGCCGCAGAAGCCGGTGTATGCCCTGGCGCTCGATGATGCCAAATGGGTGCGCGTGTATGTGCCCGAGCCGGCACTGGGCAAGGTGCGCGAGGGCATGGCCGCGCGGGTCCGCATCGACAGTGCGCCGCAACAGCCGCTGGCGGGGCGGGTGGGTTATATCGCCTCGGTGGCCGAATTTACGCCCAAGACGGTGCAGACCGAGGAGTTGCGCAGCGCACTGGTGTATGAGGTACGCGTACATGCGCAGGATCCGCAGAACCAGTTGCGGCTGGGCATGCCCGCTACCGTGACGATTGACCTGAAGGGCGCGCCTGGGGTGGCGGCATCCGGAAAGTAAACCCATGACAGCGCAAGCATTGCCCGACTTCGCGCTGGACGTGCGCGGGGTGTACAAGCGCTTTGGCGGCCGCAAGGGCGAGCCCGAAGTGCATGCACTGGCCGACGTGAGCCTGCAGGTGCCGCATGGCAGCCTGGTGGCGCTGGTCGGGCCGGACGGTGCAGGCAAAACCACGCTGCTGCGGCTGGCTGCGGCGCTGATGCCGGCTGATGGGGGCACTTTGCGCGTGCTCGGGCTCGATCCTGTCACGCAGTCGCAGCAGGTGCAGGACCGTATCAGCTACATGCCGCAGCGTTTCGGCCTGTATGAAGATCTGACGGTGCAGGAGAACCTCGATCTGTATGCCGACCTGCACGGGGTGCCGCTGGACGAGCGGCGCCGTCGCTATGAGCGCTTGCTTCACATGACCGACCTGACGCAGTTCACTGCACGGTTGGCGGGCAAGCTCTCGGGTGGCATGAAGCAGAAGCTGGGTCTGGCCTGCACGCTGGTGCGCTCGCCGGAACTGCTGTTGCTGGATGAGCCTACCGTTGGCGTTGATCCGTTGTCGCGCCGCGAGCTGTGGCAGATCGTGCAGCAGCTGGTGCAGGAGGAAAAGCTGAGCGTGGTCATCAGTACCTCCTATCTGGATGAAGCAGAGCGTTGCGAGCAGGTGGTGGTGCTGCATCAGGGGCAGGTGCTGGCGCAGGGCAGTCCCGGCGAGTTGCGCTTGCCGGCGCAGGGGCGTGTGTGGATGGCCAAGCCGCGGCAGGGCTTGCCGGCACGGCTGTTGCAGGCGCAGTTGATGGACTTGTCGGCGACCATGGATGCCGTGCCGCAGGGCGGCGATGTGCGCTGGTTGCGTGCCGATCGGGTGGATATGGAGCGCGGAGTTGCCGGCTTGCCGGTAGTGGCCGTGGAGCGCGTGCCGGAAAGGCTGGAAGATGCCTTCATGCTGATGCTGCGCCACAAGGGGGATGCTGGACACGTTGCGAAGGTGGTCGCTGGCGCACCCGCCGAGTCTGGCGTCGCGCCGGAGCAGGAGTCGTTTTTGAACGGTGTTTCCGCGATGGAGCAACTGGGCGAAGCGGGAGATTCGGGCCCGCATGTACCGCAGCAGACGGGTTCTGCAGTGATCGAAGTGCATGATCTGGTGCGCCGCTTTGGCGATTTCGTTGCGGTGGACCATACGACTTTCGAGGTGCATCGCGGCGAGATATTCGGCCTGCTCGGCCCGAACGGTGCCGGCAAGACCACCACCTTCCGCATGCTCTGTGGCTTGCTGCCAGCCAGCAGTGGCAGCTTGCGTGTGGCAGGTGTGGACCTGCGCACCGCCCGCGCAGAGGCGCGCCGCCACGTCGGCTACGTGGCGCAGAAGTTCTCCCTGTATGGCGACCAGACGGTGCGCGAGAACCTGCAGTTTTTTGGCGGCGCATATCGCCTGTTTGGCGCAGAGCTGCGCCGGCGCATGGCGGCCGTGGTGGAGGAGTTCGGCTTGCAGGTCCAGCTCGACCAGATGGCCGGCAAGCTGCCCGGAGGCTACAAGCAGCGCCTGGCCATGGCCGCGGCGCTGCTGCACCAGCCGGAGATCCTGTTCCTGGATGAAGCCACCAGCGGCGCCGATCCGGCGGCGCGTCGCGACTTCTGGCGCCGCATCACGCGGTTGGCACAGGAGGGCACCACCATCGTGGTGACCACGCATTTCATGGAAGAGGCTGAATACTGCGATCGCATCCTGATCCAGGATGCCGGCAGGATGCTGGCGCTGGGCACTCCTCGCGAGGTACGCGAGCAGGCGGCAGCCGGAGGCGCGGCAGTGAGCGACATGGACAGCGCCTTCATCGCCATCGTCGAGCAGCGGCGCCGCGAGGCGGGACGGCAGGTGGAGGTGGCGGCATGAACGGCTTCTGGCGCCGCATCTGGGCCCTGGTGCGCAAGGAAGTGCGGCAACTGCTGCGCGACCCCGGCAACCTGGGCGTGGGCATGGGCCTGCCCATCATCCTGATCCTGCTGTTCGGCTACGGCCTGTCGATGGATGTGCGCGATGCGCCGGTGGCGGTGGTGCTGCAGGACAGCTCCTCGGCCAGCCAGGAACTGATCGCGGGCCTGGGCGGCAGCCCGATCCTGCATCCGGTGGTGGTGCGCAGCATGGCGCAGGCCGAGCAATTGCTCAATGCCCAGCAGGTGGACGCCATCGTGCAGATTCCGCCGGATTATGCGGCCCGCGCGCAGGCCGGGCAGGGCAGTGCGCAGCTGATCGTCAATGGAGTGGATGCCAACCGCGCGCGGCTGGTGATGGGCTATGTGCACACCGCGCTGTCGCAGGCGGCCTTGCGCCAGCTGGACCGCTCCGGTGCCGATCCCGCCACGCTGCCCGGGCGCATCGGCCAGGCCGGCATCGAGCCGCGCGTCTGGTTCAACGCGGCCAACAGCAGCACCTGGTATCTGGTGCCGGGGCTGGTGGTGATCATCATGACGCTGGTGGGCGCCTTTCTCACCGCGCTGGTAATGGCGCGCGAATGGGAGCGCGGCACGCTGGAGTCGCTGTTCGTCACGCCGGTGCGGCCGATCGAGATCCTGCTGGGCAAGATCATTCCGTATTTCGGCGTTGGCATGGTGGGGCTGGTGCTGTGCATGGGCGCGGCGCGCTGGCTGTTTCATGTGCCGGTGCATGGTTCCTTGCCCATCCTGCTGGGGGTGTCGATGCTGTACCTGCTGGTGGCGCTGGGCATGGGGCTGGTGATTTCGTCGATCACGCGCAGCCAGTTCCTGGCCAGCCAGCTGGCGCTGCTGCTGAGCTTTCTGCCGGCGCTGATGCTGTCGGGTTTTCTGTTCGACCTGCGCAGCGTGCCTACGGTGGTGAGGCTGATCGGCCAGCTGCTGCCGGCGACCTACTACGTGGAGTTGCTCAAGAACCTGTTTCTGGCCGGCAATGTCTGGCCGGTGATTCTGAAAAACTCGGCGGTGCTGGCAGGCTATGCCGCGCTGTTCCTGCTGCTGGCGCTGCGCCATACGCGCAAGCAACTGAAGGGATAGAGCCATGCGTGACTGGATACTGTCTCTGCTTTACCTGTGCCGCAAGGAGCTGCTGGCCATCGTCAAGGATCCGCGCAGCCGGCTGCTGCTGTTCATGCCGGTGATCGTGCAATCGCTGCTGTTCGGCTACGTGGCCACCTACGACATCACGCGCGCCAGCTACGCCTTGCTGGATGAAAGCCGCAGTGCCGAATCGGCGGCGCTGGTGGCGCGCTTCGAGGGCGGCGGCACCTTTGTGCGCACCGAAAATCTCGCCAATGCCAACGCCATCGCCGATGCGATCACCGACGAGCGCGTGATGCTGGTCCTGCACATCGGCCCGCGCTTTGCCCAGCAACTGCATGCGGGCGAGACGGCGCCGGTGCAGCTGATTCTGGACGGCCGCAACAGCAACACGGCGGCGGTCGCCATGGGCTACGCGCAGGCGGCGGTGCAGTCCTTCAATGCGCAGTGGCGGCAGGACCATGGCGGTGTGGCCGAGCCCTTGCGCATCGAGACGCGTGCCTGGTTCAACCCGCAACTGGAAACGCGCTGGCAGTTTCTGCCGGGACTGATTGCCACGCTCAGCATCCTGCAGACCTTGCTGCTCACAGCCATGTCGGTGGCGCGCGAACGCGAGCAGGGTACCTTCGATCAGCTGCTGGTCACGCCGCTATCGCCCGCGCAGATCATGATCGGCAAGGCCGTGCCGCCGGTGCTGGCGGGCATGATGCAGGCGATTCTGGTGGTGCTGATCTCGCGCTTCTGGTTCCAGGTGCCGATGGCCGGCAGTCCGGTGGTGCTGCTGCTGGGCGTGTTCCTGTTTACCCTGGCCAGCGTGGGTATCGGGCTGGCGCTGTCTGCGTTCTCGGCCAATATGCAGCAGGCCATGCTGTATACCTTCCTGCTGATCCTGCCGATGATCATGCTGTCGGGGCTGGCCACGCCCATCCGCAACATGCCGGAGGCGATGCAGACGCTCACCCTGATCAATCCGGTACGCTATGCGATCGAGCTGATCCAGCGGGTGTATCTGGAAGGGGCGGGGCTGGCGGCCGTGTGGCGCGATATCTGGCCGCTGATGCTGATGGCTGTGTTGACCTTGCCGGGGGCGGCCTGGTTGTTCCGGCACCGGATGCAGTGAGGTATTGCACGGTCAGATGACAAGCGCAGCCCGAATCCAGCGTGTGTGGTTCCGCTGGATTCGGACGGTAGTCAGAGGCATGAAACAAAAAGGGCCGTCCCAAGACGACCCTCTCCTGCGGCTTTCAATAGGCCATCAGCCCTGTTGCGCAGCCTCCAGGTGGTACTGCTGCACGCGCTCCACCTCGTTCTTGCTGCCCAGAATCACGCTCACGCGCTCGTGCAGCGCGCCGGGCTGCACATCCAGAATGCGCTGCTGACCGTTCACCGCGGCGCCGCCGGCCTGTTCCACCAGCCAGCTCATGGGGTTGGCTTCGTACAGCAGGCGCAGCTTGCCCGGCTTGGAGGGCTCGCGCTTGTCCCAGGGGTACATGAAGATGCCGCCACGGGTCAGGATACGGTGCACATCGGCCACCATGCTGGCCACCCAGCGCATGTTGAAATCCTTGCCGCGCGGGCCTTCCTTGCCCTGCAGGCATTCGTCGATGTAGCGCTTGACCGGGGCATCCCAGTGGCGCATGTTGCTCATGTTGATGGAGAACTCTTTGGTGTCTTCCGGAATCTTCACGCAGTCCTGGGTCAGCACGAAGCTGCCCAGTTCGGTATCGAGCGTGAACATGGCCACGCCGTCACCCACAGTCAGCACCAGCGTGGTTTGCGGGCCGTACACGCAGTAGCCGGCGGCGACCTGCTGATTACCGCACTGCAGGAAATCCTTCTCGCACACCGGGTCGATCAGGGTGGGATCATCATGGTGCTTCTTGAACACCGAGAAAATGGTGCCGATGCTCACGTTCACGTCGATGTTGCTGGAGCCGTCCAGCGGATCGAACATGAGCAGGTATTCGCCCTGCGGGAAGCGGTTGGGCACCACGTAGATGCTGTCCATTTCCTCGGAAGCCATGGCCGCCAGGTGGCCGCCCCATTCGTTGGCCTCGATCAGCACCTCGTTGGCGATGATGTCGAGCTTCTTCTGCACCTCGCCCTGCACGTTCTCGCTGTCGGCCGTGCCCAGCACCTCGCCCAGCGCACCCTTGTTGACGGCATGGCTGATGCGCTTGCAGGCGCGTGCCACCACTTCGAGCAGCAGGCGCAACTCGGCTGGGATGCGATTGTGCAGGCGTTGTTGTTCGACCAGATAGCGGGTCAGACTGATGCGTGAGGGCATGGAGAACTCGTTTCAGGTTGGTATAAACCCTCCGATTATAAATTTTCCCCACGGCGTGCGGCATGGTAGCTGCCGTCACCGCGCTGGATCACGCGGTCCTGCGGCAACACCATGCCGGGCGCATATTCCGGCCCTTCGCCCAGGCGCTGGTAGAGCGGCTCGAAATCCACATCGGCCAGGTGCAGCAGGTCGTCCAGACTGTCGAGCACGAAGTAGCTTTCCTGGAAATCGTCGATGCGGTAATTGGTGCGCATCACGCGTTCCAGCTCGAAGCCGATGCGGTTGGGCGAGGGGCTTTGCACGGCAAACCGGCTTTCGGTAAAGGACGAGGCGATACCGGCGCCATAGATGCGCGGCGCGCCTTCCTGCATGACCAGGCCGAACTCCACCGTATACCAGTACAACCGCGCCAGTTGCGGCAGCTTGCCGAGGCTTTGCGCGCGCAGGCCGCCCTGACCGTAGGCCTGGATAAAGTCTGCCATCACCGGGTGCATCAGCATGGGCACATGGCCGAACACGTCGTGGAACACATCGGGCTCTTCCAGATAGTCCAGCTCGTCCGGCTTGCGGATGAAGTTGCCGGATGGAAAACGCCGGTTGGCCAGGTGGTCGAAAAATACATCGTCCGGCACCAGACCCGGCACGGCCACGATCTGCCAGCCGGTCTTGCGCATCAGCACCTCGCTCAGGCGGCGGAAATCGGGGATGCGGTCGGGCTCGAGTGGCAGGGCGCGCATGCCTTGCACGAAGGCATCGCAGGCCAGTTCAGGCAGCAGGCGCGTCTGACGCTCGAACAGGGTCTTCCAGACGGCGTGCTCGGCTTCGGTATAGGCCGACCAGCCCTGGTCGATGGTCCAGTCGGCACTGGGGGGTGCAGCGGCATCGCCGGCGGCCAGGCCGTGCTTGGTGCGCACGGGTTCGGCACCGGAATAGCTTGCGGGTCGGGGCTCCATCATGGCAAGCCTCCAGGAAAGAGGGACTCAGTTCATCAGGCGGGCAGCAACTGCCGTGCCAGGCCATCCGCAATGCGGGCCAGCGTCACGTCGCGCTCGGTCAGGCCGCCCGCGTCGTGCGTGGTCAGCACAATATCCACGCGGTTGTAGACATTGCTCCACTCGGGATGGTGGTTCATCTTCTCGGCGTGCAGCGCCAGTTGGGTCATGAAACCGAAGGCCTGCACGAAGTCCGCAAACACGAAGCTGCGGCTCAGGCAGCCGCCGCGCTCGGAGCTGTAGCTCCAGTCGGGCAGGGCGGCGGAAGCGATCTGGTCGGTGGTCAGGGGTTGCATGGCGTACTCCTCATACTGGGTTTCAGGCAGTGGCTTTTTCGCCGACCACTCCACGCTGGATCTGGTCGCGTTCGATGGACTCGAACAGGGCCTTGAAGTTGCCCTCGCCAAAGCCTTCGTCGCCCTTGCGCTGGATGAACTCGAAGAACACCGGGCCGCCGAACTGCGTCTGCGAGAAGATCTGCAGCAGCAGGCGGCGCTGGCCTTCGCCCGTGCTGCCATCGAGCAGAATGCCGCGAGCCTGCAGCTCGGCCGGGTTTTCGCCGTGGCCGGGCAGGCGCTCGTCCAGCATCTGGTAGTAGGTGGCGGGCGGGGCCGTCATCAGCTCCACGCCGGCCTTGCGCAGCGCGTCCACGCTGGGCAGCAGGTCGTCCGTCAGCAGGGCGATGTGCTGGATTCCCTCGCCGTTGAACTGCATCAGGAATTCCTCGATCTGGCCGCCGCCCTTGGACGATTCCTCGTTCAGCGGAATACGGATCAGGCCGTCCGGCGCCGTCATGGCCTTGGAGGTCAGGCCGGTGTATTCGCCCTTGATGTCAAAGTAGCGGATCTCGCGGAAGTTGAACAGCTTCTCGTAGAACTTGGCCCAGTATTCCATGCGGCCGCGGTACACGTTGTGCGTCAGGTGGTCGATCAGGCGGAAGCCATGGCCCTTCGGATGGCGGTCGACGCCTTCATGGAAGACGAAGTCGATGTCGTAGATGGATTTGCCATCCTCGAAGCGGTCGATCAGATAGAGCGGGGCGCCACCAATGCCCTTGATGGCAGGCAGCTTCAGCTCCATCGGGCCGGTAGGAATGTCCACCGGCTGCGCGCCCAGCTCCAGCGCGCGCTGGTAGGCGTGGTGCGAATCCTTCACGCGGAAGGCCATGCCGCAGGCGCTGGCGCCATGCTCGGCGGCGAAATAGGCGCCGACGCTGCGCGGTTCGCGGTTGACGATGAAGTTGATGTCACCCTGGCGGTACAGCACCACATCCTTGGAGCGGTGTTTCGCCACTTCGGTAAATCCCATGCTCTCCAGCACGGGCTCGATCACGCCCGGCGTGGGCGATGCGAACTCCACGAATTCGAACCCCATCAGGCCCATCGGGTTGTCGAAAAGATCTGCCATTGTTGTCTCCTGCTTTTGTGTTTTGCCTAGTGTGCATGCGTCTGGCGATGCGAATGGGTGGCATTCGCTGCACGAACCTATGCACTGTAGGGGTATGGGCGCGCAGGATTGTTGCAAAATCCATCGTGAATGCTGTGCGGATTGCAGATTTCCTGCATAATTCGTCGTATGGGCAACGAATCCGATATCGACAATATCGACAGGCGCATTCTTCGTGCACTGCAGCAAGACGGGCGCATGACCTTCGATCAGCTTGCAGAGCAGGTGCAACTGTCGCCTTCGGCCGCCTTGCGCCGCGTGCGCAAGCTGGAGGAGGGCGGTGCCATCGACGGCTACGTGGCCGTGCTGGATCCGGCCCGCGTCGGTCTGGGCCTGACCGCCTATCTCAACGTGCGCATCGCCCGCCAGCCCGACAGCCAGCGGCGCGACCCGATGGAATCCTTCCGCGCTGCCGTGCAGACCTGGCCGGAGGTGGTCGAATGCGCGGCGCTCTCGGGCGAAATGGACTATCTGTTGCGCGTGGTGGTGGCCGACATGCAGCACTATTCCCGCTTCGTGCTGGAAACCCTGCTCAAGCATCCCAGCGTGCAGGATTGCCGTACCAGCTTCGTGCTGGACTGGGTCAAGCGCACCACGGCACTGCCGGTGTGAGTGGCGGCCTTGACAGCTAGGTACGAAAGATGTAAAATTTAAAGATACCGCGTATTGCAGCGCCGATTGAGGCGGCATGCAAGCGGTGTGCCGCGCCATTGCGCGCATGAACCACAGATCGGGAAGCGCCACCTTCTCCATCCGTTTGGCGCGTTTCACGCACCGCCAACCCTGATTCCGCACACCGTCGCGCGCCGGCCCTGCACCACGCATTGCTGCAGCGGCCATCATGTGTTTACCCGTTTTTCCATTGGCTGCCTGCAATTCGGCTGAGAGCGGCAATGGATGGTTTTCGCCGGCCCGTGCCCACAAAGCGCTGCCCGGCCAGTTTTCAAGCATAGGCAAGGAGGTAACTATGGCCAAGGAAGATTTGATCGAGATGGAAGGCAAGGTCGACGAGGTCCTGCCCGATTCGCGCTATCGCGTCACGCTGGAAAATGGTCACCCCATCATTGCCTACTCCAGCGGCAAGATGCGCAAGCACCACATCCGCATTCTGGCAGGCGATACCGTGCTGCTGGAGCTGTCGCCCTACGATCTGGACAAGGGCCGCATCACCTTCCGTCGCCTGGAGCCGCGCTCCGGTGGTGGCGGTGGCGCTCCGCGTCGTCGTTGATCGCTTCAGCGCAGGGATACACTGCGCAAGCAAATGGCCCGAAAAATTCCGGGCCATTTTTTTTCAGGTTTCCAGCCATGGCTGGCTTGACGCCAGGAGGGGCAAGGGCGGAGCGCGCAGCAAGTCCGATGGAGCTTGTCCCTTGAACGCTCACCAATGACGCTGGCTCGTTACCCCCTCACACCGCGCTGTCCTGCAGCGCGCGCGTCACCACCTCGCGCACATCGGCGCTCAGGTCCGGCTTGGCGGCCACGCGGCGGATCGCCTCGCATGCGGCGCTGCGGTAGGGTTCGGCCAGACGCTTCCAGTGGTCCATCGCACGCGCCAGACGGGCGGCGATCTGGGCGTTGATGCCGTCGAGCGCCAGCACCTGGTCGGCCCAGAACACATAGCCCGCCGCATCGCTGCGGTGGAAGGCGCCCGGGTTGGCATGTCAGAACGCGGTGATCAGGCTGCGCACGCGGTTGGGGTTGGAGAGCTGGAAATCCTTGTGTTGCAGCAGCGCGCGCACCTGGGCCAGCACCTTGCCGTCCAGGTCGTTGCGCGTGGCCTGGAGGCGGAACCATTTGTCCAGCACCAGCGGCTCGTTCTGGAACATGGCGTGGAAGCGCTCCAGCGCCTGCGCGGCCAGCGGGCTTTGGCCTTCCAGCAGTGCGCGCAGGGCGCCGATGCGGTCGGTCATGTTGGCAGCATCCTTGAAGCGCTGGTAGGCCTTGCCCGGCCACACCACGTCACCGGTATCGCGTGCGATGCGGCACAGGTTTTCCAGCGCCAGGCTGGCCAGCGCGCGGCGGCCGGCGCTGACCGGTTCGGGCACATAGGCGCCGGTATCCTCGTGGGCCTCGTACAGCGCCAGCCAGTCTTCGGCAAGCGCGTGTGCCACTTGCTGGCAC
The DNA here is from genome assembly GCF_057773645.1 of Brachymonas sp. KE5. Lineage (NCBI taxonomy): Bacteria > Pseudomonadati > Pseudomonadota > Betaproteobacteria > Burkholderiales > Comamonadaceae > Allobrachymonas > Brachymonas sp. KE5. The sequence continues at coordinate 1,127,062 of NZ_CM173463.1, forward strand.
AGCGCCTCGCTCACCAGCTTGATGCGCTGCGGATCGACGGTGTCGAGTTCTTCCGCGATTTCCAGCTCATCCGGCAGGGTCAGCACCAGCTGCTTGAAGGCGGCATCCAGCGCCGGGTTGCGCAGCACGGCACGCAAGGCTTCCAGCGTGGAGGCATTCAGGACCTGTGCAGGCGGCTCGGTGGCCTGCACGGCGGCCACGGCCTGCGTCATCATCAGGCGCTGGGCAGCTTCCCAGCGGTTGAAGGCGTCGCTGTCATGCGCCAGGCGGTGCAGCTGGGCGGCTTCGTCTTCGCCCTCCAGCTCCAGCCAGACGGGTGCCGAGAACTGGCGCAGCAGCGAGGGCACCGGTTCTTCGGTGATGCCGGTGAAGGTGAAGCTGGCTTCTGCATCATCCAGTACCAGTACCCGTTCCAGCAGGGGCGGCGCGGCATCACCCTGCAGTTGCAGCGGCAGGGGTTGGCCGCTACGGCCGATCAGGCCCATGCGTACCGGAATCAGGAAGGGTTGCTTGGCCGGCTGATTGGGCGTGGCTGGGCAGGTCTGACGCAGCGTCAGCGTGCAGGTTTGCGCGGCGGCATCGTAGCTGCTGCGCGCATGCAGCGTGGGTGTGCCGGCTTGGCTGTACCAGCGCTTGAATACCTCGAGGCGGCTTGCCAGGGCGCTGTCCGGATTGGCATCGGCCATGGCCTGGGCAAAGTCGTCGCAGGTCACGGCCTGGCCGTCATGGCGCTGGAAGTACAGGTCCATGCCCTTGCGGAAGCCGTCGCGGCCCACCAGCGTCTGGTACATGCGCACCACCTCGGCGCCTTTTTCGTAAACGGTGGCGGTGTAGAAATTGGAGATTTCCTGGTACTGGTCGGGGCGTACCGGATGGGCCATGGGGCCGGAATCCTCGCTGAACTGCACGGCGCGCAGGCCGCGCACGTTGCCGATGCGGCAGACGGCGCGCGCACTCGGGCTGCCGGCCAGATCCTCGCTGAATTCCTGGTCGCGGAATACCGTCAGGCCTTCCTTCAGGCTCAGCTGAAACCAGTCGCGGCAGGTGATGCGGTTGCCGGTCCAGTTGTGGAAGTACTCATGCCCGATCACGCTGGTGATGCCGTCATAGTCCTCATCGGTGGCGGTGGAAGGCTTGGCCAGCACGTACTTGGTGTTGAAGATATTCAGGCCCTTGTTCTCCATGGCGCCGGCGTTGAAGTCGCTGGTGGCCACGATCATGAAGCGCTCCAGATCCAGCGCCAGGCCAAAACGGGCTTCGTCCCAGGCGATGCTCTGCAACAGCGCCTGCATGGCGTGTTCGGTCTTGTCCAGGTCGCCGGGGCGCACGAACACCTGCAGCAGGTGCTCCTTGCCGCCACGGCTGACGATGCGCTGCTCGCGTGCCACCAGCTGGGCTGCCACCAGCGCGAACAGGTAGCTCGGCTTCCTGAACGGGTCGTGCCAGACGGCGAAGTGGCGGCCATCTTCCAGCTCGCCCTGTTCCAGCAGGTTGCCGTTGGAAAGCAGCACCGGATACGCCTTTTTGTCGGCGCGCAGCGTGACCTTGTAGGTGGCCATCACGTCGGGGCGATCCAGGAAGTAGGTGATGCGGCGGAAGCCCTGCGCCTCGCACTGCGTGAAGAAACCGCCTTCGCTGGTGTACAGGCCCATCAGCTCGGTGTTCTTGCTGGGGTTGCAGGTGGTGAAGATTTCCAGCGCGATCGGCTCGCTGCCTTCGGGCAGGTTCTCCAGCACCAGCTGGCCGCCTTCCAGCTTGAAGGACGTGCCCTGGCCGTTGACCAGCACACGCGCCAGGTTCAGCTCCTCGCCATCCAGGCGCAGCGGTTGTGCCGGCACATCGGGGTTGCGGCGCAGCGTCATCCTGTTCAGCACGCGCGTCTTGGCCGGGTCCAGGTCGAAAGTGAGGTCTACCGTGTCGATCCAGAACGCCGGTGCCTGGTAATCGTGGCGGTAGATGGTGGGGGAGGGGGTGGTGGCTTCGCGGAACATTGGTGAAATCTCCGGTCATACTCAGTGCCCTGCACATGGCGTCAGGACATGAAAGGGATGGGGTGTGCCACAGGCAAACCCGGTGAGAGGCGCACGTGCCACTGGCGTTGCGGCCACTCCATGAAATGCCATGATCCGCCGTGAGCGGATCATGGTTGCGACGGGATCACTGTATCAGGCGGGTCTTACGCTGCCCACGCCGGCCTTCAGCGAGGCTTCGATGAAGGCATCGAGATCGCCGTCCAGCACCTTCTGCGTGTTGCTGATTTCGACGTTGGTGCGCAGGTCCTTGATGCGGCTGTTGTCCAGCACGTAGCTGCGGATCTGGTGGCCCCAGCCCACGTCGCTCTTGCTGGCTTCCAGTTTTTCCTGCTCTTCCATGCGCTTGCGCATTTCGTGCTCGTACAGGCGCGAGCGCAGGCGCTGCCAGGCCACGTCGCGGTTGCTGTGCTGGCTGCGGCTGTCCTGGCACTGCACCACGATGCCGGTGGGCACGTGCGTGAGACGCACGGCGGAGTCGGTCTTGTTGATGTGCTGGCCGCCCGCGCCGGAGGCACGGTAGGTATCCACGCGCACATCGGCCGGGTTGACTTCGATCTCGATCGAATCGTCGATTTCCGGGTAGACGAAGATGCTGGCGAAGCTGGTATGACGGCCGCCCGAGGAGTCGAACGGGCTCTTGCGCACCAGACGATGCACGCCGGTTTCGGTGCGCAGCAGGCCGAAGGCGTAGTCGCCGTCGATCTTCAGGCTGGCACTCTTGATGCCGGCCACATCGCCCGGGGTTTCTTCCTGGATCTCGACGCTGAAGCCCTTGCGTTCGGCATAGCGCACGTACTGGCGCAACAGCATGCCGGCCCAGTCGCAGGCCTCGGTGCCGCCGGCGCCGGCCTGGATGTCGAGGAAGGCATTGTTCGGGTCGGCCGGCTGGCTGAACATGCGGCGGAACTCGAGCGCTTCCACGCGCTCGGTGATCGCGGCAACGTCGGCCTCGATCGCTTCGAGGCTGGCGTAGTCGTCTTCGTCGCAGCTCATTTCGTACAGCTCGGTACTGTCTGCCAGTTCCTGCGTGAGCTCGTCCAGCACGACGACCACGTCATCGAGCGATTTCTTTTCCTTGCCCAGCTCCTGGGCTTTTTTCGGATCGTTCCAGACCGCGGGATCTTCCAGCGCAGCGTTGACGGTTCTCAGGCGTTCGGCTTTGGCAGGGTAGTCAAAGATACCCCCGTAGTTCCTGCGTCCGCTCGGACAGGTCTTCCAGGGCGGTGCCAATGGCGTTGATGCGTTCTGCTTCCATGAAATCTTCCTTGTATTTTGTAGGGGCGAAGGCCCCGGATGGCGGGCCTGCCGCATCCATGGCAGCAGGCAGGATGAGGGGCTGCCGTCAGCGCGGCAGCAAGAGGGCTATTGTCGCATGCTTTGCCGTGCCGGCGTATGCAGCCGTAAGCCAGCCGTAGGGAGGTTTCGGCTAAAATCAATCGATTACATTTCTTCCAGTTTCATCCTTAACGAAAGAGAAATCCCATGTCCCTCGACAAAGTGACTCCCGGTTCCAAGCTGCCCGAAGCCTTCAACGTCGTGATCGAGATTCCGGCAGATGCCGCACCGGTCAAGTACGAGGTCGACAAGGAATCCGGCGCCGTGTTCGTGGATCGTTTCATGACGACCGCCATGCACTATCCGGTCAACTACGGCTACGTGCCGCAAACCCTGTCCGGCGACGGCGACCCGGTCGACGTGCTGGTGATGACCCCGTTTCCGCTGCAGGCCGGCGTGGTGGTTCCCTGCCGTGCGCTGGGCATCCTGAAGATGGAAGACGAAGCCGGCGTGGACGGCAAGGTGCTGGCCGTGCCCACCGCCAAGATCTGCCCGCAGTACAACCACATCAACAAGCTGGAAGACCTGAACCCGCTGACGCTGCAGACCATCAGCCACTTCTTCGAGCACTACAAGGACCTGGAAAAGGGCAAGTGGGTCAAGGTGCTGGGCTGGGAAGGCCTGGAAGCCGCCACCAAGGAAGTGACCGACGGCGTGGCCAATTACAAGGGCTGATCGGAATCCATTCGATTCTTGCCAAGGGCGCCTGCGGGCGCCTTTTTCGTACCTGCCTTCCGCTCAACATCCTGCTCCTTTGAGGTGGCGCAAACTCGCGGCGGATTTGCATGCTCGTACAGTTTGTTTGTCATGAAACTGAAGGTATGCTGGCACATGTCATCCAAGTGATGCCTGGCGGGTAAGTACACGACCGCCTTGTCGTGTCTGCCCCTTCTTTCTCAAGCAGTTGGAGATTTGAAGGAGAGTTTCATGAGACGTTTTGTCCTGGCGGTTTTACCGCTGGCGCTGGGTGGAGCCCTTGCGGTCGCGCAGGGTGTGGGAACATCGGCCTCCGCACCTGCAGCTTCTGCTCCCGCTCCCGCCGGTGCGGCTTCGGCGGCCGCTGTTGCGGCATCGGTAGCCAGCGCACCCGCGTCGCTGCCGACCGCAGCCGCTTCGATGGCGGCACAAGCCCCGGCCTCGGCCGCTTCGGCCATGGTGGTCACAGCGCCCACCGTCAATGCCGTGGCGCCCACGGTGATCGATGACCTTCCGGCCAATTACGCCGCCAACATGGATCCCGCCACGCGCGCGCAGGTCGAGCGCGGGCGTTATGTGGCGCGCCTCGGCGATTGCGTGGCCTGCCACACCGCCAAGGGCGGCAAGCCCATGGCAGGCGGTCTGGCGCTCGAAACGCCATTCGGCCAGCTGCACTCCACCAACATCACGCCCGATCCCGAAACCGGCATCGGCAAGTACACCTTCGAACAGTTCGACCGCGCCATGCGCAAGGGCGTGGCTGCCGACGGGCACAACCTGTATCCGGCTATGCCGTACCCTTCCTATGCCAAGATGACGCAGGACGACATGCAGGATCTGTATGCCTACCTGATGAAGGGCGTGGCACCGGTCCATCAGGCGAACGAGCCGCTGGGCCTGGGCTTCCCGTTCAACCAGCGCTGGGGCCTGAAGCTCTGGAACTGGATGTTCCTGGATGACACTCCGTACCAGGCCGATGCCGGCAAGGACCCGCTCTACCAGCGTGGCGCCTATCTGGTGCAGGGTCTCGGCCACTGCGGCGCCTGCCATACCCCGCGTGGCTGGGGCTTCCAGGAAAAGACCATGACCGAAACCGGCCCCAAGGGCGAATACTTCCTCGCCGGCGAGACGGTGGAAGGCTGGCGCGCATTGAGCCTGCGCAACCTGTGGACAGTGGACGAAACCGTGAAGATGCTCAAGACCGGCCAAAACAGCTACGGCTCCGTCTCGGGCAACATGGTGGACGTGGTGCAGCACAGCACCCAGTACATGACGGACGAAGACCTGCGCGCCATCGGTACCTTCCTGAAGGCGCTGCCGCCCGGCAAGCATGACAAGCCGATGGTGGTGGCTGCTGCCGGCGGCGCTTCCGGCATGGGCGCTCCGGGCGCATCGGCTCCTGCTGCAGGCGCGTCCACGCCGGCATCGGGCGCTGCTGTTGCCACAACAGGCGGCATTCCGGCCTCCATCCACACCACGCGCGGCGGCCTCGGCTACCTGCAGTTCTGCGTGGATTGCCACCGCACCAATGGCAACGGCGTACCGAACGTGTTCCCGCCGCTGACCGGCAACGCTACTCTGCAGTCGGAAGACCCGTCGACGCTGATTCACATCATGCTGACCGGCTCCAGGTCGGCCCAGACCATGGCACATGCCCGCGTCTGGACCATGCCCGGCTTCGCCCGCCTGAACGATGAGGAAATCGCGGAAATCCTGAACTTCACCCGCTCCAGCTGGGGCCAGGCATCGAAGGAGATTACCGCCAAGGATGTGGCATCCCTGCGCAAGAGCCTGGACGTGAAGGTGGACCAGAGCAAGTTCGAGACCCCGCGCCTGGCCGACATGCTGAAGGAAAAGAACGCCGACCAATTGGTGCAGGGCGCGCGCCTGAACATCCAGACGCATGAACTGCTGCCGAAGAACGTGGGCAACGCGCTCAACTGCACCAGCTGCCACATGAACGCAGGTACGGTGGCCGATGGCTCTCCGTACGTGGGCGTGTCTGCCTTCTTCCCGAGCTATGGCGCACGTGCCGGCCGGGATATCACGCTGGAAGACCGGATCAACGGCTGCTTCCGCCGCTCGATGAACGGCAAGCCGCTGCCGCTGCAGTCCGAAGAGATGAAAGCCATGGTGGCCTATTTCGACTGGATGAAGCGCGAAACCAAGCCGGAAGACAAGGTGGAAGGCCGTGGTGTCGGCAAGATCAGCCGCGACATCAAGCCCAATGTGGACAACGGCAAGCGTATCTATGACAACCAGTGCGCAGCCTGCCACGGAGCCGATGGCGAAGGCATCAAGGACGCGGCCGGCAAGTGGGTCTACCCGCCGCTGTGGGGCGACATGTCCTTCAACATCGGTGCCGGCATGGCCCGTACCTACACGGCTGCCGCCTTCGTGAAGCGCAACATGCCGATCGGTTTCCATGGCAAGTTCCCGCTGGGCCAGGGTGGCCTGACGGACCAGGAAGCCGTGGACGTGGCCGAATACTTCAGCCACATGCCGCGCCCGGACTTCCCGGACAAGGTGAAGGACTGGCCGAAGGGCGGCAAGCCGGCTGACGCACGCTACTGAGTGTGTTCTCCGGACGGGTGGCAGTCTTGCGTGACTTGCCAACTGGGCCAACACACAAGTCCCCTGCCAGCCGGTTTCCGGCGCGCATTGGCACCCCATGAGACAGGTTTTCATGGGGTGCTTTTTCGTGCGCGTAGGGATGCGGTCTCCCGACTTACTTGCTCAGGTCGATGCTGTACAGCGACATGTTCTTGCCCGAACCATCGTCCTGTTGCTCGAGCATGATGTTGTTCAGGCCCGCATCCACTGCCAGTTGCAGCTTGTCCTGGCCGGAGCTGAATACCACCTTGCCGGCAATCGCCACCGGCTTGAAGCGCCAGCTGCGGGCGCTGCCATTGGCGGCGCGCGTCATGCTCTGCACCTGCTTGATGTACTGGATCAGCACATCGCGGTTGGCATCGGGAGATGCATAGATGGTCGAGCGGCCATCCAGGGCGGCGATGAAGGTCTTGCCGCTGGTGGCGCGGTAGTTGTTGGTCGCAATGATGAAGCTGGCTGCCGGGTCGATCGGGGCACCCTTGTATTGCAGGTCGACGATGCGCTGGCCGACCGGCTGTGTCACATCGACCATATAGCTCACGTCCGGCGTGGTGAACATGTCGTGGTTGTAGCCGGGGAAGGTGCTGATCAGCTTCTGCTGCGTGGCCACGGCAGGGTCGATCCGGTTGAAGCGCTTGGCAGCGCCTTCCAGCCAGCCCTTGATCTCGCTGCCGGTCACCTTCACGGCATAGACCGTGTTGGGGTACAGGTAGAGGTCAGCCGCGTTGTAGATGGCAATCGGGCCGGCTGCCACATCGGTGAAGTCGGCACCGCCACCAAAGCCGGACTTGAACGGCGCGCTCACCGACAGCACCGGCAGATCCTTGTATTGCGGCAGGTTGGCTTGTACGTAGCGGGCCACGTAGTCCTGCTGTGCCTGGCTCACGATCTGGATGGCGGTCGGGTCTCCCACGTCGGCGAAGTAGGTGCTCATGCGGAAGTCGGAGCTGCCGATGGGTGTTTTCACGTAGGTGATGGTGGCCTGATGCTGCGCTTCCACCAGTTCGGCTACCTTCGGATCGGGAGCCACATAGGCGGTGGCCTTGCCTTTGGCATCGCGCTCGGTCACGGTCTCGCGCGCCTCGACCAGCGTCTTGCTCTTGTCGATCACCCAGGCCTTGGCCTTGGCATCGCGCACCAGTTCGAGCTTGATCACGCCCAGTGCCTTGCCCCAGAAGCTGGGCATGGTAGCCGGCACGCCATGGATGGTGCCGGCGGCGTTGTCCACGCCTTCCATGGTGTAGGCGGGGTTGGCGCCGCGATCGGGGAACAGGCTGTGCGAGTGGCCCATGAACATGGCATCGATGCCGGGCACCTTGGAAAGATGCAGCGCCGGGTTTTCCATCGTGGCAGAGTAGGGGACACTGCTCAGGCCGCCGTGCACCAGTGCCACCACCACGTCGGCGCCTTTCTGCCGCATTTCGGGCAGGTATTTCTGCGCCGTTTCTACGGCACCGTCGATGCGCAGTTTGCCTTCCACAAAGCGCTTGTCCCAGTTCATGATGCCGGGCGTGGTGAAGCCGATCACGCCGACCTTGACCGGCACTTTCACGGTCTTGCCATCGGGCGTGGTGGCGGTGAATTCGCGCTGCAGGATGGTGTAGGGCTGCACCAGCGGCTGGCCTGTCTTCAGGCTGTACACATTGGCCAGCACCATGGGAAACTCGGGGCCCTTGCACTTCTGGCCGGGGTCGACGCCGCCCACGTTCAGGCCGCCGCCCAGCACCTGGCTCAGGAACGGCAGGCCGTAGTTGAACTCATGGTTGCCCAGCGTGCCCACGTCGTACTTGTAATGGTTCATGACCCTGTACATCGACAGGGTCTGCTCGCAGCTGACGGGGTTGACCGTGGCCTCGTAGTCGGCCAATGCCGTGCCCTGGATGGTGTCGCCATTGTCCAGCAGCACGTTGTTGGCAAATTCGCTGCGCGCCTGCTGGATCAGCGTGGCGGTTCGCTCGAAACCGTAGCTCTGGTCTTCGGCGAGTTTGAAATAGTCGTAGCTGCGGATGTTGCTGTGCAGGTCGCTGGTTTCCAGCAGCGCTACCGTGGCACGCGTGCCATCGGCGATCTGCGGTGCCGGAACAGGTTTCTCGGAGGTGTTGCTGTCGCCACCGCAGGCTGCCAGTACGGCAGCAGTGGCGAGGGGCAGGACCCAGCGGAACAGGGATTGGGGCAGGGGCATCGGGCGACTCCATGACGGGAAAAGTCCGCAGTCTAGAAAGCGCATGTGAAGCTTCATTGAAGCTTTCATGGCACGCCCATGACGCAGCCTGTATCTGCGCGCCAACATTGCGCTTTTTCTTGACCGGTACCGCGAGGCCGGACTATAATGCGCGGTTTCGATCCTCTGTTAGCCGCCTCGCTGGGCGAGCCATCCTGTCAGGCAGGAGCCGCCAGCAGCAGCCAGCCATCGCCGTGATGGTTGTGTGAAGAGGCCTTTTGTGCAGCTTGAATACGATCGGAAAGCATTAGGAACTGACAATGAACCTGATCCAGACCCTGGAAAAAGAAGAGATCGAGCGTCTCGGCAAGAAAATCCCCGAGTTCGCCCCCGGCGATACCGTGATCGTGTCCGTGAACGTGGTTGAAGGCACGCGCAAGCGTGTGCAGGCTTACGAAGGCGTGGTGATTGCCAAGCGCAATCGCGGCCTGAACAGCGGCTTCACCGTGCGCAAGATCTCCAGCGGCGAAGGCGTGGAGCGTACCTTCCAGACCTACAGCCCGCTGATTGCCGGTATTGAAGTCAAGCGCCGTGGTGACGTGCGTCGTGCCAAGCTGTACTACCTGCGCGAGCGCAGCGGCAAGTCGGCCCGCATCAAGGAAAAGCTGCCGTCTCGCGTCAAGGTCGCTGCAGAGTAATCTGTCGCAACCTGGCATTGTGGCTGCCTCGTGCAGCCGCAGAAGGAACCGCTTGCCGCCCTGTGCTGCAAGCGGTTTTTTCTTGGCGCTACACTGTGTGGCGCAAGTGCTCCGTGCCAGCCGCCTGGCAGCGGGGTATCCAGGGTGGCATCAATGACAAGCTCCACAAAGAAGTCCCAGGAAGTTTCTCCCGACAATGACCGCGCCGTGCAGCCGGGCATTTTCGATCCGCGCGACGTGCCGATATGGCAGGAGGCGACCGAGAACGTGCACCGTCAGATCGCGGTGCCGGGCGAGCGCCTGTCCGTGCCGGCGCTGCAGCAGCGCTTTGCCGAGCCGCCCCCCTGGGAGCAGGAACTGCGCCGCGAGCTGTATCCGAAGGAGCATTCGCCGCGCGATGCTGCCGTGTTGATCGGCCTGCAGCCCTGGCAGCCGCCCGAGATCACGGCCCCCACATCCGGCCTGCGCGTGGTGCTCACGCAGCGCACGCCGCACCTGCGATCGCATGGCGGCCAGATCGCCTTTCCCGGTGGCAAGATCGACGACGAAGACCCGGATGCCGTGGCTGCGGCCTTGCGCGAGGCCCATGAAGAGGTCGGCGTGCCGTCGGAGGGCGTGGAGGTGCTGGGCCAGCTGCCGATGTATATCACCGGCACCGGCTACCACGTGACGCCGGTCGTGGCCGTGCTGCCGCCCACGCTCGAATTTGCCCCCAATCCCTTCGAGGTGGACGAAGTGTTCACCGTTCCACTGGATTTCCTGATGGATCCGCAGCATCACCGCCTGCATCAGTGGCAGCCGGCGCACAACCACCGGCGCGAGTGGTTTTCCATGCCGTATTACGACCTGCAGGCGGGGCGCGAACGTTACATCTGGGGCGTAACTGCCGGCATCTTGCGCAATCTGTATCGCTTTCTTGCCGCATGAGCGGCCTTCACGCGTCATGCCGAAATCGGTGCTATCCTGCCGGATAGTTGCGGGCCTGGTCCCGCGTCAATGATCGCTTTCTACGCTCCATGGCATTCTTTGCAATCGTCTGTGCCCTGCTGATCGAGCAGGTCTATCCATTGCCCCTGCACAACCCGGTCTACCACCTCTACCGCCAGTTGGCGGACTGGGCTGCGCGCAACCTGACCGCCGGCAAGCCCGGCCAGGGCTGGCTGGCCTGGGGGGCAGCCGTGGCGCTGCCCACCATCATGGTCGCGCTCGTCTATGCCACCCTGCATGAAGCGGGCTGGTTGCTGGCGTGGCTGTGGAGCACGGCAGTGCTGTTCGTCACCCTGGGATTCCGCCAGTTCAGCCATCACATCACGGGTATCCGTGACGCGCTGGACATGGGCGACGAAATCCGTGCACGCCAGTTGCTGGCGGAGTGGAAGAGTGTGGAAACGGCACATCTGCCGCGCAGCGGCATCATGCGGCAGGTGATCGAGCATGCCGTGCTCGATGCGCATCGCCATGTATTCGGCGTGCTGGTGGCTTTCCTGATCGGGGCGGCCCTGGGGCTGGGCCCGGCTGGTGCCGTGCTGTTCCGCGCGTCCGAATACGTGGCGCGCTACTGGCGCGAGCAGCGCAATGCCGGCGATGGCCAGATGGCCGACAGGCTGCCGGATCAGGCGCAGGCCGCCTGGAACTGGATCAACTGGATTCCTGCCCGGGCCACGGCTGCGAGCTTTGCAGTAGCCGGCAACTTCGAGCAGGCGGTGGACAACTGGCGCCAGGCGGCCAGTACCCCCGGCACCATCGCCAGCACCGATGCCGAAGCTGTGGTGCTGGCATCGGCCATGGGTGCGGTGGATCTGCCCTGGCCGCTGGCGCTGGACAACCAGCAGGATCTGGCACGCCTGCCCGCACCTGCCGGGCGCGAGCGTGATGCCGCGGTGGCAGAGGACGGCGTTTCGGAAACGGGCGTGGAGGCCTATGGAGCGCCGCAGGTCACGCAGGCTGCACCGGCGGCGATCACCGTGGGCATGCAGCACCTGCAATTGCTGGTCGGCCTGGTCTGGCGCGCCATCCTGATGTGGGGCGGCCTGATTGCGTTGGTGGGGTTTACTTCCTGGGTCAGCTGAGGCCGGATCAATAACGCTGGTCCGCCACCCGTTCCGCGAACAGCTCGGCATAAAACTTGTGCCGCAAGGGATGGATGCCGCCATCGTCCAGCGGTGCGCCTACCTGCGCCAGCACGCCGCAGCCCGGCTCGTGCAGATGGGTGCAGTTGTAGAACTTGCACTGCGACACATGCTGGCGCAGGTCCGGCATGTAGGAGGCCAGATCGGTCGGCTGCACATGGTGCAGGCCGAACTCCTGAAAGCCCGGTGAGTCGATCACGGCGGTCTGGTTGTCGCGGCCGATCCAGTACCAGTGCGTGCTCGTGGTGGTGTGCTTGCCCGAATTGAGTGCCTGCGAGATTTCTCCCGTCTGCACATTGGCGCCGGGCAGCAGCCAGTTGATGAGCGTGCTCTTGCCTGTGCCGGAGGGGCCGAGCACCAGCGTCGCCTTGCCCTGCAGTGCCTCGCGCAGCGCCTGCAGCGCGGCATCGTCCGGGCGGTGCCCGGCATCCGCCAGCGACAGGCCCAGCACCGGGTAGCCCATGGCGCGGTAGGGCGCCAGCCGTTCCCAGCCGCGCGCATGCAGTTCACCCAGATCGGACTTGTTCAGCACGATCAGCGGAGGAATATGGGCCGCTTCGGCCGCGATCAGGGCCCGTGCCAGCAGCTTGTGCGAAAACTCCGGCTCGGCCGCCAGCCAGACCAGCACCTGGTCGATATTGGCGGCAAAGGCCTTGGTGCGCATCTCGTCCTGCCGGTAGAACAGGTTGCGGCGCTCTTCCACGCGCTCGATGGTGCCGTCGTCTCCCTGGCCCTCGGGCTGCGCCGCCCAGGCAATGCGGTCGCCTACCACGGCCTGGTTCTTCTTGCCGCGCGGATGCACGATGCGGCGGCTGCCGTCCGGGCATTCGATCACGCTGTGACGGCCATGGCTGGAAACCACCAGACCTTGCTGCAAGGCGTTTGAGGCGGCGGGCGCGTTGCGGGAGCGGGAGGGCCTGGCCATGGTCTCAGGCCGCCTGCGCCATGCGTGCCAGCCGTTCGCTGGCGGGAGGATGCGAGTAGTAGAACTTCACATACAGCGGATCCGGCGTGAGCGTGGAGGCATTGTCCTCGTAGAGCTTGAGCAGGGCGGCGGGCAGGGCGGTCTTGCCGGTCTGGCGCACGGCATAGGCATCGGCCTCGAACTCGTGCCTGCGCGAGAGCTGCGCCATCAACGGCGACAGGAAGTAGCTGAACACCGGTGCCATCAGCATGAACAGGATCAGCGCCAGCGCGGCGTTAGGCGACATCATGTTGGGCACCACCCCCAGACCGGTGTAGAACCACACCCTGCTGTAGAGCCAGCCGAGCAGGGCAAAGGCGGCCAGGCTCAATGCGAACATGGCGACCAGGCGCTTGGCGATATGGCGGAAGTGGAAATGGCCGAGCTCATGGGCGAGCACGGCCTCCACCTCGTCCGGCTGCAGGCGAGCCAGCAGCGTATCGAAGAACACTACCCGCTTGGAGCTGCCCAGCCCGGTAAAGTAGGCGTTGGCATGCGCACTGCGCTTGCTGCCATCCATCACGAACAGCCCCTTGGCGTTGAATCCGCAGCGCTGCATCAGCGCCTTCACGCGCTGGGCCAGTTCGCCGTCTTGCAGCGGCTTGAACTTGTTGAACAGCGGCGCGATGAACGTCGGGAAAATCACCATCAGCAGCAGGTTGAACACCACCCAGATGCCCCAGGCCCACAGCCACCACAGGCTGCCGGCCTGCTGCATCAGCCACAGGAACAGGGCGGCCAGTGGCAGGCCGATCACGGCAGCCATCAACGTCCCCTTGACGAGGTCGGCCAGCCACAGGCCGATCGTGCTCTTGTTGAAGCCAAAGCGCTCTTCCAGTCTGAAAGTCTGGTACCAGCCCAGCGGCAACTCCAGCAGGCCGTTGATCAGGAAGAAGCCCGCCAGCAGGGCCAGCTGCTGCCACATCGGGTGCTCGATGCGGCTCAACAGGGTGTAGTTGAGCAGCGCCAGTCCGCCAAGCAGCGTCCAGCCAATCAGGATGGCGGCCGAATACACCGACTGCCACAGGTCGAACTGGTTCTTGGCGATGGTGTAGGCAGCGGCTTTCTGGTGGGCGGCCTGGCTGATCACGCCGGCAAATGCTTCCGGAACCTGTTCGCGGCGCCAGGCTACGTGGCGCATCTGGCGTGTGGCCAGCCAGAAGCGCACCAGCAGTCCGGCCAGCAGAACGATCACGAACAGTCCGGTAAAGCCGTTCAGGTAACTGATATCGAAGAGTTGGGCATCCATGCCCGCAAGTGTAACGGCCGACAGGCTCCCGGCGCGTATCAAACAGTTGGTTGCCGCAGCAATGCAGGCGCCGAAACCGTCCCGCTTGCGAGACAATACGGGGATGAAATCCGACCATCTGCCTGCCACTGCCGAAACCCCGGCCGAGCCCGTGCCTCACCTGCCCAAGAACGATGACAACCTGATCTGGCTCGACTGCGAGATGTCCGGCCTGGACCCGGAGAAGGAGCGACTGCTCGAGATTGCCGTCATCATCACCAGCCCGGATCTGTCCATTCGCGTGCCCGGCCCTGTGGTGGTGATCCATCAGGACGATGCGGTGCTCAATGCCATGGATGCCTGGAACAAGGGCACGCATGGCCGCAGCGGCCTGACGGAAAAGGTCAAGACCAGCACCACCAGCGAGGCCGATGCCGAGAAGCAGCTGTTGGCGTTCATCAAGAAGTACGTGAGCAAATCGAAGTCGCCCATGTGCGGCAACACCATCGGGCAGGATCGGCGCTTTCTGGTCAAGTACATGCCCAGACTGGAGGCGTATTTCCACTATCGCAACCTGGATGTGAGCACGCTCAAGGAGCTGGCCCGCCGCTGGCGCCCCGAACTGCACGCGGCTTTCAAGAAGCACCAGAAGCACACGGCGCTGGCCGATGTGGAGGAATCGATCCAGGAACTGGTTTATTACCGGGATACTTTCCTGCGCCTGGAGGCGGCCACACCGGTGCAGGAAGGCGCCGCCTGATCACTGCGTTGGCGGCCAGTGCGCGCTGGCGGGCTCAGTCGCGATCCGCTTCTTCCTGTCCGGGCGGCCCGGACAGCGCAGCGCGCTGCTGCTGCAGTTGCCGCATGCGTGCCAGATCGCCTTCCTGCGCTGCCTGGGTTTCCTGGCGCTTGAGTTCTTCCAGTTGCAGGCCGCGCAAGGCCGAGCGCAGGTCCACCCGCACTTCCTGCAGTTCGGGCGACAGGCCCAGCGCCTGATACTGTTTCACCAGACTCAGTCCTGTGTCCCCGAACGGCGCCTGCGGCAGGGCCTGTTCCAGTGCACCCCAGGCCAGGGCGCCATGTTCCTGGTACTGGCTGTCTAGCCAGACGAACAGCGGACCGTGCGGGGCCGGCAGGCCGCAGAGCAGGGCATGGCTGTCCGGCGGCAGCGACTCCCACAGCGGCATGTGCAGCAGCAGCAGGCGCAAGGCATGGTCGGCACCGCTGGTGGGGCGCACGCGGCCGCGCGGTGCCGGTGGCGAAGAGTTGCGGTTCCAGCTGCCGGAGCGTTTGGCGCCGCCGGTGCCGGAGCGGCCCGGTGTCCAGCTGCGCTGGCGGGAGGCAGGTTCGGGAGCATCCCAGCCTCCCTGCATCCAGGGCGGCTCCTGCGAGGATGGCGGAGTGCCGTAATCGCCGGAAAACTCGGGCGGCCTGGAAGGCTCCTCATGCCGTCGTGGCGCCGGGCTGGCGTGGGCCGCCTGGGTCTGCCAGAGCGAACGCAACTCGTCCACCTGCAATTGCGTCCTGGCCGCCAGCTCGGCCAGCAGCTGGCTGCGCAGTGCCCCTTCCGGCAGCGCCTGCCACAGCGGCCGTGTCTGGCTCGCCATGCGGGCACGCCCCTCGGCCGAATCCAGATCGCAATCCTCGCTGCCCACCTGCTGCAGGAACACGCTCAGCGGCGTCGCCTGCCTGATCAGCGCGGCAAATGCTTCCGGCCCATGGGCGCGGATATAGCTGTCGGGATCGTGCTCGGGCGGCAGAAACAGGAACTTGATGCTGCGTGTGTCGGTGGCATAGGGCAGGGCGGCTACCAGCGCCTTGTGCGCGGCCCGGCGCCCGGCATTGTCGCCGTCGAAACTGAACACCACCTGATCGGTATAGCGGAACAGCTTGTGCATATGGTCGGGCGTACAGGCCGTGCCCAGCGTGGCCACGGCATTGGCAAATCCGAGCTGGGCCAGCGCCACCACGTCCATATAGCCTTCGGTCACCAGGGCAAAACCCTGCTCGCGCAAGGCATCGCGTGCCTCGTACAGACCGTACAGCTCGCGCCCCTTGCTGAAGACCGGCGTTTCGGGCGAGTTCAGGTATTTGGGCTTGTCGTCGCCCAGCACGCGCCCGCCAAAACCGATGCATTCACCCTTGATATTCCTGATGGGGAACATGACGCGATGTCGGAAGCGGTCATAGCGTTTGTCTTCGCCATGCTCCCCGTCTTTCTCGTGCCGGATCACCAGGCCGGCTTCTTCCAGCAGCGGCTCGGTGTAATCGGGAAACACGCTGGCCAGGTGGTGCCAGCCAGGCGGGGCATAGCCCAGGCCGAAGCGGGCCGCGATGCGGCCTGTCAGCCCGCGCTGCTTGAGATAGTCGATGGCCACCTGCGCCGTGCGCAGCTGCTTGCGGTAGTCATCACAGGCCTTTTCCAGCACGTCGGTCAGCGTGGCCTGCTTCTGCTTGCGCTCGGCGGCACGCGCACGCTCTTCCGGGCTGGCATGGTCATCGGGCACCTGCAGGCCATGCTGCTGGGCCAGATCCTGCACGGCCTCGACGAAGCTCATGCCGTTGTGCTCCATCAGGAAGCGGATGGCATCGCCGTTCTTGCCGCAGCCGAAGCAGTGGTAGAACTGCTTGGTCGGGCTGACGGTGAAGGAGGGCGATTTCTCGCCATGGAAGGGGCAGAGCCCGAGAAAGTTGGCCCCCGTCTTGCGCAATTGCACGTAGCGGCCCACCACCTCGACCACGTCGACGCGGGCGAGCAGATCCTGGATGAAGCCGTGGGGAATTGCCATGCGGGGATTTTATAGGGTGGGCGCGGCCGGGTTGCCGCCGCGGATGCCCATGGTGCGGAAGGGCTCTTTGCGTAATTTCAATCGCTTTGCGCAAACCGCTTTGGCATACTGGCAAAGCCCTTCACGAGAGGGTGTTACATACAAGGAGACTTCGCAAAATGACAGAACAATTGTCCGCACAATCCGCCCACGCGCTGCCGTCCTATCTGGATCCGGCCCATCTCGGTCCCTGGGACACCTACCTGCGCCAGGTCGACCGCGTCACGCCCTACCTGGGCCACCTGTCGCGCTGGGTGGAGACGCTCAAGAGGCCTAAGCGGATCCTGGTGGTGGATGTGCCGATCGAGATGGACGACGGCCGCATCATGCACTACGAAGGCTATCGCGTGCAGCACAATATTTCCCGCGGCCCCGGCAAGGGCGGCGTGCGCTTCCACCAGGACGTGACCCTGTCCGAAGTGATGGCGCTGTCGGCCTGGATGTCGATCAAGAACGCGGCCGTCAACGTGCCCTATGGCGGTGCCAAGGGTGGCATCCGTGTCGATCCGCGCCAGCTGTCGCGTGGCGAGCTGGAGCGCCTGACGCGCCGCTACACCAGCGAGATCGGCATCATCATCGGCCCCAGCAAGGACATTCCCGCGCCGGACGTGAACACCAACGAGCAGGTCATGGCCTGGATGATGGACACCTATTCCGTCAACCTCGGCGAAACAGCCACCGGCGTTGTTACCGGCAAGCCGATTTCGCTGGGTGGCAGCCTGGGCCGCCGCGATGCCACCGGCCGCGGCGTGTTCGTGGTCACCTGCGAAGCGGCGCACGACCTGGGCATGGAACTCAAGGGTGCGCGCGTGGTGGTGCAGGGTGCCGGCAACGTAGGCGGAACGGCGGCACGCCTGTTCCATGAAGCGGGCGCCAAGGTGATTGCCTTGCAGGACCACAAGGCCACGGTGTATGCCGAACAAGGCCTGGACATCCCGGCGGCGCTGGCGCATGTGGCACAGAACGGCAGCCTGGAAGGCTTTGCCGCGACCAACATCACGCCGGAAGAGTTCTGGGCGCTGGAATGCGAATTCCTGATTCCGGCGGCTCTGGAAGGCCAGTTGCATGCCGGCAACGCCGGCACCGTGCGTGCCAAGGTGGTGGTGGAAGGCGCCAACGGCCCGACCACGCCCGAGGCGGACGACATCCTGCAGGAAAACGGCGTCCACATGGTGCCCGACGTGCTGGCCAACGCCGGCGGCGTGACGGTGTCCTACTTCGAATGGGTGCAGGATTTCTCCAACTTCTTCTGGAACGAGGACGAAATCAACCAGCGCCTCACGCGTATCATGCGCGAGGCCTACAAGTCTGTGGCGGCGACGGCACGCGAGCACAATGTCAGCCTGCGCACGGCGGCCTTCATCGTGGCATGCACACGCATCCTGCAGGCCCGCGAAATGCGCGGCCTGTATCCTTGATGGGGTAGACGGGGAGCGGCGCCCGCCGCTCAGCCAATCGCCTGCAGGCCTTGCGCGAAGTGCATGCGCATGGCCTGGGCCGCCGCCTGCGGATCGCGTGCCACCAGCGCCAGCAGGATGGCCGCATGTTCTTCCATGGACTGCTGCACCCGCCCCTGCTTGAACAGGGAGTGGTGGCGGCCCAGTTGCATCACCTTGCGCAGGTCATTCACGATCTGGGTGCGCCAGCGGTTGCGGCTGGCATCGAGCAGGAACTGGTGAAACGCCTGGTTGGTGGCAAAGAACTGGTCGATCAGCGCGGTATCGCCGGGCAGCTCCACCAGTTGACGCCCCTGGGCTTCCAGCTGCTGATGCAGGCGCGTGAGGTGCTGCAATTCGGACTCCGTGGCCGTGCGCGCCACATCGGCGGCCGCGTCGCTTTCCAGCAGGCCCAGCAGGTGGTAGATTTCGCGCACCTCGTCCTCGGGGATTTCTGTCACATAGGCGCCACGCCGCACCTTGATGGTGACCAGGCCTTCGGCCGCCAGCACCTTGATGGCCTCGCGCATCGGCGTGCGGCTGATGCCCATTTCCTCGGCCAGCTTCATCTCGTCGATCCAGGCGCCGGGCATCAGTTTCTGCTGCAGGATGCGCTGGCGCAACAGGTCCGCCACCTCGGCATAGAGCGGACGTGCCGAGCCCGGCCGGACGTCGGCCGCCGAACGCTGGAAGGGACGGGCAGTACTCTGCATGCGAATGTGAAATTTAGATGACGGTTACGCTCGGATTGTAAGCGTGATGGAGGATTTTGCATTCATAATTATGAATTGTTGCCCTTGGTAAGGATGGGTAGCATACGCACAGACATGCAGTCATGCGGGTAAACGCCGACTGCAGTCGTGCCATGCCTATTTGTGCCAGCCCTTGCTAGCGTTCGCGGCCTTGTGCCTGCGTGCCGGAGCGGGGTGTTCAGTAAACAGGGCCCTTAGATTTAGTACCAGAAGGAACGTCGTTATGGCATCGTCAGACCAAACCTCCTCCCAAGCTCCCGTCTTCGCCAGCAGCACGCTGGAAGACTGGCACAAGGCTGCAACCAAGTCGGCACCCGGCGGCGATGTCAATGCGCTGAACTGGATCACGCCCGACCACATTACGGTCAAGCCGCTGTACACGGCCGAGGACATCAAGGATCTGCCCTACGCCAACACGCTGCCCGGCTTCGAGCCCTTCCTGCGCGGCCCGCAGGCCACCATGTACGCGGTGCGCCCCTGGACCATCCGCCAGTACGCGGGCTTTTCCACCGCAGAAGAATCCAACGCGTTCTACCGCAAGGCACTGGCTGCCGGCGGGCAGGGCGTGTCCGTGGCGTTCGACCTGGCCACGCACCGCGGCTACGATTCCGACCATCCGCGCGTCACCGGTGACGTGGGCAAGGCCGGCGTGGCCATCGACAGCGTCGAGGACATGAAAATCCTGTTCGACGGCATCCCGCTCGACAAGGTGTCCGTCTCCATGACCATGAACGGCGCCGTGCTGCCCGTGCTGGCCGGCTACGTGGTGGCGGCCGAAGAGCAGGGCGTTTCGCAGGACAAGCTCAGCGGCACCATCCAGAACGACATCCTCAAGGAGTTCATGGTCCGCAACACCTACATCTACCCGCCGCAGCCGTCGATGAAAATCATCGGCGACATCATCGAGTACACGAGCCAGAACATGCCCAAGTTCAACTCGATCTCGATCTCCGGCTACCACATGCAGGAAGCGGGCGCCAACCAGGCGCTGGAGCTGGCCTTCACGCTGGCCGACGGCAAGGAGTATGTGAAGACGGCGCTGGCCAAGGGCATGGACGTGGACGCCTTCGCCGGCCGCCTGTCCTTCTTCTGGGCCATCGGCATGAACTTCTATCTGGAAATCGCCAAGATGCGCGCCGCACGTCTGCTGTGGTGCCGCATCATGAAGGAGTTCAACCCCAAGAACCCGAAGAGCCTGATGCTGCGCACGCACTGCCAGACTTCCGGCTGGTCGCTCACCGAGCAGGACCCGTACAACAACGTGGTGCGCACCACCATCGAGGCCATGGCAGCCGTGTTCGGCGGCACCCAGTCGCTGCACACCAACGCGCTCGATGAGGCGATTGCGCTGCCGACCGAATTCTCCGCCCGCATTGCCCGCAACACGCAGCTGATCATTCAGGAAGAAACCCACATCACCAACGTGATCGACCCCTGGGCCGGTTCCTACATGATGGAAAAGCTGACCCAGGAAATGGCAGATGCCGCCTGGAAGATCATCGAGGAAGTGGACGCCATGGGCGGCATGACCAAGGCCGTGGACAGCGGCTGGGCCAAGCTCAAGATCGAGGCCGCCGCTGCCGAGAAGCAGGCGCGCATCGACTGCGGCAAGGACGTCATCGTCGGCGTCAACAAGTACAAGCTGGCCAAGGAAGACAACGTCGACATCCTGGAAGTCGACAACGTCAAGGTGCGCGAGGCGCAGATCGCCCGCATCAACAGCATCAAGGCTTCGCGTGACAACGCTGCCGTGCAGGCCGCGCTGGACGCGCTGACTGCCGCTGCCGAATCCGGCCAGGGCAACCTGCTGGACCTGTCCATCAAGGCCGCGCGCCTGCGCGCCACCGGTGGCGAAATCTCTGACGCCCTCGAGAAGGTGTTTGGCCGCCATCGTGCGGATACGCAAAAGGTGACTGGTGTGTACGCTGCCGCTTATGACTCCGCCGAGGGCTGGGAAAAGCTCAAGTCCGAAATCGCCGAATTCGCCGAGCAGCAGGGCCGTCGTCCGCGCGTGATGATCGCCAAGCTGGGCCAGGACGGTCACGACCGCGGCGCCAAGGTGGTCTCTACCGCCTTTGCCGACCTGGGCTTTGACGTGGACATCGGCCCGCTGTTCCAGACGCCGGAAGAGTGTGCACGCCAAGCCATCGAGAATGACGTGCATGCCGTGGGCGTGTCCACGC
The DNA here is from genome assembly GCF_057773645.1 of Brachymonas sp. KE5. Taxonomy (NCBI): domain Bacteria; kingdom Pseudomonadati; phylum Pseudomonadota; class Betaproteobacteria; order Burkholderiales; family Comamonadaceae; genus Allobrachymonas; species Brachymonas sp. KE5. Next base: position 1,148,118 of record NZ_CM173463.1, read on the forward strand.
TGGCTGCCGGCCACAAGACGCTGGTGCCGGCCATCATCAAGGCGCTGAAGGACCAGGGCGCGGACGACATCGTGGTGTTCGTCGGCGGCGTGATTCCGCGCCAGGACTACGACTACCTGTTCGAAGCCGGCGTGAAGGGCGTCTATGGCCCCGGCACGCCGATCCCGGCCAGCGCCAAGGACGTGCTGGAGCAGATCAAGAAGGCCAACGCCTGAGATCGACAACTCCGGGCGGCGCCTGCGCTGCCCGGTCTGTTACGCGGCCAGGCCATCGCCTGGCTTCTTGCCACCTAGTTTCTGGACAAGAGAGTTCATGCAAATCAATGTCCCGCAGATGGCGGAGAGTGTGGTGCGTGGCGAGCGGCGCGGAGTGGCGAAAGCCATCACGCTGCTCGAATCGACGCGCCCCGACCATCGCGTGCTGGCCGACGAGCTGCTGACCGCCTTGCTGCCCCATACCGGCAAAGCCTTCCGGCTGGGCCTGAGCGGCGTGCCCGGCGTCGGCAAGTCGACCTTCATCGAATCCCTGGGTCTGTACCTGATCGGGCAGGGCCTGAAAGTGGCCGTGCTGGCCATCGATCCGTCCTCCAGCCTGTCCGGCGGCTCCATTCTGGGCGACAAGACCCGCATGGAGCGCCTGAGCACCGAGATCAACGCCTATATCCGCCCGAGCCCGAGCAGCTGCAACCTGGGCGGCGTGGCCGAGAAGACGCGCGAAGCCATGCTGGTGTGCGAAGCCGCCGGCTACGACGTGGTCATCATCGAGACCGTGGGTGTGGGCCAGAGCGAAACCGCCGTGGCCAACATGACCGACATGTTCGTGGTGCTGCAGCTGCCCAATGCGGGTGACGACCTGCAGGCCATCAAGAAAGGCGTGATGGAGATGGCCGATTTGGTCGTCATCAACAAGGCGGACATCGACCCGGTGGCCGCCACGCGCGCGCAGGCGCAGATTACCTCCAGCCTGCGCCTGTTCGCCATGCACGGCAATCCCGAGCATGGCGCCCATGATGCTGCCAGCCAGAAAGCACAATGGCAGCCTAAAGTGCTCCAGATCAGTGCTCTGCAGGGCAGCGGGGTGGATAATTTCTGGAATACGGTGCAGGAGTACCGCCAGATCAATGCCGACAACGGCCATATCGGCCAGCGGCGTCAGGATCAGTCGCTCGCATGGATGTGGGAACGCATCGATGCCGGCCTCAAGCAGGCATTCCGCCAGAATGCCGGCGTGCGAGACACCCTGCCGCAGTTCACCGAGCAGGTGCGCGACGGCAAGATGGCTGCATCCACGGCCGCGCGCCAGTTGCTGCAGGCATTCCAGGGCCAGGCGGGGCAGTAATCCGCAGGAATTGCGGCGCTTGCCCCCAGGGCGGGCGCCAACCAGTTTGATTTAGTTAATGCAACCTTTCAGAAGGACTTGTGATGAAAGAAATCCTTGAACAACTCGAACAGAAGCGTGCTGCGGCCCGCCTGGGCGGCGGCCAGAAGCGTATCGACGCCCAGCACAAGAAGGGCAAGCTGACCGCACGTGAGCGCATCGAGGTGCTGCTCGACAGTGGCAGCTTCGAGGAATGGGACATGTTCGTGGAGCACCGCTGTGCCGACTTCGGCATGGACGAGAACCACATCCCCGGCGACGGCGTGGTGACCGGCTACGGCACCATCAATGGCCGCCTGGTGTTCGTGTTCAGCCAGGATTTCACCGTGTTCGGTGGCGCCCTGTCCGAAGCCCATGCAGAGAAGATCTGCAAGCTGATGGACCAGGCCATGAAGGTCGGTGCGCCGGTGATCGGCCTGAACGACTCCGGCGGCGCCCGCATCCAGGAAGGCGTGGCCTCCCTGGCCGGCTATGCCGAGGTGTTCCAGCGCAACGTGATGGCCTCCGGCGTGGTGCCGCAGATCTCCATGATCATGGGCCCCTGTGCCGGTGGTGCGGTGTATTCCCCTGCCATGACCGACTTCATCTTCATGGTCAAGGACAGCTCCTACATGTTCGTGACCGGCCCCGAAGTGGTCAAGACCGTGACGCACGAGTCCGTGACGGCCGAGGAGCTGGGCGGTGCCGTGACGCACACCAGCAAGAGCGGCGTGGCCGACCTGGCCTTCGAGAACGACGTGGAAGCGCTGCTGATGCTGCGCCGCCTGTACAACTACATTCCGTCCAACAACCGCGAAAAGGCTCCCTACCGCCCGACGCTGGATCCGGTCGATCGCGCCGACAAGAGCCTGGACACCCTGGTTCCCGACAACGCGAACAAGCCCTACGACATGAAGGAGCTCATCACCAAGACCGTGGACGATGGCGAATTCTTCGAGCTGCAGCCTGACTATGCAGCCAACATCGTGATCGGCTTTGCCCGCATGGACGGCAACGTGGTCGGTATCGTGGCCAACCAGCCGCTGGTGCTGGCCGGCTGCCTGGACATCAAGAGCTCCATCAAGGGCGCGCGTTTCGTGCGTTTCTGCGATGCGTTCAACATTCCGGTCCTCACCTTCGTGGACGTGCCCGGCTTCATGCCCGGCACCAGCCAGGAATACGGCGGCATCATCAAGCACGGCGCCAAGCTGCTGTACGCCTACGCCGAGTGCACGGTGCCGAAGATCACCGTCATTACCCGCAAGGCCTACGGCGGCGCCTATGACGTGATGTCTTCCAAGCACCTGCGCGGCGACGTCAACCTGGCCTGGCCGAACGCCGAGATCGCCGTGATGGGCGCCAAGGGTGCGGTGGAAATCATCTTCCGCGAAGACAAGAACGATCCCGAGAAGCTGGCCGCGCGCGAAGCCGAGTACAAGGCCCGTTTTGCCAACCCGTTCGTGGCCGGTGCCCGTGGCTTCATCGACGACGTGATCCAGCCGCACGAAACGCGCAAGCGCATCTGCCGCAGCCTGGCAATGCTCAAGGACAAGAAGCTGGAAAACCCGTGGCGCAAGCACGGCAACATTCCGCTGTAATCCGTCCCACCGCGAACCGTTTCGAATTCATTATTGGAAGAGCACTTCATGTTTACCAAAATCCTGATTGCGAACCGCGGCGAGATTGCATGCCGCGTGATCGCCACTGCCAAGAAAATGGGCATCGCCACCGTGGCGGTGTATTCCGACGCCGACAAGGACGCGCGCTTCGTGCAGATGGCCGACGAGGCCGTGCGCCTGGGCCCGCCGCCTTCCCGCGAGTCCTATCTGCTGGCTGACAAGATCATCGAGGCTGCCAAGGCCACCGGCGCCCAGGGTATCCACCCCGGCTATGGCTTCCTGAGCGAGAACGAGGCCTTTGCCCGCCGCTGCGAGGAAGAGGGCATTGCCTTCATCGGTCCCAAGTTTGAGGCCATTGCCGCCATGGGCGACAAGATCGCTTCCAAGAAGCTGGCCAACGAAGCCAAGGTCAACACCATCCCCGGTTACAACGACCCGATCGACACGCCCGAGCAGGCCGTCGAGATTGCCAAGGGCATCGGCTACCCGGTGATGATCAAGGCCTCCGCCGGCGGCGGCGGCAAGGGCCTGCGCGTGGCCTTCAACGACAAGGAAGCACACGAAGGTTTCGCTTCCTGCCGTAACGAGGCCCGCAACAGCTTCGGCGACGACCGCGTCTTCATCGAGAAGTTCGTCGAGCAGCCGCGCCACATCGAGATCCAGGTGCTGGGCGACAGCTTCGGCAACGTGATCTACCTGAACGAGCGCGAGTGCTCGATCCAGCGCCGCCACCAGAAGGTGATCGAGGAGGCTCCGTCCCCCTTCATCAGCGACGAAACGCGCAAGGCCATGGGCGAGCAGGCTGTGGCACTGGCCAAGGCCGTGAAGTACCAGTCTGCCGGTACGGTGGAATTCGTGGTCGGCAAGAACCAGGATTTCTACTTCCTGGAAATGAACACCCGCCTGCAGGTGGAGCACCCCGTCACCGAACTGATCACCGGCCTCGACCTGGTCGAGCAGATGATCCGCGTGGCGGCCGGCGAAAAGCTGACCGTGACCCAGGCTGATGTCAAGAAGGAAGGCTGGGCCATCGAGTGCCGTATCAACGCCGAGGATCCCTTCCGCAACTTCCTGCCCTCGACTGGCCGTCTGGTGCGCTTTGTGCCGCCGGAGCAGAACCTGTTCCAGGGCGAAGCCACGACCGACTATGGCGTGCGCGTGGACACCGGCGTGGTCGATGGCGGCGAAATCTCCATGTACTACGATTCCATGATCGCCAAGCTGATCGTGCACGGCAAGGACCGCAACGACGCCATCGCGCGCATGCGTGAAGCCCTGAACGGCTTCGTGATCAAGGGCGTGCAGAGCAACATCCCGTTCCAGGCCGCGCTGCTGGCACATCCCAAGTTCGTGAGCGGCGATTTCAATACCGGCTTCATCGCCGAGAACTACGCCGACGGCTTCCGTTCCGAAGACGTGCCGCACTCCGATCCGTACTTCATGGTGGCCATGGCTGCGCGCCTGCACATGTGGTACCGCAACCGTGCACAGGGCCTGCAGGGCAAGTTCTGGGAAGGCTACAAGCGCCTGCCCAGCCGCGAGTTCGTGGTCTGCACGCTGGACAAGGACGGCAACAACACCTACACCGCTGTGGATCTGGGCGAAGTGGAACTGGGCAAGCCCAGCACCGTGACTGTGCATACGCCCGAAGGCGAGCGCGTGTACGAGGTGCTGGCCGAGTACATGCTGGGCGATTCCCGCATCACCGGCATGGTCAACGGCGAGCCCTTCGTGCTGCAGATGGAGCGCGGCAACCACAAGAATCCGCTGGCTACCCGCGTGACGCACAACGGTTCCCAGATCGATGCCGTGGTGATGCACCCGCGCACGGCCGAACTGCACAAGCTGATGCCCTACAAGGCACCGCCAGACATGAGCAAGTACGTGCTGTCGCCCATGCCGGGCCTGCTGGTGAACGTGGCTGTGCAGCCCGGCCAGAAGGTGCAGGCGGGCGAGCGCGTGGCCGTGATCGAAGCCATGAAGATGGAAAACATCCTGTTCGCCACTGCCGACGGCGTGGTGAAGGCCATCATGGCCAAGGAAGGCGAAAGCCTGTGGGTGGACCAGCCGATCGTTGAATTCGAGTAAGCTGTAGCCCGTGGTGGCCGGCGCGCGAGCGCCGGCCTTTTGTTTTTGTAGCGTGCCCGAGGGGGAGGTGGCCATGCCCAGTTCGCAATCCCGCATCGATGAAAGCTGCTGCCTGCTGGTGGTGGATGCCCAGAACGGCTTCATGCCGGGTGGCGGGCTGCCAGTGGCCGACGGCGATGCCGTGGTGCCGGTGATCAACCGTGTGGCGCCGCTGTTTGCCAATGCCGTGCTCACGCAGGACTGGCATCCGGCGGACCATGTGTCCTTTGCTGCCAACCATCCGGGGCGCGCTCCGTTCGAGACGATTGCCTTGCCCTACGGCACGCAGGTGCTGTGGCCCACGCATTGCGTTCAGGGCACACCCGATGCCGAACTGCATGCCGGCCTGCGCGTGACGCAGGCGCAGCTCGTCCTCCGCAAGGGTTTTCATCGCGAGGTGGACAGCTACTCTGCCTTTGTCGAGGCGGACGGCACGACGACGACCGGCCTGGCCGCCTATCTGCAGGCGCGCGGCATCCGCCATGTGTACCTGTGCGGGCTGGCAACGGATTACTGCGTGGCCTGGAGCGCACTGGATGCGCGCAAGGCCGGTTTTGCAGCGACCGTGATCGAGGATGCCTGCCGTGCCATCGATCTGGACGGCTCGCTGGCCAGGGCCAGGGCCGACATGGAGGCAGCAGGGGTGCAGCGCATCCTCTCTGCGGACCTGACTGGCTGAACTTGCTGCACGGAATGCGGCCGCTGCTGTGGCTGCAACCGCCTCCTGTTGACTGAATCCTCCTGCATGTCCCACATTCTCAAGATTGCCATCCACGCCACGCCAGGGGCCAAGCGCACAGAGGCCGCCGGCCTGTATGGCGACGCGCTGCGCGTCCGCCTGGGCGCGCCACCGGTGGATGGCAAGGCCAACGAGGCGCTGATCGCCTGGGCGGCCGAGACTTTCGGCGTGGTGCGCAAGCAGGTGGAATTGCTGCACGGCGCGGCAGGACGGCAGAAGGTGCTGGCGGTGGCATTTGCCGATGCGGCAGCCTTGAACAAGGGCCAGGCCTTGCTGGCCCGATTGCGTGGAGAAACAACGTGTTGATTGCGCACTTGCGTGAGGAGCTGGACCGGCTGGCGGGCGAAGGCCTGCAGCGACGGCGTCGCGTCGTGCAGATGCCCTGCGGACCGGAGCAGCGGCTGGCGGGACAACAGGACGAATTGCTGTCCTTCTGCAGCAACGACTACATGGGCCTGGCACAGCATCCAGTGCTGATTCAGGCCCTGGCGGAAGGCGCGCAGCGCTGGGGTGCCGGCAGCGGAGCCTCGCATCTGGTGAGCGGACACATGCAGGTGCACGAGGACCTGGAAAACGCCTTTGCGCGGTGGCAGCAAGCCCATATTCCGCAGGCACAGGGGCTGCTGTTTGGCAGTGGCTTCATGGCCAATATGGCGTTGATGACGGCGCTGGGCGACGGCAACACCACCATTCTTGCCGACAAGCTGAACCATGCCTCGCTGATCGACGGCTGCCGTCTGGCCAAGGCCGAGGTGCGGCGCTATCCCCATGGCGATGTGCAGCAGCTGGAGCGCCTGCTGCAGCGCTGCAGCACGCCGGTGAAGCTGATCGTGACCGATGCAGTGTTCAGCATGGATGGCGATATCGCGGACCTGCCGGCGCTGCTGCGTCTGGCCGAGGCCTACGATGCGTGGCTGGTGATCGACGATGCCCATGCACTGGGCGTGCTGGGAGCGCACGGACATGGCAGCCTGGAACATTTCGGCCTGCACAGCGAACGCCTGATCTGGATGGGTACGCTGGGCAAGGCCATGGGCGTGGGCGGTGCCGTGGTGGTGGCGCATGAAACCATCATCGACTGGCTGGTGCAGCGTGCGCGGCCTTACATCTACACCACCGGCATGCCGCCCTCGCTGGCGCAGGCGCTGCTGGCGTCGATGGTGCTGGTCGAGTCGGAGGAGGGCATGGCGCGACGGGCGCACCTGCAGGCGCTGATCGGGCGCCTGCGTGCAGGGCTGGCTGCCTTGCTGCCGGCGCATCCGCACTGGAGCCTGCCGGAGTCGTCCACGGCGATCCAGCCGCTGGTGGTGGGCAGCAATGCCGAGGCCTTGCGTCTGTCTGCGGCGCTGGAGCGCGCGGGCATCTGGGTGCCGGCCATCCGTCCGCCCACGGTGCCTGCGGGGACGGCGCGGCTGCGTTTCACGCTCAGCGCTGCCCATACCGGCGAACAGCTGGATCGTCTGCTTGGCGTGCTGAACGGCCTGCTCGAAGAATCGCGAGAAAAGTTGTGATGGATGTGACGGTGAAACCCGTCCTGCGCGGCTGTTTTGTCACCGGGACCGATACCGAGGTTGGCAAGACGCGCATCACTGCCGGGCTGCTGCGCTGGCTGGCGCGCCAGGGCGTGCGGTCCGCCGGCTACAAGCCGGTGGCGGCGGGCATGGAGCAGGATGCAGATGGCCGCTGGTCGAACGAGGATGTGCGCGAACTGCAGGCAGCAGCATCAGTAGCTCTGGAGGCTGACCAGATTTGCGGAGCGCAGTTCCGGCTTGCCTGTGCGCCGCATATTGCGGCGGAGCGCGAAGGTCGCCAGATTGATCGCACTGCGCTGCATGCGGGTACCCATGCGCTGGCCCCGCTGGCCGACCGCGTGGTGGTGGAGGGCGCCGGAGGCCTGTGCGTGCCACTCGGTGACGACTGGGACAGTGCCGACCTGATGACCGATCTGGGCCTGCCCGTGGTGCTGGTGGTGGGCATGCGCCTGGGTTGCATCAACCATGCGTTGCTCACGGCCGAAGCAGTGTGCGCCCGCGGACTCACGCTGGCGGGCTGGGTGGCCAACAGCGTGCAGCCGTCCATGCCGTTCTTCGAGGAAAACCTGCAGACCCTGACGCAGCAGATGGAGCGTCGCTTCGACGCCCCCTGCCTGGGGGTGGTGCCGTACCTGACACCCTTAACGGCCGATGCAGTGGCCGACAATCTGGATACCCGGCAGCTGTGCCGCGTGTTTACGCTCGATCAGGAACCACAGGTTTCTCCGGAAGCAAACTCCGTGAAAACCCTGAACCGGTAGACAATACCCTTGCCATGAGTGCCGTACTTGAACAACCTGCAGAACTGCTGCCGGACTTTGATGTGAACCCCTATGCCACCTATGCGCTCTGGCGCGAGGCGGCACCGATTGTGTGGAGCGACGCCTTTTTTGGCGGCGCCTGGCTGCTGACGCGCCATGCCGATGTGGAGGCCGCCCTGCGCGACCCGCGCCTGTCGGCCCAGCGCACCGGTGGCTGGGTGATGGATGTGGCCGAAGGTGACCGGGCCGCGCTGGGTCCGTTCCAGCGCCTGTTTGCGCGGGCGCTGCTGTTCCTCGACCAGCCCGAGCACCCGCGCCTGCGCCAGGTGCTGATGCCGGCATTCCGCCCGCAGCGCTTGCAGGCCCTGCAGCCCGAGATTGCGCAGTTTGCGGCCGAGCTGGTCGATGCGCTGCCGGCAGCGGAAACCTTTGATTTCATGGAGCGCATTGCGCGCCCGCTGCCGGTGCGTGTGATCGCGCGCATCATGGGCGTGGATCTTGCGCTCGAAAGCGATTTCATGCGCTGGGCAGACGATCTGGCGGCCTTTATCGGGGCCGTCAAGCCCACTGCCGAGCAGGCGCGCGTGGCGCAGAAAAGCCTGCTGGAAATGGCCGCCTATTTCGAACAGGACCTGTTGCCGCGCCGGCGCCGCAAGCCCGAGGACGATCTGGTCACCGAACTGGTGCAGGCGCGTGACGATGGCCGCATCACGTCGGACACGGAATTGCTGGCGCAATGCGCCATGCTGCTGTTTGCCGGCTACGAAACCACACGCAACCTGCTGGGCAACGGCATGCTGGTGCTGATGGAGCACCGCGACCAATGGGAGCTGCTGTGCCAGGACCCGGCGCTGGTGCCAGGAGCCGTGCGCGAACTGCTGCGCTTCGACAGCCCCGTGCAGTGGACCGGCCGCCGCGTGATCAGCAACATGGTGCTGCACGGCCAGCCGCTGCGCCGCGGCGATCTGGTGCTGCCGCTGATCGGCTCGGCCAATCATGATCCGCGCCGCCATGAACAGGCCGAAAGCCTCGACGTGCGTCGTGCCAATCCGGGAGCGCTGTCCTTCGGCAGTGGGGCCCATATCTGCATCGGCGCGGCGCTGACCCAGATGGAAGCCCAGACCCTGTTCACCCAGCTGGTGCAGAAGCGCCCCGACCTGGTACAGGCCGGGCCGGTGGTACGCAATGGCAATCCGGTGTATCGCGGGATTCTGTCGCTGCCGGTGCAGGGCACTACTTAAAATATGAACCAGCAAACCATGCAACAAGGAGAAAAACCCATGACCACAGCCCCCATCGCCAAAGGCAGCCCGCGTCCGTTCAAGGTGCTGGGCATCCAGCAGATCGCCATCGGCGGCCCGAGCAAGGAGCGCCTGCAGACCCTGTGGGTGGACATGTTCGGCCTGGAAAAGACCGGCACCTTCCAGAGCGAGCGCGAGAACGTGGACGAGGACATCTGCGCCATCGGAAGCGGCCCGTTCAAGGTGGAAGTGGACCTGATGCAACCCATGGATCCCGAGAAGAAGCCGGCCGTGCACGCCACGCCGCTCAACCACATCGGCCTGTGGATCGACGATCTGCCGGTGGCCGTGGAATGGCTGACGGCGCAGGGCGTGCGTTTTGCCCCGGGCGGCATCCGCAAGGGCGCTGCCGGGTTCGACATCACCTTCATCCACCCCAAGGGCAATGAAGAACTGCCCATCGGCGGTGAAGGCGTGCTGATCGAGCTGGTGCAGGCGCCCGAAGAGGTGGTCAAGGCCTTTGCGGCGCTGGCCAACGGCTGCTGCTGATTTCTGTCAGCCTTGCCCTTCGCGGCGCGCCTTGGCCTTGGCCAGCGCGGCTGCGATGATGGCGCGTTTCTTGTCCAGCACGGCCGGGTCGGTGTGCTGGCTTTGTTCTTCCAGGTGCGCCAGCTTGTGGCGCGCCTTGTCTTCCAGCCGGGCGGCGTTTTCCTGTTCCGCCCGTGCCGTCTGGAACTGGTGAAAGGCATAGCGCTGCAGCGCTTGCTCCGCCAGCGCGGGTGACCAGGCATCCCAGCCCGTGAGCGTGCCGCTGACGGGCTCCATCGCAATACAGTCGACTGGGCAGGCCAGCACGCACAGGTCGCAGCCGGTGCAAAAGGGCTCGATCACCGTGTGCATGCGCTTGTTGCTGCCCAGGATGGCATCGGTCGGGCAGGCCTTGATGCACAGCGTACAGCCGATGCACCAGTTCTCGTCGATGACGGCAACCGTCATCGGTCCCTCGGCACCAAATTCCGGATTCAGTGCTACGCCTTCGGCGCGCGCCGGTTCGCCCAGCGCTTGCGCAATGCGGCGAATGCCGTCTTCACCGCCGGGCGGGCACTGGTTGATGTCGGCGCTGCCGTCTGCCACGGCCTGCGCATAGCCGGCGCAATCCGGATAACCGCAGCGCTGGCACTGGGTTTGCGGCAGCACGCGATGCACGGCAAGCGCGTGGCCGGAAAGCGGAACGGACAGGTCGGGAGAAACGGGGGGCTGCAATGGCATGGCGGAATTATGCCTTTCCGACAGGCCGGAATGGAAAAAGCCCGGTGCATCGGCACCGGGCTTTGGCGGTCGGGATCAGGGCAGATCAGGACTGCTGGCTGTCTGCCAGGGCCTGCTCGGTCTGTTCCTCGGCAGCACCAGGGTGGCGCCAGGTGGTGACCGGCTTGTCAGCGTCCGCCTGCTGGAGGAGGGCGCTGCTGGCTGCCTGCTGCGGCGGCACTTCGACAGAAGCGGGCTTGCTGTCTGCCTGCGGCGTGGCGGCAGCCGTGCGCCCGGGTTTGGCAGCGGCCTCGTTGCCGGCTGCGCCCTGGGTGGTTTCGGGAGCCTGGGTCGCTGCGACTGCGGCAGCGGCCTTGGCCACCGCTTCGCCTGCCACAGCAGAGGCTGTCTGGGCAGCGGTCTTTGCAGGAGCAGCAGGCGTTTCGGCCACGGTGGCCTTGGCAGCCGGTTTGCGCGTGCGGGTGGCTGCGGGCTTGGCTGCCGGTTTTGCGGCCGCCTTGCGCGTGGTGGTGCGCGCCTGCGGAGCCGGCTCGGCGGCCGGAACGGCTGCTTCGGTAACCGCTGCACCCGGCTGCTTGTAGGCCGATTCGTGGGCCAGCTGCAGCTGTTCGTAGATTTCCTCGCGCTTGGCCAGGTCATCCAGGTTGGGTTGCGAGGCCCTGCGGCGCTTGGCGGTGACGATGCCGCTGTGGTGCCTCAGGATGAAGTCGCGCAGCACCGGGTAGGCCATTTCGCGCCAGCGGCGGCCACTGAAGATGCCGTAGTGGCCGGCACCCTTGACTTCGTAATAGAGCTTTTCGCTGTCCGGAACGCCAGTGCACATTTCCAGGGATGCCTGGGTCTGACCGAGGCCGGCGATGTCGTCCAGTTCGCCTTCGATCGCCATCACGGCCGTCCTGGTGATGTCCTGCGGGCGCACGCGCTCGATCTGACCGTCCACGCCCTTCACGTCCCAGGTGCCGTTGACCAGCTTGAACTCCTGGAACACGGTCTCGATGGTGTCCAGGTAATACTCGGCATCCATGTCGAGCACGGCGTTGTACTCGTCGTAGAACTTGCGGTGCGCTTCCGTGCTTTCGCCATCGCCGCGAACGAGATCCTTGAAGTAGTCGTAGTAGCTGGTGGCGTGGCGGTTGGGGTTCATGGCCACGAAGCCGGCGAACTGCAGGAAGCCGGGATACACGCGGCGACCTTCGCCCGGATAGCCGGAGGGCACGCGGTAGATCACGTTGTTCTCGAACCACTCGATGCTGCGCTTGACGGCCAGATCGTTCACGGCGGTGGGGGACTTGCTGGCATCCACCGGGCCGCCCATCATGGTCATGGTGGCAGGGGTCTGCTCGCCGCGCGAAGCCATCAGCGAAACGGCCGCCAGCACCGGAACGGTGGGCTGGCACACGCTCACAACGTGGCACTCGCCGTTTTCCTTCTGCAGATAGCGGATGAATTCCTGCACGTAGTTGACATAGTCGTTCAGGTTGAAGCCGCCTTCGGACAGCGGCACGTCACGCGCGTTCTTCCAGTCGGTGATGTAGACCTTGTGGTCCTTCAGCATGGTGCGGACGGTGTCGCGCAGCAGGGTGGCGTAGTGGCCGGAGAGCGGCGCCACGATCAGCACGACCGGGTTGCGCAGCAGTTTTTCCAGGGTTTCGGTGTCGTCGGCGTAGCGCTTGAAGCGGCGCAGTTCGCAGAAGGGCTTGTTGATCTCGACACGCTCATGGATGGTGACTTCGGCGCCGTCCACGTCCACCGATTCGATTTCGAAGCGGGGCTTTTCGTAATCCTTGGCCAGACGGTGCAGCAGGTTGTAGCCGGCCGCCATGCGGTTGGCACCCGGGGCGTGGCTGAACGGGAGCACGGGATTGGTGAACATGCGGGATGCCGCCAGGGCAAGTTCCGCGAACGGTTCCATCAGAGAACGTTGAGTCTCGTAGATCTGGTAAAGCATGGAGAAACCTTCGGGCGTGTAATGCTGCAGTGCAGCAATTTTATCAGTAATTATCAAATGCCAGCTGTCAGACTGTATCCACTACGGATGCAGGCGCAGCAATGTCACATTTTGCAACTGCGTTTTGCCCCTGCACCATAGCAGCAACCCTAGTTTTTGGCACGGTCATGCGAAGAATCACGCGGTTCTGTCACATGAGTTTCATGTAATTGATATAAAGCCGGATCTGGCCCGCCGAAGCGGCGGGCGAAAGTGCAGCTTGTCGATGCCAGCACCATGAAAAAAAGCCACCGGCCTTGCGGACGGTGGCTTTGCGGCTGTGGCACAGGAGCGCCTTACAGCACCTTGGCGATGCTCTCGCAGACGTAGGCGACGTTCTTGCTGTTGAGCGCAGCCACGCACATGCGGCCGGTGTCGGTGCCGTACACGCCGAACTCGTTGCGCAGGCGCACCATCTGGTCCTTGGTCAGGCCGGAGTAGCTGAACATGCCGATCTGCTTGGTGATGAAGGACATGTCGCGCTGTACGCCGGCAGCCTTCAGGCCGTCGACCAGGGCCTGGCGCATGGCCTTGATGCGGGTGCGCATCTCGCCCAGCTCCTGCTCCCACTGGGCGCGCAGCTCGGGGTTGTTCAGCACGGTGGCAACCACGGTGCCGCCATGCGTGGGCGGGTTGCTGTAGTTGGTACGCACCACGATCTTGAGCTGGCTCAGCACGCGGGCGGCTTCTTCCTTGCTCTCGCACACCACGCTCAGGGCGCCTACGCGCTCGCCGTACAGGCTGAAGCTCTTGCTGAAGGAGGTGGAGACGAAGAAGTTCAGGCCGGCGGCCACGAACTTGCCGATCACGGCGCCGTCTTCGGCGATGCCGTGGCCGAAGCCCTGGTAGGCCATGTCGAGGAAGGCAACCAGACCCTTGGCCTTGACCACTTCAACGACCTTGTCCCACTGCTCGGGGGTAATGTCGTAGCCGGTGGGGTTGTGGCAGCAGGCGTGCAGCACCACGATGGTGCCGGCTTCGGCCGCGTTCAGGCTGGCCAGCATGCCGTCGACGTTCACGCCCAGCTTGTCGGCATCGTAGTAGGCATAGGTTTCGACCGTGAAGCCGGCGTTGGTGAACAGGGCGCGGTGGTTTTCCCAGCTCGGGTCGCTGATCAGCACCTTGGCGTTGGGGTTGAGCTTCTTCAGGAAGTCGGCGCCGATCTTCAGGCCACCGGTGCCGCCCAGGGCCTGCACGGTGGCCACACGGCCGTCCTTGACCACGGCGCTGTCGGCGCCGAACACCAGCGCCTTGACAGCGTTGTCGTAGGCGGCCAGGCCGTCGATCGGCAGGTAGCCGCGGGCGGCGGGCTTGTCCATCATGGCCTTCTCTGCAGCCTGCACGCACTGCAGCAGGGGCAGCTTGCCGTTGTCGTCAAAGTACACGCCCACGCCCAGGTTGACCTTGTTGGGGTTGGTGTCGGCGTTGTACTGTTCGTTCAGGCCTAGGATCGGGTCGCGGGGGGCCATTTCGACGGCGGAGAAAAGGGACATGAGGTACCTCTGGCTGGTGTTTGGGGAGAAAACAGGCCCGCACACCACACTCGCAGCAGTATTGCGGACAACTTTTCTATTGTAAGAGCGTGGCCTGTCATTCGAAAAGCGCGGCGTGGAGGATGGGGCAACTTAATCGCAGGAGCAGGGCGCACCTGTGGCGGCACGGCAAAACGCTGGCTGGCACGGATCACAGTCGACAGCCAGCGCGCGCCGGGGATCCGGGCGATGCTGTGTGGCCTTCCATGCGATTGCCGGCATCCGTGCGGGCCGGATGCTTTACATTGCACGTTTGGTCCCCACCTGATTGCCATGTCCGCAAGCCCCCACACCGAAATCCTTGCCGATCCCGCCCAGGCTACCGCACCTGCGGGAGAGTTCGTGCAGTTTCCCGATTCGCCGTTCCAGCTGTTCCAGCCGTATCCGCCGGCAGGCGACCAGCCCACGGCCATCAACGAACTGGTGGAGGGCATCCACGATGGCGAGGCCTACCAGACCCTGCTGGGCGTGACCGGCTCGGGCAAGACCTTCACCATGGCCAACGTGATTGCCCGCCTGGGCCGTCCGGCCATCGTGTTTGCGCCGAACAAGACGCTGGCGGCGCAGCTTTACAGCGAATTCCGCGAGTTCTTTCCGAAGAACGCGGTGGAATACTTCGTGAGCTACTACGACTACTACCAGCCGGAAGCCTATGTGCCGCAGCGCGACCTGTTCATCGAGAAGGACAGCGCGATCAACGAGCACATTGAGCAGATGCGACTGAGTTGCACCAAGAGCCTGCTGGAGCGGCGCGACGTGGTGATCGTGGCGACCGTCTCGGCCATCTACGGCATCGGCAAGCCCGAGAGCTACCACCGCATGATCATGACGCTGCGCGCCGGTGACCAGTACAGCCAGCGCGACATCATCGGGCAGCTGGTGCGCATGCAGTACCAGCGCAACGAGATGGAATTCACGCGCGGCAAGTTCCGCGTGCGGGGCGACACCATCGACGTGTTTCCTGCCGAGCACAGCGAACTGGCGCTGCGCATCGAGCTGTTCGATGACGAAATCGAGACGCTGCAGCTGTTCGACCCGCTCACCGGCAAGGTGCGGCAGAAACTGGCGCGCTTTACGGTGTATCCGAGCAGCCATTACGTCACGCCGCGCGAGCAGGTGCTGAGCGCCGTGGAGGGCATCAAGCTGGAGCTGGCGGATCGTCTGAAGTACTTTTACGACGAAGGCAAACTGGTGGAGGCGCAGCGGCTGGAGCAGCGCACGCGCTTCGACCTGGAGATGCTGGCCGAAGTGGGGCACTGCAAGGGCATTGAAAACTACTCACGCCATCTGGCGGGCACGCTGCCGGGCGAGGCGCCGAGCACGCTGACCGACTATCTGCCGGCTGATACCGTCATGTTCCTGGACGAGAGCCACGTGATGATCGGCCAGCTCGGCGCGATGTACAACGGCGACCGTTCGCGCAAGACCACGCTGGTGGAGTATGGTTTTCGCCTGCCGAGTGCGCTGGACAACCGGCCGCTCAAGTTCGAGGAATTCGAGCGCAAGATGCGGCAGGTGGTGTTCGTCTCGGCCACGCCGGCGGACTACGAAAAGACCCATGCGGGCCAGGTGGTGGAGCAGGTGGTGCGTCCCACCGGCCTGGTCGATCCCGAAGTGGAAGTGCGCCCGGCCACCAGCCAGGTGGACGATGTGCTGCAGGAAATCCGCAACCGCACGGAGCAGGGCGACCGCGTGCTGATCACCACGCTGACCAAGCGCATGGCCGAGCAGTTGACCGACTATCTGACCGAGAACGGCGTGAAGGTGCGCTATCTGCACAGTGACGTGGATACCGTGGAGCGCGTCGAGATCATCCGCGACCTGCGCCTGGGCAGTTTCGATGTGCTGGTGGGCATCAACCTGCTGCGCGAGGGACTGGATATTCCGGAAGTGTCGCTGGTGGCGATTCTGGATGCGGACAAGGAAGGCTTTCTGCGTAGCGAGCGCAGCCTGATCCAGACCATCGGCCGCGCCGCGCGCAACGTGAACGGCAAGGCCATCCTGTATGCCGACCGCATCACGGACAGCATGCAGCGCGCCATTTCCGAGACCGAGCGTCGCCGTGCCAAGCAGATGGCCTTCAACGAGGCGCACGGCATCACGCCGCGCAGCGTGGTCAAGCAGGTGCGCGACCTGATCGATGGCGTCTACAGCGAAAAGGCCAGCAAGGCGGCGCAGCAGCAGGAAATGCAGCGCGCCTATGCCGAAGAGCTGAGCGAGAAGGATCTGGCGAAGGAAATCAAGCGGCTCGAGAGGCAGATGATGGAGCACGCGAAGAACCTGGAGTTCGAGCAGGCGGCGCGTACGCGCGACCAGCTGGCGGCGCTGCGCGAGCGCGTGCTGGGCGGGGCGGGGCACGACGTGGTCAATTGAGGGCACATGCGCGCTTCCGAGGCGCGTGGATGGCACACGCGGAGCGGCGTACGCGACGCCATGTTTGGAGCGCGGAACCGGTCCTTTGTCGCCCGGATGGCAAAAAATCACCTTGTACCCTAGCAAGGTACAAGGTTATCGGTTATACTTGACCTAAATAGTCGGGTTAGAGGCTATTTCAGCCCGGCCGCACGCCGGCCCCAGGCTGCCCGCTCACCCTTCAACAGAGAGAATGCCATGCGACTTACCACCAAAGGACGCTTCGCCGTTACCGCCATGATCGATCTGGCCCTGCGTCAGAGCGGCGGCCCGGTGACACTGGCCGCCATCAGCCAGCGCCAGCAGATTTCGCTGTCGTATCTGGAGCAGCTGTTCGGCAAGCTGCGCCGTCATGAACTGGTCGAATCCACCCGTGGCCCGGGCGGCGGCTATACGCTCGCGCGCAAGGCGGGCGACATCACCGTGGCCGACATTGTCGTGTCGGTGGACGAGCAGCTCGATGCCACCAGCTGCGGCGGCAAGGCCAACTGCATGGGCGAGAACAACGGCCCCTGCATGACGCACGACCTGTGGACCAGCCTGAACGACCGCATGCTCGACTTCCTGCGCTCCGTCTCGCTGCAGAAGCTGGTGGACGAACAGATCGCCAAGGGCGTGCGCATCGAGGACAAGCCCATGATCAAGCGCGCCATCTCTTCCGCGCCCGTGCTCAAGCCGGTGCGCGTGAATGCGCCCAACTCGGTTTTCGCCCTGGGCACCGTGCCGCTTTCCAAATAAATACAATGCGGGCCTTCGCGGGCCCGCTCTTCTGCAATCACGAGTACGACAATGACGCCTCATTTCCCCATTTACCTCGATTACGGCGCCACCACGCCGGTGGACCCGCGCGTGGCCGAAGCCATGATTCCCTGGATCAGCGAGCATTTCGGCAACGCGGCCTCGCGCAGCCATGCCTGGGGCTGGGAAGCCGAAGCGGCTGTCGAGAAGGCGCGCGAACAGGTGGCCGAACTGATCGGCGCCGATCCGCGCGAGATTGTCTGGACCAGCGGCGCGACCGAATCCGACAACCTGGCCATCAAGGGCGCTGCACACTTCTACAAGAGCCGCGGCAAGCACCTCATCACCGTCAAGACCGAGCACAAGGCCGTGCTGGACACCATGCGCGAGCTGGAGCGTCAGGGCTTTGAAGTGAGCTATCTGGATGTGCAGGAAAACGGCCTGCTGGATCTGGACGTGCTGAAGGCCACCATCCGTCCCGACACCATCCTGATCAGCGTGATGTTCGTGAACAACGAGATCGGCGTGATCCAGGACATTCCGGCCATCGGCGCACTGTGCCGCGAGAAGGGCATCGTGTTCCATGTGGACGCGGCGCAGGCCACCGGCAAGGTGGAGATCGACGTGAAGACCATGCCGATCGACCTGATGAGCCTGGCCAGCCACAAGACCTATGGCCCCAAGGGCATTGGCGCTCTGTACGTGCGCCGCAAGCCGCGTGTGCGCATCGAGGCGCAGATGCACGGCGGTGGCCACGAGCGCGGCATGCGCAGCGGCACGCTGCCCACCCACCAGTGCGTGGGCATGGGCGAGGCCTTCCGCATCGCACGCGAAGAGATGCAGAAGGACCACGAGCATGCCGCCCGTCTGCAGAAACGTCTGCTGGACGGTCTGAGCGGCATCGATCAGGTGTTCGTCAACGGTGACATGGAGCACCGCGTGCCGCACAACCTGAACATGAGTTTCAACTTCGTCGAGGGCGAGTCGCTCATCATGGGCATCAAGGGCCTGGCGGTGTCCAGCGGCTCTGCCTGTACCAGCGCCAGTCTGGAACCCAGCTACGTGCTGCGCGCCCTGGGCCGCAGCGACGAGCTGGCGCACAGCAGCCTGCGCATGACCTTTGGCCGTTTCACGACGGAAGAGGAGGTGGACTATGCGATCAATACCATCAAGGAAAACGTCGCCAAGCTGCGCGAACTGAGCCCGCTGTGGGAGATGCACCAGGAAGGCATCGACCTGAGCACCATCGAATGGGCGGCCCACTGATGAGCCACCTCGTCCTTGCCCCACGCGCGTTGCTGCGCACCGCCCCGGCGGTGGTGCTGCTGGCCGGCGCGTGGATGGCGCAGCCCGCGCAGGCTTCCACCCAGGTGGCCTGCCTGCTCGCCGGCAAGGTGCAGCAGGTGCAGCAGCAGCCGCTCAACGAGCGTATGGTGCGTGTGCAACTGCAGCAGGTGAAGGACGACAACACCGTGCGCAACGACGTGGAATGCAGCAAGCAGTTCCGCACCGGCGACTCCCTGTGGGTGAGCCTGGATGTGCGCACCAATGACAACACCAAGCTGCCCCGGGCGGGCGACCGCATCTGGCTGAGCTTTCGCTACGGCGATGACCGCAGCGGCACCGTCTGGCGGAAGTATGAATCCATCCCGCTGGGCAAATATCTGGAGAGAAAAAATGGCATACAGTGACAAGGTCATCGACCACTACGAGAACCCCCGCAACGTCGGCTCCTTTGACAAGTCCGACGAGTCCGTCGGTACCGGCATGGTGGGTGCACCGGCCTGTGGCGACGTGATGAAGCTGCAGATCAAGGTCAACCCGAGCACCGGCGTGATCGAGGATGCGCGTTTCAAGACCTATGGCTGTGGTTCTGCCATTGCCAGCAGCTCGCTGGTGACCGAGTGGGTCAAGGGCAAGACGCTGGACGAGGCCGCGGCGCTCAAGAACAGCCAGATTGCCGAAGAACTGGCACTGCCACCGGTGAAAGTGCACTGCTCCATCCTGGCGGAAGACGCCATCAAGGCGGCCGTGAACGACTACAAGAAGAAGCACGACGCAACTGCCTGATTTCCTGAACGGGAACAGCGCGATCTGACTGGCGGCTTGCCCTTTGGGTGGGCTTCTGCAATGGACAAAGACATGGCAATCACAATGACTGAAGCGGCGGCCCGCCACGTGAACCGCTCGCTCACCAAACGCGGCAAGGGTCTGGGAGTGCGCCTCGGCGTGAAGACCACGGGTTGCTCCGGCCTGGCCTACAAGCTCGAATATGTGGACGAGGCCGAGCCGGAAGACGTGATCTTCGAACAGCACGGCGTGAAAGTGCTGGTCGATCCGAAGAGCCTGTCGTACATCGACGGCACTGAGCTCGACTATGTGCGCGAAGGCCTGAACGAGGGCTTCAAGTTTCTCAATCCGCGCGAGCGCGACCGTTGCGGTTGCGGCGAGAGCTTCCGCGTCTGACGCAGCATGAACCTGCAGGACAACGATTTCGAACTGTTCCAGTTGCCGCTTCGGCAACAGCTGGATCTGGCCGACCTGGACCAGCGCTGGAAGACGCTGCAGCGCCAGGTGCACCCGGACCGCTTCGTGGCGCAGGGGGCTGCGGCGCAGCGGGTGGCCATGCAGTGGTCGGTGCGTATCAACGAAGCCTACCAGCGGCTGAAGGATCCGCTCAAGCGCGCGGCCTATCTGTGCGAACTGGCGGGTGTGCCGGTGGAAGCGCACAGCAACACGGCCATGCCGGCGGACTTCCTGATGCAGCAGATGGAATGGCGCGAGGCGCTGGATGATGCGGACGATGCAGGAGCCTTGCAGAGCCTGGCCGGCGAAGTGGAACAGGCACGGCGCGATGCATTGCAGCAGGTGACGAGCGCCATCGACGAACAGCAGGACATGCCCGCCGCGGCTGCGCTGGTGCGCCGCATGATGTTCATCCAGAAGTTTGCACAGGAAGTGCGTCAGCGGCAGTTGCAGCAGCAATTGCAGCAGGGCTGATCGTTCTGTCGGTGGCATTCACGCACCGCCGGTAAGGCTGCCGATGGGCAGGGTGGGGCGGGGCTCCAAGTCTGGGACAATACGGCCTGCCTCCAGAAGGCGGCCGGTTTTCCCCTCGTGCAGCGCAAACCGGCGTTGCACAGAAACAGTTTCTTTATGGCACTCCTCCAGATCTCCGAACCCGGGCAATCGCCCAATCCGCACGAGCGGCGCATTGCCGTCGGCATCGACCTGGGCACCACGCACTCGCTGGTGGCCTCCATGCGCCACGGCCTGGCCGAGTGCCTGCCGGATGCGGATGGCAAGGTGATTCTGCCTTCGGCGGTGCGCTATCTGGACAACGGTGGCCGCCAGATCGGCGCCGAGGCCTTGCGCCATCTGGCAGATGATCCGCAGAACACCATCGTGTCGGTCAAGCGCTTCATGGGGCGCAGCCTGGACGATATCCGCGCCAGCCATGGCGAGCATCTGCCCTACGAGTTTGTGGCAGAGGATCCGGCCAAGGGCATGGTGCGCATCCGCACGCGCGGCGGCGACAAATCTCCGGTGGAGGTGAGCGCCGAGATTCTGGCTACGCTGCGCTATCGCGCGGAAGATACTTTCAATGACGACCTGTACGGTGCCGTGATCACCGTGCCGGCCTATTTCGATGACGCCCAGCGCCAGGCGACCAAGGATGCGGCCCAGTTGGCCGGCCTGCAGGTACTGCGCCTGATCAACGAACCGACCGCGGCGGCCATTGCCTACGGGCTGGACAACGCCAGCGAAGGCGTCTATGCCGTGTTCGACCTGGGCGGCGGTACCTTCGATATTTCCATCCTGCGCCTGGCGCAAGGCGTGTTCGAGGTGATTGCCACCAGCGGCGATTCCGCGCTGGGCGGTGATGACTATGATCGCGCGCTGGTGCAACAGGTGCTGGAGCGCGCCGGCGTGTCGGTCGGCACTGCCGAAGACCGCGCGGCGTTGATGGTGGCGGCGCGAGCCTGCAAGCATGCGCTGACGGAAAGCGAAAGCGCAGAGTTCATCGCCGAGCTGTCCACCGGAACGCTGCAGCAGACCGTTACCCGTGCGGACTTCGACGCCGCTACCGCAGCCCTGACGCAGCGCTGCATGCAGGTGGTGCAGACCACGCTGCACGATGCGCAATTGCTGCCGTCGGATGTGCAGGGCGTGGTGATGGTGGGCGGCTCCACCCGCATGCCGCACATCCAGCAGGCCGTGGGCCGCTTCTTCGGCACCACGCCGCTGACCAACCTGAATCCCGACGAGGTGGTGGCGCTGGGCGCCGCCATCCAGGCCAACCAGCTGGCCGGCAACAGCACCAACGGCGAATTGCTGCTGCTGGACGTGATTCCGCTCTCGCTGGGCATCGAGACCATGGGCGGGCTGGTGGAGCGCATCATCCCGCGCAACCAGACCATTCCGGTGGCCATGGCGCAGGATTTCACCACCTATCAGGACGGCCAGACCGCCATGAGCCTGCACGTGGTGCAGGGCGAGCGCGACATGGTGCAGGATTGCCGCAGCCTGGCGCGCTTCACGCTGCGCGGCATTCCGCCCATGGCGGCCGGTGCAGCGCGCATCCGCGTGACCTTTACCGTGGATGCCGACGGCCTGCTGCACGTGAGCGCCCGCGAGCAGGGCAGTGGCGTGGAGGCCAGCATCGAGGTCAAGCCGAGCTACGGCCTGAGCGATGACGCCATCGCCACCATGCTGCAGGAAAGCTTCACTACCGCCGAACAGGACATGGCCGCGCGTGCGCTGGCAGAGGCCCGCGTCGATGCCGACCGCATGGTGCTGGCAACGCGCAGCGCCCTGGCGGCCGATGGCGACCTGCTCACAGAAGCCGAACGCCAGTCCATCGAATGGCTGATCGTGGCCCTGCAGGAAACGGCCAAGGGCAGCCAGCCAGCCGACATCGAGGCAGCCACCAAGGCGCTGGCTACCGGCACCGAAGCCTTTGCCGCCATGCGCATGAACCGCGGCATCCAGCAGGCGCTGGCCGGCCACAATATCGAAGAAATCTGATTTTCAGGAGCGGCACCCATGCCTATCATCAAGATCCTGCCCCACGCGGAATACTGTCCCGAGGGCACCGAAGTCCAGATCCCGACAGGCACCACCATCTGCCAGGGGCTGCTGGACAACAACATCAACATGGAGCACGCCTGCGACATGGTCTGCGCCTGCACCACCTGCCACGTCATCGTGCGCGAGGGCTTCAACAGCCTGAGCGAGCAGGACGAGTGCGAGGAAGACATGCTGGACCGTGCCTGGGGCCTGGAGCCCAACTCGCGCCTGTCCTGCCAGGCCATGGTGGGCACGCAGAACCTGACGATCGAGATCCCCAAGTACTCGATCAACCACGCCAAGGAAAACCACTGAGCGGCGGGTACTCACCCTGCATGTTTCACCCAGGGCTGCCGCGTGCAGCCCTTATCATTGCCCCATGCGCCAGATCATTCTCGACACCGAAACCACCGGCCTGGAAGTTTCCGACGGCAACCGCATCATCGAGATCGGCTGCGTGGAGCTGATCAACCGCCAGCTTACCGGCAACAACCTGCACCTGTACATCAACCCCGAGCGCGACAGCGAGGAGGGCGCGCTGCGGGTGCACGGGCTGACGACCGAGTTCCTGAGCGACAAGCCGAAGTTTGCGCAGATCGTGGAGGACTTTCTCGCCTATGTGCAGGATGCGGAAGTCATCATCCACAACGCGGCGTTCGATACGCGCTTTCTGGACCACGAACTGCAGTTGCTGGGCCGCGATCCGTTCCGCGCGCATGTGACCGGCGTAGTCGATTCGCTGGCGCTGGCCAAGGAGCAGTTTCCGGGCAAGCGCAATTCGCTGGATGCGCTGTGCGACCGTTTCGGCATCGACAACTCCAGCCGTACGCTGCACGGCGCCTTGCTGGACGCGGAGCTGCTGGCGGATGTATACATCAGCCTCACGCGCGGGCAGGAATCACTGATGATGGAGACGGGGCCGGGCGACGACAGCCAGGGCCCGGGTGCGGTGCTGGTGGATCTGAGCGGCATCCAGCTGCCGGTGCTGCGCGCCAGTGCGCATGAACTGGAGGCGCATGCCGCCATGTTGCTGGTGATCGACAAGGCCAGTGGCGACAAGACCATCTGGAAAAAAATTTCGACGGGCTTGCAGACAAGCTGAAAACCGTGCCATAATAGCGGCTTCAGCGGTTGACGAACACAAGTTCTTCAGCGGCAAACAAGACAAGGGTGATTAGCTCAGCGGTAGAGCACTGCCTTCACACGGCAGGGGTCACATGTTCGATCCATGTATCACCCACCATGTAAAGGCACTTGATGGCGACATCAGGTGCCTTTTTCTTTGGCGCGCAATCCCGGCGACATCGGCAGGCGGGATGCTGCGTGTAGTATTGCCTCACTTCCATCTCCAAACCCTGGACCGGCAGAAACGGCTGTGCTTCAGACAAGACGCCAGCAAGGCGCACAAAGAGGGTGTATGAGCGCAGACAACCATCCCCGCCAGGAAAACCCGCGCATCGGGCGCTATCTGGGCAATGCCGTGCGGCACGAAGTCATGGCGACGCTGTGGGTGATGCGGCGGGAGTGGGTGCTGTGGCTGGTGCCGCTGGCTGTGTTGCTGGTGCTGGCCTTCCTGCTGCTGCCGTTTCCGCCCGATACGCTGCGTATCGCCAGGGGACAGCCGGATTCCGGCATCGAGGCCATGGCCCGGCGCTATGCAGCGGAGCTGGCGCTGACGGGCGTCAAGGTGGAGTTTGTCGATTCCCAGGGCGCCCCCGACAATCTGCGGCTGGTGAGCGAGGATCGGGCGGAGGTGGGTTTTTCGCAGGCGGGACTGCCGCCGGTAAAGGAGGTGGAAAGCCTGGGCAGCGTTGCCTACCAGCCGCTGTGGCTGTTCCATCGTCCGTCCGTGGTGTCCGGGGAGAGCCTGGGTACCGCCTTGCGCGGCAAGCGGGTGGCGATCGGCTCGTCGGGAAGCGGTACGCAGCTGATGGCAAGGCGCCTGATGGAGCATCTGGCGCCCGAGATCCGGCAGTCCATCGAGACGGTGCCGCTGAGCAATGCCGAGATGGTGGCAGCGCTGCAATCGGGGGCGGTGGATGCGGGACTTCTTGCGTCCAGCTATGAGGCGGGTCATGTGCAGGCCTTGCTGCGCAATCGGGGGCTGGGGATGTGGAATTTTTCCCACATGGATGGCCATGCCAGGCTGGAACCGAATATCTATCCGGTGGTGATGCCGTCCGGTACGGCCATGCTGGAGCCGCCCTTGCCGGCGCAGGATATCCATATGGTGGCGGGCACCATGACGCTGGTGGTGCGACCTGAACTGCACAGCGCAACCAAGTATCTGCTGCTGGACATCAGCCGGCGTCTTGCGGCGGAGGAACTCGATCCGTTTACGGAACCGGGGGATTTTCCGGTGCTGGCGAGGGATGGGCTGGAGCATGGCAAGGTGGCGCGGCGCTACTACGAGAGCGGCTTGCCCACGGCCTGGAATTACCTGCCATACTGGCTGGCCACGCTGATCGACTCGGCCTGGCTGGGGCTGCTGGCGTTGCTGGGGCTGCTGTTCCCCTTGTTCAAGAGTTTGCCGAACAACCGCAGCCTGTATTACTCGGCACTGGAGAGCGAGCGTTATCACGATCTGCTGGAACTGGAAGCGGCACTGAGCCGGGCACGCGGGCGCAGCGACTTGCTGGCATTGCTCAAGCGGGTGCACGCCCTGCAGGAGCGGCTGCGATCCATGTGGCTGCCTCAGGGCGCAAAGCAGAAGTTCGGCACGCTGCTGACGGCCAGCATGGAGCTCGAGGCCAAAATTCGGGAGGCGTTGCGGCGCTAGGGCTCGGCACAGGGCCGGTCACAACCGCTTGGACATGCTGGCGCTTACTGCGACAGCGTCGAATACAGCCGTGTCAGCACCTTGGGCAGGCGCGTCGCATCCGGCACCACCACGTAATGGTGCGTGCCGAACAGGTGCGGCAGGTATTCGCCCGCCTCGCGGTCGATCGTCACGCAGAAGGGCACCAGCCCGGCCTTGCGCGCTTCCAGGACGGCCTGGCGCGTATCCTCGATGCCGTAGCGGCCTTCGTAGTGGTCCAGGTCATTCGGCTTGCCATCGGTCACCAGCAGCAGCAGGCGCTTGTGCGCGGGTTGCTTGAGCAGGATCTCCGTGGACTGGCGGATGGCCGCGCCCATGCGGGTGTAGAACCCCGGAGTCAGGGCAGCAATGCGGCCGCGCGTGACTTCGTTGTAGGATTCGTCAAAGCCCTTGAGCGTGAGGTAGCGCACCTGCTTGCGTTTGAGCGACGAAAAACCGTACAGCGCAAACGCATCGCCCGAGGCCTGCAGCGCCTCGGCAAACAGCATCAGGCTGTCCTTCACCACATCGATCACCGAGCTGGCTTGCTGGCCCTTGCCGACCCAGGCTTCGGTCGATAGCGACACGTCTGCCAGCAGCAGGCAGGCGAGGCTGCGCTCATTGCGCGGGGTATCCAGATAGAAGTTGCCGGTGGATTCGGCCTTGCCGGACTGCACTTCGGTAAAGAAGCGCACTACCCGATCCAGATCGAGGTCCATGCCGTCGATCTGGCCGAAGCGGCGGTTGCGCTGCGGTGCCAGCGCCTGGAACTGGCGGCGCAGGCGGTGTGCGCTGCGCTGCAGGCGTTCCGGCAGCTCGGTGGGGTGCGAGTTCTTCGGCAGCATGGGCTGCACGCAGCAATGTTCCGGCACCAGTTGCTGGGTGCGGTAATTCCACTCGGGCAGCAGAATGCCGGGGCCGAGCGGCGTGTCATCATAGTCGCTGGCCGGCAGGTCCAGATCGAGCTTGAGGCGGGAGGAGCGCTTCTTGGTGTCGCGCGCAATGGCCAGTTCGTCCATATCGTCGGCGGCGCGCAGGTCGCCCAACTCGTCATCGTCGTCGTGCCGGTTCACCTTGACGAAATTGTCCCAAGTGAAGATGGATTCGGCGCGGAAAATCATCAGCGGGCCGTTCTTGCGCTCGTCCTGCTCGGCCTGCTTGGCGCGGTAGCGGCGCTTCTTCTTCGACTCGGCCTGTTGGTGCTGGACTGCTTCGGGGTCGGTATCCTCGTCGTCACTTTTGCGCTGGGGTGTCGGCATGGACGGCGGCGCAGGGTGCGACCACAGATGCACCGGCATGATACCTTCCAGGCTGTTGACCGGGGTTGCGACGGGCTGGCCAGGATGCTCCAGCGCCGCGCGGATGGCCTTTTCCGTGTCGGCCTGGGCGGCCGGCATCATGGCCAGGTTGCCGCGCAGCGGAAGATAGGCTGCTACCAGTTCCCGATACACCTCTGCCAGCCCGGGCATGGCCGTCAGGCAGCGCTGCGTGGCCTCCTGGTTGGTGCGCAACCAGTCGCTTCGGGCTTCGCTCAGCTCGGGCACGTATTCGGCGCTGAGTGCCAGCAGCCAGAAGTACAGCTTGCGGTTCAGATCCTTCTGCGGAAACAGATCGATCTGCTCGGGCAGGAAGAGCGATTTGTCGTCGGCCCACGCCAGTTCCACCCGGTCATTGGTGCCGGCGATGCGTTCCAGCAAGGAGCGCTTGCCCTGGTGCTCGGTACCCACCGTGCTGCGCAGGCCCAGCGCAGGGTTGCCGCCCATGGCGCGGAAAAATACCGGCGCGAGTTTTTCCATGCTGTCCAGCCGCACGGAGGCCTGCGGATAGCCGCGATAGGCGGCTTTCCGGATCAGTGAGTCCCACCAGCTGCCGACTTTCTCTTCCATGGCCGTACTTCCTTCAGGCGATCAGTCAGGCCGGAAACTGCGTGTCGACAATGGATTGCAGTGCGGCAACCGTATCGGCTTCGTCCGACAGCGGCTCGACCAGCGCGGCGCTGCAGGCCATGCGCGGCGGCATGCCGGCGGCGATCAGCTTGGCGGCGTACACCAGCAGACGCGTGCTGACCGATTCTTCCAGGTCGTAGCCCTGCAGGCGCCGCAGGCTGGTGGCCAGGCCGACCAGGCGCTGGGCCACTTCGGCGCTCACGCCGCCTTCCTGCTGCACCACGCCGATTTCCACCTGCGGCGGCGGAAAATCGAAGGACATGGCGACGAAACGCTGGCGCGTGGACGGCTTGAGCGTCTTCAGCACGTGCTGGTACCCGGGGTTGTACGACACCACCAGCATGAAGCTGTCGGGTGCATGCAGCACCTCGCCGGTGCGCTCGATCGGCAGGATGCGGCGGTCATCGGTGAGCGGGTGCAGCACCACGGTGGTGTCCTTGCGCGCCTCGACCACTTCGTCCAGATAGCAGATGCCGCCCGTGCGTACGGCTTGCGTGAGCGGGCCGTCGCACCACACGGTGCTGCCGGCGGTGATCAAATGGCGGCCGATCAGGTCGGCAGCGGTGAGGTCGTCATGGCAGCTGACGGTGTACAGCGGCAGCTTCAGGCGCGCTGCCATATGGGCCACGAAACGGGTCTTGCCGCAGCCGGTGGGGCCTTTGATCAGCATGGGCAGGTGCTGCTTCCAGGCCTCCTCGAACAATTCGCATTCCTGGCCGGTGGGCTGGTAGTAGGGGATATCGAAGACGGGTTCGTTCATGGCGTTCATCAGGGGTACTCCATAATCGTTGCGAAGCGCCGGCGTTCACCAGAAGGCCAGCATCAGGCCGCCACAGGCCAGCGCGAGCCAGAGTTGCACGAAAAGGCGCAGGTAGAGCGGGGCGTGGCGCAATTCCATGAAATGCTCGGCCACCAGAAAGCCCTTGATCCAGGCCATGGCCAGGGCGACGATGCCAAGGCGGAAGGGCCAGGCAATGCCGGACTCGGCAAGAAAGGCCGCGACGCCCGTGAGGGTCAGCAGAATCGCCGTGATGATGGCGATCCCGACGGGAAAACTGGAACTGCGCATGGGGGCACTATCTCCTGAACAGGCAGGCGCCGCATTGACGCCGGCGAAGAAAACGGGGCTTCAGTGGGCGATGTAGACCAGTGCAAACAGCACCAGCCAGACGAGGTCGACCATGTGCCAGTAGGACGCCACGGTTTCCACCCAGTAGGCCTGCTCTTCGCCGCAGCTTGCCACGGATCGCAGGCGCACCCACACCATGCCGATAAAGACCATGCCCAGAATGACGTGGAGGTAGTGGAAGAAGGTGAGCGAGAAATAGAACATCCAGTAGTCGTCGGTGGCCATGTCGTAGCCGGCATTGAGCTTCACCACGAAGTCGGTCATTTTCAGCATGAGAAAGCCGGCGCCGAAGGCCAGCGCCGTCATCAGCGCCTTGCGTACCTGAGCCGGCTGCGCCTGCGGCCGCGTGGCCAGCGATACGGCCCAGGCGGCAGCGGCACTGCCGAGAATCAGCAGCACGGTGTTGATCAGGGCCAGCGTCAGATCCAGTTGCGCCTGGCCCTGCAGGAAGACTTCGGGCTGCTTCGCGCGCGACCAGGCATAGGCACCGAAGAAGAAGCCGAACACGGCCAGCTCGATCATGATGAAGATCCACATCGCCATGTCGCCGGGGATGTGGCGTTCGCCGGGGATACGGCGTGGAGCCGGGGGCGTGGTGTCGGGGGGAAGGGGGGTGGACCTTGCGTCGGACTGCATGCAATGCCTCCTGAAAGCCGGAGCATGGCCCGGCAGAAATAAAAAGGGGCGGCGTTGCCGCGCCGCCCCAAAGCCGCCCCGGAAAGCGGCTGGGTGAAAATCCGGTGATCAGCGCAGGGCCTTGGCTTTCTCGCCTCCGTTGAAGAAGCTCCAGACATAGGCACCCAGGCCAGCCAGGAAGGTGAAGCCGGCAATCAGGCGCAGGTAGTAGAAGATCACGATCTTGTCCTGCGTCATCATGAAGTTCAGCGGCGTGTCGCTATAGCGCTGCAGCCAGACCTGCACGATGCCGGCGCCCGTCAGGAACAGGGTGATGAACACCATGGAGACGGTCATCAGCCAGAAGCCCCACATTTCCCAGATCTGCGACCGGTTGCTGTTGGCTTCGCGGCCGTTGATGATGGGCATGGTGTAGGAGATCATGCACATCACGACCATGGCGTAGGCACCGTAGAAGGCCATGTGGCCGTGGCTGGCAGTGATCTGCGTACCGTGCGTCCAGTAGTTGACGAAGGACAGGGTGTGCAGGAAGCCCCACACGCCGGCGCCCAGGAAGCCCATCACGGCGCAGCCCAGAGCCCACAGCACGGCGGCCTTGTTGGGGTGCTCGCGGCGGCGCTTGTTGACCACGTTGAAGGCGAAGATCGTCAGCATGAAGAAGGGGATCGGCTCCAGGGCGGAGAACACGGAACCCCACACCAGCCAGAAGCCGGGCGTACCAATCCAGAAGTAGTGGTGGCCGGTACCGATGATGCCGGAGATCAGCGTCATGGCGATGATCAGGTACAGCCATTTTTCGATCACTTCGCGGTCGACGCCGGTCACCTTCACCAGCACGAAGGCCAGCATGGCGCCCATGATCAGTTCCCACACGCCTTCCACCCACAGGTGCACCACCCACCACCAGTAGAACTTGTCACGGGCGAGGTTGTGCGGGTTGTAGAACGCGAACAGGAAGAAGATGGCCAGGCCCCACAGACCGATCATCATCACCAGGCTGATGGTGGTCTTGCGACCCTTGGCCATGGTCATGGACAGGTTGTACAGGAAGCCCAGGGCCACGACCACGATGCCGATCTTGGTGATCAGCGGCTGCTCCAGGAACTCGCGCCCCATGGTGGCCAGCAGGTCGTTGCCGGTCATCTCGGCCAGCGTGGAGTAGGGCACCATCAGGTAGCCGACGATGGTCAGCGCACCGGCAACCAGGAAGATCCAGAACAGCGCAAGCGCCAGTTTCGGGCTGTGCAACTCGCGTTCGCACTCTTCGGGAATCAGGTAGTAGCCTGCGCCCATGAAGCCGAACAGCAGCCACACGATCAGCAGGTTGGTGTGCACCATGCGGGCGATGTTGAACGGAATCGCCGGGAACAAGAAGTCGCCCCAGATGTACTGCGCGCCCATGATCAGGCCGAAGATGATCTGGCCGACGAACAGGCCGATGGCGGCGATGAAATACGGCTTGGCGACCGCCTGTGAGGCGTACTTAACTTTGGCCGGGCTGGGAGCCACGTCGGCCGGCGCCACGGGTGCCAGTCTTTCGGCATCCACAGGCAAGGTTACGCTTGTCATGCTTTTCTCCTCAATCGTTTAAAGAATAGTTCCGGACCGGGGGTCAGCCTTCCTTGTTGGGCGGCCAGTTGTGGGTCTTGATTTCGGAGCTGTATTTCAGGAATGCCACCAGATCGTCGAGCTGGGCGTCGGTCAGGTGGAAGTTGGGCATCTGGCGGCGGCCGGGAACCTTGCTCGGCTGGGATTTCATCCAGGCCTTGATGAACTCGGGACCACGGCGCGGGTACACGTTGCCGAGTTCGGGCGCGAAGTACGCGCCTTCACCCAGCATGGTGTGACAGCCGATGCAGTTGTTGGTTTCCCAGATCTTCTTGCCGCGCACCACCTGGTCGGTAATGGCGGCGCGGTTGTCGTACTGGGGGAAGCTCCGCTCGGTCTGGAATGTGAGTGCCAGAAAGAGCAGGAAGAAGAACGTCGATCCGCCGTAAAAGATATTACGGGCCGTCGACTTGGTGAAGCTAGCTGCCATGCCACATCCTTTCTGTAAGTGCCTTTGCAACACGATGTAATGTAAGTTTCACGCGGCTCCGGAGGCATTGACCCCAATCAATCAAAAACCGGCCGGTCCGTTTGTACACTGGAGCCTCGAAATCGGCAGTACAAGGATGGTTATTCATGAAGAACACCAAGAATGCATGCACAGTGGAGACCACCGGTGCTTCGCGGCCCGAATCGGGGCCGCTGGTCAGCCTGGTAGGAGCAGGCCCGGGCGACCCGGAGCTCCTGACGCTGCGGGCGCTACGGCGGCTGCGCGAGGCAGACGTGGTGCTTTACGATCTGCTGGTTTCGCAAGAGATCCTCGACTTGATTCCCGAACGGTGCGAATGCATTTGCGTAGGCAAGCGTGCAAACAGGCATATGTTGCCACAGGAAGAGACAAACCGCATGATTGTCAACAAGGCGCGTAAGGGCTTGCGGGTGGTTCGCCTCAAGGGCGGCGATCCGTTCATGTTCGGCCGCGGCGGCGAGGAGATGCAGGAACTGGCCAGCGAGGGCATTCCCTGCGAGGTGGTGCCGGGTGTGACGGCGGCCATGGGGGCGGCATCCAGCACCGGCATTCCGCTCACGCACCGCGATCATGCGCAGATGGTGAGTTTCGTGACGGGACACCGCAAGAAGGACTGTGATGATCTGGAATGGGTGCGCCACCTCAACCCGGCGTCCACGCTGGTGGTGTACATGGGTTTGGGCGAGGCGCCGCGCATTGCGGCCGAGCTGATGGCGCACGGCCACGCTGCCGAAACGCCGGTGGCGGCTGTGGCCAGTGCCACCACGCCGCAGCAGCGCGTGGTGACGACCACGCTGGGTGCGCTGGCGCAGACGCTGGCAGGCTCAGGACTGGAGTCGCCGGTGCTGCTGATCATCGGCAGCGTGGTGACGCTGCATGGGGATCTCTACCCGCTGATCGAGCAGGCGAAGCGGGGCATGCCGGAAATGGCCTGAGCAGCCAGCTTGCTTGCCCTGCTCGGAGTGTTCGGGCGGATGACCGCCCAGCGCAGCACACGGTCACTCGGCTGGCGGCAATCGGCAGGCGGAACAGTGGCGCCGCTTTATGTTGGACACGCGTGCGCGCCCCGTCAGTCTTCCTCGGGAAATTCTGGCGCGATGCGCATCAGCACGCCGTCGTAATTCTCCTCGGGCTCGACGCGATAATCCAGCCCGCGATCGGCCAGCATGGACACCAGCGGCTGCGGAAAGCGCGGCAGCAGGAAGGCCCAGTAGCCGCAGGCGGGCACGGGGTCGGCAATGGCGTCCATGATGACCAGCATGGGTTCTGGCGGCGGCAACTTGCGCAGGTCGATCGGCTTGACCGGTTCGGATGCGTGGCTGTCAGTCATGGAGGCTCCCGGGGAATGTTGTTATTGGCTGGTGGGCTGGATGGCCCGGACCTGCCGGACATCCGGCAGGGGTCAGGATTTGGTCTTGGCAGAGGTTTGTGCGAACAGCAGCATGCCCGAGGGGTTGCTGACGGTGATGTCCTTGCCGTCGACCTGGATGAAGCCGGCCGTGGTGAGCTGGTTGAGCACGCGCGAGAAGGTCTCGGGTGCCAGGCTCAGGCGCGAAGCGATCAGGTTCTTGTTGACGGGCAGGCTGACGGTGAAAGCCTCTGCTTCCGGCGTCTCGCTCAGTTGTACCAGATAGCCCGCAACGCGCTGCAGCGGGTTTTCCATGGAGTAGCGCTCCACGTCCTGCACGAAGGTGTGCAGGCGCATGGACAGGCCGGCCAGCAGGTGGCGCGCGAAGGACTTGTCGGTTTCGATGGCGTCGGAAATCACGCTCTCGCTCACGTGCAGCAGCATGCTGTCTTCGAGCACATGGGCGCTGACCGGATAGGGGCGACGCAGGAACATGACGGCTTCGCCGAAGCTCTGGCCGGTCTGCACGATCTCGATGACCTTCTCGTTGCCCTGCGGCGAGGTGATGAAGAGCTTGACGCGGCCATAGACCACCAGCCAGAGCCCGTCGCAGGGGTCGTCGCGGTGGAACAGGTCGCGGCCTTTTTCGATGCGGATTTCCCGGATGCCGGGCATGAGGGACTCGATCTGGGCGTCGTTCAGCTCCTGGAACAGGGGTTGGTAGCGAACCAGCTTGCGGACGTCGACTTCTTTTCTCATGCCTCGGATCTGACAGGGGGGTTGGGACTGGCCGCCAATCAGTGGCTGGTGCCCTCCGATCGCGTGACCTTGTTGTAGACATTGTATTTGCCAATCGGCTTGGACATGGGCAATGCCTTGACCTCGCGGAAGGTCTTTGCGTCGACAATGACCAGTTCTCCGGGATTTTCCATGATGCTGACCAGCGCGTAGCGGCCGTCGCGCGTGAATTCGACGTGGGCGTTGGTCTTGCCGGGGCGCAGCCTGAGCTGGCGCACGACTTCCAGCGTGCGCTTGTCGATGATGGAGATGGTGTCTTTCGCCGTCGGCGACATCATGGAATCGACCCAGGCGTAGGGGGTGTCTTCATGGCTGCGCAGGAAGAAGCCGGGGCCGGGGATGGGGATCTCCTTGGCCACTTTCCAGCTCTGCATGTCGATCACGGTGACCGTGGGCGTGTTCAGGTTGGTGGAGGCCATGTAGAGGCGGCCGTTGGCCTTGAAGGTGATGCCCGAGCCCAGGTGCGGCATGCCGCGCAACGGCAGCTCGGCGACCTTGCCACGCGAGACCAGCGAGATGACCTGCGCCTTGCCGTCGCGCGAGGCACCCATGACGTACTTGTAGTCGGGGTCGAAGTAGAAGTCGTCCAGCACCATCTGCAGCGGCGTGACGCGCGGATTGAGGAAGCCCTTGGTGGGGATGCCTTCCTTCATCTTGTAATCGTGCACGAAGCCGGAGTAGAAGGGCTCGGCCTTGGGGTCGTAGGAGATGCTCCAGAGTTCGGGGGCGTCCTTGAGGGCGACGACGAAGCTGTTGCGGGGGGCGGCGTCATACACGGCGGAGACGCGAGAAGACTTGCCTTCGCGGTCCTTCACCGGGTAGGTGCGCACCGGCTTGAGGCCGCGTGCGTCCAGCAGTACCAGATTCTGCGGCAGGGTGTTGCCGGCCAGCACCCACTTGCCGTCGGAGGAGACCGCCACGTTGCGCGTGTTGATGCCGACGCGAATTTCCGCCACCTTCTTCAGCGTGTACAGGTCGTACTGGCTGACCCAGCCGTCGCGGCTGGCGAAGTAGACGAAGCGGCCATCCGGCGTGAATTTCGGGCCGCCGTGCAGCGCGAAATGCGATTGGAAGCGCGTGATGGGGGTGAAGGTGTCGCCGTCGATCACGCTGACATGGTGGTCGCCGGCTTCCACCACCACGAACAGGTTGTGCGGATCATTGACCTTGAAGGCGGGCTTGACCTTGTCGGAGTAGTCGGGCTTGACGAACTCGCGGTGCGAGGCGCGCATTTCGGCCGCGGTCCAGCCGACCGGCTTGGCGGGGGGCTGCTGGACCCAGCGCGCCAGGCCCTGGATTTCGGGTTCGCTGAGTTTTCCGGCGTATCCTGCCATCTGCGTGGCGGGGCGGCCTTCGCGGATCACGCGCAGTACTTCGGCGGGCTTGATGCGCTCCAGATTCTCGGGCAGCAGGGCGGGGCCCATGGCGCCCAGCCGCTCGCTGCCGTGGCAGCTGGCGCATTGCTGGCGGTAAAGGGTGGCGAGACGGGCGTCGGGGATGGCGGCCGGCTGGTGCGAGCGCTGCATCCATTCCAGCATCTGGGTGTTGCCGCTGCCAGGCGCAGCCTGGGCGCAAACGGTGAACGTCAGGCCGGCAAGGCTGCCCAGCCCCACCATGATGGTGGCAAGGGTGCGTGCGAGGGGGGTGGCCCTGCGGGAAATCATGCCTGGGCGCATGGTGCGACCTCCTGTTCGTCGAGGGAAAGCGGCTGGATCGGAATGCTGCGCAGGCGGCGGGCCAGACGGTGTTCTTCTTCGGAATAGCTGCCGGGCGCAATGCCCAGTTCGGCATCGCTCAGGTAGCAGGCCGGGTCGGCGGCCCAGTAGTCGCCCGTCAGTTCCCAGGCGCGCACGCGGGTGTTGCCGTTGCACAGCGTGAGGTACTGGCAGCTGGCGCAGCGGCCGGTGACCGGGCGCGGCGCCTGCTTGAGGCCCGCCATGAGCGGGTGGCTGGTGTCCTGCCAGATGTCGCCGAAGCTGCGCTCCTTCACGTTGCCGAGGCGGATCTTCCACCACATGGTGTCGGGGTGCACATAGCCGCGGTTGTCGATGTTGGCCACGTTCACGCCGCTGCTGTTGCCGCCCCAGCTGTAGAGTTTCTGCTCGAGTTGGGCAATCTTTTCTTCCTTTTCGGGAAAATGCTTGCGTGCCCATTGCAGCAGATAAACACCATCGGCATCGTTGTTGCCGGTCACGAACTCGCGCGGGCGGCCGTTGCGGATGCTGGCCGCGCAGGCGTCGATCAGCATGTCCATGGCCCAGCGTGTGCGCTGGTGCAGGGCGTCGGTCTCGCGGTTGGCATTGCCGCGGCCGGCGTAGTTGAGGTGCGAGAAATAGAACTTGTCGATGTCCTCGTCATCCACCAGTTGGAGCAGGGCGGGCAGGTCGTGCGCGTTTTCTTCCGTCATGGTGAAGCGCACGCCCACTTTCATGCCATGGTCGTGGCACAGGCGGATGCCGCGCATGGACTGCTCGAAGCTGCCGGGCAGGCCGCGGAAGGCGTCATGCGTGGCGCCGATGCCGTCCAGGCTGACACCGATGTAGTCGAAGCCGATCGAGGCGATATGGCCCACGTTGTGTTCGTCGATCAGCGTGCCGTTGCTGGACAGGCCGGTGTACATGCCCTTGGCCTTGGCGCGGGCGGCGATTTCGAAGATGTCCGGACGCATCAGCGGTTCGCCGCCGGAGAGGATGAGCACGCGCACGCCGCTGTCGTACAGGTCGTCCATCACGCGGAATACTTCAGCGGTGTCCAGCTCGCCGGCAAAGTCCTTGTTGGCGGCGCTGGCGTAACAGTGCTGGCAGGTGAGGTTGCAGCGCCGGATCAGGTTCCAGATGACGACCGGGCCGCTGGGCTTGCGGGCTGGAACGAATCGGTCGGGCTGCTCGGACAGCAGGCCTTGCAGATAGGTGGTGAGGCGCAGCATGGGGGTACTCCGTAAACTTCAACGAAAGTAGATCACAGACGGCCGCGGGTGCACTTAATTGCCGTCAATCCTCTGGAAGCTCGCTCGGGCTGCGCCCGGCATGAGGCAAGTGCCCGATCCCGCATTTTCCGCTATTTGCACTGTCCGGCCATTTAAACACGCAGGCCGGATTTTTTCAGGATGCGGGTGGAAAACAGGGCGTCATGCCGGCGGCAGTCGGGGCCGAGCAATTGGCGCACCTGATCGATCTGCTCCAGCACGCTTTCGCGGCTGGCGCCGTGGCACATGGCGAACAGGTTGTAGGGCCACAGCGGCAGATCGCGCGGGCGGCGGTAGCAGTGGGTGACGAAATCCAGCGCGCCAACCTGCGGGCCGAGGCGCGCGATGGCGGCATCGTCCACGTCGAACACGCCCATGGCATTGAAGCGGTAACCGATGGCGTAGTGGTTGGGCACCACGCCGATGCGGCGGATGATGCCGGCATCGAGCAATTGCTGCAGGCGCTGCAGGACGCGTTGCTCGGGCCAGCCGAGTTGCGCCGCCAGCGTGGCGTAGGGGGTATCGGTGTCGAGCGCGAGGCCGGCCTGGCTGGCGCGGATCAGGGGCCAGTCTTCGTCCTGCAGTGCGAATGCCGCATCAGTCGGGAAGGTCATCGGTCCGCCTGCCTGGGGCTCCAGCATGCCCACCGGGGCTTCGCCCCCTACGGTGAACCGCATGCCGACGAAGTATTCCTCAAGCTTGGGAAAGGCATGCACCGGCAGTCCGGTAGCCTGTTCGATCTCGGCAATCGCCTGTTGCATGGCGGCGGGAGTGGAGGTGGCCAGCACGAACCACATGTTCAGCGCATGTTCGCGCCGGTAGTTGTGGGCCACGGCGTCGAAGGCATTGACCTGGGCAGTGACGGTTTCGTAGCGTTCTTCGGGCACCTGCAGCGCAGCCAGCACGAACTGGCCGCCCATGCGCTCGATCTGGAACAGCGGGCCGAAGCGGGTCAGCACCTTGCGTTCGAGCAGGCTGGCGATGGCGTCGCGCAAGTGCGGGCCGCTGATGCCAAGGCGTGCGCCAGCTTGCTCGAACGGCCGGGTGTGCAGCGGAAAACCGCCCTGCAGCGTATTGACGATGTGGGTTTCCGGTTCCGTCAGCGTCACCGCTTGGCGCCGGGAGTCCGAAGAGGCTCGGGCCGGTGTGTCGGGGTGCGGGGGGGCGTCAGCTTGCGGCATAGGGGCGCGTCCTTCCATACAGGGCGCCGCTCTGCTTGAAACGGCGGGTGGAAAACAGCACGGCGTGCGGCATCTGCTGCAGGCCGGCAGCCTGGTTCAGTTCGGCCACGCGCAGGCTCACTTCGGAGCGGTCCTTGCCGTGCACCATGCAGAACAGGTTGTAGGGCCAGTGGCTGCCGCGCGCCGGGCGCGCATAGCAGAGGTTGACG
The DNA here is from genome assembly GCF_057773645.1 of Brachymonas sp. KE5. Taxonomy (NCBI): domain Bacteria; kingdom Pseudomonadati; phylum Pseudomonadota; class Betaproteobacteria; order Burkholderiales; family Comamonadaceae; genus Allobrachymonas; species Brachymonas sp. KE5. The sequence continues at coordinate 1,185,587 of NZ_CM173463.1, forward strand.
CCATGCTGCGCGGCTAGCGCTTCGCCCTTGGCATCGCGCTGCCCGGCCGGCACCTGCCAGACGCACATGGCATTGGCGGTGTAGCCGAACTCGTGGTGGCGCACGATCAGGCCGAGGCGGCGCAGCACGCCGCTGTCCAGCCACTCGGTCAGCTGGTCGAGCACTTGCTGTTCGCTCCAGCCCATGGATTGCGCCACGGCGGCATAGGGCTGGGGTACCAGCGGCAGGCCATGGCCGAGGGCGGCCATCAGCTGGCGTTGTTCGGGGCTGATGTGCAGCAAGGCCGCAGGGGCAGGGCGGTGGGCCACCTTGCTGCCGTCATGCAGCGAAAAGCCGAGGTCCACGTGGTATTCGGCTTCCAGCGGCAGGTCGAGCACGGTCTGGCCCAGTGCCTGGCCGATTTCTGCGAGCACGCGCTGCAGCCCGGTGCGGTCCAGCGCCGCTACTACGAACCACAGGTTATAGTGGTGCTCGCGCAGGTAGTTGTGGTTGACTTCCGGGTAGCGGTTGATAAGCGCGGCGGCTGCTTCGATCTGGCCGGGCGGCACAGTCACCGCTGCCAGCGTGCTGGCGCCGACGGTGTTGGGAGCAAAAATGCCGCCAACCCGGCTCAGCAGCTTCTGGTCCAGCGCCTGTTGCAGCAAGGCGAGCAGCGCCGCTTCATCCAGACCATGCGCAGCAGCCATGCGCGCAAAAGGCCTGGATTCGAGCGGAAAATCCCGTTGCCAGGCATCCAGCAAGGGCATGTGCGGCGAGGCCGTGGGGTACTGCATGGCGGAAATTTACATACCCATGCGACTGGCGCGCCAGGTGAAGAAAATCCCGGACGGGCTTTCTGCCGGCAGCACCTTGCGCGTGGCATAGCTTTGCGTGTCGATCACCACCACCTTGTTCTCGTCGCGGCTGGAAACCCAGATCTCGTCGCCCTTGGGCGAGAACTCCATGTGCAGGATGGCCTTGCCCGGCTTGAGCGTCTGCACCACCTGCATGCTGGGCACGTCGATCACCTGCAGCGTGTCGTTGTGCGGGAAGGCGAAGTTGACCCACACCTTGCGACCGGAAGGTTCGGCCATCACGAACACCGGCTGGCCGTACACCGGCACGGCGGTCACCTGGTTCCAGCTGCGGTTGTCCGCCACCAGTACCTGCTTGTGGCCGATGGCCGGCAGGAAGGCGTAGTCGCCCGAGATGGCCCAGCCGCGCAGGTGCGGCATCTTGTAGACGGGCTGTTTTTCGCGGCCCTTGCCGTAATCGGGCAGGATGCGGCGCACCTGCAGGTCCCTGGCCCAGGTATCGAGCATGGCCAAGCCATCCTCGCCGTACAGGCCGGCAATGTAATAGCGGCCGTTGGAGCTGCCCAGGCCGTCATATGGCTGCTTGCCGACGTTGGGAAATTTGGTGATCTTGGGCTGGCGCGGGTTGCTGGCGTCGATCATCCAGATTTCGCCGGCCTCGAACAGGCTGTAGGCAAAGCGCTGGCCGGGCAGGTCGGCCAGGCCGACCACCTTGGAGTGCTTGCCGTCGGGGCCTACGGCGGGGATGTCGGCCAGCAGTTCCAGCGTGTCGGCATCGAACAGCTTGACGCCGCCGGGCTCGTAGTTCTGGGCGGCGAGGATGCGGCCGTCGGTCGATACCGCACCGCCGATGCTGTTGCCGGCCTGGATCACGCGCTTGACCAGCTTGTGCGTGAGCATGTCGACCTTGCTCAGGCCGCCATCGCGGCCGAATACATAGGCGTAGCGCGTGTCGCGCGAGAACACGACGGAGGCGTGCGACAGGTCACCCAGGCCCTTGACGCGGGCGAGGCTGGTGTCCTGGCTGTTTTCGACGATCTGCACACTGCCGGTGGCACGCTCGATGACGACGCCGAGGTCGCCAGTGCCACGCACGGCGCCGCCGCTGGTGGCGCAGCCGGCCAGCGCCAGAGCGGTCACCAGGGCGGAGAGGGCGCCCGGCAGGCGGCGCAGGGTGTTGCTGGAGAAGTTGGTCATGGTGTGCTCCCTGAATGTCTTACGGATGCTTTCCGGCCTGCAGCAGCTCCACCATCCAGCGGGCTTCCTGCTCGTTCATGAACGGATGCCAGGGTGGCATGGCGGTGCCGGGGCGGCCACCCATGATGGTGGCGACCAGGCTGTCCACCGGCTTGCCGCGCAGGGCCTCGGCAGTGAGCGGGGTGCCCAGGCCGCCCTGCATTGTCATTCCATGGCAGGCGCCGCAATCCTGCTTGAGCAGGTGCAGCAGTTCACGCTGGCGGGCTTCGGTGGGAACGGGGGCAGATTCCTGCGCTTGGGCCAGGCTGGCCAGGCAGGCGCCACACATCACGAGGATTCTTATCAACTGCAACATCTCGCGTCACCATGGGGTTGGGTTGAGGTCAAGTATAGGAGGGAGCCGGCCATGCTTTCTTGATTGCCGGCAACCCTGAAAAAAGGCCGGACGGTTGCCCGCCCGGCCTGTGCTCCTTTCAGGAAAGGGCGTGGATCAGTACACGTCGTGCTGGGTGTTGTAGACGTTGAACTTGCCGGTCGGCGTGATCAGGCGCTTGTCCTTGATCACGGTCTTGCAGGCGCGGGTCTTGTCGTCCACCACCACAATGGCGGATTCCTTGTCCTTGGCGCTCCAGACGGAGAACCAGATCTCGTCACCGGCCTTGTTGTACTCGGGCTGTACCACGCGCTTGGCACCGTCGTCGCCGATCTTGGCGCAGGCCGCGATGTCGATCACCTGTGGCTTGTCGTCCAGCTTGTTGATGTCATACACGACCACGCTCTGGCTGATCTTGGCATCCGGGTGGAGCGGGGTGTCGATCCACAGGTTCTTGGACTTGGGATGGGTCTTGATGAACAGCGAGCCGCCGCCCTGGCCCTTGATGGTCTGCACCACTTTCCAGGCGTTGGCCTTGTTCTTGACCGGATCCGTACCGATCAGGCTGATGCTCTCGTCACCCAGGTGGGACGTTGCCCACACCGGACCGAACTTGGGATGCTTGAAGTTGGCGCCACGGCCCGGGTGCGGGGTCTTGCCCACATCGACCAGAGCGGCCAGCTTGTCTTCCTTGGTGTCGACCACGGCGATCTTGTTGGAGGCGTTGGCTGCCGTCATGAAGTAGCGGCCGGTGCTGTCGAAGCCACCGTCGTGCAGGAACTTGGCAGAATCCAGCACCGTCATCTTCAGGTTGGCCAGGTCGGAGTAGTCGACCATGTAGATCTTGCCGGTTTCCTTGGCGTTGACCAGGAATTCGGGGCGGTAGTGGCTGGCCACGATGGCAGCGACGCGCGGTTCGGGGTGGTACTCGTTGTCTACCGTCATGCCACGGGTGGAAACCACCTTGCGCGGCTTGAGCGTATCGCCGTCCATGATCACGAATTGCGGCGGCCAGTAGGTGCCCGCAATTGCCAGCTTGTCTTCAAAGCCCTTGAACTTGGAGGTTTCCACCGAGCGGGCCTCCAGACCGACCTTGACTTCGGCCACGTTGTCCGGCTTCTCCATCCACAGGTCGATCAGGTTCAGGCGTGCGTCGCGGCCGATCACGTACAGGTAGCGGCCGGACTTGGACATGCGGGAGATGTGCACCGCGTAGCCGGTCTTGACGATGTTGATGATCTGCTTGGTGTCACCATCGATCAGCGCCACTTCGCCGCTGTCACGCAGGGTGACGGAGAAGATGTTGTCGATGTTGAAATTGTTCATCTTCTTGGTCGGACGCTTGTCGACCGGAATGTACTCCTTGCGGGAGCTCTCGATGTCGGCCAGCGAGAATTCCGGCGGGGTGGGCGGTTCCTGCTGGATGTAGCGGGCCATCAGGTCCACGTCTTGGGCGGACATTTCGCCGCTGGTCTGCCAGTTGGGCATGCCGGCAGGGCTGCCGTAGGCAATGAAGGTCTTCAGGTACTCGGTGCCGCGCTCCAGCGTGATGTCGGTGGTGAGCGGCTTGCCGGTGGCGCCCTTGCGCAGCACGCCGTGGCAACCGGCACAGCGCTGGAAGTAGATTTCCTTGCCGCGCTCGAATTCGGCCTGCGTCATCTGCGGGGCCTTGGGGTTGACGTTCTGGTGCAGGGCTGCTGCGCCTACCGGCGAGGAGCCGGCGTTGGCATAGGTGGCGGCAGTGCTGTCGCCGTGGCTGGCTGCATCGGCCTTGGCAGCGGCGTTTTCAGCCGTGGCGGCTGGAGCCTGTGCACTGGCCGCAGCCGCAGCAGAAGCGGTAGAGGCAGGAGCGGCCGTGGGGGCTGCGTCCTGTTTGTTGTTGCATCCGGCTACGGAGAGGCCGACGACTGCCAGGGCGGCAGCAAGGTACTTCAGCTGGAACGGGCTCATATAAAGACTCCAGGTTGTTGGCGAGGGGTTCGGTAAGAATCATCGCCTTGGCGTGGGGTTATTGCATTGACTGCCGTCAATCGGTTGAATGATGCATCAAAACGTTTGTTTTTGCTACCAATTTGCGCGTTCAGGAAATAAAAAAAGCCGACGCGTAGGCGTCGGCTGATAAAGCGCGTAAGAGCAGTCTTACAGGGAGAGAACCCACTTGGCCAGGGCGGCGGCTTCTGCATCCGTCACGTTGTTGGGGGGCATCGGCACGTTGCCCCATGCACCCACGCCGCCTTTCTTGATCTTGCCGGCCAGGGTGGCTTCTGCGCCCTTGCCCTTGTATTTGGCAGACACATCCTTGTAGGACGGGCCTACCATTTTCTTGTCCACTGCGTGGCAGGCCATGCAGTTCTTGGACTTGGCCAAGGCTTCGCTGGCCTGCACGTTGCTGGCGATGCCGAACAGCAGGCCGACGGCGACGAGCGCGGGAGTAATAAGACGCTTGCTCATGATGGTTCACTCCAGTTGAAAAACCTTTTTCGGTTCAGGCCCATTGTGGCGGGGCCTGAATCGCGGCTCATTGATTGCAGTCAATCAGTACACGTCGTGCTGGGTGTTGTAGACGTTGAACTTGCCGGTCGGCGTGATCAGGCGCTTGTCCTTGATCACGGTCTTGCAGGCGCGGGTCTTGTCGTCGACCACGACAATGGCGGACTCCTTGTTCTTGGCACTCCAGACGGAGAACCAGACTTCGTCGCCGGCCTTGTTGTATTCGGGCTGTACCACGCGCTTGGCGCCGTCATCGCCCAGCTTGGCACAGGCTGCGATGTCCACGATCTGCGGCTTGCCGTCCAGCTTGTTGATGTCATACACGGCCACGCTCTGGCTGATCTTGGCATCGGGGTTCAGGGCCGTATCCACCCACAGGTTCTTCGACTTGGGATGGGTCTTGATGAACAGCGAGCCGCCGCCCTGGCCCTTGATGGTCTGCACCACTTTCCAGGCGTTGGCCTTGTGCTTGACCGGATCGGTACCGATCAGGCTGATGCTTTCGTCGCCCAGGTGGGAAGTCGCCCACACGGGACCGAACTTGGGATGGGTGAAGTTGGCGCCACGGCCCGGGTGCGGGGTCTTGCCCACATCAACCAGAGCGGCCAGCTTGTCTTCCTTGGTGTCGACCACGGCGATCTTGTTGGAAGCGTTGGCAGCCGTCAGGAAGTAGCGACCAGTGCTGTCGAAGCCGCCATCGTGCAGGAACTTGGCCGCGTCGAGCGTGGTGCTCTTGAGGTTGTTCAGGTCGGTGTAGTCGACCATGTAGATCTTGCCGGTTTCCTTGGCGTTGACCAGGAATTCGGGGCGGTAGTGGCTGGCCACGATGGCAGCAACGCGCGGCTCGGGGTGGTACTCGTTGTCCACCGTCATGCCGCGGGTCGAGACGATTTTGCGCGGCTTGAGCGTATCGCCGTCCATGATCACGAACTGCGGCGGCCAGTAGGTGCCGGCCACGGCGATTTTGTCCTCGTAACCCTTGAACTTGGACGTTTCCACCGAGCGGGCTTCCAGGCCGACCTTGATCTCGGCGACGTTGTCCGGTTTCTCCATCCACAGGTCGATCAGGTTGATACGCGCATCGCGGCCGATCACATACAGGTAGCGGCCGGATTTGGACAGGCGGGAGATGTGCACCGCGTAGCCGGTTTTGACGATGTTGATGATCTGCTTGGTATCGCCATCGATCAGTGCCACTTCGCCGCTGTCACGCAGGGTGACGGAGAAGATATTGTCGATGTTGTATTTGTTCATCTTCCTGCTGGGACGTTTGGACACGGGGATGTATTCCTTGCGTGTCTTTTCCATGTCGGCCAGCGAGAATTCCGGCGGCGTGGGAGGCGTTTGCTGGATGTAGCGCGCCATAAGGTCGACGTCGGCCGCGGTCATCTCGCCGCTGGTCTGCCAGTTGGGCATGCCGGCCGGGCTGCCGTAGGCGATGAAGGTCTTCAGGTATTCGCTGCCGCGCTCCAGCGTGATGTCGGGCGTCAGCGCCTTGCCGGTGGCGCCCTTGCGCAGCACGCCGTGGCAGCCGGCACAGCGCTGGAAGTAAATCTCCTTGGCGCGCTCGAACTCGGTCTTGGACATGGGCGGCGCCTTGGGATTGACGTCCTGGTGCATGTCGGCCTTGCCTACGGGGGAGCTGCCCGCGTTCTCGTAGGTCGCCTGGACTGCCGTGGTATGGCTCTGGCCATCCGACTTGGCAGTGGCGCTGGTCTGGGCCTGTGCGCCGACGGCAAATCCTGCCAGAATCAGGCTGGCGCTCAGCAATTTCAACTTGTATGAACTCATCGTGTGCTCCCGTAGTGTTTGCTTACATTGCAGGGGTGATCATCCGGAGAGCGCGTTTCTGCGGCATTGACGGCAGTCAATGGATCAAAACATGCAAACAAATGTAATTAAGGTCTGCAAACCTGAAAAGACACGGAGTTGACACACTATGGTGGAAATGGATGGCGCATTGCTGGTGGCGCATGGATCACGTGATCCGGACTGGAGCCAGCCCTTCGAGACGGTGGCGCAATTGCTGCGCGATGGCCGGCCGGGGCTGGCGGTAGAACTGGGTTTCGTGGAGATCCAGGAGCCGCGCAGCCTGGAGGCGGGCGATGCGCTGGCGCGCCAGGGCTGCCGGCATGTGCTGGTGGTGCCCATGTTCCTGGGTGCCGGCCACCATGTGCGCGTGGACATGGCGAAGCTGCTGGAGCAATTGCGCGAAAACTGGCGTGGCGTGGAATGGCGCCTGGCGCCGGCGATCGGCGAGATGCCGGTGTTTCACCGGGCGGTGGCGGGCGTGCTCGATGAGGCGCTGTGCACCGGGCTGGAGGGGCCTTAACCCTCCTTGCCATCCACCCGCGGCTTGCCGTACCACGGCACCAGGCGGTTGCCCCAGATCAGCACGATGCCGAACCAGGCCGCAGCCGCCAATGGCAGCAGTGCCGACAAGCCCGGAAAAGCGCCCGCCAGACGCAGCACCACGGCGACTTGCAGCAGCAGGAACAGGCGCCACACCGTATCGTCGGCCACCAGCGTGCGGCCGCTGTGCCCGCAGGACACCCGCGTCACCATGGCCACCACGAGCGATCCCAGGCAACCCATGGTGAGCGCATGCAGGGGCGCCAGCAGCAGCGCGCCCTGACCGTAGCGCAGTGCGGCAAACTGCGTCAGCCCGAACAGCACGAAGGTGATGCCGAGCCAGACAAAACCGATGTGCAGCATGGCCAGCAGGCGGATTTTCAGGCTTTGCGCCAGCCCCCAGACCACGGCCAGCCACAGCAGCATGCCGCCCAGCACGATCTCGACCACGCCGCGCACCACCAGCCAGGCCGTGCCCTGTATGCCAAAGGCCTGCAGCCACAGTGCCAGAATCTCGAAACCGGCAGCTCCCAGCATCAGCCACAGCACCCAGAACGGGCGCCACACCTCTATCAGCGGCAGCACGTTGGAGGTGAAGAACGGAATCATGCGGTGCGCCACCGCCACGAACACGAACAGGATGAATCCCCACAGCCCCGTCTGCACCCAGAGCAGGGCGGTCGGGACATTGTCCATCAGCAGGCTCACGATCATGCCGATCAGGCTGATGCAGCCGATGATGCCGGCAATGCCGACGGTGCGGGCGTGCACCTGATCCTTGACCTTGCTGGAGCGCACCAGTTTCCACCAATAGGCAAACATCCACGCCAGACCGAGCAGGGCGATGATGGCGCCGGCGATGGCCAGGCCATACAGGCCTTGTCCGCCCATGAGCCACAGCAGCCAGCCGCCGGCCTGCATCAGCATCATGCCGCGCACCTGGCGGGTTTCAGGGGCCTCCACATGCAGCCACTTGGGCCCGGCCGTGAACAGAAAGCCGGCAAAGTAGAGCGGCATGAAACCCAGCACCATCATGGCGGAATGCAGCAGCGTGGGGGGAATGGCATACGACGGCTGGAACAGGCCGGCCACACGGGCAATCTGCACCCAGGCCCACCAGCCCGAAAAAACGAACAGCAACACCATCGCCAGGAAGAAACCCAGCCGGTGCGGCGCGGCATTGAGCATCTCCATGCGCCAGGGCATGGCTTCGTACTTGGCGCGCAGGGCTTCGCGCTCGGCGGCCTTGTCAGCCGCTTTAGGCGGCGCACTGCCGATCGGAATGCTGCGGCGCGGGGGTTGGGGGGTGGTGGAGGTCATGCAAGTACTCCTGATCTTGCGTGTCGGTAGCAACAGGGCAATGTCGAGGCGGGTTTTGCGTGCGGCTTCAGCAAGGCAAATGCCATCGGGGGAATGCCATCAAGGATGAAGTTTAGATAAAAGTTGAGTAATCTTCTCGGATTTTGTTCTTGACGGTACTGCTGTTGCGGGTTTGCTTGATGGGGGTCAAGCAGGGGCTCAATGAAAATCCCGGCTTTCCGTGGGCAGGCGCCCGAGCAGCGGGGTCAGGTCGGTCAGTTGGAAGGCGATCAGGTTGGTGACCTGGCCTTCGCGCTGCCAGCGCCCGTACACAGCCATCAGGCGCGCATGCAGCAGCACGGAACGCTGCGCATCGCGCACACCTTTCCAGCAGATGACTTGCACCACCCCTATTTCGTCCTCCAGCGTGACGAACACCGTGCCCTTGGCCGTCTGCGGCTGCTGGCGCAGGGTGATGATGCCGGCATGGCGCACCAGTGCACCATCGGGCTGCTGCGCCAGTTGCGCACTGGTCAGCAGGCGCCGCCGTGCCAGTTGCGGGCGCAGCAGGGCCAGCGGATGGCGGCGCAGGGTGAGACCGGTGGCGGCGTAGTCCCACAGCACTTCCTCGCCTTCGGGGGCGGCGGGCAGTTCGAATTGCGCCTCGTTGACGGGCGCCTCGCGCAGCAGGCGCGGCATGGCATGCAGGCCGGCCGCTTCCCACACCTGGTTGCGACGATGGCCGCTCAGGCTCCTCAGGGCGTCGGCGGCGGCGAGCAGCTTCATGGCGGTGTGGTCCAGCCCGCAGCGGCGAGCCAGGTCCTCGGCGCTGCGGAGTGGGGCGCGTTCGCGCTCCGCCACAATCCGCAAGGCTGCGGCGCGCGGGAGCTTGTCGATCAGGCGCAGGCCCAGGCGGACGGGGGGAGGGGATGCGTGGTCCTGCTGCATCCCGGGAAACCGAGTGCGGTCTGGTTCGATCCCGCGTGCCGCAGGAGCATCTAGCGAAGGCAGCGGCTCTTCCAGCGTGCAATCCACTGCACTGTGCACCACATCCACCGGCCGCACCTCCACCCCATGCCGGCGCGCATCCTGCACCAGCTGGCTGGGCGTATAGAAGCCCAGCGGCTGGCTGTTGATCAGGGCCGCCAGAAATTCGGCAGGATAGTGGCACTTGAGCCAGCTGCTGGCATATACCAACAGGGCAAAACTGGCCGAATGGCTTTCCGGAAAGCCGTACTCGGAAAACCCCTTGATCTGCTCGAAGATCGACTCGGCAAACGCACGCTCATAGCCGCGCTCGAGCATGCCATCCACGATCTTCCGGTAGTACTTCTCCATGCCCCCCTTGCGCCGCCAGGCCGCCATGGAGCGGCGCAGGCCATCGGCTTCCCCGGCGCTGAAACCGGCCGCCACCATGGCAATCTGCATCACCTGTTCCTGAAAAATCGGCACACCGAGCGTGCGCTTCAGCACTTCTTGCAGGGCTTCGCTCGGATAGCTCACTTGCTCCAGTCCCTGGCGGCGCCGCAGATAAGGATGCACCATGCCCCCCTGAATCGGCCCCGGCCGCACGATCGCCACTTCAATCACCAGATCGTAGAAGCACTTCGGCTGCAAGCGCGGCAGCATGCTCATCTGCGCCCGGCTCTCGATCTGGAACACGCCAATAGTGTCGGCCCTGCTGATCATGGCGTAGGTGGCCGGGTCTTCCGGCGGAATATCCTGCATCCGGAACTCCACCCCCTTGCGCCGGCTGACCAGATCCAGCATCTTGCGCAGTGCCGTGAGCATGCCCAGGGCCAGCACGTCCACCTTGAGCAGCCCCAGCACATCCAGATCGTCCTTGTCCCATTCGATCACCGTGCGGTCCTGCATGGCGGCATTCTCGATAGGCACCATGCGCGACAAGGCACCCTTGGTCAGCACAAAGCCGCCCACATGCTGCGACAGATGGCGCGGAAAACCCATCAGCGTGCGCGTCAGCTGCACCAGCTGGCGCACCGCCAGATCGTCTGCCGACAAGCCCAGCCGCTGCAGCGCCTCCGGCTGCACGCCACTGCCATCCCACCAGTGGTGGTCCTGGGCCAGTGCGTCCACCACCGTGGCATCGAAGCCCAGCGCCTTGCCCACATCACGCATGGCCGATTTGGAACGGTAGCTGATCACGGTCGCCGTCAGTCCGGCGCGATGGCGGCCGTATTTCTGGTACAGGTACTGGATCACCTCCTCGCGCCGCTCGTGCTCGAAATCGACGTCGATATCCGGCGGCTCATTGCGCTCCTTGCTCATGAAACGCTCGAACAGCAAAGTGCCACGCTCCGGATCCACCTCCGTCACGTGCAGGCAATAGCACACCGCAGAATTGGCTGCCGAGCCGCGCCCCTGGCACAGGATGCGCTCGCTGCGCGCAAACTGCACGATGTCGAACACGGTGAGAAAATAGTGTTCGTATCCCAGTTCCGAGATCAGCGCCAGTTCATGCTCGATCAGGCCGCGCACCTTGGCGCTGATGCCGCCCGGCCAGCGCAGGCTGGCCCCTTCGTAGGTGATGCGGCGCAGGTAGGACGCTGGCGTTTCACCAGCAGGAACCACCTCGTCCGGATACTGGTAGCGCAACTCCTCCAGACTGAAATTGCAGCGGTCGGCCACCCGCAAGGTCTCCGCCAGCAAGTCTGCGGGATAGGTCTGCGCCAGCCGCAAGCGCGTACGTAGATGCCGCTCGGCATTGCCCTGCAGGGCGTAGCCGCAGTCCGTGAGCGGCTTGCCGATGCGTGTGGCCGTCAGCACATCCTGCAGCGGCTTGCGCGAGCGCACATGCATGTGCACATCGCCCGCCGCCACCAGCGGAATCGCCGTCAACGCCGAAACCTCGCGCATCTGGTGCAGCCACAGTTCGTCTCCGAGTTCGCGCAACAGCCGCACGACCAGCCAGCAGCGCCCGCTGAAGCCGTCCAGCAGCCAGCGCGCCGTAGCCTGCAACTGCTCCGGCGTAGCCGGACGCCGTGGCGCCGCCAGCACCACGCAATCATCCAGCGCTCTCGGCACAATTTCGTGCCGCTCCAGCCGGTAGCTGCCCTTGTCGGCCCGCCGGCGCAAGCCGGTGATGAACTCGCACAGATTGCCATAGCCATCCAGGTTGCAGGCCAGCACGATCAGAGTGAAGGGCGCCGCATGCTCCACCTCGAACTGCGCGCCGATCAGCAATTTCAGCCCCGTTTCCCTGGCCGCTTCATGGGCACGCACCACCCCCGCCAGCGAACACTCATCCGTCACCGCCAGCGCCTGGTAGCCCAGCTGCTGCGCCCGCTCGACCAGTTCGCGTGGATGGCTGGCCCCGCGCAGAAAGCTGAAATTGCTCAGGCACCAGAGTTCGGCATAAGCCGGAATCACAAAAGGGCGTGACATGGCAGCTCCTCAGGCAAAGAAGCCATGCAGATACCAGGCCGTACCCTCATGGGCCAGCCGCGTCTGGTACAGCCAGAGCACACCCGCCTGTTCACTCTGCGCCACCCAGTAATCCCGCACGGCCGTTACCGCATGCTGGCTGCCATCCGCCTCCTGCACCCGGTGCCACCAGCCCCCCTCGATGCGATGCGGCCCCGAAAGCAGCTTCAGCGCGCCGTGGTACAGCGGCTGGCCGGCAGCATTGATCCCCAGCTTCACCGGCTGCGGCAGCAGAAAACCCGGCTGCGGCAAACCTTGCCAACTGGCGCCAGCACGGGGCAGCGCCTCTTGCGCCGGCTGCCACTGCACCTGCCATTCGGGCCGGTGGTCTTCGCACAGCACGGGACGCAGCACCCGCGCATTGCCCAATCGCGCGGCCATGCGCTCCAGCACCAAGGGCAGCGGCTCGTCATCCGGGCGTTCATCAGGCAGCAGCGAAGCGGGGGCTTCCTCGAAAGGCTGTATTTCATCGACCAGCAGGTGCAGCTCGCCCACCGGCGCCTGCAACTCCACCCTGGCCAAATGCTCGGTCAGCAGCCGGCCCAGATGCCCGATCTGTCGCGTCGGCTGCGCCGTGCGGATAGTCAGCTCCCCGCCATCCTCCACATGGCGCGAACGCATGCCGTCATGGCACCAGCGCAGGGTGAATACCGTCACGCCACAGCAGCGCGCCGCCAGCCAGCCGCACAGCTGCAACAACAGGCGCCGCGCGCCATGCATCAGCGCGGGGGCGGTTTCCACCCGCGCCATCAGTTCCAGCCGGCCATGGAAACGCTCCGGCAACTGCTCCCACACCGGCGTTTCGGGACGCAAGCCATACGCCTGATCCAGAGCCTCCAGCAAGCCCGCACCAAAGCGCCGCCCCAGGCCGGCGCGGGGCAGGACGCGCACCTGCCCCAGCGTGCGGCAGCCCAGCCGTGCCAGCGTGGCAGCTTCCTGATGCACGGCATCCAGGCTGGACAAGGGCAGGGCATCCAGACACTGCGCCAGCGGTGCACCAAAACCATGCCGCACACCGCCTCGTGCCAGGGCCAGTGCCCCCAGCCCGGTCGTCGCCCAGCTCAGCGCCGTTGCGCCCAATTCGGCGCTTTCGCTTCGCATTCTTGCCGCCAGCCGGCGCCGCCCGCCAAACAGGCGCACGCTGCTTTCCAGCTCCATCAGCACGGCTGGCGCAAAGCCTAGCTCCGAACGGACGATGGCCACCCGCGGCGTGAACTGCAGGCCCCACACCACCAGTCCCTCAATGCACGACGGAGACGGATCGGACAGCAGCGCGGCCCACAACATGGGACACCTCGACAGCAGGAACAGGCAGGGGCAAACCCCGCTGGAGCAGGCGCGGCGGCAACACCTCTGCCAGCCCGCCCGGCACCGAAGGCAGCAGGATGGCATCCTCATGCAAGGCGCCGCGCCGCTTGAGAATCTGCACCTCCAGGGCCCAGCCAGCTCTTGGCGCCACACGCAGGCGCAAGGGCGCCGCAGACGCCTGCTGGCACGCCGAATCGGGCCGGAACACAAACACCAGCCCCTCGCAGCGCAAGGCGCTGATCTGCAGTCGCCGGATCTGTTCCGGCCGGGCCTGCGGCACCCAGGCCAGCACCGCAGCCGCCGCATTGGCGCGGATCAGCTGCTCTGCCGCCCACAGCCGCTCCGCTACCTTCTCGGCCTGGATCCACACCAGATCCCGCGCCCCTACACCCGCGTGCATCAGGCCCGGCACATGCGGCGGAACCGGCGGACCGATCAGCACAATCGGCCCATGATTGGCCGCCACGGTACGCAGGGCAGGGCCAGTCAAGCGCCATTCACAGCTGGCAGTGCACGGCAGCAAAATCTCCGTCAGCGCCTGGCACGGCCAGCCACCTCCCGGCAACTCGGCATCCAGCTCCGCCCAGCCCGAAGCACGCACCGGTGCCGGCGCAGTCCCCAGTTCCGAAGCGCGCCAGACCGACGCCGACAATGCCGCAGCCAGGCGATCAGCAGATGGCCGGGAAGAGGGCAAAGGCGGCGGCGTTGCAAGCGCAGCCTGCTGGAGAGAGGGAGCATTCATGCCTGCAAATATACTGTATAAAAATACAGTAATCAAGCATTTTCAACCCACAAAAAACCACTAGCGCGACTTCCGTGCCACCGCCTCCCAGGCCAGCACCCCCGCCCGCAGACTGCGCGCATCCGCCAGCGCATGGTGCGGCATCCATTCCAGCGAATACACCGCCGCATGTGCCTCCCGAAACGCCGGATGGTGCAGCGTATCTGCCCACACAAACTCGCGCGATTGCAGCGTCGTGGGCAAACGCAGCCGCTCCTCGGAGATCAGCGTTTGCGTCAGCAGCAGCCAGTCATCCGCATAGTCATACACCATGCACACCGGCTCGCCCAGCGCCTCCAGCCAGCCATGCAGCCGCTCCCCGAGCGTTCCGGCATCGCAGGCTGCCCCCGGCACGCGCCCCAGCAAGGGCAGCACATGCGCATGCACAAACGCGCTGCACGCCTCGCGCGAAAAATCGGTGCGCTCGGCATAGAACTCCCGCCCGTCTTCCGTCACCAGCCCCAGGCTGATCAGCTCGGGCAGATTGAAATTGGTGAATTCGGTATCGAGAAAAACACGCATGAATCTTCCTGATTGGGAATGACGAGCCGCCAGCCTTGCTTGGGACTTACCCTCCGTCTGCTTGGCTTAATCTGCCATCATCCGGCAGCGCCGCCACATACGCAAGTAGCCGTGCGGCGCGCAGCAATCACACCGATGGATTTACTCGCACCTGCAGGGGCAAAGCCGCGCCAGTTTGCCTTGCCGACGACAATACCCCAAGATGCCGTCCCATCATCATTACCGCATTTTCAGGCATCCATGATCAGCGCGCTCGACCTGTTCAAGATCGGCATCGGCCCCTCCAGCTCCCACACCGTCGGCCCCATGCGGGCGGCCTGCAATTTCGCCCGCCATCTGCAGGAGGCCGGCCTGCTGTCTGCCGTGCAGCGTGTGCAGATCAGGCTCTACGGCTCGCTCTCGGCCACCGGCGTCGGCCACGGCACTGACCGTGCCATCATCGCCGGCCTGATGGGTCAGCAACCCGACCAGGCTGATCCCGACCAGATGACCCAGGCCGTGGATGCCGTGCAGCTGGACGCCAGCCTGCCCCTGGCAGGCGCCCACCCCATTGCCTTTGACTGGCAGCGCGACCTGCAGTTCCAGCCCGTCAGCCTGCCGCGCCACCCCAACGCCATGCGCCTGACCGCATTCGGGCAGGAGGGGCAGACCGTTTACGAGAACACCTACTACTCCATCGGCGGCGGCTTCGTCATCGATGAAGCCCAGGCAGCCGAAGGCCAGACCGGCGCCCCGCGTGAGGAAGTCGAACTGTCTTTCGACGATGCCGAACAGATGCTCGCACTCTGCCGCCAGCACAATCTGCGCCTGGCCGACCTGGTGCTGCGCAACGAGCGCACCTGGCGCCCCGAAGCCGAAACCCGCGCCGCCTTGCTCGACATCTGGGCCACCATGCGCGCCTGCGTCTGCCGCGGCCTGCGTCAGGAGGGGACGCTCCCAGGCGGTCTCGACGTGGAACGCCGCGCCCCCGGCATGTACCGCCGCCTCCACGCGCGTGACGCGCTGCCCAACCTCATCACCCAGACCTTCTCCGCCATGGACTGGGTCAACCTCTACGCTCTGGCCGTCAACGAGGAAAATGCCGCGGGTGGCCGCGTCGTCACCGCGCCCACCAACGGCGCCGCAGGCATCATCCCGGCGGTACTGCACTACTTCATGGATTTCCAGCGCGGCGCCAATGACGACGACGTGGTCGACTTCCTGCTTGCCGCCACTGCCATCGGGGTGCTGCTCAAGCGCAATGCTTCCATTTCGGGGGCGGAAGTCGGCTGTCAGGGCGAAGTCGGCTCTGCCTGCGCCATGGCTGCGGCAGGCCTAACCCAGGTGTTGGGAGGCACGCCGGAACAAGTCGAAAACGCCGCCGAAATCGGCCTGGAACACAACCTAGGCCTTACTTGCGATCCCGTGGGCGGCCTGGTGCAGGTGCCCTGCATCGAGCGCAACGCCATGGGCGCCATCAAGGCCATCAACGCCGCTCAGCTTGCGCTGTCGGGTGATGGCAGGCACAAGGTCAGCCTCGACACAGCCATCCGCACCATGCGCGATACCGGGCGCGACATGCTGGACAAGTACAAGGAAACGTCGCGGGGCGGGCTGGCCGTGGCCTATGCCGAATGCTGAAGCAGGCAGGTCTGCGCTGACGGTACGCAGTTTCTTGCTCGAACAGGGCCAGGTCGCCCTGGTTACGGCTTACGTGGTCGAGACATGCAGCCGCACATCGATATTGCCGCGCGTTGCGTTGGAGTAGGGGCAAACCTGATGCGTGGCTTCCACCAGCTTGCGAGCCTCTGCCTCTGGCAGACCCTCAACATGGACATACAGGTCCACATCCAGGGCATAACCGCCACTGGCCGTTTGTCCGATGCCGACCTCCACCGAAGTCCGCGTGCTCCTGGGCTCCAGCTTCAATTGCTTGGCAGCAACCGGCAGGGCATTGTCGAAGCAGGCCGCATAGCCCATCGCAAACAGCTGCTCGGGATTGGCGCCGGCTTTCCCCGAGCCCGGAACGGCCAGATCCAGCGCCAGACTGCCGTCGTCCAGCGCAGTGCGGCCGGAACGTCCCCCGATGGAGGTAGCACGAGTCTTGTAGAAGATTTTCATGAAGATTTCCTGTTATGCAAGAGTGGGGCAGCAGCTGCCGTTATCGGCCATGCCCTGCCATTGGTTGACTTTTCATCGTTCGGAGGCATGGCAAATTTCCAGCTTTTCCATGACACCGCAAGTAATGAGAATGGAAATCATAAATTGAATAGACCGGTCGTCTAGAACGGCAACGACAAATCCCTGCCTGTGAAAGGTGTTTGCTGATGGTGCGCAAAAGAAAAACGGACTACGGTGTTAACCGTAGTCCGTTGATTATGGTCGGCGTGGCGGGATTCGAACTCGCGACCCCTTGCACCCCATGCAAGTGCGCTACCAGGCTGCGCCACACGCCGAGAACATCAATTATATGCTGATTTTTGAGGTTTTGAAAAGATGCAGAAAATTTTCTGCAGCAGCGTTCGGGCAGGGCGCCAGACGCCTCCAGCTCGCCCAGCTTCAAGCCAGAAACGACAGGATCGCCTCCAGCTCACGGCGCAGGCTGGCCACATCCGCAATCGGTTCAGACCCGGTGTTCGCCGGGATGCCATCGCCCCCAGCCACTCCTGCGGCGTCAATCGCAGCAGCCCCGGCCGCCACACCGGCAACTGCAGCCCCATTCGTTCCATTCACCTCGGCCGCAGCAGAAGCCGCCGCCTTGCCCTTGCTCATCTCCAGCTGATGCCGCGCGCCGCTGATGGTGAAACCCTGCTCATACAGAAGATCGCGGATGCGGCGCACCATCAGCACCTCGTGGTGCTGGTAGTAGCGGCGGTTGCCGCGGCGCTTCATGGGGTTGAGCTGGGTAAATTCCTGCTCCCAGTAACGCAGCACATGCGGCTTGACACCGCAGAGTTCTGCGACTTCGCCGATGGTGAAGTAGCGTTTGGCAGGAATGGCGGGAAGATTCGGAGTGAGGGTGCTCATGGCAACAACAATGCACGCAGCAAGCAAGGCGCTGCAAACCGATAGCATAGCCTAAAGTTGCGCCTGTTTGTGAAGGTAGGGTTTCAAAAAGTCCGCTTAGAGGATGATTCTGCAGGGATTTTTCAAAAAGACTGACGATGCAAGTCACCAGCGTGCAGTGCACGCATCAGCGCCTCCTCACTTCCCCATACTTCAAGTAATTCCTGAACTCACCCCGCATACACGCCTGGAGCTAGTTGAGAAAATACATGAAAAAAGGACCGCAACCGCGGCCCCTGAAAGAGAAATTTCCATTAACGGAAAATTATTCCTCGTCGCCAGCCCCTTCATCGCCCTGCACAATCGCCTTGAGCTTGTGGCTGGCATGAAAAGTCACCACCCGGCGTGCCTCGATCGAGATCAGCTCGCCCGTGCGCGGGTTGCGTCCCGGCCGTGGCGATTTGGCGCGCAGCTGGAAGTTGCCAAAGCCGGAGATTTTCACGTCATTGCCCTTGACCAGTTCCTGCGCGATCAGGTCGAAAAAGGCGTCGACCATGTCCTTGGCCTCGCGCTTGTTCAGGCCGATGTTGTCGAACAGCTTTTCGGCCAGCTGGGCCTTGGTCAGCGTCGGGGTTTCGAGGGAGTCGAGTGCGATTTCCATGACAGTCGTTTGATTCAGTTCCGGTGATTCTCGCAGAAATTACGCCAACTTAGCCGCGCAGGCGGGCGCCGACGCTGCTTGCGAGTTGCTGCAGCACCGCCTGGCGCGCGCTTTCCAGCGATTCGTCGGTATGCGCGGCCGCCTCGTTCAGGAACTGCAGGCGGATCGCCACGCTCTTTTCGCCGGCGGCCAGCCAGTCGGCCTGGCTGTTCTTGCCGGCGCGGAACACGTCGAACACCACGGCGCTGCGCAACGTGCCGTTTGTGGGCGCCGCCATGGCGGCAGCCACCAGCGCGTCGTGCGTCACCGATTCCTTCACGATCACGGCAATGTCGCGCTCGGCGGCCTGGTACTTGGAGACGGACGCAAACTTCGGCAGCGGGCGCTGCAGCACGGCATCCCAGTCCAGCTCGAACACCACCGGCGCCTGCGGCAGATCATAGGCCTGGCGCCAGCGCGGATGCAGCTCGCCGACAAAGCCGATCGCCTTGCCATCGACCAGCACGCGTGCGCAGCGGCCCGGGTGCAGGGCAGGGTGCTCGGCCGGCTCGAAGGTGGCGCGCAGCGGAGCCAGCAGCGCTTCCACATCGCCCTTCACATCGTAGAAATCGACCGCGCTGTCCTTGCTGCTCCACTGCAGCGCCTGCACCGGCCCGTAGGCCATGCCGGCCACGCGCGTGGGCTGGGCAAAACCGGCCACGCTGCTGTCGCTTTCCACCACGGAATCATCACGCAGGAACACCGCGCCCACCTCGAACACCCGCACGCGGCTGGCCTTGCGGTCCAGATTGAACTTCACCACGTTCAGCAGCGAACCGATCAGCGAGGAGCGCATCACGCTCATCTGGCTGGCGATCGGGTTCATCAGCCTGATCGGGTTGGCGTTGCCTGCCAGCTCGTTCTCCCAGCGTTCTTCCACGAAGCTGTAGTTGATGGTTTCCTGATAGCCCAGGCCGGCCAGTTGGCGGCGCACGGCATAGGGGTTGCGCTCGGTCTCGCGGCGCAATTTGGGCGTGATGGGCGCCTGCGGCGGCGTGGTCGGCAGCTTCTTGTAGCCGATCACGCGGATCACTTCCTCGATCAGGTCCTCTTCCAGTTGCAGGTCGAAGCGGTAGGTCGGCGGCGTTACGGTGATCACGCCATCGTCAGCCGTGGCCGGCAGGCCGAGGCCGCGCAGGGCGTTCAGGCACTGCTCCTCCGTCACCGGCATGCCGATCACCTTGCAGGCGCGTTCCACGCGCAGCGTCACCGGTTGCGGCTGCGGCATATTGGGCTGCACATCGCTGGCCGGGCCGGCCTGGCCGCCGCAGATCTCCAGAATGAGCTGGCTGATGCGCTCTACCACCTGTGCGGTGCGCGCCGGATCGACACCGCGCTCATAGCGGTGGCCGGCATCGGTGCTGAAGTTGTAGCGGCGCGAACGGCCGGCAATCGCCTTGGGCCACCAGAAGGCGACCTCCACGTACACGTTCTTGGTGTCGTCGCTCACCGAAGTGGCATCGCCGCCCATGATGCCGGCCAGCGATTCGACTTCTTTGGTATCGGCGATCACCCCGACCGTCTCGTCCAGGGTCACGGTGTTGCCGTTGAGCAGCTTGAGCTGTTCGCCGGGCTTGCCCCAGCGCACCTGCAGCTGGGAACCGGCAATCTTGTCGGCATCGAAGATGTGCGAGGGCTGGCCCAGCTCGAACATCACGTAGTTGGAGATGTCCACCAGCGCCGAGACGCTGCGCTGGCCGCAACGCGCCAGGCGATCCACCATCCAGGCAGGCGTCTGGGCATCGGTATTCACGCCGGTGATCACGCGGCCGCTGAAGCGCCCGCACAGATCCGGCGCCTGCACTTCCACCTTCACCTGCTCGCTGGCGGTGACCGGTACCTGCGCTTCGGGCAGAGCCTGCAGCGGCGCGCCGGTCAGGGCAGACACTTCGCGCGCCACGCCATACACGCTCAGGCAGTGCGCCAGGTTGGGCGTGAGCTTGAGCGTGAACAGGGTGTCGTCCAGATCCAGATGCTCGCGGATGCTCTGGCCGACCGGGGCATCAGCCGCCAGTTCCAGCAGGCCGCCGTGGTCTTCCGACAGGCCCAGTTCGCGTGCCGAGCACAGCATGCCGTAGCTCTCCACACCACGCAGTTTGCCCACCTTGATCTTGAACGGCTTGCCATCCTCGCCCGGAGGCAGCTCGGCGCCAACCAGCGCGCAGGGCACGCGGATGCCGACGCGGGCATTGGGCGCACCGCAGACGATTGACAGCAGCTCCGGCTGACCTACATCCACCTTGCACACGCGCAGGCGGTCGGCGTCGGGATGCTGCTCGGCCTCCTTGATCTCGCCCACCACGATGGAGGAGAAGGGCGGAGCGACGGGCGACAGCTCTTCCACTTCCAGGCCGGCCATGGTCAGGGTATCGGCCAGTTGCTGGGTGGTGAGCGAAGGATTGCAGAAACTGCGGAGCCAGGATTCGGGAAATTGCATGATGCTCTCGGAAAATGCGGGGACGGTCGGACAACGGGGCTTGGCAGGGCGGCGCCCACGGGCGCCGGCAGCCGATCAGCGGAACTGGCTGAGGAAGCGCACGTCGCCGTCGAAGAACAGGCGCAGGTCGTTCACGCCATAACGCAGCATGGTGAAACGGTCCAGGCCCATGCCGAAGGCAAAGCCGATGTACTGCTCGGGGTCCAGCCCCATGTTGCGCACCACGTTGGGATGCGTCTGGCCGCTGCCGGCCACTTCCAGCCATTTGCCGGCCAGCGGGCCGCTCTGGAACTGGATGTCGATTTCGGCGCTCGGCTCGGTGAACGGAAAGAAGCTCGGGCGGAAGCGCAGCACCAGGTCATCGCTCTCGAAGAAGGTGCGGCAGAAGTCGGTAAACACCACCTTCAGGTCCTTGAAGCTGATGTTCTGGCCGATCCACAGGCCTTCGCACTGGTGGAACATGGGCGAGTGCGTCGCATCGCTGTCCACGCGGTAGGTGCGGCCCGGGGCGATGACGCGGATCTCGGGCATGGTCTGGCCGGCATCGATCAGGCCGCGGTGACGCTTCACGTGCTGCACCGCATGGCGGATCTGCATCGGGCTGGTGTGCGTGCGCAGCAGGTTGGGAGCCTTCTCGCTGCCGCCTTCCACATAGAAGGTGTCGTGCATGGAGCGCGCCGGATGGTCTTCGGGCGTGTTCAGCGCGGTGAAGTTGAACCAGTCGGATTCGATCTCGGGGCCGCGCGCCACTTCAAAGCCCATGGAACCGAAGATGGACTCGATGCGCTCCAGCGTGAGCGTGACCGGATGCAGACCGCCGGCACCGCGCGTGCGGCCGGGCAGGGTCACGTCCAGCGCCTCGGCCTGCAGTTGCGCCTGCAGCTCGGCCTCGGCCAGGGCATTGCGGCGCGCCGTCAGCGCGGCCTCGATCGCCTGCTTGGCCTGGTTGATGGCGGCGCCGCGGGTTTTCTTTTCTTCCACCGGCAGCTTGGCCATGCCCTTCATCAGCTCGGTGATCTGGCCGGCCTTGCCCAGGAAACGCGCCTTGGCGTTTTCCAGATCATTCGGGGTGGCGGCTTCGGCGAAACTCTGCTGCGCGCTGGCAACAATGGCGTCCAGGTCGTTCATGGTGGCAATCAGGAGAAAAAAAGGCACTGGCAGGCTTCAGGCGCCTGCTGGCGGTTCAACAACAAGGGGCGTAACAGCGGCGCTGTACCACCCCGCCGGCAGACCGGGCTGCTGGATTCAGGAGGCATGCGTCAGCACGGCAACCGGGAAGAAGGCTGCACTGGCGGATGCCATCCGGACAAGTCTAAAGAAAAAGGGCTGGCACTTTGCAGAACCAGCCCTTGTTTCTTGGCTCGGAACCCTGTTGGTCGTGTTGAGGCAACAGTGACTGGCAGGGTTCCTCGTGCAATCAGGCGGCCAGCTTGGCTTTGACCTGGTTGACGATGGCTGCGAAAGCGGCTTCGTCATGCACGGCGATGTCGGCCAGCACCTTGCGGTCCAGACCGATGGCAGCCTTGTTCAGACCATTGATGAACTGGCTGTAAGTCAGGCCATTGGCACGGGCTGCGGCGTTGATACGCGCGATCCACAGCTGGCGGAACACGCGCTTCTTGGTACGGCGGTCACGGTAGGCATACTGGCCAGCCTTCATGACGGCCTGTTTGGCTACGCGGTAGACGTTACCACGACGACCACGGAAACCTTTTGCAAGGGCGAGAACTTTCTTGTGACGGGCACGTGCCGTTACACCACGTTTGACGCGAGGCATTATCTATCTCCTTGTTCGTCGGTTGATTACAGGCCTTGCTTGGGCAGCATCTGTGCCATGTGACCCATGTTGGTCTCATGCACATTCACTGCGCCGCGCAGGTGGCGCTTGTTCTTGGTGGTTTTCTTGGTCAGGATGTGGCGCTTGAAAGCCTGGCCACGCTTGACGCTGCCACCGGGACGAACGCGGAAACGTTTTTTCGCGCTGCTCTTGGTCTTCATCTTGGGCATTGGAATGCTCCTATTTGTTGTGCTCGTGAGGCGGAATGCCACCTTGGCATCCTCTTGCTGGCCCCGAGCCACTTGTTGTGCCCCGGCACGAATGCCCGGGCAGTGCTGAAGGCAGGGCGCTTGCGCGTCCTGCCCTCGAACCTCTTGCAGAATTTACTGCTTGGCGGCCTCTTCGGCCGGTGCAGCCGGCTTGGCTGCGGCAGTCGGCTTCTTGCGGCCGGGGGCGATCATCATGATCATCTGGCGGCCTTCCAGCTTGGGGAAGGACTCGACCGTGATGGCATCACCCAGTTCGTCGCGGATGCGCTGGAGCAGGGCCATGCCGATCTCCTGGTGCGTGATCTCGCGGCCGCGGAAGCGGAGCGTGATTTTACACTTGTCGCCGTCTTCCAGGAAGCGGCGGATGTTGCGCATCTTGATGTTGTAATCGCCGTCGTCGGTACCGGGGCGGAACTTGATTTCCTTGACCTCGATGACCTTCTGCTTGGCCTTGGCCTCGGCTGCCTTCTTCTGCTCCTGGTACTTGAACTTGCCGTAGTCCATCAGGCGGCAGACCGGGGGATTGGCCATGGCGGCAATCTCGACCAGATCCACGTCCAGGTCACCGGCCATGCGCAGGGCTTCCTGGATGCTGACGATGCCCAGCGGCTCGTTGTCGGGGCCCGACAGACGTACTTCGGGGGCATTGATTTCACGGTTCAGGCGATGCTTGCGCTCTTCACGGTGACGGCGATCACGGTATTCGGTAGCTATGGTAAATATCCTTTCAACGTTGTCTCAGTACGCCAGAAAGGCGGCTGGCCTTTCACTTGCGTGAAAAACCGCCGCCAAGTGCTCAAGCCTGCTCCGGTGTGGAAACGGCGGATTTGCGGGCGATGTCGTCCTGCAGCAGCTTGGCGAAGCTCTCGACCGACATCACGCCCAGATCCTGATTGCCTCTGGCGCGTACCGCCACGTTGCCATTTTCCTTTTCCTTGTCGCCGACGACGAGGATGTACGGCAGCTTTTGCGTGGCGTGACTGCGTATTTTATAGGTAATCTTGTCATTGTGCAGGTCTGTGATGACCCTAACACCTTGATTTCGCAGCATCCGAGCCACGTTTTGGGCATATTCGGCCTGTGCGTCGGTGATATTGAGCACCGCCACCTGCACCGGAGCGAGCCAGGCGGGCAGGGCGCCCGCATATTGTTCGATCAGGATACCGATGAAACGTTCCAGGCTGCCGACGATGGCCCGGTGCAGCATCACCGGGCGATGGCGGTTGCCGTCCTCACCCACGAACTCGGCATCCAGCCGCTCCGGCATGGAGAAATCGACCTGGATGGTGCCGCACTGCCATTCACGGCCGATGGCGTCCTTGAGGGTGTATTCGATCTTGGGGCCATAGAAGGCGCCGTCGCCGGGAGAAATCACGTACTCGCAGCCGGAGGCGCGCAGGCTTTCCATCAGCGCGTGCTCGGCCTTGTCCCAGACCTCGTCCGAGCCGATGCGCTGTTCGGGGCGGGTGGACACCTTGTAGATGATGTTGGTGAAGCCGAAGTCGGCATAGACCTTCTGCAGCAGGCTGGTGAAAGCGCTGCATTCGGACAGGATCTGGTCTTCGGTACAGAAGATGTGGCCGTCGTCCTGCGTGAAGGCGCGCACGCGCATGATGCCGTGCAGGCCGCCGCTGGGTTCGTTGCGGTGGCACTGGCCGAATTCGCCGTAACGCAGCGGCAGGTCACGGTAGCTGCGCACGCCCTGCTTGTAGATCAGGATGTGGCCCGGGCAGTTCATGGGCTTCAGGGCATAGTCGCGCTTTTCACTCTCGGTGGTGAACATGTTCTCGCGGTACTTGTCCCAGTGGCCGGTCTTTTCCCACAGGCCCTTGTCGAGCAGCTGCGGGCCTTTCACTTCCTGGTAGCCGTTGTCGCGGTAGACGTTGCGCATGTACTGCTCCACCTGCTGCCAGATGCTCCAGCCCTTGGGGTGCCAGAACACGGTGCCGGGGGAGTGCTCGTCGATGTGGAACAGGTCCAGTTCGCGCGCCAGTTTGCGGTGGTCGCGTTTCTCGGCTTCTTCCAGCATGTGCAGATAGGCTTTGAGCTCATCCTTGCTGGCCCACGCGGTGCCGTAGATGCGCTGCAGCATCTCGTTCTTGCTGTCGCCGCGCCAGTAGGCACCGGCCACCTTCATCAGCTTGAAGTGCTTGAGCTTGCCAGTGCTGGGCACGTGCGGGCCGCGGCACAGGTCCTCGAAGGCGCCTTCGCGGTAGAGCGACACATCCTCGTTGCTCGGGATGCTGGCGATGATCTCGGCCTTGTAGTTCTCGCCCAGGCCCTTGAAGTAGGCCACGGCCTCGTCGCGCGGCAGCACGCGGCGCACCACCGGCTCGTCCTTGTTGGACAGCTCGGTCATCTTCTTCTCGATGGCGGCCAGGTCTTCCGGCGTAAACGGGCGCTTGTAGCTGAAGTCGTAGTAGAAGCCGTTGTCGATCACCGGACCGATGGTGACCTGGGCGTCGGGGAACAGTTCCTTGACGGCATAGGCCAGCAGGTGGGCGGTGGAGTGGCGGATCAGCTCCAGACCGTCGGCATCCTTGGCGGTGATGATGGAAAGGGGCGCATCCTGCTCGATCAGGTAGCTGGTATCGACCAGCTTGCCGTCCACCTTGCCGCCGAGGGCGGCCTTGGCCAGACCGCTGCCGATGCTGGCGGCCACGTCGGCCACGGTCACGGCCTGTTCAAAACTGCGTTGCGAGCCGTCGGGGAGAGTGATGGTAATCATGGTGCTGCGGAAAAAGGAGACAACAAAAAAGCGCGGACAGTGCCGCGCTTTGCTCGGAGTGCCTGGAAAGGATTCAGGCGGGCGTGCCAGCAAGCAGCGGCCCGACACCTGTGATAAGGGTGCCGGAAAAGGAAGAGGGCGTAGTTCGCGGTGTCATAACCCGTGCTGCCTTTCTCGCTCTTGGCTGTGTGGTCAATGCATATGCAGGAAAACCCCATTCTAGCGCGTCGCCATGCAGGCGTCATGAAACGGCCGCAATTTACTGATCATGCCTGTGGACGCAGCGGCACACCTGTGCGGGCAAGCTCCGGTACACTTGGACGATGTCCGGCAGCCGTGTGCTCCCGGCACTGCCCGGCAGCCT
Source organism: Brachymonas sp. KE5 (assembly GCF_057773645.1). Classification (NCBI taxonomy): domain Bacteria; kingdom Pseudomonadati; phylum Pseudomonadota; class Betaproteobacteria; order Burkholderiales; family Comamonadaceae; genus Allobrachymonas; species Brachymonas sp. KE5. Next base: position 1,211,407 of record NZ_CM173463.1, read on the forward strand.
GGCTGCCGGAGGACAAGACAATCTGCAGAGAAATCCTATGGCACATTACGACCCCCCCTTTGAGATTCATGTGCACGGCGAGGTCTCTTTGCATCCCGACGTGAAAGTGGCCGACGTGCAGGAGGCCCTCAAGCCCCTGTGGCAATATGCCGGCGCCCGCTCGCTGGCCGAAGGCGCCATCAGCCACTACGAGGAAGAACCCGGCCTGCAGTTCGACCAGCGCCAGCACCTGCTGCGCATGTGCTGGACGGTGCGCGGCGACGAGGACTTCCGCCGCAATGTCGACGACATGTGCATGAACCTGAACGAGCTCGCCAGCACCGGCGCGCCGATCGAGGTCACTTTCTACGACGCCGAATTCGACGAGGAAGACGAAGAAATGCGCGACGAGGACTCGCGTGACGACTTCATGATCGTCTTCGTCGGCCCCACGCCCGCGGCCATCATGCAGGTGCAGCGCGACCTGCTGGTGCAGGACGTGATCAGCCTGATGGAGCGCCATTTCGATGCCTCCGAGCTGACCGGTGTGGTGGGCGAGGTGGACAAGCTGTTCACCCAGCGCTTCGATGCGCTGGTCGAGTCGCTCGAAATCGGCAAGCCGCCGCGCGGCAGCGGCAATGGCGGCCATCGCGGGCGCAACAAGCCGCGGCACCTGCACTGAGCGGAAGCGTCACGCGAGTCTGGCAGACTGTCGAATTTTTCATGCTGTCTGCCTGATTCATGCGCCTGCTTCCCGATTCCGCCCTGAACCCCGGCGTGCGCCGCCGCGAGGTGTTCGGCTGGGCGATGTACGATTTTGCCAACTCGGGCTACACCACCGTGGTGCTCACGGCGGTGTTCTCGGCCTATTTCGTGGCAGGGATCGCCGGCAAGGCGGACTGGGCAACGCTCGCCTGGACGCTGGCGCTGGGCGTTTCCAATGCCGTGGTGATGCTGCTGATGCCGGCGATCGGTGCCTGGGCGGATGCGCATGCGCGAAAAAAGCGGTTGCTGATGCTGGCCACGGCGGGCTGTGTGCTGGCCACGGCGGCGCTGGCGCTGGCGCAGCCGGGCATGGTGGCGCTGGCCGTGGGGCTGATCATTGTCTCCAACATCTTCTACAGCTTTGGCGAGTCGCTGACGGCTTCCTTCCTGCCGGAACTTGCGCGGCCGGAGGCCATGGGGCGCGTGAGCGGGCTGGGCTGGGGACTGGGCTATCTGGGCGGCATGCTGACGCTGGGGCTGTGTCTGGCCTACGTGCTGTGGGCGCAGCAGCGGGGCGAGCCGGCAGCGCGCTTTGTCCCGGTCACCATGCTGCTCACGGCCGTGATGTACGGCTTGCCCGCGCTGGTCACCTTCGCCTTGCTGCGCGAACATGCGCGCCCTCCGGTGGCAGGCACCCGGGCGGCCGTGACCGTGGGTGATGCGCTGCGGCACCTGCGGCAGACCTACCGGCAGGCCGCGCACTTGCCCGACCTGCGTCTGCTGCTGGGCAGCACTGTCTGCTACCAGGCGGGCGTGGCGGTGGCCATCGCGCTGGCAGCCATCTATGCCGAACAGGTGATCGGCTTTGCGCCGCAGGAAACCATGGTGCTGATTCTGGTGCTGAACCTGGCGGCGGCACTGGGCGCGCTGGTGTTCGGCTATGTGCAGGACCGTATCGGCCACCGGCTGGCCCTGTCGCTCACGCTGGTGGGCTGGATCGCGGTGTGCGTGATTGCGGCGCTGGCGCAGGACAAGGCGCAGTTCTGGGTGGCGGCCACGATTGCCGGCCTGTGCATGGGCAGCAGCCAGTCGGCGGGGCGGGCCATGGTCGGCCTGTTTGTGCCGCGGCAGCAACTGGCGGAATTCTTCGGGCTATGGACCACGGCGACCCGCATTGCCAGCATTGTCGGGCCGATCAGCTACGGGCTGATCACCTGGCTGGCGGGGGGCAACCAGCGCATTGCCATCGTGGCCTGCAGCGCCTTCTTTGTCGCCGGATTGCTGTTCCTGTGGCCGATGCGGGTGCAGCGGGGGCGCGAGGCGGCGCTGGCGTCCGTGCAGGGGGCATGAACCCGGAGAAGTCCAGCTGGATCTCCGTGAGGTTTGACCGGGCAGCGCTCAGTGGGCGGTGTAGGCCTGCAGCAGTTGTGCCTGCGGATCGGGCAGATGGAGCCACTGGCTGGCGGCCAGTTCCAGGCGCCTGGGGGCAGCGGTGCAGAGCAGTTCCAGCCGGCCATGGTGCAGGGGCGAGTGCTCCAGCGTGGCCTGGCGCAGCAGGTGCGCTTGTTCCAGCAGCCGAGCCGTCTGGCGCGCCACGGGCTCGCCGGGCTCGATCAGGCGCACCCCCGGGCCGACCAGCGGGCGCAGCACATCGGCCGCAAACGGGTAGTGCGTGCAGCCCAGCACCAGCGTATCGATGCCGTTCTGCGCATCGTCCTGCACGAACGGGCCCAGGGCCTGCACGTAGCGGCGGCACAGGCTGTCCACGGTTTCGCCGTCGGGATTGGCCTGGTTGTCGAGGGCGTTCTCGATGGCCAGCGCCAGTCCGTTGCAGGCCTGGATATGCATCTGGCGGTCACCGGACCATTCCTGCACCAGCCGCTGGAAACGCTGGCTTTTCACTGTGGCGTGCGTGGCCATGATGCCGATATGGCCGGTCATGGTCAGGGCGGCGGCGGGCTTGATGGCGGGCTCGATGCCGACGATGGGCAGCTCTGGCCAGGCCGCACGGATCGCGTGTACGGCTTGCGCCGTGGCGGTGTTGCAGGCCACGACAAGCAGTTTGATGCCATAGGCATCGACCAGATGACGCGTGATGGCCAGGCTGCGTTGCTGGATTTCTTCCGTGCTGCGTTCGCCGTAGGGTGCCCAGGCGGTATCGGCCAGATAGACGAAATCCTCCTGCGGCAGCAGGCGCAGCAACTGGCGCAGCACGCTCAACCCGCCCACGCCACTGTCGAAAACGCCAATGGGACGGGAGGCAAGTGCGGGATCGGGCTGCATGATCAATCGGTCTGGACAGGCGGAGCAAACACTTCACTCCGCGATGGAAGCATGATGCCAGAAATGGCGTGCCGCCACGGGGTGCGGGCTGGGCGGCGGACACAAAAAAGCCGCCGCACCGGCCTTGCTCACGAAAACAGCGGGTTTTCGCAGCAAATACCGTGCAGGCGGCCGGCTGGCAGGAGCCGCGCGAAACAGCCCCGCCCGCAGTACGACGTGCCTCAGGCCGACGTGATGTCGATGCCCTTGAACTCGCCGCTGGCGATGCGCTTTTCCCACTCGGCCGGGCCGGTGATGTGGGCGCTGGTGCCGCCGGCATCCACGGCGACAGTCACGGGCATGTCGACCACGTCGAATTCGTAGATGGCTTCCATGCCCAGGTCTTCAAAGCCGACCACCTTGGCGGCCTTGATCGCTTTGGATACCAGATAGGCGGCGCCACCCACGGCCATCAGGTAGGCCGACTTGTGGTTCTTGATCGACTCGATGGCGACCGGACCGCGCTCGGCCTTGCCGACCATGGCGATCAGGCCGGTCTGCTCCAGCATCATGTCGGTGAACTTGTCCATGCGGGTGGCGGTGGTCGGGCCGGCGGGGCCGACGACCTCGTCACCGACCGGATCGACCGGGCCCACGTAGTAGATCACGCGGTTGGTGAAATCGACCGGCAGCTTTTCGCCCTTGGCCAGCATGTCCTGGATGCGCTTGTGCGCGGCATCGCGGCCGGTCAGCATCTTGCCGTTGAGCAACAGGGTCTGGCCCGGCTTCCAGCTGGCGACTTCTTCCTTGGTCAGGGTGTTGAGGTCGACGCGCTTGCTGGTTTCGGTGTTGGGCGTCCAGTCGACCTTGGGCCACAGGTCCAGGCTCGGGGGATCCATGTAGACCGGACCGCTGCCGTCCATCACGAAGTGGGCGTGGCGTGTGGCGGCGCAGTTCGGGATCATGGCGACCGGCTTGGAAGCTGCGTGCGTGGGGTACATGTTGATCTTCACGTCCAGCACGGTGGTCAGGCCGCCCAGGCCTTGTGCGCCGATGCCCAGTGCGTTGACCTTCTCGAACAGTTCCAGACGCAGCTTCTCGACGTCGGACAGTTCCGCGCCGGAAGAGGCCTTTTCCTGCAGCTCGTACATGTCCAGGTCTTCCATCAGCGCCTGCTTGGCCATCAGCATGGCTTTTTCGGCAGTGCCGCCGATGCCGATGCCCAGCATGCCGGGCGGGCACCAGCCGGCGCCCATCAGCGGCACGGTCTTGAGCACCCAGTCCACCAGGTTGTCGCTGGGGTTGAGCATGACGAATTTGGTCTTGTTTTCGGAGCCGCCGCCCTTGGCCGCCACGGTCACGTCCAGCTTGTCGCCGGGTACCAGCTCGACGTGGATCACGGCGGGGGTGTTGTCCTTGGTGTTCTTGCGGGCAAACTGCGGATCGGCCACGACGGAGGCGCGCAGGCGGTTGTCGGGGTTGTTGTAGCCGCGGCGCACGCCTTCGTTGATGGCGTCATCAAGGCTGCCGGTCAGGCCTTCGAAGCGCACGTCCATGCCTACTTTGAGGAACACGTTGACGATGCCGGTGTCCTGGCAGATCGGGCGGTGGCCGGTGGCGCTCATCTTGCTGTTGGTGAGGATCTGCGCCATTGCGTCCTTGGCGGCGGGCGATTGCTCGCGCTCGTAGGCACGCGCCAGGTGCTGGATGTAGTCGGCCGGGTGGTAGAAGCTGATGTACTGCAGCGCCGCAGCAATCGATTCGATCAGGTCATCCTGCTTGATGATGGTGGTCATGGGTGTTCCTTGGGTCTGTTCAAGTAATGGCAATACCTCACTGGCCGACTGCGCCAGCGTTTTGCAGGCGTTATTGTGCCTTGTCTGGCTGACGGCTTGCTAACTGGGTGCAAACGCGTCCCTGCCCGGCATCGGCGCGCACCGGGTGGCTTTGCATGCACCAGACAAAAATGGCCACGCATCAGCGTAGCCATGGTGTCGTTAGCATCCCGGAATGGATTCAGGACGCCAGCCAGCGCATTCAGGTGGCTGAATCCTGACCCGGGCGCCCCAGCCATTTGCCCAGCGTGCGCTTGCGTGCCGGGGTTTCCAGGGGCAATTCCAGCGACTGCGCGGGCGGCAGCAGTTCGGCCAGCCCGGCTTCGCGCAGCACCCGCACGCAGTCGCGGATGTGTTGCTCGCCCAGATAGCGCAGGGCGGTATAGCCCAGCGCGGCGGCCGCCATCTGGCCCGCCAGCGGCACGTACTTGACGGCCTGCTTGGTCGTCAGGCGCATGCCCACCATGCGCGCGGCGCGCAGCACCAGCTCCTTGGTCACCAGGCGGCCCACCATCACCGCGCCGACGGCGGCAATCGCTTTCTGGATGCGCTCCTGCTTCTGCGGATCGAGCCGGGCGATCTGCGCCTGCGTCAGGCCGAACTCCTGGTTGATCTGCGGAATCACCTTGGTCATGAGCGAGGCGTCCACCAGCCAGTCCACGCCCGGAATCGGCACCATGCTGGTGACGGCGCCCGTCATGGCCTTCTTGTGCAGCAGCTTGCGCGAACGGACGATCGCTGCTTCCAGACGGGGATCTCCCTGGGCCATGTCCATGGCATTCATGTGCGTACTCCTTGTGGTGGGCGACGATGCCGCATGCGCGGCCATCCCATATGCGGGGGAGCGCAAACCGCTTCAATCCCCGGGCGGAGCCTGATTGTTACGGCTTGCATCCGGCGCTGCAAGATGCGCTTGCCGTGCGTTGCGGCGGAAAGCGGTACTGCATCACGTTTTCCGGCAGGTGAATGCTGCATTCAGCTTCGGCCATCCGGGCTGGCTACACTTGCTGCTTACTTTCCACTTCGAGCCCATTTGCCATGCAAGCCCTAGCCATTTACGCCGGACCTGCCGCCTTGCGCCATGTACAGCAGCATGGCCTGTTGCCCAGGCACATCGGGGTGATTCCCGCTGCGGCGGGCGGGCCCAAGGGGCTGATGCTGCTGCGCATGGACCAGTTCCTGTTCGGTGACTGGCTGCCACGCAGTGCGCAGCCGGTGCATCTGGTGGGTGCCTCGATCGGCGCCTGGCGCATGGCAACCGCCTGCCTGCCCGATGCGGTGCAGGCCTTCCAGCTGCTCGAGTACAACTACATCAACGAGGAATTCCAGACGCGCACGGTACGCGGGCGCAAGCGCCTGCCGCCGCCATCCGAAGTGAGCGCAGCCTTTGCCCGCAATCTGCAGCAGTTCTATGGCGGCCGCGTCGAAGAGGTGCTGGAACATCCGCGCTACCGCCTGCATGTGGTCACGGCACGCGGGCGGCATCTGCTGGCGCGCGAGGGGGCAGGGCGCAGCCATCTCGGCTATCTGGCGGCCTATGGTGCCAACGCCTGGAACCGGCAGGCACTGTCGCACTGGCTGGACCGCGTGGTGTTCTCCGCGCCGACGGTGGAGCGCAACGGGCTGGGTGCACTTCCTTTTGACACCGCCGATTTCCGCACGCACCAGGTGGCCCTGACGCCCGACAACTTCATGCCTGCGCTGCAGGCCAGCGGCTCGATTCCCTTCGTGCTGCAGGCCGTGCACGACATCCCGGGCGCGCCGCGCGGCGCCTACTGGGATGGCGGCATCACCGACTACCACCTGCACCTGCGCTATCTGCAGGGGCAGGCCGCCGCCCCGGCCAGCGCGGACGGTACCGGCAGCATCGTGCTCTATCCCCACTTCCAGCAGGCCGTGGTGCCGGGCTGGCTCGACAAGGCGCTGCAATGGCGCCATGCCAGCACGTCTGCGCTGGACCACATGCTGCTGCTCGCGCCCGATCCGGATTGGGTGCGCCAGCTGCCCAACGGCAAGCTGCCGGACCGCAACGACTTCAAACACTATATCGACGACCACGCAGGCCGCGTCAAGGCCTGGACGCAGGCGGTGGCGGCCAGCCAGCAGCTGGTGGAAGAATTCGCCGAATGGCTGGAGCGTCCCGATCCATCGCGCATCAGGCCACTATGATGGCAGGCTGATTCTTCCGAAATTTCCATGCACCTGCCCGATCCCCATATTCAGCCTGAAGCCTGGCGCCATCTCAAGCCGCACGTCCGCCATCTGTTGCAGCGCATCCACCGCAAGCCGCGTCCACCCATGGAATCGCTGCCGGTCGATCTGGCGCGCGAAGCCTATGCCATGGGCTCGCATGTGCTCGAAGTGGATGCCCCCGCGCTGGCGCGCGTCGAAGACCTGCAGATTCCCAACCGCGACGGCCATCCCCTGCCGGCGCGTCTGTATGCACCGCTGGCCGAAGGGCAGGGCGTGCTGCCTGTGCTGGTGTTCTTCCATGGAGGCGGCTTCGTCGTGGGCAGCGTGGAGACGCATGACACGCTGTGCCGCGTGCTGAGCCACCTGAGCGGCTGCGCCGTGCTGTCGGTGGATTACCGTCTGGCGCCCGAACACAAGTTCCCTGCAGCCTTCAACGATGCCTGGGATGCGGTGCACTGGGTCTCGCAACACGCAGCCGTGCTGGGCCTGGATGAAACCCGCATCGCAGTGGGTGGCGACAGTGCCGGCGGCACACTGGCGGCGGGCTGTGCCGTACAGGCCGCGCAAGAGGGCATTTCGCTGCGCCTGCAGCTGCTGTTCTACCCCGGCATGCAGGCCGAGGCGCTCACGCCGTCCCGCAAGCTCTATGCCGAAGGCTTTCTGCTCACCGAACCGCAGATCCAGTGGATGTTCCACACCTTCGTCGAGGATGCTGCACAGTTTGCCGACTGGCGCTTTGCCCCCATCCACGCCGAGCATGTGGATGGCGTGGCGCCGCTGTGGCTGGGCCTGGCGGAATGCGATCCGATTGCGGACGACAGCCTGCTCTGGGCCGACAAGCTGCGCCATGCCGGCGTGCCGGTGGAGCTGGAGGTCTACCACGGCGTGATCCACGAATTCATCAAGATGGGGCACGCCATTCCCGAGGCAAGACAGGCACACCAGGATGCGGCGCGCGCCCTGCGCGAGGCGCTGCAGCCCTGATTTGCACGTACAAGGAAGTCATTGCCATGAGCCAGGCCGTTTTCTCGGCGTCCAGCCGTTCCTCCTTCCGCCATGTCACCCGCCTGCGTGTGCGCTGGTCGGAGGTGGACTTGCAGAACATCGTCTTCAACGCACACTATCTCGCCTGGTATGACACCGCCTTCAGCGACTACTGGCGCAGTCTCGGCCTGGCCTATGGCGACACCATGCGCCGCTTTGGCTGTGACGTGTACCTGAAGAAGGCGACGACCGAGTTTCACGCCAGCGCAAAACTGGACGATCTGGTCGAGGTCTGCCTGCGCTGCGAGCGTATCGGCAACAGCAGCCTGCTGTTTTCCGGGGCGGTGTTTGGCGGCAACCAGCTGCTCAACAGCGCGGAGCTGCTCTACGTCTATGCAGACCCGGTGCAGCGGCGCGCCATGCCGGTGCCGGAGCCCTTGCGTGAGCTCTATGGCGCCTTTGAATCCGGCGTGGAGATGACCCACTGCCGCACGGGCGACTGGTCAACCCTAAGTGAACTCGCACGCGCGGTACGCGAACCCGTCTTTGTGCAGGAACAGGGCTTCGCACCCGAAGAGGAATACGATGGCCTGGACGAAGCCGCGCTGCATGCGGTGGTGAGCAACCGCATCGGCATGGCGCTGGCCACCGCCCGCTTGCTGCCCACGCTGGAGCTGGAGGAAGAGGGCAGGCCGCTGCGCATCGGTCGCATCGGCCGCGTGGCCGTGCTGCAGCCCTTGCGCGGCACGGGCGCCGGCCAGTTGGTGATGCAGGCCCTGCAGCAAAGCGCGCGCATGCGCGGCGACAGCCATATCCAGCTGGGCGCGCAGCTGTCGGCAGCCGGTTTCTATCGCCGCCTGGGGTACCAGCCCTTCGGCCCTGTCTACGAAGAGTGCGGTGTGCCGCACCAAGACATGCGTCTGGCGTTGTAAAACAGCTCAGGTCGCCACCGGGCTGGCGGCGGGATAGGGCAAAGCAATCCGCAGAAAGGGTCAGACCGAGATCAGCACGTCGCTCTGCACTTCGGTCAGCACGCGCTTGGTGACGCTGCCGAGCAGCATCTCGGTCAGCGCGTTTTCGCCGTGTTTGCCCAGCACGACCAGCTCGGCGTACTGTTCCTGCTCCTGCTCGACGATGCGCATCACCGGGTCGCCCTGCAGCACGAGCAGGCGCGTGCTGTCCAGCGGCAGGCCGGCGTCGTCGCGCAATGCCTGCAGCTTCTGCGTGGCTTCCTGGCGGGCCTGGTCACGGTAGTGGGCGAAGGTGTCGTGCTCAACGCTGGCGTAGCGCAGGTAGCCGGCAAACGGCACCTCGTACACATGCAGCAGCACCAGTTCCGCCCCCGGGGCAATCTGCTGCGCATGGCGGATGGCCTGCAGCGAGGCCTTCGAGAAATCCACCGGAACCAGCACGTTGCGGTAGGGCTCGTGCATGGGCTGCTTCACCACCAGCACCGGACAGGCGGCGGTATTGAGCAGGCGCTCCGCCGTCGAGCCCAGCAGCAGGTGCCGCATGAAACTTTCGCCGCGCGAGCCGCACACCAGCAGGTCGGCATTGCGCGCGTATTCGCCCAGTACCGGCAGCAGCGAACCGAATTCGACATGCGCGTTCATGGGCAATTCGCCCAGACGCTTGTGCAGGGCGAACCGCAACTCGTCCAGCTTCTCGCTGGCACGCGTGGCCACGCGCTCCTTCAGTTCCTCGGGCCCCACGCCCATCATGTGGCGCAGCTTTTCCAGCGGCGTCAGATCCGCCACGTGCACGACTTCCATTTGCGCCTCCAGCTGTCGTGCCAGCAGGGCGGCGCGCTCGACGGCGTGGCGGGCTGGCGCGGAAAGGTCGGTGGCGGCAAGAATGTGCTTGAAATCGTGCATTGTCGGGACGTGCGGATGCAGTTAGGGGCTGAAAACGGACTTGCCGGCCATGACAGGATGCGTCAAACGGCCGGTGCCGGTTCAGGGCGGGAATTTGTCATCTGTGCCCCGTATCATGACATGCTTGTTCCCATGCCTTGCCATGCCCCTGTCTTCTTCATCCCCTTTGCCTGACACCAGCCGGCCTTCCGTGCGGGAGGTGTTCCTTGTTTTCCTGCAGCTGGGCCTGACCAGTTTTGGCGGCCCGGCGGCGCATTTGGGCTATTTTCGCGAGGCCTTCGTGGTGCAGCGGCGCTGGCTGGGCGAGCAGGCCTATGCCGATCTGGTGGCTTTGTGCCAGTTCCTGCCCGGCCCGGCCAGCAGCCAGGTGGGCATGGGGCTCGGGCTGATGCGGGCGGGCTATGGGGGTGCCCTGGCGGCCTGGGCGGGTTTTACCTTGCCCTCAGCCATTTTGCTCGTGCTGGCCGCGCAGGGGCTGGTGCACTGGGGCAGTGCGGTGCCGCCAGGCCTGCTGCATGGCCTGCACCTGGCCGCTATTGCCGTCATCCTGCAGGCAGTATGGAGCATGGGCAAGGCGTTCTGCCGTGGTCCGGTGCAACTCGCACTGATGCTGGCCGCCACCCTGGTCGTCATGGGGTGGGGAGCGCACTGGGCCGGCTGGGTGATCGTGATGCTGGCGCTGGTCGGCGTGGCGGGTGTACTGCTGTTGCGGTCGGGCAGCACGGGTGCGGCCGGCTCGCTCCGGGTGCCGGTGGGCAGCCGGGCGGCCGTGGGCTGGCTGATGCTGTTTGCGGCGCTGCTTGCCCTCAGCGTGATGACGTGGACGGGGCAGGCGGCGCAGTTGCTGGCGGCGTTTTATCGCACCGGCAGCCTGGTGTTCGGTGGCGGGCATGTGGTGTTGCCGCTGCTGGAAGGCGAGTTGGTGCAGCGTGGCTGGGTCGAGGCGCCGGTATTCCTGGCCGGCTACGGGCTGGCGCAGGCCGTGCCGGGGCCGCTGTTCACGTTTGCTGCCTTTCTGGGGGCGACGATGCAGTCGGCGCCCACTGGCTGGACAGGCGCCAGCCTGGCGCTGCTTGCCATTTTCCTGCCGGCTTTTCTGCTGGTGGCGGGCGCACTGCCGTTCTGGGAGCGCTGGCGTCACCTGCGCTGGCTGCGCAGCGCCCTGCAGGGCATCAATGCCGCCGTGGTGGGCTTGCTGCTGGCTGCACTCTTGCAGCAGGGCGCAGCCAGCCTGCATCAGTGGGCGGACCTTCTGGTTACGGGGCTGGCCCTGTGGCTGCTGATGCGCCTGCGCTGGGCGCCGTGGCTGGTGGTGCTGGTTAGCGCGCTGGCCGGCTGGGCATCATCCGTCCTGCTGCCCGTTGCATAAGCAAATCACCATTGTGTCTAGGGGCAGCGGCCCGCCAACGTGGTGGAAGGTTGTACCATCCCACCTTCCAGAAGAACCGTATTCCCCAGGAGAATTCCACCCATGGCGCTCGATCCCAGCACCTTCAAGCCCGAAACCATTGCCGTGCACGGTGGCTACAGCAGCGAACCCACCACCCGCGCCGCGGCCGTGCCGATCTACCAGACCACGTCCTACACCTTCGACAACACGCAGCACGGTGCGGACCTGTTCGACCTGAAGGTGCCGGGCAACATCTACACCCGCATCATGAACCCGACGCAGGACGTGCTGGAAAAGCGCGTCGCAGCCATGGAAGGCGGCATTGCCGGCCTGGCCGTGGCCTCGGGCATGTCGGCCATCACCTATGCCATCCAGACCATTGCCGAGGCGGGGGACAACATCGTCACGTCGTCCACCCTGTATGGCGGCACCTACAACCTGTTTGCCCATACGCTGCCGCAGTACGGCATCGAGGTGCGCTTTGCCGACTACCGCCAGCCCGAGCAGTTCGCCAAGCTGATCGACGGCAAGACCAAGGCGATCTTCTGCGAATCCATCGGCAACCCGCTCGGCAACGTCACCGACTTCGAGAAGCTGGCCGAGATCGCCCATGCCCACGGCGTACCGCTGATCGTGGACAACACCGTGCCCAGCCCCTACCTGTGCCGCCCGATCGAGCACGGCGCCGACATCGTCGTGCATGCCCTGACCAAATACATCGGCGGCCATGGCACCAGCATCGGCGGCATCATCGTCGATAGCGGCAAGTTCCCCTGGGCCGAGCACAAGGAGCGCTTCCACCGCCTGAACACGCCTGAAGTCAGCTACCACGGCGTGGTCTACACCGAGGCGCTGGGCCCGGCGGCCTACATCGGCCGTGCCCGTACCGTGCCGCTGCGAAACATGGGCGCCGCCATCAGCCCCTTCAATGCCTTCCTGATCCTGCAGGGGCTGGAGACGCTGCCGCTGCGCATGGACCGCATCGGCGACAACTCGCGCAAGGTGGCCGAGTTCCTGCAGCAGCATCCCAAGGTGAACTGGGTCAACTACTCCGGCCTGCCGGATCACAAGGACTATCCGCTGGTGCAGAAATACATGAAGGGCAATGCCTCCGGCATCCTCAATTTCGGCGTGAAGGGTGGCCGTGAAGCCGGCGCGCGTTTCCAGGATGCGCTGCAGCTGATCCTGCGCCTCGTCAATATCGGCGATGCCAAGACCCTGGCTACGCACCCCGCCAGCACCACGCACCGCCAGCTGTCGCCGGCCGAGCTGGAAAAGGCCGGCGTGAGCGAAGACATGATCCGCCTGTCCGTGGGCATCGAGCACAGCGATGACATTATCGCGGATCTGGATCAGGCGCTGGCTGCTGCCTGATGGCCGACGCGCGCGGACAGGATTTTCCTGTCCGGACTGACGCAAAAATAAACCCCGTTCGGAAAGCCGATACGGGGTTTATTTTCTGTTGGCAACAGTGGGGACTTACAGGGCGATCTTGGAAATCTTTGCACCCTGCAGCGACACGCCGGCTTCCAGGCCCGCGTTGTTCAGCACAAAGGCCACCACCGGCTGCTGCAGCGTCTGGGTATCCACCGTGCCGTTGGCGCCGATCTGGGCCACTGCCACGGTTGCATCGATACCGGCCGTCCAGCCCTTGCTGGCGCGGAACTTGTCCAGAGCTTCCTGGGTGGTAAAGACGTAGTACACGGCCTTGGACTGGGCGCCGGCCTGCAGGCCGATCGAGGCCGCGGTGGTGCTGTAGTAATCCAGTGTCTTGCCGTCCACGCGCAGGGCGCCGCGACCGTATTCACCGCCTACGATGAAGGAGCCACCCACCACGGCCGGGAACACGAGCACGCCCTTGGAGCGCGCCACCAGTTCACGCGAGCCGGGTACGGTGTTGTACAGGCGGTTCAGTGCAGCGTCCACCTGAGTGTCCACGGACGCGCGCGTGTTGGACGGAATCGTCGGCGTGGGCGAAGTGGTGGAAGGCGTGGTGGTACACGCGGCCAGGCCCAGGGAGCCGGCCGCAATGGCGCCAGCCAGACCGATTGTGCGCAGGGAAGCGGGGAAAGTCATCATGTTCTCCAGTAGCCAAAACATGGAAACCACTCTAACTGTCCCGCTGCTTGCAGCCTGTCAGACCAGAGCGCCTTCCTCTGCAGGCATTCGCCCCCGACTCAGCGCGCCTGCAGCCCCATCGCACGCTCGACTTCATTGGCCAGATCGATCACTGCCTTGGCGTAGTAGCTGCTGTTGTTGTAACGCGTGATCACGTAGAAGTTGTCGGTGCCGGCGTAATACGAGGCCGGTGCATAGCCATTCTCCAACTCGATCAGCGCCAGCTTGCGGTTGAAGCCGGCGGGCAAGCCCACGGCCGTGGCGCCCAGTTCGCTGAACTGTTCCGGCGTGAAGCTTGGCGTGATGTCCGGGCCGAGCAGCGTTTCCAGCTGCAGGCGGCTCTGGTCGAAGGTTACGTCGAAGACCGGCTCCAGCCCGCTCACCCAGCCGTACTGCTTGAAGTAGTGCGCCACCGAGCCCACCACGTCGGTCGGGCTTTCGAACAGGTCAATATGCCCGTCGCGGTCGAAGTCGACGGCATGCTTTACCCAGCTGGACGGCATGAACTGCGGCAGGCCCATGGCGCCGGCATAGCTGCCACGCAGCGTGAGTGGATCATCGCGGTTTTTCCAGGTGAGCTGCAGATAGTGTTCCAGTTCGCTGCGGAAGAAGGCGTTGCGGTCCGCCGCGCGCGGATGCGCCTGCGGAAAATCGAAGCTCAGCGTGGCCAGGGTATCAATCACCCGCATGTTGCCCACGTTACGTCCGTAGATGGTTTCCACGCCCACGATGCCCACAATGTACTTGGCCGGCACGCCGTATTCGCGCTCGGCGCGCTGCAGCTGGGTGGCGTTCTCGTTCCAGAACTGCACGCCTGCACGGATGCGCGTGTTGTCGATGAAGCGGCTGCGGTACACGCGCCAGCTGCGGCGAACTCCCTTGCCGGCCGGCAGGATCAGGCGCGGGACGCTGGGCAGGAAGTCGGCATTGCCGATGGCATTGCGCACAAAGGTTTCCGGTAGGCCGAGGCGGCGGGCCATGTTCGGCACCTGCGCCATCACGTCGGCGCGCTGGGCGTAGCTGCCGTTGAGAGCCAAGGAGGCGGGTGCCGGTTGCGGGTGAGGGGCGGGCGCGGGAGTGGCGCCCTCGTCGGGCTTGGGTGGCGTGCCGCAGCCTGCCAGGGCCAGCGCAGAGGCTCCGGCCAGTGCGCCCAGCAGGTGCAGGCGGCGGCGCTCGGGGGCAGGGGATAGAGGAGTATGCAAGTCAGGAATCATGGGGCTGGAGCGTGGAAAAACGTACGATGAAAGCGGCATGCTGACGGCCGGCCCGGACAGTTTAGCGGATCGTTCCGCACGGTAGCGGCGTGCCCGAAACCCGCCTTGCACGACAGTGTGCAGGGGGTAGGGGATGGTTTGCGCGCCACGCAACAATCCATTACACTTTGTAGTGATAAAAATAGACACCGAGGAGACAAAAGAATGGGCGCCACTGGCTACTACATTCATTCTGACTGCAAGCTGCACAATATGGGTGCAGGCCATCCCGAATGCCCCGAACGCATCGATGCGATCGAAGACCGGCTCCTGATTACCGGCGTGGCCGACGCGCTGGATCGCCGTACCCCCGGCGAGGCCAACCTGGCCGAGATCAAGCTGGCGCACCGCCGTCTGCACATTGCCGCCATCCGCGGCATGAGCGACTGGCTGGAAGAGGACGACGTTGCCGCAGGTTCCTCGCAGCACTTCTCGCTCGACACCGACACCTCCATGAACAGCAAGACCTATCGTGCAGCCTTGCTGGCGGCCGGCGCAGCCGTCGAGGCCACCGATGCGGTGCTGGCCGGCGAGCTCGAAAACGCCTTCTGCTGTGTGCGTCCGCCCGGGCACCATGCCTGCGGCAACCGTGCCATGGGTTTCTGCTTCTTCAACAACGTGGCCATTGCCGCCAAGTACGCCGTGGCCCGCCATGGCCTGGAGCGCGTGGCCATCATCGATTTCGACGTGCACCATGGCAACGGCACCGAGGACATCGTCGCTGGCGACGATCGCATCCTGATGCTGAGCTACTTCCAGCACCCGTTCTACCCCGAAGACTGGCCGCTGCGCCACGACGACAACCTGGTCAACGTGCCGGTGCCGGCCTATACCAAGGGCATGGACATCCGTGAACTGGTCGATGCCATGTGGATTCCGCGCCTGGACGAGTTCAAGCCGCAACTGATCTTCATCAGCGCAGGCTTTGATGCCCACCGCGAGGACGACATGGGCCAGCTCGGCCTGGTCGAGGCTGACTACCAGTGGATGACGCAGCGCATCAAGGACGTGGCCAAGCGCCACTGCGAAGGCCGCATCGTCAGCTGCCTCGAAGGCGGCTACAATCTCAGCTCGCTGGCGCGCAGCGTCGAGGCGCACCTGCGCGTGCTGGCAGACGTCTGACGACGGCGGGAATCAACCGTTGCAAAGCCGGGCCACGCCCGGCTTTTTATTGCCTTGTCCGAAGTCCGGCTGCGAGCAGCCGTGTAGCCGTGTAGCCGTGTAGCCGTGTAGCCGCGCCAGTGCACGCAGCTTGAAGCGGACGCCTGTGCCAGAATGGCATTTTTTTGCCGATACGCTGGAAAGGACACAATGGGCAGCACAAGCCTGGGCTTCGATGACTGGATCGAGTGGTACAGCCGCATCTCGCGCCCCGAAACGCTGACGCAGCTGGGAGCCATCCTGGTAGCGGGCCTGCTGGCACTGTTGCTGACGCACCTGGGACGCAGACTGTTTCTGGGGCGCGCCAGTGCGCAAGACCGCCACTTTTCCGTGATCTTCGGGCGCCGCGATTTCGACGGTGTGCTGTTCCCTGCGCTCTGGCTGCTGCTGGCCAACGTGGCGCCATACGTGCTAGACGTTCCCCTGCGGTATTCGCTGTTCCGCGTGGCGCTGCCGGTGCTGGTGGCTCTGGTGCTGATCCGCCTGGGCGCCAAGATCCTGCGCGCCGCCTTCCATGAGGCGCGCTGGGTGCTCACGCTCGAGCGGCGCGGCTCCTGGCTGATCTGGCTGGGCATGGTGCTGTGGGTGAGCGGTATCCTGCCGGTTTTCCTGGAGCAGCTCGAGAGCATCAGCTTCAAGCTCGGCAACAGCCAGTTCGACGCGCGCTCATTGCTGGAAGGGGCGCTGATGGTGGGCCTGACGCTGTTGCTCACGCTCTGGCTGTCGGCGCTGGCCGAGCAGCAGCTGATGCGCAATGCCACCGGCAGCATGCTGTCGCTGCGCAAGATCATGAGCAATGTATTGCGTGCGGCCATGATGATCGTGGGTACCATCGTGTCGCTGTCGATCGCCGGCATCGACCTGACCGCGCTGTCGGTGTTTGGTGGCGCGCTGGGCGTGGGCATCGGCCTGGGCCTGCAGAAGCTGGCCTCCAACTACGTGAGCGGCTTCGTCATCCTGGCCGAGCGCAGCATCCGCATCGGTGACACGGTCAAGGTGGACGGTTTCGAGGGCCGCATTTCCGACATCACCGCGCGCTACACGCTGATCCGCTCCCTCACCGGCGTCGAGGCCATCCTGCCGAACGAAACCCTGGTCACCCAGCGCGTGGAGAACAACTCGCTGGCCGACCGGCAGGTATGGGTGTCCACGACCGTGGCTGTGGGTTACGACAGCGAGATTGATCTGGTGCAGCGGCTGCTGGTGGAGGCAGCGCTGGGGCAGCCGCGCGTACTGCGCGAGCCGCCTCCGGCGGCCAACCTGGAAAACTTCGGTGCGGACGGGCTGGAATTCCGTCTGGGCTTCTGGATCCGCGACCCCGAAAACGGCACCGGCCTGCTGCGCTCGGAGATCAACAAGCAGATCCTGCAGTCGCTGCGCGCCCACAAGGTCGAGATTCCCTTCCCGCAGCGTGTGGTGCACCATCAGGGGCTGTATGCATCGGGCGGCGGCGTCGAAAGCACCGCGGCAGCACTGCATTCGCAGGAAGAAGGCGGGCATGCGCCGGCAGCGAAGGCCCTGTCACAGGCAAGTCAGACGGAAGGCCGATAATGGGGCGCAACCGAGTGGCCGGAAGGTAGTATACTCACTAAAAGCACGATCGTTCTATTATCCGCAGGCAAAGCCGAGGAAAACCAACGTAAAATGCTTGTTGATTGACGTTTACGTCAATGGATATAACGCGATAAGATGTTCGTGTGTTACACGCGAATTTTCCAAAATATCAACACACCCTCAGGAGATAAACTCATGAAAGCATTGGTCGCTGTCAAGCGCGTGGTGGATTACAACGTCAAGGTCCGCGTCAAGTCGGACAACACCGGCGTGGACATCGCAAACGTCAAGATGAGCATGAACCCCTTTGACGAAATCGCCGTGGAAGAGGCGGTGCGACTGAAGGAAAAGGGTGTTGTGACCGAGATCGTCGCCGTGTCCTGCGGCCCGACCCAGGCTCAGGAAACCCTGCGTACCGCCATGGCCATCGGCGCCGACCGCGGCATTCTGGTCGAAACCGGCGAAGAACTGCAGCCCCTGGCCGTGGCCAAGCTGCTCAAGGCCGTGCAGGACAAGGAGCAGGCGCAGGTGATCATCCTGGGCAAGCAGGCAATCGACGACGACGCCAACCAGACCGGCCAGATGCTGGCTGCCCTGGCCGACCTGCCCCAGGCAGCGTTTGCCAGCAAGGTCGAACTGGCCGACGGCAAGGCAACTGTCACGCGTGAAGTGGACGGCGGCCTGGAAACCATCACCGTGGGCCTGCCCGCCGTGATCACCGCCGACCTGCGCCTGAACGAGCCGCGCTACGTCACGCTGCCCAACATCATGAAGGCCAAGAAGAAGCCGATCGACACCATGAAGCCCGAAGATCTGGGCGTCGACGTCGCTCCGCGCCTGAAAACCGTGAAGGTGTCCGAGCCTGCTGCCCGCAGCGCCGGCATCAAGGTGCCCGATGTGGCGACCCTGGTGGACAAGCTGAAGAACACCGCCAAAGTCCTCTAAACCACAACAAGATTTCAGGAGATACCCCATGACTGCACTCGTGATTGCTGAACACGACAACGCTTCCATCAAGGCTGCCACGCTCAACACCGTGACTGCTGCTGCCCAGTGCGGCGGCGACGTGCACGTGCTGGTTGCCGGCTCCAACGCCGCCGCTGCTGCCCAGGCTGCTGCACAGATCGCCGGCGTGAGCAAGGTGCTGCACGCTGACGGCGCTTCCGTTGCCGAAGGCCTGGCCGAGAACCTGGCCGAGCAGGTGCTGGCTGTTGCCGGCAACTACAGCCACATCCTGTTCCCCGCTACCGCTTCCGGCAAGAACGTCGCTCCGCGCGTTGCTGCCAAGCTGGACGTGGCCCAGATCAGCGAAATCACCAAGGTCGACAGCCCCGACACCTTCGAGCGCCCGATCTACGCCGGCAACGCCATGGCCACCGTGCAGAGCAGCGATGCCACCAAGGTCATCACCGTGCGCGCCACCGGCTTCGACGCCGCCGCCGCTACCGGTGGCAGCGCCGCCGTCGAGAGCGTGGCCGCTGTTGCCGACACCGGCAAGTCCGCCTTCGTGGGCCGCGAGATGTCCAAGTCCGACCGTCCCGACCTGACTGCCGCCAAGGTGGTGGTGGCCGGCGGCCGTGCCCTGGGCAGCGAAGAGCAGTTCCAGGCCGTGCTGACTCCGCTGGCCGACAAGCTGAACGCCGCCATCGGCGCCAGCCGCGCTGCGGTGGATGCCGGTTACGCTCCCAACGACCTGCAGGTCGGCCAGACCGGCAAGATCGTTGCCCCCGAGCTGTACATTGCCTGCGGCATTTCCGGTGCCATCCAGCACCTGGCCGGCATGAAGGACAGCAAGGTGATCGTCGCCATCAACAAGGATCCGGAAGCCCCGATCTTTGCCGTGGCGGACTATGCGCTGGAAGCCGATCTGTTCACCGCCGTTCCGGAGCTTGTCAAAGCCCTGTAATGTAGGCGTAGTAAACTACGATCAAGCAGCCGTTCTTCTGCCGTAAAGCAGCTGGACGGCTGTTGTATTTGAGCGGTCCGTAAAAACCCGCATAACTATTTCAACAACTCAAGGAGTTCCTGATGAGCTTTACCGCACCCGTGCAAGACATGCTGTTCGACATGCAGTATCTGGCAAACCTCGACAAGCTGGCACAGGACGTGCCTGCTTACGCAGATGCCGGTATGGAAACCGCTCAGGCAGTGCTGCAGGAAGCCGCCAACCTGGTGCAGGACGTCATCGCCCCGATCAACTTCCAGGGCGACAAGAATCCCTCCACCTGGAAGGATGGCGTGGTCACCGCTGCCCTGGGCTTCAAGGAAGCCTACAAGCAGTACGTGGAAGGCGGCTGGCAAGGCCTGCAGCATCCCGGCCAGTACGGCGGCCAAGATCTGCCCAAGACCATCGGCGCGGCCGTGGGCGAAATGTGCAACGCTGCCAACATCAGCTTTGCCCTGTGCCCCATGCTGACCGACGGCGCCATCGAGGCCCTGCTGACGGCTGGTTCCGACGAGCTCAAGGCCAAGTACCTGCCCAAGCTGGTTTCCGGCGAGTGGACCGGTACCATGAACCTGACCGAGCCCCAGGCCGGTTCCGACCTGGCTGCCGTGCGCAGCCGTGCCGAGCCCGTGGGCGACGGCAGCTACAAGATATTCGGCACCAAGATCTTCATCACCTGGGGTGAGCACGACATGGCCGACAACATCATCCACCTGGTGCTGGCCCGCGTGGCTGGCGCTCCGGAGGGTGTGAAGGGCATCAGCCTGTTTGTCGTACCCAAGGTCATGGTCAACGACGACGGCAGCCTGGGCGCTCGCAACGACGTGCAGTGCGTGAGCATCGAGCACAAGCTGGGCATCAAGGGCAGCGCAACCTGCGTGCTGCAGTTCGGTGACAATGGCGGTGCCACCGGCTACCTGGTCGGCGAAGAAAACCGCGGCCTCGAGTACATGTTCATCATGATGAACGCTGCCCGCTACGCTGTAGGTGTGCAGGGTATCGCCGTGACCGAGCGCGCCTACCAGCACGCCGTGAACTATGCCCGCGAGCGCGTGCAGAGCCGTCCGGTGGATGGTTCCGTGAAGGCTCCCGTGGCCATCATCAACCACCCCGACATCAAGCGCATGCTGCTGACCATGCGTGCCACTGCCGAAGGCACGCGCGCCATGGCCATCTACGCCGCTTCGCTGTATGACGTCGAGCACAACCACCCCGATGCCACCATCGCTGCCGACAGCCAGGCGCTGTACGAGTTCATGGTGCCGCTGATCAAGGGCTACAGCACCGAAACCAGCCTGGAAACCACCAGCCTGGGCGTGCAGGTGCACGGCGGCATGGGCTTTATCGAGGAAACCGGCGCTGCCCAGTACTACCGCGATGCCAAGATCCTGACGATCTACGAAGGTACCACCGCCATCCAGGCCAACGACCTGGTCGGCCGCAAGACCGTGCGTGACGGCGGCGCCGTTGCCAGGAAGATCGCCGGCATGATCGAGCAGACCGAAGCCGAACTGGCCCAGAGCGGTTCCGAAGAAGCCAAGGCCATGCTGGAGTCCCTGACGGCTGCCCGCAAGTCTTTCCTGGAAGTGGTGGACTTCGTGGTTGCCAATACCAAGGCAGACCCCAATGCCGTGTTCGCAGGCAGCGTGCCCTACCTGATGCTGGCAGGCAACCTGGTGTCCGGCTGGCAGATGGCCCGTTCGCTGCTGGTGTCCGAACAGAAGCTGGCTGAAGGCGGCAATGACGACTACGGTCCGGCTTTCTATCAGAACAAGATCCAGACGGCGCGTTTCTACGCCGACCAGATCCTGAGCCGCGTGCCTGGCATCGGCTACAGCATCGTGAAGGGGCACGGTGCAACCAATGCGTTCAACGTGGACGCATTCTGATGGTGACTTCCGGCATGCCCGCAGGCATGCCGGCTCCATGCAGCAAAAAACCGGCTTCGGCCGGTTTTTTCGTGCCCGCAGCGAAGCGGGCGTGGTCGGTGCGATCGGAACCTGTGTTCTTGCTGGCCGGCGAGGTTGTCAGCTTTCCACCGCCCGCAGCATGCGTGCAGCCACGTCTGCGATGCCGGCTTCGGACAGATCGCTGGCTTCGAAGGTGGGCCACGGGCGCACGCCGGTATAGTTCTGGCCTTGCGACTGGCGGTAGAGCGGGTCGTAGTGCTGGGTCAGCAGTTCTTCCACCAGCAGCGGCCACTGGCCGTGCTCGGCCAGCTCATGCCAGTGTTCGATCACCTTGGTGCCCTGGCGCTCCTTGAGCTTGGCCAGACGCGGCAGCAGCCACTCGTTGTCCTGCTGGGCGTAGGGATAGTCGCGCAGCAGGAAATTGACGCGGGCATGCATGCTGGCCTGTACGTCCAGACATGGGCTGGCGCGCATGGCCTCGATCACAGGTTCGGGAATATGCAGGTTGCCGACCTTGCGGCTTTCGGCTTCCACGAAGACGGGCCGGGACGGGTCCAGTTGGTCCAGGCGATCCCACACCAGGGTTTCAAAACCCTTCTGGCTGGGCTGGGGCTGCCCGGGCAGATTGCCCAGCACCGAGCCCTTGTGGCTGGCCAGTGTCTCCAGATCCAGGATTTGACCGCCCTGGGCCTCGACCTGCTGCAGAATGCGCGTCTTGGCGCTTCCGGTGGCGCCGCAGATGATGAAGAAGTCGAACTGTTCAGCCAGGTACCGGGTATCTTCCATCACATGATTGCGAAATGCCTTGTAGCCGCCTTCAATCCGGTCGGCGGTCCAGCCGATCTGGCGAAGAATCACCTGCATGGCGCCGCTGCGCTGGCCACCGCGCCAGCAGTAGATCAGCGGGCGCCATTCCTTGGGCTTGTCCAGCATCTGCTCTTCGATGTGGCGCGCGACATTCCTCGAAATCATGGCAGCGCCCATCTTCTTGGCCTCGAAGGGCGAGACCTGCTTGTAGGTGGTGCCAACCACCACCCGCTCTTCGTTGCTCAGGACTGGAAAATTGACAGCACCCGGGATGTGGTCGAGGGCAAATTCTGCCGGCGTACGCACGTCGATTATCATGTCGTAGCCGTGGAGGGCAGAGGGGGGAACCAGCCAGTTGTTTTTCATGGAAAGCCGCATTTTCGATAACCTCTCATCTTAAGACGTATCATCGGCATGATCCAGTTGAAACTGTAAACACATCATGGAATTTCCCAAACTGACTTCGCTCGCCCACGGTGGCGGTTGCGGCTGCAAGATCGCACCCTCCGTGCTGCAGGACATCATGGCATCGGTGCCCGCCGGCATTGTTCCGCCGCAATTGCTGGTCGGCACCGAGGCATCGGATGACGCGGCCGTGTACCGCCTGAACGATCAGCAGGCCGTGGTGGCCACCACCGACTTCTTCACGCCCATCGTCGACGATCCGCATGATTTCGGCCGCATAGCGGCCACCAACGCGATTTCCGACATCTACGCCATGGGGGGCACACCCATCCTGGCGCTGGCGCTGGTCGGCATGCCGCTGGACAAGCTGCCGCTGGAGACCATCGGCCGCATCCTGGAAGGGGGTGCTTCCGTCTGCCGCGACGCCGGCATTCCGATTGCCGGTGGCCACTCGATCGACGTGGTCGAGCCGATCTATGGCCTGGTGGCGCTGGGCCTGGTGCATCCGGATCAGGTCAAGAAGAATGCCGCGGCCAGGGCAGGGGACGTGCTGATCCTCGGCAAGCCGTTGGGCATCGGCATCCTGTCGGCGGCGCTCAAGAAGGAGCTGCTCAGTGCGGACGGCTATGCCCGCATGGTGCAGCTGACCACACAGCTCAACCGCGTCGGCGCGCAGCTGGCAGCCATGCCCGGCGTGCATGCCATGACCGATGTGACCGGCTTCGGTCTTCTCGGCCATCTGCTGGAAATGTGCCGTGGCTCCGGCCTGGCAGCCAGTGTCGACTATGCGGCGGTGCCCATGATCGGTGAAGCCGTGGCGCTGGCACAGCAGGGCATTGCCACTGGCGCCTCCACCCGCAACTGGGCCAGCTATGGTGCCGAGATAGTGTTGCCGGACGGCACTCCGGAATGGAAACAGAAGCTGCTATGCGATCCGCAGACCTCGGGCGGCCTGCTGGTGAGTTGCGCGCCCGAGGCTGCTCAGGAAGTGCTGGATGTTTTCCGCCAGGCAGGGTTTGCTGATGCGGCCATTGTCGGCCAGCTGGAAGAGGGTGACGCGAAAGTGAACGTTCGTTCGGTTTTGTGATATCTTCATCATCCTGCAGAACAACGCCTTTCAGGAGACAAGTTTCATGAGCCGCACACTTCCCGGCGCACTGGCGCGCGTGCCTTTTCCCGTCATTGGTTCTCCGCTGTTCATCATCAGCAACCCCAAGCTGGTGATTGCGCAGTGCAAGGCCGGCATCATTGGTGCCATGCCGGCACTCAACGCGCGTCCGGCTTCGCAACTGGATGAATGGCTGGCCGAGATCACCGAAGAGCTGGCTGCGCACGACAAGGCGCATCCGGATCATCCGGCAGCACCGTTTGCCATCAACCAGATCGTGCACAAGAGCAATGCCCGCCTGATGGAAGACATGGCGCTGTGCGTGAAGTACAAGGTGCCGGTGGTCATCACCAGCCTGGGTGCAGTGGAAGAAGTGAACCAGGCCGCGCACAGCTACGGCGGCGTGGTGATGCACGACGTGATCAACAACCGCTTTGCGCGCAAGGCGGTCGAGAAGGGCGCTGATGGCCTGATCGCCGTGGCGGCCGGCGCCGGTGGCCATGCCGGCACAAAGAGCCCGTTTGCGCTGGTGCAGGAAATCCGCACCTGGTTTGACGGCCCGCTGGCACTGAGTGGCTCGATTGCCTCGGGCCGTTCCATCCTGGCGGCGCAGGCCATGGGCGCGGATTTTGCCTATATCGGCAGTCCCTTCATCGCCACCGACGAGGCACGCGCCAGCGACGCCTACAAGCAGTGCATCGTGGATTCCAACTCGGATGACGTGGTGTATACCAACCTGTTCACTGGCGTGCACGGCAACTATCTGGCGCCATCTATCCGTGCTGCAGGGCTGGATCCGGCGCATCTGCCGGAAGCAGATCCGAGCAAGATGGATTTTGGCGGCGGGGCGGCCAAGGCCTGGAAGGACATCTGGGGCTGCGGGCAGGGCATTGGCGCCATCGACAAGGTGCAGCCGGCCGGCGAACTGGTGGAGCAGTTCAAACGCGAATATGCGCAGGCACGCAAGGAGCTGTGTGGCGCCTGATCCCGGGGCTGCCCCCTGGCGTTGAACGAGAACGGGTTGTCATGATGGCAACCCGTTTTTTCAAGCGCAACATGCATGGATCCAGGGCGGGCGGCCTAGTCTGCGGCCGTAGGGGTCACATGCACATCCGCGATGAAAAAAGGGCCAGCAGTGATGCCGGCCCCATGCGTTCACGAGCGTGCTGGCTCAGGAGAAGAAGTCCTTCGCCTTGTCGAACCAGCTCTTCTCGTTCGGGCTGTGCTTGCCACCGCCTTTTTCCAGCGACTCATCGAGTTGCTTGAGCAGCTTGCGCTGGTGCTCGGTGAGTTTCACCGGCGTTTCGATGCTGATATGGCAGTACAGGTCGCCGGTGCTGGCCGAGCGCACGCCCTTGATACCCTTGCCGCGCAGGCGGAACTGCTTGCCATGTTGCGTGCCTTCGGGAATGTCGATCACGGCCTTGCCATTGAGCGTGGGCACCTCGATCTCGCCACCCAGCGCCGCCTTGGTGAAGCTGATCGGCACCATGCAGTGCAGGTCATCGCCATCGCGCTCGAACACGGGGTGTTTGCGGATGCGGATCTCGATGTAGAGGTCACCCGGAGGGCCACCGTTCGGGCTGGGCTCGCCATTGCCGGCGCTGCGGATGCGCATGCCGTCGTCGATGCCGGCGGGGATTTTCACTTCCAGCGTTTTCTGCTGCTTGATCTTGCCCTGGCCGTGGCACGTCGTGCAGGGATCGGGAATGATCTTGCCGGTGCCGTGGCAGTGCGGGCAGGTCTGCTGCACGCTGAAGAAGCCCTGGCGCATCTGCACCACGCCGGAGCCGTGGCAGGTCGGGCAGTCCTTGGCGCTGGTGCCGGGCTTGGCGCCGGTACCGTGGCAGGTGTCGCAGTCATCCCAGCTCGGGATGCGGATCTGCGCTTCCTTGCCGGCAGCGGCTTCTTCCAGCGTGATGTCCATGGCGTAGCTGAGGTCGTTGCCGCGGTGCACCTGGCGGCCGCCGCCACGGCCGCCGCGGCCCTGGCCGAAGATGTCGCCGAAGATGTCGCTGAAGCTCTCGAAGCCCCCGCCAAAACCGCCGCCAAAGCCGGCGCCGCCCATGTTGGGATCGACCCCGGCATGGCCGTACTGGTCGTAGGCCGCCTTCTTCTGTGGGTCGGACAGCATCTCGTAGGCTTCCTTGACCTCCTTGAACTTGGCTTCGGCTTCCTTGGCCGCATCACCCTGGTTGCGGTCCGGGTGGTACTTCATGGCCAGCTTGCGGTAGGCCTTCTTGATCTCGTCGTCGCCGGCATTGCGCGGAACGCCGAGCACTTCGTAATAGTCGCGTTTAGACATGACACTTCCTGAGGGGGCGGTCGGGGCAGCGCCAAAAAGCCGGCTGCCTCAACACAAACGCCGCGTGGCCCGGGGCAGCACGCGGCGCAGCTGATGCCATGGGCAAAAGCGTGAAAGGTTTCACGCTTTTGCCCCGATCGGCATCAGTCCTTCTTCACTTCCTTGACTTCGGCGTCGACCACATCGTCGTTGCCGGCTGCTGCGGAGGCGTCTGCACCGGGGCCGCCTGCTGCACCGGCAGCAGCGGCCTGTTCGGCGTAGATCTTCTCGCCCAGCTTCTGGCTGGCTTCCATCAGGGCGTTGTTCTTGGCTTCGATGGCGTCCTTGTCGTCGCCCTTGATCGCCTCTTCCACGTCCTTGATGGCGGCTTCGATCTTTTCCTTCTCGGAAGCGTCCAGCTTGTCGCCATGCTCGGCCAGGCTCTTCTTCACGCTGTGCGCCATGGCATCAGCCTGGTTGCGGGCCTGCACCAACTCGACCTTCTTGTGGTCTTCGGCGGCGTTCAGCTCGGCGTCCTTCACCATCTTCTGGATCTCGTCCTCGGACAGGCCGGAGTTCGCCTTGATGGTGATCTTGTTTTCCTTGCCGGTGCCCTTGTCCTTGGCGCTGACGTGCAGAATGCCGTTGGCGTCGATGTCGAAGGTCACTTCGATCTGGGGCATGCCACGCGGAGCGGGAGCGATGCCTTCCAAGTTGAATTCGCCCAGCAGCTTGTTGCCGGCCGTCACTTCACGCTCGCCCTGGAACACCTTGATCGTCACCGCCGGCTGGTTGTCTTCGGCCGTCGAGAAGGTCTGTGCGAACTTCGTCGGGATCGTGGTGTTCTTCTGGATCATCTTGGTCATGACGTTGCCCATGGTCTCGATGCCCAGGGACAGCGGCGTCACGTCCAGCAGCAGCACGTCCTTGCGGTCGCCGGAGAGTACCTGGCCCTGGATGGCGGCACCGACGGCCACGGCCTCATCGGGGTTCACGTCCTTGCGCGGCTCCTTGCCGAAGAACTCCTTGACCTTGTCCTGCACCTTGGGCATGCGGGTCTGGCCGCCGACCAGGATCACGTCGGAGATGTCGCTCAGGCTGATGCCGGCATCCTTCAGCGCGATCTTGCAGGGCTCGATGGAGCGCTCGACCAGATCTTCCACCAGGGCTTCCAGCTTGGCGCGGGTCAGCTTGATGTTCAGATGCTTGGGACCGGACGCATCGGCCGTGATGTAGGGCAGGTTGATGTCGGTCTGCGTGCTGTTGGACAGCTCGATCTTGGCCTTCTCGGCGGCTTCCTTCAGGCGCTGCAGGGCCAGCACGTCGTTCTTCAGATCGACGCCTTGTTCCTTCTTGAATTCGCCGATCACGTAGTCGATGATGCGCTGGTCGAAGTCCTCGCCACCCAGGAAGGTGTCGCCGTTGGTGGACAGCACTTCGAACTGCTTCTCGCCGTCGACGTCGGCAATCTCGATGATGGACACGTCGAAGGTACCGCCGCCCAGGTCATAGACGACGATCTTGCGGTCGGCCTTGTCCTGTTTGTCCAGGCCGAAGGCCAAGGCGGCAGCAGTGGGCTCGTTGATGATGCGCTTGACATCCAGACCGGCAATGCGGCCGGCATCCTTGGTGGCCTGGCGCTGGCTGTCGTTGAAGTAGGCCGGCACCGTGATTACGGCTTCGGTCACGGGCTCGCCCAGGTAGTCCTCGGCGGTCTTCTTCATCTTGCGCAGAATCTCGGCGCTGACCTGGGGCGGTGCCAGTTTGTTGCCGCGCACTTGTACCCAAGCGTCGCCGTTGTCGGCCTTGACGATCTCGAAGGGCATCAGGTCGATGTCCTTCTGGACTTCCTTCTCGGAGAACTTGCGACCGATCAGGCGCTTGATGGCGTACAGCGTGTTCTTCGGGTTGGTGACGGCCTGGCGCTTGGCGGACGCGCCGACCAGCACTTCGCCGTCGTCCTGGTAGGCGACGATGGACGGCGTGGTGCGCGCACCTTCGCTGTTCTCGATCACGCGGGTGGTGTTGCCTTCCATGATGGCCACGCACGAGTTGGTGGTGCCCAAGTCAATACCGATGATTTTTCCCATGTCTGGATTCTCCTGATCTTTCAATATCTGCCAGTCCTGCTTGTTTCACCTCGAGGCTGGCTGCTGGTCTGAACTTGCGGATCACTGGCGGTTTTTCAAGCCGTGTCCGCAATATTTTTGAGGGAGTGTCTGGTTCACGCGGGCGTCACGGTTACCAGGGCCGGGCGCAGCACGCGCTCGGCAATCAGGTAACCCTTCTGCAGCACGGTGTTGATGCTGTTCGGGGGCAGCTCGACGCCCGCAGGAGCAGGCACCACGCTGATGGCCTGGTGCTGGTTGGGGTCGAACTTCTCGCCCTGGGCCGGGTTGACCACCACCACCTTGTTGCGCTCCAGCGCGCTCAGCAACTGGCGCAGGGTGGCGTCGGTGCCTTCGCGGATCTGCTCGGCGGTGGCATTGGGCACCGCCAGGCCGGCTTCCAGGCTGTCGATCACGGGCAGCATGCTTTCGGCGAAGCTCTCGATGCCGAATTTGCGGGCCTTCTGCACTTCCTCGTCGGCACGGCGGCGGGCGTTCTGCACTTCGGCCTGGGCGCGCAGGTACTGGTCCTGCAGTTCGGCGACCTGGGCCTGCAGGGTAGCGACGTCGACGGCGGCGTCGGCTGCCGCTTCAGGTGCTGCGTCGGCGGGGGCTTGCGTTTCGGGCTGGAGGGAATCGGGTTGTTGTTCGGGGTTCGTCATGGGGCCTTGCTTTCAATAGTCCGATGGCAGGGCAGCAGGGCTGCTGCGTCTCGGGATGCAGATGGGCACGGGTGCCGCAATTTCAAGAAGCTTCAGCGCCCGCGCTGTTCCTCGGAGGTTTCCAGCCGGCGCGCCGCCAGCGTGATCACTCCGGTCATCACCAGATAAACCAGCGAAATGGCCAGGTAGGGCTCCCAGTAGCGCGAGTAGGCGCCTGCGACCGTACGCGCGGCCATGGCCAGTTCGGCCAGGCCGATGGCAGAGACCAGGGAGGAGTCCTTGAGCAGCGTGACCGCCTCGTTCACCAGCGGCGGCACCATGCGGCGCAGCGCCTGCGGCAGCACGATGTAGCGCATGGTCTGGTATTCGTTCATGCCCAGGCTTTCGGCCGCCTGCACCTGGCCGCGCGCGATGGACTGGATGCCGGCGCGCACGATTTCGGAAATGTAGGCACTGGCATTGAGCGTGAGGGCCAGTGCGCCGGAGAAGAAGGCGCCGTAGGTCTGGCGGAAAGTGCTGGCAGCCTCGCCGGTGAGCAGAAGACCGGTTTCCGGATGGATCAGGGTGGGGGTGAGTGCAAAGTGCACCAGCAGGATCTGCACGAACAGCGGGGTGCCGCGCAGTACGCCGACATAGGCGGTCAGCAGGGCGTGGGGAATGCGGCGCCAGCCCTTGGGCTTGCGCGAGGTGACCAGGCCGATCATCATGCCGGCGGCCAGGCCCAGCACCAGGGCGATGACGGTGAGCTTGATCGTCATCTGCACGCCCGAGATGAACAGCGGGGCGTAGGGAGCGAGAATATTCCAGCGTAAGTCCATGCGCTTCTACCAGAAAGAACATGCCCTGCCGGGAGGGGGCAGGGCAATGCGGGTTGTCAGACTACGCGTCAGTTGGAAGCGGCAGAGGCGGCGGCAGAAGCGGGGGCCAATGCAGCGGCAGCGGCCGGAGCAGCTTCAGGCGCACCGAACCACTTGCTGTAGATGGTGGTGTAGCTGCCGTCCTGGCGGATGGCGCTCAGGCCGTCGTTGACCTTCTTCAGCAGTTCGATATTGCCCTTCTTGATCACGATGCCGTAGCGCTCGGGGGTGAAGCTCTGGTCGTTGACCAGCTTGAACTTGCTGCCGCTGTTGTTCTGGATATAGTGCTTGACCACGCCGTTGTCGCCCACCACGGCCTGCAGGCCGCCGGCTTCGAGCTCCTTCAGGGCCAGCGGCATGGATTCGAAACGCTTGATGTTGGGGTTGGTCTTGCCGATCAGCTTGGACACGACTTCGTCACCCGTGGTGCCGTTCTGCACGCCGATGGTCAGGGCCTTGATGTCTTCCAGAGAAGCCACCTTGGAGTCCTGCGGGACGGCGATCAGTTGCACGGCATCGAAGTAGGGCTCGGAGAACTCCATGCTTTCCTTGCGCACGTCGGTGATGGTCACGGCAGACATCACGATGTCGCTCTCGCCGCTGTTCAGCGTGTTGAAAATGCCTTCCCAGGGGGTGTTGACGAAGCGGATCTTGAATCCGGCCTTGTCGGCAACGGCCTTGATCACGTCGGCGTCGAACCCTTCCACTTCGCCGCTGGAGGACAGGGACTCGAACGGGGCAAAGGCGGCGTTGGTGGCAACCACCATCACCTTGTCGGCCGCGGCGGCGGGCGTGCCGGAAGCGGCAGTGGCAGGCGTTTCGGACTTGGAACAGCCGGCCAGTGCGGCGGCCACGGCCAGGGAGAGGGCAAATCGACGGGTGAATGCGTGCATGAAAGGTCTCGGGTTAAGGACATGCGGAAAGATCCGCCGGAGCCGGCCTTGTGGGCCGGAAGTCGGGAATTTGTAACCTTTCATTATACGAGAGCGCGCATATGTGAGTCACGCAAAATATGTTGCGGGCGCCTGCATGGATTGCAGGCAAGGGCGCGCGTCAGACGAACGGAAAGGGTCCTGCAAACGCCAGCGTCGTCATCTCGTGCGTCACCAGCCGGCCTTCCGGCGAGAAGGCGTGCAGCAGCAAGCCGGGCGGCTCCAGGGTCCAGGCCAGCGGGGCATCCGGAGCAAGATCCAGCGCCACCTGGTGGGCCGTGGAAGGCGCCACGATGGCACGAGTGTGGGCGAACCCGGTCTGGATATGACGGTGCATGTGGCCGGATATCAGTCCGTGCACGTGCGGGTGGCGCTGCACGATGGCCTCCAGCTCGGCAGCCCCTTCGATCAGCCCGATTTCGTCCATGCCGTCGATCAGCGTCCGGAAGGGAGGGTGGTGCAGGGCGATCAGCGTGGGGCGCTCCGAACATTGGCCAAGCGCGTTGTCGAGCCACGCCAGGCGTTCACTGCAGAGGTGGCCCTGGTCACGTCTTGGCACCACGGTATCCAGCGCGATCAACTGCATAGTACCGATGGGTACACTGTATTGGGCAAAGCCGCCGGACATCCACGCCGGCTGCTCCGGAAAGGCGTCGCGCAGCGTGGCACGGTCGTCGTGGTTGCCGGGCAGCAGATAGACGGGAACCGGGTCGAGCGGGGTCAGCAGATCTTTCAGCTGACGGTATTCTTCGGCCTGCCCGCGATCCACCAGATCGCCGGTAATGACGACGGCATCCGGGCGCTGCGGCAAACGCTGAATGACCGTGACGGCCTGGCGCAGAAAGGTGGAGGTGTCGATGCGGCCATAGGCCAGTTCGCCCGGCCGGCTGATATGGGTATCGGAAAGCTGGACGATCAGGGTCATGATGATGAGGTCGAGTTTTAACTGCAATTTCCATCGTACCTGATTCTGCCGCTCCATGAAAAACGCCCCGTCGAGGCGGGGCGTTTTGAAGTGCAGTGTGTGCGATCAGCGCAGATCCAGCAGTTCCACGTCGAACTTGAGCGTGGCATTGGGCGGAATCACGCCGCCGGCGCCGCGGGCGCCATAGCCCAGCTCGGGCGGAATGATCAGGGTGCGCTTGCCGCCCACTTTCATGCCGGCCACTCCTTCGTCCCAGCCGGCGATCACCATGCGCTGGCCCAGGCCAAAGGCGAAGGGCTGGCCACGGTCCTTGCTGGAGTCGAACTTGGCGCCTTGCTCGCCGTTGTTGTACAACCAGCCGGTGTAGTGCACCAGCACGTTCTGGCCGGCCTTGGCTTCGGCGCCGGTACCGACTTCGGTGTCGATGTACTGCAGGCCGGTGGGGGTGGTCACGGTATTGCTCATGGAAGCGTCCTTGTTGGGAGTAGAAGCTGAAGAAGCGGGGGCGGTTGCCGCAGAGGCTGCCGCAGATGCGGCATCTGCGCCGGCCAGCCTGGCCGGTTCGTTGGCGGGCTTGCACCCTGCCACCAGCACGGCAACTGCAATGGCGCATGCGGCGCCTGTCCTGGAGAAATTCCTGGTCGAGATCATGTTCGCCATCAGTCGTTGCCACCGAGGAAGGTGCGCAGCTTGTCGCTGCGGCTCGGGTGCTTGAGCTTGCGCAGCGCCTTGTGCTCGATCTGGCGGATGCGCTCGCGCGTCACGTCGAACTGCTTGCCGACTTCTTCCAGGGTATGGTCGTTGTCCATCTCGATGCCGAAGCGCATGCGCAGCACCTTGGCTTCGCGCGGGGTGAGCGAGTCGAGGATGTCCTTGACCACGTCGCGCAGGCCGGCCTGCATGGCGGCCTCGATCGGAGCGGTGTTGACGCTGTCCTCGATGAAATCGCCCAGATGCGAATCGTCGTCGTCTCCGATGGGGGTTTCCATCGAGATCGGCTCCTTTGCGATCTTCATGATCTTGCGGATCTTGTCTTCGGGGATGTCCATCTTCTCGGCCAGGATGGAGGCGTCCGGTTCGAAGCCGAATTCCTGCAGGTGCTGGCGCGAGATGCGGTTCATCTTGTTGATGGTCTCGATCATGTGCACCGGGATGCGGATGGTGCGGGCCTGGTCCGCGATGGAGCGCGTGATGGCCTGGCGGATCCACCAGGTGGCATAGGTCGAGAACTTGAAGCCGCGGCGGAATTCGAACTTGTCCACCGCCTTCATCAGGCCGATGTTGCCTTCCTGGATCAGGTCCAGGAACTGCAGGCCGCGGTTGGTGTACTTCTTGGCGATGGAAATCACCAGGCGCAGGTTGGCCTCGATCATTTCCTTCTTGGCGTTGCGCGAGAAGCGCTCGCCGTCGATCATGCGCTTGTTGATGTTCTTCAGCTCTTCCAGCGGCACCACGACGCGTTTCTGCAGGTCGATCAGGCGCTGCTGCAGCTCCTGCACCGGCGGGATGTTGCGTTCCAGCGTGGCGCTCCAGGGCTTGCCGGCTGCGGCCTGCTGCTCCACCCACTGCAGGTTGAGCAGGTTGTCGGAGAATTCGGCAACGAACTTTTCCTGCGGCATGTGGCACTTGTCCACGATGATCTGGCGCAGCAGGCGCTGGTTCTTGCGCACCTCCTCGACCTGTTCGCGCACGGTGTCGCACAGCTTCTCGATGGTCTTGGCGGTGAAACGGATGGTCATCAGCTTGCTGCTGATGGCCTTCTGCGCCTGCACGTAGGCGGGCGAGCCGTAGCCGTCCTTCTCGTAGGCGGCGAGCATGGTCTCGAAGCTGGCGCGGATATCGTCGAAACGGCGCAGCGCCTCGTTCTTGACCATTTCCATCATCTTGGTCTGGGACTTGGTACCGCCGTCGTCATCATCGTCGACCTCGTCCTCGTCTTCTTCGGCCACGTAGTCGTCGTTCTCGTCGGCATCGGTAAAGCCGTCGACCACGGTCGTGATCACGACCTTGTCTTCACGGATTTCGTCTGCCATGGCGAGAATCTCGTCGATGGTGGCGGGAGAGCCGGAAATGGCTTCCATCATGTCCA
Source organism: Brachymonas sp. KE5 (assembly GCF_057773645.1). Classification (NCBI taxonomy): domain Bacteria; kingdom Pseudomonadati; phylum Pseudomonadota; class Betaproteobacteria; order Burkholderiales; family Comamonadaceae; genus Allobrachymonas; species Brachymonas sp. KE5. The sequence goes on from NZ_CM173463.1 coordinate 1,244,747, forward strand.
TCATGCCGCCCTCGATGCGCTTGGCGATCTCGATCTCGCCTTCGCGCGTGAGCAGTTCGACCGTGCCCATTTCGCGCATGTACATGCGGACCGGGTCGGTGGTGCGGCCGAATTCGTTGTCCACGTTGGACAGGGCGGCTTCGGCTTCTTCCTCGGCTTCCTCCTCGGTGGCGGCGGTGCCGGTGGCGTTGTTCAGCAGCAGGGTTTCGGCGTCGGGGGTCTGTTCATAGACGGAAACGCCCATGTCGCCCAGCATGGAGACCACGACTTCCAGCGTCTCGGCATCGACCAGCTTGTCGGGCAGGTGGTCGGAGATTTCGGCGTTGGTGAGGTAGCCGCGCGTCTTGCCCAGCTTGATCAGCTCTTTCAGGCGCTGGCGGCGGGTGGAAACTTCCTCTTCGGACAGGACGGCTTCGTCCAGACCGAATTCCTTCATCAGCGCGCGCTCCTTGGCCTTGGAGAGTTTCATGCGCAGCGGCTTGACCTTCTCGGCGGTTGCGGCCTGCTCGGGCGCGGCTTCTTCTGCCACTTCCTCTTCGGCGAATTCGGCTTCGACGTCGCTGAAATCCTCGTCGAGGTCGTCGCCCTTGGCCTTGCGGCCGCGCTTGGCTGCGGGGGTGGAAGCCGTCTTGGCGGCGGCTGCAGGCTTGGCCCTGGCTGCGGTGGTGCGGCGGGTCGTCGTCTTCTTGGGAGCAGCCGCGGCTGCTTCAGGCGCTTCGGTCTCGGCGTCGGCAGGGGCGGGCTTGGCGCGGGTGCGGCGCGTGGTGGTCTTCACGGTTTGTTCGGCCGCTTCGGCAGCGGCTGCCTCGGTCGTGGCCTTGGCCGCACGCACGGTGCGGGTACGGGGAGTCTTGGGGGTGGATTCGGTCGTCATTGCTTCGGTCTCTGCCGCGGGCGTGGTACGCCGGCGGCTGGTCCTGGTGGGGGCGGGGGTCTCGACGGGTGCGGCTGCCGTTCTGGCCGTGCTGCTTGTGCGGGGTGCAGTGGTACCTGCTTCGGCGGCCTCGGGGGCCGTTGCCGTGCTGTCTTTCTTTCTGGTAGCCATGGATAACCCTTCCACATCCTTCAAGTGAGTGAATACAGCCTGCCGGATGCAGGGCGCGCAACAGAGTGCTTCCCATATGGGGAGCACATGCCGGAATTTCCAGTGGGGGAGTCAACCCCGCCTTACGAAAATGCCTTCGCGGCTGCAGTTGCACAGGCAACCACAGGGGATGGCAGACGTGGGCAAGGGGGAAGGGCGAACATTTGGGATACAGTCCTTGCGAATGGGAGGCCGGTCGGGGTGCCGTGTTGACCCGCTGTTGGCCATGTTCGGAGGTGCTGCTGTCGCACTTGCCATGTCGAACTTTGGATTATACCAATTGCATGGTTTTTCTGCAAGGTGCAAAAGGCCTGCCCGAGCCCTGCACCGTGCTGTCATTCAGAACGCCGGCCGGGTGCCGGCCGGCGCGCCTGGGCGTTCAGGACTGACATACCAGTTCGAAATCGATGAAGCCGCGTTCCACATCGGTAGACAGCAGCCGGGCACGCACGCGCTCGCCGACCTTGACGCGATCCCCGGCCGCCACCAGCAGCTTGCCTTCGGCCGGCGGCAGGAAGATACGCACCCAGGTGTTGCCGTTGGAGGAGCCGGTGACGATGCCGTCGAAGATCTCCCCCAGGTACTTGTCCAGCACCAACGCAGCTTCGGACTTGCGCATCTGGCGCTCGACCTTGTTGGCTGCGCCTTCCTGGCGCGTGCAGTGCGTGGCGAGGCTGGCCAGCTCGTCGATGGAGTAGGGGGCCGGCTGCTCCTTGAGCGTGGCCTTGAGCAGGCGTGCCGTGACCAGGTCGGGGAAGCGGCGGTTGGGGGCGGTGGAGTGCGAGTAGTCGCGCACTGCCAGGCCGAAGTGGCCCAGCTTGGGGCCGCCCGGCACTTCCACCACGTATTCGCCTGCGCCCATCAGCTTGATGATGGTAAGCGAGAGATCCGGGAAGCGCTCGGGATCGAGCTTGCGGCGCTTGGCGAGGAAGTTTTCCAGCGCCAGTGCGTCGGGCTCTTCGGGCAGGGTTTCGTTGTATTCGGCTGCCACTGCCACGATCTTGAGCCAGCGTTCGGGCGATCGCACCACGCGGCGCAGCGAGGGGCGGCGGTGCGCGGCCAGGAAGCGCGCGGTGACGCCGTTCGTGGCGATCATGAATTCCTCGATCAGCTGGCGGGCGCGGTTCTGCACCTGCTGGCGGATCTCGATCACCTTTTCGCCGTCGAACACGGCCTTGGGCTGGAAGGTCTGGAATTCGAGCGCTCCCTGTTCGCGGCGGCATGCGCGCAGCTGCTGGGCGATCGAATCCTGCGTGCGCAGCTGCTGGTCCATGCCTGGAACGGCGGCCGCAGCGGGTGGCAGCGGACCGTCGCCGTCGATCCAGGCCGAGACCGAATCGTAGGCCAGCTTGGCCTTGTTATGGACGCGGGCGCGATAGATGCTGGAGGCGGACATGCTGCCATCGGGCTGGAAGCTCATGTCCGTCACCATGGCCAGGCGCGGGCCGTCGGGGTTGAGCGAGGTGAGATCGGTGGAGAGCTTCTCGGGCAGCATCGGAAAGATCACGGCCGAGGTGTAGACCGAGGTGGTGTTGTGGCGGGCGTGCTGGTCGATGGGGGTGTCCTTGCGCACCAGCGCGTCCACATCGGCGATGGCCACCAGAATGCGCACGGCGCCGCCGGGCAGCACTTCGCTCACGGTGAGCTGGTCGAGGTCACGCGAATCGTCGTTGTCGATCGAGCACCACAGCAGGTCCGTCAGGTCGCGCACTTCGCCGCCGTGCGGTTCGCCGAGATGGGTGATGGCGGCGAGCTGGTCCAGGGCAGCGGGCGAGAATTCGGGCTTGAGGCCGCGTTCGCGCATGGCGCGGACGGCAAGGGCTTCCAGGTCGTGCTTTTCGTGGGCGGAGTGTTTCACGCGGGGGTCCTTTGTTCCGGGCGGAGGAATCGGCGGAAGCGGGTTTTCTGGCTGGACATGGGTTCCCCGGTTTGTCATTCGGGGGTGGAGGCGTTGCGGTGTCAGTCCCGGGGCAGGGTCTCCAGCGGAATGTCCTTCTCCAGTGCCAGCTTGTCGAGCTGCTTGCGCGTCTTGCCCGCCAGCCACTTCTCGATGGCCTGGCGCGAGCTGTCGAGCAGGATGCTGTCGGGCACGGTGGGGTCGATGCCGGCTTCGGCGCAGACGCGCTGGTAGAAGTGCGGCTCCAGCGCAGCCAGGGCGACGCGGCCGTCCTTGCAGGCATAGACGCGGTAGCCTACATGGCCTCCGCCGGTCAGGGCCTTGGGATGCTGCATGTCGAAGCTGGTGCGGGGACGTGCCAGATAGGACACGGCCTGGCTGAGGCCGACTTCGATCAGCGTGCCCTTGGCGTGTTTCTGGCGATGCAGCACGCACTGCAAAACGGCCTCGCTCGCCATGAGCGAGCCGGCCATGTCGGCAAACAGCGTGGGCGGCAGGTTCAGGCCGGTGACCAGGCCGTTCTGGGCCTGGTAGGTCAGGTCGTGGCCGGCTTCATCGGGGTTGGTGGTGCTGCCGTAGATGGCGACCAGCGAGAGGTGCGGATGCTGCTTGTGCAGGGTCTTCCAGTCCACGCCGAGCTTCTGCATGGCGCTCTGGCGAAAGGACGTGATCAGCACATCGGCTTTTTCGAGCTGCCTGTGCAGCTGGCGCTGGCCCTGTTCGGTCTTGAGGTTGACGGGCAGCACCTTGATGCCGTCATGCATCTCGGCGTGGCCGGCCGGGCTGTAGATGTGCATCGGGTCGCTGGTGGTCTGGCCCGCGGGGGCAGGGGGTTCCAGCTTGATGCAGGTGGCACCCATCTCCTTGCAGCGTTGCAGGGCAGCGGGGCCGGGCAGGTTGAGGGCGAGGCTGACGACGCGCACGCCGCGCAGGACCTTGAGGGGTTTGCTCATGGAGTCTCCGGATATTGTTCTGGCTCTGTGTCCGCGCGGAAAGCAGGCTCGCACGGATGACTCACTTTAACGCAGCAACGTGGCGGTTTGCCGTGGGGTCAATGCGCGACGCGGCAAGGATGCGGAAATTTGCCAAAAATTTGGCGGCGGCTTGCCGGATGGGCGTACAAAAGGCTACAATCACCGTCTTTGCGGAGCATAGCGCAGTCTGGTAGCGCATCTGGTTTGGGACCAGAGGGTCGGGAGTTCGAATCTCTCTGCTCCGACCAAGACATGACAAAGGACTGGCGAAATGCTTTGCCGGTCCTTTTTCTTTTCCTGCCTTGGCCTGCAGCTTCTTGCTGCTGTGTGCGCTGGGTAGAATGGCAGCCGTTTCACTGCCCGTAGCTCAACTGGATAGAGCAGCTGCCTTCTAAGCAGCAGGTCGGGGGTTCGAGTCCCTCCGGGCAGGCCAATTTAGGCAATCTTAGCCGTTAACTTCCAATCACAGGCTAGCAAAATCAAAGACTTATAAAAAGCGTGATCGCTCGTGATTGCTCATGGCGCACATGATTTGTCTTGATTTTGGGGATTTTTGGGGGAACAATGCGGGGGAACAGACATAACTCATACGGAGTCGTTCCCCCATGCTCACCGAAGCAGCCTGCAAGAAAGCCACTTGCCCGCCTGACAAGGCCCGCGCCCGCCTGACAGATGCCCAAGGCGTCTATCTGGAAGTGTCTGCCGCTGGCTCCAAACGCTGGTTCTGGAAGTACCGCTACGATGGGAGGGAAAAGCGCCTAGCCCTGGGCGCATGGCCTTCTGTCAGTGTCAAGGAAGCCCGAAGCCATGCCGAAGATGCACGCCGCCTGTTGCGTGCTGGCAGTGATCCGGCAGTCAAGCGACTGGCCGAACGGCTGACCAACAAGCTCGAATCAGAAAACACCTTCGAGGCAGTTGCCCGTGAATTTCACCTGAGCAAATCCAAGGGCTGGAGCAAGACCTATGCCGCCCGCTGGATCGAGCGCATGGAAAAGGACATGTTTCCGCACATCGGAGGTTTGCCGATCCGTGACGTGAATGCTCCGATCCTGCATCAGACCTTGCTGAAGGTGGAGAGGCGAGGGGCGAACGAAACCGCCCATTCACTGCGCCAGTATTCGGGGCAGGTGTTCCGCTACGGCATCATCACGGGCCGCTGTACACACAATCCTGCACCTGATCTGCATGGGGCGCTGGAGCCGGTGCGAGTCAAGCACATGGCGGCCATCGTGGACGAAAAGCCGCTGGCTGACTTGCTGCGAGCCATTTACGAGTATCCCGGCCAACCGACCACGCAAGCGGCACTGCAACTGTCTGCCATGCTGTTTCAGCGTCCCGGCAATATCAGGATGATGGAGTGGGCCGAGCTTGATCTGGAAAACGCCATGTGGACGATTCCGGCAGCGAAGATGAAGCGCAAGCTGCACGGCAAGGAGAACGGACGCCCGCACTTCGTCCCACTGCCGAAGCAAGCCATTGAGGTTTTGAAGGAAGTGCAGCCGCTGACGGGTGACGGCAAGTATGTGTTCCCGTCCCTGCAATCCCGCATCCGGCCCATGAGCGAAAACACGGTGAATACGGCTTTGCGCCGACTCGGATTTAGCGGGCAGGAAGCAACCGCACACGGGTTCAGGGCGACGGCTAGAACCATGCTGGTGGAGCGCCTGAATGCCAATCCTGATGTGATCGAGGCCCAACTGGCACACGGCAAGAGTGGGGTTCTAGGCGCTGCATACGACCGCACGGAATACATGGAGCAGAGAAGGGGCCTGATGCAGACGTGGGCCGACTATCTGGACAAGCTGCGCGACGGCAAGTAATTCGAGTTTCGCCAGCCCTAGGCTGATCCCCGAAAACCCGTTTCCCTGACGGGCTGGGCTGGCAACTTTTCAGGGTGCATGGGGGATGCGATGAACATTAGAAAAGATCTTCTTGATGAAAATAATCCGCTGACAGCAATGTCAATTTATGCGGAGAGGAAAAAGTTTGTCATCAAGGCTGCATGGCGTGACGTTTTCACGCATCATTATTCATACGAGAAAATTGAGGCAGTTATAGATTCACTAGTTGACAATGCTGCTGAACGAGATGATCTACATGACACGTTAGTAAAGTTCATGGCTGAACCGCACAAGAAGGAACTGGCCCCAACCGAGATAGTCGAGGTAAGTTATATGCCGCCAGAGGATTTCAAACTGAATGCGGTAGAAATTGAAATCAGAGTTAGCCTCATAATTGCCATTAGCTCACTCAAGCAATTGGAATTGGAAATTGCTGCTCAACGTGTCGGAAATGGCATTTACTGGCTAGGGAATATGGAATTCTACGCTGGATATCACTCAGGCGCTTTTCAATCTCAACAGCGAGCATGGGATATGGTGGAAAAAGGGGCGCGCAACAGGTGGAAAGATGATCCTAAGCAAATTGCCAAACGTGATGTTTATGAGCAGTGGGTACGTTGGCAGCAGGACGGAGGCCCGTACAAAACCAAGTCGGCTTTTGCAAGGGCAATGCTTGATAAATATGAGGCGCTTGCAAGCCAGAAGGTGATAACGGACAAATGGTGCACGGCCTGGGCAAAAGGTGAAGACATTCCGCCTGAATACGCCACTCTGCCAGCAGAGTAACCACCGTGCTGGCAGAGTGCCCACCATGCCAGCATAGTAATCTAGGCCAGATAATCACCTTTCGGCACCATTGCTTCGTGTTCAATCAATTAGCACACGGAGCAAACAAGTGCATAGCCAAGAAACCATCACCGAAAAGAAACCCCGTCAGTCCGTCAAGAGCCTGCATATCCCTGAAGCCCTGCTGATTATGTCGGTCGTCAAGGAATTGACCGGCCTGTCAGAACCGACGATCCGCCGCCGCGTGAAAGACGGCACTTTCCCGGCCCCTGTTCGTCTGAGCGCCCGCTGCATTCGCTGGAAGGCGGCAACGTTGCAAAACTGGCTCAAGGCGCAAGCGGAGGTGCAATAATGGTTTACCGTGCTGGCACGTTAAAACGCGAGCGCCGCACTCAAGCCCGCATTGATCAACTGGACAGCCAGATCATCCAAGTCTTGAAGGAAGATCATCCGCAATCTGTCAGACACGTCTTCTACCGCATGACTGATCCCCGGCTCCCTGAGTCGGTGGAGAAATCGGACAACGGTTACCGGCATGTGCAGGAACGCTGTGTGAAGCTGCGCCGCGCCGGACGCATTCCGTACAACTGGATTGCAGACATGTCGCGTCGAGGCTGGCACGTCGACACTTTTTCCGGCGCTGATGACTTCGTGCGAAGCCTGGCCGGGTACTATCGGGCCGACCTGTGGCGAAACGCTAATTACCGCTGTGAGGTATGGGCCGAGTCTCGCAGTATTGCCAGCGTGATACAGAAGGACTGCGAGGAACTGGCGGTGAGCCTGTATCCGTGCGGTGGTTTCTCTAGCCTGAGCTTTGTGCATCAAGCTGCCGAGCAGCACAACAGCAGCGATGACAACCGCCCGCTGGTGGTGCTGTATATCGGCGACTACGATCCGGCTGGTGTGCTGATTGACCAGTCATTGCAAAAGGAATTGCGCCAGCACCTTAGAAGCACGATTCCGCTGGAATTTGTGCGCGTCGGTATCAACGAAGAGCAGATTGACGAATACGACCTGCCGACCAAGCCGCGCAAGGCATCGGACAAGCGCTCCCAACACGTCAAGTACACGGTGGAGGCCGAGGCCATGCCAGCGCATATTCTGCGCGAGTTGCTGCGCTGGGAAGTTGAATACCTGCTGCCTGAAAACGCTTTGCATGCCGCCAAGGTGGCCGAGGAATCGGAACGCGCCCACCTGCTGCGCATGGCCGACATGCTTGGGGGCTAAATGGCACGCAGAAAACCACCTGGCATTACAGAGGCGCACATTCGCATCCCGTTGGAGGTGCTGCAAAGTCCGGCATTCATCGCGCTGCCTGCCAGTGCGGTGAAGCTGTATATAGACATGATTTCTGCGCTGAGAACCACCAATAACGGCAACATCAATGCAGCAATGACAGACCTTCGTCATCGTGGTTGGACGGCACCGGCGACGCTGGCAAAGTCACTTCGTCAACTTGAAGCCGTTGGACTGATTGCCAAGACGCGGGAGACTGTGGGGGTAAATCGCGGTTCCAAGATGTGCAACCTGTACCGCTTCACTGATCGGGATGTTTTCGGCCATCCCAAACTGAATATCGAGGCGCAGAAGGAAACGCGGGATTACCGCAAGTTCACCAGTCTGACAGAGGCAAGAAAAGCTGTAGATGCTGCTGCGGCACCGAAGCCCAAGAAAAAAACGACGCTACAGAAATTGAAGCGTGACGCTACAGAAACTGTAGCGATGACCCCGATTAACGCTACAGAAACTGTAGTCACTCCCCATGCACCGACTACAGAAACTGTAGCGTCAACAAATGCCAGAAAGCCCCGAAAAGCCAATGGCAACAAGGCTTTACAGCCGATTGCGCTTATCCGACCGACTCCCCTTCAGTGACTACAGAATCTGTACACCCTTAATAGATTACCACCCCATGAAGGCGATTACAGGGCAACTTCTGGGGCTGAAAACAGCGAGCGCCCCACCGAACCGGCAGGGCTTCTTCTGGATTGCATGGTGGCTGATCCTTTTACCGTGCTGGCCCGATAAAGCAGGCAGTGTGACTCAAACGCAACCCAGTTGCATTTACCACAAATCAATATAGAATTGCAATAGGCCATCGTTCAACGATAGTTTGTGTCAATGGTGGCCGGTACGTACCGACAACCTTTTGAAAGACCCTGTATGAAACTGAACGATCTGAAAGAGCAACGCGCTCTGAAGCTGGCCGAAGCCCGCGCCCTGGTGGACAAGGCCGACGCCGAGAAACGCGCCATGACCGGCGACGAACAGAAAGCCTTCGACGGCCTGAAGGCTGAAATCCAGCGCATCGAGCAGGACGAAGCCCGCGCCGCATTCCTGGCTGAAGCCGAGCGCCGCGCCATCGGTGCGCCGGTGGACAAGCCGCGCCAGGACATGGAAGGCCAGGTCAACGTGCTGGACGCCATCCGCTGCCAGATCGAGAACCGCGCCGCCACGGGTGCATTGGCTGAGTTCCAAGCCGAGGCCAAGCGCCAGGGCATCGAAGCCCGTAGCGGCGGCATCCTCGTGCCCACATCCATTTTCGAGAAGCGCGCCACGATGACCACGACCGGCGCTTCTGCCGTAGTGCCCGACGACTACCGCGCCGATCAATTCATTGGCCTGCTGCGCAACAGCATGATCGTTCGCCAACTGGGCGCTCGCGTGCTGACCGGCCTGCGCGGTGATACTGTGCTCCCCAAGGCCACGGGCGCAGCGACCGCCCATTGGATCAGCGAGGGCGACGGCTTGACCGAGAGCGCCACCACGTACAGCACCATCAAGTTGGAGCCCAAGACCGTGGGCGCGTTGACTGCCTTCAGCCGACAACTGGCGTTGCAGTCAAACCCGAGCATTGAACAGCTACTGCGGGACGACATCACCGCCGTGGTGGGCCTGGCCGTGGACAAAGCCTTGCTGCATGGCACCGCAGCCGCCAAACAGCCGGTGGGCATCCTGAACGTGACCGGCATCCAGACCGCATCCCTGGCGACTCTGACATGGGCCGCCATCGTCGGCATGCTGGAGAAACTGGGCCTGGAGAACATCTCGCCAAATGCCATCGTGACCCATGCCAAGGCCGCGACGAAGCTGCAAACCACGCTCAAGGACGCCACGGCAGGTAGCGAGTACCTGATGCAAGGTGGCCGCGTGGCTGGCCTGCCCGCCTACGTGACCAACCAACTGGACGCCAAGACCGGCACCCCCAACACGGGCCGCGTGATTGCTGGCGACTTCTCGCAAATGGTGATCGGTGAGTGGGGAGCAACCGAAGTGCTGGCGAACCCCTATGCCGCCGGCTACTACGAGAAGGGCGACGTTCAACTGCGAATCATGCACAGCATGGATGCCGTGGTGCGCCATCCCAAGGCGTTCGTTGTGGCTGACGACCTGGGCCTGTAAGGGGTAAGCCATGAGCCAGAACATCGAACGCCGCACGGCTACCGGCCTTCAGGCCAGTGGCCGCACGCTGACCGGCTATGCCGCCGTGTTCAACTCCGAAACGAAGGTGGGCGACTTCATCGAGCGCATCGCGCCCGGTGCCTTTACCAAGAGCCTGGAGAGTGGCCGCGATGTTCTGGCGCTGGCCGACCACGACGCCCGTGCCGTGCTGGGCCGCACCAGTAGCGGCACGCTGGCGCTGCATGAGGACTCGCACGGCCTGGCCTTCACCCTGACGCTGCCCGACACAACCACAGGCCGCGATCTGGCCGCCCTGGCTGCGCGTGGTGATCTGGGTGGGATGAGCTTCGGTTTTGTCGCACAGGATGAAGTCTGGACGGGCAATACCCGCGAGCTGCGCGAAGTAGAGCTGCACGAAGTCACTGTGGTGCAGGCCTGGCCCGCCTATCCCGAAACTACGGTGAGCCTTCGCCATCGTCAGGAAATCCATAACCCGACTGCCCGCCAGTGGCTGGAGACTTGCAAATGATGAAGCGCATCAAGGGACTGTTTGAGCGCCGCTCCACCAATCAGGCAGTGGGCGGTGATTCGTATTGGACGGACTTTGCCGCGCTGCGCAGTGGCCCGGTGAACCCGAGTACCGCACAAAGCATCTCGGCTGTCTATTCCTGCGTGCAGGCCATCTCCGAGACTACGGCATCCCTGCCGTTGATCTTGTACCGCCGCAATGGTGACGACCGTGAACGGGCATCGGATCATCCGCTGTACCGTGTCCTGCACGAGCAGGCCAACGAGCAGCAAACGGCTCTCGAGTTTAGGGAATGGATGCAGGCTTGTGTCCTGCTGCGCGGCAACTCCTTTGCCAAGATCGTGACGGGAGCGGATGGGCAGGTACGGCAACTCATTCCGCTGTCTCCCGACCGTGTGCAAGTCCTGGACGTGGCCGGAAAGCTGGCCTATGACTACACGACGAAGGACGGCAAGGTAACCCGCCTGCTGGCCGGTGAAGTCCTGCACCTGCGTCACCGGATTGGTGACGATGGTGTGATGGGTGTGAGTCCGATTGCTGCCGCCCGTGAAGTGGTGCAACTGGCGATGGCCGAGCGCGACCATGGCAATGCAGCCTTCAACAACGGTACCCGGCTTTCCGGTGTGTTGAAGGCCCCCGGTGTCCTGAAGCCTGACCAGCGCCAGGCGCTGAAAACGAGCTGGAGCAGCCAATACGCCGGTGCAGCGAATGCCGGGAAAGTGCCGGTGCTGGAAGGCGGCATGGAATACCAGGCCATCAGCATGACGCTGGAAGATGCCGAATGGATCGCCGCCAGACAGTTCTCCGTTGAGGAAATCGCACGCTTGTTCCGTGTGCCGCCGACAGTGATCGGTGACTTGAGGCATGGCAACTACAGTAACGCCGTGGAGCTGGGCCGCCAGTTTGCGACCCTGACACTGCGCCGCCATCTGGTGATGTGGGAGCAGGCCATTAGCCACAAGCTGCTGACGGATGCAGGACGCCGCATCTACTTTGCAGAACATTCGGTGGAAGGACTTCTACGGGGTGATGCAGTCAACCGGGCAGACTTCTATGCCGCGGGCATTGCATCGGGATGGCTGACGATTGACGAAGCCCGCAAGCTGGAGAACTTGCCCAAGTTCAAGCCATCTAGCCCGCCGCCTGGGGTGAAGCCGTGAAGAAGCCACGCCTACTGCCGCTGAACAGGAAGGCGTGGCGCCTGCTGCGTGAGCGGGTGCTGTCGGAGGAACCGCTGTGCCGCATGTGTGGGGTGCCTGCTACTGACGTTGACCACATCGACAACGACGGGAACAACAACGAGCGCGACAACCTGCAAGGGCTGTGTCATGAGTGCCATTCCCGCAAGACTGCCGGTGACATGGGCAAGCGTGTCAATTGGGGCTGTGATGCTGATGGGATGCCGCTAGACCCGCGCCATCCGTGGGCGCAGATGGTGAGCCAGCTAGTAGAACGAAAGCATGAAAAATCGCCAGCAACTGAGTCCCATGTACCGAGTGGATTCCCTTGTTTTAATGCAAACCGAAGTTAAAACCCATGAAATCCCGCCGCCCACGCTCCGATAGTGCTAAAGCTGCCCTGCAAGCGCACCAGAACGCCGCCTGTGCGACGCTGGAGCCGCCCGGGTACGTCACCCTTCCCGAGCATTGCAAACCCTTCTGGGAGGCGATTATCACATCCAGACCGCGTGATGCCTGGACGCCGAACGACCTGGTGAATGCTGCGAACCTTGCCCGCACGCAATATGCGCTGCAATCGGCTGATGTGGGTGGCGACGAACATGCAAAGCTGACTCGGCTGTCCATGGCGCTTGCAAGGGCGTGCTTCGTGCATCCGGGTGCGACTGGAAGGGCTGAGGATCAAATCAACGCCGCCATGCTCGAGCGTGAAGCCAGAAGCCAAGCGCATGATGATCTGATTCCCCGCCTGAAGGTGGTGTGATGACACGATCTGAGAAAGTCATCCGGTTTATCGAACGGTACTGCGTGACGCCTGAAGGTGCACACGTAGGCGAACCGCTCAAGCTGGCCGACTTTCAGAAGGTGTTCATCCGGGAGCTGTACGACAACCCGCACGGAACCCGCCGCGCCTATTTGAGCATCGCCCGCAAGAACGGCAAATCTGGGCTTATTGCTGGCCTTCTGCTGGCGCATCTGGTGGGGCCGGAGGCGGTGCAGAACAGTCAGATTGTGTCCGGTGCCATGTCGCGGGATCAAGCTGCGCTAGTGTTCAATCTGGCCAGCAAGATGGTGCAGCTATCCCCGACGCTATCCGATCTGGTGCGCATTGTCCCGAGTGGCAAACGCCTGATCGGCCTGCCGCTTAACGTGGAGTTTCGGGCACTGGCTGCTGATGGCAAGACGGCACACGGCCTGTCCCCTGTACTCGCCATCCTGGACGAAGTGGGGCAGGTACGTGGCCCACAGTCAGACTTCATTGACGCCATTGTCACCAGTCAAGGGGCGCATGATTCTCCACTACTGATTGCAATATCGACGCAAGCGGCAAACGATGCTGATCTGTTTTCCGTGTGGCTGGACGATGCTGCAAGCAGCAACGATCCGCACATCGTCAGTCACGTCTACGCGGCCCCTGAAGGCTGCGAGCTGCTGGATGAATCGGCATGGCGAGCTGCAAACCCTGCATTGGGCCTGTTCCGCAGCGAGAAGGATCTATCCGAGCAGATGAAGCAGGCACAGCGTATGCCATCCATGGAAAACACGGCCCGAAATCTGCTGCTGAATCAGCGTGTATCGACTGAATCACCGTTCATCAGCCCGGACGTGTGGAAGGCCTGTAGTGGGCCTGTAGGCACGCCAGAAGGCCCGGTTTTCGCTGGCCTGGACTTGTCTGCACGCACTGATTTAACGGCGCTGGTGCTGATCTGGCGCGAGGGTGAGGTGTGGCACGTGCAACCGCACTTCTGGACGCCAGAGAAGGGCTTGCAGGATCGTGCAAAGCGTGATCGTTGTCCCTATGACGTGTGGGAGCGGCAAGGCTACCTGCGCACGACTCCGGGTGCATCCATTGACTATTCGTTTGTGGCGCGTGACATGGCCGAGATTCTCGGTGAGCTGGATGTTCAAGGGATTGCCTTCGACCGCTGGCGCATTGATCTGCTGCAACGCGAGCTAGACGCCATCGGCCTGGACTTGCCGCTGATCGAGTGGGGGCAGGGATTCCGCGACATGACCCCTGCGCTGGACGCCCTCGAGGCCGAATTGCTGAATGGCCGTGTGGCGCATGGTGGGCATCCGGTGCTGACGATGTGTGCTGCAAACGCCGTGGTGACGAAAGACCCTGCCGGAAGCCGCAAGCTGGACAAGGCCCGCGCTACTGGACGCATTGACGGTATGCAAGCCCTGGCAATGGCGATGGGCCTTGCCGCACGCTCTGAGGTGGCCGAGATGGCTACCTGTGAGGTTTTCTATGTTTGAGCGTGACAGCGTGCTGTCCGTTCGACCCGTTCCGACACACGGGTTAGGCGCGTTTGCCAGTGTCGGGGCTTGCGGAAGGGTTTATGGGTTTGCATGAACCCGCTCCTTTCGACTTCTGCAAGAGCCGGTGCGGGAGTGATGACCCGGCGACCGGCACCTATTCAGCCAGCAATCAACCATGAAAGCCTGCCATGCCTGATCTATTTGCCGTGAAAGACCATCTGCGCATCGAATCCAGTGATGAGGATACGCTGCTGCAAAGCTATCTGGACGCCGCTACAGCGTCTGTAGCCGACTACCTGGGGCAATCCCTGCCTGATCCCATTCCCGCGCCTGTAGAGGCCGCAATCCTGCTGCGTGTGGGCGATCTGTACGAGCATCGGGAAGAACAGGCAGAACGCCCGCTGGTGCAAAACAAAACGTTTGAGCGCCTGCTGTCTCCCTATCGGCTGATGGGGGTGTGAGCATGGAAGCCGGTACGCTGGATCAACGCGTGACGCTGGAGCGATTCACGGAAACCGAAGATGCCTATGGCGCTACTGTTAGCGAATGGGTGACGGTGGGCACGTTCTGGGCTGCTGTGCTGCCTTTGAGCGGCAAGGAAATCATTGCCGGTGACGCTGTGGCCGCACTGACTGACGTGCGCGTGATCCTGCGCTATCAGCCTGGCATTACTGCTGCTGATCGGCTGACGCATCGCGGCAAGACACTGGAAATCAAGACGGTGATCGAGCGAGCCAGTCAGAGGCGGGTGCTGGAATTGCTGTGCAAGCGGGTGGGGTGATCCTGCAATTGCTGGTGGGGTAGAGCAGGGCGGTGTGAGTCCAGATTTGCCCCCAACCTGTCGCATAATGGCGTCAATTTCCCACCTTTTTTGCCCGTTTTGAAAATCAAATGGGGGAACAAGTGGGTATAGGGGAACAAGTGGGGGCAAACGGCAAAAGTCACCGCGAAAAATCCCTTTGTATTCAATGGCATACCGGAAGAATTCGAGTCTCTCCGGGCGGCCAATTTTCTGCAGGTGGCCCCATGCAAGCGCTGATTTCCCTGTTCTTCGACACGCCGCGACGTACTCTGGCCTGGATTGCTGTTGCGGTTGCGGGCATGCTGGCGTTTGGGCTGAACCTGCAATACAACGGTGGACTCACGCCATGTCCGATGTGCATCGTGCAGCGCTACCTGTATATTCTGGTGCTGCTGCTGGCGCTGGCCGGCTGGGCGGGCAAGGGGTGCCGCTGGCATGCGGCGAGTTATCTTCTGATCGTGCCGGTGGCGGCTGCGGGGGCGTTTGTGGCGGCGCGCCAGTCCTGGCTGCAGTGGTATCCGCCCGAGTTCTACAGTTGCGGCCGCGACTTCTACGGCATGATCGAGCAGATGCCGCTGAGTCAGGCGCTGCCCAAGATCTTTGCCGGCAGCGGTGATTGCACGGCGGTGGACTGGACTTTTCTCGGCGGCACGATCGCCAACTGGTCTTTCGTGGGCTTTGTGGCCCTGATCGTGATCGGCATCGGCTGGCTGCTGCGCATGCGCAGGCAATGTGCGGCAAAGTAACAGGCACAATAAGGCAAGGCCTCTGGAAATCCAGTGGCCTTGCTGTTTCAGGAGGCCGACCATGCCAGCCTCTTGCCGGACCGGCGCTTACTTGTTCTTGGCCAGCAGTTCGAAGGCGTTGCGCACTTCACCCATGGGGCGCTCGCCCGTTTCGTAGATGTTGTTGGCGCGACCGACCAGCAGGGTGTCGAGCGTGCCGATGTTGTCCAGAGCCTTGTTGGCGTAGGGCACCTTGTTCAGCACGTAGCGCATGGCGTTGAGGCGGGCGCGCTTCTTGCAGTCGGACTTGATGACGGTCCAGGGGGCGTCCACGGTGTCGGTTTCGAAGAACATGGCTTCCTTGGCGCGGGTGTAGTCGTCCCACTTGTCGAGCGAGGCCTTGTCGATTGGGCTGAGTTTCCACTGCTTGAGCGGGTGCAGCTCGCGCTCCTTGAAGCGGCGGCGCTGTTCGTCGCGGCTGACGGAGAACCAGAACTTGAACAGGAACACGCCGCTGCGGGTGAGCATGCGCTCGAACAGCGGGGCCTGCAGCATGAATTCGCGGTATTCCTCATCGGTGCAGAAACCCATCACGCGCTCGACGCCGGAACGGTTGTACCAGGAACGGTCGAACAGCACGATTTCCCCGTGCGTGGGCAGGTTCTTCACGTAGCGCTGGAAGTACCACTGGCCGCGTTCCTCGTCGGTCGGCTTTTCCAGGGCTACCACGCGCGCGCCGCGCGGGTTCAGGTGTTCCATGAAGCGTTTGATGGTGCCGCCCTTGCCGGCTGCATCGCGGCCTTCGAACACGATCACGACGCGCGCGCCGGTTTCCTTGACCCAGGCCTGCAGCTTGAGCAGTTCTACCTGAAGCGAGTACTTCTGCTTCTCGTAGTTCTTGCGGCTCATCAGGTTCTTGTAGGGGTAGCCGCCCTTGCGCCAGTCGGGAGCCAGCTCCTCGTCGGCAGAGACGTTCTGGCGTACCACGGAGCTGTCGATGGCCAGCATGCGCTTGAGGGCTTCGACCTCGTCCTTTGAGGCGCGGGACAGCAGCGTCTGCATGGCCTCGAGCTTGTCCTCGGCCTTTTCCAGGATCTGCTCGATGGCAACACTGCGGCGCGTCATGGCGGACATGGAGGCATCATGCGTGGCGACCTTGTCGATGTTCTCGACAGCACTCTTGCCGATCACCACGTCACCGGAACGCACCAGACGTGTGGGATCCTTGAGGGAGATGGGGGTGGTTTTGCGGGTCACCATGCGGGAAACTCCTTTTTCAGATTGACATTCGATACGGGCCACGGGCACGGCAGCAATTGCCTGCCGCGGGATGCGTGGCTTACTGCAGCTTCTTCACCAGCACCAGGCTCTTGCGGTCCCAGTTGTACTTGCGCTTGCGGGCTTCCGGAAGCCAGGTCGGATCAACCACGGTGAAGCCGCGCTTGATGAACCAGTGCATGGTGCGGGTGGTGAGGACGAAAATGCTTTTCAGGCCCATTGCGCGGGCGCGCTGCTCGATGCGGCGCAGCAGCTTGTCGCCGTCGCCCTGGCCCTGCACTTGCGGGCTGACGGTGACCGAGGCCATTTCGCCGGTGCCGTCTTCGGGGTAGGGATAGAGCGCGGCGCAGCCGAAGATCACGCCGTCGTGCTCGATGATGGTGTAGTGGTCGGCATCGCGCTCGATTTCGGTGCGGCTGCGCTTGACCAGGGTGCCGTCCTTCTCGAAGGGCTCGATCAGCTGCAGGATGCCGCCCACGTCCTCGATGGTGGCTTCGCGCAGGCTTTCGAGCTTTTCGTCGACCACCATGCTGCCGATGCCATCGTGCGTGTAGATTTCAAGCAGGATGGAGCCATCGACCAGATAGGGCACGATGTGGCTGCGTTCCACGCCGTTCTTGCAGGCAGTGACGCAGTACTGCAGATGAAAGCCCATGTCGGACGGCTTTTCGGCCGGCGGCAACTGCGCCAGCAGCTCTTCGGCGTAGGCCAGGGGCAGTTCGGTGTCAATGGGGTTGTCGTCCGCCGGGGGATCGAGCGGGCGCAGGCGGATGCCGCCGTTGTCCGTCAGGAAGATCAGCTTGTCGGCATGGAGTTCGCTGGCGACTTCGGTGGCCACGTTCTCCATGGTGAGGTTGAAGGCTTCGCCCGTGGGCGAAAAACCCAGCGGAGACAGCAGTACCATGGCGCCGCCATCGAGCATGGTCTGGATGGCGGTGGCGTCGACCTTGCGCACGAGGCCTGAGTGCTGGTAATCGATGCCGTCGACGATGCCGACCGGGCGTGCCGTGAGGAAGTTGCCCGAAATGATGCGTACGGTAGCGCCGGCCATGGGCGTGTTGGGCAGGCCCTGGCTGAAGGCGGCTTCGACTTCGTAGCGCAGCTGGCCGGCGGCCTCGAGCGCGCAGTCCAGCGCCACGCTGTCGGTGACGCGGGTGCCCTTGTAGAAATGGGGTTCGTAGCCCTTGGCGCGGAGCTGTTCGTTCACCTGCGGACGGAAGCCGTGCACCAGCACGATCTGCACGCCCATGCTCTGGATAAGTGCCAGATCCTGCGCGATGTTGCCGAGTTTGCCGGCAGCAATGGCCTCGCCAGGCACCCCGATCACGATCGTCTTGCCACGGTGCATGTGGATGTAGGGCGCAACGGAACGGAACCAGGGAACAAAGGTGAAGTTGAAGACGCCGGACATCGGAGGGCAGGGGATTTCTTGTTCGATTCTTGCAGGAGCTTGCAGGTCGCTTGCGGGAATATATTTCGCGCGCGCGACTGCCATGCCCCGATTGTCCGCCTTTTCCTTTCGGGGTAAAAGGTCTTGCGTGCTCCGGCATGTGAATTAGTTACGCAAGTGTTGCCCTGATGCAGCCTGTGTTGTCAACTTTGGTGATATGAGGAGTTTCCCGGAGTTGTCAGGGGCCTGCCAGAGGTACGCGCTTCTGCCATTGGGGAGGTAACAGGTCGAACAACGGGGTGGGGTCGCGTTGCAGGCGGCGTGCGTCGGGAGCTGGCGAACCGTCGATGAAGGGCGACGCTGGGGCCAGGTTGACGTTGGCAAGTTGCGACATCCAGCCAATGTCGACACCACCCGCACTGTTCGGACGGGAGTAGATCAGTTCCAGCATCCTCCTTGCCGGGAGGTTCCCCTTGGCGCTGGCCAGCCGATAGAGCCGTATGGCTTCCGTGAAATTTCTGGGTCGACCGTCGCCACGATGGTTGGCGCGGGCCGCACGGTAAATGTCCTCCGCCGGACTGTTGGCATCCGGGTAGCGTCCTTGTCTCGTGCTATCCGGTTGCTGGACAATGCGGATGTCGGCTTGGGCGGATGCTGCGTGCGGGGCGTCCTGCCGGACATATCCGGAGGCCTTTGGCAGATTGTTGCTGGTTGCCGCACGCAAGCCTAGTTCGATTTCTGCCTGTACATCGCCGGAGCGTGCCGCACGTCGCAGCAGTTGCCTGGAACTGGCAGTGTCACTGCTACGGAAGGCCGTACCATGGCGGGTGCTAAGCAGCCAGGCAAGGTAATCGGCTCGGCCTGGATGCGTATGCCTGAGTTCCGTGATATGCCCGGATGCAGCCTCGAGGTTCTTCTCTCCGTTGCAGGCCTCCATGTGACACCATGCAAGCCCGGCATGTGCCCAGCCTTGCCCGCCCAGATCCAGTGAGCGGGCGAACCAGTCGAAGGCTTGCGGAAGGTCTGCGCGCGTGCCTGCACCATGCAGGTAGATGAGGCCCAGCAGCCAAGCCGCATCGGCAGCGGAAGCGCTTCCACGGGGTGATCCATTCACTTCCCACTTCAGGCGGGATATTTCCTGCTCGAATGCCGGGTCGGGGATCGTCAGGCTGGTAGAGGCAGTCGGGCCAGCGCCGGGGAAGGGCTTGTCCATGCCTTGTGCACACGCTGCACCATTACCGCCCAAGGTGAACAGCAGGATGACAGCGGAAGTTGCAGACTTGCCGTGGCGAGTCAGAGTGGACAGTTTGGACATGCTCGACAGAGGTCTTGTGGTTCGTATCAAGGCTTGGGCAGGACTTGCCACTTCAGCGTCCTGGATGCGACTGCCTCTTTGCCGAATGCCTGCTCGAATTGCTGGCGCACGCCTTCGACGCCGCTGGCGCCTTGGACCAGCGTCAGGGCGGGAACCTGGTAGGGCGCCGGCAGCTTCTTCATGGGATCTTCGCTGGTGGCCAGGCAGATCGCAGATTCAGTGCCAGGGGCGCCCGTATCCAGTACGAACGGCGGATTGGGCGACATCCAGTCGGGAATGCGGATGGTCTGGTTGGCCGATACCAAGGACGCAGGATTCGACATGTTGGGAAGCAGGCGAATTACGTTCCCCTGCGGGCTGGCGTGGTAGCACGAAAGGTGCGAGGCCCGAGACAGGCGTACCGACAAGAATAGCGGGGTGCCGGAATAGAACTGTGTCTTGTCAATGACCGGGTTTTCGATCTGCAAGTCGATTTTCAGGGGGGCGGAAGCTTCTGGGAGAGGACTGCCGGCATCACGTTTGTCAGCCTTGGTGTTTTGCCACCCGATGCGCTCGAAGTTGCCATCCCCATCCAGCTTCACGAAGTTGCGCAGGACGCGGTCATAAGTGGTGTAGTCGATGATGCCATTGACCACAATACCCTGATCTGCCTGAAACCTAGCGACTGCGTCGCGCAGAATGGGGCTATTGGCGAGCAGCAGGGCCTCGCTACGGGGAAGATAGCCCTGGGCGATGAGGGAGCGCTGTATCAGTCGCTGGCGCGTCAGTGGATCGCTGGATTCATACCATTCGCGCAGCTGTCGCTGGAAGGCAGGGTGGGTTTGTTCCAGTGTCAGGCATTGCCAGTAGGGCACGCGCGCCCATTTGCCTGTCAGTTCGATCATGGCCAGTTCGACCAGGGTACGTACTGCGGCGCCTGTACCCAGCGCATAGTCGCGACCGACATTGAAATCCCATCCATACTTGCCGATCCGACCGGAAAGATCCAGGCCTTGTCCGCCGTTTCCAATGATGACTTCATTCGCGGAGTCGAGTCCGGGAATAATGGTGCGGGATTTGAAATCTCCCAGGTGCAATTCCAGGCCCACCACGGTGGCACTGCGATTGGAACCCATGCCGCTTTCAAAGCGGGTGGCCGAAGTGCCCAGCTGCATGCGGTTGTTGATGACGTTCTGGTCGACAAAGGACATTGCGCCCGACACGTACAGTGCCGGTCGTTGCAACTGCATCTGGTTGTTGTTCAGCAGGATGGTGGTCAGGTTCTGGACGGTGTCTTGGCGTGCTATGTCCACCTCGAAGTCCACATAGCGGAAGGCATTGCTCAGGCGCGACATCTGCGACAGCGCAGTGATGATCATTTCCTTGGTGGCGACGGGCACTCGTGTGGAGTAGTCGGGGATAGACTTGCTGCTGATCAGGGTCGTGGGGACCCGCGCCTCCTGGAACAGCTTGTCCATGCACATTAGCGAGTCGGAGAAGCTCGAAATTGACCGGACCGGGCGGGTGACCGGTCGGGATGACATGCTGGCGTAGGACTGGAACTCGGCATCCCGTGCCGGATTGATGGGCAGGCTGCAGCCTGTGGCGAGCAGTGTCGTCAGTGCAGGAACAAGAAAACGCCGGAAGGACGGGCGCGTGCCAGCCAGGCGCGGCAAATGGGAAGAAATTGCTTTCTGGATCTGAATCGGCATGACTGACTTTCGGGGCTGTGCGTGACTATCCTGGATGTTGCTCTGCAACCGGCATCGCAGCGTGAGCAGCTTAGTTGCAAATGTTGATGACATCCCCGCGCAGGACGACGATCTGGTCTCCCTTGCCCTTGGTTGCGCCAGGCACTCCCGGCGTGGTGGCAAAGGTATTGCTTGCAACTTCCTGTACGCAGGTGCGCTGGAGGGCGTTGCCGGAGCTTCTGGAAATCACGTCTTTCTCGGTATAGATCGTGCCGTCGCCAGACATCTGGGACTTGGCCTTGGCCTGGTAGCGCGCCACTTTTGCGCGTAACGACGCAGGCATGCCATCCGTCTTTTCAAGCGGGCTGGACTTCTGCACGGAATAGTTGGGCAGTTTCAGATATTGCACGGGCCGGCTCAGAGTAATTGTGTCCTCCCAGGGCCCTGCGAGCAGGGGGCTGGTGGCGGAGCCGGCGACGAGCAGGACGGCAATCAGCGGAATGCGTTTGAAGAACATGCCGATCTCCTGGTGGTGATAATGACCAGGATGCAGCTGCCTGTCATCTAGTTAGGCAGCTGCACCACGGAGGGCCGGACGCTTACGGAGCGGGAGCGTAGTTGTTGGCCAGGTTCTGCACGGCTTCAGTCATGAAGCCGAGTGATTCGTTGGCGATGTTGCTGCCATTGGCATAAACGACCTGCAGTTGCGGAGCGTCAACGGTCACGTTGCCGTCGTTGGTGGCCAGGTTCTGCTTCGCAGTGCTCAGGAAGCCGCTGGCTTCGTTGCTCAGGCTGGAATCGTTGGCAATTGTCAGCTGAATGGACGGGCTGTTGATTTCAACGCCAGCCGTGTTGGTGGAGACGTTCTGCTGTGCCTTGACCATGAAGCCAGCAGCCTTGTTGGTGATGGAAGACTGGATGGCAGCGACGCCCTGGATGGAGGGGGCGTTGATCTGCACTTCACCCGGAGCTGCGAAAGCAGCGGTAGTGGCGAAAGCAGCGGCAATGATTGCGAGGCGTTTCATGTTGGTTTCTCCAAGGATTGTTGATGGATACGGCTGCCAGGAGGGGCCTGCCAGTCGGACGGGCTGCCGGTGTTTGCGTTGTGTTACACCGTTTGCTCGACGACTGCAGTTTGTTTCGTCTGCCAGGCTTTGGAAATCGCCAGATCTGGGTACCCATCCTTCCGGGCTACCGTTCGCAAATGAAACACAAGCCTTTGATTTATATGGATAAACACAAATGAATAAATACAAAAGTGCACATGTAACTTAATGTAAGATTCATGTTTATTTGAAAAAATACAAGAAAACCCAAAAAGTTAACGGTGTTTCCCGCTAGAAAAGTTGGTAACAATCTTGATAAATTTCGTAGCATGTGTAAAGCATCAAGAAATTTCGCCCGTTGACGAAAATTTTGTGTGACGGTTTTGTTACTTTTGTGGTATTTTCTCATGCGACGCTATGTTGGCAGGATAGATCGTCCGATTCAGGTCGTTTTGGTGGAAGGTAATACACACGCCCAGCGTGTGATTGCTGGCGAGTTGCAGAAAGATCCGCGGATCGATTTGCGTGCCATAGCCAGTTCCCTGCAGGATGTGAAGCGCATACTGGCTCAGCAGGAGTTCGATGTGATGCTGCTCGATTTGCAGCTCCAGAGTGGACAATGTCTTGATGTCATCGATCAGGTCAAGCAATGTATGCCGCTGGTGGAGGTGGTTGCCACCTCCATCGATGACGATGAAGCACTGGCCATGCTAGCGTTCGAAAAAGGCGCCACCGGGTATCTGGTCAAGAGTTCTTGGTTCGTCAGCTATGGCGATGCCATTCTCGAAGTGGTCCACGGTGGGGCTCCCGTGACGGCCAGCATCACCCGCCGCCTTTTGCCACGGTTGCGCAATGGGGCGGGAGCCAGGGGCGCACGTCTCGATGGCAGGGCTTCGCAAGGAGAGGAGTGTCTTACCCTCCGCGAGCAGGAGGTGTTGCAGATGGTGGCGAAAGGCCATACCAGTGCTGAAGTGGCGACGGAGTTGGGCATCAGCGTGCAGACGGCGAACGCACACCTGAAGAATATCTATCGCAAGCTGCAGGTTCGCTCGCGTGCGCAGGCGGTCAGCAAGGCGATTGCCCTCGGCCTTCTGCTGCAAGCCAGGGGTGCAACAGGAGCGTGATCAAGGATAATCACGCTTTTCCCTATTCGCTGGCGGGCTTGCGGCCGCCAGGCATCCATTTTGCTGATTGAATTCCCCGAAAACCTGCCGGTATCTTCCCGGCGCGACGAGATCATGACAGCGGTGCGCGAGCACCAGGTCGTCATCGTCTGCGGCGAGACCGGCTCGGGCAAGACCACCCAATTGCCCAAGATTGCGCTGGCACTGGGCCGCGGCGCCATACATGCGCGCCCAGGCGAAAAACCGCGCCTGATCGGCCACACCCAGCCGCGCCGGATTGCCGCCAGCAGCGTGGCCAAGCGCATTGCCGAAGAGCTCAACACGGCGCTGGGCGAGGTGGTGGGCTACAAGGTGCGTTTCCAGGACCGGCTGCAGAAGGGTGCTTCCGTCAAGCTGATGACCGACGGCATCCTGCTGGCCGAGACGCAGAGCGACCCGCTGCTCAAGGCCTATGACACCCTCATCATCGACGAGGCGCATGAACGCAGCCTGAACATCGACTTCCTGCTCGGCTACCTCAAGGAAATCCTGCCGCGCCGGCCGGACCTGAAGGTCATCGTCACCTCGGCCACCATCGACGCCGACCGTTTTGCCCAGCACTTTGCCTCGCGCAAGGGGCCGGCGCCAGTGCTGATGGTGTCCGGACGCCTGTATCCGGTCGAGACGCGCTATCGCCCCTTCGAGGAAAGCAAGGATACCGACCTGAACACGGCCATAGCCGATGCGGTGGACGAGCTCTGGCGTTCCCCAGGAGATAGCGGCGACATCCTGGTGTTCCTGCCCGGCGAACGCGAAATCCGCGAAGCGGCCGACCATCTGCGCAAGCACCTGAGCCACAGCCCGGTGTTGCGCAACACCGAAGTGCTGCCGCTGTTTGCACGCCTGAGCCAAGCCGAGCAGGACCGCGTGTTCGACAGCCACGGCGGCCGCCGCATCGTGCTGGCCACCAACGTGGCCGAAACCTCGCTCACGGTGCCGGGCATCCGCTACGTGATTGACAGTGGCACGGCGCGCGTCAAGCGTTACAGCTACCGCAACAAGGTGGAGCAACTGCTGGTCGAATCCGTCAGCCAGGCCGCGGCCAACCAGCGTGCCGGTCGCTGCGGCCGTGTCGCCAACGGCATCTGCATCCGCCTGTATGACGAGAAGGATTTCAACAGCCGCCCGCGCTTTACCGATCCCGAAATCCTGCGCTCCTCACTGGCGGGCGTGATCCTGCGCATGCAATCGCTGCATCTGGGCGATGTGGAGCGCTTTCCCTTCCTGGAGGCGCCGCGCCCCAAGGCAATCGCCGATGGCTACCAGTTGCTGAAAGAGCTGGGTGCGGTCGATGCTGCCAACCAGCTGACCGACGTGGGGCGCGCACTGGCACGCCTGCCGCTGGATCCGCGCATCGGGCGCATCCTGCTGGAAGCCAATGCGCGCGGCGCGCTGGACGAAGCGCTGGTGATTGCCTCGGCGCTGAGCGTGCAGGACGTGCGCGACCGTCCGCTGGAACAGCAGACCCAAGCCGACCAGGCGCAGGCCAAGTTCGACGACGAGAAAAGCGAATTCGTCAGCACGCTCAAGCTGTGGCAATGGCTGCATGAGGCGCGGGGTGGTTCCCCTTCGCTGCCTTCAGCGCGTGCGCAACAATTGGCGCTGTCCCGCAAGGGCGCCTCGCAGGCGGTGCTGCCGGTGGCGCAACGCCTGGTGGCTGCCGGGCAGGTGACACAGGCACTGGAAGGCCAGGGCCATCGAGGCCAGACGGGCACACCGCAAGGCCCCACTGGCAAGCGGGAAACAGCGCAGGCCGGGCGTGTTCAGCCAGCCGGTGCCGCAAGTGCATCCGCAGCTGCGCCTACCCACAGGCTCAGCAACCGCCAGTACGAGTCCCTGCTGCGCCAGAATTTCATCAACGTGCGCCGCGTGCGCGAATGGCGCGACATCCACAGCCAGCTGCTGACAGTGGCCGGCGAACAGGGCTGGAAGCACAACGTGGCCCCCGCCAGCTATGCCCAGCTGCACCAGAGCATGCTGGCCGGCCTGCTGGGCAACGTGGGCTTCAAGAGCGAGGATGAAGACTGGTACCTGGGTGCGCGCGGCATCAAGTTCTGGCGCCATCCTGGTGCCCACCTGCGCAAGAAGCCGGGGCGCTGGATTGCCTGCGCGGAACTGGTCGAAACCACGCGCCTGTTCGGTCGCGGCATCGCCAACATCGAGCCGCAATGGCTGGAAGAGGTCGGCGCACATCTGCTGCGCAAACAGTTGCTGGACCCGCATTGGGAAAAGAAGGCCGGCAAGGTGGTGGCGCTGGAACGTGCCACGCTCTACGGCATCGTGGTCTACAACAACCGGCGCGTCGATTACGACCGTATTGATCCCGTTAGCGCGCGCGAGATCTTCATCCGCCAGGCGCTGGTCGGGGATGACTGGGAATCCTCCCTGCCGTTCCTGGCAGCCAACCGCAAGATGGTGCGACAGGTCGAGGAGCTGGAGCACAAGTCGCGTCGCCAGGACGTGCTGGTCGACGACGAGCTGATCTATGCCTTCTACGACGCGCAGATTCCGGCAGACGTCACCAACGCCCACCAGCTCGAAAAATGGTTCCGCAGCGCGAGCCGCGGCAACCCGAAGCTGCTGCAGATCAGCAAGGAAGAGCTGATGCGGCACGAGGCGGCCGGCATCACCACAGAGCTGTTTCCGCGCACCATTCGCCTGGGTGGCGTGGACTGCCGCGCCACCTATCTGCACGAGCCGGGCGATGCGCGCGACGGCGTGACGGTGGAATTGCCGCTGTTCGCCCTCAACCAGGTCAGTGAGGACCGCGCCGAATGGCTGGTGCCCGGCATGCTCAAGGACAAGATCCAGGCCCTGCTCAAGAGCCTGCCGCAGCGTCCGCGCAGCCGTTTCGTGCCGCTGCCGGAAAGTGCCACGCGGCTGGCCGCCCAACTGCAGGATGAGCCCGGCTTTGCCCACGGCAGCCTGCTGGATGCCTTGCTCAAGGCCGTGCGCGACCACACCAGCCTGGACGTGAAGCGCAACGATTTCAAGCTGGACATGCTGCCGGCACACCTGTTCATGAACCTGCGCGTGACGGACGAGCACGGCCGCCAGCTGGGCATGGGACGCAATCTCGGTGCGCTCAAGGCGGAGCTGGGCAGCCAGGCGCGCGGGGCTTTCCAGGCGCTGGCCGTGCTGCGGCAGGAATTGCGCAGCACGTCGGGTGGCACGAGCGAGACAGGTGATTCCGGCAAGCGCCCGCAGGCGCCGGATAAGGCGGACTCCCGCAAGGCGCCGCTGGAAACCGCAGCGGGGAAGGCATCCAGAGGGCAGGACTCAGGCGCTTCCATGGCCAGCAATCTGGCCGAAGACCAGCGCTACACCGCCTGGACCTTCGGCGAACTGCCCGAAATCATGGAAATGCGCCGCGGCCGCCAGACGCTGATCGGCTTTCCCGCCCTGATCGACCAGGGCAACGCCGTGAGCATCGAGGTATTCGACGAACCGGAAGTGGCAGCCGCACGTCACCGCAGCGGCCTGCGCCGGCTGTTTGCCCTGCAGGTCAGGGACGCACTCAAGTATCTGGAAAAGAACTTGCCGGATTTCCAGAAAATGGCCGCCGCCTATATGCCGCTGGGAACGGCAGAGGAACTGCGTCAGCAGATCCTGGACGTGGCCATGGATCGCGCCTTTCTCGCTGATCCGCTTCCCTCCGATTCCGAGGCGTTTGCCAGGCGCGTGGAAGAGGGCAGGAGCCGCCTCAGTCTGATCGCGCAGGAAGTGGCACGACAGACGGGCGTGGTGCTGGCCGAATTCGCCGTCGCCACGCGCAAGATCAAGGACACGAAGATCCAGCCCGATGCCGTGGCAGACGCCACGCAGCAGTTGCAGCGTCTGTGCAGCAAACGCTTCCTGGCAGAAACCCCCTGGTCGCAACTGCAGCACCTGCCGCGCTACCTCAAGGCCATCACCCTGCGACTGGACAAGCTGCGCACCGATCCTGCCCGCGATGCGCAGAAAATGGCCGAACACAAGCCGCTGGAGCAGCGCTACTGGCGCTTGCTGGCCGAGCGCAAGGGCCAGACGGATGCGCGCATGCAGGAGTTCCGCTGGCTGCTGGAGGAGTTGCGCGTCAGCTTCTTTGCGCAGGAACTGCGCACTCCCCAGCCTGTGAGCGTAAAACGACTGGAGAAGGCGTGGCAGCAACTCGTGTATTGAGTCAAGTCAAGACTTCGTTGTAAGACTGCACCGTGTAACAGCAAAGCTGACAATAAACTCACAAATCGGCGTTGTCTGACACACAATGGAACTGGTGTCCGTTAAAGTGGCACTGGTCGGCAGCGCTTGC
Organism: Brachymonas sp. KE5; assembly: GCF_057773645.1. Classification (NCBI taxonomy): domain Bacteria; kingdom Pseudomonadati; phylum Pseudomonadota; class Betaproteobacteria; order Burkholderiales; family Comamonadaceae; genus Allobrachymonas; species Brachymonas sp. KE5. The sequence goes on from NZ_CM173463.1 coordinate 1,272,380, forward strand.
CCAGCAGTTTGCGGAAAGTGCCTGACTCTGATTTTCCAATGAACCGAAGGAACAACTCATGAACGTTCAACGCTCTCTGCTCGTCCTGACCCTGGCTGCCGCTGCAGCCCTGACCGCTTGTGGCAAGAAGGAAGACACGGCTGCCGCCAGCCAGGCTGCCTCCGCTGCCGACATGGCCGCTTCTGCCGCTGACATGGCTGGCTCTGCGGCCGTGACCGCCGCTTCCGCTGCAGTTGACACCGCCGCCTCTGCAATGGATAGTGCCGCTTCCGCCGTCGATAACGCTGCGTCCGCTACGGCCGCTGCTGCCGCCTCCGCCGTGAACGCCGCTTCCGCTGCCGTGACCGGTGCTGCTGCAGGTGCCGCTGCCGGCCTCGACCTGGCCAAGGGCGAAGCCCTGTACAAGTCCACCTGCCAGGCCTGCCATGCTGCTGGCGTTGCCGGCGCTCCCAAGCTGGACGACAAGGCCGACTGGGCTCCCCGTATTGCCCAGGGCGAAGAAACACTGTTCAAGCACTCCATCGAGGGCTTCACCGGCCAGAAGGGCGTGATGCCTCCCAAGGGTGGCTCCACCGCTCCTGACGAGGACGTGAAAGCTGCCGTGATGTACATGGTCAGCCACGCCAAGTAATCACGCCATCCGCGTCGCACAAGGCCGCCCGCTCAGTCGGGGCGGCCTTTGTTTTTGGTGCCAACCATGCAACGATCCGTTGCCCGATTACATTCCGTTGCAGACAGCGTTGCCACATCCGGCGCAGTTCCATTACAGTCTGCCTTGTCGGGATGTCATGAAATTGTCAGCTTCCGACGACTCTGCGCTTGGACTCCCGCGCAGCCATTCATCCCATCGATTCGAGGACCATCATGAAATTCCAACGCACGCTGCTTGTTGCCTCCCTGGTTGCCGCCATGTCCGTGGTGGCTTGCGGAAAGAAGGAAGAAACTCCCAAGGATGAGCGCGCTGCCGCCCAGGCCAGCGCTGCGGTGGATCAGGCTGCTTCGGCTGCCGAGATGGCCGGCAAGGCCGCTGCCACGGCAGCCTCTGCCGCTGCGGAAAAGGCCGCTGCTGCTGCCGATCGTGCCAAGGCTGCGGTGCAGGACGCCACGGCCGAAGGCAAGGCTGCCGCCAAGCAGGCAACGGAAGAAGGCAAGGCAGCTGCCAATGCGGCCCTGGAGAAGGCCGAAGCCGCGGCCAAGCGTGCCCAGGACGCAGCCGCCAGCAAGTAAGCCTTACAGGCTGGCAAGGCGCTGCAGCGCCAGTGCCAGCGTTTCATCCCGCTTGGCAAAGCAGAAGCGGATGATTTTCTGCTCGAAGCCTTCGGCGTAGAAGGCCGAGAGCGGAATCGCGGCAACACCCACCTCCCGCGTCAGCCACTGGCAGAACTCGCCTTCTGGCAGGTCGCGCTCGGTCACGGCGAGGGCGTCATAGCGCACGCACTGGAAATAGGTGCCGGTGCAGGGCAGCAGTTGCAGGCGGGTGTGGCGCAGCCCTTCGGCAAACAGGTCGCGCTTGCGCTGGTAGAAGGCGGGCAGTTGCAGGTAGGGCTGCGGATCACGCATGTACTGTGCCAGCCCGTGCTGCATCGGCGTGTTGACGGTGAACACGTTGAACTGGTGGATCTTGCGAAACTCGGCCATCAGCGCCGGGGGCGCCGCCACATAGCCCACCTTCCAGCCCGTCACATGGAAGGTCTTGCCGAAGCTGCTCACGATCATGCTGCGTGCTGCCAGGGCCGGGTAGCGCGCCACGCTGCAGTGCGGAGCGCCATCGAACACCATGTGCTCGTACACCTCGTCGCTGATCACGATCACCTCGGTGCCGTCCAGCAGGTCCTGCAGCCGCAGCATGTCGGCCTCGCTCCACACCGTGCCGGAAGGGTTGTGCGGGGTGTTGATCATGATGGCGCGTGTGCGCGGCGTGATTGCCGCGGCAATGCGGTCGAAATCCGGGCGAAAGCTGCCGGGCCTGAGCGGCACACGCACCGGGATGCCGCCGGCCATGGCAATGCCGGGCAGGTAGCTGTCATAGCAGGGTTCCAGCACGATCACCTCGTCACCGGGCTGCACCACGGCGAGCAGGCAGGTCAGCAGTGCCTGCGTGGCGCCGGCCGTCACCGTGATGCCGGCATCGGCATCGTAGCGCTGCCCGTAGAGGAGGCTGATCTTGTCCGCTATGGCCTGACGCAACGCCGGCACGCCGGGCATGGGCGGATACTGGTTGTGCCCCGCCAGCATGGCCTGGTGCACCTCGTCGACCAGCGCCGGGTCGCACGGAAAATCCGGAAAACCCTGTCCGAGGTTGACCGCTTCATGCTGCTGGGCCAGCGCAGACATGACGGAGAAAATCGTGGTGCCTACCGCTGGCAGGCGCGAGGAAATGGCGGGGGTGTGCAGGGCGGCGCTCATGGAGTCTCCGGAACCGCGCCGGCGTGACGGCGGCGCGGGGGGCAGGTGGGGCGGGTGTGCTTACAGCTCGTAGTCGTCGAACTGGCCGGTCATGGCCTTCATCACTAGCTGGCGCGGCAGGCGGTCACTCAGGTACTCGGCAAACTCGTACACGTAGTTGCGCAGGTATACGCCGCGCTTGAAGGCCACGCGCGTGACGTTGCTGCCGAACAGATGCCCCAGCGGGCGGTACACCAGTCCCGGTTTGGGATCATGCGTCATCGCCATTTCGGCCACGATGCCGACGCCCAGTCCGTGCGTCACGTAAGTGCTGATCACATCCGAATCGATGGCTTCCAGCACCACTTCCGGCGTCAGGCGACGCTGCGCAAAGGCCTGGTCGATACGGGTGCGTCCGGTGAACGAGGGATGGTAGGTGATGAGCGGCTGCTGGGCCAGCATCTCCAGCGTGATGCGCTCTTCGTGCGCCAGCGGATGCGCTTCGGGCACGACCAGCACGTGCTGCCAGTTGTAGCAGGGCAGGGTGACCAGGTCCGCGTAGTCGGCCAGCGACTCGGTCGCAATGCCGATTTCGGCGGATTCTTCCTGCAGCATGCGCGCCACCTGCTCGGGCGTGCCCTGATGCAGGCTCACCTGGACCTTGGGATAGCGCTGGCGCAATTGGGCCACGCGCAGCGGCAGCACGTAGCGGGCCTGCGTATGGGTGGCGGCAATGCTCAGGCGCCCGCTGTCCTGCGTGCTGAACTGCTCGCCGATGCGCTTGAGGTTGGCCACTTCGCGCTGGATGATCTCGATGCTGGCCAGGATGTGCTGGCCGGGCTCCGTCACATGCTTCAGGCGCTTGCCGTGGCGCGCAAAGATATCCACGCCCAGTTCCTCCTCCAGCTCGATGATGGCCTTGGACACCCCGGGCTGCGAGGTGAACAGCGCCTTGGCGGTTTCCGTGAGGTTGAGATTGCGGCGGACCGCTTCCTGGACAAAGCGGAATTGATGGAGGTTCATGGTGCCCGATGAAGAAAAGGACCGGCTGCGGTCGTTATGGGCGATATTGTATAAGAGGAATGAGTCTTATGCTTTGCATGCATGTGGTATGGCCGCAATGCCTGTCATGCAAAAAGAAAAAGGGTTGCAACATTGCGCTGCAACCCTTTTCATGGATGGTCGGAGTAAAAGGATTCGAACCTTCGACCTTCTCGTCCCGAACGAGACGCGCTACCAGGCTGCGCCATACTCCGAAGACATCGATTATAGCCTCGGTTTTTGGTGATTTTCAAGGCCTGCGAAATTTTTCCGGGCAAATCTGCGACGGTACTAGCGCTTCAGCACCAGCCAGACAAATGCACCCAGCGAGATCAGCGTATAGATCACGCTGGGTATCGCTGCCGCCACCCACGGCACCCAGCCATTGAGGTTGCCGATGTAGCCGAACACGTTGTTGAGCAGGAAGAAGCTGATGCCGATCACCACGCCGCCAAATACCGCCGTGGTGATGTTGCCCGAGCGGAAATGCAGGTAGGCAAAGGGCAGGGCCAGGATCACCATTACCAGGCAACTCAGCGGGTAGAACACCTTGCGCCAGAACTGGATTTCGTAGTTCTGTGCCGACTGGTTGTTGCTCTTGAGGTGCGAAACGTACTGGTACAGCTCCAGTGCCGACATGCGGTCCGGTTCGAGCAGGGCCGACGCCACCATGCTCTGTGCGATTTCCGTCGTCATGTGCATGGTTGGCAACTGTTCGCGCTTGATGCGGTATTGCTCTTCGGCCGCTCCCGTCAGCACGGTGTGCTGCACATTCTGCAGATGCCAGCTGCCGTCCTTGCCGAAGGTGCCGGATTCGGCCTTGACGATATCGGACAAGGCACCATCGGCCCCGAAGTTGAACACGCGCACATTGCGCATCTCAGCCTGGGGTGTGAGTTGCTGCACGTTGACGATGCGGTCGCCTCCACCCGCGCTCTCCTTCATCCACGCACCGGTACGCCCGGACGTGAGGTTGCCTTCGAAACGGGCCTTGTAGTTCTGGGCGAACTTCTCTGTGCGCGGCGCGACGTAGTCGCCGACCAGAAAGGTGAGCACGCCAAAAATGGCGCCGATCCACAGCAGGCTGCGCAGGGCGCGTGCAGGGCTCAGGCCGCTGGTGCGCAGAATGGTGAATTCGGAGTTCTGCGCCAGGCTGGCCATCACGAAGATGGTGCCGATCAGCACGGCGATGGGCAGCAGTTCGTACACATGGCCGGGAATCAGCATGCCCACATAGGACAAGGCATTCACGATGGTGTACTGCAGCACCGGATTGCGGCTGGTGTACGAGATGTCGTTGACCGCATCAAAGAAGAAGAACAGCGCCAGAAAGCCGATTGTCACGAACAGAACGGCCAGATAGATCTGGCGGTGGATATAGCCTTGTGCCGTTTTCATGCTGCACTTCCCGTTTCACGCGTGCGGCGACGCTGCCACAGATGGCTGAAAGACCATTGCATGTGGCGCTTCCACAACCACAGCAGCGAGGCCACGAAGACACCACCATGCAGCACCAGCAGCATCATCGGCATGCCGATCTTGCCGGTGGCCACCCAGTTCTTGCCGAAGTTGAGCAGGTTGAAATAGGCGACGAAGAACAGCAGGGCCACGATCAGCCCGCCGCTGCGTCCCGAGCGCGGGTTGACGCGCGAGGACGCCAGCGCCAGCAGCATGAAGTTGATGCCCGCCAGCGCCATACCCAGGCGCCAGCCCAATTCGCCCTGGAAGCGTCCTTCCGGAATGCGGAAAAGGGCCGGAGTGGGGATGATGCGCGGCGAAATGCCGATCAGGGTGGTCGGGTCGTTGAGGTTGACGTCCTTCACCTCCACCGGCTTGCCCCCGATGCGGATGCCGTATTCCTGGAAACGGCTGATGGTCAGTGTCTGGTCATCGTGGATTTCGGTGCTTTGCCCGTTGTTGAGGACGGCAAAGCGCTCGTTGCCCACCATGCGGATATGCCCGTTGCTGGCCGACACCACCACTTCGCTCTTGGGCTGGCGGGCAAAGATGAACAGCTTGCTGGCCTTGTCCGGGGTGCCGCGCTCCTTCATGTCCTTGTTGTCGATGTAGAACACGCGGCTGCCGTCACGCGATTCCTGGAACTGGCCGGGGGCAATGCGCTCGAGGTCGCCGCGGCTCTGGTAGCGGTTGAGCAGCTCCTGCGACTTGGCATTGGCCCAAGGCCAGCCAAACACCGACAGCAGGGCAATCACCACGATGACCGGCGCTGAAAACTGCAGCACCGGCCGCAGGAAGCGGAACAGGCCCTGTCCGGCAGAAAACCAGACATCCATCTCGCTGTCCCGGTACATGCGTGACAGCGTGTAGACAATGCTGATGAACAGGCTGAGCGTGAGGATGGTCGGGAAATAGGCCAGTACGGTAAAGCCCAGCACCAGCGACACCTCGGACGGATCCACCGTACCCTTGTTGGCGAAGTTGAGCGTGCGGATCAGCATCATCGTGAGCACGATGATGAGCAGCACGAACAGCGTCGCGCCAAAGGTGCGGGTCAGTTCGCGGCGTATGGAAGAATCGAATAACATTAGTCCCGCGCTTGCAATCCAAGAACAAACCGACATTATCATGAATTTCCAACTCTCCCCCTCCGACCTGCTGGCTCCGAGCAAGGCTGTGCGCAGTGATGTCTTGCTCGTCCTGCTGCGTGATGGCTACGAAGTGCTGCCGGAGCGCATGGCCGGCCTGCCCGGTACCATTGCCCGCGCCATGCAGTGCGGCCACTGGAGCCCGGCTGCGGGCAAGCGCCTGTCGCTCTACCTGCCCGACGATGCCTTTGCCTCCCGCGTAATCCTGCTCGGGATCGGCCAGGGCAAGCCGCAGGACATCCGCGAGGCACTGTCCAAGGCGGTGAAGGAACTGGTCAGCGAGGACGTGCGTCTGGCCGTGTATTTCGCGCAGGACGCCACGATCGACCAGGTGCGTACTGCCATGCTCGCCGTGGGGGGCGCCGGCTATGTGTACAGCAACACCAAGCCTTCGGCCAAGGGCGGGCTGAAGAAGGTCGTTATCGGCGCGCCGAATGCCAATGACTGCCGTACGGGTTTCGAGGAAGGTCGTGCGCTGCTGGCCGGCATGGGCCTGGCGCGCGAATGGGCCAACCGTCCTGCCAACCATGCCACCCCCACGCTGCTGGGCAAGGTCGCCGAGGAGATTGCCCGTTCCGGCAACGAAGGCCATGGCGACGCACGTTTCAAATGCGAACTGCTGGACGAGGCCAAAGTGCGCAAGCTGGGCATGGGCGCTTTCCTGGCCGTGGCCAAGGGCTCCAGCGAGCCACTGCGCTTCATCGTGCTGCAGTACCACGGCGCTGACCGCAAGCAGGCGCCGCTCGCCTTTGTCGGCAAGGGCATCACCTTCGACAGCGGCGGCATTTCCATCAAGCCGGGCGCCGGCATGGACGAGATGAAGTTCGACATGTCGGGTGCTGCCAGCGTGCTGGGGCTGTTCGAGGCGCTGCGCCACCTGCGTCCGGCCATCAACGTGGTGGGCCTGATTCCCGCCTGCGAGAACATGCCCAGCGGCGAAGCCACCAAGCCGGGCGATGTAATCACCAGCATGAGCGGCCAGACCATCGAGGTGCTCAATACCGACGCCGAAGGGCGCCTGATCCTGTGCGATGCGCTGACCTATGCCGAACGCTTCAAACCGCTGGCGGTGGTGGATATCGCCACGCTGACCGGCAACTGCGTGATGGCGCTGGGCAACCTGCGCTCGGGCCTGTTCAGCCAGCACGATGAGCTGGCGCGCGCCATCGAGCAGGCGGCGGACGAGTCGGCCGACCTGTGCTGGCGCATGCCTATGGACGATGCCTATGGCAAGGGACTGAAATCCAATTTCGCGGATATGGCGAACATCGCAGGGCGTACCGCCGGGGCGATTTCTGCAGCCAAGTTCCTGGAACGCTATACCTCGGCCTATCCCTGGGCGCATCTGGACATTGCCGGCACGGCCTGGGACGAGGGCGCCGCCAAGGGGGCTACCGGCCGCCCGGTGCCCTTGCTGGTGCGGCTGGTGCTGAACCTGGCGAAGACGCCGGTGCAGTTTGCCCTGCCTGCACCCGAGGGGGACAAGGCGACAGCAAGGGATACCGGCAAGACGGGCAAACCGGCGGCCCGCAAGCCTGCAGCAGCCAAGGGCAAGGGCGCCGCAGCAGGCAAGCGCGGATGATTCAGGCCCTGGCATGACCGAAATCGCCTTCCATTTCAATATTCCCGACCGGGTTGCCTACCTCAGCCGCCTGCTGCGCAAGGCGGTGGGGCGTGCCGATTCCATCGTGGTGGTGGCCGAGCCGGCAACGCTGGACAAGCTCGACCGCAAACTGTGGGAGCTGTCCGCGACCGATTTCATCGGCCACTGGCGCGAAGGGCAGGAAGGAGGTGCGACGGCGGCTGCCATGCAGGAGTGTGCGCGCGTCTGGCTTACCGGCGACGTGGGCAGCTGCGCACGCCATGATGTGCTGGTCAGTCTGATGCCGCAGGTGCCGGCCGGGTTCGAGCAGTTCGCACGGCTGATCGAGGTGGTTTCGCAGGACGAGGCGGACCGTGCCCAGGCGCGCGAGCGCTGGCGCTATTACACCAGCCGTGGCTACCAGATCCAGCGGCATGATGTGCAGGTGAAGGGCTGAGAAAGCCGGGTTCTCGGTGTTTGCCCTAGAACGTGCAAATAGGACGAGTGAACGGTAACTGGCGCATTACAATTTTTTCGCTGTCGTTGAAGGATTTGCAAACAGGCAGACCAGGCGGCGGGAAAGCCCGGCTTTCGAAGACACACCTATATCTGGAGACAAACATCATGCACTATCAGTTGCGTTTCAGCGTTGCGGCCACCCTGGCTGCTGCCGCCTTGCTGGCATCCTGCGGCAAGAAGGAAGAGGCACCCGCCGCTCCGGCCAGCGGAGCCTCCGTATCTGCCGCACCTGCCGCTCCCGCGGCCGGTGGTGACGTGCAGGTGGTGAAGATCGCTTCCGTTGCGCCCATGTCCGGCAGCCAGGCACACTACGGCAAGGACAATGCCAACGGCGTGCTGATGGCCGTGGACGACATGAACCAGAAGGGCATGACCCTGGGCGGCAAGAAGATCCGTTTCGAAGCCGTGGTGGAAGATGACGCTGCCGATCCCAAGCAGGGCACGGCCGTGGCGCAGAAGCTGTGCGACTCCAAGGTGGCAGGCGTGGTTGGCCACCTCAACTCCGGCACCACCATTCCTGCCTCCAAGATCTACAACGACTGCGGCATTCCGATGGTGACGGGCGCCGCCACCAACCCTGCGCTGACCAAGCCCGGCTACAAGACCACCTTCCGCATCATCGCCAACGATGACGCCCTGGGTGCCGCACTGGCCAATGACGCCAAGAAGAACAACCTCAAGCGCGTGGCCGTGATCGACGACCGCACCGCCTATGGCCAGGGCATTGCCGAGGTGTTTGCCAAGGTGGCCAAGGCCAACGGCATCGAGATCGTGAGCACGCAGTTCACCACCGACAAGGCGACCGACTTCATGGCGATCCTGACTGCCACCAAGGCCGAGAAGCCGGACGGCATCTTCTATGGAGGCATGGACGCCCAGGCCGGCCCGATGCTGCGCCAGATGGAGCAGCTCGGCTTGACCACGCAGAAGTTCTTTGGTGGCGACGGCATTTGCACCATGGAACTGGCCAAGCTCTCCGGCGGCGCCAAGCCGCTCCAGAACGTGGTGTGCGCGGTTGGCGGCTCCTCCATCACCAAGATGCCCGGCGGTGAAGAATGGAAGAAGCGCTATGACGCGGCCTACCCTGGCCAGTACCAAGTCTACAGCCCCTACACCTATGACGCTGCCATGCTGATCATGGACGCCATGAAGCGCGCCGACTCCGCCGATCCGGCCGTGTACCTGCCCAAGCTGGCAGAGTCCAACTACAAGGGCGTATCTGCCACCATTACTTTCGAGCCCAGCGGCGAGATGAAGGATCCGGCAGCGACCCTGTTCCACTATCCCAAGGGCGTCAAGGAAGCTATCGAATAAGCAGACCCTGTTCGCAGGAGTGCGGGGCTTGCGGCAGGGCCGCAAGCCTTCGCCCGGATGCTGCTTTCTGAACAAGGCCGGATCATTGCCGATCTGGCCTTTTCGTTTTTTGGGCTGTCAGCCGGCCTTGCTGCGGGCAGCGGGGGCAGAGGCTGGTTGCGAGGCGGCGTCCATGGCGGCCGATGCCGGCTCGGAAGCGGGCTCTGCCGGCGGGGTGGGGACCTCGATCAGCTTGCAGCCGGAAGGCACCTCGGCGTTGCTGGCAATCACTTCCTGCAGCTCGACCACGCCGTCATACTCGACGGCGAAGCCATCTGTGGCCTGGCCCTTGCGGATCACGCGCAACTCGGCGTAGATGGGCTGGTAGGCCTCGTTGGCGCGGTTGGCCTTGTCGAGCGCCATTTCCTCCAGGGGTGCGAGCGCGCTTTCGCTGCCATCCAGCCAGAAGGTCTGGTTGGTGTTGCAGGGAGAGATGGTTTCCACTTCCGGTCCCCAGAAGTAGATGCCCTTGATCACTTCGGATGCGCTGGCCGGCAGCGATGCCGCCGAGGCCGGCAGCACCGCACTCGGGCCGACCAGGCTGGAAGACATGGAGGCCGGGGCGTGCGTTTCCGTCTTCTGGCAGCCGGCAACCAGGGAGAGGCCGGCAAGCAGCAGGGGCAGGGTCAGCAGGGATCGGTGCAAGGGCATGGACGACAGGCGTAAAGGCATGAGAAAGGGGGCTGATGACAGCCCCCCTGCATATTAACCTGCCGTCAAGCCGGCAGCCGGCCCGGCATCACTTTTTGGCGATCATGCCGTAGAGGAACAACAGCACGATGCCGCCCAGGATGGAGGCAATCCAGCCGGCGGCCTCGCCAGGACGGTACAGGCCGAGTGCGGAGCCGGCAAAGTTGGCCACGGCGGAGCCGGCAATGCCCAGCACGGTGGTCATCAGCAGGCCGAGCTTGTCGTCGCCGGGCTTGAGTGCGCGGGCCAGCAGGCCCACGATGAAGCCGACAACGATGATGGAGATGATTTGCATCATGGTGGGGATTCCCTTTGTTGAATGATGAACACTCCTACTGTAGCGCCTTTTTTTGTCGTTCAGATTAAAAATCGCTGAACAGCAGGAACCTTGTCACGCTGTGCCGGCCTCGTAGGCCGTTTCCACGGCTTCCAGTTCGGCGGACACCTCCAGCCAGTTCATTTCTGCTTCCTCCAGCGCGTCGGTGCACTGCTTGAGCTTGCGGCCGGCTTCGGCGATGGCTCCTGGGTCCAGCGGTTCGCACAGGCGGGCTTCGAGCGACGCTTTTTCCACGTTGAGCTTGTCCATCTGCTGCTCGAGCTGTTGCTGACGCTTGGCCAGCGGGCGGCGCTGCTCCAGATACTGCTGCCGCTGTGCGGCCTGCAGTTTGCGCTGTTCGGCGCCACTGAGGGCCGGCTTGTCGGTGGGGGCAGCAGCCTGTTTCGCTGCACCGGCGGCTTCGGCCAGGCTTTCGCGCTTCTGGCGGGCCATGTCGAGCAGGTAGCGCTGGTAGTCGTCCAGGTCGCCGTCGAACGGGGCGATGGTGCCGTGGCCGACCAGCCAGAAGTCGTCGCACACGGCGCGCAGCAGGGCACGGTCGTGGCTGACCAGCATCACGGTGCCTTCGAACTCGTTCAGCGCCATGGCCAGCGCCTCGCGCGTGGTCAGGTCGAGGTGGTTGGTCGGTTCGTCCAGCAGTAGCAGGTTGGGGCGCTGCCAGACGATCATGGCCAGCACCAGGCGGGCTTTTTCGCCGCCGCTCATGCTGCCGACGCGCTGCGACACCATGTCGCCGCTGAACTGGAAGCTGCCGAGGAAGTTGCGCAGATCCTGCTCGCGGCCGGCCTGGGCGGCAATGTCGGGGTGCGCCTTGGCCAGGCGGATCATGTGCCCGAGCGGGGTATCGTCGAGCTGCAGTACGTCCAGTTCCTGCTGGGCAAAGTAGCCCAGGCGCAGGCCCTTGCCTTCGGTGATCTGGCCAGCGAGCAGCGGCAGGGCATGCGCGATGGTCTTGACGAAGGTGGATTTGCCCTGGCCGTTGGCACCGAGCACGCCGATGCGCTGGCCGGCCAGCACGGAGCGGTCGACGTTGCGCAGGATGACGGTGTCGCTGGCGCTGATATCGGCCAACGCTTCGCCGGTCTGCAACTGGTGCTCGCGCAGGGTGTGGCTGGTGCTGAAGTCCTCCACATCGCCGGCCTGGGAGGCATCGGGTGCCACATAGTCGGCTCCGCGGTAGCCGAAGCTGGCATTGCGGATGGCGAGCATGGGGTTGGGCAGTTGCGGCGGCTCCTGGAATTCGAAAGTGAAGTCCGCACTGGTGAGCACAGGCGCCAGGCGCTCCATGCGCTCGAGCGCCTTGACGCGGCTTTGCGCCTGCTTGGCCTTGGTGGCCTTGGCCTTGAAGCGGTCGATGAATTTCTGCAGGTGGGCGATCTTTTCCTGCTGGCGCGAATAGGCTGCCTGTTGCAGGGTGATCTGCTGGGCGCGCATTTCCTCGAAAGCGGTGTAGTTGCCGCCGTAGCGGTTCAACTTGGCGTGTTCGATGTGCACGGTCACCTGGGTGACGGCATCGAGGAATTCGCGGTCGTGGCTGATGATGAGCAGGGTGCCGGGGTAGCGCTTGAGCCAGCCTTCCAGCCAGACCAGGGCGTCCAGGTCCAAGTGGTTGGTGGGTTCGTCGAGCAGAAGCAGATCGCTCGGGCACATCAGCGCGCGCGCCAGTTGCAGGCGCATGCGCCAGCCGCCGGAGAAGCTGTTGACGGGCTTGTCCAGCTCGTTCACCTGGAAGCCGAGCCCGAGGATCAGGGTCTGGGCACGCGAGGCGGCATCATGGGCGCCGGCGTCCTGCAGCAGTGTGTGGGCGTGGGCGATGGCCATGCCGTCGCCGCTGGCCTCGGCGGCGGCGAGGGCTTGTTGGGCTTCCTGCAGTCGCGTGTCGCCGCCCAACACGAAGGCGGTGGCGCTTTCGCTGGTTTCGGGCATGTTCTGCGCGACCTGGCCGAGGCGCCAGTGGGCCGGCACCACCACTTCGCCGCTGTCTTCGTGCACCGTGCCATTGAGCAGGCCGAACAGGCTGGACTTGCCGGCTCCGTTGCGACCGACCAGCGCCACGCGCTCGCCGGGGTTGAGGGTGACCGAAGCCTTGTCCAGCAGCACCTTGGTGCCGCGCTGCAGGGTGACATCCTGGATGACAATCATTCGGCTTGCTCCAGCAGGGCTTCGCGCGTGAGCAGCAGCACCTGGTCACCACCGGCGCTGGTTTCGAGCCAGAGCGGGTTCAGGTGCGGGAAGGCTGCTTCGAAATGGTCGCGCTCGTGGCCGATTTCCAGCACCAGCACGCCACGTTCGCTCAGGCGTGCAGGGGCGGCAGCCAGCAGCGGGCGGATGAAATCCATGCCGTCTTCGCCGCCGGCCAGGGCCAGATCGGGCTCGGCCTGGAATTCGGGCGGCAGCGCCGCCATGCTGTGCGCGTTGACGTAGGGCGGGTTGCACAGGATCAGGTCGTAGGGGCCGGTGCAGTTGGCCAGGCCGTCACTCTGAAGCAGGCGGATGCGTTGCTGCAGGCCGTGCTTTTCCACGTTGATGGCGGCCACGGCCAGCGCGTCGGTGGAGATATCGGCGGCCTCGACCACCACATCAGGCCACGCCAGGGCCGCCAGCACCGCCAGGCTGCCGTTGCCGGTACACAGGTCCAGCACATGACAGGTTTCGGGGTGCAGAAAAGCATCGATGCTGCCATCGGCCAGGGTCTCGGCGATCAGGCTGCGCGGGATGATGGCGCGTTCGTCCACGTAGAAGGCCACGCCTTGCAGCCAGGCTTCGCGCGTGAGGTAGGCAGCGGGCTGGCGCGTCTGGATGCGGCGGGTGACGAGCTGGTCGACCTGCTGCAGTTGCTCCTGCGTGGGAGTCGGCTGGGCCGGGTCGTCCAGGTCGGTGTCCAGCGGCAGGCCGAGTTGCCACAGCACCAGCCAGGCGGCTTCGTCAAAGGGCGTGGCCGTGCCGTGTCCCAGGGCCACGCCGGCGGCTTCGAGGCGTTCGGCCTGCTGGCGGACCAGCGCATGCAGGGGGGTGAGGGTATCAGTCATGGAGAGGCAGAAAATCTTCTGGCCGCCGGATGTGCGGCCGTGGCAATGGGAAGCGCAGTTGCAGCAGCAAGCCTTGTGCGATCGCGTTCATCCCGACAGCGTACACGCTTCTGGCCATGCCGCTGCGGCGAGCGCGCACGGTTTCACGCGTGTTCCGCTTTTGCCAGGTTGGTCAGAATGCGGCGATAGATGCCGGTCAGGGGGGCGATATCCGCCAGCGCCACATGCTCGTTGATCTTGTGGATGGTGGCATTCGGGGGGCCGAGCTCGATCACCTGCGGGCACAGTTGCGCGATGAAGCGGCCGTCGCTGGTGCCGCCGCTGGTGGACAGTTCGGTTTCGATGCCGGTTTCGTCGCGGATGGCCTGCTGCACGGCGTTGACCAGATCGCCCGGCTGGGTGAGGAAAGGTAAGCCGCTGATGGTCCAGTCGAGCGTGTATTCGAGTGCGTGTTTTTTCAGCACCGCTTCCAGGCGCTGCTGCAGGCTCTCGGGGGTGGACTCGGTGCAGAAGCGGAAATTGAAGTCGATCACGACCGAGCCGGGAATGACGTTGCTGGCGCCGGTGCCGCCGTGGATATTGCTGATCTGCCAGCTGGTGGGCGGGAAGAAGGCATTGCCCTGATCCCAGGTGATGCCGACCAGCTCAGCCAGCGCAGGGGCAGCGAGGTGAATCGGGTTCTTCGCCAACTGCGGATAGGCGATATGGCCCTGCACGCCGTGCACGGTGAGCTTGCCGCTCATGGAGCCGCGACGACCGTTCTTGATCATGTCGCCGGTGCATTCCACCGAAGTGGGCTCGCCCACCACGCAGTAGTCCAGGCGCGTGCCGCGCACGCGCAGCACCTTGCAGACGGCAACTGTGCCATCGGTGGCCGGGCCTTCCTCATCGCTGGTGAGCAGGAAGGCGATGTTGAGAGAGGTGTCCGGCTCGGCAGCCAGATAGTCGCGCACGGCCATCACCATGGCGGCGAGCGAGGTCTTCATGTCGCTGGCGCCGCGGCCGTAGAGCTTGCCGTCGCGGTGCGTGGGCAGGAAGGGCGGGCTGGTCCACTCGGCTTCGGGGCCGGTGGGGACCACGTCGGTATGCCCTGCGAAAACCAGCGTCTTGCCGGCTTCACCCCGGCTGCCCAGGCGCAGCGCCCACAGGTTGCTGACACGGAAGTGGTCCGGGCCGCTGTCGATGCGCTCGCACTGAAAACCCAGGGGTTCGAGATGGCTGGCGATCAGCGGCAGGCAGCCGGCATCGTCCGGCGTGACGGAGGGCAGGGCGATCAGTTGTTCGGCAAGAAGAAGGGTGTCGGACACGGTGAAAATTCCGGGATCTTGAAGACAGAAAGGCACCGCGCAGGCGGTGCCGGGCAAACGCAGCCAGATGGCAGTGTAGCTGCCATCCGCGCATCCATCAGTCGCGCAGCAGGTCGTTCAGGCTGGTCTTGGCACGGGTCTGTGCATCGACGCGCTTGACGATGATGGCCGCGTACAGGCTGTAGCGGCCATTGTCCTTGGGCAGGCTGCCGCTGATCACGACGGAGCCGGCCGGCACGCGGCCATAGCTGATTTCGCCCGTGGCGCGGTCGTAGATCGGCGTGCTCTGGCCGATGTACACGCCCATGCTGATCACGGAGTTCTCTTCCACGATTACGCCCTCGACGATCTCCGAGCGGGCGCCAATGAAGCAGTTGTCCTCGATGATGGTCGGACCCGCCTGCAGCGGCTCAAGCACACCACCCAGACCCACGCCGCCGCTCAGGTGCACATGCTTGCCGACCTGGGCGCAACTGCCCACGGTGGCCCAGGTGTCGACCATGGAGCCTTCATCCACGTAGGCGCCGATGTTGACATAGGACGGCATCAGGATGGCGCCCTTGGCGATATAGCTGCCGCGGCGCGCCATGGCCGGCGGTACCACGCGCACGCCTGCAGCCTGCAGTTCGTTGGCGTTCATGTTGCCGAACTTGGTGGGCACCTTGTCGTAAAAGGTCAGATCGCCGGCTTTCATCACCTCGTTGTCGCGCAGGCGGAAACTCAGCAGCACGGCCTTCTTGATCCACTGGTGCACCGTCCACTGGCCCACCGCCTCGCGCGTGGCCACGCGCAGGGTACCGGCATCCAGCTCGGCCAGCACATGTTCCACCGCATCGACGATTTCCTTCGGAGCGCTGGAGGGAGAAATTTCGGCGCGATGGTCCCAGGCGTTTTCGATGATGGTCTGCAGTTGGATGGTGCTCATGGCGAGTCCTTGTTATGGGTGAGGAGACAACGAAAAAATCAGGCCGCAGGAGGCGGCCGGAAAAGGAGAGTCAGGAAGAAAGGGACTGGACGAAGTTGCGGATGCGCTGGGCGGCTTCCATGCACTGTGCGGTCTCGGCCACCAGGGCCATGCGGATGCGGCCGGCGCCGGGGTTGTGGCCATGCGCCTCGCGGGCGAGGAAGCTGCCGGGCAGCACCGTCACGTTGACCTGTTGCAGCAGCTGGCGGGCAAACTCGGTATCCGAGCCATCGCAGGTCTTGCCGACATGGGCCCAGAGGTAGAAGCCGGCATCGGGCAGTGCCACGTCCAGCACGTCGGCCAGCACGGGCGTGACCTGCGCGAACTTGTCGCGGTACATGCGGCGGTTGTCCTCCACATGGGCCTCGTCGCCCCAGGCGAGGGCGCTGGCCTTTTGCACCACCGGATTCATGGCGCTGCCATGGTAGGTGCGGTACAGCAGGAAGGACTTGACCAACGCGGCGTCGCCTGCGACAAAGCCGCTGCGCAGCCCCGGCACATTGCTGCGCTTGGACAGACTGGTGAACATCAGCAGGTTGCGGAAATCATGGCGCCCCAGCTTCTGCGCGGCTTCCAGGCCGCCGAGCGGAGCCTCGTCGCGGAACCAGATCTCGCTGTAGCACTCGTCCGAGGCAATCACGAAACCGTAGCGGTCGGACAGGGCGAACAGCTTCTGCCATTCGTCCAGCGGCATCACGGCGCCGGTGGGGTTGCCCGGCGAGCAGACATAGATCAGGCGCGTGCGTTGCCAGATATCTTCCGGCACGCTGTCCCAGTCCACTGCAAAGTTGCGCTCCGGCACGCTGGGGGCATACCAGGGCGTGGCGCCGGCGAGCAGGGCGGCGCCTTCGTAGATCTGGTAGAACGGATTGGGGCACAGCACGATGGCGTTGCCGGTGGGGTCGATCACCGTTTGCGCGATGGCAAACAGTGCCTCGCGCGAGCCGTTCACGCTCAACACCTGCGTGGCGGGATCGACCGTCACGCCGTAGCGGCGCTGCATCCAGTCGGCACAGGCCTGGCGCAGGCCCGGTTCACCCACGGTGGCCGGGTAGCCGGCCAGGCCAGGCTGGCCCATGGTGGCATCGCAGAGTGCCTGCTGGATGAAGGGCGGCGTGGGATGTTTGGGTTCACCGATGCCCAGGCTGATGGGGGCGTAGTCCGGGTTGGGCGTGATGTCGGCAAACAGCTGGCGTAGCCGCTCGAAGGGGTAGGGTTGCAGCAGGGACAGGCGGGGATTCATGGATGACGCTGGCACGCAAACACCCTGCGGCCCGCAACAGGCAGCAGGTATGATGCGTTCTTTGATGATTCAACTATTGTAAGAGGCCGAAGCGTGGTACGGATTGCGTAATTACGAACGTAATCTGGCACAGCGCGGCCGATGTTGCAGCCGTGCGCCTCAATTCGATCAAACTTTCCGGATTCAAGTCGTTTGCCGAACCGACCAACTTCATGCTGCCAGGGCAGCTGGTGGGCGTGGTCGGCCCCAACGGCTGCGGCAAGTCCAACATCATGGATGCCGTGCGCTGGGTGCTGGGTGAGAGCAAGGCGAGCGAACTGCGCGGCGAATCCATGCAGGATGTGATCTTCAACGGCACCACCTCGCGCAAGCCGGCCAGCCGCAGCAGCGTGGAGCTGGTGTTCGACAACGCCAGCCACCGCGCTGGCGGGCAGTGGAACCAGTTCTCCGAAATCGCCGTCAAACGCGTGCTGACGCGCGATGGCGGCAGCAGCTACTTCATCAACAACCAGCCGGTGCGCCGGCGCGACGTGCAGGACGTGTTCCTGGGCACCGGCCTGGGGCCACGGGCCTACGCCATCATCGGGCAGGGCACCATCAGCCGCATCATCGAGAGCCGGCCGGAAGAACTGCGCCTGTTTCTGGAAGAGGCGGCGGGCGTCAGCAAGTACAAGGAACGCCGCCGCGAGACCGAAAACCGCCTGCACGATACGCGCGAGAACCTGACGCGCGTGGAGGACATCCTGCGCGAACTCAACAGCAACCTGGAAAAGCTGGAAAAGCAGGCCGAAGTGGCGCAGAAATACCAGGGGCTGCAGCAGACCGGCACGCGCCGCCTGCACCAGTTGTGGTATCTCAAACGTGAGGATGCGGCGGCAGACCAGCACAAGGTCAAGGCCGACGTGGATGCCGCGCACACTGCGCTGGAAGCGCGCATGGCCGAAATGCGCCGTACCGAAAGCGAGCTGGAGGCGATCCGCCAGGCCCATTACGCCGCCGGTGACCAGGTCAACCTGGCCCAGGGCAAGCTGTACGAGGCCACAGCAGAGGTCGGCAAGTTGGAAGCAGAGATCCGCTTCGTGGTGGAAAACCGCCAGCGTGCCGAGCAGCGCCTGCAGCAACTGGGTGAACAGCTGTTCCACTGGAACGAACGCCAGCTCGAGGCCGAGGCCGAGCGCGAAGCGCTGGCAGCGCAGGACATGGAGTCCGAAGAGAAGGCAGCTATCCTGGCCGCGCAGGTCGAGGAACAGGCCATGCAGCTGCCGGAGCTGGAAGATGCCCTGCGGCAGGCGCAGCAGAAGTCGGCCGAGCAGCGCGGGGCTGTGGTGCAGGTGCAGCAGCAGATCCAGGTGCTGGCTGCCGAGCAGCGCAGCATCGACGAGCAGGTGCGCCAGCAGGAGCAGCGCCGCGAGCGCCTGCTGGCCGACCGCAAGGCCCTGGCCGCACCCGAGGAGGCACGGCTGCTGCAGATGCAGACCGAGCTGGCCGGCAGTGCCGAGCAGCTGGAGATCGTGCAGGCGCGCCTGGCCGAACTGCAGGACATGGTGCCGCAGCTGGACGAGCAGCGCCGCACGGCGCAGCAGGCCCTGAACG
Organism: Brachymonas sp. KE5; assembly: GCF_057773645.1. NCBI lineage: Bacteria > Pseudomonadati > Pseudomonadota > Betaproteobacteria > Burkholderiales > Comamonadaceae > Allobrachymonas > Brachymonas sp. KE5. The sequence continues at coordinate 1,291,029 of NZ_CM173463.1, forward strand.
AGGAAACGCGCAAGCAGGCTGATCTGTCGGCCCGCCGCGAGGCGCTGCGGGCGCTGCAGGAGAAGGTCAAGTCCGATGGCAAGCTGGCGCCCTGGCTGCACAAGCACGGTCTCGGCGAGATGCACCGCCTGTGGTCGCGCCTGCACGTGCAGCCGGGCTGGGAAACTGCGCTGGAAGCCGCGCTGCGCGAACGCATGGGCGCGCTGGAAGTCAGCCGGCTCGAATCCGTCCGCGCCTTCGCCAGCGATGCGCCGCCTGCCAAGCTGAGTTTCTACGCCACGCCGGTCGCCCCGGCAACCGCAAGCGCGGGCAGCCTGCCGCGTATGGTCGATCTGCTGCGCGTGCACGAGTCCGGCCTGCTGGCGATCCTGACCGAGTGGCTGCATGGCTGCTACACCGCCGGTTCGCTCGACGAGGCACTGGCCCAGCGCGACAAACTGCAACCCGGCGAAGCCATCTACGTGCAATCCGGCCATGCTGTTACTGCGCACAGCGTGGATTTCTACGCGCAGGACAGCGAGCAGGCCGGCCTGCTGGCGCGCGCACAGGAAATCGAGAACCTCGACAAGGAACTGCGCGCACAGCAATTCATCCACGAGGAATCGCGCACCGCGCTCAACCGCGCCGAAGCCGCCTATGCCGATGCCAGCCAGCGTCTGTCGCAGGCGCGCCGAGAGGCGAGCGAAAGCCAGACCGCCCACCACCAACTGCAGGTGGAAGTGCTGCGCCTGAGCCAGCAGGCCGAGCAGATGCGTGCCCGCAGCGACCAGATCGGTACCGACCTGGAAGAAATCGACGCCTTGCTTGAAGACCTGCAGGAACGCCGCATGACGGCCGAAGGACGCTTCGAGGAACTGGACATGCAACTGGCCGATGCGCAGGAGCGCCACGCCCAGTTCGATGAAAAAGTGATCGAAGGCGAGCGCAAGCTGGCAACCTGCCGCGAGCAGCAACGCAGCCTGGAGCGTGCCGCGCAGGAGGCCACCTTCGCACAGCGCAGCGTGCAAGCGCGCGCCGCCGAACTGCAGCGTACCCTGGGCACGGCAGCCCAGCAGCTGCAGGCCCTGCAGGCCGAGCAGCAGCGCGCCCGGCAGGATCTGGAATCGCTCACCGCCGCCACGGCCGAAAACGGCCTGCAGCAGGCGCTGGATGCCAAACTGGAGCGCGAGCAGCAACTGGCCGCCCAGCGCAGCACCTACGAAGACCTGACCAGCAAGCTGCGGGCCAGCGATGAGCGCCGCCTGGCGCTGGAACGCGAACTCGAACCGCTACGCCAGCGCATCACCGAACTGCAGCTGAAGGAGCAGGCCGCCCGCATCGGCGTCGAGCAATACGCGCAATCGCTGGCCGAGGCGCAGGTGGACGATGCGGAGATCGCCCGCAGCATCGAGGAAGAGGGCGTGCGCCTGCACGGCCTGCAGACCGAGATTGACCGCATCCAGCGCGAAATTGCCGCCCTGGGGGCCGTCAACCTGGCTGCCATGGAAGAATTGGCCAGCTCGCGCGAGCGCAAGACCTTTCTGGATGCGCAATCGGCCGATCTGATGGACGCCATCGACACCCTCGAAGACGCCATCCGCAAGATCGACGGCGAAACGCGCGAACTGCTGGGCTCCACCTTCGAGACCGTGAACGAGCACTTCGGCCGCATGTTCCCCGAACTGTTCGGCGGCGGCCAGGCCCGGTTGATCATGACCGGCGACGAAATCCTCGACTCCGGCGTGCAGGTGATGGCACAGCCTCCGGGCAAGAAGAACCAGACCATTCACCTGCTCTCCGGCGGCGAAAAGGCGCTGACGGCCATCGCGCTGGTATTTGCCATCTTCCAGCTCAACCCGGCACCGTTCTGCCTGCTGGACGAGGTGGACGCGCCGCTGGACGATGCCAACACCGAGCGCTATGCCAAGCTGGTGACGGCCATGAGCCGCCAGGGCACGCAGTTCCTGTTCATCAGCCACAACAAGATCGCCATGGAAATGGCCGAACAGCTGATCGGCGTGACCATGCAGGAGCAGGGCGTTTCGCGCATCGTGGCGGTGGACATGGAGTCGGCCGTTTCCATGGCGGAAGTGGCCTGAGTGCCCGGAAGCCGGCGCTTTTCGCTCTAAGATATGCGCGATCCCAGATTGGACCTTCCATGAGCAATACCCTACAAATCGGATTGGCCGCTGCAGGCGCCCTGGTTCTGGCCGGACTGGTCGCCCACAACGCCTGGCAGGCGCGCAAGAGCCAGCCGCGCCGGCCCGATCCTGCACCGCAGGCCAGCGCCACCGTGTCCGAAGCCGATGGCGTGGATGCCGCCCTGCAGGCCACTGACATGCTGCCTCCGGGGGCCGGCCCCGAGCTGGCAGGGCAGGACGATGCAGCGCCAAATCACCCGGCGGCAAATGGCGGGTCCGCTCCGGAACACGGCGAATCCGATGCCATCACCCAGAAAATCAGCCTTAATACCGGCCCCGACCGCAAGCTGCTGCTTGATCCGCTGCTGGATGCCATGGCCACCATCGTGCTGGATCAGGGCGCCGTGGTTTCGGGCGAGGCGGCCCAGGCGGCACTGCCCGCTACCCGTCGCGTCGATACCAAGCCGTTCGCCGTGGAAGGCCGCAACCGCGACAGCGGCCTGTGGGAGCCGCCGGTTGCCGGGCAGTTCTACGACCAGTTCCAGGCCGGTGTGCAACTGGCCAACCGCAGCGGTCCGCTCAACGAGATCGCCTTTTCCGAATTCACGCTCAAGACCCAGGCCGTGGCCGATGCCATCAACGGCACGCCGCATTTCCCCGAAATGCTCGAAGAAGTGGCCCGTGCCCGCGAACTGGACCAGTTCGCCAGCGCCAACGACGCGCGCCTGAGCTTCGTGCTGCGTGCGCGCCAGGCCGCCTGGAGCCCCGGTTACCTGCAGCAATGTGCTGCCCGCCACGGTTTCGTGCCCGGCGTGCTGCCAGGCCGCCTGGTGCTGCCGGCATCGGTCGAAGGCGCGCCGCCGTTGCTCAGCCTCGAGTACGACACGCAGGCCGCGCTGGCCGAAGACCTGGAACAGGCAGCCCTCTACGAAGCCCTGCTGTGCCTGGAAGTGACTCACGTGCACCGCGAGGAACAGCCCTTTGCGCGCATGTGCGAGGCGGCACTGCATCTGGCCAAGGACATGGACGGCAATATCACCGACGGCAACGGCCAGCGCATCACGGCCGACACCATGGATGCCATTGCCAATGATCTGGAAGGCCTGTACAACACGCTGGAGCAGCATGATTTCGCGGCCGGCTCGGCACTGGCCCGCCGCCTGTTCTCCTGATTTTTGGCATGCCCGATGCCCAATGGCTGGCCACAACGCCGGCCGTTTGGCGTTCGGGCTTGCGTACTGACACCCCGGATTCCGCATGACCACCCAGGACCTGTTCGCCGACACTCCCGGCCCCACGCCCGCGCAACAGGAGCGCGCCGCAGCGCTGCGCGCGCAGCTGCAGCATCACGCCCATCTGTACTACACGCTGGATGCCCCCGAGCTGCCCGATGCCGAGTACGACCGCCTGTTCCAGGAACTGCAGACACTCGAAGAAGCCCATCCCGAGCTTCGCACGCCTGATTCGCCCACCCAGCGTATCCTGGGCCAGATCCTGCCCGGATTTGCCACGGTGCGCCATGCCGTGCCCATGCTCTCCATCCGCACCGAAACGGACACGGAAGCCAGCGGCGCCATTGCCTTCGACGTGCGCGTGCGCAAGGAACTGGGCCTGTCGCCGCTGGACCCGTCCGTCGAATACGAAGCCGAACTGAAATTCGATGGACTGGCTGTTTCGCTGCGGTACGAGCACGGCGTGCTGGTGCAGGGTGCCACGCGCGGCGATGGCGAAGCTGGCGAGGACGTGACGCAGAACATCCGCACGCTGCGCCAGATTCCGCTGCGCCTGCAGGGCAGCGCCGTGCCCGAGGTGCTCGAAGTGCGCGGCGAAGTCTTCATGCGCCGCGATGATTTCGAAGCCCTGAACGAGCGTCAGCGCGAGAAGATCGCCGCCGGCGCACGCAACGAGAAAACCTTCGTCAATCCGCGCAACGCGGCTGCCGGCGCCTTGCGTCAGCTCGATCCCGCCATTGCCGCCAGCCGCCCGCTGAGCTTCTATGCCTACGGCTACGGCGAGGTGCAGGGCTGGGATGCCATGCCCGAAACCCACAGCGGCATCCTGGATGCGCTGGTCCGGTTCGGCTTGCCGGTGTCGGATCACCGCACGGTGGCGGCCGGCGCGCCGGAACTGGTCGAATTTCACAAGAAGATCGCCGCGCTGCGCGACAGCCTGCCGTTCGACATCGACGGTGTGGTCTACAAGGTCAACGCACTGGCGCTGCAGCAGCGCCTGGGCTTCGTCAGCCGCGAGCCGCGCTGGGCCGTGGCGCACAAATATCCGGCGCAGGAGCAACTCACTACCGTGCAGGCCATCGACGTGCAGGTTGGCCGCACGGGCAAACTCACGCCGGTGGCCAAGCTGGCGCCGGTATTCGTGGGCGGCGTGACGGTCACCAATGCCACCCTCCACAACGAGGAAGAGGCGCGCCGCAAGGACGTGCGCATTGGCGATACCGTGGTGGTGCGCCGCGCCGGTGATGTGATCCCCGAAGTGGTCTCCGTGGTGCTCGATCGCCGGCCCGAGGGCACGGTGCCGTTCTCCATGCCCGATGCCTGCCCGGTCTGCGGCAGCGCCGTGGGCCGTGAGGAGGGCGAGGTCGATACACGCTGCACGGCAGGCCTGTTCTGCAGTGCCCAGCGCAAGCAGGCCGTGCTGCACTTCGCCCAGCGCCGCGCCATGGATATCGAAAACCTCGGCGAAAAGCTGGTCGACCAGCTGGTGGACGGCGGCCTGATCCACAGCCTGCCCGACCTGTACGAGCTCCAGCTCGACACCCTGGCCGGGCTGGACCGCATGGGGGAAAAGTCCGCACAGAATCTGCTCGACGGCCTGGAAAAAAGCCGCCACACCACGCTCGCCCGTTTCATCTACGGCCTGGGCATCCGCCATGTGGGTGAAACCACGGCCAAGGATCTGGCACGCCATTTCGGCCGGCTCGATGCCTTGCTGGCTGCCGACGAACAGGCGCTGCTGCAGGTGCCGGACGTGGGGCCGGTCGTTGCCAGCAGCATCCGCCATTTCCTCGAAGAACCGCACAACCGTGAAGTCATCGAGCGCCTGCGTGCCCATGGCGTGACCTGGCCCGAATCCGATGGCGCCGTGGACAGCATGGCACCGCAGCCGCTGGCCGGCAAGACCTTCGTGCTCACCGGCACGCTGCCGGGCATGAGCCGCGACCAGGCCAAGGAACTGCTGGAAGCCGCCGGCGCCAAGGTGGCGGGCAGCGTGAGCAAGAAAACCGATTACGTGGTGGCCGGCGCCGAAGCGGGCAGCAAGCTGGAAAAGGCCCAGGCGCTGGGCGTGGCCGTGCTCGATGAGGCAGGCATGCTCGAACTGCTTGCGCAGGCCGTGTGAAAGGCCCGAGCAGGGCGTGTGCGGGATGGGGGCAGCAGGCTTCACACAGCAATAGCCGAGCCGCCCCTTGCGGATGGGCAGTTGGCCTACCCACGTTGTAACGGATTCGTGTTAGCCTGTCCCCTTGTTGTCTGCAGCCAGCGGCTGCATCCAGGAGCCCGAAGAATGAGCACTGAAATCGAGTTGAGCCTGTCCCTGTCGCCTTCGCAGAATGCGGAGTTCAAGCGCAAGGTGGCCAAGCTGTTGCCACAGGCGTCCAAGCCGGTGGAACAGCCACTCGTCAGCATCTATTACGACACGCCTGCCCTTGATCTGGCCAAGCGCCGCATGGGCCTGCGCCTGCGCCAGCAGGGCAACCAGTGGATCCAGACCGTCAAGTTCGGCCAGAAGGGTGGCGGCGGCCTCAATGCGCGCACCGAGGTCGAGCACATCACCCATGGCCAGATGCTGGAACTGGCCAACATCGGCCACGTCGAGGCGCGCGATTTTCTGTGCGACGACAAGATCGCGACCCGTCTGCAACCTACCTTCGCCACGCGGGTTGTCCGCACGCAATGGGAAGTCGAGGACAAGCAGGGCAATGTGGTTGAAATCGCCCTGGATGTCGGCCACATCGAATGCGATGGCCGCAAGCATCCCATCAATGAAGTCGAAATCGAGCTCAAGCACGGCACGACCGAGGCGGTGTTTACCGTGGCCCTGATGCTGGCCCGCAACTTCGCCCTGCTGCCTCAGCAGCGCAGCAAGGCCGAGCGCGGCTATCGCCTGTTCGAGCAGATTCCAACCACACCCGTGGGTGCGCAGGATGTTCCGCTGGATCCGGAGATGACGCCCCACCAGGCACGCCGTGTGATCATGCTGGAATGCATGCGACAGTTGCAGTTCAACCTGGTCGAACTGGGGCAGGGCGATGACATGGAGTTTGTGCATCAGGCGCGCGTGGCCATTCGCCGCATGCGTTCGGCCGACAAGGCCTTTGCGGCCCTGCCCACCGATTCGGTGTGGAACCAGCTCGAGACCAAGCTGCAGGCGCTGGCCCAGCAGCTCGGCGAAATCCGCGACCGCGATGTGCTGGTGCGCGAAACCATTGCCGCCGTGGAGCCCTCGCTGGCCCACCGCGTCAAGCTCGAGCCCGTCAAGAAGCATCTGATGACCCAGCGTGAAGCCCTGATGCGAGCCATGCGGGAGGATCTGGATTCGCCGCGTATCGGCATGCTGCTGCTGCAGGTGCTGCACTGGCTCTACCAGGAGCCGCCAGCCAATGCAGAGGAAGACAAGCTGCGCGCCTTCACCCGCGATGCGCTGAACCGCCGCGCCAATTCGGTCGACAAGCTGGCGCGCCGCTGGCACAAGCTCAACGAGGAGCAGCGCCACACCCTGCGCAAGCAGGTGAAGAAATTGCGTTATGCGGCAGAGTTTTTTGCGTCGCTGTACGATGCCTACAAGGTGAAGAAATACCTGTCTTCGCAGCAGGCCATGCAGAAGGTGCTCGGCACTATGAATGACGCGGCCGTATGTCGTCACATGCTCGAAACCTTGGCCAGCCAGCACCCCGAAACGGCATTTGCCGGCGGGGCCGTGGCCGGTTGGTACGAGCACATCGACATGGAATCCAGCCAGCAAACCGAGCAGGCACTGGAATCGCTGAAGGAGGCGCGGCCTTTCTGGTAAGCCCGCGCCGCGGGCTGCCGCACCTGTCCTGATTCCTCCTGCTGCTGCCCGTTTTCCATTTCATGCAATCTGTCATCCCCGCGCGCCACCTGCTGCTGGCGCTGGCCGTCGTGTTCGTCTGGGGCACGAATTTCGTCGTCATCCGGCTGGCGCTGGACGCCTTGCCGCCGCTGCTGTTTGCCACGCTGCGCTACCTGCTGGCGGCCTTGCCCTTCATGCTGCTGGTGAAAAGGCCGCAGGTGCCCTGGCGCAACCTGGCGGCCTACGGCGTGCTGATCGGGGTAGGGCAGTTCGGTTTGCTGTTCATCGCCATGCAGCGCGACATTTCGCCGGGGCTGGCTTCGCTGGTGATCCAGTCGCAGGTGTTTTTCACCATGGGCATGGCGATGGCTCTTTCGGGTGACCGGCCGCGGCTGTTCCAGTTGGTGGCCAGCATGGTGGCGGCGGCCGGCATGGTGGTGATTGCCGTGCGCACGGATGGATCGACCACGCTGCTCGGACTGGTGCTGATCACGCTGGCGGCCATCAGCTGGGCCGCAGGCAATATCGTCAACCGGTCGGCCGCACTGGCGCAGCAGGCCCGTGGCGGCGAGCAGCTGAACATGCTGGCCTACGTGGTATGGAGCAGCGCATTTGCGGTGCCGCCGCTGTTCCTGCTTTCGCTCTGGTTCGAGGGCTGGCCGCGCATCGTCGAGGGCGTCACGCAGACCAGCTGGAGTACCTGGCTGGCCGTGCTGTGGCAATCGTACGGCAACACCATTTTCGGCTACGGCGCCTGGGCCTGGCTGCTGAGCCGTTATGCAGCTGCCTCGGTCAGCCCGATGGCACTGCTGGTGCCTGTGTTCGGCATGGCCGCTTCGGCGCTGCTGCTGGGCGAGGGCATGCCGGGGTGGAAGTTGCTGGCGGCCGGGCTGGTGCTGTTGGGACTGACCATCAACGTGCTGTGGCCGCATGTGCAGCGGCGCTGGGCTGCGCGCTGAGCAAGCAGGACGGCTGCCGAGCCGCTACAATGATCTGCTGCATTGCAGCAATCCTGAACACTGTACCGGCATGACTTCCTCTACCCACGACACCACCCGCATCGACGACACCCGTATCAGCGCCGTCCGCCCGCTGCTCACTCCTGCCCTGCTGCAGGAAAGCCTGCCCATCAGCGATGTGGCGCTGGAGCGCGTGGAGCAGCAGCGTCGCGCCATCAGCGATGTGCTGCACGGCCGCGATGACCGCCTGATTGTGGTGGTGGGGCCGTGCTCCATCCACGATCACGACCAGGCCATCGAGTACGCCCAGCGCCTGCTGCCGCTGGCGCAGGAGCTCGCAGGCGAACTGCTGGTGGTCATGCGCGTGTACTTCGAAAAACCGCGCACCACCGTGGGCTGGAAAGGCTACATCAACGACCCGCATCTGGATGGCACCTTCGCCATCAACGTAGGCCTGGAAAAGGCGCGCCGCCTGTTGCTGGATGTGATCGAGCTGGGCCTGCCGGCAGGCACTGAATTTCTGGATCTGCTCAGCCCGCAGTTCATCAGCGACCTGATCGCCTGGGGCGCCATCGGCGCCCGCACCACCGAAAGCCAGAGCCACCGCCAGCTGGCCTCGGGCCTGAGCTGCCCGGTCGGCTTCAAGAACGGAACCGATGGCGGCATCAAGGTGGCGGTGGACGCCATGGTGGCGGCACAATCGCCCCATGCCTTCATCGGCATGACCAAGATGGGCCAGGCCGCGATCTTCGAGACGCGAGGCAATGCCGACTGCCACGTGATCCTGCGCGGCGGCAAGGCGCCCAACTACGATGCAGCCCATGTGCAGGCCGCCTGCGAGGCGCTGGCCAAGGCCGGCCTGACCGAACAGGTCATGGTCGACCTGTCGCACGCCAACAGCAGCAAGCAGCACCAGAAACAGATCGACGTGGCCGCCGACGTGGCCGCCCAGATCGCCGGCGGCGAGCGCCGCATTACCGGCGTGATGATCGAGAGTCATCTGGAAGAAGGGCGGCAGGACCTGGGCGATGGCGAACTCAAGCGTGGCGTATCCATTACCGATGCCTGCATCAGCATGGATCAGACCGAGCCGGTGCTGCGTCAGCTGGCCGAGGCTGTGCGCACGCGTCGTGAGGCGGCACGCTGAGTCTGCCCACCGTATAATCGCAGGCTTTCCGGCGCATCTGTATCAGATGCGCCACGCCTCGATGGTGAAATTGGTAGACACAGCGGACTTAAAATCCGCCGACGGTAAAACGTCGTACCGGTTCGATTCCGGTTCGAGGCACCAAATAGAAAGACCTGCTTGCATCGTTCAAGCAGGTCTTTTTCTTTGCGGGTTCAGGGCAGCGACAAACTGCCCTTCAAATCACCACTTCTTGCCGCGGCCCATATTGCCAGCCCCCTTGCGCTTGCCCTTGCCGGCATTCTTGTATTGGCCGTAATGGTTGCCCTGGTTCACATGTGCCTTGCGCTGGCCCAGATGCAGGCCGTTGTCGCCCCGCGCCGCAACCGGCGGGTTCACGACAACGCCGGGGGTGGATACCACCACGCCGGGCACGCCCACGTTGACGGAAGGCGGATTGATATGGACGGTAGCAGCCGATACGCCAAAGGCGGCGGCTGTGGTGGCAATCAGGATGGCGATTTGTTTTTTCATGGTTATCTCCGTTGGGCGCGTGCCTTGATCAGGCAGCACGCCATTATTCAATCAGAGCGGTGCTGCACGGGCTTTACGAAGAGCCCCAAAGTGTGTGTAAATGCTAATTGCACTGATGCTTTTTGCCTAGGCTGTGACAAATGTCTCAGTGGATGGCAATCGCATCCAGCAGCGCGCGTTCCAGTTCGGCCTGGAAGCGTGCCGACGCGAGCGAAGGCGACGCGATCAGGAAGGTGTCTTCCACCCGCTCGCCCATGGTCGAAATCTTGGCCAGTTGCACGCTGATCTGGTGCTGGCTGAGCACGCGGGCAATGCGATAGAGCAGGCCGAGACGGTCGCTGGTGGTGATGGTCAGCACCCAGTGCTGGGCTTTTTCATCGGCAGAAAGCTGCACCGCCGGCGTGATCGGGAACATGCGCACGCGGCGCGAAACACGGCCACGCGCGGGTTCGGGCAACGGGCCGTGCTGTTCGATGGCGCGCGCCAGCGAGGTTTCCACCATGGTGATGAACTCGCGGTAGTGCTCGGGCATGAGCGAGGTCACGACCTGGAAGGTGTCGAGCGCGTAGCCATCGCTGGTGGTGTGCACCTTGGCGTCCAGAATGCTGAAGGCGGCCTGCTCGAAGTAGCCGCAGATGCGGGCGAACAGTTCTGGTTGGTCGGGGCTGTAGACCAGCACCTGCAGGCCTTCGCCATGCGGGGCCGGGCGGGCACGCACCACCGTCTTGCCCTGGCCGGCATGGCGGGCGATGTGGCGTGTGTGCCAGGCGATGTCGCCGCTGTCGTGGCGCATGAAATAGCCCACGTCCAGCGTGTTCCACAGCTTCACATGGCCCTCGAAGGGCATGGAAAACCGCGCCATTTCCACCAGCGCGCCGCGCTTGTGCGATTCCACCAGCGAATCCTGATCTGGATGGTGACCGCCGAGCACGCGCAGGGTGGCCTGGTACAAGTCTTCCAGCAGCTTGCCTTTCCAGCCGTTCCACACCTTGGGACTGGTGCCGCGGATATCGGCCACGGTCAGCAGGTACAGCGCCGTCAGGTAGCGCTCGTTGCCCACCTTGCGCGCAAAGGCGAGGATCACTTCCGGGTCACTCAGATCCTGCTTCTGCGCAATGGTGCTCATGCTCAGGTGTTCGCGCACCAGAAAGGCCAGCAGGTTGGTGTCGGGCTTGCTGATGCCGTGGTTCTTGGCAAAACGGCGGATTTCGCGCTCGCCGAGCAGCGAATGGTCACCGCCGCGGCCCTTGGCAATGTCATGAAACAGTGCGGCGGTGGACAGGATCCAGGGCGAGTCCCAGCCGGCGGCCAGTTGCGAGCACAGCGGATACTCGTGCGCATGCTCCACCTTGAAGAAGCGCCGCACGTTGCGCACCACCATCAGGATGTGCTGATCCACGGTGTAGACGTGGAACAGGTCGTGTTGCATCTGGCCCACGATCTTGCGGAACACCCACAGGTAGCGGCCCAGCACGGAGGTCTGGTTCATCAGGCGCAGCGCCTGTGTCACGCCGCTGGGCGCCTGCAGGATCTGCAGGAACTGCTGCCGGTTGACCGGATCGCGCCGGAAGGCACTGTCCATCAGCACGCGGGCGTTGAACAGGGCGCGCAGCGTGCGTGCCGACAGACCCTTGATGCCGACCGTCTGCTGCAGTACCAGAAAAGTTTCAAGAATGGCGTGCGGCTGCTCGCGGTAGAGCGTGTCGCTGACCACTTCGAGCAGGCCGTTGTTGTCGAGAAAACGCTCGTTGATCGGCCGCATTTCGCGCCGCTGCGCGCCCAGCGCCAGGTAGTCGGTGTGTGGCGTGGCCGTGCTTGCCACGGGGTTGACCACTTCCTGCGCGGCGAGCTGGGCGCCGGGTTCGCTCGCCTGCGGATCGCGTGCGGAGCTGCGTGCCTGCAGCGCACGCATGGCGCGGGTGACGGGCGCCGGGTCGTAGTTGCGTGTGTGGCCGGAATCGCGCAGGCGTTCGGCAATGTTCAGCAGCAGGATCTGGCTGAGCTGCGTGACGGCCTTGGCCGTCCAGTAATAGTGCCGCATCAGCGCTTCGCTGGGGCGGATCGGGCTGCGATCGTGGCCCTGGCGCGTCTGGCGTTCGATCGGGGTGTAGCCGAAAAGCTCGGCCACCAGTGTCTGCATGTCGAACACCAGCCGGTCTTCACGCCGGTTGGCCACCATGTGCAGGCGGGCGCGGATCAGGCTGAGCAGGGTGTAGTTGCGCTTGATCTGCTTGGCCTCGTAGCGTGTCATCAGGCCGTGGCGCGTCAGCGCATCCCAGGTGGTGCCGTAGCCGGCTGCCTTGGCCACCCACAGCACGATGTGCAGATCACGCAGGCCGCCGGGAGATTCCTTGCAGTTGGGCTCCAGCGCATACGGCGTGTTGTCGAACTTGGCGTGGCGCTGACGCATTTCCAGCGTCTTGGCCAGGTAGAAGGCATAGGGCTGCATGGCGCTGTCGTAGGCCGCGCTCAGCTGGCGGTACAGGGCCTGCGGGCCGAAAATCAGCCGGCGCTCCAGCAACGAGGTCTGCACCGTGATGTCGCCTGCGGATTCGCTCAGGCATTCGGACAGGGTGCGTACGGCCGAGCCGATTTGCAGGCCCACATCCCAGCAGCTGCCGATGAAGGCGCTGACGCGTGCCTGGACCGGGTCGTGCGCCGGGGAAGGGGAGGCTGCATCCGGCAGCAGCACCAGCACGTCGATGTCGGAATGCGGAAACAGCTCGCCGCGGCCATAGCCGCCCACCGCGACCAGCGCTGCCTTGTCGCGATCCAGCCCATGCAGGCGCCACAGGGCCAGCAAGACGTTGTCGGTCAACTGGGTCAGCTTCTTGAGCGTGCCCAGCACGCCGCGCATGCGGCGGTAGCCGATGTCCGGATCGCGGAAATGCGCGAGCAGGTCCGCCTTGTCCCGCGCATAGCCGTCTCGCAGCGCCTGCAGCGCCTCCGGGGCAACGGCGTCCTGGCTCGGTGCGTGCATGGTCAGGACGGGTTCAGGTGCGGATGGCGCTGACGAAGTCCGGCAGCGCCGGCATGCCTTCCGACACGGTCAGCACTTCGTAGCCGGTTTCGGTCACGACGATGGTGTGTTCGTACTGGGCCGACAGCGAACGGTCCTTCGTCACGATGGACCAGCCGTCGTTCGATTCCTTGATCTCGCGGCGGCCGGCGTTGACCATCGGTTCAATCGTGAAAATCATGCCGGGCTGCAGCTCTTCCAGCGTGCCGGGCTTGCCGTAGTGCAGTACCTGCGGTTCGGTATGGAATTCCTGTCCGATGCCGTGGCCGCAGAATTCGCGCACCACGCTGTAGCCGTGGCTTTCGACGTATTTCTGGATGGCGCTGCCGATATCGCCCAGGCGCGCGCCCGGCTTGACTTCGACAATGCCTTTCCACATCGACTCATGGGTGACGCGGCACAGACGGCGCACGAACGGGGGCGCAGCATCTTCGCCGCCCACGATGAACATGCGGCTGCTGTCGCCATGCCAGCCGTTGGTGATGGGGGTCACGTCAATGTTGACGATATCGCCTTTTTTCAGCGGCTTGTCGTTGGGGATGCCGTGGCACACCTGCTGGTTGACCGAAGTGCAGATGGACTTGGGGTAGGGCGTGTGGCCCGGGGGCGCGTAGTTGAGCGGCGCAGAAACGGAACCACGGCTGGAGGTGTACTCCTCGCACAGGCGGTCGATCTCGTTGGTGGTGACGCCGGGGACGATGTGCGGGCCGATATAGTCGAGCAGCTCGGCCGCGAAACGGCAGGCCACCCGCATGTGATCGATTTCTTCGGGTGTATGAATCTTGATGGTCATGGGGCGCAATTATCCTGCAATGCGGCATCCCGCGTGGGCAAAGGGGCGTTGCGTACAGGCACTTGAACGGCAAAGTTTTGCCCATTTCGTGGGCAGCGACAGGGTTTGTAATTACAATCGGTCACGCATCGGCGTGTGGCCGGTGCACTAGACCACAGGTGCCTGCAGGCGCCGGCTGCGGCCGGAATGCGCAGGTTAAACGGGAACCGGGTGCGCGTTGCATGGCAACGTCAGGCCCGGACTGCCCCCGCAACGGTAAGCGAGTGTGGGTGTATCAGGCTGCGCCAATCGATGGCGCGGCAGCCACTGCAGGTGCGGTGCGGCGTTGTGCAAGGCAACGCGCGCGCCGCCTGTGGGAAGGCGATGCACCAGAACTTGCGAGTCCGGATACCGGCCTGTTGTTGTGGATGCTGTCGGATCAGGGTTGCGACAGCTTGAACCTGGCCGTCTGCGGGGAGCAGACAGAACATCGCTTGTTTCTTCCGGCATCGTCGTGACAACGCAAGCAGGCTTTGCATGGCCTGTGCGATGTCGTGCAATGCCTGCAGCGAAACTGTCTGCGTGCAGCGTGGCCATCAGGAAAATCGAGAGTGGCTTTGAAAATGAAAATGGAATCCATCCGCCTGGCAGGCTTGCTTTTCTGCCTGACGCCGGTTGCTGCTGCCGTGGCGCAGACGGCAGGGCCTGTTGAGGTTGTGGCTGCATCGCAAGACACTGGCGCCAATGCAGACACCTATCGCGTCGTCGTAACGGGCGCACGATCGGAAATGCGCCTGAAGGATACGCCACAGCGTATCGAGGTGGTTACCCGCAAGGAAATCGAGCAGACACCCCACCACGATCTGGCTGACCTGCTGGACAAGACCGCCAACGTCGATATCAAACAGTATCCGGGCATGAATGCTGCCGTTTCCGTGCGCGGTTATACGCCCAGTTCTCCGATGGTGGGTGAGTCGTGGCAGACGCTGTTTCTGCAGGACGGCATCCCTGCCATCAAGGACAACATTGGCCTGATTCCCAGCCAGGGGGCCGCTCGGGTCGAGGTGCTGCGCGGACCGTCTTCTGCTTTGTATGGCGCACAAGCCATGTCTGGCGTTATCAATGTGATTCCGGTTCGCCGTACTGGCGATCTGCAGGGCGGGGTTGGCGTTTCTGTCGGCAACTTCAAGCATCGTTCGGTGCAAGCGGATATTGGCGGTGCACTGACTCCGTGGCTGAACCTGGACTATTTCGGATCATGGCAGAAGCAGGGTGACTACAAGTCCGGCGATGGCACGCGCTGGAACAACAGCGCTGCCACTCAGTACAGTCACGGACTCCGGCTCGGTTTTGAACTTGCTCCGGGCTGGACACTTGACGCTCGTGCAGATGTGGCGCGCGGCGATGATGTTGGGAACCCTGGTGCCTGGTCGGAGTATGACGGCAAGCCTACTGTCAAGGATGTGAAGCGCGATTTGTACAGTGCCAAGCTCAAGGGGGTGATGGGGCAACATGCGTTGAGCGCGGCTGTCTATTCCGGCAAGGAAACCAACACTACTTACAAGGCGCCGCCAAGCGGCCAGCGTCCGCTGGATTTCGATGCAAAAATCACCTGGCAGGGCGCACAACTCAAGGATGAATGGACCTGGGCGGATGGCTACAAGCTGGTGTATGGTGTGGATTACGACCAGACCAAGGCCGGATCGGTCAGCTACCTGTTCGGTCCCGCAACGGTTTACAACCCCGACAGCAAGCTGCAGACGACTGCCATCTACGCGCAACAGCATATGGCATTCAATAACGATCAGACCAACGTGTACGTGGGTGGACGTTATGACCGCTTCAAGCTGTCCACCTTGCCGACGGCCCTGCTGCCCAACAATACGCCGCAAAGCCGGACATTCAACCAGTTCAGCCCGAGCGCGGGTATCAAGCACTACTTTACGCCGATGGTGGCCGTGCACGCCTCGGCCGGCAAGGGCTTCATGGCGCCCAGCGCATGGAAGCTGGCAGGGGACTACTCCACGTTCTCGAACTACCGTGGCAACCCCAACCTGAAGCCCGAGAGCAGCCGCAGCGCGGATATCGGCGTCACGCTGGAACAGCCTGACTGGAACGTTGACCTGACCTTTTATGACACCCGCGTCAAGGACAAGATCGTCAGCTACAAATATCAGGAAGCAGGCAAAGGCTACACCAGTTGGATCAACGCAGATCAGGCCCGCATGCGCGGACTCGAACTCACGGCAGGCTGGGACATCAATCCCAATCTCAAACTCGGATTGGGTTATACCCATAGCCTCCGCGCCGAATCAGAGAGCAAGGGTGTATGGAAAGATCTTGAGTACGTACCCAAACACAGTGCACGCTTGACACTGGACGGCAACTGGGACAAGTTGCACACGCGAGTGGGCGCCCGTTATACCGGCAAGGCCACCAAGAGCGCCTTCTTTGCCGACTGGAGCAGTACCACCAAGCAGTACCCGGGCTACACCCTGTGGGACGCCAGCGTGGCCTACCGCTTCCTGCCGAATCACACCCTGAGCTTCAGTGTCGACAACCTGTTCGACAAGAATTACGAGTCGGTTCCCGGCTATGCCATGCCCGGCCGCGAGTTCAAGCTGGGTTACCGCTGGGACTTCAAGTAAGCTGCCGGCATGACTGTGTGGCACACGCCCGAATCCGCTGAATGTTCGCCCGTTCCGCCGCCTCGGCGGGGGCGGTGGGGCGTTACGGTGGCGGCTGGCGTGTGTCTGCTGGCAACGCTAGGGGGCTGCCAACCGGCCGACAAACCCGCTCCGCTTGGGGCGAGCAAGGCGGCCATTACCGCCAAGCCCCAGCGCATCGTCTCCCTCAACCTCTGCGCCGACCAGTTGCTGCTGCAGCTGGTCGAGCCGCAGCGTATCGCGGCACTGAGCAAGCTGGCGCATGATCCCGAGCTGTCCATGCTGGAGACGAAGGCGCGCACCTTGCCGATTGTCCGTGGCGATACGGAAGAAGTGCTGCTGCTCAAGCCCGATCTGGTGCTGGTAGGTGCCTACACCACGCGTTACACCAGCCAGATGCTGCGCGATCTCGGCATCCGCGTGGTGGAGGTGCCGCTGGCGCACAAGCTGGACGAAGTGGTCACGCAGACTGAGCTTGTCGCCGCTGCCGTCGGCGAGCCAGAGCGCGGGCAGAAGCTCGTGCAGACCATCCGCGAACAGGAGCAGGCGCTGCGCACCACCGTGCAGGGCGATCCAAAGCCCTGGCCGATCGCCGCCGAGCGCAGCTGGCAGGGCTACAGCACCGGCAAGGGCACCATGATGGATGAGCTGCTGCAACTGGCCGGCTATCGCAATGCCGGCGTGCTGGCAGGCCTCAATGGCTACGGCTATTTGCCGCTGGAGCGCCTGGTCGAAGCCCAGCCCGACCTGATGATGACCCCCGATTACGCGCGCAAGCTCCCCAGTGTGGAACCGCGTGAGCAACTGCATCCCGCGCTGGCCGGTACCAGCCTGAGCGAGACCATCCTGCCGACGCGCATGACCATCTGCGGCGGCTACTGGAGTCTGCAGGTGGCGCGCATGCTGGCGCAGCGCAAGAGCGCTTCATAATGCGGGCCATGCAAGAAACCGGAATTCGCTCCAGCCTGTGGTGGCTGCCCGCGGGGCTGCTGCTGGCGGCGTTGGCGCTCGCCTCGCTGGCCGTGGGCTATGCCGACATGAAACCGCTGCGCCTGCTGCAGGGCGCGCTGGCGGGTGAATGGGTGCCGTCGCGCATCCTGTGGGACTTGCGCGTGCCCCGCACCGTGCTGTGCGTGGCGGTGGGGGCGTCCCTGGGCATGTCCGGTGCGGCCTTGCAGGGCCTGCTGCGCAATCCCCTGGCAGAACCCGGGCTGCTGGGCGTGACAGGCGGCGCGGCGCTGGGCGCCGTGGTGGCGCTGTATACCGGTCTGGCCCAGGCGATGGTGCTGGCCTTGCCACTCGCAGGCATGGCCGGCACGGCGCTGGCCGTTGCGCTGGTGTTTGCGTTGGCGCGCCGCAACGATGACACCACCACGCTGATTCTGGCCGGTGTGGCAATTTCGGCGCTCAGCAGCGCCCTGATCGCGCTGGTGATGAACTGGTCGCGCAATGCCTTTGCCTTGCAGGAAATCGTGTTCTGGATGATGGGCTCGCTGGCCGACCGCAGCATGCGCGAAGTCGGGCTCGCCGTGCCCGCGATCCTGGTCGGGATGCTGTTGCTGTGGCAGTCCCGCCGCGGCCTGCAGGCACTGGCACTGGGCGAGGAAACGGCGCACTCGCTGGGCATCGATCTGCGCCGACTGCGCCTGCTGGTGCTGGTCGGGACGGCCTGCAGCGTCGGTGCGGCCGTATCGGTGGCGGGATCGATCGGCTTTATCGGACTCGTTGCGCCGCACCTGATGCGCCCCTGGGTCAAGGCCGATCCGGCTCGATTGCTGCCCGCTTCCGCATGGGCGGGTGCCGTGCTGCTGCTGCTGGCGGACATGGGCGTGCGCCTGCTCTACAACGAAGGACAGGAGCTCAAGCTGGGTGTGCTGACGGCGCTGATTGGTGCGCCGTTCTTCCTGTCGCTGATTCTGCGTCTGCACCGGAGGGAAGCATGAGCGCAGTGATGCAGGATCAGGCCATGCAGACGCAAGTAGCCGGCAAGGCTTCACTGTTGCAGGCCAGCGGCCTCGTGGTCAAGGCCGAGGAGCGCCGTCTGCTGGACGGCGTGCATCTCGAACTGCAGCCAGGCCAGTTGCTCGGCGTGCTGGGTCCCAACGGAGCCGGCAAGACCACGCTGCTGCGCGCCTTGCTCGGCGTGGTGCAGCCGGAGCAGGGCGCCATCACGCTGGAAGACAAGCCCCTGCAGCACTGGTCCGCACGCGAGCGCGCACGGCGCATGGCCTATCTGGCGCAGGGCCAGCAGGTGCACTGGCCGCTGCCAGTGCGAGATGTGGTCGCCTTGGGCCGTCTGCCGCACGGTGACGGCCATACGGCGTCCGGCCGCCAGGCAGTCGAGCAGGCCATGGAACTGGCCGACTGCCACACCCTGGCCGCGCGCAACGTGCAGACGCTCTCCGGCGGCGAGCGCGCCCGTGTGCTTCTGGCCCGTGCCCTCGCCACGCAAGCCCCGGTCCTGCTGGCCGACGAACCGTTGGCGGCGCTCGATCCGGCCCACCAGCTTCACATCATGGCCTTGCTGCAGCAACTGGCAGGGCAGGGCATGGCTGTCGCCGTGGTGCTGCACGATCTGACGCTGGCCTCTCGCTTCTGCACCCAGGTCTGCGTGCTGCAGCAGGGCCGCATGGTGGCCCGGGGTGCACCGCATGCCGTGCTGGACGATGATCTGCTGCAGCAGGTGTTCAACCTGCAGGTGCTGCGCATGGAGCAGCCCGGCGCTTCCTGTGTCGTGCCGTGGGAAGTCTTCGCCTGAACCGTTGTAATCGCCCTGGATGGCAGCAGTTTTGGCCGTCGCGGGGGCACTCGCATTACACGTGACGTTTACAATGGAGTCTGTCATGCCGGTAGCAGTACCGGCAGGTTTTTTCATTGGCAGAATCCTGGCACTGGCGGCTTGCGCCGACAGCTTGCATCCCTGATTCCAGACCCTCCAGCGGCCTCATGTCCACTGCGTCCACCCCCATGCAAACATTCATCACATCCTTCGAGGGCGGCAATGCCCTGACCGCGTTTCGTGCACGCCAGTTGCTGAACCAGATCCAGGCGGTGGCGCCGGGTGTGCAGGCCATCAGCGCGCGCTTTGCCCACTGGGTGGAAAGCGATACCGAACTCGATCCCGCCAGCCGCACCTCGCTGGAGCAATTGCTGACCTACGGCGAGGCCTACAACGAGCAGGGCGCTGCCAACACCACCCTCGTCGTCACCCCCCGCATCGGCACCGTGTCGCCCTGGGCGTCCAAGGCCACCGACATTGCCCGCAACTGCGGCCTGACCGAAACTGCCGGTGTGCGCCGCGTGGAGCGTGGCACCGAATACTTCCTGCACGGCGCCAGTCTGAGCGACAGCGAACGCGAAGCAGTGGCGGCTTTGCTGCACGACCGCATGACAGAAAGTGTGTTGCCTTCGCTCGACGCCGCCAAGGATCTGTTCACCCACCTCCCGGCCGCTCCCATGGAGCAGGTCGACGTGCTGCAGGGCGGCCGCGCGGCGCTGGAAGTCGCCAACAAAAACTGGGGCCTGGCCCTGGCCGATGATGAAATCGACTACCTGGTGGATGCCTTCACCACGCTGCAGCGCAACCCGACCGACGTCGAGCTGATGATGTTCGCCCAGGCCAATAGCGAACACTGCCGCCACAAGATTTTCAATGCCGAGTTCACCATCGATGGCGAGAAGCAGGTCAAGTCGCTGTTCGGCATGATCCGCAACACCGAGCAGGTGTCGCCGCAGCACACCATCGTGGCCTACAGTGACAACGCCGCCATCATGGAAGGCCGTAACAGTGAACGTTTTGTGGCCAATCGGGATACTTGCGAAGGCATGGCCTACGCAGGCGAAGAGGTGCTGCAGCACGTGCTGATGAAGGTCGAGACGCACAACCACCCGACGGCGATTTCTCCGTACGCGGGCGCAGCCACCGGCGCCGGCGGCGAGATCCGCGACGAAGGCGCCACCGGCCGCGGCTCCCGTCCCAAGGCCGGCCTGACCGGTTTTACCGTCTCCAAACTGTGGGACGGCATGAGCGATCAGCCCGGCGGCAAGCCGGCGCATATCGCCAGCCCGCTGCAGATCATGATCGAGGGCCCGCTTGGCGGCGCCGCCTTCAACGACGAATTCGGCCGCCCGAACCTGGCCGGTTACTTCCGCGAGTATGAGCAGACCATCGTCAGCAGCACTGCCGATGGCGTGCAGGTACGCCAGATGGGCTACCACAAGCCCATCATGATTGCTGGCGGCCTGGGCTCCATCGACGCCACGCAGACGCACAAGATCATGTTCCCGGCCGGCACCCTGCTGGTGCAGCTCGGCGGCCCCGGCATGCGCATCGGCATGGGCGGCGGCGCGGCCAGCTCCATGAGCAGCGGCGCCAACGCCGCGCATCTGGACTTCGACTCCGTGCAGCGCGGCAACCCCGAAATCGAGCGCCGTGCCCAGGAGGTGATCAACCACTGCTGGGCCATGGGCGACAACAACCCGATCCTGGCCATCCACGACGTGGGCGCCGGCGGCCTGTCCAATGCCTTCCCCGAGCTGGTCAACGACGCCGCACGTGGTGCCCGTTTCGACCTGCGCCAGGTGCCGCTGGAAGAAACCGGCATGGCGCCCAAGGAAATCTGGTGCAATGAGAGCCAGGAACGCTACGTCATGGCCATCGCGCCCGAGAGCCTGGCCAAGTTCCGCGCCCTGTGCGAGCGCGAGCGTTGCCCGTTTGCGGTCGTCGGCGTCACCACTGAAGAGCGTGAGCTGAAGGTGGGCGACATCGATCTGGAGACTGGCGCTGCCGCCAGGGAAGGCCAGCAGCCGGTCGATATGCCGATGAACGTGCTGCTGGGCAAGCCGCCCAAGATGCAGCGCAATGTGCAGACCATCCAGCACAAGGGCATGCCGCTGGACGTGAGCGATATCACCCTGCAGGACGCCGTGATTCAGGTGCTGAGCCACCCGACCGTGGCCAGCAAGCGCTTCCTGATCACCATCGGCGACCGCGCCGTGGGGGGCCTGACGCACCGCGACCAGATGGTCGGCCCCTGGCAGGTACCGGTGGCCGATGTAGCCGTGACCCTGACCGATTACTCTGGCGTGGCCGGCGAGGCCATGAGCATGGGCGAGCGCACCCCGCTGGCCGTGCTCGATGCTCCCGCCTCTGGTCGCATGGCCGTGGCCGAAGCCATCACCAACCTGCTGGCTGCGCCGATCGAACTGTCGCGCGTCAAGCTCAGTGCCAACTGGATGGCAGCCTGCGGCGAAGCCGGCGAAGATGCCGCGCTGTACCGCACGGTCGAGGCCGTGGGCATGGAACTGTGCCCGCAGCTGGGTGTTTCGATTCCGGTGGGCAAGGACTCGCTCTCCATGCGCACGCAGTGGCAGGATCCGACGGCTGAAGGCGCCGCCCAGAGCCGCAAGGTGGTATCGCCGGTGAGCCTGATCGTTTCCGCTTTCGCCACAGTGGACGACGTGCGCGGCACGCTCACGCCGCAACTGAACAACGAGGAAGCCGAAACCCATCTGCTGCTGGTCGACCTGGGCCACGGCCAGAATCGCATGGCCGGCAGCATTCTGAGCCAGGTGCTGGGGCAGGGCGGCGACGTGGTGCCGGATCTGGATTCTCCGCAGGATCTGGTGGAACTGGTCAAGGCCATCAACCAGCTTCGCAGCGAAGGCAAGATCCTGGCCTACCACGACCGCAGCGACGGCGGCCTGCTGGCGGCCGTGGCCGAAATGGCCTTTGCCGGCCATGTGGGCGTGGCGCTGAATATCGACATGCTGATGAGCGCCGGCGACGGCGTGAGCGACAGCCGCATGGACAGCGGCGAGAGCAAGAACTGGGCGCAGCAGGTCAGCGGCCTGCGCCACGAGCAGACGCTCAATGCCCTGTTCAACGAGGAACTCGGTGTGGTGCTGCAGGTGCGCAGTGCGGATCGCAGCGCCGTCATGCAGGTGCTGCGTGAGCACGGTCTGGGCGCCAGCAGCCATTTCATCGGTACCGTGCGCTCGGACGCCTCCGCCATGGAACTGGGCAAGGGCCAGCTCTCCATCTGGCGCGATGCGCAGCAGATCTTCGCGGCCGACCTGTTTGACCTGCATCAGGTCTGGGACAGCGTGAGCTGGAAAATCTGCCAGCTGCGCGACAACCCCGAGTGCGCAGACAGCGAGCACGCAGCCGCCGGCGTCAAGGAAGACCCGGGCATGCACGTGCACCTCACCTTCAAGCCTGAAGCACCTGCGGTGCATACCAGCCGCCCGCGCGTGGCCGTGCTGCGCGAGCAAGGCGTTAACTCGCACATCGAGATGGCCTATGCCTTCGACCGTGCCGGTTTCCAAGCCTTCGACGTGCACATGACAGACCTGCAGTCCGGCCGCGTCAAGCTGGCCGACATGCAGGGCGTGGTGGCCTGCGGCGGCTTCAGCTACGGCGATACCCTGGGTGCCGGTGTGGGCTGGGCGCGCTCCATCACCTTCAACCCGATGCTGCGCGACGCCTTCGCCCAGTTCTTCGGCCGCAATGACACCTTCGCGCTGGGCGTGTGCAACGGTTGCCAGATGTTTGCCGAACTGGCCAGCATGATCCCGGGTGCCGAGCACTGGCCGCGTTTCACTCACAACCAGAGCGCACGCTTCGAGGCGCGCCTGAGCATGGTCGAGGTACTGGAATCGCCCAGCATCTTCCTGCAGGGCATGGCCGGCAGCCGCCTGCCGATCGCCGTGGCGCATGGCGAAGGCTATGCCAACTTCACGGTGCAGGGCAACGAGAACCAGGTGCTCAAGGCCATGCGCTACGTGGACAACCACGGCCAGCCGACCGAGGTCTACCCGTTCAACCCCAACGGCAGTGCCGGCGGCCTGACGGCCGTAACCACCGCCGATGGCCGCTTCACCGCCATGATGCCGCACCCCGAGCGCGTGTTCCGCCAGATCCAGATGAGCTGGACCGATCCGAAGCAGGCGGGCGACCGCAGCGGCTTCAGCCCGTGGATGCAGATGTGGGTGAATGCGCGCAAGTGGGTGGTGTGACCTGCCCGTTGCGTAGTCCGTGAAACAGGAGCCGGCGAGAGTCGGTTCTTTTTTACATGCGTCTGGTCATTCGACCGGCTCCTGGGGCAAGGTTTGCCTCTGAGATGGCGTGATTCCTTCTGGCACCTCAAGCAGGGAGGGCAGGTTCAATTGGGATGTTTCCAGGATCGGATGGCCTGAAAACCGCACGCTATATCCTTGAGCGCCGGTTTGCAGCGCCGCAGGATAACCCAACGGCACCGTTACCTTGTCCCGAATATGCCCCGACGGGAACCCTGTCAGCACAGGCAGCCTGGTCAGGCGCCGCAGCGTATCAATCACCGTATCCAGATCGTAACTCTCGTCATACAGGTCGCGTTCCTTGCTCAGCCGAAAAGTGCCGAAAACGATGGCCTGCTGCTGTTTGAAAACTCCGGCCAGATACAGTGTTTGCAGCATCCGCTCGATGCGATAAGGCTGCTCGCCGACGTCCTCCACAAACAGAATGCCTCCTGGCACGTTCGGCAGCCACGGGCTCCCTGCCAGCGACGACAGCACGGACAAATTGCCGCCCCACCAAGTGCCGTGCAGCTTGAGCTGCCTTTCCACTGGCGCCGTAACGTCGATCTGCAACTCGCGGCTGGTCACCGTCCGGATGAACTGCTGCAGCGTATACAGGCTGGGATTCGGGCTGCCGAATTCACTGTAGAGCAGGGGTCCGGCGAAGCTGCCTGTTCTGCCCTGAGCCAGCAGCGCGAGTTGCACGGCACAGATATCGCTGTAGCCCAGCAGCAGTGTCCCAGCCTCGCGCATGCGGCCGCCCAGGGAGACCCAGTCGATGTGCGGCAGCAGGCGCATGGCGCCATACCCGCCGCGTGCGCCCAGCAAAACCTTCGGCACAGGCGCCCGCCCGCCGGCCACATCTTGCAGATCAGCAATCCGTTCGATATCCGTGCCGGCAAAGCGCTGGTGGCGGCGATAGAGTGCCTGGGTGTTATCCAGCTTGAAACCGGCGGCAAGCAGGCGATTGATTCCAGTGTGGATACGTTCCGGGTCCGCGAGGTAGCCAGAGGGCGCAAAGAATCGCAGCAAGTTGCCGTTCTCCGCCCCCGCTGCAGCCGGCGTGCGGAGCGCAAGCGTACCTCCCAGCGCCAGGGAAAGGCCCGAGCGCAGAACGGAGCGGCGAGTGGGAAAGAGGCGGTCTGGATGCATCGGGCAGGCACAATGGATGCGGAAGTTTCAGCTATCCTACACTGTCGTCAGGAATCGCCATGCGACCAGGCACCCTGATCACCAGCTTCGCTGGCGCTCGTGCGAGCACAACTTCCGGGCGGGCAGGGCATTCCCCCGGCCGCGACTTGCCGGCAAACAGCGCCACGATGGCCAGCACAGAAGTTGCGGCGTCGGTCAGCACATGGATGTAGGCGGCATGCAGGTTCAGATCATGGTGCTGTGCGCCATGAGCATCGTGCCCATGCCCATGGTCGTGGTCGTGGTCGTGTCCCCCATGCAGTAGCTTGGCGCATACAAGATTCACCCCCAGCCCGATGATCGCCACCGTGATCGCTTCGTTGTAGTGAATCGCCACGGGATTGAGCACGCGCTCCACCGATTCATACAGCATCAGCGCAGCAATCCCGAGCAGCAGCAGGGCACTGGTGTAGCTGGCGAGCACCTCCACTTTCCAGGTGCCAAAGGCAAAACGCGGATCGGCTGCATGCCTGCGCGCGTAAGCGTAGGCGAAAGCGGCAAGCCCCAGTGCGATGGCGTGTGATCCCATGTGCCAGCCATCCGCCAGCAGCGCCATGGAGCCATACCACCAGCCTCCGACAATCTCCGCCACCATCATCACGATGGTGAGCCACATGGCCAGCCGGGTGCCACGTTCCGCCAGCGGATTGCCGGTATCAAAGCAATGCCCGTGTTTGCAGGGCTGGCGCACGGGGGTGGAAGAAGTGGAAGAGAGGGACATATGCAATGCAGAAGCGGGCAAAGCGCTAGTGAAAAATAGTATACCCCCCTATACTATTTCTGCAGATCCGAAAGGGCTGCTAAGATGCCCGCCATGAGCCACACAGTTTCCGACAAGAAGCGCCTGCAGGCGCGCGTGCGCCGCATCGAAGGGCAGGTGCAGGCGCTGGGCAAGGCGCTCGACTCAGAGGCCGAATGCATGACGGTGCTGCAGCAGATTGCGTCCATCCGTGGCGCTGTCAATGGCCTGATGCTGCAGGTGCTCGAAGGGCATATCAGCGGCCACATGAGCGACCCTGACGCTAGCGTGCAGCAGCGCGAGGCCGACACGGAACAGTTGCTGGAAGTGCTGCGCAGCTACCTCAAATGACCGACATCGTGGGACTATCGTTTGCTTGGGGATACTGCCTAGGGTTTCCTCTCGGGCCCCTGGGCTAAAATGTCGGCCACCCGACGCTTTGGCCACCATCCCGGCCAAGGCACGGTAATTGCCTGATCTGCCTCCACGGCACTGGCCTATTACCAATTTTTTCTCCTCCCGCAAACTTGCGACTGCGCGCTGCAGGCTATCCCTGCAGCCGTGCGACGGCATTTGCCGGGCTTTGCATCCACGAGATCAAAGAAAGGTTCCAGCATCATGACATCCACTCATGCCCAGTGGGGCTCGCGGCTTGGCTTCATCCTGGCCGCTACCGGCTCTGCCGTCGGCCTCGGCAATATCTGGAAGTTCCCCTACATGACCGGCGTGAGCGGCGGCTCGGCCTTTGTCATCACCTATCTGCTGTGCATTGCGCTGATCGGCGTGCCCATCCTGGTGATGGAGTGGCTGATCGGCCGTCGCGCGCAAAAGAACCCGATCCAGGCCATGGAGCACGTGGCCGTGAGCGAAAACCGCTCCCGCGGCTGGAAGTGGCTGGGCATTTCCGGCGTGCTGGGCGCCTTCCTGATCCTGTCGTTCTACAGCGTGATCGGCGGCTGGGCGCTGGACTACCTGCTGCTCACGGGTAGCGGTACGTTCAGCGGCATGACGGGCAAGGAAACCGGCGCCGTGTTCGAAGGTTTCCTCGCCAACTCCAACAGCCTGCTGGTGTGGCACACGGTCTTCATGGCGCTGACCATGGGCATCGTCGCCATGGGCGTCACGTCCGGCCTGGAGCGCGCATCCAAGATCATGATGCCGGCGCTGGTCGTCGTGCTGCTGATCCTGGTGGCCAACGGCATTCTCGCCACCGACTCCTTCGGGCGCACGCTGCAGTTCCTGTTCACGCCGGACTGGTCCGCCGTGAATGGCAACGTGGTGCTGGCCGCACTGGGCCATGCCTTCTTCACGCTGTCGTTGGGCATGGGCATCATGACCGCCTATGGCGCCTACCTGGGCAAGGATGTGAACCTGCTGGGCGCGGCACGCACGGTAGTGCTGCTGGATACCTTAATCGCGCTGATGGCGGGCCTGGCGATCTTCCCGCTGGTGTTCTCGCACGGTCTCGAGCCCAGCTCCGGCCCCGGCCTGATCTTCGTGACGCTGCCCATCGCCTTCGGCAACATGCCGGCCGGCACGCTGCTGGGTACGCTGTTTTTCATCCTGCTGACCTTTGCCGCGCTGACGTCCTCCATGTCGCTGCTGGAGCCGGTGGTGGCGCTGCTGGAAGAGAAGACCCCGCTCGGCCGCAAGTCGGCCACCCTGCTGGCGGGTAGTGTGATCTGGCTGCTGGGCGTGGCCTCGCTGCTGTCCTTCAACCACTGGAGCGATGTGCAGATCATGGGCAACAACATCTTCGACTTCCTGGACAAGCTTACCAGCAAGTTCATGCTGCCGCTGACCGGCCTGGGCATCATCATCTTCGCCGGCTGGTTCATGAACCAGGAAAGCATCCGCAAGGAACTGGGCCTGGAAGGCACCGGCTACACCATCTGGAGCGTGGTCAGCCGTTTCGTGGCACCGCTTGGCGTGATTGCGGTGTTTGTCAGCATGCTGCTGGGGTAATACATGGGTGAGCGTCCGCGCCTGGCCACTGCGCCGCTGTTGGATGTTTCCGACCGGCACGCCCGCTATTTCTGGCGGCTGCTGAGCAAGAACGCCTTGCTCTATACGGAGATGATCAACCAGGGCGCCATCACGCGCGGCGCGGCCGACAGCCATCTGCGCTACAACGCCGAGGAGCATCCGGTGGCGCTGCAGCTTGGCGGCAGCGATCCGGCCATGCTGGCCGAAAGCGCGCGCATGGGCGAGCAGTGGGGTTATGACGAGATCAACCTCAACTGCGGCTGCCCGAGCGAGCGTGTGCAATCCGGTGCCTTTGGGGCCTGCCTGATGCGCGAGCCGGATCTGGTGGCCGATTGCGTCAAGGCCATGCAGGACGCGGTGCAACACGTGCCGGTCACGGTCAAGCACCGCATCGGGCTGGACAAGGACGAGAGTTACGCCATGGTGCGCGATTTTGTCGGCACGCTGGCGGACAGTGGCGTACAGCACTTCATCGTGCATGCGCGCAATGCCTGGCTCAAGGGCCTGAGCCCCAAGGAAAACCGCGAAATCCCGCCGCTGCGCTACGACGTGGTGTATCGCCTGAAGCAGGATTTTCCGCAGCTCGATATTTCACTCAACGGCGGCGTAACGACTGCGGAGCAGATCCAGGAACACTGGCGCCACGTCGACGGCGTGATGATCGGCCGCGAGGCCTGGCACAACCCGTGGTCACTCACCCGGTGGGACGGGTTGATGGCCGGCGAACCAGACCGCGCCGTCACGCTCACGCGCGACGAGGTGGAACTGGCCATGGTGGACTACATGGAGCGCGAAGCCGCCCGGTACGACACCTGGTGGTATGCCGTGGCCCGCTGCATGCTGGGCCTGCGCCACGGCCAGCGCGGGGCGCGGCGCTGGCGCCAGGTATGGAGCGACCATCGCCTCAAGAGTGCACGTGCGCGCGAGGTGTACGACCTGGCGCAGAAGGCATTACACTCGTCGCCGCCGGCGCTGGAGCAGGACGCGGACTGACGCGCACGCCCTCATGTCTGCACGTATTCACTTTCCCACGGTCGGCAAGGGGCTGACGGACAGCCTGTCGATCGGACTGGGCTATTTTCCGATTGCCGTCTCGTTCGGCCTGGCCGCGATCCAGGCGGGTTTCGCTCCCTGGCTGGCGATTCTGGTCTCGCTCACCGTGTACGCGGGCGCTGCCCAGTTCGTGCTGGTGGCCCTGGCTGCGGCCGGGGCAGGGGCCTTTGGCATCATTTCCACCGTGCTGCTGATGAATGTGCGTCATCTGTTCTACGGGCCGTCCGTTCTCGACAAGCTTGGCAGTACGCGCCAGCGCCTGCCTTTGCCGGTTTTGGCTTTCGGCCTGACGGACGAAGTCTATGCCACCTCCATCGGCCGGCTGGACCGGATCGCCCCGGAGCAGCGGCAGGACTGGTATCTGGGCATGCAACTGGGCGCCTATGCCTCGTGGGTGTCGGGCACGGCAGTCGGTGCCTTGCTGGGTCACCAGCTCGGCCAGCAGGCACCGTGGCTGCGCGAGACGCTGGATTTCGTGCTGCCTGCGCTGTTCTTTGCCTTGCTGCTGGAAATCCTGCGCCACACGCGTTTGCGCGTTACGCTTGGGGCTATGCTGGCCACGGCCGTCCTGCTGTGGCTGCTGCCGGGGCATATCGCCATGCTTGGCGGACTGGCCAGCGGCGCCATTCTGGGCGCGTGGGATGGCGCGCGTGATCCTGATCCGGCCACCGAAGCGGAGGGCGCACCATGAACACCGCCAACCTGTGGTGGATCATCCTGCTCTGCGGCCTGGGGACCTTCGTGCTGCGCCTGTGGCCCATGCGCTGGCACCAGGGGCGGGGCGACGAGGCCATGCAGCCCTGGCTGCGCGGAGCCTTGCAGGCACTCGGCCCGGCGGCCATCGGCGCCTTGCTGGTGGCTTCGCTCTGGTCGCAATGGCAGTGGGGGCAGCCGGTCTGGCCGCTCGCGCGGGTGCTGCTGTCCCTGCTGGCCATCGTGCTGGCGCGCCGTGTCGCCGGCGGTGTTGCACTGCCGACGCTGGCGGGGATTCTGGCCTACGGCGGTCTTTCCTACGCGCTCGCCTGAGCCCTTGCTCGGGCTTTCCCGAGTCCGGCAGAGTGCACTACCTCCGTAGAGCCCGGCGCAAGTCGCGTTCTTTCGTACTCCATGGGTTTACCCTTGTAGGGACTTCACATTTAATGTGCGATTTCTCCCCTACAATCGGCTGAAAATAAAACGACCGTACTTTTCTGCTTGTCGGCAGATGCGGTTTTCCGTTCCGTCTGCCGCAGGGAAGACGGAACTCCAGCCGGAGACTCACTTCCATGACAGCGCATTTCGCCAAGCGCGGCCCGGTGGCCGTCATCACTCTCGACAACCCGCCCATGAACGGGCTGGGCCTGGCCACCCGCAAGGCCTTCATGCAGGCCCTGCAGCAAGCCGAACAGGACGCAGACGTCCGGGCCATCGTCATCAATGGTGCAGGCAAGCAGTTCTGCAGCGGGGCAGACATCAAGGAGTTCGGCACCGATCTCGCCTTTGCCGAACCCAACCTGCACACCATGATCCACGCGGTCGAGCATGCCACCAAGCCTGTCGTGGCGGCCCTGCATGGACTGACCATGGGCGGCGGCCTGGAACTGTCGCTGGGCTGCCATTACCGCGTGGTGGCGGCCGGCACGCAGATTGCTCTGCCCGAAGTCAAGCTCGGGCTGCTGCCTGGCGCAGGCGGCACGCAGCGTCTGCCGCGTGTGCTGGGGGTGGAGCCGGCACTGAACATGATCATCACGGGCAACAGCGTGCCCGCCGAGATGCTGGCCCAGGCTCCGGGCCAGAAGCTGTTCGACAAGCTGGTCCCCAGCGCAGAGACCCTGCTGCACGAAGCCGTCGCCTTTGCCGAAAGCATCGCCGACGTGCGTCCGCTGCCGCAAGTGCGCCAGCTGCCTTGCGCCCATCCGCAGGGCGAAGCCTATTTCCAGTTCGCCCGCAACATGGCGCGCGGCATGGCCAAGAACCTCCCCGCACCCGCCAAGTGCGTGGACGCCGTGCAGGTCGCCACGCAAACCCGCCTGGACGAAGGTCTGCTCAAGGAGCGCGACCTGTTCCTGGACCTGATGATGACGCCCGAATCGCGTTCGCTGCGCCATCTGTTCTTCGCCGAGCGCGCCACCAGCAAGATTGCCGACGTTCCGGCCGACACGCCGCTGCGTCCGGTGCAGAAGGTCGGCATCATCGGCGCCGGCATGGGCGGCGGCATTGCCATGAACTTCCTCAACGCCGGCATCCCGGTGCTGCTGCTCGAAATGAAGCAGGAGGCGCTGGACCGCGGTGTTGCCACCATCCGTGGCAATTACGAAGCCCAGCTCAAGAAAGGCAAGCTCAAGGCCGACAAGCTGGAGCAGCGCATGGGCCTGCTGCACACCACGCTTGACTACGCTGATCTGAAAGACGTCGATCTGGTGATCGAAGCCGTATTCGAGGACATGGGCGTGAAGGAGCAGGTGTTCCGCAAACTGGATGAAGTCTGCAAGCCCGGCTGCATCCTGGCCAGCAATACCTCCACGCTGGATCTGAATCGCATTGCCTCCTTCACCCATCGTCCGCAGGACGTGGTGGGCCTGCATTTCTTCAGCCCCGCCAATGTGATGAAGCTGCTGGAAGTGGTTCGTGGCGAACAGACTGCCAAGGACGTGCTGGCTACCGTCATGGCTCTGGCCAAGAAGATCCGCAAGATTGCCGTTGTCTCCGGCGTGTGCGACGGGTTCATCGGCAACCGCATGGTCGGCGAGTACCTGCGCCAGGCCGGCTTCCTGCTGGATGAGGGTTGCACGCCGCAGCAGGTCGATCGCGCGCTGGAGCAGTTCGGCTTCCCGATGGGCCCGTTCCGCATGTCCGACCTGTCCGGCAACGACATCGGTTGGGCCATCCGCAAGCGCCTGTATGTCGAGCGCCCCGGCTACCGCTTCAGCGGCACCGCCGACAAGCTGTGCGAAATGGGCCGTTTCGGCCAGAAGACCGGCGCCGGCTGGTACGACTACGCTGCCGGCAAGCGCGACGCGCAGCCAAGCGCGCAGGTCAACCAGATGATCGAGGACCATCGCAAGGAAAAAGGCATCACGCCGCGCAAGGTGAGCAATGACGAAATCGTCAAGCGCCTGGTGCTGGCACTGGTGAACGAGGGCGCACGCATCCTCGACGAAGGCATTGCCAGCAAGTCCGGCGACATCGACATGGTCTACATCGCAGGCTATGGCTTCCCGATCCACCGCGGCGGCCCCATGCACTACGCCAACGAACTGGGCCTGAACCAGGTACTCACGGCCATGCGCGACTTTGCACGCAACCCGCTGGACGATGCCGAATTCTGGCAACCCGCCCCCTTGCTGCAGCGTCTGGTCGCCGAAGGCAAGCAGTTCGCCTGACCCATAAACAGAACAACGAGGAGATTTTTGCCATGACCTCTGCCGTCATCGTATCCACTGCACGCACCCCGCTGGCCAAGAGCTGGAAGGGTTCCTTCAACCTCACGCACGGCGCCACGCTGGGCGGCCATGTGGTGCAGCACGCCGTCCAGCGCGCCGGCATCGACCCTGCCGAAGTGGAAGACGTGATCATGGGCTGCGCCTTGCCCGAAGGCGCCACCGGCGCCAACATTGCACGCCAGATCGTGATTCGCGCCGGTCTGCCGGATTCCGTTTCCGGCATGACGGTGAACCGCTACTGTTCCTCGGGACTGCAGACCATTGCGCTGGCCGCACAGCGCATCATCGCAGGGGAGGGCAGTGTCTATGTTGCCGGTGGCCTGGAAAGCATTTCCTGCGTGCAGCAGGAGATGAACCAGCATATGCTGCAGGACCCGTGGCTCGCCGCAAAGCGCCCCGACATCTACCTGAACATGCTGCAGACTGCCGAAGTCGTGGCCAAGCGTTACGGCATCGCGCGCGAAGCCATGGACGCTTACGGCGCCGTCAGCCAGCAGAAGGCCTGCGCCGCTCAGGCAGCCGGCCTGTTTGAGGCCGAGATTGCGCCCATCACCGTCACCGCCGGCATTGCTGACAAGACCTTGGGCCTGATCACGCGCGAAGTCACCGTCAGCAAGGACGAGGGCCTGCGTGAGGGCACCACGCTCGAAGCCGTCGCCGGCTTGCGCTCCAGCCTGCCGGGCGGCACCATTTCCGCCGGCAACGCCAGCCAGTTCTCTGACGGTGCCGGTGCCTGCGTGGTGATGGACGAGAAGCTGGCCGAACAGCGTGGCCTGCAGCCGCTGGGCCGCTTCCTCGGCTTTGCCGTGGCCGGCTGCGCGCCCGACGAAATGGGCATCGGCCCGGTGTTTGCCGTGCCCAAGGTGCTGGACCGTCTGGGACTGAAAGTGGACGATATCGACCTGTGGGAACTGAACGAAGCTTTTGCCGTGCAGGTGCTGTACTGCCGCGACCGCCTCGGCATTCCCGAAGATCGCCTCAACGTGAACGGCGGCGCCATCGCCGTCGGCCACCCTTACGGCATGAGCGGTCAGCGTCTGGTGGGCCATGCGCTGATCGAGGGCAAGCGCCGTGGCGCGAAGCGCGTTTGCGTCACCATGTGCATTGGTGGCGGCATGGGGGCTGCGGGCGTGTTCGAAGTGCTGTAAGCTGTGCGCTTTTCTGCACTTCGTTACCGCACACCATGATCAAGCACATCGTCATCTGGACCCTGCACAACCCCGCCGACGCACCGCGCATGAAAGCGCTGCTGGAAAGTTGCCGCAACGTGGTGCCCGGCATCCTCGCGCTGGAGGCGGGCATCCGCACCGACGGACTGGAGGCCAATGCCGATGTGGTGCTGTATTCGGCCTTCGAAAGCAGGGAAGTGCTGGACGCCTACCAGGAGCATCCGGATCACATGGCGGTGAAGGCGCAAGTCAAGCCGCTGTGTTCCAGCCGTACCGTGGTGGATTACGAGGTATGAGCGGCGGGCACGACGTGTCCGCCGCGGCACCTGCTGGCGACAGCCTGGCGAAGCAGCCCGAACGCATCAACGTGCCCCATATACCCTTCGTGGAACATCTGGGCATCGTCACGGAAAAATCAGCCAACGGCGAATCCCTGTTGCGCTACACCCCGCAGCCGGAGCACCTCAATTCCTTCAACGTGGTGCACGGTGGCGTCTGCATGACCCTGCTTGATGTGACGCTCGCCGCCTCGGCGCGCTGCCTGGAGCCCAATATGGGCGTGGTCACCATCGAGATGAAGACCAGCTTCATGCAACCGGCACAGGGCACGCTGATTGGCAAGGGCCGCCTGATCCACCGCACCGCCACCATGGCGTTTACCGAAGGCACGCTCTACAACGAAGCGGGCAAGCCGTGCGCACATGCCACCGGCACATTCAAGTTCGTGCGCAAGCTGGCCGTGGGCAGCAAGAAGGCGCAGGAACTGCACCTGCCGAAAGAGTTGGATCAGGTAATTTCTTCTGACTGATTTCGGGATGCGGGCTTGCTTGCCCGCCCCAAGCCAGACTCAGACGCGCGGCGTCACGTCCTCGACTGTCCGGGTTGCCGTAGGTCGCACACGACCCTCGAACCGGTCTTCCAGTTCGCCCATATAGGCCGCAAGCGTATTGCCGCTGCTGTCGACTTTGGCGCTCACCTCCTGCTGGAGCGTGGCCATGCGCTGCTCGAACCACTGTTTCAGTTCGTTCTGGCGCGTCTTCGAGTCGGCCTCGATCTGGTCGATCACGCCGCGCAGTTCGGTAAAGCGGCTGATTTCGGCCTTGTTGGCCAGCTCGCGCTGGGCGTTCAGTTCCTTGGTGTGGTTGCGCGATTCCAGCAGGGACGCGGTCTGCAGGGTGACGGCATAAACCAGGAACAGGATCACCGCCAGCCCCAGAATGCCCAGCATCACCAGGCCGAGCGGCCCCTGCACCTCGGACATGCCCAGGTTCAGTGTCGTCTGGCGTGACAGCTCACCCCAGTTCAGGGCCACGAAAGCCGCGACGAGAATGAAAAAGATGATCATCAGAATGGTGCGGTTGCGCATGGTGTTCTCCTTGTGCCTGTGGCCAGCCTTCTGGTGACCTTTCGGGAGAATATAACGGATGCAGGGCCGCTGAAACAATGCCTCCGGAGCAAGGTGCTACGGCACGTGAACTTGTGCCTGTTTTTGTATCCTGCTCGCACGCCAGCGAGTGGCTGCATTTGTGGCACACTGGTGCGTTTTTCGGACAGTGAACCACGCGAACTGCGAGTGAGCGGTGGTTCTGAGGATGCTTCCAGTGCAAAAAATCATCGAACAAATCGCCAGTGAAATCAAGGTGCTGCCACGTCAAGTTCAGACTGCAGTTGAACTTCTGGACGGCGGCGCAACCGTACCCTTCATCGCCCGCTACCGCAAGGAAGCCACCGGCGGCCTGGACGATGCGCAACTGCGCGAACTGGAAACTCGCCTGTCCTACCTGCGCGAACTGGCCGACCGCCGCGCGGCCGTGCTCAAGAGCATCGACGAGCAGGGCAAGCTGACGCCCGAACTGCGTGCGGCCATCGAGATGGCCCCCACCAAGCAGGAGCTGGAAGACCTGTACCTGCCTTACAAGCCCAAGCGCCGCACCAAGGGCCAGATGGCGCGTGAATTCGGTATCGAACCACTGGCCGACAAGCTGTTTGCCGACCCATCGCTCGACCCGCAAGTCGAGGCGCAGGCCTTCGTTCAGGCCGAAAAAGGTGAGGGCGGTGAAGACTTCACCACCGTGCCGGCTGTGCTCGACGGTGTGCGCGACATCCTGAGCGAGCGCTGGGCCGAAGACGCTGCGCTGGTGCAGAACCTGCGCGAATGGATGTGGCACGAGGGCCTGTTCCAGAGCAAGTTGATGGCCGGCAAGAACGAGAATGACGCCGAAGTGGCCAAGTTCCGCGATTACTTCGACTACGACGAGCCGATCGGTCGCGTGCCGTCGCACCGCGCCCTAGCGGTTTTCCGCGGGCGTGCGCAGGACATTCTCGACGCCAAGCTTGTGCTGCCCGACAGCATCCTGCCCGAAGGCGAAAAGCCGAAGCCGGGTCAGCCCAGCCTCGCCGAGGGTAAGATTGCCCTGCACCTGGGCTGGAGCCACCAGAACCGTCCCTCCGACGACCTGCTGCGCAAGTGCGTCGCATGGACCTGGCGCGTCAAGCTGGCCCTGTCCATCGAGCGCGACCTGTTCGCCCGTCTGCGGGAAGAGGCCGAAAAGGTCGCCATCAAGGTGTTTGGCGACAACCTGCGCGATCTGCTGCTGGCTGCACCGGCCGGACAGAAGTCCGTCATGGGCCTCGACCCGGGCATCCGCACTGGTGTGAAGGTGGCCGTGGTCGATGCCACCGGCAAGCTGGTCGATACCGCCACGGTGTTCCCGCACGAGCCGCGCAAGGACTGGGAAGGGAGCCTGCATACGCTGGCGCGCCTGTGCGCCAAGCATAGCGTCAACCTGATCGCCATCGGCAATGGCACCGCCAGCCGCGAAACCGACAAGCTGGCGGGTGACCTGATCAAGCTGCTGGACAAGATGGCGGCCTCCAACAACGTCGAGAAGCTGGCCATTCAGAAGGTGGTGGTGAGCGAAGCGGGGGCTTCCGTCTACAGCGCCAGCGAATACGCCAGCCAGGAAATGCCCGATGTGGACGTCAGCCTGCGCGGCGCCGCCAGTATTGCACGCCGCCTGCAGGATCCGCTGGCCGAACTGGTCAAGATCGATCCCAAGAGCATTGGCGTGGGCCAGTACCAGCACGATGTGAACCAGAGCGAACTGGCGCGTACGCTGGATGCCGTAGTGGAAGACTGCGTGAACGCGGTCGGCGTGGATCTGAATACTGCCAGCGTGCCGCTGTTGAGTCGCGTCTCCGGCTTGTCCGCCACCGTGGCCAAGTCGGTGGTACGCTGGCGCGAAGCCAACGGCGCCTTTGCCAACCGCCAGCAGCTGCTCAAGGTGACCGGCCTCGGCCCCAAGACCTTCGAACAGAGCGCCGGCTTTCTGCGCATCCGGGGCGGCGACAACCCGCTGGACCTGACCGGCGTGCACCCGGAAACCTATCCGGTGGTCCAGCAGATCATCGCCAAGGCGGGCAAGCCGGTGCAGGAGGTGATGGGCCGTGCCGAACTGCTCAAGACACTGCGCCCCGAGCTGTTCGCCAATGAACAGTTCGGTGTCATCACCGTCAAGGACATCCTGCAGGAACTGGAAAAGCCCGGCCGCGACCCCCGCCCGGACTTCGCCGTGGCCCGCTTCAATGACGGCGTGGAAGACATCGCCGACCTGAAGGAAGGCATGGTGCTGGAAGGCACGGTCAGCAACGTGGCCGCCTTCGGCGCCTTCGTCGATCTGGGTGTGCACCAGGATGGTCTGGTCCACGTCAGCCAGCTGGCCAACAAGTTCGTCGAGGATGCGCGCGAGATCGTCAAGACCGGCCAGATCGTCAAGGTCAAGGTGCTGGAAGTGGACGTGCCGCGCAAGCGCATCAGCCTGACCATGAAGCTGGATGCCCCCACCGGCAAGCGCGAGCCGCGCGAGAACCGCTACGAGGGCGCGGGTCGCGGCCAGCAGCAACGCCCTGGCGGCTATGGGCGCGGCCAGTCGCCACAGCCGCAGGCCACGGCGATGGCCTCAGCCTTCGAAAAGCTCAAGGGGTTGCAGAAGCGGTGATTCATCCTCGCTTGCTATAGTTGGTTCTTTCATTACCAATCAGGAAAACCCATGCAGAACATCCTCTTCATCGTCAACGCCCCGCCGTACGGCAGCGAACTGAGCCTTTCCGCCATGCGCCTGGCCCTGGCTCTGGCCGGCAAGGAGGAGAACAAGCCGCAGATCACGGTGTTCCTGATGTCCGACGCCACCGTCATGGCGCTGCCCAACCAGCAGCATGCCAGCGGCAACACCATGCAGGAAATGATTGAAACCCTGGTGGAGCTGGGCGGTGTGGTCAAGCTGTGCCGTACCTGCGTGCAGAGCCGCGGCCTTCTGGATCTCCCGCTGATCGAGGGTTGCAGCGTCGGCAACCTCGGCGAACTGGCCGACTACACGCTGGCGGCCGACAAGGTCCTGACCTTCTGATGGCACGGCGGGCCCGTGGAGGCCCGCATCTACGGCGCCGGCAGTCGGTCCGGCTAGCGCCAGGGCAGGGCGTATGCCCGGCTTGGCTCCGTGCCGTCATTTCAGCACGAGGCTGCTGACGGGAACATCGCCTTGGGCATCGCCTTCCCTGCGCACGCATCCACACCACCGCTTGTCATTCACCTAACGAATTTGTAAAATAATGTGCATGAAAACCCCGAGCGGGAAATAGATATGCAAAAAGTCGCCTTGCAACCCATAGATTGTCCCCAAGATTTGGGGTTGGCGTTGTACCGGGCACGCAAGGCCTTGGGTCTGACCCAGGCCGACGTGGCGCTCGCCGCGGGTGTCGGACTGCGCTTTGTGGTCGAACTCGAAGCCGGCAAGACCACCGTGCGCCTGAACAAGGTGCTCCAGGTCATCCAGGCTTTGGGCGCGCGCCTGCAGATGCAGGGCGTCCCGTTGGCCGATGACGTTGCCGATACCGACGACGCCTGAACAGACAAGGAGAAGGGATGACCAGCCAAGCGCGTTCCACCATCAGCCTGCAGGTTCTGCTGCACGACGAGCCCGTAGGCCTGCTCACCAATCGTGGAACGCCGGCCAGATCATCCGGCAAGGGCAGTCCGCTGGCCGCGCCCAGCCAGGGCTGGCTGCAGTTCTCCTATGCGCCCGAATGGCTGGAGCGGCCGGACGCAGTCCCGCTGTCGCTGCATCTCCCGCTGCAGGACAAGCCTTTCGATCACTGGGCCAGCCACGCGTTTTTCGCGGGCCTGCTGCCTACCGGGGCCTTGCGTCAGGCGCTGGTGAACCAGCTCCATATCGCTCCGGATGACGATCTGGCCCTGCTCGAAGCCCTCGGTGCCGACTGCCTCGGCGCTGTTTCGCTGCGAAAGGCACAAAGCGGGCGCAAGCGCTATGCCATGGATCTGGTCAGCAGCATCCTGCCGGCGGCCAGTGCCGCCCCGCAGTTGCCGCTGTTCGAAGAGGGACAGGCGGAATCCGGCCAGGGGCAGGCCGCAGAACAGGCCTTGCTCCATGCCTGCGGCGAACTGATTCTGGGCCGCGAACCCGCCCACCGTGCCGCCTGGCCCGCCGGCGACACCGTCGTGCCGATCTGGCAGGAGGACGAGGCAGGCACCGCGTCCGAACTGAGCAGCCATGTTTTGTGGATGGCCCCCGGGGGACAGGACGCAGCGCTGCTGCAGCGCGCCTTCACCCTGAAACTGCTGCAGAAGCTCGGTGTGCCGGTGCTGCCGGGCCAGTTGATGCAGTCCGAATCCATCACCACCTTGCTGCAGCTGCGCCCCGATCGCCAGCTGGGCGAGGATGGCTTGGTCACACGCGTGCAGACCGAAACCCTTGGCCAGGCCCTGGGACTGGCCCCCGGAGCCGCCACATCGCGCCAGGCTGCCGGCTGGGCCGCCAGCTTCGCCGTGCTGCGTGAACATGCCCATCCCAGCGTTCTGCCGGTGCTGCAACTGCTCGACATGGTGATCGCCTTTGCACTGGTGGGCGACGCCACGGCATCCCCGCACCGCCTGCTGCTGCAACGCGCGCAAACGTCCGGCAATTGGCAACTGGCACCGCTGTGGGATGTATGCAGCACGCTGGTAGCATCCGCTCCACACCTGCCCGAGCCCAGCCGCATGGCGCTGTCCATTGGCAGGCACAGCAGCACAGGGGCTCCCTCCGACGCTGCCTGGGACGAATTTGCCCAGCAGTGCGGGCTTTCGCCCAATCAGGTGCGCAAGCGCGTGCGCACACTGGCGCAAGCCATGCGTACCGCGCTGCCGCAGGTGCTTGAGGATGAAACCCACGCGCAAGCCTGGCAGCATCCTGCCGTCAGCCAGCTTGCATTGCACCTGCGCGCTCGTGCCGACCAGATGGCACGCAGCGCAGGCTGAAACCGCTCAGATATCTTCCAGCAGGGCGTAGGGCAGGGGCTGCAGCTGCAGTTCCGGGCCGTCCGCAGCACCTGCACGCAAGGTGGCGCGGCCTTGCACGGCATCGTCTGCACAGCTGTTCTGCAGCGAGGCCAGCAGGGCAAAGCCGCCATCCATGGGCGCCACCTGCGCAATGACACCGCAGGGCTCGGGCTCGCCGCCATCGCTG
Organism: Brachymonas sp. KE5; assembly: GCF_057773645.1. Lineage (NCBI taxonomy): Bacteria > Pseudomonadati > Pseudomonadota > Betaproteobacteria > Burkholderiales > Comamonadaceae > Allobrachymonas > Brachymonas sp. KE5. The sequence continues at coordinate 1,330,408 of NZ_CM173463.1, forward strand.
GCAATGCGCCATACATCCTGGCCGGCCTGGGGCAAGGCGGCACCGGCAGCCAGAGCACCCACTGCGGGATGGGCGCGACGCTTGATTGCGCCCCGGAACTGGCTGCGCGCCACCACCTCCTGGCCCGGGTAACACCCCTTCTTGAAGTTCACGCCGCCGACGCTCTCGTAGTTGACCATCTGCGGCACAAAGGCTTCATAGCTTGCCTGGCTCACCGTGGTCACGCCGCTGCGCACTTCCGCCAGCTCCCACAGCGAAGCATCCAGCGGTGCGCCGGCGGGAGCCGGCAGTTCGCTGGCCTGCACGCACAGCGCGCGCGGCAGACGCGCATCGGGTTCTGCGGCCGGATACAGCCACACCAGATGGCGTCCGTCGTGGTAGCGGTAGTCCCACGGCTGCGCGCCGGTGGCGCCCTCGCCCCAGGCCGTTTCGGCCGCTTCGCCCAGCAGGCCGTACAGGGACAGGCCCTCGCCCACTTCTTCCAGCGTGACCTTGCTGCGCAGCACGAACATGCGCAGGCGCTTGAGTACCGTCGCCAGCAGATCCTTGCGGCATACCAGCAGATAGCTCGCGCCTTCCGCATCCTGCGCCGTGCGCAGCGCGACGAAACTGGCCTGCATGCGGCCCTTGGCGTTGCAGAAGGCAGCCAGACGGGCCTGGTCTGGCTGGAGCAGGGCAAAATCGTGGGTGAGCTGCGCCTGCAGGAAGCGTGTGGCGTCCGCGCCCTGGACGCGGATCATGCCCCAGTTGCTGTCGGCGCCGCTGAGCAGCACCACGCCATCGGGGAGCGAAAGGCCGGCCAGCCCTGCTGCCGGAGGAGTCGGATTCGGTACGGAAGTCATGCGTGAATTATCATGTCGTTCCACCCGCTTCCCGGGTGGAACCGTAGAGTCATTGAATAGCAAGGATAACGCGTGCGCAAACTCATCATTACCATCGTGGCCTTCCTGCTGCTGGCTGCAGCCGCCGGCTACTGGTGGAGCGGGCAGCCCCTGGCCCTGAAACAGCCCGTGATCGACCTGCAGGTCAAGCAGGGCGACGGCGCCCAGCAGATCAGTGCCAGTGCCGTGCAGGCAGGCGTGGACACACCTTCCTGGCTGCTCGACCTGTGGCTGCGCATCGGCGGCCGCATGGGCAATTTCAAGGCGGGTGCCTACGAACTGAAACGTGGTGACACCCCGCGCAGCTTCGTCAACAAGCTGATCAAGGGCGAATTTGCCATGCGCAAGGTACGCATCGGCGAAGGCTGGAACATTCGCCAGGTGCGCGCCGCCCTGGCCAAGGCAGAAGCCCTGCGTCACGATACGCAGGACATGAGCGATGAGCAGCTGATGGAGGCGCTGGGCCGTTCCGGCCACCCGGAAGGCATGTTCTTCCCCGACACCTACAAGTACGCCAAGTATTCCTCCGATGTGGAGCTGCTCAAGCTGGCCATGCGCACCATGGATCGCAAGCTCGAAGCCGCCTGGGAAGGCAGGGATCCCGAACTGCCGATCAAGAACCCGTATGACCTGCTCAAGCTGGCCAGCATCATCGAAAAGGAAACCGGCCACAGCGCCGACCGCACACAGGTGGCGGCAGTTTTCAGCAACCGCCTGAAAATCGGCATGCGCCTGCAGACCGATCCCACGGTGATCTACGGGCTGGGCGAGAGTTTTGATGGCAACCTGCGCCGCAGGGACCTGGAAAGCGACACCCCCTACAACAGCTACACGCGCGCCGGCCTGCCGCCCACGCCCATCTCGATGCCGGGCGCCGCCTCGCTGGCTGCAGCAGCCAATCCTGCGGACAGCAAGGCCCTGTATTTTGTGGCGCGGGGCGACGGCACCAGCCAGTTCAGCGAAACCCTGACCGAGCACAACCGCGCGGTCAACAAGTACATCCGCGGCAGGTAAGGCATGAACGCTTCTTCCCAAGGCCTGTTCATCAACTTCGAAGGCATCGACGGCGCCGGCAAAACCACCCATATCGGCACCCTGGCCGAGGCCTTTGCACGCCAGGGCCGCGTGGTGCTGCGCACGCGCGAGCCTGGCGGCACAGCTCTGGCCGAAAAACTCCGTGCGCTGGTGCTGCATGATCCCATGGGCGCGTTGACCGAGGCCTTGCTGGTGTTTGCCGCGCGCTGCGACCATGTGCAGCAGGTGATTGCGCCCGCGCTGGCCCGCGGCGAAGTCGTGCTGTGCGACCGTTTTGCCGATGCCACCTTTGCCTACCAGGGGGCAGGACGCAATTTCGACTGGGACACGCTGCATGCACTCGAAGCCATGGTGCTGCGCCAGGAAGACGGCTCGCAACTGCAGCCCGACCTGACCCTGTGGTTCGACGTTCCCCCCGCCATTGCGGCCCGGCGTCTGGCCGATGCCCGCCAGCCTGACAAGTTCGAGTCCGAATCGGGTGCTTTCTTCGAGCGCGTGGCCTCCGGCTACGCACGCCGCATGCAGGAGGCGCCGGCACGCTTTGCGCGCATCGATGCATCCTGCACGCCCGGACAGGTCTGGGAGCAGGTAGCCGCTGTGATGAAGCGGAAAGGCTGGCTGGCATGAGCCGTACACGCAGCACAGCAGCAGAAGTGGCTCCGGTGGAGCGCGACCGGCCTTTGGCTCCCTGGCTCCGGCAGCAGGCGGTAGCCCTGCTGCAGCAGCGCGGCCATGCCTGGCTGCTGCAAGGGCCCACGGGACTTGGCCAGTACGATCTGGGCCTGGCGCTGGTGCAGGCCTGGCTGTGCGATCATCCCCAGCCGGACGGTATCGCCTGCGGCCAGTGCGAAAGCTGCCATGCCATTGCCGTGCGCACCCATCCCGATCTGCAGGTGCTGATGCCGGAAACGGACATGCTGGCCTATGCCTGGCCGCTCGACGAAAAGGCGCAGAAGGAACTGGACGACAAGAAGCGCAAGCCCAGCAAGGACATCCGCGTCGAGGCCATGCGCGATGCCATCGAGTTTGCCCAGCGCACCAGCAGCCGCGCGCGCGGCAAGGCGGTGCTGATCTATCCGGCCGAACGCATGAACCACGTTACGGCCAACGCCTTGCTCAAGACGCTGGAAGAGCCGGTCGGCAACGTGCGTTTCGTGCTGGCGACCGAGGCTGCGCATCTGCTGCTGCCCACCATCCGCAGCCGCTGCATGACGCATACCCTGGACTGGCCCCGGCAGGCCGAGGCACAGGTCTGGCTGAAAGAGCAGGGTCTATCGGAAGAGGACGCCCAGGTGCTGCTGCGTGCCGCCGGCGGGCGGGCAGCAGATGCCCATGAACTGGCCCGGTCCGGCGTGCGCGCCGCCGACTGGCGCAAGCTGCCGCAGGCGGCCTGCCAGGCGCACGTTCAGGCGTTTGCCGGCTTTGCGCCGGCGCAGGCGATCGACGTGCTGCAGAAGATCTGTCACGATGCGCTGGCCGTCAAGGCGGGCGCTGCGCCGCGCTTCTTTGCCAGCGAGGATTTTCCGGCGGCAGGGCGCCTGGCTGGCTGGCGCGCCATCAGCCAGTGGGGCAAGCGCCTGGCGCAGGATCGCCGCTCCGCCGAGCATCCCTACAACCCGGGCCTGTTCCTGGAAGACCTGGTGGCCCAGGCGGGCAGGGCGCTGCTGGCGCCGTCCACCGGTGCTGGCCAGCGGCCGCGGATGGGGCGCTAGAGCGCTGCATCACCAACCGGAAATGCCCTCCAGATGGTCTGCGAAATAACAATAATTTACTTGAAAAAATCAATCCAGAAGATTGATTGTTAATGATGTTTGTCGATTCCCACTGCCACCTCAACTTCCCCGAACTGCGTGACAAGATCGAGTCCATCCGTGATTCCATGAACGAGGCGCAGGTCGACCGTGCACTCGTCATCAGCACCACGCTGGAGGAATTTCCGGACGTGCATGCGCTGGCCATGCGCTACGACAACTTCTGGGCCACCGCAGGCGTGCATCCGGACACCGAGGGCCTGGAAGAGCCTACGCTGGACAAGCTGCTTGAACTCGGCAGCCTGCCGCGCGTGCAGGGTATCGGCGAAACCGGCCTGGACTACTATCGCCTCAACGGCCGCAGCCTGGCCGACATGGAGTGGCAGCGCGAGCGCTTCCGCACTCACATCCGCGCCGCGCGGCAGCTCGGCAAGCCGCTGGTCATCCACACCCGCAGCGCGTCCGAAGACACGCTGGCCATTCTGCGGGAAGAGGGCGAGGACGGCAGCGCGGGGTCTGCCGGCGGCGTTTTTCATTGCTTTACCGAAACCGAGGCCGTGGCCCGCGCCGCGCTCGACATGGGTTTCCACATCTCCTTCTCGGGCATCGTCACCTTCCGTAACGCCCAGGATCTGCGCGATGTGGCAGCATTCGTGCCGATGGATCGCCTGCTGATCGAGACCGACAGCCCCTATCTGGCACCGGTGCCGTACCGCGGCAAGATCAATACGCCCGCCTACGTGCCGCATGTGGCCCGCCAGCTGGCTGAAGTGAGGCAATGCTCCATAGAGCAGATCGCCGAGGCAACTTCACGTAATTTCGAGCTTTTGTTTCTCATGGAACAGGATCTCGAAAGAGCTTGAAGCAGGATCATGAATAAACGGCATCTTGATGATTTCATTGAAGTCAATGAAACCATGAAATGACGCCAAACCAGAGAAATTACTTTGGGAGTGAAATCGAAAGATGATGAAGAAAATCCTTTATTCCTTTGTTTTTATGTTTGTTTCTGCTGTCGCATTGGCTGCCCCGGTGGATGACCTGATGGTGGCGGTGAAACGTGACAGCGACGTCACCGCGCGTGAGCTGATCCGCCGTGGCGTCGACGTCAACGCACTGGACCAGAACGGCCGCACGGCGCTGACGGTAGCCATCCAGGAACAGTCGGCCAAGGTGCTGCCGGTGCTGCTCAACGCCCGCGGCATCAACCTCAGCACTCCGAACAAATTCGGCGAGTCGCCTTTGATGATGGCCATCATCGGCAACCAGACCGAACTGGCCAAGCAGCTGATTGCCCGTGGTGCCGCCACCAACAAGGGGGGCTGGTCGCCGCTGCATTACGCTGCCACGCGCGGCAACGTCGAAATCATGCGCCTGCTGCTGGCGCGCGATGCCTATATCGACGCCAAGGCGCCCAACCTGGCCACGCCGCTAATGATGGCGGCACAGTATGGTAGCGAGGATGCTGTGCGCTTCCTGCTCTCGCGCCAGGCCGACCCCTGGGATCGCGACACCCTGGGCCATACCCCGCTGGAATACGCGAAGCGAGGCGGCAAGGAGGACAGCATCGCGCTGATTGCAGCTGCCCAGCGCAAGCGCAGGGATCCAGGCAAGGTCAGGCCGCTCGCTCCGCTGTCACCGGCGTCTGCAGCCGAACTGCGTGGAGAGCCGATACCGGAAAATCCGGAGTCCATTCCCATGATCTATCCGCCCGGACAGGAGCCGGCAGCGCCCGCTCCGTTGCCCTGAGACCCTGCTGCGAAGGTCTTTCTACCGGGTCCTGTTCCTTGGGAAGGGAGCAGGACCTTTGTGCTTGCCGGTCCAGCCGAGGGCAGGGTACCCCTTGCCGGCCATTGCCGTTTACGTTGCTATTTCCTCACACAATTGCGCCAGATGCTGGTATTCAAGACCGCGAAAGTGAAAGAAGGGGAGGCAATTCACGATATATCTTGACATCAAGATATTGTGCGGCGCAACATCGGGAGTATAGTTACAAGAAAAGAAGTCTTCGGAGTATGCCCCCATGCGATCAGCTACCACTCCTGTCGTATCCGGCCAGCGCGCCTCAAGCTGGCCTGCCGCCCTGGATCTTGTCCAGAGTCTTTCCGGCCTGGCGCTCGGCCTGTTCATGTGGTTCCACATGGGCTTTGTCTCCACCATCCTGATCAGCGAGGACCTTTTCTGGATCGTGGCGCGCATGTTCGAAGGGTATTTCATCTTCGGCAAACCGTATTACTGGATTGTTTCCATTGTCGTGGCCGCGGTGTTCATGCTGCTCGGCCTGCACGCCTTGCTCGCGCTGCGCAAGTTCCCTGCAGACTGGGCCCAGTACCGCAGCATGGGCAGGCACAGCAGCCGCCTGCGCCACGGCGACACCTGGCTGTGGCTGATCCAGGTAGCGACCGGTTTTGCGCTGTTCTTCCTGGCCCCGGTGCACCTCTACACCATGATGAGCCACCCCGAACTGATCGGCCCGTACGAATCGGCTGACCGGGTCTGGACCGGCAATTTCTGGCCGCTGTACCTGATCCTGCTGTTCGCCGTCGAGCTGCACGCCACCATCGGCCTGTATCGCCTTGCGCTCAAGTGGGGCTGGCTGCCTTCGGCTGATTCCGAAGCAGGTCGCCGCCGTCTGGTGCGCATCAAGTGGGCGCTGACGGCCTTCTTCCTGGTGCTTGGTCTGGCTTCGCTGGCCGCCTACATCAAGCTGGGTATCGAGCATGCCCCCAACGCAGGTGAGCTTTATACGCCGGCATGGATCCAGGAGGAAGCGCAATGAAAATCCGGCATACCGATGTGCTCGTGATTGGCGGTGGCCTGGCCGGACTGCGCTGCGCCGTAGGGGCACGCCGCCGCGGGCTGGACGTGCGCATCCTCTCGCTGGTGCCTGCCAAGCGCTCCCATTCCGTGGCCGCCCAGGGCGGCATGCAGGCAAGCCTGGCCAACGCCATCAAGGGCGCCGGCGACAACGAGGATGTGCATTTCGAGGATACGGTGCGCGGCTCCGACTGGGGGTGCGATCAGCTGGTCGCCCGCATGTTCACCCACATGGCGCCCAAGGCCGTGCGCGAACTGGCCGCCTGGGGCGTGCCGTGGAACCGCGTGCGCAAGGGCGACCACGAAGCCGTCATCAACGGCCAGCGTGTCACGCTGACCGAGCGCGACGAAGCCCACGGCCTGATCACCGCGCGCGATTTTGGCGGCACGCGCAAATGGCGCACCTGCTACACCTCCGACGGTACCGGCCACGCCATGCTGTACGCGCTGGGTGACCGTGCCGTGGCGGAGAGCATTCCCGTGGACGAGCGCGTGGAAGCGATTGCGCTGATCCACGACGGCGGCCGCTGCCAGGGCGCGGTGGTGCGGGATCTGATCACGGGTGAACTGACTGCCTGGATGGCCGAAGCCACCGTGATGGCCACCGGCGGCCATGGCCGCATCTATGGCGTCTCCACCAACGCACTGATCAACGAAGGCATGGGCGCCGCCCTGGCTCTGGAAACCGGCGTGGCCCGTCTGGCCAACATGGAAGCGGTGCAGTTCCACCCCACGGCCATCGTGCCGGCCGGCATTCTCGTGACCGAGGGTTGCCGTGGCGACGGCGGCCTGCTGCGCGACGTGGACGGCCACCGTTTCATGCCCGATTACGAGCCGGAAAAGGCCGAACTGGCCTCGCGCGACGTGGTTTCGCGCCGCATGGCCGAGCATATTCGGCGCGGCAAGGGCGTTCCTGGCGATGCGACCAAGCCCGAGCATCTGTGGCTGGACATCACCGGCCTGGGCGCGGCGCATATCGACAAGAACCTGCGCGAAGTGAAGGACATCTGCCAGTACTTCCTCGGCATCGACCCCGCGAAGGACTGGATCCCGGTACGTCCCACCCAACACTATTCCATGGGCGGGATCCGCACCAACCACCGCGGTGAAAGTCCGTGGCTGCGCGGCCTGTTCGCCTGCGGCGAGGCAGCCTGCTGGGACCTGCACGGTTTCAACCGCCTGGGCGGCAACTCGGTGGCCGAAACCGTGGTCGCCGGCATGCTGGTGGGCGAATACGTCGCCGACTATGTGGAACAGGAGGGTGGCCGCCTGAGCATGAGTACCGGGCTGGCGCGCGAGGCGCTGGCCCGCGAGGAGGCGCGCATCGGCGCCATCCTGGCACGCCCGGGCCATGAAGACGCCCAGGCCATCCGCCGCTCCATGGAAGACATCATGACGCGCCAGGTCGGCCTGTTCCGCAACGAGGCCGGCCTGAGCGAGGCCGTTGACAGCCTGCAGAAGCTGCTGCAGCGCTCCGAACAGATTGGCACGCGCTACAAGGGCCGCGATGCCAGCCCGGAGCTGGTGCTGGCCATGCGCCTGCCGCGCATGCTCAAGCTGGCGCTGGTCACCGCGCAGGGCGCGCTGGCGCGCCGGGAAAGCCGGGGTGCGCACGCCCGCGAGGATTTCCCGCAGCGCAACGACCGCGACTGGCTGTGCCGCACGCTGGTGAGCTGGAAAGAGGGCGGGGCGCCCGCCTTCGAATACGAACCCATTGCCATCGACACGATGGAACTGCCGCCCGGTTTCCGTGGCTACGGCGCCCGCAACATTCTTGAAAACCCGGCAACTGCAGACCGCCAGGCCGTGGTGGACGCGATCCGTGCCGACCACACGGGCCAGCCGCGTACCGCCGTGCAGGAGCAATTGCTGCCATTCCGCGAAAGTCTTCCGGCCCGTTACCGGGGAGACAACGCACGTTTGCCCGAGGTGCAGCCATGAGCCGAACTCTGACGTTCTCCATCTTCCGCCACAATCCGCGCGATCCGGCATCTACGCCGCGCGTCGAAAATTACCAGTTGACCGAAGCTGCCGGCATGACGCTGTTCATCGCGCTCAACCAGATCCGCGAGAACCAGGCGCCCGACCTGAACTTCGACTTCGTCTGTCGTGCCGGCGTCTGTGGCTCCTGCGCCATGCTGATCAACGGCCGCCCGGGCCTGGCCTGCCGCACGCTCACGCAGACCCTGCCGGAGCAGATCACGCTCTATCCCTTGCCGGGATTTGCGCTGATTGCCGATCTGTCGGTCAATACCGGCATCTGGATGCGAGAAATGGCTGAACGCCTGCAGACCTGGGTGCATGGCCACGACGACCCCGACGTGGATGCCATGGAAACGCCCATGGAGCCTGAAATGGCCGAAGCCATCTACGAACTGGACCGCTGCATCGAGTGTGGCTGCTGCGTGGCAGCCTGCGGCACGGCGCAGATGCGCCCCGACTTCGTTGCGGCCGTCGGCCTCAACAAGATCGCGCGCTTCCGCCTGGATCCGCGCGACCAGCGTACCGATGCGGACTACTACGAGGTGGTTGGCAACGACCAGGGAATTTTCGGCTGCATGAGCCTGCTGGGCTGTGAAGACCTCTGCCCGAAGGGTCTGCCGCTGCAGACGCAGCTCGCCTATATGCGACGCAAGATGGCCATGCAGGGCGTACGCAAGTGGATTCCGCTTGCGCGCGCCTGATTAGGTCATTCTGAAAAGAAATTTCTTTTCATAACAATGCGGTATCACGCACTGTTAAAGTAAAAGGCCATGACAAAAGTCATGGCCTTTTGCATGCAGGCGCCCGGAAACAGGGCGCTTGCGAAGAGGGCGCTCAGGCGCGTACCACCTCGATGATCTGGTACAGGCCGCCAAAGTAGGTCTTCTTGCTGATGCTCGCGGCCTTGAACTCGGCCGGGAACCAGTCGGTGATCTCGCGCTTCCACAGGTCAAGCGCATAGGGTTCGAGCGTCTTGAGCACCAGGTGCATCACCGGGTACAGCGGATGCAGGCGACTGGGCTTGTGATAGTCCACGAACACGATCTTGCCGCCGGGCTTGACCACACGGAAAGCTTCGCGCACGGTCTTCACGCGCACATCCTCGGGCTGCTCGTGCAGCAGGAAATACAGCAAGGCACGGTCGTAGCTGCCATCGGCCTGCGGCAACGCAGCGCTGTTGGCCTGGATGATGCCAACCTTGCTCTGCGTGCCCAGCTTGCGCTTGAGGTTCTCGATCTGCACCGGCAGCACGTCGATCACGTCCAGCTGGCTTTCGTCGGCGTGGCGGGCCGCCATGCGTGCCGTCAGGTCGCCGTAGACGCAGGCCACCTGCAGGCTGCGGCCGGCAAGCTGCTGGCCGAAGGCATCCAGGGCCATGTCGCGCAGACGCGGGAAGTTGCCCCACAGGATCAGGTTGACCAGCCACTGACGCTCGAAGCGCTGTACGGCTTCGGGCGTGACGTAGGCCCAGGAATACGTATCGGACAGGTACCGCGGCGGTGCAGACATGGCGCTTACGGCTACGGCTTGGGGATGAGTCTTGACGTCAGGCACGGGAGGTGGCTTTCCTATACTGCTTGTAGGGATTAGGGAAAACCATGTTTTACCATGCTGGCGTGACGGCTTTCCTCCTGAAGTGTAGTAGATGACAGTTTCAGTCACCCTGAATGACAATTTGCCGCACATTCGGTCGAAAGTTGGGCAGAAAGCGTTGCTGCAATGCAGCATAAGCCCGCCGACTTTATTTGATACGATGTATATTATGTCAAATTACATGTGGGACAGCGTCAGCAAGGCAATGCGTGGCTCACCCACAATCCGCCCTGTTCCTACATCACTCCACCGTTTCGACCAGCCACAATGGCGCCGTCAACAACACGGCACAGGCACCATGGCTGAATGGTTCTCCCGCTTCGACTGGCTGCAATGGCTGGCCATGTTCATCACCGTGGCTGCGGCCTGGTTCACCGCCTCGTCGCGCGAGGAGCGCCGCCGCATCGGTTTTTGGACCTTCCTGCTCAGCAACGCCGTATGGGCCTGGTGGGCCCTGCAGCACGATGCGCCTGCCTTGCTGGTGCTGCAGATTGCCCTGGCCTTCATGAATATCCGCGGCGCACGACGCAACGCCGATGACGACAGCCCCTGAAGCCCTGCGTGGAGCTTCACAAACCCATGAAAATCTCCTCAAGCGGGGTTTTCCCCGACCTGTCGTGCATTTCCGCCGGGTAACAGCGCTCTCAAGCCGTAAAATGCGTTGCTCCCCGTCATTGTGATGTCAGCTGACTCTGGCAGCCAAAATGCAATGCGCGGGCACTATGTAGTCGTTTTCCCGGAGACACCATGTCCTTGCTCCTGCAACTGTCCAGGGCCATTGATGCGCTCAACCGCTTCGTCGGCAAGTTCGTCATCTGGCTGATCCTGGCTTCCACACTGATCAGTGCCATCAATGCCGTGGTGCGCAAGCTGTTCAACGTCAGTTCCAATGCCTACCTCGAAATCCAGTGGTACCTGTTTGCCTGGGCCTTCCTGGTCGCCGCCGGCTACACGCTGCTGAATCAGGAACACGTGCGTATCGACGTGCTCAACAGCAAGCTCTCCAAGCGCGCCCAGATGTGGGTGGATATTGCAGGTTTTGCCCTGTTCCTCACACCGCTTTGCCTGGTGGTGCTGTATTTCGGCATCCCGATGCTGATCCAGCAGTACCAGACCGGCGAAATGTCCGGCAACCCCGGCGGCCTGATCCGCTGGCCGGTATGGGTCGCACTGCCACTGGGCTTTGTGCTGCTGTTGCTGCAGGGCTGGTCAGAACTGATCAAGCGCGTCGCGTTCCTGCAGGGTCGCATTCCCGATCCCACGATCAAGGAAGGCGAGAAAAGCGCCGAAGAAGCGCTGGCCGAGGCCATCCGCAAGAATGAAGAAAACAAGAATGCCTGAGCGGAGCGCCTGAACCATGGAATTCATTACCTCCAACTTTGCCCCGATCATGTTTGCGGGGTTGATCGTCTTTCTGCTGATCGGCTTCCCGGTTGCCTTCAGCCTGGGAGCCTGCGGGCTGTTCTTCGGCTTCATCGGTATCGAGCTGGGCGTTCTGCCCGCTTCGCTGATGCAGGCCCTGCCCCTGCGTCTGTTCGGCATCATGCAGAACGATACCCTGCTGGCTGTGCCCTTCTTTACGCTGATGGGCCTGATCCTGGAACGCAGCGGCATGGCCGAGGACCTGCTGGATACCGTCGGCCAGGTGTTCGGTCCGATGCGCGGCGGCCTGGCACTTGCCGTGGTGTTCGTGGGCGCCCTGCTGGCCGCAACCACCGGCGTCGTGGCTGCGTCGGTCATTTCCATGGGCCTGATTTCCCTGCCCATCATGCTGCGCTACGGCTACGACCGTCGTCTTGCCAGTGGCGTGATTGCCGCCTCCGGCACGCTGGCGCAGATCATTCCGCCTTCGCTGGTGCTGATCATCATGGCCGACCAGCTGGGGCGCAGCGTGGGCGACATGTACAAGGGCGCCTTCATTCCCGGCTTCATGTTGATGGGCCTGTATGCGGTGTACGTCATCGTGCTCGCGATCTTCAAGCCCTCGCGCGTCCCTGCCCTGCCGCCCGAGGCGCGCATTTACCGCGAGCCCAACGGCAGCGGCGGCTACCAGTCGCTGCTGGTGCTGACCGTGCTGTCCACGCTGGTGGCCGTGTTTCTGGCGCGCCACATGGCCGATATCCATACCTGGATCGAAGGCAAGCCCGTGACCAGCGTGCCCACCGACGAGAAAATCGTCGTCGCCATGTGTGGCGGCGTGTTTGTGGCCTGGGTGATCGCCATGGTCAACAAGGTGACCGGCATGGGCCTGCTGTCCAAGCTGGCCGAGCGCGTGACTTTCGTGCTCATCCCTCCCCTGCTGCTGATCTTCCTGGTGCTGGGTACCATCTTCCTGGGCATTGCCACCCCGACCGAGGGCGGTGCCATGGGCGCCGTGGGTGCCCTGATCATGGCGCTGGCACGCGGCCGCATGAGCTTCGATCTGCTCAAGCAGGCGCTTGCCTCCACCACCAAGCTGGCCAGCTTCGTGATGTTCATCCTGATCGGCGCAACGGTGTTCAGCCTGGTGTTCCAGGGGGCGGACGGCCCGCGCTGGGTGGAGCACCTGTTGTCCGACCTGCCGGGCGGCGCCGTGGGCTTCCTGATCCTGGTGAACGTCATGATCTTCTTCCTGGCGTTCTTCCTGGACTACTTCGAGCTGTCCTTCATCGTGGTGCCGCTGCTGGCCCCCGTTGCTGAAAAACTGGGTATCGACCTGATCTGGTTCGGTGTGCTGCTGGCGGTGAACATGCAGACCTCCTTCCTGCACCCGCCCTTCGGCTTCGCCCTGTTCTTCCTGCGCTCGGTGGCTCCGGCCAAGCCCTATCTGGACAAGGTCACACAGAAGGTCACCCAGCCGGTCACTACCATGCAGATCTACTGGGGTGCCGTGCCCTTCGTGCTGATCCAGCTGATCATGGTGGGCGTGCTGATCGCCTTCCCGGGCTTGGTGACGGGCAACCTGGATGCCAAACAGACCTACGATCTGGACAAGGTCGGTGCGCAAATGCGTGACAGTCTGGGCGCTCCGCCGCTGGAAGGCATGGATGCGCCGGCCGGTGGCACCACCATGCCCACGCCTCCCGCCGGCGGCGGTCTGGCCCCGGCGGACGATCTCGTGCCGACGGATCCGGTGATTGGTGCGCCGGGAGCAGCGTCAGCGGCGAGCGCGCCGGCCCCTGCCCAGGCGCCCGCTCCCGCTCCGGCGGCGAAATCCGGCAGTGCGGATCCGCTGGCTCCGCCTCCGGCCGCTGGCGATGGCAGCGGCTTCAGTGATGATCCGATGGCAGCCATGAAGCGCAGTGTGCCGAAGGCGCAGTAAGCGGCCTTGCCCCCCTCCCCTGCACGCCCCCTCGCGGGGCGTTTTTCATGCCTGGGGTAAAGATCCGCCCACAAAAAAGCCGCCCCGAAGGGCGGCTTGACTCTCCTGAAAGGCCGAAACGGCTTACAGGTTGTTCAGCGTAGCCATGTAGCTGTTGTAGCGGAACTCGGAGAAGCGGTTCCACAGGATCTGGTCACGCTGGAACGCGCGCATGTCCTGGTGCACTTTCTTGAATTCGGGCGACTTGGCCTCGTGCTCGGCGAACACTTCCATGGCGGCCTTGTAGCCGGCGTCCATGATTTCCTTGGAGAACGGCATCAGCTTGGTACCGGCTGCCACCAGATTCTTCAGGGCGATCGGGTTCTTGGCGTCGTACTTGGTGGTCATGTCGCGGGCAGCCACCTTCATGGCCGCAATCACGATGGCCTTGTTGGTCTCGGACAGCGCCTCGAAGGCCTTCTTGTTGACGAAGAACTCCAGGTCTGCGCCACCCTCCCACCAGCCGGGGTAGTAATAGTACGGAGCGACCTTGTTGAAGCCCAGCTTCTCGTCGTCGTACGGGCCGACGAATTCGGTGGCGTCCAGCGTGCCTTTTTCCAGCGCCTGGTACACATCGCCGGCGGGCATGTTCTGCGCCACCACGCCCAGCTTGGCCATGGTTTCACCAAAAATGCCGCCACCCAGACGCATCTTCAGGCCCTGCAGGTCGGCCACGGTCTTGATTTCCTTGCGGTACCAGCCACCCATCTGGGTGCTGGTGTTGCCGGCGCTGGCAGAGAAGAAGTTGTACTTGGCGTAGAACTCGTTCATCAGCTTGCCGCCATTGCCCTGCTCTTTCCAGGAATCCATCTGGCGGGCCGTCAGACCGAAGGGAACGGCGCAGCTGAATGCGAACAGCGGATCCTTGCCGGTGAAGTAGTAGGAAGCGGTCTGGGCCATTTCCACGGTGTTGTTCTGCAAGGCATCCACCACGCCGAAGGCAGGCATCAGCTCGCCAGCCGGGTGCACGGACACCTCGAACTTGCCACCGGACAGTTCCTTGACCGTTTTGGCGAACATTTCGGCGCTGCCGAAGATGGTGTCGAGCGATTTCGGGAAGCTGGAAGCCAGACGCCAGCGCACGGTGTCGCCAGTCTGGACGGCGGGAGCGCCGCCGGAAGCCGCTGCAGCTGCAGGAGCTGCTTCTTCCTTCTTGCCGCAGGCTGCCAGTGCGCCCGCAGCGACGGTAGCGCCAGCAATGCCCAGGTTTTTCACAAGTGAACGACGATCCATTCCAATCTCCGGTTACAACAAGAAACAGTCAAATTTGACTGCAAAATTATACGGTCGACGCTGTCAGTTTCTGTTCAGGGTTTTTTCTTAAGACGCACGTTCGATCGGAGATTTTTGCAGCAGTTCGCCGAAACGGCGCTCCACGCTGGCCCTGATGCCCGCTGCGTCCAAGCCCTGCAACTGCAGCAGCCTGGCCGGATCGCCATGCTCGATGAAGACGTCCGGGAAGCCCAGCTGCAGCACCGGGCAGCCAATGCCCTTCGCCTGCAGGTATTCAAGTACGGCGCTGCCGGCACCCCCCATGATGCAGCCATCCTCGATGGTGACGATGGCATCGTGCGTGCGCGCGACCTCATCCAGCAAAACGTGATCCAGGGGCTTGGCCCAGCGCATGTTGGCCACGGTGGCGTCGAGCTGCTCGGCGGCTTCGAGCGCGGGATACAGCAGCGTGCCGAAAGCCAGCAGTGCAATGCGCTGGCCCTTGCGGCGGATTTCTCCCTTGCCGAACGGCAGGTCTTCCAGGTTGGTGGCCGGCACCGTGCCCACACCAGCGCCGCGCGGATAGCGCACGGTCACCGGGTGATTCTGGCGATAGGCAGTGGTGAGCAGTTGACGGCACTCGGCCTCGTCTGCCGGGCAGGCCACGCTCATGTTGGGAATGCAGCGTGTAAACGCAATGTCGTAGTTGCCGGCGTGGGTAGCACCATCGGCACCCACCAGGCCGGCGCGGTCCAGTGCAAACACCACGGGCAGATTCTGCAGCGCCACGTCATGCACCATCTGGTCGTAGGCGCGCTGCAGGAAGGTGGAATAGATCGCGACCACCGGCTTGAGCCCTTCGCAGGCCAGACCACCGGCAAAGGTCACGGCATGCTGTTCGGCGATGCCGACGTCGTAGTAGCGCTTGGGGAAACGGTGGTGGAATTCCACCATGCCCGAGCCCTCGCGCATGGCCGGCGTGATGCCCACCAGGCGTTCGTCGGCCGCAGCCATGTCGCACAGCCACTGGCCGAACACCTGGGTAAAGGTGGTCTTGGGCGGCGTGGCAGGTTTCTGCAGGCCGATGCTGGGGTCGAACTTGCCGGGACCGTGGTAGGCGATCGGATCGGCCTCGGCCAGCTGGTAGCCCTGCCCCTTGCGCGTGACCACGTGCAGGAACTGCGGACCCTTGAGGTGCTTGATGTTTTCCAGCGTGGGAATCAGCGAATCGAGGTCGTGACCGTCGATGGGGCCGATGTAGTTGAAGCCGAACTTCTCGAACAGCGTGGCCGGCACCACCATGCCCTTGGCCTGCTGTTCCAGACGCTTGGCCAGCGACAGCAGCGGCGGCGCGTTCTTGAGCACGGTCTTGCCGACATTCTTGGCTGCCGCATAGAACTGGCCGCTCATGAGCTGGGCCAGATAGCGGTTGAGCGCACCCACCGGCGGGCTGATGCTCATGTCGTTGTCGTTCAGAATCACCAGCAGGCGGATGTCTTCCTCCACGCCGGCATTGTTCAGTGCCTCGAAGGCCATGCCCGCGGTCATGGCGCCATCGCCGATCACGGCGATGCTGTAGCGCTCGTCCCCCTTCTGGCGCGCGGCAATGGCCATGCCCATGGCGGCCGAGATGCTGGTAGAGGAATGGGCGGTACCGAAAGTGTCGTATTCACTTTCATCACGCCGCGGGAAACCGCTCAGGCCGCCGAGCTGGCGCAGCGTGCCCATGCGGTCGCGGCGACCGGTGAGGATCTTGTGCGGATAGGTCTGGTGGCCGACGTCCCAGACGATGCGGTCTTCGGGCGTGTTGTAGACATAGTGCAGCGCGACCGACAGCTCGACCGTGCCTAGGTTGGAACTCAGGTGCCCGCCGGTTTGCGACACGCTGTCCAGCAGGAATGCCCGCAACTCGTCGGCAAGGGACTGCAACTGCTGGCGCGGCAGATTGCGCAAGTCTTTCGGGGAGTGGATGCTGTCGAGCAATGCGGACATCGAGGAGGAATCCTGAAATTCTTGTAGTCGGGCCTGCCCTGCCCCGTGGCGCGGCGTCATGACACACCGGCCCCGGCTGCGGGCGCATGGCTGAATTGTACCGGTGGGCTGCGGCGCTTCGCTCAGAAAGCGCGTTCAATCACCAGATCGGCCAGGGCCCGCAAGATGTCTGTGCGTTCGAGGCCACTGGCCTGCAGGGCCTGCAGCGCTTCGTCGTGCAGCTGGCGGGCGTAGGCGCGCGAGGCATCCAGGCCCAGCAGCGAGACATAGGTGGGCTTGTCGTTCGCGGCATCCTTGCCGGCAGTCTTGCCCAGGGTCTGCGAGTCGGCTGTCACGTCGAGGATGTCATCGACCACCTGGAAGGCCAGGCCGATGGCGGCGCCATACTGCTGCAGCGCGGTATGGGTATCCGATGATGCATTGCTGCAGGCTGCGCCCATGACCACGCTGGCCTGCAACAGGGCACCCGTCTTGAGGGCGTGCATGCGCTGCAGCTCGGAACGGCTCAGCGCCACGCCGACACTGGCCAGGTCGATGGCCTGGCCGCCGGCCATGCCGTGGCCGCCAGCGGCGCGCGCCAGCAAACGGCAGAGGGTGGCCTGCATGGCGGAGGGAATGTCCTCTTCGGCAGCATCCGGCGTCAGCAGTTCGAAGGCCAGGGCCTGCAGGGCGTCGCCCGCCAGCAGGGCCGTGGCTTCGCCGTAGGCGACATGCACGGTGGGCTTGCCGCGGCGGAGCACATCGTTGTCCATGCAGGGCATGTCGTCGTGCACCAGCGAGTAGGCGTGGATCAGTTCAACGGCACAGGCGCCGCGCAGGGCTGCGGCCCGCAGGCCACCGGTGGCTTCGCAGGCGGCCAGCACCAGCAGCGGGCGCAGGCGCTTGCCGCCGTCGAGCACGGCGTAGCGCATGGCTTCGCCCAGGTCTTTGGGAGCGTCACGCCCTACCCAGTCGGACAGCGCCTGCTCGACGCGGTCGAGCTGCTGCTGCATCCATTGCGCAAATTCGGGAGTGGATGCGCTCATGTGTTGTCCTCTTCCAGGGCACGCGTGCCGATGCCTTGCGAACCGGACTCGAGCACGCGGATCTGGTCCTCCACTGCCGTGAGCTTCTGCTTGCAGAATGCCAGCAGCGCCGCGCCGCGCTGGTAGCTGGCGAGCAATTCGTCGAGCGGGGTCTGGCCCGATTCCAGGGTCTGGACCAGATTCTCGAGTTCGGTCAGCGCTTCTTCGTAGGTATCAGGCAATGGCGTGGCGGTGGAGGGAGGCAGGCTGCTCATCAGGGAGGGACTTCACTTTCGGATGGAAGGATGATTGTACGCCCCGCGCCACGTGGGGCAAGCTGCCCCATCGCCTCGCACGAAGCCCGCCAGCGGCCGCAACAAGGCCTTCAAGCGACTGTCATGTGACATGCATGAAAATCTGTCGCAAAAATCCATAAGATGTTGATTTCCATGCGAAATAGCGGCGTTTTGTGGCGCTCCCGCTGCACAAATCCGGGGGGCGGGATACAATACGCCTTCGCCGGTGGGGGCATGGTGGCATGTGCTTCCTTCGCATGTGGTTCATCCATGCTTCACACCTTTTCGCGCGCCAGCGCACCCTGCCCCTTCATAGGGGGAGTCTCAGGTCAGGACAAGATGTCTGATTTAAGTCTTCAATTACAGCAGGCCACAAGCCAGTTCCCCGTCAGCAGTTATTTCAGCGAGGCGCTTTTCAAGCGTGAACTCGAAACAATATTCGCCCATGGTCCGCGTTACGTGGGCCATGCTGCCGCCGTGCCGAACGTGGGCGACTATTACGCGCTGCCGCAGGAGAACGAAGGCCGTGCACTGGTGCACACGCCCAATGGCATCGAGCTGGTGTCCAACGTCTGCCGCCACCGTCAGGCCGTCATGCTCAAGGGACGCGGCAATCTGGGAGCCGAGGCCGGCGGCAATATCGTCTGCCCGCTGCACCGCTGGACCTACAACAGCAGCGGCAAGCTGCTGGGTGCGCCACATTTCAGCCATGATCCCTGCCTGAACCTGAACAACTACAAGCTGCACAACTGGCACGGCATGCTGTTCGAGGACAACGGCCGCGACATCCACGCGGACCTAGCCAACATGGGGCCGGCGGCCGCACTCGATTTCGACGGCTTCGTGCTGAGCCATGTCGAATCGCATATCTGCAACTACAACTGGAAGACCTTCATCGAGGTCTATCTGGAGGATTACCACGTCGGCCCGTTCCATCCGGGCCTGGGCAACTTCGTCACCTGCGACGATCTGGCCTGGGAGTTCAAGCCCGAGTATTCGGTGCAGACGGTCGGCATTGCCAACCAGCTCAAGAAGCCCGGCAGCGCCGTGTACCAGAAATGGCACGAAGTGCTGATGCAGTACCGCAACGGCGAACTGCCCGAGCATGGCGCCATCTGGCTGACCTACTACCCGCACATCATGGTGGAGTGGTATCCCAACGTGCTGACCGTCTCCACGCTGCACCCGCTGGCCGTGGACAAGACGCTGAACCTGGTGGAGTTCTTCTACCCCGAGGAAATCGCCGCATTCGAGCCGGAATTCATCGAGGCGCAAAAGGCTGCCTATATGGAAACCTGCATCGAGGACGACGAGATCGCCGAGCGCATGGATGCCGGCCGCAAAGCGCTGCTGGAGCGGGGCGACAACGAAGTCGGCCCCTACCAGAGCCCGATGGAAGATGGCATGCAGCATTTCCACGAATGGTATCGCCGCAAGGTGGGCAACCCCGAGGAACTGGCGACCGACGCCCTGCGCTGATCGCCCCGGACCCGCCGCGGTTCCTTACAATAGCCAGCAGACGCCAGCCGCTGCTGGCTATTTTCTTGCCCCCTTCCTTCTACTCCGCAGTTTCTTCATGCAAGCCCTCTGGATGGCGCTCGGCGCCCTGTTCTTCGCCATCATGGGGGTGTGCATCAAGCTGGCGGCGCAGGCGGGCTATGGCACGCTGGAGATCGTGTTCTACCGCGGGCTGACGGGGGTGGTGCTGTTCAGCGCCCTGCTCTGGCTGCGCGGCACTCCGCTGGCCACTCCCGTGCCTTTGCTGCATGTTCGGCGCAATGTGGCGGGCATCACGGCGATGTCGCTGTGGTTCTACGCGATCGGGCATCTGCCGTTTGCCACCTCGATGACACTCAACACCATGAGCAGTGTCTGGCTGGGTACGCTGGTGATCGTGGCTGCATGGTGGAAGACGCGGCGCATTGCCTATCCCTGGCTGTTCGTGGCGGTGCTGTGCGGTTTTGTGGGCGTGGTGCTGCTGCTCAATCCGCGCATGGCAGGCAATGACCCGCTGGCAGCCCTGCTGGGACTGGTTTCGGGAATGATGTCGGCGCTGGCCTATCTGCAAGTGAGCGCGCTGGGGCGTGCCGGTGAACCCGAGACGCGCACGGTGTTCTATTTTTCGCTCGGCACCACGCTGGTGGGACTGGTGGGTACCCTGCTGTTTGCCGGGTTTTCGTTGCTGGAATGGCGCACGGCCTGGCTGCTGCCGGCCACGGGGATCTTTGCCTCGCTGGGCCAGTGGTGCATGACGCGCGCCTACACGCGCGGCTCGACGCTGGTGGTGGCCACCCTGCAGTATCTGGGCATCGTCTATGCTTCGCTGTTCAGCCTGTGGCTGTTCCATGAGCGGCTGGAGCCGGCGGCCTGGCTGGGCATGGTTATCATTGTGCTTTCCGGCATAGCCGCCACCTGGGTGCGTCAGCACCAGGCCATGCAGCAGGCCGCCCGGAATGCAGGCTGACAGCCCCGACCAGAACAATAGCGGAGACACCGATGTACACCACCCTCATCACGCCCACCCAGCTGCACGAACTCCAGAGCCAGGGCAAGCCCCTGATGGTGTTCGACTGCAGCTTCGACCTGATGCAGCCCGATCTGGGCGTGCAGCAGTACCTGGAAGCCCATGTGCCGGGTGCCCTTTATGTGGACCTGGATACCTATCTCAGCTCCAGCGATCCGGACAATGCCGCCAGTGGCGGCCGTCATCCGCTGCCGGTACGCTCGGATTGCGTGCACGCGCTGCGCCGCGTGGGCTTTGCCAACGACATGCAGGCGGTCGTCTATGACCGTAGCGGAAACAATTATTGCGGACGCCTGTGGTGGATCATGAAGTGGCTCGGCCATGACAACGTGGCCGTTCTGGATGGCGGCCTTGCGGCCTGGCAGGAAGCCGGTTACCCGGTGGAATCCGGCCCGCACCCGATCAGCCAGCAGATGGAAAGCGGCGCCTACGCCATGGTGGACAAGCCCTTTGAGCTGAACAAGCCGCTGGTGCGTCTGGTCTCCACCGACGAAGTGGCGCAAAGCCTGGGCAAGGGGGAGTGCACGCTGATCGATTCCCGTGCAGCGGCGCGCTACAGCGGCGAGGAAGAAATGCTCGATCCGGTTGCCGGCCATATTCCGGGCGCGCTGAACCGGCCGTATGCCGAAAACATGGACGCCAGCGGTCGCCTCAAGCCTGCCGAGGTATTGCGCCAGGAATTCGAGGCCCTGCTGGCCGGGCGCGACGCCAGCCGCGTGACCGTGTATTGCGGCAGCGGCGTCAGCGCCATTCCGAACGTGCTGGCGATGGAAATCGCCGGCCTGCCCCGCCCTGCCCTGTATGGCGGCAGCTGGAGCGAGTGGTGCACGACGAAGCCGGAGCTGCCGGTGGAGCGCGGTTGAACTGTGTGCCTGACGCAGCGCGCTCTTGCCCCGGCGAAGCGCGCAGCAATGGAAGAACCGACCCCTGGTGGGGCGGCCCGGTTTCTTTACTGAGCCTGATTCAGGCTACTCCATGCTGGCGGAACCAGGCCAGCATGCGTTTCCAGCCATCCCTGGCTGCCGCCTCGCGGTAGCTCGGACGGTAGTCTGCGTGGAAAGCATGGGGGGCATCCGGATACACGACGAAGCTGCTGGCCGCTGCGGCGCGGTTGCCTTTCGCGCCCGCTTGCTGCAATGCCGTTTTCATGCGCTCAACGGTATCGAGCGGAATCCCGGTATCTGCGCCGCCGTACAGTCCCAGCACCGGACCGTGCAACTGTCCGGCCACATCGACAGGATGGCGCGGTGCCAGCGGTGAGGCATCGCCTGCCAGTCGCCCATACCAGGCCACGCCGGCCTTCACTGCGGGGTTGTGCGCGGCATACAGCCAGGTGATGCGGCCACCCCAGCAGAACCCGGTAATTCCGAGACGCGAGGTATCGCCACCATGTGACGCTGCCCAACGTACCGTGGCATCCAGGTCAGCCATGACCTGGGCATCCGGCACCTTGGCAATCACCTCCCTCATCAGCTTGGGGATTTCGGTGTAGCTGCCTGCATCGCCCTGACGCACGAACAAGGATGGGGCGATGGCCAGATAGCCTTCATGCGCCAGACGGCGGGCCACGTCCGCGATATGCGCATGGACGCCGAAGATTTCGGAGACCACCAGCACGACCGGCAAGTTGCTCTTACCCGCAGCAGCAGCCCGATAGGCCGGCATGGCAAAGCCGTTGATATCGATCAGCACATTGCCGGCGTCCAGTCCGATAGCAGAAGTTTGTTGCTGCGTGGGAGCGGCGCAACCGGATACTGCAGCCGCCAGCACAGCACTCGCGGCGGCAGCGGTTTGCAGCATGCTGCGGCGCGTCGGCTCGGCTGCACCGGTCAGCAGGGTTTCGGCATCCTTTAGCTGGTTCTGGTTCATGCTTTTCTCCTTCCGGGGTTGAAAATCGGGGATCAATCCTTCCTAATCAACTGCATTAACGGGCTGGTGGACTGGAAATGCTCCAGCTAATCCCCCCCCGGCAATAGGCCGGTCAGCGACAGTATGAGGAAAGAGCGCCCCTCCCAGCCCACACTCTGATCAGTGCGCCTGCTCCCAGTTGGGACCGACGCCGATTTCGGCCACCAGCGGCACACGCAGTTCCGCCACGCCGGCCATGATGCGCGGCACTTCGCTGCGCACCCAGTCGACCTCGGCCTCGGGCACCTCGAACACCAGTTCATCGTGCACCTGCAGGATCATGCGGGTGGCGGCCTGGCGCTCGTCCAGCACGCGCTGCACCTCGATCATGCTCATCTTGATCAGGTCGGCGGCCGTGCCCTGCATGGGGGCATTGATGGCGGCGCGCTCGGCGCCAGCGCGGCGCGGGCCATTGGGGCTCTTGATATCGGGCAGGTAGAGGCGGCGGCCAAAGACGGTTTCGACATAGCCCTGCTCGCGTGCCTGGTCACGCGTGCGCTCCATGTATTCACGCACGCCCGGGTAACGCTCAAAGTAGCGCTGGATGTAATTGCGCGCCGCGGTGTTGTCGATGCCGAGCGACTTGGCTAGACCAAAGCTGCTCATGCCGTAAATCAGGCCAAAGTTGATCACCTTGGCGTAGCGGCGCTGTTCGCTGCTGACCTGGTCCGGCGCCACGCCGAACACCTCGGAGGCGGTGGCGCGGTGCACGTCGGCGCCGCTTTCGAAGGCATGGATCAGGGCGGCATCCTGGCTGATGTGGGCCATGATGCGCAGTTCGATCTGGCTGTAGTCGGCACTGGCAATCACGTTGCCGGCGCCGGCGACAAAGGCTTCGCGGATGCGCCGCCCTTCTGCCGTGCGCACGGGGATGTTCTGCAGGTTGGGATCACTGCTGGACAGGCGCCCCGTCACGGCCACGGCCTGTGCGTAGTTGGTGTGCACGCGCCCGGTGCCCGGGTTGGTCATGCCCGCCAGCTTGTCGGTATAGGTGTTCTTCAGCTTGGACAGGCTGCGGTATTCCAGGATGGTGCGCGGCAGCGGAAAATCCTCGGCCAGCTTTTCCAGCACTTCCTCGTCGGTGCTGGGGGCGCCGGTGGAGGTTTTCTTGATGACCGGCAGGCCCAGTTTGGTGAAGAAGATTTCGCCGATCTGCTTGGGGGAACTCAGGTTGAAGCTCTGCTCGGCCATTTCGTGGGCGCTGCGTTCCAGTTCCAGCATGCGCAGGCCGAGCTCGTTGCTCTGTCGCGCGAGTTGCTGGGCGTCGATCTGCACGCCGTTGCGTTCGATGCGGAACAGGATTTCGCTGGCGGCGATCTCCAGTTCATAGATGCGGCGCAGTTTCTCGTCCTGCGCGATCTGCGGCCACAGGGCCTGATGCACCTGCAGGGCAAAATCCGCATCCTCGCAGCCATAGACGGTGGCCTGCCCGACCGGCACCTGGCTGAACGGAATCTGGCTGGCGCCCTTGCCGCACAAATCCTCGTAGCTCAGGCCCTGGCGGCTGATATGGCGCTGAGCCAGGCTTTCCAGGCCATGCGGCTTGTGCGCTTCCAGCACGTAGCTTTGCAGCATGGTGTCATGCGCGTAGCCATGCACCTGGATGCCGTGATTGGCAAAGACATGGCGGTCGTACTTGATGTTCTGGCCGAGCTTGAGCTTGCCGGCATCTTCCAGCCACGGGCGCAGGCGCTGCAGCACCTCGTCCAGCGGGAGCTGTTCAGGGGCATCCGGGGCTTCATGCCCGAGCGGGATGTAGACGGCCTTGCCCGGCTCCACGCTCAGGCTGATGCCCAGGATGCGGGCCTGCATCGGGTTGAGCGAGGTGGTCTCGGTGTCGATGGCGGTGAGCGCAGCCTGGTCGATGCGCGTCAGCCAGGCATCGAAATCCGTCCAGGTGGTGATGGCCTGGTAGTCGGAGGCGTGGCCGGCGCTGTCGGCCCCGCTGGGGCGAGCCTCGCTGAACAGGTCGCCGGTGCCGCCCACGGCAGGCGTAGAGGGAGCAGCAGCGCCCTCTTTCTCCAGCAGGGTCTTG
Source organism: Brachymonas sp. KE5 (assembly GCF_057773645.1). Lineage (NCBI taxonomy): Bacteria > Pseudomonadati > Pseudomonadota > Betaproteobacteria > Burkholderiales > Comamonadaceae > Allobrachymonas > Brachymonas sp. KE5. The sequence goes on from NZ_CM173463.1 coordinate 1,354,779, forward strand.
AGCAGGCTTCGGAACTGGAAACGCTCATAGAAAGCGCGCAGTTCCTCGAAGCGGCGGGGATGGCGTGCCAGCTGGCCCAGATCGGGCAAGCCGTGCACATGGCCGCTCAGGTCGCAGTCGGTCTTGATGGTGACCAGCTGGCGGCCAATAGGCAGCCAGTCCAGCGCCTTGCGCAGGTTTTCTCCCACCACGCCTTTCAGCCCGGGCGCCTCCTCGATCAGCTTGTCCAGCGAACCATAGGCATTGAGCCACTTTGCCGCAGTCTTGGGGCCGACCTTATCGACCCCGGGCACGTTGTCGACCGCATCTCCCACCAGCGTCTGATAGTCGATCATCAGCGACGGCGGCACGCCGAATTCGGCGGTGACACCGGCCACGTCGCGCTTCTTGCCCGTCATGGTGTCGATGATGGTGATGTGCTCGTTGACCAGCTGGCTCAGGTCCTTGTCGCCGCTGGAAATGATGACGCGTTTGCCCTGCTGCGCGGCCATGCCGGCCAGCGTGCCGATGATGTCGTCGGCTTCCACCCCCTCGATGCACAGCACGTGCCATCCGAGCAGCCGCACCACCTCATGGATCGGCTCGATCTGGCTGCGCAGGTCGTCGGGCATGGGCGGACGGTGGCCCTTGTAGTCGGGATAGATCTCGTTGCGGAAGGTCTCGCCCTTGGCATCGAACACGCAGACGGCGTAGCGCGTGGGATATTCGCGCTCCAGCGACTGCATCATGTTGATCAGGATGCGCAGCGCACCGGTGGGCTGGCGGGTGCCGTCGGGCAGCGTCACGCTCCAGTCGCCTCCGGCATGGAAGGCCCGGTACAGGTAGCTGGATCCGTCCACCAGCAGCAGGGTGTCGTCGGGCGCGTCCACCACGGGGGCGTTGTCGGGAGAAATCTGTTCTTGCATAGGCCTGCCATTGTGCCTGCAAAGCCCGGTGCGGCAATGCGGCATTCCCCGCCCTGTGCGCGCGGACGGCTGGGGAAAAGCAGTCTTATGCCCTAAAATCGCTGCATTGCGCCCCGTGCGGCGCCCTGTTCCGATCTTTCCAAGCACCATCGCCATGAAAACTCCCCTGTCCGTCTCCATCCTGCTGGCTGCCGCCGTGTTTTCCCATACCGCGTGGACGCAGACGCACGGAGTGGCTGCGGCCAGCGCCCCGGCTGTCGTGTCTGACCAGCCTGGCGTTGCCGAAGGCGACGGCCAGCTGCGCGGTGACCAGCGCATCGAGCGCCTGCACCACCAGGACAGCGGCTCCACCATCGACGAACTGCGCGTGGGTGGCGAATCGCAGATCATCACCGTCAAGCCGAACAACCGCGCACCGGCCTACGAGATCAATCCCGAACGCACCAATCCCACGGCCAACTCCGGCCAGCGCATGTGGAACCTGCTGAAATTCTGATTCTTGCGCGCTTGACTCCACCATGGCTGTATTTACCGAAGTCTCGCTCGAGGCTGCCCGTCCCCTGTTCGAAGAATTGCAACTCGGCACTCTGCTGGAGCTGCGCGGCATCCAGGGCGGCATTGAAAACACCAACTATTTCGCCACGACCGACCGTGGCGAATATGTGCTGACCCTGTTCGAGCGTCTGACGCACGCCCAGCTTCCGTTCTACCTGTACCTGATGCAGCATCTGGCGCTGCGCGGAATCCCCGTGCCGCAGCCGGCGAACAATGCCGAAGGCGAGGTGCTGTTCACCTTGTGCGGCAAGCCCGCTGCCGTGGTCAACAGGCTGGCCGGCAAGAGCCAGCTGCAGCCGCAGGCGGTGCACTGCGCCGCCGTTGGCACCACGCTGGCGCGCATGCATCTGGCCGCCCGCGACTACGAGCGCGAGCAGCCCAACCTGCGCGGCCTGCCCTGGTGGAATGCCACGGCGCCCGAGGTCTATCCGCACATGGACGAGGGTCAGCGTGCGCTGCTGCAATCCGAGCTGGCCTACCAGAACCACATAGCCGCCAGCGCCGCCTATCAGGCCCTGCCGCGCGGCCCGGTGCATGCCGACCTGTTCCGCGACAATGTGATGTTCGACGGAGAGACCCTGACCGGCTGCTTCGATTTCTACTTTGCCGGAGTGGATACCTGGCTGTTCGACCTGGGCGTGTGCATCAATGACTGGTGCATCGACCTGGCGAGCGGTGCACTCGATCCGGCACGCACCCAGGCGCTGCTGGATGCCTATCAGGCAGTACGGCCGCTGGAAGCGGCCGAGCGCGAACTGCTGCCCGCCATGCTGCGTGCCGCGGCACTGCGCTTCTGGGTATCGCGGCTGTGGGATTTCTACCTGCCGCGCGAAGCCAGCATGCTGGTGCCGCATGATCCCACGCACTTCGAGCGCGTGCTGCGCGAGCGCATTGCGCATCCGCTGACGCTGCATACGCCGCAGCATGCCTGAGCAGGCATGGCTGCACGGTTTGTTCCGCACCGCGCCTGACCGGGCCCGGCTGCGGAACCCTGACTGAATTTCTGCCCATGCGACTGAACATCGTCCCTGCCAGCCAGGGCATCCAATGGATGAAGCAAGGCATCGCCACCTTCCGCAAGAAGCCGCTGGCCATGCTCGGACTGTTCTTCATCTTCCTGACCGTGGTGAACCTGCTGTCGCTGATTCCGTGGCTGGGCATCGCCCTGGCGCTGGCCATGCTGCCGGCGGCCACGCTGGGCTTCATGACGGCGGCACGCGAAGTGGCGCAGGGCAACTACCCCATGCCCACCGTGCTGCTCACCGCCTTTCGCGCCGGCCAGCAACGCGTTCACGCCATCGCCGTGCTGGGCATGCTGTATGCCGTGCTGTTCGGCCTGAGCATGGCCGTGACGCAGTGGGTGGACGGCGGCCAGTTCGTGCGCATCTACCTGCTGGGTGAGAGCATCACGCCGGAAGCGCTGCGCGAGCTGATGTCCAAGGGCGATTTCCAGATGGCTGCCATGCTGGCCGGTACGCTCAACGTGGTGATTGCCATGCTGTTCTGGCATGCGCCGGCACTGGTGCACTGGCACGGCGTATCGCCGGTGAAAAGCCTGTTTTTCAGCATTGTGGCCTGCGTGCGCAATTTCCCGGCGTTTTTCGTCTACCTGATGGCCTGGATCGGCCTGACCATGCTGGTGGCGCTGGGCGCCTCGTTGCTGTTCACGGCGGCGGCCGGGCCAGTGATCGGCTCGGTGCTGATGCAGCTGACGCTGATGGTGATCACGGCCATGTTCTTCACGTCGCAGTACTTCAGCTATCTGGACTGCTTTGTCGAGGCGCGCGAGTCGGGCATCGAGGTCTGAGCGATCAGCGTTTGCCTGAGTCCGCGAAGCGCGCCAGGGTGGTCTTGTCTGCCTTGTCCAGCAGACCCTGGCTGCGGGCGCGCTCGATCAGTTCCGGGCGGTGCCGTGCGGTCAGTTGCAGGCTCTGGTCGCGTCGCCAGCGGGCGATGGCGGCATGGTTGCCGCCCAGCAGCACTTCGGGCACACCCTGCCCCTGCCATTGCTCGGGACGCGTGTAGTGCGGGCAGTCCAGCAGGCCATCGAGTGCGGGATTGAAGCTGTCCTGGATATGGCTGGCCTCGTCCTGCAGCACGCCGGGCTGCAGGCGCGCCACGGCATCCAGTAGCGCCACGGCGGCGATCTCGCCGCCCGAAAGCACGAAGTCGCCCAGGCTGAGCTGGTGCGTGACATGGGCATCGACAAAGCGCTGGTCGATGCCTTCGTAGCGGCCGCACAGCAGGATGGCGCCTTCTCCCTCTGCCCATTGCGTGACCACGCCGTGATCCAGCCGCGCGCCGATTGGCGTGAACAGCACCACGGGGGCCTCGCTGCCCTCGGCATCGGCACGGTCCTGGCGGATGGCCTGCAGGCAGCGTGACAGGGGTTCGGCCATCATTACCATGCCGGGGCCACCGCCAAACGGACGGTCGTCCACGCGACGGTAGTTGCCTTCGGCAAAATCCCGCAACTGCCACAGTTTGACCTGCACCTGCCCGCTGGCGTAGGCGCGGCGCGTGACGCCGGCCTCCAGATAGGGCTGGATCAGTTCGGGGAACAGGGTGATGATGTCGAAGCGCATGCGGTGCGATCAGTAGTCGGGCTGCCAGTCGACCACGATGCGCTTGCCGGGCACGTCCACGCTGTCGACGAAAGCATCGACAAAGGGAATCAGGCGCTCCTGCGCCTTGCCTTCGGCATCAGGGCCGGCGTCGAGTACCAGCGTGGTTTGCGGGCCGGTGGCAAGCAGGTCGCGCACGGTGCCCAGGGCCACGCCCTCGCGGTTGCTGACGGCGCAGCCAATCAGGTCGACCCAGTAGTATTCGCCCTCTTCCGGCGGCGGGAAGCTGGAGCGCGGCACCAGGATGCGGGCGCCCTTGAGCAGTTCGGCAGCGTTGCGGTCCATGATGGCGGCGGCGCCGGCCACCAGACCATCGCCATGTTCGCGCACCTGGCGGATCTGCAGCGTGCGGGCGCCCTCGAAATGGCGTGCGCCACGCTCGGCCGGCAGCAGGAACCATTGTTTGGCGCTGAACAAGGCCTCGGGCAGGCTGCTGTAGGGAATGATGCGGAACCAGCCACGCACGCCCCAGGCCTCGCCGATGCGGGCGACCTCGACAGCGTCTTCGGGCAAGGTGGCGGGTTCGAGAATGGAGTTCAGATCAGCGGACATGCGGTGATTGTGTGCGTGCGGAACAGAAAAAACAAAGCCCAGTGGCATGCACTGGGCTTTGCATCAGACCGGCAAGGTCTGTGGAGATCAGGCAGCAGCCTTGGCAGCTTGCTTGACCAGGCGTTCCACGGTGGGAGAAGCCTGGGCGCCAACGCTCTTCCAGTAGGCAATGCGGTCCTGGGCGATACGCAGGCCTTCGGTGCCTTCCTTGGCGCTGGGGTTGTAGAAACCAACGCGCTCGATGAAGCTGCCATCGCGGCGCACGCGCTTGTCGGCAACGACGACGTTGTAGAACGGACGGGCCTTGGAGCCGCTGCGGGAGAGTCGAATAACGACCATGTTGAAATCCTTCGGGTGGTAAAAATTCTTCCAGCGTTTGAGACACGCGACTGGCCACCCGGCCAGCGACACGCTGAAAACATTCAATTATAAAGCCAATCCGGTGCAATGAACAGGCGCAGCCCTGCTTTTTGCCGCTGCGCCCGTCATTTGTGTGGCGGCAAGGTCAAAACGCCCTGCCCACGCTCACTGGAAGATCAGCAGGCTGAGCCAGTACGCGCCTGCCGCCACAACGGCAGCGGCCGGAATGGTCAGGATCCAGGCCCAGACGATGCCGCCGGCCACGCCCCAGCGCACGGCACTGGCGCGCTGCGTGGACCCCACGCCGACGATGGCGCCGGTAATGGTATGCGTGGTCGAGACCGGAATGCCCAGCGCGGTCGCAAAGAACAGCGTGAGGGCCCCGCCGGTTTCGGCGCAGAAGCCCCCTACCGGCTTGAGCTTGGTGATCTTCTGGCCCATGGTGCGCACGATGCGCCAGCCGCCGAACATGGTGCCCAGGGCGATGGCGGCATAGCAGACCAGGATGGTCCAGGTGGGCGGACTGGCTTCGCCGGCCTTGGCGTAGCCGGTGGCAATCAGCAGCATCCAGATGATGCCGATGGTTTTCTGCGCGTCGTTGCCGCCGTGGCCCAAGCTGTAGGCGCCGGCCGAAAGCAGCTGCATCTTGCGGAAATGCTTGTCCACCTTGTAGGGCGAGGTACCGCGGAACAGCCGCGCCACCAGCACCATCATGACCGAGCCCAGCAGGAAGCCCAGCAGCGGAGAGATGACTATGAAGGCCACGGTCTTGCTGATGCCCTGCCAGATCAGGGCGTCGGTGCCGCCCTTGGCCATGACGGCGCCGACGATGCCGCCGATCAGCGCGTGCGAGGAGCTGCTGGGAATGCCGTAGTACCAGGTCAGCAGGTTCCAGCTGATGGCACCGACCAGAGCACCGAATACCACATGGGTATCGACCACCTCGGGCAGGACGATGCCCTTGCCCACAGTGGCCGCCACACTCAGGTGGAAGACGAAAATGGCGATGAAGTTGAAGAAGGCCGCGAACACGACGGCATGGCCGGGACGCAGCACACCGGTGGAAACAACGGTGGCAATGGAGTTGGCTGCATCGTGGAAGCCGTTCATGAAATCGAACAGGACGGCCAGGACCACGAGCATGATTACAACCCACAGCGCGCTTGGGATGACTTCCATGGGAAAGAGTCTTGTATAGGTTGGGGGGTGCAGGGGCAACGCGTGCCCGGTCAGGCGTTTTCCAGCACGATGCCTTCGATCAGCTCGGCAACGTCCTCGCAGCGGTCGGTCACGGCCTCGAGCAGGTCGTACATGGCCTTGAGCTTGATGAGTTCGCGCACGTCCGGCTCTTCGCGGAACAAGCGGCTCATGCCCTGGCGCATCACGTGGTCGGATTCGGACTCGAGCGCATCCACTTCGGCGCACAGCAGCAGCGCCTGCTGGGCAGCATCGCCCTTGCCCAGGCGCATGAGCAGCTTGATGGCCTGGTCCATGCGCTCGCAGCACAGCAGGCTGATTTCGCTGAGCTTGGCCAGCTCGGGGGTAACGGCCTGCAGGTCGTACATGGCCATGGTTTCGGCGCTGTCGCGCAGCAGGTCGATCACGCCGTCCATCAGGCCGATCAGCTGGTGCAACTGCTCCCGGTCGACCGGGGTAATGAAGGTCTTGTGCAGCGCCGTGTTGAACTCGCGCAGGATGGTGTTGGCACGGACTTCGGCATCGCTCACCTTGGCGGCCAGGGCGATGCGGACGTCGCGGTCGGGGTAGTTCACCACGAGCTGACAGAAGTTGCGTGCACCTTCGACGATGCAATCGGCGTGGCGGCTGGTCAGTTCAAAGAAGTTGCCCTCGTGAGGGAGCAGTTTGCTGAATATCATGAATGGGTTGCGGGTGATTTCAGGAGACAATCCCGTCGGCCTTCTTGGAGAGCCAATTTTTACGGTTTTGTGACAAATTTCAAGTTTATCCGTTCTTTTGCGCCGGCCACCAGTTGCCAGATTTTTTCATGTCCCCCAATTTTCCGGATACTGTTTTAACGCCTGACGACGGCACACGCGCGGCCGCATCAGGCGTTGTTATCCTGCATCAGGACGCCCACCTGATCGTGCTGGACAAGCCCGCCAATCTGCTGGCTGTGCCCGGTCGGGGTGAGGAAAACCACGATTCGCTCAGCGTGCGCGTGCAATGCCTGTTTCCGGATGCGCTCATCGTGCACCGCCTGGACATGGGCACGAGCGGGCTGATGGTGATGGCGCGCACCCCGCAAGCCCAGCGCCGGCTGGGCGATGCCTTTGCGCGGCGGCAGGTGCACAAGCGCTATGTGGCGATCGTGCAGGGTCATCTGCAGTCGGTCGGTGATGCCTGGCAAACCATCGATGCGCCCCTGTGCGTGGATTGGCCCAACCGGCCGCGCAGCAGGATCGATCGGGAACATGGCAAGCCGAGCATAACGCACTGGCGCACGGTGCCTGTGCCGGAGGTTTTTCCCGGCCTGGCTGAAGAATTCCTGCGCCCGCAGGGGCTGCACAGCGTGGTCGACCTGGAGCCTGTCACGGGGCGCTCGCACCAGTTGCGCGTGCACCTGCAATCGCTCGGCCATCCGATTGCGGGCGATCTGCTCTATGGCGATGCGGCCAATCAGGCAATGGCGCCGCGCCTGCTGCTGCATGCCTATGCCCTGTCGCTGCCGCATCCGGAGACCGGGGCGCTGATGCACTGGCATTGCCCTGCCCGCTTCGATCTGCTGGAGGGATTGCCGCAATATCGCACGGTGCAAGTCCCCCCGGCACAGAGGGGTTTGAACACTCCCCCATAAATGGGGCCACAATTCACTCCATGCAGGTATTGAACGACGTATCTTCTTCCTCCCGCCATCAGGACTCGCGCCGGCTTGTGGACCGCTTTGGCCGCAGCATCGATTACCTGCGCGTGTCGGTCACCGACCGCTGCGATCTGCGCTGCTCCTACTGCATCCCCAAGGGCTTCCGCGATTTCGAGGAGCCGGAGAACTGGCTGACCTTTGACGAGCTCACGCGTGTGGTGGCTGCCTTTGCGCGTCTGGGTACCACGCGTTTCCGCCTGACCGGTGGCGAGCCGCTGCTGCGCCGCAATCTGCCGGATCTGGCGCGGCGCATTTCGGCGCTGCCGAATGTAGAGGATCTTTCGCTCACCACCAATGGCACGCAGTTGGGCAAGCATGCCAAAGCCTTGCGCGAAGCAGGCGTGATGCGGCTGAACGTAAGCCTGGATTCGCTGCGCGGCGAATGCGTCGAGCAGATCACCGGCAGCGACAGCCTGCAGAAGGTACTGGACGGCCTGCGCAACGCGCGCGAGGCGGGCTTTGACCGCATCAAGATCAACATGGTGCCGATGCAGGGCGTGAACGATGGCGATATCGACGCCATGGTGGCCTTCTGCATGGAAAACGGCTTTGTGCTGCGCATGATCGAGGCCATGCCGATGGGCCATACCGGGCAGGACACGCAGGGCCTTTCGCTGACCGCCCTGCTCTCGCAACTGGAGAAGAAATACGAACTGGTGCCGACCACGGTGCGGCTGGGCGGTGGTCCGGCACGCTACTGGGTGAGCCCCGGTACCGGATTCACGCTGGGCCTGATCACGCCGATTTCGCAGCACTTCTGCGAAACCTGCAACCGGGTACGCCTGTCGGTGGATGGCACGCTCTATATGTGCCTGGGGCAGGATGAAAGTTTCGAACTGCGCCCCTTGCTGCGTGCGGGTTGCAGCGACGAGGAACTGGAAGCCGCCATCCGTGAAGCCATCGAACTCAAGCCGGAGCGGCACGAGTTTGTCGAGCGGCCGGAAAAAACCGTCCGCTTCATGTCGATGACGGGCGGCTGAGCCCGCTGCTTCTTCGAAGCTTGTGCACCGCCGCGATCCTGCGGCGGGCCACTGCGCTTACTTCTTCTTCGGCCGGAAGGCGTTGACGACCTCGCTGCGGGTGTCGATATAGGGGCCGCCCATCAGTTCGATGCAGTACGGCACCGAGGCGAAGATGCCATGCACCACCACCTGGCCGTCGGCGTTCTTCACGCCTTCCAGTGTTTCCTGGATGGCCTTGGGACGGCCCGGCAGGTTCAGGATCAGGCTGGTACCGCGGATCACGCCCACCTGGCGCGACAGGATGGCGGTGGGAACGTAGTACAGGCTGACCTGGCGCATCTGTTCGCCAAAGCCTGGCATGACGCGGTCCGCCACCGCCAGCGTGGCTTCGGGCGTGACGTCGCGCGGTGCCGGGCCGGTTCCGCCCGTGGTCAGGACCAGGGCGCAGCCTTCCTGGTCGGCCAGGGTGCGCAGGGTGTGCTCGATGACGGGCTGCTCATCGGGGATCAGGCGCTCGACAAATTCAACCGGGTTGCGCAGGGCACGTTCCAGCCAGGCGCGCAGCGAAGGCAGGCCTTCGTCCTGATAGACGCCGCTGCTGGCGCGATCGCTGACCGAGACGAGTCCGATGCGGATGACGGGCAGGTTTTCCATCAGAACCATCCTTTTCCTGGCAGGGGGTAGATCGTGACCGGATCGCCGACGGCGACCGGGGTGTCAGGGGTGATTTCGGCCAGGACGTTGGCCTGCACGCAGGCCGAGAGCATGGCGGAGCCCTGTCCTTGCAGCGCGTTGACGTGCCAGCGGCCATCGGGGCCGGCATGGGCCACGGCGCGCAGGAATTCGCGGCGCGGCTCGCGCTTGGTGCGCTCGAAGCCGGACACAGCCTGCACGGCCAGCGGTTCGGGCTGTGGCATGCCCTGCAGCTTGCGCAGCGCCGGGGCAACCAGCATGAAGAAGGTGACGAAGGTCGCGACCGGGTTGCCCGGCAGCATGAAGACATGCGCGTGTCCGGCACGGCCCCAGGCGAAGGGCTTGCCGGGCTTGATGGCGAGTTTCCAGACGTCGAGCTGCCCGATGTCGGCGAGGGCGGCACGGATATGGTCTTCTTCCCCCACGGAGACACCGCCGCTGGTCAGGATCACGTCGGCCTGCTGCGAGGCGGCCTGCAGGCGTTCGCGCGTGACGGCGGCGTTGTCGGGCAGGCATTCGCTGGACACCACCTCGACCGGCATGCCGGCCAGCCAGGCAAGCATCTGGTAGCGGTTGGCGTCGAAGATCTGGCCGGGGGCGAGTTCGGTGCCCGGTTCACGCAGTTCGTTGCCGCTCGAGAATACCGCCACACGCAAGGGGCGCAGCACCGGCAGCGTCGCATGGCCCTGGCTGGCGGCGAGTGCGACGGCGGCCGGATCGAGCAGCGTGCCCTGCGGCAGCAGCACGCCGCCAGCCGCGTATTCTTCGGCGCGATGGCGGATATGGGAGCCCACAGGGGCCGGTTTGGTCAGGACCACCGCTTCGCCCTCGGTCTGCACGTCCTCCTGTGCAACCACGGCGGTGGTACCGGCAGGGACCGGAGCGCCGGTGAAAATGCGTGCGGCCTGGCCGGGCTGCAGCGTCAGGGAGGTGCTTTCGCCGGCGGCGATACGGCCAGCCAGCGTGAAGCGTGTGCCGTTGCCATCGGGATCAGCCAGGGCGTAGCCGTCCATGGCGCTGTTGTCGAATTGCGGAGTGTCGTGCAGCGCGGGCAAGTCGGCGGCCAGCACATGGCCGCAGGCCTGCGCCAGCGGAACGGACATCGTGTCGGAGATCGGCTGCAGGGACGCCAGCAGCTGACGCAGGGCGTCGTGGTAGTCAAGCATCATGGGATAACAGGTGTTCGAGTTGAAGCAAGGCGGCAGGGTCGTTGGCGTTGGCAAACGCTGCTGCATCGTCGAAGGCAACGGCTTGTGCGGCGCGGCTGGCGATCCAGCCGCGCAGGCTGCGCTGGCCGGAGGCCAGATACGCCGGAACGCTGGCCAGTGTCGCGCATTTTGCCAGCGCCATGGCGGGTTGCGGGCGATCGCCGCATTGCGGGTAGGCGATTTCAAGCGCGGGGTTCTGCTGCAGAGTGGCGAGCAGATCGTGCACCAGATGGCCGGGGAGCAGCGGTGCGTCGCAGGGGGCCAGTTGCACGTAGCCGGGGGTATGCGCCAGCGTGGCAGCCAGAGAGGCAAGTGCAGCCATGGGGCCCATGCCCTGCCAACGGGTTTCGTCCGTATGCACCGGATAGCCGAGGGCGGCGTAATCGGGCAGGTTGCGGTTGGCGCTGATCAGCAATTGCTGCACCTGCGGGCGCAGGCGCGCGATCACGTGATGCATCAGGGGCTGGCCGGCAAGCCGGGTCATGCCCTTGTCCTGACCCCCCATGCGCCGCCCTTCTCCTCCCGCAAGGATGAGTGCGGTGACCGGCAATGCGTCAGACATCGTTGATGCGTACCGGTGAAGCGGCAGCGGCAAGCGCTCTGCCCGGGGTGCTTGAGAAAGCCTGCTGCAATGTCATTGCGGTCCGGCCTCGTCGCTCCAGCGCGCGCGCGCGGCATCGTCGCTATCCTTGGCAGCCACCCAGCTGGTGCTGCCGTCGGCAAACTCCTCGCGCTTCCAGAACGGCGCTTCGGTCTTGAGGTAGTCCATCAGGTATTCGGCGGCGGCGAAGGCGGCGCGGCGGTGGCCCGAAGAGACCAGTACCAGTACGATGCCTTCACCCGGTTGCAGACGGCCCACGCGGTGCACCACGCGACAGGCGGTAACCGGCCAGCGCGCGCCGGCCTGACGGGCGATGCGTTCGATTTCGCTTTCGGTGACGCCGGGGTAGTGCTCGAGATGCAGGGCGGCCAGCGCATCGGCCTGGTCGTGCGCGCGCACCATGCCCTGGAATGCGACGAGTGCACCGGCATCCCCGGCATGCTGGCGCAGCGCCTGCTCTTCGGCACCAAGGTCAAAGGCCTGCTGCTGGACGGAAACGGTCAGCCACATGCTCAGCCTCCGGTAACGGGCGGCAGGATGCCGACTTCGGCACCATCGGGCACGGGCATTTCGCCATAGGCCATCTGGCGGTTGAGGGCCATGCGGAAGACCTGGCCGGGCGCCAGCGCCTCGGCCCATTGCGGGCCACGCTCGCGCAGGTGCTGCAGCAGCGCATCGGTGCTGCCGCCGTTCCACTCCAGTTCTTCGCTGTCGCGGCCGACGCGGTCGCGCAGCACGCCAAAATACAGAATCCGGATCATCTCGCTCCCTGATCGGTTGAGGACATGCCGGCCATCATAGGCGAAAGGCTGCGGCCCTTCACTCCGCCGGGCTGCCAGCAGGCTCCTTCGTTCGGCGTAGCTCCGGCGCGGGTGCCCTACTTCCTCCGGCGGGGACATGTCTTGTCTTGCAGCCCTGGGAGCGGTGTTGTGGCCCACCTGGGGGCAGCTGCGTGGAACAAGCCACTACACTAGGGCGCTACGCAACCCTTGCTACTGGAACCTCATGTCTTCCCTCACCCATTTCGATGCCACCGGCCAGGCCCACATGGTGGACGTGGGCGAAAAAGCGGAAACCCGCCGCCGCGCCACCGCCACTGGCCATATCACCATGCTGCCCGAGACCTTTGCCCTGCTCGACCAGGGGCAGGCGAAGAAAGGCGATGTGCTGGGCGTGGCGCGCTTGGCGGCCATCCAGGGCACCAAGCACACCGCCCTGCTGATTCCGCTCTGCCATCCGCTGGCGCTGACGCATGTGGGGGTGGAATTCGAGAAGGAGGTTGCACTGCACCGGGTGCATATCCGTGTGACGACGGAAACGGTGGGCCGCACGGGCGTGGAAATGGAGGCACTGTCCGGTGCCATGGCCGGACTGCTGACCGTGTACGACATGCTCAAGGCCGTGGACCGCGGCATGCGCATCGATGGCGTGCGACTGCTGGAAAAGCTGGGCGGCAAGAGCGGGCACTGGCAGGCAGGGGAAGGTGCTGCCGGCTGAACAATCCTGCTGGGGTCAATGACGCCCGGTAAATTTACCAGGAACGCACGCGGCCGGTATCGACGTGCACGAACTGGCTGTCAGGATAGTAACCAACGCCGCCTGCTTTCAGCGACTTGGCGGCATCGCGCAGTTCGGCCAGCGGCACGCCGGGCAGGCGCACGTCGATGGCCTTGCCTTCCATGTGCAGGCTCTTCCTGGCGACGCCACCACCGCGCGTATTGCGCAGGGTGCTGTTGGTGACCGGGCTGCGGTAGCCGGAAATCACATCGAAGGTCTGGCTGGTGCCAAGCGCCTGGCGCACGCGGTACAGCAGGTCGAACAGCGTGGGATCCATGGAGCCGACGATGCCGCTGTAGTGGTCGCGCAGGAAGGTGTTCAGGCGCGTCATGGATTGCGGCAGGAAATTGTCGCCCACGGCATAAACCAGCGAGATGCGCTCGTTGGTATGCAGATTGTTGAAGGAAAGGCCGCGGGACGAGGGAATGGAAGCGAGAGCGCTGCCGCTACCGACAGCGAGGGTTCCGGCGGCAGTGGCGCGGAGGGCGGAACCCAGAAAATAGCGGCGGGAAGGAGTCTTTGTCTGGATCATGAATTCAAGGCAACCTGGATAGCGTGCGGGACAACCTGACTTGGAGCGGCTTGTCGCGTCAGAAGTTGCATGCAGCGCACAAAAAACAGGAAAAAGCAGGTGGCCGATTCACTATTGCAACAGACTACCTGCCCCATGTAACAGTCATGAAAAACTGTCGATGGAGCTTATTGTAGGGATGGCGCGCTCGCGGCGCTACTGTTTTTTTGTAACGCCGTCGCTGACTTAGGCTGAATTCTTGTTGTTTTACCTTGAGCCAGCAAGTCGGCCAGCTTGCGGTCGTGGCCGTACAGGTCGGGGAAGAACAGCAGCTGCCCGTTACTGACCACGGTGGTCATGTAAGTGATCACAACCGGCAGCGGTTCCTTCAGGCGCACCGTGCTGGCCTTGCCTGCCCCCATGGCCTTGCGGATGCGTTCTTCCGTCCAGGCCGGGTCGTCCTGCAGCACGAATTTGGCCAGCTGCACCGGCTCCTCCACCCGGATGCAGCCGTGGCTGAAGTCGCGTCGGGTGCGGTTGAACAGGCCGGGCGACGAGGTGTGGTGCAGGTAGATATTCTGGTTGTTCGGAAAAACGAACTTGATGTCGCCCAGCGCGTTGCTCCGGCCGGGCTTCTGGCGGATGCGCGCCGTGCCGTTGAGCACGCCCTGCAGGCCGCCCTGCCCCACGATCTCGAAGCCGTTGCGGGCCATGTAGCCCGGATCGCGGCGGATCTTGGGGATGGTTTCGGAGCGCGCGATGGAGGGCGGCACGTTCCAGTAGGGGCTGAATTCGATGTAGCGCATGTCCTCGTCGAAAAGCGGCGTGCGCGTGTCCAGCGCCTTGCCGACGATCACGCGCATGGAAATCCTGGGTTCTTCCTGGCCATTGGCGTTGTCATAGGCGCGCAGGCGGAACTCGGGCACGTTGACCACGATGGTGCGATGGCCCTGCAGCATCGGCGTCCAGCGCAGGCGCTCCATGGCCAGCGCGATGCGGTCGGCACGCTGCCTGGGGGATTCATTCAGCTTGTCGAGCGTGGCCTTGTTGAGGATGCCGTTTTCGGGCAGGCCATAGCGCTGCTGGAAGGCTTTGACGCCGGCCTGCAGGGTGCTGTTGTAGGTGGCCGGGGCCGCGGTGCCGGCGGGCAGGTCGCCCAGGGCGATCAGGCGCTGCGTCAGCATGGGCAGACCGGCCCAGGCCTGGCTGTTGCCGAGTTTTCCGCCCTTGGGCAAGGCAGGGAGTGTTCCCGCCCAGGCGGGATCATTGGCCAGCTGGCGCTCGCGCTCGAGGGCCTTGCGCAGTTCGGCATACATGGGTACGCGCGGTGTGGCCGCATCGAAGGCGCTGCCCAGATTGCCCATGCCCAGGGCTTCGCGCAGGGCCGTCGGGGCATCGAAGGCCTTCCAGTCGGTCTTGTTGGCGTCGTAGTTCGTGCCGAGCTGGCGCGGATCGACGCGGCCGTTGCGCAGGTGATGCAGATACAGTTCGAGCTTGTCGGTCAGTTGTGCATCCAGACTGGCAGCGGTGGCAGGATCGAGCGCCCTGCCCTGGTTGGCCTGGATGGTCTGCAGCAGTTGTGCGCCACCATAGTGATTGGGGTTCATGCCGTCGTTGGCGGCATTGGCCAGACGCCGTGCAGCATCCAGGGCAACCGGGCGCAGCATGTTCTGCTCATTGACCCAGAGCGATGCCCAGGCCTGCGGAGCAGCCATCAGGCCGGCCAGGACAAGCGAAGCGGAAACCAGTCGGGAAGGGAGGTACGAGAACTGCGCCATGGATCTAACCTGAAAAAAAGCGGGCCGCAGACAAGAGTCCGGAGCCCGCAAAATGTAGCACACCCGTGCTCATTGACGAAGCAGGGTTAGCACCCTGCCCTTGTTTCGTTGCGCCCTTACATCCCCAGGTAGGCCTGGCGTACTTCATCGTTGGCCAGCAGCTCGGGGCCGGGGCCGCTCAGCGTGACCGAGCCGGTTTCCAGCACATAGCCACGATCGGCAATGGCGAGCGCCGCGGCCGCGTTCTGCTCGACCAGCAGAATGGTCATGCCGTGCGACTTGAGCGACTTGATGACGTTGAAGACTTCTTCCACCAGCAGCGGGGCCAGGCCCATGGAAGGTTCATCCAGCAGCAGCAGCTTGGGACGCCCCATCAGCGCGCGCCCAATGGCCAGCATTTGCTGCTGGCCGCCGGAGAGCGTGCCTGCGGGCAGATTGCGTTTTTCCTTCAGGATCGGGAACATGCCATAGACCTTCTCCATGTCCTCCTGCAGGTTCTCTTTAGGCTGGGTGAAGGCACCCAGGCGCAGGTTGTCCTCGATGGAGAGCGGCCCGAACACCTGGCGGCCTTCGGGGCTCTGGCAGATGCCGCGGCGCACGCGCAGGTCGGCACGCAGCCGGGAAATGTCTTCGCCTGCAAACATGATCTTGCCGGCCGACATGGGCTGCACGCCGGAAAGTGTGCGCATGAAGGTGGTCTTGCCAGCCCCGTTGGCGCCGACCAGCGCCACCAGTTCACCCTTGTGCACTTCCACATCCAGCCCCTTGAGCGCCTTGATGCGGCCGTAGCAGCTTTCCATGCCGCTGACGGAGAGCAGCAGCTCGCCGGTCGGTTTGGCCTTGCCGGTGGTGAGATTGCCGGCCTCGTGTGCGCCCAGACCCACGGATTCCGGTGCCAGGTTGACCAGGCGGTGGAACAGCTGGCGGAACTCTGCCCTGGCCTCGCCGCCGAAAACGGGATCGGCATTGTTGCCGAAGGCCTCGTCGATGGATTGCCAGTCGTCATCAGTGAGCGAGGCGCGGGCCAGTGGCATCACGTCCTTCTCTTCGGTGCGGATGTGCGCCTTCACGCTTTGGGCATAGGTACGCAGCGCCTCGACGAAATCGTTGCGGTGCGCCTCGCTCTGCATGGCGCTGCCCATTTTGCTGCGCAGTGCGAGCAGCATTTCCGGTCCGTTGCGGTGTTCGGCCTGCAGGCGATCCAGCACCGCCGCGGCTTGCGGGCTGCGCTGGCGCAGCGCCGGGAACAGGTGGTGGTCTTCCTTGGCATGGTGGCAGCCATCCATGAACTGGTCGATGTAATCGAACAGCGCCGTGAAAAAGCCGGCGTCGACTTGCTGGCCCTGCTCGATGTCGCCGGCGAGCGAGTCGAGCGTGGCCGCGACGCGCCACAGGTTCTGGTGTTCTTCGATGATGATGCGCAAGGCTTGCATGGGGTTTCCTTCGGCCGGCTCAGGCATGTGCGCCCAGGTAGGCGGCAATCACGTCCGGGTTGTTGCGGACTTCCTCGCGCGTGCCTTCGGCCAGCTTGCGGCCGTAATCGAGCACGAGAATGCGTTGGGACAGGTTCATCACCATCTTCATGTCGTGTTCGACCAGCACGCAGGTCACGCCGTTTTCGGCCACCTTGCGGATCAGCTCGTCGATTTCATGCGTTTCGGTGTGGTTGAGGCCGGCTGCGGGCTCGTCCAGGAACAGCAGCTTGGGCTGCATGGCCAGCGCGCGGGCAATTTCCAGGCGCTTGAGCGCGCCGTAGGACATGCTGTCGGCGCGGGCCTTGACCTGGCCGCCCAGGCCAACGAAGCGCATCAGCTCGGCCGCCTCCTCGCGCAATTCGGCATCGCGCCTGGTGATGGACGGCAGGTGCAGTGCGCCCTTGAACAGGTTGCGGTCCAGGCGCAGGTGCGCTCCCACCATCACGTTCTCCAGAGCCGACATGTTCATGCACACCTGCAGGTTCTGGAAGGTGCGCGCCATGCCGCGGCGGGCCAGTTCGTCGGACGATTTGCCCTGGATTTCCTCGCCATTGAGCTTGATGGTGCCGGTCGTGGGCTTGTACACACCGGTGATCAGGTTGAACAAGGTGGTCTTGCCGGCGCCATTGGGGCCGATCACCGCGTAGATCATGCCGGGGTCGATCGAGAAGGACACGTCATTGACGGCCTTGACGCCCCCGAAATGGATGGAGAGGTTCTTTACGTCGAGCATGGACATGGTCAATGGCCTTTCTTGCCGAACTTGCTGGCCAGCGTGGGGACAATGCCCTTGGGCAGGAAGATCATGAACAGCATCAGGATCGCGCCGAAGATAACGGTTTCCCAGCCTTCCAGGGTGGCCAGGGCCTGCGGCAGCGCCGTGAGCAGCGCAGCGCCCAGCAGCGAGCCCCAGACGGAGGCCATACCGCCCACCACCACCATGGTCACCAGTTCGATGGAGTGGAAGAAGTCGGCAAAGCCCGGCGTCACCATGCCGATGTAATGCGCCATCACGCTGCCCATGATGCTGGCAAACACCGCCGACATGGTGAAGATGCTGACCTTGTAGCGCACCACGTTCACGCCTACCACGCGCGAGGCCACTTCCGAGCCGTGCAGCGCACGCAGCGCGCGGCCGAACGGGGAGTCGATCAGGTTGAGCGAGGCCCACACGCTGACCACCAGGAAGGCGGCGACGACCCAGTACCAGTGGCGGTCGCTGCTCAGTTCGAAGCCGAACAGGCCCATGGTGGGCAGCGGCATGCCGTCCGGGCCGCCCGTGAGCTGCGCCTCGTTGCGCAGCACGATGTTGACCAGGATGCCCAGGCCCAGCGTGGCCATGGCGAGATAATGGCCCTTGAGACGGAAGATCGGGCGCGCAATCGCTGCTGCCAGCACGCCGCAGATCACGGCGCCCGCCCCCATCGCCAGCAGCGGATGCCAGCCGAAATGCGTGGGCAGAATCGCCGAGGCATAGGCGCCGATGCCCAGGAAGCCGGCATGGCCCAGGCTGATCTGGCCGGCAAAGCCGATCAGCAGGTTCAGGCCCAGCACCACGATGGCGTTCATGGCGATGCGGATCAGCAGGTCGAGATAGAAGGCGTTGCTGATGACGAAGGGAGCGATCACCAGCGCCAGCGCGAGCACCCCGATGGAAATGTACATGGTTGTCTTGCGCATGGTTACACCCGGTCGGTAGATTTGCCGCCGAACAGGCCGCGCGGCATGAAGAACAGCACCAGCAGGATCAGGATGAACGGGATCGCATCCTTGTAGGCCGAGGAGATGTAGCCGGCGCCCATGGATTCCAGGATGCCGACCAGCAGGCCGCTGACGACTGCGCCGAGGCCGTTGCCCAATCCGCCCACCACGGCGGCGACGAAGCCCTTCAGGCCGAGCATGATGCCGACGTCGTAGGAGGTCATGGTCACCGGCGTGAGCAGGATGCCGCCCAGGGCGCCCAGCGCTGCCGACAGCGCAAAGCTGACGAACAACACCTTGCTGGTGTTGATGCCGACCAGCTGCGCCGCCGTCTGGTTGACGGAGGTGGCCAGCATGGCCTTGCCGGACAGCGTGCGGTTGAAGAAGTACCACAGCGCCACCACCACGATGGCCGTCACGCCCAGCACCCACAGGCTCTGCGGCTGGATGGCGGCACCCAGGATGTAGATCGGCTTGTCGCCCGAAAAGGCCGGCAGGCTGAAGGTGCCCTTGCCCAGCCAGACCTGGATCAGGCCGCGGATGAACAGCGAGGCGCCGATGGTGATGATGATCAGCGTCACCGTTTCGGCGCCCTTCACGGGCTCGATGGTGACCTTTTCCATCACGATGCCGACGATGGCCGGAATCAGGATGGCGAGGATGAAGGCGACCGGCAACGGCAGGCCGGCGTTGGTGAAATACACCGCCAGCATGCCGCCCAGCATGATGAATTCACCCTGCGCGAAGTTGATGACGTTGCTGGAGTTGTAGATCAGCGTGAAGCCTAGGGCCGCCAGCGCGTAGGTCGAGCCTACGGTGATGCCCGAGAACAGGTACTGCAGGAACTCTGCCATGATGGGTCTCCCTTGGGTCGGTGGGTCCTGCAGCTCAGGCTTGCGCCATCCACTGCGGTGGGCGTTTGTCGAGGAAGGCGGTGATGCCGTCCTTCGCTTCGTCGGTGGCGCGCTGGCCGGCGATGCGGCGGGCGGTTTCCTCGGTGGTGGCGTCGTCGATCGGGCGCGCGGTGACGGCGCCGACGAGTTGCTTGGCAGCGAACTGGGCGCCAGGGCCGCAGGTCAGCAGCGTGTCGGCCAGTTTCTGCACGGCGGCGTCCAGATCCTGCAGCGGCACCACTTCGCCGACCAGGCCCATCTCGAGCGCGCGCTGCGCACCGATGCGCTCGGCGCTCTGGAAGTAGCGCAGGGCGTGGCGCGGGCCGATGGCGCGCAGCACATAGGGGCTGATGACGGCGGGAATGATGCCGAACTTGACTTCGGAGGTGGCAAAGCTGGCGTCTTCACTGGCAATGGCCATGTCGCAGGCTGCCGTCAGGCCGGTGCCGCCGCCCAGGGCAGCGCCCTGCACGCGGGCAATGGTCGGCTTGCGCATGCCGGAGAGTGCGCGCAGCATGCCGGCAAAGCGCAGGGCATCGGCATGGTTCTCGGCCTCGGTATAGCCGGCGGCGCGCTTCATCCAGTTCAGGTCGGCGCCGGCCGAGAAATGCTTGCCGCGGCCGGCCAGCACGACGACGCGCACGGAAGCATCGGCGTCCAGCGCGGTGCAGGCGGCATGCAGATCGGCGATCAACTGCTCGTCGAAGGCGTTGAACACTTCGGGACGGTTCATCCAGAGCGTGGCGACAGCGCCCTGCCGCTCGATGTCAAGGGTTTGGTACATGACTCTTGTCGAAGGTCGGTGGGCCAGGGGCGCGTGTAGCGCCCTGCCCCGGGAATCTGGGGGAATCCGTGACAGGAGGCGGGTTCGGGTTGATCCCTGCCCCGCTGTCACGATCCCGTTATCAACGGCGCGGAGCCTGCCGCGCTGGCGTGGATCAGCCGATTACTCGACCAGCGTCCACTTGCCGTCCTTGACCTCCAGCATCTTGAATGCGGACAGGTCCAGGCCGTTGTGGTCTTCGGCAGACATGTTGAAGATGCCGCCGGTGCCGACAAAGCCCTTGGTGGCTTCGATGGCGTCACGCACCTTGGCCTTGTCGGTGCCGCCGGCGGTCTTGATGGCTTCCACCGCCATCATCAGGCCGTCGTAGGCGTGGCCACCGAAGGCGGACGGCTCCTGGTTCCACTTGGCACGGAAGGCATTGTTGTAGGCCTCGACCACGGGCTTCTGCTTGTCGTCGGCCTTGAGCGCTTCGGGAGCGAGCTGCGGGGAGGCAGGCATGCGCACGCCGTTGGCGGCATCGCCGGCCAGCTTCAGGAACTCGTTGGACGCCACGCCATGGGACTGGTACAGCGGCTGCTTGATGTCGAGCTGGCGGTAGTTCTTGGTGGCCACGGCCGGGCCCTGGCCCAGACCAAAGATCAGCACGGCCTGCACATCAGGCGTACCCTTGATCTTGGTGAGCTGGGCGCTCATGTCGGTGTCCTTCGGGCCGTAGGTTTCGTTGGCCACGATCTGGATGCCGGACTTGGCGGCCACGCCTTCGGTTTCCTTCTTGCCGGACTGGCCGAAGCCGCTGGTCTCGGACAGCAGGCCGATCTTGCTGATGCCGCGCTTCTTCATGTCCTCGAACACCTTCTCGGCCGCCATGCGGTCGGTGTGCGGGGTCTTGAACAGCCACTTCTGCGTCGGCTGCGTGATCACCACGGCGCCGGCCAGCGAGATCATGGGCACGCCGGCCTTGTCGACCAGCGGAGCGATGGCCATGGTGGAGCCGGTGGTGGTGCCACCGACGATCACGTCGACCTTGTCGTCCTCGATCAGGCGCTTGCCGAAGCCGTTGGCCTTGTTGGCATCGCTTCCGTCGTCATAGTGCACCAGCTGCAGCTGGCGGCCGTTCACGCCGCCCTGCTTGTTGATGTCCTCGACGTACATCTGCAGGGTTTTCAGTTCCGGATCGCCCAGGAAAGAGGCGGGGCCGGTCACGGACAGCACGGAGCCGACCTTGATCGGGCCGTTGGCGTCACCGCCGGCAGCCGGGGCGCCACCTGCGGCGCTTGTGCCTTCGGCCGGCTTGCTGGCCTCCTTGGAATTGCAGGCCGTCAGCATGGTAGCAGCGCCAGCCAGCATCAAGGCGGTCACAGCGAGCGAGCTGCCGGTCTTCAGGGTGTGCATGGTCATCATCTCTTGTCTCCTTTGGGTGGTTTTCTTCGTTCAAACGCGCTCGATAATCAGGGCAATGCCTTGCCCGACTCCGATACACATGGTGCACAGGGCGTAGCGGCCGCCCCGTCGTTGCAACTCGTAGGCGGCGGTGGTCACCAGGCGCGCGCCGCTCATGCCGAGCGGGTGGCCGATGGCGATGGCGCCGCCGTTGGGATTGACGTGGCCGGCGGTGTCCGGCAGGCCCAGATCGCGCAGCACGGCCAGTGCCTGCGCGGCAAAGGCTTCGTTCAGCTCGATCACATCCATCTGGTCCAGGCTCAGGCCGGTCTGGCCGAGCACCTTGCGCACGGCCGGTGCCGGACCGAAGCCCATGATGCGCGGCGCCACGCCGGCCGTGGCCATGCCGACCACTCGGGCGATCGGCTTGAGGCCGTAGCGGCCGGCGGCCTGTTCCGAAGCGATCAGCAGTGCACAGGCACCGTCATTCACGCCGGAGGCATTGCCTGCCGTCACCGTCAAATCGGGGCCGTTCACGCCCTTGAGCCTGGCCAGCATCTCCAGCGTGGTTTCGGGACGCGGATGCTCGTCGCGGGTGAACATCTTCGGGTCGCCCTTCTTCTGCGGAATGGCAACCGGAATCAGCTCGGCATCGAAACGGCCAGCAGCATCGGCGGCCGCCCAGCGCTGCTGCGAGCGCACGGCGAAGGCGTCCTGGTCCTCGCGGGAGATGTTGAAGTCCTGCGCCACGTTGTCTGCCGTCTGCGGCATCGAATGCGTGTCGTACAGCTTCTTCAGCACCGGGTTGGGAAAACGCCAGCCGATGGTGGTGTCGTAGATCTGCGCGCTGCGCGAGAAGGCGCTTTCGGCCTTGCCCATCACGAAGGGCGCGCGCGACATGCTTTCCACGCCACCGGCGATCATCAGGCCGGCTTCACCCGCCTTGATGGTGCGCGCGGCCAGGCCCACGGCATCCATGCCGGAGCCGCACAGGCGGTTGACGGTAGTGCCCGGCACCTCGATCGGCAGGCCGGACAGCAGCCCGGCCATGCGCGCCACGTTGCGGTTGTCCTCGCCAGCCTGGTTGGCACAGCCGTAGATGATGTCGTCCACCGCGGTCCAGTCGACGCCGGGATTGCGCTCCTGCAGCGCCTTGATCGGCAGCGCAGCCAGATCGTCGGCACGCACGCTGGCCAGGGCACCGCCGTAGCGGCCTATCGGCGTGCGGATGGCATCACAAATGAAAGCCTGCGTCATGACGGATTACCTTTCCTTGGCACGCTGGTCGAGGATGCGCACGGCCTTGCCGGTCAGGGTGCGCGGAATGCCGTCGGGCTGCATCACGGTGATCTTGGTCGAAACCCCGATCAGTGTCTTGATGTGGTGCTGCAGCTGCTTGACAATATCCCGGATATCGGCATCGGGCAGGTCGGCGGCATCGCGCTGCAGTTCGCAGCGCACTTCCAGGTTGTCCATGTGGCCATCGCGGCTCACCACCAGCTGGTAGTTGCCGGCCAGGCGCTTGTCGCGCAGTATCTGCTCTTCGATCTGTGTCGGGAACACGTTCACGCCACGGATGATCAGCATGTCGTCGGAGCGGCCGGTGATCTTGCCCATGCGGCGGAAGGAGCGCGAGGTGGGCGGCAGCAGGCGCGTCAGGTCACGCGTGCGGTAGCGGATGACGGGCATGCCCTCTTTCGTCAGCGAGGTAAAGACCAGTTCACCCAGCTCGCCGTCAGGCAGCACGCGGCCGGTATCGGGATCGATGATTTCGGGATAGAAGTGGTCTTCCCAGATCACCGGGCCATCCTTGGACTCGATGCATTCGCTGGCAACGCCCGGGCCCATCACTTCGGACAGACCGTAAATATCAACCGCATCCAGGCCCAGCTTCTTCTCGATTTCGGCGCGCATGCCCTCGCCCCAGGGCTCGGCACCGAAAATGCCCACCTTGAGCGAGCACTCGGCCGGATCCAGGCCCATCTTCTCGAACTCTTCCGCGATCACCAGCGAGTAGGAGGGGGTCACCATGATGATGTCCGGCTTAAAATCCTGGATCAGCTGCACCTGCTTCTCGGTCTGGCCGCCGGACATGGGCACCACGGTGCAGCCGGCGCGCTCGGCCGCATAGTGTGCACCCAGGCCGCCGGTGAACAGGCCGTAGCCATAGGAGATGTGGCAGATATCGCCGGGACGGCCACCTGCAGCGCGGATCGAACGTGCGCCGAGGTCGGCCCAGTTGCTGATGTCGTTCTTCGTGTAGCCCACCACGGTCGGCTTGCCGGTGGTGCCGGACGATGCGTGCAAGCGGCTGATCTGTTCACGCGGCACGGCAAACATGCCGAAGGGATAGTTGTCGCGCAGGTCCTTCTTGGTGGTGAAGGGGAACTTGGCCAGATCGGCCAAGGTTTTCAGGTCATCCGGATGCACGCCGGCTTCGTCGAACACCTGCTTGTAGTGCGGCATGTTCTCGTAGGCATGGCGCACCGTCCATTGCAGACGCTGCAGTTGCAGGGCCGCAATCTCGTCGCGGCTGGCGGTTTCTATCGGCTCAAGATCGCCGGGCTGGGGTTGCTTGACAGTCATGGTTCTCCTCCATCCTTGTTATTGCGGTGGGCCCAGGCTCAAACGGCCTGTTGCAGCCCCGCGATCACTTCGCCCTGAATGCGGTAGCTCTTGCCGCGGAACAGCGCCACGGTCTTGCCGCCGGCCACGCGCACGGTGATGTCGTACACGCCGGTGCGGCCCGAGAGCGAACGTTCCACCGCCTCGGCTTCGAGCAGATCGCCCTCCTTGCCCGGAGACAGGAAGTCGATATGGCAGGCCGAAGCCACGGTGTTGTGGTTGTAGCTGTTGCAGGCGTAGGCAAAGGCGGTGTCGGCCAGTGTGAAGATCAGGCCGCCGTGGCAGATGTGGTGGCCGTTGACCATGTCGGGCCGCACCTTCATCGTCAGCACCGCGTAGCCGGGGCGTACCTCGACAATCGCCATGCCCAATGCCTGCGCCGCCTGGTCGCGCGACCACATGGCTTCGGCCACATCCAGCGCGAGCTGCTGCTCTGCCGTGTTGTTATTCATGGAACTTCCTTCCTTCATCGATGCGTTGCTGCAGCAGCGGGGAGATGCGATAGCGATCCTCGCCGTAGATATTTCCAAGATGGGCCAGCGTGTCGCGCACGGCGTTCAGGCCCACCTGCTCGGCCCACAGCAAGGGGCCACGCGGGTAGTTCACGCCGAGCTGCATGGCGGCATCGGCATCGCCGGCACTGCATACGCCCTGGTTCACGGCATCGGCGGCCTCGTTGGCCAGCATGGCCACGGTCCGCATCACGGCCAGGCCGGGAACGTCCTTCAGCGGCGAAACCATCAGCCCGGCGGATTGCAGCAGGCCCACGGCATCCTGCACCGCCTGCTCGCGGGCGCTGGCGGCGGCCGTCAGGGCAACACGGCTGGCCTGGGTGTAGTCCAGCGCGAGGTCGATCAGCACGGTGTTGTCCACACCGTTCTGCGCGGCGCGCCGGGCGGCCGTGCGGCCATCCGTCAGGTAGATTACGGCTTCGCCGGCCTCGGCAATGCGCCCGTCCGCATGGACCGGCTTGCGCGAGAAATCGATGCCCTGCAGATGCAGGCGCTGCGCCAGACCAGCCGCGGCAGGCGACTCGCCCACGATGGCAACGTCTGCAGGCGCCGGCATGGCAGCAAAAGCCCGTGCTTCGGGACGCACGGCCCCTTCGCGGTAATCGAAAAAGCCCCGGCCGTTCTTGCGGCCCAGAAAGCCCGCCTCCACCAGCTCCTGCTGCAACAGCGAGGGCTGGAAGCGCTTGTCGTAGAAATAAGCACTCCACACCGACTTGGTCACGGCAAAGTTCACGTCGTGGCCAATCATGTCCATCAGTTCGAACGGCCCCATGCGGAAGCCCCCCGCATCGCGCATCACGGCATCGATAGTGGCATGGTCGGCAGCACCCTCCTGCACCAGGCGCAGCGCCTCGGCGTAGTACGGGCGTGCCACACGGTTCACGATGAAGCCCGGCGTGGACCTGGCATGCACGGCGCGCTTGCCCCAGGCGGTAGCCGTATCGAACAGGGTCTGTGCCACGCCAGCATCGGTCGCCAGGCCGGACACGATCTCCACCAGCTTCATCAGCGGCGCCGGATTGAAGAAGTGCATGCCCGCCAGCCGCTGCGGATGCTGAAGCGCCGAACCAATTGCCGTCACGGAAATCGAGGACGTGTTCGTGCCGAAAATGCAATCCTGCCCCACGATGCCTTCCAGTTCGTTGTACAGGCCTTGCTTGGCCTCCAGCTTCTCGACAATGGCTTCGACGATCAGACCACAACCGGCAAGCTCCTGCAGGCTATTCACGGCGGTGAGACGGCCGGCAGCAGCTGCAGCATCGTCCTGCGACAGCTTGCCCTTGACCGCCAGCTTGTCGAACTGCTGGCGGATGCCGGCCACGGCCTGCTCGGCCGCACCGGCGCGGTTGTCGAACAGGCGCACCGGATGGCCAGCGGCCGCTGCCACCTGGGCAATGCCGGCGCCCATGGCGCCGGTGCCCACCACGCCGATCACGGTTTGCAGAGGCAATGCCGCCATGCTCATTCCCCCTTGAACTGCGGCGCGCGCCGGGCCATGAAGGCGGCGACGCCCTCGTTGTAGTCGTGGCTCCAGCCCAGCTCGCGCATGAAACCGCCTTCCATGGCCAGTTGCTGCTCCAGCGTATGGCCGGCAGCGGCGTGCATGGCCTGGCGCGTACGCACCAGCGCCTTGGTCGGCGCCTGCACCAGCATTTGCACCAGCTTGTCGACGTGCGCCGCAAACTCCTCGTCGGCCACAGCGGCCCAGATCAGGCCCCAGTCGGCCGCCTGTTGCGCAGGCAGCTTCTCTGCCAGCAGCGCCAGACCCATGGCGCGCGCCATGCCGACGCGTTGCGGCAGGAACCAGGTGCCTCCGGTATCCGGCACCAGCCCGATCTTGCTGAAGGCCTGCAGGAACGAGGCAGATTGCGTGGCAATCACCAGATCGCAGGCCAGCGCCAGCGAGGCGCCGGCACCGGCTGCAATGCCATTCACGGCCGCCACGGTCGGCACGCGCAGGTTCTGCAGACGCAGGATCAAGGGCCGATAGTTGCGCTCGACAGCCGCTCCCAGATCCGCCGGCTTGCCGTCCACCGGGGCCACATCGGGATCCGCCAGATCCTGCCCCGCGCAAAAGCCGCGGCCGGCGCCGGTCAGCAGCAGCACGCGCACGCCGGCGTCCTGCTCCAGCTGGTCGAGCGCATGGCGGATTTCCGCATGCATGGCGCCAGTGAAGCTGTTGAGCTTGTCGGGGCGGTTCAGCGTCAGGCGGGCCACGCCATCCTGCACGCTGTAGAGAATGTTCTGGTAGTCCATGCCGCCCTCACGCATGCTCGCGGTACTGCACCACCACGAAGCGGTTGGCGACAAAACCCAGGTCGGTATAGGAGGCGTTGGCACCGGGGTTGCCGCCCGTGCCGTGGTAGTCGGAGAACGCCGCCGACTGATTCACGAACACGCCACCCGTCAGGTTGATCGACAGCGCCACCTTGGAGCGCTGCGTCGCCTTGATCATGGCGTTGATCACATCGCGGCTGGTGGAATACACGCTCACCGTCAGCGCACCGCACTCCTTCACCAGACGCTCGGACAGCGCAATCGAAGCCGCCGTATCCGCCGTCTTCACCACAAAGCTGATCGGGCCGAAGCGCTCTTCCATGTAAGCCTTCTCGTCCGCAGCATCCACGGCAATCAGCACCGGCGTGCTGACCGAAGCGTGCGGAAACTCGGGGTTGTCCAGCTTCTGCGGCGCCAGAATCACGCGACCATGGTGGCCGGCAGCCGCTTCGGCAATGCGGTCTGCCGTCGCGTCGGACTGGATCGCACCCAGCACCGCATGCGCCACTTCCGGCTTGGACAGGAAGCCGCTCACCGACTTGGCCAGGTCATTGCAGACATCGTCGTAGCTCTTGTGGCCTTCATCCGTCTCGATGCCGCCGGCCGGCACCAGAATCGCCTGCGGCGTGGTGCACATCTGGCCGGAATACAGCGACAGCGTGAACGCCAGATTGCGCAGCATCGCCTTGTAGGCATCGGTGGAATCGATCACCACGTTGTTCACGCCGGCCATTTCGGCGTACACGGTGGCCTGCTTGCAGTTGTCGATCAGCCAGTGGCCAAAGCTGTTGCCGCCGGTGAAATCCACCGACCTGACAGCCGGATGCGTCACCAGCTTCTGCGTATCGGCATGACCGCCGGTCACGCACAGGCTTACCAGGTTGGGATCGACGCCCTGCTCCTTCAGCACCTCGCGCATGGTGCGCACGGTAATGGCAGCCGGCAGGATCGAGTTGCTGTGCGGCTTGACGATCACGGCATTGCCCGTGGCCAATGCAGCAAACAGGCCCGGATAGGTATTCCACGTGGGGAACGTGCCGCAGCCGATCACCACGCCCACGCCCTTGCCGACCAGCTCGAAATGCTTCTTCATCACCAGCGGCGGATTCTTGCCCTGCGGCTTTTCCCAATGTGCACTGGGCGCAGACAGCATCTGCACCTGATGTGCCGCCACCACGGACTCCAGGCCGCGGTCCTGCGCATGCGGGCCGCCCGCCTGGAACGCCATCATCCAGCCCTGGCCAGTGGTCTGCATCACGGCGTGGGCAATTTCGAAGCTCTGCTTGTTCAGGCGCTCCAGCATTTCGAGACACACACCGGTACGGCCTTCCAGGCCCAGCGCCTGCCAGGACTCCATCGCCTTCTCGGCCGCAGCCACCAGCGTATCGACATCGCACGCCGGGTATTGCACGTTCAGCTCGATGCCATACGGCGACTTTTCGCTGCCCTGCCAGCCGCTGCTGCCGGGCTGGTCCAACTCGAACTGCTTGCCCAGCAGATCGTCAAAGGCCTGTTTGCCGGCTGCCGGTGCCTCTTCGCCATAGACCTTGGGACTGGGCATCTCGTTGTAGGCAGACCAGTAGCTGCGCTCGCCGAAGGCCTTGAGGCCTGCCTCCAGGGTGGCCTTGTGCTTCTCGTACAGGGGATGGCTCATTGTTCTCGTCTCCAGTTCAGCAGCAGTCGGTTCGCTGCGGGTTTGGCACTTGTCGTGCTACACGAATCGTTGTTGAGGCAAATTTTATAGTATCAATTGAACAAATCCACACTAGGGTTTACGATTAGTGAAACACATTTCGAAGGAAGTAAAAATAGCGTAAATCCATTGATAAATCATGTGGATAAATCATCATCAACACTTCTTAAGCGATCATGAAACCGGCCAAATTGGCTCTATTCTTTGCTTATGTGATACATGATCTTGTTGTTTTTATTTTTCTGTGTGTTATAGTTTTTCCAGACCAGCCGAGGCAGGCTGGCATTGCACCGTACCAACCTATGAGGAGATGAGACATGGCCAGCCATAAGGAACGCTTCGCGGACAAGATGGAATTTCCGCCCGAGATCGAACAACCCAACGTGTACCCCCTGTCGTGGGAATCGCACACCCAGAAGCTGCAGGAAGTCTGGGAAGCCGCCCTGCGCGAGAACTGGGAACCCGAAAAACTGCCTTGGGACACGCTGGACGTGGACAGCTACTCCTGGGAAGAGCGCGAGGCCATCGCCTACTGGTGGACCCTGCTCTCCGTATTCGACGCCTCCGCGCCGCCGGTTTTCGCCGAAGCCCTGATCAAGACCTACGAAGTGCACGAGGAAGATCCGGTGCGCAAGTGCTTCTTCTCCGTCCAGCGTGACGAGCAGAACCACGAAATCATGTGTGGCCTGGCCATCACCAAACTGCTGGGCCACCCGGATCCCATCACCTACGAGCCCAAGACCGAACTGGGCAAGCGTCTGCAGAAGAACACCAAGTGGCTGTACTTCAACGGCTCGCGCTACTGGACCGGCTACAAGCAGGCCGTGCCGAAGTACTCCCTGGCCGTGCTGTTCAGCTCCTTCCTGATGGGCGAAATCGCTGCCGCCACCATCTTCAAGCAGATGTACGAGAACAGCCGCGAGGCCGTGTTCAAGGAAGGCTTCAAGAACATCGGCCGCGACGAAGGCCGTCACATGGCCATCTGCATGGCCGTGATGGAGCGCGACTATCCGAAGATCGCCGAGGAAACCAAAGCCGTGGTCACCAAGCAGATCCGCGCCGGCTATTTGTTCCTGTCTGCCGTGCTGTTCGAGCCCCCGATGGAATTCTGGGACCTGCCCGAAGACTTCATCGCCAACCAGCGTGAAGCCGAGGAAGTGGCGCGCATGGCCGGTTTCGGCATCCCCACCTACGAAGCCAAGCTGGAAAACTGGAAGAACGCCATGCTCAACCTGAAAGGCGTGCTGGACCGCTACAACATCCCGTTCCCCGCCATCCCCGAAGTCGGCATCACCGGCCAGGAAGTGTCCGACATCGACATGGAAGACATCATCCCGGTGTTCTGATCCCGGAATACCGTCCGCAAGGTGCCGCCTCGCGCGGCATCTGCCGGTCACCGCCCTCGCGGCGGTTTCCCGGTGCGCTTCTTTCGCAGGAAGCGCACCCGAAAACCCCCACAAGCAGACGATAACCAGAAACATTCAGGAGACACACATGGCCCGCATCGTGATGCAGCCTTCCGGCAAATCCGTCGAGTGCGCTTATGGCGACACCGTGCTCATGTCATTGGAAAAGGCCGGCTTCGCCCTGCCCAACAACTGCCGCGCCGGCGCCTGCGGCGAATGCAAGGTCAAGGTTCTCTCCGGCCAGTTCGATCAGGGCATGGTGCTCGACATGGCCCTTTCGCAGGAAGACCGCCGCCAGGGCTTCGGCCTCATGTGCATGGCCAAGCCCATCTCCGACGAACTGGTGATCGAATGGGGCACGGAAGACGCCAAGCCCAAGCTATTCCCGCCACGCGAAAACGCCCTGTTCGTGGTGGTGGACAAGCGCATCGTGGCCGCCCGCGTGGTCGAACTGCGCCTGCGCCCGGTCGGCAAGCCGCTGCGCTACTGGCCCGGCCAGTACGTCACGCTCGGCCCCGGCAGCAACAACATCCCGGCCCGCGCCTTCTCCATCGCCAACGCCCCGCGTCCCGATGGCGAAATCACCCTGCAGATCGCCCGCTCCGATGACGGCCCCACCAGCCAGTGGGTGCACGACACCCTCACCATCGGCGACAACGTCAAGCTCTCTGGCCCCTACGGCACCTTCATCGGCGACCCGGCGGTCGATACTCCCATCCTCTGCCTGGCCGCAGGCACCGGCCTGGCCCCTATCATGGCGCTGGCCGAAACCGCGCTGCGCCGCGGCTTCCGCAAGCCTGTCACCCTGCTGTTCTCCGCCCGCACCGAGCCCGACGTGTACGGTCACGGCATGATGGCCTGGTGGCGCACCAAGCACCGCAACTTCGACTACAAGGTCACCCTCACGCGCGAACAGAAGGACGGTTTCCTGCACGGCCGCGTCAACGAGGTGCTGCCCTCCATGTTCCCCGACCTGTCCAAACACACCATCTTTGCCGCCGGCAGCCCGGAGTTCGTCGCCACCTGCGTCGATGCCGTCAAGGCGCTCGGAGCACAGGACGGCATGATCTACACTGAAGGCTTCTTCGCCCAGCAGCAGCCTACGGTGGCCGACGCCTCCCATCTGCTCAGCACGGCGAACTGACGCCTGCCCCCGATCGAGGCGCGGGGGCGGCTGTCTCCCCGCGAACGGTGCGGTGCCTCTGCACTGCACCGTTTTTTCATTGACCCAGGAGGATGCGCTTCATGATCCAGCCAGGAAAAGACAGCAAGAGCGGCGTGCAATCGCTGGAAATCGGCCTGTCCGTGGCGCGCGTGCTGGTCAACAGCCAGGGCCCGATGATGCTCAAGGACATCGCCCT
The DNA here is from genome assembly GCF_057773645.1 of Brachymonas sp. KE5. Taxonomy (NCBI): domain Bacteria; kingdom Pseudomonadati; phylum Pseudomonadota; class Betaproteobacteria; order Burkholderiales; family Comamonadaceae; genus Allobrachymonas; species Brachymonas sp. KE5. The sequence goes on from NZ_CM173463.1 coordinate 1,386,076, forward strand.
GCAGGCCGACATGCCACCGGCCAAGGCGCACCGCTATCTGGTCAGCCTGATCCGCGCCGGCCTGGTCATGCAGGACCCCGCCACCTCCCACTACGATCTGGGCCCGTTTGCTCTCAACATCGGTCTGGCCGCCGTCAACCGCATCGACCGCATTCGTCTCGGCCTGGAAGCCATCTCCCAGCTGCGCAACCAGATCAACGAAACCACCGCCCTGGCAGTCTGGAGCGCCAACGGCCCGGTCATCGTGCGCTGGGAACGGCCCCGCCGGCCCATCACCGTCAACGTGGTCACCGGCGTCAGCGTAGAACTGCTCAACAGTGCCAGCGGTCTGGTGTTTGCAGCCTGGCTGCCCGAGCGCCGCACCTCGGCCCTGATCCAGGCCGAACTGGCCCGTCAGCCCGCCGACGCCCCCATGCGCACCATGGCAGACGTGCAACAGCGCCTCTCCCAGATCCGCGGACAAGGCGCCGTGTCCATCGGCGAGCACTACTTTGCCGGCGGCGTGCAGGCACTCGGCGCACCGGTGTTCAACTTCCGCAACGAAATCACCATGGCCCTGGTCGTCGTCGGCATCGCCGGCATGAGCGACCTCGGCGAAGACAGCCCGGCCATGCACGCCTTGCGCGAAGCCGCGCAAGCCCTCTCACGGCAGCTCGGCTCCACCGCTCCCGACCCCTCCGCAACCAGGCCAGGCTGACTCGCCCGCACGCATCGCGAGGGCATCGCCCATGCACAAGGGCATGAAACACCTTGGCACCTTCGCACCCGCCAGGCATCCAGGGTTCGTCCCTGCGCGCCGGCAAATCCACGCTGCCTTCCGCACCTCCCGTCCGCCCTGTCCGGAAGACCCTGGCGCTGCTCCGAAAAGCCAGCTGCCGCCTTCCTATAATGATGCATTTGACCCAGCGCAACCCGCCGCATGCCCGCCACCCTCATCCAGGCCCATCTCGACGCCTTCAGCCAGCAACGCCGCATCCGCGCCGGATCGCTCATCATCTCCGCTTTCGGTGATGCGATCTACCCGCGCGGCGGTCGCATCTGGCTTGGCAGCCTGATCCGCCTGCTGGAACCCCTGGGCGTGGGTGAGCGCCTGATCCGCACCACCGTCTTCCGCCTGGCGCAGGACGGCTGGCTGCGCACCGAAGCCTTCGGCCGCCGGGCCGACTACCTGCTTACCCCTGCCGGCCAACAGCGCATCGAAGATGCCGCGGGCCACATCTACGCCTCCAGCACTCCGGTCTGGGACCGCCGCTGGCGCCTGATGCTGGTCGTCGGCGACATCGCCGCGCGCCAGCGCGAGCAACTGCGCCGCGCCCTGTTCTGGCAAGGCTTCGGCCTGCTCGGCACCGACTGCTTCATCCACCCCAGCGCCGACCTGGACGCCGCCTCCGATGCCCTGATGGCCGACGGCCTCGGAGAACTGCTGCAGGAACTGATGCCGCTGCTCGCCGTGGAAAACCACTTCGGCAACTCCGCGCGCGATGTCGACATGGTGCTGCGCGCCTGGAACCTGGAGCAACTCGGCAACGATTACACCGCCTTCGTGGAGCGCTACCGCCCGCTGATCGAGGCGCTGCGCCAGAATCTTGGCGACGTGATCCCCGACGAAACCGCCTTCCTGCTGCGCACCGTGCTGATCCACGAATACCGCCGCCTGCTGCTGCGTGATCCCGAACTGCCCGCCGAACTGCTGCCGCACGACTGGCCCGGCAACGAGGCGCGCCTGATGTGCCGCGAGTTCTACCGCCGCCTGCTGCAGGCCTCCGAGCGTCATCTCGACCAGCACCTGCAATGCGCCAACGGCCACGTAACCCCGGCCCAGCCGCTGCTATACCAGCGCTTCCAGACCGAAGACCCGTTCCAGAACCTCCCACGCACCACACCCTGAGGGAGTTGCGCGAGCAGGACTTCGAGAGGGCCTCCTGCGCACAACACCCTGAATGTAAGGGGATGGTTTATGACAGGTCGGTCACAATAGTGACATGCAAGCTACCCAGAATTGTGCTTGAACTCCTCACCAGCACCTGGGTGCCATCATGCAAGAAAACAAAGACCTGCACTACCAGCTCGCCACCTGGAAAGCCATCGCATTCGCCGCTGCCGACTGCCTGATGGAACGTTGCGACAATCCCGGCCAGACCTACGCCGAAATGGAAGCCTCCCTGCTGGACTTCCCCTCCTCCACCGGCATGCCCGAACTGAACAAGCCGATCCAGCAAGCTCTGCGTGAACTGAAGGAAATGGCGCTGCGCGAAACCAGCGTGGCCTGACTATCCCCGCCTGCACGATTCGCAGGTATCACGCGCACCATTCATCCCCTGTCACCTCCCCTTGCATCAGTAGCGGAGCGCCCCGAGACGGATTGCAAATCCGTCCAGCCGGGTAGCCGTTTGCACGCATGCCGCACAGGCAAAGAAAAAGCACCCAGGCCATAAGACGCTAAGTGCTTGAATGTGCTGTGTTTTTTTGGAGGCGCGACCCGGAGTCGAACCGGGCTAGACGGATTTGCAATCCGTTGCATAACCGCTTTGCTATCGCGCCCTGTCTGGGACAATGCCCAGCCATAGGCTGGACAAAAAAGGGAAGCTTTTGCGAGCTTCCCCTTTGAATATGGAGCGGGAAACGAGGCTCGAACTCGCGACCTCAACCTTGGCAAGGTTGCGCTCTACCAACTGAGCTATTCCCGCGTGAAGCTAAGATTATAGCAAGAAATCAGCGAGTTTTTCAAGTCTTCTGATTTTTTGCAGTGTGATGCCACTCACATCTCAACTACGCTTCGGCGCACATTTCTGCATCGCCGAAGCCTTAAATTATATACCGAATTTTCAGTGTTTTGTAGCCGGACGCTTGGCTCGCACGGTTTTTACCGGAGCCGTGGCCGCCGGGTCGATCGGCACACCGGCAGACTCCGCCATCTCCAGCGGCTGCGGCTCGCGCTCCAGCGCAATCGCCAGCACCTGGTCGATCCACTTCACCGGAATGATCTCCAGGCCTTCCTTCACATTGGCCGGAATTTCCTGCAGATCCTTCATGTTGTCTTCGGGAATGATCACCTTCTTGATGCCACCGCGCAACGCCGCCAGCAGCTTCTCCTTCAGGCCGCCGATGATGGTCACCTCGCCGCGCAGCGTGATCTCGCCGGTCATGGCCACATCGCTGCGCACCGGAATGCCGGTAATCGCAGACACCAGCGCCGTCGTCATGGCCGCACCCGCGCTCGGGCCGTCCTTGGGCGTGGCGCCATCCGGCACGTGGATGTGGATGTCCTTTTTCTCGAACACCTCGTCCGCAATGCCCAGGCGTGCCGCACGGCTGCGCACCACGGTACGGGCCGCCTCGACCGATTCCTTCATCACGTCGCCCAGCGAACCGGTACGCAGGATATTGCCCTTGCCCGGCATGATGGCAGTTTCGATGGTGAGAAGATCGCCGCCCACTTCCGTCCAGGCCAAGCCCACGACCTGGCCGATGCGGCTGGCTTCGTCGGCACGGCCATAGGTATAGCGGCGCACACCCAGATAGTCGTTCAGGTTATCAGCCGTCACCACCACCTTGTCGCTCACCTGCTTGAGTTGCACCGCCTTTACCACCTTGCGGCAGATCTTCGACAGCTCGCGCTCCAGCCCGCGCACGCCGGCTTCGCGTGTGTAGTAACGCACGATGTCGCGCACCGCGTCTTCGGTGATCTCCAGCTCCTCGGCCTTCACGCCGTTGTTCGTCATCTGCTTGGGCAGCAGATAGCGCGCGGCGATATTGACCTTCTCGTCTTCGGTATAACCGGACAGGCGAATTACCTCCATGCGGTCCAGCAAGGCCGCGGGAATGTTCATGGAGTTCGACGTCGCCACGAACATCACGTCGCTCAGGTCGAAATCCAGCTCGACGTAATGATCGTTGAAGGTATGGTTCTGCTCGGGATCCAGCACTTCCAGCAGCGCGCTCGACGGGTCGCCGCGGAAGTCCGCACCCAGCTTGTCGATCTCGTCCAGCAGGAACAGCGGGTTGCGTGCTCCTGCCTTGGTCAGGTTCTGCAGCACCTTGCCCGGCAATGCGCCAATATAGGTACGACGGTGACCGCGGATCTCGGCCTCGTCGCGCATGCCGCCCAGCGCCATGCGCACGTACTTGCGGCCCGTGGCCTTGGCCACGGACTGCCCCAGCGAGGTCTTGCCCACGCCCGGCGGGCCGACCAGACACAGGATAGGCGCCTTCACCTTGTCCACACGCTGCTGCACGGCGAGGTATTCCAGGATGCGGTCCTTGACCCGCTCCAGACCATAGTGGTCCTCGTTCAGGATGCGCTCGGCCTCCGCCAGATCCTGCTTGATCTTGGTCTTCTTGCTCCACGGCAGGCCGACCAGCACATCCAGATAGTTGCGTGCCACGCCTGCCTCAGCCGACATGGGCGACATCAGTTTCAGCTTCTTCAGCTCGGCTTCGGCCTTGGCCAGCGCCGCCTTGGGCATGCGCGCAGCCTTGATCTTGCGCTCCAGCTCTTCCAGATCGGCGCCCTCTTCGCCATCTCCCAGTTCCTTCTGGATCGCCTTCACCTGCTCGTTCAGGTAGAAGTCGCGCTGGTTCTTTTCCATCTGGCGCTTGACGCGGCCGCGGATGCGCTTGTCGACGTTGAGGATGTCGACCTCGTGCTCGAGTTGGCCAAACAGCAGTTCCAGACGTTGCTGGATATCCATCTTCTCCAGCACTTCCTGCTTGTCTTCCAGGTTCAGCGGCAAGTGCGCGGCGATGGTATCGGCCAGGCGTCCGGCATCGTCGATGCTGCCGATGGAGGACAGGATTTCCTGAGGAATCTTCTTGTTCAGCTTGACGTACTGCTCGAAGGACTGCATCAGCGCACGGCGCAGCGCCTCGATCTCGCTCTGCGCTTCGCGCGACAATTCCTGCGCAACAGCCGCATCGGCTGCTGCAGGCAACACGGTGGCGGTAAAGAACTTCTCGCCCTCTGCAATGGACTGCACCTGCGCGCGCTGACGCCCTTCCACCAGCACCTTCACCGTGCCGTCCGGCAGCTTAAGCAGTTGCAGAATGGAGGCAATGCAGCCGGTGGCGAACATGTCGTCGATGGCGGGCTCGTCCTGGGCGGCCGTCTTCTGGGCCACCAGCATGACGGAACGGCCCGCTTCCATGGCTGCTTCGAGCGCAGCAATGCTCTTGGCGCGCCCGACGAACAGCGGAATCACCATGTGCGGGAACACCACCACGTCCCGCAGGGGAAGCATGGGCAGTTCCACGCTTTCGGGGGGCAGGTAGACAAAGTCAGACATCTCGAACTTCTTTCACAAAAGGGGCTGGATAGCCTGTTATGAGGCCATACACCCTGTTTTCAAGCAGTGCAACGCAGGCGCAACACCGAAAGCGCAGACCGCAAACCCAATGTCCCACAACTCCTCCGGCACGTCATCGCCCGGGGCAATAACCCTGTGCACGGGGCGTGTTGCGAGACCACGGCGCCGCACATGAAAACCGGCTCGCAGGGGAGCCGGTCAGACATCGGATGCAGCGGCTCAGGCCTGCTGCTTTTCCTTGTTGCGGTACACCAGCATCGGCGGCTTGGCGTCGTTGACCACGGATTCGTCCACAACGACCTTTTCCACATTCTGCATGCCCGGGAGGTCGAACATGGTGTCCAGCAAAGCCTGCTCCAGAATCGAGCGCAGACCACGGGCGCCAGTCTTGCGCTCCATCGCCTTGCGCGCAATCGCCTGCAGCGCCTTGGGCGTGATTTCCAGCTCCACGTCTTCCATCTGGAACAGCTTGCCGTACTGCTTGACCAGCGCGTTCTTGGGCTCGGTCAGAATCTTGATCAACGCCTTCTCGTCCAGCTCGGCCAGCGCCGTCACCACGGGCATGCGGCCGATCAGTTCGGGAATCAGGCCGTACTTGATCAGGTCTTCCGGCTCGATATTCTGGAAGATCTCGGTCAGCGTGCGGTTTTCCTTGCTGCGCACCTCGGCGCCAAAGCCGATGCCGCTGCCCGCCGTACGGCGCTCGATCACCTTTTCCAGGCCGGCAAAGGCGCCGCCGCAGATGAACAGCATGTTCGTCGTATCCACCTGCAGGAAATCCTGATTGGGGTGCTTGCGCCCGCCCTGCGGCGGAATGCTGGCCATGGTGCCTTCGATCAGCTTGAGCAGTGCCTGCTGCACGCCTTCGCCGGACACGTCGCGCGTGATGGACGGGTTGTCGGATTTGCGCGAAATCTTGTCGATCTCGTCGATGTAGATGATGCCGCGCTGCGCCTTCTCCACGTCGTATTCGCAGCTCTGCAGCAGCTTGGTGATGATGTTCTCGACGTCTTCACCCACGTAGCCGGCTTCGGTCAGGGTGGTGGCATCGGCCATCACGAAAGGCACGTTCAGCATGCGCGCCATGGTCTGCGCCAGCAGCGTCTTGCCGGAGCCGGTGGGGCCGATCAGCAGGATGTTGCTCTTGCTCAGCTCCACGTCATCCTTGCCGAGCTGCTCCTTGTGCATCAGGCGCTTGTAGTGGTTGTACACCGCCACCGCCAGCGTGCGCTTGGCGGCTTCCTGGCCGATCACGTAGTTGTCGAGGTTTTCCTTGAGCTGCGCGGGCGTGGGCAACTGCTCGCCGGCGGGCGCAGCGGCAGCCGCCTGGCTGGCATCCTCTTCCAGGATCTCGTTGCACTGGGAGATGCACTCGTTGCAGATGAATACGGACTGACCGCCGTAGCTGCCGGACACCAGTTTGTCCACCTCGTCCTGCGTCTTGCCGCAGAAGGAGCAGTGCATGGTCTTGCCGGGAGCGTCTTTTTTGCTAGTCATGGAGTGCGATTGTAGGTTAGAAAACGTTTCTAACCGTCAGTATTTACACAGTATTGTGGTAGATCAGGCCCGCCGCACCACAGCACGGCAAGCCCGACGGCAGCCGCGTCAGACGGCTTCGCCGCGATGCTTGATCACGCGGTCGACCAGACCGTAGTCCTTGGCTTCATGGGCAGCCATGAAGTAGTCGCGCTCGGTATCGCGCTCGATCTTTTCCAGCGGCTGGCCGGTGTTCTCGGACAGGATCTGGTTCAGGTCCTTGCGCAGGCGCAGGATCTCGCGCGCGTGGATCTCGATGTCGGTGGCCTGGCCCTGCGCACCGCCCAGCGGCTGGTGAATCATCACGCGCGAGTTGGGCAGGCTGAAACGCTTGCCCTTGGCACCGGAAGACAGCAGGAAGGCACCCATGCTGGCCGCCATGCCCATGCACAGCGTGGACACGTCGGGCTTGATGAACTGCATGGTGTCGTAGATCGACATGCCGGCGCTCACCGAGCCACCCGGGGAGTTGATATACAGGGAGATATCCTTGTCCGGGTTCTCGCTCTCGAGGAACAACAACTGGGCCACCACCAGATTGGCTGTCTGGTCGTTCACCGGGCCGACCAGGAACACCACGCGCTCCTTGAGCAGGCGGGAATAGATGTCGTACGAGCGCTCGCCCCGGCCGGATTGTTCGACCACCATCGGGATGAGGCCGAGGGCTTGGGCATCGAGGGCACTGTTGCGCGTGAATTGCATGCGTTGACTCCGGAAAATGGCTTTGTGGCAGATCATTCGCCGCATCTGCTGGCAGAAGACGACGCTGTCACATTATGGCAAGAATGATGCCCCAATAAATAAGGCCTGCGCGGCAGACTGCAAGCCCGCCGGCAGGCCTTTGGTTCGAGTGCGTTGCTATCGCAGGGACAGGACGCCTCGTCCAGGCGATCAGGCCTGGCCCATCAGCTCGTCGAAGCTCACCTTCTTCTCGCTGACCTTGGCCTTGCCAAGCACGAAGTCGGTGACGTTATTCTCGGTCACGACGGCTTCGATCTCGGCCATGCGCTGCTGGTCACCGGTGTACCAGCGGGCCACGTCCTCGGGCTTCTCGTAGCTGGCAGCCAGTTCCTGCACGTGGGCCTGCACCTGCTCGGGCGTGGCCAGCAGGTTGTTGGCACGCACCAGGTCGGCCACGATCAGGCCCAGGCGCACGCGACGCTCGGCCTGGTCCTTGAACAGGTCGCCCGGGATCGGAGCCTTGTCGGCGTCCTTGATGCCGCGCTGCTTCAGGTCGGCACGGGCATTGGCCACCATGTTGTTGATCTCGGCCTGCACACTGGCCTTGGGCAGGTCCAGCTCGGCGTTGGCCACCAGGGCATCCATCACAGCCGTCTTGTTGCGGGCCAGCACGCGGTACTTGACCTCGCGCTCCAGGTTCTTGCGGATGTCGGCACGCAGGCCGTCCACGGTGGCTTCGGCCACGCCCAGCTGCTTGGCGAACTCGTCGTTCACTTCGGGCAGGTGGGCGGCTTCCAGCTTCTTCACGGTCACCAGGAAGTCGGCCGTCTTGCCAGCCACGTCCTTGCCGTGGTAGTCCTCGGGGAAGGCCAGCGGGAAAGTCTTGCTCTCGCCGATCTTCATGCCGCGCACGGCGTCTTCGAACTCGGCCAGCATCTGGCCTTCGCCGACCAGGTACTGGAAGTCTTCGGCCTTGCCGCCGGCGAACACTTCACCGTCGATCTTGCCTTCGAAGTCCACGGTCACGCGGTCGCCGTCCACGGCCGGCTCGTCCTTGCCGCGCTGACTGAAGGTGCGGCGCTGCTTGCGCAGGATGTCGATGGTGCGCTCGACGGCAGCATCGTCCACCTCGGCGGTCAGCTTCTCGACTTCGGCTTCGGCCAGATCCTTGAACTGCACTTCGGGGTACACCTCGAACACGGCGTCGAACAGCATCTCGCCTTCGGCGGCACCTTCCTTCTCGCTGATGGAGGGCTGGCCGGCCACGCGCAGATCGGCTTCGGTGGCAGCCTTGAAGAAGGCTTCGCCAACCTTGTCGTTGATCACTTCATACTGGACACCGGGGCCGTACTGGTTGGCCACCACGCTCAGCGGCACCTTGCCAGGACGGAAGCCGTCCATCTTGACGGTGCGGGCCAGACGCTGCAGGCGCTTGGTCACTTCATCCTGCACTTCCTTGACGGGCACGGACAGGACGATCTTGCGCTCCAGCTTTTCCAGGGTTTCGACGTTCACGGACATGGGTGTGTTCCTTTGATCAGGCTAATGCAAGCGGCGCCGGGGACGGGCTTGCCATGAAAAGAATCTGTGGTGCGCGGGGGGGGACTCGAACCCCCACACCATTGCTGGCGTCAGGACCTAAACCTGGTGCGTCTACCAATTTCGCCACCCGCGCTTGCGTTTGCGGATCAGTCACACCTGGGGCGGCTTCACCGAAAACGGGTAACATGCGATTTTAGCTGGCAAAAAGCCCGGTTTAGGGGCCCGGACAGATAATTCTGCCCTGCCACCCCGGTTTTTACTGTTACCTTCCGCATCCGTGCCTTCTCCCACCCCGCCACCTGTCACGCATTACGAGAACTTTCCGGTGGCGAGCCTGCTGTGCCCGAAGCCACTGCGACCGGCGGTGGCAGCCATCTATCATTTCGCGCGCACTGCCGACGATCTGGCGGATGAAGGCGAACTGGAGGCCGGCGAGCGTCTGCTGGCGTTGCACCGCTATCGCCGGGCGCTGGAACTGGCCACTGCGCCTGCGCCCTACCCGGCTGATGGCGACTGGCCGGACGTGATGCCCCCCCTGCAGCATGCCGTGAGGCAACACGATCTGCCCGCGGCTCTGCTGCACGACCTGCTCACGGCCTTTGAACGTGACATCCTGCATTCGGAAGCCGTCGCCGTCTACCCCCGCCATGATGACCTGATCGACTACGCCCGCTATTCCGCCAATCCGGTGGGACGGCTGATGTTGCACCTGTATGGCGTGCGCTCGGAGCCTGCGCTGCGACAGAGCGATGCCATCTGCACCGCGCTGCAGCTGTTCAACTTCTGGCAGGACATCTCGGTGGACGTGTCCCGCGGCCGCTACTACCTGCCGCAGGATCTGGCGGATCGCCATGGCGTGGATTGCCGTGACCCCATGCATGCACCGGCAGCGCAGCGAGCAGCCCTGCTGCAAGAATTGCTGGAACGCGCGCGCGGGCTGATGTCGCAAGGGGCGGCGTTGCCGGAAGCCGTGGCTGGTATCGCCGGCCGCAAGGCCGCCTGGGAGCTGCGCCTGGTCATGCAAGGCGGGCTGCGCATCGGGGAAAAAACCGCGAAACTGGGAGCGGAAGCCTTCAGCAAGCGACCTCGCATCGGAGCCATGGATGGGCTGCTCATGCTCGCCCGCAGCCTGCAGCCCTTGCGCTGAACGTCCTGCACACGGCAGAGCAAGCCCCCCCCCGTCACGCCGGCGCCCCATTTGCATGGGACAATAGCCGCCACTCCCACTGAGCGCACCCATGTCCGAAACCACGCCCGCCACGCCCCAGCAGTACGTCCAGCAAAAAGCCGCCGCATCCGGCAGCAGCTTCTACTATGCGTTCCTGTTCCTGCCCGCCGAACGACGCGCCGCCATCACGGCCTTCTATGCGTTCTGCCGCGAAGTGGATGACGTGGTGGATGAAGTGAGCGACCCGAGCCTGGCACAGACCAAGCTGGCGTGGTGGGAAAACGAGGTGCGACAGTCCTTTGCCGGCAAGCCCACGCATCCCGTCATGCGCGCCCTGATGCGGCACGCCCCCACCTTCGGAATCGAGCAGCGTCACCTGATGGCGGTGATCGAAGGCTGCCAAATGGACCTGCAGCAAACGCGCTACCTCGACTTTGCCGGGCTGCAGCGCTACTGCCACCTTGTCGCCGGCATCGTCGGCGAAGTCTCGGCCCGCATCTTCGGCCAGACCGAACAGCAAACCACCGAATACGCACACCAACTCGGCCTGGCGCTGCAGCTCACCAACATCATCCGCGACGTCGGCGAAGACGCCATGCGCGGCCGCATCTACCTGCCCATCAGCGACCTGCAGCACTTCGGCGTCAAGGCCAGCTCCATTCTGGCACGCGAATACAGTCCGGAGTTTGTCGAGATGATGCGCTACCAGGCCCAACGCGCACACCAGTACTACGACAAGGCTCTGGCCCTGTTGCCCGCGTCAGAGCGCCGCGCCCAGAAACCCGGCCTGATGATGGCCAGCATCTACCGCACCCTGCTGCGCGAGATCGAACAGGAAAACTTCCAGGTGCTGCACCAGCGCATCAGCCTGACGCCGCTGCGCAAGTTCTGGCTGGCCTGGAAGGTGCAGGCGCTGGGAGCGCACCGGATCTGAGGGCGGGTAGCAGTGACTCGGAAGGCGAACAAAAGCCCGCGCACGTCCGGCGACCTGGGCCTATGCCGGAGCCACTGATATGAGAGTGCCACAGCCCGACACGTTCGCAACCGTGGGTCCGGAAATGCAAATGCCACTGCAAGTCGCGGTTATCGGCGCCGGCTGGGCAGGATGCGCCGCGGCCGTGGCCGCAACACGCCAGGGGCACGCGGTGACGCTCTTCGAAGCCGCTGCCGAACCCGGCGGCCGGGCGCGCAGCGTCACGCTGCCGGACGGCACTACGCTGGACAACGGCCAGCACATTCTGATCGGCGCCTACCGCGAATCCCTGCGTCTGATGCAGGAGCTTGGCGTGGATACACAGAGCGCCCTGCTCCGCCTGCCTCTGGATCTGCGCACACCCGATGGCCATGGACTGTGCATGCCTTCACCCGCCGGCCACCCGCAGCTCGATGTACTGCGCGCCATCCTGCGGGCGCGCGGATGGAGCTGGGCGGCGCGGCTCTCGCTGCTGCGGGTTGCAGCCCGCTGGCAATGGCAGCGCTTCCGCGCAGCGGAACGCGCAACGGTGCAGGACGTGTGCCATGGCCTGCATCCGCGCGTGATGGCCGATCTTGTCACGCCCCTGTGCATATCCGCTTTCAACAGCCAGCCTGCAGACACCAGTGGCTCGGTATTTCTGCGCGTACTGCAGGATGCCCTGCTGGCCGAACGCGGTGGTTCGGATGCGCTGATTGCACGCGAGTCGCTCGGCGAACTGCTGCCCCGCCCCGCCGCACAGTGGCTGGAACGCAAGGGAGCCAGCGTCCATCTCGGCTGTCGCGTACGAGCGATCCATCGATCACATCAGGGAATGTGGGAGCTTGCGCACGACTGCAAGGCAGCGGCCTCACAGGTCGGGCGTTTTGACCGCATCATTCTGGCCGTACCCGCACGTGAGGCAGCGCGCCTGGTCAGCAGCATTGCCCCGGAATGGGCCGACGTTGCCCGGACTTTGCAGCATGCGCCCATCGCCACTACCTACGCCCGGTACGCTAGCTCCAAACCGCTGCCCCCCATGCAGGCCCTGCGCGACACCCCGGAACGCCCCGCACAATTCGTCTTCAGCCACGATGCGCAGGCGAGAACAACAAGTGGCGGCCGCAAGGAACAACTGCTGGCTTTCGTGACCAGTTGCTGCGAACTGGAGCGAGACGCCCTGGAAAACGCCATCCGGGCACAGGCCAGCGAGCAACTCGGCCTGGAGCAGCTCGACATCATCGCCACGCTGGTAGACAAGCGTGCGACCTTTATGTGCCACGCTGGGGTGCTGCGTCCTCCGGCCGGTATCGCTGCAGGTCTGCAAGCTTGCGGGGATTACGTGGAAGGTCCTTATCCGGCGACTCTGGAAGGCGCCGTCCGTAGTGGCCTGGCTGCGGCAACAGCCTTGCCTGCCGCATCGGTTGACTGCTGACTACTGACTGCTGACGACAGACCACAGACCGCAGACCACAGACCACAGACCACAGACCACAGACCGCAGACCGCAGACCGCAGACCGCAGACCGCCAGCTTACTCCTTGTCCGCGTACGGGTTGTGCGAGGTTTTCATCTCGATGCGCAGCGGCGTGCCGATCAGGTTGAACTGCTTGCGCAGCCGGCCTTCCAGATAGCGCTTGTAGGCATCGGTGACGTGTTCCAGCGAATTGCCGTGAACCACCACCACCGGCGGATTCATGCCGCCCTGGTGCGCATAGCGCAGCTTGGGACGGAACATGCCCGAGCGCTTGGGCGCCTGGAATTGCACTGCCTCGTGCAGCAGTCGCGTGAGCTGCGGCGTGGACATCTTGATGTTCGCCGCCTTGTGCGCCTGGATGATGGACTGCCATACCGGGCCCAGACCCTGGCGCTTGATGGCAGAAATATAGTGCAGCGCGGCAAACTTGAGGAATGCCAGCCGCGTCTCCACCGAACGCAGCACCAGCTCGCGCTGGTACTCGTCAACTGCGTCCCACTTGTTGATCGCCACCACCACGGCGCGACCACTTTCCAGGATGAAGCCGGCGATATGCGCGTCCTGGTCCGTCACGCCCTGCGTGGCATCCAGCAACAGCAGCACCACGTTGGCCGACTCGATCGCCTGCAGTGTCTTGACCACCGAGAACTTCTCGATCGCCTCGAACACCTTGCCCTTGCGCCGCAGGCCGGCGGTATCGATCAGCTCGAATTTCTGGCCGTTGCGCTCGAAAGGCACGCTGATGGCATCCCGCGTGGTGCCCGGCATGTCGAAGGCCACCAGGCGCTCCTCGCCCAGCCAGGTGTTGATCAGCGTGGACTTGCCGACGTTCGGACGGCCGGCCACGGCCAGCTTGATGACGCCTTCGCTTTCATCCGGCGCATCTTCGTCCGGCTCGGGCATGCCGATGCTGTCGAGTGCAAAATCGATCAGGCTGCGAATGCCCTGGCCGTGCGCCGCCGATACGGGGTACACCTCGCCCAAGCCGAGCTCGTAGAAGTCGACCAGTTGCTGGCCTTCCTTCATGCCCTCGGCCTTGTTGGCCACCAGGATGGCGGTCTTGCCCAGGCGACGCAGGTAGTTGGCAATGTCATGATCCTGTGCCGACAAGCCGGCACGCGCGTCCACGATGAACAGCACCACATCCGCCTCGGCCACGGCCTGCTGCGTCTGGCGCGCCATTTCGCGGAAGATGCTGCCTTCGCCCGCATCGGGCTCGAAGCCCCCCGTATCGATGACGATGTATTCGCGTCGCCCCTGGCGGCCGTTGCCATAGTGGCGGTCCCGCGTCAGGCCGGCAAAGTCGGCCACGATCGCGTCCCGCGACTTGGTCATCCGGTTGAACAGCGTGGATTTGCCCACATTGGGCCGCCCGACAAGGGCAATGACAGGTTTCATGACAAACAATCAGGATCAGCGGGCTTGAATGGCGGTGACGGTGCCCTTGCTGCCCACGACAATCACCGAGTTGCCGGCCAGCACCGGCGCCACCCGGATCGGGGCACCATCGGTGGCAACACGGTTCACCAGGGCGCCGCTCTGGCGCGCCAGCACATGCACATAACCCTGTGCGTCACCCACCAGCACCTGGTTGCCGGCCACCAGCGGCGCGCCCAGGCCGCGGTAACGCAGCGTGGTGTTGTTCCACACCGGATTGCCGTTGGCACGTTCCCAGGCCACCACGTTGCCGGAGTCATCGCTACCGACCACGATCTGGGCATCGCCGGAAATGCCGGTCGACCCCGTGCTGGGCTGGCTCCACACGGTGTTGCCGCCGCCACCCAGCACGGCACAGCTCACGCCGGCCTGGAAGGTGCGCGTGCACAGGCTGCCGCCCTCGCGCGATGCGGGAGCCAGCACGTCGCCCATGCGGGCCACGTCGGTACCGCCACGGGCGCTGGCAACGCTGACCTGCATCAGCGGGGTGCCGTCGTCGGGATTGAACGCCACCACGCGGCCAGACACGCCTGCCAGCAGCGCACCACCAGCGGCAGTCAGCAGCGAGCCCTGACGCAGCACCAGCCCGTCATCAGCGGCACGGGCCTTCTGCGTCCACAGGCGGAAGCCATTGCCGCCATCGTAGGCGGCCACGCTGCGGTCGGCACCCAGCACGAACACACGGCCACCCGCCACCAGCGGCGCAGTATAGACACGCGTATCCAGCGGGATGCGCCATTGCTCCTTGCCACCCCGCAGGGCGACCAGTTCGTTGCGGTCGGTCACCACGGCTGCCGTGGTGCCATCGCTGCCGACACCGGCGCTGATCCCCTTGCCGACGGAAGCCTGCCACAGCACGGCACCGCTGCCGGCCTGCATGGCCTGCACGTTGCCGCGGCTGTCAGCCACCACAATCTCGTTGCCAACCGTTGCTACCTGCAGCGGGAAATTCACCTCGGCAGGCAGCTTCTGGCTCCAGGCCACGCCGGCCGGCACGCTGGCCGGGTTGGCCTGCAGCGGCGACGGCGGCGGAGGCTTGTTGCCGGAACAGGCCGCCAGGACGGCCACCGTGCAGGATGCCAGCAGCCAGCGGCCAGCGGAGGACTTCAGGGAGCGACGCGGGATCATGCTGTCTCCTTCGGAAAATGGTCGGACGGATTCTTGGCGATCAGCCGGCAGAAGCCGGTGCGCTGGCAGGCGCAGCTGCGCTCGAAGCGGCAGCGGGCGCGGAGGCTGCGGGTGCTGTGATACTGGCCGGTGCTTCTGCAGGGGCAGCCTCCTCGGCAGCATCCTGCTTGCCGAAATTCGGATCGATGGTGCTGACGTCTACGCCCAGCGCCGTCAGCTTCATGGCGATCATCTGACGGTACGGCTGGCCGGCTTCGATGCCCTTGAACGCGGTGGTATAGGACTTGATGGCCTCGGCATTCTTGCCCTGCAGCGACTGCACATCACCCAGGCGATCGGCGGCCAGAGCGGCAAATTCGGGCTGGATGTCGGTGGAGAGCTGCTGCACGGCCTGATCGTACTGCTTCTGCTGCGTCAACAGCGAGGCCAGTTGCAGCCTGGCCAGGCTTTGCAGGCCCTTGTCGGTCGAGGAAGCGGCAGCAGCCGACAAGGCATTACGCGCCTGGTCCAGCTGACCCTTCTCGAAGAACACCTTGGCTGCCAAAAGGTTGGCCTGCTGTGCATAGGTGGTCGACTTGTAATCATCCTGCATGGCCTTGAGCGAACTGGCCAGCTTGGTCGTATCGCCCGCCTCGGCGTTGGCCTGCACCTGGTCGTACAGACCGGAAGCCTGGCCCGCCTGGCGCGACTGGTACCAGTCGTAGCCACGCCAGCCGGCAAAACCCAGCAGCGCCACGATGAGCACGCCGCTGATCAGGTTGCCCCAGCGCTCCCAGAAGTGCTTGAGCTTGTCGAGTTGTTCCTGTTCTTCCAGGTCGAGGTTCTGAATCTGAATCGCCATGCTTGTTCGAGCGTCCTGTCAAAAATGTCGTGATGCAAGGCCATGCCTTGCCCACGCGTCAATCCGATGATTGTAGGCGGTTCGCCCACTGCGCAATTTCGGCCAGCGGTTTTTTCTCCTGCGCGCCGGCTCCGTCACGCAGCGATTTCACCGTAACGCAGCCTTCGGCCACTTCGTCGGCACCGAACACGAGCGCATAACGCGCCCCGCTGCCGTCTGCCTTCTTGAATTGCGACTTGAAGCTGCCCATCTCGGCCGTGGCGCTGGCATGCATCTGCACCGAGACCCCCGCCATGCGCAGCTGCTGGATGGCCTGCATCGCCACCGGCAGGCTGGCCATGTCGGGAATCACGGCATAGGCATCCGGCACCGGGATGGCCGGCAGCAGGTTCTGCTCCTTCAGCAGCTCCAGCACACGTTCCACGCCCATGGCCCAGCCCACGCCAGGGGCCGGCTTGCCGCCCACCTGCTCGACCAGACCATCGTAACGGCCGCCGGCGCAGATGGTGCCCTGGGCGCCCAGGCTTTCTGTAATGAATTCAAACACGGTCAGGTTGTAATAGTCCAGACCGCGGACCAGACGCGGGTTGATGGTGAACTCCACGCCGTTGCTGCGCAGGATGGCCTGCAGCGTCTCGAATGCCTGCAACGAGGCTTCGCCCAGGAAATCCAGCAGGCGCGGGGCAGATTCCACCACCGGCTTCATCGCCGGATTCTTGGTATCCAGAATGCGCAGCGGGTTGCTGTACAGACGGCGCTTGCCGTCCTCGTCCAGCAGGTCGGCATGGGCCTCGAAATGGCGGATCAGCGCCTCGCGGTGCGCCTTGCGCTCGTCGGGCTGGCCCAGGCTGTTGATTTCCAGCCGAACATCGCGCACGCCCAACTGTTGCCACAGGCTGTGTGCCAGCAGGATCAGCTCGGCATCGACATGCGCACCGGCAAAGCCCAGCGCTTCGGCGCCTACCTGGTGGAACTGGCGGTAGCGGCCGCGCTGCGGGCGCTCATGGCGGAACATGGGGCCCATGTAGTACAGGCGCTTGCCACCTTCGTACAGCAGGTTGTTCTCGACCACGGCGCGCACCACGCCGGCGGTGTTCTCCGGGCGCAGCGTCAGCGCCTCACCGTTGAGCTTATCCTCGAAGGAGTACATCTCCTTCTCGACCACGTCCGTGACTTCGCCAAGGCTGCGCACGAACAGGCCGGTGGGCTCGACGATGGGGGTGCGGATGTTGCGGTAGGCAAAGCGCGCCATTACCTCGCGCACTTGCTGTTCCAGCCATTCCCAGTGCGCCGACTGCGGCGGCAGCACATCGTTCATTCCCTTGATTGCGGTAATTTTTTCAGCCATGGTATGCATTGCGGCCGGCTCTGGCGCGCAATGCGCACAACAGGCCATGCCGGTGGTTTATTGGGCGCGGTTGGCGCCGAAACGGTCTTCGATATAGCGGGTGACGAGCTGCTGGAATTCGGCAGCGATGCTCTCTCCACGCAGCGTGAGGGCTTTTTCGCCGTCGATGTAGACAGGTGCGGCAGGCGCCTCGCCAGTGCCGGGCAGACTGATGCCGATATCGGCATGCTTGCTCTCACCCGGGCCGTTCACGATGCAGCCCATCACGGCCACCTTCATGTTTTCCACACCCGGATACTGTTCACGCCAGACCGGCATCTGCGCGCGCAGGAAATCGTCGATCTGCTTGGCCAGTTCCTGGAAGGTGCTGCTGGTGGTGCGACCACAGCCGGGGCAAGCGGTGACACTGGGCACGAAGGTGCGCAAACCCAGCGCCTGCAGGATTTCGGAAGCGATCACCACTTCCTGTGTGCGCGACTCGCCCGGTTGCGGCGTGAGCGAGACGCGGATGGTGTCGCCAATGCCTTCCTGCAGCAGCACCGACAGGGCTGCGGTGGAAGCCACGGTGCCCTTGGTGCCCATGCCGGCCTCGGTCAGGCCCAGGTGCAGCGGGTAGTTGCAGCGCTGCGCCAGGGCACGATAGACGGCGATCAGGTCCTGCACGCCACTGACCTTGCAGGACAGCAGGATCTGGTTCTTGAGCATACCCATCTCGACGGCACGATGGGCGGAACCGATGGCCGATGCCATCAGCGCCTCGTACATCACCTGCTGGCCGCTCCAGGGATGGGCGCGACGGCTGTTCTCGTCCATCATGCCGGCCAGCAGTTCCTGATCCAGGCTGCCCCAGTTCACACCGATGCGCACCGGCTTGTCCCAGCGCATGGCGGCTTCGATCATCTGCCCGAACTGCTTGTCCTTCTTGTCGCCCTTGCCCACGTTGCCCGGGTTGATGCGGTATTTGGACAAAGCTTGCGCGCAATCGGGAAATTCTGTCAAAAGACGGTGGCCGTTATAGTGAAAATCCCCGATCAGCGGCACATCGATGCCCATGCGGTCGAGCTGCTCGCGCACATACGGCACGGCCTGCGCGGCCTCGGGCGTGTTGACGGTAATGCGCACCAGCTCGGAGCCGGCCTGCGCAAGCTCCTTGATCTGGATGGCCGTACCAACGGCG
The DNA here is from genome assembly GCF_057773645.1 of Brachymonas sp. KE5. Taxonomy (NCBI): domain Bacteria; kingdom Pseudomonadati; phylum Pseudomonadota; class Betaproteobacteria; order Burkholderiales; family Comamonadaceae; genus Allobrachymonas; species Brachymonas sp. KE5. The sequence goes on from NZ_CM173463.1 coordinate 1,404,666, forward strand.
TCCACCGTATCGGTATTGGTCATCGATTGCACACGCACCGGCGCATCGCCGCCGATGGTCACCACGCGCTCGCCATGGCGCACAACGGCCTGCAGCGTGGCATGGCGGGCCGGAGCAGCAACCGGTACGGGATCGGTAGTCAGCAGCATGAGGAATATTCCGTTTACTTGAGTTCGAAACGTGCCACGCCGATCGAGGCCACGCTGGCCATGTCGAAGGGCTGGCCGCGGTCGGTCAGCTGCACGTTCTCGGCACGGCCGATGGTGACACGCACCGGATAGGCGGCAATGGCAACCTGATCGCTTTCGCCCGCCTTGAGCGTGCGCTCGTAGACAGTCTTGCCCGCTGCCGAACGCACCTGGACCCAGGTTTCGCCTACCGCGCGCAAGGTCAGGCCTTCGCCGGCGGGTACCGGGGCCGCAGCAACGGCACTGGCGGCTGCGTCCGGTGCCGAGGCGGCCGGTGCCGGCTGCAGAGTCAAGGGCGCCGGCTGCAGGTTGGACGGAGCGGCCGCAGGCGGAGCCTGCAGATTGGTCAGCGAACCCTGCGCCGGCGCCGCGGATGCGGCATCAGCCGCCGGAGCCGCACTGGCAGCGCTGGCTGCAGCACGGGCACTGCCGAGCTTGCTGCTCAGCGTGGGATACAGGAACAGCACCAGCGCACCTGCTGCCAGCACGCCGGCACCAACAATCGCCCAGGGCGGAATGCCGCCGGAGCGCATGCCGGAACCGAAGCGGTGCGGGCTGAACGGCGCGTTGATGGATTCGTCATCGGTGGCGATGCGTGGCTTGTCATCGGGCAGCTTGGCCAGCACCGGATGCGGGTCGGCATCGAGGTAACGGCAAATATTGGCCGACAGGCCGCGGGCAAAGTATGCCGGCAGCGAAACGAGGTTGTCCTGCTCCAGCGCCTCGATCTTCTGCGGCGGCACCTTCATCGCCGCGGCGAGCACCTCGAGCTCCACACCGGCATGCTCCCGCAGGCCGCGCAGCATCTGGCCAGCCGTCTGGCTGGAATCGAATTGGTAGGAAGCTTTGACTGCTTGATTCATGGTGCGTCGTTCTGTCGTTAATCGTTCCAGGCCTGGCGCTGGTAACGCTGCATTTCTGCGGAATCAGGAAACTGCTGCTGCAGGCGGCGGGCATAGTCGCTGACTGCCTGCGCATGGCCCAGCTGGTGTTCGGCACGCATGCCCAGCCACAGCGAGGCCGCACTCGGTTGCTGTTCGCTGGCTGCTTTGGCATGGCTGGCCGCCTGCGCCGCCCGCCCCGCCTTCAGCGCACAGGTGCCGGCTGCCAGATGGGTGCGCGGCTTGCCCGCATAGGCGGGCTCGGCCAATGCCTGCGCAAATTGCTGCACCGACTCTTCGTAGACGCCCTGCTCACACAGCAGCAAACCCAGATTATGCCGCGCGTCTGCGTCATGTCCGTTAAGGCGTACGGCCTGGCGCCAGCTGCGCTCCGCTCCGGCTCGGTCGCCCTGTCGCAGCAGGATCAGGCCCTGCAGGTTGTAGGCCGGACCATGGCGAGGGTCGGCAGCCAGTGCCTGCCGGACTTCTTCGAGCGCCACGGCGGATTGTCCGTTCTGGAAATAACCCAGGGCCAATTCCATGCGCAAGCGGGCACGCTGCTGCGCGCTGGTATCGGAAGCGACTGTGCCGGCGGTATTGCTGCACGCCCCCAGGCCCACCATCAGGACCAGGGCACCCAGCCAGAACGGCAGGCCCAGGCGCCGACAAAGCATTGCGCGAACCCGGCCCTCAGTCGCCACGGGCTTCCTCGCCTGCGGCACGGACAGCGATATCGGCCTTGCGCTGCAGCACGATGCGCTGCTCGACACGAGTGCGGTCCTTCACGTCGCCCGCCAACTGGCCGCAGGCGGCGTCGATGTCATCCCCGCGCGTCTTGCGCACGGTGGTGACGATGCCCGCCTCATTGAGCAGGCGGCCGAACTCCTGCACCACGGCGTTGGAAGAGCGCTTCAGGCCCGATGCCGGGAAGGGGTTGAAAGGAATCAGGTTGAACTTGCACCAGGCGCCCTTGCCCGAACTGCGGACCAGATCGATCAACTGGCGCGCATGCTCGGGCTGGTCGTTGACGCCATCAAGCATGCAGTATTCGAAGGTGATGAAGTCGCGCGGGGCGAACTCCAGATAGCGCTGACAGGCCTGCATCAGCTCGGCCAGCGGGTATTTGCGGTTGAGCGGCACCAGATGGTCGCGCAGCGCATCGTTCGGCGCGTGCAGCGATACTGCCAGCGCCACGGCGCAGTCCTGCGAGAGGCGGTCCATGATGGGCACCACGCCCGAGGTGGACACCGTCACGCGGCGGCGCGACAGGCCATAGCCATGGTCATCCAGCATGATGCGCAGCGCCGGCACCAGGGCGCCATAGTTCTGCAGCGGCTCGCCCATGCCCATCATCACCACGTTGGAGATGACGCGCTCATCGGTCTGCAGGTGCTTGCGCAGAAAATGTTCGGCAAACCACAGCTGCGCCATGATTTCGCCAGTGGTGAGGTTGCGGCTGAAGCCCTGGTGTCCGGTAGAGCAAAAGCGGCAACCCACCGCACAGCCCGCCTGCGATGAAACGCACAGCGTGCCGCGATCGGTTTCGGGGATGAAGACGGTTTCGACGGCGTTGCCGTCGCCCACGTCAAACAGCCATTTGATGGTGCCATCGGCAGACATGTGCTGCGACACCACGGGCAGCGGCTCTACTACCGCCACACCGGCCAGTTTTTCACGCAGGGATTTGGCCAAGTCGCTCATCTGCGCGAAGTCGGATACACCCTTCTGGTGGATCCAGCGGAACAGCTGGGTGGCGCGGAAGCGCTTCTCGCCCAGCTGGCCGCACCACGCCACCAGCCCTTCGAGGTCGAAATCGAGCAGGTTGATGGCGGTGGTCATGCGTACAAACTCCGGATTAACGGGAGTAGACGTTCATGCCCGGGAAGAAGAAGGACACTTCCACGGCAGCGGTTTCGGGGGCGTCGGAGCCGTGCACGGCGTTAGCGTCGATGCTGTCGGCGAAGTCGGCGCGGATGGTGCCCTTGTCGGCCTTCTTGGGATCGGTAGCGCCCATCAGCTCACGGTTCTTGGCAATGGCGCCTTCGCCTTCCAGCACCTGGATCATGACGGGGCCGGAGACCATGAAATCCACCAGATCCTTGAAGAAGGGACGCTCCTTGTGCACGGCGTAGAACTGCTCGGCTTCGCCGCGGGACAGGTGGGCCATCTTGGCAGCGATGACCTTCAGGCCGGCGCCTTCGAAGCGGGCGTAGATCTGGCCGATGACGTTTTTGGCCACTGCGTCGGGCTTGATGATGGAGAGCGTGCGTTCGATTGCCATGGTATTTCCTGTGGGTCGGTTATGAGGATTCGTATGGGATTTGCGCGGGCACGGCGGCTTCTGCCACCCTGCATCTGCAAACATTGCATTTTAGCGCGCGCAAGAGCCAAAGCACGGGACTTGCGCCACGGATTGGGGATTACTTGCGGCGCTTGCTGCCTTGGCCCATCCAGCCGCCGGGAGCGCTGCGGCCACCGCCACCCTTGCCGCCACGGCTGGCGCCGCGGCCATCCATGTAGCCGAAAGACGTCTGCATCGGATCGGGCTGCTGCTGTTGCGTGGAAGAACGCGGGCTGCGGCGCGGCGCGCTGGCACGCGCAGGCCCGGCTGGCAGCGAGGGGCGCTTCTTGCCGGCACCGCCCCGGTCGGGACTGCGGCGGCGCGTCTGCACTTCCTGGCGTTCCTGAATCGCCCGGCCGGGGTCCTTCATGCCCACCATGGCCATCAGGGCCTTGATGTCGCGATCGCCCAGCTCGATCCAGTGGCCGCGGCGCAGATTGCGCGGCAGAGCCATGGCGCCGTAGCGGATACGGATCAGGCGGCTCACCGCGTGGCCAACGGCCTCGAACATGCGGCGCACCTCGCGGTTGCGGCCTTCGGAGATGGTCACGCGGTACCAGCAGTTGGCGCCTTCACCGCCACCTTCCTCGATGCTGCCGAACTGCGCCATGCCGTCTTCCAGCTGCACGCCGTCGAGCAGGGTCTGCTTTTCTTCGTCGGTCAGGGCACCAAGCACGCGCACGGCGTACTCGCGCTGCAGGCCGAAACGCGGGTGCATCAGCTGGTTGGCCAACTCGCCGGAACTGGTGATCAGCAGCAGGCCTTCGGTGTTCAGGTCCAGACGGCCGACCGATTGCCACTTGCCCTGCGGCAGGCGCGGCAGCTTGCGGAACACCGTGGGACGGTTCTGCGGATCGTCGTGCGTGACCAGTTCGCCCACCGGCTTGTGGTAGGCGATCACGCGCGGCGGCGGGGGCGCAATGCGCAAGCGGATCGGTTTGCCGTTGATCTTGACGACGTCGCCGAACTGGATGCGCTGGCCGACGTGGGCCGGCTCGTTGTTGACGGAGATGCGGCCTTCGGTGATCAGCTGCTCCATTTCCAGGCGCGAACCCAGGCCGGCCTGGGCCAGCACCTTGTGCAGCTTGGGAGCGTCGGGCTGGGGCAGCAGCACGCGCTTGGCGGGGCGTTCGGCCTCGCCTTCATCGCCGCTGTCAAACTCGCCGGAGACGACGGCGGCGAACAGGTCTTCAGGTTGCCCGGATGTCTTGCCGGATGGAGCCGGAACGTGATCGCCCTCCTCCTTCGGTTGCGGATCGGGATGTTGCGAAGAACTGGAGGTCATGGTCATGGCAAGGGAAAACAGGTCTGCACGGGCATGGGCCGCGTGGACGGTCGATGAAAAACAGGACTGGCAAGGCACGGAAAATCCGGCCGGGTCATGCAGAAAGTATGGGCAAGGCCCGAGATAGAAGTACGAAGTCTGGCAGGAAGCTGCAGGAAAAACGTATCAGACCGGCCCGGAGCCAGTCGTCCCGGAATCGGGAGAATCAGACGCGACGGGCATGCCGTCCGGCGTCGGAACTGCTGAATGGTGCGATGGCGTATTGTCGCCTGCATCGGGCTGCGGGGCAACTGCCGGGGTTTCCGATGCAGCCCCGGTTGGCGTGGCCGCCACAGCGGGGATGGATTCGGCTGTCTCGGTGGCAGCTGGCTCTTCGAGCGGCAACGGGGTTTCCAGAGATTCGAGTTGGGAAAACACGGCGCCCTGGTCAATATCCTCGAGCGCGGGGAGCTGGTCCAGCGAGGCGAGACCCAGGTCGTCCAGAAACTGGCGCGTGGTGGCGAGCAGGCCGGGACGGCCGGCCGTTTCACGGTAGCCGATGGTTTCGACCCAGCCGCGGTCTTCCAGTTGCTTGATCAGTTGCGAGTTGACCGTCACACCGCGGATATCCTCGATATCGCCGCGCGTTACCGGCTGGCGATAGGCAATGATGGCCAGTGTTTCCAGCGTGGCGCGCGTGTAGCGTGGCGGCTTTTCCGGGTGCAGGCGATCGAGAAAGGGGCGCATTTCCGGTCGGCTCTGGAAACGCCAGCCGCTCGAGACGCACACCAGTTCCACGCCCTTCTGCTCCCACTCCTGCGCCAGCTCGTGCAGCAGCTGGCGCAGCGTATCGGCGCCCAGCGCGTCCTCGAACAGCGTGCGCATGTCGCGCAGCGTCAGGGGCTGCTGTGCGCAGATCAAGGCGGTCTCGAGGATGCGTTTGGCTTGCGCGGAGTTCATGGCTGGACAGGAAAGAATGCAGGCGCCTGCGGCGGCAGCCCCATGGCCTGCAGGGCATCGTGCATGTCGGCAGGCAGCGGCGCCACGCATTGTAAGGGCTGCCCCGTAACGGGATGCCGCAGCGAAAGCCGGAAGGCATGCAAGGCCTGACGCTGCATGCCCCAGGCCTGCGCACCGCCATAGGTGGCATCGCCCAGCAGCGGATGCCCCAGATGCTGCATGTGCACGCGGATCTGGTGTGTACGCCCGGTGTGCAGCTTGCACTGCACCCAGCAGGCCGGTGCGCCGCCGGTGGTGCTGTTGCCGACGAGCGTGATGTCGGTACGCGCGGTCTTGCCGGACTGGTGCGCCAGATCCACCACAGCCATGCGCAGCCGGTTGCGCGGATCGCGGCCGATGGCGGCATCGACGCTGCAGGCCTGCTCCGACACGCGTTTCCAGTGCCCCTGGCCTATCGCCCAGTATTCGCGCCCGACTTCGCGTGCCGCAATCTGCTGCACCAGCTGGTCCATCGTGCTGCGGTCGCGGGCTACCACCATCAACCCGCTTGTGTCCTTGTCGAGCCGGTGCACGATGCCCGCGCGCGGCACCTGTGCCGCCTCGGCATAGCGGTGCAGCAAGGCATTGAGCAAGGTACCACTCCAGTTGCCGGCCGCCGGATGCACCACCATGCCTGCCGGCTTGTTGATGATGACCAGATGCGCGTCTTCATGGACGATGTCGAGCGGAATTTCCTGCGCCACAAAGGCCTGCGACTGTGCCGTGGCGCGCAGCACCAGCGCCAGCCGGTCGCCCGCCCGCAGCTTGGTCGCTGCCTTGCTGCAGGGCTGGCCATTGCGGGTCAGCAGGCCTGCCTCGATCAGTTGCTGCAGATAGCTGCGCGAAAACTCGGCAACAGCACCGGCCAGAAAGCGGTCCAGCCGCTGGCCGTTGCCGGCCGCGTCGACCATCAGCTCACGGGTTTCATCGTCGGCCTCGAGCGCGGACTCATCGGCCGCCGCGGCATCGGGCAACAGGGCGTCATCGGCTATTTCAGGGGAATGGGGAAGCAAGGGAATGGGTCCTCCGGGCATGGAATCCGCCCGCACAGCGCGCTCGCCGGCAAGCTGCCGAACCGTGCCGGAGCAGTGCCGCAAACGCTTGCAAATTCATGGCTTAGCAGTGACAGGGAGCTGGCTATAATCTTTCGAGTACTTGACTGCCACAGAGCCCTATTCCATGCAAAAAACAATGCGTACCGGTCCATTATCCCGCGTTTACAGCCCGGCCCTGCTCGCCGGCTGCATGGCAGTGCTGCTGTCCGCATGCTCCGCACCGCCCACGCTGCAGGAAAAAACCTCCAGCTGGAGCCCCAACAAGATCTACAGCGAAGCCCGCAGCGAGAGCAACTCGGGCGGCTTCGAGCAGGCCATCCCCCTGTACGACGTGCTCGAAGGCCGCGCCGCCGGCACCCCCTTGGCACAGCAGGCCCAGCTGGAAAAGGCCTACGCCCAGTTCCAGAACGGCGACATCGCCGAGGCCAGTGCCACGCTGGACCGTTTCATCCGCCTCAACCCCTCCAGCCCGGCACTCGATTACGCCATTTACATGAAGGGTGTGGTCAACTTCAACAACAAGGAAGGCTGGCTGACCTTCCTGAGCACGCAGGATCTGGCCGAGCGCGACATGCAGGCCGCCAAGGACTCCTTCGAGGCCTTCCGCGAGCTGGTCACGCGCTTCCCGGATTCCCGCTATGCGGCCGATGCCCGCAAGCGCATGACCTACATCGTCAACGCCATGGCCAAGTCGGAGGTGGCGATTGCCTCCTACTACTTCAAGCGCGGCGCCTATGTGGCCGCCATCAACCGTGCGCAATCCACCATCAGCAACTACCAGGGCACGCCGGCCCAGGAAGAAGCACTGGCCATCCTGATGAGCTCCTACGACCGCCTCGGCCTGGAGCAGCCGCGTGACGATGCCCAGCGCGTGCTGGCGCAGAACTTCCCCGAGAGCCGCTACCTCGAGAAGGGCTACAAGGCCGAGCGCAAGTCCTTCTGGAAGCTCTGGTAATCAGTCCTGGCCGTGCCTGCAGGCCAGTTCCTGCAGCACGGCATCCAGCTCCGCCCTGCTGGCCAGCAGGCGCATCGGCGGCAAGGCCTTGAGCAGGCGCTTGCCGTAACTCATCTGCAGCAGACGCCGGTCGCACACCACCAGTACGCCCGTATCGTTCTCGCGCCGGATCAGGCGCCCTGCCCCCTGCTTGAGCATGACGGCGGTTTCGGGCAGGAAATAATCGCGGAACGGGCTGCGCCCCTCCAGCTCCAGCCGGCGCGATCGCGCCTCCACCAGCGGATCCTGCGGCGGCGGAAATGGCAGCTTGTCGATCACCACCAGTTGCAGGCCATCGCCCGGCACGTCCACCCCTTCCCAGAACGAGGCCGAAGCCACCAGGATACAACCAGGCAGCCTGCCCTCGTCATCCCCCTGGCGGAAGCGCTCGATCAGACGGCGCTTGGTGGATTCGCCCTGCACCAGCACCTCGATGCTGTCCCTGCATTCGAAATGGCGACGCAGGGCTTCGCCAATCAGGCGCAGACTGCGCAAGGTAGTGGTGAGCACCAGGGTGCGACCACCGAGCTGGCCGGCAGCGTCGGCAACCAGCCCTGCCACGGCGGCCGGGTGATCCGGCGCATTCGGCAAGGGAAAATCGCCGGGCACATGCACCCCGGCATGCGTGGCATAGGCGAACGGACTTTCGACCTGCAGCGTGGCGACATCGCCCATGCCGCAAGGCTCGGTAAACCAGCGCAACTGAGGCTCGTCACCCAGGGTTGCAGAGGTAAAAATCCAGGCCCTATCCTGTCTTACTGGCAATTCTTCATGATTTTTTTCAACTTCGTCCCAGGCTGAATCCTGCTTGATGCTGGCGCCCCGTTTCAGCATCCGCGTACGCACCGTTTCTGCAATATCCAGCGGCGATTGCACCAGACGCAACTGGGCTGACACATCCACCCAGCGCACCGCGTCCGGCGGGCAGGGTTGCTGGAACAGGTCGATGCGCTCCTGCATGGACGTGGCGCGCTGGTGCAGGCGCACGAAGTCCGGACCCAGCTCCGACATCATGTCCAGCGATGCAGCGGCATCCTCCAGCGCCGCACGTACTGCACGCAAGGCGCCCGGCCACTCGTCCGGATTCAGGGTGTCGGGCACCGGCTCGGTCCAGCGCAGCTTGGTGCCGGCGGGCCGTTGCCCCACCACCAGGCGCAGTTCGCGCACCGCATGCTCCAGCTGGCGCGCCAGCGTCTGCCAGTCCGCCAGCCCGCGCGCCGACTGCATGCCGGTGGCGAGCATGTCGCGGCACAGGTCCAGCAAATGGCTGCTGCCCAGCTGCATGCCCATGAACTGCGTGCCAATTTCGTTGAGTTGGTGCGCCTCGTCAAAGATCACCGTATGCACGGACGGCAGCAACTCGGCCATGCCCGATTCACGCACCGCCAGATCGGCGAAGAACAGATGGTGGTTGACCACCACCACGTCCGCTGCCAGAGCCTCGCGCCGCGCCACGTTGACATGGCATTGCCGGAAGTGCTCGCAGGAGCTGCCCAGGCAGTTTTCGCGGGTGGAGGTAACCAGCGGAATGGCTGGAGAACGCTCATCCAGCCCTTCCAGTTCGGACAGGTCGCCCGTGCGCGTGACCTGGGCGAAACGCTCGATGCGGCTGATGGTGTGCAGCAGGACGCCGTCCGAACGCAGCACGCTGTGCCGCGCCTGCTGCAACCGGTGCAGGCATAGATAGCTGCCCCGCCCTTTCAGCAAGGCCAGGCGCAAGGGCAGTCCGAGCAGATTGGCCAGATACGGCAGATCGCGGGTGAACAGCTGGTCCTGCAGGGTCTTGGTCGCCGTGGATACCAGCACGCGTTCGCCGGCCAGCAGCGCGGGAACCAGATAGGCAAAGGTCTTGCCGACGCCGGTTCCCGCCTCGACCACCAGGGCATCATGCCCGGCAATCGCGCGCGCCACCGCCAGCGCCATGCGCAACTGGCCGCTGCGTTCGCGGTAGTAGGGATCGTGCTGGGCCAGCGCGCCGCCAGGCGCGAAAAACTCGATGACTTGCTGCTCCAGTGCGCTCGCCGGCACTGTCTGAGGAGGCTCGTGATGAACCTGATCCTGAAGACTGGACATCAACTGATCGGAGACTGGCGCTGCAGCTTCCACAACAGCTGGCGCTCGGCTTCCAGCTGGGCATGCAGCGACTGCAGCGGCGCCTGCCGCAGCAACTCGCGCGCCAGTTGCACGGTGTGTGCGGCATGGCGGTTGAGGTGTGCAGCATCCGCCAGCGCATGATCCAGAGCCTCGCCCTGCCCCACCAGCATGCCGATCAGGCCTGCCTGCAGCAACTGCTCCGGCTGGATACGTGCCGCGCTGCCCAACAGCAACTGGCTGGCCAGCGATTGCGGCAGGTGCTGGCCCAGAAACCAGCTCAGACCGGAACCCAGGCCATGCTGCCCCGGCTCCTGCACCAGACGCATGGAGCGGCTCACCACCACGCGCTCGCAGGCCAGTGCCAGGGCAAAGCCCATGGCAGACACCTCGCCCTCAAGCGCTGCCACCACCGGCCGGGTGCCGGTATCCACCGTTTCGAGGACGGTATGCCATCCCTCGACCCAGGCCTGCGCCTCCTGCGCCGGCAAACCGGAAGGCAATGCCAGCGAGCGCAGAAATCCCTGATGGCCTGTCAGCACGATGCTGCGCACCTCCTCGCTGCGCTCTGCCTCGCTCAGGATCTCGACCAGGTTGACGAAAAGCTCTCCCGCCGAAGGCGCATGGAGGGTGTCGCTGATCCGGATCAGCAGCGTGTGGTCCTGATAGTGGGTCGTGATATCGGCCATGGGGCAGGCAGGATGGTGGATCTGAGGGGATTTTGCCTCTGCAAAGGACGGGCCGCCTGTTATTTTGCCGGCGCGGGTGAGCGCGTACCAGCGGGAGCTGCGGCAGAAGCAGAAGTTCGTGCCGGTGCAACAGCCGCGCCAATGGGGGCGGGAGCGGATGCAGGTACGGCCGTTACCGCGGCCGCCGCCGCCGCTGCATCCTGCGCGTTCTGCTGGATGCGCAACTGACGGTCGATTTCCTTGAGCAGCCGCTCCTGGCGATTGAGCTCCAGATCCTGCTTGCGCAGCACGCTCGCCTCCATACGATAGGTGCTTCGGCTCTCGGCAATGCAGCGGTTCACGAAAAAGCGCTGGTAGCACTCCACCTTCTCGGCCGCATGGCGGGCTTCGATGGCCTGGCGGCGCTGCGCCACCTTGTCACGCCATTCGGCGATCTGCTCCTGGGTCAGTTGCTGGCCGAGGAAGGGAACCTCTTCCACCGTCGGCTGCAAGCTCGGCAGCTTGGGCGGCGTACAGCCAGCGAGAAAGGCCAGCGCAACCAGCCCGAATGCTGCCAGGCAGGACCGGGCCGGGATATGCCGAAAACAATGCATGCAGGAAAATGCCTCAGGTCAGGGTGATATCTACCGCACGGTGCTCGAGCGCGAGGTATTCGGCCGACTGCATTTCTTCCAGACGGGATACGGTGCGCACGAATTCATGCGCCAGCATGCCCTTGGTGTAGAGCTGCGCCGGCGGCACGGCCGCGGAGATCACGAGTTTTACCCGCCTATCGTACAGCACGTCTACCAGCAAGGTGAAACGGCGTGCAATCGAGGCCATGCTTTCGTTCATCTCGGGCACGCCCGACAGCACCACGGTATGGAACTCGGTCGCGATCTCGAGGTAGTCGTTCTGCGAGCAGGGCTTGCCGCACAGTTCGCGGAAGTCGAACCAGATCACGTCACCGGAGCGGCGGCGTGCCTGGATCTGGCGCGAAGCCAGATGGAAAACCGGCTCCTCGTCCTTGCCGGTCACCAGCTTGTCGAACGCTGCGTCAAGTTCGGCATCCGTCTCGGGCGTGAGCGGCGTGAGATACAGGTGCAGCTTTTCCAGCGTACGCTGGCGGTAGTCGGTACCGTTGTCCACGTTCAGCACTTCCAGCCGCTCGTTCAGCAAGGCAATGGCGGGCAGGATGCGGTCGCGGTGCAGACCGTTCGGATAAAGGTCGTCCGGCCTGAAGTTGGAGGTGGTGACAAAGCCCACGCCATTCTCGAACAGCGCCACCAGCAGGCGGTGCAGGATCATGGCATCGGTCACGTCCGCCACATGGAATTCGTCGAAGCAGATCAGCTTGAAGCGCCTGGCCATCTGCTTGCCGAGTGCGTCCAGCGGGTTCTCGGTGCCCTGCAGCTTGCCGAGTTCGCGATGCACCTCGCGCATGAATTCGTGGAAATGCAGGCGCGTCTTGCGCTTGATCGGCACGGCCTCGAAGAAGCAGTCCATCAGGAAGCTCTTGCCGCGCCCCACGCCGCCATACATGTACACCCCGCGCGGAATCGGCGGGTTGTTGAACATCTTCTTGAGCTTGCTCGAACGCTTGCTCTTGTAATGGGCCCATTCATGGGCACAGCGCTCCAGCGCCGCAATGGCGCGGAGCTGTGCCGGATCACTCTGGAAGCCGCGCGCGGCCAGCTCCCGCTGGTACACGCGCGCGACTGGTCCGTCCTTCAACGCAGCGGTCATCAGAAGTTCAGCGTGCGCTTGTCGACGGCCAGCGCCGCTTCCTTGGTGGATTCGCTCAGGCTCGGGTGAGCATGGCAGATGCGGGCGATGTCTTCGCTGCTGGCGCGGAAGGCCATGGCGACGCAGGCCTCGGCGATCAGTTCGGAAGCCATCGGGCCGACGATGTGCACGCCCAGGATTTCATCGGTGGTGGCATCGGCCAGGAACTTCACCATGCCGGTGGTATCACCCAGCGCACGCGCACGGCCGTTGGCCATGAACGGGAAGGTGCCGGCCTTGTAGGCCACGCCGTCGGCCTTGAGCTGCTGCTCGGTACGGCCGACCCAGGCGATTTCGGGGCTGGTGTAGATGACCCAAGGCACCAGAGCGAAGTCGACGTGACCGTGCTGGCCGGCAATGCGCTCGGCCACGGCAACGCCCTCTTCCTCTGCCTTGTGCGCCAGCATGGGGCCACGCACCACATCACCCACTGCCCACACATTGGGCAAATTTGATTTACAGTCACCGTCCACGACGATGGCACCGCGCTCGTCCAGCTGCAGGCCCACGGCTTCGGGGTTCAGACCGTTGGTATTGGGCACGCGGCCGATCGACACGATCAGCTTGTCGGCTTCCAGCTTCTGGTCTTCGCCCTTGGCGTTCTTGTAGGCGATGCTCACGCCCTTCTTGCCGGTGGTGATGTCACCGACCTGCACGCCCAGCTCGATTTTCAGGCCCTGCTTGTCAAAGGCCTTCTTGGCCTCCTTGGCGATCTGCTCGTCGACTGCGCCCAGGAACGTGGGCAGGCCTTCGAGGATCGTCACGTCGGCACCCAGGCGGCGCCACACGGAACCCATTTCCAGGCCGATCACGCCGGAACCGATCACGGCCAGCTTCTTGGGAGCGGCGCCGATGCGCAGCGCGCCGTCGTTGGACAGGATGTTCTCTTCATCGAACGGAGCCTGCGGCAGCGGACGGGCGTTGGAGCCGGTGGCCACGATCACGTGCTGACCGGTGATGACCTCTTCCTTCTCGCCGGAGACCTTGACTTCGTAGCCACCCTCGACGGCCTTCACGAAGGAGCCGCGGCCGTGGAAGAAGGTGACCTTGTTCTTCTTGAACAGGTACAGGATGCCGTCGTTGTTCTGCTTGACCACCTCGTCCTTGCGGGCAATCATCTTGGCCACGTCCATGGACAGGCCCTTGACGGAGATGCCGTGGTCGGCGAAGTGGTGCGCGGCATGCTCGTAATGCTCGGAGCTCTGCAGCAGCGCCTTGGACGGGATGCAGCCCACGTTGGTGCAGGTGCCGCCGGGGGCAGCACCGCCCTTGGCGTTTTTCCATTCGTCGATACAGGCCACCTTCTTGCCGAGTTGGGCCGCGCGGATGGCTGCAATGTAACCGCCGGGGCCGGCACCGATGACGACGACGTCGAATTGTTGGGACATGATGAAATCCTTTGATCAATTACAAAAACGGGCGGCAGTGCCACCCGTTTGATGCCATGCAATGGCTTAGATGTCGAACAGCAGGCGAGCCGGATCTTCCAGCGCTTCCTTCATGGTGACCAGACCCAGCACGGCTTCGCGGCCGTCGATGATGCGGTGGTCATAGGACATGGCCAGATAGTTCATCGGACGCACCACGATCTGGCCGTTCTCGACGACGGCACGGTCCTTGGTGGCGTGCACGCCCAGAATGGCGGACTGCGGCGGGTTGATGATCGGGGTCGACATCATGGAACCGAACACGCCACCGTTGGAGATGGAGAAGGTACCGCCGGTCATCTCTTCGATGCCCAGCTTGCCGTCCTTGGCCTTGGTGCCGAACTCGGCGATTTTCTTCTCGATGTCGGCGAAGCTCATCTGGTCCGCATTGCGGATGATCGGCACCACCAGACCGCGCGGGCTGCCCACGGCGATACCGATGTCGAAGTAGCCGTGGTAGACGATGTCGTTACCGTCCACGGAGGCATTCAGCACCGGGTACTTCTTCAGCGCGGCCACCGCAGCCTTGACGAAGAAGCTCATGAAACCCAGCTTGACGCCGTGTTCCTTCTCGAACTTCTCCTGGAACTTCTTGCGCATTTCCATCACGGGCGCCATGTTCACCTCGTTGAAGGTGGTCAGGATGGCGTTGGTGGACTGGGACTGCAGCAGACGCTCGGCCACGCGTGCACGCAGGCGGGTCATCGGCACGCGCTGTTCCGGACGGTCGCCCAGATTGGGAGCGGGAGCGGCAGCCTGCGGCAGCGCGGAAGTCGGCACGCCCGTGGGAATGACGGCAGCCGGAGCCGCCTTGGCACCACCGGCAACGGCACCCAGCACGTCGCCCTTGGTCACGCGGCCATCCTTGCCGGTACCCGGCACGGAGCCAGCGGCCAAGTTGTTGTCAGCCATCAGCTTGGCTGCTGCGGGCATGGCCACGCCGGCCATGCTGCCGCCGGTGGCAGCCGGAGCCGCAGGCGCTGCAGCCGGGGCTGCCGGAGCAGCGGCCGCGGGGGCTGCAGCCGCCGGAGCGGCGCCCGCCACGCCTTCGGTATCGATGCGGGCGATCAGCTGTTCGGCAGTGACCGTGGCACCGTCCTGCTCGATGATCTCGGCCAGCACACCGCCAGCGGGCGCAGGCACCTCGAGCACGACCTTGTCGGTCTCGATCTCGATCAGGATTTCATCAACGGCGACGGCCTCGCCGGGTTTTTTCTTCCACTGCAGCATCGTTGCCTCGGCAACGGATTCGGACAGCTGCGGAACTTTGACATCTACGATAGCCATGATTTTGTTCTTTCTCTTGAATCTTTGAAGTAATTACCAGCGGCGGGCCCATCAGCGGGTCAGCACGAAGCCTTTCAGGCGGGCGAAGGCACCTTCGACCAGCGATTTCTGCTGGTCCTGGTGCAGGTGCGCATAACCCACTGCCGGGGAGGCAGAGGCAGCACGACCGGAGTAGCCCAGCTTCTGGCCGGGAGCCATGTTCTCGAAAATCGAGTGCTGCACGAAGAACCAGGCACCCTGGTTCTGCGGCTCGTCCTGGCACCACACCACTTCCTGGCAGTTGGGGTACTTCTTGAGTTCTGTCGAGAAAGCCTTGTGCGGGAACGGATAGAGCTGTTCCACACGCAGGATGGCGACGTCGTTGTCCTTGCGCTCTTCACGCTTCTTGACCAGGTCGTAGTACACCTTGCCGGAGCACACCAGCACGCGCTTGACCTTGTCGGCCTTGTTCTGCACGTCGGCGTTCTGCTCGGGGATGACGGTCTGGAAGCCGCCCTTGGTGAACTCGGACAACGGAGAAGTGGCATCCTTGTTGCGCAGCAGCGACTTGGGCGTCATGATGATCAGCGGCTTGCGCAGATTGCGCACCATCTGGCGACGCAGCACGTGGAAGATCTGGCTGGCCGTGGTCGGCTGCACGATCTGCATGTTGGCGTCTGCGGCCAGCTGCATGAAGCGTTCCAGACGGGCCGAGCTGTGCTCGGGACCCTGGCCTTCGTAGCCGTGCGGCAGCATCAGCGTGATGCCGTTGATGCGGCCCCACTTCACTTCACCGGAAGCGATGAACTGGTCGATCACCACCTGGGCACCGTTGGCGAAGTCGCCGAACTGGGCTTCCCAGATCACCAGCGACTGCGGGTCGTTGGAAGCGTAGCCGTATTCGAAGCCCAGCACCGCCTCTTCGGACAGGATGGAGTCGATCACGACGAACGGAGCCTGGTTCTCGGAAATGTTCTGCAGCGGGATGTAGATGCCCTCGTCGAACTTCTCGCGCTTCTGGTCGTGCAGCACGGCGTGGCGGTGCGTGAAGGTACCGCGGCCGCAGTCCTCGCCCGACAGGCGCACCGGGAAGCCGCTGGCGCACAGGGAGGCAAAAGCCATGTGCTCGCCCATGCCCCAGTCCACCGGGATGTCGCCACGGCCCATGGCCGCGCGGTCATCCAGCACCTTCTTGACCAGCTGGTGCACGTTGAAGTTTTCCGGCACCGTGGTGATGCGCTCGGCCAGACGCTTCCATTCCGTGACGGGAATGGCGGTGTCGCCGGCATCGGTCCATTTCTTGTCCAGATACGGCGTCCAGTCCACTGCGTACTTGCTCTTGAAGTGGCTGAGCACCGGGTCGACCGTGTGGCGGCCTTCGTCCATGGCAGCGCGGTAGGCCTTGACCATGTCGTCGCCCAGCGTCTCGCCCATGCCCTGCGCAGCCAGCTTGTCGGCGTACAGCTTGCGCGTGCCGGGATGCTTGGCAATCTTGGTGTACATCAGCGGCTGGGTGAGCATGGGAGTATCCTGCTCGTTGTGGCCCAGTTTGCGGTAGCAGACGATGTCCAGCACCACGTCCTTGCGGAACTCGCTGCGGTACTCCATGGCCCACTGCATGCACAGCGCCACGGCTTCCGGATCGTCGCCGTTCACGTGCAGCACCGGAATGTCCATCATCTTGACCACGTCGGTGCAGTACAGCGTCGAGCGGCTGTCGCGCGGATCGGAAGTGGTGAACCCAATCTGGTTGTTGATGACGATATGCACGGTACCACCGGTGTGGTAGCCACGCGTTTCGGCCAGTGCCAGCGTTTCCATGACCACGCCCTGGCCGGCAAAGGCCGCATCGCCGTGCACCAGCACCGGCAGCACCTGCTTGCCCTGGGGATCCTTGCGGCGGTCCATGCGGGCGCGTACGGAGCCTTCCACCACGGGGTTGACGATTTCGAGGTGGGACGGGTTGAACGCCAGGCTCAGGTGCACCGGACCACCTTCGGTGGACACGTCGGAGCTGAAACCCTGGTGGTATTTCACGTCGCCGCTGGGCAGGTCTTCGGGAGCCGTGTGGTCGAATTCTGCGAACAGGTCGCGCGGCATCTTGCCCAGGGTGTTGACCAGCACGTTAAGGCGGCCGCGGTGGGCCATGCCGATCACGATTTCCTGCACGCCCTTGGCGCCGGCCTGGTTGATCAGTTCGTCCATGGCCACGATGAAGCTCTCGCCGCCTTCCAGCGAGAAGCGCTTCTGGCCCACGTACTTGGTGTGCAGGAAGCGCTCGAGGCCTTCGGCTGCGGTCAGGCGCTCGAGGATGCGCTTCTTCTTCTCGGTGTTGAACTGCGGCTTGCCGCGGGAGGATTCGAGCTTCTGCTGCCACCAGCGCTTCTGGTTGAAATCGCTGGTGTGCATGAATTCGGCGCCGATGGTGCCGCAGTAGGTTTCACGCAGGGCGTTCAGCAGGTCGCGCAGGGCCATGCGCTCCTTGCCGAAGAAGGTATTGCTGGTGTTGAACACCGTTTCCAGGTCGGAATCGGAGAAATCGTAGAACGCCAGGTCCAGTTCGGGGATGTTGGGACGCTCGCTGCGCTTGAGCGGATCCAGATCGGCCCAGCGGGTGCCGGAGTTGCGATAGGCTGCAATCAACTGCTGCGCGGCGGTGCGCTTGCGGCCCAGTTCCACGTCAGGGTTGGCAAACACCACCTGGGTGCCACCCTGCTTGGCGCGCTCGGCAAACGCATTGATGACCGGCATGTGCGGAATGTCGCGGCTGTTGGTGCCGTCGACCGCAGGCAGGTGCTGCAGGTTATCGAAATACTCGCGCCAGCTGTCCGGCACGCTGCCGGGATTGGCCAGGTAGTTTTCGTACATTTCCTCCACGTACGGGGCGTTGCCGCCAAACAGGTACGTGTTGGACTGATAGGCTTTGAATACCGATGAATCGCTCATCTTGCGCTTACCTCCGTGCCCCTGCAGGGCACATTAGCTGGTTGGGAAAACCTTCCGCGACACGGCTGAACCGGTTGGCGGATGCGACAGTGACTGGGAAGGATGTGCGGAACGCGTACGCGTTGCGCCGAACTGGGGAGTGCAACCTCACGAGTCAGGCGAGTATTGTGCCACCGTTTGACTGACCACGCGCTTACTTTGCGCATGATCCGACGCTGGCCGCAAGGCAGGCTGTTGCCAGCCTGCCTGCCTTTCTGGGGTCAGACCATGCTCTTGATGGCCATCAGCGAAGACGGGTCGTCAATCGTGGTCAGGTCTCCCGGGTCGCGGCCTTCGGCCACGGCCTGCAGCGCGCGGCGCAGCAGCTTGCCGCTGCGCGTCTTGGGCAGGGCCGTCACGATCATGACGCGTGCCGGACGCGCCACCGCACCCAGGTCGCCATCGACCTGGCGCATGATTTCCTGCTCCATTTTCTTGACGCCTTCGGGCGTGTCCAGACCTTCGGAAGACTTGGCCGTGACGAAGGCGAGAGCCACCTGGCCCTTGACGTCGTCGGCCACCCCCACCACGGCCGCTTCGGCCACGTTGGGGTGAGCGGCAATGCTCTCCTCGATCTCGCGCGTGCCCAGACGGTGGCCGGCAACGTTGATCACGTCGTCGGTGCGGCCCAGGATGAAGTAGTAGCCATCGGCATCACGGCGCGCCCAGTCATAGGTGCTGTACACCCAGCGGCCTTCGCCCGTGGCGGCGTCTTCCATCTTGTTCCAGTAGGTGCTGACGAAACGCTTGTCGTCGCCCCACACGGTTTGCAGGCAGCCGGGAGGCAGCGGGCCCTCGACCACCAGCACGCCCTTGGCATCATCGCCCTCGACGGCCAGGCCGGTTGCCTCATCCACCAGGCGCACGTTGTAGCCATAGGTGGGAAAGCCCGGGCTGCCGAAGCGCGGCTGGTTTTTCTCGACGCCGTCAATGCCGTTGGAGATGCCCAGAATAGGCCAGCCGGTTTCGGTCTGCCAGTAGTTGTCGATGATCGGCTTGCCATTCAGGCCATCGGAAATCCACTTGGCCGTGGGCTCATCCAGCGGCTCACCGGCCAGGAACAGGGCCTTGAGGCTGGAGAGATCGTGCTTGGTGAGGTGCGCGGGGTCCTGCTTCTTGAGCACGCGGATGGCCGTAGGCGCGCTGAACATGACGCTGACCTTGTACTTGTCGACCAGGCGCCACCAGATGCCGCCGTCGGGCTGGTGATCAAAGCCCTGCGTGGGCAGGCCTTCGTACATGATGGTGGCCATGCCGCCCAGCAGCGGGCCATAGATGATGTAGCTGTGACCCACCACCCAGCCGATGTCGCTGGTGGAGAAGAAGGTTTCGCCGGGCTGGCCGCCGTAGATGTAGGGAATGCTGGTTGCCAGCGCCACGGCGTAGCCGCCCGTGTCCCGCTGCACGCCCTTGGGCTTGCCGGTGGTGCCGCTGGTGTACAGGGTGTAGCTCGGAGCGGTGGAGTCGAGCCAGACGCAAGGCACCTGTGCGTCCATGTGTCTGGCACGCAGATCACCCCACAATACGTCGCGGCCTTCGACCAGATTCATGGGGGTCAGGCCACGATCGACGAGCAGCACGGCGGCCGGCTTGTGCTGCGCCAGGTTGATGGCTTCGTCCAGCAGAGGCTTGTAGGGCACGGGCTTGGCGCCGCGGGAACCCCCGTCTGCACTCACGATGACCTTGGGCTGCGCATCGTCGATGCGGGTGGACAGGGAGCCGGAAGCAAAGCCTCCGAACACGACCGAGTGAATGGCGCCGATACGGGTGCAGGCCAGCATGGCAAAGCAGGCCTCGGCGATCATCGGCATGTAGATCAGCACGCGATCGCCCTGCTGCACGCCCAGATCCAGCAGCGTGGCGGCCATGCGCTCGACTTCACGCTGCAGCTCGGAGAAGCTATAGGTCTTTTCGGTATTGGTTTCGGTGGAAACCGCGATCAGGGCGGCATCGTTGGGGCGCTTGGCAGCGTGGCGATCCACCGCGTTGTGGCAGATGTTGGTCTTGCCGCCGACGAACCAGCGGGCAAACGGCGGGTTGCTGTAGTCGCAGATCTGCTGGGGCGGGGTTTCCCAGTCAATGCGCTTGGCCTGCTCTGCCCAGAAGGCGTCGCGGTTGTCCAGAGACTGTTGATGGAAGTCTGCGTAACTCTGCATGAGGGCTCCTTGTGTCCGTATTTTTATCTGCAGCATTATGTGACATCTTTTCTTGCGCGCGGCTGACACTCCAGAGGAGAAATGCTGCTTTCGTGGGCGCGCAAAAGCAGAAACCGGGTTAGTCCTTAGACCCGGCCGAATGCTTACTTGATGAGGGCCAGCACATCGCGGAATTGCGGATGCTCGGCAGTGCGCATCCATTCGAAGGCCACCATCTCGGTGGTCACCAGTTCGGCGCCGGCGGTGGCCAGGCGATCGAAGCCGGCATCGCGGTTGCGCTCGGTGCGGGAACTGCAGGCGTCGGTCACGACCCAGACGTCGAACTCGTCCTCCAGCAGGCCCAGGGCGGTCTGCATCAGGCAGACATGTGCCTCGCAGCCGGCGATCACGATGGTGTTGCGCTCGGCCGGCTTGTCGATGTTCTTCTGCAGGTGGCGCGGCAGGCTGCGTGCATTGCCCGAAACCGGCCGTGCCGGCGGACGCAGTGCGTCGGACAGGCCATCCTCGCAGGCATTGAAGTACATCTTGGACAGGGTCTTGTCGCACAGCTCGCGCACCTCGGGCGCATTCGGGCCCAGGCGCGAGGGGTTCTCTTCGGTGCCCCAGACGGGGACTTGCAGCATGCGGGCGATCTTGCCGAGGCGGACGGCGTTGCGCACCACCATGTCGCCTTCGTGGATGAAAGGCATGAGGCGTTCCTGGTAATCGACCAGGACGAGCTGGGATTCTTCGACGTTGAGCAGCATGGGCGTGTCCTTCTGTTCTGGTTCATTCGGGGTATCCATGGGATTATGGGCTGCTTTTCCCCTGCCCGTCCCGATGCGGCCTAGCGGATATCCCCTACGCACTTTGAGCGCAGGCATATATCACAAATCCTGACAAGGGATTGACGAAAAAGGGTACTGTCAGGCTTGTTTCAGGAAAAAATGGTCTTTTGATACAAAAAAGCGGGTAAAAGTCGGTTATCTCTGTGTATCCGTGTCGGATTTCACCTACATGTCCGATAAACTACGCTCCCATGAAGAAATTGCCTGTCCTCCTGTTCGTGGGTCTGTTCGCTTCCGTGGCCCATGCTTCCCCCTCCGATGAACTTGACAGCTTCCTCCAGGAACGCAGGATCAGCTCCCAGATCCAGAACGTAGGACAGAACGTACGCAATACCGCGTCCGACCTGGTCAGCACGGCCATGGGCTTCATCGGTGTGCCGTACCGATATGGCGGCACCTCGGCCGAATCCGGCTTCGACTGCAGCGGCTTTGTTCGCGCCACCTATGAAAAGACGCTGGGTCAGGTGCTGCCCCGTCGTGCTGCCGATCAGGCCGCGGCCACCCAGAGCATCTCCCGCTCCGAGCTGCGTCCGGGTGACCTGGTGTTCTTCAATACCATGCGTCGCGCCTTCAGCCATGTGGGCATCTACGTGGGCGACGGCAAGTTCATCCACGCGCCCCGCTCCGGCGCCCGCGTACGCGTGGAAAGCATGGATGGCAGCTATTGGTCTTCCCGCTTCAACGGCGCCCGTCGCGTTCCGGGCAGCGAAGGCGTGGCCGGCACCATCACCACGAAGACGGCATTCGATATTGCCTCGCAGATGGGCAACTGATCGCCCGGCGGCTTCACAGTTTCTTCACACGAAAGCGACCCTGGTGGTCGCTTTCCTGTTTCTGGAGCGGCAGGACATGAAAAACGCCGGCAGCCCTGGGGCGACCGGCGTTTCTTCTGTCAGGTCTTTCCGTACTTACTTGCGCCTCTGCGGCGGCAAGTCGGTACAGCTGCCATGCGCGGCTTCCGCTGCCATGCCGATGCTTTCGCCCAGCGTGGGATGCGGATGGATGGTCTTGCCAATGTCGACCGCATCGGCCCCCATCTCGATCGCCAGTGCGATTTCGCCTATCATGTCGCCCGCATGCGTGCCGACGATACCGCCACCGACGATGCGGTGCGTTTCCTCGTCGAACAGCAGCTTGGTGAAGCCTTCGTCGCGGCCATTGGCGATAGCGCGGCCGGAGGCCGACCACGGGAACAGGCCCTTGCTGACCTTGATGCCCTGTGCCTTGGCCTGCTCCTCGGTGAGGCCGACCCAGGCCACTTCGGGATCGGTGTAGGCCACGCTGGGAATCACGCGGGCATCGAAGGCGGCGGCTGCCAGATCCTTGTCACCCTTGAGTTCCCCTGCAATGACTTCGGCTGCCACATGGGCTTCATGCACCGCCTTGTGCGCCAGCATGGGCTGGCCGACGATGTCGCCGATGGCGAAGATATGCGGCACGTTGGTGCGCATCTGCACGTCGACCGAGATGAAGCCGCGGTCGCTGACGGACACGCCCGCCTTGTCGGCAGCGATCTTCTTGCCGTTGGGACTGCGGCCCACGGCCTGCAGCACCAAATCGTAGGTTTGCGGAGCCGGAGCCTGGCCGCCCTCTTCCGCTGGTGCAAACGTCACCTCGATGCCCGCTTCGGTCGCCTTGGCAGCCACCGTCCTGGTCTTGAGCATGATGTTGTCGAAACGGTGGGCGTTCATCTTCTGCCAGACCTTGACCAGATCGCGGTCGGCGCCCTGCATCAGGCCGTCCAGCATCTCGACCACGTCCAGACGCGCGCCCAGCGTGCTGTACACCGTACCCATTTCCAGGCCGATGATGCCGCCGCCGAGGATCAGCATGCGCTTGGGCACTTCCTTGAGCGCCAGCGCACCGGTGCTGTCGACCACGCGCGGATCTTCGGGCATGAAGGGCAGGCGCACGGCCTGGCTGCCAGCGGCAATGATGCACTTCTGGAAGCCGATGGTGGTGATCTTGCCCGTCTTTTCCTGGCTGGTGCCGGTGGTTTCCTCGACCTGCACATGGTTGGGGCTGACGAAGGCGCCGTAGCCGCGTACCACGGTGACCTTGCGCATCTTGGCCATGGCGGCGAGGCCGCCATTGAGCTTGCCGATGACTTTTTCCTTGTGGCCACGCAGCTTGTCGATGTTGACGACCGGTTTGCCGAATTCCACGCCGAGGTCGGCCATGTGGCTGACTTCGTCCATGACGGCTGCCACGTGCAGCAGTGCCTTGGACGGGATGCAGCCCACGTTCAGGCAGACGCCGCCCAGGGTGGCATAGCGCTCGACAAGCACCACATTCAGGCCCAGATCGGCGGCGCGGAAAGCGGCGCTGTAGCCACCGGGGCCGCCGCCCAGCACCAGCACGTCGCATTGCTGGTCGACCTGGCCGGTGTAGCTGGAAGCTGCGGGCGCTGGCGCAGATGCGTCTGGCGTGGACGCGGCAGCAGAGCCGGCGGCCCCGCCTGCCTGGGCAGGGACGGCACTGGCCGTGGCTGCCGCTGTCTGTCCAGCCGCCGGAGCAGCGGCCGCACCCTGCTCCTGCACCTCCAGCGTCAGCAGCACGGAGCCTTCGCTGACCTTGTCGCCCAGTTGCACCGCCAGTGACTTGACCACGCCGGCATGGCTGGACGGGATTTCCATCGAGGCCTTGTCGCTTTCGACAGTGACCAGGCTCTGCTCCACCTTGATGGTGTCGCCGGGCTTGACCAACACCTCGATCACGGCCACTTCGGCGAAATCGCCGATATCGGGAACCTTGACTTGCACTTCGCTCATCTTCAGCTCCTTAGAGTGCCACGCGGCGGAAATCAGCCAGCAGCTGCGCCAGGTAGACGTTGAAACGGGTAGCCAGTGCACCGTCGATGACGCGATGGTCGGCCGTGAGCGAGAGCGGCAGCGTCAGGCGCGGCACGAACTGCTTGCCGTCCCACACCGGTTTCATGGCGCTCTTGTTGACGCCCAGAATCGCCACCTCGGGAGCATTGACGATGGGCGCAAAGTAGGTGCCTCCAATGCCGCCCAGGCTGGAGATAGTGAAGCAGGCACCCTGCATGTCGGCCGGGCCCAGCTTGCCGTCGCGCGCCTTCTTCGCCAGTTCGCCGGATTCCTGGGCAATCTCGAACACAGACTTCCGGTCGGCGTTCTTGATGACCGGTACCACCAGACCATTCGGGGTATCGGCGGCAAAGGCGATGTTGAAGTACTTCTTCAGCACCAGGTTGTCGCCATCCAGCGAGCTGTTGAACTCGGGGAACTTCTGCAGCGCCTTGACGCAGGCCTTGATCAGGAAGGCGAGCATGGTGACCTTGATGCCGGCCTTCTCGTTCTCTTTGTTGAGCTGGACGCGGAAGGCTTCCAGTTCGGTGATATCGGCATCCTCGTGGTAAGTAACCGCGGGGATCATCACCCAGTTGCGCGACAGGTTCTGTGCGGAAATCTTCTTGATGCGCGACAGCGGCTGCGTTTCGATTTCGCCGAACTTGGCGAAATCGACCTTGGGCCAGGGCAGCAGGTTGAGTTCGCCGCCACCGGTCACGCCGCCGCCGGCCGGAGCCTTGGCCGCCTGCGCCTGCGTCTGCAGCGCACCGGACATGACGGCCTTGGTGAAGGACTGGACGTCTTCCTGCGTGATGCGGCCCTTGGGACCAGTGCCCTTGACCTCGGCAATCGGCACGCCCAGCAGGCGCGCGAACTTGCGTACGGAGGGCGATGCATGTGGCAGCTTGCCGCTTGCGGGTGCTGCAGCAGGGTTATGTGCTGCGGCCGGGGCGGCTGCCTTGGGGGCTGCGTCCTGCGTTGCTGTCTGCACCGAGGGCGCTGCTGCCTGTGCAGGAGCGGCTGCGGCTTGCATCGGGGCTGCAGCACTCTCTGAATGTGCAGCGGCCGGAGCCGGCGCGGATGCGCCAGCGGCAGCCCCCAGAATCACGATCAGGTCGCCCTGGTTGATCTTGTCGCCCAGGTTGACCTTGACTTCCTTGACGGTACCAGCGTGGCTGGACGGGATCTCCATCGATGCCTTGTCGCTCTCCACGGTGAGCAGGCTCTGCTCGACCTTGACGGTATCGCCGGGCTTGACGAACAGCTCAATGACGGCGACATCCTTGAAATCACCAATATCGGGCACGCGCACTTCGACGCTGCCGCCCGGGGCGGCATGCGCCTGCTGTTGCAGCACGCCGGCGCCGGCCGTGTCGGCGGCGCGTGCTGCGGCAGATGCTTCGCTCGCCCCCGGAACCACTTCGCTGCCCCCCACCGGCGGCTCGGCATTGGCCGGGGAAGGCGCGGCCGCCCCCTGCCCTGCGTCTGCATCGGAGGCTTCCAGCAGCAGCACCACGGAGCCTTCGCGCACCTTGTCGCCCAGGCTGACCTTGACTTCCTTCACCACACCAGCATGGCTGGAGGGAATTTCCATGGAGGCCTTGTCGCTCTCCACCGTGATCAGGCTCTGCTCCACCTTGACGGTGTCACCGGCCTTGACCAGCACCTCGATCACTGCCACATCGGAAAAATCACCGATATCCGGCACCTTGACTTCGATCGTTGCCATAGTCTGTCTCCTTTCGCGCCGGATCAGGCGTACAGCGGGTTGATCTTGTCGGCGTCGATGCCGTATTTGGCGATGGCTTCTGCCACCTTGGCCACCGGCAGCTTGCCCTCGTCGGCCAGCGAGCGGAGCGCGGCCAGCACGATGTAGTGGCGGTCGATCTCGAAGTGCTCGCGCAGGCGGTAGCGGAAATCGCTGCGGCCGAAGCCGTCTGTGCCCAGCACGCGGTAGCTGCGACCGGCCGGGATGAACGGACGGATCTGCTCGGCGTAGGCCTTGATGTAGTCGGTGGAGGCAATCACCGGGCCGGTGCTGCCTTCCAGTTGCTGCTGCACAAAGGACTTGCGCGGCGTCTCCAGCGGGTGCAGCAGGTTCCAGCGCTCGGCGTCTTGGCCGTCGCGACCCAGCTCGTTGAAGCTCGGGCAGCTCCAGACGTCTGCGGCAATGCCCCAGTCCTGCGCCAGCAGGGCCTGCGCTGCGATGCTCTCGCGCAGAATGGAGCCGGAGCCCAGCAGCTGCACGCGCTGCTGCACGCCTTCGGCGCCGGGCTTGCACAGGTACATGCCCTTGATGATCTGCTCTTCCGTACCGGGCGTCAGGCCAGGCATGGCGTAGTTCTCGTTCAGCAGCGTGAGGTAGAAGAACACGTTGTCCTGCTTCTCGACCATGCGCTTGAGGCCGTGGTGCAGGATGATGGCCACTTCATGCGCGAAGGTCGGGTCGTAAGTGACGCAGTTCGGGATGGTGCCGGCCAGGATGTGGCTGTGGCCGTCCTCGTGCTGCAGGCCTTCGCCGTTGAGCGTGGTACGGCCGGAGGTGCCACCCAGCAGGAAACCGCGCGCCTGCATGTCGCCAGCCGCCCAGGCCAGATCGCCCACGCGCTGGAAGCCGAACATGGAGTAATAGACGTAGAACGGGATCATGATCCGGTTCGACGTGGAGTAGCTGGTGGCAGCGGCAATCCAGCTGGACATGCCGCCGGCTTCGTTGATGCCTTCCTGCAGGATCTGGCCGTCGGTCTGCTCCTTGTAGTACATCACCTGGTCGCGGTCGACCGGGGTGTAGTTCTGGCCAGCGGGGTTGTAGATGCCGATCTGGCGGAACAGGCCTTCCATGCCGAAGGTACGGGCCTCGTCCACCAGGATGGGCACCACGCGCGGGCCCAGGGCCTGGTCGCGCAGCAGCTGCGTCAGGAAGCGCACATAGGCCTGCGTGGTGCTGATCTCACGGCCTTCGGCAGTGGGCTCGAGCACGGCCTTGAAGGTTTCCAGCGAAGGCACGGTGAAGCTCTCGTCGCTCTTCGCGCGGCGGTGCGGCAGATAGCCCCCCAGTTCCTTGCGGCGGGCGTGCAGGTACTGCATCTCGGGCGTGTCATCCGCCGGCTTGTAATACGGAATGCTGGGCAGCTCGCTGTCCGGGATCGGGATGTTGAAGCGGTCGCGGATGTAGCGGATATCGTCATCGCTCAGCTTCTTGGTCTGGTGCACGGTGTTCTTGCCTTCACCGGCCTTGCCCATGCCGAAGCCCTTGATGGTCTTGACCAGCAGCACGGTGGGCTGGCCCTTGTGCTCGTTGGCAGCATGGAACGCGGCATAGACCTTCTGCGGATCATGGCCACCACGGCGCAGTTCCCAGATCTCGTCGTCGCTCATGTGCTCGACCAGCTTGGCCGTTTCGGGGTAGCGGCCGAAGAAGTGCTTGCGCACGTAGGCGCCGTCGTTGGCCTTGAAGGACTGGTAGTCGCCGTCCAGCACCTCCATCATCAGCTGGCGCAGCTTGCCGTCCTTGTCGCGGGCCAGCAGCGGATCCCAGTTGCTGCCCCACAGCAGCTTGATCACGTTCCAGCCGGAACCACGGAATTCGCCTTCCAGTTCCTGCACGATCTTGCCGTTGCCGCGCACCGGACCGTCCAGGCGCTGCAGGTTGCAGTTGATCACGAAAATCAGGTTGTCCAGCTTCTCGCGCGAGGCCAGGCTGATGGCGCCCAGGCTTTCCACCTCGTCCATCTCGCCGTCGCCCAGAAACACCCAGACCTTGCGGTTTTCGGTATTGGCAATGCCGCGGGCGTGCAGGTACTTCAGGAAGCGCGCCTGGTAGATGGCCATCAGCGGGCCCAGACCCATGGACACCGTGGGGAACTGCCAGAAGTCGGGCATCAGCTTGGGGTGCGGGTAGCTGGACAGGCCCTTGCCGCCGACTTCCTGACGGAAGTTGTCGAGTTGCTCTTCGGTCAGACGGCCTTCCAGGTAGGCGCGGGCATAGATGCCGGGCGCGCTGTGACCCTGGATGTAGAGGCAGTCGCCGCCGTGGTTTTCGCTTTCGGCGTGCCAGAAGTGGTTGAAGCCGGCCCCCAGCATGCTGGCCAGCGAGGCGAAGGAGCCGATGTGGCCACCCAGATCGCCGCCGTCAGCGGGGTTGAGGCGGTTGGCGCGCACCACCATGGCCATGGCGTTCCAGCGCATGAAGGAACGCAGGCGCTTTTCGATGGTGACGTTGCCGGGGTTGCGGGCTTCCTGCTCGGGCTCCAGCGTGTTGACATAGGCCGTATGAGCGGAAAACGGCATGTCCATGCTGTGCTGGCGGGCCGTTTCCAGCAGGTGCTCCAGCAGGAAATGGGCGCGTTCCCTGCCCTCGTTGGCGATCACTGCAGCCAGGGCGTCTACCCATTCCCGGGTTTCTTCCCTGTCGGTATCCGGAATGATGTGACCGTCCACCGGCATCTGTGCGTCTGGCATGGTTGTCTCCTGTGTTTGTGGTTCTCAAGGGATTGTGCATAAATGCACAGGCAGTATCTCACAAGGAAACCCCTATTTCAAAATATGATGATTGTTTTTATATTATAAAAATATGACCAATCGATCACATTCTGTAAGGCCCATACAAAGCTGGGCTGGCATGATGGGCGGCTGAGTTCTCTTCAAACCGTCGTCGCACAAGGTCAATCATCGTTTTCATGGGCAACAGCACCAGATCCCGGCGGGGCAAGCCCCTGACTTCGCTGCAGTGGTGGCGCGACCTTCCCGCGCACCGGCAGGACCGTTTCATGGGCCTGTTTCCGGTGCTGGCGGTGCTGCTGTTCGTGATGGCGGTGGTGGCCGCCATCAGCTATCTGCGCATGGAAGAGATGCAGGCCGAGCAGCAATCGGTGCAACGCGATGGCGAGCATTCGCGCCAGCGCGTCAACTTGCGCCTGTCCGAGCGCCAGGAGCAATTGCAGAAGTTCGGGCGCGAACTGGATCCCGCCCGGGTTTCAACCGGGATGTTCACCCAGCAGGTAAGCCGTATGGCGCTCGACAACCCCGAGGTGCTGGACATGACCTGGCTGGACGCCGACGGCAACACGCGCGCCTCGCGGGAAATGCATGATTCCGGGGCCTACACCCTGGCCCGTCCGGGCGCCACCCTGCCTCTGCCCCAGGAGCGCAGCCTGCTCGAGGCCGTGTGCGAAGCACGGCAGGCGCGCTATGTGCTCATCACACGCCACGAAGGCGAGGACGCATTCCTCGCTTTCATGCTGCCACTGGGGCAGCGCGACGCACCGAATGGCTATCTGTACGCGCGCTACAACCTGTCATCGCTGCTGTATTACGCCATCCCTTCGGACGTGTTCGCCCAGTACGCCGTCTCGCTGATGGATGCGCACAAGCGCGTGGTAGCCGGCCAGAACGTCGATCCCGATGAAAAAGTGGCCTGGTGGCAGCTCTGGTCTTCCATGCACAACAGCGTGTACAACGCCCCGCTGGCAACAGTGGATAACGTGCTGACCCTGCATTTGCGCGCCTACCGTGCCAGCAGCAGCATGACCAACCGCGGCCTGTTCCTGCTGGTGCTGGCCCTGAGTGCACTCACTGCCTGGATGCTGATCGCCAACTGGCGTCACCTGCGCCGTCGCCAGCGTTCGCAGCAGGAACTGCTGTCCGAAACCAGCTTTCGCCGCGCCATGGAAAACTCGCTGGTCATCGGCATGCGCGCACTGGATCTGGACGGACGCATCAGCTACGTGAACGCGGCCTTCTGCCAGATGACCGGCTGGAGCGCGGAAGAACTGATCGGGCAGCGCCCGCCCTACTCCTTCTGGCATGAGGATGACCATACACGCCACCACCGCATCCTGAGCAAGACCCTGCAGGACCAGATCCCGCAGGGCGGCTACATCATGCGTGTGCAGCGCAAGAACGGCACCACCTTCGAGGCGCGCATCTACATGTCGCCGCTGATCGGCGTGGATGGCCGGCAGACGGGCTGGATGTCGTCCATGACGGACATCACCGAACCGAACCGCATCAAACGCCAGCTCACGAACGCCTACGAACGCTTCACCCGCGTGCTGGATGCGCTGGACGTGAGCATTTCCGTTGCGCCGCTCGGCAGCAACGAACTGCTGTTTGCCAACCAGGCCTACCGCCATTGGTTCAGCGACGACAACGCGGCAGGCCACATGCGCATGCTGACCAAGGCTGGCAGCCCCGGTGGCGACGCGACCGGCACCCCCCGCAGCGGCGAAGACCCGCTCGCCGGACTGCCGACCGCCGCGCTGCACGATGCCAGCAACAACACGGAAATCTACCTGTCGCAGCTCGACAAGTGGATCGAGGTGCGTTCGCGCTATCTGGAATGGGTGGACGGCCGGCTGGCACAGCTGGTGGTCGCCACCGACATCACCGCTCGCCGCCAGGCCGAGGAGCAAAGTGCCCAGCACGAGGCGCGCGCCCAGGCCGCGAGCCGTCTGGTCACCATGGGGGAAATGGCCTCCAGCGTGGCGCACGAGCTCAACCAGCCGCTCACCGCCATCAACAACTACTGCAACGGCATGATCAGCCGCCTGCGCAACGGACAGATCGACCAGGAGGCACTGCTGGGCGCACTGGACAAGACCTCGCGCCAGGCCCAGCGCGCCGGACAGATCATCCAGCGCATCCGCACCTTCGTGAAGCGCAGCACACCCAACTATTCGGATGCCGACGTCGAGACCATGGTGGTCGAGGCCGTGGAACTGGCCGAAATCGAGATGCGCCGCCGCAATGTGCGCCTGCAGTACAGCGTGGAGCGCGGCCTGCCCATCCTGCGCGTGGACAAAATCCTGGTGGAACAGGTGCTGATCAACCTGCTCAAGAACGCTGCCGAGGCCATCGACCAGGCAGGCATGCTGGCCGACCGCCGCCACGTACGCCTGGAGGTTTGCAGCACCGTGCGCGAAGACCGCCCGGTGGTGGAATTCAGCATCCAGGACCAGGGCACCGGCTTGTCGCAGGAAACGCTGGACCACCTGTTCGAGGCGTTCTACACCACCAAGGCCGAGGGCATGGGCATCGGCCTGAACCTGTGCCGCAGCATTGTTGAATCGCACCAGGGCCGATTGATGGCCGAGAACATCTACAATGACAATATGGTGGCTGGGTGCCGATTCACTTTCTGGCTGCCCATCCCCACCACCCCTGTTCCCAGCGACTCACAGACGATCACATCATGAGCTTGATTCCAGAAAAAGGCACCATTTACGTCGTGGATGATGACGAGGCCGTACGCGACTCGCTGCAGTGGCTGCTTGAGGGCAAGGGCTACCGCGTGCGCTGCTTCGACTCCGCCGAGACCTTTCTCAGCCGCTACGACCCGCGCGAGGTCGCCTGCATGTTCGTGGATATCCGCATGGATGGCATGAGCGGCCTGGATCTGCAGGATCGCCTGATCGAGCGCAAATCGCCGCTGCCCATCGTGTTCATCACTGGCCATGGCGACGTGCCCATGGCGGTCGAGACCATGAAAAAAGGCGCGCTCGACTTCATTCAGAAGCCTTTCCGCGAGGAAGACCTGGAAGCCCTGGTCGAGAAGATGCTGGATCGTGCGCGCGCCGCATTTGCCGAACACCAGCAGGCCAGCACACGCGAATCGCTGCTGGGCAAGCTCACCAACCGCGAAGCCCAGGTGCTGGAGCGCATCGTGGCCGGCCGCCTGAACAAGCAGATTGCCGATGACCTGAACATCAGCATCAAGACGGTGGAGGCGCACCGCGCCAATATCATGGAAAAACTCAACGCCAATACGGTGGCCGACCTGCTCAAGGTGGCACTGGGTTCCAACGCCCCCAAGTCCTGAGCACGCCCCACCCTGCACCAGCATTCCCGCCCGAGCGGGAATGTTTTTTTGATCAATCCATTTTTCCAGGATCTCCCATGACAGCCCAACTCATCAACGGTAACGAACTCTCCCGGAAACTGCGCGGCGAAGTGGCCGAGCGCGCCGCTGCGCTCAAGGCCAGGGGCATCACGCCCGGCTTGGCCGTGGTGCTGGTGGGCGCCAATCCGGCCAGCCAGGTCTACGTGCGCAACAAGGTCAAGGCCTGCGAAGACAACGGCCTGCACTCCGTGCTCGAAAAATACGACGCCTCAATGACCGAAGCCGAGCTGCTGGCCCGCGTGGACGCCCTGAACAACGACCCGTCCATCCACGGCATTCTGGTGCAACTGCCGCTGCCTGCACACATCGATGCCCAGAAAGTGATCGAGGCCATCAGCCCGGCCAAGGACGTGGACGGCTTCCATATCGCCAGCGCAGGCGCCCTGATGACCGGCATGCCCGGCTTCTGGCCCTGCACGCCCTACGGCTGCATGAAGATGCTGGAAAGCATCGGCTACGACCTGAAAGGCAAGCACGCCGTGGTGATCGGCCGCAGCAACATCGTGGGCAAGCCCATGGCGCTGATGCTGCTGGCCAAGGACGCCACCGTGACCGTCTGCCACAGCCGCACCGCCGACCTGAAGGCGCAGACCCTGCAGGCCGACGTCATCGTGGCCGCCGTGGGCAAGCGCAATGTACTGACCGCCGACATGGTCAAGCCCGGTGCCGTCGTGCTGGACGTGGGCATGAACCGCAACGACGAAGGCAAGCTCTGCGGCGACGTCGACTTTGATGGCGTGAAGGAAGTGGCCGGCTACATCACGCCGGTGCCGGGCGGCGTCGGCCCGATGACCATCACCATGCTGCTGGTCAACACCATCGAGGCTGCAGAACGCGAGGCGGCCGCGCGCTGATTCAGCGATAGCCTGTGCGCAAGTAGCGAATCGCTGTTCGCAATCGCTGGCCTGCCGCTCATGCGGCCGACCAGCGACTTCATCCCTCTCGCTGCGCACAAAATGGCCCGCCCCCGCAATCCCGAGTCTGCCACGCCGGGGCCAGCCCCCTTTCCTTGCCTCACAAGGTATCCCAATATCACCCTTGAAGGGTCGGCATTCAACCTTACATTGTCAGGATGACTGCACCCACCTCCGCTTCTCTCAGCCCTTCAACCAATCCCCTGCTCGACTTCGGCGCCCTGCCGCTGTTCGACCAGATCCGGCCCGAGCACGTTGCTCCGGCCATCAGCCAGTTACTGGCGGACGCCGACCAGGCCTTGGCCACCGTCACCGCTGCCGAGTTTCCTGCCAGCTGGCAGCAACTGGCCGCAACGCTGGATGTCGCTACGGAAAAGCTGGGTCGCGCCTGGGGCGCAGTCGGCCACCTCAAGAGCGTGTGCGACACCCCCGAATTGCGTGCCGCCTACAACGCCATGCTGCCCGCGGTATCCGATTTCTGGACGCGCCTGGGTGCCGATGAACGCCTCTATGCCAAATACAAGGCGATCGACGCCAACAGCCTCAACGCCGAACAGCAGCAAGCCTTGAAGAACGCCCTGCGCGGTTTCGTGCTGAGCGGCGCCGAACTGGAGGGCGCCGACCGCGAGCGCCACGCCGCCATCCAGGAACGCATGGCCGAGCTGACGCAGAAGTTCAGCGAAAACGCCCTCGATGCGACCGACACCTGGGCCTATTACGCCACGCTGGAAGAGTTGCAGGGCGTGCCGCAGGATGTGATCGACGCCGCGCGTGCAGCCGCTGAAGCCGATGGCAAGCAGGGTTACAAGCTGACCCTCAAGATCCCAAGCTACCTGCCCGTGATGCAGTTTGCCGACAACAGCGCCCTGCGCCAGAAGCTCTATCGCGCCTACAACACGCGCGCCTCGGAGCAGGCCGAAGGCGATGCCGTGAAGTACGACAACAGCGCCGTCATGGCCGAGATTCTGGCCCTGCGCCAGGAAGAAGCCGCGCTGCTGGGCTACACCAGCTTTGCCGAGGTCTCGCTGGTGCCCAAGATGGCCGACCGGCCGGACGAAGTCATCGGCTTCCTGCGCGATCTGGCCTCCAAGGCCCGCCCCTATGCCGAAAAGGACGTCGCCGACCTGCGCGAGTTTGCCGCCACGGAACTTAAGCTGCACGATCCCCAGCCCTGGGACTGGCCCTACATCAGCGAAAAGCTCAAGGAAGCGCGCTATGCCTTCAGCGAGCAGGAAGTGAAGCAGTACTTTCCGGCACCCAAGGTGCTGGCCGGCCTGTTCAAGATCGTCGAAAACCTGTTCGACGTCAGCATCCGGCGCGACCATGCGCCGGTCTGGCACGACAGCGTGGAGTTCTACCGTCTGGAACGCAACGGTGTGCTGGTGGGCCAGTTCTACCTCGATCCGCCCGCACGCCAGGGCAAGCGCGGCGGCGCCTGGATGGACGACGTGCGCGCCCGCTGGGTGCGCCCGGACGACGGCAGCCTGCAGACCCCGGTCGCCCATCTGGTCTGCAACTTTGCCGAAGGCGTGGGCGGCAAGCCGCCGCTGCTGACACACGATGACGTGATCACGCTGTTCCACGAAACCGGCCACGGCCTGCACCACATGCTGACGCAGGTGAACGAGCACGATGTTTCCGGCATCAGCGGCGTGGAATGGGATGCTGTGGAACTGCCCAGCCAGTTCATGGAAAACTTCTGCTGGGAATGGAGCGTGCTGCGCGACATGACGGCCCATGTGGATACCGGCGAGCCGCTGCCGCGCGAACTGTACGAGCGCATGCTGGCCGCACGCAACTTCCAGAGCGGCATGCAAACGCTGCGTCAGGTGGAATTCGCCCTGTTCGACATGCTGCTGCACAGCCAGAATCCGGCGCCGACCGACGTGATGCCGCTGCTGCACGCCGTGCGCCAGGAAGTAGCCGTGATCCTGCCGCCCGAGTGGAACCGCATGGCGCACACTTTCAGCCATATCTTTGCCGGCGGCTACTCGGCGGGATACTACAGCTACAAGTGGGCCGAGGTGCTGAGCGCCGATGCCTACGCCGCCTTCGAGGAAACCGCCGCCTTCGACGGCACACCCGACCCGGCCACGGCCCGCCGCTTCCGCGAGGAAATCCTGGAGCGCGGCGGCAGCCGTCCGGCCATGGAGTCCTTCAAGGCCTTCCGCGGCCGCACGCCCAGCATCGAGGCGCTGCTGCGGCATCAGGGCATGGCCGAGCCGGCCTGAGCGGTTTCGTCAGCCTGGCGTGACCCAGGGCATTGACTGAATCTCACCCCGGTCGCCGTAATACATCATGCAATCCCGAGCGCGCGTGGAGGCTTCCACGCGCGCTTCAGCGTATCGTCACGGCAACATTTTGGCTTGACGCATCCGTAACAATGGTGCGCTGCATCAATTCGTGGCCCAAAAGTGTCCATGGATGCTTTCGACGTCTGTAAAATTCACCTGCAAAGTGTGATGCGGACGAAGTTCTGACGGCCTTTGTGGCAGGTTAATACCTGCCCTGATCCGGAAAGAGCGCAGGATTGTGTCGTGTGTGTGCGGGACGGTGCGCCTCTCCGGGGGTTTATATCTCCTCACGATACGGGCACGACAAGATGCTACAAAACACCTCCCTCGACTCTTTCCTGGCCACGCTGATCAAGCGCGACCCCAATCAACCCGAATTCCTGCAGGCGGTCAAGGAAGTGTTGTCGAGCCTGTGGCCGTTCGTGCAGCAGAATCCGCGCTACGCCCAGCAAGCCCTGCTCGAGCGTCTGTGCGAACCCGAGCGCGTGATCCAGTTCCGCGTGAGCTGGCAGGATGACAAGGGCCAGACCCACGTCAACCGCGCTTTCCGCATCCAGCACAGCAATGCCATCGGCCCGTTCAAGGGCGGCATGCGCTTTCACCCCTCCGTCAACCTGTCCATCCTGAAGTTCCTGGCTTTCGAGCAGACCTTCAAGAACGCACTGACCACGCTGCCCATGGGCGGCGGCAAGGGCGGCTCCGATTTCGACCCCAAGGGCAAGAGCGACAACGAAGTGATGCGCTTCTGCCAGGCCTTGATGACCGAGCTGTACCGCCACATCGGCCCCGACACCGACGTGCCTGCTGGCGACATCGGCGTGGGCGCGCGTGAAGTGGGCTTCATGAACGGCATGATGAAGAAGCTGTCGAACAACACCGGCACCGTCTTCACCGGCCGCGGCCTGACCTACGGCGGCAGCCTGATCCGCCCCGAAGCCACCGGCTACGGCACCGTGTACTTTGCCCAGGCCATGCTGCAGCATGCCGGCAACTCCATGGAAGGCAAAACCGTCTCCGTGTCCGGCTCCGGCAACGTGGCCCAGTACGCCATCGAGAAGGCCATGGAATTCGGCGCCAAGGTGGTGACCGCTTCCGACTCCAATGGTACCGTGTATGACGCCAACGGCTTCACGAAGGAGAAGCTGCTGGCCCTGATGGACCTGAAGAACGAGAAGCGCGGCCGCATGAGCGAGTTTGCCGAGCAGTTCGGCCTGCAGTACGAAGAAGGCAAAACCCCGTGGCACATCCCGGTGGACATTGCCCTGCCCTGCGCCACCCAGAACGAACTCAACGAGGAAGACGCCAAGACCCTGGTGAAGAACGGCGTGATCTGCGTGGCCGAAGGTGCCAACATGCCCAGCACGCTGGAAGCCGTGGAAGTGTTCCTGGCCAACGAAAAAGTGCTGTACGCACCTGGCAAGGCCAGCAACGCCGGCGGTGTGGCCGTGTCCGGCCTGGAAATGGCCCAGGGCGCCCAGCGCCTGTACTGGAGCAGCCAGGAAGTCGACGCCAAGCTGCTGAACATCATGACCGACATCCACAGCAACTGCGTGGCTTACGGCAGCAAGGACGGCAAGGGCCGCGTCAACTACGTGGACGGTGCCAACATCGCCGGCTTCGTCAAAGTGGCCGATGCCATGCTGGCCCAAGGCGTTTGCTGATTGCCTGATGCGGCTGCTGCCCTCCTTCACGGAGGGCTGACAAAAGAAAAAACCCGGAAGGTTTGCACCGACCGGGTTTTTTCATGGGTTAATCGGGCGATCAGTAGAGCAGTGTCTCGACGCCCTGCTCCGTGCCCAGAAGGCACACATGCGCCTTCTGGTGCGCAAACACGCCCACGGTGACCACCCCTGGCCACTGGTTGACCAGATTCTCGAAGGCAAGCGGATCGGTGATGCGCAGGCCGTGCACATCGAGGATATGCTGGCCGTTGTCAGTCACCAGCGGCACGCCGTCCTTGAGGCGGACGCTGGCCTGTCCGCCCATTTCCTCGAACTGGCGCATGATCCGGCCGGCGGCCATGGGGATGATCTCGACCGGCAGCGGGAAAGCGCCGAGCGCCTCCACGCGCTTGCTGGCATCGACAATACAGACGAAACGGCGGCTTTGCGCGGCAACGATCTTCTCGCGCGTCAGCGCCGCGCCGCCGCCCTTGATCATGTAGCCGTGGCCGTCAATCTCGTCAGCGCCGTCGATATACACATCCAGCCATTCCACCTCTTCCGCAGGGAACACCGGAATGCCCAGCGCCTGCAGACGCTCGGTGGAAGCCACCGAACTGCTCACCGCGCCCTGGATCTGGTCCTTCATGGTGCCCAGCGCATCAATGAACTTGTTGACGGTGGAACCCGTCCCCACGCCGACGATGGTGCCGGGGGTGACGTAGTTGAGGGCGGCCTGGCCGACCAGGGTTTTGAGTTCGTCTTGGGTCATGGGCTGCTTTTCCTGCAAAGGATTTGGGACAATACGCATATTGTGCCCGCTGCAGCAGGCACACCAACAACTAGAACACAGCAATATGTCCCTGATCCCCTACTCCCTGTCCCGCTCCGTGCTGTTCCGCCTGGATGCGGAAACCGCCCACGAAACCACCATCGACATGCTGGCAAAGACCCAGCACTCCTCGCTGCTGCGCCGCGCCTATACGCAGCCCTTCGTGGACGATCCGGTGATGCTGTGCGGGCTGCGTTTTCCCAACCGCGTGGGCCTGGCCGCCGGTCTGGACAAGAACGCGCGCTGCATTGCGGCCTGGGAGGCGATGGGGTTTGGCTCGATCGAGGTGGGCACCGTCACGCCCAAGGGCCAGCCGGGCAACCCCAAGCCACGTATTTTCCGGCTGCCCAAGGCCAACGCGTTGATCAACCGGCTGGGCTTCAACAACGAGGGGCTGGAGGCCTTTGTGCGCAATGTGCAGCGCACACGGCCAGCCAATAGCCGCAGCCTGCTGGGCCTGAACATCGGCAAGAACGCGAGCACGCCGATCGAGCAGGCGGCGGACGACTACCTCATCTGCCTGGATGGCGTCTATCCCTGGGCCGATTACGTGACGGTGAACATCAGCAGCCCCAACACCAAGAACCTGCGTGCGCTGCAGAGCGACGAGGCGCTGGATGCCCTGCTGGACACCCTGATGCAGCGCCGCGCCGCGCTGGCGCAACAGCATGGCAAGGACAAGCCGCTGTTCATCAAGATCGCCCCGGATCTGGAGCAGGACCAGATCGAGTTGATTGCCACCACGCTGCGCCGCTATGGCTGCAATGCCGATGGCAGCCATGCCGGCAAGCTGGGCGTGATTGCCACCAACACCACCATCGGGCGCGAGGCTGTGCAGGGCCTGCCCCACGCGGAGGAAACCGGCGGCCTGAGCGGCGCACCCGTGCTGGAAAAGAGCAACCACGTCATCCGCGAGCTGCGTGCGAAGCTGGGCAAGGACTTCCCGATCATCGGCGTGGGCGGTGTGCTGAGCGGCGAGGATGCGCGCAGCAAGCTGGCTGCAGGAGCGGATCTGGTGCAGATCTACACCGGCCTGATCTATCGCGGGCCGGCGCTGGTGCATGAGGTGGCGAAAGCGTTGAAGCGTTAAAGCGCGGGCGCCCCCGGCCGGTCAGCGGCTCAGTCCTGCCGCTGCTTCAGGATATAGCGATCCGCCAGCACGCCGGTGATCAGGCTGCCGTCCTTGTTCAGCAGGCGGGCCGAGCCGCCCAGCACCTGGTAGCGGCGGTTCTGGGCATTCTGGTCCAGCTGCACCACGGTGTGATCGGCATTCCAACTGAAGGCTCCCCGCATGATGCTGGGCAGGCTGTTGCTGCCTTCGCGTTTCATGCTGAGGATATAGGTGTGGTTCTCGTACAGCGACAGTAGCGTGCGGATGCCCTCGCAATCGCCACAGGGCAGCATGCCGTCGTAGTGGCCGACCCAGGACAGGTCCTGCGCCGGGGCCTCCGGCTCGGATGCGACCGGAACG
Source organism: Brachymonas sp. KE5 (assembly GCF_057773645.1). NCBI lineage: Bacteria > Pseudomonadati > Pseudomonadota > Betaproteobacteria > Burkholderiales > Comamonadaceae > Allobrachymonas > Brachymonas sp. KE5. Next base: position 1,443,478 of record NZ_CM173463.1, read on the forward strand.
CGCGGCAAAGAAGCATCCTGCACCGGCGTGACGACGACGCCGGCATCTTCCAGCTGGTCCTGCACGGAGGGCGGCGGCGGAACGGGCGCGGGGATGCGGGATGGAACGGTACTGCGGGTTTCAACGGGCGCGGAGCGGCGGCCATCGACCGGCGGCCAGCCCGGATTGTCGAGCGACACGGTGGCGCAGCCGGCCAGCCAGGCGGCTCCGGCCAGTGTCAGGGTCATTTGCAAGGTGCGGGACAGGGCTCGCATGGGGAATCTCTCCTGGTCAGTCTGATTCGTGCATCGGCCCTATTGTGCATCGCGCGGACGGGCCGGTGCCGGAACGGGTTCAGTCGATCGGCGTGAGCTTGGCGACGCTCAAGGCCAGCCACTTCACGCCGTGGCGGCTGAAGTTGATCTGCGCCTTGGCATCGGCGCCGCTGCCTTCCAGCATCTGCACCGTGCCTTCGCCGAACTTGGTGTGGAACACGCGCATGCCTTTCTTCAGGCCATGCGCCGGTTCGGTCTTGCGCACCACTTCGGCTGCGCCCTGCCCCACGGCCTGGCGCACGTCGCGGTTCCAGCTATCGCCCTGGCTGCCGCCCCAGCGGCCTTCGTAGCCCGGCATGGCATCGGCAAAGCCGGCGCGCTTGGGGGTGATCCACTTGAGGCATTCCTCGGGCAGTTCGTCGAAGAAGCGGCTGCGGATGTTGTAGCGCGTCTGGCCGTGCAGCAGGCGCGTCTGCGCGTGGCTCAGGTAGAGGCGCTGGCGTGCGCGGGTGATGGCCACATACATCAGGCGGCGCTCTTCTTCCAGACCGTCGTAGTCGTTGAGGGAGTTCTCGTGCGGGAACAAACCCTCTTCCAGGCCGCTGATGAACACGTTGTTGAATTCCAGGCCCTTTGCGGCGTGCACGGTCATCAGCTGCACGGCGTCCTGGCCAGCCTGAGCCTGGTTGTCTCCGGCCTCCAGAGCCGCATGGGTGAGGAAGGCGGCCAGCGGAGACAGGGTTTCGCCATCGGGCAGCACGTCGGCCGCACTGGCCGTGATCGCCGCATCCTGCGCGGCGGCCTCGCTCTCGCCGGGCCAGGCGGGTGCTGCGCTGGTATCGAGCTGGTGCATGCCGGCGCTTTCCTTGCCAAAGCCTTCCAGACTGACAAAGCTTTCGGCGGCGTTGACCAGTTCCTGCAGGTTTTCCACCCGGTCGGCGCCGTCGCGCTCGTTGCGGTAATGCTCCAGCAGACCGCTGTTTTCCAGCACCAGCTCGACGATTTCCTTCAGCGTGATCTGGTCTGCCTGCTCGCGCATGGCATCGATTTTGGCCACGAACGAGGCCAGATTGGCCCCGGCCTTGCCGGGCACCTGCTGCACCGCATCCACCAGCGCGGTATTGCCGCCGCGGGCGGCATCCTGCAACTGCTCCAGCGTGCGTGCCCCGATGCCGCGCGGCGGAAAGTTCACCACGCGCAGGAAGGAAGTGTCATCGCGCGAATTGTCCAGCAGGCGCAGGTAGGCCAGCGCGTGCTTGATCTCAGCTCGCTCGAAAAAGCGCAGGCCGCCATACACGCGGTAGGGAATCGCATGGTTGAACAGCGTCGATTCGATCACCCGGCTCTGCGCGTTGCTGCGGTAGAGAATGGCGACTTCCTTGCGCGCACTGCCGTCGCGCACCAGTTGCTTGATCTCGTCGACGATCCACTGTGCCTCGGCCAGATCGCCAGGCAGCTCCACCACGCGGACCGGCTCGCCGCAGCCCTGGTCGGTACGCAGGTTCTTGCCCAGGCGGCGCGTGTTATGACTGATCAGTGCGTTCGCACTGTCCAGAATGTTGCTGTAGCTGCGGTAGTTCTGTTCCAGCTTGATCTGGTGCTGCACTTTCAGTTCGGTGACGAAATCGTTCATGTTGCCCACGCGCGCACCGCGGAAGGCGTAGATGCTCTGGTCATCGTCGCCCACCGCGAAGATGGCATTGCGCGGCACCGGACTGCCCGCCTCGGGCACGAACTGCTTGAGCCAGAGGTACTGCAGGCGGTTGGTATCCTGGAACTCGTCCACGAGAATGTGGCGGAAGCGGCGCTGGTAATGCTGGCGCACCAGCGGATAGTCACGGAGGATTTCGTAGCTGCGCAGCATCAGTTCGCCAAAGTCCACCACGCCTTCGCGCTGGCACTGCTCCTCGTAGAGCTGATAGATCTCTACCTTCTTGCGGCTTTCGGCATCACGCACCGGCACGTCGCCCGGGCGCATGCCCTCTTCCTTGCAGCCGCCGATGAACCACTGCATCTGCTTGGCGGGGAATTGGTCATCATTGATGTTGAACTGCTTGTACAGGCGCTTGATGGCCGAGAGCTGGTCCTGCGTGTCCAGGATCTGGAAGCCCTGCGGCAGGTTCGCCACCTTGTAGTGCGCACGCAGAAAGCGGTTGCACAGACCGTGGAAGGTGCCGATCCACATGCCGCGCACGTTGATGGGCAGCATGGCCGACAGGCGCGCCGCCATCTCTTTGGCCGCCTTGTTGGTAAACGTCACGGCCATGATGCCGCCGGGCGATACGCGCTGCTGCTGCAATAGCCATGCAATGCGTGTGGTCAGCACGCGCGTCTTGCCGGAGCCGGCACCGGCCAGAATCAGGGCATGCTCGTCGGGGAGCGTGACGGCCCGCATCTGCTCGTCGTTCAGGCCGCGCAGCAGGGCATCGCCGGCGCCTGCCATGGGGGCGGCGGGCGCAAAGAAATCATCGTCGAATAGGGAAGACATGGTGCTATTGTAGAAAGCTGAGCGCCCCATGCACGATGTGCCGATCAAGGCTAGAATTAACTACCGGGCCCAAGTATTTGCGCCCGGTTTTTTGTGCCTGCTTCACAGGCATGACCGGGGACCGCGGTGCAATCCAAGTGCCTTTCTTTTTGTCTGTTTCTTCGCAAGCAAAGGACTTGGAATTCCATGGAAATCTTCGACTACGACCACGTACTCCTGCTGCCGCGCAAATGCCGCGTCGAAAGCCGCAGTCAGTGCGACACCAGCGTGCAGTTCGGCCCGCGCAGCTTCAAGCTCCCCGCCGTGCCCGCCAACATGAAAACCGTGGTGGACGAGCCGCTGTGCATCTGGCTGGCACAGAATGGCTATTTCTACGTGATGCACCGTTTCGACCTGGATTCGGTCGCCTTCGTGCGCCGCATGCACGAACTGGGGCTGTATGCCAGCATCTCGCTGGGCATCAAGGAGGAGGACCGCGCCACCGTCGACACCTTGGCTCGGGAGGGTCTGGTGCCCGAATACATCACCATCGACATCGCCCACGGCCATGCCGATTCGGTCAAGCACATGATCGGCCACATCAAGGACAGGCTGCCGCAGAGTTTCGTGATTGCCGGCAACGTCGGTACGCCCGAGGCGGTGATCGATATGGAGAACTGGGGCGCTGACGCCACCAAGGTCGGCATCGGTCCGGGCAAGGTGTGCATCACCAAGCTCAAGACCGGCTTCGGTACCGGCGGGTGGCAGCTCAGCGCGGTGAAATGGTGCGCACGCGTGGCTACCAAGCCGCTGATTGCCGATGGCGGCATTCGCAGCCATGGCGATATTGCCAAATCCATCCGCTTCGGCGCCACCATGGTGATGGTCGGTTCGCTGTTTGCCGGCCATGAGGAATCCCCCGGCCGCACGGTGGAAGTGGACGGCGAGCTGTTCAAGGAATACTACGGCTCGGCCAGCGATTTCAACAAGGGCGAATATCGCCATGTGGAGGGCAAGCGCATTCTGGAGCCCATCACGGGCAAGCTGGCCGACACCCTGCTGGAAATGCAGCAGGATCTGCAAAGCTCCATCAGCTATTCGGGCGGACGTGCCTTGATGGATATCCGCAAGGTAAATTACGTCATACTGGGCGGCGACAATAATGCCGAACACCTGCTGATGTAATTGATGCACCGCTCCTTCAAACTGCTTGCCGCCCTGCTGCTGGTCCTGCTGCTGCAGGCCTGCGCCTCCGTCCAGTACCAGCCGCTGGCAACCATCGACCGCATAGCCCCTCAGGAAGGCTACCGCCTGCGCCAGGCCATTACGCGCCAGCAGTTGCCGGGCAATGCGGACGACATCTTCATGGTGGTGATGTTCTCCGGGGGGGGTTCGCGCGCGGCGGCGCTGGGCTATGGCGTGCTGGACGAACTCCGCAGGCAGCAGTTCGAATGGAATGGCAAGACGCACCGGCTGTTCGACCAGGTGGATCTGACCTTCGGGGTTTCCGGCGGATCCATCCTGTCTGCCTACTACGCGCTGCATGGCGAAGACATGTTCGGCGATTTCGAGCGGGATTTTCTCAAGCAGAACCTGCAGGGCAATATCGCGCGCAAGGCTTTCACCATTACCAATTGGTCGCGCCTGACCTCGCCCCAGTTCGGGCGCGGTGACCTGCTGGAGGAACAGCTGAACCTGGCCCTGTTCCGTCACGCCACTTTTGGCGATCTGGCGCACAGGCGCAAAGGCCCGTTCACCGTTATCGGCAGTACCGACATGGCCTCGGGCACGCGGCTGGATTTCACGCAGGAGGCCTTCGATCCGCTCTGCCTGGATCTCTCTGCCCTGCCGCTGGCGCGGGCCGTGGCGGCCTCCAGCGCTGTACCGCTGGTATTTTCGCCCCTCACGCTCAACAACAACGGCGGGCATTGCGGCTACGCCGTGCCTGGCGAGATGGAGCAGGCCGTGTTCTACGCCGACCCGAACGCCCTGCAAACCACCACCCGCCGCGAACTGCTCGACAATGTGCTGAGCTACGGCAACCGCGAGAAACGTCCCTATATCCACCTCCTCGATGGCGGCCTGGTGGACAACCTCGGCATGCGCAGCCTGCTGGACATGACGCAGCTCTACAGCAACAAGCAGCTGTATGACCAGTTCACGGTGCACAATACACGCAAGATCGTGGTCATCAACGTCAATGCGCAGAACCGCATGGACACCACCATCGACCGTAGTGCCGACGTGCCGCGCCTGCGCGAGGTGGTACAGGCCCTGATCAACATCCCGATCGACCGCAACTCACAGGAAAGCGTGCGCCAGTTCCGCCGCCTGGCCGACAACTGGCGCAAGGACGAGGAACGGCGCGTGCAGCTGCAAGGCGGCGAGCCGATCGAGTTGTACTTCATCAGCCTCACACTGAAGGATCTGGCCGACTCCGCATTGCGCGAGGAAATGCTGAATGTGCCAACCTCGCTCTACCTGCCGGGGCCGACCGTGGAAAAGCTCAAGCGCGCGGGGGCAGACCTGCTGAACCAGTCCGAGGAGTTCGGACAATTGCGCAAGGCGCTGGGCTTGCGACGCGACGAGCGCTGACGCGTACGGATCCAGCCGCTATCATTGCCGCATTCGCCGCCCTGCGGCGCCCCGCTTCTCCTGTTCATGACTGATTCCCCTTCCGATCATCCTGTGCTGGCCCTGCTTGGCACGGGTGCCATGGGCTTTCCCATGGCCCGCCGCCTGTGCCAGGCCGGCTTTGCCGTCCACGTCTGGAACCGCACGGCCAGCAAGGCCAACGGCCTGACCGAATATGGCGCCATCGTCCACCCCACCGCTGCCGAAGCCGCCGCGCGGGCTCATATCCTCATCAGCATGCTGGAAAACGGCCAGGTCGTGCGCGAAGTGCTATTCAACCAGGGCGTGGCCGATGCCATGCGTCCCGGCGCCCTGTGGATCGACATGGCCAGCATCGCCCCCACGGAAGCGAGGGAACATGCACAGCAGTTGGCAGTCCTTGGCTTACGTGCACTGGACGCGCCAGTGTCAGGAGGCACGATTGGAGCCGAACAGGGCACGCTGTCCATCATGGCAGGAGGGTCTGCAGCTGATTTTGCCGAAGCCCAAATCGTGTTCGCCCCCCTCGGCCGATCCACGCACGTAGGCCCGGCTGGCAGCGGCCAGCTTGCGAAAGTGGCCAACCAGATGATCGTCGGCACCACCATCGGCGCCGTTGCCGAGGCCCTCATCCTGTGCGCCAAGGGCGGCGCCGACATGGGCAAGGTGCGCGAGGCCCTGATGGGCGGTTTTGCCGACAGCCGCATCCTGACCCTGCACGGCGAGCGCATGGTGCAGCGCGATTTCGCCAAACGCGCCCGCATGGATGTGCAACTCAAGGACATGCGCAACGCCATGAGCACGGCAGCAGAGCTGGACTGCACGCTGCCCATCGCGTCGCTGGTGGAGCAACTGTATGGCGAAGCCATTGCCCACGGGCTGGCCGAACTCGACCATTCCGGCCTGTTCGTGGAACTGGCGCATCGCAATGGGGTGGAATGAATCAATGACCGATCTGCGCCATCAACCTTTGTTGCTAACGTGCCGTCTTGCGGCATATCGCGCCATGCCGCTTGGCACACCTTCCGTGGATAGATCGGGAACATATTCAACCAATTCCGTATTTGTTCCTGATCAGGGCTTTATTCTCGGTAACGGAGTCTATGGAAATAACCCAGAATCAAACTCACCCAGCCGATTTTCCATTCCGATGGCTGCCGAACCGGACGGCTGCGAATGGCATGAAACCTGGCTGAGCCAGACACCCGTCCACCCCCTGCAGTACGGAAATTACGCCTGCCGCCACAACACCGAAGTGCTGTGGGGCTGCACCTCCATCGTCATGCCCGAACAGGGTGCATGTGCGCCTGCAGTCGCGGCCGCCTACATGGAGCTGTTCCGGCTGCTGCAGGACAGCGGCTTCCCGCACCTCTGGCGTATATGGAACTACATTCCGCGCATCAACCAGCCCAACAGCGAGGGGCTGGAGGTGTACCGCGATTTCAACTCCGGCCGGGCGCAGGCCTTCGCCGCTGCCTACGACCAGGATCTGGTCCAGATGCCCTGGGCCACGCGCCATATGCCGGCAGCAACGGGCATCGGCTGCGACGGAGACAGCATCCGCATGTATTTCCTCGCAGGCCGCAACCCCGGCACGCATGTCGAGAATCCGCGCCAGGTTGCCGCCTACCGCTACCCGTCCGATCACGGCCCGCGGCCGCCCTGCTTTGCCCGCGCCAGCACTGCGCGGCTGCCGGGCGGTCGGCCCTTCTTCGTCTCGGGCACCGCCAGCATCATCGGTCACCAGACCGTGCATATCGGCGACATTGCGGCGCAAACTCGCACCGCCATCGATAACATCGCCCTCGTGGCGCGCAATGCCGGCTCCAGTCTGGAGCAGCTGACGCTGTACAAGGTCTACGTGCGTCATGCGCGTGACCTGGAACAGGTCCGCCGGATCTGCATCGAGCGACTGCCCCCACAGGCGCAGGTGGCCTATTTCGTGGCCGACATCTGCCGCTCCAACCTGCTGATGGAAATCGAGGCCATGCAGAACTGAGCTGCACCGGGCTCTGCCGCTTCGACCACACCATGAAAAACACCCCAAAGTTGGTGTCCAACTTTTGGGGTGCAGTTCAATCAGCAGGACTTCGTTTTTGGCCGGGTTGGCAACTGCGGCGGCCAACCCGTGATCGATTGCCTGGGCCACGAACCTGCGCGACCCGACACCTGTCAGCGGCCGCGCTTGCCCGAATGGTGGCCAGCTGCCATGGCACCGCCGCGCATGCCACCGCCTTCACGACGCGGGCCGTTGCCGCCGAAGGATGGACGGCCGCTGCCGCCAAACTCCTGGCGCTCCGGACGGCGACCGGCATGGTGTGCCGCCTCGCGTTGCGGACGGCCCCAGCTGCCACCACCCTCGGCACCGGCGCGAGGCTTGCGCGGAGCCGGCGCTTCGCCAAAGCCGCCGAAACCGGCCACACGACCCTGGCTGAAGCCCTTGCGCGGACCGTTGCCACCAAAACCACCTTTGCCGCGGCCGCCACGGCCTTCACCGCCAAAACCGGCGCGGCCCTTGCCCTTGGGCGGATGGCGCGTTGGCGTGCGCTGCTCGGGCTCCATGCCCGGCACCACGGCCGTCATGAACGGCTGCTTCGTATAGTCCTCGATGTCCCACACGCGGTTGCGGTCGCGGAACTCGGCAAAGGTCACGGCGATGCCGCTGCGGCCGGCACGGCCGGTGCGGCCGATGCGGTGCGTGTAATCCTCTGCCTTCATCGGCAGGCCGAAGTTGAACACGTGCGAAATGCTGGGCACATCGATACCGCGCGCCGCCACATCGGTAGCCACCAGGAATTGCACCTTGCCCTGGCGCAGCGCCATCAGGCGGCGGTTGCGCAGGCCTTGGCTCAGGGCCCCATGCAGCGCCACGGCAACAAAGCCGGCCTGCTGCAGGTCTTCGGCCAGGCCGTCGCACTCGATCTGCGTGCTGGCGAACACGATGGCCTGCTCAATGGAAGGATCACGCAGCCAGTGGTCCAGCATGGCGCGCTTGTGCGCGAAGTTGTCGGCCCAGTAAAGCTTCTGCTCGATCGAGGCGTGCTTCTCCTGCGGGGAATCGATCTGCACCTTCTGCGGGCTACGCATCACGCGCGCAGCCAGTTGCTGGATGCGCGGCGCGAACGTGGCGCTGAACATCATGGTCTGGCGGCGGTCGGCCGTCAGCTGGTGAATCTCGGCCAGGTCTTCCTGGAAGCCCAGATCCAGCATGCGATCGGCCTCGTCCACCACCAGAAACTGCACCTTGTCCAGCTTGATCTGCATGGAGCGCTGCAGGTCCAGCAGACGGCCGGGCGTGGCCACCACCAGATCGGCGTTCTGCAGACGCGCCACCTGCACGGCGTAGGGCATGCCGCCCACCACGTGCGCAATGCGCAGGCCCTTGCAATGCTTGACCAGGTCGATAGCATCATGCGCCACCTGTTGCGCCAGCTCGCGCGTGGGGCACAGCACCAGCGCGCCCGGCGTGGCCGCCTTGAAATGGCGGCGGTCGGTCGGGTTCTTGCGGCGCGGCCTCTTCGGCGGCTCTTCGCCGTTGGCGATGGCCTCGTCGATCTTGCGCTGCCACTCGGCCTTCTCGGCGGCGATGGCTGCCTGTTGCTGCTCCAGCAGCGTGTGCAGCACGGGCAGCAGGAACGCCGCCGTCTTGCCGGAACCGGTCTGGCTGGACACCATCAGGTCCACATAGTTGTGGCCCTCGGCATCCTGCTCGGCCAAGGCCAGCGGGATGGCGGTGTTCTGCACCACGGTCGGCTGGGTGTAGCCCAGGTCCAGACAAGCCTGTACCAGCGGCTCGGCCAGGCCCAGCTTGACGAAGCCATTGTCGCCGTCGGCTACCGGCGCCAGGGCGTCAGCCGCCAGCGGCGCATGCAGATGCGGATCCGGAATGGAATTGTTGGTCTCGGAAATGGCCTGCAGCGCAGCATCGGCCATGGAAGATTCGGACTGCGCCAATGCGGCAGCCCCAGTGGTCTGGTTTTGAGTCATTTTTTTACTCGCACGCACGCAAAAAACCCGTTGCGGGCTGCGTGTGTCAGGGTTGAAAAAGTGCATCAACCGTCTGACAGCATTCACCACGAAAGATGTGGGAGAAGGCCAAGTGGCCTGAGGTGCTAGATGGGAGATGTACTGCGAATGGCGCGGGGCATTTTGCACCGTGCTCGCCAAAGAGATGGGATTATCGTTCAGATTGGTGTTTCCACCAAGTATTTTTCTCGACGTTGTTTGTTGGCACATCGGACGCTTGCGTTGTGCGCAAAGTGACAGGCCTATAATTCTTGCCACATGGAAAGGAATCCCGTATGCACGCAACGTTCAGGTTTACGCGATCCAAAAACATTTTTTTCTGTACGCTGTTCCTGCTGGGCGCATCCGGGATGGCCTCTCAGGCCCATGCCTTCGATGCTGGCCTGGTCGCCGGCTCCGCAGTCGATGACGATGTGGCCAAGGTCGGGCTGGTGCTGGGCTGGGACCACTCCGCCGAACCGCTCTGGCAAGGCCGCAACTGGCATCTCGACCTGCGCCACGAAGTGACCGCCTCGCAGTGGCTGGTCAAGCAGCACAAAGATGTGTTCGAGGTCGGCTATTCGCCAGTGCTGCGCCTGTACCGCAACACGCCGCCAGAGCAGGGGCGCTTCTTCGCCGAAACCTCCATCGGCCTGCGCCTGCTGTCGCGCACGCAGGTAACGGCCGACAAGACGGTATCCACGGCATTCCAGTTTTCGGACATGATCGGCGTGGGCTATCAGTGGGGGCAGAACGCACGGCACACCGTCGGATTACGCTATCAGCATATTTCGAACGCCAGCATCAAAAAGCCTAATCCAGGCGTGAATTTTGGCGTGCTGTATTACCAGCAGAGTTTTTGAGGCGACTCGCCGTGCAGGAGTCAACCTGCATCAACAAATCCTGTGCCTTCTCCCCGGGAAGGCGCTGCGCCGGTGCTATGCTGCAGTTACAAGGAGCAAAGCACTATGACGACACTTTCCAGTAACGCATTTTCCATCGCCCCTGACAACATCCGCACCCTGGCGCTGACCGGTGCTGTGGGCAGTGGCAAGACCACGCTCGCCGAAGCCCTGCTGGTGCAAGCCGGCGCCATCGCCTCCGCCGGCAACGTGGAGCGCGGCAGCACCGTCAGCGACCATGACTCGCTGGAAATCAAGGCGCAGCATTCGCTGCAGTCGTCCCTGATGCACATGCAATGCGGCGACACCCGCATCCACATGATCGACACCCCCGGCCTGCCCGACTTTGCCGGCCAGATCCTGCCCGCACTCGAGGCGGTGGAAACCGCCGCCATCGTGATCGACGCCGCCAAGGGCATCGAGCCGATGACGCAGCGCCTGATGCAGTACGCCGCCGGCTGCAAGCTCGACCGCATCATCATCGTCAACAAGATGGACGCCCCCGATGCCGACCTGCCCGCCCTGCTGCAGCAGATCCAGCAGACCTTCGGCAAGGAGTGCCTGCCGCTGAACCTGCCCGACGCCGGTGCCAGCAAGGTGGTGGACTGCTTCTTCAATCGCGAAGGCCACAGCGATTTTGGCGCGGTGGCCGATGCCCACCAGGCCCTGGTGGAACAGGTGGTGGAAGTGGACGGCGACTTCGTCGAACGCTACCTGAACGAAGGTGATGTGGACGCCTCCGAACTGCACGCCCCGCTGGAGCAGGCCATGCGCGAAGGCCACCTGATTCCGGTGTGCTTCGTCTCTGCCCGCACCGGCGCCGGCGTGGCCGAACTGCTGGACATCATCGTGAAGATGCTGCCCAACCCCTCCGAAGGCAACCCGCCCGATTTCCTGCGCGGCGAAGGCGACGATGCCGTGCCTGAGCACGCCACGCCCGACCCGGCCGCCCATGTGCTGGCCCAGGTGTTCAAGATCAGCATCGACCCCTACGTGGGCAAGCTGGCTATGCTGCGCGTGCACCAGGGCACCATCCGCCGCGACAGCCAGCTGTTCATCGGTGATGGCCGCAAGCCGTTCAAGGTGGGACACCTGTTCCTGGTGCAGGGCAAGGAGCATATTGAGGTGCCCCAGGCCGGCCCCGGCGACCTGTGCGCCATCGGCAAGGTAGACGAACTGCACTACGATGCGGTGCTGCATGATGCCGCCGAAGACGCGCATTTGCGCCTTGCCCCGCTGCCCTTCCCGGTGCCGGTGTATGGCGTGGCCATTTCGCCCAAGCGCCGTGGCGACGAGCAGCGCATGTGGGAAATCATGGGCAAGCTGGTGGCCGAAGACCCGTGTCTGCGCATCGAGCATGTGGCTACCACCAACGAGACCATCATCTACGGCCTGAGCGAATTGCACATGCGCGTCATGTTCGACCGCATGCGCGAGGTGTACAAGTTCGAGGTCGATACCAAGCCGCCGCGCATCGCCTACCGCGAAACCATTACCCAGGGCGCGCAGGCCCAGTACCGCCACAAGAAGCAGACCGGCGGCGCCGGCCAGTTCGGCGAGGTGCATCTGCGCATCGAACCGCTGCCGCGTGGCGCCGGCTTCGAGTTTGCCGACGAAGTCAAGGGCGGTGCGATTCCCTACCAGTTCATTCCCGCCGTGGAAAAAGGCGTGCGCGAAGCGCTGGCAACCGGCGCCATTGCCGGCTACCCGGTGGTCGACGTGCGCGTGGTGGTGCATGATGGCAAGCACCACCCGGTGGACAGCAAGGAAATCGCCTTCGTCACGGCCGGCCGCAAGGCCTTCCTGGAAGCCATGCGCGCCGCCCGCGCCGTGGTGCTAGAGCCGATCGCGAAGATGCAGGTCACTGCGCCTGAAAGCGCCGTGGGCGCCATCACGGGCGACCTGTCGACGCGCCGGGGCATGGTGACCGGCACCGACGGTGCCAATCTGGGCAATATGGTGGTGCAGGCACAGGTGCCGCTGGCCGAGATTGCCGGCTACCAGGCACGCCTGCATGCCATGACGGCGGGTCAGGGCACCTACTCGGTCTCGCTGTCGCACTACGAGATCGTGCCGCCGAACGTGCAGCAGCAACTGGTGTCCGAGTACAAGGTGCAGGACGAGGACTGAGGGTTCGCACCAGTCAGGCGCCAGCTTTTCTGGCGCCTGATGGATGAACTTGAGCGGTTAGCCTTGCTGTGACAGGCCGCTTCGTTGCGGGCTGCGCATCAAGCAGCAATCCTTTGGACCAATGGAGCGCGCAGCAGGCCTGCGCTTCGGCTTATCCGCGCTTGCCACGCCCGACAGGACTGCCGCGCTTGGCGTCGAGGCGCGTACGCGCATCCGGCGTGCGTGCGGTCTGGCCAGCCCGACCCTGCCGAGCGGGCGCCTTCGCTCCCAGTTCGCGTGGCGGCAGGCCCGTATGCTGGGTCAGCAGCGTTCCCTTGGCAGGCTTGCCGGCAACGCTGGCGCGCTTGGGCGTCGTGGCGCCCCCGGCCGGAGTGGCCACAGTCGCCCTTTTTCCTGGCATTGTCCCCGTCGTCGAGTTGGTGCGTCGCGGGCTTTGGTAGCCCCCGTCTCCCAGCGGCTGCCAGGTCGGAATCAGATGCTGCTTGCCATTGCCGATCAGGTCGGCACGCCCCATGCTCTTGAGCGCCTCGCGCAGCAAGGGCCAGTTGTTCGGATCGTGATAGCGCAGAAAGGCCTTGTGCAAGCGGCGGCGACGCTCGCCCTTCACCACATCCACCTCCTCGGCCCGGTCGGCATTGGGGCCATCCGGGCGGTGAATGCCCTTGAGCGGGTTCAGGCGCGAGTGGTACATGGCCGTGGCAGTGGCCATCGGGCTCGGGTAGAAGGTCTGCACCTGGTCGGCACGGAAGCCGTTGCGCTTGAGCCACAGCGCAAGATTCATCATGTCCTCGTCGCTGGTGCCCGGATGCGCGGCAATGAAGTACGGGATCAGGAACTGTTCCTTGTGCGCTTCCTTGCTGTACTTCTCGAACATCTGCTTGAAGCGGTCATAAGTGCCGATGCCCGGCTTCATCATCTTGGACAGCGGCCCCTGCTCGGTATGCTCGGGCGCAATCTTGAGGTAACCGCCCACGTGGTGCTGCACCAGTTCCTTCACGTACTCAGGCGACTTCACCGCCAGATCGTAGCGCAGACCGGAACCGATCAGCACCTTCTTCACGCCGGGCAGCTTGCGCGCGCGCTTGTAGATGGCGATCAGCGGATCGTGGTTGGTGGTCAGGTTCTGGCAGATGCCGGGATAGACGCAACTCGGCTTGCGGCAGGCGGCCTCGATCTCCTTGCTCTTGCAGCCCAGGCGGTACATATTGGCAGTCGGCCCGCCCAGGTCGCTGACGATGCCGGTAAATCCCTGCACCTTGTCGCGCATCTCCTCCACCTCGCGGATGATGGAGTCCTCGCTGCGGCTCTGGATGATGCGGCCTTCGTGCTCGGTAATCGAGCAGAAGGTACAGCCGCCGAAGCAGCCGCGCATGATGTTGACCGAGAAGCGGATCATCTCCCAGGCCGGGATCTTGGTGGCGCCGTCGTGGCGGCCGTTTTCATCGGCATAGACCGGATGCGGGCTGCGCGCGTACGGCAGATCGAACACCCAGTCCATCTCTTCGGTGGTGAGCGGGATGGGCGGCGGGTTGAGCCAGACGTCGCGTGCGGTGTGGCCTTCGCCGTGCGCCTGCACCAGCGCGCGGGCGTTGCCGGGGTTGGTTTCCAGGTGCAGCACACGGTTGGCGTGCGCGTACAGAACCGGATCGGCCTTGACCTGTTCGTAGCTCGGCAGACGGATCACGCTGCGCTCGCGCGGAGGCGGGGCTACGCGATGCGGTTGATCTGCTCCTGATGGTGTGGCGCTGGAAGCAACCGCGCCTGGCTGCAGTTGCACCGCAGGACGATACGCATTCTGGTCTGCAGCTGTCTGCATGGGCATGGGTTCTGCCGACGGAGCATCCGCGTTCAGGCCGTTGGCATTCTTGCGGCGCACGACGCGCACCACCTGCTCGCCGGCCTGCTGCGACGAAGCGCAAGCCTGCTCCTGCGCACGCTCGCCCGTGGTCTGGTAGGGATGCACATGCGCATCCACCCTGCCCGGCTGGTCCACCTCGGTGGAATCGATTTCCTGCCAGCCTTCCGGGCTGCTGCGCATCACGAAAGCCGTGCCGCGCACGTCGGTAATGCTCTCCACCGGCTCGCGTTGCGCCAGGCGATGCGCCACTTCCACCAGCGCGCGCTCGGCATTGCCGTACAGCAGCAGGTCGCACTTACTGTCCACCACCATGCTGCGGCGGACCTTGTCACTCCAGTAGTCGTAATGCGCGATGCGGCGCAGGCTGCCTTCGATGCCGCCCAGCACGATGGGCACGTCCTTGTACGCCTCGCGGCAGCGCTGGCTGTAGACGATGGCGGCGCGATCCGGACGCTTGCCGGCCTCGGCACCGGGGGTGTAGGCATCGTCGCTGCGAATCTTGCGATCAGCCGTGTAGCGGTTGATCATGCTGTCCATGTTGCCGGCCGTCACGCCCCAGAACAGGTTGGGCTTGCCCAGCGCCTTGAACGGCTCGGCACTCTGCCAGTCCGGCTGCGCGATGATGCCGACGCGAAAGCCCTGCGCCTCCAGCACACGGCCGATCACGGCCATGCCGAAACTCGGATGGTCGACATAGGCGTCGCCCGTCACCAGGACGATGTCGCAGCTGTCCCAGCCCAGCTGCTCCATCTCGGCACGGCTCATGGGCAGGAAAGGAGCGATGCCGAAACGCTTGGCCCAGAAGGGCTTGTAGCTGGTGAGGGGTTTGGCGGATGAACGGGAAGAAGAGGCGCGCGAAGTACTGCGGGCGCTGGTAGCAATCATGCGCGCATTCTAGTTTGTGGCGGGTTTTGGCGCCAGTTGCAGCAGGCAACGCCCTTGCGCGGGCACGGCCATGCGCAGCGGTTTTGCGACACCAGGAGCAGCACTCGCCCATTCAAAGTCCGTGGCAAACCCTGTTCCTGTCGCCACTGCAGGATGGCGGCCCGCCCACCGCAAGAAGCCGCCCCGGTACTGCTCACAGCCCCTAGCGCGGATTCTCGAAAAACACCATGTTGGTGTAATCGCTGATCTCGAAATACACCTTGCGCTCATTCGGGTCGGCCACGAAATTCAGGTTTTCATCCAGCACACCGTAACCGAAGCGGTAGTTACGCGCGCGGCCATCATCCGTGCCCATGGCGGTGCTCATCTTGTCAATCTTGAGAAAGCGGCGCACCAGCTTGTCACCCGCGTAGATCTCCAGCACGCCATTGGTGCCGGTCCAGTTCTGGATGTCGCGGCTGATCTTGTTCTGCTGCTCCTGCGTGCATCCGCGCCGATCAGGGCCAGCGCAGCCACGCACGTCGCCAGGCACACTTGTCGCAAAGTCATACGCCATCCTCTGCATTCACGGCCATCCGTGCTTCGCCAAGCAGCAGCTCCGGCAGGCATTCGGCTGCCTTGCAGCGGATCACGCAGTCTGCCAGGTCATCCAGCTCGGTCGGGCCGGTGTTGATGATGACCACGCGCGCACCGGCGCGGCGCGCCACATCGGCCAGGCCGGCCGCCGGATACACCAGACCCGAGGTGCCGATTACCAGCATCAGGTCGCAATTGCCCGCCGCCTCGTCGGCACGGAACAGCGAAATCTCGGGCAGCGCCTCGCCAAACCAGACGACGGCCGGACGCAACTGGTTGCCGCACACATCGCATTTGGGCGGGCGCCCTTCCGTGGCGGTGGCCGGCTCGCAATCGCGCTCGGAGAAACGCTCTCGCGGACAGGGACGCAGCCAGCGGTCCTGCCGGATATTGCCATGCAGGGCCAGCACATCCTCGCTGCCCGCCTGCTGGTGCAGGCCGTCAACGTTCTGGGTAACCAGCGTCAGCCGGCCGGGATGCTGCCTGCCAAACTCGGCCAGCGCATGGTGCGCCGCGTTCGGGCTCACGTTGGCGACCAGCTCGCGACGCCAGGCATACCAATCCCAGACGCGCTGTGGATCGTGGCGGAAGGCCGCCTCCGTCGCCAGATCCTCGGGCTTGTAGCGCGCCCACAGACCGGTCTGCGCATCACGAAAAGTCGGCACGCCGGATTCGGCGCTGATGCCGGCGCCAGTCAACGCCACGACGCGCTGGGCCGACTGGATCCAGCCGCGCACCTTCTGCATTTTTTCCTGCAAGGGCATGGGGCTCTCCTTTTACTACTCCGGGTGGCTCAGGGCAACGAACGCTGGCGCAGGGCTTCGTACAGACAGACGCCGCTGGCCACCGACACGTTCAGGCTCTCCACTGCGCCCTGCATGGGGATGCTGACCAGTTCATCACAGGTCTTGCGCGTGAGCTGGCGCATGCCGGGGCCTTCGGCGCCCAGCACCAGCGCCGTGGGCGTGCGCATGTCGACCTGGTACAGCGTCTTGTCGGCATCACCGCTGGTGCCGATGATCCAGATGTTGCGCTCCTTGAGTTCGTTGAGCGTGCGTGCCAGGTTGGTCACCATGAAATACGGCACCGTATCCGCCGCACCACTGGCCACCTTGGCCACCGTGGCATTGATGCCGGCTGCATGGTCCTTGGGCGCAATCACGGCATGCGCCCCGGCGCCATCAGCCACGCGCAGGCAGGCGCCCAGGTTGTGCGGATCGGTCACGCCATCGAGCACCAGCAACAACGGCGGCTCGTCCAGGCTGTCGAGCAGGTCATCCAGCGACTGCTTGAGCTGGATCTCGCTCACGCGCGCCACCACGCCCTGATGGCCGTGGCTGCCGCTCAGGCGCGACAGGCGCAGGCCATCGGCCTCCACCAGCTGCACCTTGGCCTCCTTGGCGCGTTCGATGAACTGGCGCATGCGCGCATCGCGCCGGCTGGGGTCTACAAACACCTCCAGCACCGACTCGGGCGCCATCTTCAGGCGCACGCCGACGGCGTGGAAGCCGAAAACAATCTTGTGGGATGAGGACATGCTGGAATTATCGCCGCTGGGGCAATAAAAAACCGCATGCGATCCAAGGATCTGCATGCGGAATGAACCGCTCCAGGGTGGTTCCCCCACCCTGACGGGAGCTCAAACGCGGTGCTTATTGCTGGATGCCGGACACTTCCACGTCGACGCGACGGTTGGGTGCCAGGCAGGCAATCAGCTCGGTGCGGTTGCGCTGCGAGCATTGCACCACCGGCTGGCTTTCGCCCATGCCGGCGGCACGCATATTGCCGGCCGGCAGGCCCTGTGCGATCAGGTACTCACGCACAGTGTTCGCACGCAGTTGCGACAGGCGCTGGTTGTAGGCATCGCTGCCCAGGCGGTCCGTGTGACCGACGATGTTCATGCGTGCATCCTGCCCCAGTTCCTTCAACTGGCCAGCCAGCTTGTCCAGTTCGGCACGGCCTTCGGGTCGCATGTCGGCCAGGCTGTAGCGATCAAACGCGAACAGGGCATCGGCCTTCAGGCTGATCACCCGGGGAGCAACCGGAACGCCACCGATGAAGCGCGCGCACTCGGAGGGCTTCCAGTGGAAGGACTGGCCCTTCATGTTGCCATCAAAGATGACCTTGTACTGGCACACCGTCACCGGGCCGTTGACCGACTCGCGGAACTTCATGACGTAGTCCCACTCGCGGGCGCCCTTCATCTCGCGGAAATGCGGGCGACCGATCAGGTAGTACAGGTCATCCTTGGTAACGCCGGGGCCGATCTTGCGCATGTTCTCCACGTTGGGGAAGATGCCTTCCGGCACGCCGGAAGTCTTGTCCAGATCAGGGAAGACCACTTCCTGCGCCTGGCCCTGGTCGTTCACTCCCTTGCTCACCGTGGAGGTGCAGCCCACCAGACCCAGTGCAGCCAGTGCCATGCCAGTGGCAACCCATTTGATGCTTGTGTGCTTTTTCATCACAAATCCCTTCAATGTGTTGATTCAAAGAACATCCAGCCCTGTGCCCCGGCACGCACGCCGGGGCATGGGGTCACCACTGGTAGCCAGCGCCAAGCGTAGCGCCTACATGGCCCTTGTTGTTGGTGTTGACACTACCTTTGATCACCCATTTGCCGTTGTCGGTGATGGTGGATACACCCAGAGCAACCCCCGTCGCCCCACGATAAGTACTTCCCGCTACTGCCAGCATGCTCTTGCCCGGCAAATATGCTTGTGGCAGCCCTGCGGTGGCCATGGCACTGGCAGTACCGGCACGGGCCTCCTTGTCCAGATCATTAAGCCTGTTGTCGATATTAGTCAGGCCCTTGGTTGCCTGGGTCAACTGGTTCAGGTTGACGGCATCGGTGCCATTCGTACCTGGGGCAACATTGGTAATCTTGTTTCCACCCATGTCCACCGTTGTGCCATTCGTAACCGTCAAGTTGTTGGACACAGTTGCTCCACCATTCATCGTTACAGGGCCACTGAAGGTGGGATTGTCAACTACATTGATTTTCAACTGATTGCCCTCAAGGACAGCCGTTGTATTACTGCCATTGACGACATTGACCGTCCCCCTAGGCGCAATATTGGTAGGCGTGCCGCCATTGGCCTGGAGGTTCCAACCAGCACCGGCAGTTTGCTGCAGATCCCAGAGCTGGCTGCCATTCACTGCATCCGTGCTGTCCTTGGAGATGGCTCCGTCTGCTACCCCGGTTATTTTCGTATCACCGGCGTTAATACCCGCGCTGCCAATGGTAACCGGACCAACCGTTACGGTATTGGCAGTCACGCTGTTGAAAGCGACATCCGCCTTGGTAGCAATAGTGACGTTTGTGGCGTTTTGTGTGATCGCAATGTTGTCGCCGGCCGTAAGTGTCACAGTCTCGGTCGGAGCTACGGACTCGACTGTTGTGCCCGTTACAGTGCCTGTGCCACTCTGCCCCGTCGTGAGATTCCAGCCCTTGTTGACCCATTCCTGCAAAGCAAAAAGCTGCGATCCGTTGACAGCTTGAAGGCTATCTGCGGAAAGAACTGCCGGCGCCACATTGTTGATGGTCACAGCATTTGTCCCCACGCCCACCAAGGTCACAAAGTTCGTAGGAGTGAATTGATCCACATTTGCGATATTTCCGCCAGCAGCAATATTTGTAGTCGTGTACTGCATGGGAGAGCGAGCAGACTTGATTGTTACCGCAAACTGCTCACCAGCGTCCGTAGCGGTTTTCGTGACATCCACTGCAGTATTGCCGGAATCACCGGAAACAAAATCCACCCGATCCCCGCTGTTGACAATACCAACCACTGGAGTTGTGGCTCCTTCTCCAATGCCCCATCCAGTAGCTCCACTACCGATCAAGGCTGCTGCACATTGTTGTTCCGTGTAACCAGACGCGGCCGAGATTCCCAGTACACCGCCGCCAGTTACGTTAAACGTGCATGCACCACTTGTCCACAAGTCAGCTGCTGTTGCCGGGGCCATGTGGAAACCGGTCACCGCTGCGATCGTCGCAGTCAGCAGCAACGATTTTGAACGCTTGCCTCGTGTACGCGCGACTTCTGATGCGGCCACCCAAGCACCCAGCGCCTGATTCCAAATCCTCTTGTATGAGCGATTCATGGCGATCTCCTCTTTAATGCGTTTTTGACTGGCAGACCAGACACTTCACAGCGCCCGGCACCTCCGGCTTGTAAACACTTTCAATACATGTAAATAATTATGACAAACCCTAACATCACATTAACCGATTTCATGTTTTAAAACAAGTGGTGCACACGCGCTATCGATCAACCCAAGAATTCATTAAGGTGCAATAACTATGTAATAGCAGGTCGACAGCTTAGGTTGGCATGGTTCCAAGCGCAATCCGTCGCTCGCATCGATGGGCCAGATGTTTGTCGTGCGTAACGAGTACCAGCGCCGTCTGATGCACTTGGTTGAGATCCACCATCAACTGCATGATGCTGTCGCCAGTAGCCGAATCCAGGCTACCTGTCGGTTCGTCTGCCAGCAACAGCAGTGGCTCCACCACGAAGGCGCGCGCCAGCGCCACGCGCTGCTGCTCTCCGCCGGATAACAGACGCGGGTAATGCTGCATGCGCCGGCCCAGACCCACCTGCTCCAGCATGGCAGCGGCACGTTCACGCGCATCACGCCGGTCCGCCAGTTCCAGAGGCAGCATGACGTTTTCCAAGGCCGTCAGATTGGGCATGAGCTGAAAGCTCTGAAACACGAAGCCCATGGTTCGCGCACGCAAGGCTGCGCGCTCGTCTTCATTCAGCGCGAACAAATCCTGCCCGTCAATGACCACGGTGCCGCTGCTGGGTTGGTCCAGACCCGCCATGATGGACAGCAGAGTGCTCTTGCCGGAACCAGAGGCTCCAACAATGGCAGTGGTGCTGCCGGACGATATCTCAAAGCTGGTTTCAGGCAGAATCACCAGGGGCCCGTCAGCCTGCTCCACGGTTTTCGATACACGTTGTACGCTAAGCAGTGGCGCAACGGGAGCAGCATTGACTGAAACAATATTCATGACGGGAGACATCCTTGGAACGGGGTCGGCAAATCTAGCTACGGTCTCATGTTACCCCTCCTTACCAAACCCTTCCGCAGCCATGCCACCTGACGCGGCCCCTTCCGGAACCATCTGCTCCCGCAGCACTCCAACTATCATCATGAATACCAGCACTCCCCCTCGTTCGCGCCGGATGTTTGTTGCCCTGCCGTTGAGCCTGTTGCTGTCGGGGCTTGCTGCAACAGCCACCGCACAGTCTGCTCCCGGCAATGTCCCTGCCGTCCTTGTCGTCGGCGACTCCATCAGCGCCGAATACGGCCTGCCCCGCGGCACCGGCTGGGTCGCCCTGTTGCAGAAGCAGCTCGACGCAGGCAAAATTCCGGCGCGCCTCGTCAATGCCAGCATCAGCGGCGACACCACCGCTGGCGGCCGCGCGCGCCTGCCGCAACTGCTCAAGACGCATCAACCCAAGGTGCTTTTGCTAGAGCTGGGTGCCAACGATGCCCTGCGCGGCCTGCCGCTGGCGCAAACCCAGGCCAATCTGACGGCCATGACGCAACTGGCACAGCAATCCGGCGCCAAGGTACTGCTGCTGGGCATGCAGGTGCCGCCCAACTACGGCGCCAGCTACACGCGCCAGTTCGCCCAGGTATTTGCCGACGTGGGCAAGGCCCAGAAGGCAGCCGTGCTGCCGTTCCTGCTCAAGGGCGTGGCCGATGCGCCCGATGCACTGCAATACTTCCAGTCCGACCGCATTCACCCGAATGCGAAGGCACAAGCCCGAATTGCCGGCAATGTGCTGCCCGAGCTGAAGAAACTGCTGCTGAAGTAAGCTGGCACGCAATCTGCCCTGCGCAGGGCCGCGTCGCCCCCCTTGATCTCCTTGCAACGCCGGTCCGCTCCGGACAATGGCTTCGGTCCCGGGGGGCCGCTAGAACCTGTTGCCTCAGACCGGCAAGGTCAGCAGCGCCTGTGCCAGATCCGCCTCCAGGTCGCGCGGGTCTTCCAGCCCGATGCACAGGCGCACCAGCGTGCCGCGCGCAATATGCTCCGGCCAGGCATCACGCATGGTTTCCAGTTCGTACGGCATCACCAGGCTGACCGGTCCGCCCCAGCTGTAGCCGATGCGGAACAGGCGCAGGCTGTCGCAGAAGGCATCGATTTCGTCCTGGGTATAGTGCGGCTCGAACACCACGCTCACCAGCCCGGCGGCCGCGCCATGCGGCTGCTCGGGCGTGACGCACAACGCTTTCCAGTAGTCATGTCCGGGCGCATCAGGCAGGCTGGGGTGCAATACCTGCGCAAACTGCGGCTGCCCGGTACACCATTGCGCCACGTGACGCGCCGAGCGGTCGGCCGCCTGGTAGCGCAAGGCCATGCTCGGCAGGCTGCGCAGCACCGCTTCCACGTCGTTCATGCCCACGCCAAAGCCGAGACGCATATGGCTGAGCAGGATGCGCTTGTGCAGCGCCGGGTCGCGCGTGATCACGCTGCCCATCAATACGTCGCCGCCGCCGCTGGGATACTTGGTCAGCGCGTGAATGCTGATGTCCACACCGATTGCCTCCTCATCGCCACTGCGCAGCAGATCGAAAGGCTGGAAGGCCAGGCCGGCGCCCCAGGTGTTGTCCAGCGCAGTCAGCACGCCCAGTTCACGGCAGGTGCGCACCTGCGCCAGCAGATCGGGAAACTCCAACGTAACCGAGCCGGCCGCTTCCAGCCACACCAGACGCGTATTGGGACCGATCTTGTCGGCCAGGTCGTTCACGTCCATGGGATCATAGGTGCGGTAGCCAATACCCCAATGATCCAGCTCGCCGTCGGCCAGGGTCTTGCTCGGACCATAGGCGTTGTCGGGCAGCAAGACCTCGTCGCCGCTGTGCAGCAGGGCCATGTTCACGCAGGCGATGGCTGCCAGCCCGCTGGGCACCAGCACCGCGTGGCGCCCGCCTTCCAGCGCACACAGACGCTCTTCCAGCGTGTAGCTGGTGGGCGTGCCATGCAAGCCATAGGTGTAGCCGCTCTTGTCGAGCCAGGTGCGCTCGCGCATGGCGGCCACGTTCGGAAAGAACACCGTGGAGGCCTTGCAGACCGGCGGTTGCGGCGCCTCGAATTCTGCAGGAGGCTGGTAGTCGTGATGGATGAGGTCAGTGCTGGCGTGGCGTTTCATGCCGGCATGATAGCGCGCAACTGGTGTCAGCCGCCGAGACCTCTGTCACGCTACAGCAACTCCCTAGAGCGTCAGGCATACAACTGGCTATTCCTTGCCGGAGCGCATCTTGTACCACTGATGCGCAGACCAGATCAGGCTGATCAGCACATAGGCGAGCAGCCCGCCGCTGACGGCAAGTATCGCCAGGCCGACCATCAGCGGCTTGCCCATCATCTTGATGCCTTGCCAGAAGCCGACCTTCTCGGAGCCGTGGATAGTCTGGTGCAACTCGGTGGCCTTTTGTTCGGCTTCGCTGTCTTTTTCCGAAGCGCTCTTGGGGGCAGTGGGCTCCAGCACAATGTTGCCCAGGCGATAGGCCAGGTAATACACCGGCGCAAAGGTGACCGGGTTGCTCACCAGCGTGCTGGCTGCTGCTGCCGGCAGGTTGGCACGCAGCACGATGGCCGCCACCGCCGAGGCCGGAATCTGTGCCACCGGCACCAGCATGCCGAAGAAGATGCCGATGGAAACGCCCAGCGCCACACCATGACGCGACCAGACCCACAAGGCAGGCTGCCCCAGCCAGGGAGCCAGCCAGGCCAGCCAGCGGCTGCGCTCCAGCGTTTCCTGATCGGGGATCCAGCGGCGGAAGAAGCTCATGGTCGCGTCGTTTTCACTGCAGGCTATGAGGCCAGCCTGGAGGCCAGCACATGGGGCCGGATCGAGTCGTAGTTCTCGAACGGCTGGTGGATCCACGGGCTGGTGGGCAGGTGTTCGACGGAGTAATCGGGCTGGTAGGCCGAAACGCCCTTGGTCCACAGCACGGCAGAGCGCAGCTCGACGATTGCGGGGTATTTCTCGCGCAGGTTCTGCACCACGGCCTGCAGCGTCACGCCGCTGTCGGCCAGGTCATCCACCAGCAGCACGCGCCCGGCAATCTGGCCGCGCGGGGTGGTAATGTAGTGGGCAATGTCCAGCGTGCCCTGGGTCTTGCCGTCGTTCTCGCGGTAGGAACTGGTGGACATGATGGCCAGCGGCACTTCGAAGATACGGCTCAGCACATCACCCGGGCGCATGCCGCCACGCGCCAGGCACAGGATGGTATCGAACTCCCAGCCCGATTCGTGCACCATCAGCGCCAGGCGCTCGATCAGGCGGTGGTATTCGTCGTTGGTGATATACAGATGCTTGCCGTCTTCCGTCAACATGGCCGGACCTCCCAGTGAAGAACCGGCCTTGTGGGCCGGTGTGTTTTTGTTATCAGCAGCCGGATGCAGGAACTGCAAACGGATGCTGCATCATGATGGTGTGATCGCGATCGGGGCTGGTCGAGATCACGTGCACCGGCACGCCGGTGGTTTCCTCGATGCGCTGCAGGTACTTGCGTGCCTGTTCCGGCAGCTTGTCGTATTCGGTCACGCCCACGGTGGTGTCGGTCCAGCCCGGCAGGGTTTCGTACACCGGCTTGCAGCGGGCGATGTCATCGGCACCCAGCGGCAGGATGTCGACCTGTTCGCCGTCCAGTTCATAGCCCACGCACAGTTGCAGTTCGGGCAGGCCGTCCAGCACGTCCAGCTTGGTGATGCACAGGCCGCTCAGGCCGTTGACCTGGGCGCTGCGCTTGAGCAGCGCGGCATCGAACCAGCCGCAACGGCGGCTGCGACCGGTGGTCACGCCCTTCTCCGCACCCACGGTGGCCATGTGCCAGCCGGGCGTGCCTTCGGTTTCCCAGTCCAGCTCGGTGGGGAACGGACCGCCGCCCACGCGCGTGCAGTAGGCCTTGGTGATGCCCAGCACATAGTGCAGCATTCCCGGGCCAACGCCAGCGCCGGCGGCGGCGTTGCCCGCCACGCAGTTGCTGGAGGTCACGAAGGGATAGGTGCCGTGGTCGATGTCCAGCAACGTGCCTTGGGCGCCTTCGAACAGCAGATTGCCGCCCTCCTTGTGCACCTCGTTCAGCTCGCGCGAGACGTCGGCAATCATCGGCTTGACCTGCTCGGCCTGCTGCATGGCTTCGGCATACACGGCGTCGTACTGCACCTGGCCGTTGACCAGATAGGGCTTGAGCGCCTCGCCAAAGTCCACGTCGGCGGCGTGCAGCCAGCTGGACAGGATGTGGTTGTACAGCTCGATCAGTTCGCGCAGCTTGGCGGCAAAGCGCTCGGGATGCTTCAGGTCCTGCACGCGCAGGGCACGGCGGGCGATCTTGTCCTCGTAGGCGGGGCCGATGCCGCGGCCGGTGGTGCCGATCTTCTCGGCGCCGGCGCGCGTCTTGGCAGCTTCGCGGGCAATATCGAGCACAGCGTGGAACGGCAGGATCAGCGGGCATGCCTCGCTCACGCGCAGACGCGAACGCACCTCGACGCCGGCTTTTTCCAGGCCGGCGATTTCTTCCAGCAGCTTGGTCACGGACAGCACCACGCCGTTGCCGATGTAGCACTTCACGCCCGGACGCATGATGCCGCTCGGGATCAGGTGCAGCGCGGTTTTCACGCCGTTGATGACGAGCGTGTGGCCGGCATTGTGCCCCCCCTGGAAGCGGACGACGCCATTGGCGCTTTCGGTCAGCCAGTCGACCAGCTTGCCCTTGCCCTCGTCACCCCACTGGGTGCCGACCACCACGACGTTGCGGCCCTTGGCGGCCTGGCCAGCCAGATTGTTGCTCATTGCATGTTCCTTCAATCAAAACAAAGGGTTATGGGGATCGCGCGAACAGCGATCCGCTCAGGCGGCGGACATGGGCTGCACCACCCATTGTCCGCCTTGCTCGACCAGCGTACGGTCGCAGCAGGCAGTGTCTTCCTCGACGCCCTGCCCCGGGAAAGTGACGATCACGGTTTCACCTGCGGCACGCAGCGCGCGCACGGTCTGGCGCCAGTCCAGCGCCTCGCGCCACTCGGCGCGGATGGCGGCCGGGCGTGCCGGTGGCGTGGACATGCGCGCCAGCGCCTTTACGTCCAGGCTGAAACCGACCGCCGGACGATTGCGGCCGAACACGGCGCCCACCTCGTCATAACGGCCGCCCCGCACCAGCGCTTCGCTGCAACCTCGCAGGTAGAGCGCGAACCGCGGGCCGCTGTAGTAGGCATAGCCGGCGGCATCCGCCAGGTCGATCAGCAGGGTGATATCCGGATGGGTGCGCTGGATATGCTCGCACAGCCATTCGAGCTGGTCCAGCGCTTCGCCGATCTGCGGCAATGCCGGCAGGGCCTTGCGCGCCTTGCCGATCACGGACACATCGCCGTACAGGCCGAGCAAGGCATGCAGCTGCTGGCGCACGACGGACGGCAGCGCCTGGGCCGCCAGCTCCAGCGCATCGGCGTTCTTGGAAATCAGGGCATTCTGCAGGCGTTCGATGTCGACCACCACTTCCGGTGCCTGCTGCAGCAGGGCCGGCACGATGCGCGCATCGGTCAGGTCGGCCACCAGGCCGCGCTCTGTGGGCGTGTGCACGCTCTTGAGCGAATCGAGCGCCAGGGAGAGGATTTCGAGTTCGGCCCCGGAGCCGCTGCAGCCGTAGATTTCGGCGCCGAACTGGAGCGGCTCGCGGCTGGCATGAGGTTGTTCGGGGCGGGTATGCAGCACCGGGCCGCAGTAGCACAGGCGGGCCACACCTTCGCGGTTGAGCAGGTGCGCATCGATGCGGGCGACCTGCTGCGTGGTGTCGGCACGGACGCCGAGCGTGCGGCCGGACAGTAGATCGACCATCTTGAAGGTCTGCAGATCCAGCGCCTCGCCGGTGCCGGACAGCAGGGAATCGATATGCTCGACCAGCGGCGGCACCACCAGCTCGTAGCCATAGCTGCGCGCAGTGTCCAGCAGGGTACGCCGGTAGTCTTCAATCAGTCGTGCCTGCGCAGGCAGCACATCAGCGATATGGTCGGGAAGTACCCAGGCGGACATTGGAAATATCAGGTCTGTTAAAAACCGGATTTTACAAGCAATCCATCAGGTTGACACAAACCGTCACCCGATGCCCGAGTTCAGTTGCTGATGATCCAGTACAGCAGCAGCCCGCCGGCCACACTCAGGAAGCCGAACAGGCGGATGCGCTGGTCCGGCAGGCGCGTGAGTTCGCTGAACACTTCGCGCCAGCGTGCCGGCATCAGCAGCGGGAACAGGCCTTCGAACATCAGCATGAAGGCCAATGCCAGCCACAGCACATCGTCCTGCATGGAAGCCTGATCAGTTGCCGCCGCCCACAGAGGCGCCACCCTGGCGCAGCGACTTGAAGAAGTCATTGCTGGCCGGGTCGACCACCATCACGTCGTTCTTGTTCTCGAAGCTCTTGCGATAGGCTTCCAGGCCGCGGTAGAAGTTGGCGAACTGCGGGCTCTTGCCGAAGGACTCGCCGTAGACGCGGGTAGCCTCTGCATCGCCCTCGCCTTTCACGCGCTGGGCGTCACGGTAGGCTTCGGCCACGGTGATGTCGCGCTGGCGGTCGGCATCGGCACGGATTTTTTCGCCTTCGGCGGTACCGGTGGAACGCAGCTCGTTGGCCACGCGCTCACGCTCGGCCTGCATGCGTCGATAGACGGATTCGGTAATCGCCTCGGCATAGTCGGCACGGGTGATGCGCACGTCGACGATTTCCACGCCCCAGGTCTTGCCGCCGGTCGTTACGGCCTGCACCACTTCGGCCTTGACGTTCTGCATCAGGGCCTCGCGCTTGCCGGAGAGCAGCTCGCGCACGGTGTACTTGTTGATTTCTTCCTGGAAGGCGTTGCGCACCACGCGCAGCAACTGGTTGGCGCCCGCGGTTTCGTCCGTGCCCACGTTGCGGATGTAGGCCTGGGGATCGGAAATGCGCCAGCGCACGTACCAGTCGATCACCACGCGCTGCTTCTCGGCCGTCAGCATGGTCTCGTTGTCCTGGCTGTCGAGCATGAGCAGGCGCTTGTCGACGAAGCGCACGTTCTGGAACGGCGGCGGCATCTTCACGTAGAGGCCGGGTTCGGTGACCACGCGCTTGATCTGGCCCAGGGCATAGACCACGCCGAACTGGCGCTGGTCGACCACGAACAGGACGGAGCTGGCGGCCAACAGGGCAATCACGAGGGCCAGGCCGGCAGTAATGAGTTTATTCATCGGACAGTGTCTCTTTCAGCGGAATGCGGTTGTCGAGGCCATGGCTCAGCGTTCGCGCGAGCGGTCGGAGTCGCGCGCGCGGGCGTCGGCTGCGGGCGCTGCGGCAGGGGCCGGAGCCGGCGTTTCAGCCGCCGGGGCTGCGGGCTTGGGCGCCGGCGTGGAGCCGGATGCCGCGGCCTGGTTCTGCAGGATCTTGTCCAGCGGCAGATAGAGCATGCTGCCTTGCTTGGCATCCACCAGGATCTTGGTGACCTTGCTGTAGACGTCCTTCATGGTGTCGTTGTACATGCGGTCGCGCGTGGCCTGCGGCGCCTTCTGGTATTCGGGCAGGATGGCGGAGAAGCGCGAGGCATCACCCTCGGCCTGTGCCACCACCTGGGCCTTGTAACCCTCGGCCTCGGCCTTCAGGCGCGAAGCAGTACCGACGGCCAGCGGAATCACGCGATTGGCATAGGCCTGCGCCTCGTTCTTGGCGCGTTCGCGCTCCTGGCCGGCTTTCAGCACGTCGTCAAACGCGGCCTGCACCTGTTCGGGCGGACGCACACCGCCCTGCTGCAGGTTCACGCCGACCACGTCCACGCCCAGCTTGTAGCGGTCGAGGATGACCTGCATCAGCTTGCGCACGCGCGGGGCGATCTGGTCGCGCTCTTCGGCCAGGGCGGCGTCCATGCGCATGCTGCCGATCACTTCGCGGATGGCGGTTTCGGCGGCCTGCACCACGGCCTGGTCGGGGTTGCGGCTGGCAAACAGATAGTCGCGCGCATTGCTCAGGCGGTATTGCACGGCGAACTTCACCTCGACGATGTTCTCGTCGGCGGTAAGCATGGCAGAGTCGCGCAGGCCGGTGCTCTTGATCACGGCGTCGCCGCCGATGTCGACGGAGCGGATCTGCGTGACGTTGACGGTTTCGTGGCGCTCGATGGGATACGGCAGGATCCAGTTGATGCCGGCGCCCACGGTGGACTGGTACTTGCCGAAGCGCGTGACCACGGCCTGCTGCCCTTCCTGCACGATGAAGAAGCCGCTCAGCAGCCAGATTACCAGCGCCGCGCCGGCGATCATGCCGATGCCGATGCCGGCGCCCTTGCCGCTTGGAGGCTGGCCACCGGCAAACGGGTTCCAGCGCGGATCGCCACCGCCGCCGCTACCACCCTGGCCGCCACGGCCGCCGAACAGGTTGCCCAGCTTGCGGTTCAGGTCCTGCCACAACTCGTCCAGATCGGGCGGGCCCTGCTCGGGGCGCTTGCCGGGACGCTGCTGCGGGCGGTCGTCGTCCTGCTGGTTGCGCGGTTCGTGCGCGGCAGCCGGGCGGTCGTCCGCGTCATCCTCGTTGCGCCCCCAGCGGGGATCGTTCAGGTTGAACATGCGCTGGAATGCGGGCGGCAGGGCCAGCGCCAGACGGCGCAGCCCGGAAGCGCCAGGTTTGGCGCGACCAGAGGAAGAGTAAGTGGTCTCGTTCATTGAATCCATGGTGTCTGGGGCGACTTCTCAGGAGCTGGCAGGCAGGTGCGCATGTTTCGCGCGAAGCAGGACGCTCCAGCACGGCCGGTGCCATGCACCGGTATGCGAAGGGATATGGGGCCGATCCGCCGGAACTAAAGACTATACCAGCAGGGAAAAGACAAATTCTGCGCAGGGATCAGGGCGCCGGAGGATTCGCGCGGCCATCGCCATCGCCATCGCCATCGCCATCGCCATCGCCCTGCCCCGGCCAGGCCTGTTCCCATTTGGCCTGGGCCGCCTCGGCCATCCGGTCGCGCAGCGCATCCAGCCCGACGCCCTTCCAGGCGCTGAGGTACAGGCGCGGCACCTGCACGCCGTCGATGGCATAGGTGTCTGCCAGCAATACCGGCGCACGGTCGGCCGTGAGGGCATCGAGCTTGTTGAACACCAGCAGCTGCGGGATCTTGTCGGCGCCGATTTCGGCCAGCACGCGCTGCACCTCGTTGATCTGTTCCACCCATTCCGGGCTGGAGGCATCCACCACATGCAGCAGCAGGTCGGCATCGACGGCTTCCTGCAGCGTGGCCTCGAAGGCCTCGACCAGGCCGTGCGGCAGATCGCGGATGAAGCCCACCGTGTCGGACAGCGAGATGCTGCGGCCGATCTGCGGCAGGAACAGCTGGCGCGTGGTGGTGTCGAGCGTGGCAAACAGCTGGTCGGCCGCATAACTGCGCGCCTTGACCAGGGCATTGAACAGCGTCGACTTGCCCGCGTTGGTGTAGCCGACCAGCGAGACGGCAAAGGTGTCGGTGCGCTGGCGCTGGCGGCGCTGCGTGGCACGCTGGCGCTTGACCTTTTCGAGCCGCTCCTTGATGCGCTTGATCGATTCGGAGATCATGCGGCGGTCCAGCTCGATCTGGGTTTCGCCAGGGCCGCCGCGTGTGCCGGTGCCGCCCTGCTGGCGCTCCAGGTGGCTCCAGCGACGCACGAGGCGCGTGCTCAGGTATTGCAGCCGCGCCAGTTCGACCTGCAGCTTGCCCTCGTGGCTGCGCGCACGCTGCGCGAAGATTTCGAGGATGAGCATGGTTCGGTCGTTGACCGGCATGCCGAGCGCGCGCTCGAGGTTGCGCTGCTGCGCGGGGCTGAGCGCCTGGTCGAACAGGATTTCGGAGGCGCCGGTCTGCTCGGCGAGCAGCTTGATCTCGTCGGCCTTGCCGCTGCCCACGAACAGGGCTGGATCGGGCGCGCGGCGCTTGCAGGTGACCCGCGCGACCGGTTCGAGGCCGGCAGTCTGGGCCAGCAGGCCGAGTTCTTCGAGTTCCGCATCGAAATGCGGAAGGCCAAAATCCACCCCCACCAGAACGGCGAGAGGGGCGGCATTCTTGTCTTGCATCAGGGAATCAGGGCACCAGGAGGAAGGTGGAGCCCGCCGCGCGAACGCGGCCGGGGCTGAAAATCACGCAGCAGCGGAACCGGCAGATTCGCTGGCCTCGGGCGCGACGGAAAAATTGACCGCGCGACCCGGAACGATGGTGGAAATGGCGTGCTTGTAGACCATTTGCGTGACCGTGTTGCGCAGCAACACGACATACTGGTCGAAGGACTCGATCTGACCTTGCAGCTTGATGCCGTTGACCAGGTAGATGGACACCGGCACGTGCTCGCGACGCAGGGTATTCAAAAAGGGATCCTGCAGCAATTGACCTTTATTACTCACGATATTCTCCGTGTTTGTTTATTGTGGAAAGAGGCACACGATAACATAGCTGGGGACAATTGCCTGCGCTGCAAGCAGATAGTCCCACTTTTTGTGCAACAGGCTGCGAATGCGGCGTGTCGGCGGGTGATTT
The DNA here is from genome assembly GCF_057773645.1 of Brachymonas sp. KE5. Taxonomy (NCBI): domain Bacteria; kingdom Pseudomonadati; phylum Pseudomonadota; class Betaproteobacteria; order Burkholderiales; family Comamonadaceae; genus Allobrachymonas; species Brachymonas sp. KE5. The sequence goes on from NZ_CM173463.1 coordinate 1,474,700, forward strand.
GCCCGTCTGCGACAATAGGCCTCTTCTGCCGGCGCCGTCCGGCCTCCATTCTTATCGTCTCCCTCTGTATGGCTTTTCGCGCTGAACCTGCCTACCAACACGGCCGCAAGGCCGGAACGGCCATTGTGCTCTGCAACCTGGGCACGCCCGATGCCCCCACGCCCGCGGCAGTGCGCCGCTATCTGGCCGAATTCCTCGGCGATCCGCGCGTGGTGGAAATCCCTGCCGCGATCTGGAAGCCCATTCTGCACGGGGTGATCCTGCGCACCCGCCCGGCCGTTTCTGCAAAGAAATACGAATCGGTGTGGATGCCGGAGGGTTCTCCATTGCTGGTCTGGACACAGCGGCAAGCGCAGCTGCTGCAGGAATGGCTGCAGGCACGCAACCACGCGGTGACGGTGCGCGCAGCCATGCGCTACGGGCAGCCCGGGCTCGATGCCACGCTGGATGCGCTCAAGGCCGAAGGGGTGCAGCGCATCCTCGTGCTGCCGGCCTACCCGCAGTATTCGGGCACGACCACGGCCAGCGTGCTGGACAAGGTATTCCAGTGGAGCGCACAGGCACGCTCGGTGCCGGAGTGGCGCTTCGTCAACCGCTACCACGACCATCCCCTGTATATCCAGGCGCTTGCCAACAGCGTGCGCCGGCATTGGGAAGCGAACGGCCAGGGCGAGCGCCTGGTGCTGAGTTTTCATGGCGTGCCCGAACGCACCCACGTGCTCGGCGATCCCTACCACTGCGAGTGCCGCAAGACGGCGCGGCTGCTGCAGGAAGCGCTCGGCCTGCCGTCCGAACGCGTGCTGATGACGTTCCAGTCGCGCTTCGGCAAAGCCAAGTGGCTGGAGCCCTATACCGAACCTTCCGTGATTGCGCTGGCACAGCAAGGCGTGCGCCATATCGACGTGATGTGCCCCGGATTTACTGCCGATTGTCTGGAAACGCTGGAAGAGATCAACATGGAAGTACGCCATGCCTTTACCGGGGCGGGTGGCGAGCGCTTTGGCTACATCCCCTGCCTGAATGCCGATGCCGACTGGATAGAGGCGCTGGGCGCGATCAGCGTGCAGCATCTGGCAGGCTGGGAGACGCTGCAGGGCAACGCACTTGCAAGGGAGCAGGAGCGTGACGCCCTGGCCGCTTCCGCCGCCAGGGCGCGGGCTCTGGGTGCCGCGCAGTGAGTGATGCAGGCGCTTCGCTGCTGCCGGGCTTCCAGCTGCCGGACGCAGGCGCCTGGCTGCTCTCGCTGGGCGCCTGGAAGCCGGTGCTGACAGCGCTTGTCCTGCCTCCCACACTGCCCCTGCTGGTGCTGCTCGCGGGCTTCTGGCTGCTGTGGCGTGCACGGCCTCTGGTGTACTGGCCAGGGCGTCTGCTGGTGTTCACCGGATTTGCCGCGCTGTGGCTGCTGTCGTGCCAGAGCGTGGCGGTGTGGCTGGACCGCACCCTGCTGCCGCAATATCCGGCGCAAACCGCGGCGCAATTGCAGCAGCGGCAGATACAGGCCGTGGTGGTACTCGGAGGCGGCATATCGGTGGATACTCACGAATATGCCGGTCCGCAACTCAACGCCATGAGCATGGAGCGCCTGCGCTACGGCGCGCTGCTGGCACGTGCGCTGAAGCTGCCACTGGGCTACGCAGGCGGTGTGGGCTGGGGCAATGCCGACAAGACGAGCGCAGGTACGCTCACGGCGCCCCTGGCAGAAGCAACGCTGGCCGAACAGGCTGCGCCGCAGACCTATGGCATTTCGGTGGCGTTTGCCGACGCCCGTTCGCGCGACACGCGGGAGAATGGCGAGAACATGGCGCAACTGCTGCGCGAGCGCGGCATCACCCGGATCGCCCTGGTCACCCACGCATGGCATATGCCGCGCAGCATGGCGGCCTTTGCGGGCAAGGGGCTGGACGTGGTGCCGGCTCCGATGGGGTTTACCTGCCCGTATGAGCGCCCGCTGCTGGATGCTCTGCCCAGCGGCCATGGCCTGGCAGCGAGCCGGCGCGTGCTCCGGGAGTGGCTGGGGCTCCGGCTGGGAGCACATTGAGCCGGCGCGTCAGCGCCGTTCAGCACCCTTCATGCGCGCGGCTGACCGGGCCGTGCTCAGCTCCCACATCCGCTGACGCTACCAGCCAGGCCGGCTTGCCCCAGCAGCTGGCGGCGGATGCGTGATCCCCAATCCTGCATGAGTTGCTGCTGGGCCGCCACTGCATCCTGCACGGTGTTGCCGGACAACGGGCGCTGCCAGCTTGCACGGCAAACGACAGGTGCACCCGACATTCCGGCAGGCAGGCGCTGCAGGCTCCAGGTGGCGTCCAGCCGCGCGTACTGGCCCAGAGCCAGATCCATGCGGTCCACACCCAGATGCAGCGCGTATTGGGGGATGGCGCTGCCCTGTGCATAGCCGGCCGCTGGCGCCTGGGCGATGCGGCCATCGGCCAGGACGGCTCCTATTACGGCCGTCCTGACTTCTTCGCCGAACTGGCTGCGCCAGAGATCGGTCGGCAGGGGAATCACCTGCTGGGCACCGCTCAGCACCACCACTTCGGGCTTGTCCAGGGCATCCGGAACACGCACCGGGCCCGGAATCACCAGCACACTGGCGGCGCGCACGGCGGGGGTCATGGTCGCCTCCGCGGGCGATTGCAGGGTGTAGAAACTGGGCTCCTTGCCACCGGCACAGGCCACCAGCGCCAGCACGGCCATGCAGGCCACCACTGCCAGCAGCGGAGAGCGCGTCAGACCTTGCGCGGCCACCCCCTGAACGCAGCGGCGCCCGGCACATGCAGCCCTTGTGCCCACTTGCTGTTCTGCGGTTTCGTGTATTCGCATGGCGACTCCTTACTCGCCGCCTTGCGGGGCATTGTTCATCGGAACAGGCGCCGGCGCAGGAGCCGAGCCGCTGCGTCCACGCAGCAGCGCGTCCGGATGGGTCTTGAGATAGTCGGTCAGGCTGCGCAGTGATTGTGCGGCCTTGCGCACCTCGAGCAGTGCTTCGTTGGCCTGATCCGGAACGCCGCCTGGGCCCATGGCGGGTTGCACGGCAACCATGGTGGATTCGGCCGACTTGAGCGCCTTCTGCGCATTGAGCAACATCACTCGCGCCTCGGGCGTGAGGTTGTTGAGCGAGCGGTTGGCCGTATCGAGCGCACGGCTGGCCGACTTGAGGCTGTTCTGCAGATCGCTGCCGATCTCGTCGAACTTGACCTTTTCCAGACGGTTGGCGATGTTGGAGAGTTGCGTCTGCAATTGCTCCATGTTTGCGCCCTGCACCGTCGGGAATGGCACCGGCAGCACGTCATAGCGGCCGGCGAACACAGGCGCTTTGGGCACGCGCTCGATATTCACATAGAGCTGGCCGGTCAGCAGGTTGCCGGTCTTGAGCTTGGCACGATAGCCGTGCTCCACCAGATAGCGGATGAAGGCACGGTCCTGGGACCTGGCATCCTGGCTTTTCGCACCCGCCTCCTCGATCAGGCGCAGGAAGGCATCGCCCATCTGGCGCGGGTACAGCAGCGCATCGACCCAGACGAAGAAATTCTTGCGCTCCTGATCGAAGTCCAGACTGGTTTCGAGCACTTCGCCGATGGGCTTGCCGCCCAACTCGACCGGAGCGCCAATGGTCAGGCCGCGCACCGACTGGTCATAGCGCATGCGCACCACCACCGGGGCTTCGGCACGGCTGGTCATGGCAATCTTGGGATTGTCATACAGCTGGAAGCGCGTGCCTTCCGGCGCGGTGTCGGCCTGCGCCCGGGCAGCCTGTTCGGCAGCGACCGGCACCGCGGGCTCGGGCGGCTCGCCAAACGCCACACCGCCTGCCACGATGGCGGCCAGCGATTCCGTATTGACCTTGACGCCATCTGAGCCAACCGAGAAGTCGATCCCCGAGGCATTCCAGAAACGCGTGCGCGGCGTCACGTAGGCATCGTAGGGCTGATCGATGAAAATTTCGACCCCGAGACCCTTGCCATCCTTTGCCAGGGCGTAGGACGTGACACGGCCGACCTGCACACGGCGGTAGAACACGGGCGAACCGATGCCCAGGGAGCCCAAGGTGTTGGTCATCAGGTAGTAGCGCTTGCCCTTGCTGTCACGCGTGACGGCGGGGGGCTGCTCCAGCCCGGTGAATTCGGTCTGTCTGGGATTGGCATAGTCGCCTGCGTCCGTCCCAATATAGGAGCCGGACAGCAAGGTGCTCAGCCCGGTCACGCCGCCCAGGCCCAGTTGCGGGCGCACCACCCAGAAGCGCGTTCCGGAGTTGGCCACCTTGGCCGCCGTGCCTTCCAGCTGCACCTGCACCACCACGCCATCGCCCCGCTCCGCCAGGGAAATGGCGCGCACGGTGCCGATCACTACCTCCTTGTAGCGCACCTGGCTCTTGCCGGCCACCAGCCCTTCGGCCGTCTGGAAGTGGATGGAAATGACCGGCCCGGTCTGCAACCAGTTGTGCACGGCCATCGACAGTGCGATCAGCACGGCAACGAGCGGCAGCAGCCAGATCAGCGAGAAACGCGGACGACGCGTCTGGGCGCGGATGACGGGTTGCGGCGGCAGCACCGTGTCGTGCTCGCCATTGCGCTGTCCGTCGATGCTGCAGCTGGCGGCATCCGTGCCCTGCTGTGCTGCCTGCGGGCCTGGCACGGTCCGGGCCGGCGCTGCACTGGCTGGCTGCGGTGCATCGTTCGGGGTGGAAGAATCTTGACGTGGGTCCATGTCGGCAGATCAGCGGGCTCGAAGCGCAGGCTTCATGCCCTTTCATGCATATCCGAAGCCGGATGCGAACGGTCCATTGTGCCGCGAGAGTCGCCGTTCTGCGCGTCGGCGCAGGCCTCGTCGTAGGCATCCCACAACAGGCGCGGATCGAAATGCTGGGCTGCGAGCATGGTGAACACCACCATGGTGCCGAAAGACCAGGCCGCGGCACCGATCCTGACTTCCATCAGTCCGTCGAAGTGCACCAGTGCGGCCAGCAGCACCACGACGAACACGTCCAGCATCGACCATTGCCCGATCAGCTCCATGGCACGAAACAGCACGGCATTCTGCGACACATTGCCCAACCACTTGAACTGGATGGAGAGCAGCAGCCAGCCAAGCACCAGGAACTTGATCACCGGCACCGCCAGGCTCGCCACGAACACCACGATGGCAATGCCCCAGGATCCGGAGCGATAGAGGTCGACCACGCCGGAGAGGATGGTGTGCTCGGTAGGCGGCTCGTTAAGCGTGCCGGTGGCCATGATGGGCAGCAGGTTGGCCGGGATGTAGAACACCAGGGCAGTGAGCAGCAAGGCCCAGCAACGCGCCAGACTGTGCTTCTTGCGGTGGCGCAGCGTGGCGCCGCAACGCATGCAGGCGGGCATCTTGCCCTGCTCCTGCAGATCCTCCTGCGGGGCGCTGTGCACCATGCCGCAACTGTGGCAGATCAGGTACCTGCGATGCCAGCGCGGATCGCTGGTGTCCAGATCGAGCGGGAGATGGCTTTGCGGCACCAGGCCGTTTTCTTCTGCCATGCGCCACAGGGTATGTGCATCCACGCGTGCCAGCACGGCCAGCAGCACGACCAGCACGGACATCGACACCAAGCCCAAGCCGATATCCAGAGAACCGATCGTGGTCAGCTTGATCAGCGCCACCAGCACCCCGAGCAGGAACACCGCCAGCATGTTCCAGTTGCGTGCCACCTCCACCGCACGCAGCGCCCACACCAGCACGCGCGGGTAGGCGCGCGCGCTGATGCACCAGAGTGCACTGGTAATTACTGCCAGTTCCGACACCGGCAGCAATACGGCCGTGAGGAAGGTCATCCAGCCCACCACCATGTTGCCGCTTTCCCAGGCGAACAGGATGCTCTCCCAGATCGAGGTGGACTGCAGATTGCCGCGCACGTCGAGCGTGACCAGCGGATAGGCCAGAACGTGCACCAGCATGATCCAGGCGGTGAGGCACACGGCGAGCAACTGGCGCGGGCTCCAGCCGTGGAAACGCTCCAGTTCGTGTCCGCAACGGCCGCAGCAGGCGGTTTCGCCCTTCTGCAGCGCGCTCAGGCCCACCACGCTATCGCATTGCGAACACACCTCCAGCCGCGTGATGTCGTCGGCGAGCGGGGGCATGGCGGCGGAGGGTTGAACAGGCATGGTTCCGTTAAATGGGGGCGCCCGGCATACAATGAAAGCCCTCTTTCATCGGACAGCGAGCACCATGTTTACAGGCATTATTACCGGAGTTGGAAAAATCGTGGATGTGCAGGATCTGGGCGCAAGCAGCGCCCACGGCAAGCGCCTGGCCATCGATACGCCTGCCGGCTATCTGGACGACGTGGCGCTGGGCGACAGCATTGCGCTCAACGGCGCCTGCATGACGGTGGTGGCATTCGACGCGGCGGCCAACCGCTTCAGCATCGACATTTCGGCGGAATCGCTGGACAAGACGGCGGGACTGACCGCCGCTGGCCCCGTGAACCTGGAAAAGGCACTGCGCTCACATGACCGCCTGGGCGGGCATATTGTGAGCGGCCATGTGGACGGCATTGGCGAAGTGGCCAGTTTCGAGCCGGTGGGCGAAAGCATGGAACTGCGCATTCGCGTACCGGCTGCGCTGGCGCGTTTTCTGGCCTACAAGGGCTCGATCACCGTCAATGGCGTGAGTCTGACCGTGAACCACGTGCAGGACATGCCGGTGGGAGCGGACGGCTTTGGCTGCGAAATCAGCATCAACCTGATTCCTCACACGGTGCAGAACACTGCGCTGCATGTGCTGAAAGCAGGCAGCCGGGTAAATCTGGAGATTGACCTGATTGCGCGCTATGTGGAGCGGATGCTGACGGCGGGCAAGTAAGCAGGCGGTTCAGCCCTGCATGAACGCAAGAGCCGGCCCTGCCCGGCTCTTTGCTTTGTGCGGCCCGCGGATGCCTGGCTGCCCTTACTGGTGGCCCCACACCAGCAAGCGATCACGGCCCTCGGCGGCCATCTCCACCTTGGCGCCCACAGGCAGCAGCACCTTGGTCGGCACATGGCCATGCGGCAGGCCGGTAAAGACAGGAGTTTTGGTGCGCGTGCGCAGCCACTGCACCACGGCCTTCATGCCGAAGCCCTTGTCATGCGGAATCAGCTTGTAATCGCTGAACTGGCCCAGCACGATGGCCTGCTGCCTGTCCAGCACACCGGCCAGCAGCAGTTGCGTGAGCATGCGCTCGACGCGGTAGGGATGCTCGGCCACATCCTCCAGAAACAGCACACCCTGCTCCACCTTCGGGAAATAGGGCGTGCCCAGCAGGCTGGTCAGCACGCACAGGTTACCGCCCCACAGCGTTGCGTTGTCGATCGGCTCGCGCAGGGTCACCAGTTCGGCATCCGGCTCTTCGCGCTTCGTCACGTACCAACCAGCACCTTCGCTGCTACCGTCCAGCATCTCCTCGAAACAGGCCTGCGTGATTTCGTCCGGCTCTTCGGTCTTGCCCCAGTCGTCGATCAGCAGATTGCCGGCCCAGGTGACGGCCTCGTTGCCGACTTGCGCCAGCAGCGCCAGTTGCAGCGCCGTGAAATCGCTCAGACCGACGAAGCGGGTCCCCTTGTCAATGGCCTTGGCTAGCTGCTGGTAGGGAATGTCGGGCAGGATGCGCGTGAGGCCATAGCCGCCGCGCGTGGTCAGCGCCACATCGGCGCCACTGGCGGCAGCCCGGCCAATGGCAGCGAGGCGCGTGGCATCGTCGCCGGCGAAGCGCTGGAAGCTGGTGAGCGCATCAGGATCCACCTCCACCTCGTGCCCCAGCGTCTGCAGGCGCTTGATGCCGCGGCGGAATGCCGTCTTGTCGCGCACTGCGCCGGAGGGGGAATAGATGTAGATGTGGGCCATGGTCAGGATGCGGACCGGGCAGCGCGGTGCTGCTCCAGCCATTGAAGGATCTGGGGAGTATTGTGCCGCAGGGCGGCGCGGATGCGAGCGCCGGGTTGCGGGAGCTTGACCGGGGCCGGCTCCAGCGGCTGCACGGGAAGGCGTCGGCCGTGGTGCTGCCACCAATCGAAATCATCCGCGCTCGGAGGCTGGCCAGCAAACAGCGGCCAGCGCAGCGCGCCACGGTGGCCCGGGTCGGGATAGCATGCTTGACACAGAACTTCCAGCGCAGGCTGATCGTCGAGCGCCCAGTGCTGCGGCAGATCGAAGCGCGGGCTGCGTTGGCAGCGCAGGCGCCAGTCCTGGGCGGCTGCCCGACCCGTCGTGTGGTCAGAAGAAGCCAGGATTGGGTCGTCTGGCCACGCAATGGGTGCCTCCCCCGATTCGAGTGCCAGGACACGGCTGGGGGGAAGATCCCCGGGTACAAGCAAGGCGGCCTGATCAAGAGTGACCAGCAACCAGCCTGTCGGCAAATTCTGGCGCTCCAGCCACGTCTGCAGCATCGCCTGATGCCACGGCAGACTATGCAAGGCCGGTTGGCGTGGCTTGTCACTGAGGCCATGGCCGGGCAGATCAGGAGCCAGCGTGCGCCAACCGGCGTGGGCCAGTTCATCACTGAGCTCCTGCCAGAGTCCGGCGTGGCCGGCGTAGCCATGCAGCAGCACCACAGTGGGTGCAGCAGGATCGCCCTGCTCCAGGTGATGCACGCGCCAGGCAGCAGTTGTCGGGGTACCGGGGTCTGGTACCAGCGTCCATCGCGACCCGGGCTGCAGAACGCCCTCTTCTTTCAGCGACTTGGCCGATGGGCGAAGCGCATCTTCCCGCAGCGGCGCACTGGCTGCGTGCTGACGCTGCTGCGCCTGCTGCTGGCGGCGCGCGCGGAAAAAGCCGGTGAGCAGATCGGCGCATTGCTGCCTGAGTTGCAAGCCGCCCTCAGTGTCTGACAGCAAGCTGGCCGTGGTCTGATGATTGATGCCAGATGGAGCGAACAGGTCAAGCACAGACCCTGCAGCGCCCGTACGCGGATCAGGCACGGCGTAGATGACATGCTCCAGACGCGCGTGCAGCATGGCCCCACTGCACATGGCACAAGGCTCGAGCGTCACGTAGAGGGTGCAGCCGTCGAGCCGGTAGTTGCCCAGTGTGCGCGCTGCTTCACGCAGTGCCTGGATCTCGGCGTGGGCAGACGGATCATGATCGGCAATGCAACGGTTGTGTCCCTTGCCCAGAATGATTTCTCCGTCAGGAGCAACGACGACAGCACCTACGGGGATTTCGCCTTCGGCAGCGGCCTGGCGTGCCTGGGCCAGCGCCTCTTGCATGTGGCTCAGGGTCAAGGGAGTCTGCCTGCTGGACATGGCATGACTCTATCGCAACTTGGTTCACTCAACCGACTGCCAAAGCGCCAAATTCGCCCTCGCGGCCAAAGACTGCGTCAACCATGCTGTGAGAGGATTTCATCCTGCGTTTTCGCATTGCCTTCTGCCAAATGCTACACTGGCCCCATCAGTTTTCAGCTGATCGCGGGCTTTATTGCACTACTTGGCGCCGCGTCACCAACGCCTAAAGGTCGCACGCCGAGCTCCTCCCCGCCTCGCATGCCTCCTGAATCAAGGCTCGCGGGGATCCACGGAGCACCTCATGGCAAACACCCAAACCACCCCGGCCTGTCAGCTCGACGCCATCGTCAAGCGTATCGACGGAGATCAACACCATCTGCTGATTTCGTCGTTTGTGCCTTCCGCTTGCTGGGCCGACCACCGGGTGCGCTTCAGCGGCATTCTTTCCACCGACGAGTTGTTGCGCTTGCGTGAGGCTATTGATGGCGCCTTGAACTTGCCCGCCTGATCGTGCGGGATGACTACAGAGCAAATCTCACTGAAAGCACAAAGCCCGCTGAGTCTTGACGCCCTCGAACTTGCCTTGGAACATACTGCTCGCCGCCTGCTTACGGCGGCATCGCACCGAGCGTTCTCGCCGCCTGCTTAAGCCCGCCCAGGATGGCATCGCCGACACGCGGTGAGAAGTCCGGTGGCATTTCGGCTTGCACTTCGGCAATGGCCGCTGGAGTCAGGGCGAGAAGCTCTTCGATGATCGGCTCGGCAGTCGCGGCATAGCCAACTTTCTGTGCAGTGCCATTGAAGAGCCTGCGTTGGATACCGTGCATGTCGTAGTGCCGGTTTTTGCCGAGCAGCGCCATGGCCAACTTGATCTCATACTGAGACCACTGGTTGGGGCCATCGCCCAACACGGGGTAGACCGACATCACGTCATACAGCGGAGTCAACTGGAAACGCCCGCGTGGCAGGAGCTGGATGCTGAAGTTCTTGGCATGGCCGTCGGGCGCTCGCAGCAACCAGAACAGCACCTGCGCCGCCATCAGCGTTTTCATGTCGGCCTCGGCGTTCACCGATTGCCGCAGCGTGCCGAACAAGACCTTGAGCCCCGGACCGCCCTCGTTCTCGTACTTGCGCAATGGCGAGCAGCCCTGGACCTGGCAAAAGTCTTCCTGTGGCAGACGCATGAGCCACTGCCCATTGGGCGCGACCCGCCGGTCGAAACGCTCCACCACCAGCACACGCTGTCGCCCAAAGGTCGCAATGCGGGCGTCAGCCACGGGCAATCCATAGGCTTTCAGCAGTCGCAGGCACAGCCATTCGTTGTCCACGGACGTGTTGAAGTCCGCCCGCCGCCCGCCCATCAGGCCGAGCGGGAGTTTGAAGATGTGGCTCGTTGGCGTGGCACCACGCGGCACGAGCCATTGCCCGCCCCACCACAGAAAGGCCGTCTTCTCCTGCGCTCCGGCCAGAGAGATACGGAAATCGGCATCCGGGTCCTGGCCCGCAGCGAAGGCCTGCGGCGAAACGGTTTCGATCAGGTGCCGCTCGATATCGTCCTCGGACAATGGCACGCCCTCTATGCGATCGAAGTCGGCGGGCACCTCGTCCTCATCCAGGATTTGGACGGCGCCCACGCAATCGCGCCCGATGGCCTTCAACAAATCGAACGGGTCGGTCGAGCCCGTCCGGAATCGCTCGGCCACACGGCGGCGGATCGTGTCGCTGTCCGGAAGCAGGTTGTCGAAGTAGTTGGCAACCTTCTGGCCCTTGACCGGCAGATTCTGGAGATTGAACGGCAGCGACAACGACAGCGGTCGGCCGATATCAGCCCCCGTCCAGCCCGAGTCGTACTGCAGCTCCATCTCACCGCGGGCGGGGATCGTCCACCGCCCCACGCGAACACCGTTGGTCCAGATAGACAGGCTGCGGCTGTGCGATCGACGTCCCATGTCACCAATCCGTGGTCGGTATTGGCGACACTGCTGCGCTACCCCGGGTCCCGATTGCCAATTCCAGGTCCAACGCTGCGCACCATGCCAGAAGCTGCTCCACACTCAGTTCGTGGGCGTTGAGCTCCAGATGAGAGACCCGTGACTGGCTCAGACCGATACGACTGGCCAGCGCCGACTGGGTCAGCCCCTGAGCCTTGCGCGCAGCCTGCAGCATCGACCCAAGTTGACCTGTAGTGACCAGCGGATGTGACGTCGGCGGCATGGCCAATACCCGAGATGCAAATAAATGCAAGATATCCGAAAAACAAATATATGTCAAATATCTGAAATTCAACTACGATGCGTTCACAGCCCCCAGCGCCCGCTGTCAAGCTTCGCCAATCCTTGAAGGACCTAAATTCACTCCCACTCAATCGTCGCCGGCGGCTTGGAACTCACATCGTACGTAACGCGGTTAATCCCCCGCACCTCATTGATGATCCGCCCGCTCACCCGCTTCAGCAGGCTGTACGGCAGCTCCGCCCAGTCCGCCGTCATGAAGTCGCTCGTCTGCACCGCACGCAGCGCCACCACGTAGTCATACGTGCGGCCATCGCCCATCACGCCCACGCTCTTCACGGGCAGGAACACGGTAAATGCCTGCGAAGTCAGGTCATACCAGCTCTTGCCGCTGTTCGGCTCGATGGTGGAGCGCAGTTCTTCGATGAAGATCGCATCCGCACGGCGCAGCAGATCGGCGTATTCCTTTTTCACTTCGCCCAGAATGCGTACACCCAGGCCCGGGCCGGGGAAGGGATGGCGGTACACCATGTCGTGCGGCAGGCCCAGCGCCACGCCCAGTTCGCGCACTTCATCCTTGAACAGGTCACGCAGCGGCTCCAGCAGCTTCAGGCCCAGCTGCTCGGGCAGGCCGCCCACGTTGTGGTGGCTCTTGATGACCACGGCCTTCTTGCTCTTGGCGCCGCCCGATTCGATCACGTCCGGATAGATCGTGCCCTGCGCCAGGAAGGTGGCACCCTTGTGGCCGCCATCGCCCGCCTTCAGCTTCTCCGCCTCGGCCTTGAACACATCCACGAACAGGCGGCCGATGATCTTGCGCTTCTGCTCCGGATCGCTCACGCCGGCCAGTTCGCCCAGGAACAGTTCGCTGGCATCCACGCGCACCACCTTGGCGTGCAGCTTGCCCTCGAACATCTCCATCACCATGTCGCCTTCGTTCAAACGCAGCAGGCCATGATCCACGAACACGCAGGTGAGCTGGTCGCCAATGGCGCGGTGGATCAGCGCCGCGGCGACGGAAGAATCCACGCCGCCGGACAGGCCCAGAATCACTTCCTCGTCGCCCACCTGCTCGCGGATGGCCTTGACGGCCTCCTCGATATGGTCGCGCATGATCCAGTCGGGATTGGTCTTGCAGATGTCCAGCACGAAGCGATCCAGCATCGCCCTGCCCTGCACCGTGTGCGTCACCTCGGGGTGGAACTGCACGGCGTAGTAGCCGCGCGCCTCGTCAGCCATGCCGGCAATCGGGCAGCTCGGCGTGGACGCCATCAGCTTGAAGCCCTCCGGCAGCACGGTCACCTTGTCGCCATGGCTCATCCACACCTTGAGCATGCCGTGGCCTTCGGGCGTGGTGAAGTCGGCGATGTCCTTCAGCAATGCGGTGTGGCCATGGGCGCGCACTTCGGCGTAGCCGAACTCGCGCTGGTGCCCGCTTTCCACCTTGCCGCCCAATTGCAGCGCCATGGTCTGCATGCCGTAGCAGATGCCCAGCACCGGCACACCCAGTTCGAACACGGCGTCGGGTGCCTTGTCGGTGCTTTCCTCATACGCGCTGGCATGGCTGCCGGACAGGATCACGCCCTTGAGCTTGCCGTCGGCGGCAAACTCGCGCACCCAGTCGCTGCTCACGTCGCAGGGATGGACCTCGCAATACACATGCGCCTCGCGCACGCGGCGGGCAATCAGCTGCGTCACCTGGGAGCCGAAATCGAGAATGAGGATTTTGTCGTGTTGCATGGGAATGTCCGTTAAACCAAAAAGGGCTGAGCCACCATTTCAGGTGCGTCCCAGCCCGTGTTGACGCCGCATGGCGACTCAGTCCGCGCGATAGTTCGGCGCTTCCTTGGTGATCTGCACGTCGTGCACGTGGCTCTCGCGGATACCGGCTGCGGTGATCTCCACGAACTCGGCCTTTTCGCGCATCTCGTCGATGGTGGCGCAACCACAGTAGCCCATGGATGCACGCAGGCCGCCGGCCATCTGGTAGATGATGTTGAGCACCGAGCCCTTGTAGGGCACGCGACCTTCGATACCTTCGGGCACCAGCTTGTCGGTGTTCGGGTTGCCGCTGGTCGCTTCCTGGAAGTAGCGGTCGGCACTGCCCTGCTGCATGGCGCCGATGGAACCCATGCCGCGGTAGCTCTTGTAGCTGCGGCCCTGGAACAGGATCACTTCGCCCGGTGCCTCTTCGGTGCCGGCGAACATGCCACCCATCATCACGGTGTTGGCTCCGGCAGCAATGGCCTTGGCGATGTCGCCGCTGAAGCGGATGCCGCCGTCGGCGATCAGCGGCACGCCCGTGCCCTTGAGCGCGGTGGCGACGCTGTCTACCGCCATGATTTGCGGCACGCCCACGCCGGCCACGATGCGCGTGGTGCAGATGGAGCCGGGGCCGATACCGACCTTGACGGCGTCTGCGCCCGCCTCGACCAGTGCCTTGGCAGCAGCACCGGTGGCAATGTTGCCGCCGATGACCTGAATATGCGGATAGTTCTGCTTGACCCAGCGCACGCGGTCAATCACGCCGGCGCTGTGGCCATGGGCCGTATCGACCACCACGGCGTCCACGCCAGCGGCAGACAGCGCCTCGATGCGCTCTTCGGTGCCCGGGCCCACTCCCAGCGCCGCGCCTACCAGCAGGCGGCCGTTGTCGTCACGGGCGGCATTGGGGAAATTGGTCTGCTTGTTGATGTCCTTGACCAGGATGAGACCCTTCAGTTCGAAGGCATCGTTCACCAGCAGCAGGCGCTCCAGCTTGTGCTCGTGCAGCTTGGCCTTGGCATCTTCCAGCGAAATGCCTTCAGGCGCGGTGACCAGGCGCTCGCGCGGGGTCATGATGTCCTTGACCTGCACATCCAGGCGTGTTTCGAAGCGGATGTCGCGGTTGGTGACGATACCCACCACCTTGCCGCCATCCAGCACCGGGAAGCCGGACACGCCCAGCTCCTCGGACAGGCGCTTGACTTCCAGCACGGTCGTGGTCGGTGTGATCACCACCGGGTCGCGCAGAATGCCGCTTTCGTGGCGCTTGACCTTGGACACATGCGCGGCCTGGTCCTGCGCCGTCATGTTCTTGTGGATGATGCCGATGCCACCCTCCTGCGCCATGGCGATGGCCAGGCGTGCCTCGGTGACCGTATCCATGGCGGCCGACACGAGCGGGAGGTTGAGTTGGATGTTGCGGGTGAACTGGGTGCGCAGCGAGGTGTCCTTGGGCAGGACTTCGGAGTATGCGGGCACCAGGAGAATGTCGTCGAACGTGAGTGCTTTGCCGAGCAGGCGCATGGGGATTCCTCCAAAAGCAAGATTGTACTCGCAGGCGTCTGTCCCTGTAACAACGGAGGCTTTCGCGCCTGCCGGGGTGTTGCAGGCGGTCAACCACGGGCCGGTTTACCGGCGATGCAATGCACCGTTCAGCGGTTCAGCGTATGCCAGTAGACCGCGCAGCCGGCCGGCATTTCCGGGGCGACGCAGTGCTCGCGCCTGAGCTGGCGGTTGACGTTGAAGGTGTAGCCCTTGTCGTTCATGCAGGCAAACTGGCTGGCGATGGCCTTGGTGCCGATGCTGAAGCGGTCGACGTAGCCGCAGGCCTGCAGCGCCTGTTGCGTATCCTGCAGCGTGGCACCGGGCTTGGTCCAGGTTTCGGCAGCCGCAGGCACAGGGCCCTGGCCCGGCAGGGTGCTGGCACAGCCCGCGAGCAAGGCGACAGCGGCAAGCGCAGACAGAGCGAGACTCTTGCGAAAAGCGAAGGGATGCAGCATGAACAGTCCTTTTCTGCGTGCAGGCACGCGGGGTTTGTCAGTATCCGGGCTTGGCCCCTGCCCTGCGGCGGGCAAACAGGCCAGCCGTGCGGGCGCCCTGGCTGGCAAAGCGCTCGCGCCGCGCCACCTTGGGGTCCACCTGGAGCATACGATACAACTCTACGCGATCCTGCGCACGTAGGACATGGTCCAGCGCCACCTTGCGGCCCCAGATGCCGCATTGCAGCGTTTCATCCGCACCATCGGCAGCCAGCCAAGCCTGGACTTCAGCATGCTGCCACAGCGCCAGTGCCTCCCGCACCGTGCTGCCCGCAGGCAGATCGGCATGCTGGCTGATCACCGAGCGCGGCGCCGGCGCATAGGCCAGTTCCACCGGAATGCAGCCAGTCTCAGCCATAGACCTTCTTGGCGCGCTGGATAAAGGCGTCGACAAAGGTGCTGGTAATCTTCTCGAAGATCGGCCCCACCAGCATGGCCAAGGTGCGGCTGGAGAAATCGTATTCGATATCGAAATGGACGCGGCAGGCGCGCTGCGTACCATCACCCACCGGCTCGAAGCGCCAGCGCCCCTTCAGGTGCGAGAACGGGCCGCGCACCAGATTCAGTTCCACCTCGCGGTCGGGAACGTGCACATTGCGCGTGACGAAGCTCTGCTTCAGGCCCGCCATGGCAATGCCGATTTCCGCCACCATGCCATCGGGCGTATGCTCGAGCACACGGCCGAAATCGCACCACGGCAGAAACTGCGGATAGTCTTCGCACTTGATGACGAGCTGGTACATTTCCGCCGGGCTGTACCAGATGAGAACGGATTTGTGGACTGTTTTCATAGAATGCTGCTTTATGCCATTGTAAACACGGCATATGACAGGTAGTATGGCCGGCTTTCCCTGTGGCTCGGGCGGCCGTGACCTGTGTCCTCCCGGACCGGTGCAGTCGGCTTGATCCTCGGCACATAGCCCCCACCTGCCACAGAAGCACCCGCTCCACGTTTCCGGCGCGGCAGACCAGAACAACAAGATTCGCGCATCCGTCATGGCCACCAAGAAAAAAGCCCCCCCGCAAACCCGCATTGCAGAGAACAAGAAAGCTGCCTTCAACTATTTCTTCGAGGAGAAATACGAGGCAGGCATGGTGCTGCAGGGCTGGGAAGTGAAAGCCGTGCGCGAAGGCAAGGTGCAGCTCACCGACGGCTACGTGGTGGTGCGCGATGGTGAACTGTTCGTGATCGGCTGCCAGATCAACCCGCTCAAATCGGCGTCCACCCACGTCACGCCGGATGCCGTTCGCACCAAGAAGCTGCTGATGCACAAGAACGAGATCGAGCGCCTGATCGGCAAGGTCGAGCAGAAAGGCTACACGCTGGTGCCACTCAACCTGCACTGGAAGAACGGCCGCGTCAAATGCGAAATCGCCCTCGCCAAGGGGAAGGCCGAGCACGACAAGCGCGACACCATCAAGGAACGCGAGGGCAAGCGCGAGGTGGAACGCGCGATGAAGAGCCGCAACCGCTGAAAACGCGTCCTGCGCCGCAGGACGACCGGCCCAGCCGTTCACCATGAAAAAGCCCCGCAGCAAATTGCTTGCGGGGCTTTCTTGACCGGGCTTCAGCGTCAGACGTTCTCGGGCACTTCCGGCAGATGCGCCATGGCCTCGGCCATCGCCTCTTCCGCGTACACCTCGTTCTGCAGATCGCCTTCGAAGTAGCGGGTGTAGGCCGCCATGTCGAAGTGGCCGTGGCCGCTCAGGCAGAACAGGATCGTCTCGGCCTTGCCTTCACGCTTGCAGCGCAGCGCTTCCTCGATCGCGCCCTTGATGGCGTGGTTGGATTCAGGCGCCGGCACGATGCCTTCGTGGCGAGCGAACAGTACGCCGGCCTCGAAACACTCGCGCTGGCCGTAAGCCACCGCTTCCATCAGGCCCAGTTCCTTCACATGCGACACCAGCGGCGCCATGCCGTGGTAGCGCAGACCACCAGCGTGGAAGCCCGGCGGCGTGAAGGTGGAGCCCAGCGTATGCATCTTGGTGATGGGCGTCATGTGGCCGGTATCACCAAAGTCGTAGGCGTACTTGCCACGCGTGAGCGACGGGCAGGCCGTGGGCTCGACCGCCACGATGCGCGGCTTCGGCCCGCCACGCAGCGCCTGGCCCATGAACGGGAAGGCAATGCCGGCAAAGTTGGAGCCGCCGCCGGTGCAGCTTAGCACCACGTCCGGATAGGCATCGGCCATCTCCATCTGCAGCATGGCTTCCTGG
Organism: Brachymonas sp. KE5; assembly: GCF_057773645.1. Lineage (NCBI taxonomy): Bacteria > Pseudomonadati > Pseudomonadota > Betaproteobacteria > Burkholderiales > Comamonadaceae > Allobrachymonas > Brachymonas sp. KE5. Next base: position 1,492,178 of record NZ_CM173463.1, read on the forward strand.
CCGATGATGGTCTGGTGCAGCAGCACGTGGTTCAACACGGAGCCCAGCGCGTACTTGGTATCGTCACGTTGTGCGGCAATTTCCACGGCTTCGCTGATGGCGATGCCCAGACTGCCGGTATGGTCCGGGCTCTCGGCCAGCACCTTGCGACCGTATTCCGTCTCGTTGGACGGCGAGGCGATGCAGCGCGCACCGTAGGTTTCCATCACGGCGCGGCGGTACGGCTTCTGGTCGTACGACACGCGTACCTGGAAGATTTCCACGTCCAGGCCATAGAGCGAACCGGCAAACGCCAGCGAGGTGCCCCACTGGCCGGCACCGGTTTCGGTGGTCAGGCGCTTCACGCCGGCTTCCTTGTTGTAGAAGGCCTGCGGAATGGCAGAGTTGGGCTTGTGGCTGCCAGCCGGGCTCACGCCCTCGTACTTGTAGAAGATCTTGGCGGGCGTATCCAGCGCTTTTTCAAGGCCATGGGCACGGTAGAGCGGCGCCGGGCGCCACAGGCGGAACACGTCACGCACGGGTTCGGGGATCTCGATCTCGCGCTCGGTGCTGACTTCCTGCTGGATCAGCGACATGGGGAACAGCGGCGACAGGTCATCCGGACCCACCGGCTGCATGGTGCCGGGGTGCAGCACGGGCGGCAGCGGCACTGGCAGGTCGGCCTGGATGTTGTACCAGAACTTGGGAATCTGCTCTTCGTCGAGCACGTACTTGGTTTGCTTGCTCATGGGGAACTTTCAAAATCGGCGCAAGGACGCAACCGGGAGCGCTGTGGCTCCCGGTTCCGGCGTTTACTTCAGGGATGCGAGCGGGTGCACGCTGGCCGGCCAGGGGCTCTCGAAAAAGGCCTCGATCATCTCGGGCGTGACGTCCTCCACGCGCGGGGGATCCCACTGCGGGTTGTTGTCCTTGTCCACCACCAGGGCGCGGATGCCCTCGATGATTTCGCTGCTCACCGCCTTGCGGCCCATGTGCTGCGGGAAGAAGCAGTGGCGCACCAGATCACGCTCCATGCGCAGGTCTTCGGCCAGCGTCATGCCGCGGGCGCGGCGGATCTGCTCGAACACCACATGCAGCATCAGCGGCGAACGCTTGCGCAGTGCCTGGGCGGTTTTCTGTGCCCATGCGTTGTCGGTAGCGGCCTCCAGAGCCTTCAGGATGGCGTTGAAATCGCCGGCACCGAAGAATTGCTCGGCCTCCTCGCGCGCCTTGGTAAAAGCCTCGCTCACGGCGGGAGCCGGTTCGCACTGGCCGCGCAGCCATTGCCGGGCCGCCTCACCGGACGAAAAGTCCTGCTCGCCCAGCGCCTGCCACACTTCAGCCTGGCGGCTGCTGGAAAGGAAATGGTCACCCCAGCCGATGCTCAGACCGTCGCCGCCCATCACGTGGTCGCCAGCCAGACCCAGCCACTCTCCTGTGTGGCCCGGGCAACGGCTCAGGAAATAGCCGCCACCCACATCGGGGAACAGGCCGATCAGGGTCTCGGGCATGGCCATGCGCGTGCGCTCTGTCAGGATGCGGTCGGTACCGCCCTGGCTGATGCCCATGCCGCCACCCATCACGATGCCGTCCATGAAGGCGATATAGGGCTTGCCCAGGTTCGGGATCAGATTGTTGAGGGTGTATTCCTCGGTGAAGAAGTCCTCGATCTCGGGGTTGCCATGCTCGGCTTGCTCATGGAAAAAGCGGATGTCGCCACCGGCACAGAAGGCGCCGAAGGGGCCTTCCTTGTTGCTGCCGCGGATCGCGATGGCCTTGACTGCCGGGTTGTCCTTCCAGTCCAGCAGGATCTCGTACATGGCGCGCACCATGGCGAGCGACAAGGCATTGAGCGCCTTCGAACGGTTGAGGGTGATGAAACCGACACCACCTCGTACTTCTTCCAGCACGTCCGTGGTGGCCCATTGTCTCGCTTGCGTCATTCCGATTGTCTCCATCCGAGGATTTCATTGAGGGCGAGCGCGACTATGACCAGCGCGCCGCCGATGGCTACGTTGGGGCCAGGAATTTCGCCCGCACCCCACCAAGTCAGAAGTATGCCAAAAATTATCTCGAGCAAAGCCAGAAGCGACAGTTCCGGTGCATGCAATACGCGCGAAGCCACCACCGCCATGCTGCAAGGAATGGCCAACTGCACCATGCCGAGCAGCGCGAGCCAGCCCATGTCCGCAAGAGTGGCCTGAAAGGGAATGGCAAATGGCAGACATATCAGTGCCGAAAGCGCGGCGCCGATCAGCAGTGCAGGAACCATGTCGCGGATGGCCGGAGCGGGCATCTGTTGAGGCAGGACGTCTTCTGTTGGTAGCACTTGCGCCTTGCTCCCTTGATCCGGCATAACGCCCTGCTCGATCAGCAATTCGGTCGTAAGCCGCTGTGGCGTCAGTCTACGAACGCGCTGCTGCTCGCGCTGCATCAGGATCCATTGCGCGGAAGCGCCCACCGGAACCAACAGCGCAATCAGCGAACCGATCAGCTTGCGATCGTGCCCCAAGGTAAGCTGCGCGGCGTAGATGTAGAAAATTCCAGCTCCTGCCGTCGCAATGGCCATCCAGGTGCGGCGCGGCAAGGGGTTGCCGAGTACGAAGCGGTTCACCAGCGCCGTGAATACCGGCCCGAGCGCCGAAAGCACCAGCACGTTGGCCACGGTGGTAAAACTCAGCGCCATCATGAAGGCGGTAAACATGGTGGCCCAGCACAAACCGGACAGCCACAGCACCGGTTCGCGCCATGGAATGCGGCCGAAAAATCCCGGCCCGCGCCACCAGCGAAGCAACAGCAGCATGGAAGCCAGCGCCAGCACGCTGCGCCAGAAGGTGATCTCGAAACCCTGTGCCCCCGTGATCTGGCGCGTGAACACCCCCGCCGTAGCCCACAGCAGCGTGGCCAGCGTCATCACGACAACCGCGCGCCGGTGGCTCATGGCGGCAGGCAACAGGGAACGCAACAACATCGCACACCAGACGGAAAAAAGCGGAGCCGAGGCTCCGCAGATTCAGGAAACCGGGAATCCTCCCGGTCGGGATCAGACGGCGCTCTCGCGACTGGCGCGCTTGCGTTCGTGCTCTTTCAGATGACGCTTGCGCAGGCGGATGCTCTTGGGCGTGATCTCCACCAGCTCGTCGTCCTCGATGAACTCCACGCCGTATTCCAGCGTCAGCTCGATCGGCGGCGTGATCTTGATCGCGTCTTCCTTGCCGCTCACGCGGAAGTTGGTCAGCTGCTTGGTGCGCGTGGCGTTCACCACCAGGTCGTTGTCGCGGCTGTGGATGCCGACGATCATGCCTTCATACACCGGGTCGCCGGCCTTCACGAACATGCGGCCGCGGTCGTCCAGCTTGCCCAGCGCGTAGGTGAAGATTTCGCCATCATCCATGGAAATCAGCACGCCGTTCTTGCGGCTGCCGATCTCGCCACGGTGCTCCTCGTAGCCGTCAAAGATGTTGGCGATCAGGCCGGAACCGCGCGTCAGGTTCAGGAATTCGTTGGTGAAGCCGATCAGGCCGCGCGCCGGAATGCGGTATTCGAGGCGCACACGGCCACGGCCGTCCGGCTCCATGTTCACCAGTTCGCCCTTGCGCTCGCCCAGGGCCTGCATCACGCCGCCCTGGTGGCCTTCCTCGATGTCGGCGGTGACCAGCTCGATCGGCTCGCACAGCACGCCGTCAATTTCGCGGAACACCACGCGCGGCTTGGACACGGCCAGCTCGTAGCCTTCGCGGCGCATGTTTTCCAGCAGGATGGTCAGGTGCAGTTCACCACGGCCGGACACTTCGAAAATGCCGTCCTCGTTGGTTTCCTTCACGCGCAGCGCCATGTTGGCCTGCAGTTCCTTCTGCAGACGGTCCCAGATCTGGCGGCTGGTCACGAACTTGCCTTCGCGGCCGGCCAGCGGGCTGGTGTTGACGCAGAAGTTCATGGTCAGCGTCGGCTCGTCGACCTTCAGCATGGGCAGCGGGCGCGGATCGTTGACGTCGGTCACGGTCACGCCGATGCCGATCTCGTCGATCCCGTTGATCAGCACGATGTCGCCGGGACGGGCTTCCTTGACCTGCACGCGGTCCAGACCCTCGAAGGTCAGCACCTGGTTGATGCGGCCCTTGGTCTGCTTGCCGTCCGGGCCTTCCATCACCAGCACATCCATGCCGGGGCGCACGGTGCCGGAGTTGACACGGCCCACGCCGATGCGGCCCACGAAGGTCGAGAAATCGATGGCAGAAATCTGCAGCTGCAGCGGCTCGCTGGCATCCCCTTCGTGCGACGGCACATGCTTCAGGATGGTGTTGAACAGGGCCGACATATCCTTGCCCCACTGCTCGCCCGGCACGCCCTCTTCCAGCGACGACCAGCCGTTGATGCCGGAAGCGTACACCACCGGGAAGTCCAGCTGCTCATCAGTCGCGCCCAGCTTGTCGAACAGGTCGAAAGCGGCGTTGATCACCTTGTCCGGATCGGCGCCCGGCTTGTCGACCTTGTTCACCACCACGATGGGCTTTAGGCCCAGCGCCAGCGCCTTCTTGGTCACGAAGCGTGTCTGCGGCATCGGGCCTTCCTGGGCGTCGATCAGCAGCACCACGCCGTCCACCATGGACAGCGCGCGCTCCACCTCGCCACCGAAGTCCGCGTGGCCGGGGGTGTCGATCACGTTGATGTGGGTGCCTTCCCAGCTCACGGCGCAGTTCTTGGCCAGGATGGTGATGCCACGCTCGCGCTCGATGGCGTTGTTGTCCATCACGGTGTCGACGACTTTTTCGTGATCGGCAAAGGTGCCGGACTGGCGCAGGAGCTGGTCGACCATCGTGGTCTTGCCATGGTCGACGTGGGCGATGATGGCGATATTGCGGATTTGGGTACTCATGGAAACAATGCTTTTTGGAAGATGGGAGATTTGTTTGTTATAGGGTGGCTCAGGCCGGCAAGTCGGGAGGGTGCTGCGCCAAGGCCTGGGTGATTTCGAGCGGGCTCAGCAGCCGAGTCGGAATCAGCTGGCCGGCGTGGGCATGGGCGGTGCCCAGCAACACACGCTCCACGGCAACACCGGGCGCAGGCGGCGGTCCGTACACAGCAAGGTGGTCGGCATCCGGCCATGTGCCGCGACGGCGCAGGCCGGTCAGAAAGCGTGCTGCATCATCTGCAGCGAGCATGACAGGAGCATGGCCGGTGAGCAGAATGTCCACCGGCTGCAACGCCTGCAGGCGCTCCGCCTCGTTCATGGCTTCGAGCGCTTCCAGCGTGACGCAGCCCTCCAGACCGAACACGCCGGTCTGCACGCGGCGCAGGCCGATCAGGTGGGCGCCACAGCCAAGTGCGGCGCCGATGTCTTCGGCCAGCGTGCGGATGTAGGTGCCCTTGCTGACGGCGGCATACAGCTTGATGACGGTGCCCTCGGGATGAGCCTGCAGGATGTTCTCCGGCACTGCCTGGCGCTCCAGGCGGAACACGGTGATAGAGCGTGCCGGTCGTTCCACCGTCTCGCCGGCACGCGCGTATTCGTACAGCGCCTTGCCGTCCTTCTTGAGGGCCGAATGCATGGGTGGCACCTGCTGCTGCGCGCCCGTGAAACGCTCAAGCACGGCAGCGATATCGGCATCGCTCACGGCAACCTGCTGCTCCTGCAACACCTCGCCCTCGGCATCGCCGGTGGTCGTGGTAATGCCCAGACGCAGCGTCGCCTCGTAGGCTTTGTCGGCATCGAGATGCATCTGGCTGAACTTGGTCGCCGCGCCAAAGCACAGCGGCAGCACGCCGGTGGCCAGCGGATCGAGCGTGCCGGTATGGCCGGCCTTCTCGGCGCGCAGCAGCCACTTGACCTTCTGCAAGGCCTGGTTGCTGGACAGTCCGAGCGGTTTGTCGAGCAACACCACCCCATGCACAGGGCGGCGCTGCACCCTGGTACGTGGAGCAGCAGTCATGGTTTATTCCTCGTCTTTGGAACGGGAAGAGACTGCCTTGGCAATCAGTGCGTTCATGTCGGCCGCGCGCTCCTGCGTGCGGTCGTAGATGAAGTGCAGCGTCGGCACGGTATGGATGTGCAGGCGCTTGAACAGGCCGTTGCGCAGATGGCCGGCCGCGTGGTTGAGGGCTTCCTCGGTCTGCACCGGGTCGCCGGTGAGCACGCTGAAGTACACCTTGGCATGGGCGTAGTCAGGCGTGACTTCCACGCCCTGCAGCGTGATCATGCCGACGCGGGGATCCTTGAGCTCGCGCGCGATCAGTTCCGCCAGATCGCGCTGGATCTGGTCGGAAACCTTGTAGCTGCGGTTGGTCGGGGATTTCTTCTGTGCCATTTACAGCGTACGCGCCACTTCCTTGACTTCGAAGAATTCGAGCTGGTCGCCTTCCTTGATGTCGTTGTAGTTCTTGAGCTTGATACCGCACTCGAAGCCTTCCTTGACCTCGCGCACATCGTCCTTCATGCGCTTGAGGGAGTCCAGCTCGCCGGTATAGATCACCACGTTGTCGCGCAGCAGGCGGAAGTTCGCGCTGCGCGTGACATGGCCGGAGGTGACCATACAGCCCGCCACGGTACCGATCTTGGACGCCACGAACACGGTACGAATCTCGGCGTGACCAATGATCTCTTCCTTCTTGTCCGGCGTCAGCATGCCGCTCATGGCCGCCTTCACGTCATCCACGGCGTCGTAGATGATGTTGTAGTAGCGGATGTCGATGCCGTTGCCTTCGGCCGCCTTGCGGGCGTTGGCGTCGGCACGCGTGTTGAAGCCGATCACCACCGCGTTGGAAGCGATGGCCAGGTTGATATCGCTTTCGCTGATACCACCCACGGCCGCGTACACCACCTGCACCTTGACTTCGTCGGTAGACAGCTTGATGAGCGAGGATGCCAGCGCTTCCTGCGAACCCTGCACGTCGGCCTTGATGATGATGGGCAGGGTCTTGACCTCGCCCGCCTCCATGTTGGCGAACATGTTTTCCAGCTTGGCGGCCTGTTGCTTGGCCAGCTTGGTATCGCGGAACTTGCCGGAACGGTAGGTGGCGATTTCGCGCGCACGGCGCTCGTCGGCCAGCACCTGGAATTCGTCGCCGGCCTGCGGCACTTCGGTCAGGCCCTGGATTTCCACCGGGATGGACGGGCCGGCCGACTTGGTCGGCTTGCCGTTTTCGTCGTTCATGGCCCGCACACGGCCCCAGGTCTGCCCAGCCAGCACCACGTCGCCGGTCTTGAGCGTACCGGACTGCACCAGCACGGTGGCGACCGGACCGCGGCCCTTGTCGAGCTGGGCTTCCACCACCAGGCCCTTGGCCATGGCATCGATCGGCGCCTTCAGTTCCAGCACTTCAGCCTGCAGCAGCACGTTCTCGAGCAGCTCGTCGATGCCCATGCCGGTCTTGCTGGACACGGCAACGAACGGGGAGTCGCCACCGAATTCTTCCGGCACCACTTCTTCGGCCACCAGTTCGCCCTTGACGCGCTCGGGGTTTGCTTCGGGCTTGTCTGCCTTGGTCAGTGCGACCACGATCGGCACACCGGCCGCCTTGGCGTGTTTGATGGCTTCACGCGTCTGCGGCATCACGCCGTCGTCGGACGCACAGACCAGAATCACGATGTCGGTTGCCTGGGCACCGCGGGCACGCATGGCAGTAAACGCCTCGTGGCCGGGAGTATCCAGGAAGGTGACGATGCCACGCTCGGTCTTGACGTGGTAGGCACCAATGTGCTGCGTGATGCCGCCAGCTTCTGCGGCCGCAACCTTGGCGCGGCGGATGTAGTCCAGCAGCGAGGTCTTGCCGTGGTCAACGTGTCCCATCACGGTCACGACCGGGGCGCGCGGCAGCAGTTCGGCATTTTGTGCTTCCACCTCTTCCTGGGTGAAAGCTTCCGGATCGTCCAGCGCCGCCTGCACCGCCACATGGCCCATTTCTTCCACCACGATCATGGCGGTGTCCTGGTCCAGCGGCTGGTTGATGGTGACCATCTGGCCCAGCTTCATCAGCACCTTGATCACTTCGGAGGCCTTGATGGCCATCTTGTGTGCCAGTTCGGCCACGGTGATGGTCTCGGGCACGTGGATCTCGAGCTGCTTGAACTCGGCCGGTGCCTGCGGCTCGCGACGCTCGTCACGGCCACGGTCGTTGCGGCGACCGCCGCCACGCGGGCCGGAGCGCCAGTTGCCACCGCCACGGTTGCCGGCAGAGGTGTCGCCACGGGTCTTGATTTCGCCCTTCTTCTTGCTGTCGCCGTCGCCGGCCCAGCTGGAGGAAAGCTTGGCGGATTTGACTTCCTTGGCGCCTGCGCCAGCGGCGGGAGCGGCTGTGGCACCCGCCTTGGGGGCGGGCTTGGCATCGGCCTTGGCAGCCGGCTTGTGCAGCGTGCCCTTGGCAGGCTTGGGTTCTTCCGGCTTCTTGGCCGTCAGCACCTTGGCCGGCGCATTCATCATGGCACGGATGGCTTCTGCCTCGGCCAGGGCCTTGCGGCGACGCTCTTCCAGTTCCTTGGCGCGCTTGGCTTCCTCGTCCACGCGTGCCTGGCGCTCGGCTTCGGCCTTGGCCTTGGCTTCGGCCACGGCAGCTTCCGCCTGGGCCTTGGCATCGGCAGCAGCGCGCTGGCGTGCTTCGGCAGCCTCACGCGCAGCCGCTTCACGCTCGGCGCTGGCAGCACGTGCATTCTGGATGGCAGCCACTTCGGCCTCGGCGCGGGCGCGGGCTTCGGCACGGGCCTTTTCCGGATCCACCGGCTCGGCGGCCTTGCGGGCCGCTTCAGCCTCGGCAGCGGCGCGCGCCTGGGCAGCAGCCTCGGCTTCGGCACGGGCACGCTCCTCGGCTTCGCGCGCTTCCTGCTCTTCGCGCTGGCGGCGGCGCTCGGCCAGCTCTTCCTCCTGGCGGCGGATCAGCTCGGCCTGGCGGCGCGCTTCTTCCTCGCGGCGCAGCAGCTCTTCGGTATCCACGGCCGGAGCAGCGGCTTCCGGTGCTTCGGTCTCGTAATCGTCACGCTTGATCAACGTGCGCTTCTTGCGCACTTCCACCTGGATGGTGCGGGCCTTGCCGGTGGCATCGGCCTGCTTGATCTCGCTGGTGGACTTCTTGGTCAGCACGATCTTCTTGCGCTCGCCACCCATGCCGTGGGCAGCGCGCAGGTAGTCACGCAGCTTCAGCTTGTCGGTTTCGCTCAGGATATCGGAGGCAGCGTTCTTGTTCACGCCGGCACTCTGGAGCTGGTCCAGCAGGGCCTGGGGCGTCTTGTTCAGTTCAGCGGCAAATTCGGCGACGGTTGTATTTGTTGACATATGGTTGCTCACCCCTTTCCTTAGGCCTGATCCTGGTCGAACCAGTGCTCGCGGGCTTTCATGATGAGCGCAGTCGCCTCATCCTCGGTCTGGCCGGTCATCTCGACCAGCTCGTCGGTCGCCAGATCGGCCAGTTCGTCACGTGTATGCACGCCACCCTGGGCCAGCTTGGCCAGCAGGTCGGGCGTCATGCCTTCCAGGTCGCGCAGATCGAGCGAGGTTTCCTCGACGCTCTCTTCGCGGGCGATTTCCATGGTCAGCAGGGCATCCTTGGCACGGGCGCGCAGCTCGTTGACGGTGTCCTCGTCGAACGCCTCGATTTCCAGCATTTCCTGCAGCGGAACGTAGGCGACTTCTTCCAGGCTGGTAAAGCCCTCTTCGATCAGGATGTCGGCGATTTCCTCGTCCACATCCAGCTTGCTCATGAACAGCGAGCGCAGCTCCTGCTGCTCGGTGGCCTGCTTCTCGGCAGATTCGGCCGCGTCCATGATGTTGATTTTCCAACCCGTCAGGTCGGAGGCCAGACGCACGTTCTGGCCGCCACGGCCGATGGCAACGGCGAGGTTTTCCTCGTCCACCACCACGTCCATGGCATGCTTTTCTTCGTCCACCACGATGGACTGCACGTTGGCCGGTGCCAGTGCGCCGATCACGAACTGGGCCGGATCCTCGCTCCACAGCACGATGTCCACGCGCTCGCCGGCCAGCTCGTTGGTGACGGCCGTCACGCGGCTGCCGCGCACACCGACGCAGGTGCCAATCGGGTCGATACGCTGGTCATGCGCCACCACGGCGATCTTGGCACGGCTGCCGGGATCGCGGGCGCAGGATTTGATCTCCAGCAGGCCCTGTTCGATCTCGGGCACTTCCTGGCGGAACAGCTCGACCATGAACTCGGGCGCGGAACGCGACAGCAGGATGGGAGCGCCACGCAGCGTGGTGTCCACTTCCATGATCATGGCGCGGATGCGGTCGCCGGTGCGGAAGTTTTCCTTCGGGATGGTTTCGCTACGGCGCAGGCGGCCTTCCACGCGGCCGCTCTCGACGATCAGGTCGCCCTTGTCCATGCGCTTGACGGTGCCGGTGAAAATCTTCTCGCCACGCTCCATGAACTCGCGCAGCAGCATTTCGCGCTCGGCATCCCGGATGCGCTGCAGCACGACCTGCTTGGCCGTCATGGCACCGATACGGCCGATCGGCACGGACTCGACCTGCTCCTCGATGTAGTCATCCACGGCAATGTCGGCGATACGATCCTGCGCATCCATGAGCAGCTCTTCCGCATCGGGATTCTGCAGGCCGGCCTCGTTGGGCACGACCAGCCAGCGGCGGAAGGTTTCGTATTCGCCGCTTTCACGGTCGATGGCGACACGGATGTCGACCTCGCCGTTGTACAGCTTCTTGGTGGCCTGGGCCAGCGCCATTTCGATGGCACCGAACACCACGTCACGGTCGACGTTCTTTTCGCGGGCAATCGCCTCGACCAGCATCAACAGTTCGCGATTCATTGTGGTTTACTCCGTATCTTGTGCGTCGTTTCCGGGACGGGCTTGTTCTTGTTCGGGATGGGCGGGTGCCGGCTTGCGGCGCCCCTTGAAGTCGACCACCGGTGCCAGGCGGGCTTCGCGCACTTCATCGAGCACGAACCCCAGGGCCTGCAGCGGCGGCGGCGCCTTTTTCTTGCTCACGCGCTGGCCGGGCTTGACCGGCGGCGCATCGCTCCAGACGATTTGCCAGCCGGCTTCGGTCTGCTCCAGCGTGCCGCGGAACTTCTTGCGGTTGGCGGCAATGCTGGACTCGTTCGGGCCGATCGGCTCTTTCAGCGTGATGTCGACCTCTTCGCCGACAAAGCGCAGGAAATCGTTGCCATGGCGCAGCAGGCGGTCGATGCCGGGCGAGGACACCTCGAGGCGGTTGTAGTCGATACCGTCCACTTCCAGCGCGTACTGCAACTGGCGTGTGACCTTCTCGCAGTCCTCGATGGTGACGAACTGCTCGGGCAATGCGGCCTGCTCGGGCGTCCAGGGCAAATCAATGGTAATGCGCAGCAATCCGCCTGCCGAGCGTTCAATCTCGACCAGATCCAGGCCCAATCCTTGTACTGTTTGCTCGACCAGACTTTGTAGCGACACGCCTTGCCTTTATGTTCCCGTGTTTCAAAATTTACGGCAACCTGTTGATTCTGCAAACAAACTTCAGGCCGCCCAGCCCCCATTTCCGAGCGTGAACAAAAAAAATGGGCGGGTAAAAACCGGCCCATTTTGCGTGCACGCTTGGTGGTGATGGGCGAAATTATAGCCCAGAGCAGCCTTCTGTACAAGGTGCCGCGCATGCGATTGCGTTGCGAGGACGCCATGCCCTGCACGGGGAATATGCATGCCTTCGTTTGCCGACTGTACCGATACCCCTTGCCGCCGTGCGACAATGCGCTTTTTGCAGGCGCGCGCGTGGGGCATGGAACATGGGCTCTCGCGGCAATTTTTGCGCCACCCGAATATTGCAACCATCCCACTCAGACAAGACAAGAGGAAGAATCCATGGGTTTCCTGTCCGGCAAGAAACTGCTGATTACCGGCGTGCTCTCCAACCGTTCCATCGCCTACGGCATCGCCAAGGCCTGCCACGAACAAGGTGCCGAACTGGCTTTCAGCTATGTGGGCGAGCGCTTCAAGGACCGCATCACCGAGTTTGCCGCCGACTTCGGCTCGAATCTGGTGTTTGACTGCGACGTGGGCGATGATGCCCAGATCGAGAAGCTGTTTGCCGACCTGTCGCAAGTGTGGCCCAAGTTCGATGGCTTCGTGCACAGCATCGGCTTTGCGCCGCGCGAGGCGATTGCCGGCAACTTCCTCGACGGTCTGAGTCGCGATGCCTTCAAGATCGCGCACGAGATCAGCGCGTACAGCTTCCCGGCCATGGCCAAGGCCGCCCTGCCCTACCTGAACGACAAGTCCGCGCTGCTGACGCTGACCTACCTGGGTGCCATGCGCACCATTCCCAACTACAACACCATGGGCCTGGCCAAGGCCTCGTTGGAAGCCTCCGTGCGCTATCTGGCCGAAGCCCTGGGCCGCACCGACGATGGCCGTACCATCCGCGTGAACGGCATCAGCGCCGGCCCGATCAAGACGCTGGCGGCCAGCGGCATCAAGGACTTCGGCAAGCTGCTGGCCTTCATGGCCACGAACGCCCCGCTGCGCCGCAACGTGACGATCGAGGAAGTGGGCAACGTGGCCGCCTTCCTGCTGTCCGACCTGGCCTCCGGCATGACGGCCGAGATCAGCTATGTGGACTGTGGCTTCAGCCAGACGGCCGGCCTGAGCTCCGACTACCAATAAGCATCCGGACCGCCAGGATGCCGCGGCGTCCTGGCGGTCCACGCGCCTCTGGCGTGGCTCGCCGCACCCGCCCCTGCGGGAGGCGTGCTTCAAGCGGCGTCAGTGCAAGGCGCAGTGACTCACCCCGGAAAAAAAGCGCCTGACGTGCAAGGACATCAGGCGCTTTTTCTTGGCTGAACCGTTTGTCAGAACTGGTTCGTGAACGGCGTATGCTGCTGCGCCGCGATCATGTCATCCATGGTCAGCGGGCGGGCCGCCTTGGAGCGCGAACGGCGGCGTCCGGGAACCGGCTGCTCCATCACGCAGTCGGCATAGAAGCGGACTTCGCCCTTGTCGTCCAGCTGCTTGACCAGGCCGTGGATATCGGTCTCGAAGCCCGGGCACTGCTTGGCAAACTCGCGCGCGAACTTCAGGTAATCCACGATCTGGCTGTTGAACACCTCGCCCGGAATCAGCAGCGGGATGCCCGGCGGATACGGTGTGACCAAGCCCACCGTGACGCGACCTTCCAGGTGATCGACCTCCACGCGCTCGGTCTGGCGGCGGGCGATGTGGTCGTAAGCATCCGAAGGCGTCATGGCCGGCGTCAGCTCGGACAGATACATGTCGGTCGTCAGGCGCGCGATGTCGTACTTGGCGTACATCTCGTGTACGTACTGGCACATGTCGCGCAGGCCCATGCGCTCGTAGCGGCGATGCTGCTGGCAGAACTCCGGCAGGATGCGCCACATCGGCTGGTTCTTTTCGTAGTCGTCCTTGAACTGCTGCAGCGCGGTGAGCAGCGTGTTCCAGCGGCCCTTGGTAATGCCGATTGTGAACATGATGAAGAAGCTGTACAGGCCGGTCTTTTCCACCACCACGCCGTGCTCGGCTAGATACTTGGTGACGATGCTGGCCGGAATACCGTTCTGCTCGAAGGTGCCATCCAGCTTGAGGCCTGGAGTGACGATGGTCGACTTGATCGGGTCCAGCATGTTGAAGCCGTCAGCCAGTTCGCCGAAACCGTGCCACTGCTGCGCCTTCTTGCCCTTGCCCTTGGAGCGGATCACCCAGTCATCGGCGCGGCCGATGCCCTCATCCGCAAGCTCATCGGGGCCCCAGACCTGGAACCACCAGTCGTTCTTGCCGAATTCTTCCTCCACCTTGCGCATGGCGCGGCGGAAGTCCAGCGCCTCGACGATGCTCTCTTCCACCAGAGCGGTGCCGCCGGGCGGCTCCATCATGGCCGCGGCCACGTCGCAGCTGGCGATGATGCTGTACTGCGGCGAGGTGGAGGTGTGCATTAGGTAGGCTTCGTTGAACAGGTAGGTGTCCAGCTTGCGTTCCTGCGAATCCTGCACCAGCACGTGGCTGGCCTGGCTGATGCCGGCCAGCAGCTTGTGGATGGACTGGGTGGAATACACCATGGTCTTTTGCGGGCGCTCGCGCTTGCGGCCCATGGCGTGGTACGTGCCATAGAACGGGTGGAACGAGGCGTGCGGCAGCCAGGCTTCGTCGAAGTGCAAGTTCTCCACATAGCCGTCCACCAGGTTCTTGATGGTTTCGGTGTTGTAGAGCACACCGTCGTAGGTGGACTGCGTCAGCGTCAGGATGCGCGGCTTGACCTTCTTCGGATCCACGTCCTTGAGCAGCGGGTTGGCCTTGATCTTGGCCATGATCGCCTCGGGTTCGAACTCGCTCTGCGGAATCGGGCCGATGATGCCGTAGTGGTTGCGCGTGGGACGCAGGAACACCGGGATCGCGCCGGTCATGATGATGGCGTGCAGGTTGCTCTTGTGGCAGTTGCGGTCCACCACCACCACGTCGCCAGCGGCCACGGTGTGGTGCCACACCATCTTGTTGGACGTGGAGGTGCCGTTGGTGACGAAGAAACAGTGGTCGGCATTGAAGATGCGCGCCGCATTGCGCTCGCTCTCGCCGATGGCGCCGTTGTGGTCCAGCAACTGGCCCAGTTCTTCCACGGCGTTGCAGACGTCGGCGCGCAGCATGTTCTCGCCGTAGAACTGGTGGTACATCTGGCCGATGGGCGACTTCAGGAACGCCACGCCGCCGGAGTGGCCCGGGCAGTGCCAGGAGTAGGAGCCGTCTTCGGCATAGTCCAGCAGCGCGCGGAAGAACGGCGGCTGGATGCTTTCCAGGTAGGCCTTGGCTTCGCGGATGATGTGGCGCGCCACGAACTCGGGCGTGTCCTCGAACATGTGGATGAAGCCGTGCAGCTCGCGCAGCACATCGTTGGGCAGGTGGCGGCTGGTTTTGGTCTCGCCGTAGACGTAAATCGGCACGTCTTCGTTCTTGCGGCGCACTTCCTCGATGAAGGCGCGCAGGCTGAGCACGGCCGGGTCCAGATCGGGGCCGGTGGAGAATTCCTCGTCATCGATCGACAGAATGAAGGCACTGGCGCGGCTTTGCTGCTGGGCAAACTGGCTCAGGTCGCCATAGCTGGTGACGCCCAGCACTTCGAAACCCTCGCTCTCGATGGCTTCGGCCAGGGCGCGGATGCCCAGGCCGGAGATGTTCTCGGCGCGGTAATCCTCGTCAATGATGACGATGGGAAAACGGAATTTCACGGGATGACTCCAGTTCTGGAAAACAGCAATAGGGGGATAAGGCAGAATGATACGTGCGTGCACCGTGTTGCAGCGCCGCAAACTGCAATTTCGTACCCTCGGGCAGTGGTAAACGCCCCGGGTTGCAGCAAGCATGCCACCATGGCGGCCGGATGCGCGGCCGCAGTGGCCTTTTTCCGTGGACAAGGAGCCTGCATGGACAACGCGACTCTCTGGTGGATCACTGCCGCACTGCTGGTTGGTGCGGAGCTGCTGACCGGAACCTTTTTCCTGCTGATGATTTCGCTGGGCGCCGTGATGGCCGCCCTGCTCTCCTATCTCGGGCTGCCGCTGTCGGGGCAGATTGCCAGTGCAGCCATCGTCAGCAGCCTGGCCGTGGTGATCTGGTTTGTGTTGCGCAGCCGGCGCAAGGGAACGCCTGCACCAACGCGTGCCAACGCAACGCGCAACAAGCTGGATATAGGCGGCACGGTGATGGTGGAGCAATGGCTGCCCGATGCTACGGCGCAGGTCTTCTACCGCGGTGCACCGTGGACGGCAGTTGCCGCCCATGCCGACGCCGGTGGGCAGCCCGGCCAGCACCGGGTGGTCGACATTGTGAACAACCGGCTGGTGGTCGAGCCAATTGCGCCTGCCGGGCCCGTGTGACGAGGCTTGTCACGTGCGTAGGCTATAGTGCAAGCCTTGTGCCGTCCTTGTGAACGGCGTTCCTGTTTCCAAACCGGAGATTTGCAGATGGAATACGCCATCGTCCTGCTCGCCGTCGCCGTCATCTTCATCGCACAGACGCTCAAGGTCGTGCCCCAGCAAAATGCCTGGGTGGTGGAGCGCCTCGGCAAATACCATGCCACGCTCAACCCCGGCCTCAACTTCCTGCTGCCCTTCATCGACCGCGTGGCCTACAAGCACAACCTGAAGGAAATTCCGCTGGACGTGCCCAGCCAGGTCTGCATCACGCGCGACAACACGCAGCTGACCGTGGACGGCATCCTCTACTTCCAGGTGACCGACGCCATGCGCGCCAGCTATGGCTCGAGCAACTACATCATGGCCGTGACGCAACTGGCGCAGACCTCGCTGCGCAGCGTGATCGGCAAGCTGGAACTGGACAAGACCTTCGAGGAGCGCGAGATGATCAACGCGCAGGTGGTCAATGCGATCGACGAAGCCGCGCTGAACTGGGGCGTGAAGGTGCTGCGCTACGAGATCAAGGACCTGACGCCGCCGGCAGAGATCCTGCGTGCCATGCAGGCGCAGATCACGGCGGAGCGCGAAAAGCGCGCCCTGATTGCCGCGTCCGAAGGACGTCGCCAGGAGCAGATCAACATCGCCACCGGTGAGCGCGAGGCCTTCATTGCCCGCTCCGAGGGCGAGAAGCAGGCTGTGATCAACAACGCAATGGGTGAGGCGGCTTCCATCACGGCGGTGGCAGATGCCACGGCCCAGGCGATCGAACGCGTGGCTGCAGCAATCCGTCAGCCGGGTGGCGAGCAGGCCGTGCAGCTGAAGGTGGCCGAAAAGGCCGTGGAAGCCTACAGCCGCGTGGCGGCGGACGCGACCACCACGCTGGTGGTGCCCGGCAACATGACGGAAGTGTCGACCCTGATTGCCTCCGCCATGAAGATGGTGCAGGCGCAGCGGCCACAGTGAGTGTCTTTTTTCAGAAAACTTGCGCGGCCGGTGACAAGCAGGGTTTTTCCCTGCTAGAATAGCGGTCTTCTGGAGAGGTGGATGAGCGGTTTAAGTCGCACGCCTGGAAAGCGTGTGTAGGTTAATAGCCTACCGCGGGTTCGAATCCCGCCCTCTCCGCCAGAACACGAAAACCCTTGCAAATCATTGATTTGTGAGGGTTTTTTATTTTGGCAATGGCTCGCCTCGCCGCTCGAAAGCTCCCACGTGGCGGATCAATGCAATCCGAATTGATATTGCATTGCAGCATCGCCACCACGCTTCACAGTTCTGCCACAGAAGCGTCACCCCGATTTAATACCACGCCGGTAACTTACCGGACATGCAACAAGTCCAGTCCATCTTCATCTCCGACATTCATCTGGGCACGCGTGCCTGCCAGGCCGATCGCCTGCTGGATTTCCTGCAGGAGCACCACGCGGAAAACATCTTCCTGATTGGCGATGTGGTGGACTTCTGGGCCATGAGCCGCAGCATCTACTGGACACAAACGCAGAACCACGTCGTCCAAAAACTGCTGCAGCGCGCCCGCGCCGGCACCCGCGTAGTGCTCATTCCCGGCAACCACGACGAAATCCTGCGCGAATACTGCCAGACCGTGTTCCTCGAGATCGACGTGCAGCGCGAACTGGTCCACCAGACGGTCGATGGCAAGCGCTACCTGCTGATCCACGGCGACCAGTTCGATCAGGTAACGCAGCACCACAAGTGGGTCGCCGTGCTTGGCGACAAGGCCTATGAAGCCCTGGTCAACCTCAATACCTGGTTGTCGTGGGTGCGCCGCAAGCTGGGCATTTCTGGCTACTGGTCCCTGGCCGGCTACGCCAAGCGCAAGGTCAAGACGGCGCTCAACTTCATCTTCGATTTCGAGGAGTCCGCCACCTATCACGCGCGCGAGCGCAATCTGGATGGCGTGATCTGCGGCCACATCCACTGGGCTACCATCCGCGAAATCGACGGCCTGCAGTACGTCAATTGCGGCGACTGGGTGGACTCCTGCACCGCCATCGTGGAGCATCTGGACGGCCGTCTGGAACAGATTACCTGGGATGACCGCGAAACCTCGCGCACGCCCGCAACTCCCATGGGTGCTACGGTCGAGGCCTGAATGCGGGTCCTGATGGTATCGGATGTCTATTTTCCGCGTGTCAACGGCGTCTCCACCTCGATAGAAACCTTCCGCACCAGCCTGCCCAGGCATGGCGTGCAGGTGCACATGGTGGCTCCGCGCTACGGCAACGAAGCCGAC
This sequence comes from Brachymonas sp. KE5, assembly GCF_057773645.1. Taxonomy (NCBI): domain Bacteria; kingdom Pseudomonadati; phylum Pseudomonadota; class Betaproteobacteria; order Burkholderiales; family Comamonadaceae; genus Allobrachymonas; species Brachymonas sp. KE5. The sequence continues at coordinate 1,510,263 of NZ_CM173463.1, forward strand.
ACCGCAGACATCGAACGGGTCCGCGGCTGGCAGGTGCCCGGCGATCCCGAAGACCGTCTGCTGCACTGGCGTGCCATGCATCGCGCCGTGCTGCTTGCCGCCGGGGATTGCGATCTGATCCATATCCAGACCCCCTTCGTGGCCCACTATGCAGGCCTGAAGGCGGCACGCGCCCTGAACAAGCCTGTCATTGCCACCTACCACACGCTGTTCGAGGAATATCTGCACCACTATGCGCCCATGCTCCCTGCACGCTGGCTGCGCGGACAGGCGCGCGCCTGGTCGCGCCGGCAGTGCAATGCGCTCGATGCCGTCGTGGTGCCCTCCTCCGCCATGCGTGCGCGCCTGCAGGAATACGGCGTGACCAGCGCCATGCATGTGTTGCCCACGGGCATACCGGTGCAGAACTTCGCCAATGCCGACGGTACCGCGTTTCGTGCCAGGCACGGCATTGCGGGAACGCGGCCCGTGGCGCTGTTCATCGGCCGTGTGGCGCACGAGAAAAATATCGGCTTCCTGTTGCAGGCGCTTCAGCACGCCCTGCCCCTCCGCCCGGATCTGCTGCTCGTGATTGCCGGCGAAGGCCCGGCACGCACCGAACTGCAGCAGCAGGTGGCACGGATGCAGCTGCAGGATTCCGTGCAGTTTATCGGCTATCTGGAGCGCGAGCGCGAACTGCCTGCCTGCTATGCCGCCGCCGACGTGTTTGCCTTTGCCTCGCTCACCGAGACGCAGGGTCTGGTGCTGCTGGAGGCCATGGCCGCGGGCACGCCCGTGATCGCCCTGGCAGAAATGGGCACCGCCGACATTCTGGATGCTGCCCCCTGCGCTATCGTTCCACCGGCGGATCCCGCCGCTTTCGGCCAGCAACTGGGCGAGCTGTTCAACAAGCCACAGCGCCTGGACCGGCTGCGTCAGCAGGCACACGCCTATGCCAATGCCTGGTCGGACAGCGCCATGGCGGGCAAGCTGGCCAGGCTGTACCGCTCGCTGGCCGAAGCCTGACTGATCAGCATCAGGCCTCGCAGACGAAGCGCCCTGCACCCCGAGAGCGCGGAAGCAAGGGCGTAACGCCCACGCCCCCGCAATCAGAACATCAATACTTGAGGTTGAGCTGCATCACCGTAGTGCTGCCGCTCACTTCATTGCCCACCAGCAGCAGCGGCTTGCCATTGGGCGACTGCTTTGCCGGGATGAATGCCAGGCCCTCCGGGCCCAGATCGCCTGCCGCCACGGTGGATGGATCCTTGGTCGTCCAGTCCTCGCGCGTATTCAGGTAGTCGACAAACGTCGGCGCGGACGGATTGGTGATGTCATAGGCCAGCACACCCCCCATGCGCTCAAGGCCGACAAAGGCAAAGGTCTTGGTGCCGATCTTGCCAACCACCACGCCCTCGGGTTCCGGACCCTTGTTGTCGCTGCGGTTGTCCATCGAACTGCCTGCTTCGTGGTTGGAGTTGAAAAAGTCCTTGCAGGCGACGGTACGCCCCGCCCCCAGCTTGCAGGCATCGCTGGCAAAGAACTTCTCGATGGCGTCGCCCGAATCCCAGACGAGCTCGCCCTTGTCATTCCAGATCGAGAAGGAGCGCGCACCGTAGGCGTACAGCTTGTCGTACATCAGGCGATCGCCAGCCGGATCCTGCACTCCTTTGGCGTTGTAATACACCGGCTTGCCATCGGCACCCCTCTGGTAACCCTGGATCCAGGTAACCGTCAGGCGGCCGAGGTTGCCATCATCACGGCAGGCACCCGGATTGCCGGCGATGGCGCCGCAATAACCGAAGACAGCCGGATTGAGCAAACCACCCTTGGCCAGCGCATTGAGCTGCGGCGGCAAATCGTCTCCGGCACGGCCGCTCCAGCCCTTGGCATTGATCAGGTGCTTGACGCGGAATTCTTCCACAAACCCCTTGCCGGCATCCCCTGTCCAGTAGGCGTCGTCGTCTTCGCCCCAGGCGCGGGCATCCCCTTCGTTGGCGGTCACCAGATAGGTCTTGCCACCTGCACTGTAGGAGGCAATGGCATCGGGCAGATACATGCCCAGCACGCCCGGCCAGGTGCGGATATCGGCCTTCAGGTCGGCATCCGATGCATCCAGGCCCTTGCCCTCGGCACCATGGTCCTTGTAGCCAAACGGCACCACATCGCGCACCTTGGCGGCATCGATGTCGATGATGGCCAGGGCATTGTTTTCCTGCAAGGTGGCCCAGGCCGTCTTGCCGTCTGCGGAGACGGCGATGTACTCGGGCTCGAAATCGCTGGCGGCATTGGCGCCAGGACCGAAGATGCGGATACCCTTGGCGCGCAGCTCATCTTCACGCCCGTTGTAGGCAGTGAAGTCGGCGGTGCGCACGACCGGATTCCGGACGTTGTCGATATGGATGATGCTGACCGAGCCTTCCGGATCGGTCTGGTAATCGTTGCTGGGTTCGGCTTCGTTGGCCGTGAGTACGCGACGTCCATCCGGCGTAAATGTGATCATGTCGGGCTGCGCGCCAACGGCAACATGGCTGAGCAGCGTCAGGTCGGAAGCACGGAAAAACGCAACGCGGCCGCCTTCCGTCTTGGGCTGCGCCTGGATGGCTACGGCAACAATGCCGCCATGCACTGCAACGCTGTTGATTTCGGAATCAGCCAGTACCGCTGCGGATGCCAGTTCACCCACTTTCTTCGGCTTGGCAGGGTTGCTCAGGTCCAGCACATCCACCTTGCCGGACTGCGCATTGACCACGAACGCGCGCCTGGAGGCGGCATCATAGGCAGGAATTTCCGCCGCACTCTTGCCGAACACCCCAGTTTCGAAGCCACCGATTTTCTCCAGCGTGAAAGAGACCGGCGTTGCCTCCTCGGCCGGCTTGACCGGACCGACACCTCCTCCCCCGCCACAGGCAACAAGAGCTGCAGCAGACAACACGCTGATGGAAAACGCCTGGACAATGGAGCGTACTTGCATTGAAATGACCTCTTTGCTGGATGAAGTTCGGGAATGGTTACATACAGTAACCACTCCATGTTTCAGTCCGGTGACATCTCTCCGTCCATGTCCTTCACTGCCGACCTTTTCGAGCCCGCCGACGCTGCCGAGCGCATTCCGCTTGCGGCCCAGGCCGTGCTGCTGCGTGGCTTCGCGCTGCCGCAGGCCGAGCAACTGCTGCGGGATATCGCCCGCCTGCATGCCCAAACGCCTCCGCGCTGCATGCAGGTTCCAGGAGGAAAAACCATGTCCGTCGGCATCAGTAACGCGGGTGCCGCAGGCTGGACATCGGACACGCGCGGCTATCGGTATACCGCCACCGATCCCGCCAGCGGAAATCCCTGGCCGGCGCTGCCTGAGAGCTGGAAAGTGCTGGCGCAATCCGCCGCACAGGCAGCCGGCTTTGCCGGTTACGAACCCGACGTCTGCCTGATCAACGAATACCCGATGGGCGCGCGCATGGGCCTGCACCAGGATCGTGACGAACGCGACCTGCAGGCGCCCATCGTGTCCGTCTCGCTGGGCATGAGCGCCACTTTCCAGTTTGGCGGCCTGCGACGCAGCGATCCCGTGCAGCGCGTGCTGCTGCACCATGGCGATGTGGTGGTGTGGGGAGGCGCAGACCGGCTGCGCTACCACGGCGTGCTGGCCGTGCGGGGCGAGCCGCACCCGCAAACCGGCGCGCGCCGGCTCAACCTGACCTTCCGCAAGGCGCTCTGAACACCTTTGTTGCCGACCACAAAGCAAAAAGCCAGTGCAATTGCTTGCACTGGCTTTTCTTGTATGGAGCGGGAAACGAGGCTCGAACTCGCGACCTCAACCTTGGCAAGGTTGCGCTCTACCAACTGAGCTATTCCCGCGGAAGCCGCTATTGTATGCTGATTTTTTCGATTTTTGCAAGCAAGGCAAAAAATTCCGGAAAAATCTCAGGCGGCGGCCTTGGCGCCGTGGTGAACGATCAGCACGGAGTTGTGGGCGTGCGAAACCACGCGCTGTGCCACGCTGCCCAGCATCAGCTTCTCGACGCCGCGGCGACCATGCGAGCCCATCACGATCACGTCGGCGCCGACTTCGTCGGAGGTGTCGATGATGCCCTTCCACACGGCGTAGGCATCCACCGTCACGGTGTCGACCGTCACGCCTTCGGCTGCGAATGCTTCTGCCACTTCCTTCAGGGCCTGCTCGGCTTCGGTATTGACTGCGGACAGGTACTGGGCCTGGCCGAAGGCAAAGTCGGGGCCTGCGCTGGCGAAGGGATACGGATCGAGCACGTAGAGCGCCGTCACCTTGCTGCCGAAGGCCTTGGCCATGGCAAGAGCCTTGGTAACGGCCAGCGATGCAGTGCTGGAACCATCGACCGGCAGAAGAATGTGCTTGAACATGTTGACTCCTCTCTATAGTTGAAGGGCTGCGCACAGAGCCAGCCAATGCGTTGTTTCTGTGCCTAGTGTAACCGCAGCCGTCCCCCTGTTCCTGACCGGCATCAAGCGACGTGCACAACGCTGTGATTACACTATCGACTGACATCCGGAATGCATAGGGAGAAGCATGTGAGCACACTGCAATGGAGCGATGATCTGGCGCTGGGCGTAGGCGCCATGGACCAGACCCACATCGAATTCGTGGATCTGCTGGCCGAGGTGCAGCAGGCCCCCGACGACACCCTGCTGGCCAAGTGGGAAGAACTGATCGATCACACCCAGGTGCACTTCGACAACGAAAACCGCTGGATGGTGGAAACCCGTTTTGCCGCCGGCAACTGCCACACCACGCACCACAAGGCGGTGCTCGACGTGATGCGCGACGGCCTGCGCTATGGCCAGCAAGGCCACCGCAACATCGTGCGCCAGATGGCCGCCGAACTGACCACCTGGTTCCCGCAGCATGCCGACAGCATGGACGCCGCGCTGGCCTGGCACCTCAAGCGCGTGGGCTACGACCCGGTCAGCGGCAGCATCGCCCACCCCGAGCTGTTGCCCGGCGAGCTGATCCATGGCTGCGGCGGCGAAACCTGTTCCGACGAAAACGTGCCTGCCGCAGACACGGCCCCCACTCCTGCCAGCGCCTGACCCGCCGCCGCCTGCCGGCCAGATTGCTGTGCCCCTGATGCGCAGGCTGCGTGCCTGCGCCGCGCTGTATCATCCACGCCATGATGGAACTCAACTGGGAATGGCTGCCTCTGCTGGCGGCCTTGGCGCTGGCTTTCAGCCTGCGTCCTTGGCGCATGCTGAGCGGAGGCAATCTGGCCACTCCGCTGCTGGCCAGCCTGGTGTTCTTTCCGTGGCTGTGGGCGCTGCCGCGCATGCACAGCATGCCGATCCCGCTGATCCTGTCGGGCTCCTGCCTGATCCTGCTGATGCTGGGCTGGCCGCTGGCCGTGCCGGTGATCTGCCTGATTGCCGCCTTGTCCGGCCTGGTAGCCCCGGCTCCGGTTGAAGCGCTGATCGCCAACGCCTTCTGGATCGGCGTGCTTCCCGCCACCATTGCGCTGTGGCTGGGAGCCCTGCTGCGGCGCTATATCGGCCCGCATGTATTCGTGTATACGCTGGGCCGCGGCTTCATCGTGACGGCAGTGAGCACTTTTGGCGCCAGTCTGCTGGGCGAATGGGCGGGTGCCGATCTCCCCAATATAGAGCCCGGCCTGGTCACTACCGCGCACTGGATGATGGCCTGGGGCGAAGCCTTCATGACCGGCATGTTCAGTGCCATCTTCGTTGCTTTCCGCCCCCAGTGGCTGGCCACCTGGTCCGACAACCTCTATCTGCACAAATGACACACACTGCCTCCACCCTCCCTGACACTGGCTGCATCACCCGGGTGCGGGGATTGCAGGTGGGGCACTTCACTTCGGATCTGCGCCCGACGGGTTGCAGCGTGGTGCTGACGCCGCAAGGAGCGGTCGCCGCCGTGGATGTGCGCGGCGCCGCGCCCGGCACGCGCGAAACCGATCTGCTGCGCCCCGGCAATCTGGTGGAACAGGTGCACGCCGTCGTGCTCAGCGGCGGCAGCGCCTGGGGACTGGCAGCCGCCACCGGAGTGGCCGAATGGCTGGAAGAACAGGGCTACGGCCTGGATGTCGGCGTTGGCCGTGTCCCCATCGTGCCGGCGGCAGTGCTGTTCGACCTTACCGTGGGCGATGCGGCAATCCGGCCGGACGCTGCAGCCGGGCGTGCCGCCTGCCAGGCAGCCGGAAACACGCCCTGCGCGACCGGCAACGTCGGCGCCGGTGCCGGTGCCACGGTGGGCAAGCTGTTCGGCCATGGTTGCGCCATGAAGGGCGGCATCGGCTCCGCCAGTGTGACGGTGCATGGCGTGACGGTGGGCGCCCTGGTGGCGGTCAACGCCGTGGGCGACGTGCTGGCACCGGACGGCAGCATCCTGGCCGGCGCGCGTACGGCCGATGGCAGTGCCCTGCGCGACACTACGCGCAGCCTGCTGGAGGGAGAGCATCCGCAGTTTGCCTTGCCCGGCACCAATACCACCATCGGCGTGATTGCCACCGATGCACGCCTGGACAAGGCGCAACTGCAACGCCTGGCGCTGGCCGGGCATGACGGCCTGGCGCGCTGCATCACGCCGGTGCATACGATGCTGGACGGGGACACCCTGTTCGCTCTGTCCACCGGCGCTGCCGGTGCGGAGCAGGCGCCCGACATGATCACCCTGGGCGCCATGGCCGCCGAAGCCACTCAGCGAGCAGTGCAGGTGGCTCTGCGCAGTGCGCGCACGGTGCACGTGGGGGATCTGGCCTTGCCGGCGGCCAGCGACTGGCAGACGGTGTAAGAGCCGAAGGGACAAATGCTGCCGTGCATCCGGGGCGCACGCAAATCCGTGACACAATCGGCAACTAGTACGGCAGTCTGCATTGCCCCACCCTGATACCGCATGTTCCTCAATCTTCCCACCAGCCTGACCTGGGCGCGCATTGTTGCCATACCGCTGCTAGTTGCGGTGTTCTATCTGCCTCTGTCGCCGGGCGCACAGAACGTGCTGGCCGCCGGCCTGTTCATTGCGGCTGCCGTCACCGACTGGTTCGACGGCTTTCTGGCCCGCCGCCTGAACCAGACGTCGGCCTTCGGTGCCTTTCTCGATCCGGTCGCCGACAAGTTTCTAGTCTGCGCAAGCATGCTGATCCTGGTGCACCTGGGCCGTGCCGACGTCTTTGCCGCCCTCATCATTATCGGCCGCGAAATCGCCATCTCCGCGCTGCGTGAATGGATGGCGCAGATCGGCGCTTCGCGCAGCGTGGCCGTGCACATGATCGGCAAGCTCAAGACCACGGTGCAGATGGTGGCCATTCCGTTCCTGCTGTACGACGGCGTGCTGCTCGAGAGGATCGACACGCGCCTGTGGGGCTACTGGCTGCTGTGGGCTGCGGTGATTCTCACGGTGTGGTCCATGGGCTACTACCTGCAGAAGGCGCTGCCCGAAATCCGCGCCAAGGTGAAATAAGCGGCGCGCTGCCGGGCGCGTCGTCCAGTTGCAGCGGCCGGACCCGTCCCGCCGCATCGGGAGGGGGAGATGTTCGAAGGATTCACCCGCTTTGATGTGACACGCCGCGGCGTGCGGCTGCACAGCCGCATCCGCCGCCACAGCGATGACCATGCGCCCGCGCTGGTACTGCTGCACGGCCACCCGCAGACCCATGCGATCTGGCACCGGATCGCAGCTCCGCTGGCACAGCATTTCCACGTGGTGCTGATGGACCTGCGCGGCTATGGCGATTCGGACAAGCCGCCATCCGATGCCCAGCACCTGCCCTACAGCAAGCGCGAAATGGCGCTCGATGTACTGGCCGTAATGCTGCACCACGGCTTCGGACGCTTTCATGTGCTGGCGCACGACCGCGGCGCACGCGTGGCGCATCGCCTGGGCGTGGATCACCCCCATGCAGTCGAACGCATGATGCTGCTGGACATTGCGCCCACGCTTGCCATGTACCAGGGCACAACAGAGGCCTTTGCGCGTGCCTACTGGCACTGGTTCTTCCTGATCCAGCCTGCGCCCTTGCCCGAAACACTGATCGGCGCCGATCCGGTGGCCTATCTGCACAGCGTGATGGGCAGTCGCCACGCGGGCATGGAGGGTTTTGCGCCCGAAGCCCTGCGCGAATACGAGCGCTGTGCCTTGCAGGAAGGCTTTGTGCACGCCATGTGCGAAGACTACCGCGCCGCCGCCAGCATCGACCTGGAGCATGACCGCGAAGACGTGGCCGCAGGGCGCAAGCTCACGCAAACCCTGCGCGTGCTGTGCGGTGCGCAAGGCGTGGTGCATCCCAGCTTCGACGTGCTGGCGCTCTGGCAGCAGCGCGCCGAAAACGTCAGCTACGGCACGCTGCCCAGCGGCCACTACATTCCCGAAGAGGCACCGCAGCCCCTGCTGGACGAAGCCCTCGCATTCTTTCTGGAGACTTCCGCATGAGCAAGGCACACCGCATTGCCGTGATTCCCGGCGACGGCATCGGCCAGGAAGTGATGCCCGAGGGCCTGCGTGTGCTGCAGGTGGCAGCACGCCGTTTCGACATCCCGCTGGCGTTCGACCATTTCGACTTTGCCTGCTGGGATTACTACGAGCGTCACGGCCGCATGCTGCCGGACGACTGGAAGGAGCAGATCGGCCGGCATGACGCGATCTTCTTTGGCGCTGTTGGCTGGCCGGAGAAGATTCCGGACCACATCTCGCTGTGGGAATCACTGCTGCTGTTCCGCCGGGAGTTCGACCAGTACATCAACCTGCGCCCTGCCCGCCTGATGCCGGGCGTGATCGCCCCCGTGGTGCGCAAGGATGGAAGCCCGCGCCAGCCCGGCGAGATCGACATGCTGATCGTGCGCGAAAACACCGAAGGGGAATATTCCGCCATCGGCGGGCGCATGTTCGAGGGCAGCGAACGCGAACTGGTGATGCAGGAAACTGTCATGACGCGTGTGGGGGTGGACCGGGTGCTGCGCTTCGCCTTCGAGCTGGCGCTTTCGCGCCCCAAGAAGCACCTCACCAGCGCCACCAAGTCCAACGGCATTGCCATCACCATGCCCTACTGGGACGAGCGCGTGGCGGCCATGGCGAAGCAGTATCCGGAAGTGGTGGTGGACAAGTTCCACATCGACATCCTGACCGCCCACTTCGTGCAGCGGCCGGACTATTTCGACGTGGTGGTGGCAAGCAACCTGTTCGGCGACATCCTGAGTGACCTGGGCCCGGCCTGCACCGGTACCATCGGCATTGCACCGAGCGCCAACCTCAATCCCACGCGGCGCCTTCCCTCGCTGTTCGAGCCGGTGCACGGCTCGGCGCCGGACATTGCAGGGCGCGGCATCGCCAATCCAATCGGCCAGATCTGGGCCGGGGCGATGATGCTGAATTTCCTCGGCTATCGCGCTGCACACGATGCCATCGTGCGCGCCATCGAAGCGGTGCTGCAGCCGGACAGCGGGGCGCCACGCACGCCTGATCTGGGCGGCAATGCCCGTACCGGCGACCTGGGGCGCAGCATCGCGGAACAGCTGGAGCGTGGCTGAAGACGGTTTATCGGGAGCGTAAGATTGACTTGCGTCAAGCTGTCCGTGCGTTTGTCACAGGCATGTCGCAACCCCCTGCCAGCCCGGCCCGGAGAGAGGCAGAAAGCCGGCTACAATGCGTCATACTGCCGAGCGCTGGCACAAGCCGGCAAGCGGTTCGCCCAGCCGCCCTTGCCTGTGCGCAACGCGCCCTCGGAAGTACCGGTTTCGTTGCTATACTAGCCGACTTTCCCGCGGTGCCTCCCTTGCCGGAAGCACCCGACGGGCAACAAAGAACACAAGGGGATTTTTGTGAACAAGACCGAACTGATCGAGCACATTGCCAAAAATGCCGACATCTCCAAGGCTGCTGCCACGCGCGCGCTGGACGCTGCCATCGGCGCAGTGACCACCACCCTGAAAAAGGGCGGCACAGTGTCGCTGGTGGGCTTTGGCACGTTTGCCGTCGGCAAGCGCGCTGCTCGTACGGGTCGCAATCCTCGCACCGGCGAAGAAATCGACATTAAAGCTGCTAGAATTCCGAAATTCCGTCCCGGTAAAGGCCTGAAAGACGCCCTGAATTGATCGGTTTTCAGATGGGGTGCTTAGCTCAGTTGGTAGAGCGGCGCCCTTACAAGGCGTAGGTCGGCGGTTCGACCCCGTCAGCACCCACCATCCATCTGAATGTAAAAAAAGGCGAACATCGGTTCGCCTTTTTTATTGCCCCACACACCCAAAACGCAGGATTCAATGCATGTTTGAAACGATTCGCAAGCACAACAAGTGGATGATGATCCTGCTGTTCGCGCTCATCATTCCCTCCTTCGTGTTCTTCGGCATCGAAAACTACCAGCGCATGAACGATGCCAGCCATGCCGCCGTGGCATTGGTCGATGGCAACAAGATCACCCAGGGCGAATGGGACGAACAGCACCGCCGCGAGGCCGAGCAGCTGCGTGCCGCCAACCCCGGCATCGACCCAGCCCTGCTGGATTCGCCCGAAGCCAAGTTCGCCACGCTTGAACGCATGATCCAGCAGCGCGTGCTGGCCGGCGCCGCCAACAAGCTCAAGCTCTACGTGAGCGACCAGCGCCTGGCCAAGGAACTGATGGCCGATCCCGCCATCGCTGCGCTGCGTGGCCCCGATGGCAAGCTGGATGATGCCCGCTACAAGGAACTGCTGGAGCGCCAGGGCATGACCCCGCAGGGCTACGAAGCGATGACGCGTGCGCAACTGGCGCAGCGCCAGGTGGTGCTGGGCGCCGTCAACGCCGGTGGCTGGATTCCGGCGGCTTCTGCCGATCTGGTGATGCGCCCATTCTTCGAGCGCCGCGAGATCCAGGTAACGCGCTTCAACCCGGCCGACTTTGCCGCCCAGGTGAAAGTGGATGATGCCGCCCTGCAAGCCTACTACACGCAGCATGCGGCGCAGTTCAAGACGGCCGAACAGGCCAGCATCGAATACGTGGTGCTCGACCTGCCCGCCGTCGAAAAGCGCATGACCATTGCCGAAGGCGACCTGCGCACCTATTACGAACAGAACAAGGATCGCCTGGGCCAGGCCGAACAGCGCCGTGCCAGCCACATCCTGATCGAAGCCAATGCGGCTGTCGACCCGGCAGCCCGTGCCGCCGCACGCAAGAAGGCCGAGGAAGTGCTGGCCGAAGTGCGCAAGAATCCCGCAGCATTTGCCGAACTGGCGAAGAAATACTCGCAGGACACCGGTTCCGCTGTGAACGGTGGCGACCTGGGTTTCTTCGATCGCCAGGCCATGGTCAAGCCCTTCTCCGACGCCGTCTTCGCCCTCAAGCAGGGAGAGATCAGCGGTGTGGTGGAATCCGACTTTGGCTACCACATCATCCAGCTGACCGGCATCCAGGGCGGTGCGGCAGGTGATTTCGAAAGCCACAAGGCCGAAATCGAAGCCGAACTGCGCAAGCAGCAGGCACAGCAGAAGTTCGCCGAAGCCGCCGAAGAACTGTCCGACGGCGTGTTCAAGGATCCGCAGGCACTCAAGCCCATTGCCGACAAGCTGGGCCTGCAGGTGCACACCGCTTCCGGCATTGGCCGCGCTCCCGCTGCCGGCGCCGAGGGCGCACTGGCCAACACGCGCTTCCTGCAGGCCGTGTTCGCGCCCGAGTCCCTGAGCAAGAAGAGCAATACCAACGCCATCGAGATCGGCCCCAACCAGATGGCCGTGGGCCGCATCCTGAGCTATGCACCGGCACAGACCAAGCCGCTGACAGAGATCAAGCCGCAGGTCACCCAGGCCTTTGTGCAGACCAGGTCTGCCGAACTGGCCAAGGCCGCTGGCGAAGCAAAGCTGAAGGAATGGCGCGCCAATCCGGCGCAGGCTGCTGCCGGCGGCGAAACGCTGACCGTCGCCCGCGTGATGACCACCAACCAGCCGTCTGCCGTGGTAACAGCCGCCCTGCGTGCAGACCGCGCCAAGCTGCCCGGATTCGAAGGAGCTGACCTGGGCAAGCAGGGCTACGCTGTGGTGCGTGTGAACAAGGTGCTGGCACCGGAGGGCGGCATGGCCGAGCTGCAGAAGCAACAATACCCGCAGGTGGCCCAGGCCCAGAACGAAGTGGAACTGCTGGCCTACTACGAGTCGCTGAAGAAGCTGCTCAAGGTGGAATACAAGGTGCAGAAGCCTGCCGCCAAACCGGCAAGTGCAGCATCTGCTGCCTGATCGCAAAAATTTTGGAAACTGGTAAAAATCAGGCTATAATTCTTTCTTTCTGGTGGCTGTAGCTCAGTTGGTAGAGTCCAGGATTGTGATTCCTGTTGTCGTGGGTTCGAGCCCCATCAGCCACCCCAGATAAAAAAGCCTTGCAATTCAATGAGTTGCAAGGCTTTTTCTTTTTCAGGATGGCTTGAATCCGGTTGGCCGGCCGCCCTGCTTTGCCGTTTTGGCTAAATCCGATCGCCAACGCCGCCGCGCCGACCACGTCCAGCCGGCTCCCCTCAATGCAATGCCCGGTAAATCTGACCTGCCAGCTCCTCGGAAATCCCCTCGACGCTCGCCAGATCTGCCTCGGAGGCTCGCGCCACCCCCGCCACACCGCCAAAGCGCTGCAGCAGGCGTGCACGGCGCTTGGGGCCGATACCGGGAATGTCTTCCAGCCGGCTGCCACCCGTGCGTACCTTGGCCCGGCGGGCACGCATGCCGGTAATGGCAAACCGGTGCGCTTCATCCCGTATCTGCGCCACGAGCATCAGCGCGGCCGAGTCCTTGCCCAGCCAGACCTTGTCGCGGCCATCGGCAAACACCAGTTCTTCCAGGCCGACCTTGCGTCCCTCCCCCTTTTCCACACCGACAATGCGGGACAGTTCGATGCCCAGTTCCTGGAACACCTCGCGCGCAACCGCCACCTGGCCTTTGCCACCGTCGATCAGCACGATGTCGGGCCAGCGCAGCGCAGAGCGGGACGTACTACCGGCCCCGGCATTTGCAGGGGCCGCTGCCGCCGTTTCCGGACTTGCAGCTGAATCCAGCGCAATCTCTGCGCCCACATTGTCTGCAGCGACTTCTCCGTCTGAAGGCAATTGCTCCTGCCCGCCCAGCTCCCGCATCTGCTCGGCCAGCTTGCCATAGCGGCGCAGCAGCACTTGGCGCATGGCAGCGTAATCGTCGCCCGGCGTGATGCCCTGGATGGTGAAGCGACGGTACTGGCCGGACTGCATGGCGTGCTGCTCGAACACCACGCACGAAGCCTGCGTTGCCTCGCCCGCCGTATGCGAAATATCGAAGCATTCGATGCGCAACGTGTCCAGTTGCTCGGTCTCCAGTCCCAGCGCGTCGGCCAAAGCCCGGGTTCGCGCCTTCTGCGAGCCTTCTTCGGCCAGCAGGCGGGCCAGTTGCAGCGCCGCGTTCTGTTCGGCCATCTGCAGCCAGACGCGGCGATGCTCGCGTGGCTGGTGGATGGCGGTAACCTTGTGGCCGGCCTGTGTTGCCAGGGCCTCGACCAGTGCCGGCGACAAAGGGACGTTCGTGACCAGCACCGGCGGCATGTCGGCCCCCAGGTAGTGTTGCGCAACGAAGGCCTCCAGCACGGCCTGCTCCAGCCGGTGCTCGGGCTGTTGGGCGCCCTCCTGCGCTTCCAGTTCCACCAGCTTGGCGGCGTCATCGAGCTGTGACGGAAAATGCGGCTTGTCGCCCAGATGACGCCCGCCTCGCACCATGGCCAGGTTGACACAGGCCTTGCCGCCCTGCAGGCGAATCGCCAGCACGTCCACATCCTTGTCGGACGAGGTGGACTCCACCGCCTGCTGGTGCAGGATGCGGCTGAGCGCCGCCAGCTGGTCGCGCACTTCGCCGGCCTGCTCGAATTCCAGCCGTTCGGAATGGGCCATCATCCGCTTCTGCAGCTTCTTCATCACGCTGTCGGTGGCGCCGTCGAGAAAATCGCGCGCATGGGCCACGTCCTGGGCGTAGTCTTCCGGCGTGATCAGGCCCACGCAGGGGCCGCTGCAGCGCTTGATCTGGTACAGCAGGCAGGGCCGCGTGCGGTTGGCAAACACCGAGTCCTCGCAGGTACGCAGGCGGAACACCTTCTGCATCAGCTGGATGGTTTCCTTCACCGCCCAGGCGTTCGGGTACGGGCCGAAGTAGCTGTGCTTGCGGTCAGTGGCGCCGCGGTAATAGGCCATGCGCGGGTAGTCGCCGGGCTGCGGGGAGTCGTCGGCGCGCGGCGTGGCAGTGACGGCCGTGAGTTTCAGGTAGGGATAGCTCTTGTCGTCGCGGAACAGGATGTTGTAGCGCGGCTTGAGCGTCTTGATCAGGTTGTTCTCGAGGATGAGGGCCTCGGCTTCGGAGCGCACCACGGTCACTTCCAGCCGGGCAATCTTGCCGACCATGAAGCCGATGCGCGTGCCGCCATGGTCCTTCTGGAAGTAGCTGGACACGCGCCGTTTGAGATGCACGGCCTTGCCGACATAGAGCACCTGGTCATCGGCATCGAAGTAACGGTACACGCCGGGCAGCGACGGCAAGGCGGCGACCTGGGCGAGCAGTTCGGCGGAGTGGCGGGAGGGGGCCGGCGCCTGTTCTTGCTCCTGCACCTGATCCGCTCCATGCGCTCCTTCGGATGCGCCCGCCAACACCTCTTCGACTTGCGGCACGCGGTTCGGCGCAGGCAATTCGGGAGCTTCGGAGGGCGGTGCAGAGGATCGTCGCGGCATGTTCTGGATTGTAGAAGGCGGCAACACCGACGATGCAATCAGGGACAATGCAGGGCATGCGATTTCCGGCTTTCATTCCCCTACCGTCCTGCATCCGAGAGTGTGCGGATTTTCGGTCCTGGCAATGGGACATTTTCTGCACCGTGATCGACAACTACGGCGACGCCGGCGTCTGCTGGCGGCTGGCGGCCGGGCTGGCGGAGCGCGGGCAACGCGTGCGCCTGTGGATCGACCAGCCGGAGTGCCTGCATTGGATGGCGCCGCAAGGGGCAGCCGGCGTGGACATACGCCGCTGGCAAGCGCCGCTGAACGCCCAAGAGCTGCCGGACAGGGCTGGCGACGTGCTGATCGAAGCCTTTGGCTGCACACTGGAGGACAGCGTTCAGGCCTGGTGGGCCGCCTCGCATGCTTCGTCCGCCCCTGAGCGAACAGGGCTATGGCTGAATCTGGAATACCTCTCGGCAGAGGCCTACGTGGCGCGCTGCCATGGCCTGCCTTCGCCCGTCATGCAGGGGCCCGCTGCGGGTTTGGTCAAGCAATTCTTCTACCCCGGCTTTACCGCTGACACAGGCGGCCTGTTGCGCGAAATGGCCCTGCCGCAGCGACAGCAGCGGTTCCCGGCCTCCCGGTTTCTCGAGGCCTTGACCGGTGAAAGTGCCACGCCTGTCGCTCATGATCCGGCGGCCGCCACGAAGCCGGGAGCCGAAGCCGAGCCTCTGGTCGTCAGCCTGTTCTGCTACGAGCCACAGCCCTTGCCGGCGCTGCTCGCACAGCTTGCCGAACGCCCGAGCACCTTGCTGGTATTCCAAGGCCGTAGCCATCAGGAACTGCTGCGCATCCTGGGTACCAGCACACTGCCCGAACACCATGGCCAGTGCCGGCTCACTCCCCTGCCCTGGCTGGACCAGAGCGGATTTGACGAAGTGCTGTGGAGCAGCCATGTCAACTGCGTCCGCGGCGAAGATTCGCTGGTGCGCGCGCTGTGGGCGGGCCAGCCCTTTGTCTGGCACATCTACCCGCAGGACGACGATGCGCACCATGCCAAGCTGGAGGCGTTTCTGGACTGGCTGCAGGCGCCGGACGATCTCCGCGAATTTCACCGGATCTGGAACGGCATCACCGAGGGGCCGTTGCCGGCACTCGTTCCGGCGCGTCTTCTGGATTGGCAATCCTGCGTGCAGGCCGCACGTACCCGCCTGATGGAGCAGGACGATCTGGTGAGTCAAGTGCTGTCACTGGCCGGGAAGACTTGCGCCACCGCACTCACAGGCACTGCGCCGGCATAAGCCAGGCAGTACAGACAGCCCCTCCGGCTGGGGCTTGCTCAGGCCCGCAGCGTATCCGGCAGGCGGCGCGCGATCTCCGCCACCAGTTGCTGCGCCAGCACGCGCTTGCTGGCATGCGGCAGTTCGGTTGTGCCCTGCTCGTCCACCAGCAGCAAGGCATTGTCATCCTTGCCGAAAGTGGCCGGCCCGATATTGCCCACCAGCAGCGGCACCTGCTTGCGCAGGCGCTTGGCCTGGGCATTGGCCTCCAGATCGTGGCTTTCGGCCGCAAAGCCCACGCAGTACAGCGTGCCGGCTTGCGCCTGCGGGGTGCGTGCCACTATCGCCAGGATGTCGGGGTTTTCGACAAATTGCAGGGCCGGCGGCTGGCCGCTGCCGTCCTTCTTGAGCTTCTGCTCCGACACATTGGCCGTGCGCCAGTCGGCCACCGCTGCGGTTGCGACAAACACGCCATATTCCGGCAACACACGCTGCACCGCCTCCAGCATCTGCTGGGCCGACTGCACATCGATGCGGCTCACGCCCTGCGGCGTCGGCAGATGCACCGGCCCGGCCACCAGCATGACCCTGGCACCCGCCTCCTGTGCGGCACGCGCAATGGCAAAGCCCATCTTGCCGCTGGAATGGTTGGTAATGCCGCGGACCGGATCAATGGCCTCGAAGGTCGGTCCCGCAGTGACCAGCACGTTCTGCCCCGCCAGCACCTTGGGCGCAAAGCTGGCCACGATCAGGTCGTGCAGTTGCTGCGGCTCGAGCATGCGGCCATCGCCCACCTCGCCACAGGCCTGCTCGCCATGGCCCACGCCCAGCACCTGCGCGCCATCCTGCATGATCTGCGCCAGATTGCGCTGCGTGGCCGGATGCGCCCACATCTCGCGATTCATGGCCGGCGCCACCAGCAGCGGCTTGCCTGCCGGGCGCGCCAGACAGGTCAGGCTCACCAGTTCGTCCGCCCTGCCCTGCGCCAGCCGGGCAATGAAATCGGCACTGCAGGGGGCCAGCACGATCATGTCAGCCTCGCGGCCCATCCGGATATGCGGCATGTTGTCCGGGCTGCGCGCGTCCCACTGGCTCAGCACCACCGGCCGGCCGGACAGCGCCTGCATGGTGACCGGCGTGATGAACTGGCAGGCTGCCTCGGTCATCATCACCTGCACGGTAGCGCCGCTCTTGATCAGCAGGCGGCACAGCTCGGCCGATTTGTAGCAGGCCACGCCGCCGGTCAGCCCCAGCAGCACATGGCGGCCGTTCAGTTCGCTCTGGGCAGCGCCCAGCACAACGGGAGTAATGGTGTCCATGGCGTCCTCGCTCAAGCCTGCCACTGCTGCAGGCCCTCGATGGCCAGCGCATAGCCCTGCACGCCCCAGCCGCACATCACGGCCCTGGCGACAGGGGAAATATACGAATGATGGCGGAATGCCTCGCGTGCAAACACATTGCTGATGTGCAGCTCCACCAGCGGCACGCCGGCGCCCTTGATGGCATCCATCAGCGCAATGCTGGTATGCGTATAGGCCCCGGCATTGAGCACCACGCCTGCCAGTTGCCCTGCAGCGTGCAGCCGGCCCGCCTCATGGATGGCATCCACTAGATCGCCCTCGTGGTTGCTCTGGCGAAAATCCAGCGCCCAGCCGTGTCGCTCGCAGGCGCTGCGGCACAGCTGTTCCACGTCGGCCAGGGTGGCCGAACCGTACACGGCCGGCTCGCGCGTTCCCAGCAGGTTGAGGTTGGGGCCGTTGAGCACGACCACGGTCTTGATAGCAGCTGATGTCATGTTCGGAACCACGAAAGTCATGCGCAGATGATACCCCGAGGCGGCTAGCGCCCCAGAACCTGGTCCACGCCCTTGTTGGCCAGCGCATCGGCTTTTTCGTTGCCGGGGTCGCCGGCATGGCCACGCACCCAGTGCCATTCAATCCTGTGCTTGCCGCCGTGCACCAGCGCATCGAGTTCCTTCCAGAGCTCGGCGTTCTTCACCGGCTGCTTGCTGGCAGTGATCCAGCCCTTCTTCTTCCAGCCGTGAATCCACTCGGTAATGCCCTGGCGCACGTACTGGCTGTCGAGGTACAGCGCCACGCGGCACGGGCGCTTGAGCGCCTGCAGGCCGCGGATCACCGCCATCAGTTCCATGCGGTTGTTGGTAGTTTCGGCCTCGCCGCCGAACATTTCCTTGCTGTGCGGCCCCGACTGCAGCCACACGCCCCAGCCGCCCGGCCCCGGGTTGCCCTTGCAGGCCCCATCGGTATAGATGGTCACGTTATCCATTGCACCTGTTCTCTTTGTTCGTCCTGGATGCCGGGGCCTGAATGGCAGCACGGCAAAGGCGCAGATTATGACCGGGGATTGGAGTCACGCGCCGGCGGACGGCAATGCGTGGCCTGGCGTTCGCCCTGAGCCAGCGGCACTGTTCCGCGCGCCTGCTTGGCCTGTTTCCAGCGCGGCTGGATCATGCGCACGCCGCGTACCCGCTTCACCGCCTCGATGAAGTACACCCCGCCCAGGATCGGCCACCAGCGGTCACCCGCATGCTCCATCCAGCTCAGGCGCTCGTACCAGCGGGCGCTGCGCAACCCCGGGCGGTAGCCGCCAAAGCGTCCGCCGTCCACCTCCAGGTTGAGCAGACGCAGCCAGTCGCGCAGGCGTCGGTGGCCAATGAGGTCGTCGATGTCCGGAATGAACGGCGGCGCCGCACTGCCCATGCGCTGGGCCCAGCGGCTGTGCCACTGCTGTGTGCCCCACAGGCTGGAGGGATTGAAGCCGATCACGATCAGCCGTCCCTCCGGCACCAGCACCCGCGCTACTTCGCGCAGGGTGGCATGCGGATCGGCGCTGGCCTCCAGCGTATGCGGCAGCACCACCAGATCCAGGCTGCTCTCGGCAAATGGCAGCGCCGTCGGCTCGACCACCAGGCTGAGCGGTATCTGCCCCTCGTGCGCCAGGTCGCCCATGCAGGCCTGGCCCTCCAGCTCCTCTGCCAGCGTGGCATCCACCGCCTGTGGCACCTCGACCGGCAAGCCGTGATCGGCAGCCAGCGCCGGCTCGGGCGTCTCGATACCGGCCAGCCAGCGCCGCTTGACGCGGCTGTTGCGCAGCAGGGGCAGCGTCTCGCCACCAATTTGCAACGCATGGTAACCAAAGCAGTCGGCCACCGCCTGATCGCAATGCCGCAGCTCCCACTCGCGCAAATAGCGGCCAGCGGGGGTATGGAACCATTGTGCCAAATCTATAATCTGCTCCGACATGCCCTGACTTGATTGAATCTTCCTCCGGACCCACCCCATGCATCTGGTTGCGCTGCCCGTACTGAATGACAACTATATCTGGATCCTGCACAACGGTGAAGCAGCCCTGGTGGTCGATCCGGCAGTATCCGAACCTGTGGCGGCAGCGCTGCAGCAGCACGGCCTGAAACTCGATGCCATCCTGATCACGCACCACCATGCCGATCATGTCGGCGGGCTGGATGGCCTGTATCAGGCCTGCGGCCATGCAGGCACGCAAGAGGCCTGCGGCCATGCAGGCACGCAAGTGTTCCTGCCTGCCGGCGACGGTCTGGCGGTGACACAGTTCCCCTCCGTGCCTGCAGCCGCCATGCACTGGTGCAGCGGCGACGACACGGTCTCCGTGCTGGGTGTGGAGTTCCAGGTAATGGATGTGCCCGGCCATACCGCCGGTCACATTGCCTATTTTGCTGCGGCTCCTGCAGGTCAGGAGCCTTTGCTTTTCTGCGGCGACACCCTCTTCTCCGGCGGCTGCGGCCGCATCTTCGAGGGCACGCCGGCGCAAATGCACGACGCACTGTCCCGGCTGGCCGCCCTGCCGCCGCAGACGCGCGTGTGCTGCGCACACGAGTACACTCTGTCCAACCTGCGTTTTGCGGCCGCCGTCGAAACCGGCAATACCGACATGCAGGCCTACACCCGCCACTGCGAAGCCTTGCGCGCGCAGGGGCTCCCGACGGTTCCTTCCACCATCGGCCAGGAACTAGCCATCAATCCCTTCCTGCGGGTGTGTGAGCCTGCGGTGCAACAGGCTGCCCGGCAGCACGACACCGCCGCCACCGACCCGGTGCAGGTCTTCGCCGTGCTGCGCGAGTGGAAAAACCGTTTCTGAGCGCACACCGGCCCGATCCCGAGATTCCCCTTCATGTTTTTCCGTTATGTGATGAGCCTTTGCGCCATCGCCGTGCTGGCAGGCTGTGCCACCGGCGGCGGCCAGAATGCCGGCTCCGTCGGCATCCGCATGTCCGACGTGGACGGCAATGTCTTCAGCGGCAAGAGCTCCAGCCGCTTCGGCCTGAGCAGCCCCAACGACATGTGGGAACGCGTGCAGCGCGGCTTCTCCATGCCCGACCTGGACAACGCCGTGGTGCGCGACCGCGAAGCCTGGTACACGCGCAACCCGAACAGCATCAGCCGCATGCTGGGCCGCTCCGACAAGTACCTGTTCCACGTCGTCGAAGAGCTGGAGCGTCGCAACATGCCGACCGAGCTGGCCCTGCTGCCCTTCGTGGAAAGCGCCTTCAACCCGCAGGCGGTGAGCAGCGCCAAGGCGGCGGGCATGTGGCAGTTCATCCCCAGCACCGGCAAGCAGTACGAGCTGGCGCAGAACCGCTTCCTCGATGACCGCCGCGACGTGCTGCGTTCCACCCGCGCAGCGCTCGACTACCTGCAGCGGCTCTACACCATGTTCGGCGACTGGCACCTGGCCCTGGCCGCCTACAACTGGGGCGAGGGCAACGTGCAGCGCGCCATCAACCGCAACATCGCGGCCGGCCGGGGCACCAGTTACGAAGAGCTGACCATGCCGCAGGAAACGCGCCAGTACGTGCCCAAGCTGCAGGCCATCAAGAACATCATCCGCAACCCGGCCACCTTCAATACCGCGCTGCCCAACGTGGCCAACCATCCCTACTTCGACCAGGTGAAAATCTCGCGCGACATCGACGTGGCCATGGCTGCGCGCCTGGCCGAGATCAGCGTGGATGACTTCAAGGCACTCAACCCCTCGCTCAACAAGCCGATGGTGATTGCCTCGCTTACGCCGCGCATCCTGCTGCCCTGGGAGGCTGCCCCGCGCTTCCGCGAGAATCTGGCGCGCCTGGGCAACAACCGCCTGGCCAGCTGGACGCTGTGGACTGCCCCCACGACCATGACGGTGGCGCAGGCGGCCGAGCAAACCGGAGCCACCGAAGACCAGCTGCGTGAAATCAACCGCATACCGCCGCGCATGATGGTACGCGCCGGCTCTGCCCTGATGGTGCCGCGCCCGGACTGGCACAACACCGAAATCTCCAGTGCCGTGGCCCGCAGCAGCAGCATCAGCTTCGCACCCGAGGTGGTACTGCGCCGCATCACGCTCAAGGCGCAGGACGGCGACACGCTTGCCAGCTTCGCCTCGCGTCATGGCGTGCCGGTGCAGGATGTGGCGAACTGGAACAACCTGTCTGCCAACGCATCGCTGGCGGAAGAACAGTCTGTCGTGCTCAACCTGCCGCAGCAGCAGGCCACCCGCCTGCTCAACCAGCAGCGCGCCGAAGAAGCACTGGCAGCGCGCACCCAGCGCCTGGCGGAACGCCAGCGTCAGCGTGAGGAATCCATTGTCCGCGTATCTGCACGCAAGGCGGCAAGCCGCAACCGTGACAACGATCCTGATCAGGAAGAGACTGCAGATCGCAAGAGCGCTGGCAACAAGCGCAATGCGGTTGCCCAGACGAAATCCGCCCGCAACGAAGAGCGCTCCGGCCGCAGCGCCAAGGCCGCACGCGAGGAGGAAGGCAGCCCGCGCAACGCCAGGTCTGCACGCGACGACGAACGGAATGCGCGCAATGCCAAGGCGGCACGGGACGAGGAGCGCAGCAATCGTCGTGGCAAACCGGCCCAGGATGAGGATCCCCGTGCAGCCAAGGGCAAGGCCGCACGCGAGGACAGCCGCGACAAGCGCCGGAATGCGCCTGAGGACAAGCCGGAGCGCAACAACAGGAACCAGGCAGCCGACAAGCCAGCCAGCCGTCGCGCCAAAGACGCCGAGGCGGCTCCCGGCAGAGGCCGCACCGCGGCAGCAGGCAAGGAAGAAAAACCTGCCAAGGGCAAGGAACCCCCCAAGACTGCCAAGGGGAGCAAGGACAGCAAGGCCGACAGCAAGGACAAGGCACGCAAGGGCAAGTAAGCCCCACCGCGCCTCAGAACGCCCCGAGCAGCAGGATGGCCACGTTCACGGCAAAAGCGGCCGTCCACACCAGGCTGCGCAGCGTGGCCTTGTCTGCGACATAGGCCCACACATACACCACGCGCAGCAGCACGAACGCTGCGGCGAGCAGGTCCAGCCAGGGCTGGCTGGCCTGCAACTGGTGCGCGATGATGACCGCGCCGATGAAGAAGGGCAGCACCTCGAATCCGTTCTGCTGGGCCGCATTGGCACGGGCGGATGCCCCCCTCTGCCGCTCCAGCCAGGCGCGTGGATCGCGGTTGTCGAAGCCGCCGCTCTCGCGTGCACCCAGCTTCTTGGCGATGCCGGCGCTGACGATCGGCAGCAGCGAAGCCACGAGCACCATGCCATAGGCCCAGGTGAAACCATCAGCCATGCGTCCCTCCTTCGGAAAAATGGGCGTCGAGCCGGCTGGCCAGCGCCTGCTCCAGCGCAGGCAGTGCCTGCACCACTGCAGCGATTTCCGGCTGGGGCGACAGGCGCAATTCCGCACCCCAGACCGGATTCGGAAAATGGCTGTCCCAGCCGAAGCGCGCAATCACGTGCCAGTGCAGGTGCGGCACCACGTTGCCCAATGTGGCCAGATTGATCTTGTCCGGTTGCATATGCTCCCGCAGGAGGCACTCCACGAGCGTTACCGCCTCCATGGCCAGGGCACGTTCGGATGCTGGCAGATCGCTCCACTCGGCCACATGCCGGTCGCAGATCAGGCGGTAGAACGCCGGAAACGCCGCTTCGCCTGCATGCACCAGCCGCCATCCCTCCGAGCGCCACACCACCCGGCCACCGTCTTCGTTGCACAAGGGACACTGCCCTGTCTGGCTCGCATGCATCGTTCTGCTCCGTTGGTACAAATGGATGCAGACGCAACACCCCATAGTGTGCGCCTGACGCTTTCCTATCTTAATATGCGCAGCAAGGCTGCCCTTCCCTGCCGGCAGCAAAGACTGACACTCCCTGCACCAACAAGAATGCGCTTTTTCGTTTCCTCCTCCCGCCGCCATCTGCTTTCCGCCGCCGTCGCCGCTGCCGGCATGCTCAGCGTAACCGGCTGTTCCGGCATGTTCTCCGGCGAGCAAACCGTCTTCATCGATGGCAGCAAGCTGCAGCAGAAGCTGGACACGCGTTTTCCGGTCGACAAGCGCCTGCTCGGCATGTTCGACGTCACCGTGAGCAACCCGCGCCTGAGCTTCGACCCTGCGGCCAACAAGCTGGGTACGCGCCTGACGCTGGCCACGCCCGCCGTGTTCGGCCTGATGCCGGCCATGAAGGGCAATGTGGACCTGGCCTACGGCCTGCGCTTCGAACCCAGCGACAACAGCGTGCGCATGACCAATGTGGAGGTCAAGTCGGTCGACCTGAAGGACGAAAAAGGCCAGGGCAACAGCCGCGCCAACAACGCACTGGCGATGGTTGGCGAGCAGATGTTCCAGGATTACACGCTGTACAAGTTCACCGCATCCGACCTGGAAAAGGCCAGCAAGTACAAATACACCCCGACAACAATTACGGTCAAACGTAATGGTGTCGACGTGCTTCTGGTACCGAAGAAATAATGGAAGGTGCTGCACCGGCCGTGGCCGGACTGCATGCCAGAGGCGGGCACAAGCCCGCTTTTCCATGAACCCTTTTCTTTTGCAGGAGTACCCATGAGTTTCTGGGACCAGAGCTACAGCGCCGTTGATGGCTACAAGTACGGCGAGGCGCCCAATGCCTTTTTGCGCGAGCAGGCAGCCCGGCTGGAAGCCGGCTCCCGCATTCTGGTTCCGGGCGATGGCGAGGGCCGCAATGGCGTGTGGCTGGCTGAACAGGGCCATGCCGTGCAGTCCGTGGACAGTTCTGCCGTGGGACTGGCGCGTGCGCGTGAACTGGCACAGCGCCGCGGCGTGAACCTGGACACCGTGCAAGCCGATCTGGCCAGCTGGCAGCCCGAGCCTGCCAGCGTCGATGCCGTAGTGCTGATTTACCTGCACCTGCCGCCCGCCCTGCGCCCCGCCGTGCATGCCAAGCTGGTCCAGGCACTCAAGCCGGGCGGCCTGCTGCTGCTGGAAACCTTCCATCCGAAACAGCTTGGCTACAGCAGTGGCGGCCCGAAGGACGAGGCCATGCTCTACACGCTGGACATGCTGCGCTCCGACTTTGGCGAAGGGATGGAAGAACTCATGGCCGAGGAAGGCCCGGCCACGCTGGACGAGGGTCCCGGCCACCAGGGGCCGGCCTGGGTCACGCGCTGGATCGGCCGCAAGATCGCGGCATAAGACTGCCCTCTTCCTCGCCTCGTCCGGGCCCAAAAAAGGAAAAAGGCTGAAGAAGCTCCCTGCTTCTCCAGCCTTTGTTTTCAGCAAGGCCTGTGTGCTTACACCAGCACGCGCTCGATACCGCCCGCGTTGGCGGCATCCACATAGCCCTTCATCCAGTCCTCGCCTAGGATCTGGCGCGCCATTTCCACGACGATGTAGTCGGCTTCCATCAGGCCGTTCGGCAGGTCTTCGCCGTAGCGGCTCAGGCCCTGGAAGCAGCTCGGGCAGCTGGTGAGCATCTTCACCTTCGGATCGCCGTTGCGCAGCGTGGGCGCCTTCAGGCCATGCTCTTCCTGCAGCCTGGCCAGCTCGACCGCGTTCTTGCGGATCTCCTCGGTCTTGCGGAAGCGCACCTGCGTGGAGATGTCCGGACGGCTCACGCCCAGCGTGCCCGACTCGCCGCAGCAGCGATCGCTCTTCACTACGGCATCGCCCAGCAGGCCTTTCACGGTCTTCATTGGGTCCTGCAGCTTGAGCGGCGTGTGGCAGGGATCGTGGTACAGATAGCCTTCCGGCTTGGGCAACGTGATGCCTTTTTCCAGCAGGAATTCGTGGATGTCAATGATGCGGCAGCCGGGGAAGATCTTCTCGAACTGGTAATCCTGCAGCTGGTCGTAGCAGGTGCCGCAGCTCACCACCACGGTCTTGATGTCCAGGTAGTTGAGCGTAGTGGCCACGCGGTGGAACAGCACGCGATTGTCGGTGATCATCTTCTCGGCCACATCGTACTGGCCGGCACCGCGCTGCGGATAGCCGCAGCACACATAGCCCGGCGGCAGCACGGTCTGCACGCCGGCATGCCAAAGCATGGCTTGGGTAGCCAGGCCCACCTGGCTGAACAGGCGCTCCGAACCGCAACCTGGGAAGTAGAACACTGCCTCGCTGTCCACCGAGGTGTTCTGCGGATCGCGAATCACCGGCACATACTGGCGGTCCTGGATATCCAGCAGCGCACGCGCGGTACGCGTGGGCAAACCGCCCGGCAGCTTCTTGTTGACGAAGTGGATGACCTGCTCCTTGACCGGAGCCGTGCCCACCGTGGCCGGCGGGCGCGCTGTCTGGTGGCGCCCTGCCACCTTGAAGAAGTCCACCGCCGCGCGTTGCGCCTTGAAACCCACGTTCACCATGCCCGCGCGCAGCAGGTTGATGGTGGACGGCTCGGTCGCGTTCAGCATCAGCATGGCGGCCGACTTGCCCGGACGCGTGCTCTGCTGCCCCATCTTGCGCAGCAGGTTGCGCATGTTCATGGAGACATCGCCAAAGTCGATATCCACCGGGCACGGTGCAAAGCACTTGTGGCACACCGTGCAATGCTCGGCCACGTCCTCGAACTCGCTCCAGTGCTTGACGCTGATGCCGCGACGCGTCTGCTCTTCATACAGGAAGGCCTCGACCAGCAGCGAAGTCGACAGAATCTTGTTGCGCGGGCTGTACAGCAGGTTGGCGCGCGGCACATGGGTGGCGCACACCGGTTTGCACTTGCCGCAGCGCAGGCAGTCCTTCACGCTGTCGGCAATCGAGCCGATGTCGCTCTGCTGCATGATGATGGATTCATGCCCCATCAGCCCGAAGCTGGGCGTGTAAGCGTTGGTCAGGTCGGCCAGCGCCGTGGTGCCGGCATAGACGGCACGCTGCGTCTCGCTCATTACTACCGGGCGCAGCAGCTTGCCCTTGTTGAAGCGGCCCTCGGGGTCGATGCGCGCCTTGTAGTCGGCAAACGGCGCCAGTTCCTCGTCCGTCAGGAATTCGAGCTTGGTGATGCCGATGCCGTGCTCGCCCGAAATCACGCCGTCCAGCGAACGCGCCAGCGCCATGATGCGCTTGACTGCCTCGTGCGCCAGTTGCAGCATGTCGTAGTCATCGCTGTTGACCGGGATGTTGGTGTGCACGTTGCCGTCGCCCGCGTGCATGTGCAGCGCCACCCAGACGCGGCCCTTGAGCACGCGCTGGTGCACGGCATCCAGCGCCTCCAGCAGCGGCTTGAACACCTCGCCGCTGAACAGCGTATGCAGCGGGTTGCGGATCTGCAGCTTCCAGCTGGCGCGCAGGCTGTGGTCCTGCAGGGCCTCGAAATGCTGGTCGATATTGTCCAGCCAGCCCTGCCAGAGCGCACGCACGCCGATGATCAGCGCACGCGCCTCGCGCACGCGCGTGGCCAGCAGGTCGGCCGGATCGCCCGGCTCCATGGCAGCCGTCTCGGCATCGAATTTGCCCAGCGGCAGGTGCGGCTGCTCGAAGAATTCCAGCAACTCGTCCGCAAGGCGGATCTTGTTGCGCAGGCTCAGCTCGATGTTGATGCGCTCGATGCCGTCGGTGTACTCGGCCATGCGCGGCAGCGGAATCACCACGTCCTCGTTGATCTTGAAGGCGTTGGTGTGGCGGCTGATGGCGGCGGTGCGCTTGCGGTCGGCCCAGAATTTCTTGGCGGCCTCGCGCGTGGTGGCAATGAAGCCTTCACCGCTGCGGCTGTTGGCAATGCGCACCACTTCGCTGGTGGCGCGGGCCACGGCATCGGGATCATCGCCCACGATGTCGCCAATCAGCACCATTTTGGGCAGGCCATTGCCGCCCAGCTCGCCGGTGGCGCCACGCTTGCTCTTGGTGGCATAGCCCACGGCCTTGAGGTAGCGGTCGTCCAGGTGTTCCAGGCCGGCCAGCAGCACGCCGCTGCGCTTTTGCTCCTCGAACATGTAGTCGCGGATCTCGACGATGCTGGGCACGGCCAGCTTGGCGCTGCCGAAGAATTCCAGGCAGACGGTGCGGCTGTGCGCCGGCATGCGGTGCACGATCCAGCGCGCGCTGGTGATCAGGCCGTCGCAGCCCTCCTTCTGGATTCCGGGCAGGCCGCTCAGGAACTTGTCGGTCACGTCCTTGCCCAGGCCTTCCTTGCGGAAGGTGGCGCCGGGAATGTCCAGGCGTTCGGTGCGGATCGGCGTCTTGCCGTCGGCCTCGAAATAGCGCAGCTCGAAGCTGGCCACGTCCACATCGTGGATCTTGCCCAGGTTGTGATTGAGTCGATGCACTTCCAGCCATTGCGCATCGGGCGTGACCATGCGCCAGCTGGCCAGGTTGTCCAGCGCAGTGCCCCACAGCACGGCCTTTTTGCCGCCGGCGTTCATGGCAATGTTGCCGCCGATGCAGGAGGCCTCGATGGAGGTCGGATCGACCGCGAACACGAAACCGGCACGCTCGGCCGCCTCGGCCACGCGAATGGTGACCACGCCGGCGCCACTCCACACGGTGGGAACGGGCTCGGCCACGCCGGGCAGTTGCACCATCTCGACTTCGGTCACGCTGTCGAGCTTTTCGGTGTTGATGACGGCGCTCTTCCAGGTCAGCGGAATGGCACCCCCCGTGTAACCGGTACCACCACCTCGCGGCACGATGGTCAGGCCCAGGTCCACACAGCCCTTTACCAGATCGGCCATTTCGGCCTCGGTATCGGGCGTGAGCACGACGAAGGGGTATTCCACGCGCCAGTCGGTGGCGTCGGTCACGTGGCTGACGCGGCTGAGGCCGTCGAACTTGATGTTGTCCTTCTGCGTGAGCTTGCGCAGGCGGCGCAGCACCTGCTGGCGCAGCTCGATCGTCACGCCGAACGAGCGCTCGAAACTGTTGACGGCCTCATGCGCCAGGGCCAGCACCTCGCCCACCGCGTCGTCACGCTCCTTGTCCTGGGCAGCGGTGCGGCGTTTCTGGATTTCGCCCAGGCGGTGGCGCATGGCCTCGATCAGCTGGGCGCGGCGCTTGGGGTTGTCGAGCAGGTCATCCTGCACGTAGGGGTTGCGCTTGATCACCCACATGTCGCCCAGCACCTCGTACAGCATGCGCGCGGATCGGCCGGTTTCGCGCTCGCCGCGCAGCATGTTCAGCAGTTCCCAGCCGTGGCGGCCAAGCAGGCGCTCGACGATCTCGGCGTCGGAGAAGCTGGTGTAGTTGTACGGAATTTCGCGAATACGCTGGGCAGCGTGCTGGAGAGCCAGCACGTTCTTGTGCAGTACGGGAGCGTTCATGGGCAGGTAAAGCCTCGTCGGCGCGTCAGGGAACAGGCCCGGGCGCGTGGTGGAAGGAGCACGAGTACGAATTTTAGTCCAGTAGGGACTGTCCCTACGCCGTCAGGGACATGCGATGCGTTCAAGGCATGGCGTGCGGCAGCACTGTGGTGTTAATGCCGCGGGGCATCTCCCTGGTGCCAGGAGGCAACAGGGATTTCACCCGTTCCGGCCGGCGGTTCGTCACTGCGGCGGAAGTGGCGCAACAGCCATTGTTGCATGCCGCCCATGCCCAGGGCCAGCGCTACATAGGTCAGCATGGCGCCATCGTGCTGCAGCAGCAGCAGGCCGAGCAGCAGGATCAGCACGCCACAGCCGAAAAGCCACAGCCATTCGCGCTGCCAGCGCAGCGTCACGTCGCGCCGGCGTGCCAGCACGCGGTGGGTAATCAGCAACAGACTGGCCAGCCAGAGGGCCGGAAGCACGAAGTTGAACAGGTGGTTGAGGAGAGCAAACAGTCCCATGGAACAGCATTTTCGCGCAAACGGGAGCACGATATGACACAGGTCCCGCCAGAGTCTAGAGCATCGTCAAGACAGGCGGCCATCTTCGATTTTATAATCCCTGCCATGTCAGTCTGGGCTCTAGGCATCAACCACCACACCGCACCGCTGGATTTGCGCGGCCGCTTCTCGTTTGCGGTCGACCAGATGGGCCCTGCGCTGCACGGCCTGCGCCAGGCCTTTGCGCACCATCCCGAAGCAGCCATCATCTCCACCTGCAACCGCACGGAGGTGTACTGCGCCAGCGACCGCGTCGATATCGACCATACCCTGGCCTGGCTGGCCCGTGCCGGCAACGTGCCCGAGCACGCCCTGCGCGACTACACCTATACCCTGCAGAACGATACGGCCGCGCGCCACGCCTTCCGCGTCGCCAGCGGGCTGGACAGCATGGTGCTGGGCGAGGCGCAGATCCTCGGCCAGATGAAGGATGCCGTGCGCGCCGCCGAGGCAGCCGGCAGCCTGGGCACCACGCTCAACCAGTTGTTCCAGCGCAGTTTTTCCGTAGCCAAGCTGGTGCGCAGCAGCACCGAGATCGGCGCGCACAGCATCAGCATGGCCGCTGCCGCAGTGCGTCTGGCCTCGCAGCTGTTCGAGGATCTGAGCCAGATCCGCATCCTGTTCGTGGGTGCCGGCGAGATGATCGAGCTGGCGAGCACGCACTTTGCCGCGCGCAACCCGAAGCAGATGGTGATTGCCAACCGCACCATGGAGCGCGGCGAGGCGCTGGCCAAGCGCTTCGGCGCCAGCGTGATGAAGCTGGCCGATATTCCCGAACGCCTGCATGAGTTCGATGCCGTGGTGAGCTGCACCGCGAGCACCCTGCCCATCATTGGTCTGGGAGCTGTGGAACGCGCGCTCAAGAAACGCCGCCATCGCCCCATGTTCATGGTCGATCTGGCCGTTCCGCGCGATATCGAGCCCGAGGTGAAGGCGCTCAATGACGCCTATCTCTACACGGTGGACGATCTGGCCACCGTGGTGCAGACCGGCCAGGCCAACCGCCAGGCTGCCGTGGCGCAGGCCGAAGCCATCATCGACGAAGGCGTGCGCAACTTCATGCACTGGCTGCAGCAGCGCGATCCCAACTACGGGGCCGTGTCGCTGATCCGTCAGGTACACCAGCGTGCCGACGAATGGCGCGAGGCAGAAATCGCCAAGGCGCGCAAACGTCTGGCCAAGGGTGATGATGTGGAAGCCGTGCTCGAGGCGCTGTCGCGCGGCCTCACGCAGAAGATGCTGCACGGCACCATGAAAGAGCTGCAGAGCACCGAAATGTCGCGCCAGATCCAGGCGGCGGAAACGGTGCAGCGCCTGTTCCTGAACAAGCAGCGCTAGCTGCGGTCGCGCCTGGTGAGCCTTCGCAGGTGCGTGGCTCACCGCAGGCGTTGCGGCCACGCCCGCCGCAACGCTCCTCCCTCCGATTCCGGCGCAGCGCGCCCGTTCGCCCCCTTCCCGCCCAGCCCCATCCGCATGAAACCGTTTCTCCGCAACCAGCTCGCCCGCTACGCCGAACGCCTGCACGAGCTGGATTTCCTGCTCAGCCGCGAAGACATCATGCAGGACATGGCACAGTTTCTCGCGCTCTCGCGCGAGCACAACGAGATCGGGCAGATCGCCGGCCGTTTCACGCGTTACCGCCAGGTGGAGGCGGATATGGCCGCCGCGCGCGACATGCTGGACGACCCGGACATGGCCGAGATGGCCGAGGAGGAAATCAGCGGTGGTGAAGCCGAGCTGGCAAAGCTGGAAGACGAGCTGCAGCGCCTGCTGCTGCCCAAGGACCCCGATGCCGACCGACCGGCCTATGTGGAAATCCGCGCCGGCACCGGCGGCGACGAATCCGCCCTGTTTGCCGGCGATCTGGCGCGCATGTACACGCGCTATGCCGAATCGCAGGGCTGGCGTGTGGAAACCATGAGCGAATCGCCGGCCGAACTGGGCGGCTACAAGGAAATCGTGCTGCGCATGGAGGGTCCGGACAGCAGCGATACGCACCAGGGCGTCTACGGCACGCTGATGTTCGAATCCGGAGGCCATCGCGTACAGCGGGTTCCGGTGACCGAATCGCAGGGCCGCATCCATACCAGCGCCTGCACGGTGGCCGTGATGCCGGAGCCCGATCCCGCGCAGGCCATCACGATCAATCCGGCCGACCTGCGCATCGACACCTTCCGCGCCAGCGGTGCCGGCGGCCAGCACATCAACAAGACCGACTCGGCCGTGCGCGTGGTGCACCTGCCGACCGGCATCGTGGCCGAATGCCAGGACGGCCGCAGCCAGCACAGCAACAAGGCCAAGGCCCTGCAGGTACTGCAGGCGCGCATCCAGGAGAAGGAGCGCAGCGAACGCGCCGCCAGGGAAGCCGCCATGCGCAAGGGACTGGTCGGCAGCGGCGACCGCAGCGACCGCATCCGCACCTACAACTTCCCCCAGGGCCGGCTGACGGATCACCGCATCAACCTGACGCTGTACAAGCTGGGCTACATCATGGAGGGCGACCTGTCGGAAGTGCTGCAGGCGCTGCGCCATGCGCGCGATGCGGAGCAGCTGGCGGAGCTGGAAGTCAACGGCTGACCAGCCGCCCTGCGCCGGCAAGCCAGCCCCCTTGCCCCCGAATCAGGCACGCAAATCCCTGTTGACGTGCGCTTGTGTTTGCCGCAACAATACTTGCCAAAGCAATTATTGAATCAGCAACAAATGCAGCCTTCTTCCCCCGCGCGGCGCCAACCCGTTTCTCCCCAGCAGGCCGAATTGCTGGGCAGCACCCTGTTCCTGCTGCGCAACGGCCTGTCCGAAGCGATAGAGAGGGAGCTGGCACGCGGCGACTCCGGCTTGCGCATGAGCCAGGTGCAGGTGCTGTTGCGCCTGGGCAATCACGACAGCCTGACTGCCGGAGAGCTTGCACGTGCCATCGGCCACGACCCCGGCGCCCTGACGCGTCTGGTGGACCAGTTGGTGAAAAAACAGCTGGTGGAGCGCCATCCGCATGAGACGGACCGCCGCGCGCTTCGGATCGCCCTGACTGCACGGGGCCGCGACACCTATCGCATGCTCTACGGCCTGCGCATGCAGGTGATGGAGCGCATGTTGCAGGACTTTGACGAGGATGAACGCTACCGGGTGATGGACTTCCTGCAGCGCATGCTGCAGGGCTTGCAGGCGCACCCGCCCAGTTCAGGCTGAGATGCCGCCGTGAAACGCCGCCCGGGCGCGCCTTCTGCCGGGCGGCAGTGCATGCAAGGCCTTCAGGCAGTACCGCCCTTGTCCCTTTTCCCCGTCTCATCATGACCCACTCTTCCAGCGCCCCTTCCGCAGCGACCATTCCCGATGCCGCAGCATCACCGCGACACATCCATCTCGACCCCGACCACAAGCCGCCCGGAACCAGACTCTCGCGCGAGCAGAAGCGCCGCCGCGCGTTGACGCTGCTCACGCTGTTCGTGCTGCTGGCCGCAGGTGCGGCCATCGCCTGGTATCTGCTGGTGGGCGAGTGGAACGAAAGCACGGATGACGCCTATGTCGCCGGCGACATGGCACAGATCAATAGTCAGATCCCCGGCACGCTGGTGAGCGTGAAGGTGCGCGATGGCGATAAGGTGCAGGCGGGCGACGTGCTGGCCGAACTGGACCCCACCGACACCGCCGTGGCGCTGGCGCAGGCCAAGTCTGCCCTGGCCAATGCCGTGCGGCAATCGCACGGGCTGTTCAACCAGGCCAACAGCGCACAGAGCGACCTCGCCGCACGCGCACAGGCCCTGTCGACGGCGCGCAGCGACTATGAACGCCGCGTGACGCTGGCCAGGACCGGCGCCGTTTCCAGCGAGGAAGTGGACCACGCCCGCCAGTCCCTGGAAGCCGCTCAGGCCGCCTACAACGCAGCCCGCCAGCAATATGACGCCCGCCGTGTGCTGGTGGCCGGCACCGAGCTGAGCACCCAGCCGGCCGTGGAAGTTGCCGCCGCACAGCTGCGCGCCGCCTACCTCAACAGCCGGCGCAACGCCATCCTGAGTCCGCTCGACGGCTATGTGGCGCGCCGCACGGCCCAGGTCGGCCAGCGCGTGCAGCCGGGCCAGGCAATGATGACCATCGTGCCGCTGCAGGATGTGTGGATCGACGCCAACTTCAAGGAAACCCAACTGCGCAAGATGCGCATCGGCCAGCCTGCCACCATCGAAACCGACCTGTACGGCAGCAAGGTGCGCTACACCGGCAAGGTCGCCAGCCTGGGCGTGGGCACCGGCAGCGTTTTCGCCCTGCTGCCGGCGCAGAATGCCACCGGCAACTGGATCAAGATCGTGCAGCGCATCCCCGTGCGCATCACGCTGGACCAGCCGCAGCAGCTGGAGCAACACCCGCTGCGGCTCGGCATGTCCACCACGGTGGAGGTGGACATTCACAACCAGAGCGGCCCGCTGCTGGCACAGCAGCCCGCCCCCGGCGCGGTCCAGACCACCGACGTTTACGCCCGCTACAACGCGCAGGCCGACGCCCTGATCGCCCAGGTGATTCAGGAGAACCGCCCCGGCACCGCCGGCAAAAAAGGCTGATCCGTGCCGGAAGCCACCACCCTGCCCGGGAAGGGCACATCGCCGCCCGCACCGCCGGCAGCCCTATCCGCGGCAGCCCGGGGCGATGCGCCCGCCTTCGTGCCGCGCAACTTCGGCCTGACGGTGTTCGCGCTGTGCCTGGCCACCTTCATGCAGGTGCTCGACACCACCATTGCCAACGTCTCGTTGCCGACCATTGCCGGCAACCTGGGGGTGAGCATGAGCCAGGGCACCTGGGTGATCACCTCGTTTGCCGTCTCCAACGCCATCTTCCTGCCACTGACGGGCTTTCTCACGCGCCGCTTTGGCGAGGTGCGCCTGTTCATCTGGGCCACCCTGCTGTTTTCGCTCGCGTCCTTCCTGTGCGGCATTGCCACCCACATGACGGAGCTGATCATCTTCCGTGCGCTGCAGGGCGCAGTAGCCGGGCCGATGTACCCCATCACGCAATCGCTGCTGTACTCGCTGTTCCCGCCCTCCAAACGCGGCATGGCCATGGCCATCCTGGCGATGGTGACCGTGGTGGCACCCATTGCCGGGCCGCTGCTGGGCGGCTGGATCACGGAAAGCTATTCCTGGGAATGGATTTTCATCATCAACGTTCCGATTGGTATTTTTTCCAGTTTTGTGGTTGCCTGGCAAATGCGATCCCGTGCAGCCAGCACCGAGCGCCCGAAGATCGACTATGTCGGGCTGCTCACGCTGGTGCTGGGCGTGGGCGCGCTGCAGCTGGTGCTCGATCTCGGCAATGAGCACGACTGGTTTGCCTCGGGCACCATCATCTGGCTCACCGCCTTGTCGGTAGTCAGCCTGCTCGTGTTCCTGATCTGGGAGCTGACGCAGGATGATCCCATCGTGGATCTGCGCCTGTTCCGCCACCGCAACTTCCGCAACGGCACGGCGGCGCTGGTAGTGGCCTATGCCGCCTTCTTTTCGATCGGCCTGCTGGTGCCGCTGTGGCTGCAGCGCACTGTCGGCTATACCAGCATCTGGGCGGGCATGGCGGCAGCGCCGATCGGCATTCTGCCCATCCTGCTGACGCCCTTCATCGGCAAATATGCCGTCAAGACCGACCTGCGTCTGCTCGCCACCGGCGCCTTCATCGTGATGTCGGTAACCTCCTTCATCCGCTCGGGCTTCTTCATCGGGATCGACTTCTTCCACATCGCGGCGGCGCAATTCCTGCTGGGCCTGGGAGTGGCACTGTTCTTCATGCCGATGATGACGATCCTGCTGTCCGACCTCACGCTGAAGGAAATTCCGGCCGGCTCCGGCCTGTCCACCTTCCTGCGCACGCTGGGCGGCAGTTTCTCGGCCAGCATCACGACCTACGTCTGGGAAAAACGCGCAGTGGTGCATCATGCACATCTGGCCGAGCACATTTCCCCGTCCAATCCGCAAGCCATGCAGACCCTCGAACAGCTGAGCCAGGCCAACGGCGGCGACCCCGCCCCCGGCCTCGCCCTGATCAACCAACTGATCACCCAGCAGGCCTACCAGATCTCGTTCAACGAGCTGTTCCATGTGCTTGGCTGGCTGTTCCTGCTGCTGATTCCGCTGGTCTGGATGACCAAGCCTCCCTTCAGCGCCAAGCACGGCGGTGGCGATGGCGGGCACTGACACTAAGATAGCGTCCTCATTCCAGCATCCGCTTTACCGCCCATGAGCCAGCCCCCTCTTTCCATCGCCGACGCCCTGCGCCAGGCGCAACTGCAGCAATTGCCCCGCCTGGATGCCCAGATGCTGCTACTGCATGTGCTCGGACAGTCGCCCCGCGATCGCGCCTGGCTGCTGGCGCATGACGACGATCTGCTGGATACGGCCACGCAGGCGCGCTGGGAGGCCCTGTGCCGGCGCCGCCTGGCCGGAGAGCCCATGGCCTATTTGCTCGGCCAGCGCGAGTTCTTTGGCCTGGAGCTGCAAGTGGACGCCCGCGTGCTCGACCCGCGCCCGGATACGGAAATTCTGGTGGAGTGGGCGCTGGAGCTGCTGCCTTCCCTGGCCTCCAGCCCCGCCATTGCCGATCTGGGCACCGGCAGCGGCGCCATTGCCTGCGCCATTGCCGCGCACGCCCCCGGCGCACAGGTTTTCGCCTCCGATGCCAGCAACGATGCCCTGGCGGTAGCACGCAGCAATGCGGAACAGCTGCAGCTTCCCGTGCAGTTTGCCCATGGCTGCTGGCTGCAGGCCTTCGCGCCTGCCACTCCGCGCTTCGACCTCATCGTGAGCAACCCGCCCTACATCCGCGCTGACGATCCGCATCTGCAGGCACTGATGCACGAGCCCCTGTCTGCCCTGGCCAGCGGCGCCGACGGGCTGGACGATATCCGCGCCATCATCGCGCAGGCCCCCGCCTGGCTCAAGCCGGGAGGCTGGCTGTTGCTCGAACATGGCTACGACCAGTCGGAAGCTGTACAGGCATTGTTGCGCCAGCAAGGATTTGCCGCTGTGCAATCACGCCAGGACCTGGCCAGTATTGCCCGCGGCACCGGCGGTCGCTGGGCTGCATCAAGCCCGCGGCTTGATCCAGAGCAGGCCAGCACCGTCTGAAGCCCCGCAACAAGCAAGGTCTGCCCCTCGCAGACGGAGAGATCGCCAGAATATCCCTGATAATTAACCGACTCGGGCCAGCCCATGCTTGGCTGCGCCCATCTCCGAACATCTGATTTCCCAGCGAATACACCATGAACGAAACCCAACAACGCATCGACACCCTGGTCAAAGGCAGCCCCATCGTGCTGTTCATGAAGGGCAACGCCAGCTTCCCCATGTGCGGCTTCTCCGGCCGTGCCATCCAGATCCTGAAGGCCTGCGGCGTCGACCCCAAGGCCGTGCAGACCGTGAACGTGCTGGAAGACGACGAAATCCGCCAGGGCATCAAGGACTACAGCAACTGGCCGACCATTCCCCAGCTCTACGTCAAGGGCGAATTCATCGGCGGCTCCGACATCATGATGGAGATGTACGAAAGCGGCGAGCTGCAACAGCTGCTGCAGGGCTGATCTGCCCATGCCGGGCCGCTTGCCCGGCTTCGTGGTGACCGCAGGGAGTGAGCGATGGCACAGGCGCATCGCCGCGGTCACCGGTGTCTGACCCAACGGGACCTTTATGAGTTTTACCCAGAGTCTTGTCATCCTGCTGGCCCTGATCGCGGCCTCCTCCTTCTTTTCCATGGCGGAAATCTCGCTGGCTGCTTCGCGCCGCGTCCGCCTGCGGCAAATGGCCGATGACGGAGACCCCCGCGCAGACACTGTCATGCATGTGCAGGAACAGCCTGGGTATTACTTCACCGCCGTCCAGATCGGGCAGAACGCCGTCGCCATCCTGGGCGGCATCGTGGGGGAAGGCAGTCTTTCCCCCTATATCGCCGATGCGCTGTACTGGATCAACAATCCCGTCGTGCTGCGCCACCTGAGCGCCGCCCTCTCCTTCATCGCGATCATCTCGGCCTTCATCCTGCTGTCCGACCTGCTGCCCAAGCGCATTGGCATGAGCCAGCCGGAAAAATTTGCCGTGCGCCTGATCCGCCCCATGCAGGCCTGCGTTGCGCTGCTCAAGCCCATCGTGTGGTTCTACAGCCGCATCACCGACTTGGTGCTGCGCGTATCGGGCATGCCGGCCCAGCGCGATGACCGCGTCACGCCCGACGACATCCTCTCGCTGGCCGAAGCCGGCGCACAATCGGGCCTGCTCGCACGCAACGAGCAGCGCGTGATCGAAAACGTGTTCGAGCTGGACAGCATCACCGTGGCCAGCGCCATGACCACGCGCGACCGCATCGCCTGGTTCAATGTCGACGACTCCGACACCATCATCCGCGTCCGCATCACCGAAGAGCCCTACTCCACCTACCCCGTGGTGCAGGATGACCTGGACCACGTGATCGGCTATGTGGATGCCAAGGACCTGTTCCAGCGTGCCCTCAAGAACGAAGCCATCGACCTGCACGACCCCGCCCTGCTGCACAAGGTGCTGGTGGTGCCCGCGCAGCTGACTCTGGCCGAAGTGCTGGAACAGTTCCGCCAGGTGCACGAAGACTTTGCAGTGGTGGTCAACGAATACAGCATGGTTGTCGGCGTGGTCACCCTCAACGATGTGATGAGCACGGTGATGGGCGATCTGGTGGCCATGGACGAAGAGGAAATGATCGTGCGCCGCGACGACAACTCGTGGCTGATCGATGGCATCACGCCCATTGGGGACGTGCAGCGCGCCCTGGGCATCGACACCCTGCCGGACGACGACAGCTACGAAACCCTGGCCGGCTTCCTGATGGTGATGCTGCGCCGCATTCCCAAGCGGACTGATACGGTCACGGTGGGGAATTTCACTTTTGAAGTGATGGACGTGGACAGCTACCGGATTGACCAGGTGATGGTGACGCGCACCACCCTGCAAGATAGCGTGTGAATCTGGTAGGCCGTACAGGACTTGAACCTGTGACCAAGGGATTATGAGTCCTCTATTTTGAGCCTTTGGAGCCTAGAGAAATCAAGCACTTACGACCTAAGTCGTTGATTTCACTCAATTTCCGTCTACCGCTACATACCGCTAGATGCCGTTGGCTACCTCTCTCTTGTAGCCTTTTCTGTAGCCTAGTAGCCTAGAGTTCGCTAAAATGATGTTTCCACACAACATCCCGACGAACTCTAGACACGAGGCACAGCAATTATGACAGGCAAGCCGACAACACGCATTGCTTTCAACAAGTCCAACCTGGACGCCATCCCCTACGCCGAGAGCGGTAAGCAGCTCACCTACTACGACACCAACAAGACAAACCTTGCTTTGCGTGTTGGAGCCTCAAGCAAGACATTCATCGTCTACACACGACCCAAGGGCAGCACTGCCCCCGTTCGTATCAGCTTGGGCAAGTATGGGGACATCACAATCAAGCATGCCTCAGACCTTGCAGCCAAAGAGCTTGCCAAGATAGCTGACGGCCACAACCCCGTTGAGGAAAAAAAGCAGGCCAAGATTGAGCAGGCTCACGCAAAGGCGGCTGACGAGGAAACATTTAAGTGGATGATGGACACCTACAAGGACGAACACATCACCCAATACAAAGGCGGCTCCAAAGGCACATTGCATAACATTGCAACGACTATGGACTACTTTGACGCAAAGACCGTCATGACCCTCAAAAAGAATGAGGACGGCACTTGGACCAATGACATTGAGGTTCAATTGTCATCGTGGCATGACCGCCCCTTTCGTTCAATCACACGTCAAGACGTGCTTGACCGTTTTGCAGTTTTGGAAAAAGCACGGCCTGCAAGAAATCAAAAGGTGCTTGCCCCCATTGTTCGCACAAATCAAATGTCGTTCAAGTTCGCAAGCTCTGCCTACAACTTTATTATTGCAAGAAACGAGTTGGACGTTAAAGAGGACTTGCGCAATCCCTTTGATGTGATGAGCATTCGCAAAAAATGGACAAAGACAAACAAGCGCACTCGCTTTGTTGATTTTGAACGGGCTGAATTTCCTAAGTGGTGGAAAGCAGTTGAAAGCTACGACTTTGAGCAAGGCATTGTTTCTGACTACTTGCTTTGTTCTCTTTTGCAGTCAGGCCGTTCAATTGATTTGGCACCGCTGCAATGGAAACATGTGGATATGGAGCTCAAGCGAATCCACTACATTGATACAAAGAACGGCGACGATTACACATACCCCATGACCCGCCGAGTTCATGAGATTTTTGAACGACGACTGAAACTGAACAAAGACACGGTGCATGTCTTTGACTATGCCGAGAGCAAGACCGGCCACATTCCACAAGATTGCCAATACCATTTCAAGCGAATTTCAGAAATGTCAGGCAAGCTTGTGAGCCACCATGATTTGAGGCGCACATGGGCAACGGCTGCACGCAAACTCAAGCTTGATGAGAGAAACATTGACTACTGCCTCAAGCACAAGAGAACAGACGTCAACGAACACTACTTTGTCAGGTATGAGTCAGAAATTTTGGAGACTCTGCAAACCGTGGAGGATTTCTTTTTGGAACTTGCAGCCGAAAAATTGAAAGCCCCCGTTGCAGAGAATTTCTTAGACAAACAATTTGCCGAGCGTCAGCGTAAGCATAAAAACAAAGAGAAAGAGGCAGTTGCATGACACCATCAGAACTGCAATACAAACTCAAAAGCTTGCCACCTAATACACCAATCACGGCAGAACAAATGATTGAGGTTTTAGGAGCTTTGGAAAAAACAAATGCCGAGTCTCAGATGCATGCATACAGCACTTGGGACAATGAGCAACTTATCAATCCTGAAATTTTGAGTCAATGGATTGGAGAAAGCACCAACAGGCTCAAGCAGTGGAGATTTGATGGAGTTGGCCCAAAGTTTGTATCAAAGGCCAAACATGTTTCATACAAAGTGGGAGATGTCCGAGATTGGTTAAACTCAAGGACAGTGCAATCAACAACCGAGGCAGACAAGAAAGGGCTTAAAGCATGACACCATCAGAGCTTGAATTCAAACTCAAGAGCCTGCCACCGAGTACCCCAATCACGGCAGAACACATCATTGCAATCCTTGGAGCTTTGCAAGCCCCTCAAGTTGTCTCAAACAATGCAGGGGCATACAGCACTTGGGACAATGACAAACTCATTGATACTGAAACCCTTGCCGATTGGATTGGAGAAATTCCCGAACGACTGAATAAATGGAGGGTGGACGGCAACGGCCCTCAATTTGTGAAAAACAAAAAGCATGTCAAGTATCGTGTCGGAGATGTGCGAGATTGGATTAAGGCAAGGACAGTCAAGAACACAACGCAAGCCGATAAACTCAGCTTTGTGAGCATGTTTGATGATTGCCTAGTTGCCCCAACGATTTACCACGACGAACAGCCCTATACACTTTTTGAGAGTATTGAGTTGTTTGGCAGGGACGACGAGACAAACATTACAGGCTTTGAGGTTCTTATCACAAACGACCCACTTGCCAAGTCATACTTGCAAGGGCAACTTGATGACCTTATCCAAAGCGACGATTTAAACAGGCAATTGAGCTACTTTATCAATGGGGTTGAGCAAGGAGGCACCCTAGCCCATTTGATAGCGAAAAACCCAGCACAAAGCCTCAATGAATACTTGCCCGAACTCTTAGAAAAAGGATTGAATTTTTCAAAAGAGGACGGACAAGGCATAACGGCGATTGCATACGGCAACCAGGACTTGAACAATTATTTGGACAAGAGAGCAATGATGCTCAAGTTTCAAAGCAAGTTCCCATCCAAGAACAACTGACAACTAAGGATTTTTTTATGTTTGGAAAAAAAGAACAGGCCACTCAAGACGAGGTTATGGGCCTCATGGGTTCTAAAAAGGTTGCAAGTCCTCAAGCAGAAAAGCCAGTGGACAGAGTTGCCGAATACAACAAGCAAGTTCATGCTGACAAAATTACAGACTCATTGATTGCAGAGGTCGGCACCTATCCTGAAAATGTTCTTGATGGAGCAAGAGCTCTTTATGCAAACTTAGTCAGAGCCTCAAACGAAACCGGCCAACCTGCCCCAAGAGGATTCATTGACAGTCTCAGCGACAACACGGCTGACACTGCGGTCATAGCCTCATACTTGTTCAAGCATTGGCATGCCGCAATCGTAGATAAGGGAGCCAATGACATTCCTGAGTTGCTTGACTCTTATGCCAAGCTCAACGATTACATCCAAGCGCAAAGCAAGGCTGAAATTCTCAGAGAGTTCACAGGCCATTATTTGAGAGTCATGGCAGTGAGCTACACCGGCTTTCTGGCAAAACAGGCACCAGACAGCAAAGAGGCAGTTCAACAAAAGCTCAAGGGCATAGAAAAGATGTGCAGGAAAATCCTGCTAATCAAGGACACGGCTGCAACCACTCAACAACCACAGCAAGCAGCCAAGGCAACCCCTACCCCTACTCAAGACTTTGCAGCAGCCGTGCAAGCTCATGGCACGACGATTGAGCAAGTCATGCAACAGTTGGGAGAGCAGGATGCCCCCAAGTTCTATGCGAAAGACAAAACTGCATTCCTCACACTTGCCAATGTGTTCTACCGTGGCTTAGTCAAAGTCAAGGCAGGCATGCAAGCAGGCACCGATGCAGACTTTGACATAGACATGAAAGCCCTTTTGGCAGTCATGAAAGAGTCGGCAGGCTTTGTCCCAAGTGAGGCAGCCGACAACCTCACAGCCGTTCTCAATGTCGTCCTGTCAGCCTTTGTGCATTGGGATACACGAGATCTTTCAGCAGGCGAACGTATGGCATTTGTTCAGATGGGCAAGCAAATGCTTGAAACCCTCAGAGAGAATGCTATCAAGACTTTGGTGGACGACTACCAAACGAAATTCAAAGATAAAGTTCCATCGGCCTTGACCTGGTTTGACACCTGCGGAATTGATACCCCTGAATTATTGGCAATCAAGTTATCGGCCAATAATTTCTTTAAAGAGGACTTGAACGGCGAATTTTTCCAAAGGCACCGCAACCAACTGCCTGACACAGCAGACACGGACTTTGGCAAAGCAATGTTTTATGCAGGCTTTGGCGTCATGCACATGGCAATGAATGGAGGTGCTGACCACCTTGCCCCTGTTATTGAGGGGTTCAATGAGATTGCTGATTGGATTTCCAAGCAACCGAATGCACAAGAGTTGTTTGAGTTCATGAGTGTTCCTTTCAGCATCATTGACAATACTGACGAAAAATTCAGAACAGAGTCATTCAATATGGCTTTTCTAAAGGCGACCACTTATGCAAAGGGCAGGTTTAGGGAAAGCAAAGGCGAGTCTTTTAAAGACCCGATGGCCGAGGCTCTTGCAGCAATGGATAAGCTGACTGAGGGACTTGCTCAAATGCCTGGTATTGACCCCAAGGACATTGAAAAACTAAGAGAGCTTGGTAAAAAGCGATAAGACAGGTTTGAATACCTTGCTTGGCATTGAAAGGGATGGATGGTTAAAAGCTATCCGTCCTTTTTCTTTTTGTGGGTTAATTGGCAATTAGTGGGGTTTATCTCATGTTATGGAATGCCTTATAAGTAAAAATCATTTGTTTGTCTTGGTTTCATACATGAGGGCGACAGTGTTCTTTGTTGTGAGAAAGACGCAGAGAAAAAAGATTGAAAAAAGTCTTTGATTGTTGTTGACGCACACAAAGGCCAAAGCTACAGTAGACCCATCAACACAAAACACCGATTCAAAGAAAGGGTTGTGTGTTGATACAAACCTCAACTCTTTCTTGATCAATCCTTTAGGAGAAACACTATGAACGCCGTTGCCAACGCTCCCACCACCGCCCCCGTCGCTGCTGCTGCCGCTGACCTGACCAAGCTGAACGCAACCCAACTGCGCGACCTGCTGACCGACCTGCGCAACCAGGAACTGGACCTCGATGACAAGGAACTGACTGCTAACCAAAAGCAGCAAGCCGCCGTCATCAAGCAAATCCGCGACCTCAAGGCCACCCGCACCGGCGAACTGAACAAGATTGCCGCCGCAATCAAGGCACAAGGTTTCACGGTTCAAGAACTGTTCGCTGACGAGGCATTCAGCCATTTCAGCGACGACGAAATCTCGACCGAGGCAAAGGCACGTGGCCTGACCACCGGCAAGGCTGCAAAGACCGCAACCGGCGAGGCCAAGCCCAAGCAAGAAAAGGTTGCCCGTGTTTTTGAATCGGACAAGAACCCGATTTTCATTGACATCCCCCGTGCAGCCGACGACCACCAACGGGTTACGGATGTGGTTATCCACCAAGGCCGCACCAACGAGTTCTACCAAGGCAAGCAAATCTTTGCCTCCATTGGCAAGCCTGCACAACGCCTCAAGGGCAAGGATGCAGCCGAAACCGAAAAGAACCTGACCAAGTTCATCGTCAAGGAGGCTGAGGCTTATGCCAAGACCGAGGCAGGCAAGGCAGAACTGAAAAAGATTGCCGAGTTCGTGTTCAACTATGTTGACCCCAAGGCCAAGGCTTAAACCCTAGCGCCCTCAAGGAAAGCCCCAAACTAGGGGCTTTCTCTTGTTCACAAAGTTTATAGGCTAGGGGTTGCTCTAGCCTATGTGCTTTGTACAGCACCAATTGCGAGGAATATAACAATGCCAGAAATTCAATTCAAGGGTAAAGAGTTTGTCTTTAACCATCACCTATCTGTTCCTTACCGCCCTCTTGTGCCTCATAAGGAAAAGTCTATTGGCGCAGGAAACATTAACGAGAATCTAGTTGTTCATGGAGACAACTTGCATGCACTCAAGGCACTAATGCCTATGTATGCAGGAAAGATTGACTGTATTTTCATTGACCCACCTTACAACACAGGCAATGAGGGATGGGCTTATAACGACAATGTTAATAGCCCCATGATTAAGGAATGGCTCAGTAGCAACCCCGTCAACAAAGACGACATGCTGAAACATGACAAGTGGCTTGCCATGATGTATCCACGGCTCAAGCTACTGCATGAACTCTTGGCAGAACATGGGTCTTTCTGGATGACACTGGACGACAACGAGGTTCACCGAGCACGCATGATGCTTGACGAAATCTTTGGAGAAAACAACTTTCTCGCTGATGTCTCATGGGAAAAAGCAGACAGCCCAAGAATGGATGTGGAGTTCTTTTCGTCAAGACAAGACCACATGCTTGTTTATGCAAAGAACCTTGAGCATGTTTGCTTTAATCGCATCCAAACAACAGAC
The DNA here is from genome assembly GCF_057773645.1 of Brachymonas sp. KE5. NCBI lineage: Bacteria > Pseudomonadati > Pseudomonadota > Betaproteobacteria > Burkholderiales > Comamonadaceae > Allobrachymonas > Brachymonas sp. KE5. The sequence continues at coordinate 1,554,502 of NZ_CM173463.1, forward strand.
ATTCCTCAGCACTACGACAAAGAGGACGATGGAGGTAGGAAATACTACCTCAAGCCTTTACGAGCTATGGGTGGACAGGGCGAGACAAGAGCAGCCCGACCAAACCTTTACTATGCAATGCAAGCTCCTGACGGCTCAGAGGTGTTCCCTGTTTTGACAGACGGAACCGATGGAGCATGGAGATGGGGCAAAGATAAGGCTGAGAAAGAAAAAGACCGTATTGAGTGGAAAGTTGGCAAAACGGGTTGGACCCCTTATTTCCGCATTTATGCAGATACATTGGACGGACGACCACCTGAGACAATTTTCTACAACTCTCAAGTAGGGAGTTCTCGCACATCCAAGCTTGAAATTAAGCAGTTGTTCCCAGAGGGATCACCCTTTGACACTCCTAAGCCTGTAGGTTTGCTTGACATGGTATTGCAGATTGCAACAGAGCCAGGCATGACCGTTCTTGACTCTTTCGCAGGTTCAGGAACCACAGCCCATGCAGTTCTTGCCATGAACAAGCGAGACAGCAAGAGTGACAGAAAATTCATTCTTGTTGAGTGTGAGCCTTATGCTGACACAACCACGGCTGAACGAGTCCGACGAGTCATCAAAGGTGTTCCCACATCCAAAGATAAGAATATTAAAACAGGAACAGGAGGCAGTTTCACATACTGCACTCTTGGAGAGCCTATTGATATTGATAAGATTTTGACAGGAGAAAACCTGCCCGATTATCAATCTATCGGCTCTTGGTTATTCCATACAGCCACAGGCGAGGCTTTGAATGTTAAAAACATCAAAGAAAAAGACTTTTTCCTTGGGGAAAGCAATGCCTATTGTGTTTGGTTGATTTACAAACCATCTCTTGAATTTTTGAAATCAAGGGATGCTGCACTTACTTTGTCTTTTGCAGAAAAGATTTCACAAAACAAGAACAAAAAGCATCTTGTTTTTGCTCCTGCAAAGTATGTGCCAAACAAAACATTATTGCCTCTTGGTGTTGAGTATGCACCATTGCCTTTTGCACTCTACCGAGTGGAGAAATAACAATGGAGTTTAAAGACTATCAAGATGATGTCTTGGTTAAACTTGATGCTTTCCTTGATGAGTTAAGAACTCAAAAAGAGAATGCTATTGAGGTTGAGGAACTGAAACTTGCCAATCCCAAGTTAAAGATACCTATTCCTGATTTTTGTGGAGATGCTTGGGAGCAGCAAGGGGCAAAAGGACTACTGCCAAAAATCCGCGAGAACATACCTTACAGCCCACGATTTGATGGAGTTGGCAGACAGGTTCCAAACCTCACACTCAAGATCCCGACAGGTGGAGGTAAGACCCTGCTTGCCGCAGCCTCAGTGAGCAAGGTTTATGGCCGCTACCTGAGCAGCAACACAGGCTTAGTGCTTTGGATAGTTCCCAATGAGGCTATCTACAGCCAAACCAAACGACAACTGGCGAACAGGGAGCATCCTTTCAGGCAGATTTTGGATAGAGCCTCAGCAGGCCGCACCAAAATTCTTGAGAAAGACGACCCACTCAACAAGCAAGACCTTGACACTCATCTTTGTGTCATGTTGCTCATGTTGCAGTCAGCGAACCGCGAGACTAAGGAGACTTTGAGGCTCTTTAGGGATCGTGGCAACGTGCACGGGTTCTTTCCCCTTGAGGACGATTTCCAAGCCCATTACAGCCTCTTGCAAGCCATTCCTAACCTGTCCTGCTACAACGGGCAGGACGGCGCACAAATGGGCTCAATCATTCATGACAGTCTTGGTAATGTCTTGCGACTTATCCGGCCAGTAGTGGTTATTGATGAGGGACACAAGGCATTTAGTCAGAAAGCCTTGGACACCGTTTATGGGTTCAATCCAAGCTTTGTGCTTGAGTTGTCTGCCACACCAAAGGACAAGCCCAAAGACACCCCACCGACCTACTCAAATTGGCTTGTGGACGTGCGAGGTTCAGACCTAGCAAAAGAGGAAATGATTAAGCTGCCAATCAACCTGAAAGTAAAAGCAGGCGACGATTGGCGAGACTGCTTGAGGGAGAGCCTTGAACACCTGAACAAGTTGCAGGCTGATGCAGACAAGCTCTTGAGCAACACAGCAACCTACATCCGACCAATCTTGCTTGTGCAGGTTGAGAGAACAGGCAAAGACCAACGAGAGGCAGGCTTTATCCATTCGGAGGACGCCAAGGAGTTCTTGCTTACAGCAGGACTCACGGAGAGGGAAATTGCAATCAAGACCTCTGAGATTAACGACCTCAAGACACCTGAAAATCAAGACCTCTTAAGCCCCACCAATGCAATCAGAGTCATCATCACAAAGCAGGCATTGCAGGAGGGATGGGACTGCCCCTTTGCCTATGTGCTTTGCTCCTTGTCGGCCAGCTCCAACCTATCGGCAATGACTCAGCTTGTAGGACGCATTTTGAGGCAACCGTATGCAGTGAAAACCAATGCCGAGGCATTGGATCAATGCTATGTGTTTTGTCATCATGCGAGCACGAAAGAGGTAGTTGCAGGTATCAAGGACAGCCTTGAGAAAGACGGCATGGCTGACCTGGTGCAAGAAATCCGAGAGTCCGATGGCTCAGGAAAGAAAACCAATGCAGCAAGGAAAGTGGCACGTAGAAAAGGCTTTGAAAAGGTCCAAATCTACATGCCCGTTGTCAATGTTGTAGAGGGGGAGACAATTAGACCACTCAACTATGAGCATGACATTCTCATGGATGTGGAATGGAGCCAGATTGACATTCAGCCCTTGATTGATTCTATCCCTGAGAACATCACCCTTATCAAGTCTCAAATGACTCAGATAACGGTAAGCGATGGAGAGGACGGCGAATTCTTTAAGACAGCCAAAGCAAAGGCGATTGATGAACTCTCTTTGTTTGACCCTGTTTATGCGACAAGGATTGTTTCTGACATTGTGCCGAACCCTTGGGTTGCACGTGGCTTGATTGCAGAGATTATCAAGGGCTTGCAAAAGCGAGGCTTTGATGAGAACAAGATTGGCTTGCTCTCAAGTTTCATTCTTGAGGAATTGCGAAAGTATCTTGTTGCTCAGAGAGACAACTTGGCCGAGGAAATCTTTATCAGCAAGGTTGCAGCCGAGGACATCCAATTCCGACTGAGGACGGACACACACAATTGGGTTATGCCCGAACACATGTGGACTGACCTTGCCGAGAACTCGGAGAAACTGACCCGTAGCAATGGCGACATTGTAGAAAAGAGCATCTTTGCTCCTGCCTACAAGCTTGAGTTCAACAATGACGAACAAGACTTTGCTTGCTACCTTGACGAACATAAAGCTCTTGTTTGGTGGCACAGGAACGTTGCCAAATCAGGTCAATACTTTGTTCAAGGATGGCGTAAGAACAAGGTCTATCCCGACTTTATCTTTGCAGTGAATGACAAGCGTGTTGTGGTCATAGAAACCAAGGGCGACCAGTTAGACGGCAACCTTGACACCAAGTACAAGAAAAAGCTGCTGCAAACGATCAATGACAATTTCAAGGTTGAGAGAGTCAAGAAAGCAGGAGAGCTTGAGCTTGTGTTTGACGACAGCACAACCGTATCTTGCGACATGCTCTTAATGAGTGAGTGGAAAACCAAAGTCCACGACTTTCTACCAAAATAATCTAAGCCCCTATCAAGGGGCTTTTTTATACCTCATCAAAAAGGTCATCAATGATTTTCTCAACCTTTTCTCTCACACATGACCTTGCATTGATTTCAGCCTTTGACCTGCCGAGGGTTCTTTTCAAGTAGAACAACTGATTGCTAATTTCTTTCAGCTTGAACTCAAGCCTATCTATTCTCTTGGATAAAGCCTTTTGGTCAGCTACCCATTTTGGGCGATCATAAAACCAGTGCTTTTGCGCCTGGTCAAGCTCAACCTTTGCAGCGAGCTCCTTTGTCTGAGCAGACTTGAGCATCTTGCCAAGAATGCCAACGAACTGCTTTATTTCCTCATCACTCATTACCTCAATTTCTTTGTCGTCATAGTTATTCATAAAGATTCCTCTTGCTTTTTCTAGTTATACAAAAACACAAGCAAAAATCAATACCTTGCGGAAATAAAAAAAGCCCCGATTAAGGGGCTTTCTTGTTTCTATCACTCTTACTCTTTGAACTTGTCTAAGTGTTTAGACATGATTGCATCAGGAGTGATTTGTTGAGCTTGTGGCAACTTGGCATTGCTCTTGAACTCAGTATTGATTGCAGTGCTTGCAGCAGTCAAATCTTTCACGTATCCGCTTGGATTGACCTCTTTAGCTGACTGTCTTGCAGTCTCATAGGTATCAAGAGCTTTATTGAATGCTGGACCACTACTTGCGCCGCCTGCATAATTTCTCATAGCAGTTAAAGCACCACCACCATAGTTTTGTCTGATTGTGGACTCTCTTGCATGAGTCATTAAATCAGTATGGGTAAGCTTGTCGTATTTAGGATTAGAGCTCATTTCCTCTAAGTTCTTTTCATACTGACCAGCCATCGCAGGATTGACAGCTTTCAAGTCGGCTATGTTTGCTTTGTGATTAGCTTGCATTGCCATTGCTGATTGACTTTGAGCAGCCTTTCCTTTCAATGTGCCTTGCAACATGTTCATGACCTCTTGTTGACCTTGGCCCATGCCCTTTTTGGTCATTGCTTTCTCAGACAATTTATTGCTTGCATTCTTTTTCATTTCAGCAAATCCATTCATTGCATTTGTGCCTTGCTGATTTCCTAAGTTCAAGCCTGCTGCAACCATGTGACTATGATCACCACCGCCACCCATTGATTTAGCATACTCGCCTAAAGTATGAGAACCGCCACCAATCCATTGCATTAATTGGTCAGGAATAATATGAACGATTTCAAATAATTTCTTGACGATAGTCCACATAGCCACACAATACATTAAAGGTGCAGCGACTAAACCAACCAACCAAATGAATAAGCCACTATCTTGCTGAGATACAAGAAATGCATCTGCAAAAACTTTGTTTATGAACTGACCAAAGATTTGCATTGAAAGCAATGCAGCAATCAAGCCGAATACTGACAAGACAGGACGGAACATGATGCCCATGATTAAGTTATAGCCATTGCCGCCTTTACCTGTTAAATCATCACCACTTGGATGTAAGTGCATAACCGCCCAAATACTTGCAGCTATCACGGCCTCAATCACTTGTATAAACCAACCAATCAATATAGAAATCCAAATCAAAGCAGGCATGAAAGGAATGACATAGGAAAGAGTCACCCCAATGATTGCAAGAGGAATCACACCCATGAACATAGCTGAGGCTATCGCCATACCGACACCAGGCGCATTGCCGATGGTTGCAAGAGCAGCCATACAGCCAGCAAAGCCAGTCGCAGCAATTCCAAGACTTGTATTGCCTAAGCGTTTCAATGCAATCAATGGGTGTTCGCCGTCTTGAATTGCAAAGTTCATGCTTGAGGTAAAGGCTTTCTTGACGACCACAGTAGGGTCAAGATTTTTCACTGCTGATTTGACGGTTTGCCACCAAGAGGTATTTGAGCCGCCATCCTCATTGCCCATGCCCATGCCGGTTATGTTTGCACCACCTTTTTGCATTGTGTCCATGACAGCAGGGAACACGTCAGCATAGTCAGCCAAAGCATTTGCAGACTCAGTAGATGGGCCTGTTGCAGTTGGAACAGCAGCAAGAGAGCGTTGAACCAAGTCCATCATGTTTGAAAGCTTGACGAACCAAAAGCCTGCACCACCCCAACCGTCTTGACTTGCATTTTTAGACAAGTCGCTGAACGCCTCAGAGTTTGTAATCATTGCCGCAGCACCTTGAGCTACATTGCTTTGATATGTGTTGATTGCCACAGTGATTGCAGCAGGGTCAGCCGCTTTTCCTGTTGAAAAGATTTGAGCCGCGATAGGGGTAAGACTTGCTACCAATCCTGCATATTGAGACTCTTGAGCATTGATGATTTTTTGAGCATTAGCAAAGCCTGCAATGAAATTGGTAAAGCCATTAGCAGTTTGCACAGGGGTAGTCATCTTTGTGAAAACGACAGAGCCGCAGCTATCTTTCTTTAAGCCGGTTGTTTCGTTCTTGTCTCCAAAATAGTAAGTCTTAGAAATCAAGCCGTCCTCTACAGTCATACCCGCAGAGATGTTGCCTCTTGCTATAGCGTCGCCTGGACCTGACTGAGCTTTTGCAACAGCAGCCATACAAACACCAATGTTCAAGGTTGTATAAGCCAATTGTTTTGCATCAGGGTTTTGAATAGAGATTGCTGCAATGTTTGTGAGATTTTGAGAGTCAACAAACTTTGTCCAAACGGCGTCAGCCATACCTACAGACTGCATGACAAGCCACATGACAAGTTGCTGCATGACGTTGTAGCCACCACCAATGACAGGCAATATCACAGCAGTGCCAACGGCATATCTAATCGGAATCCATACAGAGGAAAATTTCTTTCCAAGCATTTCCCCGTCATGGGCAGTTCCCAATGTTCCTGCCAACAAGGTATAGGTAGCCAAGATGCCACCAACGATAAGAATTGCACCATTGAATACAGCCATTGCGCCTGAGACTGCATCGGCTCCACCTGAGCCGGTCAAACCAGGAAAGACAGCATTGAGTAATTTGACTGAAACATCATCAGCCACAGGGGTAAATAAATCTGCCGCCTGAGCTTGCCCCATAAGCATGAGCATCATTAAAAATAGAAATCGCATAGCACACCTCCTTTATTGTTGTTTTTTTCGTGTCTATGATTTGGTTATACAAAATAGAAAAAAGAAATCAATAGCAGACAACAAAAAAGCCCCTGTATTTCTACAGAGGCTCTTTTCAACAACGGAGGCTATAAATCGTTAGACCTAAACCACACAATAATTTTTTACCACGCCAAAATCAAAAGTCAACGATCCACAGAAAAGAAAAAGCCCCGTGGGAAATCGGGGCTTATCTCAGATAAAGGAGTATCATAACTAAATCATTAACTTACATCATTCCTTTTAGCAAAACAAAAGCATTTGTCAATAGCTCAAATGAAAAAAGCCCCACTCATGGGGCTTTCTTTTTTTCCATTGCTCTTAGATTGCTTTGATTTCAGCCTTTGAGCCGTCAGTTGTTATCTCTACATTTTGCCCTTGGAAAAAGCTTTGAGACTCAACATTGATATTGACGATACGGCCATCGGGCATGAGAACAGAAAGCTCTTGCATGGGAACAGGCACAGTCTTTTGACCGACTTGTGAGCCTACAGCAGCCCCACCAACGACCCCAAGGATGGTTGCAAGGGTTCTGCCGTTGCCCTTGCCTACTTGGTTGCCAAGAACCCCACCAGCTACACCACCGATAGCAGCACCGCCAAGATTAGGTTCTTTCTTGAAACCTTGATAAGTGCGAACGGCTTGGATTTGTCCAACCACCGTTACTTGTTCTTTTTGTTTGACACTTGCGCAGCCAAACAAAGAAACAGAAATCATGAGAATTGCCAAAGTCTTTTTCATATCTACCCCATTAGTTGTTGATGACTAATACTAGCGTAGACAAAAAAGAAAACAAGGCCCCTTATAAATTCTCTACGAACAAAGCAACGTCAGAACCAAAGCTATCAGCAACAGCCTCATGAATTCCCGCTTTCAAAAATGCAGGAGCATTCATCAAAGCTTTGTCCCTACTTTCATTTGCAATCTGAACAAGAGCAATGAATGCAAGCACATAGCTTGGATTTGTGAGATTGAACACAGGCTTATCTATGAATGCAGAGTTGCCCGTCAACTTGGCAACCATTCCATAGACAAAAGACTTGAGGATGTTTTCCTCTCCCGCCTTGAGCTTGTCCTTGCGATATTGAGCAGCCAAGGGGTTATCTGACCTTGTGAGCAGTTCAGCAAGAGACAGCCACCCAACGAGCTCCATCTTGTGAGGTGCATTTGGGTTGTATCGGACAGAGCTTTCAGGCGACACCCACAAAGGCCGAGGCAAGACAACCTCAAGCAGAGCTTTCAGCCTCTCAGAGTCGCCCATAGAGGCCACAGGACGCCGCCCAACGGTCATCCAAGGCTCAGGCTCCACTACGGCATTGAGCAGGTCATTCACGACCCGAGCACAGACAGCCATATCCCCCTCTAGAACCGCCCACAGGGGCAAGCCCCCAGGTCCATAGAGCCACAGAGCCGCACTACCAGGCAGAGCCTTGTCAACGAGCTTGACAGTGGTTTCCTGCGGATTGGCCTTGCCTGCTTTGTATTGGCCCCATGACTGGACAGATCCCACCAGGTCAAGAGCCTCATGCAGTTCAGCAAGGCTTTTGTATCCCCCGTGTTCTAGCAAGTAGGCAATCCAAGTTGCCCCTCTTATTTCATTGACCGTTTCCATACGCCAAATCATAGCACTTGTCAACAATTATAGACAAGCATTTGATTTGGCGAGTTATTTCTTTGTTTTTGAAACAATACAAATATCAACAACAAACAAAGGAATTGATATGAAACAGAAATTTAACCAAAGCCCCAATGAATTGCGAGAGCGCTTTAAACGCTATCTTGATTTTCTGACCATTCAATATGAATGGCTTAAAGATTTCAATGTGGACCTCAAGCCCTCAATCATTGGAAATCTTTTATTTATCACATTTCAGAACACCAACACCAAAGAGCTTTGCGTCAGTGTGATTGAGGCAACCATGAAAGAAACACAGACGTTCAATAGCAATCTCTTTGACGAACACATTCAACCATACATCTAATAAAAGGAGGCAACAACATGGACAGTAAAACAAAACTCTTTAACTCAATGCAACGGGTTATGAATGACATGGTTTTCCATGACGAGAACATTAAACCCATTGCTTTCATTGAGGTTGCACGATTGCTTGCAGAAATCGGACAAGAGCAAGTTGAGCCTGAGCTTTTGGAGACAACAAGCTCTTACAGCGACTTGACCCTTGGAGATTCTATGTTCCAAGCAATCCACCATGAAAACCAAATCTTGATTTCAACAAGGCACTACAACCATGAGCCAAAGATTTCATTGATTAAGAACACCAAGGAAAGCTTGTTCCATGCGTTGCTTGGCTACCTCTACTTTTTCAGCAACCAACCAAAGGAGGCAGCATGAAATACACAGCTTTGATTGAACGATGGAAAAAAGAGACTTGTGAGATTACGGTTGAAAGCGACAACCCTGACGATGCAGAACAGCAAGCAGTTGCCCTTTACTTTGGAGGACACCTTGAATTTGAGACGCAACACGTCAAGGACGAGCAGATTGTTATTTATGACGAGGACAGCCGTGCTCAAAGTCTTTGCTCACTTAAACCCGCAAAGGAAAACTTTGCATGAAAACATACCTTGTCCCAATCATTATGAAAACCGAGACAAGGGGACATATTTCAATTGTGGCCGAGAGCATGGAACAAGCAAAAGCAGTCAAGCTTTCACAAGAACAGATTGCTCTTGTTTTTCAAAGCCACTTTGTAAATACCATTTCCTACGATTTTGAAACCAATATAAATAACCAAAACTATTGACTTTCAATTTCTATTTAATAATATAAATAAACAACAATAGGAGAAATAAAATGATAAATGAATTCAAAGAACAATTATTTGATGAGCTTTCAATGTCCAGCATGAATAATGAAATCACAAAAGACAAAGTAGCTGCTTTTTTTAATCATGTGGAGGAAAACGCTGCTTATTTCAAAAATAAAGGGACATTTCTTTCAATGTATCTCAAATTTTTAGAGCACTCAAACTTGGAAAAGTATTTGACCGACCTTGCTGATGCTGGCGAAACTGGAGTTATCGCCGTTCAACTGCTAAACAATACTTTCTTTGATTTGACTGATGTAGGCGACTTAGACACAGTTATCAGCAAATACATTCTTATTAACGACGAGGCAGACACAGCCGATTACTTTAACGGAATGAAAACAAACGACCCACTCAAGAAATTCAATATCTATGAACAACACTTTGGGAAAGATCACGACAAAATAAAAAGAATAGGTAGCTTAGTGTTTGATTTGGATGAGTATTCTCAACTATCTTGTTTTGACAAGAAATTTTGGAATGAAAACCAACACGATTATGAAAAATTCTCGCTAAACGGAAAGCTCACCGTCAATCTCAATAAGAAAAGTCAAAAAATCAGAACTAGGAAAATTTAAGAAAGAACAACTATGACCAACCTATCAAAACAAGTGGCGCGAGTCGCCACAGTTGCCCGAAACAGGACAGAGAAACAAGTCATTGAGGACTTGATGCAGATGTATTGCAACCTCTTGACCGAGCCTGCATTCATTGAGAAAGCATTCCCCAACACCCTCTACAGATTTGGCAAAAACTTTCGCCAAGAACTCAGCTACTACAAACACGACCCCAAAGCATGGGACGAGCTCCAAAAGCTCTCTCAAATGTTCTTGCAGACCGTGGCCGAGGCAGAGCCTTTCACTGACCACATGACGAGCCTCTACGACATGGAAATCAAGGGAGAACGTCTTGGACAGTTCCTAACACCGCCCGACCTGGCCGAAATGATTGCAGAGCTACAGATGACCTCAAGCACTCTCACAGAGGCACCAAGCAGGCCCTACACCGTGGGCGATGACATGGGTTGTGGTGCAGGCAGTCTCTTGCTTGGGTTCATTCGTGCAGTGTTGAGAAAACACGGCAAAGGAGCCGTCAGCATGCTCAATGTCCGAGCCAACGACCTTGACCCTGAGATGGTCAAGATTGCCACGGTTCAGATTGTCTTGAACTCATGCATCCACCGAATCCCCTTGCATTCATTCCACATAGACAACGCAAATATCTTGAGTGAATACGTGGCTATGCAGGAGGGCAAGCACCTTGGCTATCACTGGCTACCCAACACCAATGACAGGTTCTACCAGGCACACCACAGGGCCACAGGAACAGAGGCAGCTATCAAGGCTTTGGACACCGAGAAAGAGCCAGCTTGAGCCACCTACACCACAAAAACGCCACTGTCAACAATCTCAGGAGGTTGCAAGCTTTGGCGCTTATTTTGAGCCGAAAAAATAAGATAACAACATCAAACAACGAAAGGAAAAGACATGAACGAACAACTCAAAATCGTGAACAAGAAAATCAAGCTCTTGAATGAGGTTATGAAAATCAATGGACTCTTTGACAAAGACAAAAGCCATTATCCAACTCAACGCAATGCAACTATGGCATTTCAAAATATCGTCAAAGAACAAACCAAGATGATGTTTGTTTTTGCAGAAAAGGAAATCATGCACATTGCCAAGTTCTGCCGAGACATGTTTTTCAATCAGCCCGTCCAAGTCAAGCGCAAGGTTGTCAACGACAGGCTTATCAATATTTGGATTGTGGAACCAACCACAGGACATGTCTGCCCTTTGAACACTCAAGTCTTTCTCAAGATGTTGGAGAAAATCAAAGTATGAGAAAAAAGAAAGCCCCAACAATTGGGGCTAACTTTGAGACAGGAAAATGACTAGAACTATAAAACCACTAAAGCACCATAAAAGATAATGTCAACATTTTTTTAGCCAAAGTATTGACATTATCTTTTATTTTAGTAATTTGTATTACATTGAACTACAAAACAAGGAAAAAAGATGAAAAAGAATAAATCAGAAACACCACGCTCAACACGATACACGACAAAGCAAATGGAATACTTTCAAATGCTTGAGGCAATAGAAATTAATGTGAGCGAGTGGATACGAGCAGCAGTAAAAGAAAAAATGGAAAGGGAAAGCCATTTAATTTCAAACCGTGCAACAGCAAACTAAACAATAACTTAACTTACACCAACGCTCTATCTTTGAAAGGAGACGAGCCAAAAACAATAAAGGAATATCTATGACAACAACAGTTGCTACCCCTGCCGCCCACACCGCAGCACCAATCTTGACACCTGAGCAGATCGCAGCAGTAACACAAGCTTTGAGCAAGGCTGACGAGAAAAAAGAGACTCAATCTATTGAATACAAGTATGTCTTTCAAGTCACAGGAAAAAATGAACTTGGAGCCGACAAATACTTGCATTGGGACTATCACAAAGACGGACAAGTGCTTTTCCGTTGGAACAATGAATATTGGCAAGAACAATCTGAGGAACTTGTCAAAGAGCAGATTGCCGCCTGGTTGCGCAAGCACCATCCTCTTAAGTTCAACAGCAAGAACTTGAACAGCATTTACACAATGCTTGTCGCCACAGTCAAAAGCTTTGACTCAGTATTCATTAAAGAAATCATTATCCCAACTAAAAAGCATTGGCTTTTGATTGATGAAATTACAGGCGAGATTACAGCTATCAAGCCAACCAAGAACTACCCTATTCGCAGTCAAATTGACATGGTTGTAGAGAAAGCAGGCCCATTCGTATTGCCTAAAGCTAAACCTTTCCCACCAAAGAAAGACGTCTACTTTCACAAGTTCATTGAGTCCTCTTTGCCACAGAAAGCAAAGCGTGAGCTCACACAAGAATATTGTGGCTACAGCTTGACCAACACTGTCAAAAAGCAAGTCATGCAGATGTGGATTGGCAAAGGTGCAAACGGCAAATCAGTGATGATTTACCTTTTGGGCAAAGCTCACACAAAAGCAGTCTCAGTCAATATCAGCACCGTTCACGAATACAACAATCATTTGATTGGTGCAACCATGATTTATTGCACCGAGACAAAGAAAACAGGCTTTGACCAGGAATTTGTAAAGCAAGCCGTTTCAGGTGATGTCGTAGAACTTAGAGGCATTTATGCCAAAAAGCAAAACTCTGCTTTGACTGCAAAGTGGGTCATGCTTATGAACCAAATGCCACGCATTGACGATTTTTCAGACGGCCTTTTCCGTCGCATTCAATTGATTGATTGGGACGTGCAATTTGACGGCAAGAATGGAAATCCCGAACCGATTGCAGACCTTGAGAAAATGATTGCAGAAAAAGAGATGCCAGATTTCATTATTTGGTGCTTGCAGGGCTTGCAGCGTCTCATTCAAAACAAATGGAAATTCACAGCTTGCACCGAGACTGAAAAAGCTTTGGATGATTGGAAAAACAGTGCTGACAAGGTGCGTTTGTTCTTGTCTGAGAAAAACTACCAATACGACAAAGAGCAAAAGCAATCCACAAGCAAAAAGAAAATCTTTGACTACTTTAATACATGGGCAGACGAGAACAACTTTGAACAAATGAACTCAACAACCTTTTGGATGCGAGTTGCAAACGTGTTCTCTGAAATCAAAGCCGATGGAGAAAAGAAAGTCAATGGAGAAAGAGTTGTCTTTCTCAAAGCAAAACCACAATAAGAAAGGGATGAGGCATGAGTTATACATTGCTCACAGATGAGGAATTTTACAAGCAGGAGAAACAAGACAAACTTGACCTTGATTTGTTCAGAAAAGTAGTAAATCAAAGCTGCAAGAAAATGCACTTGATTTACAAGCTCTTGGATAAAGGTGCAAATCCCATGAGGTTTGATGGAGAGATTATTAAACTCGCTCTCACTCAAACAGGCTTTAGCCATAACTACTTGGAATTTGTTAATCACTGCTATGAGAACTACCAAGATGTCAAAGACTACATTCACAAAGACTTTGACTTAAAGATTGCTTTGGCAATGCCGGTCTACCATATCAACGCATTGCTTTTCATCATTAATCACACGGAGCGAAACCTAACAAAAGAGGACAGGCAAAGGCTAAACAAAGGCCCTGAAAATCTCAGAGTCGGCAATGAGCATGCAATCCAAGAAATCAACCAAGCTCTCGAAAAACGAGACTTGAGAGACAAGTTGCTTGTCAAGAGCCGAACCATGCCCAAAAGAACCACAACAAAAAAAATGAAAATCTAAGGAGAAAAATAATGATTGATTTTGACGAATTTGACCCATTTGGCCCCGAGGCCGGTTTTAAAAAAATAACACCAACCCAAGCAGAGCAACTTGTCTCTCTTGCAGGCGATGACAAATTGGCAGAGTTCAAGGCTCTACAGGCTCAACTCATTGAGGCCAATGACCAGGACTACGACATCAGGCAGTGTCTTGAGGCAGCTATTGCCAGCAGTGCCGCCAATGTCCGCAACGAGCTCATTGAGGTTCAAGGCGTCAAGCCTGGCTTGAGTGAGTGCCATACAGCCATGAAAAACGGCCAATGGGAAACTTTGGACTACTTGCTTTCCCACGGTGCAGACCCGCATGAGGACAACGACATGCTTATCCACCTTGGAGCAGGTTACAACCAAGTCAAGGCTCTTGAGGTTCTTGCCAAGCATGGTGCGAACAACTACACCCCACTTATCAACGATTTCATTACCTCAAACCAGAGTCAAGCAGCCCTTTACATGCTTGAGAACGGAGCAGTTCCAAATACTCAAACCTTGGAGCGTGCTTGCAAGATTGAGAACTTGACCATTCTTAGGCACTTGCTTGCAGACAAAGGAATGGTTCCAACAAAAGAGTTCATTCAAAACATGCACCCTCGCTTTGTTGAGGCAAAACACCTTTTGACCAAAGCTTATCAACAGCATAGTTTTCAAAACAAGATGCCACCAAGAACAAAAGCAAAGCCCCAATCAAAAGGCATGAAAATTTAACCAAGCCCCTATCAAGGGGCTTTTTAATGGCTATTGATTTATTTTTGTTTTTTCGTATAACTATAGAACAACTATAAAGGAATAAATATGAATAAATCAGTTCACACAATCATTAGAGAAAACATTGATGCTGACAATGTAGAGAACTTGAGAACCTTGTCAAAACAAGGTTGGACCTCAGACATTTTCACAAGAGAGAACCTTGAGCATGCAGCAGTCAAAGGCTCAGTAGAAAGCACTCGCTTGATGGCGAACAGCCACTATCCAACCATGACCCATGACGCCAAAGTAGATGCCATGTTTGCCGCGTCCAAGGCGCACCAGGTAGGAACCGTTATGGAGCTCAACAAGGCAGGCGTCAGCCTTGCCTATGCGATTGGTTCAGTAAGCGACCACGAACGCGACAGAGGCTTTGTGCAGGCCATCGTAGACACCGGCTACCACCCAACAGCCGAGGACTTGCACTTTTTCCAAGTGGCAGGCAAGGACACCGCCATTCAGGCCATAGCGACCCGCGACAAGGCAGAGCAAGACCTATACAAAGAGGCATTCTTGAGCCTTGTGACCAGCGATATAGCAGGCTCAGACCTTAAGCCCGTGACCACCATGCTTTCAGCAGCAGCCCAAGGCACCGCAGCCCACATTGACTACCACGTAAGCCAAGGGGAACAGGTCAATCACAACTACATCTTGCAGCCTCTTGGCGTGGCTCTATGGCATGGCAAAGACGACACAGCCCAAGCCCTTATCAAGCATGGTGCGAATGTAGAGCCTGCCTACATTCAAGTAGCAGAGAAATACTGCAAGCCTGACACCGTGAATGCTCTTAAAACCGCTCAGAAAGAGCAGCTTGAGCAGCAGCAGTCTCAACAGTCCTACAGCCCACCAAAACGAGCCAAATCCACAAAGAAAAGCAGAGGAATGAGCATGTAAAACCGGCTTGTCAATGAAAGGGATGGATGGAATGCAAAAAGCCCCAATCAAGGGGCTTTTTCTTTGGTGCAGTTGCTCACTTTCTGCGAGGTGCTTTGAGGGTTTCCCACCCGTCAAGTTCATCGTTCAAGAACTTGGTTTGAGGATGCTTTGCAAGAACCCGTGCTTTGTTTTCAGGAGTGGGCAGCAGGTTCCAAATGCTATAGCTAGTGGCAACACCATGCTCATCAAGCTGAGTCTCATCAGCGACGAGCAGAGCTTTAGCAGCCTTGTTTTTGATTTTCTTGATGCTCAGTTCATAGTCAATCAAGGCACCGATAAAGCAGCCCTCCGGTTCATATTTCATGTCAGGATACTTTTCTTTGGAAAAGGCAATCAATGCCGTTTCGTCCTCTTTGCTCAGGTGGTAGTTGACAGGTCCACCGTCCGCATAGTCTGCAATTTCTCCCAATGCTTTGCCGTCTTTGAACAAGGTTGCATAGAACCCATGACCCTCAGAGCCACGGGTTTCTTTGATACCAACAGCACGATAGCCACCCAAGAAAGTTTTGATTGCATCAATCATTTGAATCACTCCTAAAGAATTAAGTAAGTGAAACGATGTTAGCGTACTCTTTTCTCTTTAGGTCAACATCAATTCATTGTTTTTGTTTAAATGACGCACCCAGGCGACCACCAGGACAAAGCCAGGAGGCAATCAAGTCTTTTCAAATCTCAAGGATATCAAGAGCAAGCCAATCTCTTGATTTTTTCCATTGATTTTGTATAACTTTAAAAAGGAGCTACAACAATGAAAAATCTACGCAGGAATATAGCAATCACAAGTAAAAGAACAGGCAGAGTAGTTCGCCTTGACATGCTCATCGCCCGCAACTACCAAAGCCCTCATGATTTTCAAGAGTTCCTGATAAGACTCTACATGTATGATTTCTCAGTCTATCAAGCCTACTCACAGCTTTTGTTTTTGTATTTATCAAAGAACCCCGACAATTTGCCTGCTATTGAAATCATGGAGAACCTGACAGTTCTATCCACCATACAAGTCATGTTCATGGTCAGAGACATGCACGACAAGGCACAAGAAAACCTAGAACACCAAGAAATGCAAGAGTTCATTCAATCTCTTTCTAAGCACAAATAAACAAGCCCCGACAAAACGGGGCTTTGTTCTTTCTTGCTCTTGATTTTTCTTTTGTTTTTTGTATAAGTATTAGGTATAGAGGCTCTATACAAATACAAGAAAAAAGGAGCAATAACATGAATTCATTTGAAAAGACACTGAGCTTTAACGACAAACTAAAGACACCAGCACACAAAATCATTGCCAAGACTTTCGGCTACGCTTTCAATAGCGAGGTCAAGACTTTCATACTCAACGACCTAGCTTTAGACCAAAGAGCAGGCATTGACTCAAGGGTTGATTTCCTACCCTCACAGGTCAGTTTCTCTATCCAAGAGAAATACAGAACACACGACAAGCTCAAATTCAAGGACTTTACCCAGGAGCTCTACAACGCTTATGGCACGGAGTTTCAGAACCCCGGCGAGTTCATGCACCTCTATTGCGACTACTACTTTTACGGTTGGAGCAACGAGGCCGAAACCGGCTTTTCAGAGTGGTTCATCATGGATGTGAAAGCCTACAAAGCCCTTGTTCTTTCAGTAGGCGGATTGAACAACATCCCTCATGTCAAACAGGTTCAAAACACCACCTATGGCAAAGCCCTTTTCTACACAATCCCTTTGTCATTTTTAAAGCCTGCAATCATGTGGGCAAGTGCCAATCTTGCAAAAGAACTCAACGCATAAAAGCAAAAGCCCTACATGAGAATGCAGGGCTTTGCCAATAATAAACAATTTTAATAACACATTTTAAGAATAGAACAAAAGGGAATTTGTTCATACTTTATTTATACGAAAAACAAAAACGAATGTCAACATCTTTTTTATCTTTCGCTATTGATTTCTTTCTATAGTTTTGTATAACTATATTATCCAACAAGAAAAACAAGGAGACAAAAAATGGATACAAAGAGCGTTAAAAAGCACCCAATCACATTGAAAGAAATCAAGAAAGCAGCAGTCTTAGTAGTCGGCCATGCAAATGCTTTGGCATACAGACTAAAGCTTGAGAAAGACATGCACAACGGAGTCAATCCCTATCACTTTAAATTGACCTTGACCGTCTACCACAAGAACAGAACAAGCAACTTGAAATATGAGTTCTATGCAGACACAAAGAAAGGACTCATTGTGAACATGCTTAACTTGAACAGCATTGACGAGTTTGAGGCTTGTTTCGTGCCACCTTTCGGAACAATCTAAGACGGCAACAGAAAAAAACCAAGGCCCACACAGGGCCTTTTTCTTTGGCGAACAAAAAAGCCACCTTTGACAGTGGCCTTTAAGTGATTTACATACAACCCAACGTTGACGGTAATCTAGTTATACGAAATCAAACAACAAAGTCAACGGTAGAGCCTCAGAACGTCCTCAGAGCCGTCAAAGTCAATGTCCAAGTGAGCAACGGCGCCAATGTCCTGCATGTAGCTCAGAACCGCACCAAACCTGCTATCAGCCCTCTTGAGCAGTTCCTTGGGGTAGATGGCCACGAACTCTTGCAGCGCCCTTAGAGAGTCCAAGAGGTCAGCTTGATGCTCATGGCCGAACATGGGGAGGTTCAGACCGATACGAGCAGGCTCTATGTCCCTGCCCTGCTTTAGAGCCATGCGGCCGAGGTGCAGCAGGTAGAACCACCTGAACCCGTCATCAGTGAAATCGCCTTGCTCAAGAGCCTGAGCAAACGAATTGGGCGACCAGTCAGCCACGGCCTCGAGACGGGAACACCCCACATAGAGGCAGTAGGCAATCACAAGAGCCTCAGCTTGTCGCTGACCTGGTGGAGCAGCCTGGAACAGCACCTTGACGAGCTCGCTGGCCCCACCCTCTACAGAGGCCACCACCAAGAGGGATAGAGCCTTTGCAGGCGTGAATTGGTGGATGAGATCCACCCTTGCGAATGTCTCAGGGCTTTTGAGCCTCATGAGGTTCAGGGCAAGCCATTTGGCCTCTAGTGGCACCGACAACAAGTCATCGAGCGACAAGGCAAGGTGTAAATCGTCAAGAGTGCAGACACCAACCGCACTCTCTATGTCATTTCTATCCATGCCTCATTTTATCAAGCCAAGAGACTGCCTTGCTTGATTGCTTTGTCTAGCAGCCGCTCAATCAATTCTCTTTGAGTGAGATTGTGGATAGAACAAAGGGCATCAGCAAAGCCCTTTGCCTCAGCACTCACATTGACATTCAAAGGCTTGAGTCCTGCCTTTTTGTCAGAGTCCCTTTTCTTTTGTTGAGCCAAAGCCAATTGTTCCTTACGAGTCAAAAGACTTGTCCGAGGACGACCGACCTTTGTTTGCATTTCCAACATGACCGTTCCTTTATCTGCTTACTCAATAAATTGATTACAACGTAAACAGATAGATAGATCAACGCATCTACTCAATCTTTTTATGAGTGCGTCAACAAAAAGACGCAGACAAAGGATATCGAATTGAAATTTATTGCCTTTGACTATTGCTTTTTGATTTCTATTTAATAATATAAATAAAGAACAACAGGAGAAATCATGACAAAGGCAATCAATCCAACAATTCAAGATTTTAGAAACAAAGGCACATTCCAATCAAAAGACGAAATCTTTGCGAGACTGCAATTCAATGCCGAGCAACATAAAGACTTGGACGATGAGCTTTTTGATTTCAAAAAGGTTCATACACAAAAAGCAGATGCTCAGGACAGCACAGGGATATATACACCCCAAGAACATTGCCAAGTAGTCATGGACAAAATTAAAGCCCTTAAAGCAAAGACTTTAGATTTTGATTTCAAGAATGACAGAGAAACAAACTTGGAGATTGCCCGACTAGAGAACAATTTGGCGATATTGCACAAGACTTATAAGCAGTCAGAAAGAAAGGCTCTAAGAAATTTTGCAGTAGTCTCATTCATTCCAGCGATTGCAATTTTAATTGCAGGGACGATTTTCTGGATTTCAGACAATGCACATCAAGCCCCTATAGTTCAAATCAAGAATGTTCCTGCTTTAACACCAGAGCAGCAAAAGACTTTGGACACCACTACAAGCAATAAAGGCTCATTGGTCAATGAAACAGAGAACAAGGGCATTACCAAAGCGGAAATGAATGCAATGCTTTTGGATGGAGTAGCAAAACAAATGGCTATGTCTCCAAAGCAGTTCATAGAGCAGACACCACAATCCACCATTGACCAAGTCAACCGTATTGGTCAGATGGTTCTAGAACAAGCAACCAAAGGAGAAAAGAAATGAAAGAAAAACTTACCTTATTGGCTTACCTGATATTGATTGGAGCCGCGACTTATGCAGGCATCGTGTTCATATTAGGAAAAGCAGCAGACTTAATCTAACCCACAACAACGGAGGAAATGGAGATGAGAAACTTTAACCAAATGACAAAAACAGAATGCATCAAGCTAATCAATCGCATGTTTGGCTTTGGAACATATCAAGGCATGTTCAGTGAGAAAGACGATGTAACAACCTTGCGCTCTATCGCTCAAGCTCAATACGACAAATATCTTGTGATTGCAGGAGGCAGATGATGAGAATTAAAGACATGACCCCTGAAATGCAAGCCATGCTCAAAGCACTTAAGAAAGCAAAGAAAGACTATGCAGCAGAGAAAGCTTTAGCACAGAGCAACCCTATCAACTATGAAATGGAGACAACATATTTGATAGACGGCACAGAGCAAAGCATTACTTTGGAGCTTGCAGCCCAAAGCGATTTGACAGCCTGGAAAGAGTCAGACCAATTCTTGAGGGATTTCTATGCAGACGAAAGCATTGAGTTCAAAGGCGCAAATCTTTATCAAAAGCGCCAACTTAAATTCACAACAAACGACAACTATTTTTATATATGGAGACAAACAACATGAGTTCAAAACAGCACTTGAAAAACAAGGCCCAAAGCGGCTACTACAAAGATTACGTCAAGCACTCTGACGAGTCTTTGACAATCAGGGAGATATGGGAAAAAACAGGTAGAGCAGGCTCATTGAGCAACGCCTACTATGTTATTAAGGCAAACAACTTGCCATACAAGAAAGCACCAGCAGGCAAAGGCCACAAGTTCTTAAGTCAGTTGCAGGAGCTTGACACCACCAACATGACAATCAAAGAAATGATGGGAAAGCTTGGAGCCACCTCAAGACATGAATATGTGAGCATTCTCAACACATTGAACAAGCACGGCTTGAAATACAAGGCTCACAAGTTCAGTTCAAGACACGAACGCGAATTGAGATTGATGGACACAGCCAATATGACCGTCAACGAAATCTCAGAGAAACTTGGATATACACAAGAATGGAAAACACACAAGCTCTACACAATCTTGCCCCGCTTAGGTTTGACCTACAAAAAGCAAAAATGAAATAGCCCCGTCAAGGGGCTTTCTCTTTTATGGCTCTTGATTATCTTTTTCTTTTTTGTATAAGTAATACACAATCAAAGGAGAAAAAGAATGACAACAATAACAATCATTTTATTTGGCATGTTCCTAATTTATATAGGAGCAAAGCCACAGAACAAGAACCGCATAAAGCTTGTTCCTGCACCGACAGACGCCAAGATAGCCACAGACCTAGTTCCAAAGGCAATGCACGGCCTCAACGTGCGCTCAAGAGTGGATGGCAAGACATGGCAGCTAATCGCCCACACGGCCCACAACCTCAACCGAATCGCCTACAGGCTGCAACCCGCTCAATGTGAGGTATGCCGTACCAACGGGTTCAAGCAGGGCTTTGGACACGCCCTAGAGGCTCATGAGGAATGGAGCTTTAACCACGGCACCCGCACACAGAAACTCATGCGCATTCGCTCTCTATGCCCTATGTGCCACAAGGCAGTTCACTTTGGATTGGCCGAGAGAGACGGCTATGGGGAGAAAGTCAAAGCCCACATGCAGAAAGTCAACGGCTGGACCGCTGACCAGGTGGAGGCACACATCTACCAGGCAAGGCAGACCGTCAAGGCAATGACAGACATGGGCCTATACAAGCTAGACCTCTCCTACTTGAACAGCGACGACTACAGGACAGCCCACAAGTTCAGGTTCACAAACAACGAAACCCACAATTGCAGACCAAACATTCACTACTAAAACAAGGCCCCTCAAGGGGCTTTTTCTTTGCTCAGATGGATTTCAACTGCCCTATTAGCACGGTAAAGAGAGACGGTCGGGCCGCTCTCAGGACCCAAGCCTCACGGCAATCAATCACAAGAAATTTATCGACAATCAAAGATATCCATTTATCACTTGACTATTGCTTTTATTTTTCTATTTAATAAAGTAAATATAACAACGGAGATAAACAATGCTTACACTATTTAGAAAAGCAAATCACAAGACTGAGCAAGACAATGTGATTGATTGGCTCAAAAATCTTAGCCAAGTGCATCCCATGCTTTCCAAAGAGATTGAGCTTGCCATTGCACATTGGTCAGTTCCCGATTTCAGATTTCAAAAAGAAATGCAAATCAGCATGCCCTCTTACTTTACTGAGTGGTTCGCAAGAGTTGAGCTTGTCGGATTCTATGAAACAGCACAAGGATTGAAACCTTGCACTATGTTCAATGCAGTCAAGCTCATTGACGAACAACTAACACCCGTCGCCATCCACTTTGAATTTACCTACCGATTGATGGACTTGACATTTGACAGACGAATTACTCTAGACCTTGACATTGAGCCGATGCTTAAAGCGGCCAAAGACAACGACTACTACAAACAAAAGGCTGCTTTAACTTTGCGATACCTCACAGCTATCTATGCAGCCAAGATAGCGAGACAACAATTTTTACTTGAAAAAAAAGGAATTAAATATGACAACACAACAACAGAAACCAACACTTGAATTCTTTGGCCGAGAGGGCTTTCTTGATGTCAGCCAGGAGCCTAACTATGGAACCCGAACACTCTACACAGCAGGCATCAATAACTTAAGCAACCTCGACGTATACGACGAGCTGATCGCAGAGCAAGCTCAAAAGGATTTAGAAAAAAGGAAAGTAAATGAACAATAGACAAAATGAATTCTATAAAAGAGCAGTAGAACATGCACTTTCAAAGGGTGGAGTATGCCTATCACAGACCTACAAAAACTCTACTACTAAATTAGAGTGGAAATGCTCACACGCTGAACACGCCTCATGGTTCGCAGTTCTGCCTAATGTGATTGGGAAAAACTCATGGTGCCCACAGTGTGGATTTCAAAAAACAGCCTCATTTAACAGAACAATTGACGGATTAACAAAAGCAATGAATTTAGCTGAGTCCAGAGGTGGCATTTGTCTTTCACATTCATACAATGGAGTATCTGAAAATCTGTTGTGGAAATGCAAAGAGAAAAGTCATTCCGCATGGACGGCTACATACAACAATGTAGTAAATCATAAGCAATGGTGCCCGCTTTGCTACAAGGAAAATAAAAGAGAAATTAGACTTTTGAAAATAGGTTTGCAAAAAGCAATTGACAAGGCAAAGCTGCAAAGTGGTATCTGCCTCTCAACTAGCTACCAAGGTGCGCGAGTAGCAATGCTTTGGAAATGCAAAGAGAAAAGTCATCCAACATGGACGGCCACCTACAATAATGTTGTAAATCATGGTCAATGGTGTCCTCAGTGCAGCAAAACATTGCCATCTGAAAAAAGAGCCAGACTTATATTTGAAATGTTCTTTGGCAGACCATTCCCAACAAAAAAACCTGCTTGGAACAAGAACCCTTGGACGAACTCAAGACTTGAGCTTGACGGCTACTGCGAGGAATTCAACATCGCTTTTGAGTTTGACGGGGAACACCATTTTGAACTGACAAGAGACAAAAAGGTTAAAGACTTAACTTATCAAAAATTCAAAGATGAGCAAAAAAAGAAAAATTGCAATGCAAATGGCATTACTCTTATCAACATAAAAATTCTAGATGATTTAGTTGAGAGGAACGTATTTGAGCTATTTCTAGATAATGTAATCAATGCTTGCAAAGAGAAAGGTTTATCGATGTGCTTTACAGAGGCTCAAAAGCAGAAACTAAAAAACGATTTCTACTCTATCTAGAAACAAAGAAAATCCAACCAATGAGCAAAGCCCCAACAACGGGGCTTTTTCTTTTCCACTCAACCAATGATATCGACTTTAAATATTTATTGCTCAAGCCGTTGACTTTCAATTTCTATTTAATAATATAAGAGTATAACAACAGGAGAAAAAATATGATCTACGCAATTATTGGAATTTTAGGAGTCGCATTTTTCATATTCAGCGGCAAAGCAATTGAAATGCTTGAGGTTGCAGCAGCACACATCTACAACCTTTGCGACAAAGCTTGGAACAAAGCTTTTAACTGAACACAACAACCACACAATAATAAACAACAGGAGAAATCACATGAACGCACAACAACAAAAAGAAAAGTTCTTAAGCCAATTCACATGCAGAGCAACCCAAGCATACGCAGCAATGCTTTATGACTTAGAGGCAGACATGGGCAAGATGGTCAAATTGAATAACAAGGCATCAGACAGAGTTCTTGAAATCGTAGATATATACGACGAAATTCCAGAATCAGAGCTTGCAAAATTTGGCATCAAGTTAGAACCATTGAAAGAGGCAGCATAATGATGAACGACATGCTTTTAAACAAGGAATACTTAGCCAGCCTGATAACTAAGCACCTATCAGAAAACGATACAGCGATCATTGGAAACTTTTTGCTCAAGATTGATAGACAGGACGAAAAAATTCTCTCAATCTACAAGACCACAAGACCTGCCTTTGAAAAGAGATTAACAAGGATCACTATAGGCAAGGTTCTCAAACGTGATAGCTACATATACGACAAGCAAAGAGAAAATGATTTATTGGAATTTCTCTATGCCGTATAAACAAAGCCCCAACCAAGGGGCTTTTTTCATTTCATTCACTCTTGATTTTTCTTGTAGATTTCGTATAACTTGAAAATAAAACCAAAGGAGATAATATGAACGAACAAGAAAAAAAAGACTTAGAAACCATCAAGGAGTTGATGGAAAAGGAACATGACCAAGCCTATTTGGAACAATTCAAATTTTCCATTCTTGCATTACTTGACATCATTGACAACCAGGTAGAGGAACAGCACAAGCAGCGCCTTGCAAACGCCGTAGAGCGCATGAAAGAGACAGACCTACAGCCACTACAGGCCAAGATTGATGAGGCTACCTACGAGCTCCACAAGGATGACAAATACACAGCCACACCGGCTCAAGTTCAGTTCGTAGAGTCTCGCAAGAACAATCTCAACTTGAACAAGTTCTTATCTCGCACAGCAGACAACAGACTCATGACCAACTACCTTATTAACACAAGAGGCATGAAAGTCAGCAAGGAATTGAGAAACAGCTTGCACACCCAAGGCTTTAATGAACTTGTAGAAATGATTGACAAGCTACACGACAAAGACAGACAAGAGCAAAACCATGTCGCTCAACATAAAAAAGCAAAGTCAAAGACTCAATCAAGAAAAATGAGCATGTAATAAACAAAGCCTCAATCAACGGGGCTTTTTCTTTTGCATTGCCCTTGATTTTATTTTCATATTTTGTATAAATAAGAATAACAACAAGGAGACATTATGCTATCAACTATAAAAAAGGCTTTTCAAAGCAATCAAGGACACACTATCAAATCATTTGACGCCTACTACGACGAACACACAACCACAAAGACCGTCATGGTGGACGGCAAGGAAACAGTAGAGAAAGAGGTTTATCTAGCAACCAAATCTCAAATTCTTGAGACTGCATTCAAAGCCATAGAAAACCACAACCTTGAAAGCTTGCAAAAAGCACTTTCTAGACCATTAAAGAATGTTCCAGAGGCAGAGGCTCACTTAGTCTTAGCTACAGCGAAATTGACTGACACCGCCTACTTTGACACCATTCTCAATGCCATAGAGGCACATGATGGAAAATACAGTGCCATGTTCAGCATGGTTGCCCAACAAGGAACTACTAGAAATCTCAAGCACTTGATTGAGCAGCATGGAGGCAAAATTCCAAGCACTGCATTGATTGATGTCTTGGGAGACTTAGTGCAGAACAAACGCACCGAAATCCTTGAGATTGTTTTTAAGGGCTACAAGTTCAAGCTAGGTTCCTTTGAAAAACAGATACTCATTGACCAGACAAAAGGCAATCAAAAGATTGTCTTGGAAAGCATAGCCACAAACAACGAGCTATCACAGCAAGAGAAAGACACAAAGAAAGCATTCATTTTAAACGCCGACAAGTTCAACATACAACTCATCCTTTCAACAGTCTCAGCTTTTGAAACTAGACCCGTCAGCAATCAACCATCAGCACTTGAATTGAGAAAGCTACACCGATCAATGCCTGATAGCTTAAGACAAAAACTTTTCTAAACAACAAAGGCCCAAACGATGGGCCTTTTTCATTTGCTCTTGATTTTGCTTTTCAATTTTGTATAACTAACTCATAACAACAAAAATAAGGAGTAGTTATGAAAATAGACAAAGACATAGTAGACCTTGCTATTGAGGAATTGAAACTCAAAAACGAAAGAGCAAGCATTGCCGCCGTCATGAGATTGACCGGCTACAAATATGTGGACTTGATTGAGGCAGGCTACCAACACCTTGCCCGCAGCTACAACAAGACCAGCAAAACACCCACCTACACCCCACCAATCCCACAGGCACCAAACGAGCTCTTGCGCCTGGACCACACCGTCGACGCATACACAGCCCATATCCGCGACAACTACTTTGCCCACCCTGAAACACTCAACCAGGTGGCACAGGCACTCACAGGCGAGATAGACGGATTTCAGAGCGAGATCTACCGCCAGGCCGTGAACCTCATGCAGTTCAACAAGCAGCTACAGGAGCAGCCGCTTAAGCCTGAGCACTACCTATACCGTGGAGAGCAGCCAAAGGCCACCGATGAGGCTACAGCAGGCCAAGAGCCTCAAACCACATTGAGGACTATCTACCTTGTGGCAAGCGGCAGCATTGTTCTCTACGAGGGCAACGACTTGGACGAGGCAACCGAATATGCGGGAGAACTTTCACACCGCAGAGGTGGCGAGTTCAACGTCTACAAGCTCTTGAAAAGAGTCTCAGTGGAAATCAAGAAAGTTGTTATTGACTGCAAATGAACAAAGCCCCAACACAGGGGCTTTTCTTTTTCAAATAAAGATATCGACTTTTCCTTTTGACTCTTGCTTTTCTTTTTCTATTTAATAAGATAAAGAAATAACCAAAGGAGAAATCATGAAAAAGAACATATCAAAAAAACAGGCAAATCAAATCATTTTCGTTCAAGATGAATTTCAAGAGATTTTTGGAAATGCAACACATTGGAGAATATTGCCGCGTCAGATGGCAACAACTTTCTATCATACAAGTAATGAGCCTAAACCATTGGCAGGAGTTGGCAAGATAGCTCCAAACACCAACGAATCACATAATTTCTTTGATGTGGCAGCGAAAGAAATAACAGAGTTGCTTAGAGCAAGAATGTTGCAGGCAGCTAAAGAAAAACAGGAAAAGGCCAAACATAAGAAAAACGGAGCCGCCTATAAGAACAAGTTCTACAAGAACACTGCCAAAAAATCCAAGGTCAGCCCAATTCTTTCTGCACTGATAGATAAAACAAAATGAAACACCCAAGACAGCCCCGACATAGGGGTTTTTCTTTTTGCCCCATTGCTCTTGATTTTATCTTTTGTTTTTGTATAACTAGATAACAACAAAAGAATGGAGACAACATGAACAACAACAATTCAAAAAGAGACAATGTTGCAGACATACGTGCAATCATTGAGGAACTAGACAAAAAAGGCGAATTGATAACCTCAAAAGCTATTGGAGAACGACTTGGACAAACGGGCGCAAATGTGCATCGCATACTTGTTCAATTCAATATCAATCTAAAGCCATATCAAGACAAGCACAGAGCTAAGGAGCGAATCAAGAAAGCTCAGGAGGACATAGACATTGTTTTCAGACTCAAGCTTGCTGACACTGCGACTCACACCATTGACGAACTCATAGCACTTACAAACTATCAAGGCACCGCCAAAGACTTGAAACGAATCTTGATAGCTCACAAGTTGCCCTACAAAACAAAGTCATGGTTCGCACAGCACTTGAAAAAAGTCCCAACGGCTGACAAGACTCTCTCAGAGCTTTATAGAGAGTGTGAGCTTGACGGCTCTGACATTTCCTTTGCGACTTTCAGAACACGTCTCTATGAGAACGCTATTCCCTACAAGCAGCTTATCAATCGCAAAAATTGGTGGCAAAACCTCAACGGCAAAGACAAGCATGTCCCCCAAGAGGCTATTGACGAGCTACACAGCTATTTCAAAGAAAACGACATACAGCCAACAGACTACACCATGAAAGAGCTTTATGGATACTTTGATTTCAACATGCCTTACCTAGCTTTCAAGCACTTGATGAAAGACCAAGGAATTGAGACAAGCAGAGCAGCCAACTAAGAAAAGCCCCAAACGATGGGGCTTTTTTATTGCAAGACGATATCGTAAATCAATGAATAACTATTGATTTCATTTTTCTATTTTGTATAACTATAAGAACAACGGAGAAAATGAAAAATGAAAAACTTTATCTACACTATGGCTATAGCTTTGCTTGCATTGACAGCAACAGCAGAAAAAGCACAGGCTCAAAAATTAGACTGCGACTCAACATGTTTGGGTGGAGCAATCGGCACCATGACAAGCCAACAGGTCAAGGCTCAGACAGTCTATGCAAACAACACCTCACAGATGGCACCCATAACCTCTACTCAGAGCGTTAGAAATATCATGGCCTCATGTCCAGCAGGCTTGAACTACCAAGGCAGTCCTTACTATCCAAAGAGCCAAGTCATCACACTGACCTACTACAGAAACGGTCAAGTAGTCGGCACTCAAGTCATGCCTGAGAAAGACTTGGACAACGACTGCACCGCGACCCAATACCAAACTTTGCAGTGTCCAGCAGGCCAAACAGGACTTATCAACCAGCAGCGCACAGTGACCACGGGAGACAGCGGCCTTGAGTATTCAGCCTGGCAGACCACCTCCAACACCTGCCAGAGCTCAAGCGGCGTTTGGGTATCCCTTGGATGGCAATACGGCAGCGGCAATCCAAGCCCATACCCTCAATGCAATCTCTACACACTTAGACCAGGTGCAACCTGCACCCCACAAGGCTACAGATGCGCATATCCCGACGACAGAACAACAAAGGTTGCGACATACGAATGCAGATAAAAAGAAAGCCCCAACAAGGGGCTTTTTCTTTTGCTTTGCTCTTGATTTTATTTTCATATTTTGTATAAGTATAAAACAACAACGGAGAACAACAATGAAAAAACATTATGAAAGCGAACATTGGCTTTTACTGCACTTAGTCACCACAGAAAAGACGCACAACAAAATCATGCTATTCAACAATGACATTCACAACAGCATTGTCATTGATTTGAACTTGGCAACCGACAACACTTTTTATCTTGCATTTGACGGCCATGATTGTTTGGCAAGCGAGTTCCCAACAGAGGAAACATACGAACTCAAAGCAAAGATAAGCCTCACTGATGACGATGCAATCTTAGAAATTGGACAGAAAGAAAAGATTTTATTCAAAAGAATAATGCCAAGCCCTTGATTTTCTTTTTCAATTTTGTATAACTAAAACACAACTATGGAGATAAACCTATGACAACATACAATAAAAAAATCGTTATGCCTTTAGCCGACATTGGAGACGGCGGTAAATCTACAACCTTGATTGCTACAGGTGCAGGACTTGAGGCAGCAGGAAAGCCATTTTCAAAATTTGAGGCTGACAAAGACCATCACACTTTCTTTGACACTTTCTCAGCAAAGAACAAGAACGGCGAATCAAAGGACGTTCAAGACTCTGAAACAGGTTGCGTAAAGATTGACATAAACACAGACCCACAAAAGATTGCTGACACCGTAGCGGCTGAATACGACCATGTTTTAGTGGACACCCCTGCACGTTCAATCACAGCAGTCTTTGGAGCATTCGGAGTAGACGGCACACAGCTTTTCTTTGATACCTTAGCCTACAACAACGCTGCACCTTATTTCTTATTCCCTTGGACAGACGATGAGAAAGCAGTAGAGGGCATAGACAAAATTTTCCAAAACCTTGACGGCTTAGACTTTGGCGGCTATGAGGACGGCTTTGTAATCAACATAATCATTTGCATGAACAACGGCTTGATGAATGCAAGCTCTAAGTCTATGCCTGCACAAGCTTTGGCAGCGTTTCAAAAGAGTATTAGCATAAAGGCTATGCAGAACGACCCAAGATTCAATGTTCAGGTAGTGAACTTGAGAACTCAATTGACTCAGCCTGCAATGAATGCTTTGAAAGGCAAAACCATACAACAAGCATTGACAGAGAAATTAGAGCCATCTACAAGAACTCTTTTAATGAGTCTTTTGAATGACGGCAAGAACATAGCCAAGCTTTTATAAGCACCACAAACAAGAAAGCCCCGACAAAGGGCTTTTTCTTTATCTATGCTCTTGATTTTGTTTTTCATTTTTGTATAACTATTAGAACAACGAGGAATGAAAGATGGACTATGCAATTTACTTAAGCACAGCGGCAACCATAGGGGACATAGACGCAGCAATAGATGCCGTGAAACATGGAGCAGACGTCAACCAACAGGACGGCCAAGCTCTCATAGACGCCATAGCGGCAGACGACTTGAGGATGGTGCATGCCCTGGTCCAACTCGGCGCCAACGTCAATCAGCCTCAAGGTGGCCTATGGGGCAAACCTCTTGCAGTAGCTCTAGAACACCGCCACACAGACATTGCCCTCTACATGGTGGAGCATGGAGCCAACAGGCATGAGGCAGCGATCGATCTAGCGATTAAGCGAAACCGCACGGACTACCTGCACACTCTCACAGAGCTTGGAGCCGTCATACAGGCCACACAGGAGCAGATAGACCATGCCTTGACTCACAAGGCCGGTTCAGTGGTTCTCTACCTCTTGCAGCACTGCCACGAGCTCACAGAGGCACAGGTTCTCACTGCCCTACACCTTGGCATGCACCAGGTCATCAACCACCTGACATACAACACCGACTACCTACCCACCAACGAGACACACACAAGCCTCATGGGGAGTGAATTTGAGTGGTTCTTGCATGGCATAGCCAACCGAGAACTCAACAAGACACTCAACCGAGTCATGGCACCAAAGCCAAGGGACAAGCCACACAAGATTTGAACTAAGCCCTACGGGGCTTTTTTCTTTGGGTGGAATGAAACTGCCCTATTGGCGCGGTAAGGAGACACGGGCGAGCCGGTCCCAAAAGCCACCTACGGCCATGAGCTAAGGCAGAAATGAAAAAGCCCCAATCAAGGGGCTTTTCTTTTGGCATAGCCATTCTTAGTAAGTAATCGTAGTGACATTGTTCTCAGTTTTGATTGTGTGTGGAGAGACAGTTTTTTCTTGACCCTCATAGCCACGACACACATATCTCATGTTGCCGTCTTTGAATGCAATCACGCAATATGGCGCAATGGTTGCAGACACTTGGATTGTTTTCTTGATTTCAGCAGCAGAGCATACAGAGACACTTGCCATCAATAGGAATGATAAAAGAGCTTTCATTGTCTTTTCTCCTATCAATCGTTCATGCAAGAACTTGGCAACCATTTTTTAGGAAATCCACCGTAAGCAGGGCAAGTCCAAATCAAGGTTCCACTACCACTCTCAACAGGTTTTAAGACAACCCAGTCATAGTTAAATTTCTTGCTTGCGTCAGGACCGTTCATGATTGCCATGATTTGACCGTCTTGAATTGCCCAAACTTTTGAATACTTGCCCTCTATTGGGAAAGTGTTATTTCTTAGCCCTGCACCACCGTTTGCCATGATTTCAGACAAGTTGCCGTCATTGGCGTATTGCTCTGAAATATCAACCTTTACTTTTTCCATCAAAAGATAAGCCTCAGCCACTTGTGATTTAAGAATGTAGTCTTGATAGGCAGGCAAAGCGAATGCTGCAAGGATGCCCACGATTGCTACAGTAATCATTAGCTCTATTAGAGTGAAACCCTTTTGTTTGTATCCTTTCATTTTTTTATCTCCCTTTCGTTATGTTTATATTCTTATCATACTAAAACAAAAAGAGAAATCAACAGACAAGCGATATCGACGAAAGAAATGCTCTTGATTTCTTTCTTGTTTTTCGTATATTTAAACTACAACTACAAAGGAAAATTCATGAAAGAGGAACAACCAAATTATCATGTGCTTGAAACGAACAAGCTTGTATATGCAATGCGTCATTGCGACTTTGAAACAATCAAGACAATTACCATAGACATCAGCGACGACTACGACAGACATTTAAGGAAAGCCACCCAAACCACAACAGAAATCTTAGCTTGGTGTTTTGAACGAGATGTCAAAGTAAGCAATCCTGCCTATGTCGTCAGCCATTGTGCCGAGGACGGAAAACCTGAATGTCTTGACTATCTTGCTAGAAAGGGCTTTGACTTGAATGAAAAGCAAGATGACGGCGACTATCCAATTTATGCAGCAGCAAGAGCAGGACGAGCCGAAAACATCCAAGTCCTAATCAATCATGGAGTTGATGCCAACGACCAAACATCTTTGATTGGAGCCATATGCAAGAATCGTCTTGAGGCTACAAAAATACTCATAGAGAACGGTACAGACCCAACAGCCAACAATGACAATGCACTCTACCAAGCGATCACATGGGGGCATGACGAAATAATCAGCCATCTCATAATTGAACACAAGATGCCTATAAGACCTGAGACAAGAGAATGGTTAAAGAATGAAAACCCTGACCATGTTGGAGTCATCCTTGCAAAGCAACTTACTGAGAAAAGAGACTTGTTTGAAAGACTCAATCAAAAGCCACCTACAGGAATCCAAACAAAAACCAAAGAGAAATCACAGTCTTTCAAACACAAGATTTAATATACAAAGCCCCAATCAAGGGGCTTTTTCTTTGGGCATAGCCCTTGATTAATCTTTCATTTTTTGTATATTAAAACAATAACTACAAGGAGATATTATGGAACAAGAAAAACTGAATGAGGCTTTTTTTGATGCAGTGGTAAATCTTGACAAAGAATATTGTCAAAGACTATTAGAGCAAGGGGCTGACGTTGAATGCTACAACAATCTTGCATTGCATCAGATGGTTGAGGACGGACATGAGGACATGGTTCATTTTCTCATTGAAAACAATGCTAATGTGAATTCAGTAAGAGGTGGAGACACACCGCTCTACACAGCAATCAATTACGGACATACAAGCATTGCCAACTATCTGATAGACAACGGGGCAGATGTCACAGCCGAACGCAATGCAGCGATTGGAATTGCATGTCAGAACCAAGACTTTGAGATTGTCAAAAAAATGATTTCATTGGGAGCCGATACTTTTACAGACTTTGCATCCAATGTCAGTTATGCAGCTATGCACTCAAAAGAAAGCTTGAAAATGGTTGTGGAGGCATACCATGAATCAGACCCTGAAAAGGGGCTACAGAAAGCTCTCTCTGAGTCAATTATCGGAAACGACAACCATATAGCAAAGACACTATTAGATTATGGAGTCAGCCCAACCATCAACAACGACAATGCCTTTTATCAGGCAGTTAAAACCGACAATAAAGAAATTGTAAATTACCTTATTGTTGACAAAAAAATGGCAATAAGTGATAAATCAATGGAATGGCTCAAAGACCTTTCTGACCCCTCTATATTAGGCCACGAATCAGAAAGATACCGCTATGCTCAACAACTTATTGAGAAAAGAGACTTGTTTGAAAAACTCAATCAAAAGCAAACAAGAGCAATCCAAACAACCAACAAAGACAAAACACAGTCTTTCAAACACAAGATTTAATGATTAAAGCCCCAATCAAGGGGCTTTTTCTTTGGGCATAGCCCTTATTGGAATCCATGCTTTGATAAATCTACACCCAAGTTCTTACACTTGATTTTGAATGCGTTAAAACAACCTTGCTTGATAGTCTCATTGGAACTGAAACTTTGAGCTAGTCTTTGCATGGGGGCGAATCTACTAAGACTTATCTGAGTGAACACGGCCATGAGTTCATCGTCAGCGGGAGTCCATTCACCACCCTGACCCGCATAGAACGCATTGACATCAGTGTTCAGCCTGGTGGAGTGTTCCTTGAACGGGAACTCATCCAGGTCATAGACCACACCAGAGGCAGGAGGGACGGCTACAGCCACTCTTTGCACCGCCATAGGCTCAGACACCACCACAGAGCCGCTAGACCCGCCCTGACCCTTTACGCCCACAGCAGCGGACGGAGGGACTACCCCTTTAGTCATGACTACTGGACTAGTTATGCCGAGAGACGGAACAGGAGAGGCTTTGGAGGCCAAGGCAGACCTTTGAGCAGCGCGTTTCTCAGTTGCTGTCATGCCCCCTTGCTGCACCTTAACGGCTCTCACAGCATTGGCTACAGACCTCACAAACATGGTTCTCTCAGCCTCAGACATGGCAGCAGACCTACAGCCTGCCTCAATCAAGATGTCTGCAATGACATCGTATTTTGATATGTCGTAGGCACCAATGACAGGAAACAGCTTTGATTCCCACATTGGCAAGTTTTGTCTAATCACAGCAGTGATATTTACCTTTGCAGTAGATACAACCTGCTTTGCAAATGCCTCAGTGATTTGCTCAAATGAAATAGAACTGAATTGAGGCACAAGCGAATCCATTACTTGCCCCCGAATTCATTCTTAGCACGATTGAGATAAGTGATTAGTTTTGGTTTTGAACGAACCACAACACCACCTTTCTCTAAGATTTCATGAACTACATCGATATGAGAAACACCTACAAGCTTACATAAAGGAAACAGTCTTTTTTCCCAAAGCTTGTAATGAACCCTAACGATTTCCATCAAATCAGTTTCGTTTTTTGTGATTGCAAGAGACTGCTTTGCAAGCTCATCAATCTTAGTTTCAGTTAATCCTTTCAAATCTACAGTCATAAAACACCTTTTATTGTTATTGATGTTATTAAAGCAGAATAACAAAGAAAGTCAATGTTTTTACATGCTTATTAGTGTTTATTCATTCATTTGCATGCTTATTCATGCCTTTTGATGTTTTTAGATGCTTTTGCATGTTTTCGTTATTTTCTCTCCCTTTTTTGCATGAAAGAGGAATTACAAGAACAAATCGACACTTTCGTGTCTAAGGTGGGCCTACAGCCTTGTATTTATTATTGAAAGCAAGGGAACCCTTGCTATTTCTTTTTATTTTGTTATCTTTATTAAATAGAAAAAGGATAACAAAATGACAGACTCATATAAAACAGTCAAAGTTCACTCAGAGATAGTGACTTTGGCGAAAAGAAAGAACATGAGCGTCAATGAGCTTTTCTATCATCAGAAATCACTCATTGACCAGGACAAGACCACCGAACAAGAAAACCAACTTGAGAGATTGCAGGCTCTTGAGGGAACCGTTAGCTCATTAGCAGAGGCTTTGAAACACCAACGCTACTTGACTGACACACAGACAAGAAAGATAGACGAGCAAACCGCCCTGATTGCTCAACAGAGTGAAATGCTGACCAAGCTTTTGAATGCCTATGGTGCAGACATTGCATTCATTCAGGCACTTAAAAAGGAGATAACAGCATGATAAGAATGAAAAACATAGTCGCTCAAGGTGGCTACAACTACAGCAAATATTTAAAGAAACAACTTGCCGAGGTCATGGAGAACGCTCATGTCCACAAGCAATACAACATGGCCGACTTGGACCCTGGCCAAGTCATAGCTCTTGAGGACGGCACCATAGTTCCCATTCAAAACCTACAGAGATACACCCGCATTACAGGTGCATTGTTTGACCGTTGGGGCTTGACCAAAGAGGGCTATTTAACCGACGCCAAGATTGACCAGGTATGCGCTATTGAGCTTGGAGAGGACGAAAGAACAGCAGGCCAAATCAAGCCGGTTCTACGCAATTACAAGACCGTCATGGGTGCAGAGGGCTATCCCGTTGAGGTCCACCAAAAGGACATCAAGAATGGCTACTACATTGATGAATACGGAGCAAAGATTCACTTTAAACCGAATGAGGTAACAACCAAGTCAGGGTTCAAAAAGAAAACAGCCATTGAGCTTGTTTTCAGTCATGACCAATCCTTTTCCCATGCTGGTGCATTGATGGACGAGGCTGACCAAGTTGAACTTGCCAAGCTTTGGATGGATTGTACAGAGGCAAGCTACAAGGAATGCTTTAACCAATACCTTGAGACATACCACGGAGTCAAAGGCGAAACAGGAGCCTCTTTGTATTTCCACAATGACGCACGCAGCGGCAATGTGCATCACCATGTCCATTTAAAAATCAGTAATGTCATTCGCCTTGAGGGCGGCACTGTCATGGCTATTGAAATGCCTGCCATGAGACAAAAGAATTTCCACCAAGCGATGGATGCCATGTTCAAAAACATGTTTGTCGCAAAGTGGCAAGAAAAGTTTGGCGAGAAATATCCAGTTGAGGCATACGACAAGGAACGTCAATCAATCAAAGCAGATGACAAGTTCCAAATGCAGGACATTGAAAATCATAGAGTGGCATTTACAGACGACATTCTTGAGGCCATCAGACTACGCAGCAAATCCAAAGAGTTGATTGACAAAGCAATCTCTCAACAAAAGCGCGACTGCTACGAAAAATCAGAATTGAAACGCATGGCGGTTCAAGAGAAATTTGACGCCCTTGAGGCCAAGTTGAAAGACATTGACTTGCCTACAAACTACGGCGTCATCGTGTCTCATGGTGCAGCACCATATCAAAACGACCCAAAGCAAAGCATGAGCTACTTTGTGGAGTTGGAGCTTGCAAACGGCAAGACCAAAAAGATTTGGGCAAAGGACATCGAGAACGCCATTGCTGAAAAAGACTTGAAAGTTGGAGACTTTGCAGGCTTTTCCCAAACAGGTGAAACACAAATCAAGGTCAAGGACGCAAACGGCAATTGGGTCAATGGAGTTAGAAAGTCATGGGAGGCCACTGACTTGAAAAACTACAAATCCGAGATGGAGGCTCTTGCAGATTTGGACGGTCAAATCAAAGCAATCAACAGAGCCGAGGAAAGTGCTTTGAGAACGATTGAAAGCCCTAAAAATCGTGATGCAGTATGGATGACTATCAAGCAGAAAAAGAAAGCGATTGGCAAAGAGCTTAAAGACGTTGAATTGCACAAAGAGGCAGTTCAGCTAGGTTCCACCATTAAGGATGAGAAAAAGCGCGGAGCCGTCTACATGGCAAAAGACGATGAGGCAATCTTAGACAAGCTTACCGACACAAATCCATTTTTCACAAAGTATGACTTGATTATTGAGCTTTCAAAACACTATGCAATGGGTTCAAAGGCTGACGAGATTGCAGAGCAAAAGCTTAAGGAATGGGCTGACACCGGCTCGCTTGTGTCTGAGCAAATTAAACCAAAAGAGGATGCCACACCAAAGAGAAAGAAAACTTTCTCAAAGCAGTCTGCACAGAAAAAAGAGGCTGAATATCCAATGCAGCACACTACAAAAAAACTAGCTCGCATGGAATACATGAATGTTAAAACCTCTACCAAGCTTGTAGAGAACATGACCTATGCAGGCGTGCAGGAGTGGAGACAGCATGTAGCTGACGCTATCAAAGCACAGCCCAAAGGCAGACGTTTTAACGGCTTGCAAGTGGAGCTCATGAAAGCCGTTGTAGAGAAAAACGGATCTCGCCTTGTGCTTTGTGAGGGGTTCCCAGGAACAGGCAAATCAACGGTCATGGGCACGGCCATTGAAATCTTGCAGCAGCAAGCAGGAGCAAATTGCCTTGTCTTGGCCCCTACAGGAAAGGTAGCAGCCTCAGCAGGAGTGGACACCACCGCGAACCACACAGGCACTATTGATAAGTGGCTCATGGACATGGATGCAGGTAAAGCCTCAATCAAAAACAACTCAGTCATTTTCATTGACGAGGCGGGAATGATTGGCACAAAGAACTATGCCAAGTTTTTCAAGCACATAAATAAAGCAGTTGCAGACGGCGTTGATGTCAAGGTTGTCTTGATTGGAGACACTAACCAAATCCAATCCGTTCAATCAGGCAATACCTATGCAAACATTATCAAAAAGAATCAAAGCTCAGTTCGCTACTTGAGAAAAATCATTCGTCAGAAAGACGAGATTTCTTTAGCCATTGCTCAGACAACCTCTTTGTCTAATGTTGCAGCCGAGGACATGGCAGCAGTCAAAAAGGCAGGCTCTCATGTGGAGCAATCTTGGAAAATGATTGAGGACAGCAAACGTCTTTTAGAGTTTGACACTACCTCAGAGAAAAATGAGGCTATGGCTGACTTGTATATCAATGACAGCAACAAGCTCATGGATAAAGCAATGTTTTGCTGCACCAATGAGGAAATCAAGGCAAGCAATGAAATCATTCAAGAAAAGAGACTTGCAGCAGGAGAGCTAGGAGGCTCTAGCTTTTCCAACCACGACGAGACATTCTTTGTGGGCGATAGAGTCATGGTCAACAAGAACAGCAAGGAATACAAAAACGGAGACTTTGGGGTAATCAGCAAAATCAATCCTGACGGTTCCTTTGAGGTAGAGTTTGGCGAGGGCAAAGGTTCCAAAATCAAAAAGATGACTGACAAAAACAAAGTCTCTTTGGCCTATGCAATCTCTATCCACAAGTCCCAAGGCTTAACAATCAACAACGCCTATGGAAACTTGTCAGCAAGTCCCGTAGCAGACCAAGAGCTTTGGAACGTCTTGCAGACTCGCGCCCGCTTTGTGACATTGACCGCAGTTGTGAAATCTGAAAAGGCCAAGGTGCTCGAGGCTTTCAAGAGGGAGAACAGCAAGGTCAACCTCTACGACATAGCTCTAGGACTTGAGGCACAGGCCAAGGCACAGCAGCAGGCCCCACAAGCGCCGGCAGTGACACCCGCACAGGTTGCAGCACTGGACGCCTCTATCCAGGCCACAAAGGCAGCTACAGCAGCGATACAGGCACCTATCCCTACTACCTCTACACCAGGCAGACCGAACCTCATGGCTGCACTACGAGGCAAGCTAAAGAGCTTTGGGAAAATCTCAAATGCAGTGTTCGCACCCCGCAAGCCACCAGTTGCGATCATTGTGCAGAGACAGGCAGCGGCAGCAGCACAAGCCCAACAACAGGCCAAGGCTCAAGCAGTTCAACAGCAACGCCCTACTCAACCTCAGCCACAACCTACACAGTTAGGCAAAGCTTTAGGAGCTTTGAAAAAAACAAAAGGCAAAGGCATGTCAATCTAAAAGGCCCCGAAAGGGGCTTTTTCTTTGCCTGAAATCCGACCTTTCCGCCCTTTTTTCCGACCTTAAGAGGATGGGTGGATTTCTCATAAAGCCATATCAATCAATGCTTTACCAAAGTTTTTCCAACCTTTCCAACCATCCTTGCCCTCAAACCTTTTACATTTCATTTTTTATTTTCATAGTAGTTTTGAAATAGATAAAGGTCGGAAAGGTCGGATTTCTACCCGCCAACCCTTATAAATAAAGGCTTTCAAACTTTCCGACGTTGCTCCAAAGGTCGGAAAGATGGTCGGAAAGGTCGGAAAGTTGCTTTATTCATCCTCTTGATTTTCTTTTTCTTTTTTGTATAACTTAAAAACAACAAAGGAGAATAGAAATGTCAGAACAAGAACAAAAGCCATCCACCCCCAAAGTCTATGAGAGCAAAGTCTTACTCAATTGGGAAACACCTGAGAACAATGGAAAAATCATTTTTCCAAAAAAGAACTGCGCATGCAGACGTTGCCCATTCATGGATTGGCAAGTTGTAGAGGTGGAGATGGAAAGAGACGACGACAGCCAAGAGCAGGAGACATTCACGACATTGGAGCTAGTCAACTACTGCCATGACAGATACAAAGAAACATGGGGCAGAGGATTGCCAAACATTCCCGACTGCGACGGACTATATAAACAGCCTAGAGAATAAACAAAGCCCCTTGATTGGGGCTTTTCTTTTTTTCAAATAAGGATATCGAGATTGTCATTGCTCTTGATTTTATTTTTCAATTTTGTATAACTAATATATACACAGGAGAACAACAATGACAAACGCAAACTTTTTCACACCAACAACAAAGAGACTATCTTTAATTGAATTATTAGAGTTCTACGGATTAGGCTTGAAAGTCATCAACTACGAGCAACAGCTACCCGAATACAAATTTTTCAAAAAAGGCGATAAGGAAATGCCTGCATTTTGGAAAAGATTAGGCTTTGCAAACGATGAGACTATTCATTCAACAACAAGCCATGCAGAAATGAACCAAGTCATTAAGAACTACATTGCTGCCCACTGCACCGATGCCAAGGAAATTGACAACGGAATCTATGAGCTTAACTACTAAGAGGCACCACCATGAACACATACAAAATAACAATAATCAAGGATGGTGTTTCAACAGTTCAGCACCAAAGCATTGACGGCGACATAGACGAGTTGCACATAGTCTCAATGAATGTCATCAGAAAAGAGCTTGCAGAGGAAATGGAGGCAATCCACAAGGCCAACAGCTTTAAGGAAAAGTATTTGCCTGCCCTTGTTTTCTTTGGAGCTATGTTTGGCATGGCATTGATAGTCTTAAACAACAGGGGCTTGATATGAACATACAACACCCTTTAGACATAGACTTTGCTTTTGCCTTTGACGAGAGCCAAGAAATCCTCATGGCAGAGACTCAAATCCTGAAATACACCGGCTATCTCAAAGACGTGGCCGAGCAGTTGAACATGCAAGTTGAGGTCAACCAGGTCAAGACCAACGAGGAAAACTTAGACCGCGAGGACAACGAGCTCTTAGACAGGATTGCCCCGCTCTATCACATCAAAGTCAGTGATGACGGCGACCTTTTAGGAGAGTTCGTTTTTGGCAGCTACAGCGCACAGCTTTATGAGAGCTTTAAGGCATGGGTCAATCACGACATACTTTTCTACATGAAAAGCAAATCGCTTTACTACGACTACGATTGCAAATTTCCTGAACGCTACACAATCAAGGAACTAGCCAAAAAGATTTAAGCCCTGCAAAGGGCTTTTTCTTTGTTCATTGATATCGAATGATATCGAATTCATGCCATTGCTCTTGATTTCCTTTTTCTATTTTGTATAAGTATATTAATACAACAGAAAACAGGAGAGTCAAAATGACAACCATATTAAACACCAACGTATCAGACATTGAATTCAACGCAGCACACGACGCATACATAGCAGCATTAAATTCTGAAATCCCAGGCGACTATGAGGAACACACCGACTTAGCAAGAGCATATTGGGGCTTAGGAGAAATGCCAATCGCAGCAGAGGAATCAGTAGCACCAAAAGCAACCGTCTTGAGCAAAGTAAAAGCTTTCTTTGGAATTTAAGATGGCAGGCAACTACCTCAAGCAATGCTTGAACAAACCAAGATAGAGATGGTTGTAAGTCAAACGGCTACAACCATTTTTTTCATTCCGACAACAACAACTAAAAGAGGAATTCATGAAAGCACTACAGAAATTCAGAGAGAACAAGATAGTCAAGGCATTGTTTTACAAGCCAACTCTCACACCAGACAAGATTAGAAAGGAGTGGGCATTAAGACCCATGAAAGCATTGCCAACACCTGGCATGTTTCGCCGCTACTCAGAAATCACTTGGGGCATGACAGCAGGGGCAACGATTGCAGCCTTGTTTTTGTCATCTGCATTGATATGGAAAATTGACGTTCCATACTTTGAGACACCAACACCATTGAACACGGTCTACAACGGCCAAGAGCTACACATTGACTCAAGCCTTGAGACTCATGTGCCTGCATGGATAAAGCTTGGAGTATTCAAGCTCACAACCCCGTTGCATTCAAGACTGACACCTGAGCAGCTTTATGAGAAATACCCTGACATCATGGGCTATAGCTACTACATGAGTCTCATGAGTCAAGCAGGCTTGACCTATCTGCTTTGGTTGAGATTCATCTTGATTGCAGCTACTACGGCTTTGGCAGGCTATATCGCTTTCTGCAACTCACACCGTTTCCTATTCAGAACTGAATTCATTATTGAGAAAGAGGGAGCCAAAGTTTATGAGGCAGAGGCAGCAGCAAGAGAAATCAGCAAACACTTTGCGCCTGACTACAAAATTTTTGCCGAGGAATACACCCGCTTTGCTGAGATTGGCGAGGGCGTCTATTACCCTGAATCTTTACGTAGAACACACTCATTCATCGTCGGAAATTCCGGCGCCGGTAAGTCTCAGATAGCAAAGCCTTTGATAGACGCCTCTATTGCAAGAGGATTGAAAACGGTCATTCTTGACCCAGGCAGTGAGTGGACAAAGTATTTGTTCAATGAGAACGACCCAAGTATCGCATTGATAGACCCTTTGGATGCTCGCTCACATGTTTGGACATTCATGCAGGACTTAAAAGGTATCGGCATGATTACAAAATTTGTGGCAAGTGTTATCCCCTCAGCAGGCAAAGATCCTATGTGGGCCAATGCAGCGAGAATGGTCAATACAGCCTTGTTCCTATTCTTGAAAGAGACATACGGAGACGACACCACATTCCAAGACGTTGCAGACGCCGTGCAATTGAGCGACGAGCAGATTGCCTACATCGTTGATAAGTTCTATCCACATGCGACAAGACTTGTGGGCGAGCTCACAGACGAGGGCATTGAGCAGAACCAAACCGTCAGCGGCATTATGATTAACATGATTTCATTCATGGAATATTTCATGGACTTAGCCCGCTTTTGGAACAAGCCCACAAGTAAGCAAATCAGCTTGTATAGGTTCATGACTGAAAAGGACTATCCAATCAAGACAATCATCATTAGACCTAGCTTGTCTGAGGAACGTATGGCTTTGGGAATAACCGCCAATGTGCTTGCTTACCTTATGAATTTCATTAAGGAGCCTGAGCTTTATGGAGATAAGAAAGTCCCTGTTGGAAATTTCTTTTTGGACGAGTTTCAAAGTGTAGGGCGCATTGACGACCACACAGGAAATCCAGTCATGCAAGCTCCAATTCAGCAAGGCCGAAAATATGGATGGGGCTTGAGCATGTTGACCCAAACCATACCCGAGGCAGAGCGTATCTATGGAAAAGAAACCATAGCAGGATGGAGAGGAACCGTTGGCACTCAAATTCTTGCAGGCGCACCATTGGACGAGAATATCAATTCTTGGATCAACGGTTTTGGTGACAAAAAGATTGAGAAATTCCACCTTTCACAAAGCACTGCAAGCAATGGCGATGTTTCTTACTCAGGTAATTGGCAAGAGCACGTTGGCAAAGCAATGGTGGCTACTGAACTCACTAGCAAGCTACGCAACGAGGACCCTTACATTAAATATCTTTGCATTCCTACTGGCGCAAAGGACTTGTATTTCTTGAGAAAGGAATACGACCACATAGGCGATGTTTATCCATCATTTATTAGAGCAAGTCAGCAGCACAACAGAATCAAAGACACATCAAGAGTTCTACTTGCTGCAACTGCCATAGCAAAAGGAAAAGAGCCTCAGCCTTTGGCAACAACACCAAACATAGCCGACAAATACAAGGAGCTTGCTCAGGAGTATGCAGACTTAGACGACTTGCCACCAATGGACAGTGAGCCGGTTGACATGCCTAGCTATGACACAGAAACCACCTTGAACAGAAAATTTGCCAAAGAATACGACATCACCCCAAGTCATGACGAGCAAGAGGACTCCCTTGAGGGAGACATGGTTAAAGACAAAGTGATTGAGCTCATGACTGACTCACATGCCATCAATGCCTTAAGACAGCTTTGGGAGCTTTTGGCCTCCAGTCAAAAAAGAGTCAAGACAACGAACCTTTATGAAAAAGCAGCCTTTGAACAAAAGAAACGCTACAACAATTCATACACAGGATTGGCTCTTAAGAAAGAGAAAGAAACCACCTAAATAAAGCCCCTTGATTGGGGCTTTTTCTTTTCTCAACACTTGATTTTGTCTTTGTTTTTTGTATATTAAATTTATACATCAAAGGAGACAATATGGAAACCAAAAATGAATTCCAAGAGTTATTGGATAGACTATTAAAAGAACAGGAGGAAAAACTTACCAAGCAGTTCCAAAAGGAAAAGCAAGCGTTGGCCTCTCAGTATGAACAAAGAGAAAAAGAGTGGTCATCATTATTTGAGGCTCAAACAAATGTCGTAGCAAGCCACGTGGCCGAACACATTGGCAAAGAGGTAGTTCAGAGCTACACCGCTAGATTTGGTGCAGACGCCGAGGCGACACAGCACGCCAAGGACATTCCTTACCAAGAGCATGCGCAGGTAGCAGCACAGTTCTTGAAAGCAGATGGCCAGGTCATGACTGCTGACGAGTTCGCAGCCAAGCACACCTCTACATGGGACGAGTTCAACGCTATGGGCGGCTTGACCACCTCTACCCCTACACAGGAGCTTGACCCTTTCCTAGAGCCTGCTGGACCTGTTGCGGCGCCAACCCTTGACCAAGACACCAAGGACGTGATGGCAGCGATTGACTACCAGGTGCAGAACTACAGCTTTGAGGACAATTTCCCCGTTGAGCCTGCCCCTACAGCTTTCAGCAAGGCACGAGCTCAAGGAGTCATTGGGGCCATGAGATCCACCCACGGCACAGAGACACCTACCCCAAGCCCTACAGCCTCTCAAAAGGCACCTACAGCGGCCAAGGAACAGGTTGCAGCAGTGACAGAGCCAACAACCCCTATGACCAAGCAGGACACAGAGCAATCAAGCTCTATCACTGCGGAAATGCTTGCAGCGACACAGGAGGCGTCAACTTTCATGGCCGACGCCAATTTCATTTTGAGAAACCAAGGCTTTGGGACTATCACTGAATACCGCACCATGTCTCCAAACGACAAGAGCCTTAGCTATGAGGCCATGATGGAGGAAACAGGCAAGGAAAAATTCAATGTCTCAGGAAACTCCCGCGAGCTTGTGAACTACTTTGACAAGGTAAGAAATTTTGGTTTTGCAGGAAAGACAGCACAGGAACACAGAGCCAAGGCCATTGAAAAGAACGATGTGCAAGAGTGGTTAAACAGCTTTCAACCTGCAAGGCAGGCAATGAACGAGGCTCATGA
This sequence comes from Brachymonas sp. KE5, assembly GCF_057773645.1. Taxonomy (NCBI): domain Bacteria; kingdom Pseudomonadati; phylum Pseudomonadota; class Betaproteobacteria; order Burkholderiales; family Comamonadaceae; genus Allobrachymonas; species Brachymonas sp. KE5. The sequence continues at coordinate 1,599,379 of NZ_CM173463.1, forward strand.
GTCTGAAAAGAAATTGATGCCTTTCAATGCGACTGACAAAGAGGTAGAGCAAATGAATCTCAAGCACAAGTTTGAGAAAGCATTCTTTGACTACCATGAGAAAAAAGAAATCTCCAAAGCACCTCAGTATTTCAAGAATGAGTTTTTAGACAGTGTTCCGAACCTTGGATATGTGACAAAGCAGGACGAAAAGGAACTACACAATCTTTTCAAAGACTATTCTGCACACAGACAAGGCAAGACATGGAAACACGTCTATGCAAGCAATGACCAAGACCCAAGCTCACCACAAAGAATGAGCAGAGACGCAATCGTTGCAGCCATGCAGAGAAATCAAGAGATAAGAAATGCAATCAAAACCGATAGCTCAATCAAGATTATCAAGTCACCAAAGACCAGACAGATTGAGAGAAAAATCAAAGCAATGCGAACCATGTAAAAAAGAAAGCCCCTGACAAGGGGCTTTTTCTTTGGGTGGAATGCTTTAAATGAAATGCAATAGCTTGAACACCAAGATAGCTCCACCAAACACAACAAAATCTCTGACCAATCTTTTAATGCTGAACAAGTCATTGGACTCAACGGCATTGTCTAAGTTGGCAGTTTTCTTTTTCACATGCTCAAGATATTTATTCAAGTGATGGCCGATTGGCTCTTTAACACTTTTCTTTAATTCGTCCTTGATGATATTGACACCAACCTCAACCAACATTTTTTGCAACTCAACCTCAAGCTCTTTCTTGATAGCCTCAACTGCATTCTTAATATCCATGACACTGTTGTATTTTTCGTCAGCTACTTGTTGGAGCATTTTTGAGACTGCACTATCAATGTAAGAGGAAACATTGTCTACAAGATTGACGGTAGTTGTATTGAGTTTTGCCACTTGCTCATTGGTTGATTGAACAGTGGCACCTACGGCAGTGTTTAGCTTATCAATGGCTTGATTGACCTTGCTTTCAATAGCATTCTCAAGCTCTTGACGGAACCCCTCAAAGGCAGCAATCACACCTTGAACTCTTTGAGCAATTTCCTCAGCACTATCTTTCATCTGCCCTGCTACTGCATCAGCATATAAAGCAGCATTGTATTGAATAAGAATAATAGGCTCTAAGGTTTGATTGCCAATAATCTCATGCTTTTCTAAATACTTGAGAAATTCAAATCTTTCCCTCTCAGGCAGACTTGCTAATACATCGTGCAAGTTTGCAAACACCTGCTTTGTTAATCTTTGATTGTCCATTTTTATTTTTTCTCCTGTTTGTCTATTGATTTTTGATAAATCTTTTTGTATAACTTGAATATACAAAATTTAAAAACAAAATCAAGACCATCAATTACAAAGGAGAAAATAAATGGCAAAACTAACTTTAAAGAAATTAGCAACCGAATTAAACGCAAACAACATTGAATGCGAAATCGGCAAGAACGTAGATAAGATTTTCTTAGCCAATATCAAAGAGGGCTACATGGCTTATATCTTTGAGGGCGATCATGGATTTATCTTGATTGTTCGTTTAAGAGACGAGAACAACAAGGCAATAGATTTCAAGACCTACTCTGACGAACAAAAAGCAAAGTGCGACGAATACAAAGACCAACTTGTCTCTGAATTGAACGAGGCTGAAATTTACGAGTTCAAAGGAACCAAGAAAAAAGAGGTAGTAGCACCTCAACCAACCACAGACGACATTTCAGACGAGGATTTGCTAAACGGCGATTTCTTTAACGAAAAATAATCACAACAACAGGAGACAGCAATGACACAACCACAAAAACAATCTGAGCCATTCTTAGAGAAAAAGACAGGCAATAAATATGAGGGTAAGGCATTCAGACCCTCTATTGCCGACTTGGTAAAAAGCATTTCAAAGACCGTGGACCCAACACCTGACGAGGTAAAGAAAGAGGACGTTGACCACCTTGTAAGCGACGAGATAAAGAAAGACGTAGCAATTGGCTTGGAGCAGTTGCCCCACTTAAACCAACAGACAGAGCTATTGAACCAGGCAGACCCACGCAACAGCCGTGAATTTTTCAATGAGGGCTATATCAAGTGGGCGAGAGATAACAGCAACACTCACACAAACCTTGCAAGCTTTGGCTCAAGAGTCTCTTTTTGGCTTGGCTCTACCTTAGTTGCAAATCCTGCTGACAAAAACTTGCCTGACTATGTTTGGTATTTGCCTAAAGACCGCTTGACAGTGTTCAGAGGCCACTTTCATCCAAAGACCATAGCAATGAATGACAAATACATTTTGCATGTGAACAAGCTCATATTGGAGCAAAGAGACAGCATACAAAAACGCATTGCATTTTGGTTTTTGATTTTTGGCTTGGCATTTGGCGGCATGGCATGGACAGGCACCAAGGTTCACAACGGCTACAACTATGTTGTCAATCAAATCAAGGCAAGTGGCGACCAAGAGAAATTTGAACAAGAGCAAAAAGCTACTGCGATAGAGACACTTAAAAAAGACGCTGAGGCATTAGTAGCGAAATACAAAGCAGGACAAATCACTGACTCTCAATTCTTAGAACAGAAAAACGCATTGAAAGCCAGAGAGTTAGAAATCAACAAGAAATAACACAACAACAGGAGACATGAACATGAAATTAGCACCAACACAATTGAAAGGAACCACAGACGCCCTTTTCAACAAAACTACAGCAGCATTGAGCAGAGTCAGCCCATTTGGAGCAGGCTTGGACTATGACGGCTTTCATGACAAAGCATTTGCATGGATGGACGAAATCAAAAGCCCAGGCGCTTTATTTACAAGTCCTTTGACCCCTGCTGACTTACGCAAATCTCAGGTAAGAACCATTCGCTCAAAAAATGGCATGGCAATCAGTGGCTTGACTTTGGCAGAGGATTGGACTTTTGGAGCCGAGGCAGGCATTAAAACCATTCCACTTGCTTTGATGCTTGCAGGAGTCATTACAACCGCGACTCTTGCGACAAGCATGACCGCGCCAATGGTTGCAGGCTTGATTGGTTTAGGAATCTATCGCCTTGTTGGAGCGAACTTTGGCGAGCTTTTGATAGGCACCTTGTTAGCAGGAGGTGCAGCATACGCAAGTCAGACATTCGGAGGCTCTAACACCTTGATTGGGGCAGCTACTTTCTTGTTGCCTGCCGCCGTCATTTATCTTGGCAACTACTTAGCCAAGAAAGGCAGAGCTAATGCATTGCTTGAGCAATCTAGATACCACACCAACACTTTGGGCGACGATGACAAATTGTTTGACAAGTTAAAGAGACAAATCACTCAAGCAATCAAAGACGACGCCAAAGCACCATTCTTGAAATTGGCTAAGGCAACAGGCACTTTCCAAAGAAAAGGAGCTTTTGAGTGTCCAGATGCAGGCACAGAGATTGGCGTCAATTTCAGTGACTTGGCTCAACACATGTTCTACATGGGCAAACCAGGCACAGGCAAATCCTACGCACTTAGAAAAGCCATCAAAGAGGCATACCTTGCTTGCAAAAAAATGGGCAAGAACATTGGCATGCTTTTATTAGACGGCAAAGGCGAGTTGGCTTTTGAATGCAGAAAGATTCTTGACCTTATCGTTCACCCAAGCACCGTCGAAAACTTTTGCTTAGTAGAGGGCGTGAATGCAACCAAATTCACATCCATTATGCAAACAATCAACAACGTGAAAATGGAGGGTCCAAACGCTGACTTTGCAAGAGCAGGCTTAGAGCTTGTCTATAACGCTGCATTGGCACACCAATTCTTGAGAGACATTGTTGAGGCTGACCCAATCATTGCTAAATCATGGGATTTCAAGTGGAGCTACATGTATCGCTACAACTTGATGAGCACCATGCTTGAGCCTGGTCAGTGGATTGAGAAAAAGGGCATTCAAGAGTTCGTTCCAGGCAGAGGCAACATGCTTGCACAAGCCTTGACTTACCATCCTGACTTTGGAACTGACCCACGTATTGAGCAATTGATATTGAGTATTGAGGGCGAGCTTTCAGAGGAACGCCAAGAGTTCGCAATGAAATACTTAAAGAACGCTCAAGGCTACATGCAAGCCGTCTTGCAAGAGGAAAACATTATCAGATGGGCCAACAGTGAAACCTCATCTATCAATGTGCTTGACGTATTGAAAGGCAAAAAGATTGGGGTTGCATTGCCACCTGAAAGATTTGGCATTGCAGGCGCTTTTGTGACTCAGTTGATAAAGGCATCCGTCAGAAACGGCATTGCAAACAGAGACAACACTTGGAGAAACGACAGCAACAACACTGAAATCTTGATGGTGCAAGACGAGTTTCAAGACTTATTCTCTGAGACTGACGACTTGAACAACATACCAAAAGACCGCTCACGTGGTTGCTACAACTTGGCAGCAAGTCAAACAGTCTCAGCTATTCGCTCAAAAATTTCTAACACTGCAACTGCTGACTACTTGTTTGCAAACTTTGCCTCATTCGTATCTTTGAAAACTGCTGACAAGACCGCTGATGAATTAATGCAGCAACAAGCAGGAACAGTCAAGGTAGTGAGAGTCAATACACCAGCAGGTAAAGCTATTGCTTTCAGAGAGACAGCACAAGACTTAGTAAGCAGACCTGAATTTGACCCTACCCACCCTGACGCAAAGATGTTCAAGAAATTCAGAACAGACATTGAATTCAATGTCTATGACGAACAGAAAAAAGGCATTCCAGGAGCAACCGGCTTGTTCAGTGCAGCAGGCAGCTTAGTCAAGTTCCTTGTTCTTACCCCTCTTTCATTGGTCATGAACACAGTGGGCAGACATGTTCATTATTTCTCTACCTACAGCAAAGACGAGAAACAAGAATATGCAAAATTATTGAGTGATGACATGTTCAATGAACTTGATTTACCTCAGCATGCAGTTTGCATTTTCAAACGCGGCGGCATGTGGGTCAAAGACATTGCAACACTATACGGAGTTGACCCCGAATTCAACGATGTTTAAATCAAAACACAAAAGACAAAGCCCCTCTTTAGGGGCTTTTCTTTTATCTATCGCTCATTGCTCTTGATTTTATTTTTCTTTTTTGTATAACTATAAATACAACAAAGGAGATAACATGAAATCAAACAAAACAATCCTTGCTTTATCAGTCGCATTGCTTTTTTTAGCAGGTTGCAACGACAAGAAAGAGGAAACAAGTGCTTTAGACATGCTTGACAACGTGCAGCAGGACAAGAAAGCAGCACCTCAAGCAACCGCGGCCCCTACAAGCACCTCAGAGCAGACAGGTAGCTCTACCCCTCAGCCAACCTCTAGCAAGCGTGCAGGGAGCTATCCACGCACCGATGCGAGCATTTCCGGCCAGGTGGCAATCACTGAATTTGAGGCAGGCAGACCTTACACCTCAATCGTGTCCAAGGTGGAGGGCTTTAGAGCTCGCCCATACAGCGACGTAGGTCAAGGGTTCGCCGTGGGCAACGGATGGAACATGAGCTTTCAGAGTGCAGCCAACAACCGCGCATGGGCAAGCAAGGCAGGCATAGCAGAGCCAATGATTAAGAGCATTGTGGCGATCAATGGCCGCATGCAAGGACCTGTTCCCGCAGGCATAGAAATCACACCCGCACAGGCCACAGCAGTTGCCGAGGCAATGCGCCCTACCTTTGAGGCCCCTGCCGTCAGACTTTTTGGGCAATCCACCTGGAACAAGTTGCAGGAGCACCAAAGAGGTGTTTTGGTCTATCACGTTGAGAAAGTAGGACCGGGCGGCGCAGCCAAATACAAAGGCTTGATTAAAGCAGTTCAAACCTATGCGAACAGTCCAACTGAGGCCAACGGTCAAGCCGTAGTCTCACACATTGAATACGGCTACAAAATCAAGTATCCCGATGGTTCTTTCAAGCAGATGTATGACACCCGCAGCAAGTTATACATGGGAGCTTTGTTTGTAGACCCTCAGCAATACCGCTACTTGCTTGGAAAAGCTACAGCACCTACAGGCTTTGCAGCTACAGCGAAAACAGCAGGATTCAACATAGACACAAGCAAGTCAGCAGAGTCTCAAGTAGCTACTCAAGACGAGTTCCACAACGAGATTGAGCAGCTTGCAGACAAAGGCTTTGTTCCAGAGGTCAAACAAACCATTGACGGCAAGACAGTGAGCTATTCAATGGAGGAACAGCAATTTAAGACTCAGTGCATAGGCTCAACAAGTCTTTGCAAGAAAGTTCCTATTGATACCCCTGAGCCAAAGAAACCAACACCAACACCGACCACTCAAGCACCTGCCACAGTGGCCCCAAAAGTGGAGGTTCCTAGAGTTCAAGGTTCATGCAAAGACGGGCAGCATGAGGAAAGCATGAAAATGCCAAACGGCCAAATGATGAAATATTGTGTGATAGGTTAATCATGAGCAGCAAAAACAACATCCTAACTTATGGAGCAATTGGCTTTTGCATAGTCATGATTTTTCTAGAGCCAATGCTTTTGAGCCATGTCAATGAATACGACTTTGCCTTTTACATAATTATGGCAATAACTCTATCTATTACTCACATCATAGAGCGAAAAAGAAACACAGAAAGCGAATGAACAAAGCCCCTTGATTGGGGCTTTTTCTATGGCGGCTTGCTCTTGATTTTAGATTTCAATTTGGTATGTATATAAGACATAACAAGGAGAAATCAGATGCAAGTTCAATCAACTACACAAGAAAGGAAAAGACCTCTATTCAAACGCAACATGCTAGAGCTTGGAGTGAAAGACGGCGTGTCAATCAAACACAATGACGAGGGCTACATCATTCAAATGCCCGACCGCTACGACAACTACTTTCCACTTGTCGGCAACAACAAGCCAGGTCAAATCATGGGCAAGGTTCAGCCTCTTGATGCGTCACAGACCGTCAAGGACATTCAAATCTTTGTCCCTCTTGAGGCTCTAGCCAACAGCAAGACTCATGAACAGGTAGGCATGGCCCTGGTCCATGCGAGAAAGACCAACTCTGAAATCCTGCATGAGATTGACCTATTGGGCTATCAGAACGCTTGGAAATTCACAGGAGAGCAGCCTATCAAGGAGGCAGTCCCCAAGGCTGAAACAGGTAGAACCGTCAGCATGGACGGCGAGCTCACAGCCGTAGGCAAATATTTCATCTCAGTGCGCAAGATAGACGAGGCCACAGACAAGCAAGTCCTTGTGAGCTTTCCTACCAACAGAGTTCTCAAGTTCGCAGACGGAGACTTTAGAGACACCGTTGATCGAGCAGAACGAGTCAAGGAAAAGCTAGGGCTATCCAAGGACGATTTTTATGGAGGCGACTTGAAAGACGGAATCAAGCGAACATTCCATTTTGACCAACGCGGCAACTGCACAATGGTTCATGACCTTGGAGAAAAGGACATATTCAAGCAGTCAGTTCCTATCAAGTTGGAGATGGACAAAAAGCCAGTCAGAACAAAAGGCCCAACACTCACAATGAACTAAGAAACCCCGAAAGGGGTTTTTCTCTGTCCATGCTCTTGATTTTATTTATAGATTTCGTATAAATGATTTATACAAAAACAGGAGACAGCATGAACCAACAAGAACTAAACGATCAGCTTTATGTATCAGTGAGAGACAACAAGCCCGAACAAGTGAAAGAGTATTTAAAACAAGGTGCAGACATAGACCACAAAGACGGCAATGTTCTATACACAGCCGTTATTTTGGATAACTATGAAATGGCAAGATTGCTCATTGACGCAGGAGCCAATCCCACAGTCTCAAGATGCAAACCAATGAGATCCGCGTTGTTCTTTGGAAAGCCTGCAATGCTTGATATTTTATTAGAGCCGAATGGAGCTAAGGAACAGTTCAGAGACGAGTTGCCAAATGCTTTGAAACTTGCGACAGATAAAAGCGAGATTGATAAGGCAAGTTCGGCAGTAGTCCAAAAGCTAATTGATATTGGTTTCGATGTTCATTACTTTGATGACGCCGCAGTTAAAAACTCAGTCATAGGGAACATGCCTGAAATCACAGACCTATTACTTGAGAATGGAGCCAACTTTCATGCATCAGGCGACTATGCTTTTCGTCAGGCAGCAATCAAGGGCTATGACAAGGTTCTTGAGGTAGCGATTATTAAGCATGACCTCACACCTACACAGGAGAGTCTTGATTGGATGAGAGAAAAAGATTGCTTAAAAACAGTTGAGCATTTGATTGCAAAGCGAACCTTGAACAAACAACTACAAAATAAATATCCACCAAGACAGGCCAAGAAAACAAAAGGCTTTTCAATGAAAATCTGAGCAGCCCCGAAAGGGGCTTTTTCTTTGTCCAATGATATCGAGTTCATGACAAATCCTTGCTTTTCACTTTCTATTTAATAAGATAAGAACAACAACAAGGAGACACCATGAACCACTATGAGGACAAATTCTTTTTAGCAATAGGAATACAAGACCACGAAACCATTGAGCGATTGATTGAGAAAGACGTTGATGTGAATGCACGCAACGGCCATGCCTTATCAGTTGCCTCACACCAAGGCGACTACATGACCGTTCAAATGCTTTTGAAAGCAGGAGCAGAGCCAACAGCCGACAAATCCAAGGCTTTGAAAATGGCAGCACAAGCAGGCCACAAGGACGTTGTAGAGCTATTGATTGACTACGGAGCAGAGAACTTTGACGCAGCCATCAAGGCAGCAGCAAAAAAGAAAAAGGCACTTGCACTCTCAGCTTTGATGTTCAAGGCTCATGCAGACGAGCAAAGCCAATTCAAAGAGATTTCACGCAATCAAAATCTCAAGAAAGTTATTCAAGAAATACTTGAGGACACTAAAAACATTGATTTTGAAAATCTAATGTTCCTTATTCTTTCAGACGACATAGATGCGATTGAGGAAATCACACCTACAGACATAAAAGAAAGAATTCAGAACAGGAAATTAAGAGTTTAAAGACAAATGCCCCGCAAGGGGCTTTTTAGCCTCATAGGCGCATTTGAGCCATTTCTAAGCCCTACCCGTTCCCCACTCTCTTTTGTCGCGTCCTGAGCGATTCTGAGAGGTCATTTTTTCAATCACGATCTCTTTTGGCCCTTGACAAGTTCTTTTTGGACGCTAAAAGTTTTGATGTCAGTCTTAGAATAATTATAAGGAGAAAGTCATGGCAGAGAAAAAAACATCAAGAGCAAAGAAAGTAGTAGATAAAGTTGTTGAGGCCGTCAAAGAATTAGGCGAACAACCAATGCAGGAACAAGCCTTAATGCAAGGTAAGGTTTCTCAAGAGACAGAAACACCCGCAGCAATTGAAAGACGCAAAGAAAAAGACCAAGGCATTGATATTGTCAATAAAGACGGAATCAATGTAGAAAGCAAGAATGGTCATATCGTAGTCACTTTTCCAACCCGCAAGGAAATCAATTTCCTGTTTAATGAAAATGCAATAGGCATGAAATTCAGAGATCATGGCTATTCCGATGCAGACGACAGCAACAAGCTTTTTGAAAAAGAGAAATTACAGGTCAGAACTCTTGCATTCAACAGTGCAGACTTGACCCCTGAAACTCTGCCAAGGCTTGGCAAAGCCATTGACCAGGCAAGAGCAATCAACACTGAATACTTGACTGAGAAAAACGAGGCTATGGCTTACTTTAAGAGCATTGCAGGCACCGACAAACTTGCAGTCATGGGCAATGCTTTCAAGGTGGTTCAAAACGAGGCAGGCGGCAAAGAGGTCAAGCCACACTTTATCAATGCAGAGATATGCAAGATTGGCAAACACTTGATTGCAGCCGTAGACGGTTCTCACAACGGCGTCATGTATGCACGTCTTATCAAGACAAGTGATTTACACCTACAACCTCAAGACTATGCAGACAAGCAAAGCGCCGTCAGAGGCTACTTTCAAATCAAGCATGGCAACTTGAAAACCATTGAGGTGGACGGCAAACCTCAAGAGATTTTGCAAGGAGTCAAAAAGCACATAGCTTGGGGCAATGATTTTAAAGTGTCAAAAATCAATGACTACGCACCAAAGCAAACACAGACAAGAAATCAAGGCCAATCAATGGCAATGTAAAACAAGGCCCCGAAAGGGGCTTTTCTTTTATCTTGCTCTTGATTTCTTTTTTCTATTTTGTATAAGTAATAGATACCAAGGAGAACAAGATGACGAAAGACGAACGACTTATCAGCACAGCCACGGCATGGGAGAAAGGATTTTTCTATGGCCTTGCTTTTGGAATATTAATCATGTCGCAGATAGCAGGAATTCTAGGAAATCCAGGCTATGAAATACCTGCCAAATACACAATAGCACGACTATGGAGCAACGAATGAAAACATACGAAATGACCGACGATCAAGACGAGTTCTACAGATACCAAGCATTCTTTTCAAACAATGGATTGCTTGCTGAATACAGAGACAGAACAGAACAAGCGATGAGAATGCTTGAGGACCCTGACTATGAGATTTACAGACCACAGCGCATTGACTCATATTTCCCCTATTCAACCAGGTCAAACGCAGTCAAGAGTGATTTCAATGTGGCTATGTTTGCAGTGGCTCAGAATGAGGACAACTTTCAATATGTGCCTGAAAAATTAAGAACGCCTGAATTTTTCAAGACTGCATTCAAGCTCAATCCAAGAGCCGTCAAGTTCTTTCCCCAAGAGGTTATCAATCATCCTGACAACAACATGATTGTCATGCTTGCGAAATACAGACCTGAGCTATTGAGTGCAACACAGTTCAACTACCACCAACACATTGCAGTCATTGCTTTGTCAGTCAATCCAAGTCTCTATATGGATTTGACAACCTCATTGCAAAGAGATCAGCAGCTTATCTATATTGCGGTGAACAAGCCTGAGAGTTCCAATATTAAGCAAGAGTTCTACGACAAAAACAGAGCTTATGTGACTGAGGTGCTTGAGCTACCAATCCCGCCAATCATGGAGAAACCGAGAAACATGGCAGAGGCAAGAGCCTTGAACAAACTAACCAATAAAAGCTATGGTCCAGTTCTCAAGCCAAAGAAAGGCGACAAAGGAGATAAATAACAAAGCCCCAGATTTGGGGCTTTTTCTTTGCTCACATGCTCATGGCAAGTGATTTATCTTTTTTCAACACCTTGCTTTTTTCTGCTATCAATGGGGCTAATGTTTTTGTGTTCTCTTTGATAAGGCCAAGGTCAAGCTTGTGTTCGTTGCGCACAAAGTTTTGGTAGTCGGTGGATTGTTGAGCTTTTGCAGCGGCTTTGAAAATCATGTTCTTGTCTGCTTTCATGGCAGTTGCCCAGGATTTCATGTAGGCGGCGTGGTTCTCATGGGTGGCAGGGTCATGAGGAATGCCAAGCTCTGCCGCCATAAACACGCTTGTGAGTTCAGCTACCAATTCCTCAAACGCATAGGAGGCAGAGCCGAACTTGCCTGACAAGTCACGACCGAGCGCGGGGCCGGTGGAGTGTCCTAGCTCATGGTTCAAAGTGTCGTAGTAGGCACCAGGCTTGAACTTGTCTTGACGAGGCATGACGACCTTGTGATCGGCCACGGAGTAGTAAGCACGGCCACCGTCATTGTGTTCAATCTTGAGGCCGGTTTTAGCCATCATGGCTTGTGCATGTAGCTCTGCCTCAGCATGAGGCTCAAAGTCGTATGTGGGGACGTTTGGAGCTCGCATGTTCGCCACCTGGTTGATGTTGAACACCGTGCCTGCATAGACATTGCGCATGTAGGTTTTGACGCTGACGTTTTCGCCGTCTACCTCTACTGCATCCCCTGCACCCTCAGCAGCCTTGTCCAAGTAGCTGAATTTCACAGCCTTGAAAACGGCACTGCCTTTCTCGCCTGCCTTGACGTGGATAGGCTTGTCTCTATCTAACATGCCAAGCTTTTCTAGTTTTTCAAAGACTGCCTCAGCCTTTTGCTTTTCTCTCATGTAATCCACAGCAGGCAACTCGCCAGCCTCAAACTTGGATTGCAAGCCGATGAGGGATTTGTGAGCAGCTTGTCTTTCCCCCTCAAGCTCTTTGAATTGCAGATAGGTTGCAAAGTATGGATTGTCATGTCCCGCAGTCATGAGGGATATGAGGTTGCACCCCTGATAGTTCTTTCCTGTCAATGCGTTTCTAGGCAAGAGGGGGCACACAAACCAAGGCTTGCTCCACTTTCCAGCATTCTCCATTGACTCAATGACTTTTTCTGTCAAGGCTAGATGATGGTCAGTAGGTTGTTCTATGTGGTTCTTTGCGACTGAGACAAATTTCTTGTTCTTTTTTTGATATGCCATGATGACTCCTTTTTCTTTTTCTTATGAGTCAACAATAGCAAACAGAAATACAAAATCAATAGACGAAAAAAAGCCCCTGTATTTCTACAGAGGCTCAATTCAAGGAGAGAGATTGTTTTGGCTTACTTGCGAACCAACTTTTTCAGAACGAAAGCAAATACACCAACAGCAGGCAAAGCAAAAAAGATTGCAGCACCTACGACAAATCCTTTTTCGGCAGCAGGAACACTTGCAAGCTCACTCAACAGCCCAAGAGTCACCACACCACTGACAGCGGCAAGCAAGGCCACCACAGCGAACACAACAGCCTTGACGAACTTGATGCGGCTCTCTTGCGGCAAGCCTGCCACATTGCTGACCACGGCACCAAGGGCCAATCCACCAAGGGCAACGCCCCCGGCAACACCACGACTCACGCTCTTATCAATCATTTTCTCTCTCCTTTGAAAAATGTATATGCACTAGTTATCGCGTACATCACGGACAAAGTCAAGTCCACTTTCCTAGCTTTCTCTTATATAACGCATGAACCCTGCTTTTGGTTGATATCGAATTTCAAATATTTGACTTGCAAAGCTTGTTTTTCTCGTTCTATTTAATAAGATAAATATAGAACAACGGAGAACAACCATGAAAGCAGAAACAAAAAAAGAAATCGTTTGGCATTTAAAGAATGCTTTGACAAAAAAATTCATCCTCTTGCCATTCATAGCACCTTGCTATGTCGCCTTATATGGATTGAGCTACGTGGGCTTGTATCTTTCATATTTTCTGAAAGTCGTTGGACTCAAGACCGACAATGAGCGAGATACCTACTTTGCCAAGGTAAGAGTGCAAATGGCAGAGACAAATGACAAAGCAATCTTTGCTTTCTATGCCTTGACAATGACTTTTATTTATTGGTTCTTGTTTGGCTATGACCACAACGCAAGAACACTCATACAGTTCTTTAATTTCCCAACCTATGCCCTTTTCGCAACCCCTATTAAGGCCATAGAAATCTTAGCAACCCTACCCGTTCAATACGTCAAATAAACAAAGCCTCACTCAAGGGGCTTTTCTTTTTTGTATTTCTTTTGATTTGCTCTTGATTTTCTTTTTCTTTTTTGTATAACTAGATAACAACTTAACTACAAAGGAAAAAGAAAACATGAAAAAAACATTATTAGCTTTAGCTGCAATCTTATCTGTGAATGCTTATGCAGGCACAACCTTAGACAAGATCAATGAATCTGGCAAAGTCGTTTTAGGTGTTCGCGCAAGCTCTGCACCATTTTCATCTGTCAAAGGCAGTGGAGACTATGACGGCTATGCAGTAGCAATCTGCAAAGACATTGTTAGTTCATTGTCCAAAGACTTGAAAAAGCCATTGACTATTGAATACAAAGAGGTAGATACATCCACACGTTATACATTGCTTGACTCAGGCGTTATTGATTTGGAATGTGCAGGCAGTTCTTACAATGCTGAAAAATTAGCAGTTGCGAACTACTCTATTCACTTTACTGACTCTATCTTAGCAGCAGGCAAAGCAGGAACATCCATCAAAGACTTAAACGATTTATCCAAAGCAAGAGTTGGAATGGTTGCAAGTTTCAGTGGCGAGAAAAACATCAGACAGTTCTTTACTGACAAAGGCGTTGAAATCACTGACTCCAACTTACAAAAAGCTCAGAACTACGATGCATTATTCTTATTGCTTAAACAAAAGCGTATTGACGCAATCATAACCAACAAAGCAATCTTGATTGGTGAAATCGCAAAACAGAAAAACTCCAAAGACTTTGTGATTTTGGAGGAAACAAAAATCAAGGAAAACGACAAGTTAGGCATCGTATCTCCTGCGAAAGACCAAGATTTCACAAACAAAGTGAAAGCAACTGTCAAAGGCTTATACACCAACGGCACCTTAGAGAAATACTCTAAACAATACTTTGGCGACGGCTTATCAGCAGAATCCAAACGCGACATCGCTGACAACAAATAAAGAAAGGGCGAAAGCCCTTTTTTCACAACTAGACCAACAACAACGGAGACAGTATGAATTTTGATTTTTTAACCCAACACGTAGGCTCAGGAGAGAGCCAAACTTACCTTGACTGGATTTTGTCAGGCATGGGCTACACCGCCCTAGTGAGCCTTGGCGCCTATGCCCTTGCTTTGGTGCTTGGAGTCGTCATAGGGGCATTGAGAACCCGCACAGGACCTCTCTCATGGGCAGCTACAGCCGTCTTTGAGTTTTTCAGTTCTATCCCTCTCAAGGTGCAGATGTTCTTTTTCTACTTTGTCTTGCCTGCCCTGGTGGCACCCAAGTTCGCAGAGACAGCATCACCCCTTGCCTTGAGCCTTACCGCAGCCATAGGAGCCTTGGGCTTTTTCATGGGTTGCAGAGTGTCAGGCCACGTCTATTCAGGCATACAAGCCCTTGCAGACAGCCAGGCACAGGCAGCGAGAGCCTTGGGGTTCTCTACCTTGCAGAGCTACACCCTCATCCTCATTCCACAGGCTATCAAGAACAGCATGCCGGCCCTTGTGAACGAGCTCTTAAGCACCGTCAAAAATTCCTCTATCGCAGGAACCATTGGCCTTGCAGAGTTGTTCTATCGCTGCAAGCAATTGAACGAATTCACAGCAGTAGTCTATGAGCCTTTTTTCCTTGTCCTTTTTGGTTACTTAGTCATCAATTTCACTTTACTTGCGATTATGAGATCAACAGAAAAGACAAAGTTTGCATAAATTAGGGTCAAGCGTCAGTGCAATACTTTCAAGGTTTGTTATTGCAGGATGGCTTGAAAGAACCACTCAGAAATGAGTGGTTTTTTTATTGTTCATTGCTTTTGCTCTTGATTTTGTTTTTGTATTTTGTATAACTAAATAACAACAACAACGGAGATGCAATGGACTTTGATATATCAGTATTTATTCAATCATTAGGATTGCTAGGCAAGGGCTTAAAGATTACAGCCTTGATTACATTCTCAGGAATAGCAACAGGCTTATTTCTTGGAACTATTCTTGCAATCATAAGAAACAGCAAGAACAAGACAGCGAGCTTTCTAGCAAAGAGCTACATCAACATTTTTAGAGCAGTGCCTTTGCTTGTGGTTCTCTCAAGCTTTTACTTGATAGGCATGTCAGTCTTGAAAGCCAACGGCATTTATTCAGACATTGCCCTACCTGCAACCCTTATCGGCTTTGCCATGTTTGAGGCCGCTTACTTTGCAGAGATTATTCGTTCAGGAATGAATGCAATACCACCAGGACAGACAGAGGCAGCAAAAGCTTTGGGCTTTTCAACAATCCAAACCTACTTGCTTGTCATCATTCCACAGGCTTTCAAGAATGCCTTTTCAAGTATCACAACTCAATCAGTAGCTATCTTTCATGACTCAACTTTGTGCTATGTCGTAGGACTCACAGACTTGTTCACCACATTCATGCAGATAGGCGAAAGAGACGGAGTGGTAGAGACAGCCATCATGCTTGCAGCAGGGTTCTACTTGATTGCATGTGTCGCCATAAGACAGTTAGCCAAAAGAATAACCAAAGGAGAAATCAAATGATAAAAATAACGAATGTCAAAAAATACTATGGCAAGGTTCAAGCTTTGAGCTTTGACAACTTAGAAATCCAAAAAGGAGAGGTTGTGGTTTTTGCTGGCCCTAGTGGCTCAGGCAAATCAACAGCTATCAAGGCAATCAACGGATTGGAGCCTATACAGGCAGGAACCATCGAGATAGATGGCAAGGCTATCGGCTCATACACAGCCAAGGAGCTTGCAAAGAAAGTGGGCTTTGTGTCTCAGAAATTTGACCTATTCCCTAACTACACAGCCCTTGAAAACGTGGTGCTTGCTCAAGTCAAGGTTCTAGGCCGCAGCAAGGCCGAGGCACACACCAAGGCTCTAGAACTACTTGAGAGACTGGACATGACAGCACACAAGGACAAGTTACCAGGTCAGCTATCAGGTGGACAGCAGCAGCGTATTGCCGTAGCAAGAGCTTTGGCTATGGACCCTGAAATCATTCTCTTTGACGAGCCTACCAGCGCCCTAGACCCTGAGCTTGTCAAAGGCAGCTTGAGACTCTTGGAGGACATAGCACGTCAAGGCACCACCATGATTGTTGTGACCCATGAGATGAGCTTTGCCAAGCATGTATCCAACAGGGTAGTTTTCTTTGACAAGGGAGGATTGCTATTGGAGGCCACACCAACAGCCGAGTTCTTTGCGAACCCACGAACACAGAGAGCCAAAGATTTCTTGAATGCTCTAAACCTAGAATGAACAAAGCCCCAATTTGGGGCTTTTCTTTTTAATCAATGATATCGAAAGTTCGTTTTTGCTCTTGATTTTGTTTTTCAATTTTGTATAACTATTAAAAGGAGCAAAGAAATGAAACTGATACACCCAAAAATTAAAGACATAGTTATTTGGAACACTCTTGCAATTATGGGCGGCTTGGCTTTTGGAAACAACGGCTATGTCTATACCACCCTTGCATTGTTCTTAATCTATATCTCAATTGCGGTTGTATTTGGAGTCAAGGAGAGCAATCAATCCAAGTGGAGAAATTTCACAAACACTTTAGTGATTGGTTCATTCGCACTTTTCAACTTTCAATTTTTTGGCCCGATTGGTTTGGACTTGACAGTTCAAGCAACAATCAATATGTATTTAATGTTCTTTGCATTCTTTCCTTTGGTCAGACTTGCAAGAGTAAAGCATACAAACTACTCACACAACAACAAAGGAGAAAATCATGAGTAAATTATTAGGCATTATCTTAGCTTTAACAGCTACCTCAGCATTTGCAGCAGACACAGCTTTAACCGTAGCTCAAGCACAAGCAGAGCTTTCTAAAGCACCTTGCGAATTGACAGAGGTATGGGAGCAACCTGGTCAGTGCATGAGAGGCCAATCTGATTGCACAAGTCTTAGCGACAAAGCAGGCGCAAACACTATCTTGAACAACTACAAATCCGAGGACGTGAAAGTAGTCATCAAGAACACAGGTAAGTTTTGCAGTGTATTGATTTTAGAGAAATCATTCAAATGGGACACCAAATAATCACAACAAGAACAACAGGAGACAAGACATGAAAACCAAATCAGCAATCACAATCGCCCTTGCTTTATTAGCAGGTGCAGCACAAGCAGACTCTTTAGACAGAGTGGCACAGACAGGCACTATCAAATTAGGCTTTAGAGAAAAGGCAGTGCCAGTGTCTTACAAAGACGCTCAAGGAAATCCAACAGGTCAAACCGTTGAGACATGCAAAAACTTTGTTGCTTACCTTGAGAAAAAGTTAGGCAAGCCTTTGACTACAGAGTGGGTCATGGTGACACCCAAAGACCGCATCGAGGCAATCAAGGCAGGCAAGATTGACTTGGAGTGTGGAGCTACCACCAACACCGAAAAACGCCGTTTAGACGTGGATTTCTCAATCCCTACTTATATCTCTCACATGAGAGTTGCAAGGTTGCCCTCTACCTCTTTCACATTGATTGGAAAGCAAAGTCAAAAGATTGACGCCATTGTTATTGACGGCACATCAGCAGTAGATTTCATTTCCATCAACAACGAGGGAAACAAGACCGTCAAGCCTGACTACAACAAGATAGTGGTCAAAGATATGACTGAGGCTTTAGATAAATTGAAAGCAAGTCAAAAACCTGCCATTGTGATTTATGACGACATTCTTTTGATTTCAGCAATCAAAGCAAGAGCAGACAAAGACGCTTTTGTAGTCACTGACGACCATTTGAGTGTTGACCCTTACGGCATCATGAGTCAAAAAGGTTCCAAATTGGGCAAAGTCTTGAATGACTACATCACCGTTGAGATGGCGACAGGTGTTTTCACTCAAAACTATAACAAATGGTTCACAAGCGATATTCTTGATAACAAGAGTGTGAAAATCAATCTATCAAACAAAATGAGTAAAGCATTAGCAGATGTAGTGAGATTTCCCACAAACATAGTTGGCAACTAAAAACTTAAATCAAGCTGAAAGCCCCATACTTTGGGGCTTTTTCTTTTCTTTGCTATTGATTTATTTCTCTTTTTTTGTATAACTAGATAACAACAACAATGGAGACATATCAATGAACTTACAGAAAAGGAAAATCTATGTAGCAATCTTAGCTTTATGTGCAAGCCAAGCTTTTGCTCAATCAGTAGTAGTAGATAAAAGCAACACTCAAAACCCTGCAACAACAGGAGGATCAGAAAGCACAACCGTTGGACTAGAGAACACCGTATTTCAATCAGGCCAAACAATCACAGGCTTTGGAAACACGAACACTGCTTATGGGGCAAATATCTTTGGCTCATTGAATCGCAACAGTGTTCAGAACGCTGGAATATTCGGCAATGAAAATGAAATACTGACCACAACAACAGGCGTCAGAGCTTTCATTTTTGGGAACAGCAACAGTATTACAAACAGCACAGAGAATACTTTGTCTATGTTGTTTGGCATTGGATTGTCAGACAACGGCTTTTATAACTGCATTGCCTTTGGCAGCGCCAATTTCACAAGTGGATGCACAGCAAACAATCAATTCTCAGTAGGAGGCTTGACCATTGGGAATGTCGCCAATGGAGTTCTTGATAGCGATGCCGTCAATCTCGGCCAGGTCAAGACATTAATTGCAGCCTCAGCAGGTAGCGCAGGATCTACAGACCTTTCAGGTGTTCAAAGTCAGATAGACGCCAACAGCGCACAGATTTCAGCCGTCCAAACGCAACAGGCCAACACCACCACCAAGATTTCAACCTTGGAGGGCAGTATTGATGCGGCAAGCACCAAGGCACAAGCAGCCCAAACAGCGGCGCAGACCGCGACAAGCAATGTGAGCTCAATGCAGAGCTCTTTGAGTGCGACACAAGCCCAGGTATCAACCTTGTCTAGTGACATGCAGACTGCCAACGGCAACATAAGCACCATGCAGGCTCAAATCAGTTCTTTGACCGTTTCTAACGGCACCACTGACACAGCACTACTACAAGGGCAGATTGACACCCACACAAGCCAAATCTCAACCTTGCAGACACAGACAAACGCAAACACTACAGCGATTGCCACACAAGCAGGACAGATTTCAAGCTTGCAAACTGGACTCTCTGAGACAAACACAAGAGTCTCAGCCGTGGAGGTTCAAACCGTCAAAAACACTGCTGACATTGCAACTCATACAGAGCAAATCACAGGCTTACAAAACGGCCTTGCTCAGACCAATACAAAGGTTGCAGAGGTGGAGACTCAAACCAAGGCGAACACTACAGAGATTGCTTACCAAGGTGGACAAATCATTAGCTTGCAATCAGGTTTAGCGGCAACAAATGAACAGGTAGCTCAAAACACCGACAACATTAAAAAGCTTGACGGCAGAGTGACAGGTTTAGAAAACAGGATGAACAACCTTGAGAACATGACCAAGGGCTATGCTTATTCAGCCGCAGCAATGGGCATGGCAGCAGCAGGCATAGTCTTTGACCCAAGACTTGAAAGACAGATGGGCATGGCTGCATCAACCGTCAATGGAAAATCTGCAATGGCTTTAGGTGTAGCAGTAAGACAAGGCAATGCAATCGTCAATATGAAAATCGTAGGCAGTGGAGCTATGAAAGGTGCATCAGTAGGAGCAACATGGGGATTCTGATAGTCCTCATTTGAAAAAAAACAAAGCCCCTTGATTGGGGCTTTTTCTTTGGTTGCTATTGATTTTATTTTTATATTTTGTATAACTAAATAATAACCATAAAGGAGATTACATGTACGATTTTTATACAATAAACACAAGTTCAGATGTTGAAACCATAAAGCAAGCTAAAAATAAAATGTGGGAACTCTATGATGCGGACTACGAGACAACCTTTGACTATGAGGTTGAATTCAGGGATGACTACATTGCAGTCATTGCAAGCATCTATCTAAATGACGGAGATTTTTGGCCCATGCTTGAGATTAGGTTTGCAAAAGCTATGGGGATGGAGGCTATTGATGATTTTTTTGACTTTCATGTCTCACATTACTTTCAGAGTACATACAAAGGAAAATTCAAAAGCGAGATTGAGCCTTATTTTCTATAAAACAAAGCCCCGACATGGGGCTTTTTTAATTCCCGCTTTTCAATGAAAGGGATGGATGTTTTCTTTGGTTGTTTAAATGACGCATATCTTTTCAATCTTTCCTTGTTTATTGATGGACGTTTATCTTTCTTTTTCTTAAAATATAACCATCAACAAACCAAAGGAAAGACATGGAACTCAACCCCTCTCTTATTGCTTTTGTTTATTCAATCCATGCGCGAAACACTTTGACTTTTGAACAAGTCAATCAAGTCATGGAGGGCAAGAATGTTCCTGCCGACTTTTGCGATGACAACATGCTCATGGCTCAAGTCTTTGTGGAATTGGAATACATCAGGGACATTGAGGCAGACTTTGAAACCTTGAACTCTGACGAGCATGTGAATGCTTGGAACAAAGCCTATGCTCTTGCATTGGAAAACAAGCTCTATCCTTGGGAGTTTGAATGCTATTGGAGCAAAGAGGCATTTGTGGACGAAATCACGACGATTGAAAGCCTCAAGTTCTTTTCTACGGACAACGGCTATGACAACCGAGAATATGAACAGCTTTACAAGCTTGGGATAGGAGAGCAGGCACAAAGCGCAGATTACGGCCACTATCACACAATCAAGCGAATCAAATAAGCAGACATAAAAAAGGCCCCGTCAAGGGGCTTTTTCTTTTGGTGCTTTGGCTTAGAACTTGTAGCCCAAAGTCAAGCTTGTGTAGTCTGCATGATTGCCGTTTTGGCCTTTCATTCTCATGTGGTTCAAGCCCACATTCCAATTTTTTGCAAAGCCTACATCAACACCTACGTTATAAACCACACCACTGTCAGAACCGCTCTCATGAACAGTCCAATTAGGAACAGGAATGCCTAATTCGCCTTGTGTGTATGTTCTATTCCATTTTGTATAACGATAGCCTATGCCTGCTTTTGGGCTGACAGTGACATTGTTATCAAGTAAGAATGTATAGCCACCATTGATTAAACCAACGACATGCTTGTCGTTATATTCGGTCTTTGAGTCAATGTATTGCAATGAGGGTTGAACAAAGAACCCGTTAGTCAAGTATTTTGTGTAGTCAACACCCAATGTATAGCCTGTTGATTTCTCGCCTGCGGTCTTTCCTAATGAAACACCACCGAACACGCCAAAGCCGTCAGATAAATGTTTGTTGATTTCCTGAGCACTTGCAGCACTCGCCAAAGCTAATAAAGATAAAGCAACTAATGTTTTTTTCATGTGATCTCCTTTGTTGAATAGTTGTCTCTTAGTTATACAAAAAACAAAGATTAAATCAAGAGCAACCAACAAAAAAGAATGAAATTAATGCGTTTATCCCTGGACGCTACCTAGCCGTCAACATAAAATACAATCATCGCAAACAAACAAGGACTTTGGGATATGGACAAGAAAGACGCAATTATTGCACTTTGGCAGAACAGCGATGAAAAGATTGCTGACATCTACGACACCAATCAAGAGGTGGCCGATGCACTTAATCTCTTGGTGGACGGTTTTGAATACCCTGACCATTCACACAAGAAAGTCAAAGCCGTTCTTTTGGCCTATTTTCTCAAGAACCTGAAAGAGTTTGACCTTGGCAAAACACTTTGCCACCATGCTTTAGCAAGTCATAGCCAAGACAAAGGCATTGACCTCATGCCTTACTTTTACAACCATGCAAATTGCAATTGGGGAGTTTTGACAGATGACGACCAGATTGCAAACTTTGTGGCTATCTCTACAGCAGAGGGCAGGCTTTTGAGCAAATATAAGCTTGACGATGGCCAAGAGATTTATTTGATTACAGATTTTGAAAGTTCCGAGCAGCCAAGGCACACAACAGTAATGTTTGTTCAAGACTACTGAAAAACCACCAAACAAAACAAAGCCCCTTGATTGGGGCTTTTTTATTGCTCAATCACTCTTGATTTATATTTTGTTTTTTGTATATTAAATCAATAACCATAAAGGAGCTTGAGACATGAACGATATAGATGATGAACTACGATACGAGCCACTATTTTTAACAGCTTGCAAAAGTGGAGACTTAGAGGCAGTCAAAGAATTATTGAAACATGGAGTTGATCCATTGTGCGAGGATGAGGACGAATGGAATGGATTTTTCTATTCTGCAAAGCATGGTCATCTTGAGGTATTCAAAGCAGTTGGGAATGCAATCTCAAAAATAAAACTCACACACAACATGCAAAGACATACCTTTAAAGCAATGGATTATGCAATTAGAGAGGGGCATGCAAACATAGTTTACTATGTATTAGAGAAATTCAAATCAATTGATACTGACCAATGGCTTATTGATGACGCTTTGCACACAGCGGCTAGATATGGACAGCTTGAAATGGCAAAGAATTTCATTGCTATAGGTGCAAATTTGCATGACCAGGACAACCAGTCTCTAAGAGATGCAGCAAGATATGGACACTCAGAAATGGTCCAATATCTTTTAGAACAAGGGGCTGACGCAAAGGCAGGAGATTCAGAGGCTTTAGTTGATGCTGCAAGACTTGGACACGATAAGACTGTCTCAATCCTTTTAAAGCATGGTGCTGATGTGCATGCAGCCAACGATGATGCATTGTTCTATTCAGCTATGGGAGGCTATGCAAACATAGTCAATATGCTTTTAGACAATGGCGCTGACATCAATGCCCAGGAAAGAGGTGCAATTCTTTGGCCCGCAAGAAATGGTCATAACGACGTTATAGACCTATACCTTAAAAGAGGCATTGACATTTTTGACCAAAATTCTTGTCCAATATCTGAGGCAATCTACAACGAACATTTATCAGTTGCTCAAAATCTCATCGTCAATCACAAATTGCCAATCAGTGATAAATCCATTGCACAACTCACCGAACTCAAAGAAAACACAAGAGGCACTGAGGTTAAAGACATGGTTGACCAAGCACTCAATCTCATTGAAAAGCAAAAATTTTATAACAAGCTTACGCAAAGATTGTCCCAACCGAATCCACCTAGAACAACCGCTAAAGCAAAAAGCCACGCAAGGAAAATCTAAGCAAAAAAGCCCCTAAAAACGGGGCTTTTTCTTTGTCTTTTTTAAGTCTTTAGGACACCTCAGAACAGAGGATTTTTGCCACTGCGAGGGCAGCTTTTGGAGCCGTTTTGAGTTACCAGGCACCCCAAGGCTACGGCTAGGCTCTACGAGGCTACAGGCAGGCTTTAGACCCCGTTTTTGAGGCTACGGCCAAGGGTGGAGCAGGCAAGAAAAAAGCCACCCGTTAGAGTGGCTTTGAGAGGGGATTTGGTGGGCCCGGCGGGACTTGAACCCACGACCAGCCGATTATGAGTCGGACGCTCTGACCAACTGAGCTACAGGCCCCTTGAAACACGATTCTACAGCATTTGTAGCCTATGCGTAGCCTAGACTTTTTACAACGCTAGGCTACTGCCGTAAGTTGTTGATTTTTAAGGACTTTATAAAACCATCAAAGGGATTATGAGTCCCCTGCTCTAACCAACTGAGCTAACGGCCCGCAGCGCAAGGCAGCCGCATATTGTACCTGCCAGCCGCCTCAGCCAGCCACTGTCACATCACGCGCAGCGGTCTGCTTCCTGCCTGCGTCATCGGTCCACACCATGTTCAGCGTACCGGACTTGTCCGCCACGAACACAAACTCGATGTAGGGATCGATCGCCACCGAGATCTGCGGGTTCCATTCGAACAGCGGCTGGCCGCCGAGCGATGCCTCGAACCGGTTCACGATGTTGCGCAGAATGGCCTTGCCGCCATCGTCGTTGCGCAGGCCCGTTTCCATGCGATGCGTCACCTGCGCGCGCACGCGCACACGTTCGCCCTTGGCCGGGGTCGCATTGCTGATCCAGATACGTGGGGGTTTGATCATGCTTGCTCCTCTCTCACAGCCCGCAGCTGCCGGGTGCCACCTGGATGAACTGCCGCACCATCAGCACGCGGCCATCATTCATGCGTGCCAGGGCGCGGATATTCTGCGAGGCAATCAGACGCAGGCGGACCGCCGCCTCAGCCGTCCCCATGGCCGGGAAAAACCGGAAGCGACTTGCCAGCGGCACCGGATTGCTCTCGGCAATCAGTATCAGCTCCTCGCACCAGTTCCTCGCGTCGATCGGCACGGTCACGCTCACCTTGATCGGCACCGAGGACGGGTTGTCGCCCAGCACCGGAAGATCCAGCTTCAGGCCTTCGCCCTGCGGCTTGCCGCCCTTGAGAAAGTCATTCACCAGTGCATTCACTGCCGGGCTCACCGGAGCATCTGCATTCTGCGCGAGCAACACCGGCGACAGCACGCCCAGCCCCGCCCCTGCCGCAGCTCCCTTCATCAGCTGGCGACGCGCCGGCATCGCCAGCCCGCGCTCAGAACAGGAAGTCATCAAACCGCCCCTTGATCCAGGCAAAGTCTTCCTTCACCATCTCCGTGGTGCGCACATCGATGTCGATCTGCGTCTGGTGCACATGGCCGCTGGCCTTGTCCACCTCATACTCGAACTTGACCGCAATTTCTTCCTGCGGATCGCCGTTCACCATCATGTAGCACAGGTTGTCCGGCAGCCTTGCCACCACTTCCTTGCCGGCCACACGCTCCGAGATGTTGCGCGCCACGATCTTGCCGATGGCGTTGGCCACGTGCCCGCTCTTCGGGTAATAGCCGAACTGCGGCGAAATGGCACCCATCAGGTCGCCCACGAAGTAAACGCGGTCGTCGGAACGGGCCGTGTAGAAGCGTGGATCCATGTCGGCCCAGCCTGTCGGCTTGCCCTCCTCGGTCTTGCCGATCAGGCCTGCATGCCAGACCATGTCGGCAGCCTGATGCTGCGGCATCAGGATGGCCTCGTCAAAGTCATATTCGCCGGCCGCAGTGACAATGCGTTTCTTGTACGGATCCAGGCTCTTCACGCCGGCATTCGGCACATGCGTGATGATTTCCGGATACAACTCCTCGAACGCTTGGCGGTAGCCCTCCCCGATCGGTCCGATCTTGGGCTTGGGATCCAGAATCACGATCTTGCCCGGAATTTTGTTCTTCTTGATATGCCACGCAATCAGGCAGGCGCGCTCGTAGGGAGACGGCGGGCAGCGGTGCGGCGGCGGCGGCAGCGTCATCACCAGGGTGCCGCGCTTGAAGTTCTTCACCCTGCTCTTCAGCGCCAGCATGCGGGCATTGGGAATGTAGGCGCTGTTGAAGCGCTGGCTGGTATAGGCAATGGCCTCCCGGTCTTCACCCAGCCAGCCCTCGAAGTTGTCGCGGATACCGCCGGCCAGGATCAGGTAGTCATAGTCCAGCTGGCCATGCGCCGTACGCACGGTACGCTTGTCGCGATCAAATCCGCTGACCTCGGTCTGGATCAGGCGGTAGCCATACTTGTTCGCCGCGTGCGACATGTCATGATGCACGAAGTCGGTGTTGACAATGTCCACCAGCCACTTGTTGCTCATGGGGCCGGACCAGAACGTCGGGTTGCGCTCCAGCACCACGACATCGGCATTGGGAACCCACTGGCGCAGGTAGCGTGCCACGGTGAGCCCGCCCCAGCCGCCGCCACAGACGACGATGCGCGGTCCCTTGGCATGGCGGGGCAGCAAGCGGGTATCAGGGGTCAGGACGGCAGGAGCCGCCAGTGCGGACAAGGGTGTGCTCGCTGCGGCGCCCAGCGCAATAGCCGGCGGCGCAGCCATGAAGGTTCTGCGTTTCATAGTAAAGAATGAAGGTGTATGCAACAAAAGGGTGACAAGGCGACAGGGCAAGTCCCCGCCAGCAAGCTCGTCGCCCCCGATCATAGCCAGATTGAAGCCGGCTCCCGGGCCTGGCACCCTGAAAAATCAGGGACTTACCCTTGGTTCGATGTCATCCGCCCCAGATATCGCCGGTAATGGCGCTGTACCAGCCTTGGCCGTACAGCGCCTCCATGCGGCGGAAACGGGCGTCTGCATCCAGCGGACTCACACCCCCCGAATCCGGTGCCTCGACCACCCGGCTTCCTTCGGCCTTGTAGACACCGGCAACGGAGATGCCGTAATCCGGCCCGATCAGGCTGTAGCAGGTGTTGGAAAACGATGCCTGTGGCAGCGCCTGACCGCGCAGCTGCGCCGCAATCACGGCCGCCACCAGCTTGCCCTGCGTATTGGCCGCAAAGCCCGACTTCGGCATGGGAGCGGCAATGCTCGCATCGCCCACTACGAACACGTCCTGCACCTGGCTGGATTCGAAGGTGCCTCCATGCACCGGCACCCAGCCGCTTGCGTTGGTCACGCCGGCGCGTTCTGCGATCAGGCCCGCCTTCTGCGGCGGAATGACGTTGAGCACATCGGCCCGGTGCTTCTGGCCAAAGGCCGTCTCGACCTCGCGCCGGCGTGCATCCACGCGCACAACCTCGCCATCGTCCACCTGCCCCACCCATTCGATCATGTTGCCGTACAGCGCCTTCCAGCCCTGCATGAACAGTGCCTGCTTGGAGAACGCCGTCTTGGCATCGAGCAGGAGGATCTTGGACTTCGGCTTGTGCTGCCTGAAATAGTGCGCCACCATGGCCGCACGCTCATACGGGCCGGGCGGGCAGCGGAACGGATTCTCCGGAATCGTCATGATGAAGGTGCCACCATCCTTCATGGCCTGCAATTGGCGCTTGAGCAACTGCGTCTGCGCACCGGCCTTCCAGGCGTGTGGCGCATGCTCGGCGGCTGCCTGGTCATAGCCCTGCAGCTTGTTCCATTGCATGTCCACGCCGGGGGACAGCACCAGCTTGTCCCAGCGCAGGCTACTGCCGTTGGACAACTTCACCGTCCTGCCCCTGGCATCAAGCTGCTCTGCGCTCGCGTGCACCACCTCGATGCCCTGCTTGCGCAAGCCATCAAAGCCATGGCCGAGACTGTCCCACTCGCGCAATCCCGCCAGGTACAGATTGGAAAACGGGCAGGTGTAAAAGCGCTGCGCCGGCTCGACCAGAGTGATCTGCACATCCGGATGGTAGCGGCGCAGATAGCGCGCTGCCGTTGCCCCGCCAAAGCCTCCTCCGACCACCACCACGTGGGCAGATGCCTGGCGCGCCTGCACCAGCGCAGGAGCGCCCAGCAGCATGCCACCGGCCGCCATGCCGCCCAGAACCTGGCGGCGGGAGATGCTGTTGTCATGTGGTTTCATCGGGGCACCTCCGAAAAATATCCGGCGAGATCTCTCAACTCGTCCTCGCTGTAGCCTTTCATCAGGCGCGTCATCACCGTGGCACGCGGATCAATGCCGGCCTTGAAATCCTGCAAACGCTGCAACAGCCTGTCTTTCGGCTGACCGGCGATGGAGGGGATGATTCCGGGCGAACGGCCATCCGTGCCATGACAGTTGGCACAGGTGGCTGCCGCAACCGCCATGGACGACAAATGCGGCTGTTGCTGCGCCATCACCACAGCAGCCGGCGCCAGGCCCAGCAGCAAGGTCGCGATATGAACACTTGCGCTTCCGTAGCGCGCAAGCTTGAAAGGCGTTATTCCACGCCGGGGGGGAGATGAATGCAGATCCAACTGGACACCTCATGACTGATAACTGCGATGGCCGCCGGATCAAAGACGGCAGCCTGTCTGATGATTGCAAGCCGTATGCCCGCGTCGGGATCATAACTGTCTTGCCATGAGGAACCACGCCCTTCCAACTGTTCGTTCTATGCGTGGTTTTTTTAAAAAATCCTGGCTCCACCGCAAAAACTACGCTATACTTCGATGCTTCAGCGGCTGTAGCTCAGTTGGATTAGAGTACTTGGCTACGAACCAAGGGGTCGTGGGTTCGAATCCTGCCAGCCGCGCCAACATTGCAGAACGCCTATCCAGGCGTTTTGTTTTCCTTTCAGCGACTGTAGCTCAGTTGGATTAGAGTACTTGGCTACGAACCAAGGGGTCGTGGGTTCGAATCCTGCCAGTCGCGCCAGAAAGTTCAGAAACGCCTTGCAGCAATGCAAGGCGTTTTTGTTTTTTCCGCTCAGCGCTGGCTCAGCGCATTGCTCACCAGCCGTGAAGCGATGTCCACAATCTCCACCATGCGCTGATACGGCATGCGCACCGGCCCGATCACTCCCAGCGTGCCCACCACCGTGCCATCCACGCTGTAAGGCGCACTCACCACCGAGAGCTCCTCCACCGGCACCACCTGGCTCTCGCCGCCGATGTAGATATGCACGCCCGCCGCCTGGCTCGATTCGTCCAGCAGACGCATCAGTGTGGTCTTCTGCTCGAACAGGTCAAACGCGCGGCGCAACTGCGACATGTCGCTGGAAAAATCGCTCACAGACAGCAGGTTGCGCTCCCCTGCAATCACCACATCCTGCTCATGCTCCTGCATGGCCTCGGTGCTGGCCGCGATGGCGGCCTGCATCAGCGCGGCAATTTCACCACGCAGGGTTTCCACCTCGTCCTTCAGGCGCACGCTCACCTGCTCCAGTGCAAGCCCGCTGTAATGTGCGTTCAGATAATTGGCGGCTTCCACCAGCTGGCTCTGGTCGAAATCGGTTTCGGTAAACAGGACGCGATTCTGCACATCCCCTTCCGGCGAGACGATGATCACCAGCACCCGTTTTTCCGACAGGCGCAGGAATTCGATATGCCGAAAGACGGACCCGCGCCGCGGGCTCATCACCACGCCCACGAACTGCGACAGGCTCGACAGCATGTTGGCAGCATTGGCGATGACCTTCTGCGGCTGCTCGGGCGGCAGGGCGAGCGTGGGCATGGAAACGGACAGATGCGCCGGATCGGCCGTGAGCATGGTGTCCACAAACAGCCGGTAGCCGCGCGCCGTCGGGATGCGCCCTGCGGAGGTATGGGGGCTGGCGATCAGGCCCAGGTTTTCAAGGTCCGCCATCACGTTGCGGATGGTGGCCGGCGACAGTTCCAGCCCCGCGGTTTGCGAGAGCGTACGGGAACCCACGGGCTGGCCGTCCGCGATGTAGCGGTCGACCAGGGTCTTGAGCAGCAACTTGGCACGATCGTCGAGCATGGCGTCACATTTTAATGATCTAATGTAAGTATGAAGCCCCAATTTCACCACGTCGGACTGATTGGAAAATTCCTGCAAAGCAATAACCTGCAGCAGGCTTCTCATTCCGAAGGCACTCCCCCCGAAATCATGCTGGCCGTGGCCGAATGTCTGGAACGCAACGGCTGCCAGGTGGCCATGGAATTCCGCGCGGCCGAGATGACCGGCCTCAATGCCCGCTACCCCTCGCTGGAGATGGTCGAGATCGGCGAACAGTGCGATCTGGCCGTGGTGGTGGGCGGCGACGGTACCATGCTCGGCGCTGCGCGCACGCTGGCTCCTGCCAAGGTGCCGCTCATTGGCATCAACCAAGGACGCCTAGGCTTTATTACTGACATTCCCCTGGGCCGCATCTGTGAAACCCTGCCCCCCATGCTGCGCGGCGAATACATCGAAGACCACCGCAGCATGATGCTGGGCCAGGTCAAGCGTGGCGAAAGCACCGTGTTCGAGGCGATTGCCTTCAATGACGTGGTGATCAACCGCGGCAGCACGGCGGGCATGGTGGAACTGCGCATCGAGGTCGACGGGCATTTCGTGTCCAACCAGCGCGCCGACGGTCTGATCGTGTCCACCTCCACCGGCTCCACGGCCTATTCGCTGTCGGCCGGTGGTCCGCTGCTGCACCCGTCGGTGGCCGGATGGGTGCTGGTGCCGATTGCCCCGCACACCCTCTCCAACCGCCCCATTGTGCTCAGTGATTCGAGCGAAATCAGCATCGAGGTGGTCTCCGGCCGCAAGGCCAGCGCCAACTTCGACACGCAATCGCTTTCCTCGCTGCAATCCGGCGATCGCGTGGTGGTGCGCCGCTCGGATCACGAAGCTCTGTTCCTGCACCCGCGTGGCTGGAACTATTTCGACACCCTGCGCGAAAAGCTGCACTGGAACAGCGGGAGCAACTGACCATGGCGCTACGGCGTATTGCCCTGCAGGATTTCGTGATCGTGCAGGCTCTGGATCTGGACGTTCACAACGGCTTTACCGCGCTCACAGGCGAGACCGGCGCGGGCAAATCCATTCTGGTGGACGCCCTGCAACTGGTGATGGGCGCCCGTGCCGATGCCGGCTTCGTGCGCGAAGGCTGCAATCGCACCGACATCACTGCACATTTCGACATCACCCCTGCGCTGGCACCTCTGCTGGACGAATACGGCATCGAGGCGGATGCCGAAGAAGGCCTGCTGCTGCGCCGCGTGGTTGACAGCCAGGGCAAGAGCCGCGGCTGGATCAACGGCACGCCGGCCACCGCCACGCAATTGCGTGCACTGGGCAGCCTGCTGGTGGATATCCACGGCCAGCACGCCTGGCAAAGCCTGATGCAACCGGCCAGCACGCGCGCCCTGCTCGACGGCTACGGCCGCATTGACACCACGGCCATCCGCACGCTCTGGCAGCAATGGCAAACTGCCCGCGAGCAGCTGGAGCAGGCCACCCAGGGCCAGGAACAGCGCCAGCAGGAACGCGAGCGCCTGCAGTGGCAGGTCGCCGAAGTCGACAAGCTCGGCCCCCAGGCCGATGAATGGCCCGAACTCAACAGCGAACACCAGCGCCTGGCCCATGCCCAGCAGTTGCTGGATGCCGCAGGCACCGCCCTGCAGGCACTGGAAGGTGAACAGCACGGTCTGCTCGACACCCTGCACACCGCCGTGCACGCACTGCAGGAGCAGGAGCATATCGAGCCGGCCTTTGCCGAATGGACTGCCCTGCTCGCCAGCAGCCAGACCCAGCTGGAAGAGGCCCAGCGTGGCCTGCACGCCTATCTGCACCGCACCGAACTCGACCCGGACCGCCTGGCCCAGCTGGACCAGCGCCTGTCCGGCTGGATCTCGCTGGCACGGCGTTTCCGCGTGCAACCCGAAGAACTGGCCGCCACCTGGACCGGCTGGCAGCAGCAGCTGCAGGCGCTGGATGCCGCCGAGGATCTGGAGCCCCTGCAGCAAGCCGAACAGGGGGCCAGCGCCGCCTATCGGAAGGAAGCCACACGCCTGACCGGCCTGCGCAAGCAGGCGGCAGACCAGTTGGGCGAAAGCATCACCAGTGCCATGCAGCAGCTCGGCATGCAGGGCGGCCGCTTCGTGGTAGACGTTGCCCCCGCCGCGCAAGCCGGCAGCAGTGGCGCCGATGCCATCGACTTCCTGGTGGCCGGCCATGCGGGCAGCACGCCGCGGCCCATCGCCAAGGTGGCCTCCGGCGGCGAACTGTCCCGCATCGCACTGGCCATTGCCGTCACCACCAGCCAGCTGGGCACAGCGCCCACGCTGATCTTCGACGAGGTGGATGCGGGCGTGGGCGGCAAGGTCGCGCACACCGTCGGCCAGCTGATGCAGCAACTGGGGCAGGACCGGCAGGTGCTGGCCGTCACCCACCTGCCACAGGTGGCCGCCTGCGCCAACCACCATCTGCGCGTGTTCAAGACCGCGGGCGGCACGCAGCCCGCCACCGTCAGCAGCGCCGAAATGCTGGCCGAAAACGAACGCCTGCACGAAATCGCCCGCATGCTGGGCGGTGACGCCGAATCGTCCACCACCCTGGCCCACGCCGGCGAAATGCTGCACAAGGCCCGATCCCGCACGCCCGCGTAATGCATCCGATCACTGGAAGCGACATGACCGAGACCTCCGCCCTGATCGCCCCCGAGCCGCAGACCGATATCCATCTGGTCATCATCAGCGGCATGTCCGGCTCCGGCAAGTCGATTGCGCTGCACGCACTGGAAGATGCCGGTTTCTACTGCGTCGACAACCTGCCTCCGGAGTTGCTGCTGCCATTCATCGAGGTCGAGAAAACCAAGGACGGCAACAAGATCGCTATCGCCATGGACGCGCGCAGCGCCACCTCGCTGCCACTGATTCCGGTACAGATCAACGCCTTGCGCCACAGCGGCATCCACGTGACGCCGCTGTTCCTGGACGCGAGCGACGAAACCCTGGTGCGCCGCTTCTCCGAAACACGCCGCAAGCATCCGCTCACCAAGGTCAGCACGCACGATCAGGTGCACGACCTGCGCGACGCCATCGCCCAGGAACGCCTGCTGCTCGCCGCCTACCGCGAACAGGCCGAGGTGATCGACACCACCATGACGCGCGCCTCGCAGCTGCGCAGCCAGATCAAGAGTCTGCTGGCCGTGCAGCACAGCCAGCTCACGCTGGTGTTCGAATCCTTCGCCTTCAAGCGCGGTGTGCCAACCGATGCCGACTATGTGTTTGACGTGCGCATGCTGCCCAACCCGCATTACGAGCCCGGCATGCGCGACCTGACCGGCCGGGATGCGCCCGTGATCGACTTCCTGCAGCAGCAGCCCGCGGTCACGCTGATGCGCAAGCACATCCGCGAATTCCTGCAGCACTGGCTGCCCGAGCTGTCCAACGACCATCGCAGCTATGTGACGGTCGCGGTGGGCTGTACCGGCGGCCAGCACCGCTCGGTCTATCTGGTGGAGCAGCTCTACAACGACTTCAAGGACGAGTGGGTGTGCATCAAGCGGCACCGGGAGATGGAGGCGGTCTGACGCGAAGCTGCCTGCCGAAAGACAGGCACCCTGCGTTCAGGCCCCTCGACCAGGCTATACGCTCAATCCCATAGCTCGCGGGTGCCGGGCGCTGTTGCCTCCTGCTGTGCCTTCAGCCATTTGCGCAATGGTGCCGGCAGGCCCACCGTCTCCCAATCGGCAATCCAGCGGCCCTCCAGTCCAGCAAAGGGAACGGCTGGCGCAGGCTCTGCCACCACGTTGCCCTGCAATTCCAGCACGACGGGGTGCAGATAGAGATCCTTGTGCGTCAGCACATGCTTGAATGCCGGCAGATGCTGCAGCCTTGCCGCGCTCCCTGCCACCGCCTGTTGCAATGCCGACTCGTCCGCGAACAGCGGCACGCAATGCAGGCCGGCCCAGATGCCCTGAAGCGGCCTGCGCTGCAGCCAGATGCCCTGCGGTGAGTGCAGCACCAGCATCCACCAGTTCTCGGCAGAGCGCTTGAGCTTGCTGCTGCGCACCGGATAAACCAGCTGCGTGCCCTGCCCCGCCGCCACGCAGATGTCCTGCATCGGACAGGCGGCGCAGGCCGGCTGGCGCGGCGTGCAGATGGTAGCGCCCAGATCCATCAGGCCCTGGGTGTAGGCAGACATCGCATCCGGCCCCGCATCACCCGGAATCAGCGCGTTGGCCCGCTGCCACAAGGCGCGCACCGCCCTTACGCCGGACAAATCCTCGCCAAACCCAAGCACGCGGCTGAGCACGCGCTGCACATTGGCATCCAGGATGGAACTGCGCTCGCCAAAACAGAACGCTGCAATCGCAGCCGCCGTGGAAGGCCCGATGCCCGGCAGCGTCGCCAGCTCCGCACTGCTGCGCGGAAACTCGCCCCCATGCGTGCCGCACACCTCCTGCGCACAGCGCAACAGGTTGCGCGCCCGGCTGTAGTAGCCCAGCCCGCTCCACAAGGCCAGCACCTCGTCCTGATGTGCCTGCGCCAGCGCCTGCACATCCGGAAAGGCCTGCAGGAAACGCTCGTAATAGCCCAGTACCGTCACCACCTGGGTCTGCTGCAGCATCACTTCCGACAGCCAGACCCGATAGGGGTCGCGCGTCTGCTGCCAGGGCAAGCCGTGGCGGCCGTGGCGGCGCTGCCATTGCACCAGCCGCTCGAAGAACACACCCCCCAAGGATTCCGCCATCTCACGCCCCCTTGAAGCGCGAGGCCGGCATCTTCTGGCAGCGCGGACAGACGTAGGTGGAACGCTGTCCCTGGCGCAGCATGCGGATCGGCGTGCCGCATTCGCGGCAGGGCTGGCCGGCCCGGTCGTACACCATGGCCTGCAGCTGGAAATAGCCGTTGCGCCCTTCCGCGCTGGAAAAGTCGCGCAAGGTACTGCCGCCCTCGTCGATCGCCCACTGGATGATGTAGCGGATCGCTGCCCAGAGTCGCTCCACCTGCGGCCGCGTCAGCGCACGCGCGGGCGTGGTCGGATCGATACGCGCCCTAAACAGCGCTTCGGACGCATAGATATTGCCCACGCCAACCACCACATCCCCCGCCAGCAGCACCTGCTTGATCGGCGCGCTGCGCACCTTGAGCCGGGCGGCAAAGTACGGCAGGTCGAAGGCATCGTCCAGGGGCTCGGCCCCCAGGTGTGCCAGCAGCTTCTGCGCGCGCGGATCGCTCTCGGCCTGCATGTACATCACGGCACCGAAACGACGCGGATCATTCAGCCGCAGCAGGCCCAGGCTGGTATCCATCTCGAAATGGTCATGCACGCCTGGCGGCGGCAACAGCGTATCGAAGCGCAGACTGCCCGACATGCCCAGATGCACCATCAGCAATCCGCCACTCAGATCCAGCAGCAGGTACTTGCCGCGGCGGCGCACATCCTGCACCTCCTGGCCGAGCAGCACTTCCGGCTCGGCACCCAGCGGCCAGCGCAAGGGCTTGCCCATGTGCACGCCGGCAACGCGCGCCCCTCGGATGCGGTCGACGAAACTGCGTCGCGTGACTTCGACTTCGGGCAATTCAGGCAAGAAAACTCCTCGGCACGGCGGCCCCACGGTTGCAACTGCATACGGACGCATCCCCCACTGCGCAGGCCTTGCGTCCAAGTTCCTTTATTATCCATGGGACGGTCGTCCGCCTTGCCCTGCAGGGGCAAGCGGCAGAGCTTACTTTCAGGACAACACCTTGCGCCTCTCGCCCATTGCCCTCAGCCTGGCCCTTGGCCTGGCAACGCTTTCCAGCCAGCCGGTGGTCGCAGCCCCGGCACGGCCTGCCGCCCTGTCGCCCGAGCGCACCAACACGCAGGTCGACGCCGACCGCCGGATTCGGCAGGATGCGGCACTCGACACCATCATCCTCAATTCCACCGCGCTCTACGATGCACTGGTTGGCGAGCTGTATTACCAGAGCCGCGAGCCTGGCAAGTCCTACGCCTACCTGATGGAGGCAGCGCGCCGCAGCGGCGATACCCGGCTCTATGCACGCGCTGCCGAGGTCGCCATCCAGGCACGCTCGCCGGATGCCGCGCTGCGTGCCGTGCAGGCCTGGCAAAAGCTCAAGCCCTCCGATTCCGAAGCCAGCAACTACCAGTTGCAGATCCTGCTGCTGCTCGGCCGTATCGAGGAAAGCGCCGGTCCGCTGGCCCAGGCCCTGAACAATGCCCCACCCGAGCGGCGCCTCAAGCTGATCCACGCCACCCCGGTGCTGTACGGCGAAATCCACAACCAGGAACTGGTATTGCGCACCGTGGAGCCGGTGCTGCAGACCTGGGCCGAACAGCCTGCCACGGCCTTTGTCACCAACATCAGCCTGGCGCGCATGCAACTGACCGCGCGCCGGTATGCACAGGCCATGGATTCGCTGGAGAAGGCGCGCGCCGCCCAGGTTCCTGCCGAGCGGCTGGGCACCGTGCTCCCCAACCACGAGTTGCCTGCCCTGGTGGCGCTCGATGTGATGCGCCTCTCGCGCACCACCACCCCCTACGCCGCCAGCCACGCGGAAGAATTCGTACGCCAGGCCGTGCGTCAGGCCGATGTGTCGCAGGAACTGCGCATCAGCTACGCCAAGGTGCTGATCGAGTCTCGCCGCTACGATGACAGCCTCACCCAGCTGAAGGAGCTGCTGCGCAAGCATCCCGGCTACGCCATGGGCTGGCTGCTGCAAGGCGGCGTCCAGCTGCAGACCAGGCAATACAAGGCAGCCGAAAGCTCGCTGCAGCGCTACCTCACCCTGCGCAGGGTGGATGACAGCATTCAGCCGCACGGCGAAACCCCCTCGCTGCTGGGCATGGCCTCTGCCGGCAGCGACGTGCAGGCCTATCTGATGCTGGCCGAAATCGCCGACCAGCGCAACGACGCAGCTGCCGCAGCCAACTGGCTCAAGCGCATCCAGTCTCCCGCTGCACGCAACGCCGCCATCCTGCAGCGCGCCGAAGCACTCAACAACCAGGGCAAGCCAGAGCAGGCCCTGCAACTGGTCAACGCCCTGCCGGGCGACAGCGTGAAGGAACGCTCGCTCAAGGCGCTGGTGCAAGTGCAGATCCTCGAGACTGCCGACAAGCTGGCTCCCGCGGAAAAGGTTCTGGGCACCGCCCTGGCCGAAGATGCCGACAACGCAGAACTGCTCTATGCCCGCGGCATGATCCGCGAGCGCCTGGGCAACCGGGCCGGCGCCGAAGCCGACCTGCGCAAGGTCATCACCCTGAGCCCGGATACCCCGGCCGCCTACAACGCCCTCGGCTATTCTCTGGTCGAACGTGGCGAGCGGCTGGAAGAAGCACGCACGCTGATTGCACGCGCACTGGAACTGATGCCCAACAGCGGTGCCGTCCAGGACAGCATGGGCTGGGCCGAATACAAGCTCGGCCGCCTGAAGGAAGCCCGCCGCTGGCTGGAAAAGGCCTTCGACAACGAGCCCAATGCCGAAATCGCCGCCCACCTGGGCGAAGTGCTCTGGAAGCTGGGCGACCAGACCAAGGCGCGCGCCATCTGGCAGGAAGGCCTAAAGCTCGACGCCAAGGACGAGGTGCTGCTGCGCACCATGCAGGAGTTCGGCGTGAAGCCGGCACCATGAAACCGCCCTGCCCCCTGTTTAATCACTGATTTTTCCCATGAACGATTTCCCAGGCCTCAACCGCCGCCAGGCTGCCAGCCTGCTGACTGTTTCGCTGATCGGCGCCACGCTGGCCGGCTGCGCCACGCCGCCCCGCCCTGCCACGCCCGATGTTGCTGCCTCCACCTGGAGCGGCCGCCTGTCGCTCACGGTGGACCAGGAGCCGCCGCAGTCCTTCTTCGCCAGCTTCCTGCTCAAGGGCACACCGCGCCAAGGCACGCTGGACCTCTACAGCCCGCTGGGCAGCACCGTCGCCCAGGTGCGCTGGTCACCCACCGAGGCCATCGCCCAACAGGGCAAGATGGCACGCGAATATCCCTCGCTCGATGACCTGATCATCGACTTGACCGGTGCCAACGTGCCGGTGCCCGCCCTGTTCGACTGGCTCGCCGGCCGCAACACCAGCGTGCCCGGCTGGCAACCCGACCTGAGCCGCCAGCCCGAAGGCCGCATCAGCGCGCGCCGCCTGCAACCGCTGCCCACGGCGCGCCTGCAGGTCGTGCTGGACCAGAACCCGGCCTGACAGGGCGTTCCATGGCCGAAACCGCCTTTCACAAGCTCCCCGCTCCTGCCAAGCTCAACCTGTTCCTGCACGTGGTGGGCCGGCAGGACAACGGCTACCACTTGCTGCAGTCGGTCTTCATGCTGATCGACTGGCAGGACTCGCTCGACTTCACGCTGCAAGCCGGCGGCACCATCACCCGCACCGAAGAAAGCGAACTACCGCTGCCGGCCGAAGACCTCTGCGTGCGCGCCGCGCGCAAGCTGCAGCAGGCCACGGGCTGCACGCTGGGCGCCCATATCCACCTGCGCAAGCAGATTCCCGCCGAAGCGGGCATGGGCGGCGGCTCATCCGACGCCGCCACCTGCCTGATGGCGCTGAATCGCCTCTGGAACCTCCAGCTCTCGCCCGAACAGCTGGCCGCCATCGGCGTGGAGCTGGGCGCAGATGTGCCCTTCTTCCTGTTCGGGCGCAACGCCTGGGCCGAGGGCATCGGCGAGAAGCTGCAGCCGGTGGAACTGCCTGTTTCCCGGTGGATCGTGGCCAAGCCTGACCAGGGCGTGCCGACCGGACCCATTTTTTCTTCACCCGACCTGAAACGCGACACAAAACCTGCTACACTCTCGGCTTTCGTTGCAGACGCTGACCCGTTTCATTACGGACACAACGACCTGCAACCGGTCGCCGAAAGGCTTTGCCCGCCGATCACCCAGGCCATCGCCTGGCTCGATCAGCAAGGACTGCAGGCACGCATGACCGGTTCAGGCAGTGCAGTGTTTGCACAATTGCCCGCAGGGTTTGATGCCGACAAATTGCAACAGTCGGCCCCAGAAAAAAACTGGAAAATCAGAGTCTGCAGCAATTTGAGCCTCCATCCTCTGCTACAATGGAGAGCTTAACGAAACGCACAAACGCTGGTTGCTTGCAGCAGCTGGCGTGTGTAGGGGAGTAGCCAAGTCGGTTAAGGCACCGGATTTTGATTCCGGCATGCGAGGGTTCGAATCCTTCCTCCCCTGCCACACACCTTGTTCTCATCACCCAAAGTAAATCGGCCATCATCGTGTTTCCACTGTTGATGGCCTTTTGTATTGCCGGAAGCTGACATGCAAAACTTCGATTCCGATTTCCTCGTCTTCACCGGTAACGCCAACCCCAGTCTGGCGGAAGAAATCGTCAAATCGCTCGGCACCTCCCTGGGTGAGGTTCAGGTCGGCCGCTTCTCCGATGGCGAAGTCACCGTCGAGATCAAGCAGAACGTGCGCGCCCGCGACGTATTCATCGTCCAGCCCACCTGCGCCCCCACCAACGAAAACCTGATGGAACTGCTCATCATGGTCGACGCGCTCAAGCGTGCATCGGCCGAGCGCATCACGGCAGTCATTCCCTACTACGGCTACGCCCGCCAGGATCGCCGCCCGCGTTCCACCCGCGTGCCGATTTCCGCCAAGGTCGTGGCCAACCTGCTGCAGACCGTGGGCGTGCACCGCGTACTCACCATGGACCTGCACGCCGACCAGATCCAGGGCTTCTTCGACATTCCGGTGGACAACATCTACGCCTCCCCGGTGCTGCTGAGCGACCTGCGCCAGAAGAACTACGAAGACCTGATCGTGGTCTCGCCCGACGTGGGCGGCGTGGTGCGCGCACGCGCCCTGGCCAAGCAGCTGGGCTGCGATCTGGCCATCATCGACAAGCGCCGTCCCAAGGCCAACGTCAGCGAAGTGATGAACATCATCGGTGACATCGACGGTCGCAACTGCGTGGTGATGGACGACATGATCGACACCGCCGGCACACTCGTGAAGGCTGCCGAGGTGCTCAAGGAGCGTGGCGCCAAGAGCGTATACGCCTATTGCACGCACCCCGTGTTCAGCGGCCCCGCCATCGAACGTATCGTCCAGGGCACGGCGCTGGACGAGGTCGTCGTGACCAACACCATTCCGCTGTCGCCGCAGGCGCAGCAGTGCAAACGCATTCGCCAGCTCTCCGTGGCTCCGCTGATCGCCGAGACGATCACGCGCATTGCCCACGGCGAGTCGGTCATGAGCATGTTCTCGGAGTAATTCCACTCCGGAACCAATCGGGTGCACCGGATATCCGGTGCACTTTTACAACCTGGGTACACACTGGTCGCGGTGGTACCCCCAATGGAGAAAACCCATGAAAGTCGTCGCTTTTGAGCGCGCCAAGCAAGGTACGGGTGCGAGCCGCCGCCTGCGCAATGCTGGCAAGGCCCCCGGTATCATCTACGGTGGCACCGCCGAACCCCAGCTGATCGAGCTGGATCACAACGCCCTGTGGCACGCCCTGAAGAAGGAAGCATTCCACTCTTCCATCCTGGATCTGGAAGTTGCCGGCAAGACCAGCCAGGTCGTGCTGCGAGACGTGCAGTACCACCCCTACAAGCAGCAAGTGCTGCACGTGGATTTCCAGCGCGTGTCCGCTACCGAAAAACTGCAGTTCAAGGTGCCGCTGCACTTCCTGGGTGAAAACGACTCCCCGGCCGTCAAGCTGGAGCAGTGCATGGTCGCCTACATCGTGACCGAACTGGAAGTCAGCTGCCTGCCGGCCGACCTGCCCGAGTTCATCGAAGTGGACCTGACCAAGGTCGTCAAGGGCGACGTGGTCAAGCTGAGCCAGATCCAGCTGCCCAAGGGCGTGGAAGCCATCGCCCACGGCGAAGAAGACCCGGTGCTGGCCAGCGTTGTGGCCCCGAAAGGCCCCGGTGCCGACGAAGAAGCTGCCGAAGGCGAAGAGCCCGCAGCCGAGTAATTCCGGCCTGCATCGTCAGCAAGAAGCCCACTTCGGTGGGCTTTTTCATGCCCTGCACTTACACTATCTCGCCATGATTCAATTGATCGTCGGCCTGGGCAACCCGGGCCCGGAATACGAAGCCACCCGCCACAATGCCGGTTTCTGGTGGGCCGAAGCAGCAGCGCGCAAGCTGGGCATCACGCTCAACCAGGAGCGCAGCTATTTCGCCCAGGTGGGCCGCACCAACGTCGCCGGCCATCCGGTGTGGGTGATGCTGCCGCAGACCTTCATGAACCGTTCAGGCCAGGCTGTGGGTGCGCTGGCGCGCTTCTTCAAGATTCCGTCCGAGAACATCCTGGTGGTGCATGACGAACTGGACCTGGAGCCCGGCCAGGTCAAGCTGAAAAAAGGCGGCGGGCATGCCGGCCATAACGGGCTGCGCGACATCCATGCGCAACTGGGTACGCCGGACTACTGGCGCCTGCGCCTGGGCATCGGCCATCCTGGCGTGAAGTCCGAAGTGGTGAACTGGGTGCTGAAGAAGCCCTCGCTCGATCACCGCATTGCCATCGAGCAGGCCATCGACCACAGCCTGCGCGCCCTGCCCGACCTGCTGGCGGGCGACATGGTGAAGGCGACCAAGGACATCCATACGGCGCCTTGACGACGGCTGCCGCGCACCGATGGCGTGGCGCCTGCCTGCGTCAGGCGAGCGGCGCCCTGTACGCCGGGAGTCGCCCGGCCGAAATCAGCCGCGGCTCTTCAGGGTTTCCTGCTGCAGGCGCTCGTATTTCTGCATCAGCTGCTCGCGGCTTTCCACATGCTGCGGGTCGACCGGGATGCAGGCCACCGGGCACAGTTGCACGCACTGCGGCTCATCGAAGTGGCCGACGCATTCGGTGCACTTGTCCGGATTGATCTCGTAGATGTGCTCGCCCAGATAGATGGCTTCGTTCGGGCACTCGGGTTCGCATACATCGCAGTTGATGCAGTCGTCGGTGATGATCAGTGCCACAGTAGCCAGTCCTTCCTTTCAGGGGGTCCCTCGGTCGAAGGACAAAACGCCGCTATTATCGCAAGTGCGGCGGCGCCTTGCCGCCATTTGCTGTCCGTATCCACTTCTGCCTCATGGGTCTGTATCTTGCCAAACGCCTGCTCAGCCTGCTGCTGACCCTGCTGTTCACATCGGTGGTGGTGTTTGGCGTGCTGGAAGTGCTGCCCGGCAATGCCGCCCAGGTGATGCTGGGGCCGGACGCCAGCCCCGAAGCCGTGGCCGAGCTCTCGCGCCAGCTGGGGCTGCATCTGCCAGTGCATACGCGCTACCTGGCCTGGGCCGGCGGCCTGCTGCAGGGCGACATGGGCATCAGCCATGCCTACAGCAGCCCGGTCTGGCCGCTGATTGCCGAGCGGCTCGCACTCACCATCCCGCTGGCCGTGTTTGCCATGCTCATCACCAGCGTGCTGGCACTGGTGATCGGCATCTATGCGGCTTCTCGCCACAACAAGCCGGCCGATATCGCGGTGATGGGAATCAGCCAGATCGGCATGGCGGTGCCCAATTTCTGGTTTGCGATCGTGCTGATCCTGGTGTTTTCGGTGCAGCTGCAGTGGTTCAGCGCCGGCGGCTTCGATGGCTGGCGCGCAGGCTTCTGGAGCGGCTTGCAGAGCCTGTTGCTGCCGGCGATTGCGCTGGCGGTGGTGCAGACAGCGATTCTGGCGCGCATCACGCGCTCGTCGGTGCTGGAGGTGATGCAGGAGGATTTCGTGCGCACGGCACGCGCGCGCGGCCTGAGCGAGCGCGCGACACTGTGGCGCCATGTGCTGCGCAACGCCATGATTCCGGTGCTGACGGTGATGGGGCTGCAGTTTGCCAACCTGCTGGCGGGCACCATCGTGGTGGAGAACGTGTTTTTCCTGCCTGGGCTCGGGCGGCTGATTTTCCAGAGCATTGCCAACCGGGATCTGGTGGTGGTGCGCAACTGCGTGATGCTGCTGGCCGCGATGGTGATCGTGGTGAACTTCGTGGTGGATGTGCTGTATGCGGCGATTGATCCGCGCCTGCGCCACCGGGGGGGGAGCAGCCAGTGAACACGCCAGCCAATGTTTCCGGCTCCCATGCCATGACACCCGCCGCGACCACCGTGACCAGTGCACCGCGCGTGAACCGCCTGCGTGCCCGTGCCTGGCGCCATCCGGGCCTGTGGATGGGTGGCGGGCTGACGCTGCTGCTGGTGTTGGCCGCCCTGCTCTCCTACGTCTGGACCCCTTGGCCGCCGCTGGAGATGCACCTGGAACGCAAGCTGCTGCCGCCCAGCGCCAGTCACTGGCTTGGCACGGACGTGATGGGGCGCGACGTGGTGTCGCAGCTGCTGGTAGGCGCGCGCAGCTCGATCTTCGTGGGGGTGATTGCCGTGGGTATCGGTCTGGTCATCGGCACGGCTCTGGGCCTGCTGGCCGCCGCGCGGCGTGGCTGGGTCGAAGAACTGATCCTGCGCATGACCGACGTCACCTTCGCATTTCCGGCCATCCTCACCGCCATCATGCTGGCCGCCGTATGGGGACCGGGCATGGTCAACGCCATGATCGCCATTGGCATCTTCAACATCCCGACCTTCATCCGGGTGACGCGCGCCGGCGCCAATGCGTTGTGGACGCGCGAGTTCGTGCTGGCGGCGCGCGCCTGCGGCAAGAACCGCTGGCGCATTACCTGGGAGCACATCCTGCCCAACATCCTGGCCATCCTGATCGTGCAGGCCAGCATCCAGTTTGCCATTGCCATCCTGGCCGAGGCCGCGCTGTCCTACCTGGGCCTGGGCACGCAGCCGCCGCAACCGAGCTGGGGCCGCATGCTGGCCGATGCACAGACGCTGATGTTCAGCCATCCCATGCTGGCGGTGTATCCGGGGGTGGCGATTGCGCTGGCGGTGCTGGGGCTGAACTTCCTGGGCGACGCCCTGCGTGACCTGCTCGACCCCAAGATCAGCGAGGGAGGCCGCTGATGGCATTGCTGGAAGTCCGCGACCTGAACGTGATGGTGCGCACCCATCGGGGTGTGGCAGCCGCCGTGCGCAACATGCGCTTCACGCTGGAGCGCGGCGAAACCCTGGGCGTGATCGGCGAATCGGGCAGCGGCAAGACGCTGGCCATGCTGGCCCTGATGGGCCTGCTGCCGCGCAACGCCTGGGCAGAAGGCAGCATCGTGTTCAATGGGCAGGAGCTGGTAGGAGCCAGCGAAAAGACATTGTGCGCCCTGCGTGGCGATGATTTGGGGATGGTGTTCCAAGAGCCCATGACGGCACTGGATCCACTGCAGCGCATCGGCGACCAGGTGGCCGAGCCGCTGCGCCAGCACCGCGCCATGGACCGGCGGGCAGCGTTGGCCCATGCGGTCGAACTGCTGGACCGGGTCGGCATTCCCGATGCACGTGAGCGGCTGAACGACTATCCGCACCAGTTTTCCGGCGGACAGCGCCAGCGCATCATGATCGCGGCCGCGCTGGCCTGTGACCCGGATGTGCTGATCGCCGACGAGCCAACCACGGCGCTGGACGTGACAGTGCAGGCGCAGATCCTGAACCTGTTGCGCGACCTGGTGGCCGAACGCGGCATGGCGCTGATCCTGATCAGCCATGACCTGGCCGTGATTGCGCGCAATGTGCAGCGCATGATGGTGCTGTACGCAGGTGCCGTGGCCGAATCGGGCAGCACGAGCGAAGTCTTTGCGCGCATGGCGCACCCCTATACCCGTGCGCTGCTGGCGGCACGCCCGCGCATTGGTGCGCCACGCGGTGCGCCCTTGCAGACCATTCCGGGTCGCGTGCCGGACATGTTCACGCCACCGCCCGGATGCCGCTTCGCCGGCCGCTGCAGCTTCGTGCAGGACGATTGCCGTGGGCAGGAGCCGCCGCTGTTCGCGGTACCCGTCCATGCAACCCCGCAAGCAATACACGGCGGCACACCAGAGATATTGTCAGCGCAGGCGGCCATAGCGGTAGACACAGGGCGCCAGACACCGTCTGTCCCTCATCTGGCGCGTTGTTATCACATGCAGCTCACGCCATGACGACTCCGCTGCTCCAGGTTACCGATCTCAAGCGCCACTACCGGCAGCGCCGGCAGAGCCTGTTCGTGCCGCCGCGCATCACGCGGGCGCTGGATGGCGTGACGCTCAGCCTGCAGGCCGGCCAGAGCCTTGGCATCGTGGGCGAATCGGGCAGCGGCAAGAGCACGCTGGCCCGGCTGGTGATGGCGCTGGACCAGCCGACCAGCGGCACGGTGGAGATTCTCGGGCGCAAGGTGCATGCGCTGCCGCCGCGTGAGCTGCAACAGGCCCGA
This sequence comes from Brachymonas sp. KE5, assembly GCF_057773645.1. Classification (NCBI taxonomy): domain Bacteria; kingdom Pseudomonadati; phylum Pseudomonadota; class Betaproteobacteria; order Burkholderiales; family Comamonadaceae; genus Allobrachymonas; species Brachymonas sp. KE5. The sequence goes on from NZ_CM173463.1 coordinate 1,643,936, forward strand.
CGGGATTTCCAGATGGTGTTCCAGGATCCCTATGCCTCGCTCGATCCGCGCCAGGATATCGAGCGCATCGTGACCGAGCCGCTGCACACCTACGGCGCAGGAACCGAGGCGCTGCGCGCCCAGGCCATCGACGCCCTGCATGCCGTGGGCCTGCAGGAAGCCGACCTGGACAAGTATCCGCACGAGTTTTCGGGCGGCCAACGCCAGCGTATCGCCATCGCACGCGCGCTGATCAGCAGTCCCAAGCTGATCGTGGCGGACGAGCCGGTGAGCGCGCTGGATGTGTCGGTGCAGGCGCAGGTGCTGAACCTGATCCGGCGGCTGCAGACCGAACACGGCATCAGCTTCATGCTGATCAGCCACGATCTGGCCGTGGTACACCATGTGTGCGACCAGATCGCGGTGCTGTATCAGGGCAAGGTGGTGGAATATGCGCCGACCGAGCAGTTGTTTGCCGAACCGCAGCATCCCTATACGCGCCAGTTGCTGGCCGCCGCACCACTGCTGTAAGGCCGGGTTTCGGAAACGGAGAGGCACCCACAAGAAGTGGGCGCCTGTTCACGCAATGTCAAAAAGCGTCACCGCTACAGGCGGGCGCTCCGGCAAGCCATCAGCCCCACGACAGCGCCGACAGGTCGTTGACAAACACCGGCATGTCCTTCCACACGCCCTTGAGCTTGCTGCTGCCCACGGTGATCCACTGCGGCTGGTACAGGTAGGCGCTGACGGCATCCGACGCCACGAGGCGCTGCGCCTCGGCGAGCTGGCGCGCGCGCTGCTCGGGATCGGCCGTCTGGTTGATGCTGGCAAACAGCGCGTTGAAGGCCTCGGACTGGTAGTTCCAGTAGTAGTCCGGCTTGGCGAAGTTGCCGAAATCGAAAGGTTCGACATGGCTGATGATGGTCATGTCGTAGTCCTTCTGGCCATAGACGTTGCTCAGCCACTGGGCCCACTCGATGTTTTCGAGCCTGGCCGTGATGCCGACCTTGGCCAGCATGGCAGCGATCACCTCGCCGCCCTGGCGCGCGTAGGGCGGCGGGGGCAGCTTGATGGTGATTTTGAGGTCCTTCACGCCAGCTTCCTGCAGCAGCAGCCTGGCCTTTTCGGGATCGTAGGGGTTGACGCCGGTGGTGTCCACGTAGCCCAGCGCGCCCGGCACATAGTAGCTGCCGATCGGCACGCCAAAGCCGTCTGCCGCACCGTCGATCACGCCCTTGCGGTCGATGGCCGCGGAAATGGCGCGGCGCACGCGCACATCGTCCAGGGGCTTGCGCGCGTTGTTAATGGCCAGGATGGTCTTGGCACGCGAGGCACCCACCAGTACCTGGAAGCGCTTGTCGGTCTTGAACTGGTCCAGGCTGCGCGCCACCTGCACGCGCGAGAACAGATCCACGTCGCCGGACAGCAGCGCCGCAGCCTGCGCCGCGGTGTCGGAGATGAAGCGGAAGGTTGCGGCCTGGATGGCAATCTTGTCGGCCGCACGGTATTCGGGCCATTTCTTCAGCGACAGCGATGCGCCCTTGCGCCACTGGTCCAGCAGGTACGGGCCGGTGCCCACCGGAGCCGTGGCGTTGCTGGCCACGCTCTTGGGTTCGACGATGATGGCCGTGCCCTGCCCCAGCAGGAAAGGCAGATCCGGATTGGGCTCGGTGCCCTGCAGCACCACGGTGTATGCGTCGGGCGTGCTGATGCCGCTGAAGCTGGCAAACAGGCGCTTGTCCTTGTTGGTGCTCTTCTCACCGGCTGCGCGCTCGAAGGAGAACTTGACGGTTTCGGCATTGAAGGGCTCGCCGTTGTGGAACCTCGCATCCTTGCGCAGATGGAAGGTCCAGGTCTTCTGGTCGGCCGACTCCCACTTTTCCGCCAGCAAGGGCTGCACCGAACCGTCGGGCTGGATCTTGGTGAGCGTTTCGAAGATGTTGTAGAGCGTGATCTCGGAAATGGCCGAGGCCGCGCCGGCCGTGGGATCCAGCCCCGGCGGCTCAAGCACCATGCCCAACGTCAGGTCGCTCTTGCGCTCCTTGGCACAGCCCGCCTGCAGGCTGAGCGCACCCGCGCCCACCGTCCAGGCAAGACCCGAAAGCAGTACTGATCGACGATCCATTCCGATTCTCCCAATGGCCCGCCATGCGGGCATGCATGCTGCACTGCAGCGTTTGAGGGTTTTATACCACTGCTATGCCGCCCGGGAAGCCCGAAATGCGGATTGCGGGGGCGATGTGACTTATTGCACGATCCACAGGCCCGGTGCCCCGTTGCGGTGAATGCCTGGTGTGGCAGGGCTTCAACGCCCCCGCAATTTGCGCTGGTCGTAGCGCGGCTGCTCCGGCAGATCGGCCACATGGCGGGCATCGGCCCAGTCGTGCAGATGGAAACGCCGGCCATCCCAGCGCATGTGGTTGAGCCCCACGTTGGGAATCTCGCAGGTGCGCGGGCCGGACAGCGTCTGTCCGGTCAGGTGGCGCCAGGCCATATCCACCACGCCGCCGTGCGAGAACACCAGCACGCAGCTGTTTTCGGGGGCTTTCTGGTGATGCGCCAAGGCAATGTCGTTGAGGGCGCCCATCACGCGCTCGTGAAACTGGCGGGTGCTTTCGCCGGACGGCAGCGCGTAGTCGGCGCTGAATTGCATCCAGCTTTCCACGTCATCGGGATAGGCTGCCCTGGCCTCTTCGAAAGTCAGCCCTTCCAGCACGCCGAAGCTCTGCTCGCGCAGGGCCGGTTGCAGCATGGGAGCGGCATGCGGCGTCTGCTGCAGCGAAGTCTGGGCAGTCTGCACGGCGCGTTGCAGGTCGCTGCTGTAACTGGCGGCCACCCGGTGCAGGATGCCGTTGTTGCGAAAAGCCTGTGCCAGCCGGCCGGATTGCAGCAGGCCGGTGGCATTGAGCGGGATATCCGCATGCCCTTGGAAGCGCAAGGAACGGTTGGCATCGGTTTCACCGTGACGGATCAGGATCACTTCAAGCATGCCTTGATTCTACGGGAGGCGATGACAAAGATTTGTCAGGGTTTTGTGACGGTGTGGATGGTTGTTTTTGTTAAAATATTACTACTTTTATAGTATATTTATTGGGTATCATGCAAGCCCAGCCCCTGTTTCCCCATCGCAGCGCCCCGGGACCGTCCATCGTGCCTGCAGCCGCTTCCGACTCCGACGAAGCCTCGGTCGTCACGCTGCTGCACGACTTGCTCGAACAGGCCATTGCCCTGCGCAGTTCCGACCTGCATTTCGAGCCTTACGAGGACCGCTACCGCGTGCGTTTCCGCATCGATGGCGTACTGCAGGAACGCATGGCGCCGCCGCTGGCGCTGCGCGAGCGGCTGGCCGCGCGCATCAAGGTACTGGCCCGGCTCGACATTTCCGAGCGCCGCTTGCCGCAGGACGGGCGCATCAAGTTCCGCCTGGGACCGGAGCGCATGGTCGACCTGCGCGTGAGCACGCTGCCGACACTGTTCGGCGAGAAAGTGGTGATCCGGGTGCTCGATGCCGCGCATGTCGGCCTGACCCTGGAGGAACTTGGCTATCCGGCGCACGACCAGGCCCTGATGGAAGAAGCGATTGCACGCCCGCACGGCATGGTGCTGGTGACCGGCCCCACCGGCTCGGGCAAGACACTCTCGCTGTACGCTTGCCTGCAACGGCTCAACCAGCCCGGCGTGAACATCGCCAGCGTGGAGGATCCCTGCGAGATCCCGCTGCCCGGCATCAACCAGGTCAATGTGCACGAGAAAGCCGGGCTGGGCTATGCCAGCGCCCTGCGCGCCTTTCTGCGACAGGACCCCGACGTGCTGATGGTAGGGGAAATCCGCGACCTGGAAACGGCCGATATCGCGCTGAAGGCGGCGCAGACAGGGCATCTGGTGCTATCCACGCTGCATACCAACGATGCCCCCTCCGCCATGACCCGGCTGCGGCACATGGGCGTGGCGGCCTACCATCTGGCTGCCAGCCTGAGCCTGGTCAGCGCGCAGCGGCTGGTACGGCGCCTTTGCGAGCAATGCCGTAAACCGGTGCAGCTGTCACCGGAACAGATGCTGGCGGCGGGATTTGCACCGGAGGCGGTTGACGGGCCCCGCCTGGCTTATCGCCCGGTGGGCTGCCCGGCGTGCAGCAATGGCTACCGCGGGCGCACCGGCATTTTCCAGGTGATGCCGGTGAGCGATGCGCTGCGCACCCTGATGCTGGCCGATGCCCCGCTGACTGCCCTGGAGACGCAGGCACGCGCCGAAGGACTGCGTTCGCTGCGTCAGGCCGGGCTGGACAAGGTTCTGCAGGGCGCAACCTCGCTGGCCGAAGTGCTCACTGCCACACATGGATAAGCTGGCTGTTTCCCTTCATGCTGCGCCTGCCTTGCGCAACTTCCGCTGGCAGGCGCTAGACCGGCGTGGACAGCGCCAGCGCGGCCTCTGGCAGGCCGCCTCCCCCGCCGAACTGCGTACCCGGCTGCTGCGGCAGGGCATGCAGCAGATCCGCATCCGTCCCGCGCCATTCTGGGCCAGGCAGCGGAGCAGCGCTGCAGAGCTGGCCCGCTTCACGCGCCAGCTGGCCACCATGCACCGTGCCGGTGTGCCCCTGCTGCAATGTCTTGATCTGGCCGGCCGCAGCAGCCCGCCCGCCCTCGCCGGTGTGCTGCAGACCGTGCGCGAGGGCGTGGAACATGGTCAGCCGCTGCACCGCGTGCTGCGCCAGCACCCACGCCATTTCGATGCGCTGTACTGCAGCCTGGTGGAGGCCGGCGAGCTCTCCGGAACGCTGGATGCCGTGCTGGCACGCCTGGCCCAGGATCTGGAACAGGCTTGTGCCCTGCGTGCCCGAGTGCGATCTGCCCTGCTCTACCCGTTCACCGTGCTGCTGGTCGCCATCGCTGTCGTCACTGCGCTGATGCTGTGGGTGATTCCCTCCTTCGAACAGACCTTTGCCTCGCTCGGCGCCGCCTTGCCCTGGCCCACCCTGCTGGTGATCGAGGCCAGCCGCTGGGTGCAGGCGCAGGGTGGCTGGCTGCTGCTGGCTTTGGCTGGCAGCGTGCTCGCGTTTCGTGCAGGGCTGCGCCGCCATGCCACAATGCAGCACACCATGGATCGTCTGCTGCTGCATCTCCCGCTGCTTGGCCCCCTGGCGCGCAAGGCCGTGACTGCGCGCTGGGCGCGCACGCTCGCCACGCTGTTTGCTGCCGGCATTCCGCTGGCCGAGGCACTGCCTGCCGTTGCCGGCGCTTCGGGCAACCTGGTGTTTGCACAGGCCAGTTTGCGTATCCGCCAAGCGCTGCTCGGCGGGCGCAGCTTTTCGCAGGCGCTGGAGGAACAGCAGCTGTTTGCCCTTCTGGTGGTGCAGATGGCGGCTGTCGGCGAGGAATCAGGCGCACTGGACACCATGCTGGCCAAGGTGGCCGATTACGAAGGCAGCGAACTCGACGAAGGCCTGCGTGGTCTTTCCAGTTTGCTGGAACCGGTCTTGATGGTGGTGCTGGGCCTGCTGGTGGGCGGCGTGATATTGGCGATGTACCTGCCGGTATTCAGCCTGGGGCAGGCGCTGTGATGCCGCTGGGCTGGCCCCAATGGCTGCTGGCAGTCCTGCTGGGACTGATCGTCGGCAGCTTCCTCAATGTGCTGATCCACCGCCTGCCGCGCATGCTGGAAGTGGCCTGGGAGGCGGATCATGCCGCATGGCTGCTTGCACAGCAGGATGTGCCAGGGCATCGTGCAACTCACCAGACTGCACAGCGCTTCGACCTCTGGCTGCCCGCCTCGCACTGCCCTGCCTGCAACACCCCGCTGCGCTGGTTCGAGAACATCCCCCTGCTCGGCTACCTGTGGCTGCGCGGTCGCTGTGCGCATTGCCAGGCAAGGATTTCGCCCCGCTATCCGCTGGTGGAACTGTCCTCTGCCGCACTGGCGGCTTACTGCGCGTGGCGCTACGGCCTGACATGGCCGGCGCTGGCCTGGTTCTTCTTTGGCGCCATCCTGCTCAGCCTGGCACTGATCGATTGGGCCACCACTTACCTGCCCGACAGCCTGACCCTTCCCCTGCTCTGGGCCGGCCTGCTGGCCGCAGCAACAGGGCTCACGGGCACCCCCTTGCCGCAAGCCGTCTGGGGAGCCGCCATCGGCTATGCCAGCTTGCGTCTTGTGTACGAGATCTTCCTGCACCTCACCGGCAGGGAAGGCATGGGCCACGGCGATTTCAAGCTGTATGCAGCCATCGGCGCCTGGCTGGGCTGGCCTGCCCTGCTTCCCGTGTTGCTGGTGGCCTCGGTCAGCGGCCTCGTCGTCGGTCTGATGCTGAAATTCTACGGTCGCTTGGGCGAACAGGGACAGCTGCCGTTTGGCCCCTTTCTGGCCTTGGGCGGCGCACTCGGATGGATTATGGGCAGCAACTGGCTGCTGCAATTGCTGGCACAGGCCCGCTAGCAGTTATATTTGCAGCATGCGCCGCCCGCAGCAGGACGGCCCGCACAAGAACCATCCGCAGACGCGGGAGACACGACACATGCACACCTGGCATATCGGCCTGACCGGTGGCATCGGCAGCGGCAAGAGCACGGTGGCCGAGCTGTTCCAGCACCATGGGGCGTTCCTTATCGACGCCGACGCCATTTCGCGCGCCACCACCGCCGCGGGAGGCGCCGCCATTACGCCCATACGCCAGACCTTTGGCGACCGCTTCATCCAGCCCGACGGCGCGCTGGACCGCAACGCCATGCGTGAACTGGTGTTTGCCCAGCCCGATGCCAAGCGCCAGCTCGAGGCCATCGTGCACCCGCTGGTGCTGCAGCAGATCCAGGACAGCGCGGCGCAAGCCATCCACCAGCAGGCGCGCGTGGTGCTCTATGACATCCCGCTGCTTACCGAATCCAGCCACTGGCGCAAGCGCCTGCAGCAGGTGATCGTGGTCGATTGCGACACCGACACGCAGATCGCCCGCGTGATGCGCCGCAACCAGCTCGCGCGCGAGGCGGTGGAAGGCATCATCGCCAGCCAGGCCACGCGGCAGCAGCGCCACGCCATCGCCGATGCCGTGGTGCAGAACGGCAGCAACATCACGCTGGAGCGTTTGCGCGCACAGGTGCAGGCCCTGGCGCGCCATTTCCACCTTATCATTGGCCCCAAAGGAAACGCCGCGTGATCTTGTTCGAATACCCCTTCAATGAACGCATTCGCACCTATCTGCGGATGGAGCGCCTGCTCGACCGGTTCAACGAACTCGCCGCCCGCACCACGGCCATCGACCACCACTTTGCCCTGATCACGCTGTTCGAGTTGCTGGAAGTCTCCAGCCGCTCCGACCTGAAAGGCGAGATCATGCGCGATCTGGATCGCCAGAAGCAGCACCTGGCCGGCTACCGCGGCAATCCGGCGGTGGAAGAATCCATGCTGAACCAGATGATCCGCACCGCGGAAGACTGCTTCCAGCGGCTGGAGCAGATGACCGGCAAGATCGGCCAGCCGCTCACCGACAACGACTGGCTGATGACCATCCGCAGCCGCGCGGCGATTCCCGGCGGCACCTGCGAATTCGACCTGCCGGCCTACCACGCCTGGCTGCATCTGCCCGAGAGCCAGCGCCAGTACGCGCTCAAGGGCTGGATCGGCGCCTTCAAGGCGGTGGAAGACAGCGTGCGCATGCTGCTCTCGCTGCTGCGCAACAGCGGCCATACGCAGAAGGTCAGCGCATCGAACGGCCAGTTCCAGCGGAACCTGCCGCAGAACCGCAACTTCCAGCTGCTGCGCCTGAGCATCGACCCGAACCGCCGCGTCGTGCCCGAGATCAGCGCCAACCACCTGATGGTGGCCGTGCGCATGATGCGCGAGGATGCCGAAGGCCATCTGGCCCTGCATCCGGCCGACATCGATTTCCAGCTCACCCTCTGCGCCTGAAGTCGCCATGGCTGCATCGACCCCACCCCAGGAAGTCGCGCCGGCCAAGATCGTCGTCTGCCCGCAATGCGGCGGCGACAGCGTCTATGCGCCTTCCAACCCCTACCGCCCGTTCTGCAGCGAACGGTGCAAGAAAATCGACCTGGGTGCCTGGGCCAGCGAAAGCTACCGCATGGAGCAAAAGCCCGGCACCGAAGAGGAAGGCTACGAGCCGCCTGATTCCTGAGTTTTCCGGACAGGCGGCCATGGCTCCCGCAAGGAGTGCGGCCACTGTCCGCTTTCCTGATTTGCCCCATGTCCTCCCCTGAAATTTCCATCTCCTCCACCGGCGATCAATCTGCCCTCCCCGTCGTCATCGTGGGCGCCGGGCTTGCGGGCCTGGCCGTGGCCCTGCATCTGGCGCCCAGCGTTCCCGTCATCATGATTGCCAAGCGCAAGGTGGAGGAATCCGCCACCACGCGCGCCCAGGGCGGTATCGTCGGCGTACTCGGCGCCGATGACAGCATCGAAAGCCATGTGCACGACACCCAGGAAGCCGGCGCCGGCATCGTGGATGAAGACACGGCCCGCTTCATTGCCGAAAACAGTGCCGAGGCCATTGAATGGCTGGTACAGCAAGGCGTTCCGTTCACCCACGACCCGAGCGGCCCGCTCGGTCTGCACCTGACGCGTGAAGGCGGCCACACCGTGCGCCGCATCGCCCACGCGGCCGATGCCACCGGCAAGGCCATCCACGAAGCGCTGCTCGATGCCGTGCGCAAGCACCCCAACATCACTCTGCACGAGCGCTGGATGGCGATCGACGTGATTACGGACAAGCACCTGGGCGATGCCGGCCAGCACCCGATCAAGAACTGCTACGGCGTGTATGTGCTCAACATCGACGAAGGCAAGGTGCTGACGATTCCCGGGCGTGCCGTGGTGCTGGCCAGCGGCGGCGTGGGGAAGGTCTACCGCTACACCACCAACCCGGAAACCTCCACCGGCGACGGCATCGCCATGGCCTGGCGCGCCGGTTGCCGCATCGGCAACATGGAGTTCATCCAGTTCCACCCGACCTGCCTGTATCACCCGCTGGAGCGCAATTTCCTGATCACCGAGGCACTGCGCGGCGAAGGCGGCCTGCTCAAGCTGCCGCTCAAGGATGCGGATGGCAACATCCACACCGAGCGCTTCATGCCGGCGCACGACCCGCGCGCCGAGCTGGCACCGCGCGACATCGTGGCCCGCGCCATCGACTTCGAGATCAAGAAGCACGGCCTGGACCATGTGCTGCTGGATGCCACCCATCTGGGCGAGGCTTTCCTGAAGGAACACTTCCCCACCATCTACCAGCGCTGCATGGAGCTGGGCATCGATATTGCCAAGGATCCGATCCCGGTCGTGCCGGCCGCACACTATACCTGCGGCGGCGTGGTCACCGACCTGAACGGCCAGAGCGATCTGCACGGCCTTTATGCCGTGGGCGAGACCACCTACACCGGCCTGCACGGCGCCAACCGTCTGGCCAGCAACTCGCTGCTCGAATGCGTGGTGCTGGGCAAGAGTTGCGCCGAAATGATCATGCAGAAGGCCATTCCCAGCCAGCCGAAGCTTCCCGAATGGGATGAGAGTCAGGTGGAGGATGCCGATGAACAGGTGGTCATCGCCCACAACTGGGACGAGTTGCGCCTGGTGATGTGGAACTATGTGGGCATCATGCGCACCACGCGCCGTCTGGAGCGTGCACAACATCGCATCAACATGCTGAAAGCCGAGATCGACGACTATTACGCCAACTTCAAGGTCAATCGCGACCTGCTGGAACTGCGCAACCTGGTCGACTGCGCCGACCTGATCGTGCGCAGCGCCATGAGCCGCCACGAAAGCCGCGGGCTGCACTATGTGCGCGACTATCCTGATCTGCTGCCGGCCAGCTTCCCGACCATCCTGTTCAAGAACGTGAACAAGCGCGGCGGCAAGAAGGCCAAGAAGCTGCGTTGAGCATGGACATGCTGCTGTCTCCTGACGTCGCCATAGGGTTCTTCGGCATCGCCGTCCTGCTGGCACTTTCGCCCGGCCCGGACAATCTGTTCGTGATCACCCTCTCGGCCCTGCGCGGCGTGCGTGCGGGGCTGTGGGTGGTGCTGGGGCTGTGCAGCGGGCTGATCGTGCATACGCTGGCGGTGGCCTGGGGCGTGGCCGCCTTGTTCGCCGCCTCGGCCACGGCGTTTACGGTGCTCAAGCTGCTCGGCGCCGCCTATCTGCTGTATCTAGCCTGGGGTGCCTGGAACGCGCCAGCCAGCGTGGTGGACGATAGCGGCGGCCCGTCGGTGCCGGACATGACACCGATGCAGGCCTGGCTGCGCGGTGTCATCATGAACCTGACCAACCCCAAGGTGATTCTGTTCTTCCTGGCCTTCCTGCCGCAGTTCAGCAATCCCGCGCGTGGCAGCGTGGCCGTTCAGACCTTTCTGCTGGGATTGATCTTCATCCTCGCGGCCGGACTGACCTTTTCCACGCTGGCCCTGCTGGCCGGGAGCATCGGGCGCAAGCTGCAACGCTCCGCCAGCGCGCAGACCTGGCTCAATCGGAGCGCCAGCGTGGTGTTTGCCGGGTTGGCACTCAAGCTGCTGGTGTCGCAGCGCTAGGCGCTCAGCGGGCGCGCATCACCGGATCGGCAGCGGCCGTGAACAGCACGTCGGTCGAGGAGTTCAGCGCCGTCTCAAACGCATCCTGCAGCACGCCGATCACGAAGCCGACACCAACGACCTGCATGGAAATGTCGTTGGGAATGCCGAACAGGCTGCACGCCATCGGGATCAGCAGCAACGAGCCGCCCGCCACACCGGAGACACCGCAGGCAGCGATGGACGCCACCACGCACAGCAGCAACGTGGTGCCGAAATCCACCGGGATGCCCAGGGTATGCACGGCTGCCAGTGTCAGCACGTTGATGGTAACTGCCGCTCCGGCCATGTTGATGGTGGCGCCCAGCGGCAGCGAAATGGCGTAGGTGTCGCGGTTCAGGCCCAGACGCTTGGCCAGCTCCATGTTTACCGGAATGTTGGCCGCCGAGCTGCGCGTGAAGAAGGCCGTCACGCCGCTCTCGCGCAGGCACGTGAAGACCAGCGGGAAGGGATTGCGGCGCGTCATGACGGCAACGATGATGGGGTTCACCACCAGCGCCACCACCAGCATGCAGCCGATCAGCAGCCCCAGCAGGGTCAGATAATGCACCAGCACATCCCAGCCGGAAGTCAGCACGGAGTCGGCCACCAGACCCATCACGCCGAACGGCGCGAAGCGGATCACCAGACGCACCACCCAAGAGACGGCATCGGAGACGTCGACCAGGATTCTGTGCGTGGCGCGATCGGCATGGCGCAGGCCCAGGCCGAGCACGATGGCCCAGGTCAGCACACCGATGTAGTTGGCATTCATCAGGGCCTTGAACGGGTTGTCGACCATGCTCAGCACCAGGTTCTTCAACACCTGGATCACGTTGCCCGGGGGCGAGAGCTCTTCGGTGACAGGCTTGAAGGTCAGCTCCATCGGGAACAGGAAGCTGCCGCCGGCCGCGACCAGGGCGGCGGCAAAGGTGCCGACTGCATACAGGACCAGCACGGTGCGCATATTGGTCTGCACGCCTTTTTCATGGTTGGCGATGGAGGACATCACCAGCACAAATACCAGCAGCGGTGCCACAGCCTTGAGCGCCCCCACGAACAGCGTGCCGAACAGAATCGTGGCCCGGGCTGCATCGGGCCACAGGATGGCGAGCGCAATGCCCACCATCAGGCCCATGAAAATTTGCGTCACCAGCGAACCATGCCGGATGAAATGCTTGATCGAATCCATCATCAGAAAGCCTCCCTGGATGGCGGCCGGATCACGGGACGCCATCGGTCGTTATGCCAGCCGGGCCGGATGGGGGCCTGACCGGAGAAGCGGCAATTTTAGGGGAAACCTTTAACGAAACTGACAAATTTTCTTGCAGCCGGCACAGGCGGCTGTGGCTCGCACGCCACCACTCAGGGAAAACGCCTAAACGTTGCAGGGCGCTCCTGCCGTCAGCCGACGATACGCAGAGAGTAATCGGTGGCCACCACGTCCTTGGTCAGCTTGCCGATGGAAATGCGGTCAACACCGGTCGCGGCGATCTCGCGCATGGTATCCAGCTGCACGCCACCCGAGGCTTCCAGCAGAGCGCGGCCGGCCGTCAGCGCCACGGCGTCGCGCATGGCCTGCAGGGTGAAGTTGTCCAGCAGCACACTGGTGGCACCGGCCTCCAGCGCCTGCTGCAGCTGGTCGAGGTTTTCGACCTCGATCTGGATCTCCACGCCGGCATCGAGCGCGCGGGCGTTGTCCAGCACCTGCGGAATGCCTCCAGCGGCGGCGATGTGGTTCTCCTTGATCAGGATGCCATGCCACAGCGCCATACGCTGGTTCTGGCCGCCACCGACACGCACGGCGTATTTCTGCGCCTGGCGCAGGCCGGGAATGGTCTTGCGCGTGTCCAGCACGGCACAGCCCTTCTCCGACACGCCGGCAATCGCATCCACATAGCGGCGCGTGAGCGTCGCGGTACCACTGAGCAGTTGCAGGAAGTTGAGCGCCGCGCGCTCGGCGGTAAAGATGGAACGCGCCTCGCCGCGGATGTGGCAGACATCGGTGTTGGCGGCCATCCGGTCGCCTTCCTCGTAGTGCCACTCCAGCGTCAGGTCCGGATCGACCCCGCGCATGCAGCCCTCGAACCAGGCACGGCCGCACAGCACGGCCTCTTCCCGCACCAGCACGCGAGCTGTCACCGGCTTGGGAACCGGAACCAGCTGGCCGGTCCAGTCGCAGACACCGATGTCTTCCGTGAGGGCATCGCGGATATTGCGGATGCGGGCTTCGTCGAGGGATTCGTTGAATTCAAACATGATGGGCTACAGCAGATCAGGTAGAAAATCAGGCGGCGCCGATGCCGGGCGTCATGCCCGCCAGACGTCCGCCGTCCTTGACGACCAGCGCCTCAGGGTGCTCCTTGACAAAATCCAGCATGCGCGTAATGCAGCCCGCTGCCTTGCGGCCCACCTCGGGGTCGACAAATACCTCGCCGCTGCCCTGCTCCAGGCAATCGACCACGCCCTGCAGCGCGTTCATGGCCATCCAGGGGCAGTGCGCGCAGCTCTTGCAGGTAGCGCTGTTGCCGGCGGTAGGCGCCTCGATCAGCGTCTTGCCGGGTGCCAGCTGGCGCATGCGGTGCATGATGCCGTTGTCGGTGGCAACGATGAAGGTTTCGCCCTCGGCACCGTCGATCACGGCCTTGAGCAGCTGCGAGGTGGAACCAACCACGTCAGCCTGCTGCACCACGCTGGTGGGCGATTCGGGATGTACCAGGATTTTGGCGCCCGGATACTGCTTGCACAGCAGATCCAGCTCCAGGCCCTTGAATTCGTCGTGCACGATGCAGGCACCCTGCCACATCAGCATGTCCGCGCCGGTCTGCTGCTGGATGTACTTGCCCAAATGGCGATCGGGCGCCCACAGGATTTTCTCGCCCTTGTCCTTCAGGTGGTTGACGATGGCGAGCGCACAGGAGCTGGTCACCATCCAGTCGGCACGCGCCTTCACCGCCGCGCTGGTGTTGGCATAAACCACCACCTTGCGATCCGGGTGGGCATCACAGAAGGCGCTGAATTCGTCGATCGGGCAGCCCAGATCGAGCGAACAGGTCGCGTCCAGATCTGGCATCAGCACGGTTTTTTCCGGGCTCAGGATCTTGGCACTCTCGCCCATGAAGCGCACGCCGGCCACGACCAGCGTCTGTGCCTCATGGTCGCGGCCGAAGCGCGCCATTTCGAGCGAATCGGATACACAGCCGCCCGTGGCCAGCGCCAGATCCTGCAAATCGCCATCCACGTAGTAGTGCGCCACCAGCACGGCATTGCGCGCCTTCAGCAGCTCGGCGCTTTTCTGCATCAGCGCATCGCGCTCGGCCTTGTTCAGCTGCGGCGGCACCTTGGCCCAGGCGTGGGCGGTGCATGTGACGCCTTCTGCGTTCTGCAACGGGTAGTCAAACTCCTTGCTGATGGGAATGGGCGTGGAAGCGGTCATGGCTTGTCTCTGGTCTCTCGATGTGTTCCGGCAACAGTTGCTCCGGCAACGTGCGTGGTGCGCTATTGTGACGCAGAAAGCCTGTGCCGGAAGAGAACAGGTTTGGTCGAAAGGACGCATTACAATGCCTCGCAGCACTGTTCCGTGATCACTTGCACGGATTTTTTCCTCCTTCTTGCATGTCCGCGCCGCAGCAGCCCGACCATCCCCCGCACCGCTCCGCTTCAGCCCCTGCCAGTGCCGGAAATCCCCTGCTGCGCCTGTATGCGCCGGTGGCCATGGTGATCGGCCTCGTCTCGCTGGCGGCGATCTGCCTCACCTGGTATCCGTTTGCCATGCTGGTGGGCCTGTTGCCGCTGCCGGGCACGCTGCGTCGCCGCATCGGCCGCGGCGCGATCTTTGCCGGCACACGCCTCTACACCTGGATCCTGCGCAGCCTCTGCTTTGTGCGGCTGGACCTGAGCGCGCTGCAACAGCTGCGGCAGGAGCGCGCGCTGGTCGTCGTGGCCAACCACCCTTCCCTGCTCGACGCCATCCTGTTCATGTCGCAGCTGCCCAATACGGTGTGCGTGATGAAGGCCTCGTTGCAGCAGAACATCCTGTTCGGCGCCGCCACGCGGCTGGCGCATTACGTCAGCAACGCCTCGCCAATGCAGATGGTCCGCCAGGCCTGCGACGAGTTGCGGCGCGATGCGCATCTGGTGATCTTTCCCGAAGGCACGCGCACCTCGCAGTGGCCGATCAACCCCTGCAGCCCGGCCAGCGCCATCATGGCGCAGCGCGCGCCTGCGCCCATGCAGCAGGTATTCATCGAGATGAGCACGCCGTACCTGGGCAAGGGCTGGCCGCTGTTCAAGCCGCCGGTGCTGCCGCTGGTCGTCACTATGCGGCTGGGCCAGCGCATCGAGGCGCCGGGCGAGCAGGTGGCGGCCGACATCGCCCGCCAGTTCGAGCAGGACATGCGCGAACATTTCGCAGCCCCTTCCAGTTCCAGCCATGTCTGATACCCCGAGCGCTGCCGGCGCGCCCCTGCCTTCACGCACCCATCTGGTGCTGATCCCGAGCTACAACCCCGGGCCGAAAGTGCGCGAAACCGTGCTGGGCGCGCGTGCGCAGTGGAATCCGGTCTGGGTGGTGGTGGATGGCAGCACCGATGGCAGCGCCGCCCTGCTGCAGCGCATGGCGGACGAGGACAGCGGGCTGAAGGTGCTGGTGCTGCCGCAGAACAGCGGCAAGGGCTCTGCCGTGCTGCACGGCCTGCGCCGCGCGGCCCAGGAAGGCTTCACCCATGCGCTGACCATGGATTCGGACGGCCAGCACCCTGCGCACCTGATTCCGGCATTCATGCAGCAGTCGCAGCAACAGCCGGAGGCCATGGTGCTGGGCAAGCCGGTGTTCGATGCCGGCGCGCCGCGCCTGCGCGTGAACGGGCGCAAGGTGTCCAATTTCTGGGCCAACCTGGAAACGCTGTGGAACGGCATCGGCGACTCGCTATACGGCTTTCGCGTCTATCCGATTGCCCCGCTGGCACGCATCATGCAGCGGCAGCGCTGGATGCGCCGCTTCGATTTCGACCCGGAGGCGGTGGTGCGCCTGTCGTGGAGCGGCGTGCCTGCGCTGAATATCGATGCACCGGTGCGCTACTTCCAGGCCAGCGAAGGCGGCGTGTCGCACTTCAAGTATTTGCGCGACAACACCCTGCTCACCTGGATGCACACGCGGCTGTTCCTGGGGTTTGTGCTGCGGCTGCCGCTGCTGATCTGGCGCAAGCTGGCGCGTTGAGCGCTAGTCCGCCGTCACTTCCTCCGGCACATGGGTCTTCACCTGCCGGTAGCCCAGCTTCGGCAGGTAATGCCGCAACACCGGCGTGGTGATCACCGTGCTCACGATCGCCATGATGACCAGCATGGTGAACACGTTCTTCGAGATCACGCCCAGGTCGTAGCCGATGTTGATCACGATCAGCTCCATCAGTGCGCGCGTGTTCATCATCACGCCGACGATCTGCGACTCCCCGTGCGACATGCCGGCTGAACGCGCGGCCAGGTAGGACGGCAGATACTTGCCGATGCAGGCGGCCAGCACCACGATGGCACACCAGCCCCACAGGCCCAGACTGTCCAGCCCGCCGATGTCGGTGCGCAGCCCGGTGTAGGTGAAAAAAATCGGCAGAAAGAACACGTTGACGAACTGCCCGATGTGACGCCGCCAGGCTTCCACGAATTGCGGCTGGTCGTGCAGCAGCACCCCCAGCATGAAGCCGCCGAAGATGGCAAAAATGCCCAGCTTGTAGGTCACGATGGCACTGAGGAACACCAGCACCAGAATCACGCCCAGCAGGTTGTTGCTCCAGTCTTCGCCCCCGCCCAGGTGGCGCACACACCAGCGCAGCAAGGGCCGCACGCCCCACCAGCACACTGCCACGTACAGCACCAGCAGCGCCAGGGTGGAGCCGAATTGCGCGGCATCGAAACCGGACACCGCCAGCATGGTCACCAGCGCCAGCAGCAGCCAGCCCACCACGTCATTGATGGCGGCCGCGCTGATGGCAATCACCCCCAGCGGCTTGCGCGCAATGTCGAACTCGATCAGCATGCGCCCCAGGATCGGCAGTGCCGTGATCGAGAATGCCGTGCCCACGAACAAAGCCGCTGCCGTGGGATTGGCCTGTGGCGTGAGGATGGGCGTCATCCAGTAGCCCAGCGCATAGCCGAAGCCGAACGGCACCACCATGCTGGCCACGGCGATGCGCGTCACGCTGCGCCGATGTTCCTTTTCAGCGAGGTGGGAGAATTCAAATTCCATCCCGATCTGGAACATCAGCAGAATTAACCCTATCTGTGAAAGAATCTGCATCGCGTCGCCCGGCGTGGAGCGGAACACGAAATTGAAGGCATCCGGCCACAGCCAGCCGAACAGCGTCGGGCCGAGAACAATGCCGATGATGATCTCGCCCACGGCGGCAGACTGTCCCCAGCGCAAGGCCAGGTTGGCACCAATGCGGCCGGCCAGCACGATCACGCACAGCTGCAGCAGCGTGAAGAACAGCAGCAGTTCGCTCTTGTGCACCCCGGACAGGGCTTCGCTGGCGACGCTCATGCGTACAGGCCCCCGTTGATGGAAATGGTCTGGCCGGTGATGTAGGCAGCTGCGTCCGATGCGAGGAAGGCGACCAGTTCAGCCACCTCTTCCGGCTTGCCGGCGCGTTTGGCGGGCACCATGTCCTTGATCAGCTTGTCGTCGAACACGCCTTCGGTCATGCTGCCGGCGATGATGCCGGGCGCCACGGCATTGACCGTGATGTTGCGGCTGGCCAGTTCCAGCGACAGCGCGCGGGTGGCTGCCTGCAGCCCGCCCTTGGCAGCGGCATAGTTCACCTGCCCACGGTTGCCGGCCAGCGCCGCCACCGAGGAAATATTGATGATGCGCCCCCAGCGCTGGCGCACCATGGGCATGGTCAGCGGCTGTGTGACATGGAAGAAACCATCCAGATTCACCTGCAGCACGCGCTGCCACTGCGCGGCCGTCATGCCGGGGAAGGCGGCGTCGTCATGCACGCCGGCGTTGTTGACGAGGATGTCGATGGGGTGCTGCTCCAGCAGGGTGGCGAGCGCCTGCTGTACGGCAGCCGCATCGGTCACGTCGAACACGACGGGATCGGCACTGCCGCCTGCCGCGCGGATCGCCTGCACCACGGCATCTGCACGGGCCGGCTGGCTGCTGGCATGCACCCAGACATGGCAGCCGGCCTGGGACAGACGGCGGGCGATGGCGGAACCGAGATCGCCGCTGGCGCCGGTCACGAGCGCATGGCGCTGACGGGAAGAGGAAGAGGACATTGCGGGAAAAGTTCAGGTCTGTGAGGGAGCCGCCACATCCAGCATGGCGGCAATGCGCCCCTGCACCAGCAGGCTCTCGCCGGCATGCAGGCTGAACTGGTACATGGCCGTCTGTTCGCTGGCGGCGATGCGCTCGGCGCGCACGGTCAGGGGTTCGGAGCTGGCATCCAGCGTTTCGGCATGCAGTTGCACGTCGCGCACGCTGGTCAGGTAGCCGCCACGCGGGCGCTCGCCCTGTTGCTGTTGCAGGGCGCAATGCAGGGCCATGGCCTGCGCTGCATACTCGATGCCCAGCGCAGCGCCCATGCGGCCGTTCTCGCGCATGGGGTTGGCGGCATCCAGATGGGTGCGGGTGGTGCAGACGATGTGCTGCTCATCCAGCTCACGCACTTCCTGCAGCAGGCACATGCTGCCCTGGTGCGGGATGCGTGCGGCGATCTCGCTCTGGCTCATCAGCATGGCGTGACATCCACCTGCAGCCACTGGCCGGGCAACGACGGCAGCAGCACCCTGCCCGCCTGGCCGCTGGCCAGTTGCTGCAGCAGCGGCAAGGCGCGCATGGCGGGAATGCTGGTGCGCAGTTGCTCCAGCGCGGGGTCGGGCAGGCTCTGGCCGTTCACGCTCGCCGCCTGCGCCGCGGCATCGCTTCCCAGCCAGCGGATATCCAGGCGCGCCAGCGCCCCGGCATGCGGCTGCGGGCGCAGCACCATGGCGAGACCGGCCGCGTCGGGCACCGGACGCGTTGCACGCAGGGGTTCGGGATAGTCAGCGTCATAGGCCACCAGCAGCATGTCGCGCGCTTCGCAAACACCCTGCACGGCTGCCTCCAGCAGGCCGGCGGCAAAGCTGGCATCGTAGGCCGCCAGCACCTGGCACGGGCCGGTTGCCTGCGCGGCAATGCACCAGTAGCCGGCTGCCGTGTTGTGCACCGAGTTGTGGAAACGGGTGGGCGATACGTCGCGCTGGTCGCTGGCCAGCACCTCGCAAATGGCATGGTAGTTGTGGCCATCGCCGGTGGACGAGCTGAACACCGATGCCAGCGCGGAGGGAGCCATGCCGGCTTGCGCACAGGCCTCGGTGCCCAAGGCCATCACGAGCTTGATGACGCGGCTGGAACGACGGCGTTCGGCCGGGGGCAGCATCTCGGGGACCGGCAGCACGGTGGCAGCGGGGACATAAGCCTCCTGCCCCGACAGAACCGCCTGTGCCTGCGGCCAATTGGCCAGCCCCGGTCCCAGTACGGCAAGGCCATGCACCCACAATTGCAGAGACGATGTGGTCATGCGCTACCTCCCACGCGGCTGAACACCAGACTGCAGTTGCTGCCGCCAAAGCCGAAGGAGTTGCTCAGTGCATGCTGCAGCGGCAGCGTTCGTGGCTGCAGCAGATAGTTCAACGGCGCAATGGCCGAATCCAGCGCCTGCGTACCGGCACTCCCCGGCCCCAAGCCGTGCGTGAGCGCCAGCGCACACACCACCGCCTCGACGCCGCCCGCGGCACCCAGCGTATGGCCGGTAAAACCCTTGGTCGAGCTGCAGGGCGTCTCCGCGCCAAACACTGCGCGCACCGCCTTGCCCTCGGCCAGGTCGTTGCTCGGCGTGGCGGTGCCGTGCAGGTTGATGTAGCCGATATCCTGCGGCTGCAGCCCGGCCATCTGCAGAGCGGCCTGCATCGCGGCCTGGGCACCTGCCCCTTCTGGATGCGGCGCCGACATGTGATGGGCATCGCTGGTTTCGCCATAGCCGGTGAGCAGAATGCTGCCTGCCGGCAATGCCTGCCGGTCTTCCGGTGCACGCTCCACCAGCGCAAAGGCCGCCGCTTCGCCAATCGAGAGGCCGTCACGCGCGCCGTCATAGGGACGGCAGGCGTTTGCGGAGGTCAGGCCCAGCGAGCGGAAGCCATACAGCGTTGTGAGGCACAGGGTGTCCACGCCCCCCACCACCACGGCATCGATCAGCCCGGCCTGCAACAGGCGGGCCGCACTGGCAAACACCTTGGCCGACGAGGAACAAGCCGTGGAAACCACCTCGGCCGGCCCCTGCAGGCTGAACCAGTCCTTGACGAAGGCGCCGACCGAATAGGTGTTGTGGGTTTCGGCGTAATGGAAATGTAAAGGCAGGACCCCGGTCTGTGCGTCGCGCTCACGGTAGGCCAGCTCCGTCGAATAGATGCCGGCGGTGCTGGTGCCCAGAACC
The DNA here is from genome assembly GCF_057773645.1 of Brachymonas sp. KE5. NCBI lineage: Bacteria > Pseudomonadati > Pseudomonadota > Betaproteobacteria > Burkholderiales > Comamonadaceae > Allobrachymonas > Brachymonas sp. KE5. Next base: position 1,663,929 of record NZ_CM173463.1, read on the forward strand.
ACCGCCACCCGATCGGCGCCATGGCGCTGCATGGCCTGGCGCACGGCGTCGGCAAAGCCGTCTGCCTGCAAACCGAGCTGGGCCAGCCGGTTGTTGCGGCAATCGTAGTGCTGCAGGGCTTGCGGCAAGGCCACTTCGTCCAAGCTGGCGACGGTGCCGGCCCAGGTCGGAAAATTGACCGTATCGAAATCGCACGGCGCCAGCCCGCTGCGCATGTCGCGCAGGGCCTGCAGCAGCGCTGCATTGCCGACGCCCAGGCAGGTGGTGGCCGTGTAATGGGTGAGAAGGATCGGGTTCACGGATCTTGAGGTGAAAGGTGTGCGTGCAGGGGTTGTGCCGGGCTCATGGGTAGCGCAAGGGGCTGCGCGGCGAATGCCTGGCGCAAATGCACCGGCTGCAGCCCGGCGGCTTCCAGTTGCTGCAGCAATTGTGGCAGGACTTCCAGCACGACTGGCCGCCCTGCAGGCATTCGGGCGCTGTTGCCGTCGTGCAGCAGCAGAATGTCGCCCGCTGTCAGCCCGCGCGTCAGCCGTGCCAGCACGCGCGAAGCATTGCCGTCGCGCGTGTCAAAACTGCGACGCGACCACATCGCCAAACGCAGGCCCATGCGCGCCAGCACGGGATCGAGCAAGGGATTGCGGAAGCCCGCCGTGGGCCGGAAAAATCGCGCCGGAGCCACGCCGGCCTCCTGCAGCGCTTGCTGCATGGCAAGCAGATCGCGCCGCATGCGCGCCATGCCCCACAGGGCAAATACGGGCGAATGGGCATCGCCGTGGTTTTCGACAGTATGGCCACGCGCGACAATCTCGCGCACCAGTTCCGGGTGCTGGCGCACATGTCGGCCAATGCAGAAGAAGCTGGCACGCGCGCCATGGCGATCGAGCAGATCAAGCACCTGCGGGGTGACTTCCGGGTCGGGACCATCATCAAAAGTGAGCGCCACCTGCGCACGCGCTGTGGCCTCGGCCGGCAGGCGCGTGAGGTTGCGCCCGATCCAGGCATTGCGCGGGAGAAAGACCAGCGCCGTCAGCAACAGATGATTGAGCGCAGCCAGGCCCAGCCACCAGGGCCATGCAGCCGGTTGACGGATCAGGCCAAGCAGGCAGAGACTGTGCCAGGCCACGCTGACCCATACCAAAGGGACAGGACGCCAGCGCGCCGCCGGGGCAACGGCGGCTGAGGCGGACTCCGGCGCCCCTGGTTCAGCACGGATTTCCGGTGCCACGCCACGATTGGCCGCTCGAAGCTCGGGCACGGCACTCATGCCTGCGCCTCCCCGCTGGACGCCGCTGCCCCCGTCTTGCGCGTCAGGATCGCCGCGAACAACAGCGCAATTACCGCCCCTGGCCCGACCGTGGCGCCAATGGCCCGGAGCACCGGCACCTGCGAAAACGCCAGCACGCCAAAGCCGAATACGGCAGCCAGGTTGGCAACCAGCAGCGACACCATGGTGATGGATTCGCTCTCATTTTCCAGATCGTAGCGGTCGAAGAACAGCGTGTAGTTGGAGCCCACGGCCACCACCAGCAGCAGGCCGATCAGGTGCAGCAGCGTCAGGCGTTCGCCCAGCAACACCAGCCCTGCGACCACGACGATCTCGGCCAGCAGGATGGGCGTCAGCACGCGCAGCAGGCGCTGGCCGCTCTTGAGTGACCAGGCCAGCAGCACCACGATGGCCAGCAGGCCGGCCAGCGACAGCAGCAGTGCCTCATTGAAATAGCGGGAATACAGGTCGCGCGTTTCGGTGGTGATGTCCAGGAACAGCACCTCCGTGCCGGGCAGCGGGGAAGCACCCGCATCCAGCACCCGCTGCACCGCAGCTCCATCGATCTCCTGCGACTTGCCCTGCGCATCCACCGGCGAGCGCAAGGGCAGCAAGGCCGACCAGCCGTTCTCGCGCTGCACCAGCATGGCTTCGAGCGTCAGCGCCAGCGCCGTGCCCTTGAGGCTCTCCGGCGTGATCAGCGGTTGCTGGCGCGCGCGCTCCAGATCCTGCGCAAAAGGCTGCAGGGTGTCGGCACGCACCGGCAAGGGCTCCAGCGCCTGCTCCAGGCGGGCCTGCAGTTCTGCAGGATCGGGCATGGCGGCACGGCGGGCATTCTGCGTGGCGGCACTGGGCAGGTAGCGCGTCGGCGTTTCAAAGCCGGAAATGGTCTTGTCGTCCACCAGTTGCAGCAGGCTGCTGCTCACCTGCTCGGTGCGACGCAACAGCGTCTCCTGATCCGGCGCAGACACCACCACCAGATAGCGCAAGTCCGGCTGCCCCAGGTCGCGCCGCAGCGACTCATCCAGATCCTGCGCCTCCTGCGATACCGGACTCAGGCCGGACAGAGCACGGTTCCAGATACTGCCATGCAGCGAGGTCCAGACCAGCACGCCCGCTGCAAGCAGCGCCACCAGCAAGACCAGCGGCCGCAGGCGGCGCAGGGCCGCCACACGCCGCGTCAGCCACTGCCCCAGACGGCGTGCCGGCCCCAGATTGACAGGCCGGGCAGGCAGCTCCGGCAGCACATAGCGCGTGACCATCGCCGCTGTGCAAAGGCCGGTAATCGAATACAGTCCCAGCTGCGCCAGGCCGGGAAAGCCGGCAAACACCAGCGCAGCAAACCCGAAAACGGAAGTCAGCACTCCCAGCCGTATGGTGGGCCAGAAACGCTTCGCCCACGAGGCGCTGCCCGCCGCCCCGCCAGAACCCGTTTTTCCCGACTGCACGAAATAGTAGATGCTGTAATCCACCGCCTCGCCGATCAGCGTGGTACCAAAACCCACCGTGATGCCATGCACCACGCCAAACACCAGGCTGACCGCGGCAATGCCCATCACCACTGCCGTGAACACCGGCACCAGGCTCATGCCGACCGTCAGCGGCGAGCGATACACCAGCAACAGCAGCGTCAGCACCGCCAGAAAGCCCGCCACCGACAGCCGCATGGCCTCGCTGCGGATGGTGTTGCGCGCATCCACCGAAAACACCGGTGCACCGGACAGCAGCAGCCTGACCGGCTGCAATGAAGCGTCCTTCGCCTGCACCTCGGCAAACGCCTGCCGCACGCTGGCCAGCGCCTGCTCCTGTGCATCCGTATCCGAGCCTGCGGCACGCGTCTGTGCCATCAGGATGGCCCGCTGGCCATCCTTCGACAGCCACACATTGGCTCCCGCCGGACGATCCGCACTGTCAAGCTCATCCACCAGCGCCAGCAACTCGCCCGTGGGATCACGGGGGAAAATCTCCTTGAGCAGCATGCCCGCAGGCGAGCCCAGCATGTCGACGGAGTGCGTGACGGACTGGCGCAGCCCCTCCACGCTGAAATGCCCTTCGCTTACAGCCGGGCTGAGCAGATAGCGGTTCTCGAACAGGAACACGCGGTCCTTCTCGAAGGCCTCTGCCGAACCATTGGCCACGATGGAGAAGCGGTCGCTGGCGCGCATCTGCCCCGCGAGAGCCTGCGATGCCGCCTCGCGCTGCTCCTGCGTACCGCCTTCCAGCCCCACCAGCAGCATGCGCGAGACGCTGCCCACGGTGATCTGGTCCACCAGCAATTGCTGCTGCTTGCTCGGGCTTTGCGGCAGAAAGGCCGACATGTCGGTGGTGAAGGTGCTGCGGACAATAACCAGCAGGCCGACCACCAGTGCCAGCATCCAGATCCAGACTACCCTGCTACGCCAGAAACCCATGAAGCCCTTCCCGCCTTGTGCGCCGAAAAGCCCACATTGTCACAGAGAAAGCGCTACCAAAGCCTGCACGACTGCCGGAATGCCGCGCGACAGCCATCGCTCAGGCTGCCAGCAGACGCTCGTAAGTCTGCAGATCGCCCGAGGAGAAGCAGCAGAACAGTACGTGCTCCACGCCGGGCGCCTGCGTCAGCGTGGCGCGCACGGTTTGCACCGCAATCGCGGCGGCATCGGCGTGCGGATAGCCATACACCCCGGTGCTGATGCCGGGAAACGCGATGCTGCGTACCCCGTTGGCCTGGGCCAGCAGCAGCGCGTTGCGGTAGCAGGAGGCCAGCAGGCCGGCCTCGCCCTGAGCGCCCCCATGCCAGACCGGACCCACGGTATGGATCACATGCCGCGCCGGCAGCCGGTAGCCCGCCGTGATGCGTGCCTCGCCGGTCGGACAGCCATGCAGCATGCGGCATTCCGCCAGCAATTCCGGCCCGGCGGCACTGTGGATGGCACCATCCACCCCGCCACCCCCCAGCAGGCTGTTGTTCGCCGCATTGACGATGGCATCCACCGGCAGCGTGGTGATATCAGCCTGGATCGCCTCAAGCACGGCAGCCATCGATCTCTCCTCAGCGCTTGGCCAGCGGCTCGATCACCATCACCGAACGGTCGCCGTCGGCCTGCTGGTACTCGATGGTGCGCACCTGCTCCTTGTCGCCGCTGGCAATCACCTTGCTGATGATGGCCTTCATTCTGGCATCCTTGGGCACCATGGCCAGCGTCCACTTCTTCGCCGTGCCCTTGAGCTCATAGTCGTAGCTGCGCTCCAGCTTGCCGGCATCGCCCGTCAGCAGGCCGACGATCACATCCACGAAGGCCGCCGCCTGTGGCTGGCTCGACAGGCGTACGTTGTAGGTCTTGCCACCGCGCTCCACGCGCAATGCATCGCCATCCACGCGCAGCAGTTCGGCCGCCGGCTCGACTGTTTTCTTCTCGAACAGCTGCGGCGCCACATAGCGCACCTCGCCACTGCTGCGCAGCGGCTTGTCCAGCACCTTCATGTGCCTGGTCTCGACGAAGCGGCCGGTGCGCTCCTTGTACTGGCCCATGTTCTGCATCAGCTGTCCCATGTCCAACGCCCAGGCGGGAGCCGACAGTGCAACACCGGCAGCCAGCAGCGCGGTGCGGCGCAGAAAACGGGAAAAAAGACCTTGTGCTTGCATGCGAAAAACCTCGGAAAAATCAGGAACGGGGATCAGGCGCCGTCACGCCCGGCACGGATTGGACAGGCTTCGGGGGCGAAGGTTTCCAGAAATCGAAAAAATTGAACCAGTTGTGCGGAGCAGCCCGGCACTGCGCCTCCAGCTCGGCCACATAGGCCTGCTGGGCCGCCTGCAGCCGCTGCCCACGCTCCGCGCGCGGGCAATCGGAAAAATCGGCCAGCGGCACGGCATGCACGCGATAGCGGTTGCCTTCCTCGTACACGCCGGCCAGAAAGAACACCGGACAGCGCAGCATGGCCGCCAGCCGCAAGGGGCCGGCGGGAAACGACGCTTCCTCGCCCAGAAATGGCAGGCGAACCACGTCATCGTCATCCAGCCCGCGATCCGCCAGCAGCCCCAGCATGTCGCCCTGCTCCAGCTTTTCGCGCGCCAGCAGCATGGAATCGACCCGGTTGAGCGCAATAATGTGGCGCGGCGCATCCGGATTGATGGCGGCCAGAATGCTGTTGATCTTGCTGGCGTTTTCTTCGTACATCAGCATGTGGGCACGCCGCTGGTGCGCATCGCCAAAGGCCTTGAGCATGGCAAAGCTGCCGAAGTGCGCTCCCATGATGATCAGCCCGCGCCCCCGCGACAGCGTGGCCTCCAGCGCCTCGCGTCCCTCCAGACGGATGTCGAACAGTTCCATCTGGCCGTTGAGCACGAACACGCGGTCATGAATGGTGGTGGCAAAGCTCAGGAAGTGGCGATAGAGCTGCCCCCAGCCGGCCGGCCGCTGCCACAGGTGCCGGTAGAACTGCTGCAGCGCCTTGCGCGCGCCCGGCGAGAACAGCAGGAAATACAGGGCGATGCCGCGCAGCACCAAGCGGCTCAGCGGCCGCCCCAGCAATAGCGACAGCCAGACCATGAAGCGCACCACCGGCACCTGGCTGCGCTCGCGGCGCGTGGCCCATTCGGCACTGGCTTCGCCCTGGCTACTCATGCGTTTTCCTGCGCTGGCGCAGACAATGCCCGCAAGGTGCCGCTGGCCACGGTCTCCTCGCCGCGAAGCACCCTGAAGCTGGCCGCAAACGGCTTGCCAGGCGCTTCCACAGGCTCCAGCCGGATGTCGAGAACATCACCCGGCCCGCAGGGCAGCAGGAACTTGGCCTGCTGCACGCTGCAGGCCTGTCCGCGTGCTTGCGGCAGCGCGCGCCACGCATCCACACAGCGCTGCAGCAGCAGGGCCCCCGGCACCACCGGCTGGCCCGGGAAATGGCCGGCGAACACTGGATGATCCACCGGCACCTGCCAGCGCAAATCGGGCTTGTGCGCAGCCGCATGCTGCCGCAACTGGTGCTCGGCATACAGCCCCTGCAGAGCCTGCTGCGGCAGCTTGCTCGTCTCGTTGCGCGGCATGCGCTCCACCAGAATCAGTGGACGCGGCAGGAACACCGCCTCCACATAGGGGTGCAGCGCATCCAGGATGTCACGCGCGCTCATGCCCGGCGCCTGGGCCACCAGACACAGCCGTTCCACCTCCGGCACCAGCGGCGCATGGCCACCCGGAACATCCACCGGCTTGGGGAGAAAAAAGGCACCATCCTGAATGCCAGGAATCTGTGCCAACTGATGATTCAGATAGGCCAGTGACGAGCGGCGCCCCGCGATATTCACCATGTCGGTCTTGCGGCCGTGCAGGATGAAGCCATCCTCTCCCACCAGCTCGATCACATCCGACATGGGCACCCGCCCCTCCACATGGCCGCCACTGGCAAAGGTCGTATCCCCTTGTTGCTCCAGCCGCACGCCCGGAAACAGGCGCCAGGCCGGGCCCTCCAGCGGCCGGCGCACGGCCAGCTGGCTGGTTTCGGTGCTGCCGTAGATTTCGCGCAGCGGAGCGCCAAAGTGTGCCTCGGCCTGCCCGGCCAGTGCAGGCGCCAGCGGCGCCGTGGCGCAGAGCAACTGGTACACCGGCGGATAGTCCAAACCGGCATCCACCAGCACGCGCAGATGCACCGGCGTGGTCACTAGCATGCGCGGCTGCGGCACGGATGCCAGCGCCTGCGCCACGTCTGCCGGGTAGAACGGCCTCCCCGTCCAGAGGCTGCAACCGGCCAGCAAGGCCAGCAGCATTACCGATTCAAAGCCATACATGTGCTGGGAGGGCACCGTCCCCACGATGCTGGTCTGCGACCCCTGATCCAGCCCCAGCATTTGCGCTTCGGCCAATGCATTGAGATGCAGCTTGCCCCAGGTCTTGGCATGCGGCACCGGCTGGCCGGTCGAGCCCGAGGTGAATACCAGCGACACCACCTGTTCCGCGGGAATCTGCGGAATCTCCACATCCTGTGCCTTCGACGGAACCAGTTGCCGCACGACCGGCAGCAAGGGCATCAGTGCCTCCAGCCCTTCGCTCTCCCCGTCATGCAGGCAGACCGGCCGGGGGGCGTGCTGCAGCAGGTGACGCACCGCCTCCGGCGCAAGCGACGAGGGTTGCAGACTGACACGTCCGCTTACGATGCCGGCGCCGAAACCGACCAGAAACAGGTAGCGGTTGCGACAGACGTTGAGGACGTGGGTGCAGTCCGCCGGCAACCGTGCCGCCAGCGCGTGCACGTCATGCAGCCACTGCCGGACCGTGATCGGCCCGTCGGCATCGCGTGCCAGCACCGCATCAGGCTGCGCATGGCCGCACAGGGGCCAGAAGGAACGTGCATTCATTGCTGGCGCTCCTCACCCCTGGCTTGCACCGTCTGCGACGGGCTGGCGGAAAAGGTGCGCCAGTCCACCGAACGCATGGCCCGCAGTGTGTCCCGCAATCCGCTGCGGTCTGCCGGCGGCAGCAGCCAGCGGCGCGCCAGCACTTCCAGCACGAACAGCGCCACCATCAACGCCGGAGACAGCACCGACGAATAAAACGCCCAGGCCGTCGGCGTCCCGAACACGAACAACCCGGCAGACACCAGCCATACCAATGCAATCGTGAGCGCCCACAGCCAGGTGATGGCGCGGGTGTAGCGCAACTGGGCCAGCGACAGCACCGGATGCACCATGCCCGCCATCGCCGTGCACAGCGGGGTATGGCCGGCTCGCAGCGTATGCGCAAAGGCCCAGAACACCAGCCCCAGCAGCAGGGTTTCCTGCAGGAAATAGTACAGGCGCACCTGCTGTGGCTGCACCAGGCCATCGTGACCCGCAGGCACCAGCCAGGCGAGGCCTGCAGACAGTGTCGCCAGCAAGCCCGCAGCCAGCGCGAATTGCCAGATCCGTCCCCCCAGGCGGGACCCTGCAAGCACCCCGCCCCACACCGCCAGCGGCGCCAGCATGGGAAGCAGCGACCACCAGCGCGGCTCACGCTGCACGCAGGCCCAGAAAACCAGCGCGGCATACGCCAGTACGGCCAGCCCCTTCAACAGGGCCGGCAGCGACGGGCGCGGCAATTCCGCCGGAGAGGAAAGCATGTAGGAAGCAGGCATGGAAAACCGCCCCGCCGGATACGGGGCAACACGCCTCAGGCGGTGCGGTGCATCACGATATGGCCGGCCAGCGCACGCAGCGAGGCAAACACCTTGGCATTGTCGGCATCGCCAGCCTTGATCTGCAGGCCATAGCGCTTGGAGACCACCAGCGCGATCTCGAGGATGTCGATGGAATCCAGGCCCAGGCCGTCACGGTACAGCGGAGTATCCGGTTCGATCTCGGCTGCGGGAATATCTAGGTTGACTGCCTCGACGACCAGCTCTGCCAGTTCGGGCAGCAGCGCGTCAACGGCGGCGGCGTCAGGGGTGTTTTGTACGTCGCTCATGGTGGTTCCTGTATGCTACAAAGCTAGAATTATAGGATTCGCCAGCGCCAAGCCAGCCCTTGCCCCGCCTTGCATCTGTAGCTGTTCATTGCGAACGTATCGCGCGCAAGCCGGCAGCCGGCACTGCCCCGCCCTTTTCATTGCCCAGGCCCCGACCGCCCGGTTTGCACCCATGCTCAAACAACTGATCCTCGACTACCTGCGCCAGCAACCCGATGTTCCCGTGGACAAGCTCGCCGACCCCACAGCCAAAATGGGGGAGTTCGGCCTCGATTCCCTGGGCCTGGTCGAAATGCTGTTCGAGATCGAGGACAAGTACGGCTTCCAGATCGAGGAGCCGATGCGCTACGGCAGCATGACGCTGGACGAAGTGGTCGCTGACCTGGAGCAGACCATCCGCGCCCGCAACAACGGCGAGATGCCCGAGCTCCCGGCCCAGGCAGGCCCTGCCGGCCATGCGTGAAGTCGTCGTCTCCGGCATCGGGCTGATCACCCCCTCGGGGCTGACGCGCGATGCCAGCTTCGCCGCCTGGCTCGAAGGCCGCAGCGCCGTCACCCAAGCACCCGAAGCCGTGCGCCGCTGGCTGCCCAACGCCCTGGCCGCCCCGCTGCCGCCCGGACTGGACGCCCGCCTCGACCGCGCCGACCAGGGCCTGGACCGCGCCACCCAGCTCGGCATGGTGGCCGCTGCCGAAGCCCTGCACGATGCCCGCTTCTCGCGCGACACCGTCAATACCGATCGCGCCGGTGTCTACGTTGGTGTGGGCCTGGCCGGCGCCGAAACGCTGGAAGCGCTCTATTCCACCTTCTACCAGCGCCTGTACGATCCCGAAGGCAACGGCCACCGTAACCCCACGGTGCTGCACCCGCTGACCGTACCGCGCCTGATGGCCAACGCCACGGCCGCAGCGGCCTCCATGCGCTACGGCCTCAAGGGCGCCTCGCACACCTATAGCGTGGCCTGCGCCTCGTCGGCGGTTGCCATCGGCGAAGCGTGGCGCGCCATTCTGGCCGGCCATGCCGACACCATGCTGGTGATCGGCACCGAGGCCCAGCTCACCACCGGCGCCTACCTCGGCTGGAACGCCCTGCGCGTGCTCGCCACGCCCGACACCGATGACATCGCCCAAAGCTGCAAGCCTTTCGACGCCCGCCGCAACGGCTTTGTGCTGGGCGAAGGCGCAGCCGCGCTGGTGCTCGAAACCCGCAGCACCGCCGAAGCCCGCGGGGTTCCCATCTACGGCGTGCTGTGCGGCTACGGCAGCAGCAGCGATGCCGCACATCTCACGGCACCCTCGGCCGACGGTCAGGCCCGCGCCATGCGCCAGGCCCTGCACGAGGCCCATATCACGCCCGAACAGGTCGGTTACATCAACGCCCACGGCACCGCCACCCAGGTTGGCGACGCCACCGAATCGCAATCGATCCAGGACGTGTTCGGCCCGCACGCCGCGCAGATTCCGGTCAGTGCCAGCAAGTCCATGCACGGCCATCTGATCGGCGCTGCCGGTGCAGTTGAATTCGCCAGCACCCTGTTGAGCCTGCACACCGGCTCCATCCCGCCCACGGCCAATCTGCAACAGCCCGACCCGGCCTGCCCGCTCGATTACGTTCCGCTACAAGCCCGTCACGGGCTTGCGCTAGAGTATGCGCTGTCCAACTCGTTTGCGTTCGGGGGCAGCAACGTCTCTCTGCTCGCGCGCAGATACCGGCCGCTGGCTGCCGCCTGACCTTCGCAGCCGCCGCCAAAAGGAAGCCCCATGACCCCAGAATCCTCTCCGCCGGCAACAGCTGTGCCCGATACCCTCTATGACGTGCTGGTGATCGGCGGCGGCCCCGGCGGCAGCACCGTGGCCCCGCTGCTGGCGCAAAAGGGCTACAAGGTTGCGCTGCTCGAAAAATCGCATCACCCGCGCTTCCATATCGGCGAATCGCTGTTGCCGGCTAACCTGCCGCTGCTCGACGAGCTCGGCGTCGGCGACGAGATCCGCGCCATCGGCGTACCCAAGCATGGCGCCGAATTCGTCTCGCCCTGGCACGAAGCCGGCAGCCAGACCTTCCAGTTTGCCGATGCCTGGGACAAGAGCATGCCCTCGGCCTTCCAGGTGCTGCGCTCGGAGTTTGACGAAATCCTGTTCCGCAACGCCACGCGCAAGGGCGTGCACACCGTGGAAGGCTGCAAGGTCACTGCCGTGGATCTGGACAGTGATCCGGAGCGTGTGACGGTCCAGGCCAGGCATGACGACGGCAGCACCAGCCAATGGCAGGCGCGCTTTCTGGTCGATGCCTCCGGCCGCGATACCTTCCTGTCGAACAAATTCAGGATCAAGCACCCGAACAAGAAGCACAACAGCACGGCGGTTTATGCGCATTTCACCGGAGCCCGGCGCCATGAGGGCAAGGCTGAAGGCAACATCACCATCTTCTGGTTCGACTACGGCTGGTTCTGGTTCATCCCGCTGCAGCACGGCGTCACCAGCGTCGGGATGGTGACCTGGCCGCACTATCTCAAGACCCGCGGCGGCCGCAGCCTGGAGCAGTTCCTGCTCGATACCATCGCCACCTGCCCGCCGCTGGCCAAACGGCTGGAACAGGCGCAGATCCATGCGCATGTGACGGCCACGGGCAACTTCTCCTACGTGTCCGAGCGCAACCACGGCCGCAACTATGTGATGCTGGGAGATGCCTACGCCTTCATCGATCCGGTATTCTCGTCCGGCGTCTGGCTGGCAATGAAGGGGGGCGTATTTGCCGCAGAAGCCATCGACACCTTGCTGGCACAACCCGCCCGCCGTGCCGCAGCCTTGCGCAAGTTCGACCGCCAGATGCGCCACGGCCCGCGCGAGTTCTCCTGGTTCATCTACCGCGTCACCAACCCGACCATGCGCGACATGTTCATGTCCCCGTCCGACAAATACCGCATGAAGGAAGCGCTGCTCTCCATGCTGGCCGGCGACATCTACGGCAAGACCCCGATCTGGAGCTCCATCCGCATCCTCAAGGGCGCGTACTACCTGCTCTCCACGCTCAACTACAAGCGCACCTACCGTGCCTGGAAAAAGCGCAGGAATGACATCGTCGCCATTCCGGGCCTGCTGCCCAACCAGACCGAATACTGAGCCGCCCGCAAGGATCACGCATGCTGCCTGCCCGCCTCCGCCTCTCCTCCGCCGGACTGCTGCTCGCCGCTCTGGCCATCCGCCTGCCGGCGCAGGCACAGACCGCCCTGCCCGCCAAGGATGCGGGCGCCACCCCGGCCGACAGCAGCAGCACCTCGCGCCGCCTGTTCGGCATCGAGGGACTGGAAGCCATCGGCCTGGGCGCCGGAGTGGTGCATTTTCCCGCCTACCGCGGTGCCAGGACGACCAAGACCATGGTGCTGCCGGTACCCTACCTGCACTACGAAGGCGACTTCTTCAAGTCCGACAAGTACGGCATGCGCGGTGAACTGTTCAACAACGACCGCATCGAGCTGTCCATCAGCGCCTCGCTCTCGCCGCCCACCCGGGGCGACGTGCCCGAGCGCATCGGCATGCCCAACCTCAAGCCCACGGTCGAACTGGGCCCGCAGCTGGATTTCACGCTGATCGACGGCAAGACGCATCCCGTCAACCTGCGCCTGCGGCTGCCGGTGCGCCAAGCATTCACGGTCGAGCGCTCTCCGAAGAATGCCGGCGTGGTGTTCTCGCCCAACCTCAACCTGGATGTGCCGCTGGGCCAATGGAACCTGGGCATGGTGACCGGACCGATCTTCGCCAGCCGCAAGCAGCACGCCTACTTCTATGACGTAGCGCCCGAATACGCCAGCACCAGCCGCCCGGCCTACCAGGCGGGCGCCGGCTACAGCGGCTCGCAACTGCTGTTCTCGCTCAGCCGGAAATATCGCAACCTCTGGTTCGGATCCTACATCCGCTACGACAGCCTGCATGGCGCCAAATTCGCCGACAGCCCGCTGGTGGCGCAGAAGCGCTACGTCACCGGCGGCGTGGCGCTGATCGGCATCTACGACTGATGGCGCAGCCGCCTGTACCGCCCGCCACCGGTCCGGCCCCTATCGCCAGCTGGCAGCGCCAGATCGGACAGCGCGTGACCACCCTGTGCTGGCTCAAGGCCCTGGGGACCACCGCATTCATGTGGGTGTTCTTCCTGTTCTATTTCGAACTGCTGCACCATCCGCGCTACCCGATCACGGTCATGCCTGATACCTGGATCGATCGTGCCGTCACCTTTTCGCCGGACTGGGTCATCATCTATTTTTCGCTCTGGGTATATGTATCACTGCCTGGTGCCCTGCAACGCGACCTGAGGGGGCTGCTCTGGCATGGCGCCAGCGCCTTGCTGATGTGTGCCGCGGGCCTGGCCTTCTATTACTGGTACCCTACGACTTTCATGCAGCCCAGGGTGGACTGGAGCAGCCAGCCACTCGGACAAATTCTGCAGAGCGTGGACGCGCCGGGCAATGCCTTCCCGTCCATGCATGTGGCCTATGCGCTGTTTGCCTGGGCCTGGATCCGTCATGAGCTGCATGAAGTGCGCGCCCCGCGCTGGCTGCACATCCTGAGCCTGCTCTGGTGCATGGCCATCGGCTTTTCGACGCTGGCCACCAAGCAGCATGTATGGTGGGATGTGCTGGCGGGCATCGTGCTGGGCCTGTCCGCCGGCAGCATTGCCGTGCTGGCCACACGCTGGCGCAAGGGCCTGCCACTCCGCAAACCCATCACGTCTCCGCTGGAACCATGACCGAAGAACTGCACTATCCGATCGATCTCGACCAGGCCGCCATCGCCGCCCTGCTGCCGCACCGTGCACCCCTGCAGCTGCTGCAGCGGGTGGAGGTGCTGGCCCACGACCACTACACCGGTGAAGCCTGCTGGAGCGCCGACGATCCGGTGCTGGCCGGGCACTTCCCGGGTTGCGCCATCGTTCCCGGCGCGCTGCTGCTGGAAGCGGCGGCCCAGCTGGCTGGTGCTGGCCTGCTGGCCGGAGACCCGATCGCACGCGCCATCGCACCCGGCCACCTCGGCATGCTCACGGGGGTACGCAAATCCTGGTTCAAGCGCCCCGTGTTGCCGAACGAGCGGGTGCTCTTCACCCTCAAATGCCGCCGCATGGGCGAAAAGGCAGTGCTGGCCAGCGCCACGGCCGAGGTCGACGGCCAGGAAGCCGCCACGCTGGAATTCATGGTATCGCATGTGCCGGCAGAAAGCCTGCAGCACCTTATCCCGGCCGAACAGCTCAAGGACCTGCTGGGAAGCTGAGTATCTTCAGGCTGTTCGCGTCGGGCTGCCGCCGCGCTCCGCGGCCAGCCATTCGAGCACCGGCAACGTGCCTGGCAACACCGGCTGCACCTGCACCGGCAGTTGCTGCCAGCTGAACTGCTGCCCTTCGTGCATGTGCAGCTCGCCCGTCCATTCGGTGACCTTGCAGAAATGCAGTTGCACCAAGGCATGCGGATAATCCACCACCGTATCGCGCCACGGCTGTGCCGTGCCGATCACGACGCCGATTTCCTCGCGCAACTCGCGCCGCAGCGCCTGCTCCACCGACTCGCCCTGCTCCAGCTTGCCGCCGGGAAACTCCCAGTAGCCCGCGTACACCTTGCCATCGGGACGACTGGTGAGCAGAAAGCTGCCATCCGGCTGCAGCAGCACTCCCACCGCCACCTGCACCAGCTTGCGCGGCGTGCCGTCCGTCGCATCCGCGCGCGGACGGTCGCCATCCGCCACCAGCGGCCGTTCTGCCGTGCGGCTCATGCCTGCCCCCTGCGGCCGGCATAGTCGCGCGCAAACTGCCAGGCCACGCGCCCGCTGCGCGAGCCGCGCTCCAGCGCCCACACCAGCGCCTGCGGATCGGCCGCGGCAATCTCGCCTTCGGGCACCTCCAGGCTGCGCAGCCACTGGTGCACGATGGCCAGATACTCGTCCTGGCTGAATGGATAGAAGCTGATCCACAGACCGAAGCGCTCGGACAGCGAAATCTTCTCCTCAACCACCTCGCCCGGATGCACCTCGCCATCCGGCGTGTGCGTGTAGCTCAGGTTTTCCTTCATGTATTCCGGCAGCAGATGGCGCCGGTTGCTGGTGGCATAGATGAGCACGTTCGGCGTGCTCGCGGCCACCGAACCATCCAGCATGGACTTGAGCGCCTTGTAGCCCAGTTCCCCTTCATCAAAGCTCAGGTCGTCGCAGAAGATGATGAACTTCTCCGGCCGGCCTGCGACCAGCTCGGCAATGTCCGGCAGATCGACCAGATCGCCCTTGTCCACCTCGATCAGGCGCAGGCCCTGCGGCGCGTAGGCATGCAGGCAGGCCTTGATCAGCGAGGACTTTCCGGTGCCGCGCGAACCGGTCAGCAGCACGTTGTTGGCGGTGCGTCCGCTCACGAACTGCTCGGTATTGCGCACCAGGCGCTCCTTCTGGCCGTCGATCTCCTGCAGATCTTCCAGCCGCATTTCGGCAACGTGACGCACCGGCTCCAGCACACCGGTCTGGCCGGCGAAACCGCTGGAACGCTTGCGGTAGCGGAAGGCGATGGAAGCATTCCAGTCCGGCTGCTGCAACGGTTGCGGCAGCACCTGCTCCAGACGCTGGAGCAGTGATTCGGCTCGGGAAATCAGGGATTCAAGAGAGGAAGAGGACATGGATGGACAGCAATGCGAATTCCGGAAAACCGTTTAGCATACAACACCGCTGCCAGCTGTTCCACGCCCCTCACCAACAGAAAAGGCCGCCAGGTTGCCCTGACGGCCTTGAATGCGGTCGGTTGACCCGGATCGCTTAGGCGGTTTCGCCGTACACGGTCACGGTCACGTCCACCACCACGTCGGTGTGCAGGGCCACCTGAACGGTGTTGTCGCTCACGGTCTTGATCTGGCCGTTGGGCATGCGGATCTGGGACTTGTGGACCGGGAAGCCCATCTTGCCCAGTTCTTCGGCGATGTCGCCGTTAGTGACGGAACCGAACAGACGGCCGTCAACGCCAGCCTTCTGGGTCAGCTTGACCACGGCGCCTTCCAGCTTCTTGCCTTGTTCTTCGGCAGCAGCCAGCTTCTCGGCAGCCTGCTTTTCCAGTTCGGCGCGCTTGGCTTCGAACTCGGCCAGGGCTGCAGCGGTAGCGCGGCGGGCACGGCCGGAGGGGATCAGGAAGTTACGGGCGTAGCCATCCTTGACCTTGACGATTTCACCCAGATTGCCCAGGTTCACTACTTTGTCGAGCAGAATGATTTGCATGGTATGTGCTCCTTGGCTTAGATCTTGTGCTGGTCGGTGTACGGCAGCAGGGCCAGGAAACGCGCGCGCTTGATGGCGGTGTTCAGCTGGCGCTGGTAGATCGCGCGGGTGCCGGTCAGGCGAGCGGGGATGATCTTGCCGTTTTCGGAGATGAAATCGCGCAGGGTGTCAACGTCCTTGTAGTCGATCTCTTCGACCTTGGCGACGGTGAAGCGGCAGAAACGCTTGCGCTTGAACAGCAGGGATTGGGTATTGCGCTTCGGGCGCTTGTCTTTGTTGCTCTTGAAGGCCATGATGGACTCCTGAAAATTCTGTGTTTAAGGGGTGACTGTGGTCTGGAAAGCCTGGAGGTGAAAAACCAGCCTGGGCGTCTTGACGACCCCGCCGCGCCTGGCCGGAGTGGCCAGGAAACCGGCAAACCGGGCCTCGCGTCCCATCTCCATGCGCTCGAGCTGTTCGGCCAGGGGGCCTACAGCCAAGGTGCGGATCTGGGCATTCACCTGGCGTCTGCTGCCTGCTTCAACCTGTTCCGACTGGTGCTCAAGCACGCAATCCAGAACCGGGATGCCGGCGGGTGTCAGACGCAGGGGTGCGCGGTCGACCAGTCTGGCGGTCAGTTCCAGCCGGTTCAGTGCTGGCACGGACGCTGTTTCCACCTGCATCCGATCAGGATGCGTCAGCCTCGCTCGCCTGTGCGGACTTGCGGGCCTCTTCGCGCTCGACGGACTTCATCATGGTCGAGGGAGCGGTGTCGGCTTTCTTCTTCTGCACAGTCATGTGGCGCAGCACGGCATCGTTGAACTTGAACGCGTGTTCCAGTTCGGCCATCACAGCCTGGTCGGCTTCGATGTTGATGCACAGGTAGTGGGCCTTGTTCAGCTTGTTGATCTGGTAGGCCAGTTGGCGGCGGCCCCAGTCTTCAACACGGTGAATCAGGCCGTTGCCGGCCGTAACCATGCCCTTGTAGCGGTCCAGCATGGCGGGAACCTGCTCGCTCTGATCCGGGTGGATCAGCAGAATGATCTCGTAATGACGCATCGATGCTCCTTGTGGAATGGAATGCCGCCCGCAGCGTCAAAGCGCAGTACGGCAAGGAAAACCAAAGATTATAGCCACACGCGCATCAGATTGGCAAGGTGTCGCGTCGTATTTCGTGCGCACTGGTGTGCTGCGTCAACAGGCTGGCCAGCACCAGCACCAGGGCGCCGAAGGGCACCCCGAACACGCCGG
Organism: Brachymonas sp. KE5; assembly: GCF_057773645.1. Classification (NCBI taxonomy): domain Bacteria; kingdom Pseudomonadati; phylum Pseudomonadota; class Betaproteobacteria; order Burkholderiales; family Comamonadaceae; genus Allobrachymonas; species Brachymonas sp. KE5. Next base: position 1,681,064 of record NZ_CM173463.1, read on the forward strand.
CCGCGACTGGCTGGATGCCCCACCAGGGCTGCAGCTCCTTCAGCGCCGGCCAGGCTTCCCGCGTCTGCGGGGAGAATGCCACCAGATAGCCCACCGTCAGCAGCAGGCCAGCCATCATGCCCGCCACCGCACCGGCCCGGGTGGCCCGGCGCCAGAATATCCCCAGCACCATGGCCGGCACGAAGGTGGCGGCGGCAATCGAGAACGAGGCCGCCACCATGGCCAGAATGTCGCCCGGTTTCTGTGCCGCGACGTAGGCTGCCGCCAGCGCCATCACCAGCAGCACGAACTTGGACAGCATCACACGACGGATCTCGGGCGCGTTACGATTGATCTCCCGGTAGTAGCCGTCATGCGCGATCGTGGTACCCATGGTCAGCAGCAGGCCATCCGCCGTGGACAGCGCCGCGGCCAGCCCGCCCGCCGCCACCAGCGCCGACACCACGTAAGGCAGGCCCGCAATCTCCGGCATCGCCAGCATGATCAGATCGGCATCCAGATGCAGCTCGGCAAACTGCAGCAGCCCGTCGCCGTTCACGTCCTGCGCCGAGAGCAGGTCTGGGTCCACCCGCGACCACTGCCAGATCCACTGCGGCAAGGCGTCGAAGCGCATGCCCACCAGGTTGTGCATGACTTCGTACTTGACCATGATGGCCAGTGCCGGGATGCTGACATAGAGCAAGGCGATGAAGAACAGCGTCCAGGCCACCGACGACCGTGTCTGCGCCACGCTTGGCGTGGTCAGGTAGCGCGTCAGCAGGTGCGGCAGCCCCAGCGTGCCTGCCATCAGGCAGAACATCAGCGCCAGGAAGTTGCGCCGCGACAGATCATGCAGCGCACGCTGCTCCTGCGGCCCATCCGGGTCGCCCGCATAGGCCTGCGCCGACAGCGGCATGCCCGACAAGGGCTGGCTGCGCGCCTGGTTGCTGGCCAGCGAGCGGCTCCAGAGCGCCCGCGCCTCCTCCTCGGTACGCGGCAGCTGCGACAGCGCACGGCTCATGGCAAAAATGGTGGACGTATCGGTCTGCTCGTTCTTCAGTTCCTGCAGTCGCTGCAGCAACTCCATGCGATCCTGGTACATGGAGGTTTTCACGTCCTGCAGACGCTGGGCGTCGTGCATGGCACGCTGCCAGTAGATCTGCCCGACCTCCGCCTCCTTGGGCGACGCGAGCAGCGCATATTCCAGCGAATTGACGCGGGCCAGCTGCTCGCTGTAGGCGGCCGGCGCCCAGGGCGTGCCCAGCTGCTTGTAGGCCAGCAGCGACACCGGCACCAGAAACGCCAGCAGCAGGATCACGTACTGCGCCACCTGCGTCCAGGTCACAGCGCGCATGCCCCCCAGGAAGGAGCAGACCAGCACCCCGCTCAGGCCCAGCAGCATGCCGATCTCGAAGCGCACCCCGGACAGGCGCGAGGCAATCAGCCCCACCCCGTAGATCTGCGCCACCATGTAGATGAAAGTGCAGACCACGGTGGCCAGCATGGCGATGCGGCGTGGCCAGTCGCCGCCGTAGCGCTGCTCGAAGAAGCCGGGCAGCGTATAGAGATTCATGCGCCGCAGGTATGGCGCCGCCAGCAGTGCCACCAGGCAGAAGCCGCCAGTCCAGCCCAGCAGATAGGCAAACCCGCCCGCCTTGGTCGCGCTGCCCGAAAAGCCCTGCAGATACAGCCCTCCCGCCAGGCTGATGAAGGTGGCGGCACTCATCCAGTCGGCCGCGCTGGCCATGCCGTTGTAGAAGCCGCTGATGCGGCGCCCCGCCACATAGTATTCGCTGATCTGGGTGGTGCGGCAGTAGATGCCGATCAGCGCGTAGCTCAGGATGGAGGCCATCAGGCAGATGCCGCCCAGCCATTCGCGCGACAGCCCGATCTGTTCGGCAAAGCCCATGGCCACCACGAACAGCATGGTGCCCACCACATAGGCCACAAAGATCAGGTGCACGCGCTGGGGCGACTGCCAGTCCATCAGACGCCCTCCCCGTCCGGCCCGGCCAGCGGGATGCGCCGGCGCCGCTCGCGCCGGTTGGCCAGCCAGGCATAGAAGGCCACGATACAGACGTAGCCGATGATCAGGCCCTGCGCCGCCAGCCAGTAACCCAGCGGCCAGCCCAGCACCGTGATCTGCTCCAGTTGCCGCACGAAATACATGCCGCCAAAGCTGCCCCCCACCCACAGCGCCAGCAGAAAGCCACGCCAGCCCCAGCCGACCGGTTCGGAGTCGGCCAGCGGGATATCGTGCGGGTGCTCGTTGCTCTGCATGCCGGTGGAACGCTGCAATGGAAATAAAAAAAGGGACTGCCCCGGGGCAGTCCCTTCCGCTTGAGGCCGGTCAGGCTGCCAGCTTCTTCCAGGTGTCGATCACGGTATCCGGGTTCAGCGAGATGGATACGATACCCTCTTTTGCCAGCCACTGGGCAAAATCCGGGTGGTCGCTGGGGCCCTGGCCACAGATGCCGATGTACTTGCCCTGCGCCTTGCATGCCGCGATGGAACGGGCGATCAGGAACTGCACGGCCGGATCACGCTCGTCGAAGTCGATGGCCAGCAGCTCCATGCCGGAGTCGCGGTCCAGACCCAGGCTGAGCTGCGTCAGGTCGTTGGAGCCGATGCTGAAGCCGTCGAAGTACTCGAGGAACTGCTCGGCCAGAATGGCGTTGCTCGGAATCTCGCACATCATGATCAGGCGCAGGCCGTTTTCGCCGCGCTTGAGACCATGCTCTGCCAGCAGCTCGGTCACCTTCTTGGCCTGACCCAGGGTACGCACGAACGGGATCATGATCTCGACGTTGGTCAGGCCCATTTCATTGCGCACGCGCTTGAGCGCTTCGCATTCCATGGCGAACGCTTCGGCGAAGTCCTCGCTCACGTAGCGCGCGGCACCACGGAAGCCCAGCATCGGGTTTTCTTCTTCCGGCTCGTAGCGGCTGCCGCCGATCAGCTTGCGGTACTCGTTGCTCTTGAAGTCGGACATGCGCACGATCACCGGCTTGGGCCAGAAGGCCGCGCCGATGGTGGCCACGCCTTCGGCGACCTTGTCCACATAGAAGGCACGCGGAGAAGCATGGCCGCGCGCCACGGACTCGACCGCCTTCTTCAGGTCGGCATCGATGTTCGGGTAGTCGATGATGGCCTTGGGGTGCACGCCGATGTTGTTGTTGATGATGAACTCGAGGCGGGCCAGGCCGACGCCGCTGTTGGGCAGCTGGCAGAAGTCGAAGGCCAGCTGGGGGTTGCCCACGTTCATCATGATCTTGGTGGCAATCTCGGGCATGGCGCCGCGCTCCACCTCGGTCACTTCCATTTCCAGCAGGCCGTCGTAGATGTGGCCGGTGTCGCCTTCGGCGCAGCTCACGGTCACCAGCGTGCCATCCTTCAGCGTTTCGGTGGCGTCATGGCAGCCGACCACGGCCGGAATACCCAGCTCGCGCGCAATGATGGCGGCGTGGCAGGTACGGCCGCCACGGTTGGTCACGATGGCGCTGGCACGCTTCATCACCGGCTCCCAGTTGGGGTCGGTCATGTCGGTGACCAGCACGTCGCCGGGTTGCACGGTATCCATTTCGCTGGGATCGTTCACCAGACGCACCGGGCCGGTACCGATTTTCTGGCCAATGGCGCGGCCTTCGGCCAGCACGGTGCCCTTGCCCTTGAGCTTGTAGCGGTGCTCGACCTGGCCTTCGCTCTGGCTCTTCACCGTCTCGGGACGGGCCTGCAGGATGTAGAGCTGGCCGTCGGTGCCGTCCTTGCCCCACTCGATGTCCATCGGGCGGCCATAGTGCTGCTCGATCACCATGGCATAGCGGGCCAGCTGCTCGACTTCGGCGTCGGTCAGGGAGTAGCGGTTGCGCAGTTCGGCCGGCACGTCTTCGGTGCGCACCAGCTTGCCGCTGGCGGCCTTCTCTTCAGGCGTGGCAAACACCATCTGGATCAGCTTGCTGCCCAGGTTGCGGCGGATCAGCGCCTTGTTGCCGGCCTGCAGCATGGGCTTGTGCACGTAGAACTCGTCGGGGTTGACGGCGCCCTGCACCACGGTTTCGCCCAGGCCATAGCTGGAGGTGATGAACACCACGTCGCGGAAGCCGGATTCGGTGTCCATGGTGAACATGACACCGGCGGCGCCCAGGTCGGAGCGCACCATGCGCTGCACGCCGGCGGACAGTGCCACCTCGGCGTGGGTGAAGCCCTTGTGCACGCGGTAGCTGATGGCGCGGTCGTTGTACAGGCTGGCAAACACTTCCTTGATCTTGTGCAGCACGGTCTCGATGCCCACCACGTTCAGGAAGGTTTCCTGCTGGCCGGCAAAGGACGCGTCGGGCAGGTCTTCGGCGGTGGCGGAAGAACGCACGGCAAAGCTGGCCTGGTCGTTACCGCCGCTCAGGGTGGCGAAGGCTTCGCGGATGCCCTGCTCCAGGTCGGCCGGGAAAGGCTGGTTCTCGACCATGGCGCGGATCTCGGCGCCAGTGGCGGCCAGGGCGTTGACGTCATCGACGTCAAGCGCATCGAGCTTGGCATTGATGCGCGCATCCAGGCCCTCATGCTTGAGGAACTCGCGGAAGGCGTGGGCGGTGGTGGCAAAACCCGTGGGGACGCGAACGCCCTCGGGCAGCTGGGAGATCATCTCGCCCAGGCTGGCGTTCTTGCCGCCGACGGTGTCGACGTCCGCCATGCGGAGTTTCTCGAAAGGAACGACCAGATCGGTCGCATTGAAAAGTGCAGACATTGCATGCTCCAAAAGTTAAACCGGTGCGGCCTTGCCTGTTTGCTTGTTCTGGTTGTGCGGCAAATGCCAAAAGCCGGCGGGCCCGATGGCCCGCCGCTTTTTGAATGCAGTTATTGTAGTGGCCACGACCACCTGATGCGGGGTCTTGCGGCCGGATGCAGCCCCCTGCGGTGCAGGATAGCGACAGAAAACAGTGAAATCCTTGCGCATTGCGGTGCAATCCCCGGCAATGCCTGTCCGGCCTGTCCGGGGAAGCCCTCGCATCAGGCGCACGGGCCAGCCTGCATCATTTGCGCAGGATGAACTTCTCGGCATCGGGGCCGGTAATCGGGGCCGCGTCCTTGCCCAGCATGCGCAGGCGGTTGGGGGGCAGGATGTCGAAACTGCGGTTCTGGCCATTCGCATCCAGCGTGATGCGCGTTTCGTCCCCGTTAAAGGTGAAGGAACCACGGCGCTCGAAACGCTTGTCGGAGCCGATCTGCTCCGTCTGCAGTTCGTAGGTGGCATCCTTGAACAGCGACAGGCTGATGCGCAGACCCTCGCAGTCGGGGCACGGCAGCATGCCGCGGTAGGTGCCGGTCCAGCTCGCAGCAGCGGAGGAAGCCGGCGGAACGCGATCCACCTTGATGACCGGGGCGGGGCCCGTGGAGGGAACGCGCTGCAGGCCTACCGCGCCGAGGACACCGTCCACCGTCGAGCAACCGGCGAGCATGCCTGCCACCAGAGTGGCAGCCATGGCCATACGCCAGGCTCCCTTGCGCGAATTTTTCGTCGTCACTGCCATCGTTGTTCTCCTCGCTTGCAAACCGGCTCCGATTCTAACAAGGCGTTGCGGATGGTATTGTGACCAGGACGCCGACGCGCGACGCCCTGACACACAATTGCGCTCGCGTCTTACACGCAGGCCTGGCGGATGATCTTCTTGATGCCGTCGGCATCCGCCTTGACAACCTGCACACGCTTGGGCAGATCCTCGATGCCGGCAAATTTGGCCGGCACTTCCGGCTGGCGGCCCAGCGCCTCGGTGATGGTATCGGCAAACTTGATCGGCAGCGCCGTTTCCAGCACGATCATCGGCACGCCGGCCTGCACGTGCTCGCGCGCCACCTTCACGCCGTCGGCGGTGTGGGTGTCGATCATGGTGCCGAGGCGGTTGTAGCAATCGCGGATGGTGTCCAGGCGGTCGGCGTGGGTGCTCTTGCCGCTGACGAAGCCGTAGCGGCTGGCTGCCAGCGGGAACACCGGATCCTGGCTCAGGTCGAAGAAGCCCTGGCTGCCCAGCTGCTTGCCGAACAGCTCCGCCGTGCGCTTGGCATTGCGGCCCAGAAGATCGAACACGAAGCGCTCGAAGTTGCTGGCCTTGCTGATGTCCATGGACGGGCTGGAGGTTTCGTAAGTGTCGGCGCTGGCACGCACGCGGTAGACACCGGTGCGGAAGAATTCGTCCAGCACGTCGTTCTCGTTGGTGGCCACCACCAGATGCGCAACCGGCAGGCCCATCATGCGCGCCACATGGCCGGCGCAAATGTTGCCGAAGTTGCCGCTGGGCACGGTGAAGCTCACCTGCTGGTCATCCGACTGCGTGGCCTGGAAATAGCCGGCAAAGTAGTACACCACCTGCGCCAGCAGGCGCGCCCAGTTGATGGAGTTGACGGTGCCGATCTTGTACTGGCGCTTGAATTCCAGATCGTTGCTGACGGCCTTGACGATGTCCTGGCAGTCGTCGAACACGCCTTCCACGGCCAGGTTGTGGATATTCTCGTCCTGCAGGCTGAACATCTGTGCCTGCTGGAAGGCGCTCATGCGACCGTGCGGGCTGAGCATGAACACACGCACGCCCTGCTTGCCGCGCATGGCGTACTCGGCCGCGCTGCCGGTGTCGCCGCTGGTGGCACCCAGGATGTTGAGCTGTTCGCCGCGGCGGCCCAGTTCGTATTCGAACAGGTTGCCCAGCAGCTGCATGGCCATATCCTTGAAGGCGATCGTCGGGCCGTTGGACAGGCCCTCGATATTCAGGCCACCCTCGAGCGCACGCACCGGCGTGATCTGCGGCGTGCCGAACACCTCCTCGGTGTAGGTCTTGTCGCAGATGGCCTTCAGGTCGGCCGCCGGAATGTCGTCGATGTAGAGCGAGAGGATGGCAAAGGCCAGCGCCGCATAGCCCTGCTCGGCGTAGAGCTTGCGCCACTTCGCCAGCGTGGGGCCGTCGACCTGCGGATAACGCACCGGCATGTACAGGCCGCCATCGGGAGCCAGGCCCTCGAGCAGGATGTCGCAGAACTTGCGCGGAGTGGCATCGCCACGGGTGGACAGGTAATGCATCAGTTCAGCTCTTCCTTGCGGATACGGACGATGGGCTGCAGCACCGTGGGCGCAGCCTGCATGGTGGCGATGGCGGCATCCATGGCCGCCTCGGGGCACTCGTGCGTCAGGATGATGACATCGGTCTGCTCGGCGCCCTCACCGGCCACTTCATCCGCCTCGCGCTGGATGATGGCATCGATGCTGATGCCACGCTCGGCCAGGATGCTGGCGATGCGTGCCAGCACACCGGTCTCGTCGGCCACGCGCAGACGCAGGTAATAGCTGGTAACGACCTCGCCCATGGGCAGGATCTGGATATGGCTCTGCATGGAATCCGGCTGGAATGCCAGATGCGGCACGCGGTTGGCCGGATCGGAAGTGTGCATGCGCGTCACATCGACCAGGTCGGCAATCACGGCACTGGCAGTCGGCTCGCTGCCGGCGCCCTTGCCGTAGTACAGCGTGGTCCCCACGGCATCGCCATGCACCACCACGGCGTTCATGGCACCCTCGACGTTGGCGATCAGGCGCTTGGCCGGGATCAGTGTGGGGTGCACGCGCAGTTCCACGCCCTTGTCGGTGCGCTTGGTGATGCCCAGCAGCTTGATGCGGTAGCCCAGTTGCTCGGCGTAGCGGATGTCGGCGGACGACAGCTTGGTGATGCCTTCCACATAGGCCTTGTCGAACTGCACGTCCACGCCGAAGGCGATGGCGCTCATCAGCGTGACCTTGTGCGCAGCGTCCACGCCTTCGATGTCGAAGGTGGGATCGGCTTCGGCGTAGCCCAGTCGCTGGGCTTCCTTCAGCACCACGTCGAAGTCCAGGCCCTTGTCGCGCATCTCGGACAGGATGAAGTTGGTGGTGCCGTTGATGATGCCGGCCACCCACTGGATGCGGTTGGCCGTCAGGCCCTCGCGCAGCGCCTTGATGATCGGGATACCGCCGGCGACGGCTGCCTCGAAGGCCACCATCACGCCCTTCTTCTGGGCGGCGGCAAAGATTTCGGTGCCATGCACGGCCAGCAGCGCCTTGTTGGCAGTGACTACGTGCTTGCCATTCTCGATGGCCTGCATCACCAGGTCCTTGGCAATGGTGTAGCCACCGATCAGTTCGATCACGATGTCGATGTCCGGGCGCTTGACCACGGCGAACGCATCCTCCACCACTTCGGCACGGTCCCCCACGATGGAGCGGGCGCGCCCGGTGTCACGGTCGGCCACCACGGCAATCTCGATGCCACGGCCGGCACGGCCCTTGATTTCGGTCTGGTTGCGTTCCAGCACGGTGAACACACCGCTGCCAACGGTACCAATGCCCAGCAGGCCCACTTTGATCGGATTCATGTCGCGTTCGTTTTCTGTTTGTCGTGATACGGGAAAGAGGTTTCAGGCGGCGGCAGCGGCAAGTGCAGCGGTGGCCGCATGGCGTTTGCGGTAGCCTTCCAGGAATTTGGCCAGGCGGTTGATGGCCTCGCGCAGGTCATCCTCCTGCGGCAGGAAGACGATGCGGAAGTGCTGATTGTCGGGGAAATTGAAGCCCGAACCCTGCACCAGCATGACACGGGTGGCCTTGAGCACTTCCAGGAAGAATTCGCGATCATCGGCGATCGGATACATGGCCGGATCCAGGCGGGGGAACATGTACAGCGCAGCCTGCGGCTTGACGCAGGTAACGCCGGGAATCTTGGAAATCAGCTCGTAGGCCAGATCGCGCTGGCGGCGCAGGCGGCCGCCCTCCTTCACCAGATCCTTGATGCTCTGGTAGCCGCCGAGCGCCGTCTGCACCGCCCACTGGCCAGGCACGTTGGAGCCGAGCTTGATGTTGGCCAGCATGTTCAGGCCCTCGATGTAGTCCCTGGCGATCGACTTGTCGCCCGAGATGTACATCCAGCCCGCGCGGTAGCCGCAGGCGCGGTAGGCCTTGGACAGCGAGTTGAAGGTGAGCGTGAGCACGTCGGTGGACAGGCTGGCCATGGCCGTGTGCTTGACGCCGTCATACAGCACCTTGTCGTACACCTCGTCAGCCATGATGATCAGGCCGTGCTCGCGGGCGATTTCGATGATGCCCAGCAGCAGTTCGTTGCTGTAGAGTGCGCCGGTCGGGTTGTTCGGGTTGATCACCACGATACCCTTGGTGCGCGGCGTGATCTTGCTGCGGATGTCGTCCAGGTCGGGCATCCAGCCATTGTTCTCGTCGCAGATGTAGTGCACCGGCTTGCCGCCCGCCAGGCTGGTGGCCGCCGTCCACAGCGGATAGTCGGGCGCAGGCACCAGCAACTCGTCGCCTTCGTTGAGCAGCGCGGTGGTGGCCGTGATGATCAGGTCGCTGGCGCCGTTGCCGATGTAGATGTCATCGAGCGTGACGCCCTGCACGCCCTGCTGCTGCGTGTAGTGCATGACCGCCTTGCGCGCAGCGAAGATGCCCTTGCTGTCGGAATAGCCGGCCGAATTGGGCAGGTTGCGCACCATGTCCTCGACGATTTCCTCGGGTGGCTCGAAGCCGAACGGCGCCAGGTTGCCGATGTTGAGCTTGATGATCTTGAGCCCCTCGTCCTCCATCTGGCGTGCCGCGTCGACGATCGGACCACGCACGTCGTACAGCACATTGGCAAGCTTGGAGGACTTCTGGATAGGTTTCACACCGGCTCCTGCAGGGTTTTTTGATGGGAAAACTATAATTTGACCACAATTTGCCGTTCTGGTGCAGCGCAGCAGTTGCGCCCCAACAAAGGACCCTCATGAAAATCCAGCCCGACCGCATGGATGTACAGGCCATCACTGCCCACGGACCGGGCTGGGTGGCCGTCGATCACCGCCAGTTCAAGGAGAGCCTGGTGCTCAGTTCCGACGGCTATCTGCAGCGCTGGAATTGCGACCGTTTCGAGGATCTCGGCCCCGAGCATTTCGGCGCGCTGGCCGAGCACGACTGCGAACTGGTGATCTTCGGCAGCGGCAACCGCCTGCGCTTCGTGCATCCACAATGGACAGCCGCGCTGCTGCAACGCCGCATCGGGATCGAAACCATGGATACCGCGGCGGCCTGCCGCACCTACAACGTGCTGGCCGGTGAAGGACGCAAGGTACTGGCAGCGCTGCTGGTCGAGCCCTCCGCCTGACATGGGGATTACACAGAGGCACGTTTTGGCAATTTGGTTTAAAATAGGGGTTTGGACAGCACTTGGCACCCGGCCTGCTGTCGTTTGAAGACGGGTCTGCGCCCAGCGTACAAACTGCGCCACCTCCGTTCAGGGCGATGGCGTTTCACCCCCCGATCCTGCCCCCGTCTTCCCTTACAAAAGAGAGATTGATACACACATGGCAATCGTCGTAGACAAGCTGATTCCCGAGTTCGACGCCAACGCTACCAACGGTGTAAAGGTCAGCAACACCTCCCACCTCGGCCAGATCGTTGTGCTGTTTTTCTACCCGAAGGACAATACCCCCGGCTGCACCACCGAGGCGATGGAGTTCCGTGACAAGTACAAGGACTTCGAAAAGGCCGGCGCCGCCGTCTTCGGCGTCTCGCGCGACAACATGACCTCGCACGACGGCTTCAAGGCCAAGCTTGAGCTGCCCTACGAGCTGATCGCCGATACCGAAGAGAAGATGTGCCACATGTTCGGCGTGGTCAAGAACAAGATCATGTACGGCAAGAAGGTCAAGGGCATCGAGCGCAGCACCTTCCTGATCGGCCCCGACGGCATCCTGCGCCAGGAATGGCGCGGCATCAAGGTCGCCGGCCACGTGGCCGAAGTGCTCAAGGCCGTCAAGGCCCTGAAGAAGACTGCTGCCGCTCCCGCTACGGCCGAACAGGCCGAGTAAGCGCCGAGCTCGGCCCGTCAGCAAGCCGCTCCGTGTGAGCGGCTTTTTTGTGCGCGCTTGCGCCTTGTGACAAGCCGGTGACAGAGGGCCGCGGCAACGATGTATATTGCAGGTGTATGAATGGCCGGGAACCCGGCGCATTCTTCCGGCATGCCAGCTGTGCATGTGTTCCATAGACTTGCGAGAGCCCTACCTACATGCCTTTGCCCCCCGCACCCAAGAAGCGTGCCAGTCTGCTGGATCCCAAGCTTCTGCCCGCCACCACTCCTGCAACCCTGGCTTCCGGCGCCCACACCCAGCGCCCTGCCGCCGAAGAAATCCCCGAAGCCGCTGCCGCTCCCGCAACCAGCCGCCGCACCCGCGCACCGCGCAAGAGCGATACCGTGCTGGCCGCCCATGCCGGCGAAGCCAGCGTGTCAGAAGTGCTGGATACCGGGGAAACCGCGACCGGCTCCGTGACAAGGCTGCCGGTAGCGGCGGTTGCTGCTTCCCAGCCCGCACCGGCGGCACGGCGCAAGACCGGCGCCACGGCCAAGGCCGCGGCCACCGAGGTGGCAGAGTCCCCGGTGGCTGCCAAGGCTCCGGCGGCCACCCGGTCGGCTGCCAGTGCGAAGAAGCCTGCCGCCGCCCGCAGCAAGGCGCGCAAGGCCACGGACGAACCGGCCAAGCTGTTCGTGCTGGATACCAACGTGCTGATGCACGATCCGATGTGCCTGTTCCGTTTCGAGGAACATGACATCTTCCTGGCATTGATCGTGCTGGAAGAACTGGACAGCCACAAGAAAGGCGTGACCGAGGTGGCACGCAACGTGCGCCAGACCAGCCGTACGCTGGACGCGCTGGTGGCCACCGTGCCCAAGCAGGATCTGGCCGACGGCATGCCGCTGGATGCGACCGGCCACAAGGAAGCGCGCGGCTGCCTGTTCTTCCAGACCGAAACGCTGAATTACACGCTGCCCAACACGCTGCCGCAAGGCAAGGCGGACAACCAGATCCTGGGCGTGGTCGCCGCGCTGCAGCAGGCGCATCCGGGCCGCGAGGTGGTGCTGGTGTCCAAGGACATCAACATGCGCGTGAAGGCGCGCGCACTGGGCCTGCCGGCCGAGGACTACCAGAACGACAAGACCCTGGACGACGACGAGTTGCTGTACAACGGCGCCCTCGCCCTGCCGGCCGACTTCTGGGAAACGCAAGGCGACGAAATCGAGAGCTGGAACGAAGGCGCGCATACCTTCTATCGCGTGCATGGGCCACTGGCGCAGCAGATGCTGATCAACCAGTTCGTGTATTTCGAGCAGCCCGGCGAGCCCAGCCTGTACACGCGCGTGGTCGAGATTCGCGGCAACACCGCGGTGCTCAAGACGCTGCGCGACTGCACCCATCCCAAACAGGCCGCCTGGGGCGTGACGGCACGCAACCGCGAGCAGAACTTCGCCATGAACCTGCTGCTCGACCCCGAGATCGACTTCGTCACGCTGACCGGCACTGCCGGTACCGGCAAGACACTGCTGGCCTTGGCCTGCGGCCTGACGCAGGTGCTGGACGAACGCCGCTATACCGAGATCATCATGACACGTGCCACCGTAAGCGTGGGCGAGGACATCGGTTTTCTGCCCGGCACCGAGGAAGAGAAGATGGGCCCCTGGATGGGCGCGCTGGACGACAACCTCGAGTTCCTGACCAAGGGCGGCGACACCTCCAGCGGTGCCGGTGAATGGGGCCGTGCCGCCACGCAGGAGCTGGTGCGCAGCCGCATCAAGATCAAGAGCATGAACTTCATGCGCGGCCGCACCTTCATGAACAAGTACGTCATCATCGACGAGGCACAGAACCTGACGCCCAAGCAGATGAAGACGCTGATCACGCGCGCGGGCCCGGGCACCAAGATCATCTGCATGGGCAATCTGGCGCAGATCGATACGCCGTATCTGACCGAAGGCTCTTCCGGGCTGACCGCGGTGGTGGACAAGTTCAAGGGCTGGCCGCATAGCGGGCATATCATGCTGGCCCGCGGCGAGCGGTCGCGCCTGGCGGATTTTGCGAGTGAAGTGCTGTAAATCTTGGCGCGCTTGATTCCCGATCCGGAACGGCTGGTTTTCGTTACCGATTTTCCGCACAGCCGCGGCGGCGTGCAGCGGCTGCGCTTCAGTCGTCCGCGTGAGTTGCTGCTGGCCTGGCAGCCTGACGAGGTGTTGCCTGTGCTGGCGCGGCTCGAGCAGGCGACGGTGGCCGGCTTGTGGGCGGTGGGCTATCTGGCCTACGAGGCGGCTGCCGGGCTGGATGCGAAGCTGGCGCAGAGCACGGCGGCGCCGGAAGAACCGTTGCTGGCCTTTGCGCTGTTCGATCATCCGGATGGCGAGCCGGAGTTTGCACTGGGCAGCCAGTGCCATGCTGCCGGCCCCCATGCGCAGATGGCAGCGCCGGCGCCGATGCCATCGTGGCAACTGAGCGAAGATGGCGCGACCCACGCCGCAGCGGTGGAACAGATTCTCCAGGCCATTGCCGCGGGCGACTATTACCAGGTGAATCACACACTGCGCTCGCTGGCACAGGTGCCGGATGGCTATCCGCTCTGGCATTACTACGAGGCCTTGCGGCAGCGCCAGCAGGCCGACTATTGCGCCTTTCTCGATTGGGGCGACTGGCAGGTGCTGTCGCTGTCGCCCGAGCTGTTCTTCACCTGGAACCGCGCAACCGGGCAGATCAGCACGCGCCCGATGAAGGGCACCGCTCCGCGTGGCGCCACGCCGGAAGCGGATCTGGCGGCTGCGCAGGCCTTGCGCTCCAGCCCCAAGGAGCGCGCCGAGAACGTGATGATCGTGGATCTGCTGCGCAATGACCTGGGCCGGATCGCGGTCACGGGCAGCGTGCAGACACCCAAGCTGTTCGAGACCGAGCCCTACCCCACGCTGTGGCAGATGACGAGCACGGTGCAGGCCATCAAGCGGCCGGAAATTGGCCTTGGAACGCTGATGCAGGCGCTGTTTCCCTGCGGCTCGATCACCGGGGCGCCCAAGCGCAAGGCGATGGAGGCCATAGTGGCGCTGGAAGGAAGCCCGCGCGGCGTGTATTGCGGGGCGCTGGGCATTGTCAGCCCTTATCGGGCAACCTTCAATGTGGCGATCCGGACGGTGTTTGCCCATGACGGACATTTGCGTGGCGGCGTTGGAGGCGGCATCACCTGGTCGTCGGATGCGGAAGCGGAATATGCCGAGGCGCAGCTGAAGGCGCGCTTTCTGCAGACGGCCCCGGTGGCTGCCGCAGAGCCGGAGCTGCTGGAAACGCTGCTGCTGGTCGACGGGCGCTATGCGTTGCTGCCTTTGCATCTGGACCGGATGACGGCGTCCGCGATTGCCCTGGGATTCCGGCCGCTGTCGCCGGCAGCGCTGCAGCGGGAACTGGAGACGTATGCGTGCGCGCATGCTGCCGGCACGTGGCGCGTGCGCCTGTTGCGATCGGCAGAGGGAGAGTTGCGGGTCGAAGGAGTGCAACTGGAAAGCGCCCGTTCTGACGATCTTCGCAATTGGGATACTACCGGCCTCGCCCCTGCTTCCTGGCTGCGCGCTCCCCGCATTGGTTCGGAGCTCGGCACCCTCCAGCAGATTGCACTGGCCAGCGCACCCAATGCCGAAGCCGACACCCCATGGCTACGCCACAAGACGACACAACGCAGCCACTATGAGCGCGAAACTACCTTGCACGCGCATGCCTGGGATGTGCTGCTGCACACCCCGGACGGGAATGTCACCGAGTGCACGCGCGGCAATCTCGTGCTGCAGATGGCGGATGGACATTGCATCACGCCTCCGCTGACCCACGGGCTGCTTCCGGGCACCTTGAGGGAAGCCCTGCTGAACCGCCGGTTGATCGAGGAGAGGCCGATTCCGCTGCAGCGCCTTTTGACACCAGAGCCTGGCGACCGCCTGTGGTTCATCAACAGCGTGCGGAGCTGGGTCGCTGTCAGTCTGCAGTCCAGCTGAACAAACGTTCCGCAGGCCTCGTTCCCGGTGGCATATGCTGGAAACAACCCTTCGCCGCCATGCCGCAATGAAAATTTATGATCAGGCTTTTCAACTCAATAAAACCCCGATCAGGAATCAATATTCATCTGCCATGCTCGCCAAACTTTCGAACTTGGTTAGCGGCTTGATAAATGCGAGCTTCACCGTTCCCGTTGGCCCGTTACGCTGCTTGCCGATGATGATCTCGGCCACGCCGGGTTCGCGACTTTCCTTGTTGTAGTAGTCGTCGCGGTAGATGAACATGATCACGTCTGCGTCCTGTTCAATCGCGCCCGATTCTCTCAGGTCGCTCATCATCGGCCGCTTGTCGGTACGCTGCTCGACGCTGCGGTTGAGCTGGGACAGCGCAATCAGCGGGCATTGCAGTTCCTTGGCCAGCATCTTCAGGCCACGGGAGATTTCGCTCAGCTCGGTCGCGCGGTTCTCCGCCGCTGCGCTGCCACTGCCGCTCATCAGCTGCAGGTAGTCCACCACGATCAGGCCCAGCTTGCCCTGCTGGCGCGCCAGTCGCCGCGCGTTGGCACGCAGTTCGCTCGGCGTAAGGCCCGGCGTTTCGTCGATGTGCATGGATACGGTGCGCAGCTTCTCGATCGCCTCGGTCAGGCGCGGCCACTCCTCGTCGTGCAGCTTGCCGGTACGCAGGCGACCCTGGTCGATGCGGCCGATGGAACCCACGATACGCACGGCCAGCTGCGCAGCGCCCATTTCCATCGAGAACACCGCCACCGGCAGCCCTTCGGCCAGCGCCACGTGCTCGGCGATGTTGATTGCGAAGGCCGTTTTCCCCATCGACGGTCGAGCCGCCAGAATGATCAGATCCCCCGCCTGCATGCCGCTGGTCATGCGGTCCAGATCGTAGAAGCCGCTGGGCACCCCGGTAATGTCGTTCGGGTTGTCCGCCATTTCCTGCACGCGGTCCAGCAGGTCGACCACCAGCGATTCCATCGGCTGGAAGCCCTCCTTCATGCGCGAGCCTTCCTCGCCGATCTTGAAGATCTTCTGCTCGGCTTCGTCGAGGATTTTTTCGACCGGCGTGCCCTGCGGGTTGAAGGCCTTGGTGGCGATTTCATCGCTGGCAGTGACCAGTTTGCGCAGAATGGAGCGCTCGCGCACGATCTCGGCATAGCGCCGGATGTTGGCAGCGCTGGGCACGAACTGCGCCAAGGCGTTCAGGTAGACAAGGCCGCCCACCTCCTCTGCCTTGCCCAGGCTCTGCAGAGCCTCGAATACGGTGATCACGTCGGCCGGCTTGGAGGCGTTGATCAGCTTGCCGATCGCCTCGAACACCAGCTGGTGCTCGTGCCGGTAGAAGTCGCTGGCGATCAGCAGGTCGGCCACGCGGTCCCAGGCATTGTTGTCGAGCAGCAGGCCGCCCAGCACGCTGGATTCGGACTCGATGGAATGCGGCGGCACGCGCAGCTGTGCCACCTCCCGGTCCACCGGTTGCTCGAAATCGTATTGCCCGTAATCCTCGTGGTCTGTCACAGCTGTTCCTGGTTCAATGCCCGTCAACCCTGCATCGTAATGCGTTTGGGACCGGCGCGTTGTGCACAAGCCTGTGGACAAGCTGTGTGCGGAGCGTGCACAAGCATCGCCGAACCATCCCGCTCCCCAGGGGAAATCCTCCGACTTGTACACAGGCGCTTGCTTGCCCGGCCTGCGCACCAAAGCGTACAATCGTTCGATTATTCTCTCATCAGATATGCACGCCATGTATCAAGCCGCCATCAGCGGAACCGGCCTGTGGGTCGCTCCGCACACCATCAGCAACGCCGAACTCGTCACCGCCTACAACGCCTATGTGCACCAGGAAAACGAGAAGCATGCCGAGGCGATTGCCGCGGGTGAGCGCAAGGCCCTGCCGGAATCGAGCGAGGAATTCATCGTCAAGGCTTCAGGCATCAAGCAGCGCTACGTGATCGAGAAGGAAGGCATTCTGGATCCGACCCGCATGCGTCCGCGCCTGACGCCACGCCCGGACGACCAGCTTTCGCTGATGGCCGAAATCGCCGTGGCCGCTGCAACGCAGGCGCTGGAAAACGCTGGCCGCAAGGGCGAGGATATCGAGATGGTGGTCTGTGCCGCCTCCAACATGCAGCGCCAGTACCCCGCCATGGCGATCGAGGTGCAGAACGCCATCGGCGCAAAAGGCTACGGCTTCGACATGAACGTGGCCTGCTCGTCGGCCACTTTCGGGCTGGAGCAGGCGGTGAATGCCGTACGCACCGGCCAGGTCAAGGCTGCGCTGGTAATCAACCCCGAAATCACCTCGGCCCACCATGCGTGGATGGACCGCGACTGTCACTTCATTTTCGGCGACGTGTGCACCGCGCTGGTCATCGAGCGCGCCGATCTGGCGACCTCGGCGAACCGCTGGGAAGTGCTGGGCACGCGCCTGGCCACCCAGTTCTCCAACAACATTCGCAACAATGCCGGATTCATGAGCCGCAGCGAGGACCGCAATCCCGAAGACCGCGACCAACTGTTCATGCAGGAAGGGCGCAAGGTGTTCAAGGAAGTGTGCCCGATGGCCGCCGAGCATATCGCGAACCAGCTCGAAACCCTCGGCCTGACGCCGGCCCAGGTGCGCCGTTTCTGGCTGCACCAGGCCAACCTGAGCATGAACCAGCTGATCGGCAAGCGCCTGCTGGGCCATGAGCCGAGCTTTGACGAAGCCCCGGTGATTCTGGACGAGTTTGCCAATACGGCATCGGCCGGCTCCATCATCGCCTTCCATCGCCATAGCCAGGATCTGCAGGCAGGCGACGTCGGCGTGATCTGCTCGTTTGGTGCCGGCTACTCGATCGGCAGTCTGGTCGTGCGCAAACAATAAGCGCCGGACGTATATATTCTTTGGATATATATACATCATCATAAAATCGTTCCGAAAGATATAAAGAGTCGGTACAGTTCGTCCGTTCCTGACCGGTAACGTGCGCATGGTGCGCGCTTGCCGGAAGCAGGCGGACGGATTCATGTACCAGTACACCTCTTTCGATCAGCAGTTCATCGAACAGCGCGCGGCCCAGTACCGCGACCAGCTGCAGCGGCACCTGGCCGGCCAGCTTTCCGACACCGAATTCAAGCCGCTGCGTCTGCAGAACGGCTGGTATATCCAGCGCCATGCACCCATGCTGCGCATCGCCGTGCCCTACGGCGAGATTGCCAGCCGCCAGTTGCGCGTGCTGGCTCGCATCGCCCGCGAATACGATCAGCCCGCACCCGAACTGCTGCGTCATGCACAGGGCCTGCAGGATGCGCTGCAGGCGGCCCAGCCCGGCACGCTGACAGCGCCGCCCCTGCGCTATGGCTACGGGCATCTCACCACGCGTACCAATGTGCAGTTCAACTGGATTCCGCTCGAAAAGAGCGCGGACGTGATGGACCTGCTGGCCAGCGTGCAGATGCACGGCATCCAGACCAGCGGCAACTGCATCCGCAACCTCAATGCCGATGCCCTGGCCGGCATCGCCCCGGACGAGATCGCCGATCCCCGCCCCTTTGCCGAAATCCTGCGCCAGTGGAGCACGCTGCACCCCGAGTTTGCCTATCTGCCGCGCAAGTTCAAGATTTCGCTGACGGGCGGCGTGGAAGACCGCGCCGCCACGCACTGGTATGACGTGGGCCTGAAGCTCACGCGCAATGACGCGGGTGATCTGGGCTTTGTCGTGAGCGTGGGTGGCGGCATGGGCCGCACGCCGATCGTGAGTCCGGTGATCCGCGAATTCCTGCCATGGCAGCAGATGCTCAACTACCTGGAGGCCGTGCTGCGCGTGTACAACCAGTACGGCCGGCGCGACAACCTGTGGAAGGCGCGCATCAAGGTGCTGGTCAAAGCCGAAGGCCAGCGCTTCACCGACGCGGTGGAGGCCGAGTATGCCCAGATCCTGCACGAGGACGGCGGCCGCCACACCATCACCCAGGCCGAATACGAGCGCGTTGCGGCCTGCTTCGTGCAACCGGAACTGCAGGCTGCCAACTTGCCTCACGCCACCGACACCAGCAGCACCGCCTACCAGCGCTGGCTGGAGCGCAACGTGCGTGCGCATCGCCTGCCGCAGCTGCGCGTGGTGGCGCTGTCGTTCAAGCGTCCGGGCCTTGCCCCGGGCGATGCGGATGGCGACGTGCTGGACGCAGTGGCCGAGCTGGCCGAGCGCTTCAGCGCCAGCGAGGCGCGCCTGACGCACGAACAGAACATGGTGCTGCCCTGGGTACATGCCAGCGACTTGCCCGCGCTGTACGAGCATGCGCGTGCACTCGGCCTGGCGCGCCCCAACATCGGCCTGCTGACCGACATGATCGCCTGCCCCGGCGGCGATTTCTGCGCCCTGGCCAATGCCCGCTCCATCCCGATCGCCGAAGCGCTGGCGGAGCGCTACCAGGACCTGGACGAGCTCTGGGATCTGGGCGAGATCGATCTGCACATGAGCGGCTGCATCAACTCCTGCGGCCACCATCACAGCGGACACATCGGCATCCTGGGCGTCGACAAGGACGGCAAGGAGTGGTACCAGATCACATTGGGCGGCGCCGACGGATCGGCCCTTTCCGGGCCGGCCATGCCGGGCAAGGTTGTGGGCCCGTCCTTCAGCGCAGCCGAAGTGCCGGACGTGATCGAGGCCATTCTCGACTGCTATCGCCGCCAGCGTCACGAACGCGAAACCCTGATCCAGACCCTGCGCCGCACTGGCCTGGAACCGTTCAAGCAGGCCGCCAATGCGGCGCGCCACCCTGCCGCCGCTCCTGCCAGGACGGCCGATCTTGCCACCGCCTGAAACCATGCACACCCCAGCCCCTCTTTCCCTCATCCGCGCACAGAACTACCAGCCGGAAACAGCCGGTCGTCTGATCCTGAACAACGACCAGGACGCGTTGCAGGCGGACCTTGCCGGCATCTCCGTGGTGGAACTGCAGTTCCCCGCCCACACCGATGGCCGCGCCTACAGCCAGGCCCAGTTGCTGCGCCGCCGACGCGGCTTTGCCGGCACGCTCCGCGCCACCGGCGAAGTCCTAATCGACCAGTTGCCGCAGATGCAGCGCTGCGGCTTCGACCAGGCCGTGCTGCGCGCCGACCAGAACGCCGCACATGGCCAACGCCTGCTGGCGCTGTTCGCGCAAGGCTACTACCAGGGCGACGCACTGCATCCCCAGCCGCGCTTTTCCGGAGAAGGTAGCGATGCCGCCACGCTCCCGGTCGCGCCTGCTGCGGAGCAACGCACCGCGACCGCCCCGGCCAGCAAGGAGAGCACAGCATGAACACCTCGTCGGCCCCCTCGCTGCATGGCCGCCCTTCCCCGGCCTACGACGCCCATGTGGCGGAAGCAATCGCCACCCTGCGCACAGCCATTGCCGAATTCGGCTCCAGCACCCTCGTACAGGCCAGCAGCCTCGGCGCCGAGGACGTTGTACTGAGTCATCTGATCGAATCCAACGGCCTGGGCATCCCCCTTTTCGTGCTCGATACCGGCAAGCTGCACCCCGAAACGCAGGTGCTGCTGCAAGCCACGCAACAGCGCCGCCCGGAATCGGTCGCCATCTACCGCCCCAACCCGGCCAGCGTGCAGGCCTTTGTCGCGGCCGAAGGCGAAGAAGCCATGTACCGCAGCCTGGCCCTGCGCAAGCGCTGCTGCCACATCCGCAAGCTCGAACCGCTGGAGCGCGCCCTGCAAGGCAAGTCGGCCTGGCTTACCGGCCTGCGCCGTGAACAGTCCGGCAACCGTGCCACAGTCCCCCTGCGCGACGACAGCGAGCAGGCGGCAGGCCGTCCGACCAAGTTCAACCCGCTCGCCAACTGGACCTGGGGCGACGTCTGGCACTACATCGCCACCCATCAGGTGCCCTACAACCCGCTGCACGACCAGTTCTACCCCAGCATCGGCTGCGCTCCCTGCACGCGCGCAGTCACCCTGGGCGAGGACTTACGCTCCGGCCGCTGGTGGTGGGAGCAGGATCAGGCGCGCGAATGCGGCCTCCACCTTACCTCCGCAACTGCATCCGAAACCAGCCCGGCCTCCGTCCTCCAGGAGCAACAAGCATGAATGCCTCCCCTCCCGCTACGCAAGCCCTGCCTGCCAACCTCCTCCCACACTTGCACACACTGTCTGCGGCTACCCGCTCGCCCCTGCATGCCCCGGCCACCGGCGCGCTCTCCCACCTGGACGCACTGGAAGAGGAAACCATCTTCCTGCTGCGCGAAGTCGCCGCCAGTTTCGAACGCCCCGCCCTGCTATTCTCGGGCGGCAAGGACTCGCTGGTGCTGCTCGCCTGCGCCGAAAAGGCTTTCGGCCGTGGCCGCATCCCGTTCCCGCTGCTGATGATCGACACCGGCCACAACTTCCCCGAAGTCACTGCCTTCCGCGACCAGCGTGCGGCCGAGCTGCAGGCCAGGCTAATCGTGCGCAGCGTCGAAGATTCGATGGCACGCGGCACCGTGCGCCTGTCCCGGCCTGACGAGAGCCGCAACGCCCACCAGTCCGTCACCCTGCTGGAAGCAATCGAGGAATTCCGCTTCGACGCCCTCATTGGCGGCGCCCGCCGCGACGAGGAAAAAGCCCGCGCCAAGGAACGCCTGTTCAGCCACCGCGACAGCTTCGGCCAGTGGCAGCCACGCCAGCAGCGCCCCGAGCTGTGGACGCTGTTCAACACCCGCCTGCACCCCGGCGAGCACTTCCGCGTCTTCCCCATCAGCAACTGGACAGAGCTGGACGTCTGGCAATACATCGCCCGCGAACAGCTGCAACTGCCCAGCCTCTACTACGCCCACCCGCGCGAGGTGGTGCAGCGCCGCGGCCTGCTGGTCCCCGTCACCCCGCTGACCCCGCCAAGGGAAGGCGAACAGGTGCAGACCCTGAACGTACGCTTCCGCACCCTGGGCGACATCACCTGCACCTGCCCGGTCGAAAGCAGCGCCGCCAGCGCCCATGACATCGTGCGCGAAACCCTGGGCGCCAGCACCAGCGAACGCGGCGCCACCCGCATGGACGACCAGACCAGCGATGCCAGCATGGAACAACGCAAGCTCGAAGGATATTTCTGATGGACATCGCCCTGAACAACCACCCCGCCCAGGCCCTTGCCCCCGCCCTGCGCTTCATCACCTGCGGCAGCGTGGACGATGGCAAGAGCACCCTGATCGGCCGCCTGCTGCTCGACAGCCGGTCCGTGCTGCAGGACCAGCTCGCCCACATCACCCACCAAGCCACCGGCGAAGTGGACGCGGCCGTCCTTGCCCGTCTCACCGATGGCCTGCAGGCCGAACGCGCCCAGGGCATCACCATCGACGTGGCCTGGCGCTATTTTTCCAGCACGCGTCGCAAATTCATCATCGGCGATGCCCCCGGCCATGAGCAGTACACGCGCAACATGGTCACCGCCGCCAGCCAGGCCGACTGCGCCGTGGTGCTGGTCGATGCCACCAAGCTGCCCTGGGCCGTCACCCCCGACGCTCCCGCGCAGCTGCTGCCGCAAACCCGCCGCCACGCCCTGCTCGCCCAACTGTTACGCGTGCCACACTGCGTGTTCGCCATCAACAAGCTCGACGCCGTGAGCAACCCCGCTCTGGCCTGTGCGCGCATCTCCGAAGCTCTCACCAGCTTCACGCAAGCCGCCGGCATCACCCCGGCCGCCATCCTGCCACTCTCGGCTCTCAAGGGCTGGAATGTGGTCGATGCGCACGCAGGCTGGTGCGGCTACCATGGGCCCACCCTGCTCGATATCCTGGAACAGCTGCCCATCGCCGCCGCTCCCCGCCAGGCCTTTGCCCTGCCCGTGCAATGGATCGAATCCAGCGCCGGCAGTGCCCGGACCGAACAGGGCCGCCGCACGCTCTGGGGACGCGTGGCCAGCGGTTCGGTGCAGGCGGGCGATACAGTGCAGGTTTTTCCGAGCGGCCAGCAGGCCACCGTCGCCCAGGTCCTCGACCATGCCCGCCGCCCGGCTGACGGCAAGGAACAGCGCTCCCTCGGCCTGATCCTCGACCGTGAACTCGACATCACACGCGGCGACTGGATCATCGCCGCAGACCACCCCCTGCGAACCCGGCGCCAGTGCTCCGCCACCCTCACCTGGCTCGATAACGATGCCCTGGTGCCGGGTCGCCAGTACTGGGCGTTGCACGGCCACCGCTGGGTCAAGGCGCGCGTGCGCCGCGTGGAACACCAGCTCGACATCCACAGCCTGCAGCAGGGCCCGGCCGAACAGCTCGGCGCCAATGCCATCGGCCAGGTCGAGCTCGAATTCCAGGCCCCCCTGCCGCTGCAGCCCTATGCGCAGAACCGCCAGCTCGGCGCCCTGATCCTGGTCGATACGGCCACCCACGCCACGGCCGCCGCCGCCATGGTTCTTTGACAAAAAATAACCCTGATCGCCCAAGGCAGACCCGCTTGGGCGTATCGTTCGCATGGACGATACAGAATGCAGCACCAAGCTTGACCTGACGCAAGACGGAACCCGTTTGGACGGTTTACATTTCCCTTAAACCAGCCACGGCCCGCCGCAGCGGCTAAAATTCCAGGGTTACCCATCATTCCTGTCGTAATTCAGTTCCAGAAGAGAAGCCACCATGACCCACGTCGTCACCGAAGCCTGTATCCGTTGCAAGTACACCGACTGCGTCGATGTGTGCCCGGTGGACTGCTTCCGCGAAGGCCCCAACTTCCTGACCATCGATCCCGATGAGTGCATCGACTGCGCAGTCTGCATTCCCGAGTGCCCGGTCGGTGCCATCTACGCCGAAGAAGACGTTCCCGCCAACGAGCAGCACATGATCAAGCTCAATGCCGAACTGGCCCGCCTGCCCAGCTGGAAGAGCATCACCAAGCGCAAGGACGCGCTGCCCGATGCCGAGGAGTGGAAGGACAAGACCGGCAAGCTGAAAGAGCTGGTCCGCTGAAGCGTTCCCTTCCGTCGCGCCGGCGCGCCTGCGCCCCGGCACACCCACCCACGGCAGCGCAAGCTGCCTTTTTGACTTCATCATGACTACAGAACGCACTTTTCCCAACGCGATCGAGACAGATGCCGTCATCGTCGGTGCGGGGCCGGTCGGCCTGTTCCAGGTCTTCGAACTCGGCCTGCTCGAGGTCAAGGCCCACATCATCGATGCCCTGGCCTACCCCGGCGGCCAGCCGGTCGAACTGTATCCGGACAAGCCCATCTACGACATTCCCGCCATCCCGGTCTGCACCGGCAAGGAGCTGACCGACGCGCTGATGAAGCAGATCGAGCCCTTCGGCGCCACCTTCCATCTGGGCCAGGAAGTGACCGAAGTCGAGCGCCAGCCCGATGGCCGCTTCCACGTCTGCACCAGCAAGGGCACCGAATTCCTCACCAAGACGATCTTCATTGCCGCCGGCGTAGGAGCCTTCCAGCCGCGCAAGCTCAAGGTCGAGGGACTGGAGCAGTTCGAGGGCAGCCAGTTGTTCTACCGCGTCAAACGCCCGGAAGACTTTGCCGGCAAGAACCTGGTGATCGTCGGTGGCGGCGACTCCGCGCTGGACTGGACCCTCGACTTCACGGCCGACACCGCCCACAAGGCCGAAAGCGTCATCCTGGTGCACCGCCGCGACGGCTTCCGCGCGGCGCCTGCCAGCGTGCAGAAGATGAAGGCCCTGTGCGAACAGCACAAAATGCAGTTCCTGGTCGGCCAGATCACCGGCTACGAGGAAACCGGCGGCAAGCTCACCGCCGTCAAGGTCACCGGCGGCGACGGCGTCACGCGCTCCGTGCCACTGGACGTGCTGATGGTCTTCTTCGGCCTGTCGCCCAAGCTCGGGCCGATCGCCGAATGGGGCCTGCAGATCGAGCGCAAGCAGCTGGTCGTGGACACGGAAAAGTTCTCCACCAGCGAGCCCGGCATTTTCGCCGTAGGCGACATCAACACCTACCCCGGCAAGAAGAAGCTTATACTCTCCGGCTTCCACGAATGTGCCCTGGCCGCCTTCGGCGCCATGGACTACATCTTCCCCGAGAAGAAGGTCTTTCTGCAGTACACCACCACCAGTCCCAAGCTGCACAAGGTGCTGGGCGTGGAATCGCCCAACTTCGACTGAGCCGTTACGCCCTGCCTGCGCCCGCCAGGTGCAGCTTCAGCGCCGGCGCGCAATCGTCATGCGGCCGGGATACACGTCTCCGGCCGGCATGCCGAGGTCGTAATCGCCGCTGCAGACCACTTCGGTGGCGAGCGTCGAACACCGCAGGCGAATCTCCTTCTGCGCCACCTTCCACTCGCTGTTTTCCGGCAGCCTGGGAGCACAGTCGCTCATGCGCGACGGCTGGCCCTTGCTGTTGAAGCTCAGGTCGCATTCGAAGGAAAACTGATTGGCGATATGAACGCGGTAACCCGCAGCGCCTGCTTTGGGGGTAATCGTCACCCGCCGTGCCCGGGCCATCGCATTGTCGCCGCCATACAGCGGGGACTCCAGCCAGGCGCGTTTCTCGGCAGCGGCCAGCTCTTCGGGGGGAACTACTGGATCAGGCGTAACGGTACTTGTGCCTGATGCCGATGCCATGATGGATGGCGTCGGGCCAGTGCCAGTGCCAGTGCCAGTGCCAGTGCCAGTGCCAGTGCCCGATGCCTCTGCCGAAGCAGGCGAAGAAGCGGACGATGTTCCCGCCATCCCCCCGCTTGTGTCAGAAGGCGCAGTATCCGGAGTGGGCGCCGACGCCCCTGCTTCGGGCACGCCAGATGCCGCCCCCTCTGCCGCCTTGTCGCTCCGGTCCGAACATCCGGCCAGCACGGCGGCGGCCGCCAGGATCACTCCAGGCCATAGCTGCTGCATGGGAATTCTCCTCGCTTCAAACGCAGTCCTCCCAGCCTACCAACAGCGATCCCGATCGCACGTGAGATCAGGAAACTCGTGTAACAGTGCCTACAGGCGATCCATGCGCATCACACGTGGCGCAAAACCGTGATTCAGGGGACCGTTGCCGACACCGCCGGTGCGCACATTGGCTCCCGCCTCCAGCGCCTTGCGCACAAACTCGCGCGCCATGCGCACGGCATCGGGCAAGTCCTCGCCCAGCGCCAGATAGCTTGCTATCGCCGACGACAAGGTACACCCCGTTCCATGCGTATTGCGCGTGGCGATGCGTGCGTCATCCATCACCAACTCCTCGCCGTTTTCCAGCAGCAGCACATCGGCCACACGCTCGCCCGGCAGATGCCCGCCCTTCAGCAATACTGCACGCGCGCCCATGGCCTGCAGCTCATATGCCGCGCTGCGCATCTGCTCCACCGTTTCCAGCTTACGCCCCAGCAGCAGCGCCGCCTCATCCAGGTTCGGCGTGATCACGCTGGCCAGCGGAAACAGGCGCTTCACCAGCACGCTCACGGTGCTGTCTTCCATCAGTACCGAGCCGCTGGTCGCCACCATCACCGGATCCAGCACCACCTGTGCGAATGCATGGCGCTCCAGCGCCGCTGCCACCGCTTCGGCCACCTCGGGCGCATGCAGCATGCCGATCTTGACCGCCTCCACGCCGATGTCGCCTGCCACCGCATCGATCTGCGCCGCAATCACTTCCGGCGGCACGGAATGGATGGCCCTCACTCCTTGCGTGTTCTGCGCCGTGATCGCCGTGATGGCGGTCATGCCATACACCCCAAGCGCCGCACAGGTCTTCAGGTCGGCCTGGATGCCGGCACCGCCTCCACTGTCGGAACCGGCAATGCTGAGCACATGGATGTAGCTGAAATCGAAATCGGGGGCCTGCATGGCACAACTCCATCATGAGTGTTGAACGCTGCAAGCATACGCCATGAACCCGTCGACGAAAGCCGGAACGCCCATGGAAAAAGCCCCGCAACAGCTGCTGCGGGGCTTTGTCTGGCTCCTCAACCTGGGCTCGAACCAGGGACCTACGGATTAACAGTCCGGCGCTCTACCGACTGAGCTATTGAGGAATGTCGGCATGCTGCACAAGGCAACACATCAAATTGTTCTGGCTCCTCAACCTGGGCTCGAACCAGGGACCTACGGATTAACAGTCCGGCGCTCTACCGACTGAGCTATTGAGGAACAGAGACTGAAATTATATACCAGCTTTTCGCGGTTTTCCAGTCACGCGACATTTTCGTGACATCCGGCCGCCGAAAAAAGAAAGTCCCGCCGAAGCGGGACTTCCAGGCACTGACGCAAGGCGTCAGAAGCCGATCAGCTCATGTGCAGACCGCCGTTGCAGGCGAACTCGGCGCCGGTAGTGAAACCGGAATCCGGGCCAGCCAGCCAGCTGACGATGGAGCCGATTTCTTCCGGGGTGCCCAGACGCTTGACCGGGATGGTCGCCACGATCTTCTCCAGCACGTCTTCACGGATGGCACGAACCATGTCGGTACCGATGTAGCCCGGGCTCACGGTGTTGACCGTCACGCCCTTGTTGGCCAGTTCCTGGGCCAGGGCCATGGAGAAGCCGTGCATGCCGGCCTTGGCCGCGGAGTAGTTGGTCTGGCCAGCCTGACCCTTGGCGCCATTCACGGAGGAGATGTTGATGATGCGGCCGAAACCACGCTCCACCATGTCCGGCACGACCTGCTTGGTCACGTTGAACATGGAGTTCAAGTTGGTCTCGATCACGGCCTTCCAGTCTTCGGGCGTCATCTTGACGAACATGCGGTCGCGCGTGATGCCGGCGTTGTTCACCAGCACGTCGATCGGGCCATGCTCGGCCTTGGCCTTGGCAAAGGCTTCAACGGTGGAATCCCAGTCGCCCACGTTGCCCACGGAAGCGTAGAAGGTGTAGCCCTCTGCCTTCTGCTCGTCCAGCCATTTCTGGTAGTCACGGGTCGGGCCGCAGCCGGCGATGACCTTGAAACCATCCTTGTGCAGACGCTGGCAGATCGCGGTACCAATGCCGCCCATGCCACCCGTTACGTACGCTACTTTTTGAGTCATTGTCGTCTCCTCTGGTAAAAAAATCCGTTGCGTTCCAGTTTAGAAGCGGTGCCCACGGACTTCCGGCACCTCTCCGTAAAAATACGCCTATGGCTTACCCTGAGTGTCCTTCCCACCCAGGGTTGCCGCAGGAAATCACATCAGGCTGGCCTTGGCCTTCACGTAGCGACCCGGAGCCGGCTCGATTTCCTTGTACTTGGTGGAACCGTAGCGCTTGGGCGCCAACACCAGCTTGCCACCCTGCTGCTCCAGCCAGCCCGACCAGTCAGCCCACCAGCTGCCGGGATGCTCGGTCGCACCAGCCAGCCAGTCTTCGTGGCTGGCGGGCAGCTCGTCGTTGGTCCAGTAGCTGCGCTTGTTCTTCTTGACCGGGTTGATCACGCCGGCGATGTGGCCGGAAGCCCCCATCACGAAACGCTTCTCGCCCGGCAGCACCTGGGTGCTGGCATATGCACCTTCGATCGGCACGATGTGGTCTTCGCGCGAACCGTAGATATAGACGGGAATGTCGACCTTGTTGAAGTCGATCTTCTCGCCGCACACCTCGACCGCGCCGGGGGTGATCAACTTGTTCTCGAGGTAGGTGTTGCGCAGGTACCAGGCGTACATCGGGCCGGGCAGGTTGGTCGAGTCGCTGTTCCAGTACAGCAAGTCGAACGGGGGCGGGGTTTCGCCCTTGAGGTAGTTGCCCACCACGTAGTTCCACACCAGATCGTTCGGACGCAGGAAGCTGAAGGTGGTCGACAGGTCGCTTGCCGGCATCAGGCCACCCTGGCCGAACTGCAGTTCGCGCATGCGCACGAAACCCTCGTCGATGAACAGGTCGAGCACGCCGGTGTGGGTGAAGTCGAGCAGCGCCGTCAGGAAAGTGGCGCTGTGCACCGGCTTTTCGCCACGTGCAGCCAGCACAGCCAGCGCATTGCTGAGGATGGTGCCGCCCACGCAGAAGCCCAGCGCGTTGATGTCCGGTTTCCTGGTCAGGTCCTGCACCGTCTTGATGGCGGTGATGGCACCCTTCTCGATGTAGTCGTCCCAGGTGGTCTGGGCCATGCTGGCATCGGGGTTGCGCCAGCTCAGCATGAAGGCGTGGTGGCCCTGCTCGATCAGGTAGCGCACGACGGAGTTGTCGGGCTGCAGGTCGAGGATGTAGAACTTATTGATGCAGGGCGGGATGAACAGGAAGGGTCGCTCATGCACTTTTTCGGTGAGCGGCTTGTATTCGATCAGCTGGAACAGCTCGTTCTCGAACACCACGGCGCCTTCGGTCGTGGCGACGTTGCGGCCCACCTCGAACTTGCTCTCGTCCGTCATGGAGACGTGGCCCTGGCGCATGTCGTGCAGCATGTTCTGCATGCCCTTGGCAATGCTCTCGCCCTTGGTCTCGATCGCCTTCTTCTGCGCATCGGCGTTGAACACCAGGAAGTTGCTCGGTGCGGCAGCGGCAGCCCACTGCTCCACGGCGAACAGCACGCGTGCCTTGGTCTTGGCATCGCCCTGCATGGCATCGGCCAGGCCCATGAGCATGCGGGTGTTGATCAGGTGCAGGGCAGCGGCAAAGCCGGACACGGGCTGCTTCTGCCATTCTTCGCTGGCGAAGCGGCGGTCGGTCGCGATGCTGGGGGGAACCATGCCCTGCATCCACAGTTCGGTCAGATCCTTCATGTAGGCCTGCTGAAGCGCCTGCAGCTTGGTCGGATCGAAGCTGACCTGGGGTGCGCCCGGAACCGAGGGCACCATCTTGGCGAAAGTGCCCATCATGTCGGTCATGGGCATGGCACCCGGCATGCCGAACGGCATGGGCTGGCCCATTTGATGCATGGCATTGGCCCACATGGTCTGCATGGGCTGGGCAATGGCTTCCCAGGGGTTCTTGGGGGTCGTACTCATCGGCTCGTCTCCTTGATTCGGTTGGCAGGAACTCCTGCCCACATCATAGCTGCAGACGCCCACAGCTAACTGACAATATGGTGCTCCGGGGAGTACTCCAGTGTGCCGGGAATCGTCCCGCCGCATACACCAGTTCACAGGCGCTGGCAAAATATGCTGCGTCAGATCGGCTCCACGAAGACAACCATAGTAAGACACAATTTTGATAATTTGAAGGCAAACGAATGTACTTGATCATGTTGGGATGGCTTTATGTGGTCGGAATGGTTGCGCTGACCACCGCCACCCACCCCCGGGGCAGCGTGCTTGAGGCGGTGCTGGTCTTCCTGTTCTTCGGGGTGCTCCCCATGGGACTGGCGTACTACATCCTCGGCCATGGCGCACGCCGGCGCAAACGGCGGCTTGCCGAAAGTGCCGATGCCGATGCCGATGCCGATGCCGATGCCGATGCCGATGCCGGTGCCGATGCCGGTGCAGCCGCTACCGCGTCAGAGCATGCTGCACAAACCGCGCAGGGCTCGTTGCAGGACACGGAACCGCCGCACCAAAACCGCCCGCCGGAGAATCGCAATCAGGGCGGTTGACCCGGTCCGGATCTAATGCATCCGTTCGTTTTGCTCCGCGCCCCATGCACCGCACCAGACTGCCTCCCGAAGAGGCCGCGTACTCAGTCGGCCAGCCAGACGGCCGCCGCCATGCGCCCGGTGCGCGGTGCACGCCGGTAGGAGTAAAAACGCCCGGGCTGGCTGAAAGTGCACCACGCCGCGCTGCCATCATTGCCGTGCACCTCCACGCCCTGCGCCATCAGGCGCCGGCGTGCCAGACCAGCCAGATCGGCCTGCCACTTGCCCTCCCGCACCCCCGGCATGAAAAGCTGCGCCGACAATGCATCATGCGCGACGAAGGCATCGCGCACTTCGTCCCCCACTTCGAACGCCGCCTGCCCGATGCATGGCCCCAGCCAGGCCAGCCAGTCCGGGCCTGCGTCCGGATGCCTGTGCCGCAGCTGCGTATTCATCGCCTGCAGCAGTGCTTCGAGCACGCCCGAGCCTCCCGTTCCTGCAAGGCCGCGCCAGCCCGCGTGCGCCGCGCCGACCAGAGGCACCGTGCGGTGGCTGAACAGTACCGGCAGGCAGTCTGCCACCATCACGGTACAAGCGACGCCAGGCACGGTGCTGAAGCAGGCATCCGCCACCTGGCCGTCGGCAGAGGCCGCATCCAGCCGCAATGCCTCGCAGCCGTGCACCTGCTGCAGGAACACCGGATGCATGCCCCCCGCCTGCGCCAGACGGTCGCGGTTGAGCGCTACCGCAGCCGGATCGTCCTGCACGTGATCGCCCAGATTGCAGCTGTCGAACGGCGGCTGCGAAACGCCACCGGCGCGGGTGGTGAACAGCGCCTGCACGCCTAGCGGTGCAGGCCATTGCGGCTGGATCCAGTCGGCGGGAATGGCAGGGCTTGTTGTCATGCCGGCAATGTACCTGATCCTCGCCGGCTGCGCGCGGGGAGCCATGCTCGCGTGGTAAATTAGTCCGTCCAGAGACATACGAAAACAAGACGCCATGACCACCCCGCTGTTCCCGCCCCCGTCCGCCCCGCTGGTTCCCATCGCCGGCAGCACCCAGGCCTTTCCGGTGCACCGCATCTACTGCGTAGGACGCAACTACGAGGACCACGCGAAGGAAATGGGGTTTACCGGACGCGAACCGCCATTCTTCTTCATGAAGCCTGCCGATGCCGTGCTGGTGGCCAGCGGCGATACACCCACGCCCCTGCCCTATCCCACGCTCACGGAGAACCTGCATCATGAAGTGGAACTGGTGGTGGCCATCGGCAAGGGCGGCAGCAACATCCCCGCCGCCGAAGCCATGAAACATGTGTATGGCTACGCCGTCGGCCTGGACATGACGCGGCGCGACCTGCAGAACGCAATGAAGAAGGACGGCCGTCCGTGGTGCATCGGCAAGGGCTTCGACGCCTCCGCCCCGATCGGTGCGATTGTTCCTGCTGCCGAGGCTGGCAACGTGGCGCAAGCCGGCATCAGCCTCACGGTGAATGGCGAAACGCGCCAGAACAGCACGGTCGGCAAGCTGATCTGGAGCATTGCCGAAACGATCGAGCACCTGAGCCGCGCCTGGGCCTTGCAGCCCGGCGATCTGATCTACACCGGCACACCGGAAGGCGTGGGCGCCGTGGTGCGCGGCGACGTGCTGGAAGCCCGCATCGACGGCCTGCCCCCGGTCCACCTGCGCGTTGCCTGACCCTTTCCGGATCACCTGCCGTGTTCACTCCGACCCATCAGCCACCCCGCACCCAGACCCTGTACTGCCGCCACTGCGGCCATGCCACCGAGGAGCGCGTGCCGCCGGACGACATCACGGCGCGCAGCGTGTGTCCGGCCTGCGGAACCATCCATTACGTGAACCCGCTGGTCGTGGTGGGTACGGTGCCCTTCCTGGGCGACAAGGTGTTGCTGTGCAAGCGCAACATCGAGCCACGCAAGGGCAAGTGGACGCTGCCGGCCGGTTTCATGGAGCTCAACGAGACCACCGCGGAAGGCGCCGGGCGCGAGACGGTGGAGGAAGCCGGCGCGGAATTCGACATGGGCGCACTGTTCGGCGTGATGAACGTACCGCGCGTGGGCCAGGTGCATGTTTTCTACCTGTGCCAGCTGCACCACGACCGGTTCGAACCCGGCACCGAAACCATGGAAGCGCGCCTATTTGCCGAAGAGGAAATCCCCTGGGACGAGATTGCCTTTCTCACGGTGCGCCACATGCTGCAGGCCTATTTCGAGGACCGCCGGCGCGGTGTCTTCGACGTGCACACCATGGATTTTTCGGTGAAGGATTTTCCGCCCGATCGCAAGCCGGCCGGCTGATGCCGCCGGCAATGCTTCACAGCTTTTTCTGCATCATCACGGCCGTGCCCCAGGCGGGGTCGAGCGCATAGGGGGCAAAGCCCTCACGCTGGTACAGGCGCATGGCCGGCCGGTTGCCCTCGAGCACTTCGAGCGTGAGCTTGCAGGCCCCGCGCCGGCGCGCTTCCTGCTCCACCAGGGCGAGCATGGACTGGGCCACACCCTGGCCACGATACGCCTGCAGCACCGCCACATCGTGCACATTGACCAGCGGACGCGCGGCGAAGGTGGAGAAGCCCTCGAAACAGTTGATCAGGCCGATGGCACGCGGGCTGCCTGCTGCCGACGCATCCCAGGCCAGCACGCTGAAGGCATCAGGACGGCGGGCCATGGCAGCGACCAGGCCTTGCTTGACCGTTTCCGTCAGCCCTTTGCCGCCGCCTGCGGGATCGCGCGCGTAGGCATCCAGCACATCGACCACGGCCTGGGCATGGACCGGGTTCCCGTAGTCGGCCAGCGCCACCCAAAATGCCGGCTCCTGTCTTGCAGCGCCGCCGCGCTCCGCCGAGAAGGCCGGGGACGCAGCCGAATCCCGTTCCAGCGTCATGCCGCAGGCACCGTGTCGGCAATCAATTTCGCCCAGCTATCGGCCAGCGCCTTCTCGCGGGCCTCCACCATCACGCGCAGCACCGGCTCGGTGCCGCTGGCGCGGATCAGTACACGACCGTCGCTGCCCAGTGCCGTTTCGGCATCGTTGATGGCCTGCTGCAGCGAAGCGCTGTGCTGCCACGGCGTGCCGGGCGCCATGCGCACGTTGATCATGGTCTGCGGGAACAGGCTGGCATCCTGCAGCAACTCGGCCATGGTCTGGCGGCTGCGGGCCACCGCCTGCAGCACCTGCAGCGCACTGACCAGACCGTCACCGGTGCTGTGCTCATCCAGCACCAGAATGTGGCCGGAGCTTTCGCCGCCGATCAGCCAGCCGCGCTTCTGCAGCTCTTCCAGCACGTAGCGGTCGCCCACCTTGGCGCGCACCAGATCCACGCCCTTCTCATTGAGCGCCTGCTCGATCGCCATGTTGGTCATCAGCGTGCCGACCACGCCTTCCACCACGCGGCCCTGGGCCACGCGGTCCATGGCCAGCAGGTAGACCAGTTCGTCGCCATTGAACAGGCGTCCGCTGGCGTCCACCATCTGCAGGCGGTCGGCATCGCCGTCGAGTGCCACACCGTAGTCGGCACGATGCTGCTTGACGGCTTCGACCAGTGCCTCCGGATGCGTGGCACCACAGCCCTTGTTGATGTTCAGGCCATCGGGCTGGCAGCCAATGGAAATCACTTCCGCACCCAGTTCATGGAACACCATGGGCGCAATCTGGTAAGCCGCACCATGGGCGGCATCCACCACGATGCGCAGGCCATGCAGGCTCAGGTCATTGGCAAAGCTGCCCTTGCAGAATTCGACGTAGCGGCCGGCAGCGTCCTTCAGGCGCCAGGTCTTGCCCAGCTTCTCGGGCTCGACACAGACCATGGGCTGCTCGAGTTCGGCCTCCACGGCCTGCTCCCAGCTGTCGGGCAGCTTGGTGCCCTGGGAACTGAAGAACTTGATGCCGTTGTCGGCAAAGGCATTGTGGCTGGCGCTGATGACCACGCCGAGCGAGGCGCGCTGTGCACGCGTGAGGTAGGCCACAGCCGGGGTCGGGATCGGGCCGAGCAGGATCACGTCCACACCGGCAGAGTTGAAGCCGGACTCCAGCGCGCTTTCCAGCATGTAGCCGGAAATGCGGGTGTCCTTGCCGATGATGACGGTCGACCGCTGCGGGCTCTCGCGCTGCAGCACCCGGCCCACGGCATTGGCCAGCTTCATGACGAAATCCGCCGTCAGGGGGGAAGTGCCGACCGGACCACGAATGCCGTCGGTGCCGAAATACTTGCGTGCCTGGCTCATCGAATCTTTCCTGGATTTTTTTGGTTAATCTGTCGATTATCGCATTCGCACCGTGCCGGGAGCGAACACCAGATGAGCCGGCCGTGCGTCAGGCGGCCGACACCCGCGTCATGGCTTCCCATACCGCAAGCGCCTGGCGTGTGGCAGCCACGTCGTGCACGCGCACGATGCGTGCACCCTTCTCCACGGCCAGCAAGGCAGCAGCGACGCTGGCCAGGCTGCGTTCATGCGGCAGCAGACTGCAGCGGTGATCCACATCGGTGATGCCGGGTGGCAGCAGCTCCAGCACCGCGCCCAGGCTGGACTTGCGCGACCAGCCCGCCAGCACGGCATGGCCGCCCTCCTGCAGCACCGCCTGCTGCGCCAGCAGCGCCAGGTTCTGCGGCACCGTCTTGCCGAAGCCGATGCCCGGATCCAGCACGATGCGATCCTTGCTCACGCCCAGGCTGCGCAGCACGCTGGAACGTTTCTGCAGGAATTCGGCCACCTCGCGCACCACTTCCTCCACCGTGCCCTGCATGGGCTGCACCTGCATGCTTTGCGGATCGCGATGCATGTGCATCAGGCAGATGCCGCACTTGCCGTGCTGGGCGACCACCTGCTCACCATCCAGGCCATCCGGGCCGGATTTCCAGCGCAGCGCCCAGATGTCATTGATGATCGATGCCCCCGCGTCCAGCACCGCGCGCATCACCTCCGGCTTGTAGGTGTCGACCGAAATCGGCACCTTGTAGGCCACGGCGGCTTTCACCACCGGCAGCACGCGCTCCAGCTCCAGTTCAAGCGGTACGGCCGGCGAACCGGGACGGGTGGACTCGCCGCCGATATCCAGGATCGTCGCGCCCTGATACAGCAGCGACTCGGCATGCAGCAAGGCACTGCCCGTGTCGGCATGCTGGCCGCCATCCGAAAAGGAATCGGGCGTCACGTTGACGATGCCCATGATGTGCGGGCGCTGCAGGTCCAGGCAGTAATCGCCAGCCTGCCACAGGGTTTGTTCGGTCATGGAAAGGATCTCCGGAAAACAAAAAAGCGGAGCCGGGGCTCCGCTGGGTGCGTGTGCTGCGCTTACACGCGGGTGGTGGGATTGGGCGTGGGCTTCACCTCGGGAGCGGGCGGCGCCGGCACGGTTGCCGGGGCGGTACCGCCGCCGGAGCCACCGTCGCCACGCGGGGGAACACGCGGCGCCCAGTCCTTGGGCGGCTGCGGCTGACGGCCTTCCATGATGGCATCGAGCTGCTCGCTGTCGATGGTTTCCCACTCGAGCAGGGCCTTGGCCATGGCGTGCATCTTGTCGCTGTGCTCCTCGATCAGGCGGCGCGCCAGATCGTACTGTTCGTCGATGATGCGGCGCACTTCCTCGTCCACCTTGCGCATGGTCTCTTCACTCATGTGCGTGGTCTTGGTGACGCTGCGGCCCAGGAACACCTCGCCCTCGTTCTCGGCATACACCATGGGGCCCAGGCGCTCGCTCATGCCGTACTTCATCACCATGTCGCGGGCCAGGTTGGTGGCGCGCTCGAAGTCGTTGCTGGCACCCGTGGTCATCTGGTGCATGAAGACTTCCTCGGCGATGCGGCCGCCGAACAGCATGCTGATCTGGTTCAGCATGTATTCGCGATCGTAGCTGTAGCGGTCCTGCTCGGGCAGGCTCATGGTCACGCCCAGCGCACGGCCGCGCGGGATGATGGTGACCTTGTGCACCGGATCGCACTTGGGCAGCAGACGGCCGATCAGGGCATGGCCGGACTCATGGTAGGCCGTGTTGCGGCGCTCCTCCTCGGGCATGACCATGCTCTTGCGCTCGGGACCCATCAGGATCTTGTCCTTGGCCTTCTCGAAGTCCTGCATCTCGACCAGACGGGCGCTGCGGCGGGCGGCCATCAGGGCAGCCTCGTTGCACAGGTTGGCCAGATCCGCACCGCTCATGCCGGGCGTACCACGGGCAATGACGGCAGCATTCACGTCCGGGCCAACCGGAATCTTGCGCATATGCACGTTCAGGATCTGTTCGCGGCCGCGGATGTCGGGCAGCGACACATAGACCTGGCGGTCGAAACGGCCCGGGCGCAGCAGAGCGGCGTCCAGGATGTCGGGACGGTTGGTGGCAGCCACCACGATCACGCCGAGGTTGGTCTCGAAACCATCCATCTCGACCAGCATCTGGTTGAGGGTCTGCTCGCGTTCGTCGTTGCCGCCGCCCAAGCCGGCGCCACGCTGGCGGCCGACGGCGTCGATCTCGTCGATGAAGATGATGCAGGGGGCATTTTTCTTGGCATTCTCGAACATGTCGCGCACGCGGGCAGCACCCACGCCGACGAACATCTCGACGAAGTCGGAGCCGGAGATGCTGAAGAACGGCACCTTGGCTTCACCCGCGATGGACTTGGCCAGCAGCGTCTTGCCGGTACCGGGCGGACCGACCAGCAGCAGGCCACGCGGAATGCGGCCGCCGAGCTTCTGGAATTTCTGCGGATCCTTCAGGAAGTCGACCACTTCCTTCACTTCTTCCTTGGCCTCGTCACAGCCGGCCACATCGGCAAAGGTGACAGAGTTGTTGTTCTCGTCGAGCATGCGCGCCTTGCTCTTGCCGAAGCTGAAGGCACCGCCCTTGCCACCGCCCTGCATCTGGCGCATGAAGTACACCCACACGGCAATCAGCAGCAGCATCGGGCCCCAGCTGATCAGCAGGCTGCCCAGCAGCGAGCCTTCCTCGCGCTGCTTCACGTCGAACTTGACGCCGGCATTCAGCAGATCACCGATCAGGCCACGATCCAGATAGGTGGCCGTGGTGCGAATGCGGCGATCCTCGTTGGTGACGGCCACGATCTCGGTAGTGCCGCCAGAACCTTCCTGAATGGTGGCGCTCTTGATCTTGCGGTTATGCACGTCGGCAATGAAATCCGAATAGGCCACGTTGCTGGAGCCGGCCGGTCCGCGCGCATCGAACTGCTTGAAGACGGTGAACAGCACCATGGCCACCACCATCCATACAGCTATCTTGGAAAACCATTGCTTGTTCAAAACCAGACTCCAATACCAATGCAAAACTGGGCACAGTCATGCCGACAGTGCCCATATGGGGGCATTTTAGGACTTTCAAGGCGGATCGCCTGTACCATTTTGTGCGCGTAACCCCTCAATCCGTGCGGTATTGTCCCGGTTTCAGGCTGCAGCAGGCTGCTTCAGCCGCATGCCGACGATGAAAGTCTCCGAAGACTTGTCGCGCGATGCCTTGGGCTTGACCGGCTTGACCACCTGGAAATGCTCCTTGAACAGCTTGACCAGCTGGCTGTAGCCACTGCCATGGAACACCTTGGTTACCAGTGCGCCCTCGGGCTTGAGGTGGCCCTGCGAGAACTCGATGGCCAGCTCGATCAGGTGCGCCACACGCGCCGAATCGGCCGATTCCACGCCGGACAGGTTGGGCGCCATGTCGGACACTACCACGTCCACCTTGCGTCCCTGCAGCGTGGACTGTAGCTGCTGCAGCACATCTTCCTCCCGAAAATCGCCCTGCAGGAACTCCACGCCCTCGATCGGCTGCATGGGCAGGATGTCGAGTGCGATAATCCTGCCATTGAGTGCGCCGACTGCCGCCCCGTCGGGTGACAGCTTGCGCCGCACATACTGGCTCCAGGCGCCCGGCGCCGAGCCCAGATCCACCACCAGGTCACCTGGCTTGATCAGGTGCAGGGATTCGTCGATTTCCTTCAGCTTGTAGGCAGCACGGGCACGGTAGCCCTCCTTCTGCGCCAGTTTCACGTACGGGTCGTTGACATGGTCGTTGAGCCATGCCTTGTTGACTTTCTTGCTCTTGGTTTTGACTTTCATCGGATTTTCCGGCGCAACCGCCGATTCACTGTTTTGAGGATAATACCCCCATGCCGCAAATTGTATTGACCGTGCAGGAGCGCAAGGCGCACCGTGCAGAAGCCCATCACCTGTCGCCCGTCGTGATGATCGGCGCCGATGGCCTCACCCCGGCCGTGCTGAAGGAGACCGACGCCGCCCTCAACGCCCATGGCCTGATCAAGATCCGTGTGCTGGGCGACGACCGCGCCGCACGCGACGCCATGTACCAGCAACTGGCAGACGAACTCAACGCCGCGCCGATCCAGCACATCGGCAAGCTGCTGGTGCTGTGGCGCCCGCAGCCCGAGAAGGAGCGCGAGGTCGACGAGGACCGCATGCCCGGCCCGCGCGAGATCAAGGTGATCAAGAACAGCAAGCGCGGCGGACAGCGTCCCGAAGTGCGCATGGTACGCGTTCTGGGCAATGAGCGCCTGACACCCGGCGGCAAGATCAAGCGCGCCAAGCCGCGCCAGACTTCCGTCAAGAAACGCCAGGGCGACTGATGAGCGAGCAGCAGCGCCTCATCCTGTGCATGAAATGGGGCAAGAAGTACGGCCCCGAGTACGTCAACCGCCTGTATGCCATGGTGCGCCGCCACCTGACGGGCGATTTCCGTTTCGTCTGCCTGACCGATGACGGCCAAGGCATACGCTCCGAGGTGGAATGCTACCCGATTCCCCCGCTGGACCTGCCTCCCGGCATTCCGGAGCGTGGCTGGAACAAGCTGACCACCTTCACGGCCGACCTGCACGGGCTGCAGGGCACTGCCCTGTTCCTGGACGTGGACGTGGTCATCACCGGCTCGCTGGACGAATTCTTCACCTATCCGGGCGAATTCGTGATCATCCACGACTACAAGCGTCCGTGGCGCATCACCGGCAACTCCTCGGTGTATCGCTTCAAGGTCGGTGCGCATCCGGACGTGCTGGATTATTTCCGCAAGCACTTTGCCGAAATCCGCAAGCAATACCGCAACGAACAGGCCTACCTGTCCGACGTGCTGCACAAGCAGGGCAAGCTGAGCTACTGGCCCAAGGCCTGGTGCCCGAGCTTCAAGTACCACTGCATTCCGAACTGGCCCACCAACTTCTGGAATCCGCCCTTCGTGCCCAAGGATGCGCGCGTGGTGATTTTCCACGGCGAATGCAATCCGCCGGATGCCCTCGCCGGCCGCCGCAACCGCCGCTTCCGCTTCATCAAGCCCGCGCTGTGGGTGGATGAGCACTGGCGCGAGTAAGGCAGGCTGGCAGCCGCTGTGCCAGGCTCAGCCCCAAACGACAAAGCCAGCTTCCCAGCTGGCTTCATTGTTTCCGGATCAGCAGTGACGGCAGACCGGCCCGGATACAGTCAGCATCAGCGACAGCAGGCCTGGCTATCAGGGTGCTTCCTGCTCGCCCTCTTCCGGCGCCTTGCTGATGCGCACGAACCAGCGCGAGCCCAGAATGCCGACTTCGTACAGCAGGCACATGGGAATGGCCAACGCCAGTTGCGACAGCACGTCCGGCGGCGTGACAATGGCCGCCACCACGAAGGCCAGCACGATGAAGTAGCCGCGGAAGGACTTGAGTTTCTCGATGGTGACCATCTCGAAACGCACCAGCAGCATCACCACGATGGGCACCTGGAACGCCAGCGCAAACGCCAGATAGAGCGACAGGATGGCCTGCACATAGGAAGCAACATCCGGCGTGGCGGCCACAGAAGCCGGCGTGAAGTGCTGGATGAAGTTGAACATCTTGTCCAGCACGAAGAACTGCACGAAGGCAATGCCGCAGTAGGCGAGCAGGCTGCCGAATATGATCAGCGGCAGCGCAAAGCGTTTTTCGTGCGTGTACAGGCCCGGCGCCACGAAGGCCCACATCTGGTACATGATCCAGGGCAAGGCGCCCAGCACCGCCACCATCATCAGCACCTTGAGCGGGATGAAGAAGGGCGAGAACACGTCCACCGCAATCAGCTTGGCATCGGGCGGCATGTGGGCACGGATGGGCTGGGCAACGAAATTGAGCAGGCCGTCGGGACCCGGGAAAAAGGCCAGAACCAGTGCGACGGCAGCAATACCATAGATGGCATACAACAAGCGGTCGCGCAGCTCGATCAGGTGCTCGACGAAGGGCTGTTCGGTGCCAGCCAGTTCATCGTCCTTGGAATTGGGGTCGGCCATGGTGGGTCAGTGAAATCGTTCTGGCAGTGCTTTGCGCCAGGGGCGCAGCTGCCGGGCTGCCGGTTCGGGCATGGGGGGATCAGAAGCGCTTTTTCGGGCGATGGCGCGCCACGCGTGCCGCACCCGATTGCACATGCGTGCGCACGCCGTTCTGCATCTTGTACCAGCGCGGCATCGCACCACGCTTGACACGCCAGTTCTTGCGCGGCGGCGTGTAGACGGCGGGACGCGGCGAAAACCAGCTGCGGTCGGCATCGGCTTCGGGGTCGGCGGAGGTGAAGTCGCTCTCGGACGGCATGGCGCCTTCGAGGTCGCTGCGCACGGTACTGGCGGTTTTCTCGAAGCTCTGCTCCACGTCGCGGGCAGCGCTTTCGACCGAATCCTTCATCTTGCGCAACTCGTCCAGCTCCATGGAGCGGCTGACCTCGGCCTTGACGTCGTTGACGTAGCGTTGCGCCTTGCCCAGCAA
The DNA here is from genome assembly GCF_057773645.1 of Brachymonas sp. KE5. Lineage (NCBI taxonomy): Bacteria > Pseudomonadati > Pseudomonadota > Betaproteobacteria > Burkholderiales > Comamonadaceae > Allobrachymonas > Brachymonas sp. KE5. Next base: position 1,722,000 of record NZ_CM173463.1, read on the forward strand.
GGTGCCGACGGTACGTGCCACACGCGGGAGCTTTTCCGGCCCGATGACGATCAACGCCACCGTGCCGATCAAGGCCAGCTTGGAAATGCCGAGGTCAATCACGACGCGCCCTGCTCCTCACGCATCAGGACTTGGTCTTGGCTTCCACGTCGATGGCGCTGTCCTGCGCACCGGACGTCTTGTTGGCCACCTTGGGCTGTTCGCCAGCGGGGGTTTCCGGCTCGCTGCCGTCCTTCATGCCGTCCTTGAAGCCCTTGACGGCGCCGCCCAGGTCGGAACCGATGTTCTTCAGCTTCTTGGTACCAAAGATCATGACCACGATCAGCAGCACGATCAGCCAGTGCCAGATGGAAAAAGAACCCATGATGAATCTCCTGTTTCAGTAAATGCGATTGTACGTGTGCCGCGCGTGCCGTGCCGGCCGCCGTTGTTGCAGAACCTTGGCCGGCGTCAGGCCTTTGCCATCAGCCCTTGAGCCAGGGGCGCGGCCCGCCGATGACATGAACGTGCAGGTGGTGCACCTCCTGCCCGCCCTGCTCGCCGGTGTTGATGACGATGCGGTAGCCCCCTTGCGGATAGGGCTCGCAACCCTGTTCCAGCGCCAGCTTGGGCGCCAGCGTCATGATGCGGCCCATCAGGCCGGCGTCGGCCTCGGTGAGCGAGGCCATGGAGGGAATGTGGCGCTTGGGGATGATCAGGAAATGCACGGGCGCCCACGGCGAAATGTCGTGGAAAGCAAACAGTTCGTCATCCTCGTACACCTTGCGGGAAGAAATTTCGCCAGCGGCGATCTTGCAGAAGATGCAATCCGGATGCTTGTCCATGGGGATTTTCTGAGTGTCTGTCATCCGCGCATTATCGGACAGGTTCATGACAAGTTGTCACAAACCTGTATCGCAGCATTCACACACCCACCGGGCGGTTGTCGTTCATGGCGACCATGCCGCGCACGATGCGGTACAGGAACCAGATGGACACGATCGCCCAGGCCAGCATGCCCGGCAGCAACAACAGCAGGAACAGCGGGCTGGTCACCACGTACAGCACACCGGCCCACACCACGGAACGGATGCGCCAGGAGAAATGGCTTTCCTGCCAGGTGCCCGCGGCATCATCCTTCTTGACCAGATCGATCACGAACGCCACGATCAGCAGCGCGATACTGACCTGGAAACCCGGCACCACGGCCGCCACGGCCACGATCAGGTGCAGCAGGTAGCTGATCCAGCCCACGGTCTTCAGACCTTCGGCACGCTGCAGCGCGGCGCTGTCGGCCTGGGCCGCGGCCGAGCCGAAGCCGGTGCCGTTGGGCAGCTGCTGGCGGGTTTCGCGGGCTTTCACGTCGATCACATCATTCATCTCGCGCCTCCGTGCGGATTGCTCCGCCTGTTGCGCCCGCAACCGTGCGGGCTAGCCAGCCGGACGGCTGGCCTTCTCTTCAATGCCACTGATCCCCTCGCGGCGTGCAAGTTCCGCGACGACATCTTCCGGCCTCAGACCATAGTGCGTGAGTGCGACCATGGTGTGAAACCACAGGTCGGCCACTTCGTACACCAGCTTGGACTTGTCCGCGCCGGCATCCACGTCCTTGGCTGCCATCACCGTTTCGGTGGCCTCCTCGCCGATCTTCTTGAGAAAGGCATCGGGCCCCTTGTGCAACAGCCTGGCCACGTAGCTGGTTTCGGGATTCCCACCGCTGGATGGCAGGCGCGATTCCAGCACATCGGCCACGCGTGCGAGGATTTCGGTGGAGATCATCATCTCTGCCCCTTACTTGTAGATGGTTTCCGGGTCTTTCAAGACCGGATCGACGGCCTGCCACTGGCCATTTTGCAAGCTCTGGTAAAAGCAGCTGTGGCGGCCGGTGTGGCAGGCAATGCCGGGCTCGTGCCCGGTCTGCGTGATCTTGAGCAGCACCACGTCGTTGTCGCAATCGAGGCGGATGTCGTGCACGGTCTGCACGTGGCCGCTCTCTTCGCCCTTGAACCAGAGCTTGTTGCGCGAGCGGCTGAAATACACCGCGCAGCCCAGCTCGGCCGTTTTCTGCAGCGCTTCGCGGTTCATCCAGGCGAACATCATCACGTCGCCACTCGAGGCTTCCTGGGCAATCACCGGCACCAGGCCGCTGGCGTCCCATTGCACGGCGTCCAGCCAGTCGATCGGGTTTGTCATCGAAGAAATCCTTTGTGAAATCGGCAGGATCCGGCTCCGTCTGGCGGGCCGGCGCCGGGGCGTTGCCCCTGCGGAAAATCAGAGGCGCACGGGAATGCCGCGTGCCCGCAGATGCTCCTTGGCCTGCTGCACGGTGTATTCGCCGTAGTGGAAGATACTGGCAGCCAGCACGGCATCGGCACCGCCCTGCTGCACGCCGTCGGCCAGATGGTCGAGGTTGCCCACACCGCCCGAGGCGATCACCGGCACGTTGACGGCATCGCTGACCGCGCGTGTCAGTTCCAGGTCGAAACCGCTCTTGGTGCCGTCGCGGTCCATGCTGGTGAGCAGGATTTCGCCGGCACCGTAGTCGGCCATCTGGCGCGCCCAGGTGACGGCATCCAGATCGGTGTTCTTGCGACCGCCATGGCTGTAGACGTCCCAGCCCTGGCCGCGCGCGGCGATGTCTTCGGGAGCAACGCGGCGCTTGGCATCGATCGCCACCACGATGCACTGGGAACCGTAGCGGCCGGAGGTTTCGCGGATGACGTCCGGATTGGCAATGGCGGCCGAGTTGAAGCTGGTCTTGTCGGCGCCGGCGTTGAGCAGGCGGCGCACATCGTCCACCGTGCGCACGCCGCCGCCCACCGTCAGCGGAATGAAGACCTGGCTGGCCACGTCCTCGATGATGTGCAGGATCAGGTCGCGGCCATCGCTGGTAGCGGTGATGTCGAGAAACGTGAGCTCATCAGCGCCCTGCTCGTTGTAGCGCGCGGCAATTTCCACTGGATCGCCGGCATCGCGCAGTTCAACGAAATTGACGCCCTTGACCACGCGGCCACCGGTAACGTCCAGACAGGGAATGATGCGTTTGGCTAACATGCGTCGATTGTAGCGGCAGCTTTTGGCGTAGCGGCCTGCAGGCCCTGCGCCGGTGTGGGATAGCGCAGCACCAGACCCAGTTCGCGCTTGAGGCGGCGGTTGTGCAGGCGGCGCGATTCCTGCATGAAGCTCAGCAGTGTGGCCGGCAGTTGCTCTCGGGCCTGCTCCAGCGGCAGACGCGGCGGGCGCGGCAGGCCGTACAGGTCGGCAGCCAGGTCGAAATAATCGCCCATGCGGCTGCAGGAGTCGTCGTTGGCGTTGTAGACGCGCTGGGGGGCTCCCTTCCACAAGGCGCGCAGACAGGCGCGTGCCAGGTCATCGGCGTGGATGTGATTGGTGAATACATCGTCCTGCTGCACCAGCACCGGGGTGCCGCGCAACAGGCGCTCGCGCGGCGTGCCTCCTTCGCGGTCGGGCGCGTAGATGCCGGGGATGCGCAGGATGCACACCGCCGGCAGGCCCATGCCGGCGCAGCCCCACTGGCGCAAGGCCTGCTCGGCATCCACGCGGCGCCGGGCGCGCGCCGTGAGGGGAGCACAGGGAGCCGTTTCATCCGTCCATTGCCCGCCACGATTGCCGTAGACACCACTGGTGCTGCCGTAGATCACGCGTCGTGGCAGGCGTCCGCGTCGCAATGCGCCAATCAGCGCGCGCGTGCGCGGGTCGGCATCGGGCGACTCCGCGCCGGGGGGCGCCAGGTGCAGCAGGCTGTGTGCGAGACCGGCCAGGCGGTGCAGCGTGGCCGGCGCATCCAGGTTGCCGGACAGCACGCGGATGCCGGCGGCGCGCAGCATGGCAGCACGCTCCGGGGTGCTGTTCAGGGCCAGCACCTGCATGCGCTGCGTGTCCAGCTTGCGCACCACGCGCATGCCCACATCGCCACAGCCGACGATCAGCAGACGATGGCGGCGAAAGCGCGCCGGCAAGGCGCGGGAACGGACTCGGAAGATCATGAAACAGGCCCTGGAAACCCTGCTGGCCATGGGCTGGCGGCGCAGACGTTAAGCGTGGAGTCATCAGTCCGGGAGATAATACCGGCAATTGTTTCAGGATTGCAGGAGAGCGATTTTCATGGGTTATCAGGTCAATGTGCAGCCGAGCGGTCGGCAGTTTGAGGTGCTGGATGGCGAAACAGTGCTCGAGGCGGGCATCCGCCAGGGAATCGGCCTGCCCTACGGCTGCAAGGACGGCGCCTGCGGCTCATGCAAGTGCAAGAAGATCAGTGGCAACGTGGAGCACAAGCCCTACCAGCCGAGCGCACTGAGCGAGGATGAGGCTGCACAGGGTTTCGTGCTGACCTGCCGCGCGGTTCCGGGCAGCGATCTGGTGCTGGAATCGCGCCAGGTCACTTCCGAAGGCGCCTATCCGGTACGCAAGATGCCGGTGCGCGTGCTGGGCATGGAACAGCTCTCGAGCGACGTGATGCGTCTGACGCTGCAACTGCCGGCCAATGCACCGATGCAGTTCCATGCCGGCCAGTATCTGGATTTTCTGCTGGCCGACGGCCAGCGCCGCAGCTACTCGATGGCAACGGCACCACACCAGGTCGACCCGAACAAGCCGCAGGTGGAACTGCACGTGCGCCACATGCCGGGCGGCAAGTTCACCGATCACGTGTTCTCGGCCATGAAGGAAAAGGAAATCCTGCGCGTCGAAGGCCCGTTCGGCAGCTTCTTCCTGCGCGACAACAGCGCCGGCCCGGTGCTGTTCCTGGCCTCGGGCACGGGTTTTGCACCCATCAAGGCCATTCTCGAGCACATGACCCACACCGGCAACCAGCGCAAGGTGTTCCTCTACTGGGGTGCCCGTCGCCCGGTGGACATCTACATGCACCAGTGGATGCTGGACTACTGCGCGGCACACCCCAACGTCAGCTACGTGCCGGTGGTGTCCGACGCACTGCCGGAAGACGTGTGGGAAGGCAAGCGCGGCCTCGCGCTGAACCAGATGCTGCAGGATCACCCCGACATGAGCAGCTACCAGCTCTACGCCTGTGGCGTGCCCGCCATGGTGCATGCGGCCCATGCGCAGTGCGTGGGCAAGGCGCAGCTGCCGGAAGACTCCTTCTTCGCTGACGCTTTCACCTCGCTGAAAGACAAGACGGCACAAACTGCCACATCGGCCTGATGACGAACGGGCGCGCCGCCGCCGTTTACGCGGCGCGCGTCATGCCGATAGCTCCACCAGCCGGATGCGGTTGCCATCCGGGTCAAGCAGGTAGAGCATGCGCAACATATGCATGCTGCCCTTGCGGATCACCGGGCCCTCTACCGGAGAACGGCCGGCTGCCTGTATGCGCGCCCGGACATAGTCCAGCGGATAGCGCGAAAGAAAATACAGGTCCTGCGCCAGCGTTCCCGGAACACGACGCAACCGGGTGCGACGGATACGGCCGGCCTCCCGGGAAGAGGCCATGCTGATGGTTTCATCCCTGATCAGCAGCACATCGCAGGACCTGGCGACCCCACCCTCCCGCGACCGCACGGACTCCTCCTGGTCCGCTTGCCGCGGCACATACCGCAGTCCGACGACGTTCGTGTAGAAGTCGATCGACTGTTCGATATTGGTGGTGCAGATATATTGGGCGAGCATGACCTGTCCTGTGCATGCACAGTTTAGGCCCAAGCCCCCAAGAAATGAGGGCTTGCGCTCGTGCCACGCTCACAAAGCGTGAACTATGCAACATACATGCAAACGCATGCTGCCTGACGTTGCCGTTCAGCGAATTGCGCCGTCTTACTCGCCGAGATACGCAGCACGCACGCGCGGGTCGTTCAGCATCTGCTGTGCGTCGCCCGCCATGGTCAGAATGCCGGACTCCATTACATAGCCGCGGTCGGCAATACCGAGCGCGCGGCTGGCATTCTGCTCCACCAGCATCATGGTCACGCCCTGCTTGTAGACTTCTTCCACCACCTCGAAGATCTTGTCGACCATGATGGGCGACAGGCCCATGGAGGGTTCATCGAGCAGCAGCAGCTTGGGTTGCGCCATCAGGCCGCGCGCCATGGCCAGCATCTGCTGTTCGCCCCCTGACATGGTGCCTGCCAGTTGCGAGCGACGCTCCTTCAGGCGCGGAAACAGCGCGAACATGCGCTCGATGTCCTGCGCGATGCCTGCCTTGTCGTCGCGGATGAAGGCGCCCATCTGCAGGTTCTCGACGATGGTCATGCGCGTGAAGATGCCACGGCCTTCCGGAATCATCACCAGGCCTTCCCTGACCATGTCCCAGGCGCCCCGGCCCTTGATGCTCTTGCCGAGAAAGGCAATGTCCCCGGCCTTGATCGGCAGCAGGCCGGTGATCGCCTTCATCGTGGTGGTCTTGCCGGCACCGTTGGAGCCGATCAGCGAAACCAGCTCGCCCTCGCGCACCTCGAAATCCACGCCCTTGACGGCGTTGATGCCACCGTAGGCCACTTCCAGGCCGCTTACTTTCAACAATACATTTGCCATCTTGCTTGCCTCAGTGGTGGCCTGTGCCCAGGTATGCCTCGATCACTTTTTCGTTCTTCTGCACTTCGGCAGGGGTGCCCTCGGCAATCGGCTTGCCGTAATCCAGCACCGTCACACGGTCGCACAGGCCCATAACCAGCTTGACGTCATGCTCGATCAGCAGGATGGTGCGGTTGTCCTTGCGGATGCGGTCGATCAGCTCGCGCAGCTGCACCTTTTCGGTGGCGTTCATGCCGGCCGCCGGTTCGTCCAGCGCGATCAGCTTGGGTTCGGTGGCCAGGGCGCGTGCGATCTCGAGGCGGCGCTGATCACCGTAGCTCAGGGTGCGGGCGCGGAAATTGGCATATTTGCGGATGCCGACGTAGTCGAGCAACTCCTGCGCACGCTGGCGGATGGCGGCCTCCTCGGCCTTGAATCCGGGCGTCTTGAAGATGGCGCCGATCACGCCCGAGCGCGTACGGATGTGGCGCCCGACCATCACGTTCTCGAGTGCCGTCATTTCGGCAAACAGGCGGATGTTCTGGAAGGTGCGCGCGATGCCTGCCTGCGCCACCTTGTGCACGGCCGTCGGCTCGTAGGGCTTGCCGCCGAGCTCGAAGCTGCCGCTGTCAGGCGTGTACAGCCCCGTCAGCACGTTGAAGAAAGTGGTCTTTCCGGCACCGTTGGGACCGATCAGACCGTAGACCTGGCCCTGCTCGATGTGCATGTGCACATCGCTCAGTGCCTGCAGGCCGCCGAAGCGCTTGGAAACGTTCTTGACGTTGAGAATGGTAGTACCCATGATGAATGCTTCGCTCCGGCTTCAGGGGTTGACGGTGTCCTGGCGGACTTCGATGGTGCCGGGAATCGCATCCGAGGGTGAATCCACGCCGGGCGGGTTCTGCTGGGCCGTGTCGGGGCGAATGTGGTCAGCCTGACTGTCGGCCTGCGACTTGCCCTGGCCGTGTTCGGGCGAGGGCCACAGGCCACGCGGGCGCAGCAGCATCACGGAGATCATGGCAAGCGCAATCAGCAGCTGGCGCAGGATGGCGGGGTCGAGTCGGCCATCGGTCATGGCCTGCAGCGGGTGCGCCACGTAGCGCAGCACTTCGGGCAATGCGGACAGCAGCACGGCACCCAGGATCACGCCCGGCAGATGGCCCAGGCCGCCCAGCACCACCATGGCCACGATCATCACCGACTCCATCAGGCTGAAGGATTCGGGCGACACGAAACCCTGGAAGCTGGCAAACATGGCACCGGAAATACCGCCGAAGGTGGCGCCCATGCCGAAGGCCAGCAGCTTCAGGTTGCGCGTATTCAAGCCCATGGCCTGCGCCGCTGTCTGGTCTTCACGGATGGCCATCCAGGCGCGGCCGATACGGGAGTCCTGCAGGCGATAGCAGATGATGACGGTAAATACCACCAGGATCAGGAACAGGTAGTAGTACAGCGAGACCGACTCGATAGTGAAGCCGCCGATCTTGAGCGACTTGGACAGCGGATAGCCGAACACCGTCACAGGATCGATCTGGCCGATGCCCTTGGGACCATTGGTGATATTGACCGGTGCATCCAGGTTGTTCATGAAAATGCGGATGATCTCGCCGAAGCCCAGCGTCACGATGGCCAGATAGTCACCGCGCAGCTTGAGCAGCGGGTAACCCAGCAGCACGCCGACCAGACCGGCCAGCGCAGCCGCGATCGGAATCACCGCCCAGAGCGGCAGATGCATGCCGTTGGGAAAGCTCGCCGCAATGGCCGGGAAGGTCTCGATCAGGTGCGGCGAAGCGAGCAGGCCGAACAGATAGGCCCCTACCGCATAGAAAGCGACATAGCCCAGGTCCAGCAGGCCGGCGTAGCCGACCACGATGTTCAGGCCCAGCGCCAGCATGATGTACAGCAGCGCGAGGTCGGCAATGCGTACCCAGGCGTTGCCGAAATACTGCAGAACCAGCGGCAGCACGAGCATGCCCAGCGCCGCCAGCAGGAAAACAACCAGTTTGTTCTTGGAAGATGCCATGGTGCTCTCCTTCGTGATCAGGCGCGGTCCGCCACACGCTCACCCAGCAGGCCGGAGGGGCGCAGCGTCAGGATCACGATCAGCACGATGAAGGCCAGGATGTCGGTGTAGTTGCTGCCCAGCACGCCACCGGTGAGCGCGCCCAGATAGCCGGAGCCGATCGATTCGATCAGGCCCAGCAGCATGCCGCCGATAACAGCGCCAGCCAGGTTGCCGATGCCGCCGAAAACGGCTGCCGTGAAGGCCTTCAGACCCGGCAGGAAGCCCATGGTGTGCTGCACGGTGCCATAGTTGGCCGCGTACATCACGCCGGCAATGGCTGCCAGCACGGCACCGATGATGAAGGTGGCGGAAATCACCGTATCGGGCTTCACGCCCATCAGCGAGGCCACACGCGGGTTCTCGGCCGTGGCGCGCATGGCCCGGCCCAGCTTGGTTGCATTGACCAGATACATCAGCGCAGCCAGCGAGATGGCCGTTACCGCCAGTGCCGCGATCTGCGTCACGGTGATCACGGCGCCCCCCACCTGGAACGGCGTGGAGGACAGCAGCGTGGGATAGGCCTTGTAGTTCGGCTTCCAGATGATCATGGCCAGCGTCTGCAGCAGGATGCTCATGCCGATGGCGGTGATCAGCGGAGCCAGGCGCGGACTGTTGCGCAACGGCCGGTAGGCAACTTTCTCGATCGTGAAGTTGAGCACCGCCGCCACGATGCAGGCGATGACCATCGAGATGAGCAGGATCAGCCAGCCGGGTGTATCGGGCATGCTGCCCTGCATCAGTCCGATGATGGTCCAGCTGGTGAGAGCGCCGATCATCAGCACTTCGCCGTGCGCAAAATTGATGAGGTTGATGATGCCGTACACCATGGTGTAGCCAAGGGCTACCAGGGCATACATGCTGCCGAGGACGAGACCGTTGATGATCTGCTGCAGCAAGATTTCCATACGTTGTGACTCCGTGTCTGTCCCTGGCTGTAGCCCTGGAAGACTGCTATTGATTGTGGCATGCGCCTGCCTTGTGGGACGGCGCCGTCCTGCTGAAACAGGAGACGGCAAATTCACCGATATGGCAGCTTGTTGACCCCTCTGTTCCGGTGGGGCGATTGTAGCGACTGGACACGAAATGCAACCAATTGAACTTCAAGGGTTTGCCCTAGAAAAATAGGACGGTCACACACTTTTCACAACGGAATGCGGCACTTCTCACACATTGGCATTCACCGGGTTTCACCCTGCCCTGCTTGCCAGGCCTGGTCCAGATCACGCAAATCCGCCAGTTTGGCCGCGATTTTCGCCTCCAGTCCGCGCGGCGTGGGCTGGTACCAGCCTGGGTTTGGGTCGAGCGCATCGGGAAAATAGGTTTCCCCGGCCGCGTAGGCCTCCGGCTCGTCGTGCGCATAGCGGTAGGCCTTGCCATAGCCCAGTTCCTTCATCAGGCGCGTGGGGGCGTTGCGCAAATGCACCGGCACCGGATCGGAGCCGTGCTGGCGCACGAAGGCGCGCGCCGTGTTGTAGGCCTGGTAGCCGGCGTTGCTCTTGGGCGCCACGGCCAGGTAGATCAGGGCCTGGGCGAGCGCCAGTTCGCCTTCCGGCGAGCCGAGCCGCTCGTAGGTGGCGGCTGCCTCGTTGGCCAGCTGCATGGCGCGCGGGTCGGCCAGGCCGATGTCTTCCCAGGCCATGCGCACGATGCGACGCGCCAGGTAGCGGGCATCCGCCCCGCCGTCAAGCATGCGGCAGAACCAGTAGAGCGAGGCATCCGGATCGGAGCCACGCACCGACTTGTGCATGGCGGAGATCTGGTCGTAGAACTGGTCACCACCCTTGTCGAAACGGCGGGCGTTGAGCGCCAGCGTCTGCTGCAGAAAGGCGGTGTCGACCTTGTGGATGCCGCTGGCCTGTGCCGCGGTATGCGTCTGCTCCAGCAGGTTCAGCATCCGGCGGGCATCGCCGTCGGCGTAGCCGGCCAGCACCTCGATGGCACCCTCCTCCAGCTCCAGCCCCGGCAGTGCCGCCTGGGCCCGGTGCGCCAGTTCGCGCAGTTCATCCGCATTCAGGGCCTGCAGCACATAGACCTGGGCACGCGAGAGCAGCGCCGAATTCACTTCGAAGGACGGGTTTTCGGTGGTGGCGCCAATAAAGACCACCAGCCCCGATTCCACGAAAGGCAGCAAGGCATCCTGCTGGCTCTTGTTGAACCGGTGGATCTCGTCCACGAACAGAATGGTCTTGCGCCCCAGCGCCACGTTGCGCTCGGCACGCTCAATGGCGGCGCGGATATCCTTCACGCCGCTGAACACCGCCGAAAGCGCGATGAAATCGTAATCGAAGGCATTTGCCGTCAGACGCGCCAGCGTCGTCTTTCCCACACCCGGCGGGCCCCACAGGATCATGGAATGGGGTTTGCCGGAGGCAAAGGCCAGTTGCAGCGGCTTGCCCGGGCCGAGCAGATGCTGCTGGCCCACCACTTCCTGCAGCGACTGGGGGCGCAGCAGTTCGGCCAGGGGGGCGCCCGGAGCGGTGCGCCGGGAGTCGGGCTGGTCGCCCGACGCGGGAAGCGGCAGATCGCCGAACAGGTCACTCATGGCCTGCATATTACCCAATGCACCCGGCCAATTCCGCCCTCAGGACGCAAAAAGGCCGACTTGCGGCGGCCGGTACCCGTGATTGCAGGGCTTATTGCTTCAGCACATCGGCACCAGCCGGCACCTTGAACTTGAAACTCACCTTAGACGGCACGGTGGGCACGAAGTTGCCGAAGGTCATCACCGAACGCTGGCCGAAGCTGTCCAGGATTTCCAGCTTGCGCAGTTGCTTGCCGTCAAAGCCGATCATCACGTTCTGCAGCTGGCCGTCCTTGTCCTTGGGCGTGGCCTTGACCCACTCCAGCTTGTCCTTGACCGGCACGGCCTCCAGCGTGAAGCGCTGCTTCAGCGATTCGATGCTGGTAGCCGAGGCCACCAGCGCGGCCGGAGTGGAATCCAGCACCTTGGACTGGCTGCGCTGCGTCACCTGGTTCAGGTCGGCATCGTACATCCACAGCGTCTTGCCGTCGGCGACGATGGTCTGTTTGAAGGGACGGCTGTAGTCGAAACGGAACTGGTTCGGTCGCTTGAAGGCGAACGTGCCGGTGCTCTGCTTGCCGGCACCCGGCTTGTTGGCATTGCTCACCACCTGGGTGAAGTCGGCGTAACCGGCACGCGTACTCTTGATGTAGCTGTCCAGCGTGGCCAGGCTGTCGGCATGGGCAGCGCCGGAGAAGGCCAGCAGGCTCACGGCCAGTACCGAAGCGGCATTGGCCGCCAGAGTCTTGCGATGCGGAATACGGGACACGGAAGTTGTCATTTCTGCTCCTTGCGATAAGGGTTCAGCAGCTGTGCAGCCTGTTTCGGCCTGCCTGCCAGGCCCTGAACGGATCGGCCATGGCTCGCTGCGACAAGGCCAGTGTAGGGGGTGGCGGCAGCCGTACCGTATCCTTGGCGACCGAATTTGCTACCAGCCCCGAAAAATGTAACAGACGCGGCCCGCCACCCCCTGAAGGCCGTGCAAACCCCGAAAGTTGTTACACAAGAATTGCAGCAAACTGACAACAACCCTGCGCCAGCAGGCTCTTGTTGACCGTGCCGCATCTGCCGGTGCGATGCGGCACGAGCCGGTCATTCCTCGCGGTTCGGCACCAGAATGTCACGCTGGCCGCTGGTGGACAGGCTGCTGACCAGGCCCGCGCGCTCCATGTCCTCCAGCAGGCGCGCGGCACGGTTGTAGCCGATGCGCAGTTCGCGCTGCACCAGCGAAATACTGGCCTTGCGCTTCTTGAGCACCACCTCGACCGCCTGGTCGTACATGGGGTCCTGCTCGTTGCCGCCGCCCTCGCCGCCGGCATCATCGTCGCCATCGACGGTGCCACCTTCGAGCACGCCCTCGATGTAGTTGGGCCCGCCCTTTTCCTTCAGGAAGGTCACCACGCGATGCACCTCGTCATCGCTCACGAAGGCGCCATGCACGCGTGTGGGCGTGCCGTGGCCGGCAGGCAGGTACAGCATGTCGCCCAGGCCCAGCAGGCTTTCGGCGCCCATCTGGTCGAGAATGGTACGGCTGTCCACCTTGCTGGAAACCTGGAAGGCGATACGCGTCGGAATGTTGGCCTTGATCAGACCGGTAATCACGTCCACGCTGGGACGCTGGGTCGCCAGGATCAGGTGAATGCCGGCCGCACGCGCCTTCTGCGCCAGGCGGGCAATCAGTTCCTCGATCTTCTTGCCCACCACCATCATCAGGTCGGCCAGTTCGTCGATCACCACCACGATGTGCGGCAGTTTCTCCAGCGGCTCGGGCGATTCGGGCGTGAGGCTGAACGGGTTGGGGATCAGTTCCTCGCGGGCACGCGCATCCTCGATCTTGGCGTTGAAGCCGGCCAGGTTGCGCACCCCCACCTTGCTCATCAGCTTATAGCGGCGCTCCATCTCGCCCACGCACCAGTTCAGGCCATGGGCCGCCTGGCGCATGTCGGTCACGACCGGTGCGATCAGGTGCGGGATGCCCTCGTACACCGACATCTCCAGCATCTTGGGGTCGATCATGAGCAGGCGCACCTGTTCGGGCGAAGCCTTGTAGAGCAGGCTCAGGATCATGGCGTTGATCCCGACCGACTTGCCCGAACCGGTGGTACCGGCCACCATCACGTGGGGCATCTTGGCCAGATCGGCCACCACCGGGTTGCCGACGATGTCCTTGCCCAGCCCCATGGTCAGCAGCGACTTGCCTTCATGATAGGCGTTGGAACCCAGCACCTCGCTCAGGTGGATGGTCTGGCGGCGCGCGTTGGGCAGTTCCAGCGCCATCAGGTTCTTGCCGGGAATGTTCTCGATCACGCGGATCGACGCCAGGCTGAGCGAACGCGACAGATCCTTGGCCAGGTTGACGATCTGCACGCCCTTGACGCCGGTGGCCGGCTCGATCTCGTAGCGCGTGACGACCGGGCCGGGCTTGGCGGCGACCACACGCACTTCCACGCCGAAGTCCTTGAGCTTCTTCTCGATCAGGCGGCTGGTCATTTCCAGCGTTTCGTGCGGGATCGATTCGCGGCTGGCCGGCGCCTCGTCCAGCAGGCTGATCTGCGGCAGATGGCTATCGGGCATGTCGGTGAACAGCGGCTTCTGGCGCTCCTTGGCCACACGCACGCTGGGCTCGACGGAGGTCGGCCGGGCCGGCGGCTCCACCACCAGCGGAATCGGGTGCTTTTCCTGCGTGTGCACGCGCTCCTGCTCGACCTGCTCCTCGCGCTGGCGCGCCGCCTCCTGCCCTGCTGCCACATCGGCGGCCACTTCACGGCGTTCGCGGGCCGCGTTCATGCGCTGGTCGATGAAGGCACCCACCGACTGCGCCACACGGCCCCAGGAAAAGCGGAAGACCCAGGACAGCGACAACAACAGCAACACGATGCCGACCACTCCGGAGCCGAGAAAGCCCAGCGCCAGCATGGAAGCCGGACCGGTGAACGCCCCCAGCATGCCGCCGGCACCGCCCGGGAGACTGGCCGCCGAGCCGTACAGGCGCGACCACTCCAGGCCGGTACATACGGCCATCAGCACGAACAGCGACAGCCACCAGAGCAGGCGTCCATCCATCCAGCCGAACCAGCGCGCACGCCAGCCCGGTGCAGCCTGCCCCTGGACGGCCATCGCCTGCCGGGGCACCTCGCCCCGCATCCAGGAGCGCAGCAGGCGCAGCCAGACGCCGGCAAACGCGGCAAACAGCATCCACACGCTGCGGCCGAACAGGAAGTAGCTGATGTCGGACACCCAGGCTCCAACCGGACCCAGCCAGTTATCGGTGTAGTCGCGGGTGCCGGTGGTGCTCCAGGCAGGATCGGCCACATCATGGCTGATCATGGCCGCCAGCCAGAACAGCAGCAGAAGCATTCCCACGAACAGCGCACTTTCCTGGCTGAAGCGACGGAACAGGGCCGGCACCAGCGGCTTCTCGACGGGAGCCGGCGCGGGAGTCTGGGAATTGCGGATCAGATAGGACATGTCACTCGGAAAACTCATTCAACCGTATGGGCCTGCGTGGTCAGCAGGAAGGTGCCGTCACCGCGATCCACCACGGTGCCGTCATCCTCGAAATGCTTCATCACCCGGCTCACCATCTCGCGCGAGGCGCCGACCATCTTGGCGACGTCCTGGCGCGACACCTTTTGCCTGAGAATGAGCTGACCCTCGGCATCGGGCTGGGCCATTTCGAGCAGCACCGTATGCACGCGGCCATAGACATCCATCAGGGCCAGCGACTCGATCTGCTTGTCGGCGCGGCGCAGGCGGCGCACCAGGCCGCGCATCACGGCATCGGCCATGGAGGCGTTCTCGTGCAGGCAGCGCAGGAAGGTTTCGCGGTTGAGCGTGAGCACGTCGGTCTGCACTTCGGCACGCACGGTGGCGGAATGGGGTTCGCCGTCGATCAGGCTCATCTCGCCGATGCAGTCGCCCACCTCGAGCGTGGCCATGATGACTTCGCGGCCGCGCGCATCCTGCGACAGCACGCGGACCTTGCCGGACAGGATCATGAACAGGGTGCCGGAAATCTTGCCCTGCTCCACGATGTTTTCACCGCGCTTGAAGCGCTTCTTGTCGACGCTGGCGTACAGAATGCTCGACTGGCCAGCGGTCAGATCGCTGAACAGCGGCACACGCCGAATCAGGTCCAGATTGGACACAATAGCCATAGCTGCACCTCCTTGCGAATAGCGACTGGCCGGATTCCCATATTCTGCACTAATAAGAAGGCGTAACCGGATGATTCTTCTATCTCGCAAAACGCGCGCCTGTCGCACCCTGCCGCAATCGCCTGCCTCGTGCGCCAGCCCCGTGATCTCCGGTGCAAGGCGCAGACAAGGGGACGCTGCTATATTAGTCAGCCTGTCAAAGTCACTACCGATCCATCACCATGAGCACCACCCAACACGCCAAAGTCCTGATTCTCGGTTCCGGCCCTGCCGGCTATTCGGCCGCCGTCTATGCTGCCCGTGCCAACCTGAAGCCGCTGCTGATCACCGGCATGGCCCAGGGTGGCCAGCTGATGACCACCACCGAAGTCGACAACTGGCCGGCCGATGTGGACGGCGTGCAGGGCCCTGAACTGATGCAGCGCTTCCAGGCCCATGCCGAGCGCTTCAACACGCAGATCGTGTTCGACCATATCAACAAGGTCGAACTGACGCAGCGTCCGTTCACACTGACCGGCGACAGCGGCACCTATACCTGTGATGCGCTGATCATTGCCACCGGCGCCTCGGCCAAGTACCTGGGCCTGCCCTCCGAAGAAGCCTTCATGGGCAAGGGCGTGAGCGCCTGCGCCACCTGCGACGGCTTCTTCTACCGCGACCAGGACGTATGCGTGGTGGGCGGCGGCAACACCGCCGTGGAGGAGGCGCTCTACCTGAGCAACATCGCGCGCAAGGTCACCCTGATCCACCGCCGCGACAGCTTCCGCGCCGAGCCCATCATGGTCGACAAGCTGATGGAAAAGGTCCAGTCCGGCAAGATCGAACTCAAGCTGTTTGCCACCCTGGACGAAGTGCTGGGCGACGCAAAAGGCGTGAACGCCGTGCGCATCAGGAGCACCAGGGATGGCAGCACGGAGGACATTCCGGTGATGGGCTGCTTCATCGCCATTGGCCATGCGCCCAACACCGAGATTTTCAACGGCCAGCTCGACATGGAGAACGGCTACCTGCGCACCAAGGGCGGACAGAACGGCTTTGCCACGCAGACCAGCGTGCCGGGCGTGTTTGCAGCCGGCGACGTGCAGGACTACATCTACCGCCAGGCCATTACGAGTGCCGGCACCGGCTGCATGGCGGCGCTGGATGCGCAGCGCTTCCTGGAAGAGCACGCCTGATTTTCATCCGGCCAATGCGGGTGCAGATCCGAAGCCTGGCCCCGCGCTGGCACCGATGTGGCCACGACGCTGCAGGCACCGGCGGTTTTTCACCGCACGGTCTTTTCTGCGAGCCAGAAATCCCATATAATCCAAGGCTTTGCTGAATCTGCTCCTTGCAGCAGGCCCGGCAAAAAAAGCAATCGACCGTCTGCAATAGCGTGCATGCAGGTTTTCTTGACCGGCATGCTCCGCAGGCGAGGTGCAGCTTCGGCCAGCGTTGTCGGGGCTGTTGATTCCAACAAACCAGTAAAGGAGTGCTCTTCATGGCACGCAAATGTGAAGTTACGGGCAAGGGCCCGCAGGTGGGCAACCATGTGTCCCACGCCAACAACAAGACCAAGCGTCGTTTCCTGCCCAACCTGCAGTCCCGCCGCTTCTGGATCGAGAGCGAGAACCGCTGGGTGCGCCTGCGTGTTTCCAGCGCTGCCCTGCGCCTGATCGACAAGAATGGCATCGAATCCGTGCTCGCCGACATGCGCGCCCGCGGCCAGGCCTGATCCACTCCATTACTGACTGAAAGGAATTCACCATGGCATCCAAAGGCGGACGCGAAAAAATCAAGCTGGAATCCACGGCCGGCACCGGCCACTTCTACACCACCAGCAAGAACAAGAAAACCATGCCCGAGAAAATGTCGATCATGAAGTTCGACCCCAAGGCTCGCAAGCATGTGGAATACAAGGAAGTCAAGCTGAAGTAATTCGGCCCCTTCCCTGCACAAAAACCGCCTGGCAATCGCCCGGCGGTTTTTTATGCCCTGCGGCTTTGCAACGCAGGAAGAAACGGGGGGCAGTCGCTTGCGCGGCTGCCCCTTTGCGCAAGCCTCAGGTCTTCTGCCAGACGGCGGCGAAGAAGCCGTCGGTGCCATGCAGGTCGGGCCACATGCGCAGGTAGCGCCCCGCCTCGACCGCGCCGCTGGCCGGGCTGCACAGTGTGGCTGCGTCCGGCACCTTGAGCTGCGTGAGCAGTTCGGCCACATTGAGCGGACGGAAAGCCGGGTTGGCCACGCCAAAGGCATCGGCGATCACCTCGTTCTCCATCGGCAGGACGCTGCAGGTGGCATAGACCAGACGGCCGCCCGGCTTGAGCAGGCGCGCGGCGCTGGCGAGGATAGCCGTCTGTTTGAGGGCAAACTCGCGCACGGTATCAGGATCCTGGCGCCACTTGAGTGCCGGGTTGCGACGCAGCGTGCCCAGCCCCGAACAGGGAGCATCGACCAGCACGCGGTCGATCTTGCCGGCCAGACGCTTGATGCGCTCGTCACGCTCGTGCGCAATGGCCGCCGGGTGCACATTGCTCAGGCCGCTGCGCGCGAGGCGCGGCTTGAGGTTTTCCAGGCGATGGGCGGAGACGTCGAAGGCATAGAGGCGGCCGGTGTTGCGCATGCTGGCACCGATCGCCAGCGTCTTGCCGCCGGCACCGGCGCAGAAATCGACCACCATTTCGCCGCGACGGGCGTCCAGCAGCAGAGCCAGCAGCTGCGAGCCTTCGTCCTGAATCTCGATGGCACCCTGCTTAAACAGCTCCAGACGCGTGAGCGCCGGCTTGCCCTGCAGGCGCAGGCCCCAGGGGGTCCAGGGCGTTGACTGGCTCGCGAGGCCCTCGGCATTGAGCGCCTTCTGCACATCGGCACGCTTGGCCTTCAGGGTGTTCACGCGCAGGTCCAGCGGGGCCGGCTGCAAAAAGCTCTCGGCCACGGCCATGAAACGCTCGCCCAGCTGGGCTTCCAGTTCGGTAGCCAGCCATTGCGGCAGGTTGTGCCGGTGCACCGGCAGCAGTTCGCTGTCCTGCACGGCGTCGCAGGCCTTGAGCCAGTCCTTTTCCTGCGCGCTCAGGGCGCCGGCGAGCAGGTCACGGTCGGCGGCAAAGCCGAGGATGGCGAGGCGCCGCTCCTTCGGGCCGCTGCCGCTGCGGGCCAGCATTTCGAAGCGGGCCTTGTACCGCAGCACGGCGAAGACGGTTTCTGCCAGAGTGCCGCGCTCGCGCTGGCCAAGCTGGCGGTTTTCACGGAAATAGCGCGACACGATGGCGTCGGCAGGATGGTCGAATCGCAGGACCTGAGCCAGCAATGCGGCACAATGGTCCAGAAGGGCTTTGGGATGCATAACTTGCTATTTTCTCATGCCCTGCAGTGCCGCGGAATGCCCCCGGCTGATTCCCGGGCGGGCGTCTGGCTGCGGATTGCCCCCTTTCTGATCTGACGCAAGAACTGCCATGCCCCACACCGCCCCCTCCTGTCCTGATGCCGCGGATTTCGCTCCTGGCCAAGCCGTGGCCGTCATCACCACCATTGACGATGGGGAGCAGGCCCGTGCGATGGCACGCGCGCTGGTGGAGCGGCGTCTTGCGGCCTGCGTGCAGATCAGCACCATCGAAAGCGTGTACCGATGGGACGGCGCGGTGGTGGCCGGACAGGAATGGCGACTGAGTTGCAAGACGCGCGGGGCCTTGTGCAGGCGACTGCAGGAGGCGATCCGCGCGCTGCACAGCTACGACGTGCCCGAGCTGCATGTGGAACGGCTGCATGCCGTCGATCCGGCCTATGCGCAGTGGCTGCAGGCGGAAACGGCTGCCGCCTGATTCAGCGGATGGCTTCGCCCAGCGCCTTGCGCAGCGCCTCGGGCGCGCCGAACAGATAGCTGTCCATCTGCAGCGAGCCGATCTGTTCACCCGGCAGGCGCAGGGACTGGCCCGGCCCATCACCTTCGGCAGCACCCCAGGCGAACATCAGCGGCAGCAGGTGCTCATCGGTGGGATGGCTGCGTTCCGCGGAAGGTGCCCGTGCCCGGTAATCGATCAGGGCGGCGGTGTCGCCCTGCTCCAGTGTGTCGGTCATCCACTGGACGAACGCGGCCACATAGCCGGTATCGTCGCTGCCGCCGAAGAAATCGCGCAGATTGTGCGTCAGGCTGCCGGAACCGATGATGAACACGCCCTGTTCGCGCAGCGACGCCAGCATGCGGCCGAGCGCATCGGCCTTTTCGGGCGTCAGGTGGCTGGGGAAGGACAGGTGCAGCACCGGCACATCGGCCTCGGGGTACAGGTGCATCAGCGGCACCCAAACGCCATGATCCAGGCCGGCCTCGGGTTCCAGTTGCAGCGGCACCTGGTGCGCCGCCAGCATACCGACCAGATGGTCCAGCAATTCTTTCGGCGCGCCCGGCGCCGGATACTGCAACTGGTAGAGCGCCTCAGGAAAACCGCCGAAATCATGGATGGTGGACGGCGCAGGATGGCTGCCGGCCTGCAGGTTGCGCGTCATCCAGTGCGGCGACAGCACCAGCACCGCGCGCGGGCGCGGCAGTGTCTGCCCCAGCGTGCGCAACGCGGCACCGGCCTGTCCCGGTTCCAGTGCAAACATCGGAGAGCCGTGCGATATGAACAGCGACGGGAAGACGGCGGAGCCGGACGACAGGGAGGCAGAATCGGACATGGAGCAACTCATCGCAGGCAAGGACGGGTCAGTCGCCAACGCTCAGTCCGCGTGCAGGGACGAAAGGGTTTCGAGCGCAGCAATATAGGCCGGCGTGCGCATCAGCACTTCCCACGGCAGTGCGGGCGACTGCGGCAGCAAGGCGCGGCGGCGCTCCTCGCTCACGTCGTTGAGCTCCCACTGGCCTTTCACCACCGCTTCGCTCACGCTGTCGAGCACCTGGTCCAGCACCTTGCCGCCGTCGAGGCTCTGGTTGCACAGCAGGGCCAGATCGCAGCCGGCGCGCAGGGCCGCCAGCACCGCCTCGGCATGGGTGAGCGACTGACCGCGGATCTGGCGTGCGCCCTGCATGCTCAAGTCGTCGCTGATGACGGCGCCATCGAAGCCGAACTGGCCGCGCAGGATGTCGTTGATCCAGCGGCTGCTGAAGCCGGCGGGCACGTCGTCCACCCTGGGATAGATCACATGGGCCGGCATCACGGCCGTCAGGGCGTTGTCGAGCCAGCCATAGGGCAGCGCATCGTCCTTGACGATGGCCTTGAGACCGCGCTTGTCGACGGGAATCGCCACATGCGAATCGGCCTTGACGTAGCCATGGCCGGGGAAATGCTTGCCGCAGTTGCCCATGCCGGCCTGCAGCAGGCCCAGCATCAAACTGCGCGCGAGCGAAGCCACCACGCGCGGATCACTGTCCAGCGCGCGATCGCCAATCACGCTGCTCTTGCCGTAGTCCAGATCGAGCACGGGGGTGAAGCTGAAATCGATGCCGCAGGCACGCAGCTCGGAGGCCAGCACATAGCCGCAGGCGGTGGCCGCACGCTGGGCCGCCAGCGCATGCTTGCCCAGGCGTGCCCTGCCGTCCTTGCCATTGCGCCACAACTGGCCCAGGGCGCGCATCGGCGGCAGCGGCGTGAAGCCGTCGGTGCGGAAACGCTGCACGCGGCCGCCTTCATGGTCGATGGCGATCAGCAGGTCGGGCCGCAGCGCCTTGATCTCGCTGCTCAGCGCAGTGATCTGCTCGCGGTCCTGCCAGTTGCGGCCGAAATAGATCACACCGCCCACCAGCGGATGTTGCAGGCGCTTGCGATCCACGGCGGTCAGGCGGGTACCGGCGATATCGATGATCAGGGGGGCGTGGTGCATGTCTGGCTGACTCTCTGGTAATCGGACTTGCGCCTATTGTGGCGCAAGGCAGAAGAAATCACCGCGCCGGGGGATTGTCAGGCGCGGTTTTTTCGACGACGACAAAGCTGGCGGCGTACTCGGATTCGTCCGTGATGCTGACATGGGCCTGCAATCCCTGTGCCTCGAACCATTGCTGCAACTGGCCATGCAGCACGATGTAGGGCTGGCCGCTGGGCCGGTTGAGGATTTCGCAGCGGCGCCATGTCATGGGCATGTGCATGCCCATGCAGATGGCCTTGCTGAAGGCTTCCTTGGCGGAAAAACGCGTCGCCAGGTAGCGCACGCCGCGGTCCGGCCAGCGCGCCTGGCGCTGGTGATAGACCTGCAGTTCGGACGGGCCCAGCACGGTCTCGGCAAAGCGCTCGCCGCGCCGCTCCAGCGTGGCGCGCAGGCGGCGGATGTCGCAGATGTCGTTGCCGATGCCGTAGATCATGCCCCTGCCCTCTTCGCCAGTCTCAGCGCCCGCCTTCGCGCAGGCAGCGCAGATAGTCGCGCACGGTGGCGGCGTAGCCCAGTTCCAGCGCATCGGCGACGAGCGCATGGCCGATGGACACTTCGCTCACGCCCGGCACCTCGCGCACGAATGCGGCCAGATTGTCGCGGTTCAGGTCGTGGCCGGCGTTGACCTGCAGGCCGGCATCGAGTGCCGCCTGGGCGGCGGCGGCAAAGCGCTGCAGTTGCGCGCCCTGCTCTGCCGTGCCCCAGGCTGCGGCATAGGGCTCGGTATAGAGCTCGACACGGTCGGCGCCCACTTCGCGGGCTGCGGCCATGGCTGCGGCATCGGCATCCATGAACAGGCTCACGCGCACACCGAGCTGGTGGCACTCGTCGATCAGCGGGCGCAGGCGTGCGCACACGGCCGGGTCGGTCAGATCCCAGCCATGGTCGCTGGTGAACTGGTCTTCGCTGTCGGGCACAAAGGTGGCCTGGTGCGGGCGCGTGTCGCGGATGAAGCCCATCAGGTTCTGCGTCGGGTTGCCCTCGATGTTGAATTCGCGCTCGGGCCAGTCGCGCATCAGCGCGGCCAGTTCGGCCACGTCGCTGGCGCGGATATGGCGCTCGTCCGGACGCGGGTGTATGGTGATGCCGTCGGCGCCCGCCTCCAGGCATAGCGTGGCCGCGCGCGTGACACTTGGAATACCCAGGTGGCGCGTGTTGCGCAGCAGCGCAACCTTGTTCACATTGACCGAGAGGCTGGTCTTGCCCGGCTGACTCATAGTTTCTGTAGCTCCATCATCATTTGACGCGTACGCAGCGTCTCGACGCCGCAATGGTAATGCAGCACGCCGCGCAATTGCTGCTTGAGGGCTTGCGCCAGCTCGCGCCGCTCCAGGCACAGGCGCAGCAGCGCATGCAGGGGCGCGGCATCGTCCATGGCCTGTTGCAGGGACAGCCAATGCTGGCCGGCCAGGGCCTGACGTGCCTCGGAGGGCTGCGCCTGGCGCAGGCCGCTTTCAGGCAGCAATACATAGCGATCGCCCGGCTGCACCGGCATATGGGTCAGCGTCTGCACATCGAACACGGGCAGCACGCCCACTTCGCGCAACAGCGTCAGCTCGAAGGCGCGCAGCACGGCCTCCAGCACCTCGGTGGTCGCGGCAGACTCCTGCGCCAGCAGCGCCACGGCAGTGGTGTAGCCGTCGAACAGCGCTGCATGCGGATCGTCACGCGCCAGCAGGCGCATCAGCAGTTCGTTGAGGTAGTAGCCGGAGAGCAGCGCTTCGCCGGTCGGCATCACATGGCCGCCCACCCATTCGGCCGACTTGAGCGTGCCGATCTCCCCATCGCTGCTGTAGGTGACTTGCAAGGGCTGCAGGGGCAGCAACACCGGCCGGAAATTGGAACTGGGACGCTTGGCGCCCTTGGCCACCAGCGCGGTACGCCCGTGGTGGCGCGTGAAGACCTCCAGAATCAGGCTGCTCTCGCTCCAGTCATAGCGGTGCAGCACGAACGCCGGTTCGTGCGTGATGCGCTTCAGTGCCACGGCACCCTCCGCAATGCGAAGGTCACGGCTTATTCGTAACCGAACGAGCGCACGCGCGCTTCGTCATCGGCCCAGCCGGAGCGCACCTTGACCCAGAGTTCCAGGAACACCTTGGCGTCCATCAGCTTTTCCAGTTCCTGGCGCGCTTCCATGCCGATGCGCTTGATGCGCTCGCCCTTGTCGCCGATCACCATGGCCTTGTGGCCATCGCGCTCGACCACGATGGTGGCGGCAATGCGCACCATGCGCGAGACCTTCTTGCCCGGCTCTTCCTCGTACTTGTCGATCACCACGGTAGAGGTATAAGGCAGCTCGTCACCGGTCAGGCGGAACAGCTTCTCGCGCACAATCTCGCTGGCCAGGAACTTTTCGCTCTTGTCGGTCAGCTCGTCGGCGCCATACCACCAGTCCTGTTCGGGCAGGTACTTGGCGGTAATTTCCAGCAGGCGCTGGATGTCCTTGGGGTTCTTGGCCGACATCGGCACGAACTCGGCAAAGGGATGGCGTTGCTGCATATCGCGCAGCCACGGGGCAATTTCGGCACGGCGATGCACCGTATCGAGCTTGTTAGCAATCAGCAGCACCGGAACGTCGGCCGGCAGCAACGAAAGCACCTTGGCATCGGCCAGGCTGAAATGCCCTGCCTCCACCACAAACAGCACCACGTGCACATCGGCGACGGCGCCGGTCACGGCCTTGTTGAGCGACTTGTTCAGGGCATTGCCGTGGCGCGTCTGGAAGCCGGGCGTATCGACGAACACGAACTGGTTCACGCCTTCGCTACGGATGCCGGTGATGCGGTGGCGCGTGGTCTGTGCCTTGCGCGAAGTGATACTGATCTTCTGGCCCACCAGCGCGTTCAGCAGCGTGGACTTGCCCACGTTGGGCTTGCCGACGATGGCGACCAGGCCGCAATGCGGCGCGCCAGCCTCTTCGCCCGCTTCGCTGGATGCAGCGTCAGCCGGCGCCCCGCCGGTGGCCGGTGCACGGCCCAGAATTTTCTCCAGCTGCTTGGCCACATCAGGAGCCAGCTCGCCTTTGTCATCGGAGCGGGAATCGGGAAAAACGGGATCTTGGTTCATGGCGCCTTGCGTTGCCCCGCGTTGCGGGAGCGGATGGTAAGGGTGCGGGCAACCGGCTTGCCCTGCGGATAGGCCTGCTGCAGACGTTGCAGCATCTTGCTGGCCGCGTCTTGCTCGGCGGCGCGGCGGGAAGGACCGCTGCCACGCTCGCGCAGTTGCAGCGCCTCGATCAGGCAGTCGACCACAAAGGTCTGCTGGTGTGCGGCGCCTTCGATATCGGCTACCTGGTAGCTCGGCAGTGCCATCTTGCGGCCCTGCAGCCATTCCTGCAACGCGGTCTTGGGATCCTTGCCGGCGGCAGACATGCTGCTGTTGATGTCCACGTCGGCAAACAGGCGGTGCACCAGGGCCTGGGCCGGCGCGAAACCGGCATCGAGATAGACGGCGCCGACGACCGCCTCGAAGGCGTCAGCCAGAATGGAGGGACGCTTGAGGCCGCCGGAACGCAGTTCGCCCTCACCCAGACGCAGGCTGGCAGCCAGATCGAGCTTGAGTGCAATGCGGTGCAGGCTGTCCTGCTTGACCAGATTGGCGCGGATGCGGGACAGATCGCCTTCGGGGGCCTGTTCCAGCCGGCTGTAGAGCAGGCTGGAGATGGCCAGACCGAGCACCGAATCGCCCAGGAATTCGAGCCGCTCATTGTGGTCTGCCGAGAAGCTGCGGTGCGTCAGTGCACGCTGCAGCAGGGCCGGGTTGGCAAACGCATGGCCGATGCGTTGCGCAAGCTGGTCCAGCGGCTGGGAGGATGCGGGTGTGCCAGGCAAGGAGGTAGAACTCGTCAAGAAGGACAATCCGTGTGCGGGAAACAATACACCATTCGCCGGGTGGCCGCAATGCAGCAGCCGCCGGCCCGTGGCGTCATTCGATGCGGCCGATGCGCTTGAGATCGCCCAGGTTCAACCAGACTGCCACGGCCTTGCCGACGATATGGTCATCCGGCACGAAGCCCCAGAAGCGGGAGTCGGCCGAGTTGTCGCGGTTGTCGCCCATCACGAAATAATGGCCGGCAGGCACCTTGCAGGTAACGCCCTCGATACTGTAGCGGCAGCTTTCGCTCTGCGGGAAATTCTCGAGCACCGGAATACCGGCGGGACGGTTGGCATCGATCAGGATGCGGTGCGTGTGCGTACCCAGCTGTTCCTGGAACTGCTGGTAGTACTGCATGGTGCTCTGGTCGAGATAGTCCGGCAGCGGCGTGTGGTCGATTTCCTTGCCGTTCACCATGAGCTTCTTGTCGATATAGCTCACCGTATCGCCGGGCAGGCCGACCACGCGCTTGATGTAGTCCACCGTGGGCTTGGGCGGATAGCGGAACACCATCACCTCGCCGCGCTGCACCGGCTCGCCCTGGGTGATCTTCTTGTTCAGCACCGGCAGGCGCAGGCCCCACTCGTACTTGTTCACCAGGATCAGGTCGCCGATCAGCAGCGAGGGAATCATGGAGCCCGAGGGAATCTTGAACGGCTCGTAGGCGAACGAGCGCAGCAGGAACACCGCCAGGATCACTGGGAACAGGCCGGCCGTCCAGTCCAGCCACCAGGGCTGGGCCAGCAGGCGCTCCCTGGTCTGGGCCACATTGACGTTGTCGCCCGTCACGCCCTTGGCGGCCAGGCTGGCTTCGCGCTGGCTCTGTGCAATCTCGAAATCGGCCGCGGCCTTGCGGCGGTGCGGCTGGAACCAGAATTTCTCGGCGATCCAGTAGACGCCGGTCACGCACACTGCCATGAACAGCAGCAGCGCCATATTGCCCTCGATGGCACCGAAGTACCAGCCCGCCATGTAGGCGACGAAGCCGCCGAGAACCAATGCAGTCAGAAAAGGCATGCGTTCAGTCTTCCACTTGCAAAATGGCCAGGAACGCTTCTTGCGGAACCTCGACCGAACCAATCTGTTTCATGCGCTTCTTGCCCGCCTTCTGCTTTTCGAGCAGCTTGCGCTTGCGCGTGATGTCTCCGCCGTAGCACTTGGCCAGCACGTTCTTGCGCAGCGCCTTGACGGTTTCGCGCGCGATGATGTTGGCGCCGATGGCGGCCTGGATCGCCACATCGAACTGCTGGCGGCTGATGATCTCGCGCATCTTGGCCACCACGGCGCGGCCGCGATACTGTGCCTGCGTGCGGTGCACGATGATGGACAGCGCATCGACCTTGTCGCCGTTGAGCAGGATGTCGACCTTGACCACATCGGATGCACGGTACTCCTTGAACTCGTAGTCCATGCTGGCATAACCACGTGACACGCTCTTGAGCTTGTCGAAGAAGTCGAGCACGATCTCGCCCAGCGGCAGCTCGTAGGTCAGCATGACCTGGCGGCCGTGGTACTGCATGTTCATCTGCACGCCGCGCTTCTGGTTGGCCAGCGTCATCACCGGGCCGACGTAATCCTGCGGCATGTACAGGTGCACCGTCACGATGGGTTCGCGCACTTCCTGGATGCGGCCGACATCGGGCATCTTGGAGGGGTTTTCCACCATGATGACCTCGCCGTCGCCCTTGACCACCTCGTACACCACGCTGGGCGCGGTGGTAATCAGGTCCATGTCGAATTCGCGCTCCAGACGCTCCTGCACGATCTCCATGTGCAGCAGGCCCAGGAAGCCGCAGCGGAAGCCGAAGCCCAGCGCCTGCGACACTTCGGGCTCGAAATGCAGCGAGGCATCGTTGAGTTGCAGTTTTTCCAGGCTGTCGCGCAGCGCGTCGTACTGGTTGGCCTCGGTCGGGTACAGGCCGGCAAACACCTGCGGCTGCACCTCCTTGAAGCCGGGCAGAGCCTTCTCGGCCGGGCCGAGGTTGTTGGGCAGCTTCTTCTCGAGCGTGATGGTGTCACCCACCTTGGCGGCCTTCAGCTCCTTGATGCCCGCAATGATGTAGCCCACCTCACCGGCATTCAGCACATCCCGCGGCTCGTTGGCCGGCGTGAACACGCCGATGTTGTTGGCATCATAGGCAGCGCCCGAAGCCATCATCTTGAAGCGCTCGCCCTTCTGCAGGCGGCCATCGACCACACGCACCAGCATCACCACGCCGACGTAGCTGTCGAACCAGCTGTCGATGATCATGGCACGCAGCGGTGCATCGGGGTTGCCGCGCGGTGCCGGCACCTTGGCGACGATCATCTCCAGGATCTCGTCGATGCCCATGCCGGATTTGGCTGAACAGGGAATGGCGTCGCTGGCGTCGATGCCGATCACGTCCTCGATCTCGGCCTTGGCGTTTTCGGGATCGGCCTGCGGCAGGTCCATCTTGTTGAGCACCGGCAGCACTTCCACGCCCAGGTCGAGCGCGGTGTAGCAGTTCGCCACGGTTTGCGCCTCCACGCCCTGGCTGGCATCGACCACCAGCAATGCACCCTCACAGGCGGACAGGGAACGGCTCACCTCGTAGGAAAAGTCGACGTGGCCGGGAGTGTCGATCAGGTTCAGGTTGTAGACCTTGCCATCCTGCGCCTTGTACTGCAGCGCGGCGGTCTGCGCCTTGATGGTGATGCCGCGCTCCTTCTCGATATCCATCGAGTCAAGCACCTGCTCGCTCATTTCGCGATCGGACAGGCCGCCGCAGCGCGAAATCAGGCGGTCGGCCAGCGTCGACTTGCCGTGGTCGATGTGCGCGATGATGGAAAAATTGCGGATGTGGTTCATGAACAGTGAATGGCAGGCCCAGGGGGCAGGATACGTCGGGGGAGCCACACCCCGGCCTGCACCGGTGCCTGTACGGGCGCCGGCGCGGGCAAAGCATTGAAGGGAAAACAGGGAAGGCTCCGGCCTGCGGCGCGACAGGGCCGGACATGCGCCTTCTTTTTGCAACCCGGTATTTTAGCCGGTTTGCCTGCCCGATGGGCAAACCCGCTGCGCTGGCGCATGCCGCCCCATCAGCGCGCTGCCGGCCGGATCATGGTGAACTGGGCAAATTCGCCGCGCTGGAACAGCAGGCTGGATGCGCGATTGGGTGGCAGCTTGCCCACGGCAGCGGCAAAGCTCGGCACATTGTCCACCTGCTGGTTGCCGATCGCCATGATGATGTCGCCCTGCTGCAGGCCGGCACGCTCGGCCGGGCTGCCCTGCTCCACCTCCTGCACCAGCACGCCGCCCTTGCCACGCAACTGCTGGCGCTGTTGCGCCGAAATCTCGGCCACGTTCAGGCCCAGCGACTTGATGGCCGCGGCGCCAGGCAGCTTCTCGCCGTTCTGACCCAGCAGGCTGCGCGGGGTGGCGTCATCCTCGGCCTTGGCGATGGTGATGCTCAAGTCCTTGCTACTGCCGTTGCGCAGCACGGTGATGGTGGCCGCGGTCCCCGGCTTGGTCTCGCCCACCAGGCGCGGCAGATCGGAGGTGCGTGCGATGGTGTTGCCGTTGAATCTGGTGATGATGTCGCCCGGCTGCACACCCGCCTTCTCGGCGGGCGAACCCGCTTCCACGCCACGCACCAGCGCGCCCGCTTCCTTGTCCAGGCCCATGGATTCGGCCACATCCTTGCCCACGGCGCCGATCTGCACGCCGATACGGCCGCGCGTCACGGTGCCGGTGGCGCGCAGCTGGTCGGCAATCCGCACCGCCTCGTCGATCGGGATCGAGAAGGAGATGCCCATGAAGCCGCCCGAGCGCGAGTAGATCTGGCTGTTGATGCCCACCACCTCGCCCTGCATGTTGATCAGCGGGCCGCCGGAGTTGCCGGGGTTGATCGCCACGTCGGTCTGGATGAAGGGCAGGTAGTCTCCGGTGTCGCGCTGCATGGCACTGACGATGCCGGCGGTGACGGTGTTTTCCAGGCCGAAGGGCGAACCGATGGCCATCACCCACTGGCCCACCTTGAGCGTGTCGACCTTGCCGATGCGCACGGCAGGCAGGTCCTTGCCGTCGATCTTGACCACCGCCACATCGGTGCGCACGTCCTTGCCCACAACCTTGGCGCGGAATTCGCGCTTGTCGGGCAGGGTCACGAGCAGGTCATCGGCACCATCCACCACATGGGCGTTGGTCATGATGTAGCCGTCTGCCGACAGGATGAAGCCCGAGCCCACGCCGGTGGGACGCTCCTCGCCCCCATCGGGCGCCGGAGTGCCGCGACGCGGATGGCCATCCGGCAGCGGCACGCCGAAGAACTTGCGCAGCAGCTCTTCCATCTGCTCTTCGGGGGTGCCGCCACCACCCAGACGCGAGGTACGCACCTTTTCCATGGTGCGGATGTTGACCACGGACGGTCCGACGCGCTCCACCAGCGGCGTGAAATCAGGCAGGCCGGTAACCAGCGGGGCCGCCGGTGTGGCGGACTGGTTGATGGCAATGGGTGGCGTGGCCAGCGGCTGCGAGGCACTGGCTGCCGGAGCCGCAGGTTTTCCGTCTGCCGCCGGCTTGCAACCTGCCACACCCGCAGCCAGCATCACGGCCACGGTGGCGGCTGCCGTCAGGCGCCAGGGGGCACGGCCGGCACGCGCTGCTGCAGGGGCTTCGGAATCAGGAGAACGGAAACGGAAGAACATGGCGGAAACCTCGGGTCGGATCAGGGACTGCTGCACGCAGAGCCGCATGCACGGCCATCTGTCGCATCGCAGCATATGGTGCCACGAGGGCACGCAATCAAGATGTAAGCACGTGCTGTGGCCCTCCGGCTCAGCGCGGGCTGCGCTGCAGGTTGTCCAGCAGCTGTTGCAATGCTGCGGGAGGCACTTCGCCCACCGCCGTGACCTGCTGCCCGGCGATGGCCTGGCTGCGGATGCTGGTGGCGCCCTTGCTGTGTACGGCCGGCGGCCCTGCTGCGGCGCCCTCCCACAGGAACAGCGAGATGCTGCTGAGTCCGTCGGACAGCACGCATTGCGTCACGGTCGCGGCGGTCTGATTGGAGGCGGCACCGCTGCGCGCTGCAGGATCGGCATCCACCACCGGCCCCAGGCCGCCAGCGCGACGCGCATAGCAATGCGTTACAAAATACCCGGGCAAGGGCTTGCGCAAGCTCCAGCCCTGCTGCTGCAGGCTGGTGGTGCGCAAGGCGGCCTGCTGCACGCGGTAGCCCGCGGTTTCCTTCATCATGCCTTCCAGCAGCGCATAGGACAGCGGCGCCTGAATCTGCAGGTCGGAAAATGCCACCTCCCGCAGCACCTCGGCCTGTTCAGGCTGGGCGCCGGCCGGCAGCATCTGCCATTTCAGCAGCAGGCCGGTCTTCTGGTCACTCCAGAAACGGTAGGCATAACGCAGTCCATCCACCGGAACGAAGGCCACCACGTCGGCCAGATGGTTGGCGACCCGCTCCTGACCCAGAGAGCTGGCGCGATAGTGACGCGCGGCTTCTGCCAGCTGGTTCTCCGCCAGTGGCATCATGCCCGGGAACAGCGTGGTCTGGCGCGGCATGTTGGTGCGGATGCGCACTTCCTTGCGATCGCGCAGGAAGATGTGCACCGCATTGTCGGTCCGGAAAATGCTGCGCGGCGTGCCCGACAGATTGTCGACGCGCTCGATCTGCCGGCCATCACGCACCGCATGCCAGACCCGTGCACTGCGCAGATTGCCGCGCTCGCCGGACAGCGCCAGCGTGCCGGCATAGGACTGCTGCCGCGCAGCCTGCTGCCAGCGCTGCAGCCACTGCTGCGCCGAGCGGCTTGCCACTGCCTGCTCATTGGCGGCCTGTGCCGGCTGAAACCCGGTTGCGGCCGGCAGGGTCCACACCAGCAGGCCCGCGCCCAACGCGGCAGCGCCCATCGCCACGCGCAGCAATCCACGACGTATCCGGCCTGTCAATTTCATCTCTCCATCCATGGGCTTAACGCACATCGAGCGAAGCCACGGTCAGTTCCGGCAACAGCGACTGGCCGCCGACCTGCGCATGAGCGGCCAGCATTTCCTCCAGTTGCGTCTCGGGCAGCGATCCTGCGTCCGCAACAACTGCCTGGACCGGCAGCTCCGCCTGTGCCAGCGGCTGCTCTGGCGCAGGTGTTTGCTGTGCCAGCAATGCCATGCTGCCGTTCTGGTGCTGCAGCGTCAGCACATTCCACCCCAGCAGGGCCACCGCCGCCACGGAGGCGAAACCGGCTGCCAGCTTCCAGCGCCAGATGCCGTCGTTGGCCGGCTCGCGGCCCGTATCGAAACGGTCGATGCGTTGCGGCACCGGGGCTTGTTGCACTGCGGGCGGCTGCACCGGTTCTGCCGGAGACACTTCCTGCGCCCCGGGCCTCTCGGCCAGCACCTCCTCGTTCATGCTGGCCACGCGTGTCTGCGCCAGCGCCTGCTGCAAGCCCGCCATCCATGCCGGCGTCTCCACCGGCAGGGCCGTCTGCACCAGTTCATCGGCATGCGACTGGCGCAGCATGTCGCCGGCCAGATGCCAGTGCTGCCAGGCCATGCGGCCCGCGCCATCGCTGTCCAACCAGTCCAGCAGTTGCGCTTCTTCCACCCCGTCGGGCAGGGTTTCGCCGTCCATCCAGGCGGACAGGGCCTGCGCCATTGCTGCAGGATCAGGGGTCTGTGTTGTCCTGGCTGTCATGTTCATTCCTCGTTACCAGCGCTTGCCGCTACGGTTCTCCAGCATGGGCCGCAGCTTGCCTGCCACCGCCTCGCGCGCCCGGAAGATGCGCGAACGCACCGTGCCGATCGGGCACTGCATCAGTTCGGCGATTTCTTCGTAGCTCATGCCGTCGATCTCGCGCAGGGTGATGGCCCGGCGCAACTCCTCGGGCAAGGCGTCGATCGCCTCGTTCACGGCGTGGGCGATTTCCTTGGCTGCGTAGATCGCCTCGGGGGTTTCCTGGGTAGTTGGTTCGTTCTGACGCAGAAAAGTTTCGTCGTCGTCTTCGCTGCTGCCACTCAACGCCGCATCGCTCAGCGTCGGATTGCGCTTCATGTCCAGCAGGGCCTTGCGCGCGGTGTTCATGGCGATGCGGTGCAGCCAGGTATAGAACTGCGCGTCCCCCCGGAACTGGTGCAGCGCGCGATAGGCACGGATGAAGGTTTCCTGCGTGATGTCGGGCACGGCATCCACGTCGCGCACCATGCGTGCCACCAGGCGCTCCACCCGCTTCTGGTACTTGAGCACCAGCAGTTCGAAGGCCTTCTGCTCCCCGGCGAGCGTGCGCTGCACCAGCTGCCAGTCGACCTGGCGGTCGGCCGGCATGGTGTCGGGGACGGCGGGCTTGTCGCTCATGCGGACAACTCCGGAGACGGCACCGATGCCCGTCCCTGCTGCTGTTGCTCCCAGACCAGGGCCTGACGCAGGCCCTGCCAGGCAGCGGGACTGGCCGAGCGCCGGGCCCATACCCAGCATGGGCGGCGGGGGGTGCCTGCTGCCACGGCCGTGGCTTCAACCGGCCGCAGGTGCAGCAGCACGGCGGACTGGAGATCGAGCGTGATGGTGCACTGCCAGCGCGGGGCGTCGTGCGGGGAAAAACCGTCTGCCACCTGGCGCAACTGCCAGTGCTCACCCGTCCACACCAGCCAGCCACGGGCCAGCGCGTGCCACCAGTATCGGCCGAGCACGGCGGCGAGGGCCAGCCAGAGCCAGGCCACGCCCCAAGTCACTTTCAGAAAGGGAGAATGGAAATCCTGCTGCCAGCGCCAGAGCAGCAGCATGCCGGCGCCGGCCAGCAAGGCCAGAAACAAGGCGGCCGCAGGAATCCGGTGTTCCGCAAGGGGAAACCGGACCGCCGGCGGCCGTCGGTGCTGGCTCATGAGTCAGCCTGTGCCGGCAATGCCGGCCAGCAAGCAGTGACGTGCATCAGACGCGCTTGAACACCAGCGTGCCGTTGGTGCCGCCAAAGCCGAAGTTGTTCTTCATGGCCACGTCGATCTTCATGTCGCGCGCGGTGTTGGCGCAGAAGTCCAGGTCGCAGTCCGGATCCTGCTCGAAGATGTTGATCGTCGGCGGAGCCTTCTGGTGATGCAGGGCCAGCACGGTGAACACGCTCTCGATGCCGCCGGCACCGCCCAGCAGGTGGCCGGTCATGCTCTTGGTGGAGCTGACCACCATGTTCTTGGCGTGATCGCCCAGCGCTGCCTTGATGGCGTTGCATTCGTTCACGTCACCCAGCGGCGTGGAGGTGCCGTGTGCATTGAGGTAGTCCACCGCATCGGCGTTGAGGCCGGCATTGGCCAGAGCGGCCACCATGGCCCGGCGCGGGCCATCCATGTTGGGGGCCGTCATGTGGCCGGCGTCGGCGCTCATGCCGAAACCTGCCACTTCAGCATAGATTCTGGCGCCGCGCGCCTTGGCGTGCTCGTACTCTTCCAGCACCATGATGCCGGCACCCTCGCCCAGGACGAAACCGTCGCGGTCCTTGTCCCAGGGACGGCTGGCGGTGGCCGGATCGTTGTTGCGGGTGGACAGTGCGCGCATGGCGGCAAAACCCCCGATGCCCAGCGGAGACACGGTGGACTCGGAGCCACCGGCAATTACCACGTCGGCGTCGCCGTATTCGATCAGGCGGGCGCCCTGGCCGATGGAATGCAGGCCGGTGGTACAGGCGGTGACGATGGCCAGGTTCGGGCCCTTGTAGCCGAAGCGCATGGACACATGGCCCGCCACCATGTTGGTGATGGAAGCCGGCACGAAGAACGGCGTGATGCGGCGCGCGCCACGTGCCATGTATTCGGCATGGGTGTTTTCGATCAGCGGCAGGCCGCCGATGCCGGAACCGATCACGCAACCGATGCGCTCGGCCACCTCGGGCGCCAGCGCCTCGCCGAACGGCAGGCCGGCGTCTTCCACCGCCTGCTGCGCGGCAGCCAGGCCGTAGTGGATGAAGGTATCCATGGTGCGGGCTTCCTTGGTGGAGACGTATTTCTCCAGCTCGAAACCCTTCACTTCGCCAGCGATCTGGCATGCCATGGCGGAGGCGTCGAAGCGGGTGATCTTGTCAATACCGGAACGGCCGGCGAGCAGGTTGGCCCACGCTTCGCTCACGGTATTGCCCACAGGGGACACACACCCCAGGCCAGTAACGACAACGCGACGACGGGTCATGGCAATTCTCAATCAGTAGACTGGCCGCACCCGGCTGCAGGGGCAACACGCGGCGTACGGACAGGAGCAGATAAACAGCAAACACGCGCACCCGAGCGACCGGCCTTGTTGCGAGGTCTGCTCAGATGCTGCATTTCAGGAAAAGGGAACAAGGGGCGCCGACTTGCATCGCGCACCCCATATGCCAATAGCCGGCAGAACCGGCTCGGCAGGATTCCGGCCTGCGGCCTTCCGAAAGAAAGGCCGCGGCACCGGACAACGCGCGCTCAGGCCTTCTGGTGAGCGTTGGCGTAGTCGATGGCGTTCTGCACCGTGGTGATCTTCTCGGCGTCTTCGTCCGGGATCTCGATGCCGAATTCGTCTTCCAGAGCCATCACCAGTTCGACGGTATCCAGGGAATCGGCGCCCAGGTCAGCCACGAATGCCTTTTCGTTGGTCACTTGCGCTTCTTCAACGCCCAGTTGCTCGGCGATGATTTTTTTGACGCGTGCTTCGATGTCGCTCATAGTTATCTCTATCTTGGTAGTGGAAAGGAAAGTTTGATTTTAGCCGTTTGCCGGTGGTTTTCGCAGACTGCTTGCATATCGATGCTGCATCCTGCCCCGCCGGCACGGCGCTATCTTATCAGGCCATGAACATGCCGCCGTTGACGTGCAGCTCCTGCCCCGTAATGTAACCTGCCTGCGGCGAGGCGAGGAAGGCGACCGCATGGGCGATGTCCTGCGGGCTGCCCAGATGACCCAGCGGAATCTGGCCCAGCAGCGCCTTCTGCTGCTCTTCGCCCAGTTCGGCCGTCATGTCGGTGGCGATGAAACCCGGTGCCACGCAGTTGACCGTGATGTTGCGGCTGCCCAGTTCGCGCGCCAGGGCACGCGTCATGCCGGCCACGCCGGCCTTGGCGGCCGCATAGTTGGCCTGGCCGGGGTTGCCGGCAGCGCCCACCACACTGGTGATGCTGATGATGCGGCCGTAGCGCTGCTTCATCATCGGCTTGATGGCGGCGCGGCTGACGCGGAACACGGCCTTGAGGTTGGTGTCCAGCACGGCATCCCAGTCCTCGTCCTTGAGGCGCATGGCAAGCATGTCGCGCGTGATGCCGGCGTTGTTGACCACCACGTGCAGACCGCCCTGTTCCTTGATGATCCCGTCCATCAGTGCTTCGACAGCCGGCAGGTCATTGACGTTGACGCAGGCGCCCTTGCAGCCTTCCCAGGCAGACAGGGCCTGGCTGATCTTCTCTGCGCCGGCTTCGCTGGTGGCGGTGCCGATCACGCGGAAGCCGTTTTCGGCCAGTTGCCGGGCAATCGCGGCACCAATGCCGCGGGAAGCGCCGGTGACCAGGGCCACCTGCGGAGTCGTGTTTGTCGTCATCGTTTGTCCTTGATCAGGTTCAGGCCAGTTGGGCCTTGGCATCGGCCAGGCTGGCCGGGTCGAAAACGGCAGCGCTGACCAGCGCGGGATCGATGCGCTTGTTCATGCCGGACAGCACCTTGCCCGGGCCGCACTCTACCACGTGCGTGATGCCGCGGGCCGCAATTGCCTGCACGCATTCCACCCAGCGCACCGGGCCGAAGGCCTGGCGGTACAGGGCATCACGGATGCGCTCGGGATCGGTCTCGACCGCCACATCGATGTTGTTGACCACCGGGATCTGCGGTGCAGACAGATGGGTTTCGGCCAGCTTGTGCTTGAGCTTTTCGGCCGCCGGCTTCATCAGGCTGGAGTGGAACGGCGCCGACACGGGCAGCGGCAGCGCGCGCTTGGCGCCCAAGGCCTTCAGCACTTCGCAGGCCTTCTCGACGCCAGCCTTGCTACCGGCGATCACGGTCTGTGCGGTGTCGTTGAAGTTGACGGCTTCGGCCACTTCACCCGGCATGTCGTTCATCGCGGCCGCGCAGCCTTCGATCACCTTGTCGGCCGGCAGGCCCAGGATGGCCGCCATGGCGCCGGTACCCACCGGCACCGCTTCCTGCATGGCCTGGGCACGGAAACGCACCAGCGGTGCCGCCTGCGCCAAGGTCAGCACGCCGGATGCCACCAGGGCGGAATACTCACCCAGCGAGTGGCCGGCCACCACGGCAGGCTCGGCGCCACCTTCGGCCAGCCAGGCGCGGTAGGCGGCCACACCAGCCACCAGCATCACGGGCTGGGTGTTGGTGGTGAGGGCCAGCGCCTCTTTCGGGCCTTCGTGGATCAGCCTGGCGACGTCCTCGCCGAGGGCATCGGACGCTTCCTGCAGGGTTTGCTGGACAACGGGATGGTCGCCCCAGGCATCAAGCATGCCGACAGACTGGGAGCCCTGACCGGGAAACACGAAGGCGAATTGGGTCATGATGGTAGAGAAAAAGAGTAATCAGGAAATGCGGAGCCGGCTAGCGCCCGCCTGTCAGTACTGCAGCAGCACCGAACCCCAGGTGAAGCCGCCGCCGACGCCCTCCAGCAGCAGCTTCTGGCCGCGCTGGATCTGGCCGTCACGCACGCCCGCGTCGAGCGCAAGCGGGATGGAGGCAGCCGAAGTGTTGCCGTGCTCGTGCACGGTCTGGATGACCTTCTCGGGCGACAGGCGCAGCTTGCGCGCCGTGCTCAGCATGATGCGGATGTTGGCCTGGTGCGGCACCAGCCAGTCGATGTCTTCCTTCTGCAGGCCGGCTTTTTCCAGCGCAGCGGCGGCGGTTTTTTCGAGCAGGCCCACGGCGAGCTTGAACACGGCCTGGCCGTCCATCTGCAGCAGCGGGTTGCCGCTGATCTCGCCCCCACTGACATGGCCGGGCACGTGCAGGATTTCGCGGTGGCTGCCGTCGGCATGCAAATCGCACGCCAGAATGCCGGGTTCGTCGCTGGCTTCCAGCACCACGGCGCCGGCGCCATCGCCGAACAGCACGCAGGTGGTGCGGTCATTGAAATCGAGGATGCGGGAGAAGATCTCGGAGCCGATCACCAGCGCCTTGCGCGCGGCGCCGCTGCGGATCATGCTGTCGGCCACCGTCAGCGCATAGATGAAGCCGGTGCACACGGCCTGCACGTCGAACGCCGGGCAGCCTGCGATGCCGAGCTTGTGCTGCACGATGCTGGCCGTGGAGGGAAACACCATGTCAGGTGTGGAGGTGGCCACGATGATCAGGTCGATCTCGCTGGCCGCGCAAGCTGCGGATTCGAGCGCCTGACGTGCGGCATGCACGGCCAGATCGCTGCTGAACACCCCCTCGTCGGCGAAGTGGCGCGCCTGGATGCCGGTGCGCTCGACGATCCATTGGTCGGAGGTTTCCACGCCCCGCTGCGCCAGTTGCTCGACCAGTTGCTGGTTGGTAACACGGCGCGGCGGCAGGTAGCTGCCGGTTCCGGTGATGCGGGAATACTGGGGCATGGACGGACTCTTCTTGGGGTGACCGGGCAGCGCCGGGCGGCGTCATGCCCCTGTCACAGGTTTAGTGTTAGCCATATATTTTAACCGCTATGCTCCATGGCCGCGCAGCTGGGGGCCATGAAGGCAGTATCAGGCAGCAGGCGCGGGAGCCGGCATCACGCAGGCCTGGATGCGCTGCTCGACACGGGCCAGCAGCTGGTGGCGTGCTGCCTCGTAGGCGCTTTCGAGCGCGTAGCCGAAGGCCAGCGCATCGGCAGAGCCGTGACTCTTGAACACCAGGCCGCGCAGGCCCAGCAGCGCGGCGCCGTTGTAGCGGCGGTGATCCAGGCGCTTCTTGAGCGCGGACAGCACCGGGTAGGACAGCACGGCCGCCACCTTGGAGAACACGCCGCGCGAGAACTCTTCCTTGAGGAAAGATGCGATCATGGACGCCAGGCCTTCACTGGCCTTGAGCGCCACGTTGCCGACGAAGCCATCACACACCACGATATCCGTGGTGCCCTTGAAGATGTCGTTGCCTTCGACGTTACCGTAGAAGTTGATTTCCCCACGCCCGCCTGCCGCCGACAGCAACTCGGCGGCTTTCTTGATAGTTTCGCTGCCCTTGATGGCCTCTTCGCCGATATTGAGCAGACCCACCGACGGACGCGGATCGTTCTTGAGCACGGACACCAGAGCCGAACCCATGATGGCAAACTGCAGCAGGTGCTCGGGCGTGCAATCCACATTGGCGCCCAGATCGAGCACGGTGGTGGCCGCACCCTTGGCGTTGGGCATTTGCGTGGCGATGGCGGGACGGTCGATGCCTTCGATGGTCTTGAGCACATAGCGCGCAATCGCCATCAGGGCACCGGTGTTGCCGGCCGACACGGCCGCCTGCGCCTGGCCTTCCTTGACCTGGGCGATGGCGACACGCATGGATGAATCCTTCTTCTTGCGCAGCGCGACTTCCACCGGATCCTCCATGGAGACGACTTCGGAGGCGGGCACGATACGCACACGCTCGGCGGCCATGCCTGCCGACTCCTTGAGGCGGGCCCAGCCGGCGCTGACCGCCTCGGGCTGGCCGACCAGCAGCAGGTTGACATCGGCATGCCGTTGCAGAAAACGGGCACAGGCCGGCAGCGTGGTGCTCAGGCCATGGTCGCCCCCCATGCAATCCACCGCCAGCGTCACTGGCGCAGAAGGTTCGCTCATTGAATGCGTCCTGGTATTGACGGATCAGGGAATGCCAGCCAAAACAAAAAGCCCGAGGCTACGAGAGCGTCGGGCCCGACTGGCAGCACGGGTGATCAGGCTTCAGACTTGTTCTTCAGCACCTGACGGCCACGGTAGAAACCGTTGGGGCTGATGTGGTGACGCAGGTGCTGCTCACCAGTGGTGGGCTCGACGACCACGTTCGGGGCAGTCAGTGCGTTGTGCGAACGGTGCATGCCGCGCTTGGAAGGAGATTTCTTGTTTTGCTGAACGGCCATGATCCGCTCCTCTAAAAAAGTTGATGGGTTCCGGGGCTTTGCCTGCAGCCACAGGACCCGGAAAATACCTTCCGGCTCCCCGTCATGCCCGTGGGCCTGGGGACTGTGCCGCCTGCTGATGATTGCCGCAAAGGCCAAATGCCTAAGCAGTAAAGCATGGAATTATAACCAGTTTTCATCCACGCTTGCAAGGAAGATGCGGCAAAAAATCCACCACATTGCCTGTCGCGTGGCGCGAACCCCCATTATGCGGTCTTATTCGCCGTTCTGCTTCTTGAGAGCCTTGAGGGCGGCGAAGGGGTTGGGCTTTTCCTCTTCCCCGGCGTCGAAATCGGGCGTCTGCACCTGCATCGTGGGTGCACTCGGGCAAACCTCGTGGCGCGGCGCCACGGGCAGATCCATCAGCAGTTCGTCCTCGATCAGCGCCTGCAGGTCGAAATCCTTGCGCCAGACCAGCACGTCATCTTCCAGCTCCTCGTCCAGTTGCTCGGCCGTGGCCTCGTCACGTACGAAGCGGAACGCGCGCTCGAACTGCAGCGGCTGCTGCATCGGTTCCAGGCAGCGCTGGCACTGCATGGCGAGGCGGGTTTCGGCCTGCAGGTCGAGCCAGATTTCGGGCGCACCGCCAGTCACCGCCTCGCTGCGGCCCTGCGCCTGCCAGCGTACCGTCGCGGCGCTGGCGTCGCCAAGGTCCTCTCGCGACAGGCGCGCGTAGTGCGACAATGGATCCTCGCCAGACAGGCTCGCGCCTGCCTCGGCAAAAGCCACGATGTCCAGGTGACGTGCATTGAAAGGCTGCGCCGCGCGCTTGCCGCCAGATTTGATGTCGTTTGCCATACCCCCGAGTGTAAGAGAATCCATGTCTTTCTCCTCCCCCGCTGCCGCCCCGCGCCAGCTCATTCTCGCTTCCACCTCCCCCTACCGCCGCGAACTGCTGCAGCGCCTGCGCCTGCCGTTCGATGTGGTGGCGCCCGAGACCGACGAGACACCGCATGTCGACGAACATCCGCGCAGCGTGGCACGACGCCTGGCGCTGGCCAAGGCCCAGGCAGTGGCCACACAGCATCCCGAAGCCGTGGTCATCGGCTCGGACCAGGTGGCCGATCTGCATGGCCGCCCGCTGGGCAAGCCGGTCACGCACGAACGCGCCGTGGCCCAGCTGCGCATGATGCGCGGCCAGACCGTGGTATTCCATACCGCGGTGGCGGTGGTGTGCCAGGCCAGCGGTTTCGAGTCGGTGGATGTGGCGCAGGTCAGCGTCACCTTCCGCGACAGCGACACCGGCATGAGCGATGCCGATATCGAGGCCTATCTGCTGGCCGAGAAGCCCTATGACTGTGCCGGCAGCGCCAAGAGCGAGGCGCTGGGCATCGCCCTGCTGGCACGCCTGCAGAGCGATGACCCGACCGCGCTGGTGGGTCTGCCGCTGATCAGGACAGTCAGCCTGCTGCGCGCTGCGGGGGTGCCGATCCTGGCGGGAGCGGCAGCATGAGCGGCACGCTCTATCTGGTGCCGGCACCGCTGGATTTCGGCTGCGAACCGCCGCTGCCGCCCGTCACCGATGTGCTGCCCCAGGCCACGCTCGAACAGATGGCGCGGCTGCGCTACTGGATCACCGAGAACGCCAAGACCACGCGCGCACTGCTCAAGCGGGTGAATGCCGTGGTACCGCTGGCCGCGCCGCTGCAGGAGTTGCAGATCGCCACCCTGCCGCGCGAAGTGCACAAGAAAGGCGACCACGTACCGGCACAGCAGGCCGGCGCGGAACAGGCCAAGGCAGTACGGGCCCTGCTGCAACCGGCGCTGGACGGTCACGATCTGGCTCTGGCCAGCGAAGCGGGGATTCCGGCCGTGGCCGACCCGGGCTCTTCCGTGGTGCGCGCGGCCCATGCTGCCGGCATCCGCGTGGTGCCGCTGGTGGGACCCAGCTCGCTGCTGCTGGCTCTGGCTGCCAGCGGCCTGAATGGGCAGAGTTTCGCCTTTTTCGGCTATTTGCCGCAGGAGCTGCCGGAAAGGGCAAAACGCCTGCAGACGCTTGAATCTCTGGCCATGCGCAGCGGCCAGACACAGATATGGATTGAAACCCCCTATCGCAATCAGGCGGTATTTGATCACGCTTTGCAGTGCCTGAAACCAGAAACCCGTCTGTGCATTGCCCATGGCCTGACATTGCCGCAGATGCAGATTCGCCAAGCCAGCGTGGCGCAATGGCGCAAGAATCCCCTGCAGCTGCCTCCGAGGTTGCCGGCGGTATTCGCGCTGGGCCTCTGATTAATACGCGCGTAGCAACCCGGGCACCTGATCACGCTGAAGGGAATATCCCGCTGCGAAAAGCCGGGACAATAAAAAAGCACCTGCTGGCAGGTGCTTTTTTGTATGCACGACAAGGGTTTTTACCCTGGCGTGAGTCGGATTTACTTGATCAGGAAATCCTCGCGGTTCTTATCCTGAATCCAGCGCGGCGGCTTGCCGCGGCCAGTCCAGGTTTCACCGGTTTCGTTGTTGCGGTATTTCGGGGCGACCTTGCTGCCGGTGGAGGCGGCACGTGCGCCACGACGGGCGCCGAACAGATCCTGCTCGGTCAACTCGTATTCAGCGATCAGGCGGCGGCAGGTAGCCACAGCCTCGGCCGTTTGTTCCTGGCGAGCCTGGCGGATGCGGGCTTCGAGTTCTTCACGCTGTTTCAGCAGTTCTTGCAGGGAATTCATCGGCACTCCTGTTCGTGTTGGTTTGAATATGCAATAACGGCATTATAGGACTGAAAATGCACTGAGGAATAATAACCGCAATCCCTGCTTAAGCCAATGCTGCCGGCGATTTGCGTGCAATCACCTTGTCGATGCGTTTGCCGTCGAGATCCACCACCTCGAAGTCCCAGCCGGTACAGAAGATGCGGTCGGTTTCCTCGGGCAATGCACCGGTAACGTACATCAACAGTCCGGCCAGGGTGTTGTAATGGTCTTTATCCTCGTCAGGCAGTTCGTCGATTTCAAGGCGGGCCTTGAGTTCGGCAACGGGAATCATGCCGTCGAGCAGCCAGGCGCCATCGTCCATGACTTGCGCCCAGGCTTCTTCGTGGGCATCCACTTTCAATTCGCCGGTAATGGCTTCAAGCAGGTCGCGCGGCGTCATGATGCCCTGGATTTCGCCATATTCATCCACCACAAATACCATGCGGCCAACATGGGTACGGAACTGTTCGAGCAATTCCATGCCGCTCAGGGTTTCCGGCACGAAAGTCGCCGGCATGGCGATCGATTCCAGCGTCTGGCTGGCATCGTCATTCTCGGCCAACATAATGCGGCCCACGTTCACCACGCCAATCACGTTATCCAGCGTTTCTCGGCAGACCGGATACCAGGAGTGGATATGGTGCTCGGCCGCCTGCTCCATGGAGCCGCGCAGCATCTGCAGGGCCTGGGACACGGTGGTCTGGGATTCGAACCAGTCGATCTCGTTGCGCGGCACCATGATGGAAGACAGCACGCGGTCATCCAGCAGGAACACGTTCTGCACCATCTGGTGCTCCTGCTCCTCGATCAGTCCGGCGTCCACGCCCTCCTCCAGGCTGGCGGCGATTTCTTCCTCGGTTACCTTGCGCGAGCCGCTGGTATCGATCGGCAGCATTTTCAGCACAGCGGTGGTGGAGGCCGACAGCAGCAGCACGAAGGGCTTGGTCAGGCGCGCCAGGCGGGCCATGGGGCGGGAAATCCAGCGCGCCACCAGTTCGGGATAGAGCTGGCCGATGCGCTTGGGCACCAGTTCGCCAAAGATGATGGTGGTGAAGGTGATGATGGTCACCACGATGGCCGTCGCCGTGATGCCTGCCGGGCCCTCCGGCATACCCATGTTCTGCAGCGCGCTGGCCACGATGGGACTGAATGCGGATTCCCCCACGATGCCGTTGAGCACGCCGATGGAGGTGATGCCGATCTGCACCGTGGAGAGGAAATGCGTGGGATTGTCGATCAGCCCCAGCGCGGCGGTGGCGCCGTGATCGCCCGAGGCGCTCATGGCGTCCAGTCTGGCCTTGCGGCTGGAGGCAATGGCCATTTCCGACATGGCGAACACCCCGTTGAGCAGGGTCAGGAAAATGATGAGTAAAAGGTCCATGGAGTCAAGGGATAATGCAGCGCATTATGGCAATGTACTGCATCGGGGATATTCAGGGCTGTGACGCCGCACTGGGAGATTTGCTGGACAAGCTGGCTTTCTCGCCCAGCCGGGACACGCTGTACGTACTGGGCGATCTCGTGAACCGCGGGCCCGAATCGGCCAGTGTACTGCGGCGCCTAATGGCAATGGATGGCAGCGCCTTCTGCCTGCTGGGCAATCATGATATCCATCTGCTGGCGGTGTCGCAGGGCATCCGGCAGATGGGACGCCGGGATACGCTGACCGAACTGCTGACTGCCTCCGACGCGTCTCTGTTGCTGGACTGGCTGCGCCGGCAGCCGCTGGCGCTGTATGCCAACCGCTGTCTGATGGTACATGCGGGTGTGCAGCCACAATGGGATGTGGCGCAGACGCTGGAATGCGCGGCGGAGGTGGCCGAACACCTGCGCAGCCGCCAGTGGACGGGTTTCCTGTCCGAGGCCTTTGGCAACCAGCCGGCACTGTGGCGCGAGAGCCTGCACGGCATGGCGCGTTGGCGCCTGATCATCAACACGCTGACGCGCATCCGTTTCCTGCATGTGGACGGGAGCTTGGATTTTTCGCACAAGCGCAGCATCGAGGAGGCGCCGGATGATCTGGTGCCCTGGTTTGCGCATCCCTTGCGCCGCACCGCCGATACGCTGGTGGCATTCGGGC
This sequence comes from Brachymonas sp. KE5, assembly GCF_057773645.1. Lineage (NCBI taxonomy): Bacteria > Pseudomonadati > Pseudomonadota > Betaproteobacteria > Burkholderiales > Comamonadaceae > Allobrachymonas > Brachymonas sp. KE5. The sequence goes on from NZ_CM173463.1 coordinate 1,765,701, forward strand.
ACTGGTCGGCCCTGGGCCTGATCAAGCGGAACAACCTGCTCGCGCTGGACACGGGCTGCGTCTGGGGCGAAGAACTGACAGCCGTGGAGATCACGCCGGAAGGCACGCCGGGCGAGGTAATCCAGGTTACCAGCGCCACCAGCGCCGAATACTGAGCAGATTCAGTTGCCCGCCGTGCTGCCGTTGTTTTCGGAGGCTGCCGGACGGAACAGCGCGGCCACGGTGCGCTTGGGACGGATATTGGCGCTGAGGCCCGGGCGCGTGGCAACGCGGCGCGGCGCCTGCTCCCAGGACGGGGCTTCGTCGCGCTGCTGCGCCTCGTAGGGCTTGTCGAAGAAGGGATCGGCCATGCGCGGGGCACGACGATAACGGTCGCCCGTCGGTTCGCGCGAGCTGCCGGCATCGCCACGGTCGCGCTCGTGGCGCACACGGTTGCCCTCCTCGCGGCGCGGCGGCGGACGGCGGTCCGGACGGCCGCCACGGCTGTCGAGCGCGATGCTTTCGGGCTTGATGGTCTGGCGCGTGAGCTTCTCGATCTCGCCCACCAGCTTGCCGTCGCCATTGCCGACCAGGCTGATGGCCAGGCCATCGGCGCCGGCACGACCGGTGCGGCCGATGCGGTGCACGTAGTCTTCGGCGTTGAAGGGGATGTCGTAGTTGAAAACCGCGGGCACGTCCTTGATGTCGAGGCCGCGGGCCGCAACGTCGGTGCAGATCAGGAAATCGACCTCGCCGGCCTTGAAGGCGTCGAGCGACTTCAGGCGCTCGTCCTGGCTCTTGTCGCCATGCAGCGCAGCCGTCTTGAGGCCTTCGCGCTCCAGGTGACGCGCCAGGCGGGCGCAGCCGAGCTTGCTGTTGGTGAACACGAAGGCCTGGCGCAGCTGGTTCTCGCGGATCAGTTGCTGCAGCGCGGCGCGCTTGTCGTCGTCGTCCACGCGCACGAAGCGCTGCGTGACGGTAGCCGCCGTGGCGTTGGAACGCGCCACCTCGATGGTGACAGGGTTCTGCAGATAGCTGCCGGCCAGGCGCTTGATCTCGGGCGAGAAGGTGGCCGAAAACAGCAGCGTGGTGCGCTGCTTGGGCAGGTAGGCCAGGATGCGTTCCAGATCGGGGAGGAAGCCGATGTCGAGCATGCGGTCAGCTTCGTCCAGCACCACGTACTCGACCTGGTTGAGCACGCAGTTGCGTGCTTCGATGTGGTCCAGCAGGCGGCCGGGGGTGGCCACCAGCACTTCGACGCCGGCCTTGAGTTGGGCCGTCTGCGGCTTCATGTCGATGCCGCCAAACACTACGGCGCTGCGCAGCTGGGTGTACTTGGCATATTGCTTGATCTGCTGTGCGACCTGGTCTGCCAGTTCACGCGTGGGCAGCAACACCAGCGCACGCACCGGGTGGCGCGCGGGAGACACGGAGGTAGTCTGGTGCTTGAGCAGGCGCTGCAGCAGAGGCAGGGAGAACGCCGCCGTCTTACCCGTACCCGTCTGCGCCGCGCCCATCACGTCCTGTCCGGCAAGGACAACGGGAATGGACTGGGCCTGGATCGGGGTCGTGTTCACATAGCCCATTTCGGCGACGGCGCGTTGCAGCGGCTCGGCCAAAGGTAGTTGGGCATAGGTTACGTTGGCTGTTTCTGTCATGCAGCAGAAGTCTCTTTACTGAGCGAGGGCAAATGCCCAAAAGCCAAGGCAGCAGAGCCACCTTGGCGGAAAAACACATTATCCGGCTGTTGCGCAGGCGAGACAAAGTCGCCTGCGAAGCACCTGTTACAGGTTGCTGGCGTTAAAGGTATCGCAAGCCTTGACGGAGCCGGTTTGCAGGCCCGTATTGAACCAGCGCACGCGCTGCGCGCTGGAACCGTGGGTGAAACTGTCTGGTACGGCATAACCCTGGCTGCGCTTTTGCAGTGCATCATCGCCGATTTTCGCCGCGGCGTCCATCGCGCGTTCGATATCGCCCTGCTCCAGAATATGGCGCGCACGGTCGGCATGGTTGGCCCAGACGCCTGCCAGACAGTCGGCCTGCAGTTCCACGCGCACGCTCAGCGCGTTCATCTGGCGTTCGCTCACGCGGCCGCGCATGGAGTCGACCTTGTCGGTGATGCCCATCAGGTTCTGCACGTGGTGGCCCACCTCGTGCGCGATCACGTAGGCCTCGGCAAACTCGCCGCTGGCGCCCAGGTCACGCTTGAGGGTGTTGAAAAAATCCAGATCCAGGTAGACCTTCTGGTCACCCGGGCAGTAGAACGGGCCCATGGCCGCCTGGCCGGTACCGCAGGCGGTGGCGGTGCGGCCGCTGTACAGCACCAGCTTGGGCTTTACGTAGCTGGCGCCGCTCTGGCGGAACAGGTCGGTCCAGACGTCTTCGGTATCGGCCAGCACGGTGGAGACGAAGGCGGCAACCGGATCCTCCTTCGGCGGAGCCGGTGCGGGTGCGCTCTGGGTGACCGGAGCAGAACCGCCCATGCCGGAAAGCACGTTGATGATGGTGAGCGGATTCACCCCGAAGATCATGCTGCCGACCAGCGCCAGCACAATGGTGCCAATGCCGATGCTGCGCCCGCCCAGCATGCCGCCGAAGCCGCCCCCGCCCTGGCCGCGGCGGTCTTCCACGTTATCGGACTGTCGATTGCCTTCCCATTTCATTGTGATATTTCCTTTACAGTCTGGACAGCCATTGCGACTCCGCTCTCCCTGCGGGTCGGGTCTCATGCACAACGATTATGCGCCAGAGTCCCTGGCGGCGTACGGCTCTTTCTGTAGGAAAGATGCCAAACTTCCGTTACCGTGACACGGGTCTCGCCGGCCGCCCGGCCAGTTCCGTTTTACAACAGCTCAGCCCATGAACAATACCGAACTCGCACTCCCCTACCCCGCCCTCGCCGACGAAATTGCCGTCCTGCTGGCCGATGCCAGCGTGAGCGTGCCGCCGCGCATCGTGGCGCCGCTGCATGGGGGCGGTTCGCTGTTCGTGATGCCGGGATCGGATACGCGCGTGGCCATGACCAAGGTGATCAGCTTCACGCCGGCCAATGTCGGTACGGCGCGGCCCACCATCCAGGGCGATGTGCTGGTGCTGGATGTGGCAACGGGCGAACGCCGGCTGATGCTGGACGGCCCCACCGTGACGGCACGACGCACGGCAGCCGTCTCGCTGCTGGCAGCGCAGCGCCTGGCACCCAATCCCGACGGGCCGGTGCTGATCGTGGGAGCGGGTGTGCAGGGCAAGGCGCATCTGGATGCGTTTGCCGCGGGACTGGGCAGCCGCCGCTTCCGCATCGCGTCGCGCTCCGCCGCCAGCGCGCAGGCCCTTGCCTCGCATGCGCACCTGCATGGACTGGAAGCAGAAGTGGTGACGGACCCGAACGCCGCGCTCGACGAGTGCCCGCTGGTGGTGACCTGCACGCCGGCGAGTCAGGCAGTGCTGCACGCCACGCCGCGCAAGGATGTGTTTGTTGCCGCCGTGGGTGCCTTCACGCCGGCGATGGTGGAACTCAGCCCGGGGTTCTGCCAGCATTTTGCCGCGCACGGACGCATCGTGGTGGATACGCCCGAGGCAGAGCACGAGGCGGGCGATCTGCTGCAGGCCGGGCTGGAGGTGGCCGGCATGCCGACGCTGACCGATGTGGTGTGCCGCGGCAGTGCCACACAGAAGGATCTGCCGGTGCTGTTCAAGAGCTGCGGCTGGGCCGGATGGGATCTGGCCGCGGCGCGGCTGGCCATGCGCGTGGCCGCGTCCGCGCAGTAAGACTGCTGCGGCCCGGGATCAGGTTTTGGGCAGCGTGACGCCAACCTGGCCCTGGTATTTGCCGCCGCGGTCCTTGTAGCTGGTTTCGCAGACTTCGTCGCTTTCGAAGAACAGCACCTGCGCACAGCCCTCGCCCGCGTAGATCTTGGCAGGCAGCGGCGTGGTGTTGCTGAATTCGAGCGTCACGTAGCCTTCCCACTCGGGCTCGAACGGCGTGACGTTGACGATGATGCCGCAGCGGGCATAGGTGCTCTTGCCCAGGCACACCGTCAGCACGTTGCGCGGAATGCGGAAATACTCGACCGTGCGCGCCAGCGCGAAGCTGTTGGGCGGAATGATGCAGACATCGCTGTGGATGTCGACAAAGCTCTTCTCGTCGAAGTTCTTGGGGTCGACCACCGTGCTGTGGATGTTGGTGAACACCTTGAACTCGGGGGCGCAGCGGATGTCGTAGCCGTAGCTGCTGGTGCCGTAGCTGACGATCTTGTGCCCCTCGGGCGAAAAACGGACCTGGTTCGGTTCGAATGGCTCGATCATGCCGTGCTGTTCGGCCATGCGGCGAATCCACTTGTCGCTCTTGATACTCATGCTGTGCCCCGGAAAGTGCTGCCAGTTGTCATGGGCGTGATTCTACGCGGGCGGACGGGCTTGCCACTGGCTGGCCTGCAAGGAAGCCGCCCGGCGGGATGGCAGACGCAAAAAAACCGGCTCACAGGGAGCCGGTCTGCTTGCAGGATCAGGCTGTCAGAACGACAGAATCCACTTCGCCAGTGTGCGGGCATCGGCTTCGCTCACGTTGGGGTTGGGCGGCATGGGCACGGCGCCGAAGCTGCCGGAGCCGCCTTCGCGGATTTTCTGCACCAGGGCGGCCTCGGCCGACTTGCCCTTGTAGCGGGCGGCAATGTCCTTGTAGGACGGGCCGACCACGCGCTTGTCGACGGTGTGGCAGCTCAGGCAGTTCTTGGAGCGTGCCAGCGCCTCGGACGCCTGGGCGCCCTGAACCACGCCGAACAGCAGGCCCGCTGCGACAGCGATGCTGGAGATGGTGGTGAGTTTCATGGAAGCTCCTTTGCTGGATATCTTGCAGGCCTTTGCGGTCTGCCTGTGCGTTTGGATCGGGCCCTGCGCAGAAAAGTTCCGCAGGGGATGCCGCCTTTTGCACCGCATCTTAGCGGTTTGCCGCCCCCGTGCGCGAGTGGCAAACACGCATTTGCGCAAGGTTACAGCATGGTGTCGCAGCTGCGAGACAGCGCCCGCTTACTTGCCCAGCGGCGGCGCCTGCACGCCCTGTGCCAGCCAGTTCATGGACAGCACCTGGGCATCGCTCAGCGTCTGGCCGGCGGGTACGCGCAGCTTGCCCTCGCGATCGGTGATGGGGCCGGCGAACGGCTGCAGCTTGCCAACGGCCAGCTCCTGCTGGCGGCGCAGCACTTCCTGCTGTACGGCAGCAGGCACCTTGCGGCCGAAATCGCCCACGCGGATCGCGCCCTGGCGCACGCCGTTCCAGACGTTCTGGCTCTTCCAGCTGCCCTGCTGCAGGGCCTTGATGCGCGAGACCTCGTAGTCGCCCCACAGGTGCGAGATGGACAGCAACTGATGGTCGGGCGCGTAGCGGCGCATGTCGGAGTGGTAGCCGATGACCCAGCGGCCGCGCTGCTGCGCCGCCACCGGCACGGCAGTGGAGCCGGTATGGAAAGCCAGCACGTCGGCGCCCTGGTCCATCAACAGCGTGGCAGCTTCGCGCTCGCGCGAGGGGTTGAACCATTCGTTGAGCCAGATCACGCGCACCTGGGCTTTCGGATTGACCGAGCGCATGCCCTGCGTGAAGGCATTGATGCCCTGCAGCACCTCGGGAATCGGGAAGCCGACCACGTAGCCGGCCAGGTTCGACTTGGTGACGCGGCCGGCGGCGATGCCGGCGAGATAGCGGCCCTCGTAGTAGCGGGCATTGGCCGTGGCGATGTTGGGCGCCTGGCGGTAGCCGGTCAGCACCTCGAACTTCACCTGCGGAAATTCGCGCGCCACTTTCATGGCCGGTTCCATGTAGCCGAAGCTGGTGGTGAAGATGATCTGGTTGCCCTGGCGCGCCAGATCGCGCAGCACGCGCTCGGCATCCGGGCCTTCGGCCACGCTGGCGACATGGGTGGTGCGCACGCTGTTGCCCAGCGCGCGTTCCACCTGCAGGCGGGCATCGTCATGCTGGCGTGTCCAGCCGGCATCGGTCACGGGAGTGACGTACATCCAGGCAGCACGAACAGGGGTGGAGGGAGAAGACCCGGAGGTCTGGGCGGAGACGCCGGGTACGGCGGACATGGCCAAAGCGGCCAGCAGTGTGGCCGCGAGGTTTTTATACATGGTGTTCCTCTACATGGCTCCGGAAAAGAAAAACTCTGCCGGCTGGAGCAAGGCCGTTGCAGAGGGCGGGATTTTACTGCCGTGGCGGATGCTGGAGGAGCACAAACATGCATGCGTGCGCTACAGACCACAAAAATGCCTGCTCGGAGCAGGCATTTGAAAAACACGGCCAGGCTTTACTTGGCACCCGGCACCTGGCCTTCGATGCCCTTCACGTAGAAGTTGATGCCGCGCAGGAACTTGTCATCGGCGACCTGGTCCTTGGCCAGCAGTTCCTTGCCGGACTGATCCAGCACAGGGCCTTTCCAGATGTGGAAGCTGCCGTCCCTCAGGCCGGCGCGCACTTCGTCCAGCTTGGCCTTGGCATCGGCAGGCACATCGGCGGCCAGCGAGACCAGGTCGATGGCACCTTCCTTCACGCCCCACCAGGATTCACCGCTCTGCCATTTGCCATCCAGCACGTCGCGCACGGTCTTGATGTAGTACGGGCCCCAGTTGATCACGGCCGAGCCCAGGTGCGCCTTGGGACCGTATTGCGTCATGTCGGAATCCCAGCCGAAGCCGCGCTTGCCCATTTTTTCGGCAGTCTGCAGCACGGCGGACGAGTCGGTGTTCTGCATCAGGATGTCGGCGCCGCCGTTGATCAGGGCTGTGGCCGCCTCGGTTTCCTTTGGCGGATTGAACCATTCGTTCACCCAGACGACCTTGGTGGTGATGGCCGGGTTGACGCTCTGCGCGCCCAGCGTGAAGCTGTTGATGTTGCGCAGCACTTCGGGGATCGGCACCGAAGCGACGACGCCAAGCACGTTGCTCTGGGTCATCTTGCCGGCGATCACGCCAGCCATGTAGGCGCCTTCGTAAGTGCGGCTGTCGTAGGTGGAGAGGTTGGCAGCGGTCTTGTAGCCGGTGGCGTGCTCGAACCTGGCATCCGGGAAGTCGCGCGCGACCTTGACCATGGACTCCATGTAGCCGAAGGTGGTGCCGAAAATCAGCTGATTGCCTTGCGACGCCATGTCGCGCAGCACGCGCTCGGCGTCAGAGGATTCGGGCACTTTCTCGACGAAGCTGGTCTGCACCTTGTCGCCGAATTCCTTCTCGACGGCCTTGCGGGCATTGTCGTGCGCGAAGGTCCAGCCGCCATCGCCCACCGGGCCAATGTAGGCAAAGGCAATCTTCAGCGGGCCCTTGCCGGCCGTTGCCGGGGCGGACGCGCTGGCGGCCGGTGCCGCGGAGGCGCCGGTGGCCGGTGCGTCCTTCTGGCCACAGGCGGCCAGGGTGAAGGCAGCCGCGGTGAACGCAGCGGCGCGCAGTGCGGTGCGCTTGGAAAAATCGATCATGAGCGAGGCTCCGTAGTGGGTGATTCTGGGGCGGCCGCCCCTGCGGTGCGGCCTTCAGCCGCCCGGATGGAACGGCTTGCCGAGTGCTGCCGGCATATTAATGCGAATCCATGTCGGATTGCGCGAGATCAGCGCCAGCACGACGATGGTGGCGACATAGGGCAACATGGTGAGCAGCTGGCTGGGCATGTCCACGCCCTGGCTCTGCAGCCAGAACTGCAGCATGGTAACGCCGCCAAACAGCCAGGCGCCCAGCAGCACGCGCAGCGGACGCCAGGTGGCGAAGGTGGTGAGCGCCAGCGCGATCCAGCCCTTGCCGGCGACCATGCCTTCCACCCACAGCGGCGTGTAGACGACCGACAGGAATGCCCCGGCCAGCCCACACAGCATGCCGCCGGCGACGATGGCAGCCAGGCGGATGCGGCGCACCGGATAGCCCAGTGCGTGCGCCGATTCGGGCGCCTCGCCCACGCTGCGCACCACCAGACCGGTGCGCGTGCGGTAGAAAAACCACAGCAGGCCGAACGCCAGCGCCACCGACAGATACACCACCGGATGCTGGCGGAACAGCGCGGTGCCGATCCAGGGCAGATCGGACAGCAGCGGCACGGCATGCTGGGCGCGCGCCGGCAGGCTGGCCTGCACGTAGCCGGTGCCGGCAAAGGCCGAGAAGCCGGCGCCGAACAGCGACAGCGCCAGTCCGGTAGCAAACTGGTTGGTATTGAGCCAGATCACCAGATAGCCCAGCGCAGCGGCGAGCAGGCCGCCGGCAATCATGCCGGCGGCAAAGCCGACCCAGTCGTTGCCGGTATGCACCACGGTGGCAAAGCCCGCCAGCGCGGCGCACAGCATCATGCCTTCGGCACCGAGGTTGACCACCCCGGCCTTTTCATTGATCAGCAGACCGAGCGAAGCCAGTGCCAGCACGGTGCCGGCGCTGAGCATGGAAGCGACGAGCAGTGCGGACTGTTCCATCACGCCCCTCCTTTCGCGGCAGCCTGCGGGCGCAGCCACTGCAGGCGGTAGTGGATCCAGGTATCGCAGGCCAGCAGCGTGAACAGCAGCAGCCCCTGGAACACGCCGGTGATGGACTTGGGCAGCCCCAGGCGCGACTGCGCCAATTCTCCGCCGATATAGAACATGCTCATGAGGATGGCCGACAGCACCATGCCGAAGGGATGCAGACGCCCGACAAAGGCGACAATGATGGCGGCAAAACCGTAACCCGCCGGCACGTGCGGCGTCAGCTGGCCGAGCGGCCCGGCCACTTCCAGGGCACCGGCCAGGCCGGCGGCACCGCCGGAAATCAGCAGTGCCGTCCACAGCGCGCGACGCGAGGAAAATCCGGCAAAGCGTGCGGCAGCCGGAGCCAGTCCGCCGACCTGCTGGGCAAAGCCGGAAATGGTGCGGAACAGGAAAATCCACAGCAGCCCGGCGCCCAGCAGCGCAATCAGCAGGCCCGCCGACACGCGCGAGCCTTCCATCAGGAGCGGAATCGCAGTCACGGCCTCGAACATGCGCGTCTGCGGGAAGTTGTAGCCCATGGGATCCTTCCAGGGACCATAGACCAGATAGCCCAGCACCTGCTCGGCCACGTAGACCAGCATCAGGCTGACCAGGATTTCGTTGGCATGGAAGCGGTCGCGCAACAGCGCCACGATGCCGGCCCAGGCCATGCCGCCCAGCACGCCGGCCGCCAGCACGGCCAGCACGATCCAGCGGCCGGTCTGCGCATCGGCCATCAGCGCCACGCCACCGGCCGTGACGGCACCGAGAATGAACTGCCCTTCCGCCCCGATGTTCCAGACGTTGGAGCGGAAGCACACCGCCAGGCCCAGTGCGATGATCAGCAGCGGCGTGGCCTTGACCATCAGCTCGCCGATGGCATAGGCGTTCTTGAGCGGCTCGACAAAGAACACATTCAGGCCCTGCACCGGATCCTTGCCCAGCAGGATGAACAGCAGCACGCCGATCAGCACCGTCAGGGCCAGCGCCAGCACGGGCGAAGCGTAGCTCCAGAAACGCGAGGGCCGCGCGCGCGGCACGAGTTGCAAGGCCTTCATGCTGGCACCTCCATCGCTGCGGCAAGCGGAGACACGTCCCACAGGCCGCTCATCCAGGCACCCAGCTGCTCCACCGTGGCCTCGCTGGCCGGAATCGACGGCGACAGCCGTCCGCGCGCCAGCACCAGCAGGCGATCACTCAATGCAAACAATTCGTCCAGTTCCTCACTCACGACCAGAACCGCGCAGCCAGCGTCGCGCAAGGCCAGGATCTCGGCATGGATCTGCGCCTGCGCGCCCACGTCCACGCCCCAGGTCGGCTGCGACAGGATCAGCAGCTGCGGCCCGCCGTCGATCTCGCGTCCCACGATGTATTTCTGCAGATTGCCGCCGGACAATGCCCGCGCAGGCACATCCACGCCGGCCGCCTTGACGCCGAAGCGCTCGATGATGCCCTGTGCCTGCGCACGCAGCCGGCCCATGCGGATCCAGCCGCCCGGTGCCACCGCCTCGCGCCGCGTCAGCAGCAGGTTGTGTGCCAACCCGAGCATGGGCACGGCGCCGCGTCCGAGGCGCTCTTCCGGCACCACATGCATGCCGGCAGCGCGGCGACGGCGCGGGCCCCACTGGCTCACGTCCTGTCCGTGCAGGCGCACCATGCCGGGAGCGGCACGCCGGTCCTCGCCATCGAGCGCCGCCAGCAGTTCATGCTGGCCGTTGCCCGACACGCCGGCAATGCCCACCACCTCACCCGCACGCACTTCGAAGGAGATACCCTGCAGCTCGGTACCGAACTGGTGGCTGCTCGGCAGGCTCAGGCCATAGACCTCCAGCACCTGCCCGCCCGGCGTGCTGGGGCGTTTGCGCAGCGCCGGCGGCTCGGCCCCGATCATCATGCGGCTGAGGGAGGCGTTGCTCTCCAGCTGCGGATTGCATTCGCCGCTGACACGGCCGCCGCGCAGCACCGTGCAGGCCGTGCACAGGGAGCGGATTTCGTGCAGCTTGTGGCTGATGTAGAGAATGCTGCAGCCTTCGGACGCCAGCCGCCGCAGCACCTCGAACAGACCCTGCACTGCCTGCGGCGTCAGCACCGAGGTGGGCTCGTCCAGGATCAGCAGGCGCGGGTTGGTCAGCAAGGCACGGATGATCTCGACGCGCTGGCGTTCGCCCACGCCCAGTGTGTGCACGGCGCGATCGGGATCGATCGGCAGGCCGTAGGTCGCGGCCTTCTCGCGGATCATGGCGCTGACCTGCGCCAGGCTGTGGCTGCGGTCCAGGCCGAGCCAGACGTTTTCGGCGACGGTAAGGGTGTCGAACAGGCTGAAATGCTGAAACACCATGGCGATGCCCAGCGCGCGCGCCTGTTGCGGCGTTTCCACACGCACCGGCTGACCATCGATGGCGATGCTGCCTTCGTCGGCCTGCACGGCACCGTAGATGATCTTCATCAGCGTGGATTTTCCAGCGCCGTTTTCGCCGAGTACGGCATGGATTTCGCCCGGCTGTACCGTGAGGGAGACGGACTCGTTGGCAGTGACGCCGGGATAGCGCTTGGTGATGTCGGTAAGCTGCAGTCGGGGTGCGGGCATGGGTTGCGCGGACGGGCTGGGCTCCCTGCCTTGCAGGCAGGGTTGCTGAAAAGTGCCTATTGTCGGTGCAAACGCACGCTTTGTGACAGATCGTGTCGCAGTTTTCGGCACTGCATGCCCGCACCGCAAGTGCTGCCATCGGCCCCGGCTGGCATCCTGCAGCGCACAATAGGGCATCTTTGGCAAGAACCTGCAAACACCGTGGCTACTGTCCCCATTCTTGAACCGGGCCGCACCGCGCTGGCCCCCACCTTCGAACAACCACTGCACATGCTGCAGGCCTGCCATGAGCGCGTTTTGCGCATGTGCACACTGCTGGAACGGCTGCAGGCCCACGCGGCAACCCATGGCGCCGACGAGCAGGCGCGCCAGGCTGCGCGCGACATCCTGCGCTACTTCGACATCGCCGGACCGCACCATCACGAAGACGAAGAGCGCCACCTGTTTCCGCGCATGCTGGCCAGCGGCGATGCCCGCCAGGTGGAGCTGGCCGACACCTTGCACCAGCAGCATCTGGCGATGGCGGAGCTGTGGCAGAAGCTGCGCGCGGAGCTGGAGCTGCTGGAAGGTGGCGATGCAGCCCCCTTGCTGGGCAGTGCCGTGGCAGCGCCCTTCCTCGAGGCCTACCGCGCGCACATTGCCTGCGAGGAAGACGATGCCTATCCGCGCGTGTTCGCCGATGTGCCCGAGGAGCAGCAGCGCGCCTGGGGTGAAGAGATGGCGCAGCGACGCATCAGCCAGCCCAGACTCGCCTGAGATTTTCCGCCGCACGAGCATCCTCGGCGATGCCTTGATCGAGATGTGCCGGGCATGGGCTCAGGCCCGGCATGTTTCATTGTGCAACCGCGCATGCCGTGCTGTGCATGCGGACTACCATGCAGGAATCGACCGTCCAGCAAAATGACATCGATGCCGTCTTGCTGCCTGCCTCTTCTCCAGAAAGGTCCGCCATGCCGCTGCCAAGTGACATCCCTGCAACTCCTGATGCATCCGCACCCCCCCGCCGCATGCTGTTGCGCCTGGCCGCTGCAGCCGGCGCGCTGGGAACGGCCATTCTGGCGGGCTGCGGTTTCGGTGGCCGTCCGGCGGCACGCAGCGCGGCCGACATGGCCTTTCGCCGCCAGTCGGCGCGCCACCTGTACGGCCGCTATGCCAATCGCATCTACCGCGGCATGCTGCCACCCATGCTGTATGCCGTAGGCACGCTGGAGGTGAACCTGGCGGCCAATGGCCAGGTACGCTCGGTGCGCTGGATGCGCGGGCCGACCCATGTTCCGGAAGTGATGCGCGAAATCGAAACCATGGTGCGCGCCGCCTCGCCCTTTCCTCCTCCGGGCAGCGGCGGCGGACGCTATGTGGACACCTGGCTGTGGGATCGCAGCGGGCGTTTCCAGCTGGATTCGCTGACCGAGGGCCAGTTGCGCGCCTGAGCTGCGAACCCACCCCGCCGTCTGGCAAACGGAATCCCGCAGTACAATGACAGGTTCGGAAGCGTGGGAGAGTGGTTTAATCCAGCGGTCTTGAAAACCGCCGACCAGCAATGGTCCGTGAGTTCGAATCTCACCGCTTCCGCCAAGGCGCGAGAACACCACTCTGGTGTGTTCCTAGCGCATCCGATGGAACTGCCTCATGAAAACCTGCGTGGTCCTGACCGGAGCCGGCATCAGCGCCGACAGCGGTCTGAAAACCTTCCGCGACGCCGGCGGCCTGTGGGAAGGCCACCGCGTACAGGACGTGGCGACGCCTGAAGGCTTTCAGGCCAATCCCCGGCTCGTTCTCGACTTCTACAACGCCCGCCGTCGCCAGCTGCAGCAGGTCAAGCCCAACGCCGCACATTTTGCGCTGGCCGAACTGGAGCGGCGCTACCGTGTCCGGATCATCACCCAGAACGTCGACAACCTGCACGAGCGCGCCGGCAGCAGCCAGGTGCTGCATCTGCATGGCGAGCTGACCAAGCTGCGCAGCACGCGCGATCCGGGTTACGTCATCGACTGGCACCACGACCAGTTGCCCGACCATGCCGATCCGATGGGCGCACCAATGCGCCCGCATATCGTCTGGTTTGGCGAGGAAGTGCCTGCGCTCGAGCAGGCGCTGGAACTGGTGGCAGAAGCCGATGTGGTGCTGGTGGTGGGCACCTCGCTCAAGGTATACCCGGCCGCCGGCCTGATCGCCTATGCTCCGCCACACGCCGACGGCTATCTGATCGACCCCAATCCGTCGCTGCAGGCTGCTGCTGCCTACGACCTGACGGTGATTCCCGAACGGGCCGCGCTCGGCGTGCCGAAGGTAGTGGACTACCTGCTGCGCAGCGACTGAGAGCGGCGTTTCAGTCCTTGTCCATCGTCCGGTGCTTGCGCAACGTCCAGAACCAGATGCCGGCCAGCAGCACTGCCGCCACGCCCAGTTGCACCGCCCCGGCCCAGGGCACATCCTGCGCCACGCCGCTGCCCACGATCACCGCGACCACGCCCTGCGGCAGGAAACCGATGACGGAGCCGATGACGAAGGCGCGGTTGCGCACCTTGCTCAGCGCCAGCCCGAGGTTGATGATGCCGTTGCTCACCGGCAGCATGCGGATCAGCACGACCGAAGCCACGGTGGGCTTGGCATGCACGATGCGGCCGAAGAAGCGGTTCTTGCCGAAGCGCTCGGTCAGCCACTCGCGCCCGCCCCAGCGTGCCGCGCGGAAGGCGACGAAGGAGCCCAGCAGGCTTCCCAGCGTGGACCACAGCAGACCCTGCCAGAAACCGAAGGCAAATCCCGCCAGCGCACAGAACAGCAGGCGCGGCACGCCCACCATGATGAGAAAGCCGCTGAGCAGCACGAAGTAGAGCTCCGCGCGCAGGCCGCCGCCCTTGAACATGCCGGCCAGCGTGTTCCAGTCGCGCAGCTGCTGGCCGAGCGGGGTGAACTGGATCAGCGCGAACAGTACCACGCCAATGCCCACCAGCGTGAGCAGCTTGCGCGAGGTGTTGTGGGCAACCTGTTCCAGTTCCTCCGGAGGGACATCCTCCAGCGCCTCTTCCAGGGCTGATTCGTGTTCGTTGCGCATGAATGGCGCAGTTTACAGGCGGTTGGAGCGCACGGCGCGCGCCAGATACCAGCGCACGCCGAAGCAGTCGCGGATGCCGCGCCACAGGCGGTTGTGCACGCCGTACTTGGATACGCCCCGCATGCGCTCGCGGTGATTCACCGGGGTTTCGATCACGGTAAAGCCCTGGCCGCGCAGCAGCGTCGGCAGGAAGCGGTGCAGGCCGTTGAATACCGGCACTTCGCGCAAGGCGCTGCGTTTGGCTACGCGCACACCGCAGCCGCTGTCGCTCACCTTGTCGCCGGTGATCCAGTTGCGGTAGCCGTTGGCCACGCGCGAGGAGAACTTGCGCAGCCAGGTATCCTGGCGCTTGGCCCGCACGCCGGTGACGCAGTCCACGCCCTGTTTTTCGGCCAGCGCCAGCATGCCGGGCAGGTCAGCCGGATCGTTCTGGCCGTCGCCGTCTAGCGTGCCGACCCATTCGCCGCGCGCCGCCTGGAAGCCGCTGGCCACCGCCGCGCTCTGGCCGGCATTGACGCGGTGGAACACGCCGCGCACCGTCGGATATTGCGCCTCGAGCTGGCGGATCACGCTGGCCGTCTTGTCGGTGCTGGCGTCGTCCACCAGGATCAGCTCGTAGCCGCCGGGCAGGTCGCGCAGGGTGGCGATGACTTCTTCAGCCAGCGGAATGACGTTTTCCTCTTCGTTGTAGGAAGGAATCACGACGGACAAACGCACACCTGCGTGAGGCGCCGGGCTGGCGGTAACTTGGGTCATTGTGAGGGGGACGCTGCATGCGCCCATGCTTGAGACAAGATTAGAATTTTATGCCAGCGTCCGCCATCCGTCAGGACATGCGCCGGTTTCAACTTGCTACGGTGATGGCGGCTGGTATATTGCGCGTGCATCATGCTGCAATGCAGCAACACCGCGCCGCCGCGCCAAGTGGCAGCGTCTTCTGGAGAATCCGAATGTCCGACCCCGCGCGTTCCCTGGCGCCCTCCCGGCAACGCCTGCTGTGGCTGTCCCTGGCCTTGCTGGCCGTGCTCACGCTGGTCGCGGTGCTCAGCCGTCCGCTCACCCCGCTGGATGAAACCCGCTATGTGGGCGTGGCCTGGGAGATGTGGCTGCGCGGCGACTTTCTGGTGCCCTACAAGAACGGCGCGCCCTACGACCACAAGCCGCCGCTGATGATGTGGCTGTTCCAGCTCGGCTGGGCGCTGAGCGGAGGCGTGAATGAATGGTGGCCGCGGCTGGTATCGCCGCTGGCTTCAGCCGCCAGCCTCTTGCTGACCTGGGGCCTGGCACGCCGGCTGTGGCCGCAGCGCCCCGGGATTGCAGGGCCGGCCGTACTGATGCTGCTGGGCGGCATGCTGTGGATGATTTTTTCCACCATGGCCATGTTCGACATCCTGATGGCGTTGTGCACGCTGATCGGCATGCACGGCATCGTGATGGCGGCCGACGGGCAGGCGCGGCGCGGCTTTGCCGTGCTCGGGCTGGCCATTGGCCTGGGGGTGCTGGCGAAGGGGCCGGTGATCCTGCTGCAGGTGTTGCCCGCAGCACTGCTGGCGCCGTGGTGGAACCGCGGCCTGCGCTGGGGGCGCTGGCTGGGCGGCATTGGCTTGTCGATTCTGCTCGGTGCCGCCATTGCGCTGGCCTGGGCGATTCCGGCCGGCTACTCGGGCGGCGAGGAATACCGCAACGCGATTTTCTGGGGCCAGACGGCCAACCGCATGGTGGAATCGTTCGCGCACCGTCGCCCGATCTGGTGGTATCTGCCCTTGCTGCCGCTGATGCTGTTTCCGTGGTTCCTCTGGACGGGACTGTGGCGCGCCACCCTGCCCTATCTGCGCCAGCGGCTGGACCGTGGCGGGCGTTTCTGCATTGCCTGGAGCCTGCCGGTGCTGCTGGCGTTTTCCTTCATCAGCGGCAAGCAGCCGCATTATCTGATCCCGATTTTCCCGGCCTTTGCCCTGCTGACGGCGCGGGCGCTGGACGAGGTGGAACAGGCGCGCGGGCTGTGGCTGCCGGCGTTGCTCGTGTTTGTGCTGGGCGGCGTGATGCTGGCGCCCGAGAAGCTGGGTATCCACCTGGATGAAGCCACCGTGCTGGCCTGGCCCGGGGTGGCGCTGATGCTGGCGACGGTGCTGATCTATGCGCTGGGCCGCCGCAGCGCCAAGCCGCTGGTGCCGCTGGCCCTGCTGGGCGTGGCGCTGGCGAGTGCCATCCAGCTGGCGGTGCTGCGTCCGCAGTACGACTCCTATGACATGCACCCGGTCGCCCGTGCCGTGAAGCAGGTGCAGGATGCCGGTGGCCAGGTGGGGCACATGGGCTTCTATCACAACCAATACCAGTTTGCCGGACGGCTGGAGCAGCCGCTGGTGCAGATCGAGGGACAGGAAGCGGTGCGCAGCTGGGTGGCGGCGCACCCGCAGTCGCACATCGTGCTGTACACGCGCGATATGCACCAGCTCGATGGCGTGCCGGTGCTGGCCATCCAGCGCTACCGCGGCGGCAGCGCGGCGCTGATGACCACGGCGACGGCCCGGGCCTTTCTGGCGCGCCCGCAGGCCGCCGACGAACTGAAATGGTAAGGATTTATGATGTTTCGCGGCACATGCCTGTGCCACCGAGTTTTCATCCTGCAACCTGACGCGCTCCTTCCATGAAAATCGCAATCGCCGGCACGGGTTACGTCGGCCTGTCCAATGCCATCCTGCTGGCCCAGCACAACGAAGTCGTCGCCCTGGATATCGTTCCCGCCAAGGTCGACCTGATCAACGCGCACAAGTCGCCGATTGCCGATGCGGAAATCGAGGACTATCTCGCACACAAGCGGCTCAATCTGCGTGCCACGCTGGACCAGCGCGAGGCCTACGAAGGTGCGGATTACGTCATCATCGCCACGCCGACCGACTACGACCCCGACACCAGCTATTTCGACACGCGCTCGGTGGAAGCGGTGATCCGCGATGTGCTGGCCATCAATCCGCAGGCGGTGATGGTGATCAAGTCGACGGTGCCGGTGGGCTATACCGAGCGCATGCGTGCCGAGATGCAGTGCGACAACCTGATCTTCTCGCCCGAGTTCCTGCGCGAGGGCAAGGCCCTGTACGACAACCTGCACCCTTCGCGCATCATCGTGGGCGAGCAGTCGGAGCGGGCGCGCGTATTTGCGCAACTGCTGCAGCAAGGGGCGTTGAAGCAGGACATTCCGGTGCTGTTCACCGGATCGACCGAGGCCGAGGCGGTCAAGCTGTTTTCCAACACCTATCTGGCCATGCGCGTGGCCTACTTCAACGAACTGGACAGCTACGCCGCCATCCACGGGCTGGACACGCGCCAGATCATCGAGGGCGTGGGGCTGGATCCGCGCATCGGCACGCACTACAACAATCCCTCGTTCGGCTATGGCGGTTACTGCCTGCCCAAGGACACCAAGCAGTTGCTGGCCAACTACCGCGAAGTGCCGCAAAACCTGATCCGCGCCATCGTCGATTCGAACACCACGCGCAAGGACTTCATCGCCGACGAGATCATCAACCTGCGCCCGCGCGTGGTCGGCGTGTTCCGCCTGATCATGAAGGCCGGATCGGACAACTTCCGCTCATCCAGCATCCAGGGCATCATGAAGCGCATCAAGGCCAAGGGCATCGAGGTGATCGTGTACGAGCCGGCGCTGACCGACGAGCACTTCTTCAATTCGCGGGTGGTGAATGATCTGGAAGCCTTCAAGCGCGAGGCGGACGTGATCATCGCCAACCGGCGCAGCCCGCAGCTGGCGGATGTGAATCACAAGATCTACACGCGCGACCTGTTCGGGAACGACTGAGCAACACGCACCAAGTCGATAGAGCGGGGCCGCTGCTGCGGCCCCTTGAACCTTAAGCATTCCATCAGCGAACGCTAAGGCATTCCTAAGCTTGCGTGACGATGATAGAGGCATCGACAGCAATCGTGCTGCGACAAACTCCCGAAAAGGAACATCATCATGAAACGCAACACTTCCATCGCCGCCCTGCTCGCTGCAGCCACCATCGCCACCACAGGCGGATTTGCCTATGCAGGCCAGGACGGCAAGCGCGCCGGCGATCGCTACGACGAACTGCTCACCTCCAAAATCACGCTGCAGCACGCCATCGCTTCAGCGCAACTGCAGCACCCGGACGGCCGCGTGATCAAGGCCGAACTGGAGCAAGGCAAGGATGCGCCGTACTACGAGGTGGACGTGGTCACGCCCGACAAGAGCGTGGTCGAGGTGCGAGTCGATGCTACCGATGGCAAGGTGATTGCCAGCGATGTGCAGAACCGCGATGCCCGCAAGGACAGGCAGGAGCGCAAGGACGCCAAGGAACGCAAGGACGCCAGGGAGCGCTCCTGATCCCAACCGGCCGCTCGCGGATTTTTTCCGGAGCGGCCGCGCTCTGCACCGCCAAATCCCGCTCGCTGCCTCTAAGATAGCGTGATGAAGATTCTCGTCACCGGCTCGGCCGGATTCATTGGCGCGGCGCTGACGCAGCGCCTGCTGGCGCGTGGCGACAGCGTGGTCGGCATCGACAACCACAACGATTACTACGATCCGCGCCTGAAGGACGCCCGCCTGGCGCAGTTCGCCGATCATCCGGGCTATACGCACTACCGCATCGATCTGGCCGACCGCGCGGCGGTCGAGCAGGTGTTTGCCACGCACAAGCCGCAGCGCGTGGCCAATCTGGGCGCGCAAGCCGGTGTGCGCTACTCGATCGACAACCCGCTCGCCTATATCGACAGCAATGTGCTCGGTTTTGCCCACATTCTGGAGGGTTGCCGCAACCACGGTTGCGAGCATCTGGTGTATGCCAGCAGCTCCAGCGTGTACGGCGCCAACACGGACATGCCGTACTCGGTGCACCAGAGCGTGAACCACCCGCTCAGCCTGTACGCTGCCAGCAAGAAGTCGAACGAACTGATGGCGCATGTGTACAGCAACCTGTTCCAGATTCCGACCACCGGCCTGCGCTTCTTTACCGTGTATGGTCCCTGGGGCCGGCCGGACATGGCGCTGTTCAAGTTCACGCGCGCCATCCTGCAGGGCGAGCCGATCAAGGTATTCGGCTACGGACAGCACAAGCGCGACTTCACCTATATCGACGATATCGTCGAAGGCGTGATCCGCGTGCTGGATCGCCCTGCTCCACCCGATCCGGCCTGGGACAGCCGGAATCCCGACCCGGCCAGCAGCAGCGCGCCCTGGCGCGTGTACAACATCGGCAACAACCAGCCGGTGGTGCTGCTCGACTACATCGCCGCACTGGAGCAGGCGATCGGCAGGAAAGCCGAGATGGAATTGCTGCCGCCGCAACCCGGCGACCTGCACGACACCTTTGCCGATGTGAGCGAACTGGTGCAGGAATTTGACTATCAGCCCGCCACACCCGTCACTGAAGGGGTGCAGCGGTTTGTGGACTGGTATCGCGGGTTTTACGGCGCATAATCCCGTCATTGCCAAGCGCAATTGCATTAATCCCGCATGACAGGCGTGTGATTAATCACACATGGCCCACCCGGAATATTTCCATATCCGGATTAATGGCTTTCATGCGCCTTTAAATACACTTTGGCTTAATTGTTCCCAACCCGCATCCAGCGGGCTGGAGCGCCCTGCGTTTTTGTCAGGAAGCGCTCCTTTCCTGCTGCTAAAATACTTGTTAAAAATCACCTATCTTATTGATTTATATTAATAAATTTGATTTTAAACAGGCAAGCCACCTGTCAGGGTAATCCTTGATCCGACCGTTCGGATTTTGCCCGTAGACTGCATCACTTCAACGCAAGCGAAGCAGCCATGAGCGATATTATTCTCGAAGCCAGAAACCTGACCAAGGAATTCAAGGGATTCGTTGCCGTCAACAACGTCAATCTCAAGGTCCAGCGCGGCAATATCCACGTCCTGATCGGCCCCAATGGCGCCGGCAAGACCACCTGTTTCAACCTGCTCACCAAGTTTCTCAAGCCCACCTCCGGCCAGATCCTCTTCAACGGCAAGGACATCACCCATGACGAGCCCGCCACCATCGCCCGCAACGGCATCGTGCGCTCCTTCCAGATCTCCGCCGTCTTCCCCCACATGACCGTGCTGCAGAACGTGCGCCTGGGCATGCAGCGCAGGCTCGGCGCGTCCTTCCACTTCTGGCGCAGCGAGAAGATGCTCGACCAGCTCAACGCGCGCTGCATGCAGCTGCTCGCCGAGGTCAAGCTCGAGCAGTTCGCCAACGAGCTCGCCGTCAACCTGCCCTACGGCCGCAAGCGCGCCCTGGAGATCGCCGCCACCCTGGCCATGGAGCCCGAGCTCATGCTGCTTGACGAACCTACCCAGGGCATGGGCCACGAGGACGTGGGTCACGTCACCGACCTGATCAAGCAGGTCTCTGCCGGCCGCACCATCATGATGGTCGAGCACAACATGAAGGTGGTCTCCACCATCGCCGACACCATCACGGTGCTCTCGCATGGCGAGGTGCTCGCCGAGGGCAACTACGCCGAGGTGTCGCAGAACCCGCAGGTGATGGAGGCCTACATGGGCACCACGGCCACCGAACTGCAAGGAGCCCACTGATGCATGCCGTTCTCGAACCCCAGGCCACACAGGCGGCCAGCACCGGCACTCCGGTGCTGGAGATCAGCGATCTGCATACCTGGTATGGCGAATCCCACATCCTGCATGGCGTGAACCTCACCGTGAACAAGGGCGAGGTGGTGAGTCTGCTGGGCCGCAATGGCGCCGGGCGCACCACCACGCTGCGCGCCATCATGGGTATGGCCGGCAAGCGCCGCGGATCCATCAAGATCAATGGCGTGGAGACCATCCGCATGCCCACCTACCGCATCGCCCACATGGGCGTGGGCTATTGTCCGGAGGAGCGCGGCATCTTCGCCAGCCTGAGCTGCGAGGAGAACCTGTACCTGCCCCCGCGCGTGCGCAGCAAGCAGCCGCAGCCGCCCATGCACACCAAGGAGATCTACGAGATGTTCCCCAACCTGGAGCGGCGCAAGCACAGCCCGGGCACGCGCCTGTCCGGCGGCGAGCAGCAGATGCTGGCGGTGGCGCGCATCCTGCACACCGGCGCCAACCTGCTGCTGCTCGACGAGATCTCCGAGGGCCTGGCTCCCGTGATCGTGCAGGCGCTGGCGCGCATGATCACCATGCTCAAGGCCAAGGGCTACACCATCGTGATGGTGGAGCAGAACTTCCACTTTGCCGCGCCGCTGGCAGACCGGCTCTATGTGATGGAGCACGGCGAGATTGTCGAGCAGTTTGCGGCCAGCCAGCTGCAGGAGAAGATGCCGGTGCTCAACGAGCTGCTGGGCGTCTGAGTCCTTCCGATTCCTTTTACCCACACCCTTCCCTCTCGAGAAAAACCAGGAGACAAACGATGAAACTGAACAAAGCAGCAAGCCTGACCGCGGTGGCCGCTTCCGTGCTAATGCTGGTGGCCTGTGGCAAGCAGGGCAGCAGCTCGGCGCCTGCGGCCTCTGGCGCCAGCGGCGCCACCGCCGCTGCTCCTGCCGCTGGCGGTGGCGGTGACGTAATCCGCATCGGCTTTACCACCGACATGTCCGGCGTGTACTCCGACGTGGATGGCAAGGCTGGCGCCGAGGCGATCCAGATGGCCATCGACGACTTTGGCGGCTCGGTGCTGGGCAAGAAGGTCGAGCTGGTGAGCGCCGACCACCAGAACAAGGCCGACATCGCTGCCTCCAAGGCACGCGAGTGGCTGGACCAGCAGAACGTGCAGATGATGGTGGGCGGCACCAACTCCGCCACTGCCCTGGCCACGGCCAAGATCATGGCCGAGAAGAAAAAGCCCTACTTCGTCATCGGTGCCGGCTCTGCCCGCCTGACGAACGAGGACTGCACACCCTACAACGTCCACTACGCCTATGACACCGTGGCCCTGGCGCGCGTGGCGGGCAAGGCGCTGATCGAACGTGGCGACAAGAACTGGTACTTCCTGACTGCCGACTACGCCTTCGGCCACTCACTCGAAAAGGACACCACCACCATCGTCGAGGCTGGCGGTGGCAAGGTGCTGGGCTCGGTGAAGGTGCCGCTGGGCAACTCCGACTTCTCCTCCTTCCTGCTGCAGGCCAAGCAGTCCAAGGCCCAGGTGCTGGGTCTGGCCAACGCCGGCGGCGACTTCATCAACAGCGTGAAGGCCGCCAACGAATTCGGCCTATCCAAGGACATGAAGCTGGCCGGCCTGCTGGTGTTCATCAACGACGTGCACGCGCTGGGTCTGAAGGATGCGCAAGGCCTGCTGGCCACGACGAGCTGGTACTGGAACCAGGACGACGATTCCCGCAAGTTCGCCAAGCGCTTCTTCGAGAAGTTCAACCGCATGCCGAGCATGCTGCAGGCAGCCGATTACTCGGCCACCACCACCTGGCTGAATGCCGTAAAAGCGGCCGGCACCACCGATGGCGATGCCGTGATGA
Organism: Brachymonas sp. KE5; assembly: GCF_057773645.1. Taxonomy (NCBI): domain Bacteria; kingdom Pseudomonadati; phylum Pseudomonadota; class Betaproteobacteria; order Burkholderiales; family Comamonadaceae; genus Allobrachymonas; species Brachymonas sp. KE5. The sequence goes on from NZ_CM173463.1 coordinate 1,788,241, forward strand.
AGGTCATCAAGAGCACGCCGATCAACGACATGTTCGTCAAGGACGGCAAGGTGCGTGAGGACGGCCGTCTGGCGCAGACCATGTACCTGATGCAGGTGAAGAAGCCTGACGAGTCCAAGGAGCCCTGGGACTACTACCAGCAGGTGAAAGCCGTGCCGGGCGACCAGGCCTACACCCCGCTGTCCGAGTCCAAGTGCAGCTTCGTCAAGAAGTCCTGATGCCGTGAGGCAGTGGTTGCCCTCCCGGAGGGCAGCCACTGCCGGCGCAAGCCGTGACCGGCTTTTCATCACCTGTTACTCCTGAACCCCCATGGAAATCTTCGGCATCCCCCTTGCGGGCGTCATGAGCCAGTTGCTGATCGGTCTGGTCAACGGCTCCTTCTACGCCATGCTCAGCCTCGGGCTGGCTGTCATCTTCGGCCTGCTCAACGTCGTCAACTTCGCACACGGCGCCATGTTCATGCTCGGCGCCATGATCGCCTGGATGGGCGGCCAGTACCTCGGGCTGAGCTACTGGGTCATGCTCTTTCTCGCTCCCCTGGTCGTCTTCGCCATCGGCATCGTCATCGAGAAACTCTTCCTCAAGCACCTCTACAAGCTCGACCACCTCTACGGCCTGCTGCTCACCTTCGGCATCACCCTCGTCGTCGAAGGCCTGCTGCGCACCCAGTACGGCGTCTCCGGCCTGTCCTACAGCCCCCCGGAGCTGCTGCGCGGCTCCACCGATCTGGGCTTCATGGTCCTGCCCAACTACCGCGCGTGGGTCGTCTTCGCATCGCTCGCCGTCTGCCTGGGCACCTGGCTCATCATCGAGAAGACCAAGCTCGGCGCCCTGCTGCGCGCCGGCACCGAGAATCCCAAGCTGGTCGAAGCCTTCGGCATCAACGTACCCCGCATGGTCACCCTCACCTACGGCCTCGGTGTGGCCCTCGCTGCCGTCGCCGGCGTGCTCGCCGCCCCCGTGCTGCAGGTCAGCCCCCTGATGGGCTCCAACCTCATCATCGTCGTCTTTGCCGTCGTCGTCATCGGCGGCATGGGCTCCATCCTCGGCTCCATCGTCACCGGCCTGGCCCTGGGCGTGATCGAGGGCATGACCAAGGTGTTCTATCCCGAGGCGTCCACCACCGTGGTGTTCGTGATCATGGTGCTGGTGCTGATGTTCCGCCCCGCCGGACTGTTCGGCAAAGAGAAGTGACGCAAAGGGATCCAACAAAATGAACAAGACTATCGGTTACGGCTTGCTGCTTGCGCTCGCTCTGGCAGCCCCTTTCGTGGTGTATCCCGTCTTCATGATGAAGCTGCTGTGCTTCGTGCTGTTTGCCTGCGCCTTCAACCTGCTGCTGGGCTATACCGGCCTGCTCTCCTTCGGCCATGCCGCCTTCCTCGGCGGCGCCGGCTACATCACCGGCTGGGTCATGACCCAGGTGATTCCCGATCCGGTCATCGGCATTCTGGCAGGCACCGCCTTTGCCACCCTCATCGGGGTCATCATGGGCTACATCGCCATCCGCCGCCAGGGCATCTACTTCGCCATGATCACGCTGGCGCTGGCGCAGATGTTCTTCTTCATCGCGCTGCAGGCCAAGTTCACCGGCGGCGAAGATGGCCTGCAGGGCGTGCCGCGCGGCATGATCGCCGGCATCCTCGACCTGGGCAATGACTTCGTGATGTACTACGTGGTGCTGGCCATCGTGGTGGCCGCCTTCCTGCTGATCTACCGCACGGTGCATTCGCCCTACGGGCAGATCCTCACGGCCATCAAGGAGAACGAGCCGCGCACCATCTCGCTAGGCTATGACGTGGACCGCTTCAAGCTGCTGGCCTTTACCCTGTCTGCCGCACTGGCCGGTCTGGCCGGTGCGACCAAGACGGTGGTGCTGGGCTTTGCCACGCTCACCGATGTGCACTGGTCGATGTCGGGTCTGGTGATCCTGATGACGCTGATTGGCGGCATGGGGACCTTGCTGGGTCCGGTGGTGGGGGCCACGATCGTGGTGATTCTGGAGAACCGCCTTGGCAACATCGGGCACTTCCTGGCCAGCCTGACCGGGGTGAACTGGTTCAACAGCCTGGGCGAGCAGGTGAACCTGGTGATCGGATTCATCTTCGTGGTCTGCGTGATGCTCTTCCGCCGTGGCATCGTCGGGGAGTACATTGCGCTGGTGCAGCGGCTCAAGCTGGCTTCCGTCGGCAAGAAGCGATAAGAGCCCACTTCCACTGTCCAATGCCGGCCCCAGCGCCGGCATTTTTCATGGTGCTGCCATCTGCCTCCCCCACACTCCCACGTGGCAATTTTTTCTTGCCAAATGCGACGAATACTTTCTTACGCATGGCATGATAGGCACCTGCGGACGCAAGGCGACAGCTTCCCGTCTGCACCCCTTCCGGGATCGTCCAACGACACTCACAGGCAGACCTGGCACATGACTTCGCACCTCGGAACCCGATCGCCCCAGCCCGACGCGGCTGCTGACAATAATGCTTCTTCCCCATCCCGGGGCAGGAACGCCTGGCGGCTGGCGCTGCCCCTGCTGGCGCTGGCCGCGGGGGGCTCGGCGCTGGCCCTCAAGCCGCTGAGCATCTCGCCGCAAGGCGAAGTGAGCAAGGTACGCCAGTTCGTGGTGACCTTCGACAAGCCCGCCGTCACCGCCGGCAATCCGGAAGCACCGGCTCCATTCAGCATCAGCTGTACCAGCACCAACAAGCAGATTGCCATCCCGCGCTACAACGGTGCCTGGCGCAATCCGTCCTCATGGGCGGCGGATTTCGACGACTATCTGCCCGCCGATGTGCGCTGCACGGCCAAGAGCAGCCCCGGTTTCCGCTCACCCACCGGCGAAACGCTGGAAACCACCACGGCGCAGTTCCACACAGGCGCCCCCTTCGTGCAGACAATCAGCCCCGGTGGCGGCAGTATCGACGAGAGCCAGGCCTTTGTGCTGCGTTTCAATGGTGCCGTCGATGCCGCCAGCGTGCAGGCAGCCAGCCATTGCGAAGTGGAAGGTATCGGCGAACAAGTGCCCACGCGCGTGATCAGCGGCGATGACCGCGCGGCCATCCTCAAGTCGCGCTGGTTTGCCAAAGAGGCCGAAAAGCAGCCCGACCGTTTTGTGGTGCTGCAGTGCAACCGCACGCTTCCGCAAAGCGCTGCCGTCTCCCTCACCCTGGGCAGCTATCGCAGCCCGGGCGGCCTGACCAGTCCGCAGCCGCAGAACTGGAAGTTCAAGGTACGCCCGCCCTTCGAAGCCACCTTCAGTTGCGAGCGGCCGAATGCACAGGCGGCCTGCCTGCCGATCCGTCCGGTACGGCTCGAGTTCAATGCTCCGGTGCCCATGAACTGGGCCAAACAGGTGGTGCTGCGCAGTGGCAACACCACGCTGCAACCGGATTTCAGCGCGGATGAAGCCAAGGCGGCCAGCGTGGAGGAGATCCGTTTCAAGCCCGCCCTGCCCGAGCAGAGCACGGCACAACTGGTACTGCCTGCCGGGCTCAAGGATGACGCCGGCCGCCCGCTGCAGAATGCCGACAGCTTCCCGCTCATGGTGCGTACCGGCCCCATGCCGCCGCTGGCCAAGTTTGCGGCCGCCCCCTTTGGCGTGGTCGAGCGCTTTGCCGAAGGCCCGGATGGCCCCGCCCTGCTGCCCATCACGCTGCGCAAGGTGGAAGCCGCCCCGGCTGTGAAGGCGCTGCAGCCGGGCGGTACGGTACGCACTCTCACGCCCGAAAGCGACGCCGAAATCATTCGCTGGTACCAGCTCGTGCGCGACTATGACGGCGAGCTGGTGGAGCGCACCAAGGCGCGCAAGGACGGCATCCAGACGCTGCCGCCGGCACTGCCCGAGTCCAATGACGACGAGCAGACCGACATTCCGCCCAGCATGGTGCAGGCGCGCATGGTCTCGCTGCTGGCCCAGGCCGGCGGCGCCAGGGCCACCGAGCTGCCCAAGCCCGAAGGCGGCGATCCACGCCCGTTCGAGGTGGTCGGCATTCCGCTGCAGCCGGGCTTCCATGTGCTGGAAATCGCCTCGCCCGTCCTTGGCCAGAATCTGCTGGACCCCCGTTTCAAGCAACGCACCATGTATGTACGCACCAGCGCACTGGTGACCAATCTGGGCGTGCACTTCAAGCATGGCCGCGCCGGCTCGCTGGCCTGGGTCACTCGGCTGGACAACGGCAAGCCCGTCCCCAACGCCAGCGTGGCGGTGAGCGGCTGCAATGGCAAGCTGCTGGCCTCCGGCAAGACCGATGCCAAGGGCATCTGGCGCCATGAGCAGGCCATCGAGGCGCCCAGGTGTGGCGAGTACGACCAGGAGAGCGCCCTGTTCGTCAGCGCCCGTGCCGCCGACGACAAGGGCGGCACCGACATGGCCTTCGTCTGGAGCGACTGGAACCGCGGCATCGAAAGCTGGCGTTTCGACGTGCCCACCAGCAGCGATCCCAAACCCGACCTGCGCGCCCACACCGTGCTCGACCGCACGCTATTGCGTGCCGGCGAAACCGTCTCGATGAAGCACTACCTGCGCACCGAAACCCTGCGCGGGCTGGCCGCCGCGGGACAGATGCCGACGCAGCTGCGCATTACCCACGTTGGCAGCGATGAAAGCATCGAACTGCCGCTGGTCTGGCGTACCACCGCCACGGGCGGGCAGACCGCTGAATCCACCTGGGAGACTCCCAAGGCGGCCAAGCTCGGCCACTACCGTGTGGCGCAAATCGGCAAGGACCGCAAGGGCGAGCCCTATGAACTCGACAGCGGCGAATTCCGCGTGGAGGAATTCCGCCTGCCCACCATGCACGGCAGCATCGCGCCGGTGCAGAAGGACACCCTGGTGGGCAGCACCGAGCTGCCGGTGCAGGTGCAGCTGGCCTACCTGAATGGCGGCGCCGCCAGCGGCCTGCCGGTGCAGGTGTCGGCCAGCATCAAGCCGGCCTATGCCTGGTTTGACGACTACGGCGGCTTCAGCTTCAGCAAGAGCGAACGCTGGTCGCGCCAGACCGAGGACGACAGCGAAGACGAGGACGCCCCCGCCAGCAAGACGCAGCTGCTGGCCGACCGCCTGGCACTGACGCTGGGCAAGGACGGCGCCGGCCAGGTGAAGATTCCCAACATTCCCAAGAGCGGCCAGCCGCAGGACGTGACGCTGGAAGCCAGCTACAGCGATCCCAATGGCGAAATCCAGACCCTGCAGAGTCGGCAGCGCATCTGGCCGGCAGCGGTAGTCGCCGGCATCAAGACCGAGTACTGGGTGTCGGTGGACAAGGACCTGAAGTTCCAGGCACTGGCGCTGGATGTGCATGGCAAGCCGCTCAAGGACGTGAAGCTGGCCGTGCGCGGCGTGGCGCACAGCACCGTCACCAGCCGCAAGCGTCTGGTGGGCGGCTTCTACACCTACGACAACCAGGACAGCAGCAAGGACCTGGGCATCCTGTGCAGCGGCAAGAGCGACAGCCGCGGCCTGCTGGTGTGCAACGCCAGGGTCGATGAGCCCGGCGAGGTGGAGCTGGTCGCCAGCGCCACCGACGGCGAAGGCCGCAGCACCGAGGCCAGCACCAGCGTCACCGTCACGCGCCAGGGCGAGATCTGGTTCGGCGGCGAAGACCACGACCGCATGGACGTGCTGCCCGAAAAACGCGACTACCAGCCCGGCGAAACCGCCCAGCTGCAGGTGCGCATGCCCTTCCGCTATGCCACTGCCCTGCTCAGCGTGGAGCGCGAAGGCATTCTGCACAGCGAGGTGGTGGAGCTGAACGGCAAGGATCCGACCGTCAAACTGAAGATCCAGCCCGAATGGGGGCCGAACGTATACGTGAGCGTGCTCGCCCTGCGTGGCCGCCTGCGCGACGTGCCCTGGTACAGCTTCTTCACCTGGGGCTACAAGGCACCACGCGAATGGTGGCGCGCCTTCTGGCATGACGGCAAGGAATACGTCGCACCCACGCCGCTGGTCGACCTGAGCAAGCCCGCCTTCCGCCTGGGCATGGCCGCTCTGAACGTGGGTGTGGAAGGCCATGCCCTGCAGGTGAGCGTACAGCCCGACAAGGAAGCCTACCAGGTACGCCAGCAAGCGCAGGTGCTGATCAGTGCCAAGACTCCTGATGGCAAGCCCGCCGCCCATGCCGAAGTGGCCGTGGCCGCGGTCGACCAGGCCCTGCTGGAGCTCAAGCCCAACACCAGTTGGGACCTGCTGCATGCCATGTTCCAGCAACGCGCATGGGGCGTGGAAACCGCTACCGCGCAGATGGAAATCATCGGCCGCCGCCACTATGGCCGCAAGGCTGTGCCGGCTGGCGGTGATGGCGGCAACGGCGCCGCCACACGCGAACTTCTGGACACCCTGCTGCTGTGGAATCCGCGCGTGCAGCTCGATGCCAACGGCCAGGCCCGCATCACCGTGCCGCTGAATGACGCCCTGACCCGCTTCAAAGTGGTAGCCGTGGCCGACAGCGGCCAGGACCTGTTCGGCACCGGCGAAGCCAGCATCCGCACCACGCAGGATCTGCAGATCATCAGCGGCCTGCCGCCGCTGGTGCGCGAGGGCGACCAATATCGCGCCCAGATTACGCTGCGCAATACCACCAAAAAGGACATGCAGGTCGAGGTCACGCCAAAGGCCACCCTGCTCGAACTGAAACCGCAGAGCGTGACCATTCCCGCCGGTGGTTCGCACGAGATTGCCTGGGACGTGACGGCTCCCCCGCAACTGACCGCGACGCGCACGCAGGAGATCGTCTGGGAAGTGAGCGCACGCGACACCGCCGGCAGCAAGGCAGCCGATGCCCTGAAGATGAGCCAGCGCATCATCCCGGACGTGCCACTGACGGTGCAGCAGGGCATGCTGGTGCAGGTGGATGACAAGAGCATCAGCCTGGCGCCGCCCCCGCAAAGCCTGGCCCTGGCCGATGGCAAGGCGGCCCAGGGCGGCGTGAAGATCGCGCTGCAGCCCTCGCTGGCCGAAAGCCTGCCGGGCGTGCGCGACTGGTTTGCCAACTATCCCTACGTCTGCCTGGAGCAGAAGGCGAGCAAGGCCATCGGCCTGCGCGACAACGCGATGTGGCAGGGCATTCTGAATGAGTTGCCCACCTATCTGGACGCCGACGGCCTGGCCAGCTACTTCCCGCCGCAGGAAGGCGGCCGCGCCCGCGGCAGCGATACGCTCACCGCTCACCTGCTGGCCAGTTCGCATGAAGCCGGCTCGCTGAATCCACGCTGGCAGCTGTCGCCTGCCGCGCGCGACAGCATGCTGGGCGGACTGACCAGGTTCGTCGAAGGCCGCATCGAGCGCGACTTCTGGAGCCCGCGCAACGACCGCGACGTGCGAAAGATCGCCGCCATCGAGGCGCTGGCCCGCTATGGCAAGGCGCAGCCGCGCATGCTCACCAGCATCACCATCGCGCCCAACCAGTGGCCCACGCATGCGGTGATCGACTGGCTGAGCGTCCTGCAGCGCATGCCGTCCGTGCCCGACCGCGACACGCTGCTGACCGAAGCCAACCAGATCCTGCGCGCGCGCCTGAGCTACCAGGGCACGCGCCTGCAGTTCAGCACCGAGCGCGATGACTACTGGTGGTGGCTGATGCAGAACGGCGACGTGAACAGCGCGCGCCTGATCCTGGCCGTGGTGAACGATCCGGACTGGCAGAACGAGCTGCCGCTGCTGGTCAATGGCTTCATCGCGCGACAGAAGAACGGTGCCTGGCAGACCACCAATGCCAACCTGTGGGGTGGCCTGGCGCTGGAGCGTTTTGCCGCCAAGGTCGAGGCCGGCCCGGTGAGCGGAAAGACGCTGCTGCGCATGGGCGGCAGCGAGCAGACCATCGACTGGAGCAAGGTCGCGCGCCTGGGTGCCAGCGCCCAGGCCCGTGGCAGTCACTGGTTCGGCGCCCCGGCGACCGAGCGCATGTACACCAACAACACTGCCTTCCTGCCCTGGCAGAACGCGCCCGGCGCGGCAGCCCAGACGCTGAGCCTGCAGCAGCAAGGCAGCGGCAAGCCCTGGGCCACGGTGCAGGCGCTGGCGGCGGTGCCGGTGAAGGCGCCCGTGTCGGCCGGCTACAGCGTGAAGAAGACGGTGACGCCGGTTCAGCAGGCCGTACCCGGCAAGACCAGCCGTGGCGATATCTGGCGTGTGCGCCTGGACATCAATGCGGCTACCGACATGACCTGGGTGGCAGTAAGCGACCCGATTCCGGCTGGCGCCACCGTGCTGGGCAGCGGCCTGGGCCGTGACTCGGCCATTGCCACCGAGGGCGAGCGCGCCAGTGGTCGCGGCTGGCTGGCCTTTGTGGAACGCAGCTTCGAGGCCTACCGCGCCTACTACGAGTATCTGCCGCAGGGCACGACCAGCATCGAATACACGGTGCGGCTGAACAACGTGGGCCAGTTTGCCCAGCCCGCCACGCGCGTGGAAGCGCTCTATGCGCCGGAAGTGTTCGGCGTGGCGCCCAATGCGGCGGTGAAGGTGGAGGCGCGCTGAGTTGGCTGACGGTCTGAAAGGATCGCTGGCGGCGAAAGCACGCCGCTTGTTGCAAGGCCCGGATTCGCCCTGGATTGCACAGGGTCGCGGCGCAGCCCTGCGCCGCGCGGAGTCCGGCGCACGACCGCTTGGCACAGGCGTCGGAGCGATCCTGCTCCAAGTGATCGGCCGTGCACGCATTCATGCATTCGGCTCGGCTCTGCTGGCAGGAAGTGCGGTGCTGTATACCCCCGCAGCCCACGCGCTGCCCAGCTTTGCCCAAGTACGGCAGGATTTCGTCTCCTCCGAATCCCTGCTGCTGGATCGCAACGGCGAGATCGTGCACCGGCTGCGTACCAATCCCCAGGTGCGACGCGGCCAGTGGGTGGCGCTGGCCGATGTGTCACCCGCCTTGCGCACCGCCCTGCTGCTGAGCGAAGACAAGCGCTTCTACGAACACAGCGGCGTGGACTGGCAAGCGGCAGGCGCGGCCGCTTGGGGCAATCTGTGGAACACCCGCACGCGCGGCGCTTCCACCATCACCATGCAGCTGGTCGGCCTGATCGACGACGACCTGAAGCGCGGCCAGGGTGGCCGTACGCTGCTGCAGAAGTTCGGCCAGGCGGCCTCGGCGCGCATGCTGGATGGGCGCTGGCGCAAGGACGAGATCCTCGAGGCCTATCTCAACCTGGTGCCGTTTCGCGGCGAGATCGTCGGCATCGACGCGCTCAGCCGCACCCTGTTCGGCAAGGCCGCGCACGGCCTGGATGCGCGTGAAGCCGCCATTACCGCCGCGCTGGTGCGTGCTCCCAATGCCGGGCCGGATGCCGTCGGGCAACGGGCCTGCGGCGTGCTGGCATCCATGCAGAAAACCCCACGCAGCGCCGTGCTATGCGACAGCCTGGGCTTGTATGCAGCCGGCGTGATGCAGCGCAAGGCCTGGGCGCCGAGCGATGGCAACGCGCCGCATCTGGCACGCAGGTTGCTGAGCGGGCAGCCGGCCGGCACCCGGTTGCGCAGCACGCTGTCCGCCCCCTTGCAACGCCTTGCCACGCAGCAACTGCTGCGCCAGATGCACGAACTTGCGGGCCGCAATGTGCAGGACGGCGCCGTGCTGGTGCTGGACACCGCCAGTGGGGACGTACTGGCCTGGGTCGGCGCGTCGGTGCGCACCAGCCACAGCCCCGAAGTCGATGCCGTGCTGGCGCCGCGCCAGCCGGGCTCCACGCTCAAACCCCTGCTCTATGCCCAGGCGATTGCCGAACGCCGGCTGACCGCAGCCTCGCTGCTGCACGATTCGCCCGCCGCGATTCCGACGCAAAGCGGCCTCTACATTCCGCAGAACTACGACCGCCACTTCAAGGGCTGGGTATCGGTGCGCACCGCACTGGGCAACTCGCTGAATGTGCCGGCCGTGCGCACCATCGGCATGGTGGGTGTCAATCCGTTTGCACGCCAGCTGCGGCAACTGGGCATTGCCCTGGCCCGCACTGGTGACTACTACGGCTACAGCCTGGCGCTCGGCAGCCCGGAGATGAACCTGCTGCAACTGACCAATGCCTATCGCGCGCTGGCCAATGGCGGGCGCTGGGCCGAGGTGCGCATGCAGCTCCCCAACGCACCGGCTGCCAACGCAGGGGATGGTGGCAACGCGGCTTCCGCCACCACAGGGGCAGGCGGGTTCTCCACCTCACAGCCTGCAACAGGCAACCCCGCCTTCCGCCAGGCCATCGACGAGCGCGCCGCCTTCATCGTCGGCCAGATCCTGTCCGACAACAACGCACGCCTGGTCACCTTCGGCCCCAACAGCCTGCTGCACACGCGCTTCTGGACTGCCGTGAAAACCGGCACCAGCAAGGACATGCGCGACAACTGGGTGGTCGGCTGGAGCCAGCGCTACACCATTGGCGTCTGGGTAGGCAATGCGCGTGGCGATGCGATGTGGGACGTGAGCGGCACCAGCGGCGCAGCCCCGATCTGGGCGGCGCTGATGCAGCACCTGCACGCCAGCACGCCCAGCCGGGCTCCAATGCCGCCGCCGGGCGTCGTCAGCCGCCAGGTGCGCTTCGACGTTCCCCCCAGCGCCGGAGCCTCACTGCGCGAACCGCCACGCACCGAATGGTTCATCACCGGTACCGAACAGGCCGTGTTTGCCGTCGCCCCACAGGCCGGGCGCACCTCCGCCAGCGCCCTCGCCCGCATCGACAGCCCGAGCGACGGCACCATCCTCGCCCTCGACCCCGACATCCCGCCCGAGCGCCAGCGCCTGATGTTGCGCACCCGGGTCCCCAACGCGCAATGGTGGATCAGCGGCAAGCGCATCGGCCAGGGGAACGCAGTCGGCTGGCTGCCCTGGCCGGGACGCCATAGCGTGGAATTGCGCCAGGGAGACGGCAAGGTGCTGGATCGGGTGGGAATCGAAGTGCGGGGGGCTGGCGTTCGGACCGGCGCAAACGGTACAAGCGGTCGCCCGTGACGGACCCCTGCAGCGCTGCGCCGCTGCACCCATGCGCGATGAATGTCGAGTGCCAAGTGCCAAGTGCCAAGTGCCAAGTGCCAAGTGCCAAGTGCCAAGTGCCAAGTGCCCCAGGAACGTAAACGGGAACACCTCGCAACCAGCCCGCAAGCCCTCAAAATTTCCTCAATCGCCTCTCGCGGATTTCATCCAAAAGTACCGCCTTTTTTTCCGGGATCGCACTACCATGACACGCCTTGTGCCGCACCCGCCGTTGTGCGACCATTCCCGTTAAACAATAAGCATCCCCGCATTGCCGGAGCCTGCATAGAGGAGATATTCCATGTCCGTCATCACCTGTATTGAAGACCTGCGCGTGCTGGCCGAGAAGCGCGTGCCGCGCATGTTCTACGACTACGCCGACGCCGGCTCCTGGACCGAGTCCACCTACCGGGCCAACGAGGCCGACTTCCAGCCGATCAAATTCCGCCAGCGCGTGGCCGTGAACATGGACAACCGCAGCACCGCTACCACCATGCTGGGCGAGCGCGTGGCGATGCCGGTAGCCATCGCCCCCACCGGCCTGACCGGCATGCAGCATGCCGACGGCGAAATGCTGGCCGCGCGTGCAGCCAAACAATTCGGCATTCCCTTCACCCTGTCCACCATGAGCATCTGCTCCATCGAGGACGTGAGCGAAGCCACCGGCGGCCATCCGTTCTGGTTCCAGCTCTATGTGATGAAGGACAAGGACTTCATGCGCAACCTGATCGATCGCGCCAAGGCCGCCAACTGCTCGGCGCTGGTGGTCACGCTCGACCTGCAGGTGCTGGGACAGCGCCACAAGGACCTGAAGAACGGCCTCTCCACCCCGCCCAAGCCCACCATTGCCAACCTGATCAACCTGGCGACCAAGCCGCGCTGGTGCCTGGGCATGCTGGGCACCTCGCGCCGCACCTTCCGCAACATCGTCGGCCACGCGAAGAGCGTGAGCGACATGTCCTCGCTGGCCTCCTGGACTGCCGAGCAGTTCGATCCAGCGCTGAGCTGGAATGACATCGAGGAAATCAAGAAACTTTGGGGTGGAAAAATCATCCTGAAAGGGATCATGGACAAGGAAGATGCGCGTCTTGCAGTGGAAAGTGGTGCCGACGCCATTGTCGTCAGCAACCACGGCGGCCGCCAGCTCGATGGCGCACCCAGTTCCATCAACGCCCTGCCGGCCATCGTCGATGCCGTGGGCAAGGATATCGAGGTGCACATGGACGGCGGCATCCGCAGCGGCCAGGACGTGCTCAAGGCCTGGGCACTGGGTGCCCGCAGCGCCTGGATCGGCCGTGCCTTCCTGTACGGGCTGGGCGCCATGGGCGAAGCCGGCGTGACCAAGGCGCTCAAGATCATCCACAACGAGCTGGATGTGAGCATGGCCTTCTGCGGCCATACCGACATCAACCAGGTGGATCGCAGCATCCTGCTCCAGGGAACTTACCCGGTGGCCTGATGGGCCTGCTGCGTGTCACAAGCGCATACCATTTGCTTTCCCGCGCGCCCCGCGGGCGGCGCTGCGAATGGGGCACAATAAGGTGTTGCCTGACTGGGCGCGGTTTCGATGCTGCCGCAGCGGTCGGGCGTTTCATGTAATCCTTTTTCCGGATCCATGCACATGACCCTGACTTTCACGCGCGCTGCCAGCCTGCTGCTGGCCACCTCCGCCCTGTCGCTGGCGGCCTGCACCAACATCAACCTGCCGCCGAGCACCGATAGCAATGTGCCGGTGGTCGATGCCAGCATCCATCCCGACGGCGCAGGCACGCCCGCTCCGGGTGCCACGACCAGTGCCGTGGGCAGCTCGCAGGTAACCGGCCAGCCGCTGGCCGGTGCTCCGCTGAATGGCCTGCACCTGCAGGCCGGCACCTTTTCCTCCCAGGCCAATGCCGACCGCGCTGCCGACAACATCCGCACCAAGGTGCCCAGTATGGCCGGCAAGGTCTTCGTGGCACCGCGCGGCGTCAATTTCCGCGTGCTGATCGGCCCCTTCGCCAACGACCAGGAACGCGCCGCCGCTGCCGGCACCATCCGCACCGGCACGGGCAGCGAGGTGGTCAACGCCGCTCCCTGATTCCGGCCCGATCCGCCTACACAGCCACGTGCCCGCATCCAGCGGCGCGTGGCTGTCTTGCTTTGTTGCCCCATGAGCCAGCCCGCCCCGCTGCCCCGCCGCATCGCGCACCTCGACATGGATGCCTTCTTCGCATCGGTCGAACTGCTGCGCTATCCGCAACTCAAGGGCCTGCCGGTGGTGATTGGCGGCAGTCCGAGCCGCAACGACCTCGCGCTGCGCGAACAGTACGGCGAGCGCCATGCGGACATTCCCGTCGATGCGTTCGACCGCCTCGGCAGCTATACCGGTCGCGGCGTGATCACCACCGCCACCTACCCGGCGCGTGCCTATGGCGTGGGCTCCGCCATGGGCATGATGAAGGCGGCGCGTCTGTGCCCGCAGGCCATCCTGCTGCCGGTGAACTTCGAGCGCTACCGCCATTATTCGCGCCTGTTCAAATCGGTCATCACACGCATCGCGCCAGTGATGGAAAACCGTGGGGTGGACGAGGTGTACATCGATTTCACCGAGGTGCCTGGCGGACAGGAGGATGGCGGCCGGGTGCTGGCGCAGCGCATCCAGCAAGCGATTTTCGAGACCACGCAGCTGACCTGCTCGGTGGGCGTGGCACCCAACAAGCTGCTGGCCAAGATGGCGAGCGAATTCAACAAGCCGAACGGGGTCAGCATCGTCCAGCCGGACGACCTGGAGAGCCTGATCTGGCCGCTGTCCTGCCGCAAGATCAATGGCATCGGCCCCAAATCGGGTGCGAAGCTGGAGCGGCTGGACATCCGCACCATCGGCGAACTGGCCGCGCGCGACCGCTTCTGGCTGATGGAGCAGTTCGGCAAGTCCTACGGCAGCTGGCTGCACGATGCGGCCTGGGGCCGCGACGACCGGCCGGTGGAAACGCACAGCGAACCGGTCAGCATGAGCCGCGAAACCACATTCGAGCGCGATCTGCATGCGGTGCACGACAAGGCCGAGCTGGGGCAGATTTTCACCGCGCTGTGCCAGCAGGTAGCGGCCGACCTGCAGCGCAAGGGCTATATGGGGCGCACCATCGGCATCAAGCTGCGCTATCCGGATTTTCGCATCGCCACGCGCGACCACAGCATCCGGCATTACACGGCCGACGCCCGCGAGATCCGCCATGCCGCCGGCCAGTGCCTCAAGCGTGTGGACCTGACGCGCCCGTTCCGCCTGCTGGGTGTGCGGGTGGGCAATCTGCTGCCCAATGACGAGGCCCTGCATCACAACGAAACGCAGGGACAGTCACGCGAAGACACGACTTTGCCGCTGTTCTGAGCCGCTCCCCCTCTCCATTTCCGTTTCGCATCAGGGGTGGGGCTGATTCGGGTGTCGGGGGGCGCTTCGGTTGGCGTTGGGTGCGGGTTGGGCTCATGCTCGCTGCGCTCACGAAATCGCCTAACCCGCACCCAACGCCAACCGAAGCAGGTGCCGTCCGCCCCGAATGACAGAGAGAGTGTATGGGGTGCACCACTGCCGCAGCTTTGGCTTGCGCGGGGAATGGGCCCGGGTCCGGATCAGGCGATTTCGTGAGCGCAGCGAGCCGGAGCCGGAGCCGGAGCCGGGCCCATTCCCCGCGCAAGCCAAAGCGGCCTCAAAGCCCAAATCAACGAACGAGTCCCTCACACTTGCCACAGTAGCACCGTCACAACAGGAATTTCCCTACTTGCATCCGTAATGATATTGATTCGCATTCTTTTATGTATAATGGCACCCACGCGGCAAGAAGCCGTCACGACCAACCAGGAGTTTTTCCGCATCATGTCCCAGCGTTTTCTGAATCGCAAAACCCTCGCCCTCGGCTCTATCGGCGCCGCTGCCCTCGCGGCTGCCCTGGCTGCACCGTCCGTGCTGGCCCAGCAGAAAGTCCTCAACATCTACTCCGCCCGCCACTACCAGACCGACCAGGCCCTGTACGACGCTTTTGCCAAGGCCAACAACGTCAAGATCAACCGCGTGGACACCGATGATGCCGGCGTGCTGCAGCGCCTGAAGGCCGAGGGCAGCGCTTCCCCCGCCGACGTGATCCTGCTGGTGGACGCTTCCCGCCTGGCCAAGGCCGATGCCGACGGCCTGTTTGCCCCGATCAAGTCGCCCGTGCTGGAGAAAGCCATCCCGGCCCAATACCGTGACAACACGCATGCCAACGGCAGCACCTGGTTCGGCTTTTCCACCCGTGCCCGCGTGATCGTGTACAACAAGGCGAATGTCAAGGCGGCCGATGTGGACAGCTACGAAAAGCTGGCAGCTGCCAACAACAAGGGCAAGGTCTGCACGCGCAGTGGCTCGCACCCCTACAACCTGAGCCTGTTCAGCACCATGGTCGAGCACATCGGCGCCGACAAGACGCAAGCCGTGCTGCAGGGCATGGTGGGCAACATGGCGCGGGCACCCAAGGGCGGTGACACCGACCAGATCAAGGCCGTGGCAAGCGGCGAATGCGGCGTGGCACTGACCAACTCCTACTACCTTGCGCGCCTGATGCGCTCCAGCAACCCGGCCGATCGCGCCGTGGTCGAGAAAGTAGGCGTAGTGTTCCCCAACCAGTCGAGCTGGGGTACGCACATGAACATCGCTGGCGGTGCAGTTGCCAAGCATTCCAGAAACAAGGATCTGGCCCAGAAATTCCTGGAATACCTGGCCAGCCCGCAGGCCCAGCGCTACTTTGCCGATGGCAACAACGAATGGCCGGTGGCCAATGGCGCGGTCATCGACAACTCCGCGCTCAAGGCCATGACGGGCGGCAAGGCGTTCAAGTCCGAGACCATCCCGGTTGCCGTGGTGGGCAAGAATCAGGTGAAGGTGCAGCAGATGCTGGACCGCGTCGGCTACAAGTAAGCCGGCAGTTGCCCGGCGCCACACAGGCACGGGCACCGACGAAGTGTTCCCTTGGCGCCGCTTGCGGCGCCTTTTTTATATTCGATCGGGGCGCAAAGCACGAAGCGTGTAGCACGGGCTTGGCAGTTGGCTCGCCTCTTGGCGGCACAGCCACACCCTGCACCACAGTCTTGCCTTACAGCGCGCCGAACTGGCCTGCCTCAAGGTCCAGGCGGGCCTGCGCCAGTTCTTCCGCCGTGTTCAGGATCAGCCCGTCTTCCCCCGCCACTTCCTCGTTCAGCGGCTCGGCGCTCACCAGGATCAGACGCGTGTCTTCCCAGGCCGTGAGCAGCACTTCGTCCCCCACGCGGTCGATCACCACCAGCTGACGGTCGGTGACGGGATGGGGCCAGTAGCTGGCCTCGAGCCGGCCATCCAGCACCAGCACCACGGCATACCAGCCGGTGGGAAGCGGTACGGTGGCGCTGTGGCCCTGGCGCAGATCCATGGTCCACAATTGCACGGGGCCTACGGTTTCTGCCGGGCCCAGCTGACCTTCGTATTCGCCGGCAATCACGCGCAGCGTGCCGGCGCCTTCAGGCAACGTCACTTGCGGAATGGCCGCGCTGGCCAGGTGCTGGCTGTGCGGGGGTGTCATCTTGAATTGCGCGGGCAGGTTGACCAGCACATGGGTCAGCTCCACCGGCTCTGCGCCCTGCACCGTTTCGCTGCGCAGCAGGCCGCTGCCCGCCGTCAGCCACTGGGCATCGCCTTGCTGCAGCTGCACGCGGTTGCCGGCAGAATCCCGGGCCTCCACGCTGCCACGCGTCACCAGCGTGACGATTTCGCAACCGCGCAGTGCCTGCGCATCGGTGCTGCCTCCGGCCAGTTGCTGTCCGGCGGGCGGCACATGGTCCACCTGCGCGACCGGATTGATCTGCCGGCCCAGCCCCTGGCTGCCGAAGAAAACATGGCCCTCATAGGCATTGCCAAACTGGCGCGCAGCGGGGGCCATGGTGACCCCGATGACTTTCTTTTTCATGAACTTCCTGTGTGTTTACTACATGTTTTCGTGCATGGCGTGCGAACGGTCGCTCGACAGGCTCTTGAGGATGGAGGGCGTGATGTCGCCAAAGGCCAGCACCTTGCCGCCGCGCCGGCCGGCAAATTCCTGCGCCGCCTCGCGTGTGGGAAAGGCCGGCAGATCGCCCATGCGCATGGGGCCGAGTGCATCGGAGCCATGCACGTACCAGGCCTTGTCGTGCGCCAGCCACTGGCCGGTGCGGCCGTAGGTGACCCAGGCCGAGATGATGTCTTCCCGCGTGTAGCCGGGACTGAAACCGGGCACGTTCTTCAGGAACTGCAGCAGATCGACCGGCGAATCGAAGAAGTGCACGCCGCCGTCCTTGTAGATGACCTGCGCCGCCCAGGCCGGCGTGCGCTCCGGGTACATGCCGCATACGGGGCAGCGCGCATCCTTGGGAATGGCGCGCGGCGCTTCCATGGGCAGGCCGCTGGCGGGGTCATAGGGATAGGGAGGCGCCACCACGCAGACGTGCAGCATGTCCTCCTCCTCGTCGCCGCCGAGCAGGGACATCCAGTAGTTGCGCGACAGGCCAGCAGCTGCGCCGGCACCTGCCACCAGCGCCGCCCCGCCCCACCACAGCAGGCGGCGGCGCGACAGGCGCCGGTAGCTGGAAGAATCAGGAGGAAGGATGGCTGACATGGCACTCTCCGCTGCTGGTCGGTACGGGCTCCGGGCTTACATCCGGTCGTCGGTGTTCACGCCGCCGCGCAGGTCGACCATCTCGGGCTTGATGTCGGCCATGCGCACCAGGGTGCCGCCGTATTCGGCGATGAATTTCTGCGCGTCCTCTTCCTTCGAGAAGCTGGCAAAGGTCGGCCCCATGGAGCCCTTGCGCTTGCTGCCATGCACGTAGATGGCGGTGCGCGCGTCGATCCAGGCGCCCTTGGGGTTGTCCCAGTCGGTCTGACCCATGTCCTGCACGAAAGCGGCGTCCACCTTGCGCACCACCTCGGGGATGATGAGTGTGTTGAGCAGCTCCATGGTGTCGCAGAAGAAGGCAGGCTCCTTGGCATCGGCATAGTGGATCTGGCCCTTGGGGCCGGGGTAGTCCACCAGCAGCATGCCGTCCAGCTCGCAGGAGGTGCCCTGGGTGATCGGGGCCGGCTGGATGGCGCCGGATTTGCCCTCGCCCTCTTTCGAGCCGCACGCAGCCAGCGGGGCAATGCTGGCGAGCGCCATCAGGCCCAGGAACAGGCGGCGTTCGGAGAAGCGCTCGTCATGGTCGGTGCGCGGTTCGCGGCAGCAGCGGCACAGATAGGTTGTCTTGCTCATGGCTTGAATCTCCAGTTGGCCAGTGCCAGCGGCACGGCAATCCACACCAGCATGGCGCCGGTCAATACCCAGATGTTGGCCAGCACCGGCGGCACCACGTTCACCAGCCCGTAGGCGCTGCGGATGTCTTCGGTGCTGAATACGTTCATGATGCGGAAAATATCCGTGGGATTCATTAACAGCAGATAAGGAAATGCATCTCCGCCGTAATGTCCGCTGGTGGCCACCAGAACGCCGAGCAGCACCAGGTCGAACACCAGCACTAACAGGAACCACAGGATCACGGCGCCGCCCGAGGCGCGGGTGCGGTCGCGCGCGATCACGGACATCAGCACCGCCATGCTCAGGAACGCCAGCCCCATCAGCAGCGAACTCATGACGAAGCCGCCGTAATGGTAGACGGCCCGCGTGCCGAACTGCATGGTGAGCACCACACCCACCAGCGCCAGCCCCACCAGCATCGCCAGGGTCAGCGCGAGCGCCAGACCCAGGTACTTGCCGATCAGCAGTTCACCGCGCGTGATGGGCAGCGCCAGCAGCAGATCGAGTGAACCCCGTTCGCGCTCGCCCACGATGGCGTCGAAGCCGAGCAGCAGCGCAATCAGCGGTACCAGGTAAATCACCAGACTCACCAGGCTGGTGATGGTGAATTCGATGGAACGGATGCCCACGGTGCCCTGCTGGGCGCCACCGGCATAGGCTATGACCAGTGAAAATATGGCAAACACCAGCGCCACGGCCAGCACCCAGCGGTTGCGCAGGCGATCGCGGAATTCCTTGGAGGCGATGGTGGCAATCTGTCGCAGTTCCATCATGCCTCCTTGCCGGCTGTGGCCGTCGGTTGGACCGGAGTCGTCGACTTGCCGAAGAACATGTCTTCGAGCGAAGGCTCGCTCACCTGGATGTCCTGCACGGCGCCATTCCACGCCATCACATGCTGCAGCAGCGGCAGCTTGCTGGCACGTGGCACGCTGAACTGCAGGCCGTTGGCCTGACGCTCCACCGGCAGACCGGCCAACTGCGGCGGCAGGCCTGCGATCAGCGCATCACGCTGGGCTGTGGCCATTTGCGGCGAAAGCTGCAGCTGCACGATGATGGGCAGGTCATGCATGTCTCGCAGCGCTTCGACGCTGCCGAGTGCCTGTACCTTGCCGTTGGTCAGCACGGCGACGCGGTCCACCCGGTTCTGCAATTCGGCCAGGATGTGCGAGGTCAGCACAATGGTCAGGCCCTGGTCGCGCAATTCGGCCAGCGTGTCCCAGAAGAAATGGATGGCATGGGGATCCAGGCCGGTGGTTGGTTCATCCAGGAACAGCACCTGCGGCCTGCCCAGCAGCGCCTGTGCAAAGCCCAGGCGCTGGCGCATGCCCTTGGAATAGGCGCGCACCGGCCGCTTGCCGGCATGGCCCAGGCCCACGCGCTCGAGCAGCGGCTGGCATTCCGCCTTGTCGATGCGTTTGAGGCGGGCAAAGAAGTGCAGGGTTTCCAGCCCGGTCAGGTTGTCCCACAGCGCCACGTTCTCGGGCAGGTAGCCGATGTGACGGCGCACGGCGCGGGCGCCGCTGCCCGACACCGGCGCACCGGAAATCCGGATATCGCCGCTGCTCACGGCCAGCAGGCCCAGCATCATCTTGAACAGTGTGCTTTTGCCGGCGCCGTTGTGCCCGATCAGGCCGAACACTTCTCCGCGCACGATGTCCATGGACACGTCATCCACCGCCGTGAAGGCGCCGAAACGCCGCGTCACGTTGCGCAGGGTAATGACGGGCTCCCCGCCCGCAGGCGATGCCACGTTAACTTCTTGGGGCATGGGTAATTTTCCTTGTCAACATATAGCGCCATTTTTCCCAATCGGGAGTAACCGGCTCCATACGGGGGTTCTTTTCCACCACACTGGGTACGCGCAGCACCGGGAACTGCTGGCCCACCATGCGCAGCACCTGCACTGCGGGGCTGGCCAGCAACAGGCGCACCATGGGGTAGCGCCAGCTCAGGCGGTCCACCACGTCGTTGGCCTCGTAGGAGATGTCGCCACGGCCGTCGGTATCGCGGTCCCAGCCCCGGTAGTTGCTCCAGTAATTGCCGCGCTTGCCGCCCCACTGCGTGTCGCGCGTGCCGATGTACTTGATCTGCTCCTGGTTGCCGATGAAGTCGTTCCCGTCCACCTCGTTGCGGGCCGAACCCGACAGGTGCACGCCGATCTTGTTGTCGGCCACCACGTTGCCGGTGAGCTGAGTGTATTCCACGTCATAGACGAAGAAGCCGCGGCCGTTGCGCATCACCACGTTGTTTTCGACCACCGCATCCTGCAGGGTGCGCAACATGATGCCGTGGTCCAGGTTGTCCCAGGCGCGGTTGTTGCGCACCACCTGGTCGCGCACTTCCATCAGCGCCAGGCCGCTGCGGTTGGCCCAGGTATCGTTGTCTTCCCACACGTTGTAGTAGGAGTTCATGTAGTGCGTGCCGTAACGGCTGTGGTGCATGTTGTTCTGCTTGAACTCCGCATGGTGCGACACGTCGATGTAGAGCGCATCGCGCACGAAACTCACCTGGTTGCCGATGATCTTCGCGCCCTTGGTGTTGTAGAGCTGGACGCCGTTGCCGCGCTGAGCGCTGTCGAAATCGCGCTTGCCGGTGATGTTGTTGTTCAGCACCTGCACATCGTCGGCCTTCTCGATCCACAAGCCGAACAGGTTGTAGTTGAGCCAGCAGTTCTGCACCTTGGCGCGGTGCGCGCCGGGCTGGATGTAGATGCCGGCGTTCTGCTTGAGCAGGCTGCCGCCGGAGTCGGAGACGATCATGCCTTCGATCACGACATCGGGCGCCGTCACGCGGATGGTGTCGTCCTTGTCGCCGCCGCTCACGCGCGGACGGTTGATGCCGCGCAGCGTGATGGTCTTTTCGATGCGCAGGTTCTCTTCATAGCGGCCGCGCTGCACTTCGACCACATCGCCGGGCTGAGCCCTGTCGATGGCGGCCTGGATGCTCTCCCCAGGTTTCACGCCGATCACGGCCGCCTGCGCTGCCGGCAGCGCCAGCAGACAGGCCAGCAGCACGCCGAGGCGTTGGCGGGGGACACGGTGGGTACTGCTCCGTGTCATGGCTCAGCCTATCGTCATCAGGCCGGTGGCCTTCAGCGCCCAGAACAGCGCCGCACCGATCAGCAGGTTCTTGAAGCCGACATAGGCCAGCATGTCCATGATGTTGGCACGGCGATATACCGTGCCCCACCAGGGGCCATCCTTCACGTAACGCTTGCCTTGCAGACGGATCAGCACTTCGAACACACTCCATCCAAACCACCAGCCGATCACCATGATGGGCGAAGCACTGCCCTGCGCGGCCAATACCCACACCAGCGATGCGGCCAGTGCCAGGGCAATGCCGACGGCGGTGAGGATGCGGCTGCCTTTCCAGCTGTCGCGGTTGAAGGGCCACAAATGGTCCACGATCTCGATCCACAGGCGCTTGATGCCACGGGCTTCGGCCACGGGCGGCACTGCCACTTCGGTGGGCAGGCGCGGATCTGGCTTCTTCGCCAGCAGCGCAGCGGCGTGCTGCAACTGGCGGTCGTCCTGGATCGGCACGATCGGGATGAAGTAGCCGTTCTTGCCAATGGCGGTGAGCGGCTGGCCTTCGCGTTCACGCAGCTTGCGCTCCTTGGCCAGCGGCGGGCAGCCAGTCGTATCCGTATAAAGGATCATGCAATCCAGGCAGTGCAGGCACTCGCGGTGGTCGATGCGGCCGTCGGCGTCGATCGCCTGCGCGCCACAGCCCTTGGCACAGGCCTTGCAGCTGTTGCAGTCGGCCTTGCGCTTGAGGCCGAACCAGCGGAAGGTGCTCGGCATCGCCAGCGAGGCGCCCAGCGGACACACGTACTTGCAATACGGACGCTCGATGAAGATCGACAGACCGAAAATCACCGTCACGAATGTCACGTACGGCCAGCTGCGGTTGGTAATGCCCACCAGGAAGGTGGTCTTGAAGGGTTCCACTTCCGAGAGTTTCTCGGCCAGCCCCATGGAGAACAGCGACACCACCACCAGACCGAAGAACACCGCGTACTTGATCCACTTCAGGCGGTCATGCCAGACCTGCGGCAGCTGGAACTGGAAGCGCTTGAGGCCCACGGCGCCGGCCACCTTGTGGATGATCTCCTGGATGGAACCGAACGGGCAGGTCCAGCCGCAGAACAGGCCGCGGCCAAACACGAAGATGGTGATGAAGATGAAGACCCAGAACAGGAAGATGAACGGGTCGCTCAGGAACAGCGTCCACTCCCACTTGAACAGCAGCGAGTGCAGCCAGGTCAGCACCTGCGTGATGGACGGTTGCGCCATCATGATGAAGCCGACCCAGACGATGAAGATCATCCAGAATGAATACTTGAAGGCATTCACCGGCCACTTGTTCTTGTGCGTGGAGCGGCGCGTAAGCGGATCACGCAGCGCGTACACCACGGTCACGGCCACCAGCAGCAGCGCGAACAGGCTGATTTCAACAGCGCGCGATTTCCATACCTTGAGCCAGCTCGGATCCTTTTTCTCGATCTTGGGATGGCCGCCCTGCAGGTATTGCGCCGGCATCCAGTACGGCGTTTCGAAGTTGGCGAAAGTGCGGGTTCCGGTTTCGCGGTCCACCTTGTTGCCCAGGAAGGTCAGCTGCCACGGGTAGGCATCCGAAAAGGCCTTGGAGCGCACCATGAAGATGGCCGCCTCGGTGAAGGTCGGCGCGCCCTTGGCCGCCACGCTGTACAGATTCAGCGCATCGGTATCGCGGAAGGTGAAGGTGTCACCATCCTGGCGCACCTGCACGCGGTCATAGATGCCGCCGCGCACGAAGCCCGAACCCTTGAAGGATTCCTTGCCGGCGGTGCGGATCACGAAAATCGCCGTCTCTTCCGGCTTGAGCTGGCTCATCAGGTTCTGCCAGTTGCTCTTGCCGAGCACGGCCTGGCCCACGATGGGCGAATTGAGCGAGCCGAACCACAGCTCGATGAAAGGCTCGCCTGTCTTGTCCAGCCCCACCTGCTGCGGCTGCACCACGATGCGGCGCACGGCTTCCTGCTTGACCAGCGTGTTCCAGTCCGGCAGCTCGGCCCCCTCGGCCAGCGGCACGTACTTGGGCTGCGGCCGGATGGTCTGCGCCATGATGCCGACCTGCTTGGCAATCGCCGCGCCCGAGGTCATCAGCACCTGGTTCTGTGCAATCACGGTCACGGTGGCGCCGGAAATGGCATCCACGCCGATCACCTCGTCATCGGCATGCGAGGAGCCTACCTCGATCTTGTCCTTGACCGACTTGCCGACATACTGGTTGTTGAAATTGATCAGCGCCGACTCGGGAATGCCGAGCAGCAGGATGGGCTCGGAGTGCTTGAGCACCTTCACACCCACGAACTTGCCCTCGTTGTCCATGCCGATCAGCGTCACCACCGGCTTGCCGGAATAGGCCGGCGTATCGGTGATGTCGGTGGAGAGCATCACGTAGCCCAGCCTGGTCTTGCCGTCTGCGCCGTAGGCTTCCACGTAAGGAGGCTGCCCCTTGCGCTCCGAGAACGACGCCGCTCCCGGAAACACATCCTTGCACGGCAGCAGCGCGCACATGTCCTTGGCGGTGGCCAGATCGGCCGGCAGTTCGGCCTCATAGGCCTGCGAGCCGCCAGCGCCCGTGCCGCTGTTTGTCGACGCCAGTGCGGGCGATGCCGCCGCAACTGCCAGCCCGACCGCAACGGCCAGCCTGCGCGCAATGCTTAACCAGTTCATGACTACTCCACGCTTGCAAACAAGACCGGGGGCGGGCCCTTGTCAACCCGGCCCCGGTCTGCCTTGGCTCCCTGTCGGGAAATCAGGCTTCGACGATCATCCGTCCACGCATCTCCAGGTGCAGCGCGTGGCAGAAGTTGGTGCAGTAGAACCAGAACACGCCAGGCTTGTCGATCTTGAACGTCACCGACTTGGTCTCCAGCGGGTTCACCAGGAACTGCACGTTGTACTCGGGCAGGGCGAAGCCATGGGTCAGGTCTTCCACCTTGTCGAGGTTGGTCAGGATCAGCGTTACTTCGTCGCCCACCTTCACGTTGAACTCGATCGGGTAGTAGGTCGGTGCGATGGAGGCCATGCGCACAGTGACTTTCTTGCCTTCACGGGTGACACCGGTTTCCTTGGGCTCGCGCACGCCCTGCGGGAAGTCGTCCAGGCTGTACACCTGGTTGGTGTGGAGCCAGTCGCGCTTGAAGATCACGAAGTCGTGCGGCTCGGGACGCACGGCGTTGTCGTGGGCCAGGATCATCTTGTCGCCGGTAATGTCGACCAGCTGGTCGTTTTCCGGGTGCATGGGGCCCACCGGCAGGAAGCGGTCCTTGGAGAACTTGTTGCCCACTGCCATCCAGATGCCGTCGGCCTCGATGGTCTCGGCCTGCGTGGCGTTGATGTGGCCCGGCTGGTACATCACGTCCAGACGGTCCACTACCGGGTTCAGCGCCTTGTCGCCGGCATGCTTCTTGATGGCGGTCTCGATGTTCCACTTCACCACCTGGCTGTCCAGGAACAGCGTGGTGTAGGCGTTGCCGCGACCATCAAATGTAGTGTGCAGCGGGCCCAGGCCGATTTCGGGTTCGGCCACGATGGCCTTGTCGATTTCGTCAAGCTTGCCGTCGAACCAGTCCAGCACCTTCTGCAGCTCGATCACGGTGGCCGTGGGCGAGAGCTTGCCGGAGCAGACGAAGTACTTGCCGTCGGGCGTGGCGTTCACGCCGTGCGGGTTCTTCGGCACGGACACGCGCACGGACAATGCCGTCTTCGGATCCTTGTTGGCTTCCACCGTGCAATCGACCACCGGCACCTTGGAGTCGCCGATGGTGATGAACTTGCCATCCTTCACGGCCTGCTCGATGCGGGCGATGTTGAAGAACAGGCAGGCATCGCGCTCGGCCGACATCATCTCGGCAAAGTGCACGCCATTCTCGGTGTTGTACTGGTTGCTGGCCGCCAGCTTCCCATCGAACGAGGTGGCCACCAGGTCGCAGTTGCCGTCGATGCGTGCCTGCCAGCGCACTTCCATGCTCTCGGCGTCCACGCAGGTGAACAGGCAGTGGTACTTGGTCGGATCATTCACGTCCTTGCCCTTGTTGGGCATGGGCACGTGGAATTCCTGGCCGCAGAACACGCGCGTGGTGTGGTTGATGGCGGGATCGACCGGATCGCGCTTGTCCGGGAAGATGCCGTGGAAGCCCTGGATGTTCGGGATGGTGGTGATCTTGTCGCAGATCATGTAATCCAGGCGGAAACGCGCCAGACGGGCGTTGATCTTGTCATTGATCCAGCAGTACTTGCCGTCGTAGATGCCATCCTTGTACGAGGCATGGATGTGGTGGGTATCCGCCACGGTGTACTGCAGAGAGCCATCCGGCTTGGTGCCCATGATGGCCTTGGACTCGTTGGTCAGGCCCCAGCCGATCAGCGGATCGGGCACGAAGCAGGGAATGCGCAGCAATTCGCGCCCGGACGGAATGCCCAGCACGCGCATGTCGCCCGTATGGCCGCTGCTCCACAGGCCGTAGTGGGTATCCAGCTGGCCGGGCTTGACCTCGACCGAACCGGCACCGCCGACCTTGTGCTCGCCGCCACCGCTGGCTGCCGCACCGGCACCGGAGGCTGCACCGCCTGCGGGACCCTTCTTGTCGTTACAGCCGGCCAAGCCGACCGCGCCCACTGCGCTGACGCCCACGGCCGCTGCAGAGTGCAAAAACCGACGACGGCCCAGACCGCTGACAGCACCCAATATCTTGCTCGTTTCCTCGCTCATGACACGCTCCTTGACAAAGTTCAGTGCCTGTAACCAAGCTCCCCAGCCCGGCCGGCACTTAAACCATTTACATACTAAGCGCGATCGGGCATGTGCAACCAGATGCAAAATCCGTTCAGTTGATACAAGTCAAGCTATTGCCGCCCCATCCCGCCAACAGGGGACAGCTCAGACACAAGTCGAGACCATCTCATTAGAATGTGCCCTGTGTTTTGACGGTGGAAGATATGATTCCCTTACAGGGTTAACCCGCCGCAACCCGGCGCTGCAGGAGCCGCATGCGCCCGGTCACTGATGGATGGAGAGCAAGCATGATGGGTAGTCCAGTCTTCTCCCGGCGCGCCGCACTGGCTGCGCTGGGCGCCGTCGCGCCGCTGGTGGTGCTGCCGGTTTCGGCCGGCGTCACCGCCCCCTACCGCGCACGCCGCACACTGATGGGCACGGCAGTCGACATCACCGTGGCCGATGGATCGCAAGCCGGTGTCGCGCAGAAGGTGGATGCAGCCTTCGAGGCCATGCAGCGTCTGGAAGGCCTGATGAGCCGCTTCGACGGCTCCAGCGCCCTGAGCCGGCTGAACCAGTCCGCTGGTGGCCCGGGCATCGCCATTCCGCGCGAGATGCTGGAGGTGCTGCAGCAGGGCCAGGCGCTGTCGCGCAAGACCGGTGGCGCCTTCGAGCCCCTGCTCGGCCAACTCACCGCCCAGGCCGATCGCGACGCCGGCCCGCTGGACAATGCGCAGATCCGGCGCCTGCTGCCTCACGCGCGCAGCAGCGCCCTGCACCTCGACAAACGCGCCTCCCGTGCCCGCCTGAGCGATCCGCTGGCCCGTATCGACCTGGGCGGCGTGGCCAAGCTGCCCATTCTGCAGGCCGGGCTGGATGCCCTCACACAATCCGGCCTGCGCGGCTGCATGGTCAATGGCGGCGGCGACGTGCTCGCCTCGCGCCGTGCCGATGGCCAGCCCTGGCGCATCGGCGTGCGTGACGGCCTGCAGCCGGATCGCCTGCTGGCAGTCGTGCCGCTGCGCGAAGGCATCGTGGCCTCGTCGGGAGACTATGAACGCTACGTCACAATCGGTGGCACCCGCTACCACCACATCATCGATCCGAAAACGGGCCGTCCGACGGCCGGCATCCACGGCGTGACGCTGGTGGCCGAAACCGTGGATCAGGTCAACGGTCTGGGCACAGCCGCCATGGTGGCCGGCCCGGCAAGGGCTTCGCGCAGCCTGCAAGGCTGGGGAGTACCGGAGTTCATCGTGATGCATGCCGACCGCACGGTGGAAATCGGCGATGCACTCACAGGCAAGCTGCAGCCGCCACCGGGACAACAGGCGATCCGCCGCGCCTGATTCGGAGACACAAATCACACTGGCGGGCTTGAAGCGAAAGCTGCACGCTCGTTTTCATCCGCTTGCGCCAAGGTGTCCGGAAAATTCCCCTGCCCGACTGCCAAGGGGGCGGACTCAGCCAGCCTTACCCATTGCTGCGTCGCAACGAGCGGCTAAGCAGAATCACCGGCACCAGCCCGGCCAGCACCAGCGCCAGGCTGGGCAGAGCCGCTTCGGTGAGCCGCTCATCGCGCGCCAGCTGGAAAGCCGACACCGCCAGCGTATCCATGTTGAAGGGGCGCAGCACCATGGTGGCCGGCAGCTCCTTCATCACATCCACGAAGACCAGCAGCAGACCCGCCAGCACCGGCCCGCGCAGCAAGGGCAAATGCACTTGTCCCAGCAGACGCCAGCCGCCCACGCCCAGCAGGCGCGCCGACTCGTCCTGGCTGGACGGAATGCGGGCATAGCCGCCCTGCACGCTCTGCAGCGCCACGGCAGTAAAGCGCACCAGATAGGCCCACAGCACCCCCAGCACCGTCGTCGTCACCAGCCCGCCGATCGTCCATTCGGGCTGCCAGGCCTGCAAGGCCGCCACCGGCAGCAGCAGGCCCACCACAATCACCGCTCCCGGCACCGCATAGCCCAGTGAGGCCAGCTGCAGCAAGCCGCCCGTCATGCGGCCGGGAAACAGCCGCGCGCTGCCCGCCAGCGCCAGTGCCAGCAGCGTTGCCAGCACGGCCGCAGACAGACCCAGCCGGATACTGTTCCAGGCCCAGGGCAGGAATTGCGCCCACATCACCTCCTGATCCAGCTCCAGTCCCTGCAGCAGGGGCCGCAGCATCATCAGCACCGGCAGCACAAAGCCCAGCAGCACCGGCAGCGCGCACAGCGCGTGTGCCAGCGCTTCCTGCATGCCCTTGAGCACCGGCACCCTGCCCTGCGAGCCGCCCTGGCGCTGGCCACGGCTGCTGGCAAAGCGCATGCGCCGGCGCGCGCGCCGCTCCAGCCACAGCAGCAAGGCCACCGTCGCCAGCAGCACCAGCGCCAGCTGCGTCGCCGCCACATGGTCGTCCATCACAACCCAGGCCTTGATAATGCCCGCGGTAAAGGTCTGGATGCCGAAATAGCTGGACACGCCAAAGTCCGCCAGCACCTCCATCAGCGCCAGCGCCACTCCCGCTGCCACCGAAGGCCGCACCAGCGGCAGCGCCACGCGCAGAATGCGCGTGCGCAAGCCCGTACCCAGCATCGCCGCCGCCTCCATCAGATGGGTAGCCCGCTCCAGCAGCGCCGTGCGCGCCAGCAGATAGACGTAGGGATAGAGCGTGACGATGAACAGGAAGGCCGCCCCCCACACCGTGCGCACCTCGGGCAGCATGCGCCCTTCGGCATCCAGCAGCGTGCGCAGCCAGGTTTGCGCCGGCCCGCTGAACTGCAGGAAATCGGTATAGGCGTAGGCGCTCACATAGGCCGGCATGGCCAGCGGCAGCAGCAGCAGCCACTCCCACTGCCGCCGTCCACGGAAATCGAACAGGGTCACCAGGCTGGCACTGCCCAGCCCCAACAGCAATGTGCCGATGGCCACCAGCACGCACAGCAACAGCGAAGTCCAGGCGTAATCCGGCAGCACCGTCAGCGCCATCTCGCGCACGATATCGGCGCTTTCGGCATTCCACTGCAATGCCGCCGCCACTACAGCCAGCACCGGCAGCACCAGCAGCACACCCACCGGCAGCAGCCAGACGCGCGCCAGCCAGGCTCCCCACAAAGCACGCCAGCGCCCCGGCGCTGCAAACGAAGCGCCCTGCTGCGCGGGTGGATCACCCCCGGCAGAGGCCGGCATGGAAAAAGCTGATGGATCACGCATGATAATTAATGAGAATTATATTCATTTAATCTATAATTCTGCGATCCGCTTTCCAGATTTCGCCATCGCCCATGCAACTGACTATAGACTCCCTCAGCGTGCACTACCCCGGCCAGCCTGCCCCTGCGGTGCAGGACGTCAGCCTGTCGCTGCCGGCCGGTCAGATCGGCGTGCTGCTCGGCCCTTCGGGCTGCGGCAAGACCACGCTGCTGCGCGCCGTGGCCGGGCTGGAAGCGGTGTCTGCCGGCAGCATCACGCTGGCGGGCGAAGTCATCAGCAAGCCGGGCTACGCCGTCGCCCCGGAACAGCGCCGCATGGGTATGGTATTCCAGGATTACGCCCTGTTCCCGCATCTGGATGTCGGCCGCAACGTGGCATTCGGGCTGCAGGCCCTGCCCAGGACAGAACGCCAGCGCCGCGTGACTGAAGTGCTGGAACTGGTCGGACTGGGCGGGCTGGAACTGCGCTACCCTCACGAACTGTCTGGCGGCCAGCAGCAGCGCGTAGCCCTGGCCCGCGCGCTGGCCCCGCGTCCGCAACTGCTGCTGCTGGACGAACCCTTCTCCAACCTCGACGCCGGCCTGCGCGACCGCCTCGCGCAGGAGCTGCGCGACATCCTGCGCTGCCACGGCACCACCGCCCTGCTGGTCACGCACGACCAGCACGAGGCCTTTGCCATGGGCGACCGCATCGGCGTGCTCTACCAGGGCCGCCTGCAACAATGGGCCGATGCGGCCACGCTCTACCGCGAGCCAGCCACGGCCTTTGTCGCCCAGTTCATCGGCCAGGGCATGCTGGTGCCCGCCCTGCAGGATCCCGCACGTTCCGGCTGGATGCAGACCCCGCTCGGCGCCATCAGCGGCCCGCTGGCCGCCGGCGACTCCTGCCTGCTGCTGCGCGCCCACGAGATCGTGCACGACGCCGCATCGCCGCTGCAGGCCGAGCTGCTGCACAAGGCCTTCCGCGGCAGCCACTGGCTCTACACCCTGCGCCTGCCCACCGGCGAAACCGTGCTGGCCGAAATGCCCACCGACATGAGCCATGCGGTGGGCGATCGTGTCGCGCTGCGGGCGCAGCCGGGGCAGCTGGTCACGTTCAGCGAACCGGTACAGAAGGCAGCCTGATCTCCATGCGCGGCCTGGTGCCGTTCACGCAGACACATCCGGCGAAGCATTCCGCTGCCGAGCGCTACTGCGACCTTACGCTTTGCCGTGTGCCCAGCGCTTGTGCAGACGGCGCGCCAGACTGTCGAGCAGCCAGCCCAGCAGCCCGATGAACAGCACCACCGCCATCAGCTCCGAATACGCCAGCC
The DNA here is from genome assembly GCF_057773645.1 of Brachymonas sp. KE5. Lineage (NCBI taxonomy): Bacteria > Pseudomonadati > Pseudomonadota > Betaproteobacteria > Burkholderiales > Comamonadaceae > Allobrachymonas > Brachymonas sp. KE5. The sequence continues at coordinate 1,818,774 of NZ_CM173463.1, forward strand.
GATCCCGCGTATCCAGGATGAAATAGCCCAGCCCCTTGCTCACCCCCAGCATCTCGCACGGCACCAGCACGATCCAGACGATGCCGATGGCCAGACGCAAGCCCGTCAGCACATGGCCCAGCACGGCGGGAACAATCACGCGCGCCAGCATCTCGCCTCGCGTCGCGCTGAGCGAAGCCCCCAGCTGCAACCAGTTCGGATCGATGGCGCGCACCCCTGCGCTGGTATTGAGCAGGATCGGCCAGACTGCCGCAAAAGTCAGCAAAAAATAGATAGGCGCATCGCCCACGCCGAACAGCATCACCACGATCGGCATCCACGACAGCGGCGAAATCATGCGCAGCAGCTGGAAGGCGCCGCCAGTGGCCTGTTCCACCGCCCGGGAACGCCCGATCAGCAGGCCCAGCGGCACGCCGATCATCAGCGCCAGCACCAGCCCCACCAGGACGCGCTGCAGGCTGGCAAACACATGCGCCCACAGCTGCCCGCTGCCCAGCAGCCAGCCCAGGCTCTTGAAAGTCGGCCAAGGGGCCAGCAGGCTGGCGATCGGCATGGTCTGCTGGAGCAGCCAGGCACCGAGCTGCCACAGCAGCAACAGCACCAACAGGCCCAGCGCGGCGCGCAAGGCAGAAGAGAAACCTCCGGAATGACGGGCTGCAGCGCCACCGGGGAAGCCCGAAGCCCTGGGGCCGCCGGCATCTCCGGCAATGGCGCCAGCTGCGGGAGTCTGTGCGTCTGCAGAAGCAGCCACAACGGCCGGTGTGGAAAGAGGCAGGGTCGTACTTGTCATGAACTGAACTTCCGTTGTCACGCCAGCAGGGTTTCCTGCCGTGCAAAGCTGGCTGGCAGCGCAAAGCGGGCCTGACTGCCGGTTGCCTCGATGGCACTGCGCACAAAGCGCTCGTCGACCAGCTCGCCGGCCACCCGTGCAGGGTCAAGGTCGCGCAGGAACAGGTTTTCACCCGCAATATGGGTCTGCTTGAGCAGTTCCACCAGTTTTTCGGTATAGCTGGCAAAGGGGTAAGGCTGAAAATCGATGCGTGACTGTTTCCACTCGGGATGGCGGATCGCCCCACTGTCGACGTAGCGCTGCCAGTCCGCCTGCGGCGGCGCCAGCACCTTGCCCAGCACCGCCGGCTGGTGCGGCGTGTACTTGCCCGCGCCCGCATTCGACAGCAACGTCGCCGCCTCCACGCGATGGTCCAGCGTCCACAGCTGCGCCTTCACCAGCGCCTGCGTCACCTTCTGCACCCAGTCGGGACGGCGCTCCACATCATGGGCATGCGCCACCGTCACGCAGCAGGCGTGGTCACGCCACACATCGCCGGTAAAGCGCAGCACCTTGCCCACCCCCTTGTTCTCGGCCACCGCATTGAAAGGCTCGGCCACGATAAAGCCGGCAATATTCTTCGCCGCCAGCGCCGCCACCATGTCCGAAGGCGCCATCACGATCAGGCGCACCTGGTGCGGCCCCGGCGTATCGCTCTCGGTCACCTCCAGCCCGTTGCTGCGCAGCAGATACTGCAGCACCACGTTGTGGACCGAATACCAGAACGGGATCGCCACGGTCTTGCCACCCAGGTCTGCCACGCTGCCGATGCCCGGCTGCACGGTCAGCGCCGAGCCGGCCATATGGTTCCACATCAGCACCTTCAGCGGTGACTGGCTGCCATAGCGCGCCCACACCGTCATCGGCGACAGCACGTGCACCAGATTCACCTGCCCGCTGATGAAGGCCTCCACCAGCTGCGCCCAGCTGCGGAACAGCACCGGCTGGTCCACCACCACGCCTTCGGCCTCGAACAGCTTGCGACTGTGCGCCACCAGCAGGGGCGTGGCATCGGTAATCGGCAGATAGCCGATGCGCAGCGGAGCGTCCGGCTGCATCGCATGGCGTTGGCCACAGGCCTGCAGCAGTGGCAGGCTGCCGGCACTTGTAAACAGCGCAGCCAGTTTCATCCATTCGCGGCGGTTCAAGGCATGCTCCTCAGATCACGTACTCGACGGTCTCGATCTGCTGGCGTTGCAGACGCGAATCACGCAGCGACTGCAGAATCTCCACACGCAACGCATTCATCTGCAAGCCCACATCCTGGCGCGGGAACGGTGCCTGTAACTGCCACTGGCCAATCAGCCGTCCCGGGCTGTTGCCGATCAGCAGCACGCGATCGGACACCGTCAGCGCCTCGTCGATATCGTGCGTCACCAGCACCGCCGCAGCCTGGTGCTGCGTGGCGATGGTGCGCAGCAGTTCCTGCATCTCGGCCCGCGTCACCTCGTCCAGCGCACTGAAAGGCTCGTCCAGCAGCAGCACCCTGGGCTGGCGCGCCAGCGCACGGGCCAGCGCCACGCGCTGCGCCATGCCGCCGGACAGTTCGCTCGGATAGGCCGCAGCCGCATGGCCCAGCCCCACCTCATCGAGCGCTGCATCCACCCGGCGCTGCAGTTCCGCCTTGTCCAGTTCCGGCTGATGCCTGAAATCGAGTCCGAAGGCCACGTTCTCGCGCACATTCAGCCAAGGAAACAGGGAGGCCTGCTGAAACACGAATGCTGCCCGCGGATGCGGCTGCTTTAGCGGCTGTCCAAACAGCGCCACTTCCCCGCGCTGCGCCTGCTGCAAACCCGCCAGCACACGCAGCAGCGACGATTTGCCCACCCCGCTCGGCCCGAGCAGCGACACCAGCTCGCCCGGCTGCAGCGCCAGCGAAAAATCCTGCAGCACCCATTTGTGCGAACCATCCCCCTGCGCGTAGCCCAGGGCAATGTCGCGTGCTTCCAGCACCATGGCAGCGTGTGTCATGCTTCAGCGCTCCCCGTCTCAGTCCGGAATCTCGACGAAATCGTCCTTGCCGACGCCGCAATCCGGACAGGTCCAGTCGTGCGGAATATCCGCAAAACGGGTGCCCGGCGCGATGCCGTGCTCGGGCATGCCTGCGGCTTCGTCGTAGATCATTCCGCAGGGAATGCACATCCATTGGCTCATCAAAAACTCCTTCAAACGGCCGGGGTTTCGGTTGCGACGCATGGAGCTTGCCTGGCCGGATCCTGCTCGGCGTCCGCCCGCTGCCTGCCCGCAGCCCCGTTTCCGGCCGCCGCTGCATGCGGAACCAATGCCGCAGGATTGGCTGCCGTCAGCACCGCAATGTCATGGCGCAGCTGCTTCAGCGCGGGCGTCACAATCGCCACGAACAGCGCCTCGCGGCTGCGGCGCTGCGCTGCATGGCGCATCAGGTAACCGCGCGCACCGGCATGCAGCGCGGCCGACTGGGCCGCACGCAGCGACAGCTCGCTCGCGTGCAGGCGCGCCTGCAGCACGGGCAGGATCTCCACCGTGCCCGCCTCCGCCTGCTGCGCCAGCTGCCGCGTCTGCACGCGCAGCGCATCCAGCTCTTCCTGCAGGTCGTCGTGCTGGTCATCCAGCCAGGCGTTCGTCACGCACTGCGTCAGGTTGCTCTCGCGGATCAGCTTCAGGCTGCCCTCGATCACGCCCAGCGCCATGCCGATCTGCAGCAGGATGAAGCCCGGCTTCACCCGCCCCAGAAAGGCGTTGAACTCGTTCGGTTGTGCCAGCACGTCGGCAAAGGGAATGTGCACCTGGTCGAAGCGCACATTCAGCGTGCGCGTGCCTTCCAGCGCGCAGAACTCGGGGCAGGGCTTGAGCGTCACGCCCGGCGCATTGCCACGCACCACGAACATCACGTAGCCGCCCTCACCCAGTTGTGCCGTGGCCGCAAAAATGTGCTCTTCCCCGATGTTGGACACCCAGGGCAGGCTACCACTCACCACATAGCCGCCCGCTTCCGGCTCCGCCTGCAGCAGATGCTTCTCGATGCCGCTCAGGTGCTTCACGGTGTTGGACATGCCCGTGCCCGCCAGCAGCTCGCCACGCAGCACCTGCGGCAGATAGCGCTCGCGCGCCACCGGATTGCCGCTCTGGCGCAGATACCAGGCAAACGTGCCCTGGCACCACAGCGTAAAGGCAGTCGCACCACATTCGGCACCCACGGCCGCCATCAGCTCGATCTGCGTCGCCAGCCCCAGGCCGGAACCCCCCTGCTCCGGCTGCGCCAGCGCGGCAAAACCACCCAGCGCACCGAGCTCGCGCAGCCAGGCTTCGGGGTACAGGCCCTGGCGGTCAATCTGTTCCACCAGCGGACGCAGGCCGGTCCGCACATGCGAACGGACTTGTCCCAGCAGGAGTTGAGCGGCGTCGGACATGATGTCTCCTTCATCAGCAGGCGGCCAACAAGGCAAAGGCCACCCCGGCACCCACACCGGCGGGTGCCTGCAATCAGATCATTCGGGGGGAAACGGGCAGGCGCGATAGCGTCGCAACTGCCTAGTACCGGTATGCCGGCCGCGCCTCGGGCGTGCCGCCACCAGGCACCCGGTGCAGCATCAGGCGTAAGGCTGCAACTCGGGGTTGATCGGCGTGCGCGCCAGATTGTTCGAGTAATTGCACAGCGTGGCCAGCGCCACGCCCAGCACCACTTCCAGCGCCTGCTGCTCGCTGTAGCCGGCGCCATGGAAGGCAGCCAGATCCTCGTCCGGCACATTGCCCTTGTGCTCCATCACGGCCAGCGTGAACTGCGCCAGCTGCTGCAGCTTGGGATCGTTGATGGCATTGGTGCCACGCAGCGCCTCCACCACCTCGTCGGGCAGCAGCTTCTTCTTGCGCGTCAGTGCGGTATGGCCCGCCACGCAGAAGCCGCAGCCATTCGTCACTGCCGCGGTGATCTGCACCACTTCACGCTCGCCGGCGCTCAGGCTGGTGCGGCCGTTGATGGCGCCGACCTCCTGGTACATCTCCAGCGCGGTGGGGGCATTGGCCAGCACGCCGATCAGGTTGGGCAGGAAGCCATTGTTCTTCAGCGCCGTCTGCAGGCGCGGCTGGGCTTCGGGATGGGCGGAATCAACAGTGTGGATGGGCAGGCGGCTCATGCGATAGGTCCTTCAAGAATTTGGCAATGCTTCACATGGTAGGGAGGCCTCTAATAATTGAAAAATACTTTTTCCTTGTTTTTATATTCCAAAAAGAAATATAAACAAGGGTAGCCCTCTCAAATCGACTCATCGGCGTCTACGCTTCTCCAGCGGAGTTCCTCGGCCGGGGCCGTTCGCCCTCCTCCGACAAGCAGCAAAAAGCCCCCTCGCGCAAGCACAGAGGGGGCCGATGGCAAGGCCGGCACAAGAGCGGCCCCTCAGGCAATCGCCAATTACTCGATCGCCTTCACCATGTCCTCGACCACTTTCTTGGCATCGCCAAACACCATCATGGTCTTGTCCATGTAGAACAGCTCGTTGTCCAGGCCGGCGTAACCGGCGGCCATGGAACGCTTGTTCACGATCACCGTCTTGGCCTTGTAGGCTTCCAGGATCGGCATGCCGTAGATCGGGCTGCCCTTCTGCAGCGCCGCCGGGTTCACCACGTCGTTGGCGCCCAGGATGATGGCCACGTCGGCTTGTGCGAACTCGCCGTTGATGTCCTCCATCTCGAACACCTGGTCATAGGGTACTTCGGCCTCGGCCAGCAGCACGTTCATGTGGCCAGGCATGCGGCCGGCCACCGGGTGGATCGCGTACTTCACGCTCACGCCATGCTCGGTCAGCTTCTGCGCCAGTTCGTTCACGGCGTGCTGCGCACGCGCCACGGCCAGACCGTAACCCGGCACGATGATCACGCTGTCGGCGTTGCTCAGCATGTAGGCCGCGTCGTCGGCACTGCCGCTCTTGACGGTACGCTGCTGCTGGTCGCCACTGGCAGCCGCACCGGCGTCCCCGCCAAAGCCACCCAGAATCACGTTGAAGAACGAACGGTTCATCGCCTTGCACATGATGTAGCTCAGGATGGCACCGGACGAACCCACCAGCGAACCGGCAATGATCAGCATGCTGTTGTTCAGGCTGAAACCGATGCCTGCAGCCGCCCAGCCCGAGTAGCTGTTCAGCATGGACACCACCACCGGCATGTCGGCACCGCCGATCGGGATGATCAGCAGCACGCCCAGCAGGAAGCCGATCAGCGTCACCAGGATGAAGGCGGTCCAGCTCTGCGTCATGGCAAAGCTCACAATGAAGAACAGCGCGGCAATGCCCAGGCCCAGGTTGATCCAGTGCTGGCCGGGGAAGGTCACCGGCGCGCCCTGGAACAGGCGGAACTTGTACTTGCCGGACAGCTTGCCGAAGGCAATCACGGAACCGGTGAAGGTGATGGCACCGATGAAGGAGCCCAGCGCCAGTTCCACGCGGTTGCCGACCGGAATCGGATCACCCAGCGCGGCAATGCCCAGCGCATGCGGCTCGGCCACGGCAGCAATGGCGATGAACACCGCAGCCAGACCGATCATGCTGTGCATGAAGGCCACCAGCTCGGGCATCTTCGTCATTTCGACGCGCTTGGCCATGATGGCACCGATGGAACCGCCGACCAGCAGGCCCAGCAGCACCCAGGTCAAGCCGATGGGCGAACCCGCCAGCTTGACGATCAGCGCCGCCGTGGTCAGCACGGCGATGGTCATGCCGACCATGCCAAACATATTGCCGCGGATGGAGGTGGTCGGATGCGACAGGCCCTTGAGCGCCTGGATGAAGCAGATGCTTGCAACCAGATAGAGCAGAGTAACTACGTTCATGCTCATTTTTCAGCTCCCTTCGCGGCGGGCGTCTTGCGCTCCTTCTTCTTGAACATTTCCAGCATGCGGCGCGTCACCAGGAAGCCGCCGAACACGTTGACCGCGGCCAACGCCACGGCAGCCACACCCATGGTCTTGGCCAGGGCGCCCTCGGTCAGGCCGGCGGCCAGCATGGCACCGACGATCACGATCGCGGACACCGCGTTGGTCACGGCCATCAGCGGCGTATGCAGCGCGGGCGTGACGTTCCACACCACGTGGTAGCCCACATAGATGGCCAGCACGAAGATGATGAGGTTGATGATGGTGGGAGAGACGATGTCCATGATTACTTCCTCTTCACTTCGCCGTTCTGCGTCATCAGGCAGGCCGCCACGATGTCGTCTTCCATGTCGACCTTCAGGCCCCCTTCTGCCGGCAGCACCAGCTTGAGGAAGTCGATCACGTTGCGCGCATAGAGCGAACTGGCATCGGCCGGCACCAGGCCGGCGATGTTGGTCTCGCCCACGATGGTCACGTCGTGCACGCGCACGGTCTGGCCGGCCTGCGTCAGCGGGCAGTTGCCATCCGTGCCGTTCGGGCCCTTGCCGGCGGCCATGTCCACGATCACGGAACCGGGCTTCATGGCCTTGACCATGTCCTCGGTCACCAGCGTGGGCGCAGCGCGGCCCGGAATCAGCGCGGTGCTGATCACCACGTCGGCAGCGGCCACGCGCTTGGCCACTTCGGCCTTCTGGCGATCCAGCCAGCTCTGCGGCATGGGGCGGGCATAGCCCCCCACGCCTTCGGCCGCTTCACGCTCTTCGTCAGTCTCGTAAGGCACATCGATGAACTTGGCGCCCAGCGACTCGACCTGCTCCTTCACGCTCGGGCGCACGTCGGAGGCCTCGATCACGGCACCCAGGCGCTTGGCCGTGGCAATCGCCTGCAAACCGGCCACGCCGACGCCCAGGATCACCACGCGCGCGGCCTTGACGGTACCGGCAGCGGTCATCAGCATCGGAAAGAAGCGCGGGTACTTGTCGGCCGCCAGCATCACGGCCTTGTAGCCGGCGATGTTGGCCTGGCTGGACAGCACGTCCATGCTCTGCGCACGCGTGGTACGCGGAGCGGCTTCGAGGGCAAACGCGGTGATACCCGCAGCCGCCATGCGCTCCAGATTGGCGCGATCAAACGGATCAAGCATGCCGACCAGGGTGGCAGACGGCTTGATCTGGGCCAGTTCGGCTTCGGAAGGCGCACGCACCTTCAGCACCAGCTCGCTGCCCAGGGCAGTGGCCGCATCGACGATGTTGGCACCGGCCGTTTCATAGGCCGCATCGGTAATACCGGCACGAATGCCGGCGCCTGCCTGGACTTTCAGGGTATGTCCCTGTCCGACCAGCTTTTTCACAGTTTCCGGCGTTGCGGCCACGCGGGCCTCGCCGGGCACTGTTTCCAGTGGGACTCCAATTTGCACGATACTCCTCCAATATCAAACGGAACCTGTGTCTATCTGGCTTTCTGCGGGCCATTCGGCAAACGATCGTCGCGCCCCCCGTTTCACGGCACGGGACGAAGGCATCCCATGCTGCCTAATCTATTGCAACAGATATTAACAGTCAAAGGCCACGCCTTTCGATGTAATTACCAATAACCGGCCGGCAGCAACCACCCGAATTACTGCCGCGCGTTGCGCACGGCCGGTGGCAGCGCCTGCGGGTGGCTGGTGCGGAAGGGATTGATATCCAGCCCGCCGCGACGGGTGTATCGCGCATAAACCGAGAGTTTGACGGGCGCGCAGCGGCTCCAGATGTCGGTGAAGATGCGCTCCACGCACTGCTCGTGAAACTCGTTGTGGTTGCGGAAACTCACCAGATAGCGCAGCAACCCTTCGTGGCTGATTTGCGGGCCGCTGTAGCTGATTTGCACGCTGCCCCAGTCCGGCTGCCCGGTAATCAGGCAGTTGCTCTTGAGCAGGTTGCTGGTCAGCGTCTCGCTCACGATGCCCTCTTCAGGGATGGTGGTCAGCAGCTCGGGCGCGGGATGGTAGTGCGTGCACTCGCAGTCCAGGCGATCCAGGCTGAGGCCGTCCAGCTCGTGGATCGGCTGCTGGTCGAACAGTTCGGCCGGCACCAGGCGCACGCCGATGCTGGCATCCATGGTGGCGGCCCCGCGCCAGGCCGCCTCATTCAGGTCGGCAAAAATGCGCTCGCGCACTTCCTCGATCGAGCCGATGCGCGTGTTGTTGAAACTGTTCAGATAGAGCTTGAGGGACTTGCTCTCGATGATGTTGGGCGTCTCGCAGGGAATGTTCACCTGCAGCAGCGCCACCTGCGGTTTGCCGCGCAGATTGAGCCAACTGAGTTCATAGCCGGTCCACAGGTCGGCGCCCATGAAGGGCAGGCGGCCGGTAATGCCGATTTCATCGCGCTTGGGCTGGCGCGGCAGGGGAAACAGCAGCGTGGGATCGTACTGGTCGGCGTAGCTGACGGCCTTGCCGAGGGGAGATTGCTCAGGAGTGGGCATGGATTTTCAACCGGAAAAAAGCCGCCATGGCGCGGCGGCATGCATCTTTTCATTGTGACGCAGCACAGCCCCGCTGCGGCCTGGCCGTGGCGCCCACGTCACACCTTTGCGCGCCGATGCCGCCTCACTCCTGCCGGCGGCGAAACACCAGACGATCCGGACCGGAAGCCTCGGCCGCAAATGCATAGCCATCCGTGGCGAAACCCTGCAGCCCCTTGACCGACTTGATCTTGTGCTCGACCGCATAGCGCATCATCAGGCCACGCGCCCGCTTGGCATGGAAACTGATGATCTTGTAGGCGCCGTTCTTGTCATCCTCGAACACGCACTCGACCACGCGTGCCTTCAGCGCCTTGCGGTCCACCGCCTTGAAGTATTCCTGCGAGGCCAGGTTCACCAGCACCGGTTCGGCCGCGCCCTCTTCCTCGAAACGCGCATTCAGGTACTCGGCAATGCGGCTGCCCCAGAACTGGTACAGATCCTTGCCACCGGGATTGGCCAGCTTCGTGCCCATTTCCAGGCGATAGGGCTGCATCAGGTCCAGCGGGCGCAGCACGCCATACAGGCCACTGAGGATGCACAGGTGCTGCTGCAGCCAGTCCAGCTGCGCCTTGCCCAGCGAGTTGGCATCCAGCCCATCGTACACATCGCCATTGAAGGCCAGCACCGCCTGCTTGGCATTGTCCGTATCGGCCTTGGTGCTCCAGGCCTGGTAACGACCCACGTTCAGGGCAGCGAGCTTGTCGCTCAGGCTCATCAGGGTGGCGATCTGCTGCGGCGACTGCTCGCGCAACACGGCAATCAGCTCGGCGGACTGTTCCGGAAACAGCGGCGCGCTGTGCGTGGCCACTGCAGGCGGGGTGTCGTAATCCAGGGACTTGGCGGGAGAGAGAACAAACAGCATGGCAGAAACAAAAATGGCAGGCGTTGTGAATGCCTGCCATTATCACCAAGGGTTCTGCTTACTGCAGGCGCGTGCTGCCTTGCACCCAGTCACGGCCCTGTTGCTCGGCGTAGCTGGCCGCCTCCAGCGCGCAGGCAAACTCGCCGGCAAAAGTCACGATGCGGTCGGTACGCGAGCAGCCGCTGCCGCTGGCGATGGACACGCGCGGCGCATAACCGCCGCTGGGCATGCGCAGCGGGCATGCCTGGATGTGGTAGCGGCCCAGCGCAATCGGCGCGCGAGCCTGGTTAATGGAATGGTTCATGTCTCAAAATCTTTCTGATAACGTCGCGGTCGGCATGCGCCAGCCGGCGTGCGCACGCAAAACGTGGCACTTCAAGTGGCAACTGTGGCCGAAAACTGTGACGGGAAAATGTCAATTGGGCGCTCCCGATCCGGGAGAAACCCGCAGCCCCATGAGCGAAACTGCAGCGAAGATGGCGGCATCCGGGAATGGCCGGACACTGCCCTTGCATGCGTGCTTTTTATCGTGAAATCTAATGGGCACGCGAATGCAAAATGTAATATTAGCAAGAATCAACCCCAGACTCAAGTCTTTCCATAGGCAAAAATGTAATTCTGTGGTTTACATTTACGCCTCGGGGACATTTCACGTGTTTGTATGATGTCTGCCATGTCCATGCCCTTCACTCTCTCCCGGCCATGATCTGGAACAGCCTGCTGCTCGGCCTTTCCATCGGCACCGTCATGGGCCTGACCGGTGCCGGCGGCGGCATCCTGGCCATCCCGGCGCTGGTGCTGGGCATCGGCATGAGCATGGTGGCCGCCAAGCCGGTTGCCTTGCTGGCCGCCACGGCCGGTGCCATGCTGGGCGCGGCAGACGGCCTGCGGCGCGGGCTGGTGCGCTACAAGGCGGCGCTGTTCATGGTGCTGCTGGGCGCCATCACCTCTCCCATCGGCCAGTGGCTGGCCCATCAGGTGTCGCCCGAACTGCTGGCCGTGCTGTTCAGCGGCATCCTGCTGTTCGTGGCCGTGCGCGGCTGGCGGCAGGGCACGCGCTCCCGCAGCGCCATCCTGGTCGAGCGCGTCACCCCCTGCATGCTCAACCCCGCCACCGGCAAGTTCAGCTGGACGCCCCGCTGCTTCCTCACCCTGGGCGGCATCGGCGCCGTCACCGGCCTGATGACCGGCATGCTGGGCGTGGGCGGCGGCTTCTTCATCGTGCCCATGCTGCAGCGCTTCACCAACCTCAGCTACCAGAGCATCGTGCTCACTTCCCTGGCCGTGATTGCGCTGGTATCCGGCTCCACCGTGCTGCAGATGGTGCTGCACGGCACCCGCATCGAGCCCTCGGGCTGGTGGTTTGTCGGCGCCACGGCGCTGGGCATGTTCGCCAGCCGGCTGTTTGCCCACAAGGTGCCGCAGCACTGGCTGCACCGGGGCTTCGCCCTGCTGGTGCTGCTGGCCATGCTGTTGCTGCTGCTCAAGACCTTTGCCCCGCACTGGCTGCCCCTGGCCTGACCCATCCGACGCGAGGATTTGCCATGACGCTCCGCATCACCCCCTTCTTCGACAGCTTCTCGAGCACCCTGAGCTACGTGCTCGACCTGGGCGACGGCGCCCCGTGCGCCATCATCGACCCGGTGCTCGATTACGACCCCAAGGCCGGCCGCACCAGCACCGACAGCGCGCGCAAGCTGATCTCGCATGTGCAGCGTCACCGCCTGCAACTGCATTGGATCATCGAGACCCATGCCCACGCCGACCACCTCTCCGCCGCGCCCTTCATCCAGCAGCAGCTGGGCGGCAAGACCGTCATCGGCAAGCACATCACCACCGTGCAGCGCACCTTTGCCGGCATCTACCATTTGCCCGGGCTGCCCACGGATGGCAGCCAGTTCGACGTGCTGCTGGGCGAAGGCGAGCAAATCGAGCTGGGCGGCGTGCGCATCGAGGCCATGCATGTCCCCGGCCACACGCCCGCCGACACGGCCTGGCATGTGCATGCGCCGGCAGGAGAAGCCGATCTGGTCTTCGTGGGCGACACCCTGTTCGCGCCCGATGGGGGCACGGCGCGCTGCGACTTTCCCGGCGGTTCCGCCTCGCAGCTGTACCACTCGGTGCACCGCCTGCTGGCCCTGCCGGACGACACCCGTCTGTTCCTCTGCCACAACTATGCCGATGGCGTGGCCGACAACCCGGCGGCCTATTGCGAGCACACCGTGGCCGAACAGCGACGCAGCAACAAGCATGTGCGCGACGGCATCAGCGAAGAGGAGTTCGTCACCATGCGCACGGCCCGCGACGCCACGCTGGACATGCCGCAACTCATCCTCCCGGCGGTGCAGGTCAATATTCGCGCCGGCGCCCTGCCGGAACCCGAGGACAACGGCACGCGCTATCTGAAAATTCCGCTGGACGTCCTGTAAGGCTGAACGCCTCCGGACAAGGCCGCAGGCTTGCAGTGCCAGCCAAGTCCCGTCACGCCCTGCCCGAACAGGCATGACGCCTCCCTGCAAGCACGCCCCGTTGTACCCGGAGACCGACACCTGCCACCAGGCAGCTCGCTGCACTGCACCATCCGCGTGCATGAGGCTGCCACAGGCCGTAAAATGAAAGTTTGGCCCGCGCCAGCGCGGCGTGGGGCCCCTGCATGACAAACTGCTTCCGGCCGCGGCCCCCTGCCGTGCAGCCATGGATGCCCATTCGACCCCACACCATCATGACCGACGCCCTGCAGCAACCTGGCCTGAACAGCCTGACCAAATCGTTTGAACCCGCCGCACTCGAGGCCCAGTGGGGCCCGGAATGGGAAAAACGCGGCTACGGCCAGGCCGGTTTCCGCGGCACCGGCACGCCCAGCGCGGCAGCACACGCCGCCGGCCATGACTTCGCCATCCAGCTGCCGCCGCCAAACGTCACCGGCACGCTGCACATGGGCCACGCCTTCAACCAGACCATCATGGACAGCCTGACGCGCTACCACCGCATGATGGGCTACAACACGGCCTGGATCCCCGGCACCGACCACGCCGGCATCGCCACCCAGATCGTGGTGGAGCGCCAGTTGCAGGGCCAGGGCATCAGCCGCCACGACATGGGCCCCACCCCGGCCGAGGCACGCAAGAACTTCGTCGCCAAGGTCTGGGAATGGAAGGAACAGAGCGGCAACACCATCACCACGCAGATGCGCCGCATGGGCGACAGCGTGGACTGGAGCCGCGAATATTTCACCATGGACGACAAGCTGAGCAAGGTCGTCACCGAAACCTTCGTTCGCCTGTACGAGCAAGGCCTCATCTACCGCGGCAAGCGTCTGGTCAACTGGGACCCGGTGCTCAAGAGCGCCGTGAGTGATCTCGAAGTGGAAAGCGAAGAGGAAGACGGCTTCCTCTGGCACATCGCCTACCCGCTGAAAGACGAAGACGGCAGCCTGCAGGCCGCCGGTGCGCCGAGCCACCTGACCGTGGCCACCACCCGCCCCGAAACCATGCTGGGCGACGTCGCCGTCATGGTGCACCCCGAAGACGAGCGCTACCAGGCCCTGATCGGCAAGACCGTGATCCTGCCGCTGGTCGGCCGCGAGATTCCGGTGATTGCCGATGACTACGTGGACCGCGCATTCGGCACCGGCGTGGTCAAGGTCACGCCCGCGCACGACCCCAACGACTACCTGGTCGGCCAGCGCCACAAGCTGCCGATGATCTGCGTGCTCAACCTCGACGCCACGATCAACGACAACGCCCCCGAAATCTTCCGTGGCATGGACCGCTTTGCCGCGCGCAAGGCCATCGTCAAGGATCTGGAGGCTCTCGGCGCGCTGGTCGAAACCAAGAAACACAAGCTGATGGTGCCGCGCTGCGCACGCACCGGCCAGATCGTCGAGCCGATGCTGACCGACCAGTGGTTCGTCGCCATGAACAAGGTGGGCGAAGGCGACCCCACCGGCAAGAGCATCGCCCAGAAGGCCATCGACGCCGTCGAAAGCGGCCAGGTGCGCTTCGTACCCGAGAACTGGGTCAACACCTACAACCAGTGGATGAACAACATCCAGGACTGGTGCATCAGCCGCCAGCTCTGGTGGGGCCACCAGATTCCGGCCTGGTATGACGACGAAGGCAACGTCTACGTCGCCCGCAACGAGGACGAAGCCAAGGCCCAGTGGAAAGCCCGCATCCAGGAGGGCATGGCCCACGCGCGTGTGCGTTGCCACACCTCGATTACGGACAGCCTGCAGCTCAAGCTGACGCAAGGGCCCAAGCTGACACGCGACGAGGATGTGCTGGATACCTGGTACTCCTCTGCCCTGGTGCCGTTCAGCACCATGGGGTGGCCTGAATCGGCTGCGGGGGACGCTTCGGCTCTCGGCGCTGCCGGGACGGCTCATGCTCGCTTCGCTCACGAAATCGCCGCTCCCGGCGCCGGTAGCAGCCGAGGCGATGTGCCGCCCGCCCCGAATAACGAAGAGAGTGTGGCTTCGACCGCAGCAGCTTTGCCTGAGGCCGGAATCGGATCCGGCGATTTGGCGAGCGCAGCGAGCATGAGCCGGACCGATTCCGGCCTCAGCCAAAGCGGCACCGAAGCCACAACGAACGACTACGACCTGTATTTGCCCAGCACCGTGCTGGTCACCGGTTACGACATCATCTTCTTCTGGGTCGCCCGGATGATCATGATGACCACCCACTTCACCGGCAAAGTCCCCTTCCGCCACGTCTACATCCACGGCCTGGTGCGCGATGCCCAGGGCAAGAAGATGAGCAAGTCCGAAGGCAACGTGCTGGATCCGGTCGACCTGATCGATGGCATCGAACTCGCCCCGCTGCTGGACAAGCGCACCACCGGCCTGCGCAAACCCGAAACCGCACCCAAGGTGCGCAAGGACACCGAGAAGGAATTCCCCAACGGCATCCCCGCCTATGGCGCAGACGCACTGCGCTTCACCTTCGCCGCGCTCGCCAGCCTGGGCCGCAGCATCAACTTCGACAGCAAGCGCTGCGAGGGCTACCGCAACTTCTGCAACAAGCTCTGGAACGCCACCCGCTTCGTGCTGATGAACTGCGAAGGCCATGATTGCGGCATCGTGGCGGATCCGAATGCGCCGAAGGTCTGCGACAAGAGCCACAAGACCTTCTCCCAGCCGGATCGCTGGATCGTCAGCCAGTTGCAGCGTGTGGAGGCGGAAGTGGCCAAGGGCTTTGCCGAGTACCGCCTCGACAACGTCGCCAACACGCTCTACGACTTCGTCTGGAACGAGTTCTGCGACTGGTATCTGGAAATCGCCAAGGTGCAGATCCAGACCGGCGATGCGCCGCGCCAAACCGGCACGCGCTACACGCTGATCCGCGTGCTGGAAACGATCCTGCGTCTTGCCCACCCGATCATCCCCTTTATCACCGAAGAACTGTGGCAGAAGGTGGCCCCCATCGCCGGCCGCGCGGGCGACTCGATCAGCATTGCCGAGTATCCGGTGTGCAACCCCGAGAAGTTCGACGAGCAGGCCGAGGCGCATGTGGCCAAGCTCAAGCAGATGGTCGATGCCTGCCGCAACCTGCGCGGCGAAATGGGCGTATCGCCGGCACAACGCCTGCCGCTGTATGCGCTGGGCGATGCCGCCTTCCTGCAGGAAGTGGCACCCGCGCTGCAGGCGCTGGCCAAACTGAGCGAAGTGAAGGTGTTCGACAACGAAGCCGATTGGCAGGCCGCGGCCCAGGCCGCTCCGGTGGCCGTGGTCGGCGAGGCCCGCCTGGCCCTGTTCATGGAGATCGACAAGGACGCCGAACGCGCCCGCCTCTCCAAGGAAGCCGCCCGCCTCGAAGGCGAGATCGCCAAGGCCAACGGCAAGCTGAACAACCAGAACTTCGTCGCCAAGGCCCCGCCTGCGGTGATCGAACAGGAACAGAAGCGCGTGGCCGAGTTCGGTGCCACGCTGGCCAAGGTGAAGGAACAACTCGCCCGCCTGGGCTGATCCTTGCCCGACGGCGCAGCGCTCCCCGGCCTGCGCCGTTTTTCCCCTGCCGGCTTCGTCACCGGCAACCGTTACGACAAAGCATTCCACCATGTCCTCCCAGCCCGAAAGCAAGAACAACACGGCCGCCCTCACCCCGGACGACTATCTGAAGAAAATCCTCAACGCCCGCGTCTATGACGTGGCGAAGGAAACCCCGCTCGATCTTGCGCGCAACCTGAGCCGCCGCCTCAACAACACCGTGCTGCTCAAGCGCGAAGACAAGCAGCCCGTGTTCAGCTTCAAGCTGCGCGGCGCCTACAACAAGATGGCGCAGCTCTCGCCCGGGCAACTGCACAAGGGCGTGATCTGCGCCTCCGCTGGCAACCACGCGCAAGGCGTGGCGCTGGGTGGACGCACCCTGAACACACGCACCGTGATCGTGATGCCCATCACCACGCCGCAGCTCAAGGTGGATGCCGTCAAGGCCCTCGGCGGCGAAGTGGTGCTGGCCGGCGAGAGCTATACCGATGCCTACAACCACGCCGTCAAGCTGCAGGAGGAGGAAGGCCTGACCTTCATCCATCCCTTCGATGATCCGGACGTGATCGCCGGCCAGGGCACGGTTGCGATGGAAATCCTGCAGCAGCTGCAGTCGCTGCCGCACAAGCATCTGGATGCCGTATTCGTCGCCATCGGCGGCGGCGGGCTGATCTCCGGCGTGGCCAACTACATCAAGGCTGTGCGCCCGGGCATCAAGGTGATCGGCGTGCAGATGGATGATTCCAATGCCATGATCCAGTCGGTGCAGAAGGGCGAGCGCGTCACGCTCAATGACGTGGGCCTGTTCTCCGACGGCACCGCCGTCAAGCTGGTGGGCGAGGAGACTTTCCGCATTACCCGCAAGCTGGTGGACGACTATGTGGAGGTCGACACCGACGCCGTCTGCGCCTCCATCAAGGATATTTTCGTGGACACGCGCAGCATCGTGGAACCCGCCGGCGCCATGGGCGTGGCCGCCATCAAGCAGTATGTGGCCAAGCACCAGTGCGAGGGCAAGACCTTCGCCGCCATCCTCTGCGGCGCCAACATGAACTTCGACCGCCTGCGCTTCGTCGCCGAGCGCGCCGAGGTGGGCGAGGAGCACGAAGGCCTGTTCGCCATCACCATCCCCGAGGAGCGCGGCAGCTTCCGTCGTCTGTGCGCGCTGATCGACAACCTGGGCGGCGGCCCGCGCAGCGTGACCGAATTCAACTACCGCATGAACAGCAGCGAGCGTGCCCACGTGTTCGTCGGCATCAGCATGCACGGCAAGGGCGAGAGCAGGGAAATTGCCGCCAAACTGGTGGAACAGGGCTTCGACGCCATCGACCTCACCCACAACGAGCTGGCCAAGGCCCACGTGCGCTACATGGTAGGCGGCAGCAGCAGCGTGGCCACTGACGAGCGCCTGCTGCGATTCGAATTTCCCGAGCGCCCGGGTGCGCTGATGCGTTTCCTGAGCATGCTCAACCCGGCCTGGAACATCTCGCTGTTCCATTACCGTAACCAGGGCGCCGACTACAGCGAGGTGCTGGTCGGCATCCAGGCCCCTGCCTCTGACGATGCACGCTTCCACGAATTTCTGGAGCAGCTGGGCTATCCCTACGTGGAAGAAACAGACAACCCGGTCTACCGGATGTTCCTGTAAGCCGCCCCGGGCGTGCGGGCCTGAGCCCGGCACTGTAGCCGCTTCGCTACTGCCCACGAAACAGAAAAAGCGCACCTCCTTCACGGACGTGCGCTTTTTGCATGGCCAGACCGGATCCCGGGCTTACCAGCTGCGGCCCAACCAACGCAGATTGTGCAGCACGTTGGTTGCGTTGTTGACAGTACCCAGCGTGTCGTTGATTTCCTCGCTCTTGGCGCGGCGACGCTTGTTGGCCAGGTCGATTTCTTCCGAGGCGTTGGTACGCTGGCGGCGATGCTGGTCCAGTTCGGCACGGCTCACACGGGCAGATTCGCGATTGCGCGCCGACTTGATGGCAGCGGACTCATCGCCCATGCCGTACTCACCCACGCCACCGCCAGCAGCGCAGCCGGTGAGCACGAATACGGTCGAAATCAGGAACAGGGGAAAACGGGTTTTCATGGTCGTTAAGAGATAAGGGGTTGAACAGGCAGTAAAACGGATCAGCGGACGATCAGCACATCGGCACCATAGCCACCGGTTGCACGGCGCACGGCATCGGCTTCGTCCATCAGGCGCTCACGGCGCTCCTGACGGCGTTCGGCGCGTTCGGCACGCTCGAAGGCAGCGGTTTCACGGGCTGCGGCCCGGGCGGCCGCCGGGTCTGCCTCGAACGTGCGATAGCCAACCACGGGGCTGGAACATGCGGTCGCCAGGGCGGCAGCGGACAGCATCAGGGGTGTAACAAGATGGCGCATGGGTATCCTTGAGGGTTCAGTCACATTTGCTGACGAAAATTACCGGCGGATTATATACACGTGGAAGCATGAAAACTTAGGACCCAAATATTCATGCCCCCATTTTTTTCTGACCCCCGTCATGAAGACGTGATCCCCCCTGCTGCCGGGCGTCACGAAAGCTGCCATGCAGATGGTTTACAGTTCTGGCATGGAAAATTCCATCCGCCACCTGCTGCTGGCCATCCAGTTCTTCACGCGCCTGCCCTTGCCCGGTCCGGTGATGCAATGGGTGGGTTTCAGCCCTTTGCTGATGCGCAACGCCATGGGCCACATGCCGGCGGTGGGCTGGCTGGTCGGCAGTGTGGCAGCGGTGGCTTACGCCGGCACGCTCTGGCTGTGGGGCACTCCGGTCATGCTGATGGCCTCTTCCACCCTGCTGCTGGCACTGGCAGCCCTCATCAGCACCATCGCCACTATCTGGGTCACCGGTGCCTTTCACGAGGATGGCCTGGGCGATGTGGCTGACGCCCTGGGTGGCCATACCAGCCCCGAACGCGCGCTGGCGATCATGAAGGACTCCCGGGTGGGCAGCTATGCGGTCGTCACACTGATCGTGGCCCTGCTGCTGAAGGTGCTGCTGCTGGCCGCCCTGGGCATTCTCCAGACCACGGTCGTGCTGTGGGTGCTGGTGGCCGCGCATGTGCTGTCGCGCTTTCTGCCGCTGCTGCTGGTGAAGATGCTGCCGCACGTGGGGCTGGAGGGCCAGTCCAAAACCCTGCAGGCTACCGGCGGCATGCAGCAGCTGCCGATCTGGACTGCCGCGCTGTGGTGCACCCCGCTGGCCGGCCTGTCTCTGCTGGACCAGGGTCCGGGGCTGCTGGCCATCATCGGAACGGCCACGGTTGCAGCAGCCTTGGCCATGCTGCTGATGGGCTGGTGGTTCCGGCGCCGTCTGGGCGGCGTGACCGGGGATTGCCTGGGTGCCACCCAGCAGGTGTGCGAACTGGTGTTCTACGGCGCCGCACTCAGCGCCACTCTCAGCGCCATGGGGCAGCCATGATGCCGCACACGCCGATCACGCCCCATTGGTGGCTGCTGCGCCATGCCGCACCGCTGGTGCAGGAGGGTGTCTGCTACGGGCAGCTCGACGTCTCCGCGGATATCGAGGGCACGCACCACGCCGCGCTCAATTTCAGCCGCTTCGTGCAGTCGCGCCACGCTGCCCAGGGCGGCACCCGCATCCGGTTGCTGGCCTCGCCCCTGCAGCGTTGCCTGCAACTGGCACGCACGGTGGAGCGCCAGCTGCTGCAGAAAGGCCTGCACTGCCAGCTGCAGACCGATGAGCGCCTGATGGAGATGAACTTCGGCGATTGGGAAGGCCAGCCCTGGGACAATGTCTCGCGCAAGGAGTGGGACGACTGGATGGCGGACTTCGCCGGCTACGAGGTCGGCCGCCGCGGCGAATCGCTGGCGCAGATGATTGCCCGCGTACAGCAGGCCCGGCAGGAACAGGCTCCCGCAGAACCAGGGGAATGGATCGTCTGGGTAACCCATGCGGGCGTGATCAAGGCGCTTGAACTGCTGGGTCAGGGCCTGTCCGCCAGCGATATCACCTCGCCACGCCAGTGGCCACAAGCCTCCTGCACGTACGGGCAGTGGCTGGCCGCCCCGCTTTCGCTGGGCTCGGCATCCGTCTAGTGCGAAGCAGGCTCGGCGGCAGGTTCCGCCAGCGGGGCAGAAGCAGGGTTTTCATCGGCAGGGGTAACGCCACCGTCGACTGGCGCTTCACCCTCGGCGGCAGACGCATCGGAGGCCATGGGGTCTGCAGCAGGCGCTGCAGTAGCGACCGGATCCTGACGCTGCAGTTCAACACCACCCGGCGCCACGATGGCACCCGGCTCGGTCGGAGCCACGGCAGACGAGCCCCCCAGTGCGGATTTGCCGGTCATCAGTTCCATCTGGGAGGATGCTCCCAAATCCGGCGCCCCGGCACTGGCCGCGTCAGATGCGGCATCCTGCTTGACCGGGCTGCCCTGCCCCGCCCCAAGGCCCAGATAGACCCCGCCCACCACGGCAAACAGCACCAGTGCGGCCACGATGGCCAGTAGCAGGCGCTTGTCGACAGGCACTTCTACGCCGGCAATGGTGGTCGTGGCGGTGCGGCGCGAAGAAGGAGAAGAAGACGGACGAGGCATGGCAACACGATACGCACCCATGGCGCGCATGGCAAAAACGGAACACCCTGCTTTGTAACAGGAATATGCCTGGCTGGCTATCGACAGTCGGCAAGCTTTGTTGCCGTATGTCAATGAAGCCGCCTGGCGCTCACTGGCCGAAGAAAATATCCTCGCCCGCAGCTTCGATGCGAACCGGGCGCCTCGGAGTGTCGTCGATCGGATGCGCGATCATGGCAACCGCATCGTCACCTGGCAGCGCCGCAGGAACAGCCGTTACGTCGGAAGGGCGCAGGCCTTCCCGGGCAGATGCCATCGGCGGCAAGGTGTCGGGAACCATTTCGAGAGCCAGCGCTGCATCCTCCAGGGCCAGATCCATCGCGGCCTGGCGCTCCAGTTCCACCTCATGGATCACGCCATCCTCGTCAATCACCACTTCGCCGCGGGCAGCCGCCATCGCCAGTTCCGACGGCCCGGAATAATAGCGCGCCTGTCCCGGCTGCCGGCCCAGCAGGGTGCTCCCCTGATCGTACGTGCCCAACTGCATCGGTTGAGAGGCATCTTCGGACTGCCCCATCGAGAACTGTTCACGCAAATGGCTGCCACGCAGCATGTCATTGCCGAATGCATACCCCCCGATGATGGCAACCAGAGCCAGAACGCATGCCCCGAGAACCAGCCATAGCCAGAAACGCACCCGGCTGTCCTGCACCTCGTCTGGTGCATCAGCCCCCGTGTCTGGCAAAGACTGCCATTGCGACGCAGAGTGTAATGGTGTGTTCATGGTGGATCTCCTCGCGCCAACCCGCTTTCCGGCCGGCCATGACCCGAGCATACAAGGATGCGGCAGGGCTTGCTGTCAGACTGGATCGCACCGCCGCGCCAGCCGCACGCGGCATGCCGTGCTGCTCGCCTCCGACAGACGCAATCGCGCTATCATCCCAGGCTAACAACTTCCGTGCCGCAGCACCCATTCCTGACCCGTTCCGCCATGCCTGCTACCCTCGAAGGCCAACTCGTCGTTGCCATCTCTTCCCGCGCGCTGTTCGACTTCGAGGAAGAGAACCGCCTGTTCGAAAGCGGTGACACCCATGGCTACATGCAGGCGCAACTGCACAAGCTGGATCAGCCGGCCGCCCCCGGCGTGGCGTTTTCGCTGGTCAAGAAGCTGCTGGCCTTCAACAGCGACGGCCAGCGCCGGGTGGAAGTGGTGGTGCTGTCGCGCAACGATCCGGTCAGCGGCATGCGCGTATTCCGCTCCGCCGCCGCGCATGGGCTGAACCTGATCGAGCGCGGCGTATTCACCCAGGGTAGCGACCCCTTCCGCTACCTGCGCCCGCTCGGCGCACATCTGTTCCTGTCTGCCAACGAGGCCGATGTGCGTCAGGCACTGGCGCTGAAGTTTCCCGCCGCGCGGGTCGCCACCGGCTCCATGCAGGCCAGCAACGAGCATCCCGATGAAGTACGCATCGCCTTCGACGGCGACGCCGTGCTGTTCGACGATGAGGCCGAGCGCGTCTACCAGCATGGCGGCCTGCAGGCCTTCCAGGCCCACGAAGTCGAAAACGCCGCCCTGCCGCTGCCCCCCGGCCCGTTCCAGCCCTTCCTGGCCGCCCTGCACCAGTTGCAGCAGGCCAGCCAGCAGGGGGCGGCTCCCCTGCGCATCCGCACCGCTCTGGTCACTGCCCGCAGCGCCCCGGCGCACGAGCGCGCCATCCGCACGCTGATGAGCTGGAACATCGCCGTGGACGAAGCCATGTTCCTCGGCGGCCTGCCCAAGGGGCCGTTCCTGCGCGAATTCGAACCCGATTTCTTCTTCGATGACCAGACCGGCCACGTCAGCAATGCCGCCGAACATGTGCCCTCGGGTCTGGTCACCTACGGCATCAGCCACGAACCCGTTCTCGCGTTTTCAGAATGAGCCTGTTTCCGCCGCTACTGCCCCGCCACGCCCTCGTGCTGTTCTCCGGCGGGCAGGACTCCACCACCTGCCTGGCCCACGCGCTATCACGCTACGAGCGGGTCGAAACCATCGCTTTTGACTATGGCCAGCGCCATCGTGTCGAACTGGATGCGCGGCTGAACGTGCTGCAGGCGCTGCGTCAGCAGTTTCCGGCCTGGGGCGAGCGCCTGGGCGAGGACCATCTGCTGGACGTGAACGTGCTCGGCCAGATCAGCGAAACCTCGCTCACGCGCGACACCGCCTTTGCCATGGAAGCCAGCGGCCTGCCCAACACCTTCGTGCCCGGCCGCAACCTGCTGTTCCTGACGCTGGCCGCGGCACTGGCCTATCGCCGCGGCATGGACGTACTGGTGACAGGCGTCTGCGAAACGGACTTTTCGGGTTATCCCGATTGTCGCGACGACACCATGAAGGCGATGCAGATCGCCCTGTCCCTCGGCATGGACAAACGCCTGCTAATCGACACCCCGCTGATGTGGATCGACAAGGCGCAGACCTGGCAGCTGGCGCACGAACTGGGCGATGCCTCCGGGGTGGCGGATGGCGGCAAGGCGCTGGTCGACCTGATCGTCGAACACAGCCATACCTGCTACCTGGGAGACCGGGAGCATCGCCACGCCTGGGGCTATGGCTGCGGCAGCTGCCCTGCGTGTGAACTGCGTGCACGCGGCTACGCGCGTTACTCGGCAGCGGCCTGAGCCGGTTGTCCGACACCTGCTGCGTCCACCGCACCTTCGCACCGGGCGCTCACTACGAGCCTCTCGGCCCGCAGCACGCCGGCGATGCGTGTTCTCTCATGCTGCCAGCTCGACCCGGTAGGCCGCTGCACCCTGGTGCACCGCCTCATCCGGGTTGGGCTGCAACACCCACAGGCGGTCATGGAAGGCTGCCACACTCTGGCGATGCGCCACCGACAGCAGCCCGCCGCCGTTGGCGCGCACCATGGCGATCAGCTCCCGGTACAGGCGCTCTTCCGTCGGCGCATCCAGCGCACTGGTGGCCTCGTCAGCAAAAATCCAGCGCGGCTGGCGCAACAGCGCCCGCGCAATCGCCACGCGCTGCTGTTCGCCGCCGGACAGCTTGTGGCCCCAGTTTTCCCGGTAATCCAGCTGCTCCACCAGCTGCGGCATGCGCACGATCTCCAGCACGCGGCGCAACTCGGCGTCGTCATAGGCATTTTCCGCTGCCGGATAGGCCAGCGCCGCACGCAGGCTGCCATGCGGCAGATAGGGGCGCTGCGGCAGGAACATGCTGCTCTCGGGCAAGGTCACCCGGCCATGCGCCAGCGGCCAGATGCCCGCAATCACGCGCAGCAGCGTCGATTTGCCACTGCCCGAGGGCCCCTGCACCAGCACGGTTTCGCCCGGCTGCATCTGCAGCGCATCGGCCTCCACCTGCACGTTGCCGCTGGGCAGTTGCGCCTTGGCATGAGCCAGTTCCAGGCGGTCACCGACAATCCGGTGCTCCCAGCCTTCCAGCCCGTCCTGCTCCACCTCGGGCAGCATCTTCCAGCTCTCTGTCACGCCCCGGTCGAACGAGGTCAGACGCTCGGTCGTCGCGCGCCAGCTGGCCAGCGCCGGATAGCTGTCGATGAACCAGCTCAGTGAATCCTGTACCTTGCCGAAGGCCGACGAGATCTGGATCAGGTCACCCAGCTTGATGGCGCCGGCAAAATAGCGCGGCGCCGCCACCAGGAACGGAAAGATGATGGCGGCCTGCTGGAAGAAGGAGGTGAACCACACCAGGCGTTTCTGCGTGCGGATCAGGTTCAGGTAGTTGCCCAGCACATGGCCGAAGCGGTAGTCCAGCTGTTCGCGCGAAGCCGGCTCGCCACGGTCCAACGCAATCGCCTCGCTGTATTCGCGCACGCGCACCAGGCTGTAGCGGAAATCCGCCTCGCGCCACTCCTGCCAGAAGTTCAGGCGGATCAAGGCGCGGCCGATGTAGTGCGCAATCACGCTGCCCACCGCGCAATAGGCAATCGCCGCCCATACCATATAGCCCGGCAGCGTATAGCTGCTGCCCCCCAGCGTGAAGCTGAAGCTGCCCGACAGCGTCCACAGGATGCCGATGAACGACACCAGCGTCACCACAGCATTGAGCAGGCCCATGCTGATGCCCAGCGTGCTGCCGGTGAAGCGGGCAATGTCTTCCTGGATGCGCTGGTCCGGGTTGTCCGACACCGCCGTGCCGCCGCTCTGGCGCGCCAGTTCAAGATGGTAGAAGCGGTGGTGGCCCAGCCACTTGTTCAGGTAGGTGCGCGTCATCCAGGCACGCCAGCGCAGGTCCAGCAGCTGCGTGATGTAGAACTTGTACACCGCCAGGATGATGGCGATCACCGCCAGCCAGCTGAAGCGGAACATCTGCGACCAGAACACCTCGACGTTCTTGTCCTGCAGCGCGTTGTAGAACACGTTGTACCACTGGTTGAACAGCACCGCCATGTACACGCCGCCCAGGTTGAGCGCCACGATCACGAATAGCATCAGCCGCGCGCGCCAGCGCTCTTCCGAATGAAAATACGGCCGCGCAAGCCGCCAGGCGTCCTTGAGGAAGGTGCTCCAGCTGCGGCCCGGGCCGCTCCACGGGTCCGGCAGGGTATGGGAATCGGTCATGAATCAGTCTTTCCGGGCGCCGCCCGTTCAGGGCGCATCCGTCGGGTCGCTCAGCACGCGCACCTCGCCGCTGGGCATGATCTGGCGCACGGCGGTGGAAGGCAGATCGCGCGAGAGATCCGGCAGTCCCGGTGCCAGCGGCCCCACCTGCCCCAGACGGCTGCGCAGCGACTGCGGCTGGCCCGTCAGCAGGATGGCGTAGTTCACCGTGTTGGAAAGCACCTTCTTCACGTAATCGCGTGTTTCGCCGAACGGAATGTTCTCGGCCCAGATCGCGCCTTCGAGCATCGGGCCGTTGCGCCAGGCACGCGGACGACCCGGACCGGCGTTGTAGGCCGCCGCCGCCATCGGCAGCGAGCCCTCGAAATCATCCTGCACCAGCTTCAGGTAACCGGTGCCCAGGCGCACGTTGGTGTCCAGGTGCGTCAGCATGGAGGGCTCGTAGGGAATGCCCAGCTTGCGCGCGGTATAGCGCGCCGTGGCCGGCATCACCTGCATCAGGCCGGAAGCCCCCACGCCGGAGCGTGCGGCACTGGCAAAGCGGCTTTCCTGCCGGATCAGGCCATACACATAGGCCGGATCGACCCCGGTGGACTGGCTGCGCGGCACCACCACGTTGCGGTACGGCGTCGGGAAGCGCTGCTGCAGGTCGAACACGCTCTTGGTGCGCTCGCTGGTGTTGATGCAACGATCCCACCATTCGCGCTCGCAGGCGAGCGCCGCCGCAGCCAGCAACTCGCGGTCGTTCATGCCGCCGCGCTGGTGCAGATTGGTGGTGTAGTTCCACTCGCGCGTGCCTTCGCTGCGCAGGCCGATGCTCATGGCGTAGATGGCGCGCTGCAGGCCGGGGTTGGCACGCGCCGCTGCCCGCTCCGAGCCGGACAGGCCGGCTGGCGTTGCCGGCGTGCCGATGCGTTCGCCCAGTGCCTCCAGCGCCAGTTGTTCATAGAAGCCCTGGTGCCCCGCAATGCTGCGATACAGCGCGGCCGCTTCGCGATCCGGCCCATGTCCCAGATGCAGCCCGCCCTGCAGTGCACGCGCCCGCCAGTACACCCAGATGGGCTCACGCTGCGCCTCGAGCGACATGGCTTCGATGGCATGACGCACCTGCGGCCAGTAACCCATGCGCAGCGCAGCGCGGGCCATCCAGCCCAGCTTCACGTCGTCCAGGTCACGCAGCTGGCGCACCTGGCTGAAATAGTTCATGGCCGAACTGTCCAGGTTGAGCGCCGCCTGTTTGCCGATCTCGCCCCATACCCAGTTGCGGTCATGCGCCTCCAGCCGCGCGGCCCAGCCGCTCTGCATGGCCTGCGCGGCCGACATCGGGTTGCTCGATGCCATGCGCAACAGGGCGAGTACCGCCAGCTCGCGCCCGCTGCGGCTGCCGGCATCGGCCTGAGTGGCAAGATAGCTGGCGGGACTGGAGAAAATCCCCGGCACGCTCATGGCCGCCGCGCCGTCGATCACCCCCACCGCCGTGCGTGCAGTCCCCATGCGGTTCGTTTCGGCGGCCAGGCGCGCCTTGCGCCAGATATCCGCGTCGCGAATCACGCCCTTCTGCCGCAGACCGCCTGCCGCCAGGGTGCAGCCGTCATCGCTGTCGCGCTGGCCATACCAGCTGTCTCGGAATTCCTGCGCCATCTCACCGCCACTGCGTCCGCCGAGCACGGCATCCGCATACAGCGCATAGCAGCGCACTTCGCGGTCATCCCGCATGCGGAACGCCGGGTAATAGCGCGCAAACCCTTCAAAGTCACGGTTCTTGCCAAGCTGCAGCAGCCAGTCGTTGCGCAGGCGGTCTTCCTGGTAAGTGCCGGCATAGCGCTGCAGGAAGGCATCCACCTCGCCGGCACTGGCGCTTTCCAGCCGCGCATTCAGCTCCCAGTAGGCCGCCCAGGGCTCCAGCGGATGGCCGGATGCCTGCGGCAGCAGCATGGACAGCGTCGCGGTGTCCTTCTTGCGCCAGGCCTGCGCCATGTTGAGCAGCGTATCGTCGCCGCCCACGGCGGGCTGCGCCTGCGAAGCCACTGTGCCGAGTGTCATCAGGCATGTCACAATGGCTCTCAGGCCGAATCGGATGTGCGAAGAGAATTGCATAAGGGCGATTATGGATAAAAAAAATGGTAAACAGAGTCTGCGTCAACGGCTGATCAGGGAACGGCTCGATCTTCCCGACCGTCTGCTGCTGTCCGAACAGCTGCAGCGCGTGATGCGCTTCTGGCTGGTTGACCGGCAGGATACCGTGATCGGCGCCTATTGGCCGATCAAGGGCGAATTCGATCCCCTGCCCGCCCTGCACCGCTGGAAGGAAGACGGCGAACTGCTGGAGGAACCCCAGCTGCGCCGCATCGCCCTGCCGGTGATCAACAAGGAAAACAAGACGCTCACCTTCCATGCCTGGTATCCCGGCTGCCCGATGGAGGAAGATGCCTACGGCATTCCCAAGCCCAAGGATACCGAGCTGGTCACGCCCACCCTGCTGTTCGTGCCCTGCGTCGGCTACGGTCCCGGCGGCTACCGCCTGGGCTATGGCGGCGGCTTCTACGACCGCACCCTGGCCTCGCTCGAACCGCATCCCTTCACCGTGGGCCTGGGTTTTACGCACGGTTTTGTCGAGGATCTCATGCCGGACGAACACGACATCCCGCTGGACGCCATCCTGAATGACAATGGCGTGGTCTGGCCGCTGGGTGCAGTCTGAGCGCCCCGGGCAAGGGTGCTCGCGGTCCGGCACCCATGCACGACAAAGGCCTCCGCAGAGGCCTTTGTCCTTGCACCGGGGGCATATTCGCCCAGCCGGCTCAACGGTACAGCTGGTTGCCTTCCACGCGCACGCGGTCGTTCACGCGCAGATTGGGCAGGCTGGCATAGTCGAACGCCCGTGTTTCACCATTGTCCAGACGCACCGTCACGCGGTACACCGAAGTGGTGGTATTCGGATTGGTCGTCCCCATGGCCTGGTTCGCCATCACCGCCACGGCAACGGCGGTTGCAATACTGGCAAGGTCGCCCGAGCCAGTCGGCAGGCCGGCTCCCAGCACGCTGCCGGGAATCGTCCC
Source organism: Brachymonas sp. KE5 (assembly GCF_057773645.1). Taxonomy (NCBI): domain Bacteria; kingdom Pseudomonadati; phylum Pseudomonadota; class Betaproteobacteria; order Burkholderiales; family Comamonadaceae; genus Allobrachymonas; species Brachymonas sp. KE5. The sequence goes on from NZ_CM173463.1 coordinate 1,846,985, forward strand.
CATTCCGCCACCGGTGGTATTGGCCGGCAGGTACTGGATACCCGTCACCGTGCCATAGAGCGCCGCGCTGGGCGTAACCACTCCCGGCAACCCGAGCACGTTGCCCGGAACCGTGGTCACGGGGTTTCCGTAGGGATCGGTCGCGCAGCCTGCCAAAACGGCCGCCGAAGCGATTGCCGCCATCGAAATCAGTTTGCGGTGCGTATTCATCAAGAGCCTCCTTTTTGCGTTCTTCGCCGGTCATTGCGTCGCGGCCAAGCAAGGGCCGGCAACGTACTATCCATGATTGCACAAGGCGGGCCGCTCCGTGTAGGCTTGCGCCGCGTTCCGTCATAGGCAACACGCTGCCCCAGATGCAAACAGGCCCCGAAGGGCCTGCTTTGGCTGGGGGAAGCAAGGTCCATCAACGATAGACCTGATTGCCCTCCACGCGCACGCGGGTGCCGATGGCCACCTCGGGCGACTGTGCGTAGTCGAAGCTGCGGGTCTCGCCGCTGTCCAGACGCACCGTCATCCGGTAGAACGGCTGGCTGGAGCGAGCCACGCCAGAGGTGTTCTGCTGGATGGCCTCGCCGATCAGCGCGCCGGCCACCGCACCAATGGCGGTGCTGTAGCGACGGTCCTTGTCATTGCGCAGCGCATACTGGCTGGCGCCCACACCACCCACCACCGCGCCAATCGCGGCACCGGCGTAATTGCCGAGCGTACTGCCGGCGGGCATGTATTGCACGTTCGTCACCGTGCCGTACTGGCTGTAGGCGGCAGCACCCGTGCTGCCCACCGGCTGCGTACCGTAGGAAGGACCGTAACCGGTACAAGCAGACAGACCCAGTGCTGCGACAGCCAGGGTCACACCGGCGATCAGGCGTTGCGATTTGGTTTGCATATGAATCTCCTTGGCGGCTTCCTTTTCCGAAGCCCGACTTGCTCGCCTGCCCCCACTGGGCTGGCACAACCGCATCATGCACCAAGCCGGCCTGCTCAGGTGTATACACCCATGGAGAGTTGTTACAAGACACTGTGACAAGGCTTACGCCTCGCTGCTGCGCCCGTGCTTCCAGGCGCCGAACAGCGCCAGCGCCCCCGGCACCAGGATCAGCCCCCAGATGATGAATTCCAGATTCGCCTTCACCCAGGGAATGTTGCCGAAAAGATACCCCGCCAGTGTCACGCTCAGAATCCAGACGGCCGCACCGAACACGTTGTAGAAGGTGAACTTGCCCCTGCTCATCTCCGCCACCCCGGCCACGAAAGGCACAAAGGTACGGATGAATGGCATGAAACGCGCCAGCATGATGGTGATACCGCCATAGCGCTCGTAGAAGGCATGCGCCTTGTCGAAAGCCTTCTTGTTGAAGAAACGCGAGTCCTCCCACTGGAACACCTTGGGCCCGATGAAGCGTCCGATGCTGTAGTTGGTCTGGTCACCGAGCACCGCTGCAACAAACAGCACCCCCATGGCCAATGCCAGATCCATGTGCCCGGTGGCACACAGCGTTCCCACAATGAACAGCAGCGAATCCCCCGGCAGGAAAGGCATCACCACCAGACCGGTCTCCACGAACACGATCAGGAACAGCAACGCATACACCCACGGACCGTAGGCCTCGACAAACGCCAGAATGTGCTTGTCGATATGCAGGATGAAGTCGAGCAAAAAACTGATAATTTCCATCATTCCACCTGGCGCCTGGCGGCGCATGAACCAAGGCAGGATTATCGCTGCTGGCGCCGCGGTTCTGCCGGCGCGCCGTGTATCCGGTCGTCTCGCTACAATCATTGCGGTGAACCATCTTCCCCCTGCCCGCACCATCGAACCGCTGCCGGACGAGCTCATCAGCCAGATCGCCGCCGGCGAAGTCATCGAGCGCCCTGCTGCCGTGGTGCGCGAGCTGCTCGACAACGCGCTCGACTCCGGCGCCACCCAGATCACCATCCGCCTGCAGGCCGGCGGCGTGCGCCTGATCGCCATCGAGGACAACGGCTGCGGCATCCCGCCCGAACAACTCCCGCTGGCCATCCGGCGCCACGCCACCAGCAAGATCCGCAGCCTGCACGACCTCGAATCGGTGGCCACCATGGGCTTTCGCGGCGAGGCCCTGGCTGCCATCGGCGCGGTATCCGAACTGACGCTGCTCTCCGCCACGGCCGATGCCGCCCATGGCCATTTCCTGGATGCACGCAGCGGCGAACTGCGTCCCGGCGCGCGTGCGGCCGGCACCTCCGTGGAGGTGAAAGAACTGTTCTTCAGCACCCCGGCACGGCGCAAGTTCCTCAAGAGCGACGCCACCGAGCTGGCGCACTGCCTCGACGCCGTACGCCGCCATGCGCTGGCCCGGCCGCACGTCGGCTTCACGCTCTGGCACGACGGCAAGCTGATCGAGCAGTGGCGCGCCACGCACGACCCCGAACAACGCCTGGCCGACATCCTGGGCGACGACTTTCTCGCCCAGAGCCTGCCTGTCGACTACAGCGTGCAGACCGCCGGTGGAACCGTGCGGGTGCGCGGCCGGTGCGGCCTGCCCGACTACGCCCGCAGCCGCGCCGACCAGCAGTACGCCTATGTCAACGGCCGCTATGTGCGTGACAAGGTCATCACCCACGCGGCCCGCAGCGCCTACGAGGACGTGCTGCACGGCCAGCGCCAGCCCGTCTACGTGCTGATGATCGAGATCGACCCGCTGCGCGTGGACGTGAACGTGCACCCGACCAAGATCGAGGTGCGCTTCCGCGACAGCCGCGAGGTACACCAGGCGGTGCGCCACGCCATCGAAAATGCCCTGGCCCCATCGCGCGCCGCACTGGCCGAAGGCGCACAAAGTCTTGCCAGCGGTAGCGATGTGCAAGGGGCCGCTGCGGGAGCCCTTGCTGCCGATCGACAATGGCAGCAGCAATTCATGCCATTGCATGCGCCCCAGGGCAATCCATACTGGAACCGCCCGCCCGCCTGGCAGGCACGCGAAGGCAACCCCTGGGGCTTCACGCCGCAGAAGGGGCAGGACGCAGCACAGCACGCCCTCCCTCCCGGCGCCGACAGCAGCACGTTGGCAGAATCTTCCTGGCCAGCCAATCCGGCCACAGCCGCAACCATGGCTGTCGAGGATGCCACTCCAGCCGCTGCAAACCCCGCATCATCGCCCGACAGCCAATGGCCGCTGGGTCGCGCCATCGCACAATTGCATGGTGTCTACATCCTTGCCGAAAACACCCATGGCATGGTCATCGTGGATATGCACGCAGCCCACGAACGCATCGTCTACGAACAGCTCAAGCAGCAACTCGAGCACGCTGCTCTGCACAGCCAGCCACTGCTGATCCCGGCCACATTCGCCGCCACACCGCAGGAAATGGCCGCGGCCGATCAATACGCCGACGCCCTGCTGCAGCTCGGTCTGGAACTGAGCCCCCTCTCCGGCAAGACGCTCGCAGTACGCGCCGTGCCCAGTCAGCTGGCGCAAGGCGACGCCGTGGAACTGTCACGCCAGGTACTGGCCGAACTGATCCAGCACGATGCCAGCACGGTACTGCAGCGCGCGCGCAATGACATCCTGGCCACCATGGCCTGTCATGGGGCGGTGCGCGCCAACCGCCGCCTCACGCTGGAAGAAATGAATGCCCTGTTGCGCCAGATGGAAGCCACAGAGCGTGCCGACCAATGCAACCATGGCCGCCCCACCTGGCGCCAGCTCGGCATGCGTGACCTGGACAACCTGTTCCTGCGCGGGCGCTGAACCATGGCTGCCCTCGCCCCGCACTACCTGGCCCTGGCCGGCCCTACGGCCAGTGGCAAGACTGCCTCGGCGCTCGCCATTGCCCGCCATGCCCGCACGCACTGGAACCTCCCTGTCGAAATCGTCAGCGTGGACTCGGCCCTGGTCTATCGCGGCATGGACATCGGCACCGCCAAGCCATCTGCCGAAGAGCTGGCGGCTGTGCCGCACCACCTGATCGACATCATCGACCCACGCGACAGCTACAGCGCCGCCCAGTTCGCCCGCGACGCCCAGCGCCGGATTGCCGAAATCCGGCAGCGTGGCCATCTGCCCCTGCTGGCCGGCGGCACCATGCTGTACTTCAAGGCGCTGTTCGAAGGCCTGAGCGACCTGCCTGAAGCCGAACCAGCGCTGCGCAGCCAGCTCGAGCAGGAAGCGCTGCGCCATGGCTGGCCGGCCATGCACGCCCGCCTCGCCACGGTAGACCCGGCAACGGCGGCGCGCCTTGCCCCCAACGACAGCCAGCGCATCGGACGCGCGCTGGAGGTCTGGCACGCCACCGGCAAGCCCCTGTCGCACTGGCACGCCCAGGGCAGCGACACCGGCGTGACCGGACTGCGCCCTCTGGCCCTGATCAGCCTGGAGCCGGAACAGCGCAGCTGGCTGCATGAGCGCATCGCCCAGCGCTTCGATCTGATGCTGGAGCAGGGCTTTCTGCAGGAGATGCAGGCCTTGCGCTCGCGGGGAGATCTGGACCTCGCACTCCCCTCGATGCGCTGCGTCGGCTACCGGCAGGCGTGGGAAGGACTGGAGAAAGGCGAACCGCTTTCATTGTGGCGCGAGAAAGCCATTGCTGCCACGCGCCAGCTCGCCAAGCGCCAGCTCACCTGGCTGCGCAGCATGCCCTGGCGCCAGCGGGTGGCCTGTGATGCGCCCGATGCGCTGGAACAGGTGCTGAAGCTCGCTGGACAGGCCATCAAGCCCCGGCTGCCCGCCACTCCGACGTAGCCTTACTGCAGCCTGCGCTTGGAAATGTTCGGCACCGGCAGCGACACCACATCGATGCCCTCGTCCCGCAGCTGCTGCGCCTCGTCGGGCGAGGTGCGCCCGCGGATGGGCGCTTCGGCCACTTCGCCGTGGTGCATCTTGCGTGCCTGGTCCGCGAACTGCTCCCCCACGTCTGTGGTGTGCTCCATCACGTGCTGCACCATGCGCTCGTACATGGCCTGCATCACCTGCAGGCGCTGCTGTTCATTGCCGTCGCCGGCTGCCGCAGGGGCAGCCCGCTCCGGCTCCGCACTGCCGGCACTGCCGTGGCCCAGGTTGAGATGCGGTGCAGACAGCATCTTCTCGATGCGCGTATTGCCGCAGACCGGGCATTCGATCAACTGCTGGCGCTGCTGCGACTGGAAATCCTCCTCCGAGGAAAACCAGCCTTCGAAATCATGGCCCACCCCGCAGCGCAGGTTCAACACCTTCACGCTGCCAGCTCCTGCCAATCCAGCGCCCAGAGGCCACTGTCGACCAGTTGGAGCCACAGCAGGCAGGTGAGCGTCTTGGCGTCCGTGAGCGCGCCGCTGCGGGTCAGCTCCAGCAGTTCGGGAAGTGTGGCCGCGGACAAGTGCAGCAGTTCGCCCTCTTCCAGCGCCTGCTCGTGCTGGCTCAGCCCGCGCGCAAACCAGATCTCGATATGTTCGTCGGAATAGCCAATGCAGTTGTGCATCACGCCCGCATAGGCCCATTCGCGCGCCTCGCAGCCGGTTTCCTCGCGCAATTCGCGACGGGCACAATCGAGGCCGGGCTCGCCGTCATCGAGCTTGCCCGCAGGAAATTCGATCATCATGCGGGCCATGGGATGCCGATACTGCCGTTCCAGCAGGTAGCGGCCATCGTCCAGCATGGGAACCACCACCACCGCTCCCGGGTGCTGTACGTACTCGCGCGTGGCCAGCTTGCCGTTGGGCTGCAGCACCGTATCGCGCACCACGCGCAGGAACCTGCCCTGCAGTACGCACTGCTGTTCCTGGGTGACTTCGGCCAGAGGCTGGTGATTCTCCCGCACCTGGTCGACCAGGGAGGGATAGGAAGCTTGCTTGCCTGTCATGCCGTTCAGTCGTTGTGCCGCATCAGGTGGCTATAGACAAAGCCGGGGAAGGCAAACGTGGCGAACAGAGCCAGGGTCGTTGCGTAGAACTCCCAGCCCTGCGGATAGATCTGGCCGGCGTTGCGCTCCAGCAGCAGGAAGAAGCCGCCCGCCACGAAATACAGCACCAGCCACTCCAGCAACTGCAATCCGAAACCCTTGCGACCCCTGGCCTGTCGCCGTGGCAGCACGGCGAACAGGCGCTGGTTGATGAAGGGCAGGTTGGCGGCGACGAACGCCACCAGGATCACCAGCCAGACAGTCAGGTTCAAGGACATCGTATCCGCGATCCCCGCCCGTCAGGCGCTCAGCATGCGATAGATCGCATGGGCGCACAGGTTCATCAGGCCGGCAGGCAGCAGGCCCAGCACCAGCACCAGGGCACCATTCACCGACAGTACCGAACGCACTTCGAAGTTCGCCTGGATCTTGGTGGGCAGCTGCGGGTTGGGAGCGTCGAAGTACATGACCTTGATCACGCGCAGGTAGTAGAACGCACCGATCAGGGACATGATCACGGCAAACACCGCCAGCCCGATATGGAAGGCCTGGCCGGAAGCCACCAGCACCTGGAGCACGGTCAGCTTGGCATAGAAGCCGACCATGGGCGGAATGCCGGCCAGCGACAACAGGCTGATGGCCATCACGCCGGCGTACAGCGGGCTGCGCTGGTTCAGTCCGGCCAGATCGCTGATGTTGTCGCACTCGAAGCCTTCGCGAGCCAGCAGCATGATCACACCGAAGTTGACCAGCGTCGTCAGCACGTAGGTGACGATGTAGAACATGGCAGCCGAGTAGGCATCCACCACGGTGTTGAAGCTGTTGTTCACGTAACCGGCAACAAATGCCAGCAGCACGAAACCGACCTGCGCGATGGTGGAGAACGCCAGCATGCGCTTGAGGTTTTTCTGCATGATGGCGGCCAGGTTACCGACCAGCAGGGAAGCAATGGCCAGCACCACCAGCATTTGCTGCCAGTGGAAGGCCATGGGCAGCAGGCCCTCGACCAGCAGACGGATCATGATGGCAAAGGCAGCCAGCTTGGGCGCACCTGCCACGATCAGGGCCACCGAAGTGGGCGCGCCTTCGTAGACGTCAGGCATCCACATGTGGAACGGCACGGCACCCAGCTTGAACGCCAGACCGGCAACCACGAACACCACGCCCAGAACCAGGATCTGCTGCTTGGCCACGCCGGAAGCCACCACCTGTTGCACCTCGTTGATCATCAGCGTGCCGGTCGCGCCGTACAGCATGGACATGCCGTACAGCAGGAAGCCGGAAGCCATGGCACCCAGGATGAAGTATTTCATCGCTGCTTCCACCGCATTGGCGTTGTCGCGGCGCAGGGCCACCAGCGCATAGCTGGACAGCGTCAGCAGTTCCAGACCCAGATAGATGATCAGGAAGTTGTTGCCGGAGATCATCACGAAGATGCCCAGCAGGCTCAGCAGCGACAGGATGAACAACTCACCGCCGCGGCGCAGCATGTCACGGTCCTGCGAATAGGGACGCGCGTAGACCATGGTCACGAACATCGCCATGGCGGCAAAGCACTTGAGCCAGTTGCCCATGCTGTCGCTCACCAGCAGGTTGCTGAAACCGTACATGGTGTAGCCATTCATGGCGTACATGGCCTGCATGCCGGCCACACCAGCCAGTGTCGCCAGGGTCAGGTAATAGGTCAGGGTACGCCCTGCACTCTTAACGCTGATGTCTGCCAGGATGATCACGCAGGTCATTACCAGCAGGACGATCTCCGGATACACCGCGATCCAACTCAGTTTGTCAATCATTGCAGACTCTCTCAGTGCAGTTTACTTGTGGCCACATGCTGCAGCAGCTGGACAACGGAGGCGTCCATCACATCGGTCATGGGTTTGGGATACACACCCATCCAGATCACGGCAATCGCAAGAACGGCCATGATGAGGAACTCACGGGAATTGATGTCGTTCAGGGCACGCACATTGTCGTTCGTGACCGGGCCCAGATAGACACGCTTGTACATCCACAGGCTGTAGGCGGCTCCCAGGATCAGGGCCACGGCAGCGCCCAGGCCGATCCAGAAGTTGGCCTTGACGGCAGCGATGATCACCATCCACTCGCCGACGAAACCGGCCGTAGCGGGCAGACCGCAGTTGGCCATGGTGAACAGCAGTGCAAAGGCAGCAAACTTGGGCATGGTGTTGATCACGCCGCCGTAGTCGGCGATTTCACGCGAATGCACGCGGTCGTACAGCACGCCGATGCACAGGAACATGGCGGCCGACACGAAGCCGTGGGCGATCATCTGCACAATGCCACCGGCCACGCCGATGTCGCTGAAGATGAAGAAGCCCAGGGTCACGAAACCCATGTGCGCCACGGAGGAGTAAGCCACCAGCTTCTTCATGTCCTTCTGCACGATGGCCACCAGACCGACGTAGATCACGGCGATCAGGGACAGGGCAATCATCAGCCAGGCCCATTTCTGGGAGGCGTCCGGAAGAATGGGCAGCGAGAAGCGCAGGAAACCGTAGGCACCCAGCTTCAGCATGATGGCGGCCAGTACGGCGGAACCACCGGTGGGCGCTTCCACGTGCACGTCGGGCAGCCAGGTATGTACCGGCCACATCGGCACCTTCACGGCGAAGGCTGCGAAGAAGGCGAAGAACAGCAGGCTCTGTGCGTCGATGTCCAGCGGCAGCTTGTACCAGGTCTGCAGGTCGAAACTGCCACCCGAGGTGTTGAACAGGTACACCAGCGCGATCAGCATCAGCAGCGAGCCGAGCAGCGTATACAGGAAGAACTTGAAAGCGGCGTAAATCTTGCGCGGACCACCCCAGATACCGATGATCAGGTACATCGGGATCAGCGTGGCTTCGAAGAACACGTAGAACAGCATCGCATCCTGGGCGGAGAAGACACCGATCATCAGGCCGCTCAGGATCAGGAAGGCACCCATGTACTGGTTGACGCGCTTGGTGATCACTTCCCAGCCGGCGATCACGACGATCACGGTGATGAAGGCCGTCAGCAGCACGAACCACAGGGAGATGCCATCAACGCCAAGATGGTAGTTGATGTTGAAGCGCGGAATCCACTCGTTCTTCTCGACGAACTGCAGCGCGGCAGTCTGCAGCTTGAAGCCGGTGTACAGCGGAATGGTAACCAGGAAGCTGGCCAGCGAGCCCAGCAGGGCCAGCCAGCGCACCATGCGCGCGTGACGGTCCTCCCCGAAGGCAAGCAGTACTGCTCCGATTACGATTGGCAGCCAGATGGCCAGGCTCAGCAATCCCATTTTTATATTTCTCCTTATTTGCCGTACCAGACGAACCAGGTCATCAGGGCTACGACACCCAGAATCATCATCAGGGCATAGTGGTAGAGGTAACCGGATTGCAGTCGACGGGCGATGGCAGCGATGCCGCCCACGACTTTCCAGGAGCCGTTCACCAGTGCGCCATCGATCAGGCCCTGGTCAGCGCCCTTCCACAGGCCCACACCCAGCAGGCGGGCGCCACGTGCAATGATGTTCTCGTTGATCCAGTCGAGGAAATACTTGTTCTCGAGGATGACGACCAGCGGAGACAGCGCCTTGCGGATGCTGGCAGCCACGTTGTTGTTCATCATGTACAGGAAGTAAGCGACGGCAAAACCGGCAACCGTCAGCCAGAACGGCAGGGTCATCACGGCGTGCGTGGCGAAGCCGACAGCACCGTGGAAGGTGTTCGTCCACTCATGGGCATAGGTGGCCATGGCCGGATGGCGCGGATCCACGAAGATGACGTTCTTGAAGAAATCGCCGAACAGCATGGAATCGACCGTCAGGAAACCGATGATCACGGACGGGATGGCCAGCAGAATCAGTGGCAGCGTTACCACCCACTTGGATTCGTGCGGCTTGCCATCGCCATGGTGACCATGGTCGTCGTGGTGATCGTCATGGTGCGCGTCGGGGTTCTGGTCATAGCGCTCCTTGCCATGGAAGACCAGGAAGTAGACGCGGAAGCTGTACAGCGAGGTCACGAACACGCTGGCCATGGCCGCCAGGTAGGCGATGTGGGAAGCCGGCTGGTTGCTGAAGTGCAGCGCCTCGATGATGCTCTCCTTCGAGTAGAAGCCCGAGAAGAACGGCGTGCCGATCAGCGCCAGGGTACCGATCAGGAAGGTGATCCAGGTGATCGGCATGTACTTGCGCACGTTGCCCATCCAGCGGATGTCCTGGTTGTGGTGCATGCCGATGATTACGGAACCTGCGGCAAGGAACAGCAGTGCCTTGAAGAAGGCATGCGTCATCAGGTGGAACACGCCCACCGAGTAGGCGGAAGCGCCCAGCGCCATGGTCATGTAACCCAGCTGCGACAGCGTGGAGTAGGCCACCACACGCTTGATGTCGTTCTGGATCACGCCCAGGATACCCATGAAGAAGGCGGTGATGGCGCCGATGATCAGGATCATGTTCAGGGCGGTGTCGCTCAGCTCGAACAGCGGAGACATGCGGGCGACCATGAAGATGCCGGCCGTCACCATGGTGGCGGCGTGGATCAGCGCGGAGATCGGGGTCGGGCCTTCCATGGAGTCGGGCAGCCACACGTGCAGGGGGAACTGGGCAGACTTGCCCATGGCACCGATGAACAGGCAGATGGCAGCCATGGTGGCCACGTTCCAGCCCAGGCCCGGATAGGTCTGGGAAGCCAGCGTATCGACCTTGCCGAAGAACTCGGTGTAGTTGAAGGTTCCGGTGTAGGCCAGGATCAGGCCGATGCCCAGGATGAAACCGAAGTCACCCACACGGTTGACCAGGAAGGCCTTCATGTTGGCGAAGATGGCGGTCGGGCGGTTGAACCAGAAGCCGATCAGCAGGTAGGACACCAGACCCACCGCTTCCCAGCCGAAGAACAGCTGCAGGAAGTTGTTGCTCATGACCAGCATGAGCATGGAGAAGGTGAACAGGGAAATATAGGAGAAGAAGCGGTTGTAGCCCTCGTCTTCTTCCATGTAGCCCATGGTGTAGATGTGCACCATCAGCGACACGAAGGTCACCACGCACATCATCATCGCCGTCAGGCTGTCGACCATGAAGCCAACTTCCATCTTCAGCGTACCGATGGTCATCCAGTGGTACACCGTCTCGTTGAAGGTCGCGCCATCCAGCACCTGCATGAACACCATGGCGGACAGGATGAAGGACAGCAGCACGCCGCCAATGGTCAGCAGTGCCGAGGCCGAGCGCCCCAGCAGGTTGCCGCCCATCTTGGTACCGAAGATACCAACCAGTGCCGAGGCCGCCAGCGGTGCCAGCGGGATCGCCAGCAAGGTAGTAGCGGAAAGGGTCTGACTCATTTTTCTGTTACCCCTTCAAGGTGTTGAGTTCTTCCACATCGAGACTGTCGCGTGTGCGGAACAGCAGCACGAGAATCGCGAGCCCGATGGCCGACTCTGCAGCCGCAACGGTCAGGATGAAGAACACGAAGATCTGTCCGGACAGGTCACCCCAGAAGTGGGAGAACGCAACGAAGTTCATGTTGACGGCCAGCAGCATCAGCTCGACGGCCATCAGCAGCACGATCAGGTTCTTGCGGTTCAGGAAGATGCCGATGACCGACAGGGCGAACAGGATGCCTCCCAGGGTCAGGTAATGGCCAATGGTGAGTGTCATGCCTTCTTCTCCTCTGCATCGGCGGCCGGATCGGCAGCCACCGGTGCCGGCTTGGTGATGTCCATCTTGACGATGCGCATGCGGTCCTGCGGACGCACGCGGACCTGTTCGGCCGGCGACTGGAACTTGCTGTCCTTGCGCTTCCGCATGGTCAGGGCAATCGCGCTGATCATGGCCACCAGCAGCAGCACCGCAGCGATCTCCAGCGGGTACAGGTAGTGCGTGTACAGCAGCTTGCCCAGCTCGGTCGTGTTGGATGCGTTGGGCGCCAGCACAGCACCGTCCATGCCACGCATCGGCAGCGCCTCGGTTTCGGTGAAGTTGCTCATCAGCACGGCAGCCATCTGCACGATGATGAAGACGGCAATCACCGCAGCCATCGGGAAGTTCTTCCAGAAGCCACGCTTGAGCGTCTCGACATCGATGTCCAGCATCATCACGACGAACAGGAACAGCACCATGACGGCGCCGACATACACCAGCACCAGGGTAATGGAAAGGAATTCGGCCTTCAGCAGCATCCAGATGGCGGATGCCTGGAAGAACGACAGCACCAGGTACAGCACGGCATAGACCGGGTTGCGCACGGTGACCACGCGGAATGCTGCAAAGACCAGCACCGCTGAAAATACGTAGAAGAGACCTGTTTTGACGTCCATGGGAGAGTCCTGTTGTGTTCTAGGCCTGGCCGGGATCAGCGGTAAGGCGCATCGGCTGCCTTGGTGGCCGCGATCTGCGCTTCGTACTTGTCACCCACCGCCAGCAGCATGTCCTTGGTGAAATACAGGTCGCCCCGCTTCTCTCCGTGGTATTCGAAGATCTGCGTCTCGACGATGGAATCCACCGGGCAGCTCTCTTCGCAGAAACCGCAGTAAATGCACTTGGTGAAGTCGATGTCGTAGCGCGTGGTGCGGCGGCTGCCGTCTTCGCGCTGCTCGGACTCGATGGTGATGGCCATGGCGGGGCACACGGCCTCGCACAGCTTGCAGGCGATGCAGCGCTCTTCGCCGTTCTCGTAACGGCGCAGCGCATGCAGGCCGCGGAAACGCGGACTCAGCGGCGTCTTCTCTTCGGGGTACTGCACAGTGAACTTGCCCTTGAAGGCGTAGCGTCCGGTCAGTGCCATGCCCCTGAACAGCTCCGTCAGCATGAAGCTGTTCAGGAAATCCTTGAGGGAGAACCCGGATTCCGGCTTGGTGGTTACAGTTGACATTTCTCTACCCTTGCTCACTTCCAGATGTTCCAGGAGGTTTGCATCCACACAGCGATCACGATCAGCCAGATCAGTGTCACGGGAATGAAGATCTTCCAGCCCAGACGCATGATCTGGTCATAGCGATAGCGCGGGAACGTGGCACGAATCCAGATGAACATGCTCACGACCACGAAGGTCTTCAGGCCCAGCCAGATCCAGCCGGGGATGAAGCTGAGGAATTCGAACGGAGGCAGCCAGCCGCCGAGGAACATGACCACGGCCAGCACCGAGAACAGGATCATGTTCGCGTATTCGGCCAGGAAGAAGATGGCAAAGCCCATGCCGGAGTACTCGACCATGTGGCCGGCCACGATCTCGGCCTCGCCTTCCACCACGTCGAAGGGGTGACGGTTGGTTTCTGCGACACCCGAGATCAGGTAGACCATGAAGATCGGCAGCAGCGGCAGCCAGTTCCAGGACAGCAGGTTCATGCCCTTGTCGGCGAACATGCCCTTGGCCTGCTCGGTCACGATGTCGCTCATGTTCATGCTGCCGGTGATCATCAGCACCACCACCAGGCAGAAGCCCATGGCGATTTCGTACGACACCATCTGTGCGGAAGCACGCAGCGCACCCAGGAACGGGTACTTGGAGTTGGACGCCCAGCCGGCCATGATCACGCCGTAGACTTCCACGGAAGTGATGGTCATCACCAGCAGCAGGCCGGCGTTGATGTTGGCCAGAGCCACTTCGGGGCCGAAGGGAATCACCACCCAGGCAGCCAGCGCCGGCATGAAGGCCATGATCGGGCCGAGATAGTAGACCGCAGGGTTGGCACGATCCGGACGGATCACTTCCTTGGTCAGCAGCTTGAGGCCGTCGGCCATGGGCTGCAGCAGGCCGAGCGGGCCGACGCGGTTGGGACCGTGACGCACCTGCATGAAGCCCAGCAGGCGGCGTTCCCAGTAGGTCAGGTAGGCAACGGCAATCAGCAACGGCAGGACCAGCACGACGATCTTGAGCAGCGCCCAGATCACCGGCCATGCGATATTCGCCCACCAGGCAGCCTCGATCAGGCCCTGGCCGGCAGCGTTCAGTGCGTCAATCATGCGCTCACCTCCTGGCTAGGATTGGCAGCACGGGCATCGGCCGTGGCCTGCAGCGACGGTGCACGGCGCACCAGGCTGTCAAGTTGATAGATGCTCGCCGTCACCGGCTTGGTACGGGCCTTGCCCACCACGATGGCAGCATCCGTGCGGTTGTTCAGGCGCGCCGCGTCGACGGTGGCGCTGTCGCCACTGCGGTTCAGCGGCAGCGTGGCCATGACTTCCTGCGAGGTCTCGGCAGCAAAGCCGGAGAGCTGCAGCAGGCTGCCCAGCACGCGCAGCACCTTCCAGCCCGGACGGGTGTCACCCAGCGGGCGCACCACGGCATGGAAGCTCTGGGCGCGGCCTTCGGCGTTGATGAAGGTGCCGGACGTCTCGGTGAAGGGGCTGATCGGCAGCAGCACGTCGCTGAAGGCCAGATTGGTCTTGAACGGGCTGAAGGTGACCACCATCTGCGCCTGGTTCAGGCTGGCGACGGCAGCACTGCCGGCGGCACAGTCGAACTCGGGCTCGACGTTGAACAGCAGGGCCGCCTTGAGCGCGCCGCCCTCGGTCATGGCGCCGGCATTCAGGCCACCGGACCTGGGACGTGCACCAGCCAGCTGGGCGCCCACGGTGTTGGCCGCTTCGGTCAGGTAACCCCAGCTGGCGCCGGTTTCGGTTGCAATCCACTGCGCCAAGGCCAGCAGGCTGCTGGCCTGCTCGTGGTGTGCTGCGGCATTGCCCAGCAGCACGGCCTTGCGCTCGCCACCCAGCAGGGAGGCCGCGATGGCCTTGGCGGCCTCCGTGGCCTGGCCTTGTGCAGGCGCAGTGACGCCCTTCTGCTCGGCCACGGCGGCAGCGATGTCTGCCAGGGACTGCGTCCACTCGGTAGCGTCGGCTTCGAGTACCGTGTGCATCTTCATCGCCCAGTCCTGGCGCTGCTCGACCAGCGCGGACACCTGGGCGCCGTGGCGGCTGGCCTGGCGGATGCGCTGCGCGAACAGCGGATGATCCTTGCGCAGATTGCTGCCAACGACGAGTACACGCTGCAGCTTGCTCAGCGCTGCGATGGGCATGCCCAGCCAGCGAATCTCGCTGCCGGTGGCAAACTCGGCGTTGCGCAGGCGGTAGTCGATGTTGTCGCTGCCGAGGCCGCGCACCAGTTCACCGGCCAGCGCCAGTTCTTCCAGCGTGCTGTGCGGGCTGACCAGGGCGCCGATGCTGGAAGCGCCGTGCTCGTCCCGGATCTGCTTGAGGCCGTTGGCCACATATTCGAGGGCGGTCTGCCAGTCGACTTCCTTCCAGCTGCCACCCTGCTTGATCATGGGAGCGGTCAGGCGGTCGGTGCCGTTGAGCGCTTCGTAGCTGAAACGGTCGCGGTCGGCAATCCAGCATTCGTTGACGGCTTCATTCTCGAGCGGCACCACGCGCATCACGCGGTGGTTCTTGACCTGCACGATCAGGTTGGCACCGGTGGAGTCATGCGGAGCGACCGACTTGCGGCGGCCCATTTCCCAGGTGCGGGCGCTGTAGCGGAACGGCTTGCTGGTGAGCGCGCCCACCGGGCAGATGTCGATCATGTTGCCGGACAGTTCGGAATCGACCGTGGCACCAACGAAGGTCTCGATCTCGGAGTGCTCGCCGCGGTTGGACATGCCGAGCTCCATCTGGCCGGCGATTTCCTGACCGAAGCGCACGCAGCGCGTGCACTGGATGCAGCGCGTCATCTCCTCCATGGAGATCAGCGGACCGACATCCTTGGGCACGACCACGCGCTTCTCTTCCTCGTAGCGGGAGCCGCTGGAGCCGTAACCGACCGCCAGATCCTGCAACTGGCACTCACCGCCCTGGTCGCAGATCGGGCAATCCAGCGGGTGGTTGATCAGCAGGAATTCCATCACGGACTGCTGGGCCTTGATGGCCTTGTCGCTCTTGGTGTGAACCACCATGCCCTGGGCCACCGGCGTAGCGCAAGCCGGAACCGGCTTGGGCATCTTCTCGACGTCCACCAGGCACATGCGGCAGTTGGCCGCGATGCTCAGCTTCTTGTGGTAGCAAAAATGCGGAATATAGGTTCCGGCCTGCTCGGCTGCATGCATCAGCATGCTGCCTTCGGCAACCTCGACCTTTTTACCGTCCAGTTCGATTTCAACCATGGTGATCCACTTGTCAAATGTATGCAGGCACCATGCAGGTCTTATGCTCTACGTGGTATGCAAATTCGTCACGGAAATGCTTGAGCATGGCGCGCACAGGCATGGCGGCGGCATCGCCCAGGGCACAGATGGTGCGGCCCTGGATGTTGGCGGCGACGGAGTCGAGCACGTCCATGTCCTGCGGACGGCCCTGCCCTTTCTCGATGCGGTCGACCATGCGCCACAGCCAGCCCGTTCCTTCGCGGCAGGGCGTGCACTGGCCGCAGGATTCGTGCATGTAGAAGTAGCTCAGGCGCTGCAGCGACTTGACCATGCAGCGGCTGTCATCCATCACGATCACGGCGCCGGAGCCCAGCATGGAGCCGGCCTTGGCGATGGAGTCGTAGTCCATCGTGCATTCCATGATGATGTCGGCCGGCAGCACCGGGGAGGAGGAACCACCCGGGATCACCGCCTTGAGCTTGCGGCCGGTGCGGACACCGCCCGCCAGCTCGAGCAGCTTGGAGAACGGCGTGCCCATGGGAATTTCGTAGTTGCCGGGCAGGTTCACGTCACCGGAGACCGAGAAGATCTTGGTGCCGCCATTGTTCGGCTTGCCACACTCGAGATACGCCTGGCCCCCGTTCATGATGATCCACGGAACGGCTGCGAAGGTCTCGGTGTTGTTGATGGTGGTGGGCTTGCCGTACAGGCCGAAACTGGCCGGGAACGGCGGCTTGAAGCGCGGCTGGCCCTTCTTGCCTTCCAGCGATTCGAGCAGCGCGGTTTCCTCGCCGCAGATGTAGGCGCCGAAACCATGATGGGCATGCAGCTGGAAGCTGAAGTCGCTGCCCATGATCCTGTCGCCCAGATAGCCGGCGGCACGTGCCTCTTCCAGCGCCGCTTCGAAGCGTTCGTACACCTCGAAGATTTCGCCGTGGATGTAGTTGTAGCCCACGCTGATGCCCATGGCATAGGCCGCGATGGCCATGCCCTCGATCACGATGTGCGGGTTGAACATCAGGATGTCGCGGTCCTTGCAGGTACCGGGCTCACCCTCGTCGGAGTTGCAGACCAGGAATTTCTGGCCAGGGAACTGGCGCGGCATGAAGCTCCACTTCAGGCCGGACGGGAAACCGGCACCGCCACGACCGCGCAGCGCGGATTCCTTGACGGTGGAGATCACCTGGTCCTGGGTCATGGCTTCGCCGCCATCCTTGCCCAGAATCTTGCGCAGCGCCTTGTAACCGCCGCGCGCCTCGTAATCCTTGAGGCTCCAGTTGCTGCCGTTCAGATCCTTGTAGATCTGCGGATCGATGTGACGGCCATGAAAGCAGGTTTCATTGCCGGAAGACGCAAATTGCGCGAGAACGTTCGCTACCGACATCATTTGCCCTCCGCGGACTTCAGGCCTTCGACCAGTGCCGTCATGCGTTCGACAGACATGTAGCTGCACATGGTGCGGTCGTTGACCAGCATCACCGGCGCATCGGCGCAGGCGCCCAGGCATTCGCACTGCTGCAGCGTGAACATGCCGTCGGCGGTGGTTTCGCCGGCGTGGATGCCCAGCTTCTCCTCGAGGAACTGCAGCGCCTTGCCGCCGTCACGCAGCTGGCACGGCAGGTTGGTGCAGACGGCGAGCTTGAACTTGCCCACCGGCTGCTGGTTGTACATGTTGTAGAAGGTGGTGACTTCGTGCACGGCCATCGGAGGCATCTCCAGATAGTCGGCAATCTCCTTCTCGCTTTCGGGCGATACCCAGCCCTGCTCCTGCTGGACGATGGACAGGCAAGCCATGACCGCCGACTGCTTGTGCTCGGCCGGGTATTTCGCCACTTCCTTGGCGAAACGGGCTTTGGTTGCTTCAGAAATCATCGGTCAATCTCTCCAAACACAATGTCCAGCGTGCCAATGATGGCCACGGCGTCGGCCAGCATGTGGCCCTTGGACAGCTCATCCAGCGCAGCCAGGTGCACGTATCCCGGCGGACGGATCTTCATGCGGTAGGGCTTGTTGGCTCCGTCGCTCACCATGTAGATGCCGAACTCGCCTTTCGGGTGCTCGACAGCGGCATAGACCTCGCCCTCGGGCACGTGGAAGCCTTCGGTGAACAGCTTGAAGTGGTGGATCAGGTCCTCCATGTTGGTCTTCATGCCTTCACGCGAGGGCGGTGCCACCTTGTTGTTGTCGGTGATGACAGGGCCGGGGTTGGCACGCAGCCAGTCCACGCACTGTTTGATGATGCGGTTGGACTCGCGCATTTCCTGCACACGGCACAGGTAGCGGTCGTAGCTGTCACCGGTGACACCGACCGGCACGTCGAACTCGACCTTGTCGTAGGCATCGTAGGGTTGCGTCTTGCGCAGGTCCCAGGCGATGCCGGATCCGCGCAGCATGGGGCCGCTCATGCCCAGATTGAGCGCGCGCTCGGGAGACAGCACGCCGATGCTGACCGTACGCTGCTTCCAGATGCGGTTGTTGGTGAGCAAGGTCTCGTACTCGTCCACGCACTTGGGGAAACGCTGGGTGAAATCGTCGATGAAATCGAGCAGCGAACCCTGGCGGGCGGCGTTGAGCTTTTCCATGGCCTTGCTGTTGCGCAGCTTGCTTGGGGCATGCTGGGCCATGGTGTCGGGCAGGTCGCGATAGACGCCACCCGGACGGAAGTAGGCTGCGTGCATGCGTGCGCCGGAGACGGCCTCGTACATGTCCAGCAGGTCCTCCCGCTCGCGGAAGGTGTAGATCAGGATGGTGGAGCTGCCACAGTCGTTGCCGTGCGAGCCCAGCCACAACAGGTGGTTGAGCAGGCGCGTGATTTCCGAGAACATCACGCGGATGTATTGCGCACGGATCGGCACCTCGATGCCCAGCAGCCGCTCGACGGCCAGGCAGTAGGCGTGCTCGTTGCACATCATGGACATGTAGTCCAGGCGGTCCATGTAGGGCAGCGCCTGGATATAGGTCTTGTGCTCGGCCAGCTTTTCGGTGGCACGGTGCAGCAGGCCGATGTGCGGGTCGGCGCGCTGCACCACCTCGCCATCGAGCTCCAGCACGAGGCGCAGCACGCCGTGCGCTGCCGGGTGCTGCGGACCAAAGTTGAGCGTGTAGTTCTTGATTTCAGCCATAGATCAAACCCCTGTCGCCTGAGCGATCAGTGCAAGCCTCCATAGTTGTCTTCACGGATGATGCGCGGCGTGATTTCGCGCGGCTCGATGGAGACGGGTTCGTACACCACACGCTTCTGCTCGGGGTCGTAGCGCATCTCGACATGACCGGAGAGCGGGAAGTCCTTGCGGAAGGGATGGCCGATGAAGCCGTAGTCGGTCAGGATACGGCGCAGGTCGGGGTGACCCTCGAACACGATGCCGAACAGGTCGAAGGCTTCGCGCTCGAACCAGTTGGCGGAGTTCCAGATGTCATTGATGGAGGCAACCACGGGGAAGTCGTCATCGGGAGCGAACACCTTCAGGCGCAGGCGCTGGTTCAGCGACACGGACAGTAGGTGCACCACGACGCAGAAGCGCTCGCGCTCCCAGACCTGCTGCTTGTAGTCGGAATAGTCGACACCGCACAGATCGATCATGATCTCGAACTTGCAGCCGGCGGAATCGCGCAGCAGACGGCAGGCGTCGACGTAGTCGGCGGCGCCAACCTCGACGGTCAGCTCGCCACGGTCAATCACAGAATGCTTGAGCTTGTCACCCAGCACCGCAGACACGGTGTTGGCCAGCTCCTGAATATCAACAGCGTAGGCAGTCATGGGGTCTCCGGATCAGGCGCGGGCAATGGTGTTGGTACGGCGGATCTTCTGCTGCAGCTGCATGATGCCGTAAATCAGCGCCTCGGCCGTGGGCGGGCAGCCCGGGACGTAGACGTCGACCGGCACCACGCGATCGCAGCCACGCACCACCGAGTAGCTGTAGTGGTAATAGCCACCGCCGTTGGCGCAGGAACCCATGGAAATCACCCAGCGCGGCTCGGCCATCTGGTCATAGACCTTGCGCAGGGCCGGCGCCATCTTGTTGCACAGCGTGCCAGCCACGATCATCAGGTCGGACTGGCGGGGACTGGCGCGGAATACCTCGGCACCGAAACGCGCCAAGTCGTAGCGCGCGGCAGCGGCGTGCATCATCTCGACGGCGCAGCAGGCCAGACCGAAGGTCATGGGCCAGACGGAACCGGTTTTGGCCCAGTTCGCCACCGCGTCGTAGCTGGTGGTGATGAAGCCTTCTTTGAATACACCTTCAAGCGACATGCAACTCTCCAATCAATTCCCGCAGGAGCGCGGCATGCACGCTCCCGGTATCAGGAACTTGTGCTTATTCCCAATCCAGGGCGCCTTTTTTCCATTCGTAGATGAAACCCACGACGAGGATGCCCAGGAAAATCATGACGGACCAGAAAGCCACGGGACCCAGCTGCTTGTAGGCGGCCGCCCAGGGGAACAGGAAGGCGACTTCCAGGTCGAAAAGAATGAACAGGATGGCAACGAGGTAGTAGCGCACATCGAACTTCATGCGCGCGTCTTCAAAGGCCTCGAAGCCGCATTCGTAGGGGGAGTTCTTGGCGGGATCAGGACGGTTCGGGCCGAGTGCCGAACCAAGACCCAGGGTCACTGCACCGGCAACCAGGCCGACCAGGATGAACAGGAGAACGGGGAGATAAAGTGCAAGATCCATCTTTGTTACGTTTGTAAATTTTGGCGCAGAGCCAAAGATGTTTCTGGTGCCGTCGGCGAGACTCGAACTCGCACAGCTTTCGCCACTACCCCCTCAAGATAGCGTGTCTACCAATTCCACCACGACGGCAATCGTGTCTCGCCCGGAGCCGGCTGAGACTATTTCTTAGCACTCCGGATCAGCCCTGCATTGTAACCATAAACAACTTAGTCGACGCTTACAACACAGGTTTTTTGTGCCCGCCGGACGCATTGCACGCCCGGCTTTTCGCTTAGCGGGAAGCGGCTGCGGCGGGGGCTACCGGGGCAGGCTGGGAAGCGGGAACAGCAACGCTTGCGGGCGCCACGGCGGCGGCCGGCTGCTGTCCGGGAATCAGTGCGGAAGGACCGGTTGCAGGGGCTGCATCAGACGCAGGGGCTGAGGCCGGTGCGGTCACGGCGGCGGGAGCGACCATGCCGCTGAGCACGCTACCGGAGCCGCCGGTGTTGCGCAGGTTGCCGAAGTACGCGAGAACCAGCGTGGCAACGAAGAAAATCGTGGCCAGCACGGCGGTGGTGCGCGACAGGAAGTTGGCACTGCCGGAGGCGCCGAACAGGCTGCCGGAGGCCCCACTGCCGAATGCGGCACCCATGTCCGCACCCTTGCCATGCTGAACCAGGATCAGGCCGATCATCGCCAGTGCCGACAGCACCTGCACGACCAGCAGGAGGTTGAGAAGAAAAGTCATTGTGTTCTTGCCAGAGGAATGTGGGAAGCGGCAGCGTACTGCCGCAAAGCCCGTTATTTTATTGCGCTGCCGCAATGATGGCCAGGAAATCGGCCGCCTTCAGGGAAGCGCCGCCAATCAGGCCGCCATCGATGTCGGGTTGCGCCAACAGCGCAGCCGCGTTGCTGGCGTTCATGCTGCCGCCGTACAACAGGCGGATCTTGTCTGCATGCTCGGTTGCCGCACGCAGCTGTGTACGCAGTACCGCGTGCACTTCCTGCGCCTGCTCGGGAGTGGCCGTCTTGCCGGTACCGATGGCCCAGACCGGCTCGTAAGCTACCACGATCTCGCTGATGCAATGCCCCACCAGGTGGATCACGGCCGCAAGCTGGCGCTTGACGATGAATTCGGTCATGCCCTCCTCGCGCTCGCGCAGGGTTTCACCGACGCAGACGATGGGAGTGATACCGGCCTCGAGGGCACGCTCGGCCTTGATGGCGACATGGGTGTCGCTCTCGGCCTGGTGCAGGCGGCGCTCGCTGTGGCCGACGATGGCGTAGCGGATGCCGAACTCCTTCAGCATGGCGGCAGACACGTCACCGGTATAGGCGCCGGATTCGTGCGAGGAAACGTTCTGCGACCCCATGACAATGGCGTCCTGACCCGCCAGCAGGCCCTGGACTTGCTGGAAGTACGGGCTGGGCACGCAGATGGCCACATCGCACGCCGGAGCGCCGATGCCGGCGCGCAGCTCGTTGATCAGCGTTTCGTTGCCTGCCAGACTGGCGTTCATTTTCCAGTTGCCAGCGATCAGTTTTTTCATTGTGTGCCTCCGTTACCAGGTCAATACGATTTTGCCAATGTGTTGGTTGCTTTCCATCAAGGCGTGCGCCTCGGCGGCCTGGGCGGCCGGAAAGGTGCGGTAGATAACCGGCGCGATGGCGCCGTTTTCCACCAGTGGCCAGACCTTCTCGCGCAGCGCGCGGGCGATGGCGGCCTTGAAGGCCACCGGGCGCGGACGCAGCGTCGAGCCGGTGATGGTCAGACGGCGGCGCAGCACCTGCCCCGCATTGAAGCCCGACTTGACGCCACCCTGGATGGCGATGATGACGATGCGGCCATCGTCTGCGAGGCACTCCACTTCACGGGCGATATAGTCGCCGGCAACCATGTCCAGCACCACATCCACACCTTTGCCATCGGTCAGGCGCTTGGCCTCCTCGACGAAATCGTGGGTCTTGTAGTTGATGGCGTGGTCGGCGCCGAGCTTGACGCAGGCCTCGCACTTGTCGTCGCTGCCGGCGGTAACAATGACCGCGGCGCCCAGCGCCTTGGCCATCTGGATGGCGGTGACGCCGATGCCGCTGCTGCCGCCTTGCACCAGCAGGGTTTCTCCCGGCTGCAGTCTGGCGCGGTCGAAGACATTGCTCCAGACGGTGAAGAAGGTTTCGGGCAGGCTGGCGGCCTGCACCATGTCAAGTCCGGCCGGAACCGGCAGGCACTGGGCTGCGGGGGCCACGCACAGCTCGGCGTAGCCGCCGCCGGCGACCAGCGCACACACCTTGTCGCCCAGTTTCAGGCCAGCCTGCGCCATGGCGTCGGCATCGCCGGCGACGATCTCGCCGGCAACCTCCAGGCCGGGCAGTTCGGAAGCGCCCGGCGGCACCGGGTAGTGGCCCTTGCGCTGCAGCACGTCGGGACGGTTGACGCCCGACGCCGCCACGCGGATCAGCACCTCGCCCGCACCCGCGACCGGATCGGCGCAGGTGACGGGCTTGAGCATTTCCGGCGCGCCGTAGGCCTCGATGGCAATGGCTTGCATGACTGCCCTGCCCCGCTTACTGCTGCTGTTGTTGCTGCTGCTCGGCAGAGGAACGGCCGTTGCCGTTGCGCTCGCCACGGTCGCCGCGTTCGGCGCGCTCCGGGCGGTCACCGCGCTCAGGACGGTCCAGCAGCGCCTTTATGGACAGCTTGATGCGGCCCTTGTCGTCGGTTTCCAGGGCCTTGACCTTGACGATCTGGCCTTCGCTCAGGTAATCGGACACCTTCTCGACGCGCTCGTGCGCGATCTGGCTGATGTGCAGCAGGCCATCCTTGCCCGGCAGCACGTTGATCAGCGCGCCAAAATCCAGCATCTTGACGACCGGACCTTCGTAGATCTTGCCCACTTCCACTTCGGCCGTGATCTCTTCGATGCGGCGCTTGGCTTCCTCGGCCTTGGCGTTGTCGTTGCTGGCGATGGTGATGGTGCCGTCTTCGGCGATGTCTATCTGGGTGCCGGTTTCTTCCGTCAGCGCACGGATGGTGGCGCCGCCCTTGCCGATCACGTCGCGGATCTTCTCGGGGTTGATCTTCATGGTGAACAGGCGCGGAGCATAGGCCGACACCTCGGCCTTGGCCTCGCCCATGGCATCCTGCATCTTGCCCAGGATGTGCATGCGCGCTTCCTTGGCCTGGGCCAGGGCGACCTGCATGATTTCCTTGGTGATGCCCTGGATCTTGATGTCCATCTGCAGGGCGGTGATGCCGTCGGCAGTACCGGCCACTTTGAAGTCCATGTCGCCCAGGTGATCTTCATCGCCCAGGATGTCGGTCAGCACGGCGAAACGGTTGTCTTCCTTGATCAGGCCCATGGCGATACCGGCCACGTGCGCCTTCAGCGGCACGCCAGCGTCCATCATGGACAGGCAGCCGCCGCAGACGGAAGCCATGGAGGAGGAACCGTTGGATTCGGTGATCTCGGACACCACGCGGATGGTGTAGGGGAATTCGTCCTTGCTCGGCAGCACGGCGGCCAGGGCACGCTTGGCCAGACGGCCGTGGCCCACTTCGCGGCGCTTGGTGGAGCCCATGCGGCCCACTTCACCGGTGGCGAAGGGAGGCATGTTGTAGTGCAGCAGGAAGCGGTCTTCGTATTCGCCGGCCAGCGCGTCGATGCGCTGGGCATCGCGCTCGGTACCCAGCGTGGACACCACCAGCGCCTGTGTTTCGCCACGCGTGAAGAGTGCGGAACCGTGGGTGCGGGGCAGCACGCCGTTGCGGATCTCGATCGGGCGCACGGTGCGGGTGTCACGGCCGTCGATGCGCGGCTCGCCGGACAGGATCTGGCTGCGCACGATGCGGGCTTCGGCATCGAACAGCAGGTTGTCGACCTTGACCGGATCGAACTCGACGCCCTGCTCGGTCAGTTCGGCCTTGACGGCAGCATAGGCTTCGCGGCAGGCCTGGGTGCGCGCCTGCTTGCTGCGGATCTGGTAGGCAGCGCGCAGCTTGTCTTCAGCCAGGCCGTTGACCTTGGCGATGAATTCCTCGTCCTTGGCTTCGGGCTGCCAGTCCCACACCGGCTTGCCCGCGTCGCGCACCAGCTCATGGATGGCGTTGATCGCGATCTGGCCCTGCTCGTGGCCGAACACCACGCCGCCCAGCATGATTTCCTCCGACAGCTGCTGTGCTTCGGATTCGACCATCAGCACGGCAGCTTCGGTGCCGGCGACGACCAGGTCCATCTGGCTGTCCTTGCGCTGGGTCTGGCCCGGGTTGAGCACGTATTCGCCGTTGATGTAGCCGACACGGGCAGCACCGATCGGGCCATTGAACGGGATGCCGGAAATGGCCAGGGCCGCGCTCACGCCGAGCATGGCGGCGATGTCGGCATCGACTTCAGGATTCAGGGACACGGTGTGCACGACCACATGCACTTCGTTGTAGAAACCTTCGGGGAACAGCGGGCGGATCGGACGGTCGATCAGGCGGCTGGTGAGGGTTTCGAGTTCGGAGGGCTTGGCTTCGCGCTTGAAGAAGCTGCCGGGGATCTTGCCGGCGGCGTAGGTTTTCTCGATGTAGTCGACGGTCAGGGGGAAGAAGTCCTGGCCGGGCTTGGCGCTCTTGGAAGCAGCCACGGTGGCGAGCACGACGGTGTCGTCGATGTTGACGAGCACGGCGCCGGCGGCCTGGCGGGCGATTTCACCGGTTTCGAGGGTGACGGTGTGCTGGCCCCACTGGAAGGTCTTGGTGACTTTGTTGAAAATGGACATGGTTATCTCCGGGATGGAGCTTCTTGCAGCACACGATGCCATTCCAGCAGGACCCTGCCCGGCGCAGGATGTTGATGGAATGACACAGCTTCGCGCGCAATATCTCCGGGTTGAAAAACAAAAACGCCTGAGGGAAGGATTCTCTCAGGCGTTCTGCATGCGATGCCTGCTTACTTGCGCAGACCCAGCTTGGCGATCAGGGCCAGGTAGCGGTCAGCGTCCTTGGACTTCAGGTAGTCCAGCAGCTTGCGGCGGCGGCTCACCATGCGCAGCAGGCCGCGACGGCCGTGGTGGTCCTTGGCGTGCGTCTTGAAGTGCGGGGTGAGTTCGTTGATGCGTGCGGTCAGCAGCGCAACTTGTACTTCGGGGCTGCCAGTGTCATTGGCGGCGCGGGCGTTATCCTTGATAACGGCAACTTTATCGACCATTTTGGTATTTCCTTGAAGGTATTTGACTTGCGCTGCAGGCCGGACTACCCGCAGCGTGCGCTCCGCCGAACTGGCATGCCAGTATGGAACAGAACCGGGTGATTATAGCGGGGACTTGTCGGGCTGGCTAGTGGGTGCGATCACGGGCGGAAACCGCAGATAGAATAATACTAAAATACTCAATATTGCCATGCCCAGCGCCTACCACAACCCCCTCTCCTGTTTTGCTGCCCTCGCCGTTTTCGCCCTGTCGATCCCCGCCCCGGCTTTCCCGGCCCCGGCTGCCGATCCTCCGTCAGCGCTTGCCGCCACTCCCGCGGCAAGCAGCGCCGCCTCCGCAGCGCGAGCCATGTCGCGCACGCGTGTGCTCGTGCTGCGCGGCAATGAGGAAAGCACGGCCAAGCGGGAGCGTCGTCTGAAACGGGAATGCCGCGGCCGGCCCAATGCGGGTGCCTGCCTGGGGTTTGCCAGCTAGGCAGCCAGATTCGCCCCTGCCCGAAGGCCGGGTCAGGCGTCGAGTTGCTGCAGATCCCAGCGCGGACGGACGTCGAAGGCGTACTCCTTGCGCGCTTGCGCCATCCCGGCCTGCAGCCGCATGGCGCCGGCCAAGGCAATCATGGCACCGTTATCGGTGCACAGGTGCAGTTCCGGGTAATGTACGCGCACCCCGCGTCTGGCACAGGCGGCGTTGAGTTCTTCCCGCAGGGAGGCATTGGCCCCTACCCCGCCAGCCACCACGAGCCGCTTCAGGCCTGTCGTATCCAGCGCCTTGAGCGATTTTCTGACCAGCACTTCGACGATGGCAGCCTGGGTGCTTGCAGCGAGGTCAGCCAGCACCTGGTCGCAGGGCTGCCCTTCCAGCTTTTTGACCTGGGTCAGCACCGCGGTCTTGAGGCCCGCGAACGAAAAATCCAGATCACCGCTGTGCAGCAGCGGGCGGGGTAGCTTGTATGCCTTCGGATCGCCGAAGGTGGCCAGGCGCGACAGGGCCGGGCCACCAGGGTAGCCCAGCCCCATCAGCTTGGCCGACTTGTCGAAAGCCTCGCCCGCCGCGTCGTCGATGGTTTCGCCCAGCAGAGTGTAACAGCCGACGCCATCGACCTGCATCAGCTGGGTATGGCCACCGGAAACCAGCAGCGCGACAAAGGGAAACTCGGGCGGGTCGGCGCTGAGGAAGGGAGAGAGCAGATGGCCTTCCAGGTGATGGACGGGCAGCACCGGCTTGTCCAGCGCGGCAGCCAGGCTGCAGGCGACGCCTGCCCCCACCAGCAGTGCCCCGGCCAACCCGGGCCCCTGGGTGTAGGCGATGACGTCGAGCTGCTGCAGCGTGCGCCCGCCCTGCTCCAGCACCTGGCGCGCCAGCGGAATGACACGGCGGATATGGTCGCGGCTGGCCAGCTCCGGTACCACGCCGCCATAGGCGCGGTGCATGTCGATCTGGCTGTGCAGCGCATGGGACAGGAGGCGCGGTGCCGTGCCGGGGCCCCCGGTTTCGACCAGAGCGACACCGGTTTCATCGCAGGAGGACTCGATGCCGAGAACCAGGGTAGGTAGGTTAGAAGAGTTTTGCATCAGACCGCCATTGTGCCGCGAGTTGGGTTGAGCGCGAGAGCGGCATTTCTTCCCTGACAATACCACCATGCATGAAACCCTGATTCCCTATCTGAAAGGCGTCGGACGCGGCAAGGAAGGCGCGCGGCCGCTGACACGCGAAGAGGCGAGTGACGCCTGGCAGTTGCTGTTGCAAGGCCAGCCTGACGAGATGGCCATGGGGGCGTTTCTGCTGGCGATGCGGATCAAGGGCGAGACGCGGGAAGAGATGGCGGGATTTCTGGATGCCACCCATTGCGATCTGCACCTGCCGGAACTGGCGGACGACAGCCGCTTCGCGGTGGTCATTCCCAGCTACAACGGGGCGCGCAAGCTGCCACTGCTCACGCCGATGCTGGCCTGGCTGCTGGCACGGGAAGGGCTGCGCGTGCTGATGCACGGCCATCCGACCGAGGACGGGCGCGTGACCGTGCCCGAAGTGCTGCAGGCCTTGCGGCCGCTGCTGCCGGTGCAGGACAGCGATCCGCTCTGGCTGGACACGGCTGCGCTCAGCCCTGGACTGGCCCGCGTGCTGGATGCGCGCCGTCGCATCGGGCTGCGCAATTCGGCGCACAGCCTGGTCAAGCTGATGAATCCGCTGCACGGCACGCCGCTGCAGCAGCGCAGCCTGGTGATCGGGGCCTACACGCATCCGGAGTATGCGGTGTCGATGGCGGAGGTGATCGGACTGATGCAGGGCAACGCCCTGCTGCTGCGTGGCACCGAGGGCGAGGTGGTGGCAGATGCGCGCAGGGTGCGCCAGATGGATGGTTATGTACGTGGCGAGCCGGTGCGGCTGGTTGAAGCGCAGACGGGCAGCCTGACGGAATTGCCCGGGATACCGGAGGGGACGGATGCTGCCGCGACGGCGCGCTATAGCGCCGATGTGCTCGCGGGCGCCTTGCCGGTTCCCGAGCCGATTGCGCGGCAGGTGCAGGCGGTGCTGGATCTGGTGGCAAAGGTCGAATCATGAGCGCGGCCCGTTTCGATGCCGTGGTCATCGGCGCCGGCGCTGCCGGGCTGTTCTGCGCCGCGCAGGCTGGCCAGCGCGGCGTGAAGCTGCTGCTGCTGGACCACGCCGCCAGACTGGCCGAGAAAATCCGCATCAGCGGGGGCGGACGCTGCAACTTCACCAATGTGCAGGCCGGCCCCGCCAACTACCTGAGCCAGAACCCGCATTTCTGCCGCAGCGCCCTGTCGCGCTACACCGCGCAGGATTTCATCGCGCTGGTGCAGAAACATGGCATTGCCTTTCACGAGAAGCACAAGGGGCAGCTGTTCTGCGACCGCTCGGCAGGCGACATCATCGACATGCTGGTGCGGGAGTGCGATGCAGGTGGCGTGACGCGCTGGCAGCCCTGCGCTGTGGAATCCGTAGCCCATGATGGCGAAGCCGGCGATTATGTGCTGCAGACTGCACGGGGCGAGGTACGTGCCGCCAGGATGGTGCTGGCTTGCGGCGGCTTGTCGATCCCGAAGATTGGCGCGACTGACCTGGCGTGGCGGCTGGCGGAGCAATTCGGCCTGCGCACCGTGGCGCCGCGGCCCGGACTGGTGCCACTCACTTTTGATGCCAGGCAGTGGCAGCCTTTTGCCGCGCTGGCCGGGGTGTCGCTGCCGGTGGAAATCAGTGTGGAAGTCGCGCAGGGCAAGCGCAAGCAGCGGGTGCGCTTCAGCGAGGATCTGCTGTTCACCCATCGCGGCCTGAGCGGTCCGGCCATCCTGCAGATTTCCAGCTACTGGCTTGACGGCCAGCCGCTGCAGATCAACCTGATCCCCGATGCAGACAGCCCCCTGCCCGATGCCCCGCAACGTGCCCCGCTGCTGGAACAGTTGCGCGCGGCCAAGGCACGCGGATCACGCAAGCTGGTGGCCAATGAGGTGGGCAACTACCTGCCATCCCGTCTGCTGGACCACTGGCTGGCAGGCCATCCGGGCTGCCAGCGCCCATTGGCCGCGACGGCGGACAAGGCGCTGCAGCAACTGTGCCAGAGCCTGCAGCAGTGGGAAATCACGCCCAGCGGCAGCGAAGGCTATGCCAAGGCGGAAGTGACGCTGGGCGGCATCGATACGCGCGATGTGTCATCGCAGACCATGGAAACGCGCCAGCCCGGCCTGTACGTCATCGGCGAAGCCGTGGATGTGACGGGCTGGCTGGGTGGCTACAACTTCCAGTGGGCCTGGGCCAGTGCCCATGCATGCGCGGAGGCGCTGGCCGGTTGAAGAGGAACGCATCTGGCCAAAATGCAAAAGGACTGGCGCCCGCAAGTGCCAGTCCATTTTTTTATGAGGCAATCCGAAGTCAGTTACCGCGACTTCAGAGGGAAGTCCGGCTGCTCAGGACAACAGCCGCAAATCCACCCTCATTGCGCGATCACACCTCGGCCAGACGCTTTTCCAGCAGAGCCTTGGTCTCGACCAGCTCCTTCGGCAGATTGTGCTTGAGCTTTTCGAAGTGCTCTTCGTGGGACTTGAACTCTTCTTCCCAGGCCGCCTTGTCGATGCTGGTCACGGTCTTGAACTGCTCTGGGCTGAAATCCAGGCCGGTCCAGTTCAGTTCGCCGTAGGCCGGAGCGATACCGAACATGGTTTCCTCGCCCTCGGCCTTGCCTTCGATGCGGTCGATCATCCACTTCAGCACACGCATGTTTTCGCCGTAGCCCGGCCAGACGAACTTGCCGTCGGCATCCTTGCGGAACCAGTTGACGCAGAAGATCGGGGGCAGCGTGTGACCCTTCTCTTCCAGCTTCTTTTCCATGTCGAGCCAGTGCTGGAAATAGTCGCTCATGTTGTAGCCGCAGAACGGCAGCATGGCGAAGGGATCGCGGCGCACCACGCCCTGGGCGCCAAAGGCGGCAGCCGTGGTTTCGGAGCCCATGGTGGCAGCCATGTAGACGCCTTCGGACCAGCTGCGCGCCTCGGTCACCAGCGGCACGGTGGTGGAGCGGCGGCCGCCGAACACCATGGCGTCGATGGCCACGCCGTTGGCGTCGTCCCACTGGGCGTCCAGCGCCGGGTTGTTGGTGGCCGCAATGGTGAAGCGGGCGTTGGGGTGGGCAGCCTTGCGGCCGGCCTTGCCGTCTTCCGGCGTCCAGTCCTTGCCCTGCCAGTCGACCAGATGGGCCGGCAGCTCGCCGCCGACATCCTTTTCCATGCCTTCCCACCACACGTCGCCATCGTCGGTCAGCGCGACGTTGGTGAAGATGACGTCCTTGTACAGGCTCTTCATGCAGTTGGGGTTGGTGTGCAGGTTGGTACCCGGAGCCACGCCGAAATAGCCGGCTTCGGGGTTGATGGCGTACAGGTTGCCGTCGTCATGCGGCTTGATCCAGGCGATATCGTC
This sequence comes from Brachymonas sp. KE5, assembly GCF_057773645.1. Classification (NCBI taxonomy): domain Bacteria; kingdom Pseudomonadati; phylum Pseudomonadota; class Betaproteobacteria; order Burkholderiales; family Comamonadaceae; genus Allobrachymonas; species Brachymonas sp. KE5. Next base: position 1,877,683 of record NZ_CM173463.1, read on the forward strand.
ACCGATGGTGGTGACTTTCCAGCCTTCGAAGCCGGCCGGCGGCACCAGCATGGAGAAGTTGGTCTTGCCACAGGCGCTCGGGAAGGCTGCGGCGACGTGGTATTTCTTGCCCTCGGGGTTGGTCACGCCCAGGATCAGCATGTGCTCGGCCAGCCAGCCCTGGTCACGGCCCATGGTGGAAGCGATGCGGAGCGCCAGGCACTTCTTGCCCAGCAGCGCATTGCCGCCGTAGCCGGAGCCGTAGGACCAGATTTCGCGCGTTTCGGGGTAGTGCACGATGTACTTGACGGTGGGGTTGCATGGCCAGCTGGTCTGGTCCGTCTCGCCCTCGGCCAGCGGCGCGCCCACGGTGTGCATGCAGGGCACGAATTCGCCATCGGTGCCCAGCACGTCGAACACGGCCTTGCCCATGCGCGTCATCAGCTTCTGGTTGACCACCACGTAGGCGCTGTCCGTCAGCTCGACACCGATGTGCGCGATGTGGCTGCCCAGCGGGCCCATGCTGAAGGGCACCACGTACATGGTGCGGCCCTGCATGCAGCCGTCGAACAGCGGGTTGAGCGTGGCGCGCATCTCGGCCGGGTCCATCCAGTTGTTGGTCGGGCCGGCGTCCTCCTTGTTCGCGCTGCAGATGTAGGTGCGGTCTTCCACGCGGGCCACGTCGGACGGGTCGGTCCAGGCCAGGTAGCTGCCGGGGCGCTTGGCCGGGTTCAGCTTCTTGAAGGTGCCGGCATCCACCAGCTGCTGGCACAGGCGGTCGTATTCTTCCTGACTGCCGTCGCACCAGACCACTTGCGCGGGCTTGCACAGTGCGGCCATTTCGGACACCCAGGCGACGAGGCGCGGGTGCTTGACATAGTCGGGGACGTTGAGATTCAGCCCGGTGGCGGATGTGGACATCAGAGGACTCCAGTAACGAAAAGAAAAACGGCGGCAGGGCCTTCCTTCGCAGGACTTCGACGAGGCTGGCGCTGGATATGCGGGCGGGCGCACAAAGCTGGCGCAGGACCCCTCCCAGAAACGGGGTCGCCAGCTTTTCCCGGAATTTCGAAGAATAGCACCAATGACCATGAAACGATGGTGAAAACCGGCATCCGTAATACATTATTCAAGCCCCAGAGGGAGCGCTGCAGCCAGATTGAAACGATCGACAGCGAATTGAAAGTTCCACGTAAGCCTGGGGTTTGTCCTGAGGCAAAGAAACACCCTGTTTCCTCCGCAGGACATCAAACGCTCGCATCACGCTCCTAGAATGGTTCAAGCAAGTCATCCGCGTACGCTCGGCCGCCGTGGGGGGATGACCATGGCAGCCGTTCTTCGTCTTCATCCCTGAGTGAGGAGAGTTGCCATGCCTGCCATGATGAGAGCCGCTGTCTTTGTCGAGCCCGGACGTATCGAGCTTGCCGACAAGCCGATTCCCGACGTCGGACCCAACGATGCGCTGATCCGCATCACCACCACCACCATCTGCGGCACGGACGTGCACATCCTCAAGGGCGAGTACCCGGTGGAGAAAGGCCTGACGGTGGGCCATGAGCCGGTGGGCGTGATCGAGAAACTGGGCAGCGCCGTCAAGGGTTACCAGGAAGGCCAGCGCGTGATTGCCGGAGCCATCTGCCCGAACTTCAACTCCTACGCCGCACAGGATGGTGCGCCGTCGCAGGATGGCAGTTATCTGATTCCGAGCGGGCGTTGCGGCTGCCATGGCTACAAGCTGACGGCCGGCTGGCGCTTCGGCAACCTGATCGACGGCACCCAGGCCGAGTACGTGCTGGTGCCGGATGCCGAAGGCAACCTGGCGCCGATTCCGGACGGCCTGACCGACGAACAGGTGCTGATGTGCCCGGACATCATGTCCACCGGTTTCAAGGGCGCCGAGAATGCCAATATCCGCATCGGCGATACCGTGATCGTGTTTGCCCAGGGGCCGATCGGCCTGTGCGCCACGGCGGGCGCGAAGCTGCTGGGGGCCACCACCATCATCGCTGTGGATGGCAACGACGAGCGTCTGGCCGTATCGAAGAAGATGGGCGCCGACGTCACGCTGAACTTCAAGAACGTGGATGTGGTGAGCGAAGTGATGAAGCTGACCGGCGGCAAGGGCGTGGATGGTGCCATCGAGGCGCTGGGCACGCAGGCCACCTTCGAATCGGCTTTCCGCTGCCTGCGGCCGGGCGGCACGCTGTCGAGCCTCGGCGTGTATTCGACCGACCTGAAGATTCCGCTGGATGCCTTTGGCGCCGGCCTGGGTGACCACCGCATCAACACCGCGCTGTGCCCGGGCGGCAAGGAACGCATGCGCCGGCTGATGAACGTGGTGGCCTCGGAACGCGTGGACCTGGGGGTGCTGGTGACGCACCAGTACAAGCTCGATGACATCGTAGCGGCCTATGACCTGTTTGCAAACCAGCGCGATGGCGTGCTGAAGATCGCCATCACGCCGTAATCCGGTCCGGGGATATGCATGCGCTCCTGCGTGCGCCCGATATACGGGGAGCACGCAGGACGGTACCGGGCAGGCGCGCTGTGAACAAGGCCTGCCTGCCGTTGCCGTCGCCTTGAGACAACGCCACGCTTGGCACCTGCAAAATCACTTGCAGGCAGTAGGTTCTTTCGCTAAAATAATCGCCTTGCTGGCAAACCCCGTCGGCCTGATCAACTGTAGACGGGGACATTTTTTGTGGGCTGTCCCGCAGGCCCGATCTTCCTGCGGCAAACTCCTGCATCTTTCGGAAACCATTAGCTAATGACCACTATCCGCGTAAAAGAAAACGAGCCTTTTGAAGTTGCCCTGCGTCGCTTCAAGCGCACCATCGAAAAACTGGGCCTGCTGACCGACCTGCGTGCCCGCGAGTTCTACGAGAAGCCCACCGCCGAGCGCAAGCGCAAGAAAGCTGCTGCCGTCAAGCGCCACTACAAGCGCGTGCGCTCCATGCAGCTGCCCAAGAAACTGTACTAATCCTGCAGCTTCGGCACTGATCAAAACCCGCCTCGGGACGCCGACGCGGGTTTTTTGTTTCCCCTTTCACCCGATACACGAAGGAAATTTCCCATGTCCCTCAAAGCACAGATTACCGAAGACATGAAGACCGCCATGCGCGCCAAGGACATGGAGCGCCTGGGCACCATCCGCCTGCTGCAAGCCGCCATCAAGCAGCGCGAGGTGGACGAGCGCATCGAGCTGGACGACGCTGCCGTGGTGGGCGTGGTGGACAAGCTGATCAAGCAGCGCAAGGACAGCATCACCGCTTTCGAGCAGGCCGGCCGCCAGGATCTGGCCGACAAGGAAAAGGCCGAAATGGCCGTGTTGCAGGTGTACCTGCCGGAGCGCATGGGCGAGGCCGAGATTGCCGCTGCCGTGCAGGCGATTGCCGCGGCGTTCGAAGCCGAGCAGGGCCGCAAGCCGGGCGCGCCGGACATGGGCAAGATCATGGGCGCAGCCAAGGCACAGCTGGCCGGCAAGGCGGACATGGGTCAGGTGTCTGCAGCGGTGAAGGCGGTGCTGGCGGGCTGACGCCCGCCGCGGGCACGCGAAGCACCAGTGGCTCTGGGGTTACCGCATGCCTGCTCTGGAATTGCGCCCGGGGGCGCCGGATAATGGCGCCATGCAATCCAACCCCTCCTCCCGGGACGCGTGCTGTGCTGCGTCCGGACATGATGAGTCGCCTGCTTCGTGCTGTGGACCGGCGCCCGCGGCTGGCGCGACCACGGGATGCTGCACGCCGGAATCGGCAGCTCCCGCTGCCACGACGTGCTGCGGCTCCAGTTGTGCTGCCCCCCGTGAAGAATCCGCGCCCCTGCCTGCTGGCAGCTCCGGCACCTGGGTGCGCATCGCCAATATGGACTGCGCCACCGAGGAAGGCGAAATCCGCCGTGCGCTGGCCAGGCTGGACGGCATCCGCAGCCTGCAATTCCGCCTCGGTCAGCGCCAGCTGCTGATCGATGCCGATGCCCCGGTGCTTGAACAGGCGCTGGCCGCCATCCGCAAGGCCGGCTTCAATCCGGTGCCGCTTGCCGCGACGCCCGCAGCGGGCTCCGTGACGGCAGAGGCCTCCTGCCAGAGTTGCGACAGCGATCATGACGAGCACGACCATGTCCATGGGAATGCAGGTGACAGCGTGTGGAAACTCGGCCTTGCGCTGGCGCTGGCCATCGCCGCCGAGCTGCTGCATCTGTGGGGAGAAGACATGCCGATGGCGCGCTATGCCGGCATGGGCCTGGCAGTGGCGGCCATTGCCCTGTCGGGTTTTTCCACCTACCAGAAAGGGCTGGCAGCACTGCGCCATGGCCGGCTCAGCATCAATGCGCTGATGACGGTGGCCGTGACCGGGGCCTTCCTGATCGGGCAGTGGCCCGAGGCGGCGATGGTGATGGCGCTGTATGCCATCGCCGAGCTGCTGGAGGCACGCTCGGCCGCGCGTGCGCGCAATGCCATCGGGCAATTGCTGGAACTGGCTCCTGAACAGGCCGATGTGCTGCAGGCGGATGGCCAATGGCTGACGCTGCCGGTAGCGCAGATCCAGCCGGGTGCAGTGCTGCGCGTGAAGGCTGGCGAGCGCATTGCGCTCGATGGCGTGATCACTGCGGGGAACAGTGCCATCGACCAGTCTTCGGTGACGGGCGAGAGCATTCCGGTGGACAAGGGCACCGGGGATACCGTGTTTGCCGGCACCATCAACGGCACCGGCGTGCTGCAGATGCGCAGTACTTCGACGGCCGGCAATACGACGCTGGCGCGCATCATCCATGCCGTGGAAGAAGCGCAGCACACGCGGGCACCTACGCAAGGCTTCGTCGATCGCTTCGCGGCGGTCTATACGCCGCTGATCTTTGCGCTGGCCGTGGCGGTGGCGCTGGGCGGCCCGCTGCTGATGGGCTGGAGCTGGCTGGATGCCATTTACAAGGCCCTGGTGCTGCTGGTGATCGGCTGCCCCTGCGCACTGGTGATCGCGACGCCGGTGACCATCGTGAGTGCGCTGACGGCGGGTGCCCGCCGCGGTTTGCTGTTCAAGGGGGGCATCCATCTGGAGCAGGCTCGGCTGCTGAAGGCCGTGGCGCTGGACAAGACCGGCACGCTGACGCATGGCCGTCCGCAGCTGATCCATAGCGAGTGGTTTGTGGCGCCCGAGCGTGAAAGCGAAGTGCGCGCACTCGCCCTGGCGCTTGCGGGCGAATCCGACCATCCGGTGTCGCGTGCGATCGCAAGCGGCTTGCTGGCACGGGGGGCGCATCGTTATCCCGGCGTGCTTCAGCAGATCCATACCGTGCCCGGCCATGGGGTGCAGGCGCAGCAGCCAGAGGGAGAGGCGCTGCTGCTGGGACAGTCCGGCTGGATCGAGCAGCAGCATGGCGGCATGGATGCCGTGGTGCAGCAGGCCGTGACGCACCAGCTGGCCGAGGGCCGCACCGTGACGCTGCTGGCCAACAGGCATCAGGTGCTGGCGCTGTTTGCGGTGGCCGACCAATTGCGGGCGCAGGCCGCACAGGCCGTGGGCGAGCTGCAAGGGCTCGGCCTGCATACCGTGATGCTGAGTGGCGACCACCAGGTGACGGCCGATGCCATTGCGCATCAGGCCGGCCTGGCGCAGGCGCGTGGCAATCTGCTGCCGGAGCACAAGCTGGAGGCCATCCGCAGCCTGCAGCGCAGTCACGGCCCGACCGCCATGGTGGGCGATGGCATCAACGATGCACCGGCGCTGGCCAGTGCCGACATGGGGATTGCCATGGGCGGTGCCGGTACCGATATCGCCATGGAAGCCGCCGACGTGGTGGTGATGAACGACGACCTGCGCCGCGTGCCTGAGGCGATCCGCCTGTCACGCTACACGCATGAAGTGCTGTGGCAGAACATTGCGCTGGCCCTGGGCATCAAGTTCGTGGTGTTCGTGCTGGCGCTGATGGGCCATGCCAGCATGTGGATGGCGGTGTTTGCCGATATGGGGGCCAGCCTGATCGTGGTGTTCAACGGGCTGCGGCTGCTGCGCTGGCGACAATGAGCTGGTGAAGATGGTGCCAGCCGGCAAGCGCTGGATGCTGATGGCTACGCAAAGTGCACAGGGCAAACGCCCTGACGCCCTGCTCCTAGCGCCCTGCTCCTAGCGCCCTGCTGCCGGCGGCTGCCGGAACCACTGCCAGACCCAGAACGCCAGGAACAGCACCAGCCACAGGCCGCCGAAGGTCATGGCATTGGGTGGCAGTGCCACCAGCGGCGCGCCACAGCTGAGCGCCTCGCGGTTCTGCAGGGCCAGCTTGAGCAGGATGGGAAAAGGCATGATGGAGATGCTCTCGCAGGCGACGATGGCCGGCGAGAACAGCGCCGCGATCAGACCGGAGCGCAGCAGCGAACGCCACACCGGCCGCCAGCCCGCCGTCAGCAGCCACACCAACGCCACGGCCAGCAGCCCTGCAGCCAGCCAGGCCCAGAGCAGCGGGGAATGCGTCCACCGCCCGTCGGCCAGATGGAAGGCCCAGTCGGGGGCGTGGCCCTCGGCCAGTACCAGCGCGTCCTGAGCGTTTGCCATGTCAGCTTCCTGCCACTTTCATGCGGTTGATCAGCACCGAGCCCGTGGTCTTGGCGCCCATGGTGTAAATATCGGAGCCGATGGCCTCGATGCCCATGAACATGTCCCTGAGGTTGCCGGCGATGGTGATTTCCTGCACCGGGAACTGGATCTGGCCGTTTTCCACCCAGAAGCCGCTGGCGCCGCGCGAGTAGTCGCCGGTGACGAGGTTGACGCCCTGCCCCATCAGTTCGATCACGAACAGGCCGGTGCCGAGCTTGCGCAGCATCGCATCGAGGTCGTCCTGTGCCTGGGTGAGCGTGCTGGTGAATGTCAGGTTGTGGCTGCCACCGGCGTTGCCGGTGGTGCGCATGCCGAGCTTGCGGGCGGTGTAGGCGCTGAGGAAGTAGCCCTGCACCTTGCCGTCTTCCACGACGTCGCGCGCCTGTTCGCGCACGCCTTCGTCATCGAACGGGCTGCTGCCCTTGCCGCCGATGATGAAGGGATCTTCGCGCATCCGGATATGTTTGGGGAATACCTGCTTGCCCAGGCTGTCGAGCAGGAAACTGCTCTTGCGGTAGAGCGAACCACCGCTGACGGCGTGCACGAAGCTGCCCATCAGGCCGGCGGCCAGCGGTGCCTCGAACAGCACCGGGCATTCGGTGGTCGGGATCTTGCGTGCGTGCAGGCGGCTCAGCGCGCGTTCGGCGGCGTAGCGGCCGATTTTCTTCGGGTCGGCCAGATCGGCCGGATTGCGCATGGAGCTGTACCAGTAGTCGCGCTGCATCTCGTCGCCGTGGCCGGCGATGGGAGCCACGGAAATCGAATGGCGCGAACTGGCGTAGCCGCCGCGGAAGCCGTGCGTGTGGGCACTGAAGAAGTGGCTCTGCTGCGCCGAGACGCTGGCGCCCTCGCTGTTGGTGATGCGCGCATCGCAATCGAGCGCGGCAGCCTCGCAGCGCAGCGCCAGGCGGGCCGCGCGGTCGCTGTCGATGGCCCAGGGATGGAACAGCTCCAGCTCGCGCGGTGTGGTTTCCACATCACGGTCGTCCGGCAGGCCGGCAGCCGGGTCCTGGGCGGTGTAGCGGGCCACGTCGTAGGCAGCCTGCACCGTCTGCTCGATCGCCTTGCGGGAAAAGTCGGACGTGCTGGCATTGCCGCGCTGGTGGCCGATATAGACCGTCACACCCAGCGATTTGTCGCGGTTGCGCTCGACGTTTTCCAGCTCGCCCTGCCGCACCGACACGGACAGGCCGCAGCCTTCGGAGGCTTCGGCGCCGGCGTCGGTTGCGCCCAGTTTTTTCGCATGGGCAATGGCGCTATCGACCAGTTCCTCGAAGAAGGCGCGGCTGTAGGCGAAGCCGGTGAGCGGCTGATCGGCCGCAGAGGCCTGCTCGGGGGCAGCGGATCGGGGGGCTGTCTTTTTCATAGGACAAGTATGATACTTGCCTATTTCCTTCCCCAAGAATTTTACGGACACCCATGTCACGCAAACCCAAACGCGGTTACTACGTCAAAGGCCATTTTGTGCACGAAGGCAGCGAGCTCGATCTGGAGCTCAAGCGCCAGGCCAAGGGCGACACCGACATCAGCAAGAGCGACCTGAAGCGCGAGAGCGAAGCCCTGCAGGAACTGGGCGAGGAGCTGCTCACGCTGCGCTCCGACCTGATGGCTCCGCTGGAGCTGCCGGACAAGCTGCTGGAGGCGCTGGCCGATGCCAGACGCATCAGCAACTTCGAAGGCAGGCGCCGCCAGATGCAATTCATCGGCAAGCTGATGCGCAAGCTGGATGACGAGGTCATCGAGGCGATCCGCGCGGCCCTGCAGGTGCAGCGCGATGGCAGCGCCAGCGAACTGGCGGCATTGCATCAGGCCGAGCACTGGCGCGAGCGCCTGCTGGCCGAGGACGGCGGCGATGCGGCACTGACGGAGTGGCTGCAGCAGTACCCGGCTACCGATATCCAGCAACTGCGCGCCCTCATCCGTCAGGCGCGCAAGGATGCGCAGGCGGCACCCAAGGAGCAAGCCGGTGCGGCACAGCGCCATGGCCGTGCCTATCGTGAACTTTTCCAGCTGGTGAAGGTCGAATTGCTGCATGCCAACTCTGCGGTCGCTCCGGCGGCAGAGCCGGATGACTCCGAACCCGATTGAAGCCCGTTGGCGTTACGGCTTGTTGGAAGAACCACAGTGGTACCACCGCCCCGTGCGTCAATCCGCTAGTGTTGCCCTCCTGTTTTTTCTACAATGGTTAGCCCTCCGCGACCCATGAACCCCGTCTGAACATGCCTGTATTCGCCCAGTCCACCCCTACTTTCGCTGCCCGGCAGCTCGCCGTGCTGTGCCTGGCCGGTGGCGCGCTGCTGGCCGGTGCGCCGGGCATGGCCGCTCCGGACACGGCGGCTCCTGCTGCCTCGCCGGCCCTGACGGCGCCGCTCACGCAGTTGCGTTTCCGCACCACGCAGGCCCATCTCACCCACACCGTGGGCGATGTGAAAGTGAACGGGCAGCCGGTGCATGCCGGCGTGCGCCTGGAGGAAAGTGCGCGCATCAGCACCGGCGAATACAGCTCGGCCGTGCTGGTGCTGGCCGATGGTTCGCAGGTGAAGCTGATGCCGCGCACCATTGCCGACATCACGCTGAACCGCTATTACATCGCCCCGGACCAGCACGGCAGTGGCCGCATGATGGACTGGTTCGCAGCCAAGATGCGTCTGGTACAGGGTGCGCTGGAGGCGGCGGTGAACAAGGTGGCGCCGCGTGCCAAGCCGCTGGAGGTGGAAACCACCACCTCGCTGATCGGCGTGCGCGGCACGCGCTTCCGTGTGGCCGCAGCCGATTCCACGGCCCGCCAGGACCGTGCCGAGGTGCTGCAGGGCGTGGTGAACAATGAAAACACCTGGAAGCGCTCGGCCATCCTGCTGCAACAGGGCCAGGGCGCTGCGGTGGATCCGAACCGTGCAGACATCACTGCCGTGCCGCTGCTGCCACCCGCCCAGCTTGGCACCACGGTTGAAACCCTGATGCAGCCCAATGCAATCTGGACCTTCCCGGCAGTGCCGGGGGCAAGCGCCTATCGCGTGATTGCCTCCAGCGATGCGCAGTTCGAGAGCGTGCACCTGAGCGACAAGCTGGCAGGCACGGCGGTCAATCTCAATGGGCTGTCTCCGGGTACCTGGCATGTACGCGTGCGTGGAGTGGATGCCTTCGGTCTGGAAGGGCAGGATGCCGATACGCGGGTCGTGGTGCGTGCGCCCGAATCGCTGCTGCTGCATCCCTCGCTGTTCCTGCAGCCGTCCGGACTGACGCTGCGCTGGACTGCGGTGAATTTCCGGCAGGCGAAACAGGCGCCGAAGGCCCCCAATACGGTCGATGCGGCGGTATTTGCCGATGCCGGCCTGTCCCGCCCGATGGGTGCTGGCCATTCCGACGGCGCTGGCGAACTGGCGTTGCCTGCCATGGGCCCCGGCACCTACTACCTGCGGGTGACGGCCCGCAACCCGGAACTGGCCCAGCCGGAGCAGCAGACCTACCGCATCCTGGTACCGGCCAATGTCGGCAGCCTGCCCTACCATGTGCTGCTGGAGCGGATGCCGGCGTCCTGATCGCCGTCGCGCCTCCATACAGAAAAGCCAGCGTGCTCACGCTGGCTTTTTCGTATGGGAGGGAAGCGGTCTTACTTGCCGAGCAGATCGTTGAGGCGCTGTACGTCGGAAGGCTGATCCTCGATGGCCGCCTCGTCCGGCAGGCAATCGCTTTCCTTGAGCTGCGTGGCCAGTTTTTCGACCGTCTGCCACAGCAGCGCGATCTGGTGTTCCTGGCTGGCCGCGCTGTCGATCAGGCCACGCATGGCCAGGCTGTAGGGGTCGTCGCTCTGCGTGACGCCATAGGCCGAGAAGCCCATTTGCGAAGCGGCTGCCTCGCGCTTGGCATCATCATCGGCCTGGATGATGCGGGCCGGGTTGCCGACGGCTGTGGCACCGGCCGGAACCGGCTTGGTGACCACCGCACCGGAACCCACCTTGGCGCCAGTGCCGACCGTGAAGCCGCCCAGGATACAGGCATGGGCGCCGACGATCACGCCCTCTTCCAGAGTGGGGTGGCGCTTGACGCCCTTGGCCAGCGAGGTGCCGCCCAGCGTCACGCCCTGGTAGATGGTGCAGCCATCACCGACTTCGGCCATTTCTCCGATCACCACGCCCATGCCGTGGTCGATGAAGACGCGGTCGCCGATCCTGGCGCCGGGGTGGATCTCGATGCCCGTGAGCCAGCGCCCCCAGTGCGAGATCCAGCGCGCCAGCCAGGTCCAGCCGCTGCTCCAGCAGCTGTGGGCCAAGCGATGCAGGATCAGGGCATGGAAGCCCGGATAGGAAAACACCACGTCCCATTTGCTGCGCGCAGCGGGATCGCGTTCGAGAATGCACTGGATGTCGGACCGGATACGGGAAAACATGAAACTAGTGTACTTGCAGCCGGTGCACCCACCGGGCTCAGGGTTTTGGAATGGCGGCGGTTTTCTGCATGGCACGCGCAATGCCGCGCAGGATGTGGATTTCTTCCTGGCGCAGCTCGGCGCGGTGGAACAGCTGCTGCAGGCGCGGCATGAGCTTCCTGGGCGCTTGCGGATCGAGGTAGCCGATCTGCACCAGCGCCTGCTCCCAGTGGGCCAGCATGCCTTCGACGTCGGCGGCATCGGCGCGCTGCTCCGGGCTGGACACGGCCGGCAGCGGGCTGGCAAAACCGCCCAGGGCCATGCGCAGCTCGTAGGCCAGCACCTGCGCAGCTGCAGCCAGGTTGAGCGAGCCATAGTCCGGATTGGTGGGAATGCTCAGGCAGGCGTGGCAGCGATAGACCTCCTCGTTGCGCATGCCGTAGCGTTCGCTGCCGAACACCAGCCCCAGGCTGCGTACGGGCAGTATCCGGCTCGTGGCTGGTGCCGGCCCGGCCTGGGCCGCAGCGGCAGCGCCGGCATCTGCGTCCGGCGGCTTGTCCACCATGCTGGCGCTGTGGGGAGCAGAGCTTCGGCCCCGGCTGACCAACTGCGCGAAATGCGTGCGCGGCTCGACGGTGGGCGGTCCGAAATCACGCGGCGTCATGGCAGTGGCGCACAGGTAGTCGATGCCCTGGACGGCCTCTTCCCAGCTCTGCACGCTGCGCGCCTTGCGCAGCACGTCATCGGCACCGCTGGCGCGCTCGATCGCCTCCTCGCGCTGCAGCACGTCATGCCAGCGCGGCTGCACCAGCACCAGGTCGTCAAAGCCCATCACCTTCATGGCGCGCGCGACGGCACCGACATTGCCGGCGTGGCTGGTCTGCAGCAGGATGAAGCGGACGTGCATGGAAAGAATCAGGTCGGCGCCAATGGCCGTTGGGTCAGCAAGGTTGATGCCCGTCATGGGCAGGGGGAAGGGAGATATTCTAGACTGCCCGCATCGCCACTGAAGGAATTGTCATGTCCGAGACCTCCCGCCACAGGCCCGAAGGCCCCGAACCCAACCCCTCTCCGTGGTGGCGCGCCACCCTGATCGCCACCTTTGTCTGGCTGTGCGTGGCCTACCTGATCGGCAACCGGTGCGGCGGCATGGGGCTGATCGGCCCTTGCAAGATGGTGATGTACGAATCCCCCCTGACCGCCTACATGGGCATTGCCTGGGTGGCGATGGCCATTTTCTTCATCCCGATCCTGGCGCTGGTGGCGCTGGTCAAAACCTACCAGCGCGCGGTACGGCCACTGCCGCCGGAGCGGCTGGAGGCCCCGCAGGAACGCTGAACCGGACTTGGTTACGGCAGCAGTCCCTTGAGCGCATAGAGCGCATCCAGCGCTTCGCGTGGCGTCATGGCGTCCGGGTCGAGCCGGGCCAGTTCGTGCTCGATGGCGCTGGGCACCGGCTCCGGCTCGGCTGCAGGCAGCGGCGGAGCTGCGAACAGATCGATCTGGGCGCGGCTTTCCAGCTGCTGGCTTTCCAGCGCCTGCAGCGCATGGCGTGCGTGGTGGATCACGGCCGCCGGCATGCCGGCCAGGCGCGCCACCTGGATGCCGTAGCTGCGGCTGGCCGGACCCGGCTCGATGGCATGCAGGAAGACGATGTCATGTCCTGCTTCGGCCGCACTCACGTGCACGTTGACGGCGGCGTGCTGCTGCTTGGGAAACTCGGTGAGCTCGAAATAGTGCGTGGCGAACAGCGTCAGCGCCTGCGTCTTGTCGTGCAGGTGTGCCGCAATGCCGCCCGCCAGCGCCAGACCGTCGAAGGTGCTGGTGCCGCGGCCGATTTCGTCCATCAGCACCAGGCTGTGCGGCGTGGCGCCGTGCAGGATCTGCGCGGCTTCGGTCATCTCCAGCATGAAAGTGGATTGGGCGTTGGCCAGGTCATCCGCCGCGCCGATGCGGGTGAGGATGGCATCGATCGGGCCGACGCGGCAACTGCTGGCGGGCACGTAGCTGCCCATGCTGGCGAGCAGCACGATCAGCGCCACCTGGCGCATGTAGGTGGATTTGCCGCCCATGTTGGGGCCCGTGATGATCTGCATGCGCTGCCTGGGGTTGAGCAGCGTGTCGTTGGCGATGAAGCTGGCGCCGGTGGTTTCCATCAGGCGCGATTGCACCACGGGGTGGCGACCGGCACTGATCTCGATGCAGGGCTCGATGGCGAAAGTGGGCGCGCACCAATCGAGGGCCAGGCTGCGCTCGGCGAGGGCGCACAGGGCATCGAGGGTGGCCAGGGCGGTTGCCAGCGTCTGCAACTGACCGACATGCGGCTGCAGCGATTCGATCAGCTGCTCGTACAGCCATTTCTCGCGCGCCAGGGCACGGTCCTGGGCCGACAGTGCCTTGTCCTCGAAGGCCTTGAGTTCGGGCGTGATGAAGCGTTCGGCGTTCTTGAGCGTCTGGCGGCGCTGGTAATCGGACGGCACCTTGTCGAGCTGGCCGGTGGTGACCTCGATGTAGAAGCCATGCACCCGGTTGTACTGCACGCGCAGGTTGGCGATGCCGGAACGCTCGCGCTCGCGCGCCTCCAGCGCCAGCAGGAATTCGGCGCTATGGGTCTGGATGCCGCGCAGCTCGTCGAGATCGGCATCGAAGCCGTCGGCGATGACGCCGCCATCGCGGATGTTGACGGCGGGGTCGGGTTGCAGCGTGGTTTGCAGCAGGCGCAGCACCTCGGCGGGCGGCTGCAGCTGGCTGGCGATGACAGGCAGCAGACCATCGCACTCCTCGCCCAACACCTGCTGCAAGCGGTTGCGCAGGCCTTCGGCCTGGCCCAATGTGCGCAGCAGGCCGGCCAGTTCGCGCGGCTTGCTCTGGCGCAGCGCCAGGCGTGCGCTGATACGCTCCACGTCGCTGATGCCATGCAGCGCGGCGCGCAAATCCTTCAGGCCGCGTTCGCGCAGCAGGCCGATGGCCTGCAGGCGCTGCTGCGCCGCAGTGCGGGCGCGCTCGGGGTGCAGCAGCCAGTGTTTGAGCGCGCGGCTGCCCATGCCGCTTTCACAGGTGTCGAGCAGGCTGAACAGCGTCGGGCTGGTTTCGCCGCGCAGCGTCTGCGTCAGCTCCAGATTGCGCTGGGTGGTGAGCGGCAGATTGATCAGCGAATCGTCGCGCTGCACCTGCAGGCTGTGCAGGTGTGTGACGGCGCGGCCCTGGGTGTGCTCGGCGTAGGCCAGCAGCGCGGCGGCGGCGGCGTGCGCCTGCGGCACGTCATCGGCCTGCCAGGCGTTGAGGTTGGGGCTGCGCAGCTGCTCGGTCAGCTTGCGAAGGCCGAGGCTGCTGTCAAAGGTGAAGCCGGGGCGTTCGGTGATGATGAAGCGCTGCATGGCGCCGTGCTGCTGCCATTGCTGCAGTTGGGCGCGCTGCGTGGTGCCGATGTCGGCGCTGTAGAGCACCTCGGCGGGCTGGATGCGGCTGATCCAGGCCTCGATTTGCTCAGGCGCGCATTCGACCAGCACCATGCGGCCCTGCGTCAGACTCATCCAGGCCAGACCGGCGTTGCCCGAAGCACCCCTGCCCGTGCGTTGCGGCAGATGCAGGGCCAGCAGCATGGCTTCGGTCTTGTCGCCCAGCAGTTCGATATCGGTCAGCGTTCCCGGCGTGACCACGCGCACCACCTTGCGCTCCACCGGACCCTTGGACGCCCCCACTTCACCCACCTGTTCGCCGATGGCGACCGACTCGCCCATCTGGATCAGCTTGGCCAGGTAGCTGTCCACCGCATGCACCGGTACGCCCGCCATGGTGACCGGCTGGCCGGCCGACTGGCCGCGCGTGGTCAGCGTGATGCCCAGCAGGCGCGCGGCCTTGGTGGCGTCTTCGTAGAACAGCTCGTAGAAGTCGCCCATGCGGTAGAACAGCAGCGTGGTCGGGTGCGCTTCCTTCATCTGAAGGTATTGCGCCATCATGGGCGTGTGGCCTGGCAGGTCGGAGCGTGGGGTGGAGGTGGCACTCATGCGGAAACTGGCAATGAAGGCCTCTTGCAGGGCGAGGTCAGTTTGACGCGCTCGCTTGCTTGGCCTGAAGGTCTGAGTCCTGCATTGTAGGATGCTGCCTTGCCGCAGGCAGGGTGCAGTTTCCGGCCTTCATGCGGGGGCACTTCGCACCCGGGCAAGGCCTCAGCGCCTCGACCCCACCCTCTGCGCCTCGCGCAAAGCCCGCGCGAACGGCCGGTGCTGCTCCAGCTCCTCGCAGATGTAGTCATGAAAACGCTGCGCCGCCGGAGACAGCGTGCGCCCGCGCCGCCGGAAGATGTAGAAACCGCGCAGCACCACCGGATCGACGACCGGGCGCAACACGAGGCCGTATTGCTGCACCATCTCTGCCGCATAGGGAATGCAGATGGTCAACCCCAGTCCCGCCGCCACCATGCTGAGCGCCGTGGACATGAAAGCCACCTCGTTCGCCGGCTCCAGCGTCACGCTGCGGCGTGCCGCGCCCAGATCGGTGGCCAGACGCTCGGTGAACTGCCCCTGCAGCGTGATCAGCGGATCGCCGGCCAGATCGGCCCAGCGCAACGCGCGCTGGCAAGCGAGCCGGTGATCCGCGGGCAAGGCCGCCATGAAGGGCAGCTCGAACAACTGGGTTGCCTCGATATCCGAATTGGGTGCCCGCTCCGGGCCCAGGCCGAAATCCACCTCCCCGGCAAACACGCGGTTGATCACCTGCTCCACCAGCGTATCCACCAGCCGCAATTGCACCTGCGGATGATCGTGGCGGAAGGATGCCATCAGCCCCGGCATCAGCGTGCAGGCCATCAACTGCGGCACCGCGACCCGCACCAGCCCGCGCTGCAGCGCCTTGAGCTTGCCCACCTCGTCGATCACGCCATCGAGATCGAGCAGAATCTTCTCGATATGCGTCACCAGGTCGCTGCCGGCGTCGGACAGCTGCAGCCGCCGCGTGCTGCGGTCGAACAGGCGCAGCCCGAGCGCCTGCTCCAGCTCCTTGATCAGCCCGCTCAGCGCCGACTGGGTGATGAACAGGCTTTCAGCCGCAAGCGTGAAGCTGCCGGTGCGCGCCACGGCCACGAAGGCGCGCAATTGCCGCAGGGTGACATTCATCAGTTAATCCGATAAATACATGGATAAATACTGCTTGCATGATAAATCCCTTTGGCCTTTAATCACACCCAAGGCCCCGCCATCCACCCCCACGGAGACAACCATGAGCGAGAAGAAGTTTGCATCCCAGGCCGACCTGGAAGAAAAGCAGATCAGCTGGGACAAGCTGAGCGACAACGCCTATGCCTACACGGCGGAGGGCGATCCGAATACCGGCGTCATCATCGGCGATGACGGCGTGATGATCATCGATGCCACCGCCACGCCGGTAGCGGCCCAGGGCGTGATCAAAAAGATCCGCGAGATCACCGATCTGCCGATCAAGTACGTGGTGCTGACCCACTACCACGCCGTGCGCGTGCTGGGCGCCAGCGGCTACAAGAGCGAAGGTCTGGAGCAGATCATCGCCAGCCAGGACACCTGGGACCTGATCGTGGAGCGCGGCCAGCAGGACATGGATTCGGAAATCGGCCGCTTCCCGCGCCTGTTCCAGGCTGTGGAAAGCGTGCCCGGCCTGACCTGGCCGACGCTGGTGTTCAACGGCGAAATGACGCTGTGGATGGGCAAGCTGGAAGTGAAGATCAAGCAGGTGGGCCGTGGCCATACCAAGGGCGACACCATTGTCTACCTGCCGTCGCAGAATATCTGCTTCTCGGGCGACCTGGTCGAGGCCGATGCCGCCTGCTATACCGGCGATGCCTATCTGGCCGACTGGCCGCAGACGCTGGACAACCTGGCTGCGATGAACTTCGACAAGCTGGTGCCCGGTCGCGGCCCGGCGCTGATGGATCCTGCTGCGGTGCAGAAAGGCCTGGCCTATACGCGCGATTTCGTCAGCACGCTGTACCAGAGCGCGCAGGAAGCCGTGGCCCAGGGCATGGATCTGAAGGCCACCATGGCGCACACGCGCAAGGCGATGGATCCGAAGTTCGGCCAGGTGTTCATCTACGAGCACTGCCTGCCGTTCGACGTGACGCGCGCCCATGACGAAGCCAGCGGCATCCGCGATCCGCGCATCTGGACCGCCGAGCGCGACCAGCAGATGTGGCACGCGCTGCAGCAGGAGTGAGCAGCGACTGAAGCGCCAAACGGTCAGCCGTCACGGTCTGGCCGCGCATGAACAGCTCAACACCTCTCGGGCGCCTTGCCGGAACTTGAGAGGGATATTCAGGAGCGCCATAGCGGCGCACCACCCCCTTTCCCCAACAGGGCACGCAGCAACAGACTGCTCACGGCATCGACCGACTAGCCCGTCCGGAGACAACATCATGCTCAGTACCTACCAGTACCAGAAGTTCCCCTACGTCCAGCCGCCGGAGATCGCCGACAAGCGCCCCGGCCACTACCCGGTCGTCGTCGTGGGCGCCGGCCCGGTGGGCCTGTCCGCTGCCATCGACCTGGCTTCGCAAGGCCATGCGGTGGTTGTGCTCGACAATGACGACACTGTCTCGATCGGTTCGCGCGGCGTGTGCTATGCCAAGCGCGCGCTCGAAGTGCTCGACCGCATGGGCTGCGGCGAGGATTTCGTGGACAAGGGCGTTTCGTGGAATGTGGGCCGCACCTTCTTCCGCGAGGACGAGGTGTTCAACTTCAACCTGCGTCCGCAGGACGACCACAACCGTCCCGGCATGATCAACCTGCAGCAGTACTACCTGGAAGAGTATCTGCTCAAGCGCGCCCGCGAACTGCCCAACCTCGAGATCCGCTTCAGGAACAACGTGATCAGCGTGCTGCAGGACGAGGACAAGGCCACGATCCGCGTCGAAACGCCGGACGGCCCCTACTCCCTCACCGCCGACTGGCTGATCGCCTGTGACGGTGCCCGCAGCCCGATCCGCACCATGCTGGGGCTGGACATCGACGGCAAAATCTTCATGGACCGCTTCCTGATCGCCGACGTGGTGATGAAGGCCGAATACCCCGCCGAGCGCTGGTTCTGGTTCGATCCGCCTTTTCACCGCAACCAGTCGGTGTTGCTGCACCGTCAGGCTGACAACGTCTGGCGCATCGACTTCCAGCTCGGCTGGCAGGCTGATCCCGAAGAGGAAAAAAAGCCGGAAAACGTGATTCCGCGTATCCGCGCCATGCTGGGCGATGAACGCGAGTTCGAGCTGGAATGGGTGAGCGTCTATACCTTCCAGTGCCGCCGCATGGGCCGCTTCAACCACGGCCGCGTGCTGTTTGCCGGTGATTCGGCGCACCAGGTGTCGCCCTTCGGCGCCCGCGGTGCCAACTCGGGCATCCAGGACACCGACAACCTGGTGTGGAAACTCAAGCTGGTGCTGGAAGGCAAAGCCCCGGCCAGCCTGCTCGACAGCTACAGCGACGAGCGCGGCTACGCGGCGGACGAGAACATCCTCAATTCGACCCGCTCCACCGATTTCATCACGCCCAAGAGCAAGACCAGCACCACTTTCCGCAATGCGGTGCTGGAGCTGGCCGGTGACTATCCGTTTGCGCGTGCGCTGGTCAACTCAGGCCGCCTGTCGGTGCCGAGCTATCTGACCACCTCCGGCCTGAATACCCCGGACAGTGACAGCTTTGCAGGCAATATGGTGCCCGGCGCGCCGATGGATGATGCACCTGTTGCATGCGCCACTCTGCAAACGTCATCTGGCCGCACCAACGGCGCGAGCCATTCCGAGGGGGCCGGCAACGCCCCATCCTCGGGCGGCCAGCGCCCCTGGCTGCTGCAGCACTGCGGCAACCGTTTCCAGCTGCTGCACTACATCGAAGACGCTTCTGCCCTCGATGCCGCCACCGCACAGGCACTCTCTGCGCTGGAGCAGGGCAGCATACCGGTTGAACCCCTGATCATCGCCCAGCGCGGCAGCGCCGCCGCCGGCCTCGCCACCCTGATCGACAGCAAGCAGCGCATCCGCGAACGCTACGACCTGCAGCCCGGCACCAGCTACCTGCTGCGCCCCGACCAGCACGTCGCCGCCCGCTGGCGCCAGTTCGACGCCGACAAGGTCCGCGTCGCCCTAGCCCGTGCCACCGGCAACGCCTGATCCGAAGGAGACATCCATGCCCCTGAACACGCAACCCAACTTCTCCGAGCAAGGCAAGCGCTATTTCCAGCTGTTCTCGCCCGGCGACGACTTCTACGAAGCCCTGATCGACATGCACCGCGACCTGAGCGACGAGCAGAGCGCCATGGTCAACGCCCGCCTGATCCTGCTGCTGGCCAACCATATCGGCGACATCGGCACCCTGCGCGAAGCCATGGCGATCGCGCGCAACATCACCCCATCCCCCACCCCCGCTGCTGCGCAGCTCTAAGGAGAACGCCATGAGCCTGATCCGCAAAATCCACCATGTGGCCTACCGCTGCAAGGATGCCAAAGAGACCGTCGAATGGTACGTCAAGCACCTGAAGATGGACTTCGTGCTCGCCATCGCCGAAGACGAGGTCCCGTCCACCAAGGCGGCCGACCCGTACATGCACGTGTTCCTGGATGCCGGCAACGGCAACATCCTGGCCTTTTTCGAGCTGCCTACCTGCGCCCCCATGGGTCGCGACGAAAACACCCCCACCTGGACGCAGCATCTGGCGCTGGAAGTCGACTCCGTCGAGACCATGCTGCAGACCAAGGCAGAGCTGGAGGCCGCCGGCATCGAGGTGGTGGGCCCGACCGACCACACGCTGTTCCAGTCGATCTACTTCTTCGATCCCAACGGTCACCGTCTGGAACTGGCCGCCAACACCGCCACGCCCGAGATGAACGCAAAGCTCGACGCCGTGAAGTGGGAGATGCTGAACGAGTGGGCCGAAACCAAGCGCGCTCCGCACCACGCCCGCTGGATGCATGATGGCAGCTATGCCTACGACAAAAGGACCCAAGCATGAAACTCGCCACCCTCAAGCAAGGCGGCCGTGACGGCACGCTCGTCGTCGTCAGCCGCGACCTGACGCGCTACCGCTCCGTCCCTGCCATCGCGCGTACCTTGCAAGCCGCGCTGGACGACTGGGCCAGCATCGAGCCCCAGCTGCGCCAGACCTACGAAGCGCTGAACAGCGGCACCATCGAGGGCGAACCCTTCGACGAGGCCGCCTGCCACTCCCCGCTGCCGCGCGCCTACCAGTGGGCTGACGGCTCGGCCTACATCAACCATGTGGAGCTGGTGCGCAAGGCACGCAATGCCGAGGTGCCGCAGTCCTTCTACAGCGATCCGCTGATGTACCAGGGCGGCTCCGACGGCTTCGTCGGCCCGCGCGACAAGGTCATCGCCAAGCCCGAATGGGGCATCGATTTCGAGGCCGAAGTCACGGTCGTGACCGGTGACGTGGCCCAGGGCGCCACGCCGCAGGAAGCCGCCAGCGCCATCCGCCTGATCATGCTGGTCAACGATGTGTCGCTGCGCAACCTGATCCCGAACGAACTGGCCAAGGGCTTCGGCTTTTTCCAGAGCAAGCCGGCCAGCGCGTTCAGCCCGGTGGCCGTCACGCCGGACGAACTGGGCGATGCCTGGAAGGATGCCAAGGTGCACCTGCCGCTACTGGTGCACCTGAACGGCAAGCTGTTCGGCCAGCCCAACGCTGGCCAGGACATGACCTTCGATTTCGGCCAGCTGGTAGCCCATGTGGCCAAGACGCGCACCCTGTGCGCGGGCAGCATCATCGGCTCCGGCACCGTGTCGAACAAGCAGGACAGCCTGTGGGGCTCGACCGTGGACAACGGCGGCGTAGGCTACTGCTGCCTGGCCGAAGTGCGCACCTACGAGACCATCGAGCAGGGCAAGCCGGCTACGCCCTTCATGGACCACGGCGACGTGGTGCGCATCGAGATGTTCGATGCCCAGGGGCAGAACATCTTCGGAACCATAGAGAACACGGTCGATACGGCAACCGCCCGCTGACCGACCCATTCGCCATCATCGTCCGTGCGCACTCCGGTGTTTGCGGACGCACCGCTTTACCCCGCAGCTCCTCACCATGCCCAAGCTTTACACCTACTTCCGCAGCTCGGCAGCCTACCGCGTGCGCATCGCGCTCGCGCTGAAAGGCGTGGCCCACGAGGCCATTCGGGTGCATCTGGCACGCAACGGCGGCGAGCAGCACAGCCCGGCCTACCGCGACAAGAACCCGCAAGGCCTGGTACCCGCCTTCGAACTCGACGAAGGCACCGTGCTCACGCAGTCGCTCGCCATCATCGAGTATCTGGACGAAACCCAGCCCGGCCCTGCCCTGCTGCCCGCGGATGCTGTCGGCCGCGCCCGCGTGCGCGCCATCGCACAGGGCATTGCCTGCGACATTCACCCGATCAACAACCTGCGCGTATTGCAGTACCTGGGCGGCCAGCTGGGTGCCACGCAGGAGCAGAAGGACGCCTGGTACCACCACTGGATCGCCACCGGCCTGCAGGGCCTGGAAGCCATGCTGGCCGGCCACCCCGACACCGACCGCTTCTGCCATGGCGACACGCCCACGCTCGCCGACTGCTGCCTGGTACCACAGCTGTTCAATGCGCGGCGTTTCAATTGCCCGCTGGACGCCTACCCGACCCTGCTGCGCATCGACGCGGCGTGTGCGGAACTGCCCGCCTTCCAGCAGGCTGCACCCGGAGCACAAGCCGACGCCGAGTGAGCAGCGGCTGTTACCAGCAGCGGCCGCCTTTTGACATACGCTCTCCAGAAAACAAAACACCCCGAACAGGATCAAACCTGCCGGGGTGTTGTTGTTTCAACTGGTTGTACCGGATTTATTCTTCGCTGCCATCCTCGGCGGCCACCTGCTGCTGCGCCGCCTCTTCGGCCTCGCGCGCCGCACGGCGGGCGGCCTTGGCTTCTTCGGTATAACGGCTGTACTTGCTCAGCATGTTCACCATCAGGCCGTAGATCTTCGGGTTGCCGGCAATGCATTCCTCGGCAAACAGCAGGTCGTCCGCCTCGCCGGTGAAGTTGCCCACCAGGCCACCGGCTTCCTGCACCAGCAGGCTGCCCGCGGCCACATCCCACGGGCTCAGGCCTGTCTCGAAGAAGCCATCGCTCATGCCGGCGGCCACATAGGCCAGATCCAGCGCGGCAGCGCCCGGACGGCGGATGGCGGTGGTCTTCTTCATCATGTCGGTGAACATCTGCATGAACTGGCCATAGTCCTGTCCCGGACGGAACGGAAAGCCCGTGGTGATCAGGCAATCTGCCAGGCGGATGCGCTTGCCCACGCGGATGCGTCGCTCGTTCATGTAGGCGCCGCGGCCACGCGTGGCGGTGAACAGGTCATTGCGGTTGGGATCGTAGATCACCGCCTGCTCGATCTTGCCGCGCACCGCCAGGGCGATGCTCACGCAATACACCGGGAAGCCATGGATGAAGTTGGTGGTGCCATCGAGCGGATCGATGTACCAGATGAAATCGCTGTTCCTGTTGCCGTGGCGCTGGCCGGATTCTTCGGCGTAAATGCCGTGCTGGGGATAGGCGCCCAGCAGGGTTTCGATGATGGCGGCCTCGGAGGCCTGGTCCACTTCGGTCACAAAGTCGTTCGCCTGCTTCTGCGAAACGCGCACCGACTCGACGTCGAGCGAGGCACGGTTGATGATGGCGCCAGCGGCGCGGGCAGCCTTGATGGCCACGTTGAGCATGGGATGCAGGTTGGAAGACATGTGAATTGTGGGTAAGAGCGGCAACAAAAGACACCGTCGATGCGGTGCCTCGCAATCGCGCTATTCTACGATGATGCCCATTTTTGCGCACCCCCTGCGTGGATGTCGCCCCACACATTCCCGGCAGGAAATGCAAAATCGCACGACAATACGATTCTTTCCCACTGCAGGCAGATTGCCCATGACCTACTGCGTTGCCATCAAGCTCAAGGCCGGACTGGTGTTCCTGTCCGACTCGCGCACCAATGCCGGCGTCGACCAGATCAGCACCTTCCGCAAGATGATGGTCTATGAAAAGACCGACGACCGCTTCATGGTACTGCTCTCGGCCGGCAACCTCAGCATTGCCCAGTCGGTGCGCGAAATCCTGCAGACCCAGGTGCTGCGCGACGAAGCGCCGCACGACGGCAGCAGCAGCGGCCTGACGATCTGGAATGCCACCAGCATGTTCGATGCCGCGCGCGTGCTCGGCTGCGCCGTGCGCCACATCCACAAGCGCGATGGCGCCGCCCTGCGCGCCGCCAATGTCGATTTCAATGTTTCGCTGATCTTTGGCGGCCAGATCAAGGGCGAAGGCATGCGCCTGTTCCTCGTGTATTCGGCCGGCAACTTCATCGAGGCCACGGACGAAACGCCCTTCTTCCAGATCGGCGAATCCAAGTACGGCAAGCCCGTGCTCGACCGCGTGATCCATCCGGACATTCCGCTGGATGAGGCCGCCAAGTGCGCGCTGGTATCCATGGATTCCACGCTCAAGTCCAACCTCTCGGTAGGCCTGCCGCTGGATCTGGTCGTGTACGACGCCAATTCGCTGCGTGGCGACAAGATCGTGTGCATCGACCACACCAACCCTTACTTCCGCACCATGCACGAGCAATGGGGCGTGAAGCTGCGCGAAGTCTTCGACAGCCTGCCGGACCCGGTCTGGAACGGCGAAAGCACCGACACCCCGCTCGTCATGCAGGACGGCGCCTATCCCCCTCTTGCCAAAATCCAGTCCCCCGAGGATCGGGTCATCTGATGGAAACACCACGCACGCCCCCCGCACAGATCGTTTTTTCGCACGGCAACAGCTTTCCTGCCGGCACCTACCGCGTGCTGCTCGACCAGCTCGAGCAACAGGGCCATGAAGTCCATGCGCTGGACAAGTACGGCCACGACCCACGCTACCCTGTCAGCAACAACTGGCACCACATGGTGGAGCAGTTGATCGACTTCTGCGACACCCTGCCCCAGCCCGAAGACAAGCCGCGCTATCTGCTCGGCCACTCCATGGGCGGCATCCTGAGTCTGATGGCGGCCGCGCAGTCACCCGAACTGGCCAAGGGCGTGGTGATGCTGGATTCGCCCGTGCTGGGCGGCTGGCGTGCCGGTCTGGTCAAGCTGGGCAAGCAGACGCCATTGCTGCAGCGCTTCTCGCCCGGCGCCACCAGCCAGCGCCGCCGCCAGGAATGGCCCAGCGCCGATGCCGCGCACCAGCACTTCGCCACCAAACCGGTATTTGCCGCCTGGCACCCGCAGGCACTGGCCGACTATATCCGCCACGGCACCGAAGAGGCGCCGAGCGAAGAGTTGCCGGAACGCCGCCGCCTGGCTTTCGACCGCGAAGTGGAAACCGCCATCTACAACACGCTGCCGGACAATATCGGACCCTGGCTGCGCCAGCATCCGCTGCAGGTTCCGGCCGCGCTGATCGGCGGCAGCGCCTCGCGCGAACTGAAACAGGTCGGCCTGGGCGCGAGCAAGCGCGTCACCCAGGGGCGCATCTACACGCTGGAAGGCGGCAGCCACCTGTTCCCGCTGGAGCAGCCCGAGCAAACGGTAGAGCTGATCGGCAAGGCGCTGGAAGACATCCAGCCGTCCCGCACGGACAGGAAATGAAGCCGGACCTGCAGGCTGGCTGGCGCACGCTCCGGCCAGCCACTTGCAGGAGCGCGGCCTGAAATCCCTCCCGCAACTCAGCGTTTGGGCACTACCTTGGCGCCGGTATCACTGTCGAACTCGACCGTGCGAACCTGTCCATTGGTGCCCGGGAAGCGGTCGAACACCGATTCCATCAAGTACGGCATGACGGAAGGCAGCTCTACCGGGTTGCCCACATATTCCGCGGTCGACTCGAATACCTTGGGCGCGGTCTGGCCCTTCAATGCCTGGGCGTGGTCGGCGATACGCACCCTGAGCTGGTAGAAGTGCACGGGACGCGTCACCAGCTGCTCGCCCAGATACACCGGCGCCATGCCGCCCATGCCGAATACGCCATCCTCGTAGTAGTCACCCGGATTCCACGGCCCACCCCAGGCTGCCCCCGGATAGTAGGGCCAGGTGCCGAAGCCGCCCCATGGAATGTGGCGATACACCGGCACGCTGAACTGGCGCAACTCGCGCTTCACGTTGACGGCCATGTCGGCCTGCATGCGCGCCTGGGCCGGCACCGCTGCCGGCACCATGCCCTGTGCCTGCAGGTGCTTCGCCAGGTAGCCCTCGTAGGTCTTGCGTTCCAGTTCGCCCAGCGCCACGCCCTCTCCGGTGGCAGGCTGCACGGCAAAGCTGGCGCCTGCGGCATTGGCCGGCCATTGGTTGAAATTGCTGACCTTGGTGCTGAAGGTGCTTGCACAGCCGGCCAGTGCCGTCACGCCGGCGAGTGCCAGCGCGGAAACCAGCGTGCGCAAGCCGCTGCGCGGAGCGGAATGGGACAGGGTCTGTTTCATGGCGCCTCCTGCTTGCAATCGGGAATGTGTTTCTGTTGTACAGGATATTGGACTTGCGCGGCCAGGAAAAAGTTCACCCCGCAGTGAGCAAATGTCACTGCGGGGTGTCTCTCGATCCAGGCGGATTGCCGCTCGCGCCGGAGGAGCGTGAGGCTATCGGCCGCTTGCGCCGAGTCGCCAGCCGCCGTATCGCATCACTCCGCCCACACCACGGCGCCCGTCCACCAGGTGAGCAGCACGATCACGCCGAACACGATGCGGTACCAGGCAAATGGCACAAAGCTGTTGCTGGAAATGAACTTGAGCAGCCAGCGCACGCACAGCCAGGCGCTGATGAAGGCAAACACCAGCCCCACCAGAAAGACCGGCAGCTCGGCCATGGTCAGCACGTCGCGCGCCTTGTACAGGCTGTAGACGCCGGCGCCGATCAGCGTCGGGATCGCCAGGAAGAAGGAAAAATCGGTGGCCGCCTTGCGGTCCAGCCCCAGCAGCATGCCGCCGATGATGGTGGCGCCGCTGCGGCTGGTGCCGGGAATCATGGCAAAGCACTGCACCAGGCCGACCTTGAGCGCGTCCCAGGCCGTCATGTCGTCCACGCTGTGGATGCGCGCGGTGTTCTGGCGCTTCTCGGCCCAGAGGATGACGAAGGCGCCCAGGATGAAGGTGGTTGCCACCACCTGCGGCGTGAACAGGTTGGCCTTGATCGCCTTGCCGAACAGCAGGCCCAGTACCACCGCCGGCAGAAAACCGATGATCACGTTCAGCGCAAAGCGGCGCGCCTGCCCCGAACTGGGCAGCTGTACCACGGTGTCGCGGATCTTCTGCCAGTAGACCAGGATCACGGCGAAAATGGCGCCGGTCTGGATGGCGATGTCGAAGGCCTTGGCCTTTTCGGGGGTGAAGGGCGGCGCCGAGAAGTTGAGCAGCGAGCTGGCAAGAATCAGGTGGCCGGTGGACGAAATGGGCAGGAATTCGGTCAGGCCTTCCACGATGCCCATGATGGCAGCCTTGATCAGCAATAAGGTATCCACACTACTCCCGGTGGTCAAAGAACGTCAGGCTGGCGTACGGACAACGGCCGCGCCAGTGCAAACGGCGATTATCGCAGGGCTTTGCTGCCACGCAGCACCGCACCCTGTTTCGCATGCAATGGCGGCAGACGGTCCGGCTGATGCCTCCGGTAGCCCTGGATGGATCAAACACCCGCGCAAGAATCCACGCGCATAAAAAAACCGGGCACGAAGCCCGGTTTCAAAATCCAGTGCCTTGCGGCACTGGCACAGGTTGCCTGGTTGGCTTAGTGGTCGGACGCCTTGGCAGCACCCAGACCGGTCTCGGAACGCACCTGCTGGGCCGGGAAGGCAGCACGCTCGGCGGCAGCCTGCTTGCTGCGGTCCATCACGGAGAACAGCCAGATACCGACGAAGCCGATGATCATGGAGAACAGGGCCGGCGAGGTGTAGGGGAACAGCGCGGAACCCTTGGGGTTGCCCAGCACAGCTTCCCACACGGAGGGCGACACGATGGTCAGCGCCACGGAGGAGATCAGGCCCATGAAGCCGCCGATCACGGCCCCCTTGGTGGTCATGTCCTTCCACATGATGGACAGGAACAGCACCGGGAAGTTGGCGGATGCGGCGATGGCGAAGGCCAGCGATACCATGAAGGCGATGTTCTGCTTCTCGAACATGATGCCCAGCAGCACGGCGATCACACCCAGTGCCAGCGTGGTGATACGGGACACCTTCAGCTCGGAAGCGCTGTCGGCATTGCCGTTCTTGAACACGGTGGCGTACAGGTCGTGCGACACGGCGGAGGCGCCAGACAGCGTCAGGCCAGCCACCACGGCCAGGATGGTTGCGAATGCCACGGCAGAGATGAAGCCGAAGAACACGTCGCCGCCCACCACTTCAGCCACCAGCACGGCAGCCATGTTGGCCGTACCGGCACCGCCCTTGATGACGCCCTTGGTGGTGTCAGCCAGTTGCGGGTCGGTCAGCACCAGGGTGATGGCGCCGAAGCCGATGATGAAGATCAGCACGTAGAAGTAGCCGATCCAGGTCGTGGCCCAGGCCACGGACTTGCGTGCTTCCTTGGCGTTCGGCACGGTGAAGAAGCGCATCAGCACGTGGGGCAGACCGGCGGTACCGAACATCAGGGCCATGCCGAAGCTGATGGCGGAAATCGGATCCTTGATGAAGCCGCCCGGACCCATGATGGCCAGACCGGTCTTGGCTGCCGCTTCAGGAGTAGCACCGCCGGCAGTAGCGATCTGGGTTTTCACTTCCACGGCGTGGCGGAACAGGGCTTCGGGGCTGAAGCCATACTTGTACAGCACCATGAAGGCCATGAAGGTCACGCCGGACAGCAGCAAGCAGGCCTTGATGATCTGCACCCAGGTGGTGGCCGTCATGCCGCCGAACAGCACGTACACCATCATCAGAACGCCCACGATGATCACGGCGAAGATGTAGTCCAGGCCGAACAGCAGCTTAATCAGCTGGCCGGCACCCACCATCTGGGCGATCAGGTAGAAGGCCACCACCACCAGCGTGCCGCAGGCGGCAAACGCACGGATCGGGCCCTGCTTGAAGCGATAGCCGGCCACGTCGGCAAAGGTGAACTTGCCCAGGTTGCGCAGGCGCTCGGCCATCAGGAAGGTGATGACGGGCCAGCCCACCAGGAAGCCGATGGAGTAGATCAGGCCGTCATAGCCGCTGGCCATCACGGCCGCGGAAATGCCCAGGAAGGAAGCGGCGGACATGTAGTCGCCAGCGATGGCCAGGCCGTTCTGGAAGCCCGTGATGCCGCCACCGGCGGTATAGAAGTCGGCAGCCGACTTGGTCTTGGAGGCGGCCCACTTCGTGATCCACAGCGTGGCCAGCACGAAGACGCCGAACATGATGATGGCAGTCCAGTTGGTGGACTGCTTGGCGGTTTCGCCTACGTCACCGCCTGCCGCCAGTGCGGCGCCGGCAGCCAGCAGGGTACCCAGTGCAAAAACGGTTTTTTTCATTTGCTGGCATCCTTCAGGATTTCTTGGGTCACTGCGTCGTATTCGGTGTTGGCACGACGCACGTAAATGACGGTGATGATGATGGTGAAGATGATCACGCCCATGCCGAGCGGAATGCCCAGCGTGGTCACGCCACTGCCGATGGGCTGCGCCAGAAATTCCTTGTCAAAGGCGATCAGCGCGATGTAGCCGTAATAGACGATCAGCATGATGATCGCCAGGGTCCAGCCAAAGCGGTTGCGTTTGGCCTTGAGTTCCTGGTATTTCGGGTTGTTGCTGATCTTTTCCACGATGGGGTCACTCATGGTTGTCTCCTCCTAGATGTGAACGATGGGCAATCGTGGCACCCGAAACATGCTGTTAACTTACAAACTGTCAGGGAAGGCGCCGATTTAGGGTTCGCCATCATGGTGCAAACCCTAGTTTCGATTGCAGATTGTTGTATCCCTCAAACGAATGTCAGGCATGTGACAAAAGCGGTTTTGTATCCCTTTCCACTCAGAAACCGCCTCCGCACCACGACGTTTACGTAAACGTAAGGCAACAAGCCGGAGACCGTCCGAACGGTCGTGATGCCCGACACTTGCGCAAGAACCTGTAAGGCTGGCGTAACAGTCTGCCCATTAGACTGGCAGGATTCCGGTGCTCCAGCCGGGCGTTTGCGCGGCCGGATCCCGAGAATCGGGAGCATCCGCCCTCCTGCCGCCCTGCGCATGGCCGGCCTACTCCATCCGTCCATCCCGACACCATGCCCAACGCCTTCAATTTCTCGGCCTCTCCTTTCGACAGCCTGACCAAGGCCGAGCAGGCCGAAGTGCGCGACAACGTCGACATTGCCTATTTCCGCCGTGGCGAGGTGATCCTGGACGTGGGCGACAAGCCGCGCTTCCTCTACGTGATCATCAAGGGCCGGGTGGTGCAGCTCGAAGGCGAGGACATGCTGCACGTGTACGGGCCGGACGACACCTTCGACGGCCGTGGCCTGGTCGCCGGCAAGGCCAGCCACCGCTTCCAGGCGCAGGAAGAAGTGGTGGCCTACGAGCTGGCCGAAGAAACCGTGCTGTCGCTGATCGCCAGCAACGCCACCTTCAGCGCCCTGCTGTTCTCCAAGCTGGGCGACAAGCTCACTGCCCTGTCGCAACGTCAGGACCAGCAGGAAATGCAGTCGCTCACGCTGTCGCGCCTGGAAGAAGCGTTGCTGCATGCGCCGCACTACGTGGATGCCGATACCGACATTGCCGCCATCGCCCGCATGTTCGACAAGGAGCGCATCTCGCACGTGCTGGTGCGCGATGCCAGCGGCACGCTGCCGCGACTAGGCATCTTCTCCAGCACGGCGCTGCCCAAGGCCATCATCGACGGCCGCCCGCTCGATGATCTGCCCGTGGGCGACCTGGCCACCTACAACCTGATCACCCTGCCGCCCAATGCGCTGATGGGCGACGCGCTGGCCAAGATGCTGCGCCACCGCATCCACCGCATCGTGGTGGCCGAGGGCGACACCGTGCATGGCGTGGTCGAGTCGCTGGACGTGTTCAGCTTCCTGTCCAACCACTCGCACCTGATCCTCACCCGCATCGACCAGGCCGACAACCTGGAGGCGCTCGAAGGCGCCGCCAGCCAGACCACGCGCATGGTGCAGCAGCTGTATCGCAGCGGCACCAATGTGGGCCTGATCGGCGATCTGGTGCAGGAAGTGAATGCGCGCCTGTTCGAGCGCACCTGGGAGATGATCGCCCCGCCAGAACTGGTGAAGAACAGCTGCCTGATCGTGATGGGCAGCGAGGGCCGTGGCGAGCAGTTGCTCAAGACCGACCAGGACAACGGCCTGATCCTGCGCGACGACTACACCCCGCCCGCCAACCTGCAGGAAATCTGCGACCGCTTCTCGGCCGAGCTGGAGCGTTTCGGCTACCCCGAGTGCGCCGGCAAGATCATGCTGAACAACCCGGACTGGCGCGGCACCGTGAGCGAATGGAGCGAGCGCACGCGTACCTGGCTGATCCAGAGCAGCCCCGAAAACCTGATGAACCTGGCGATTTTCCTGGACGCGCATGCCGTGACCGGCGACGAGCGCCTGCTGGACCGCGTGCGCGACCGCCTGTGGGAACTCTCCACCGACAACGAGGCCACGCTGAGCCGCTTTGCCAGCGCCATCGACGCCTTCGGCAGCGGCAGCAGCTGGATCGGCCGCATGTTTGCCCTGGGCGACAGTGGCGAGCTGCTGCACATGAAGAAGCTGGGCATCTTCCCGATCGTGCACGGCATCCGCAGCCTGGCGCTGGCCAACCGCATCAAGGCCACCAGCACGGTGGAGCGCATCCGGGCGCTGGTGCAGATGGGCAAGCTCAAGCAGAGCTGGGGCGACAACCTGATCAACAGCCTGCACATCTTCATGGGCATGCGCCTGAAGGTGGGTCTGCAGGAGCTGGAGGCCGGCAAGCCGGTGAGCGGTCATGTGGACGTAGGCCAGATCAGCAGTCTGGAACGCGACCTGCTCAAGGACAGCCTGGGTATCGTCAAGCGCTTCAAGGCTACGTTGCACCAGCGCTTCCGCCTGGACGTGATGTAAGCGCGGGGCCATTTCATGGGACTTTCCAGCTTTACCCCGCGCGCCTGGCTTGAAAACGCCCGCCATCGCTGGCAGAAAGGGCAGCTCAGCACGCCCGAATTCAACTTCATTTTCGACGACCCGCCCCCGGACGAGTATGTGTCGCTCGATTGCGAAACCACCGGCCTGAACGTGCGCAGCGACGACATCATCTCCATCGGGGCCGTCCGCATCAAGGGCAATCGCATCCTGAGCAGCGAGCGGCTGGAACTGCTGGTGCAGCCGCAGGGCAACGTTTCGGCCGAAAGCATCCGCGTGCACCGCCTGCGCGAGATGGACGTGGCCAACGGCCTGCCGGTGGAGGAAGCCATGCGCCGGCTGATCCACTTCATCGGCAGCCGGCCGCTGGTGGGCTATTACCTCGAGTTCGACGTGGCGATGATCAACCGCGCCATGAAACCGCTGCTGGGCATCAAGTTGCCGCAGAGGCAGATCGAGGTGTCCGCGCTGTACTACGACTACAAGTTCAAGCAGTTGCCGCCCTATCAGCAGCAGGGCAATGCCGACATCGACCTGCGCTTCGACACCCTGATGAAGGATCTGGCGCTGCCCACGCGTGATGCGCACGATGCGCTCAACGATGCGGTGATGGCCGGCCTCGCGTTCATCAAGCTGCGGGAGCTGCATGCGGGCTGACGGTTACGGAAACGCTTGCAGACCCGGCATCGGTCCTTAAGATGGGGGGTCGTCCATCGCCTTGACCTGCCATGACCTCCTTCACTTCCGCACAGCAACACGCCGCTTTCGACGCTCGCGCATCGGGCATATCGGATCGCCTGAACTGGCTGCGCGCAGCCGTGCTGGGCGCCAATGATGGCATCGTCTCCACCGCGGGGCTGGTGCTCGGAGTCGCCGGCGCCAGCCCCACGCATGCGGCCCTGCTTACCGCCGGCGTGGCCGGTCTGGTTGCGGGGGCACTGTCGATGGCTGTGGGCGAATATGTGTCGGTGAGCACCCAGCGGGACACCGAGCAGGCCGCCGTTGCACTCGAGCGGCTCGAATTGGCCCAGTTGCCAGACATCGAGTTGCGCGAACTGGCTGCCCTGCTGAGCCAGAAAGGCATGAGCAAGGAAACCGCTGAACAGGCCGCGCGCGAAATGACGCAGCACGATGCGCTGGCGGCCCATTCCGAAATCGAACTGGGCATCAAGCCCGGCGAGTACACCAATCCGATCAGCGCCTCGCTCGCCTCGGCGGCCGCCTTTGCCCTGGGCGCCCTGGTGCCCTTGCTTGCCGTCCTGCTCGCGCCCGTGTCGCAGATGGTGTTGATCACGGTCATCGCCGTCGTGGCGGCCTTGTGCATCACGGGGATCAGTTCGGCCGTCCTGGGGCATGCGCCCGTGCTGCGAGCCACCCTGCGCAATGTGCTCGGCGGACTGCTGGCCATGGGCATCACCTATGCCATTGGCCGCGCCGTTGGAGCCCAGTTGTGAGGACGGCATCCACCCGCTGATTGCCACAGTTTTGACGACACGGTGGTGCCGGAGTCCCTGCAACGCCGGACGGGTGCCCGCTTGGCCATAAAATCGACCCATGAGCATCCAGAATACCCCTGCCTCCCCTTCCTCTGCCACCGCAGCAGAAGAATCCGTCAAGCCCAGCAACTTCCTGCGCCAGATCATCGAAGCCGATCTGGACAAGGGGATCTATGCCACCCGCAAATGGAATGGGACCCCCGGCAATGCCGCGCACCAGCAAGCCGGCACGATCGATCCGGCCCGCATCCGCACGCGCTTTCCGCCCGAACCGAACGGCTACCTGCACGTGGGCCATGCCAAGAGCATCTGCCTGAACTTCGGCCTGGCGCAAGACTACGACGGCGTGTGTCACCTGCGCTTCGACGACACCAATCCCGAGAAGGAAAGCCAGGAGTACGTGGACGCCATCATGGAGGCGGTGCACTGGCTGGGCTTCGACTACCGCAGCAGCTTTGGCGGCAAGGAGGAAACGCACCTCTACTTCGCCAGCAACTACTTCGAGCACATGTACGCGGCGGCCGTGTACCTGATCGGGCAGGGCCTGGCCTATGTGGACGAGCAGAGCCCGGAAGACATGCGCAAGAACCGCGGCGACTTCGGCACACCCGGCACCGACAGCCCGTTCCGCACGCGCAGCGTGGCCGAGAACCTGGCGCGTTTCACCGAGATGCGCGAGGGCAAGCTGGCCGACGGCGCCGCCGTGCTGCGCGCCAAGATCGACATGGCGCATCCCAACATCAACATGCGCGATCCGGCCATCTACCGCATCCGCCGTGCGCACCACCACAACACGGGCGATGCCTGGTGCATCTACCCGATGTACACCTTTGCGCACCCGATCGAGGATGCGCTGGAAAACATCACGCACAGCATCTGCACGCTGGAATTCGAAGACCAACGGCCGTTCTACGACTGGCTGATGGAGAAACTCACGGCTGGCGGCATCGTCAACACACCCCCGCCGCACCAGCACGAATTTGCGCGCCTGAACCTGACCTATGTGGTCACCAGCAAGCGCAAGCTCAAGCAGCTGGTGGACGAGAACCACGTGAGCGGCTGGGACGACCCGCGCATGCCCACGCTGGCCGGCCTGCGCCGTCGCGGCTACACGCCGGCCGCCATCCGCCTGTTCTGCGAGCGTATCGGCGTGACCAAGGCCGACAGCTGGATCGACTACGGCACGCTGGAAGGCGCTCTGCGCGATGCACTGGATCCGGTGGCGCCGCGCGCCATGGCGGTGCTGGATCCGCTCAAGGTCACCATTACCAACTGGGACGAGGTGATGGGCGCCGGCACGCTGGACGAATGCAAGGCCCCGGTGCACCCGCACCACCCCGACATGGGCCAGCGCACCATGCGCATGGGCAAGCACGTGTGGATTGAGCGCGAGGACTTCATGGAAGTGCCGAGCAAGGGCTATTTCCGCCTGTTCCCGCCGCATGCCAGCCCCACCAGCAACCCGCCCGGCCAGCACAAGGACGGCAACAAGGTGCGCCTGAAATACGGCCATGTAGTGGAATGCACCGGCTACGAGAAGGATGCCGACGGCAAGGTGACGGAAGTGTTCGTCTCGCTGATTCCGGACACCAAGAGCGGCACGCCCGGTGCCGACAGCGTGAAGGTGAAGGGCGTGATCGGCTGGGTCGGTGCCGAGGACGGCGTGCAGGCCGAGGTGCGCCTGTATGACCGCCTGTTTACCGAGGCGCAGCCGGATGCCGGCGGGCGCGATTTCCTGACGGTGCTGAATCCGGACAGCCTGAAGACGGTGCAGGGCTGGGTCGAGCCGAGCGTGGCGCAGGCGGGGCCGGAAAGCCACTTCCAGTTCGAGCGTCTGGGCTACTTTGCCACCGACCGGGTGGATCACGGCAACGGCAAGGTGGTGCTCAACCGCGTTTCAGGGCTGAAGGACTCCTGGGGCAAATAAGCCCTCGCACCCGGGTCAGAGCAGCACGCCCTCCTTCGCCTGCACTGGCTCGGGCAGTTCCGTCTCGCCCAGCTGCGCCCGCAAGTTGATGTCAATGGTGCGGCTGATGGCGTCCAGCGGCAGGTCGTTCGGCTCTTCGTCAAACGGATCGGCGATCTCGTCGCCCAGCGCATCCAGCCCGAAGAAGGTATAGGACACCACCCCCACGATCACCGGCGTGAGATAGCCGATGGTGTCGATCAGCGCGAACGGCAGCAGAAAGCAGTAGATGTGCACCGTGCGGTGCAGCAGCAGCACGTAGGTGTACGGAATCGGCGTGGACTGGATGCGCTCGCAGCCGCCCAGCACATGCGAGAGTGCACCGATTTCGTGGTCCACCCGCGCCACCAGTTGCGCATCCAGCCCCTCCTCGCCGAGTTCGCGGCTGGCGTGGCCCAGTTCCATGAGGATGGCGGTGGGACGATTCGCCGCCGCCAGCACTTTCTGCAGCAGTTCGGGCGGCAGCAGCGGCGTCAGGTCGGCCGCCGGATCCTTGCCGCGCAACTGGTTCTTGAGCGCGTAGGCAAAGGCGATCGCCAGATAGACGCGCTGGCGCGTGGCCTCGGCGCGCGGTGCACGGGGCAGCGTGATGAACTGGCGCGCCAGGTTGCGGCAGGTGATCAGCATTTCACCCCAGAGCTTGCGCCCCTCCCAGAAACGGTCGTAGCTGGCGGTATTGCGAAAGCCCAGGAAAATCGCCAGCGTCAGGCCCATGATGGTGAAGGCGGTCGGCGTGAGCGTGATCTTGTGGTCGTACACCTGCCCATGCGTGAAGTTGACCAGCACCGACAGCAGCATGGTGTAGGCGACCCGGCGCCAGATCTTTGCCGCGATGGAACCCCGCAGCGAGAACAGGATGTGGAAAATGGTCGGGTTGCGGGGCGGCAGGAACATGGCGGCAAGGGACTGCAGGGCGAGTCAAGAATGCTAGCACGCCGCCGCAAGCCATTAGAAATGCAGCTGATACAATTCAAGTTTGACAAAGTTCGCAGCATCGACACGAAGTCGTCGATAGCATTAATTGACCGAACATCGCGCAGACCGACGGCCTTGAGAATAGATGCAGGAGTACCCCCACCCTATGCCCACTGAGTTGAACGGTGACTTTAGGTTCGTCGACTTGTTCGCGGGCCTCGGCGGATTCCACCAGGCACTCGAAGGGCTGGGCGGGCAGGTGGTCTTTGCCGCAGAGTGGGAGCCAACTCTTAATTCCCTCTATGCCCGCAATTACGGACTGAAACCTTGGTCAGACATCAACCACCTCGACTCCGACGCGAAGATCGCTAGGGAGGTTCCGGACCACGAGGTCCTGGCTGCGGGTTTTCCATGCCAGCCCTTTTCAAAGGCTGGGGACCAACTCGGCTTCGCCGACACCAGTCAGGGGCACCTCTTCTTCAAGGTCCACGATGTCCTCCGGGTCAAGAGACCTCGGCGTTTCATCCTCGAGAACGTACGCAACATCCGGCGTCACAACGATGGTCATACTGAACGCACGATCATTTCCAACCTGGAAAACCTCGGATACCGAGTCCAGGTCAACCACTATTCACCCCACGAACTCGGCATTCCGCAGGTCCGTGACCGCGCCTACTTCATAGGATCGCTAGACGGCTTATGTGACTACCGGTGGCCAATCAAGACGCTCGAGCCCACGCATATCGCCGACTGTCTGCTCGACAACGTTGTGGTCACTCGTCATATCCCCGAACTCACTCAGCGTGCTATCGACATGTGGGGAGACTTCCTCGCTAGATCGCCAAAGTCACTCAAAATGCCCTCGTTCCCCATCTGGTCGATGGAGTTCGGTGCCACCTACCCCTACGAAGACGACACTCCTCCCGCCGTGTGGGCACGGCGCCCTTGGTTGGGCTTGAGGAACATGGGTGGCGTCAAGGGCAGCTTCGGATTCCCCTTAGACGGACTGAACATCGACGAGCAGCGTGAACATATCCCCAGCCATGCCGGCCGCAAAGGCGACCTTAAGTTTCCGCTCTGGAAACAAACGTTCATCCGTCAGAACCGTGAGTTCTATGCGAAGAACCACGCATGGATCAACCCTTGGATGAGTGAGTGGCATCCCGAGAACTTCCCGTCAAGCTTCCAAAAATTCGAATGGAACGCCCAAGGTGAGGAGCGTAATATTGACAACTTCGTCCTTCAGGTTCGTGCCTCCGGGATTCGGGTAAAGCGCCCTACTACGGCGCCTAGCCTCGTTGCCTTCACCGAGACGCAGGTGCCCATCCTAGGGGCTAATCTCGCTGGCGAGCGCCGATACATGCTTCCCAGGGAGTGCGCCAACCTACAAAGCCTCGGCAACATCGAACTTCCCAGCTCGATCACCAACGCATACCGCGCCCTAGGCAACGCAGTTAACGCGGAAGTTGTGGCAGCCATCGCAGGGCCCCTCGTGGCAAACCTGAGCCGACCAACGTTACACAACATCCCTATCTACCCCCTCGAGCACCTTGGAGCGACCGCATGACTAGTGACAGCTTTAACCAGTTCGACGAGGACGATTTCATCGACGAAGATCCCAGCGCCCAATTGTGGGAACGCATCGCGGCCGGAATCTCTATCCTCTCCGAAACCTCAGACGCTCCGACTGGTGTCTCACCCGCTAGTTCGTCGATCGATGCCGAGGAGATAGACCCAGCCTCCGACTCCTGGATGACGCACCTAGCCGAGGTACAAGACTGGCTTTACCTCCCCGAAAAACTGCACACGTCCGACCGGAACTCCTTTCTGGTCAGCCTCACCACAAACCTCGACCTCGAAGTCGCCGAGGGGGTTGACGCCTCAAGCACCCCTAGTCAACTCACTCCGCTGGCCTTGGAGCATCTTAGCCAGCGCATCGAATTCGCAGTGCGCCTACAGCAGACCTTCACGGAAGAAATGGAATCGGATGGGTCGACGCGTGCGTCGGCCACCAGCAACTGGACAAACGCATGGGAGGAGTCCGACCCCGGCTCTCAACAGTTCAGCACCGAACCGGTCACGGCCAGCGCCGACGTGGTCTCCATAAATGAACTCACCACCTCCGACCTGAACCTGACGCCATCCTAC
This sequence comes from Brachymonas sp. KE5, assembly GCF_057773645.1. Taxonomy (NCBI): domain Bacteria; kingdom Pseudomonadati; phylum Pseudomonadota; class Betaproteobacteria; order Burkholderiales; family Comamonadaceae; genus Allobrachymonas; species Brachymonas sp. KE5. The sequence continues at coordinate 1,915,167 of NZ_CM173463.1, forward strand.
CAGCGCGGGGACGTCTGGACCACAAACGATCGTCAAGCGCTCATCGAGTCCGTGCTCCGGGGTATCCCGCTTCCGTCCATCATTTTGCGCGAAGTCGGCCCCTCCGATCCCCAAGAGGTCGTAGACGGCAAGCAGCGTCTCACCGCGTTGCTGCGATTTGTCGGCGCCCATCCGGCGGCACTCGAGCGCATCGCAGCCGCAGACGAACGCCATCCGGGCAAGGACCTCCTGAAGAACTTCCGTTTGGACTACCCACGCTTCAAGAAGGCCTGGAAGGCGCTAGAGGGCGAGAACCTGACGGCAGCGCTGGAGAACGACTACTACTTTCCCTTCAAGCTGCGCAACAACGGCAGCGGTGGGCTCACGGGCCCGGCGCTAGAGCCTCTTCAAGGCAAGTACTATACGCAGATCCTCAGGAACGTTATCACGGTCGCAGGTGCAAACATGACCGTAGAGAAGCTCTTCACAAAGACCACGAATTACAAGGTGCCCGTGATCCGCTACACCCAAGCGGACCCGCGCCAGATCCACGACGTCTTCAAGCTTTACAACAAACAGGGCGTCCACCTGAACGCCGAAGAGATTCGCAACGCGGCCTTCCACGAAATCGAACTTACCCCGGCCATCCTCGCGGCAGCTGGAGATGCCGACCCACGCGTCGACGTTGCCGCGATCGCTCCCTCGCTTGCCAAAGTACCCGAACTCGCAACGATTGCCAAAACCTTGTCGGACTACGGTATCGGACGCGGCCGATACCGTCGTACCAAAATCCTTTCGTGGATCCTATCCGTGCTGTTGCTGGACACGGGAGACCAGAAAGTCAGGACTACCGCTGGACATATCGATCAGTTTATGTCCCTCGTGCAGGACGACAAGCAGCATCCGCTGCGCAATAAGCAAGTCCTGACCGATCTGTTCGACTGGCTAACCAAGACCTTTGATCTCCACGCGCGCCACTCGGAAGTGTGGTCGGAGAAGTTCATGGACGATGGCAAGGGCGCCAAGTGGCAGGAACTCCAACTAGTCGGGTCCGTGGTCGGCATGGCCTTCGCCCTTGCTGCATCCCCAGACGACATCGAAAACCGAATCGTGCAGAACGCCTCGGGCATCTACGCTGCCACCAGCAGTCCAGCCTGGAAACGGATCGAGAAAGCTCAGACCAAGACCCAGTGGGACTACATTGCCCGAATCGCAAAGGGTGTGCTCGAACTCCTGAGCATTGACCCGAACCAAGCTTCGCAAGCGGTCAAGCATCGCTTCGGCTCTTCGGGATACGAATCCCTACAGGGGACCCTGCTGTCAGAGGAAGAGCAGTAGTCCCATGGCCCCCCCGTTGACCGAGAATGTCTACTTCTATCCTCCGGGTCCCTCCACTCCAGACACCTGGTGGTCGCGCTACACAGGTCAGTTGCACGGTCTCAGCCCAACCGCTCGGGCATCCGTTGAGGCAGACAGCCGCTACATACTAGAACGCGGAATCTTCGGTATCGGGGAACCCGCTCTCGATACCTGGCCGGCGAGCCGAGTGCGCACGGGCCTGATCATGGGATCGGTCCAATCCGGAAAGACAGCTTCGATGCTCGGCCTCTCAGCTCTGGCGATGGACCGAGGCGTCGATGTCGTAGTAGTGCTAGCAGGCACACGGCTTTCGTTGTGGCGTCAAACCTACGGCCGCATATTGGATCAACTCGACTGTGGGCCAGACGATTTGACGAAGCGGGCACGGCGAATCCTATGTCCTGCGCCAGCCCTGGTGCTCTCTGACACTAACCTACCCCTCGCACGGACGTATGCCCTGCAGTCAGCCACAGTAAAACAGAGGCTGTCCCAGAAGCGCCCAATCATCGTGGTTGCTATGAAGCAAACACACCACTTACGAGCACTTGGCAATAGCCTCCGCAAGAACGTTTTCGATGCAGTTGAGGCCCTCGATCGTCCTGTGCATATGCTGGTCCTCGACGACGAAGCCGACGATGGCTCGATCCTGGACGCTATCGCTGAGACCGGGCAGGACCCCTTATATGGCAACCTGAAGCAGATTCCCCGCACGATCGCTAACTTGTGGGACCCGCCCCAGGGTTCACCTGATAACCTCTTCACCACCTACATCGCCTACACTGCCACACCTCAAGCGAACCTCCTCCAAGAAGACCACAACCCCCTCGCTCCAAGAGATTTCCTGGCGTCCCTGCGCACGCCGCTAGACATAGGACACATGATCGACCGTGCGAACCCAGGTAACCTCAACGCACCACGTTCATCCACCTACCCGGAACCCCAAGGCCTATCCTGCTTCTACACCGGGGGGGAAATATTCTATCGACGTGGCATGCGGGCATGCCTAGCCCGACCGCTCACCACCGATCCTGATGAGGACCGTGCCGAGGCAGTCAGGGCCTTTCTCGTGGCCGGCGCCATCCGTCTTCACCGCTCCAAACTAGTCGGACCAGTCACCGCAGCCAGCCAGACCTATGACACACCGGAACAGGCCCGAGCCTCTATCATGGCACCGCACTCGATGCTGTACCATCCCTCGGCCAACATCCAGGACCATTTTCAGTCCGCCGAAGAAATTCTGCTTTGGGCCGGAGTACCTGACCGCACCACCGCTCGCGATCTTCTGAACGACGGGATCGCGACCCTGCCAGATGCTCTCGTGGCACAACTAAACGCCAACCCCAGCCCGTGGATGGCGTGGCTCAACCGGTACGAGGCCTCCGCGACGGCCATCGAGACCGAGTTCAATATGGTCCACCCGCACGTTTTCCCAGACAAGCCGACCCTAATGGCCCTCTTGGCAGAAGAGATCATTCCGGGAACCCGAGTGTCTGTCGTGAATAGCGACCCAGCCGCAGACGACCGTCCCTCTTACGAACCCGAGTTTGACGATCACTCAGGGCGCTGGAAGGCTCCTCGCGACCTTAGCACCATTTTCGTATCCGGAAATGTGATGGCACGTGGCCTCACGCTCGAGGGCATGACAACGGCGCTGTTCCAGCGCTCCAGCAATGCACCACTGGCCGACACCCAGATGCAGATGCAGCGGTGGTTCGGCTATCGTGGACGCTACATCGAGTTGTGCCGTGTGTTCGCTGCCGAAGACCAACTCGCCCTCTTCAGCGCCTACCACGACATCGATGAGGCGATCCGCACCTCCATTACCCAGCGGATGATGGGCGGTGCGCCCAACCCAGCTGTCCTTCAGGGAATGAACTTCAGTGCCACTGGGAAGATCGCCAACGTCCGCAATTACCCGCTCTCGCCGGGCGGACGCCCTTTTCTAACCCTGTTGAACGACGGTAGTGTTCCAGATCCCAATGCAGACCTACTCGCCACAATGTTCCAGGCCAAAACGTCTTCATCGGTAACCGAAGGCTCTAGGAACCTTGGCCGAATTCTGGACAAGCCGCTGACTCTTGTAGAGGCAGCCGACTGGCTGGACCAACTCCGCTATGACGCGTACCGCCCCGGCGACGACAGCGATCTTGGGAAGCACTGGGCCCAAATCGAGGCGCGCGTTTCCGCCGAAGGACTCTTGGCTCAGCCCGGCCTGTACCGACCTCCAATCCGCGGTTCAGGCGACCCAGCACGACGAGTATGCCCATATTCGATTGCCGCCTATCTCCGGCTATGGGCGGCGAGTCTGACTCGGCCTGTAAAGGGGCTGTTCGTCACCGGTGAACCGGGTCGCCTATGGAGCATGGCCAACCTGCAGACTAAGCAGGCGACACAGCCCCGCTTTTGGATGGGTATCCGCTTTGGCGACGGTCCACCTGTCCAAAACGGCCTTCTAAACAAACTTCCATTCGATGTCCTGACCACGGTGAAAGGCATTGGTCCAAACGGTGAACTGACCACAACCTGGGGCACCAGCACTCCCAATGCAAACTCAGGGGATTATCGAGGCGACCTCTACTTCGACTACCATCACCGCAACCAGCCGCCACCCGTCAAGTTGGTGGATTCCTCGTGGCGTCCGGCTGGGTCGGACGGTCAAATCCTGATATACGTTAACCAGCGCCCCACGCAGCCTTACCCTGCCATCGCTATCGGCCTGTGCCTTCCCGCCGGCGGGCCGGAACAATTCGCCGCTACACGCGCCACTACGACCCTGCCCTGAGAGACGAGACGCGTCATGCTCTCTTATGAACAAATCCTCGAGCGTATCTCCGCCATCCCCAAGGGCATAGAGGGACACGATCGTACCATCTACTGGCTCACAACTGCGGAGGTAGTCGGTGCTGCTCGCGACCACTTAGGACACATTGAATTGTTTCTTGCAGGCCCGGAGTTGCAACCCAAGATAAAGACCGTCCGCAAGGCCATCCAGTACCACTCATGGCACCGTGCAAATGGCGCGGGTTTGAGCGCCACTCGGTTGCTATTCCCAGCCTACGGACACTTCGACCAGGTTGCCGCATTGATCGCTACCGAACTTCTGCGCGAGCAAGCCGACCACGACCTTCCAAGAGCCTTTGCTGTCACCGAGCCGATCATCGAATTGGCCATTAAACGACTTGAACTCTCCGAAGCAACTCTGCTCGGACTGGCCGGAGAACTGCTACTGCTCGATGCAATTTCCCGCCGGATCGATGACCAGTACGTCGGACAACTCATAGAGGCTTGGCACGGCTGGCGTCGTTCAGCCCGCGACCTGGTCTGGAACGGGACGGGCATAGAGGTGAAAACTACAACCCGTGACTCGTCCAGCCACATTGTGCAGGGCACACATCAGGTCGAGCCATTCCTCGGCGACGACATCACGCCGAAGGAGGAAGGCCTATTACTCGTAAGCATCGGTCTCCAGTACTCAGAGCCCAGCCCCAACGCCTTCACCGTCCCTCAACTTACGCAGCGCGTCGTTGACAGACTAAAAACCACAGGGGGTGATGCGCTCGTGGACAGCTTCTTGTCCCACGTAGAAGAGTATGGCTCGGAGTCAGGCATTGGCTACCGGCACCCAGCCATGTCGCATGACGCACCCTTTACTATGGGGTTCACCCCCGCCTTCGTGCGTGGATACGACATGGGCGACACGGCCGTCCAAGTGCTCAGACGCGATGATGTCGTGTCGCATCACCACGTCGACCCCGGCTCGTTGTCCTTCAGAATCGACCTCCCCGCGCTCATCGGCCCCAACAACCCCGTTGATGGGCTCTTTCGGGTAGCCAACAACATACTCGGCAACAAACAGTAACGTCCGGCAAGGATCGGGCGAGGCGCGTTTCGGCGAGGATATGCCCCATGTTGAGCCTGCTTTATATAGTACTTTTGATAATATATAAGCATTCTTTTCCGCGTTAGTAGGAAACACGATGCGTAACCTTATGATTGCTTTAGTGTTTTTAGCAGGGGCATTCATTCCGGTACAGACCGCCATCAACAGCCAGTTGCGTGCCGTCCTGTTTCAGAGCCCGGTGCTGGCCAGCCTGGTTTCGTTTGCCGTCGGCACCATTGCGCTGGCGCTGGTGTATTTCGGCATCCTGCGCGGCAGCCTGCCGGACACCGCGATGCTGCTGCGCACCAGTTGGTGGATGTGGCTTGGCGGCGTGCTGGGCGCGTTTTTCGTGCTGACCGGAATTGTGGCGGCGCCGCGCATCGGGGTGGCCATGGTGGTGGTGCTGATGGTGGCGGGCCAGCTGGGCATGGCGCTGCTGCTCGACCATTTCGGCCTGATCGGCTTGCCCGCACGGGAGGTCACGCCGCTGCGCCTGATTGGCGTATCGCTGGTGCTGCTGGGGGCGTTCGCGTTCACGCGCGGATGAAAAAAGGCGCCGGCAGCGGAGCACGCTGCACAGGCGCCTGGCTTCGGAAGCCGCTCCGCCACAGGTGACGGTGGAGCGGCCGCCATCAGCCGGGAGTTACTGCAGGTTGGTGGGCACGCCGGGCTGCACGCCAGCGGCATTTTTCGTCTGCACGGCAGCCTTGTGGGTCTTGCCCGCCTTGGCGGACTTGGCTTTTTTCACCGACTTCTTGGTGCTGGCCTGCTTCACCGGCTTCTTGGCGGTGCGGCTTTTTTCGCTGGCAATTTCGTCCGCGCCCGGCTCGGTGGTGCCTACGCGCTCGGCATCCATGCGGCTGGCCGGAGTGGCCGCCAGTGCACCCGGCTCGGCGCCGGCGGCCGTTGCGTTGGCAGACGGCGTGGCAGCCATCGGGGCGCCAGCCTTGTCACCCATGGATGCGGGGGACGGCATCGCGCTGGAAGGAGCGGCTTCAGCCGCGGGAGACGGCGTTGCGGGTGCATGTTCGACAGCAGTCTGGGCCATGGCCACGGAACCGGCCATCAGGGAAGCGGAGGTTAGCAGAGCGGTGAGGAGGTTGTTTTTCAAAACGGAAATCCTTGGGGTTGTTGAACACGAGCCGCCGCGCAACGACGACGACAGGGCGAACCTTAAAAACCCGCGCCGGGCCAGCCTTGTAGGACCAGTCCTATCCACGTTTTCAAATGTTCCTGCAGTAACCGAATGAGGACGGAACCATGACAGCAAACTGACATGGTGCAGTCACCGTTTCACCGTCCGTGTCGTCGAAGCTCGTGGCATGCGTGCAAAACTTCACACTTCAGCGGCTGCGAATTGCAGGGTGGGCACGGGTTACAGCTGCTTACGCACCCGACAGGGGCGAACCAACGGGAGATGGGCGGGGATAATGGCGGGATGACGATTTCTTCCCTCTTTCCCCTGGGTTGGCAGCACTATTTGCTGGGTGGCATTTGCATCGGCGGCGGTGTCGCGCTACTGTTCCTCCTCACGGGCCGCATCGGCGGCATGAGTTCGGTGTTCAGCAGCAGCTGGAGCTATGTGGTGCAGCGCCCTTTCTTTCAGCAGGCCAAGTTCACCGACACGCGCCGCTGGCGGCTGGAATACGCCGCCGGGCTGATCCTGGGCGCGCTGGTGTGGTGGCTGTGGCTGGGCGATGGCTCGCGCGAAACCACGCAGATGCCCTGGTGGCTGCTGCTGGCAGGTGGTTTCCTCACCGGCTATGGCGCGCGTCGTGCCAATGGCTGCACGTCCGGCCACGGCATTTGCGGGCTTGGCTCGCTGCAGCGCCCCTCCCTGCTGGCGGTGCTGACCTTCATGGGCACGGCCTTTCTGACGGCGAATCTGGTGACGAGGTGGCTGGCATGAGCATGGGCAAGACTATTGCAACCGTGGCAGCCGGTGCGCTGTTCGGCTTTGGCCTGGCACTGTCCACCATGATCCGGCCGGAAGTGGTGCTGAGCTTTCTGCAATTGCGCGACTTCGGTCTGGCGCTGGTGATGGGCGGCGGCGTGGTGGTGACGCTGCTGGCGTACAAGCTGCTGCCGCTGGTGCTGCGCCATCCACTGCTGGGCGGCGAGTTCGGCAAGCATCCGAGTGCCTGGGATCGCGAGACGCTGACGGGGTCGGCGATTTTCGGGATCGGCTGGGGGCTGACAGGGGTGTGCCCGGGCCCGGCGATTGCGGGCCTTGGCGCTGGCAACTGGACGCTGTTGTGGGCGGTGGCCGGCATTGCGCTGGGGGCGCTGGTGCAGGGCTGGCAGCAGGACCGGAACTGAACCTCTTTGCCCGCACGGTTTCAGGACGCTGCCTTGCCCCGCTGTTTCAGCACCTTGGCCAGTACGCTGAGGTGGCTGCGATCCGGATCCCTGGCGGCCGTCAGCAGGGTCAATGAGCCGAACTTGCGATGCAGGGCACGGATGCGCTTGAGAGCCTCCTGGGCGGCGTCGCTGTCTGCCAGCTCCTGCGTGAAGCGCGTGCCAAAGCTGTCGAAGCGCTCCTGCGGATCCTCATGGAACCAGCCGCGCAGTTCGTTGGAGGGCGTGGCATCCTTTTCCCATATGACGCCCTCGAGCCGCTGTTTGCGCAGGCCACGCGGCCACAGGCGATCGAGCAGAACGGCGTGTTTTCCGGATTCGGCATCGAAATCGTAGGCGCGTTGCAGGTGGTACATGGCAGAACTCCTTGCAGGGGACATGGGTCGATTGTGCGTCGCCCTGCATGTGCTGCCTGCCGGTGCGCCGGCATCCCTTCCGGCAATGCGGATATCAATCACGCTTTTTTACCGGCGCGGCGACGCATCGGGCGATTTTGGCCCTAGCATGACGGCAAGGTATTGAGGAGTAGCCATGACCTTCGCTTCCAGCTTGTATCCGCGCACCATCGCCCCCGTGGCCGAAGACGCGGACACCCTCTCCCTGCTGCCCCGTCGTGTGCTGCTGCAGGCCCTGCTGGCTACCGGCGCACTGGCCGGTGCGCGCGCTGCCATGGCGATGCCGCCGCTGCCTGCTCTGCCCCGGCAGGAAGCCGTGCCCGGCGGCGTGGCGATTGTGCCGCTGGGCCATATCGAGGGCGAAGCCAGGGTGAGCACGGCCGAAGGCACCCCGGTACTGCTCAGCACCGATACGCGCGGCATGGTGGCCGTGGTGGGCATTCCGCTGTCGGCCGAAGCCGGCAGTGCCCGCCTGACCCTGCGCGATGGCAAGGGCACGCGCACCATCGACTACGCGATTGCCCCCAAGGCCTACGCCGAGCAGCATCTGAAGGTATCGCCCAAGGTGGTGGACCTGTCGCCCGAGGACACGGCGCGCTACCAGCGCGAGGCGGCGCACCAGGCCAGGGTGAAGCAGGTGTTCAGCCGGGATGCTGCGTTTTCGCTGCGATTGCTGCAGCCGACCGCGGGTACGCTGAGCAACTCCTTTGGCAAGCGCCGCGTGTTCAACGGCCAGCCGCGTGCGCCGCACAGCGGGGCGGATATTCCGGCGCCGACCGGGCAGGCGGTGGTGGCGCCGGCGGATGGCACGGTGATCGATACCGGGGATTATTTCTTCAACGGCAACACGGTCTGGATCGACCATGGACAGGGGCTGCTGAGCATGCTGTGCCACCTGAGCCGCATCGACGTGAAGCCGGGGCAGACCGTGAAGCGCGGCCAGACGGTCGGTGCCGTGGGAGCCACTGGGCGCGTGACGGGGCCGCATCTGCACTGGTCGGTGCTGCTCAACCAGGCTTCGGTGGATCCGGGGCTGTTCCTGGAATAAGCCGTCGCGCGCTGTCGGTTCTCCGGCTTATTTCATCGCCTTGACCATCTGCGTCACGTTGTGGCGCATCATGTTCACGTAGCTGGTGGCCGGACCGCCGGCGGGGCTCAGGGCGTCGGCGTAAAGCGGCTCGGTCTGTACCGTTACGCCCGCCTCTTTCGCCAGCTGCTGCACCAGACGCGGATCCTTGATGTTCTCGACGAACACGGCCTTGACCTGTTCCTTCTTCACCTGCTGGATCAGCCTGGCCACCGTGCGGGCCGAGGCTTCGCTTTCGGTGCTGGTTCCCTGTGGCGACAGGAACTGCACCTCGTAGCGCTTGCCAAGGTAGGCGAAAGCGTCGTGGCCGGTCAGCACCTTGCGCTGTGCCTTGGGAATGGTATTGAATTGCTGGGCGGCCCAGTTGTCGAGTTCGCGCAGGGTCTGCTGGTAGTCGAGCAGGCGCTGGCCGTAGTAGAGGCGGCCTTCGGGGTCAGCAATGATCAGGGCGCCGGCCACGTTCTGGGCGTAGCGCTGCATGGCGGCAGGATCGGTCCAGACGTGGGGATCGACGTCGCCATGGTCGTGGCCGTGGTCATGCCCCTTGTGGTCATGGTCGTGATCATTCTCGACCTTGATGGTGGAGATGCCCTTGCTCACGGCCAGGTTGTAGACCTTGCTGTCGCGCACGGCGCGCTGAATGCTGGCGCCTTCAAAACCCAGACCGTTGACCAGCACCACCTTGGCGGCGCGGATTTTCTGGATGTCGGCCGGCTTGGCCTGGTAGACGTGCGCATCCTGGTTGGGGCCGACCAGCGTTTCCACCTTCACGCGCTCGCCGCCGATGGCGCGGGCCACGTCGCCCAGGATGCTGAAACTGGCCACCACGGGCAGCGGTGCGGCGGCAAACGCCTGTCCGGCAGCGAGGGTGCAGGTGGCTAGCAGCGTCTTGAGGTAACGGGTCATGGGGCATCCTTTCGGGGTGAGGTAAAACCGGCGCGCTGATGGCGGCGGTGGGAGAGCCAGCGCGGAATCATGCCGCCCTGGCTGGCGAACAGGAGGGAGAACAGGTAGACACCGCCGCAGAGCAGGATGATGGCGGGGCCGGACGGCAGGTCGACATGGAAGGACAGCAGCAGGCCGCCGTAGCCGCATGCCAGCGCGATGGCCACGGCCAGCAGCATGATGCTGCCCATGCGGTCGCGCCAGAGCCGTGCGGTGATGGCTGGCAGCATCATCAGGCCCACGGCCATCAAGGTGCCGAGCGCCTGGAAGCCGGCCACCAGGTTGAGCACGACCAGCATCAGGAACAGCACATGCCAGAGCGTGCCGCGCGCGCCCACGGCCTGCAGGAAAACGGGATCGACGATCTGCACCAGCAGCGGCCGGTAGATAAGCGCCAGTACCACCAGCGTGATGCTGGCCACGCCGGCCACCAGCGTGAGCGTGGGCACGTCCACCGCCAGCACCGAACCGAACAGCAGGTGCAGCAGATCGACCTGGCTGCCCTGCCGGCTGACCATGAGCACGCCAATGGCCAGGCAGGTGAGGTAGAAGGCAGCGAAGTTGGCGTCTTCCTTGAGGCTGGAGTAGCGGCTGGCCAGGCCGACGCCCAGCGCCACCACCAGCCCGGCAACCAGTCCGCCCAGACCCATGGCGGTGATGTTGAAGCCGGCCAGCATGTAGCCGGCCGCCACGCCGGGCAACACCGCGTGGCTGATGGCGTCGCCCATCAGGCTCATGCGGCGCAGCATCAGCAGCACGCCGATGGGCGCGGCGCTGAGCGAGAGGAACAGCACGCCGGCCAAGGCACGGCGCATGAAGTCGAATTCGAGGAAAGGGCCGATCAGCAGATCGTGCAGCAGGCTGGCGTCAATCATGGTGGTGATGGGCATGCTGCGTGGGAGCGAGTTGTTCGGGCTGCACATCGCACCATTCGTCGGCGCGCTCTTCCTGGCGGAAGCCGTCGGCCTGGTGCAGGTTCCCGGGGGTGAGGACCTGGCGCGAGGGGCCGCTGGCGACCACTTCGCGCGCCAGCAGCAGGGTGTTGTCGAACTGGCTGCGTGCCTGTTCGCGGTCGTGCACCACGGCAATCACGCCCTTGCCGGCAGCGACGCAATCGCGCAGCACCTGCAGCAGGGCTTGCGTGGTGTGGGCATCCATGGCATTGAAGGGTTCGTCCAGCAGCAGGAAGCGCGCCTGCTGCACCAGCATGCGGGCGAACAGCACGCGCTGGAACTGGCCGCTGGAGAGGGCCGCGATCGGGCGCTGCGCCTGGGCGGACATGCCGACGCGCTCCAGCGCCTCGTGCACACGGGCGCGCTGCTGCGGACGCAGGCCGCCGAAACTGCCCATTTCGTGCCACAGGCCGAGCGCGGTGAGTTCGAACACGCTCATGGGCAGGGTGCGGTCGATTTCGGCCAGTTGCGGCAGGTAGGCCAGGTCGTGCCGCTGCAGGCCCTGCCAGTGCACGGTGCCGGTGTCTATGGGCAGCAGGCGCATCATGGCCTTGAGCAGCGTGCTTTTGCCGGCGCCGTTGGGGCCGAAGATGGCCCAGGAGCTGCCTTCGTCGAAGCGTGCGTAGACATGGTGCACGGCGGGCACGCTGCGGTAGCTGACGGTGATGTTGTCGAGCACGAGCGGCATGGTCAGACCACCGCAAAGTAGATGAGCCAGATCAGGGCAAGCAGCACGGCTACCCAGAGCAGGCGCCACAGCATGCCATCGAGCAGGAGGGATTTCATGGAAAAACGGGGAGGAAACGGCAGCAAGGCATGGGGCGCATTACTGCAACAATGTTGCGATTGTAGCCGATGCACCGATCAGGGTGCGGGCCGCGCTGCCGGACGGAGGTGATCCGGCCAGCGCGGCGGCGTCCAGCGTGCGGCCTCGCGCTGGTGATAGGCCCGCAGGATCAGCCAGGCAGCCAGTCCGACGAGCAGCAGTTGCACGATGGCCGTGACCCACTCGACCTGCGTCATGAACAGCGCCTCCCGCAGACGGTTGGTCAGGATGGCGTCGAGGAAGGCGGTCTGGTTGTTCAGGGTATGCAGCGCAATCGCTGCTTCCAGCCCGCCCGTGCGCCAGCTGAGCCATCCGAACAGCAGGCCCAGGCCGAAGCGGGCCAGGAACAGGGGTCCGTCCTGCGGACCGTGCACCATGGCAAACAGCAGCGAGGGAATCAGCAGGGACATGGCGACCGCCACCCCGCGACGGCGCCACCAGCTGCCCACGATCTGGGCCGCCAGGCCACGGAATGCCATCTCCTCGCCCGCACATTGCAGCGGCGTGAGCAGCACCATCATCAGCAGCGGCCAGAACCATTCGCTGCGCAGGTTGATGGGATGGGGCGCGACCAGGAACAGATCCAGCAGCAACAGCGGCCCCATGGCCAGCCAGCCCACGGCCCAGGCGCGCAACAGCCAGCCCCAGCGCATGCGCTGCCATAGCGAGAGCAGGGAGCCCGCAGAGTGCAGAAAACCCAGCCGCACCGCCAGCAGGCTGGCGGGAATCAGCCCGATCAGCGACAGGTTGAGCAGAAGCAGCATTTGCGGCATCGCATCCATGCCGGGCGCCCAGCCGGACCAATCGATCAACAAGCGCAGGCCGTACAGCGTGCCACCGTAGAACAGGCCGAATACCAGCAGGGCCAGCCATGGATTCCACCAGCGGCTGCCCTGGGCGCGCTGCCATTGCGGGTAGCTGACGGATTCGGACAGGGTCGGAGCGCCGGGACGGTTCATGCCGCGATGGTAGCGCAGCCCATGCCCTGCCCTACTGGAAAACCTCAGTAGCCCCGGGCTGACCGGTTTTCTATGATACGACCGTTCTTTTTCGGGAGACGGTGTGGAGCGACATGCGGGCGATATCCTGATCATCGGAGCCGGACTGGCGGGGATTGTGTGCGCCCTGCGCCTGCTGGATCAGGGCCGGCGCGTGCTGCTGCTGGACCGCGACAGCGAACAGAATCTGGGTGGACTGGCGAAGGAGAGCTTTGGCGGCATCCTGCTGGTGGATACGCCCGAACAGCGGCGCCAGCGCATCCAGGATTCACCGGACCGCGCGCTGCAGGACTGGCTGCGCTTCGGCGCGTTCGGCCGCGACGAAAGTATCGACCACTGGCCCCGCCGTTGGGCCGAGCATTATGTGCACGACTGTCTGCAGGATGTGTACCACTGGCTGCGGGCGCAGGGGCTGTCATTCCTGCCGCTGCCGCTGTGGGTGGAGCGCGGCATGACGCCCGAGGGCGGCGGCAACACGGTGCCGCGCTGGCATGTGGTGTGGGGCACCGGGCATGGCCTGATGCAGACGCTGGTGCAACGCCTGCTGCAGCACCCGCAGCGCGAGCGGCTGACGCTGCTGTGCGGGCATCGGGTGGAGAGTCTGCTGACGAGCGCGGGAGGCGTCCACGGATGCAGCGGCCTGCGCGAGGATACCGGAGTGCCGTTCGAGGCCGAAGCACCGGTCGTGGTGGTGGCTGCCGGCGGCATCAATGGCAATCTGGATCTGGTGCGGCAGCATTGGCATGCGGACTGGAACCGGCCACCGCAGGGGCTGCTCAACGGCGCGCATCCTTTTGCCGATGGCCGGCTGCATCGCGCAGCGCAGCAGGCCGGCGCCGAGCTGACGCATCTGGACCGGCAGTGGAACTACGCGGCCGGCATCCGCCACTGGCGGCCGCGCAAGCCGGACCATGGGCTGTCGCTGGTGCCGCCGCGCTCGGCGCTGTGGCTGAACTGGCGCGGCGAGCGCATCTGGCCACCGCTGGTCAGCGGCTATGACACGCGCGATCTGGTGACGCAGATCTGCGCGCAGGAGCGCCCCTGGTCCTGGCAACTGCTCAACCGCCGCATCGCGCTGAAGGAGCTGGCGATTTCCGGGGCCGAGTTCAATCCGTCCATCCGCGAGCACAGCAAGCTGGGCTTGCTGCGCGAACTGCTGCTGGGCAACCGGCGGCTGGTGGACGAGGTGCTGGCGCACAGCACGGACGTGGTGGTGGCGCAATCGCTGGAGGAACTGGCCGAACGCATGAACGCCCTGCAGGGCGGCGATGCTGTCCAGGCAGAAACGCTGTGCGACGGGGTTGCGCGTTACGACGCCGAAGTCGCCAAGGGCGAGGCCAGCACCGATCCGCAACGCCAGCGCATCGCCGAACTGCGACGCTGGAAAGGCGACCGGCTGCGCATCTGCAAGGCCCAGCCGATTCTGGACGGAAAGGCGCTGCCGCTGATCGCCATCCGCGAAAACATCATCAGCCGCAAGAGCCTGGGCGGCATCCACACCAATCTGGCCTGCGAGGCACTGCGGCCGGATGGCAGCACCATTCCCGGCCTGTACGCGATTGGCGAGGCTGCCGGTTTCGGCGGTGGCGGCATGAACGGGCTGCGCGCGCTGGAAGGCACTTTTCTCGGGGGCTGCATTTACAGTGCGCAACGTCTTGCGCGTGCCCTTTCAGGCGCAGGCGGGTAGTATGGGCCCATCCCCCACGCAAACGCAGGCCCAGCCATGAAGAAGACCGCCGCACAACTGGCCGTGCATGCCCTGGAGCAGCTCGGCATTACCCATACCTTCGGCATCCCCGGGGTGCACAACACCGAGCTGTACGACGCGCTGGCGCACAGCCGCCAGATCACGCCACTGCTGGTGACACACGAGGGCGGTGGCGCCTTCATGGCCGATGCCTTCAGCCGCCTGAACTGGGGTGGCATCGGCGCCGAAGGGGCAGCGCGCGCCATCGGCACGCTGGCCATCGTGCCGGCGGCCGGGCTGACGCACGCGGCCAGCGGCATCGGCGAGGCCTATCTGGCCGGCGTGCCCATGCTGGTGCTGACCGGTGGCACGCGCACCGACAGCGGCCGGCGCTACCAGTTGCACGGCATCGACCAGCTGGAGATGGCGCGGGGCTTTACCAAGGCCGCGTTCCGTGTGATGACGCATGAGCAGGTGGTGCCCACGCTGTTCGAGGCATACCGGATTGCCACTTCGGACGTGCCGGGGCCGGTACTGGTGGAATTGCCGGTCAACCTGCAGATCTTTACCGGCGATGCCGGCAAGCTGCCCGCATGGCAGTCGCCGGAGCCCCCTGCACTGCCCGATGCCGCGCTGGTCCGCCAGGCGGCCGATGTGCTGCTGCAGGCACGCCAGGCAGGTTTGTTCGTGGGCTGGGGCGCGCGTGGCGCACAGGTCGAACTGATGGAGCTGGCCGAGCTGCTGCAGATGCCGGTCAGCACCACACTGCAGGGACTGGCGGTGTTTCCGGGCGACCATCCGCTGCATGCGGGGTTTGGCTTCAGCCGCTCGGCCGTACCGGCGGCGCAAAATGCCTTCCGCCAGTGCGATGCCCTGCTGGCGGTGGGCGCGCGCTTTGCCGAAATCCCGACCGGCAGCTTTGGCGCGCGCGTGCCCCAGGCGCTGGTGCATGTCGATATCGACCCGGAAGTGCCCGGTGCCAACTATCCGGCCCAGGTAGCGCTGGTGGGCGATGCGCAGCCGGTGCTGCGCGCGCTGCTGCAGGAACTGCGCGGCCGCAAGCCGGAGCGCAGCCCCAATACCCGGCTGCAGCACCAGATTGCCGGCGACAAGGCTGCCTATCTGGACGGCTGGCTCAAGCAGGGAGACCCCGCGCGCGTCAATCCCGCAGCCTTCTTTGCCAGCCTGCGCAAGCAGATGCCGGCCGACAGCATCACCGTGCTGGACGATGGCAACCACACCTTTCTGGCGGCCGAGCTGTACGCCTGGCCGCAAGGCAGTGCACTGCTGACGCCGAGCGATTTCAATGCCATGGGTTATGCCGTTCCGGCCGCCATCGGGGCGCGGCTGGCGCATCCGGAGCGCGAGGTGGTCGCCATCGTCGGCGATGGCGGCTTTGCCATGAGCTGCATGGAGATCATGACCGCCACGGCCAATGGCCTGGGGGTGGTTTTCTGCGTATTCAACGATGGCGCGCTGGCACAGATCGCGCAGGCGCAGCAACTGCCCTACCAGCGCCAGACCTGCACCCTGCTGCCGCACCGCATCGGCCTGCAGGGCGTGGCGCAGGCCACGGGCGCCGCCTATGTGCCCATGCCGGACAACCACTGCATCGACAGCGCCATCGCCGAAGCGCGCAAGCTGGCAGCGCAGGGGCGGCCGGTGATCGTGGATGTGGCGATCGACTACAGCCGGCCCACCACCTTCACGCAGGGCACGACCAGGACCAACTTCCGCAGCTTCCCGCTGGGGCAGAAGCTGCGCTTCCTGCGGCGGATCGTGGGACGCAAGCTGGGGCGCTGACCATGGCGGACGGCTTCAGGGTCATCGTGTTTGCCTCGCGAACCCACAGGCACGCCCCTGCGACTCAGGCCAGCTTGCCATCCCGGAAATCCCGCAGCGCCTGGTAGACCTGCTCCTGCGAGTTCATCACGAACGGACCGTACTGCACGATGGGCTCGCCCAGCGGCCGGCCGGCAATCAGCAGCAGGCGGGCATTTTCCGCCGCTTGCAGGCGCACGCCATCGGCACCAGCGGCATTGTCCAGAATCGCCATGCGCTGCGCAGGCACCATGGTGTCGCCGATCTGCACGCTGCCCTCGTAGACATGGACAAAGGCGTTATGCCCTGCCGGCAAGGCCTGGGCAAATCCGGCGCGTGCGGGCAGGTGGATGTCGAGGTACAGCGGCTGTGTTGCGGCGCGTGTCACTGCCCCTGTCACGCCGTGGCTTTCGCCGGCAATCACCGTCACCTCCGCCCCTTCTGCCGTACGCAAGCGCGGCAGCTCTTCGGCCTTGAAGTCGCGGTACCACGGTGCGCTCATCTTGTCGGACGCCGGCAGGTTCAGCCAAAGCTGGAAACCCGCCATGCGCCCTTCTTCCTGCTGCGGAATCTCGGAATGGATCACCCCGCGCCCGGCTGTCATCCACTGCACGCCGCCACTTTCCAGCAGGCCCTCGTTGCCCGCGCTGTCGTGGTGCAGCATGCGCCCGGCCAGCATGTAGGTAATGGTTTCGAAGCCGCGGTGCGGGTGGTCGGGGAAGCCGGCGATGTAGTCGTCCGGATGGTCGCTGCCGAAGGCGTCCAGCATCAGGAACGGGTCCAGGCGTTGCTGCAGTTCCTGCGTGAGCACGCGGGTGAGGCGCACGCCGGCGCCGTCGGACGTGGCCATGCCGGTCACGAGGCGCTCCACGCCGCGCGATTGCTGCACGGTTCCGGCCAGGGGATGGGAATCTGTCATGGTGTTCTCCTCATGCGCGGCAGCGCCGCCGTTGTCAGGCCGTGCCTGACGATGGGTTTACTTTATAGGGGAAAAACTTGATTCCCGCCCGTTTGCGCCCATGTCCCCATTGCAAGCACTCTTGCCGGCGCGCACAATGAAATCATGAAAACCTTGGCCACTACCCCCTTCTCCATGCTTGATCTGGTCGCCGTGCGTGAAGGCGGCAGCGTGGCCGATGCGCTGGCGATTGCCCTGCGCACCGCGCAACACGCCGAGCAGTTGGGCTTCACGCGCTATTGGCTGGCGGAGCATCACAACATGCCCGGCATCGCCAGCTCGGCCACTGCCGTGCTGGTGGGGCATATCGCCGGCGGCACGCAGCGCATGCGCATCGGCTCGGGCGGCGTGATGCTGCCCAACCACGCACCGCTGGTGGTGGCGGAAGCCTTTGGCACGCTGGCCGAGCTCTATCCGGGCCGCATCGACCTGGGCTTGGGTCGCGCGCCGGGCACCGATCCCGTCACCATGCGTGCGCTGCGCCGCGACCGCACCGAAACCGCCGACGATTTCCCGCGCGAAGTGGCCGAGTTGCAGCAATATCTCGGCGCGCCGCAACCCGGCCAGAAGGTCATCGCCAACCCCGGCGCCAATACGCAGGTACCTATCTGGCTGCTGGGCTCCAGCCTGTTCAGCGCCCAG
The DNA here is from genome assembly GCF_057773645.1 of Brachymonas sp. KE5. NCBI lineage: Bacteria > Pseudomonadati > Pseudomonadota > Betaproteobacteria > Burkholderiales > Comamonadaceae > Allobrachymonas > Brachymonas sp. KE5. The sequence goes on from NZ_CM173463.1 coordinate 1,933,055, forward strand.
CTGGCCGCCGAGCGGGGCCTGCCCTACGCCTTTGCCTCGCACTTTGCCCCGCAGATGCTGTTGCAGGCGCTGGATCTCTACCGCCGCAACTTCAAGCCCTCCGCACAGCTGGACAAACCCTATGCCATCATCGGCGTGCCCCTGGTGGCAGCGCCCACGGATGAAGAAGCCCACTACTTGGCCAGCAGCCTGTTCCAGCGAGTGATCGGCATTCTCACCGGCAAGCGCGGCCTGTTGCCACCGCCGCGCGAAAGCTATCTGGATTCGCTCTCGCCGCAGGAAATGGCGGGCTTGCAGCAATTCCTGTCCTGCGCCGTCATTGGCAGCCCGGATACCGTACGCAATGGCCTGCAGCAACTGCTCGACGCCACCCAGGCCGACGAGATGATGCTGGTGTGCGATGTATTCGATCCGGCCTTGCGGCTGCGGGCCCTGGACCTGGCGGTGCAGGCGCGCGGCTGAGCCTGCGATTCGGGGAACCGATCCGCGCCCTGCCCGTTCTGCATGGACCATAGCGGAACTCCACCGGGATGCCCCACAGGCGCGCTACCATAGCGCGCTATGCCGAAATCCTCTCCGCTGCCGCGCCTGCTGCTGGCCTCCCTGCTGGCCTGCTACCTGATCTGGGGCTCCACCTATCTTGCCATCCGCTTCGCGCTGGAGAGCTTCCCGCCGTTCTGGGGGATGGGCACGCGCTTTCTGGTCGCCGGCAGCCTGCTGATGGGCTGGATGCTGTGGCGGGAGGGGCGTGCTGCGCTGCCTGCACCGCGCCAGTGGCTGCATGCCCTGGTAATCGGCGCCATGATGCTCGGCGGCGGCATGGGGCTGACGGCCAATGCCGAGGTCTATGTCGGCTCCGGCCTGATTGCCACCTTCATCGCCGTGGTGCCCATGATGGTGAGCGCGCTCGGCCTGCTGTTCGGGCAGCGTCCGAACCGGCTGGAAGTGGCAGGGATGCTGGTCGGCCTGGCCGGCGTGCTGCTGCTGATGCGCGGCGCCAGCTTCAGCGGCGAGCCGCTCGGCATCCTGTTCATCGTCGGCGCCACCCTGCTCTGGTCGCTCGGCTCGGTACTCTCGACCACGCGCATGCCGCTGGCTTCGGGGCCTGCCGGTTTCGCCAGCGAAATGCTGTGCGGCGGCCTCGTGCTGATGCTGCTCTCGGTCCTGGCCGGCGAGCCGGCGCCGCACTGGCCGCCCACCCCGGCGGCGGCCATCGCCTGGATCTACCTCGTCGTGTTCGGCTCGCTGATTGCCTTCAGCGCCTACCTCTACCTGCTGGCCCACGCCTCGCCCGCACTGGCGACCAGCTATGCCTTCGTCAATCCGGTAATCGCACTGCTGCTGGGCGTGTGGCTGGGCGGCGAGGTGGTGACGCGCGGGGAATGGCTGGCCTCGGGCGTGATCCTGCTCGGCGTGGTGCTGATTTTCCGGGGCAGGCAAGTGCGCCCTGCCATCGCTTCAACACCTGGCACAGGCGCCGCCACAGACGCTCCCTCTGCCGTGACCGGCGCGGCCAGAGTCCAATCCGCCACCGACCATTGACCCGCATCAAGCTGCGCAGCACCGGGGCTGGCTACACTGCCTCGCCATGGATTACGACATTCTGATTGTGGGAGCCGGCCCGGCCGGACTGATTCTGGCGCGCGCACTTTCCGGCAAGGGCCTGCGCATCGGCATACTGGAGCAGCAGGCGCAGCAGGCCATCGCCGAACCCGCCTTTGACGGCCGTGAAATTGCCCTGACGCACCGCTCCGCCAACACCCTGCGCCAGCTCGGCCTGTGGCAGCGCATCGAGCAGATCGAACCCACGGCCTTCTCGCAACTGCGCGACGCCAAGGTGCTGAACGGGCCCAATCCGCTCGGCATGGTCATCGGCCATGAGTTGTCGCCGCGCAGCGAACTGGGCTGGCTGGTGTCCAACCACCTGATCCGCCAGGGCGCCTGGGATTGCGTGCAGGACAGCATCAGCGCCCACCAGGACATCACCCTCCTCACCGGCCAGAAAACCGGCCGCATCTGGAGCGACGAGCAGGCCGCGCATGTGACGCTGGAAGATGGCCGCGTGCTCAAGGCGCGCCTGCTGGTGGCGGCTGACAGCCGCTTCTCCACCACGCGCCGCGCCATGGGGCTGGCGGCCGACATGTACGACTTCGGCCACAGCATGCTGGTGTGCTGCATGCTGCACCAGAAGCCGCACCATCATGTGGCCTGGCAATGGTTCGACTACGGCCAGACGCTGGCGCTGCTGCCCATGAACGACGACCCGGCCACCGGCATGCACCGCTCCTCTGTCGTGCTGACCCTGCCCAGCCACGCCATCGATCCAGTTGCCAACATGACTGCACCGGCCTTCAATGCCGAAATCGCCCGCCGTTTTGCGCAGCGCCTGGGCAGCATGACGCTGGTCAGCACGCGCCATGTCTATCCGCTGGTGGGCGTCTATCCGCGCAGCATCGTGTCCCGGCGCTTTGCCTGCGTGGGCGATGCCGCCGTGGGCATGCATCCTATTACCGCACACGGCTTCAACTTCGGCCTGCTCGGCGTCGAAAGCCTGAGCAAGGCCATCCTGCAGGCCCACGCGGCCGGGCAGGACTTTGCCAGCCCCGTCGTGCTGCAGCGCTACCAGCGCGAGCACCAGCTGGCCACGCGACCGCTGTACCTGATCACCAAGGGAATGGCCCGGCTCTACACCACCGAACATCCGGCTGCCAGGTTGGTGCGCGACGCGGCAGTCCAGATCGGACAGCGCATCACGCCCTTCAAGCGGGCGATTGCGGCCTCACTCACCGGCATGCGTTGAGGATTGCGGCTTCACTTACCGGCGTGCGTTGAGACCTGGCTCGGGCTATTTGTGCTGCCGGTGTGTTCTCCGGAACCGGCTGCCGTAACAGCCCGAGCCGGGCGCCCTCCGGGCCTCTACAATGGCCCGCATGTTGCACCGCACCGCCCTCCTTCGTCTGGCCGCTGCCAGCCTGCTGACCCTGCCGCTGGCCGGCTGCGGCGTCACCACTGTCGTAGGCGCTGCAGCAGGCGCGGCGATTTCCGTGACGGGCGCTGTCGTCTCCACCGGCGTCAAGGCGGTGGGCGCAGGCATTGATCTGGTAACACCGGATCGCGACGACGAGAAAAAGTAAGCCGCGCGGCTGATGGCTGCGCCTCTGGCCGCCTGCCCGGTTGAAAGGCTTGGACCGCGCGACCTGGCAGCGCTGAAAAAAACGTAGCCAGGGTCGGCCTTATTTGCCAGCGGCTCCTCCCTCCCTAATCCGCGTCCCTTCCACAATCCGGTCATCCGGCTGCACGATCACCTGATCGCCTTCCTTCAGCCCTTCCAGCACCTGCGCCGCCGTGGCCGAGCGCAAGCCCAGCTTCACCGGCGTGCGCCGCGCCTTGCCTTGTTCGATGCGATACACGGCCCAGCCTTCACCGGCGCGGAACAAGGCACTGCCCGGCACCTGCAGCAGGTTCTCCTGCCGCTGCACCAGGAACTGCACTTCCACCCGGTAGCCATCGCCCAGCCGCTGCCACTGTTCGTGCGGCGAGGCAAAATCCAGCACCACGCGCGTGCGCTGCTCTTCCACGCCCAGCGCCGACACCTTGGTAAAGCCGCCCGGCTCCACGCGCCGGATGACCGCCTGCAGCACGCCCTCGCCACCCCAGCGCAGTATGCGCGCAGCCATCCCCGGCGCCAGCCGCACGGCATCGGTGGACAGCACTTCGGATTCGATTTCCAGCGCCGCCGGATCGCCCAGCTCCATCAATGGCTGCCCCACCGGCACCGGCGCCGCACTCTCCACCAGGCGCCGCAGCACCACGCCATCCACCGGCGCCGCCACCGCACGCGTCTTGCTGCTGGACGCACGCCCCTCCTCCGCCAGCACCGCACGCGCAGCAGACAGACGCTCGCTCGCCACGCGTTCATCCGCCCGCGCCGACGCCACATCGGCAGCGGTCGTCACGGCGCGGCTGCGCATCAGGTCAAGATCAGCCTGGGCGATGCCGCCCGTAGGCGCCACTTCACGCCCCCGCTGCAGATTGCGCTGCGCCAGCGCCTGCGCCGCCTGTGCAGCCGTAATACGCTGTCGCGCCGCCGCCAGAGCCGCCTCCGCCCCGCGCAGTTCGGCCTGCGCCTGGCTGCGCGAGCGTGCGTCCAGCAGGCCGCTGGCGGCCGGATCGATCTCGGCCACGCTCTGCCCCGCCTGCACCGGGTCACCCGGCTGCAGCACGATGCGCCGCACCACGCCCGCCACCGGCGCCGTCACCACATAGCGCTGCTGCAGCCGCGTCTTGCCCTCCTCCACGAAGCTGACCTCGATCGGCCCGCGCGTCACCCGTGCCAGCGTCGCCAGCTGCTGCGGCTCGCGCAGCACCAGCCAGAGCAGCAACAGCACGGCTATTGCACCCAGCAACAGGAAAACGAGCGTCTTGCGGGAAGGTTTCTGCATGTCAGTTCACTCGATGTTAACGCGCGCGGCGCTTATTCACGCGTCTTCAGCACGCCGATCAGATCCAGCTGCCGGATGCGCCGGTACACCGCCAGCGCGGAAACAATCGCCGACAGCACCGTCACCAGCGCGGTAAATGCATACGCGGATGGCTCCAGATGCACCGGCACCCGGTACAGATCCGACTCCATTCCATGCACCATGAACAGGATCAACCCATAGCCCGCCACAAAACTCAGCGGAATCGACACGATCACCAGCACCGCCAGTTCGCCCAGCAGGATGTAGCTGACCTCGCCCTGCGTGAAGCCCAGCACGCGCAGGCTGGCCAGTTCGCGCCCGCGTTCGGCGAGCGCGATGCGCGCCGAGTTGTACACCACGCCAAAGTTGATCACCAGCCCCATCAGCACTGCCACCCAGGTAAACAGCCCGCTGGTTTCGGCAATGGTGCGATACAGCGCACGGATCGCCGCCAGTCGCGACTCGGCGCCCACCACGCCGGGCCGCCGGTCCAGCTCGCGGAAAACGGCATCCTCGGCATCGTCATCCACGGTGAGCAGCGCGCCGCTGATCACATCGCCATCGCGCATGGCGCGGTTGAGCGCGTCCAGATCCATATAGGCCATGGTGCCCACATACTCCTGCATCAGCCGCGCCACCGGCAGCCGCAACTGCGTCTGGCGACCTTCCATTTCCTCCACCTGCAGATAGTCGCCCGGCTGCACGCCCAGCTTGCGCGCCACGTAGTCATTCAGCACCAGCCCGTCCGGCGGCAGTTCGATGCGCCGCAGCCGCGTATCCACCGGCCGGCTGAGCGAGCCCTCTGCCGGCAGCCCCTGGATGCTGGTCAGCACCATGCGGTTCTCGTTGCGCAGCCGCACCGCCACATTGCGCACGCCATCCACCTGACGCACGCCCGGCAAGGCGCGCAACTCGTCCACCACCTTGCGGGGCGCCATCTCGATGAAGCTGGTGCTGATATCATGCTGCTGCGCCAGCCGGTACTGCACATCCACCATGTAGTCGATCGAGCCGGTCTGGAAGCGCGCCATCATCACGATGGCCCCCGCCAGCGCCAGCCCGACGATGCTCATTAGCGCCTTCAGCGGCCGCCGCTCGAGTTGCCGCAGGATCATGCGCGTAGGCTGCGAGAGCCAGCGCGTCAGGCCCGCGCGCTCCACCAGCGTGCGCCGGAAGCGCTCGGGCGCCGGCGGCCGCATGGCCTGCGCCACCGGCTCGCGCGCCGCGGCAAACACGGCCCAGCCGGTGCCGCTCAAGGCCGCCAGCAGGCTCACGCCTGCGCCCGCCAAGGCCACCTGTGGGCTGAGCGTGAAATCCAGGAACGGAAAACGGAAATTGAGCTGGTACAGCCCCGCCAGCGCACTGCCCAGCCACACACCCAAAGCCACCCCGAGCACCGAACCCAGCACCCCGATCAGCGTCACGATCAACCCGTAATGCAGCGCCACATCCAGCGTGCTGTAGCCGAAGGCCTTGAGGATCGCCACCTGATCGCGCTGCGTGCCGATCAGGCGCTTGAACACCACGTTCAGCAGAAACGCCGCCACCCCGAGAAAGATCAGCGGGAACATCCAGGCCATGGTGGCCAGCCCGCGAAACTCCTCGTGCAGATAGCGGTACGAGAGCTGGTCCATGCGCCCGATCGCCCCCCGGCTGCCATAACGCGCCAGGATGCGGTCCATAGCCGACAGCGTCTCCGCTTCGCTGGTGCCGGGTGCCAGCTTCACCGTGATCTGGTTGAAGGCGCCCCCCATGTTCATGGCAGCACCCAGCGCACGCCGGTGCGTCCAGAGAATGGCGTAGCGTTCGTAATCCGGAAACAGCGCGCCCGGCTTGATCTGGTACAGGTACTCCGGCGACACCGCAATGCCCACCACGGTGAACTGCTGCGAGCGCCCGTAAACGGTGGCCCGCAGCGTGTCGCCAGGCTTGAGCTGGTGCGCCTCGGCAAAGGCATCGCTCACCAGCACCTCGCCCTGGGCAAACGGCGCCAACATGCGTCCGGCACGCAGATAGAGCCGGTTCTGCTGCGGCTCGCCCTGGTCCGGCAGCGACAGCAACAGCGCCTCGATCGGCTTGTCGAAACCCGGCAAGGCCAGCTTGCCGCCCGCAATCACGCGCGTTTCCACCTCGTTCACGCCCGGCAGCTCGGCCACGCGCGCTGCCACGCTCTCCGGCGCCCGCCGCACCTGCGCCCACACATCGGAAAAACGGTAATCCTGGTACAGCCGCGTGCGCGTGTCCTGCAGCGAATCCAGCGTGGCGCGCGACATCACCAGCATGGCAATGCCCGAGGCAATCACCAGCGCAATCGCCATCGCCTGCCCGCGCATGTGCCACAAGTCGCGCAAGGCCTTGCGGTGGATGGCGGACAGCCCGATCACCAGTGCAGCTCCCGCGCCGGCAAGCGCTGCGCATTCACCTGCTCGCCCACGATGCGCCCATCGGCCATGGTGAGCACGCGATGCGCCATGCGCGCAATGTCGGCGTTGTGCGTGATCACCACGGTGGTGGTGCCCATGTCGGCATTCACCTGCTCCAGCGCCTCCAGCACGCGCACGCCGGTGGCCGAATCAAGCGCGCCGGTCGGCTCGTCGCACAGCATCACCACCGGCCGCTTGGCAATGGCGCGCGCAATCGCCACGCGCTGCTGCTCGCCGCCCGACAGCTGCGCCGGAAAATGGTCCAGCCGCTCGCCCAGCCCCACCAGCGCCAGCGCCTCTTCCGGCCGCATCGGGTCCGGCGCAATCTCGGTCACGATGGCCACGTTCTCGCGCGCCGTCAGGCTGGGAATCAGGTTGTAGAACTGGAACACGAAGCCCACATGCTCGCGCCGGAACTGCGTCAGCCGCGAATCGCCGGCGTGCGTCAGATCCTCGCCGTGGTACCAGACCTCGCCGCTGCTCGGCACATCCAGCCCGCCGAGAATGTTGAGCAGGGTCGACTTGCCACTGCCCGAGGGCCCCAGCATCACCACGAACTCGCCGCGGTACAGTTCCAGGTCCACGCCGCGCAACGCATGCACCTCCACATCGCCCATGGGATACACCTTGCCCAGCTGGCGGGCACGGAAAATCACCTCGGCGTTCTGGGATGGCGGAGTGGCAACAGGCTTCATCGACAATATCCGGACCCGGCAGACAACGGCGCGGACGGCCGCATACCGCCGCCCCGTGTTCCCAATCTACCACCTTTGTCCGTCATGTCCCACCGCGTTATCCTGTTGCCTTCCGGCGAGCAATTTCCTGCCGATGCCGACACGCCGCTGCTGCTGGCCGCCGAACAGGCCGGGGTTGCCCTGCCAAGTTCCTGCCGCAACGGCAGCTGTCGCACCTGCCTGTGCCGGCTGGTGCAGGGAGACATCCACTGGCGCATCGACTGGCCCGGCCTCAGCCCGGACGAGAAACGCGCAGGCTGGATCCTGCCCTGCGTAGCCAGCGCCCGCAGCGACCTGGTCCTTGAATCGACGCCGATCCGCTGGGATTGACAGCCCCAGCAGCAGGTGCCGATGCGCGAGTGATCCACCACCCGCGGGCAGCAAGTCGGGGCGCCCTCTGACACGGGCAGTACGCCCGGCATCCTAGAGTGATATCCATCCCGTATTTCGCATGGGTTCACCATGGACACGACATCGCCTCCCCTTCCAGTCGACGACACAAAAGCGCGCCGACCATCGGCCACAGAGCCTTCCGGCCCATCCACGGACAACGCTGATGCGCTCCAGCGGGAACTCTCTGTGGTTACAGACGCCAATCTCGACACTGATGCACCCGACGCCAGGCCACGCTCCCTCGCCAAGCGTCTGACCCACCCCTTCCTCTATGTCTGGTACCTGGTCTGGACCAGCGCCAACGAGTGGATCAACGACGACTGTCCCCGCTACGGTGCCTCGCTCTCCTACTACACGGTGTTCAGCCTGGCCCCCCTGCTGGTCATCCTTGTCGGCCTGGTGGGCCTGTTCTACGGCGAGGGCGTGGCGCACCAGCAGCTGGTGCAGGAAGTCACCCAACTGGCCGGTGCCCGCGCGGGCCAGCTGATCGACTCGCTGCTGCAGGCCGCCAACAAGCCCGGCGAAGGCGGTTTTGCCTCGCTGCTGGCCGCCGCCATCCTGATCGTGGGCGCCACCGGGGTACTGGTGGAATTGCGCGAGGCCCTGGACAACATCTGGCAGGCCAAACCCGCGATCCCGAAAAACGAGCGTTTCCTCCTCACCGTCTGGCGCCTGATCCGCACCCGCCTGCTTACCTTCGGCATTCTGTTCGCCATCGGCTTCTTGATGATCATGTCGCTGGTGGTCTCGGCCTACCTGGCCGCACTGGACGAATGGGTCACATCGCATACCTCCGGCATGCTGGTGCTGGCGAAAATCCTCAACCCGCTGCTCTCCTTCGCCATCCTCACCTTCTTCTTCACCATCCTGCTGATGGGCCTGCCCTCCCAGCGACTCGGCTGGCGCCAGGTGCTGCCGGGCGCCATCCTTTCCTCGCTGCTGTTCACCGTGGGCAAGAGCCTGATCGGCATCTATATCGGCTCCACCTCCACTACCTCCGTGTATGGCGCAGCCGGCTCACTGGTGGCACTGATGGTGTGGGTGTTCTACTCCTCGCAGATCCTGCTGATGGGCGCGGAGTTTGCCTGGGTGCTGCACATCACGCCCAAGGGCGAACTCCCCGGCTCGCCTGCCTACGTGGAGGCGCACAAGCAGAAGCAGCGCGAGCGCGAGGCGCGCCTGGAAGCAGTCGAAGCGCGCGACGACACGGTGAATGTCCAGAACACACCGATTGCCCCTGCCAGCGAGGATATCGTCGAAGGCAAACTGCCCTCCGAACAGCCTACCGAAGCACGCAAGCTCTCGGAGCGACGCAAGACCTTGCGCCAGGGGCGCGAAGAGCTGAGCGAGGAAGAATGGGAAGCGCTTGCGCGCGACTGCAGGGATGACAAGCCCTCTGCCACCTTGCCCTGGGTGGGTGGCGCCATCGCCGGGGCCGCTGCCACGCTGGCAGTACAGCATCTGCGGCAGCGCGGGGACGACGGGAATGGATGAAGCAGCGAATGTCGCTTGACGGGCAGGCGGGCTGGTCCATGCTCCCCGCGGGCAACATCGCTGCGCGCCCCCTGTCGTTCACGCCCCGTCCGGAATCCGCTCAATCCCCTGTTCGGCCACAGCAGCCAGCTGTGCATCGCTGACCAGCCCCGGCGCGATTTCATGCAGCGGCACCAGCACAAACGCGCGCTGCATCATGCGTGGATGGGGCAGTATCAGTTGCGCGTCGTCCTGCTGCAGATCGCCGTACATCAGCAAATCCAGATCCAGCGTGCGCGGTGCATTGCGGTAGGGGCGTTCGCGCCCTGCCTGCAACTCGATCTGCTGCATGGCGCGCAGCAACTCCACCGCGCTCAGGTGCGTGTGCACGGCCACAACAGCATTGACATAGTCCGGCCCGCTGGAGTCAATCGGCGCCGTCCGATAGAGTGACGAACGCGCAAGCACATGCGTTTCCGGCACGCCGTCGAGGCTGTTCATGGCCTCATGCACCGTGGCTGGCGCATCGCCGAGATTGGCTCCCAGGGCGATATACGCACGCACGGGAGCGGCGACGGCCGCATTCATTCTTCAGCCGCACCGTTCCCCGAAGCGGCCTCGCCCGCGGCGGGCTTGCGGCGACGCGGGCGACGACGCTTGGCTGGTACTTCACCGTCACCAGCAGCTCCGACTTCAACGTGAGCATCCGCAGCCGTCCCCTTTGCGCCAGCCGGAGCATCTCCGGTAGCAGCATCCGCAGCACCCATCACACCGTCCCCGGCTGCCGCGCTCTTGGGCTTGCGCCGGCGGCGGCGCTTCTTGGCCGGCGCCGCTTCACCGTCAACGTCAGCGGCCTCTTCCAGCCCCGCCTCCTCGGCCTCCAACTGCTGTTGCGAAGCCGCCGAAGGCACACGATGCACCCGCCCGGTCGGCTTGGAGGGCGCCCCCTTGCGCTGCTGCGCCTTCTGCGCCTCGCGCTGCTGCTCCCTGGCCTGCGCGATCAGATCGTCACGCTCGTAATCCGGCGCCGTACTGAAGGCCTGCCACCACTCGGCCAGCGCCTCGTCGATCTCGCCATTCGCCGCACGCAGGCGCAGAAAGTCGAAACCGGCACGGAAGCGCAGTTGCGCAATCAGGCTGAACGGGCTGTTGCCGGTACGCTTCTCGAAGCGCGGCTGCATCATCCAGATCTCGCGCATGTCCGCCGCCAGCTTGCCGCGGCCGGACACATCGCCAATGCGTGCATCGAACACCTCGTCGATCGCCTCCTGCAGCCCCACGAAGGGCGGCTTGCCCTTGGCCGTCTTGCGCGCCCAGGCCTCGCGCACGTCCTGCCACAGCAGCGAGGCCAGCAGGAAACTCGGCGCCACCGGCTTGCCCTCGCCCACGCGGCGGTCGGTATCCTGCAGCGAACTGCGCACAAAGGGATCATCCGCGCGCTCAACCGCCAGCGACAGCAGCGGGTAGATGCCCTTGTGCAGGCCGAGCGCGCGCAGCTGCTCGATCGTCGCCACCGCGTGGCCGGTCTGCAGCAGCTTGAGCATTTCGTCGAACAGGCGGCTCTGCGGCACGTCGGCCAACAGTGGCAGGCACTCCTGCAGCGGGCTGGCCGTGGCCTTGTCGAGCTGGAAATCCAGCTTGTTCAGCTTGGCCGCAAAGCGCACGGCGCGGATGATGCGCACCGGATCCTCGCGGTAGCGCCCCGCCGCATCGCCAATCATGCGGATGGTGCGCTTCTGCGCATCCTGCATGCCCTTGTGGTAGTCGACCACGATCTCGCGCTCGGGGTCGTAGTACATGGCGTTGAGCGTGAAGTCGCGCCGCGCCGCATCCTCTTCCTGCGGCCCCCAGACGTTGTCGCGCAGCACGCGGCCGCTGGCATCCACCGCATGCTGCACGCCTTCGAGCGCACGGCGGCTGGTCTTCTCGTTGCCGTTCACCTGCTCGGCGGCCGACGCATCCAGATAGGCGCGGAAGGTCGAGACCTCGATCACCTCATGCTCGCGTCCGCGCCCGTACACCACGTGCACGATGCGGAAACGGCGCCCGATGATGAAGGCACGGCGGAACAGGCTTTTCACCTGCTCGGGCGTGGCCGTGGTCGCCACGTCGAAATCCTTGGGCTTGAGCCCCAGAATCAGGTCACGCACCGCACCGCCAACGATGTAGGCCTCGAAACCCGCCTTCTTCAGCGTGAGCACCACGTTGACGGCGCGCTCGTCCACCAGCTTGGGATTGATCTTGTGGACCGAGGCCGGTACCTCGACGCGCTTGCCGAAGGACGGACGTACGCTTGCCGCAGGCTTGCCCAGCAGTTTGTTGATGAAGCGCTTGATCATGTCATTCCGTCGGAAACAGGTCGAGAATGCGCCAGCCGCGCTCTTGCGCCAGCGCGCGCAGGCGTTCGTCCGGATTGGTGGCCACCGGCACCGCCGATTTTTCCATCAGCGGTACGTCATTGTAGGAGTCGGAATAGAAAGTGATGTGCACTTTCTCCCAATCCAGCCCGCGCACGGCCAGCCACTGCTGCAGATTGTGCACCTTGCCCTCGCGCAGGTTGGCCACGCCGTCGATATTGCCGGTGATCCAGCCATCGGCGCCACGTTCCAGTTCGGTCGCGATGATGTTCTCGTCGGCAAACCCCAGACGCTCGCCGATCGGCCCGGCAATGAAGCGGTTGGTGGCGGTGATCATCACCAGCGTGTCGCCCGCCTCCTGATGGCCGCGCAGCAGTTCCAGCGCCTCGGGACGCACCTGCGGCTCGATGTACTCGCGCAGGTAGCGGTCGTGCGCCGCATGCGCCTCTTCCGGCGTATGTTCGCGGATGGCGCGCGTCACGAAGCGCACGTACTCGTTCATGTCCAGCACGCCATCCACATACTGCTGGTAGAAGATGTCGTTCTGTTTGAGCGATTCATCGGCATCGGTCCAGCCGATGGCATTGGTAAACAGGGCCCAGGTGAAGTCCGAATCGATCGGAAGCAGCGTGTGGTCCAGGTCAAAAAGCGCAATATTCATGTTTCGTTCAGCATCTGTTTGAGCAGCGGCACGGTCAGCGCGCGCCGCTGTTCCAGGGCATAGCCATCGAGCATGCCCAGCAATTCATTGAGGCTGCCCAGGTCGCGCGAAAAGCGGCTGAGCATGTAGTTGACCACCTCGTCACCGAGTTCCAGGCCGCGTTCGGCCGCGCCCTGCTGCAGCGCCTTGCGCACGCCCTCGTCGCCGAGCGGCTGCAGCGCATGCACCTGACCCCAGCCCAGGCGCGTGCGCAGGTCCTCGCGCAGCGGCAGGTCGGCCACCGGCAGGCTGCCCGCAGCCAGCACCCAGCGCGGCTCGCCCTGCTGCGGCGTCATGGCATTGATGAACCAGTTGAAGGCCGTGTGCTGCTGCTCGGGCGAATACAGCTCCACCTCGTCCAGAAGCACGGCGCTCCAGCGCGGATCGAACTCGCGCGCATAGCCGCCGCATGGCGTGGAGGCATCCAGCCAGCCGGCCGACAGCCCCTGCTCGTGCAGCTCCTGCAACACCGCCTGCAGCAGATGCGTCTTGCCGCTGCCCGCCGGCCCCCATACATAGGTGGGCACGGTCTGCGGCTGGCGCTGCTGCAGCGCCTCGCGCACATGGGCGAGCAGGCGCCCGTTCTCCCCCTCCACCAGCGTATGCAGGCGCGGGCGCGGAGTCAGGCCGATATCGAGCGGAATCTGTTTCATGAAGGCAGGCACAACGCGCTATTTTATGTGCAGCGCAACAACAGGGACAGCAGCTGTGCGTGAAACGCCTGCTGCCACCCCGCAAACCCGCCCGTATTCAGCCGTTGTACAGGTCGCTTTGCAGATACTGCGCCCGCAACCGGCGCCCCGCCACCAGCAGCACCGCGCTGATCGGCAGCGCCAGCAGCACGCCGACAAAGCCGAACAGCTGCCCGAAGGCCAGCAAGGCAAAGATCACCACCACCGGATGCAGGCCCATGCGTTCGCCCACCAGGCGCGGCGTGAGATAGAAGCTCTCCACCACCTGGGCCAGACCATACACCACGCCCACCATCACGAGCGCCTTCACCACCCCCAGTTGCAGGATGCCGAACAGCGTCGCCAGGATCAGCCCCACGCCGTAACCCAGATAGGGCACGAAAATCGCCAGGCCGGTAAAGATGCCGATCGGCAACGCCAGATCGAAACCGAACAGCGACAAGGCGATGCTGTAATACACCGCCAGAATCAGCATCACCGTCAGCTGCCCGCGCAGGTATTGCCCCAGCACCTCGTCTGCCTCGGTGGCGAAGTTGTGCACGGCATCGCGCATGCGGCGCGGCACCAGGCGGAACAGGTTGGCAATGATGCGCTCCCAGTCCACCAGCAGGTAAAACAGCACCATCGGTATCAGCATCAGGTTGCCCAGCACGGCAAAGGCCACGCTGCCGCCGATCTTCAGCGAGGACAGCACCGAGTCGATGCCCGACGGAGCGCCGCCCTCCGGCTTGGCGCTGAAATAGTCGCGCAGCAGATCCTTGATCGTGCCCACGTTCACCTGAAGCGGCACGCCGAAGCGGTCGAAAACACCCTGCAGCCAGTGGCTGCCGCGATCCAGCAGCACCGGAATCTGGCTCTGCAGCATCGGCATTTCCTTCACCACCACCGGCACGATCAGCATCACCACACCCGTCACCACCAGCATGAAGATGATCATCACCAGCGTGACGGCCAGCCAGCGCGGCGTCTTGCCGCGGAACCAGGCATCCAGCCGGTTCACCAGCGGATTGAGCGCATAGGCCAGCACCGCCGCCACCAGGAAGGGCGTGAGCACCGGCGCCAGCAGCCACACGAAGACCCCCACCAGCAGGGCAATGCCGGTCCAGGCCGCTGTTCGTTTCTGGTATGCCGTAAATTCCATGGGCGCAGAGCAAGGTTGTTACAATAGGGAGTATTGCCTGACGGCAGATGCTGCGCGCAGTGCCAGCACCGCGCCGTCTGCAAGTCTACGCTACGCTTGCCCGCGCGCGCACGCGCTCACCATTTGTAATCTTTCCGCACATGCAAACTCCCATTTCCTACAAAGACGCCGGCGTGGACATCGATGCCGGCGACGCGCTGGTCGAACGCATCAAGCCCCTCGCCAGGAAGACGATGCGCGAAGGCGTGATGGCCAGCATCGGCGGCTTCGGCGCCCTGTTCGAAGTGCCCAAGCGCTACCAGGAACCGGTGCTGGTCAGCGGCACCGACGGCGTGGGCACCAAGCTCAAGCTGGCCTTCGAGTGGAACATGCACGACACCGTCGGCATCGATCTGGTCGCCATGAGCGTGAACGACGTGCTGGTGCAGGGCGCCGAGCCGCTGTTCTTCCTCGACTACTTCGCCTGCGGCAAGCTGGATGTGGATACCGCGGCTGCCGTGGTCGGCGGCATTGCCGAAGGCTGCGCGCAAAGCGGCTGCGCCCTGATCGGTGGTGAAACCGCCGAAATGCCCGGCATGTACCCCGATGGCGAATACGACCTGGCCGGCTTCGCCGTCGGCGTGGTTGAAAAAAGCAAGATCCTCACCGGCCAGAACGTCAAGCCCGGCGATGTGGTGCTCGGCCTGGCCAGCCACGGCGTGCACAGCAACGGCTTCTCGCTGGTGCGCAAGTGCATCGACCGCGCGGCCGGCAGCCTGCCCGACACGCTGGACGGCATGCCCTTCCGCGAAGCCATCATGCGCCCCACCCGCCTGTACGTGAAGCCGGTGCTCTCCACCCTGGCCAAGTACCCGGTCAAGGCACTGGCCCATATCACCGGCGGCGGCTTGCTCGAAAACATTCCGCGCGTGCTGCCCGAAGGCACCACGGCCCGCCTCACCAAGGGCAGCTGGCCGCAGAGCGAACTGTTCGCCTGGCTGCAGCAAACCGCCGGCATTGACGATATCGAGATGAACCGCACCTTCAACAACGGCATCGGCATGGTCGTGGTGGTCGATGCCGCCGATGCAGACTGTGTGGCCGACAACCTGCGCATCGAGGGCGAAACTGTCTACGTCATCGGCCAGATTGCCGCTGCCGATGGCGCTGCGCCCGTGACAGTGGCCTGAAGCCGGCCAACGCCAACGCGTGATAAAAAGGGCGCACCGGCGCCCTTTTTGCATGCCACACGCCATGGCAACATTTCTGTCATGTTGCCTTCCTAAACTCCCAGACACCTTTTGTCACCCGGTGTCATGCGGCCTTCGTGCGCCGTCAGGGAGTTCTCCATGCAAAGAAGACAGCTGCTGCGCCGTGGCGCAGCGTTTTTCAGTGTCATCGCGGCCGGTCCACTGATCACCGCCTGCGGTGGCGGCAATGGCAACGGCAACGCCGGCCAGGGGCCCGGCTCCGGCGACAGCGGCCCGCCGCTGGGCACGCACGTGTTCGGCCTCGGCGTCGCCAGTGGCGATCCGCGCGCCGACAGCGTGGTGCTCTGGACGCGCGTGGAACGCAGCAACCCGGGCAACAACGGCGACATTCCGCTGCGCCTGCAAGTCTCCACTTCTGCGGATTTCGCCACGCTGCTGGTCAACGAAAACCTGGTGGCCACCCAGGTCTACGATCACACCGTGCGTGCCAAGATCACCGGCCTGCAGCCCGATACACGCTACCACTACCGTTTCGTCGCCGGTCGCGACATCAGCGCCAGCGGCCTCACCAAAACGGCCCCCGCCGCCAATTCCACGCGCGAGCAGCTGCGCTTTGCCTGGTTCAACTGCCAGGACTGGAGCGTCAACCACTGGGGCGCGCTCGAACTGCTCGCTGCCGAAGAGGATCTGGACTTCACCGTCCACGTCGGCGACTACATCTACGAAACTGTGGGCGCCGCCTTCCAGGCCGGCCAGGTCGAGCCGGCCCACACCCCCATCAAGCTGCCCAACGGCATGCCCCTGGCCGACGGCTCCGTGGCCGCCCTCACCCTGGACGACTACCGCACCCTCTACCGCACCTACCGCAGCGACAAGCGCCTGCAGGAAGTGCACCGCAAGTTTCCCTTCATCGCGGTATGGGACGACCACGAGTTCAGCGACGACTGCTGGCAGGACCACCAGACCTACAACAACGCCAACCTGCAACAGACCGACCGCCGCCGCGCCGCCAACCAGGCCTGGTTCGAATACATGCCGGTGGACATGGGCGATGTCTCGTTCGACCTGAAAAACCAGCGCTACGACAACATCCGCATCTACCGCGACTTCCAGTTCGGCCCGCTGATGCACCTCGTCATGACCGACCAGCGCCTGTATCGGGATGACCATGCCATCCCCGAAGCCCTGGTAGCCACCTCCCAGGGCGCCGCACCGGAAGATGCCGTGAAGATGGACACCTCGGTCGGCGCGCGCTACTTCACCCCGCTGCCCACCCTGCTGACGGCCCAGTCCATCGATCTGGTCACCCAGCAGCCGCGTGCCGCCGCGCCCTCCATTCTCGGCAAAACGCAAACCCAGTGGTGGAAGGACACCATGCGCCAGAGCCAGTCCACCTGGAAGGTCTGGGGCAACGAGCTGTCGCTCTCCCGCATGTGGGCCGACCTGCGCCAGAACCCCATGGTCACCGACCCGGCCCTGAAGCAGCTGTTCGCCATCAACGCCGACTGCTGGGACGGCTATCCGGCACACCGTGTCGAACTCATGCAGTTCCTCACGCAGAACAACATCCGCAACGTCGTGGCCGTCACCGGCGACCTGCACGCCTTCCAGTGCGGCATAGTGCGTGACCAGATCGGCTTCGACCCGCGCCAGCCCGAAGCCCCGGTCAACCCGCCGGCGGGCAATCCCGCCATGGTCGACTTCGTGGCTGCCGGCGTGAGCAGCCACTCCTTCTTCAGCTACCTGCAAAACGCGGCCAAAGCCATGCCGGCGCTGGGCGCGCTGGTAGCCGACCAGACCACCTTCGAAGCCTTCATGTGGCGCGGCATCCCCGCTGGTGCGCATCCCGCTTTCCCGCAGGGCATGCCCCCAAACAACCCCGACATGCTGTTCGGCGACCACCACGCCCAGGGCTACGCCAGCGCCACCATCACGGCCAGGCAGATGGAAGTGCGCTTCCACAAGGTGCGCCCGCTCGAGAACGGCCAGACACCGGCCAAGCCGCTGCTTGGCACCACCCGCATCACCCTCGCCGCCGGCAGCACCACGCCGGTGATCGGCTAACCCCCCAGGAGATTCCCATGCACGCTTCCTCTTCGCCCTTCCGCCTGCTCGGCGGTGCCGCGTTCTGCGCACTGGCACTGGCCGGCTGTGGTGGTGACGGCGGCCCCGGCCCCGCGGCCCGCCCCCAGCCGATGGACCTGACCATCGCCCACATCAACGACAGCCACTCCAACCTCGACAGCAGCACGCGCACGCTGTCGCTGCTGCAGCCCAACGGCGTGCGCACCGATGTGGAAGTCGACGCCGGCGGTTTCCCGCGCGTCACGGCCACCATCAACGCCATTCGCGCGGCCAACCCCAACACCATCGCCCTGCATGCCGGCGATGCCCTCACCGGCACCCTGTTCTTCAACCGCGCAGGCAACCCCGGCGAAGCCGACGCTGCCCTGATGAACACCGTCTGCTTCGACGCTTTCACCCTGGGCAACCATGAATTCGACAAGGGCGACAGCGGCCTGAAGAGCTTCATCGACTACCTGCATGCCGGCCAGTGCAAGACGCCAGTGCTCTCCGCCAACGTCAGGTTCGGTGCCAACTCCGCCCTGGCACAGCCCAACACCAGGAACTACGTGCTGCCCTCCACCATCCTCAACCGGGGTGGCCACAAGGTGGGCGTCGTCGGCCTGACCGTGTCCGGCAAGACCAAGGAATCCTCCAGCCCCGACCCCGACACCACCTTCGAGAAGGAAGCCGTTGCCGCCCAGCGCGCCATCGACGAACTCAGGCAGAAGGGCGTGAACAAGATCGTGCTGCTCTCGCACATCGGCTACGAGGCCGACAAGGCGCTGATCGCCCAGCTCAGCGGCGTTGACGTGGTGGTGGGCGGAGATTCGCACACCCTGGTCGGCCCTGCCAGCATGAAAACCTACAAGGTGGGCACGCCCGCAGCCGAGTATCCCGCCCTGCTGCAGAACAAGGACGGCAAGCAGGCCTGCCTGGTGCAGGCCAACGAATACAGCAAGGTGGTCGGTGAACTCAAGGTCAGCTTCGACGCCAATGGCGACGTGACGGCCTGTTCCGGCACCCCGCATGTGACGGTGTCGCCCAGCTACAAGCGCGCCATGATCGTGGACGAGGCCGGCAAGGCCGTGCTCGACGCCAAGGGCAACAAGACCTGGCGCTCGATCACTGCCGACGACATCGCCAGCTTCAACAAGGATCTGGCTGCTGCCGGCTTCCTGCGCCAGATCGAACCCGAAGCCAAGGCGCTGCAGGTGCTGCAGCCGTTCAAGACCAAGGTGGATGCCTTCAAGGCGCAGATCGTCGCTACCGCCCCGCAGGAAATCTGCTCGCGCCGCGTGCCGGGGGGTGAAGGAAGCGCCGACTACTCCCGCTCGGGCGCAGAGTGCAACGCCATCGGCGACGTCAGCCTGCATGGCGGCGACATCCAGCAGTTGGTGGCCCAGGCTTATCTGGACGTGGCCAACCAGGACTATGGCGGTGCCGACATGACACTGCAAAGCGGCGGTGGCGTGCGCATCCCGCTCAAGGGCGACGTGACCGCTGCCAACGTGATCGAAGTGCTGCCCTTCGGCAACATGCTGTGGCGCCTGCAGATCACCGGAGCCGAGGCCAAGGCGATGATCGAGGATGGCCTGGATGCCACCTTCAAGGCCGGCGGCTCCACCGGCCCCTACCCCTACTCCGCCGGCCTGCGTTTCGACGTTGACCCGTCTGCCGCCAAGGGCAACCGCGCCAGCAACCTGCAGGTGCTCGACCAGGCGACCAAAACCTGGGGTCCGCTGGACATGGGCAAGACCTACAAGCTCTTCGTGCTGAGCTTCAATGCCACCGGCGGTGACGGCTACACCACCCTGGCCAACATCCCCAAGGAGCGCCGTCTCGACATCGGCGTGCTCGATGCCGACGTATTCCAGACCTGGATTGACCGCATCCCCGAGAAGGACGCCAACGGCCGTTCGGTGATCCGCAAGCTGCCGGTCGAGCTTTACAGCACGCAGTTCTTCAAGATGCCCTGACGGGGCAAGCTGGCCGGCATCGCGTGTCGGCCGCTCAGCGATTTTGATGCAGAACCTCTCTGCACATCACGGGCTGCAAGCACCTTGCAGCCCGTTTTGCATGGGTACGTTGTCTAACCTGCAAGCATGATGCCCTTCCCGGGACGATGATGCTCCCGGGCGCCACATGCCGATCAGCGCAACGGTGGAGGGACAGCCCCGCCTGTGCCTATGAAACAGCGCACACTGGCGGCCAAGGAGCATCATTCAACGCCGCAGCAACTGCCGCAGCCTGAACCCCCCGAGCGCCAGCGCACCAAAGTACAACACGGCCGCACCGACGACGACCGCCACGAACTGCCCGATGCGCCACAGCTTGCTCTGCACCTCCACCCAGGGCAGCCCATCCGCCCACAGCAGGAAGGCGAACATCAGCAGCGTCGCCGCCAGCACCTGCAAAGAAAACTTGGCCCAGCCCGGCTCCGGACGGTAGCTGCCGCGGCGCAACAGCCCCGCCAGCAGCATGCCGGCGTTGAGCATGGCCGCCAGCGCAATCGACAGCGACAGGCCACCCACCGCCAGTCTGGGCACGAACACCAGGTTCATCAGTTGCGTGGCGATCAGCACGCCAATGGCAATCTTCACCGGCGTCTTGATATCCTGGCGCGCATAGTAGGCCGGCGCCAGCACCTTGATCGCCACCAGCCCCACCAGGCCGGCGCCATAGCCCATCAGCGCCAGCGTGGTCTGCTCCACGTCGGTACTACGGAAGGCGCCGTAGTGATACAGCACGCTCACCAGCGGCTTGGAAAACGCCAGCAGCGCCACGGCGCAGGGCACGGCCAGCAGCACGACCAGACGCAAGCCCCAGTCCAGCATGGACGAATACGCCTGCGCATCGCCCGAAGCCTTGGCACGTGCCAGCTGCGGCATCAGCACCACGCCCAGCGCCACGCCCAGCATGGCCGTGGGAAACTCCATCAGCCGGTCCGCGTAGCTCAGCCAGCTCACGCTGCCCGCCGCCAGATGCGAGGCAATCTGCGTGTTGATCAGCAGCGAGATCTGCGCCACGCTCACGCCGAGGATGGCCGGCAGCATCAGCTTGCCGATGCGGCGCATGTGCGGGTCTGCCAGCGCCTCGCGCATGGCCGACACACTCATGCCGATGCGCGGGAACATGCCCAGCCGGTGCAGCGCCCACAGCTGCGTGCCCAGCTGCAGCACGCCACCCACCATCACGCCCAGGCATAGTGCATACACCGGATGGATGCCCATGCGCCCGAACCAGGGCCCGCCCAGCCAGGCCGCGGCAATCATCGCGATGTTCAGCAGCACCGGTGTGGCGGCCGGCACGGCATAACGCTTCCAGGTATTGAGCACACCGGCCGCCAGCGCCACCAGCGACATGAAGCCGATATAGGGGAAGATCCAGCGCGTCATCACCACCGCGGCCTCGAAGCCCTCGGGGTTCTTCTTCAGGCCGCTGGCCATCAGCCATACCAGCAGCGGCGCGAACAGCACGCCCAGCGCGCAGAACACCACCAGCACCCAGAACAGCACCGTGGCCACCCGGTCGATCATGCGGTGCGTGGCGGCATCGCCCTCCTGCTCGCGCGCGGCGGCCAGCACCGGCACGAAGGCCTGGCTGAACGCCCCTTCGGCAAACAGGCGGCGGAACAGGTTGGGAATGCGGAATGCCACGTTGAAGGCATCGGTGAAGGCGCTGGCGCCGAAGGCCGAGGCGATCAGCAGTTCGCGGATCAGGCCGGTGATGCGGGAGGCCAGCGTCAGCAGCGAAACGGTGGAGGCAGACTTGAACAGGCTCACGATGGAACGGTCAGGTGCGTCGCAGCAACGGCAGGAACGTCGCCACAAAAAAGCGCCCCACGGGCGCGGTGGTGCCATGGCAGGAACTGACTCCGCCAAGGCTGGCACAGGAACCTGAAGTGTAGCGCCCTGCACACGCATTGGGCAGCCCGGAGCCTGTTGCAGCGCAATAAAAAACTCGGGTTCGTGACAGCTGTGTCACACACCGCTATAATTCCGCGTTTTGCTGACAACATCCTTCAACACAAGGAATATATACAATGGCTTCTGGAAAACCCAAGAAAAAGAACCCGCGCCTGGCCTCCGGCCGCAAGCGCGCGCGTCAAAACGTCAAGATCAACGCTGCGAACACTTCCCTGCGCTCCAAGTACCGCACGGCCGTGAAGAACGTCGAGAAGGCCATCCTGGCCGGTGATACCGACAAGGCCAAGGACCTGTTCGCCAAGATGCAATCCGTGGTGGACGTCGTTGCCGACAAGGGCATCTTCCACAAGAACAAGGCCGCTCGCGACAAGAGCCGCCTGTCTGCCAAGGTCAAGGCCCTGGCCGCAGCAGCCGCCTGATCGGCAGCTGCAAGCCCGGAGCGGCATCCCCGCTCCGCCGTTTGTCTGGGTGCGCTGTCAGCAAGCAAGATCAAACCGCCTTCGGGCGGTTTTTTCATGGGCGCACGGCCACGCGCAAAAAAGCCGCCTGCTGGCGGCCTTGGCATCCGGGCGTAAAAAAACCGCTCAGGAAAGCGGCTTGGCGTCGGGCATCAGGCAGGCATCGACAATCTGGAGATCGTTGTCGCGGGCGAAATTCATCACGAAATCCCAGGCCTGGGGTTCGGCATCCTGCATGTCGCGGTTCACGATCACGCACTTGACGCCGGCCACGTTGTTGGGCGTGCACCAGGGCGAATAGCGCAGGTGCCCGCCAAGACGCGGCGGATCGCCCTCGGGACGGAACTGGCTCATCACGCCGGCCAGGCGTTCGGCCCAGTCGCTCGGGCGGAAACGCCGCCCTTCCGAGGTCTGCCCGATGATGAACACTTCTTGCGAATTGGTGGATGCCATGGAAGTGAAAGCCGACAAGAACCGCGCAGCCCAGGATCGCCAGGCTGTCACGAAATTGTAAAAAGAGCGATTCTACCCCATGTGCCATTTTTCCTGAGTGGCGATAACCCCAAGCGGCAAGGGCCGATCACCCCCTGCGCGAACGGTTGGCGCGCGTCGTTGTTGCGGCAATGGCGCGCCAGTGGCGCCCGGTCTGCTCTACAATGTTTTTTTGGCCGGCATGATTAGCCGGCCTGCTTCCTGCCTTCTGCACGCAGGTGCGGAGGGCTTTCTGTTTCCTGGAGCCCAGCATGTCTGCACCGATTGCCGCCGCATCCCCCCATGTTATGAACACTTACGGCCGCCTGCCGATCGCCATGTCGCATGGCCGAGGCTGCCGCGTGTGGGACGTGAACGGCAAGGAGTATCTGGACGGTCTGGGCGGCATTGCCGTCAACACGCTCGGCCACGCCCACACCAAGCTGGTGGCCGCGCTGCAGGAGCAGGTAGGCCGGATGATCCACTGCTCCAACTACTACCACGTGCCCGGCCAGGAAATGCTGGCGGCCAAGCTGGTGGAGCTCACCGGCATGCAGAACGTGTTTTTCTGCAATTCCGGCCTCGAAGCCAACGAAGCCGCGCTCAAGATCGCGCGCAAGTTCGGCCATGACAAGGGCATTGACAAGGCCGAAGTCGTGGTGTTCGAGAACGCCTTCCACGGCCGTTCCATCGCCACCCTGAGCGCCACCGGCAACCCGAAGATCCATGCCGGTTTCGAACCGCTGGTGCCCGGCTTCATCCGCGTGCCGCGCAATGACATCGAGGCCCTGCGCCGCGCCACCGACGGCAACGCCAATATCACCGCCGTGCTGCTCGAACCGATCCAGGGCGAAGGCGGCATCCACGAATACCATGCCGACTTCCTGCAGCAACTGCGCGCCCTGTGCGACGAGCGCGACTGGCTGCTGATGCTCGACGAAATCCAGTGCGGCTTCGGCCGTACCGGCAAGTGGTTTGCCCACCAGTGGGCCGGCATCCAGCCCGATGTGATGAGCCTGGCCAAGGGTCTGGGTTCCGGCGTGCCGATCGGCGCGCTGGTAGCCGGCCCGCGCGCTGCCAACGTGCTGCAACCCGGCAACCACGGCACCACCTTCGGCGGCAACCCGCTGGCCATGCGCGCGGGTATCGAAACCATCCGCATCATGGAAGAGGAAAACCTGCTCGAAAACGCCGCACAGGTCGGCCAGCACCTCAAGCAGGCGCTGGAACAGGCCTTCGCCGGTGTCGACGGCGTGAAGGAAGTGCGCGGACACGGCCTGATGCTGGGCGTGGAGCTGAGCAAACCCTGCGGCGCCCTGCTGGAACAGGCGGCCCAGCGCGGCCTGCTGTTCAGCGTCACTGCCGACCGCGTGATCCGCCTGGTGCCGCCGCTCACGCTCACGCGCGCCGAAGCCGACGAGATCGTCGCCATCCTGGCGCCGCTGGTCAAGGAATTCCTGGCAGCCTGATACGGGGCGGCCAGCCGCCGCCCTCCCGTTTGAACGTCCCGGGACCGCTCCCATGAAACACTACCTGCAATTCACCGACTTCAGCGCCGCCGAGTACACCTACCTGATCGACCGCGCCGGCTACATCAAGCGCAAGTTCAAGTCCTACGAAAAGCACCAGACCCTGACCGACCGCACCCTGGCCATGATCTTCGAGAAGGCCAGCACGCGCACGCGCGTCAGCTTCGAGGCCGGCATGTACCAGCTCGGCGGCAGCGTGGTGCACCTCACCACCGGCGACAGCCAGCTCGGCCGTGCCGAACCGATCGAGGATTCGGCGCGCGTCATCAGCCGCATGGTCGATCTGGTGATGATCCGCACCTTCGAGCAGACCAAGCTGGAACGCTTTGCCGAGTTCTCGCGCGTGCCGGTCATCAACGGCCTGACCAATGAATACCACCCCTGCCAGATCCTGGCCGACATCTTCACCTTCATCGAGCATCGCGGCTCGATCCAGGGCAAGGTGGTGGCCTGGGTGGGTGACGGCAACAACATGGCCAATACCTGGCTGCAGGCCGCCAAGCTGCTGGGCTTTACCGTACACGTAAGCGCGCCAAGCGGCTACGAGATCAACAGCGACATTCCCGGCGTGGAACTGGGCGACCACGTCAAGTTCTTCAAGGACCCGCACGAGGCCTGTGCCGGCGCCGATCTGGTCACCACCGATGTGTGGACCAGCATGGGCTACGAAGCCGAGAACGAAGCACGCCGCGCCGCCTTTGCCAACTGGTGCGTCGATAGCGAAATGATGGCGCTGGCCAAACCCGATGCGCTGTTCATGCACTGCCTGCCGGCGCACCGCGGCGAAGAAGTCACCGGCGAAGTGATCGACGGCCCGCAATCCGTGGTGTGGGACGAGGCCGAAAACCGCATGCACGTGCAGAAGGCGCTGATGGAGTACCTGCTGCTGGATCGCCAGTAAGCCCCTCGCCATCTTTCACGACCATGGCCGGACCCTGCCAGACCTGCGGCGCCTGTTGCGCCGCTTTTCGCGTGGATTTTTCCAGGCACGAACTGCAGTCCGATGGCGGCATCGTGCCCGACGGGCTGGCATTGCCGCTGACCGCCAGCCTGAGCCGCCTGCGCGGCACCGACCATCAGCCGCCCCGCTGCGCTGCTCTCTGTGGCCAGGTCGGCCGGCAGGTGTCCTGCGGCATCTACGAATGGCGCCCCAATCCCTGTCGCGAACTGGAAGCCGGCAGCGATGGCTGCAACCGTGCACGCTTGCGCAATGGTTTGCCAGTGCTGGACATGTGATCCCGCGCTCAGGCCCGCCAACGCGAGCTGTCTATGAAGGGGCGGGCCGCTTAACGCTTGGGCGCGATCCGGAACACGTGCCAGGTGCCGTTGACGTTGTCACCCGTAGTATCTCCCGGGCGCACATCCTTGCTCCAGAAGTACAGCGGCTTGCCCACCAGCGCCCACTGCTTGCGACCGTCGGCGCGCGTCAGCACGCTGAAGTCGCCACGGCCCACATCGCTGCTGCTGGCCAGCAGGGGCGGCCAGTTCACGGCGCACTGGTCATTGCAGTTGGACTGGTTCACGCCGTCGTTATCGAAGGTGTAGAGCGTCATGCGGTTGGCCGTACCGACCATGATGCCGCCGGCGTTCACCGCGGGAGGCATGTCGCTGGCGCTGGGAGCGTTATTGCCGGTACCGGCGCAGCCGGCCAGAAACACGGTAGCGGCAGCGGTGGTCATCAGGGCCATGGACTTGATCATGCGCATCTCCTTCGGTGCAATGTCGGAACAAGGGATAGTCCATCATACAGGGCGACATTCCCGCACGGGTAGGACAAGCGCCCGAGCGGCTCCCTACACCACCGATTGCCCGTACAGCCAGGGCACATCCAGCAGGCGTTCCCCCAGCATCCGCATGCCCAGATCACGACCCCAGCGCATCACGCCGGTGCTGTGGAAGATGTTGCCATTGCGGATGCTGCGCTGCTGCACGCGCGCGCAGCGCTGCCAGCGGCGCTCGGCATAGCGGTACAGCGCCTTTTCACCAATGCCGTCGGCCTGCATGCACTGGGCCAGCACGGCCGCATCCTCCAGCGCCATGCCGGCGCCCTGCGCCATGAAGGGACGCATCGGATGCGCCGCATCCCCGAGCAGGGCCACCCTGCCCTGCACCATCTCGCTGGCCGAGCGCACCGGCGGGCGATCGCACAGCGGCCACAGGCGCCAGTGCTCGATCGCCTTGGCCATGCCCAGCACCGGCGCCGCCGTGCCTGCCATTGCGGCCCGCAGATGTCCGGCATTGGCCGCATGGTCCCAGCTCTGCAGGTCATCCGGTCGCGGCCCCTGCACCAGCGCCACCACGTTCATGTGACTGCCGCCGCGCACGGGATACTGCACCATGTGCATGCGGTCTCCCAGCCAGGCTGTCACCTGCCGGCTGCGCAAGGCCGGCGGCAGGCTGTCCTGACGCACCAGCGCACGATAGGCCAGAATGCCGCTGTAGCGCGGCGCGGCCTCGCCCGGCAGCATCTGGCGGCGCACCTGGCTCCACAAGCCGTCCGCGCCGATTAGCACATTGGCTTCCACAGTCTCGGTGGTTTTCGGCCCAGCCATGGGACCGGCAGCGAGGTCGACGGCCAGTCTGCCGTCCTCCAGCTTCTTCCAGCCCTGCACCTGGCGCTGCAGCAAGGGCTGCACGGCAAACTGCTGCTGGACATTCTGCAGCAGCAGTTCGTGCAGATCGGCCCGGTGCACCGTGGCATAGGGCGCGCCATAGCGCAGCGCAAAGCGCGCATCCAGATGCAGGGTACCCAGCGTGCGGCCATTGGCGGCATCACGCACACGCAGCAGTTGCGGAAAGGACGCAATGCGCTGCAGCCCGTCACCCAGCCCCCAGCTCTTGAGCACGCGCACCACATTGGGGCCGAGCTGGATGCCCGCACCCACCTCTCCCCAGGCATCCGCCTGCTCCACCACAGTCACGCGGGCGCCATTGCGCGCCAGCGCCAGGGCAGCAGCCAAGCCGCCGATGCCGCCTCCGGCAATCAGAATCGGTGTATCCATGCTGCGATTGTCCCTGCAAATGGCCGGTTTCGCGCCACCGCGCGTCCATGCCGAGCGCGCTTGTTGACCTGACGCAATGCCGGATTCTTGCCTGACCCCTGTCCTTGTCAGGCCAAAAGCCGGAAAATAGCGGGTTTCACGCTATCACGACGGCCCTGCAAGTCGTCCCCTGCCATGACCGCCACCCTCAAAGCCCCCGAGCTGCTACTCCCTGCCGGCAGCCTCGACAAGATGCGCGCTGCCTACGACTACGGCGCCGATGCCGTCTATGCCGGCCAGCCGCGCTACAGCCTGCGCGCGCGCAACAACGAATTCAAACTGGAACAACTGCAACAGGGCATTGCCGAAGCGCATGCCCGCGGCAAGAAGCTGTTTGTTACCAGCAACCTGCTTCCGCACAACGACAAGGTGCGCACCTACATGCGCGACATCGAGCCGGTGATCGCCATGCGCCCGGACGCCCTGATCATGGCCGATCCCGGCTTGATCATGATGGTGCGCGAGAAATGGCCCGAAATGCCCATCCACCTATCGGTGCAGGCCAATACCGTCAACTACGCCGCGGTGAAGTTCTGGCAGAAAGTGGGCGTCAGCCGCATCATCCTCTCGCGCGAACTCAGCCTGGACGAAATCGAGCGCATCCGCCAGGAATGCCCGGACATGGAACTGGAAGTATTCGTGCACGGCGCGCTGTGCATCGCCTACAGCGGCCGCTGCCTGCTCAGCGGCTACTTCAACCGGCGCGATCCCAACCAGGGCACATGCACCAACGCCTGCCGCTGGAACTACGCCACGCACGATGCAGAAGTGGACAGCAATACGGGCGATGCCATCGGCACGAAGATGGACAAGGATTTCAGCTTTGAAGCGGAACAGGAGCGAGCAGAAAAAGCCTTTTCCGCCAGCAGCCGGGCGGGCTCTGCCGCGGGAGCCAGCGCGGGCAGGTGCGGGTCGGAAACAGCAGACGGAGCCACCCATGCCCTTTCCGCCACCGGCGACGGCCAGCGCCACCCGCTGGCCGACAAGGTCTACCTGATCGAGGAAGTCGGCCGCCCGGGCGAACTGATGCCCATCATGGAGGACGAGCACGGCACATACATCATGAACAGCAAGGACTTGCGCGCTGTCGAATATGTGGAGCGCCTGACGCAGATCGGCGTCGACTCCCTCAAGATCGAGGGTCGCACCAAGAGCCTGTATTACGTCAGCCGCACGGCCCAGATCTACCGCCGCGCCATCGACGATGCCGTGGCCGGCCGCCCCTTCAACCCCTCCCTCATCACCGAGCTGGAAGGTCTCAGCAACCGCGGCTACACTGCCGGCTTCCTGGAGCGCCGCCCTGCGCAAGACTACCAGAATTACGAAACCGGCAGCTCTCAGACCCAGCGCAGCCAGTTCGTCGGCGAAGTCAGCAAAACCGAGGCGCGCGACGGCTGGCTGCAGGTGGAAGTGAAGAACCGCTTTGCCGTAGGAGACCGCATCGAGGTGATCCATCCCAGCGGCAACGAAATCATGACCCTGCAGGCCATGCAGAATGCCGACGGGCTGGATATCCAGGTCGCCAATGGCAGCCCGCTCAAGGTGTGGCTACAGTTGGATGTGCGCTACCAGGGCGCGCTGTTGGCACGGATGGTGGGCAACGCATGAAGCAGACACCCGAGCCCTCCAAGGTGGCGTTCTGGGTGGGCAACGGCGTACTCGCCGTCGCCCTGCTGATGCTGTTCTTCATGAATGCCCTGGCAGCACGTTTCGGCATGGGCGCCTTTGTGGCATGGGCCGTTATGGCTGCGGTTGGCGTGTCCCTGGTGATGAAGGACAAGCGCGACGAACCCCCGCTCTAGTCCCATATTGCCTGCAGGGCTGCAAGAAAAACGGGCTGTTGGTACGGCACCCTGCCTCCCCGTAGATCCTCACCCGGTTTCAGTAATGAAAAAACGACCCTTGCGGGTCGTTTTCTCGTTCATGCGCACCCCGCAGGGCGCGCACTGTCAGACAGCTCAGGCAGAAACGCCCTTCGCCACTTCGGCATACTCCTCGATCTGGTCGAAGTTCATGTAGCGGTACACGCTGGCCTTGTCGGCATCGATGATGCCCATTTCGGCCTGGTACTCCTCCACGGTCGGGATGCGGCCCAGCTTGGAGCAGATAGCTGCCAGCTCGGCGCTGCCCAGGTACACATTCGTATTCTTGCCCAGACGGTTCGGGAAGTTACGGGTGGACGTGGACATCACGGTCGCGCCTTCACGCACCTGCGCCTGGTTGCCCATGCACAGCGAGCAGCCCGGCATCTCGGTACGCGCACCAGCGGTACCGAAGGCGGCGTAGTGGCCTTCCTTCATCAGCTCGTTCTGGTCCATCTTGGTCGGCGGAGCGACCCACAGCTTGACCGGAATGTCGCGCTGGCCGCCCAGCAGCTTGGCTGCAGCACGGAAGTGACCGATGTTGGTCATGCAGGAACCGATGAAGGCTTCATCGATCTTGGTGCCTGACACTTCGGACATGAACTTGGCGTCATCCGGGTCGTTCGGGCAGCAGACGATGGGCTCCTTGATGTCGGCCAGATCGATCTCGATCACGGCGGCGTACTCGGCGTCGGCATCGGCTTCCAGCAGCTGCGGGTTGGCCAGCCACTGCTCGACCTTCTCGATACGGCGCTGCAGCGTCTTCGCGTCCTGGTAGCCATCGGCGATCATGTTCTTCATCAGCACGATGTTGGAGTTCAGGTACTCGATGACCGGTTCCTTGTTCAGCTTGATCGTGCAGCCGGCAGCGGAGCGCTCGGCGGAAGCGTCGGACAGTTCGAACGCCTGCTCGACCTTCAGATCCGGCAGACCTTCGATTTCCAGCACGCGGCCAGAGAAGATGTTCTTCTTGCCGGCTTTTTCAACGGTCAGCAGGCCGGCCTTGATGGCGTACAGCGGAATGGCATGCACCAGGTCACGCAGGGTCACGCCGGGCTGCATTTCGCCCTTGAAGCGCACCAGCACGGATTCGGGCATGTCCAGCGGCATCACGCCGGTGGCCGCACCGAAGGCCACCAGGCCGGAGCCGGCCGGGAAGCTGATGCCGATCGGGAAGCGGGTGTGGCTGTCGCCGCCGGTACCGACGGTGTCGGGCAGCAGCAGACGGTTCAGCCAGCTGTGGATCACGCCGTCGCCCGGACGCAGGGCCACGCCGCCACGGCTGCTGATGAACTGCGGCAGTTCGCGGTGCATCTTGGCATCGACAGGCTTCGGATAGGCGGCAGTGTGGCAGAAGGACTGCATCACCATGTCGGCGCTGAAGCCCAGGCAGGCCAGATCCTTCAGTTCGTCGCGCGTCATCGGGCCGGTGGTGTCCTGGCTGCCGACGGTGGTCATGCGCGGTTCGCAGTAGGTACCCGGACGGATGCCCTGGCCTTCCGGCAGACCGCAAGCGCGGCCCACCATCTTCTGTGCCAGCGTGAAGCCCTTGCCGGTATCAACCGGAGCCTTGGGCAGACGGAAGGCGGTGGAAGCCGGCAGACCCAGCGCCTCACGCGCCTTGGCGGTCAGGCTGCGACCGATGATCAGGTTGATACGGCCACCGGCGCGCACTTCGTCCAGCAGCACGTCGCTCTTCAGCGCGAAGTCGGCAATCTTCTCGCCACCCTTCTCAATCTTGCCCTCGTAGGGGTAGATGTCGAGCACATCGCCCATTTCCATCTTGGTCACGTCGACCTCGATCGGCAGGGAGCCAGAGTCTTCCTGGGTGTTGAAGAAGATCGGAGCGATCTTGCCGCCCAGCGTCACGCCGCCAAAGCGCTTGTTCGGCACGAAGGGGATGTCCTGGCCGGTAGCCCAGATCACGCTGTTGGTGGCGGACTTGCGGCTGGAGCCGGTACCAACCACGTCACCCACGTAGGCCACGATATGGCCCTTCTTCTTCAGGTCTTCGATGAACTGGATCGGACCGCGCTTGCCATCTTCCTCGGGCTTGAAGGCCGCGTCGGGACGGGTGTTCTTCAGCATCGCCAGATAGTGCAGCGGGATGTCGGGGCGGCTCCAGGCGTCGGGAGCGGGAGACAGGTCGTCGGTGTTGGTTTCGCCCGGCACCTTGAACACGGTCACGGTGATCTTCTGTGCCACTTCGGGACGGCTGGTGAACCACTCGGCATCGGCCCAGCTCTGCAGCACTTCCTTGGCCTTGGCATTGCCGGCCTTGGCCTTGGCTGCCACGTCGTTGAAGTAATCGAACATCAGCAGGGTCTTCTTCAGGCCTGCAGCCGCGATATCCGCAACCTCGGCATCATCCAGCAGCTCGATCAGCGGATGCACGTTGTAGCCACCAACCATGGTGCCCAGCAGTTCGGTCGCCTTGGCCTTGCTGACCAGGCCGACCTGGATGTCACCGTGGGCCACGGCGGCCAGGAAGCTGGCCTTGACCTTGGCGGCGTCGTCCACGCCCGGGGGCACGCGGTGGGTCAGCAGATCCACCAGGAAAGCTTCCTCGCCCGCCGGCGGGTTCTTGATCAGCTCGATCAGTTCGGACGTCTGCTTGGCGTCCAGGGCCAGCGGCGGGATGCCGAGTGCGGCACGCTCGGCCACATGGTCACGGTAGGCTTTCAACATGGTGGTTCTCCTGAGGTTGGTATGAAGGGCCGCGCCTTCTTGCGGAAGACGCAGCCGGCCTCAACCTGCCCGCTATCAGCGCAGCAGGTCGACGGGTCGTTGTTGCAGCTCGCGGTCGCGCGCTGCTTGTTGCGGGTTCTGGCAGCCATCGGCCACGCGTTCGCCACGTTTCTGGTCCATCAGCATGGATTTGTTGCCGAGCTGCAGCCAGGTCGCGCCATTGGCACGATCTTCCAGGCGCACCACGCCGGTGGTGGTGGGAACCTGGTGCATGGTATAGGTCAGACCTTTGCCGTTGCTGACCTGATACATGGTCGGGCGGGCGGGATCCTGGGTGATCGTCACTGCGCTGCCCAGTTCGCAGCGCATGGTGCCGGTGAACACAGTGCCGGCAGGCGGAGCCGGGAAAGGCGTGCCCGGACCGGGAATGCTCGCCACGGGCGCGCTGGCACCCGTGATCGGGTTCACAGCCAGACTCTCGCGCAGCTTGCTCGGCGCTTTCTTCGCCGGATCCGCCTTCCTGGCAACCGGCTTCTTCACGGCCTTCCGGGCGGCCGGCTTGCTGGCAGTCTTGGCTGCCGCAGCTTTCTTGGCCGGAGCCTTGGCAGGCGTGGTGGCAGCCATCGCGCCGGAAGCAGCAATCATTGTGGCAGTCAGTGCGATCAGGGTCTTTTTCATGGATACCTTTCAGTCATTGAAACGGGACAACCGATTATCAAATCAGTCCCTGTCACGCAAAGTATTTCAGCATGCCTTGTGGTAACAATTTGCCAGTCGCGTGTGCACGCTCCAACACCTGCCAGTAGTAGCGGTAGCTGGCACGATCATGCAGCTTGCCCTTGTGGCTGACGGGCGCCCACTGGGCTGCCATCGCAGCCTCGGTAATGGCCACCGCGGTATCGATTTCCGCCTCGGTCGGCGCAAATGCGGCCAGGATCGGACGAATCTGGCTCGGATGGATGCTCCACATGCGGGTGTAGCCCAGTTCGGCGGCCGCACGATGGGCCGCATGGCCGATCGCCTCGGTATCGCTGAACTCTGTCACCACGCAGTGGGATGGCGTCTTGCCATAGGCATGACAGGCCGAGGCAATCTGCAGCTTGGCCTGCACCACCAGCGGATGGGTGAACTGGCCCTGCAGGCCCATGGCCTCGCCGGGGATGGCGCCACCGTGGGCAGAAACGAAATCCATCAGGCCGAAGCTGATCGACTGCACGCGCGGATGGGCAGCAATTTCGAAGGCGTTGTGCACGGCCAGCGGGGATTCCACCAGCACCTGCAGCGGCAGCGCGCTGCCACCCGCCGCATCCACATGGCGCACGGCCATCTCCACGTCTGCCACCGAGTCCACCTTGGGAATCATCACGTGGCACCAGCGGTCGGCCGCCTGGCCCACCAGCTTTTCCACATCGGCGGCAAAGGCGGGATGGTCGACCGGGTGCACACGCACCGCCACACGGGCCTCGGGGGCGGCATCGCGGGCCACGGCCAGTACCAGATCTGCGTGCTCAGCCTCGCCACCAACGGGTGCGCCGTCCTCGCAATCCAGCGTCACGTCGAACATGCACGCGCCGAATTCCTCGCTCATTTCGGCCTGCAGCTGCAGGCTCTTGCGCATGCGTACCTCGACGCCGCAATAGTGGTCGCACACCGGCAGCAATCCGGTGGCGCCCTGGGCATCCAGCAGAACTTCGCGGGGATGGGCCGTCGTGGTGTCAGTCATGGCGGGCTTGCAGCAATCGGGTTGGGGTTGCACACATCACGTACAGGCTGCGGGCACCACCCCGAAAGGGCTGCCCTGCTCTCCTGCAATGGCATCCGTCCGCTGGCGAAACACCAGGGGGTGGACACACTTCCAGCCAAGCACTGTGCACGGGGACGCAATACTTGGCTGGAAGTCCTGACCCGCGGGCCAGGACAACCTTGGCAATGCCTGCCGGCAAACCGGCAGGCCGCACACCGCCGGATTACAGCAGGTGCTTGACGCCGTCTTCCTCGCCCTTGAGCTCGTCCAGCGTCTTGTTGATGCACTGCTGGCTGAACTCGTCGATCGGCAGGCCTTCGACGACCTTGTACTCACCGTTCTCGCAGGTGACCGGGAAGCCGAACATCACGCCTTCGGGGATGCCGTACCAGCCCTGGGACGGGATGCCCATGGTGACCCACTTGCCGTTGGTGCCCAGGGCCCAGTCGCGCATGTGGTCGATGGCGGCGTTGGCAGCGGAAGCCGCGGAGCTCAGGCCGCGTGCCTCGATGATGGCGGCGCCGCGCTTGCCCACGGTGGGCAGGAAGGTGTTGCGGTTCCAGTCTTCATCGTTGATCATATCCTTCACGGACTGGCCGTCGATGGTGGCGAAGCGGTAGTCGGCGTACATGGTGGGAGAGTGGTTGCCCCACACGGCCAGCTTCTCGATGCTGGACACCGGCTTGCCGGTCTTCTCGGCGATCTGGCTGGCAGCACGGTTGTGGTCCAGGCGCAGCATGGCGGTGAAGTTCTTGGCCGGCAGGCTGGGCGCACTCTTCATGGCGATGTAGGCGTTGGTGTTGGCCGGGTTGCCCACCACCAGCACCTTGACGTT
Source organism: Brachymonas sp. KE5 (assembly GCF_057773645.1). Taxonomy (NCBI): domain Bacteria; kingdom Pseudomonadati; phylum Pseudomonadota; class Betaproteobacteria; order Burkholderiales; family Comamonadaceae; genus Allobrachymonas; species Brachymonas sp. KE5. The sequence continues at coordinate 1,967,242 of NZ_CM173463.1, forward strand.
GCGGTCAGCCACGGCGTCCAGGGCCTTGCCCTGCGCAGTGAAGATCTGGGCGTTGGCAGCCAGCAGGTCGGCACGCTCCATGCCGGGGCCGCGCGGACGGGCGCCCACCAGCAGCACGTACTGGGCATCCTTGAAGGCGGTCATCGGGTCGGAGTGTGCTTCCATGCCGGCCAGCAGCGGGAAAGCGCAATCCTGCAGCTCCATCATCACGCCCTTGAGCGCGTTCTGGGCCTTTTCGTCGGGGATTTCCAGCAGCTGCAGGATGACCGGCTGGTCCTTGCCCAGCATTTCGCCGGAAGCAATGCGGAACAACAGGGCATAGCCAATCTGGCCAGCAGCGCCGGTAACGGCCACGCGAACGGGGGTCTTGCTCATGGAATGGTCTCCAGTTAGAAAAGTCGAAACAGCTGCACCGGCCGCCTGCCGGTCACCGCCGGAAATCGGGAAAGTTGCCTCTGCAACCGGCCATGCGAGACAGCCCCGCCGCAAAGTGCGCATAGTGTAACGCCGATTGTGACATTCGGTCAATTTGTCTTATATCTTATATAAGATATGATTTATCATTCGTGCTTGCCGCCACACCCGCGGGCAAACCCACCTTGTTTCACCCTCGCAGAGCCGCCATGCCAGACCTTTCCCCAGTGCCTTCCGACGCCGCCGTGGCGGACACCGGCGCTGCGGTCGCCGCGCCGCTGGCGCAGCCCGCACCCTCCTTCAGCCCGCTCTACCAGCAGATCAAGCAGGCCATCCTGCACAGCCTCGAAGCCGGCGAATGGAAGCCGCTCGAGGCCATCCCCAGTGAAATGGAACTGGCCAAGCGCTACGGCGTCAGCCAGGGCACGGTGCGCAAGGCCATCGACGAACTGGCGGCCGAAAACCTGGTGGTGCGCCGCCAGGGCAAGGGTACCTTCGTCGCCAGCCACAACGAGCGCCACGTCGAATACCGCTTTCTGCGCCTGCATCCCGACAGCGGCACGGTATCGGCCGAAGGCCCGGCCCAGCGCACCATCATCGAGTGCAGGCGCACGCGCGCCCATGCCGAACTGGCCCGCACCCTGGGCCTGCAGCCCGGCGATACCGTGGTGCAGATCCGCCGCCTGCTCACGCTCGGCGGCGCGCCCACCATCCTCGAAGACATCTGGCTGCCGGCCCAGCTGTTCAAGGGCCTCTCGGCAGACATGCTGACCAGCCACCAGGGCCCCACCTATGCGCTGTTCGAGAAGGAGTTCGGTGTGCGCACCATCCGCGCCGAGGAGCAGGTGCGCGCCGTGCTGCCCGACGAAGGCCAGGCCGAACTGCTCGCCATCAGCACCGGCACCCCGGTGCTGCAGGTGGACCGCGTCAGCTACACCTACAATGATGCCCCGGTAGAGGTGCGCAAGGGCCTATACCGCACCGACACACACTATTACAAGAACACGCTAAGCTGATCCCCGGACAGCGTATGCACCATACGTCACTAACTGAATGCAAACTTACGCACAACCCGGCGAAACCCCGCGTTTTTTCATAATTGCGCCAAAACGGCGCGCGCAAGCCCGCCCCATGTCCTAAAATCGGCGATTGCTCTTGTAACGCTTTTTGCGTGGCGTCACACTTGCGCCATTCTGGATTGTTGACTCTCAAAAGGCCTCCCATGACAACTACCTCCAAACCCTCCCAGCGGCCCGAGTTCCGCAACATCGGTCTTGCGGACATCACCGTGGGCTACCGCCTGCCGCTGGCCGGCAAAATGTCCATCCTGCACCGCGTCAGCGGCGCGCTGATGTTCCTGCTCCTGCCCTTCGTCGTCTGGCTGTTCGACAACTCGATCTCCTCGCAGGTGTCGTACGAGAAGTTCACCGCCCTGTTCAACGGCGGCCTGGGCATGCCCGGCTGGTTCTACAAGCTGATCGCGCTGGCCCTGATCTGGGCCTTCCTGCACCACCTGATCATGGGCGTCCGCTTCCTGATCATGGATGTGAACCACGAGCTGATCAGCAAGCAAGGTGGTCGCACCTCCGCCATGATCGTGCTGGTCCTGAGCATCGCACTGACCGTGGTGCTGGGCGCCAAGCTGTTCGGCCTGTACTGATTTCAAGCAAAAGGAAACTCCCATGTCTGTCAACTACGGCTACAAACGCCTCACTACCGGTGCCCACTACGGCGGGCGTGACTGGATCGCGCAGCGTGTCACCGCTGCCCTGATCGTGCTGTTCACGCTGGTGCTGCTGCTCTCCGTGCTGTTCACGTCGGGCCCCATCAGCTACGACACCTGGGCCGGCATCTTCGCCCCCCAGTGGATGAAATTCCTGACCCTGATCACCATCCTGGCCCTGGCCTGGCATGCCTGGATCGGCGTGCGCGACATCTGGATGGACTACGTCAAGCCGACCGGCATCCGCCTGGCACTGCATGTGTTTACGATCGTATGGCTGCTGGGTTGCGCCGGCTGGGCGATCCAAGTTCTGTGGAGAGTGTAAAAAATGACTTCGATTCCCCAATCCCTGCCCCGCCGCAAGTTTGACGTCGTCATCGTCGGTGCCGGCGGCTCCGGCATGCGCGCCTCGCTGCAGCTGGCCCGCGCCGGCCTGAACGTGGCCGTGCTGACCAAGGTTTTCCCGACCCGTTCCCACACCGTGGCCGCCCAGGGTGGCGTGTCCGCTTCCCTCGGCAACATGAGCGAAGACAACTGGGAATGGCACTTCTACGACACCATCAAGGGTTCCGACTGGCTGGGTGACCAGGACGCGATCGAATTCATGTGCCGCGAGGCCCCGAAGGTCGTGTACGAGCTCGAGCACTTCGGCATGCCGTTCGACCGCAACCCCGATGGCACGATCTACCAGCGCCCGTTCGGCGGCCACACCGCCAACCACGGCGAAAAGCCCGTACAGCGCGCCTGCGCAGCGGCTGACCGTACCGGCCATGCCATGCTGCACACGCTGTACCAGCAGAACGTTGCTTCCCGCACCAATTTCTTCGTCGAGTGGATGGCCCTCGACCTGGTCCGCGATGCCGACGGCGACGTGGTGGGCGTGACCGCCCTCGAAATGGAGACCGGCGAGGTCTACATGCTCGAAGCCAAGACCACGCTGCTGGCTACCGGTGGTGCCGGCCGTATCTTCGCCGCTTCCACCAACGCCTTCATCAACACCGGTGACGGTCTGGGCATGGCGGCTCGCGCCGGCATCCCGCTGCAGGACATGGAATTCTGGCAGTTCCACCCCACCGGCGTGGCCGGTGCCGGCGTGCTGCTGACCGAAGGCTGCCGCGGCGAAGGCGCCATTCTGCTGAACAGCGAAGGCGAGCGTTTCATGGAGCGCTATGCGCCCACGCTGAAGGATCTGGCTCCGCGTGACTTCGTGTCCCGCTCGATGGACCAGGAAATCAAGGAAGGTCGCGGCTGCGGTCCCAACAAGGACTACATCCTGATGAAGCTGGACCACCTGGGTGCCGAAACCATCCGCAAGCGCCTGCCGTCCGTGGAAGAAATCGGCCACAACTTCGCCAACGTCGACATCACCAAGGAGCCGATCCCGGTGGTGCCCACCATCCACTACCAGATGGGTGGCATCCCCACCACCATCAACGGCCAGGTGGTCGAGTACATCAACGGCGAGAACCGCATCGTCAACGGCCTCTACGCCGTGGGTGAGTGCGCCTGCGTGTCGGTGCACGGCGCGAACCGCCTGGGCACCAACTCCCTGCTCGACCTGCTGGTGTTCGGCCGCGCGGCCGGCAACCACATCGTGCAGTTCAACGACAAGAACAAGGAGCACAAGCCGCTGCCGGCGAATGCTGCCGACTTCACCCTGTCGCGCCTGGCCAAGCTGGAAAGCAACACCTCCGGCGAATACTCGCAGGACATCGCCAACGACATCCGTGCCACCATGCAGCAACACGCCGGCGTGTTCCGCACCCAGGCCAGCATGGACGAAGGCGTGCAGAAGATTGCCGCCATCCGCGATCGCGTGGGCAACATCATCCTGGAAGACAAGTCCAAGGTGTTCAACACCGCCCGCGTCGAAGCACTGGAAGTCGCCAACCTGATGGAAGTGGCCCAGGCCACCATGGTGTCTGCCGCTGCCCGCAAGGAATGCCGTGGCGCCCACACCGTGTACGACTACGAGCATCCGGCCGACCACCCCACCGCTCCGCTGGGCCGTGACGACGTCAACTGGCTCAAGCACACCCTGTGGCACAGCGAAAGCAACAGCCTGAGCTACAAGCCCGTGAACCTGAAACCCCTGACGGTTGAATCCGTGCCACCGAAGGTCCGTACCTTCTGATCCGGAGTTTTCCATGCAAAAACGTACCTTCAAAATCTACCGCTACGATCCGGACAAGGACGCCAAGCCCTACATGCAGACCATCGAGATCGAACTCGACGGCCATGAGCGCATGCTGCTGGACGCCCTGGTCAAGCTGAAGAAACTCGATCCCACGATCGCGTTCCGCCGCTCCTGCCGCGAAGGCGTGTGCGGTTCCGACGCCATGAACATCAACGGCAAGAACGGTCTCGCCTGCCTGACCAACCTGCGCACGCTGAAGGACCCGATCGTCCTGAAGCCGCTGCCGGGCCTGCCGGTGGTGCGCGACCTGATCGTCGACATGACCATGTTCTTCAAGCAGTACGACTCCATCAAGCCGTACCTGATCAACAACACGCCGGCTCCCGAGAAAGAGCGCCTGCAGAGCCCCGAAGAGCGCGAAGAGCTCAACGGCCTGTACGAGTGCATTCTGTGCGCCAGCTGCTCGACCAGCTGCCCCAGCTTCTGGTGGAACCCCGACAAGTACGTCGGTCCTGCCGGCCTGCTGCAGGCGTACCGCTTCCTGGCTGACAGCCGCGACCAGGCCACGGCCGAGCGTCTGGACAACCTGGAAGATCCGTACCGCCTGTTCCGCTGCCACACCATCATGAACTGCGTCGACGTTTGCCCGAAGGGCCTGAACCCGGCGAAGGCGATCGGCAAGATCAAGGAAATGATCGCGCGTCGCACGATCTGATCTGGAAGAAACACGCACATGACGGCAGACGACCGCCTGACAGCGGAAGAATTCAGCAAGATGCGGTGGCGCTGCCGCCGCGGCTTGCTGGAAAACGACCTGTTCATCACGCGCTTCCTCGACAACCATGGCAGCGCCATGACTGTCAGTGAAGCGCAAGCGATGTATGCCCTAATGGACCTGTCCGACAACGATCTGCTGGATCTGTTGCTGCGCCGCAAGCAACCTGCGGCGCCGCTCGACACTCCCGAAGTCGTTGCCTTGCTGGAACGGATGCGTAATCCGGCCCCTCATTGAGCAGCTTTGGCTGCTTTTAATTCACTGAACCAAGAACGCAGGAGTTCCTTGATGAAACTGTCTGACAACAAAGCGACCCTCTCCTTCAGCAACGGCAGCCCGAACGTCGAGCTGCCGGTGTACCAGGGCAACATCGGTCCTGACGTGATCGACATCCGCAAGCTGTACGCACAGACCGGCATGTTCACGTACGATCCCGGTTTCCTCTCCACGGCCTCCTGCCAATCCGCCATCACCTACATCGACGGCGACAAGGGCGAACTGCTGTACCGCGGCTACCCCATCGAGCAACTGGCCCAGAACTGCGACTATCTGGACACCTGCTACCTGCTGCTGAAGGGCGAACTGCCCAGCGCAGACCAGTCCAAGGACTTCCACCACCGTGTGCTGAGCCACACCATGGTGAACGAGCAGATGCAGTTCTTCCTGCGCGGTTTCCGTCGCGACGCCCACCCCATGGCCGTTCTGACCGGTCTGGTTGGCGCCATGTCCGCCTTCTACCACGAGAGCACCGACGTTCATAACCCCGAACACCGTGCCCGCGCCGCCATCCAGCTGATTGCCAAGATGCCGACCCTGGTCGCCATGGCATACAAGTATGGCAAGGGCGAGCCCTACATGTACCCGCAGAACAACCTGAGCTATGCCGGCAACTTCCTGCGCATGATGTTCGGTACGCCCTGCGAAGAGTACAAGGTCAACCCGGTGATCGAGAAGGCCCTGGACCGCATCTTCATCCTGCACGCTGACCACGAGCAGAACGCGTCCACCTCCACCGTGCGTCTGTGCGGTTCCTCCGGCACCAACCCGTTCGCTGCCATCGCAGCCGGCGTGGCCTGCCTGTGGGGTCCTGCCCACGGCGGCGCCAACGAAGCCTGCCTGAACATGCTGGAAGACATCCAGAAGATGGGTGGCGTGGCCAAGGTTGGCGAGTTCATGGAAAAGGTGAAGGACAAGAACTCCGGCGTCAAGCTGATGGGCTTCGGTCACCGCGTGTACAAGAACTACGACCCGCGTGCCAAGCTGATGCAGGAAACCTGCGACCAGGTGCTGGCTGAACTGGGTCTGGAAAACGATCCGCTGTTCGCCCTGGCCAAGGCCCTGGAAAAGATCGCCCTGGAAGACGACTACTTCGTCCAGCGCAAGCTGTACCCGAACGTGGACTTCTACTCCGGCATCGTGCAGCGCGCCATCGGCGTGCCGGTGAACCTGTTCACCGGTATCTTCGCCCTGGCCCGTACCGTTGGCTGGATCGCCCAGCTCGACGAGATGATCGGCGACCCCGAGTACAAGATCGGCCGTCCGCGCCAGCTGTACACCGGCTCCGTCCGCCGCGACGTTCCGCCCAACTACAAGGGCTGATCGGCCCTGCTGTACCGGCTGCATGGCAGCCGGTCTGCACCACCCGCCTGTGCGCAAGCCTGGCGGGTTTTTTCTTGCGCTGCGAGGCGAAGCGGATTCGTGGGCGCCTGATTTGCACAGGGGGGTTTGCAGAAGCTTGTACGCAGATGCCGGTGCAGGTTCATTTTTCCAGCATCCTCTGCGAACACGAAGATTCGCCATTAGGAAGGCCAGACATCTCGATCCGCGATGCATCAGCGCCAAAATTTGACGCAAAATAGCGGAAATTCATCGTCAACCACGATGCCAACTCCGACTCCATGGCCGCTGACCACTCCGTTTCCCGCCGACTCGACCTGACCTCGCTGCAGCTGTTTGTTGCCGTGTGCGAATCGGGCAGCATCGGGCGCGCAGCGGACAAGGCCTATATCGCAGCATCGGCGGTCAGCAAGCGGCTGAGCGATCTGGAAACGCTGTTCCACACCCCCCTGCTCGAGCGCCATGCACGCGGTGTGTCGCTGACTCCTGCGGGCGAGAACCTGTTGCACCATGCCCGCGCCGTGCTGCGTCGCATCGACAAGATGCAGGATGAACTCGGTGAGTACGCGGAAGGCGTGCGCGGCCATGTGCGTGTGCATGCGAGCATTTCCGCCATCGTGCAGTTTCTGCCTGAAGATTTGGGCAGCTTTGCGCGCGAGCATGAGCACATCAAGATCGATCTGGAAGAGCACCTGAGCTCCGATATCGTGCGGGCCGTGCAGGATGGCACTGCCGATCTCGGCATCGGCAATCTGGTACATGGCAGCGCCGGCCTGCAAACCCTGCCCTACCGGCAGGACCAGCTGGTGCTGATCGCGTCCGAGTCGCATCCGCTGGCGCAGCACGACGCGATCGATTTCGCCCAGTCGCTCGACTACGACCATGTTGGCCTGCATGCCAACAGCTCGGTGCATCAGGCCATGCGTCATGCGGCGCTGCTGGCCGGACGGCCGATCCGCCTGCGCATCTCGGTGTCCGGTCTGGACGCCATGTGCCGCATGATCGACAATGGTCTGGGCGTGGGCGTGATGCCGCGCCGCGCTTTTGAATTGCTGCATGGTGCCGGCAAGCTGGTGAGTATCGGCTTGCGCGATGGCTGGTCGGAACGCCGCCTCGATCTGGTGGCGCGTGATTTTTCTGCCTTGCCGCATGCGGCGCGCCAGCTGGTGGATCACCTGCTGGGCGCCGAACGGCCCCACCCCGTTTCCGTTTAACCTTTTACGCTAATCACAAGGACAATCATGGCCCGTACCCTGTACGACAAACTCTGGGATGAGCACGTGGTGCATACCGAAGAAGACGGCACCGCCATCCTGTATATCGACCGCCATCTGGTGCATGAAGTGACCAGCCCGCAGGCTTTCGAAGGCCTGCGCGAGGCCGGCCGCAAGCTGTGGCGCGTGAGTTCCGTGGTGGCCACCGCCGACCACAACACCCCCACCACCGGCTGGGAACTGGGCTATGACGGCATCACCGATCCCACCAGCAAGGAGCAGGTGACCACGCTGGATGCCAACATCAAGGAATTCGGTGCTGCGGCCTATTTCCCCTTCCTGAGCAAGCGCCAGGGCATCGTGCACGTGATGGGCCCCGAAAACGGCGCCACCCTGCCCGGCATGACCGTGGTCTGCGGCGACAGCCACACCAGCACACATGGCGCCTTCGGCGCGCTGGCGCATGGCATCGGCACCAGCGAGGTGGAGCATGTAATGGCCACGCAGACGCTGCTGGCCAAGAAGGCCAAGAACATGCTGGTGAAAGTGGAAGGCACGCTGGCTCCTGGCGTGACGGCCAAGGACGTGGTGCTGGCCATCATCGGCAAGATCGGTACCGCTGGCGGCACCGGCTACACCATCGAGTTCGGCGGCAGCGCCATCCGCAGCCTGAGCATGGAAGGCCGCATGACGGTGTGCAACATGGCGATCGAAGCCGGTGCACGCGCCGGCATCGTGGCGGTGGATGACAAGACCATCGAGTACGTGAAGGGCCGTCCCTTTGCGCCGGGCACGGACGCGGCTACCGGCAAGTTCGTCGGCGGCCCCGAGTGGGATCAGGCGGTGGCACACTGGCGCACGCTGCATTCTGACGAGGGCGCGCATTTCGACGCCGTGGTCGAGCTGAATGCCGCCGAGATCCAGCCGCAGGTGACCTGGGGCACCAGCCCCGAGATGGTACTTGGCGTGAGCGGCAACGTGCCGGATCCGGACAAGGAAAAGGACGCCAGCAAGCGCGGCGCCATCGAGCGCGCGCTGGAATACATGGGTCTGGAGCCGGGCAAGGCCCTGACCGACATCACGGTTGACAAGGTGTTCATCGGCAGCTGCACCAACAGCCGCATCGAGGACATGCGCGAAGCCGCTGCAGTGGTGAAGAAGCTGGGCCGGAAAGTGGCCAAGAATGTGAAGCTGGCCATGGTGGTGCCGGGCTCCGGTCTGGTGAAGGAACAGGCCGAACGCGAAGGCTTGCACGAGATTTTCAAGGCAGCAGGCTTTGAATGGCGCGAGCCGGGCTGCAGCATGTGCCTGGCCATGAACGCCGACCGTCTGGAGCCGGGCGAGCGCTGCGCCTCGACCAGCAACCGCAACTTCGAAGGCCGCCAGGGCAATGGTGGTCGTACGCACCTCGTCAGCCCGGCCATGGCCGCGGCGGCCGCGGTACACGGGCATTTCGTGGATGTCCGTGCTTTTGCATGAAGCCCGTTGAGGCTGTTTTCAAGAAAGGATCCTGAATGAAGACCATCGCAATCCTCGCCAGCGCTATCGTCATGGCCCTGTCCGTTTCCGGCTGCAATACCTGGGCCGGTGTGAAGCAGGATGCCAAGGAGGCCGGTCAGGCTGCCGGCGCCGGCATCGAGAAGGCGGGCGAGAAAATCCAGGAAGTTTCCAAGTAATCGCGCCTTGCGGCGGCGGGCAGGCCGGGGGTCTGCCTGCCTCCCTGGCCATTGCAGGGCGCACCTGCCCTGCCCCACTCATTGATCCATCATGCAAAAGTTCACCCTCCATCAGGGCCTCGTTGCCCCGCTCGACCGCGAGAACGTCGACACCGACGCCATCATTCCCAAGCAGTTTCTCAAGTCCATCCGTCGCACGGGCTTCGGCCCCAACCTGTTTGACGAATGGCGCTATCTGGACAAGGGCGAGCCCGGCAAGCCCGAGTCCGAACGCAAGCCCAACCCCGATTTCGTGCTGAACCAGCCGCGCTACAAGGGCGCGAGCATTCTGCTGGCACGCAAGAACTTCGGCTGCGGCTCCAGCCGTGAGCATGCGCCGTGGGCGCTCGAACAGTACGGCTTCCGCGCCATCATCGCGCCGAGCTTTGCCGACATCTTCTTCAACAACTGCTTCAAGAACGGGCTGCTGCCCATCGTGCTGCCCGAGGCCACGGTGTCGCGCCTGTTCGATGAGGTGGCGGCTTTCCCCGGCTACCAGCTGACCATCGACCTGGAACGCCAGGTGGTGGTGCTGCCGCAGGGCGAGGAAATCGCCTTCGATGTGCAGGCCTTCCGCAAGTACTGCCTGCTCAACGGCCTGGACGATATCGGCCTGACGCTGCGCCATGTGGACAAGATCAAGGCTTTCGAGGCCGAGCGCCTGGCTGGCAAGCCCTGGCTGGCCCATCAGCCGGCCGTCTGAAGGCGATCGCAGGCTCGGCAAGAGCGCGTGCGGCCAGGAGCCGCTTCGCATTGCCGTGCCGCAGATCACCCCGGTTCTCACCCCACTCAGGCATGCGTCAACACCGCTGATGGATGCCTGTTCTACCAGAGTCCTTTTTTCTTTTTCCCTGAGTATCCATCATGAAAATCGCCATTCTTCCCGGTGACGGTATCGGCCACGAAATCGTTGCAGAAGCCGTCAAGGTGCTCAACGCCCTGAACCTGCCGCTGGAAATGCACTGGGCCGACGTGGGCGGCACCGCCTACGAAAAGCACGGCCATCCGCTGCCGGAGGCCACGCTGGAGCTGGCCAAGTCGTCCGACGCAATCCTGTTCGGCGCCGTGGGCGACTGGAAATACGACGTGCTGGAGCGCCACCTGCGCCCCGAGCAGGCCATCCTGGGCCTGCGCAAGGCACTGGGCCTGTATGCCAACTTCCGCCCGGCCATTTGCTACAAGGAGCTGGTGAACGCCTCCAGCCTCAAGCCCGAGCTGATTGCCGGCCTGGACATCCTGCTGATCCGCGAGCTGACCGGCGACATCTACTTCGGCACGCCGCGCGGCCGCCGCACGGCCGAAGACGGCCACTTCCCCGGCACCGAGGAAGCCTTCGACACCATGCGCTACAGCCGCCCTGAAATCGAGCGCATTGCGCACACCGCGTTCCAGGCGGCCCAGAAGCGCGGCAAGCGCCTGACCAGCGTGGACAAGAACAATGTGCTGGAAACCTCGCAGCTGTGGAAGGACGTGATGGTCGAAGTGGCCGCGCAGTACCCTGACGTTGCGCTGGACCACATGCTGGTGGACAACGCCGCCATGCAACTCGTGAAGGCGCCGAAGAAGTTCGACGTGGTGGTGACCGGCAACATGTTCGGCGACATCCTGAGCGACGAGGCAGCGATGCTGACCGGCTCCATCGGCATGCTGCCTTCCGCCAGCCTGAATGACAAGAACCAAGGCCTGTACGAGCCCAGCCACGGCAGCGCGCCCGACATTGCCGGCAAGGGCATTGCCAACCCGCTGGCGACCATCCTGAGCGCCGCCATGATGCTGCGCTTCTCGCTGAACCAGGCGGACGCTGCCGACCGCATCGAGGCGGCCGTGCAGAAGGTGCTGGAACAGGGCCTGCGCACCGCGGACATCTGGAGCGAAGGCACGACCAAGGTGACGACCGTGGAAATGGGGGATGCGGTGGTGGCTGCGCTGTAAGCACTCCCCACCCTGCAGCAAAAGCGCGCACCTTCGGGTAGCGCGCTTTTTTTGCGCGATATCATGCCCTCTTGCTGATCGCGTCGCACATCGGCGATGCCATTTCCCGGCCTATGGTCCACCGCCTGCGAGGCCGCCAACCGGAGCTCACTATGCCCCTGCCCCCTGATGATTTCGCCCGACTGCAGGAAATGCAGACGCTGTGCACCGCACTGGAAGATGACCTGCGGCAGTTGCGCAAGCTAGGGAAGTTCCTGAGCAATGTGGATAGCCGGTACCGGAAATTGGGTGCGCTTTATCAGGCACACTGGATGGAGTTGTCCGAATCAGAAGATCTGGATGACAATCAGCGCCAGCAGATTCAGGCCATGGTCGCCAAGGGTTCCTACTCTGTCCTGGATAAGGACACCATCTGGAACGCCTTGACCGATACCAATCAGGAGTACCTTCGGCTGCTCAAGTCTCTGGCGCAGAAAATCCGGTAGACACATGAGAGCCAGGGAGGCAGATCGTGAGCGATATCCATGACCGCATTGCGGCCAGCTTTGAAAAGCAGGGCCTGATGGCCACTCTCGGGGCCGAGTTGCTCTCGGCTCAAGAGGGCGAGGTGCAGATTGCCCTGCCTTTTTCGCTCCATCTCTCCCAGCAGCAGGGATTCATTCACGCCGGAGCCATCACCAGCATCGTCGATAGCGCTTGCGGCTATGCTGCGCTGACCAAGGCCCCTCCGGGGCATGAGGTGGTGACGGCGGAATTCAAGCTGAACCTGCTGCGCCCGGCCATTGGCGAGCGCTTTGTGGCCATCGGCAAGGTGGTGAATGCCGGCCGCATGCTGACAGTGTGCACAGGCGAAGTGCTTGCCTACAAGGATGGTGCAGTCAAAGTGATTGCGCTGATGCAGGCCACCATCGTCAACGTGAAGGTGTGAGAGCGACGACGACTCGTCATCCTTTGCTGCCCAATGCCGGCCAGCCTGGCTGCCAGGCCTCCGGAAAGTTCTTCACAGCAGGCGGAACGCCATCATCGCCACCAGCGTGGGCGGCAGCGCGGCGACCAGCAGCCAGAAGAAGTGGATGGCTCCTTCGGGGAAGTGGTCCTTGAGGATGGTGGCGCCGGCCGGGTTGGGGGCGTTGGCGATCAGCGTCAGGCCGCCACCGGTCACGGCACCAGCCACCAGCGCAGTCTTGAAGTCGAGCGTCAGGCCGTCCACCAAGGAGGCCAGATAGGTGAGCGCGGCGTTGTCGGTGATGGCGGTAAGTGCCGTGGCGGCAAAGTACACGGTGTCGGCGTTCAGACCCATCAGCAGCGGCTGCAGCCACCATTGCTGCATGCCCCCCAGCACCACCAGGCCAGCCAGGAAGAAGGCCACCAGCAGCGCCTCGCGCAGGATCAGCGGGCTCTGGTTGCGGGGATAGGCCGCCGTGAAGCCCAGAAAGAACAGGAACATGCCCATGAACACGACCGGATGGTGGGCAAACAGCACCACGGTGGCCAGGAACAGCAGGTGAATCACCACCACGGTGACCGGCACGCGGGAGGCAGCATCGGGCTGCTCGACCGGCAGGCGCTTGAGTTCGCGACGCAGCAGCCACATGGCGGCGCCCGCGTTGAAACAGACGGCCACGGCCGCTTTCCAGCCGAACTGGGTCAGCATGAAGGGCAGATCCCAGCCCCACTTGGCAGCCACCATCAGCACCGGCGGCGCGGCAAACGGCGTGAGCACGCCGCCGATGGAGATGTTGACGAAGAGCACGCCCAGGGTGCCGTACTTGAGGCGGTTGCTGACCGGCTTGGTGAAGACCGCATCACGCAGCATGAGCGCGGCCAGCGTCATGGCGGCCGGCTCGGTGATGAACGAGCCCAGCAGCGGCACGAAGGACAGCAGCATGAAGTACAGCGCCATGCCGTCCGGCAGCGGCAGCAGGCGCGCCATGCGCAGCACAATGCGGCTGGCGAAGTTCAGAATGGGCCGCGTGGCCGCCACCACCATGATGACGAACACGAACATGGGCTCGGTGAAATTGCGCGATTCCAGGTAGCCCAGAGCCTGATCCTGCCCGTACAGGCCGAACAGCAGCACCATCAGCAGCATGGCCCAGAAGCCGAACACCACCTCAACCTCGCCCAGCAGGTGCCAGACGCCCGAGTGCCCCGGATAGCGCTGCGCCAGGCCGTGGAAATACTTGGTGGAAAAGGTATGGATCAGCGCCAGCGCAAACAGGGTGGCCGCAAGCAACTCGGCAGCGTGGGGAAAGGACGGATTCATGTGACTGGATCAGGCGGAAATCGGGACACGGCTCGGCACTCGCCAGCGTGCAGCGGGATAACTGTAACCAATTCTATCTCACTAGGGTTTACCCTTTATCTAAAGAATGCATACCCTACGAGTACCGCAGCGATGATACCGACAACATCCGCAAACAGGGCGCAGGCGAGCGCGTGACGTGTTTTTTTCACTCCCACACTGCCGAAGTACACCGCCAGCACGTAGAAAGTGGTTTCGGTCGAGCCCTGGATGATGGCTGCGACCTGCGCGGGGAAGGAGGCCACGCCGTAGGTGTCCATGACATCCACCATCAGGCCGCGCGCGCCGGAGCCGGAGAGGATTTTCATCAACCCTACCGGCAAGGCGGGCAGGAAGTCGGTCGGCAGGCCGAAAGCGGTGACGATGGCGGCAATGCCCTGCATGATCCAGTCCATGCCGCCGGAGGCGCGGAACACGGCGATGGCGCACAGCATGGCCACCAGGTAGGGGATGATCTGCACTGCGACGCCGAAGCCTTCCTTGGCGCCGTCGACGAAAGTTTCGTAGACGTTGACGCGTCTCAGCGCGCCGGCCAGCAGGAACAGCACCACCAGCCCCAGGATCACGCCGCTGCCGATGGCACCGATCAGGCGGGCTGACTGCTCGGGCGGGAGCTGCGCCAGCCACCAGGTCAGGCCGCCTATTGCCGCACCGAATACGGCCAGCGGTGCCCAGACGGCCGGGCGCCATAGCGGCAGGCGCTGCACCAGCGCCACGATCAGCAGCGCTGACAGCAGCGAAATGGAGGTGGCGACCAGCGTGGGCAGAAAGATGTCGGCCGCGTTGAAGCCCGTCAGCCCCTGCTTGAGCGCGATGGTCTGGCGGATGGCGATGACCGAGGTGGGAATCAGCGTGAGGCCGGCGGTGTTGAGCACCAGGAACAGGATCTGGGCGTTGGTGGCGGTGTCGGGCTTGTCGTTGAGGGATTGCAGCTCCTGCATGGCCTTGAGGCCGAGCGGGGTGGCGGCGTTGTCCAGGCCCAGCATGTTGGCGGACATGTTCATGGTCATGGCGCCCTGCGCAGGGTGGCCCTGCGGCACGCCGGGGAACAGGTGGCGGAACAGCGGGTTGACGGCGCGGGCGAAGGCGTTGATGAGGCCGGCTTTTTCGCCCACGCGCAGCATGCCCAACCAGAGCGCCATCATGCCGGTCAGGCCGAGGGAGATTTCGAAGCCGGTCTTGGCGGCGTCGAACAGGGCGGTCTGCAGGCGGGAGAACACTTCCAGATCACCTTGCGCGAGCTGGAACAGGGCGATGACGAAGGCCGAGAGGAAAAAGCCGAGCCAGACGAGATTGAGGACCATGGGGGCACGCGGCCTGTGGAGTGGGACTGGATGCATTATCCCTGCGGGCAGCAAGCTCTTGGCGACAGGGCATCACGAAGGCCTGCGTATCATGGGCCGATCAGTGCTCAAGGAAAGGTAGCTGCCATGGCCAAGCCCCACGCCATTTCGAACCAGGTCGTTTCACTTGCCCCTTTGGGTCCTGCCCTTGCCGATACGCGCACCCATGCGCTGATCAAGGCCCGGCAGCTGGAGGTCGTGCGCATCGTGCTGCGCCAGGGCGAAACACTGCGCGAGCACAGCGTGCCGGGGGAGATTACGGTGCAGTGTCTGGAAGGCCGGATGCAAGTGCAAACCTCGCAGGGGACTCAGACGATGCGTGCGGGAGACTGGGTGCATCTGGCCGGAGGCGAGCCGCATGCGCTGGTCGCGGAAGAAGATGGATCGGCGCTGGTGACAATCTGCCTGACGACTTGAGGGATGGTGGAGACGAGGAGGATCGAACTCCCGACCTCCGCATTGCGAACGCGGCGCTCTCCCAGCTGAGCTACGTCCCCACACACTCCTCACAGCTGATGCGTCACCAACCTGAAATCCGGATCGTCCGGATAAGCCTTAATGGTGAACCCCAGCGCCCGCATCAGCTTCAGCATGTTGGAGTTGTTGGTCAGCACCAGGCCAATGATCTCACTCAGCCCCTTCTCCCGCGCCACATCCATGATCGAGCGCATCAGGCGTGAGCCCATGCCCTTGCCGGACATGTCGTCTGCCACCAGCAACGAGAATTCGCAGGTGCTGCTGTCCGGGTTGGTCACGTAGCGGGCCGAGCCGACGATGCGCTGCGTCTCGGTCACGCTGCCGTCCTCTTCCACGTGTTTCTCGGTCAGGATCGCCACCAATGCCATTTCGCGGTCGTAGTCGATCAGCGTGAACTTGGAGAGCATGTTCGGAGACAGTTCCGTCAGCGCAGATACAAAGCGGTTGTAGCGGCTCTCGGGTTTGAGGCCACGCACCAGTTCCTGAAGCATCTCGGCGTCGTCCGGATGGATCGGGCGCACGATGTAGTGCCCGCCACCCGGCAGCGGCCATTGCTGCTCGAATTGCGCCGGATACGGCAGGATGGACAGGTGCTGATAGGGCCGTGCCGTGGCCAGCGTGTTGCCCACCACGATGCGCGCATCCACCGCCACCGCGCCGTCTTCGTCGACGATGATGGGGTTGATGTCCATCTCTCGCAACTGAGGCAGTTCGCACACCATTTCCGACACGCGCAGCAGTACCTGTTCCAGTGATTCGCGGTTCACCGGCGTGGCGCCGCGCCAGGCATCGAGCGTGGCCGAGACGCGCGAGCGCTCGATCATGTGGCGTGCCAGGAACTGGTTCAGCGGCGGCAGTTCCATGGCGCGGTCGTCATACAGCTCGACCATGGTGCCGCCCGCGCCAAAGGCGATCACGGGGCCGAAGGGCTCGTCCGTCACCACGCCGATGTAGAGTTCGCGCCCGCGGTTGTGGCGCGCCATGCGCTGCACCGACACGCCGTTGATGCGTGCCTTGGGCATCTTGCGCGCCACGTTTTCCATCATCTCCTCGAACACGTCACGCACGCCCACGGCATTCATGATGTTGAGAGCCACGCCGTTCACATCGCTCTTGTGCGCAATGTCGGGCGAGTCGATCTTGAGCGCCACCGGAAAGCCCAGCTGCGAAGCCAGCATCATGGCCTCGGTTGCACTGCGCGCCAGGATCGTCTGCGTCACCGGAATATGGAAGGCCGACAGCAGCGCCTTGGATTCCATCTCCGTCAAAATCTGGCGGCGCTCGGCCAGCACGCCTTCCAGCAGCATGCGCGCGCCTTCCACATCTGGCTTGGCCAGGTGGGTGAGCGGTGGCGGCGTCTGCTGCAACAGCTTCTGGTTGTGGTAGTAGGACGCAATGTTGCCGAACGCACCGACCGCCGCTTCCGGGCTGCGGAAGGTCGGGATGCCGGCGTTGTTCAGGATGCCGCGCGCCTCGTGCACCGAGGCATCGCCCATCACGCAGCTGATCAGCGGCTTGGAAAATTTCGGACGCTCCTGCGCGATGGCCGTGGCCACGCCTTCCATATCGGCGCCGATCTTGGGCGTGTGGATGGTCAGCACGCCGTCAATGCCAGGATCGGACGCAGCAGCGCGCAAGGCTTCCAGGAAGTGCTCCGCCGATGCGTCTTCGGTCAGGTCCATCAGGTCCACCAGCGAGGCCTGCGGCAGCAGCTTGGGCTTGAGTGCGTTGATGGTGGTGTCGGACAGGTGGCCCAGTTCCAGGCCAATGTCGTTGGCGCGATCAGCCGCCAGCACGCCGGGGCCACCGCCGTTGGTGATGATGGCCAGGCGCTTGCCCACCGGACGGTAGCGCGATGCCAGACACTGCACGGCCGAGAACAGCTCGGTGAACGAACGGATGCGCACCGCACCGCCACGGCGCAGCGCGGCGTCGAACACCTCGTCGCTGCCAACGATGGCCGCCGAGTGCGTGCGCGCCGCCACGTTGCCGGCCTGCTTGCGCCCGGCCTTGAGCACCACCACCGGCTTGGCAATGGCCGCTGCGCGCAGCGCGCTCATGAAGTTGCGGGCGTTCTTGATGCCTTCCAGGTACACCACGATGCTGTGCGTCTGCGGATCGGCGGCGAGGAAGTCCAGCGTCTGCGCCATGTCTACCGCGGTGTGCGGGCCGAGCGAAATGACGGTGGAGAAGCCCACCTTGTTGGGCCGCGCCCAGTCCAGCAGGGCCGATGTGAGCGCCCCCGATTGCGACACCAGCGCCAGCGGCCCCTTCTCAGCAATCGGGCCGACGATGCTGGAGTTGAGCCCCAGGTGCGGGCGCTGGAAGCCGCGGCTATTCGGGCCCATCAGGAACATGTTGTTGCGACGGGCCACGGCGCGCAATTCGGACGCCTGCTCGGCCGTGATGCCGGTGGAAATGATCAGCGCCGCCTTGCAGCGGATGCGCCCGGCCACTTCCAGCGCCGCCATCACCTTGTGCGGAGGCAGCGCTACCAGGGCCAGATCAGCGCCGGTGTTGATCAGGTCGGCCAGGCGGCCTTCGGTGGTATCCACATCCAGAAAGTTGAACTTGCCGGCGTAGCGCTGCGCCGTCAGGGCCTCATAGAGGTTCTTCGCATCCCGGTAGGCGGGATCGGATTCGCGCAACTCGGGGTTGCCGGCAAACACCGCGATAGAGGAAGGAGCAAACAGGGGCGTGAGGTAATGCTGGTCCATATCGTAAGCCTGTCGGTTAAGAGCGCACAGAAACGCCGCGCGGCCACGGCAACGCGGCGGCGTGTAACACAGCAACTGTAACCGAGCTTCCCTGATTCCCCAATGGGTATTGCGGAGGATGTACTGACATGGATCACGCTCGCAAAACAATTCGCCGTCAGACGTTGCGCGGCAGCACACAGCCCCCATTTTTCTCCTATATTGGAAACTGCAGAAAAGGCATGCCTCGCCTGACCTGCCTTGCCGACTGATCCAGCCCTCGCACACCATGGCCGATTCGTCCAGCCCGTCCTCCTCTCCGCGCGTTTCTGCCCGCGCCCTGCCCGCCGGCATCTGGGCCATGGGCTTTGCCTCGCTGTTCATGGACATTTCGTCCGAGTTGATCCACAGCCTGCTGCCGCTGTTCATGGTGGGCACGCTGGGGGCCTCCATGGTGGCGGTGGGCCTGGTGGAGGGTATTGCCGAAGCCACTGCCTCCATCACCAAGGTCTTTTCCGGTGCACTGAGCGACTATCTGGGCAAGCGCAAATGGCTGATGGTGCTGGGCTATGGCATGGCGGCGCTGACCAAACCGATCTTTCCGCTGGCGCACAGCATGGGCTGGGTGATGGCGGCGCGCTTCATCGACCGCATCGGCAAGGGCATCCGCGGCGCGCCGCGCGATGCCCTGGTGGCCGACATTGCCCCGCCCGCACTGCGCGGTGCTGCCTATGGCCTGCGCCAGTCGCTCGATTCGGTCGGCGCGCTGGCCGGCCCGCTGCTGGCCGTGCTGCTGATGCTCTGGCTGGCAGACAACCTGCGGCTGGCCATGTGGTTCTCGGTGATTCCGGCCGTGGTCTGCGTGGTGCTGCTGGTGGTGTGGGTGCGCGATCCGGAAAAGCCGGCGGACGACGCCAAGGCCAATGGCAAGCGCCTGCGCTGGTCCAGCATCAGGGAGCTGCCGCTGCAATACTGGCTGATCGTGCTGATCGGCGCCGTGTTCACGCTGGCGCGATTCAGCGAGGCCTTTCTGGTGCTGCGCGCGCAGAGCATGGGAGTGGCAATGGCGCTGGTGCCGGTGGTGATGGTGGTGATGAACATCGTCTATGCCGCCGGGGCCTATCCCGCCGGCGCTGCATCCGACCGCATGCAGCCGCGCACGCTGTTGCTGCTCGGTCTGGCATTGCTGGTGGCGGCCGATGTGGTGCTGGCCACGGCGCCCAACGTGTGGAGGGTGTATGTCGGAGCCGGGCTGTGGGGACTGCACATGGCCGTCACGCAGGGGCTGCTGTCCAAGCTGGTGGCCGACCGGGCGCCGCAGGCCTTGCTGGGCACCGCCTTTGGCATGTTCAACCTGGTGAGCGGCGTGGCGCTGCTGGCGGCCAGCTTGATTGCCGGCTGGCTATGGGAAGCACATGGCCCGGCCACGACCTTCTGGGTCGGTGCCGGCTTTGCCGGGCTGACAGCGCTGGGGCTGCTGCTGGCGCCGGGTGCACGGGAAGCACCGCAAACCCGCTGAATTCGCTCCCCCTCAATGCCCAGCAGAGCGCCGTCTGCGCCCAGCGATACCCGGAGTGCCCGCTGCCCACTCAGTCGCTCATGGCCGCTGCATGGTGCGCGATGTGATCCCCGATGAAGCTGGCGATGAAGTAGTAGCTGTGGTCATAGCCCTGCTGCATGCGCAGCTTCAGCGGATGCTGCACGGCAGCGCAGGCTTTCCACAGCAATTCGGGCTTGAGCTGCCCGGCCAGGAAGTCATCCGCATCGCCCTGATCGACCAGCAAGGTCAGGCGTTCCTGCGCATTGGCGATCAACGCAACGGCATCATGCTGCTGCCACAGCGCCTCGTCCGGCCCCAGGTAGGCCGCAAAGGCCTTCTGCCCCCAGGGCACCTGGCTAGGCGCCACGATGGGTGAGAATGCCGAGACGCTGCGGTAGCACCCAGGATGGCGCAGTGCCAGCGTCAGCGCACCATGCCCGCCCATCGAATGCCCGGAAATGCCGCGTAGGTCGTTCGCAGGAAAGTGCGCCTCGATCAGCGCCGGTAGTTCGTCCACCACATAGTCTTCCATGCGGTAGTGCGCGGCCCAGGGCTGCTGCGTGGCGTTCAGATAGAAGCCCGCGCCCTGCCCCAGATCGTAGGCATCGTCATTGGCCACGCCGTCGCCACGCGGGCTGGTATCGGGCGCTACCAGGATCAGGTTGTGCTGTGCCGCATACTGCTGCGCCCCGGCCTTGGTGATGAAGTTCTGCTCGGTGCAGGTCAGGCCGGAAAGCCAGTAAAGCACCGGGCATTTCTCGCCAGCCAATGCCTTGGGTGGCAGATACACCCCCACGTTCATGCTGGTACCGGTGCTGGTGCTGGTGTGCTGCCAGACTTCCTGGCGGCCGTCGAAACTTGTGTGCTGTTCAATGCGCTGCATGCGCCATCCTCCCGAAAAACGCCGGCCCGTGCTACCCGGGCTCCGGCCAAGCATACACTGCCGCGGCAGCCGCGTGGTGCCCTGTACACTCGCGACATCCTTGGATATCTCGCGCCTGGTGCATGCCGGGTCGGTCATGATTCTTGTGCGCGCGTGGAACTTTTCCGCGCGCCATTCGTTGAATCCGTTGCCACGATCATGCGAATCACCACCAGCCAGCTTTCCGACGATGACTGCATTGCACGCGCCCAGCGCGGCGATGCGTCGGCGTTTGCCGAACTGGTGCGGCGTTTCCAGGATCGCGTATTCCGCTTTCTGCTGCGCCTGACCCGTACACGCGAGGACGCACAGGATCTGACCCAGGAGACCTTCATGCACGCCTACGAAGCGCTCCCCAAATGGCGCCCCGACGCCCTGTTCAGCACCTGGCTGCTGCGCATTGCGCGCAATCTGGCCTACGACATGCTCCGGCGCAGCCAGCGGGTCGATTTCGTCACGCTGGAGCCGGAACAGGAAGCCCGGCTGGTCGACACGGCCCCCACGCCCGAGGCCTCGCTGCACGACGTGCAGCAACTGCGCATGCTCGACGCCGCGCTGTCGCGCCTGCCTACGGACCAGCGCGAAGTCCTGCTGCTGCGCGAGATCGAACAACTGTCCTACGACGAGATCGCCCAGGTCCTGGAAGTGCCCCTGGGCACCATCAAGTCCCGCATTGCCCGTGCACGCCTTGCCCTGGCCGAAATCATGTCCCATTGAACGAGAGCCTGCCATGAACTGCCCTCCCACCGATGACCTGTCCGCCTATCTGGACAATGCCCTGCCCGCCGCAGAACACGAGCAGGTCGCCCAGCACCTGCTGCACTGCCCGCTATGCCAGCGCCAGTTGCAGGTCTTTACGGGCCTGCAGCACGCCCTGCATGCGCTGCCAACGCCGCCCCTGGGCTTCGACCTGGCCGCCAACCTGCAGGACCGCCTGCATGCCCATCCCAATACCAGGGCGCCTTCCAGCCGCCCAGGGCACTCTCGCCCCGGCCTGCTGTCCGGCTGGTTCGGCTGGCTAGGGGGTGCACCGGGCGGCGTGGCGGCGGGCATTGCCCTTGCGGCCGGCCTCTGGCTGGGTGGCGGCCTGCTGCCCGCGGCAACCGTGGGCAATGCCGCCGACATGGGCGGCGTACGCGTCTTCGATCCGGTGCCACCGGGCGGATTATGCGCTGCCCCCGAACTCTGCCGCATGACGAGGACCCTGCCATGAAAACCGAGCGCAAACCCCTCCACTGGCTGCTGGCCGCTTCCCTGGCACTGAACCTCGGCGTGCTGGGCGCCGTGGCCTGGCAGCAATGGCGCCCGCAGGCCGCTGCGCAGCACCTGACCGACATGCTGGAACTGGATGCCGCGCAACGCCAGCAATGGCAGGCGCTGGAGCGCCCCTTCCTGCAGGACCTCAATGGCAACTGGGAGCAGATCCGCCAGCATCGCGAGGCACTGGTAAAGGCGATTTTCTCGGCCACGCCGGACCTTTCCGCCATCGCCCGCGAACAGGCGCGCATCGCCGAGTTGCAGAACGCGCAGCAGCAACGCGTCATTACCCAGTTGATGGCCGAGCGCGAATTGCTCAACGACACGCAGCGCGCCAGACTGCTGGCCCTGCTGCTCAGCCGCTACTCCGCCGAACCGACGCAGGAAGAGCAGTTGCACGGCAAATGACGGGGATGGCCACGGCCAGGGAACTTTTTGCGCTCCCATTCGTTTGAATGAACAAGCCGGATATCACGGTGATTTTCATTCAGCAAGGAGAACATCATGCTTACCACTTCCCTTATCCTGTCGGCCATCGCCCTGTTTGCCCTGATCGCCCTCACCCCGCGTCGGGCCAGCGCGCACTGCGACACCGAAGACGGACCCGCAGTGGTCGATGGTTACAAGGCACTGCAGACCGGCAACATCAACTACGCCCTCAAATGGATCTTCGCCGACGGTGAAGCCGAACTGCGGCCCATATTCGAGCGTGCCATCCGCGTGCGTGCGTTGGGCGGCGAAGCAGCCGAGCTGGCCGACCGCCACTTCCTGGAAAACCTGGTGCGCATCCATCGCGCCGGAGAAGGCGCCGGTTATGACGGCATCAAGCCTTCCGGCACCGCGCTCGACCCAAAGGTGGTGGCCGCCGATGCCGCCATGCTCGATGGCAATCTGCAGCCGCTGCTGAAACTGACGCCAGCCGAGCAGCATGCCGAACTGCAGGCACGCTTCGAGCGCGCCCGTGCCAGCCTGGGTTTCGATGTCAACGATGTCGCCGCCGCCCGTGCGCACGTGGAAGACTATGTGTCGTTCTTCAAGTACGCCGAAGGCCACGATCATGGACACGGACACGGCGGTGGTTGCGGCCATGGGCACGACCACGGCCATCATCAGCCTCACGCCCACTGAGCCATGAGCAGCCTCTGGCTCTGGCTGGCAGCCCTGGCGACCGCGGCCCTCGCGGCGCTGGGCTTCCGGCGCTACCTCGGCCTGGTGATCCGCGTGCATTCCCGATCGATGCTGCCCACGCTGCGTGCAGGGCAGCTTCTTTTTGCGCGCCCTCTGCGCGATACCGCCCAACTCCGCCATGGAGACATCGTGGTGCTGCACTCGGCGGAGCTGCGCGAACGCATCATCAAACGCCTGATCGGGCTACCCGGTGACACACTGGTGATGGATACTCAGGGCCTGCAACGCAATGGCGAGCAGGTCATTGAATCCTATGTCGCACACCCCGGGGGACGGGCCGGCCATTGGCAAGTGCCTCCTGGGCACTACTTCGTGCTGGGCGACAACCGCGTCGCCTCCAGCGACAGCCGCAGCTGGCAAGCTCCGTATGTGCAGCCCGATGCCATCGTTGGCGTTGCAAGAGGCAAGTGACACCCCCTGGATCGGTGGACAGAACGAGCACCCCACCCTCAATCCCGACTCCGCCTCGGAGAGCCGAGGACAGTCCGGCACACCAGCGCCTGCAACGAAGGGCGCTTTTTTCAAAAAAAATGTGCAACCCGTGGAACTTTCCCCGTTCCCCACTCGTTAGTACATGCAAGCCGACTGATTCGGCCCTTTTCAATCCGAACCATTCAAGGAGAATCCTCATGCAACGCCGTACCATGCCCCTCATCCTCGCCCTCGTCCTGTCCACGCCGCTGGCGGCCTTTGCGGCCGACAACGCCCACAACCACGGCGCCGCCAGCGAAACCCACACCATCCAGCTGAACAACGGCAAGAAGTGGGCCATCGACGCGCCGCTGCGCAAGGGCATGGAATCCATCCAGGCATCCACCAACAAGACGCTGCACCGCATCCACGCAGGCAAGGCCACCTCGAGCGACTACGCCGCCTTCAACAAGCAGGTGAATGAGGATGTCGCCTATATCGTCAAGAACTGCAAACTCGATCCCAAGGCCGACGCAGAACTCCACGGCCTGATCGGCCAGATGATGAATGGCGCCGAAACAGCCCAAGGCAAGCAGGGCGATGCCAAGCGCGCCGATGGCGTGGTGAACGTGGCCAAGGCCCTGAACACCTACGGCGACTATTTCGACCATAAGGGCTGGAAGAAGATCGACCTGAGCCACTGAGCCTCAGCCGGGCGCAGCACGGCGCCCTGGCCCTCCGGGACGATACACTCCCGCGACGGGAAAGACCGTGCAGCACAGAGCAAGAGGATGGTCGCAAAGACACCATCCTCTTTGTCATTTCGGGCGTGGCGCGCCCGAAACCGCCCGCTCAATAATGCACCACGCTGCGGATCGACTTGCCCTCATGCATCAGGTCGAAGGCCTCGTTGATGTCGGTCAGCGGCATGGTGTGGGTGACGAAAGGCTCCAGCTGGATCCTGCCGGCCATGGCATCTTCCACCATGCCCGGCAGCTCGCTGCGGCCCTTCACGCCGCCGAAGGCCGTGCCCAGCCACTTGCGGCCGGTCACCAGCTGGAACGGGCGGGTGGAAATTTCCTGCCCAGCCCCGGCCACGCCGATGATGACGGACTGCCCCCAGCCGCGGTGCGCACATTCCAGCGCAGCACGCATCACGTTCACGTTGCCGATGCACTCGAAGCTGTGGTCCACCCCCCAGCCGGTCATCTCGACAATCACCTGCTGGATCGGCTTGTCGTGGTCCTTGGGGTTGACGCAATCGGTCGCACCGAAGGTGCGCGCCAGATCGAACTTGCCGGGATTGGTGTCGATGGCGATGATGCGCCCCGCCTTGGCCAGCTTGGCGCCCTGGATCACTGCCAGACCGATGCCACCCAGGCCGAAAACGGCCACGGTATCGCCTTCCTGCACCTTGGCAGTGTTCTTCACCGCACCCAGCCCGGTCGTCACGCCGCAGCCCAGCAGGCAGATCTGCTCCGGGTTGGCATCCGGATTGACCTTGGCCAGCGATACCTCCGCCACCACGGTGTACTCGCTGAAGGTGGAGCAGCCCATGTAGTGGTAGATCGGCTCGCCGTTATAGCTGAAGCGCGTGGTGCCGTCCGGCATCAGGCCCTTGCCCTGGGTGGCGCGCACGGCCACGCACAGGTTGGTCTTGCCGCTCTTGCAGAACAGGCACTCGCCACACTCGGCGGTGTAGAGCGGAATCACATGGTCGCCCGGCTTCACGCTGGTAACGCCCTCGCCCACTTCCACCACCACGCCGGCGCCCTCATGGCCCAGCACGGCGGGGAATACGCCCTCGGGATCGTCCCCGCTCAGCGTGAAGGCATCGGTGTGGCAGACGCCGGTATGGGTGATGCGGACCAGCACCTCGCCCTTCTGCGGCGGGGCCACGTCGATCTCGACGATTTCCAGCGGTTTTCCGGGGGCGAATGCGACGGCGGCACGGGATTTCATGGCGGTTTTCTCCTAGGGAATGGTCGTTCCGGAAGCGCGAGTCCAGGCGCTCCATGCCGAGAGCATACCCGGTCTGCACAGGCTGCACTCCGTCGCCAACGCATCACGCCCGCAGTCCGCCCATATCCTTCCCGATCGCGCAGTTGGTCACGTTTCGGCAGCCTACCGCGCCATCGCAACGGACTGATTGCCCGACGCCTGCGCTGCACCTCCGCAACGCCACCTCCGGGTGGCGTTTTTTGCGTCTACGCCACGCATTGCGCCCGCAAATTCGGCTTTTTCGGCAGGCCTTTCCAATTAGCACAACCGTGCATCGGGGTTGCTCCCTATAATCGTTTGCATGTCTAGCAATGTTGCCTTCTGCCCCCAGTGCGCGCCTTCCGGCGTCCGGGCTGCGGCATTGCCTGCTCCCATCACCAAAACGACAACCATCAAGGGCTGACTGCTCGGGTTCGTCGTGCGCCAAATCCGGCCGGACGAGCCGGCTGCAAACCTCCCCTGAAAACCTGCGTTGCCGTTCGGTGGCCCTGCTTTGGCACGGACACGGTGGCGATGGTGTGTCCGGATGTCTGGTTCATTTTTGAAAATCGCGAAAGGTGTGCACGATGAAAGTTGGAAACGTAGTAGGTCTGGTGGGCTGGCGCGGCATGGTCGGCTCCGTGCTGATGGACCGCATGCAGGCAGAGAATGACTTTGCCCTGATCGAGCCGGTGTTCTTCTCCACCTCCAACGCCGGCGGCGCTGCCCCGGCCATGGCCAAGAACGAGAAAACCCTGAAGGACGCGCACGACATCGAAGCACTGAAGAAGTGCGACATCATCCTGACCTGCCAGGGTGGCGACTACACCAACGAGGTGTTCCCCAAGCTGCGCGCCGCCGGCTGGAACGGCCACTGGATCGACGCTGCCTCCGCCCTGCGCATGGAGAAGGACGCCGTCATCGTGCTGGATCCCGTCAACATGCCGGTGATCAAGAACGCCATGGCCAACGGCGGCAAGAACTGGGTGGGCGGCAACTGCACCGTGAGCTGCATGCTGATGGGCGTGGGTGCACTGTACAAGGCCGGTCTGGTCGAGTGGATGAGCACCCAGACCTACCAGGCCGCTTCCGGCGGCGGTGCCCAGCACATGCGCGAACTGCTGACGCAGTACGGCACGCTGAACGCCGAAGTCAAGGCCCTGCTGGATGATCCCAAGAGCGCCATCCTCGAGATCGACCGCATGGTCGTGGCCAAGCAGCGCGCCCTGACCGCTGCCGAAACCGCCAACTTCGGCGTGCCGCTGGGTGGCAGCCTGATTCCGTGGATCGACAAGGATCTGGGCAACGGCCAGTCGCGCGAGGAATGGAAAGGCATGGCTGAAACCAACAAGATCCTGGGCCTGGGCGCCGACTTCGGCTCCAGCGAGATCCCGGTGGACGGCTACTGCGTGCGCGTGGGCGCCATGCGCTGCCACAGCCAGGCGCTGACCTTCAAGCTGAAGAAGGATGTGCCCGTGGCCGACATCGAAGCCATGATCGCCGCCGACAACGACTGGGTGAAAGTGGTGCCCAACACGCGTGAAGCCACCGTGCAGGACCTGACACCCGTCGCCGTGACCGGCACCATGACCATCCCGGTCGGCCGTATCCGCAAGCTGGCCATGGGCCCCGAATACGTCGGCGCGTTCACCATCGGCGACCAGCTGCTGTGGGGCGCTGCCGAGCCGCTGCGCCGCATGCTGCGCATCCTGCTGGAGGCGTAAGCACCATTGCCGCTGCCTGGCGGCAGTACCGCGTCATGGGCGCAACGTCTTCGGGCGCTGCGCCTTTTTGTTGCGCGGCCAGGAACGGACCGCATGTAACCCCCCTTTTCCGGCCATTGTGAGCCACCCCAGGCAGTTAGACTATCGCCATGAATATCTGCCGCCCTGCTTTCCCGCTTGATCGTCCTGCACATGCGCTCGCTGCCGCGGCCCTCCTTGTCTGCATTGCACTCCCCGCAACGGCGCAACAGGCGACTGCTCCTGTATCGGACCCGGCTGCAATCGTGGTGCAAACCAAGCCCGGTGCCATGGTCAGCCGCATTGCTTCCGCGCATCGTCCGGCAGGCGCTTCCATCGACCAGATGCTGCTGGCCATCCTGCAGGCCAACCCCGATGCCTTCATGGCCGGAAATATCAACCTGCTGAAGAAGGGGGCAGCACTGACCATGCCCGCCGCAGCCGAGGTTCTGGCCACCCCTGCTGCCGATGCACGTCGCCAGATCCAGCAGCAGAATGCGGATTTCGAAAAGCACGGCTATCGGCTGGTACAGATGGCAGCAGCCTCAGCCGCGTCCTCTGGGGCAAGCTCTGCAGCCAGTCCTGACGCATCTGCCACCGCACCTGCACTGATGGCAGGTGCCGCCAGTGACCCGCAGGCTTCGGCAGATGCCGTCGCATCGCCTCAGGCAGTGACGGCTGCGACCGCCAACACTGCTTCGGCCGCTTCCCAGGCAGCCGACGCGGCACCCCCGGCGGTCGCCGAGCCCATTACAGCAGCCAACGCGACTGACGGGGCTTCTGCTCCTGCACTGTCCGCATCCGATGTAGCCAGCGCCACTGCCGCTGCGGCTGCCGTCAGCGCCCCCGCAGAATCCGCCAGCGCACCTGGCGCCGCAGCTCCTGTTCCGGCTACCGACAGCGGCATCAACCCGCTAACGTGGCTGGCTGCCGGTGCTGCCGTGCTGCTTGCCAGCGTGGCCTGGCTGATGCTGCGCATCCGCCGCATGCGGGAAGAAGAGCGCCTTGCTGCCGAGGCTGCCGCGGCCCAGCCCCGCGCTGCTGCCGAAGCCCTTTCCCGCGTCTGGAACGTGGATCACCAGACCGCTGAATCGTCCTCCACGGCCCAAGCTCCTGCTGCCACAGAGACACCCGGCACTGCGGACGCGCTCACCGCTGCGCCAGCAAGCGCAGCCACCCAACCCGAAGCCTCTACGGCCGAAATCGACGGCCTCACGCTCGACCTGAGCGCACTGGAAGAGGCAAGCACAAACGCTCCCGCCATCCAGCCCCGCACCTTCGACTTCAGCAGCATCGACCTCGAACTGGAAGACGAGTCAGACACCACGACGAGCCCCGAAGCACTGCTGGCCCGTCTGGAACTCGCCCGCGAATTCCTGGCCATCTCCGATTTCGACGGTGCCCGTACGCTGGCAGAAGAAGTCGCGGACAAGGCCGACGAGGAACTGGAAGCGCAAGCCCGACAGCTACTCGACGCAATCGACGCCGCGGAAAAACAGTGAACGCAGACAAGCCCCGCATGCGCATCGCCCTTGGCGTCAGTTATCTCGGCACCGCCTACAACGGCTGGCAAAGCCAGCCCGATGGCCAGACCGTGCAGGACAAACTCGAACTGGCTCTGCAACGTTTCACTGACGGCCCGTCCGTCAACACCCTGTGCGCCGGCCGCACGGATGCCGGCGTGCACGGCCTGATGCAGGTGGTGCACTTCGACACCGACATCCGGCGCGATACCAATTCCTGGGTACGCGGCACCAACACCTATCTGCCGCCCGACATCGCCGTGCAATGGGCGGCCGAGGTGCCGGACAGCTTCCATGCGCGCGCGGCAGCCATCGCGCGCCGCTACGTCTATGTGCTGATGGAATCGCCCGTGCGCCCCAGCCTGGAGGCCAACCGCGTCGGCTGGGTGTTTCGCCCGCTCGACCAGACCGCCATGCAGGATGCAGCCGGGCGCATGCTCGGAGAGCATGATTTTTCCAGCTTCCGCGCCGCCGCCTGCCAGGCGCTCAGCCCGGTCAAGACGGTGCAGCGCATTGCCATCAGCCGTCGCGGCGCCTACTGGCGCTTCGAATTCCAGGCCAACGCCTTTCTGCACCACATGATCCGCAACATCATGGGTTGCCTGATCGCGGTGGGCCACGGGCACAAGCCGCCGCAATGGATCGACGAGGTACTGGCCGCGCGCAGCCGCGATGCCGCCGCGCCCACCTTTGCACCGGGCGGACTGTACTTTGCCGGGCCTGTCTATGAAGCGCACTGGGGATTGCCGGAGCGCACGGCCAGTTTTGACTGGCTGCCAGGCTGAGCGCCCAGGCATTTGCCACCGTTCACGGGCTTCGCCAGCGCCCAGATGCTTTTTCAGGGTCGGCGCATGATCCGGCCCGCCGTCCTTGACAATAGCGCCATGCAACATCCCCGCACCCGCATCAAAATCTGCGGTTTCACCCGCGAACAGGACATCGACGACGCCGTGGAAGCCGGCATCGACGCCGCCGGCTTCGTGCTCTACGCCCCCAGCCCGCGTGCCGTCACGCCGCAGCGCGCCGCCGAGCTGGCGCGCCGCCTGCCGCCCTTCGTCACGCCCGTGCTGCTGTTCGTCAATGCGGACGACGCGCTGCTGGCGGAAGCTGCCGAGGCCGTGCCCCAGGCGCTCTGGCAATTCCACGGTGACGAAACGCCCGAGCGCTGCGACGCTGTAACAGGAAACGGCCGCCGCCCCTACCTGCGTGCCGCCCGTATTCCGCTGGGGGATGACGCCCCGCGCTTCGACTTGCTAGAATTCAGCCATCTGTATTCAAACGCCCAGGCCATCCTGCTCGACGCCCATGTCGACGGTTATGGCGGTGGCGGCAAGGCATTCAATTGGTCACAGCTTCCAACAAACGTCGACGCTCGCCTCGTTTTGAGTGGTGGGTTGACGCCTGCAAATGCGGGCGATGGCGTGCGCCTGTTGCGCAAGCGCTGTAAATCGCTGTCGGTGGATGTCAGTTCCGGCGTAGAGTCGGCCAAGGGCATCAAGGACGCCGGCAAGATCCGTGCCTTCATCGCCGCCGTGCGCGCGGCCGACAGCACGCCCTGATCGAGAATTCCCATGTCTGCATATTCCCAACCCGATGCCAACGGGCACTTTGGCAAATACGGCGGTGCGTTCATCTCCGAAACGCTGACGCACGCCATCGACGAACTCAAGCAGGCTTACGCCCGCTATCAGCACGACCCCGACTTCATTGCCGAGTTCAAGCACGAACTGGCGCATTTCGTCGGCCGTCCCTCCCCCATCTATCACGCCGCGCGCATGAGCCGCGAAATGGGCGGCGCGCAGATCTACCTCAAGCGCGAAGACCTGAACCACACCGGCGCGCACAAGATCAACAACACCATCGGCCAGGCGCTGCTGGCCAAGCGCATGGGCAAGCCGCGCGTGATTGCCGAGACCGGCGCCGGCCAGCATGGCGTGGCTACGGCCACCATCTGCGCGCGCTACGGCCTGGAGTGCGTGGTGTACATGGGCGCGGAAGACGTCAAGCGCCAGTCGCCCAACGTGTACCGCATGCACCTGCTGGGCGCCAAGGTAGTGCCCGTCGAATCCGGCAGCCGCACGCTCAAGGACGCGCTGAACGAGGCCATGCGCGACTGGGTCACCAATGTCGACAACACCTTCTACATCATCGGCACCGTGGCGGGCCCGCACCCCTACCCCATGATGGTGCGCGATTTCCAGAGCATCATCGGCGAGGAATGCCTAACGCAGATGCCCGAGCAGAATGCCGGCCGCCAGCCCGATGCCGTCATCGCCTGCGTGGGCGGCGGCAGCAATTCCATGGGCATCTTCTACCCCTACATCGAGCACGAAAATACGCGCCTGATCGGCGTGGAAGCCGCTGGCGAAGGTCTGGATACCGACAAGCACGCTGCCAGCCTGCAAATGGGCGCCCCGGGCGTGCTGCACGGCAACCGCACCTACATCCTGCAGGATGCGAACGGCCAGATCACCGAAACGCACAGCATCAGCGCCGGCCTGGACTATCCCGGCGTCGGCCCCGAGCACGCCTGGCTGCGCGACACCGGCCGTGCCGAGTATGTCGGCATCACCGACAAGGAAGCGCTCGAGGCCTTCCACTACCTGTGCCGCACCGAGGGCATCATCCCCGCGCTGGAATCCAGCCATGCCGTGGCCCACGCCATGAAGCTGGCCAGGACCATGTCGCCCGATCAATCCATCCTGGTCTGCCTGTCCGGCCGTGGCGACAAGGATATCGGCACCGTGGCCGACCTGTCCGGCGTCGATTTCTACGATCGCCCGTCCATGCGCGGCCATGTCGTCAAGGGTGGCGCCGGCCAATCCGGTGAAGGAGTCCAGCAATGAGCCGCATCGCATCCACCATGGCTGCCCTGAAAGCCCAGGGCCGCACCGCCCTCATTCCCTACATGATGACGGGCTATCCCCACAAGGGCTGCACGCCCGAGCTCATGCACGCCATGGTCGGAGCCGGCGTGGACATCATCGAACTGGGCATTCCCTTTTCCGATCCCATGGCCGACGGCCCGGTGATCCAGCAGGCGGCCGAACAGGCGATTGCCCAGGGCAGCGGCCTGCCCGACGTGCTGGAGGCCGTGCGCAGTTTCCGCCAGAAGGACGACAAGACGCCCGTGGTGCTGATGGGCTACGCCAACCCGATCGAGTGTTACGAACTGCACCATGGCGCCGGCAGCTTCGCGCGCGATGCTGCCGCAGCCGGCGTGGACGGCCTGCTGGTGGTGGACTATCCGCCCGAGGAATGCACCGAGTTTGCCGCGCAGCTGCGTGAGCATGGCATGGACCTGATCTTCCTGCTGGCCCCCACTTCCACGCCGCAGCGCATGGAACAGGTGGCGCAATTGGCCAGCGGCTATGTCTATTACGTCTCGCTCAAGGGCGTGACCGGGTCCGGCGCGCTGGATACGGCCGCCGTGGCAGAAGCCATCCCGCGCATCCGCGAGCACGTGAAGATCCCGGTCGGAGTCGGTTTCGGCATCCGCGATGCCGAAAGCGCGCGCGCCATTGCCGAGCATGCCGACGCGGTCGTGATCGGCAGCCGCATCATCCAGCTCATCGCCAACGAGCAGGGAGAAGGCATCAACCGGGCGGCTGCCAGCTTTCTGCAAGGTATCCGTAGCGCATTGGACGCATAATTACGCCAACTGAAATACAACATCACACTATGAGCTGGTTGGAAAAACTGCTGCCTGCCAAGGCAACCAAGGCCGCAAACCACGGCAGCGAACGCCGTTCGAACATGCCCGAGGGCCTGTGGATCAAGTGCCCAAGCTGCGACACGGTCCTCTACAAGAACGATCTCGAACAGAACCAGAACGTCTGCCCCCAGTGCGGCCACCATCACCGCATGGGTGCGCGCGAGCGCCTCAATGCCTTCCTCGATGCCGAGGGCCGCTACGAACTGGGACAGGAAGTGCTGCCGGTAGACGCGCTCAAGTTCAAGGACAGCCGCAAGTACCCCGAGCGCCTGAAGGAGGCGCTGGAAGCCACCAATGAAACCGATGCGCTGATCGTCATGGGCGGCAGCGTGCAGAGCATCAACGTTGTCGTGGCCTGTTTCGAATTCGACTTCATGGGCGGCAGCATGGGCTCGGTGGTGGGCGAGCGCTTTGTTCGGGGCGTCGAGCACGCTATCGAGCAGAAGGTGCCCTTCATCTGCTTCACCGCCACCGGCGGCGCGCGCATGCAGGAAGGCCTGCTGTCGCTGATGCAGATGGCCAAGACCAACGCCGCCCTCACCCGCCTGGCGAAGAAAGGCCTGCCCTATATCAGCGTGCTGACCGACCCGACCATGGGCGGCGTGTCGGCCGGTTTTGCCTTCGTGGGCGATATCGTGATTGCCGAACCCAAGGCCCTGATCGGCTTTGCCGGCCCGCGCGTGATCGAGAACACCGTGCGCGTGAAACTGCCCGAGGGCTTCCAGCGCGCCGAGTTCCTGCTGCAGAAAGGCGCCGTCGACATGATCACCGACCGCCGCGAACTGCGCAGCACCATTGCCAAATCCCTGGCCATGCTGCAGCGCATGCCGGCGGACGCGGTCGAGGCGGCTTGAGTCAGCGCCGCCGTTCGACGACGGCGGTTTTATCCTGTAGTCAGCGTGTCATCGTGCCAAGCCCGGCAATGCTCAGGCGAAGCATCAAGGTCAGTGCATGCACCGGTGACGGCTGGAATCCATAATGCTCGTAAAAGGCGCGTGCCTTGTCGTGCAAGGCATGCACCAGCAAGGCGCGAACGCCCGCATTCTCGGCCACATTCAGGGAGCGCCGAACAGCATCCTGCAATAGCGCAGCCCCCAGCCCCCTGCCTCGCGCTTGCACATCGACCGCCAGACGGCCCAGCACCATCACCGGAACAGGATCCGGCATATTGCGACGCACCGCGCCAATGGCCTCCTTGTGCGACACCGCGCCGGCCGCAAGCGCGTAATAGCCGTATACCCGGCCTTGCGCATCCGCAACGACAAAAACACGGCTTGCACCCGCAACATGATTGGCCAGGGCCCGGCGTTTGAGCCAGTCGTCCAGTACTGCCTCCCCACTGTCGAATGCGGCGAGTTGATGCTGGACCGAAAGCGGCCGCGGGGCCAGCAATTCCACGCTCACGCCTCCGGCTCGACCCATGGCGCTTTGACCTGCATCAGCCGGACGAGGCCGGCATTGCTGGCAGGCTCGGCATCCAGCAATTCGGTAAAGCGCTGGAAACGGCTGGCATCCAGCGCGAAGTGCACCTGATCCAGCAGAACGGCTTGCGCGCGCTCACAAGCCACTTCGAGCATGAAGTCCGAGCGATTCTTGCCGAGCAGCATGGCCGCCTGATCGATCAGGTCACGCTGTTCAGGCAATGCACGCAGATTGATTGCAGCATCCCGCATGGCTTTCTCCTGGTGGCTATACAACGGATATACATCCTATCAAACGTATATCCGTTGTCAATACATACTCGAACACTGTTACAGCGTCAACTGCATCCACGCCAGATCCAGCCAGCGCCCGAACTTGATGCCCACCTCGGGCATCAGGCCGGTCTGCACAAAACCCAGCTGCCGGTGCAGCGCAATGGACGGCTGGTTGCCGGCCTCGATGGCCGCCACCATCACATGCTTGTCCAACGCGCGGGCGCGTTCGATCAGCACCTGCATCAACTGGCGCGCTACGCCCTGGCCGCGCGCCTGCGGATGCACGTAGACCGAGTGTTCCACGGTGTGCCTATAGCCATCGAAAGCCCGCCAGTCACCAAAGCTGGCATAGCCCAGTACATTCCCGCCTTCGTCCACCGCCACCAGCACCGGATAGCCCATCTGCTGGCGCGCCTGCAGCCAGCCCACCCGATTGGCTTCATCCACCTCAATTTCGTTCCAGATGGCCGTGGTATGCACCACAGCGTCGTTGTAGATGTCGCGGATGCCGGCGGCGTCCTCGACTCCTGCATCACGAATCACAACACTGGAGTGGGAAATGGGGTAAGGCATACGAAGCAAAATAAAAATTACGGTTTAGACGCACAAGGGGGCAGACTCGATCATGGCGTCATTGCCTTGCCCGCCAGGCTCGCCACAGCGACCATCCCGGGCCTGCAGGCGCAAGAACGTCCGAAGCCATTGCCCGGCAAGGTGTCACACTAGCGGCTGATCTGCAACGGCGGCCGCGCGCCCGGCTTGCTGCTCAGGCTGCGCGCCACGCCCGCCAGTTCGACGAACTCCTTGCGCAAGCCGAAGGGATCGGCCCCCAGCGCGCCCTGCGCCAGCGCGACGGTGTCGTTCCAGCCGAACTGGCCGGTATATTGCCCCCCGCGCAGCAACTGGCCATAGCTCGCCACCGCCGTGGCAAAGCGCATGTCGGTGCTGGCCTGCGCCAGGGCACGGGCACCCACCGGCACCGGTGTGCTCATCAGCACACTGGTGCTCTTGCCCAACGGCTTGTAGCGCAGCTGCACAAAGGCCAGTTCATTGCCATGCCCGGCTGGAGCCGCTTTCGGCTGATAGCGGCTGTCGCTCAGCCAGCCCGGTTTGCCCGCCGGGATGATCTCGTACAGCGCCGTCACGCCATGCCCGGCGCCGATATCGCCGGCATCCACCTGGTCATTGTTGAAGTCTTCCTTGCGCAGCAGACGGTTCTCATATCCCACCAGGCGGTACTGGCTCACCGTGGCGGGATTGAACTCTACCTGCACCTTCACGTCCTGCGCGACGGTGGCCAGCGTGGAGGTGAGCTGCTGGCGCAGCACCTTCTTCGCCTCCAGTTCGCTGTCGATATAGCTGTAGTTGCCGTCACCCGCGTCGGCCAGTTGTTCCATCAGGCGCTCGTTGTAGTTGCCGGTGCCGAAGCCCAACGTGGTGAGCGAGATGCCGGACTTGCGCTTTTCCGCCACCATGCCCTTGAGCGTGTTGAAGTCGGTGATGCCGACGTTGAAATCCCCGTCCGTCGCCAGCAGGATGCGGTTGATGCCGTTGCGCTGCCAGGCTTTCTGCGCCTCGCGGTAGGCCATCTGGATCGCCGCCTCGCCCGCCGTGGAGCCGCCAGCCTGCAGGGCGTTCACCACGGCCAGGATGGCCTCCTTGTTGCTGCCCGGCGTGGGCGGCAGCACCAGTTTTTCGCCGCTGGCATAGGTGACGATGGTCACGCGGTCCTGCGGGCGCAATTGCTCGGTCAGCAGGCGCAACGTTCTCTTCACCAGCGGCAGCTTGTCGGCCGCCTGCATGGAGCCGGACACATCCACCAGAAACACCAGGTTGGCCGGCGGCAGGCTGCCCAGGGTCTTGTCTGCGGCCTGGATGGCAATGCGCAACAGTTGCGCATCGGCCTTCCAGGGCGACTGTGCCACTTCCGTCGTCACGCCGAAGGGATGCGGGCTGCCGGCAGCCGGACGGGGATAGTCATAGGGAAAGTAGTTGATGAGCTCTTCCACCCGCACGGCATCCACCGGTGGTAGCCGGCCGTCATTGAGAAAGCGGCGCACGTTGGCGTAGCTGCCGGTGTCCACGTCGATGCTGAAGGTGGAAACCGGCTCCTTCGCCACCTCATGCACCGGGTTGGTGTTGATTTCGCCGTACTTCTCGGTATTGGCAGGCCGCAGGTCTTCGATACCGGCTGGCGATGGCGCATACAGGACCTGTCCTCCCACAGCCATGGGCATCGCCGTACGCACCGCGGCCTTGCCCGCGAGCGGCGCAACCGCCTCTGCCCGGGCCACGTCGGACGTCCGGCCTGCAGGCGGCGATCCGCAGGCCGCCAGCAACAGGGCCAGCACGGAGGCAGCAAGAGCCGGGGCGCTGCGCCGGATCGATGCGGAGTTGAAAAGGGCCGTGGTCTGCGTCATCAGTGGTCTCCAGTCTTTCGTGCTCTGGCGAACACTATCGGTTCGCCCTTGTGTGCATGGTACCGCGACTCCCGCGGGGCACAATCGCCCTCGGCGGCCAATCCCGGTTGGCACCAAACCCTTCGATTCGCCTCGCGCAGTCGGTCCGCCACAACATCCTGTACCCCCGCCACTGGCCGCAAGCACCCCGCACAGCCTAAAATAAGGGTTTTTGCCAGCCCAGAGGCAGGCCTTGCCTCGCCATCACACCGTCCATGTCCGAACAACAGAACCCCGCCCAGGCTCCCGCAGCCCCCGCCGTTGATGACAACCAGCTGATCGCCGAACGCCGCGAGAAGCTCAAGGCGCTGCGCGCCGCCCAGGCCGAAGGCAAGGGCGTGGCGTTCCCGAACGACTTCAAGCCGGCCAACCGCGCTGCGGACCTGCTCGCTGCCCACGAAGAAAAAACCAAGGAACAGCTGGACGAAGCCAACGCCGCCGGCGACAAAATCCCCGCCAGCATCGCCGGCCGCATGATGCTCAAGCGCGTCATGGGCAAGGCCAGCTTTGCCACGCTGCAGGACTCCACCGGCCGCTTCCAGATCTACATCACGCGCGACGACGTGGGCGAAGACGTGTACGGCGCCTTCAAGCACTGGGACCTGGGCGACATCGTCGCTGCCGAAGGCTATCTGTTCAAGACGCGCACTGGCGAACTGTCACTGCACGCGACCAAAATCCGCCTGCTGACCAAGAGCCTGCGCCCGTTGCCCGACAAGTTTCACGGCGTGGCCGACCAGGAAATCAAGTACCGCCAGCGCTATGTCGACCTGATCACCGACGAGTCCGCCCGCCAGCGCTTCACCGCACGCAGCAAGGCCATCAGCAGCATGCGCGAGTTCATGGTGCACCACGGCTTCCTGGAAGTGGAAACGCCCATGCTGCACCCGATTCCGGGCGGCGCCAACGCCAAGCCCTTCGTCACGCATCACAACGCGCTGGACCAGGAAATGTTCCTGCGCATCGCGCCCGAGCTGTATCTCAAGCGCCTGATCGTGGGCGGCTTCGAGCGCGTGTTCGAGATCAACCGCAGCTTCCGCAACGAGGGCATCAGCGTCCGCCACAACCCCGAGTTCACCATGATGGAGTTCTACGCAGCGTTCTGGCACTACCAGGACCTGATGGACTTCACCGAATCCCTGCTGCGCCATGTGGCCATGAAAGCGCTGGGTACGCTGCAGATCAGCTACCAGGGCCGTGCCATCGACCTGTCACAGCCCTTCCAGCGCATGACCATCCGCGAAGCCATCCACGCCCACACCGAGGCCGGCGCACACGTGGACGATCCGGCCTGGCTGATCAGCGCGCTCAAGCGTCTGGGCATGAGCGAGGAAGAACATCGCCTGAGCAGCCGCAGCCTGCCCAGCCTGCAGGTGATGTACTTCGAGGAAGCGGTGGAAGAGAAGCTGTGGCAGCCCACCTTCATCATGGAGCATCCGACCGAGATCAGCCCGCTGGCGCGCGCCAACGATGCCCGCCCGGAAGTGACCGAGCGCTTCGAGCTCTACATCACCGGCCGCGAGATGGCCAACGGCTTCTCCGAGCTGAACGACGCCGAGGACCAGGCCGCGCGCCTGCAGGCCCAGGTGGATGCCAAGGATGCCGGCGATGACGAGGCCATGTTCTTCGACCACGACTTCATCCGCGCGCTGGAATACGGCATGCCGCCCACCGGCGGCTGCGGCGTGGGCATCGACCGCTTCATGATGCTGCTGACCGACAGCCCGAGCATCCGCGACGTGATCCTGTTCCCGGCGCTGCGCCGCGAAGCCGGCCTGTAAGCACCTTATCCACTTTCGCCACATGACGTGAAAGGCTTCTCTGATCCGGATCAGGGTTATGAGTAAATAAGACACAAATCTTTGCCAAGCCTGTCACGTCAGGCGCACAATGTGGGTTTACCCCGATAGCCGCCACCTGCACGGCCCCTGTCGTCCTGTTTTTTCCTTGTGCAGCGCCCTTTCCAGCGCCGCCTTCCTGACCGAGCACCATGAGCGCCTTTCTCGAAGAAAAAGTTCTTTCCGTCCACCACTGGACCGACCGCCTGTTCAGCTTCACCACCACGCGTGACACCGCCCTGCGCTTCTCCAACGGGCATTTCACGATGATCGGCCTGCGCCAGGAAAACGGCAAGCCGCTGCTACGCGCCTACAGCATTGCCAGCCCCAACTACGAGGAGCACCTGGAATTCCTGAGCATCAAGGTGCCGGACGGCCCGCTGACCAGCCAGCTACAGCACCTGAAGGTGGGCGATACCGTCATCGTCGGCAAGAAGCCCACGGGCACCCTGCTGATCGACTATCTGACCCCGGCCAAAAACCTGTACCTGCTGGGCACCGGCACCGGCCTGGCGCCCTGGCTGTCCATCATCCGCGACCCGGAAACCTATGAGCGTTTCGAGAAAGTCATCCTGGTGCATGGCGTGCGCCACGTAGCCGAGCTGTGCTATCGCGACTATCTGACCAAGGAACTGCCCGAGCACGAATTCCTGGGCGAGATCGTGCGCGAGCAACTGATCTACTACCCCACCGTCACACGCGAACCCTTTGAGCGCCAGGGCCGCATCACCACCCTGATCGAAAGCGGCCAGATGGCGCGCGAACTCGGCCTGCCGGAGCTGAATCCCGAAACCGACCGCGTGATGATCTGCGGCAGCCCGACCGTGCTGCGCGACCTGAAGGAAATCTGCGAGAAGCGCGGCTTTGCGGAGGGCAATACCACTACCCCGGGCGACTATGTGATCGAGCGCGCTTTCGTGGAAAGCTGATAGCGCTACGGCCTGTATCTCGGATACGGGCTGCAGAAACGACGAGGGCGACAAGCACTGGCTTGCCGCCCTTTTCCGTTGTGGCCTGCGGATTCCGTTGGCGCATGCGGAACCAGTTCCGCCTCGCCTTCAACCTCAGGAACGGATTTCCTTGACGACCGCATCCTGCACATCGGAGGAGCGGCCAAAGCGGCGCCTGGCCGGCGCCTTGCGCGGTGCAGGTGCTTCTTCGGCGTTGGCATCGGCAGACGCCGATCCGAAACCACCGCCCTGCGGCATGGACGACCAGCCGAAATTGCCGCCACGGAAACGGTTGGCCATGTCGGAGTAGCTGCGATAGAGCAGCAGCGGATTGCGGCCGGTCAGCAGCATCCAGACGCCGCCGACGGCCACGGCGAAGGTGCCGGCGATCAGGATGCTGGTGGTGAAAACGGCTGCGGCGCCCCACATCAGGATGCGGGTGAGGACGCCAAAAAAGGAGTCAAGCATGCAGGTGTCTATTCAGGCCTTGCGGCCAAGGGTTGCAGAGATTTCTATGGTGACGGCTGGTCGCCAAAAGTCAATAGCCCTACAAGCTGTTACCGCACCGGCGGGTGACGGTGCTGATGCAGGTCAAGCCCCCTACTGAATGGCTGCGGAGACCCTGCTTCCTGCATCCGGCTCCCGCGCTGGGGAGTTCTAGTGCAGTGGCGAAGGCGGCGGCGTCTCCGGTTGCCCCGCTTCGGCCATTGCCTGACGCCACAGGCGCAGCGGCACGTGGTTGGCCAGCAGATGGAAGATGCGCTGCTCCATCTCCTCGGTCACGCAATGGCCGGTTTCGGGAAACACGTCGACGGAGAAGTCCGCATCCAGATCCCGCAACCGATAGCCCGCCTCCACCGCGGCCTGGTAGGGCATGACATCGTCGTTCTTGCCGTGCATCCAGTGGATGCAGGTGTGCTGGTGCATCTGCTCGGGCAGGCGATCGAAGCGGCCGGCCACGGCAAACAGGCGCGCGGCGAGGTCATGCTCGAGCGCCACGGTTTCCAGCGCCACCGTTGCAGACTGGGCAAAGCACAGCAGGGCCGTGCGTTCATGGCCGAGCCCGGTGTGGCGCTGCCAGGCACGCACCGTGGCGGAAAACTCCAGACGTGCCGGCAGCAGCCGCTCGGTGCGGTTCTCGTCGCGCTCGCCGCGGTGCGAGTACCACTGGAAGCCATCGCCCTCGTCGTAGGCATGGGGTGCGGCCACGCAGGCCACGATGCCCTGCGGGAACTGCCGCGCCAGGCGCTGCGCCATCTCGAGCATGTCGGACGGCTTCTGCCCCGCGCCATGGAACAGCAGGAACAACTGCTGCGGCTGTTCGGGCCAGGATGTGATCAGGTCGTGCGGCGCGGGCACCGTCACGGGAATGGCGTCGCCGGGCTGGGTCGTCATGCGGCCTCCTGCTGCAGGCTGGCCTGACGCGCAAGGCAGCGGGCAACGGCCTGCGGATAGATCAGATGTTCCTGCGTCAGCACGCGCGCAGCGAGCGTATCGGCAGTGTCGTCCGGCAGCACGGGCACCACGGCCTGCGCCAGAATCGGGCCGTGGTCCAGATCGGCCGTCACGATGTGCACGGTGGCGCCGGCAAACTGGCAGCCTGCATCCAGCGCCCGCTGGTGCGTGTGCAGCCCCGGAAAGGCCGGCAGCAGCGAGGGGTGAATGTTGAGCATGCGGCCTGCATAGCGCGCCACGAACTCCGGCGTGAGGATACGCATGAAGCCGGCCAGCACCACCAGTGAAGGCTCGTAGCGGTCGATCAGCTCCGCCAGCGCAGCATCGAAGCTGGCGCGATCGGGGAAGGCCTTGTGATCAAGCACCCCGGTGGCAATGCCCTGCTCCTGGGCAAACTTGAGGCCGCCGGCATCGGCCTTGTTGCTGATCACGGCAGCGATGCGGCCGCCGAAGCGGCGCAGCCAGTGTTCGCGCTGCGCAGCACGCACGATGGCCGCCATGTTGGAGCCGCCGCCGGAGATCAGGATCACGATGTTTTTCTGCGAAGTCATGCCCGGAATTATCCGCCATCGGCGGCGCAAGCGTGTAGGCGATACACCATGAACCGGCCGTTCCCAGCCACATGGCAGGACTAGAATGCAGGCCCATGAACCGTAAATTGCTTGTCGCGCTGCTGGCTCTGGCGGCGCTGATTGCCGGCCCCTGGTATGGCGCGCGCCAGAGCGTGCAGGCCATGGAACAGGGGCGCGAGCCCAGCGGTCTGGCGCTGAACCTGGCCTATTGGGCGGTGGTGCTGCCGGGCATGTCCTATCTGGTGGATGTGCCGCGCACGGCGCTGGCCGTCGCCTATCACCAGCACCGCGATGGCGCCGAACTGGCCGATAGCGCCCAGATGCTGCAGCGCGCCGAGCGCCTGCAGTTTCGCCTGCAGCCCTGGCTGGAAGCTTCACCGTTGAAGGCCGATGGCAGCATCGACCTGTTGCGCCTGCAGGCCCAGCAGCAGATGCTGGGCACGCTGGTACGGCTGGACCAGTGGCCGGGCAAGCTCGCCCCGCTGGTGCCGCGCCTGCAGCAGCAACTGGCCGCCGCGCTGAAAGCCCCTTCCGCTGCTTCGCTCGCCCCCCTGCAGCGCCTGCAGGTGGCCGAAACCCTGGCCATGCTGGCCGCACGCCAGCACGACAGCGCCCAGGCGGAGCAGTGGCTGGCGCTGGCCGAGCAGGCCGTGCCGCAGCCGGTTTCCATCAAGGAGCAGACGGCCGAGAACACCGCGCGCCACCTGCTGCGCCTGCGCGCCATGCTGGCCAGTTGCGCGCCCGGCCAGGAACCGCTGTTTGCCGAGTCAGCCAGCACGGCCCTGCGCCAGGGCTACGACGTGCGCCAGTTGCGCGCACAATACACTGCAGGCTGGGACCGCTCCCTGCTGTTGCTGGCGCGGCGCGATGGCACTGGCGACACCTGCCAGCGCACGGCGGATGACTATCAGCGCCTGCTGACGGCGGCGCAACCCTCGCGCTAACGCGCCGGGCTCGTGCGCATTCTTTTGCCCCAGGGGCAGCCGTGCGGCGATAATACCCGCCCATGAAGATTTTCCGCGGCTTTCGCCATTCCCAGCTCGCCCCGCGCTGCGCCCTGACCATCGGCAATTTCGATGGCGTGCACCGCGGCCACCAGGCGATGCTGGCCCTGCTGCGCAACGAGGCGCGCCATCGCGGCCTGCCCAGTTGCGCCCTCACCTTCGAGCCGCATCCGCGCGACTTCTTTGCCGAGAAGTTCAGGAAGCCGGAACTGGCCCCGGCGCGCATCGCCACCCTGCGCGACAAGCTGTCCGAACTGGCGAACAACGGCATCGACCAGACGGTGATCATCCCGTTCAACGAACAGCTGGCCTCGCTGCCCGCCGAGGAGTTCATCCGCCAGGTGCTGGTGGAAGGCCTGGGGGCGCAGTATGTGCTGGTGGGCGATGATTTCCGTTTTGGCGCGGGCCGCATCGGCGACTACGCCATGCTGGACGCCGCCGGCCGCATGCAGGGCTTCGAGGTCTCGCGCATGAACAGCTACGAGATCTCGCGCCTGACGCCGCCGGGCGAGGCCGCGCCATCGGAGCCGGGCATCCGCGTCAGCAGCACCGAGGTGCGCGAGGCGCTTGCAGCGGGCGACATGAACGAGGTCACGCGCCTGCTGGGCCGCCCCTACAGCGTCAGCGGCCATGTGGTGCATGGCCGCAAGCTGGGCCGCAGCCTGGACTTTCCCACGCTCAACCTGCGCTTTTCGCACTGGAAACCCGCCGCCAGCGGCATTTTCGTGGTGCAGGTGCACGGCCTGACGCAGGACGGACAGCCACTGCCGGGTGTGGCCAACATGGGCATCCGCCCCTCGCTCGACCCCAATGACGTGAACGGCGGACGCGTGCTGCTGGAGACGTTCTGCCTCGAATGGCCGCAGGAACTGGGGCGCGAAGGCGGCTACGGTAAAATCATCCGCGTGGAACTGCTGCACAAACTGCACGACGAACGCAAGTACGACGGTCTGGCCGCCCTGCAACAGGGCATTGCGCAAGACTGTGCCGACGCGCGCGCATGGTTTGCCGCCCGCCACAGCGAAACCCGACGCCAGACCACGCGCGACCGAATTTGACGGCCTTCGCATGGCAGGCCTGCCATGCGCGCCCGGCCTGCGGCGGCCCATGGCCCCGGCAGCGTCCGACGCCCGCATGCCCCGCCTGCCTCGTCCTGCCCGCCGCATGATGCGGCCCCTGTCCCCTCTTTCCAAGATTCCGCCGCCATGTCCGACCAGAACACCACCGACTACAGCAAGACCCTCAACCTGCCCGATACGCCCTTCCCCATGCGCGGCAACCTGCCCAAGCGCGAGCCCGACTGGGTGAAGAAGTGGGAAGACGGCAAGCTGCACGACAAGCTGCGTGCCGCCCGCGCCGGCCAGGAGAAGTTCGTGCTGCACGATGGCCCGCCCTATGCCAACGGCCAGATCCACATCGGCCACGCGGTCAACAAGATCCTGAAGGACATGATCGTGAAGGCGCGCCAGCTCAAGGGCCTGGATGCCGTTTACGTGCCGGGCTGGGACTGCCACGGCTTGCCGATCGAGAACCAGATCGAGAAGCTGCACGGCCGCAACCTGCCGCGCGACGAGGTACAGGCCAAGAGCCGCGCCTACGCCGCCGAGCAGATCGCCGGCCAGATGGCCGACTTCAAGCGCCTGGGCGTGCTGGGTGCCTGGGACAATCCGTACAAGACCATGAACTTCGGCAACGAGGCGAACGAGATCCGCGCGCTGAAGAAGATCATGGAACGCGGCTTCATCTACCGCGGCCTCAAACCGGTGTACTGGTGCTTCGACTGCGGCTCCTCGCTGGCCGAGTTCGAGATCGAATACCAGGACAAGAAGAGCACCACGCTGGACATCGCCTTCGAATGT
Organism: Brachymonas sp. KE5; assembly: GCF_057773645.1. Lineage (NCBI taxonomy): Bacteria > Pseudomonadati > Pseudomonadota > Betaproteobacteria > Burkholderiales > Comamonadaceae > Allobrachymonas > Brachymonas sp. KE5. Next base: position 2,011,702 of record NZ_CM173463.1, read on the forward strand.
GCGGATCCGGACAAGCTGGCTGCCGCTTTCGGCCTGCCTGGCCTGGATACGCCCGCCTTTGCCGTGATCTGGACCACCACCGCCTGGACCATTCCCGCCAACCAGGCCCTGAACATCAACCCGCACCTGAACTACGCGCTGGTCAGGACCGAGCGCGGCTATCTGCTGCTGGCGGCCTCGCTGGTCGAGAGCTGCCTGGAGCGCTTCGGCCTGCAGGGCGAGGTGGTGGGCACCACCAAGGGCGAGACCCTGGGCCTGATCCATTTCAAGCACCCGCTGTACGACGTGGACCCCGGCTACGCGCGCTTCTCGCCCGTGTACCTGGCCGACTACGCTACCGACGAGGACGGCACCGGTATCGTGCACTCCTCGCCCGCCTATGGCCTGGACGACTTCCACAGCTGCGTCACACACGGCATGAAGTACGAGGACATCCTCAACCCGGTGCAGGGCAACGGCCAGTATGAAGACGGCTTCCCGCTGTTCGGCGGCCTGCATATCTGGAAGGCGGTGCCGGTGATCATCGAGGCGCTGAAGAATGCCGGCCGTGTCCTGTCCACGCACGATATCACGCACAGCTACCCGCACTGCTGGCGCCACAAGACGCCGGTGATCTACCGCGCGGCCGCCCAGTGGTTCGTGCGCATGGACGAAGGCGAAGGCGTGTTCACCAGCGACAAGGCGCCGCGCAGCCTGCGCGAAGTGGCGCTGGAGGCCATCGAGCAGACCAGTTTCTATCCCGAGAACGGCAAGGCGCGCCTGCGCGACATGATCGCCAACCGCCCGGACTGGTGCATCTCGCGCCAGCGCAACTGGGGCGTGCCTCTGCCCTTCTTCATCCACAAGGACAGCGGCGAGCTGCACCCGCGCACCATGGAAATCATGGACCAGGCCGCCAGCATGGTGGAACGCGGCGGCATCGAGGCCTGGAGCAAGATCACGACCGAGGAGATCCTGGGCGCGGAAGAGGCCCGGCACTACACCAAGGTGAACGACACGCTGGACGTGTGGTTCGACTCCGGCACCACGCATCTGCACGTGCTGCGCGGCAGCCATGCCGATGTGCTGCAGTTTCCGGCCGACCTGTATCTGGAAGGCCATGACCAGCACCGCGGCTGGTTCCACAGCTCGCTGCTGACCGCCTGCGCCACCGATGGTCGCGCGCCCTACAAGGGCCTGCTGACGCACGGCTTCACCGTGGACGGCCAAGGCCGCAAGATGAGCAAGTCGGTTGGCAACGTGGTGGCGCCGCAGAGCGTGAGCGACAAGCTCGGCGCCGAGATCATCCGCCTGTGGGTGGCCAGCACCGACTACTCGGGCGACCTGGCGATCGACGACAAGATCCTGGCGCGCGTGGTTGATGCCTACCGCCGCATCCGCAACACGCTGCGCTTCCTGCTGGCCAACATCAGCGATTTCGACATCGCACGCGATGCCGTGGCCGATGCCGAGCTGTTCGAGGTGGACCGCTTTGCGCTGGGCCGTGCCGCGGCGCTGCAGACCGACATCCTGGCGCACTACGAGGTGTACGAGTTCCACCCGGTGGTGGCCAAGCTGCAGCATTTCTGCAGCGAATTCCTGGGCGGCTTCTACCTGGACGTGCTGAAGGACCGCCTGTACACGACCAAGGCCGACAGCCGCGCCCGCCGCAGCGCCCAGACCGCGCTGTACCACATCACGCACGCCATGCTGCGCTGGATGGCGCCGTTCCTGAGCTTTACCGCCGAAGAGGCGTGGGAAATCATCGGCAGCAGCGACTCGATCTTCATCGAAACCTACAGCACCCTGCCCGCCACCGATGATCTGCTGGCCGTGAAATGGGAGCGCCTGCTGGACATCCGTGCCGCTGCCAACAAGGAAATCGAGGCTGTGCGCGAACAGGGCCAGGTCGGCTCCTCGCTGCAGGCCAACCTCACCATCACGGCGCCGTCTGACGATCTGGCCGCCCTGCAAAGCCTGGGCGATGACCTGAAGTTCATCTTCATCACCTCGCAGGTGACGCTGCAAGCCGGCGATGCGCTGGCGATCAGCGTGACGCCCTCTTCCGCGCAGAAATGCGAACGCTGCTGGCACTACCGCGACGATGTGGGCATAAACCCCGAGCATCCCACCATCTGCGGCCGCTGCGACAGCAACCTGCACGGCGCCGGCGAAGCGCGGGAGTTTGCATAAATGGCGACGACCACCCGCAGCCGCACCGGCACCGCCCGCAAAACCACGCGCAGCAGCGACAGCAGCCTCGGCCTGTGGCTGGCCGTGGCCGCGCTGTGGCTGATCTTCGACCAGTTCACCAAGGTGCTGATCGTCCAGAACTACCAGCTGGGCGATGCCACCTTCGTCACCAACTTCTTCAACGTGGTGCGCGTGCACAACTATGGCGCGGCCTTCTCCTTCCTGGCGCAGGCGGGCGGCTGGCAGCGCTGGTTTTTCATGGGCATCGGCATTGCGGCGGCGACCTTCATCATCTGGATGCTCCGCACGCACCCGCACCAGAAGCTGTTCAGCTTTGCCATGGCCAGCCTGCTGGGCGGCGCCATCGGCAACGTGATCGACCGCGTGTGGCATGGCTATGTGGTGGACTTTCTGGACTTCCACTGGAATTTCCTGAGCCCGCTGTTCCATCAGGGGCACTTTCCGGCCTTCAACGTCGCGGATACCGCCATCACGATTGGGGCGATCTGCCTGATCCTGGACGAGATCCTGCGCGTGCGCAAAACGCGCTGAGCGGGCTGGCTAATCTCCCTTCGCATTCTTTTCACCATGAACCACCCTCTCGACATCGTCATCATGGCTGCCGGCAAAGGCACCCGCATGAAGAGCGCCACGCCCAAAGTGCTGCAGAAGCTGGCCCACCAGGGACTGGTGCAGCATGTGCTGGATACGGCAGCGCAGCTGCAGGCGCGCAAGGTGGTGGTGATCACCGGCCACGGTGCAGAACAGGTGGAAGCGGCGCTCGCTGTGGCCGCAGAGACGCAACCCAGGCGCGAATTCGTGCGCCAGATGCCGCAGCTCGGCACCGGCCATGCCGTGCAGCAGGCGGTGCCGGTGCTGGACGACGACGGCATTGTGGTGATCCTGTCCGGCGACGTGCCGCTGACCCAGGCCGACACCGTGCAGGCGCTGGTGCAGCAGTGCGGCGGCGACAAGCTGGCGCTGCTGACGCTGCGCATGGAGAACCCCTTCGGCTACGGCCGCATCGTGCGAGATGCCTATGACAACGTGGAGCGTATCGTCGAACAGAAAGACGGCACGCCGGACGAACTGGCGGTCAAGGAAATCTACAGCGGCATCATGGCCGCGCCGGCGCGCCTGCTCAAGCAGTGGCTGGGGCGTATCGACAACAATAACGCGCAAAACGAGTACTACCTGACGGACGTGGTCAAGCTGGCCGTGGCCGATGGCGTGCCGGTGCTGGCGCATGTGATCAGCGACGCGGTGCAGGTAGCCGGCGTGAACAGCCCGCTGCAACTGGCCGAGCTCGAGCGCGAGTACCAGAAGCGCCAGGCCGAGCGCCTGATGGGAGACGGTGTGCGTTTGCGCGATCCCGCGCGCTTCGATCTGCGCGGCACGCTTTCCTGCGGTCAGGATGTGGAAATCGACGTGAACTGCGTGTTCGAAGGCAGCGTGAAGCTGGGCAGCAATGTGCGCATCGGCGCCAACTGCGTGCTGGCCAACTGCGAGATCGGCGATGGCGCGGTGATCCACCCCTTCACCAATGTCGAAGGCGAGAAGCTGGGCGTGCGCGTCGGTGCCGGCGCGCTGATCGGGCCGTTTGCCCGTTTGCGCCCGGGTGCCGATCTGGGCGAGGAAGTGCATATCGGCAACTTCGTCGAGGTGAAGAACTCCACCCTGGCCAAGGGTGCCAAGGCCAACCATCTGGCCTATCTGGGCGATGCCACCGTGGGCGAGCGCGTGAACTACGGGGCCGGCTCCATCACGGCCAACTACGATGGCGCCAATAAGCACCGCACGGTGATCGAGGCCGATGTGCACATCGGCAGCAACAGCGTGCTGGTGGCACCGGTGACGATTGGCGCCGGTGGCACCGTGGGCGCCGGCAGCACGATTGGCCGCGACACGCCGCCGAATGCCCTGAGCGTGGTGCGCGGCCGGCTGGTGCAGAAGGAAAACTACCAGCGGCCGGTGAAAATCAAGAAGTAAGCGCCGCCCCCCGCTGTCCTCAAAGCATCGCCAGGCGGCGGCGCAAGTCGGCCACTTCCTCCATCAGATCCACCGTCATGGCCGCCAGTTGCGGGTCGGCATCGAACATCTGTTCCAGATCGGCCAGGCGGCGCGCCCGGATGGCGGTGGTGCAGGAAAAGCGCCAGGTGCCCAGGTCGTCCGCCGCCACGTGCGGATCGCCGCTGATCTGCGTGATGGAGAGCACGCCCTCCTGCACGCGTGCGCTGACCCAGTCCGGGGCCATGCGGCAGGCGCGGGCCAGCTCTTCCAGCGTCATCGAGTGGTCGCTCAGCAGCTCGGTCAGGTCGGCGGGAACGCTCACGGTGGTGTGCATCATTGCCATGGTTCGTCCTTTCAGTCAGTCGCGAACGGCCGCTCAGGCCAGACGGGGGTTGAAGCCGGGGTAGGCCTTGGCCAGGTTCTCCCAGGCCGCACGCTGCTCGGCCGTGACGGCGCCCGGAATGGCGGGCTCCAGCTCCAGATACAGATCGCCCGGCTCGGCAGAGGGGATGCCGCGGCCCTTCAGGCGCAACTTGCGGCCACTGCCCGATCCGGCCGGGACGGTCACCTCGACCGTCCCACCGGCTGGCGTGGTCACCTCGATGGCGCCGCCAATGGCAGCTTCCCAGGGGGATACACGCACGCGCTGATAGACGTCCTTGCCCTGCACGCGCCAACGCGCATCCTCGCGGAATACGACCTGCAGCATCAGATCGCCCGCCGGCCCGCCGCCGAAACCCGGACTGCCCTGCCCGGCCAGACGGATCATCTGGCCTTCGCGCACGCCCTTGGGAATTTTCACCTGCAGGCTGCGCTGCTCGGGAATGACGTGGCCCTGCTCGTCCAGGCGCGCACTTTGCAGCGTGATGGTGCGCTCGACGCCCATATAGGCATCGCGCAGCTCCAGTTCGATCTTGGCGTGATGGTCTTCACCGCGCATGCTGTGGCTGCCGCCGTGGGCACGTCCTCCGCGCTGGGCGCGTTGTGCGCGCGCGGCCTGGCCGAACAGCTGTTCGAAGAAGTCGCTGTAGTTGCCATCGCCGGAGAAACCCTGAAAGCCGCCGCCACCATCGGTGAATTCGAAACCGGCATCCCAGTTCGGGGGCGGTTGGTAATTGCCGTCCGGGCCCATGCCGGCCTGCCAGTTGGCGCCGAGCTTGTCGTAGGCGGCCCGCTTTTCGGGGTCGGAGAGCACGGTGTTGGCCTCGTTCACCTCGGCCATGCGCGCGGCGGCATCCGGCTCCTTGCTCACGTCCGGGTGATACTTGCGGGCCAGCTTGCGAAAGGCCTTCTTGATGTCATCGGCCGTGGCGCCCTTATCGACGCCCAGCACCTTGTAGTAGTCCTTGAACTCCATGAATGACGGCTCCTGTGGGTGGACTGCCAGCCGCCCGCCGCCTGGCGGACGTGCTCGCTGCCATTATGGGCATATAGGGATGCGCTGCGGACAAATCAACTGCGCGCGATGCGCTCCGGGAAGGGAATCCGCGTGCTGAACTTGGCTCGCTTCACGCTGAAGAACGAACGCACGTTGCGCACATTGGCATTGCGCGTGAACAGGCGCTGGCTCAGCGCCATGAAGGCCGGCATGTCGGCCACAGTGGCAATCAGGATGAAATCCGGCCCGGGCGAGGTGCGGTAGCACTGCTGGATGGCGGGCTCGGCCACCGCAAGCTGTTCGAACTGCTGCTGCTCCTCCTCGGCCTGCACGTCGAGCGTGACTTCGACAATCGCGGTGAGGCCGGCGCCGGTCAGCGCGCGCAGGGCGTCTCCACCAAGGATGCTGACGGTGCGCTCGATCAACCCCAGCGCCTGCAGCCGGCGCACGCGACGCAGGCAGGTGGGGGGCGAGATATGGCAGCGCTCGGCCAGCGCCTGATTGGTCAGGCTGGCATCCTGCTGCAACTGCTCGAGCAGGCGCCAGTCGGCAGCATCCAGCTCGACTCCGCCAACATCGTATTCATTCATTTCATGAAAATTAAAAAAGTGAAATTTTTATTGATTGGCAAGTTATGGAGAAATTTTATTTCTTTGTACTTGATATTTCAACACTAAATTTCTCACACGATTTCCTATGATTCGGCATATCTATTGTCTGGAGCAAGAACATGTGCGGAATCGTCGGTGGAGTGGGAAGCAGCAACGTGGTGCCGGTGCTGGTGCAGGGCCTGCAGCGTCTGGAATACCGCGGCTATGACTCCTGCGGCGTGGCCGTATGGAACGACGGCCTCAAGCGCGCCCGCAGCACCTCGCGCGTAGCCGAGCTGCTGGAGCAGGTGCAGCACGACAAGCTCGATGGCTATACCGGCATTGCCCACACGCGCTGGGCCACACATGGCGCGCCCGCCGTGCACAATGCGCATCCGCACTTCAGCTACGGCCCCCATGTGGATGCCGCCAACACGGCCAACAAGCCGGGCCGCATCGCGCTGGTGCACAACGGCATCATCGAGAACCACGACGCGCTGCGCGCCGAGCTGCAGGCCAAGGGCTATGCCTTTGCCAGCCAGACCGATACCGAAGTCATCGCGCACCTGATCGATTCGCTCTACAACGGCGACCTGTTCGATGCCGTCAAGCAGGCGCTGGCGCGTTTGCATGGCGCCTATGCCGTGGCGGTGATCGCGCGTGACGAGCCCCACCGCATCGTCGGCGGCCGCGCCGGCTCGCCGCTCATCCTGGGCATCGGCTCCGATGGCGCGCACTATCTGGCCAGTGATGCCATGGCCCTGGCCGGCGTGACCGACCAGATCATCTATCTGGAAGAAGGCGACGTGGTCGACCTGCAGCCGGGCAAGTACTGGATCGAGAATGCCGGCCAGCGCCTGACGGCGCAGGACCGCCCGGTCAAGACCGTGCACGCCCACAGCGGCGCCGCCGAACTCGGCCCCTACCGCCACTACATGCAGAAGGAAATCTTCGAGCAGCCGCGTGCGCTGGCCGATACGCTGGAAGGCGTGGCGGGCATCGTTCCCGAGCTGTTCGGCGACGGTGCCTATCGCATCTTCAAGGAGATCGACCGCATCCTGATCCTGTCCTGCGGCACCAGCTACTACAGCGGCTGCACGGCCAAGTACTGGCTCGAAGCCATCGCCGGCATCCCGACCGATGTGGAAATTGCCAGCGAGTACCGCTACCGCACCAGCGTGCCGAATCCGAAAACGCTGATTGTCACCATCAGCCAGAGCGGCGAAACCGCCGACACGCTGGCCGCGTTGCGCCATGCCAAGTCGCTCGGCATGACGCACACCCTGACGGTCTGCAACGTCTCCACCAGTGCCATGGTACGCGAATGCGAGCTGGCCTATATCACGCGTGCCGGCGTGGAAATCGGCGTGGCTTCGACCAAGGCCTTTACCACCCAGCTGGCCGGCCTGTTTCTGCTGACACTGGCAATCGGCCAGGTCAAGGGCACCATCCCCGAGGACAAGCAGGACGAGTACCTGCAGCGCATGCGCCATCTGCCGCTGGCCATTCAGGCCGTGCTGGCGCTGGAGCCGCAGATGATCCAGTGGTCGGAAGCCTTCGCCAAGAAGGACAACGCCCTGTTCCTGGGCCGCGGCATGCACTATCCGATCGCGCTGGAAGGCGCGCTCAAGCTCAAGGAAATCAGCTACATCCACGCCGAGGCCTATCCGGCCGGCGAGCTCAAGCACGGTCCGCTGGCGCTGGTGACCGAAGCCATGCCGGTGGTGGTGGTGGCGCCCAACGACGAGCTGATCGACAAGCTCAAGAGCAACATGCAGGAAGTGCGTGCGCGCGGCGGGGTACTGTATGTGCTGGCCGATGCGGACAGCAACATCCAGAGCGAGGAAGGCATCCATGTGATCCGCATGCCGGAGCACTACGGCAGCCTGAGCCCCATCCTGCACGTGGTGCCGCTGCAGCTGCTGGCCTACCACACGGCCTGCGCCAAGGGGACGGATGTGGACAAGCCGCGGAATCTGGCGAAGAGCGTGACGGTGGAGTAATTTCCGGTGTCAGCTGCTGTGCAAGACCAGTTCATCACCGGCACACAAGGCCGGCTGTTCGTCCGCAACTGGACGCCCGCGAGCAGCGACAGCGCGCAGGCGCCAATCATCCTGTTTCACGACTCGCTCGGCAGCGTGGAGCTGTGGCGCAGCTTTCCGCAGGCGCTCAGCACGGGCACCGGGCGGCAGGTAGTTGCCTATGACCGGCTCGGCTTCGGCCGCTCCGACGCCTATCCCGCCACGCTGCCGCTCGACTTCATCGCGCGGGAGGCGGAGGATGACTTTGCCGTGCTGATCCGGGCACTGGGCTTGCAGCAGTTCATCCTGCTCGGCCACAGCGTGGGGGGAGGCATTGCGGTGAACTGTGCGGCGCGCTATCCGCAACAGTGTGCCGGTCTGGTCACCATGGCGGCGCAGGCCTTTCGCGAAGAACGCACGGTGCGCGGGCTGGAAGAGGCGCGCGTCCTGTTCCAGGATCCGGCGCAACTCGAGCGGCTGAAGAAGTACCACGGCGACAAGGCCCGCTGGGTGCTGGATGCGTGGATCGATTCCTGGCTGCATCCGGAGTTCGAGCACTGGAGCCTGCGCCCGGTGCTGCCCGAGGTGCGCTGCCCTGTCCTGGCCATTCATGGCAGCGAGGACGAGTACGGTTCGAGCGCGCATCCCGAGCAGATCGGCGCGCTCTCGGGCGGGCCGGCGCGCGTGGAGATCATGGCCGAGACGCGCCACCTGCCGCACCGCGAGCGCGAAGATGAGGTGGTGCGCCTGGTGGCGGAGTTCGTCCGGCCTCTGGCATAAATCCGCCAGCCCGGCAGCGCCTGCCACCCGGCATCAGCCCTGAGCCCCGAGCCCCGAGCCCTGAGCCCTGAGCCCTGAGCCCTGAGCCCTGAGCCCTGAGCCCTGAGCCCTGAGCCCTGAGCCCCGCAGCGTATCAGCCGGAAGCGTCCAGAAAAATCCAGATCGCGTTCAGCGCATACACGGCCGCAATGCCGACACTGATCCAGCTTACCAGCCGCAGCACCTTGCCCCGCGGCCGCATCACCAGGCCGATGATGACCATGCCCGACATCAGCATCGCCGCCAGAATGGTGCCCATGTGCGCCGGCGAGGCCGCGGCCAGGAGCGGCCCCGGCACGTAGAAAGCATCGTCGATCGACAGGATCAGCACGTTGAACAGATTGCTGCCCAGCAGGTTGCCAAGCGCCATGTCGAGCGCCCCCATGCGCAGCGCCGCCAGGGTGACGGAAATTTCGGGCAAGGTGGTGACCAGCGCCATCAGCACCGTTCCGGCAAAGCTGCGCGACAGGCCGACATGCGCGGAGAGCGCATCCACCACCCAGGGCAGCGCACTGCCCGCCAGCAGCACGGTCGTGGCCGAGAAGACGAAATTGCGCCAGGTCTGCATGCGCTCGGCACGCGGAGTTTCCGGCGGCAGCGCGATGCCGTCCAGGCCTTCGAGCAAGCGTCGCTCATGCTGGTGCACACTGCGCAAGGCCAGCAGGTACAGGCCCAGCAGCAGCGGACTGAACACGCCGATGTAGAGCACATCCGCCAGCAGTTCGCCCACCAGCAGCCCCAGCGCGACAAAACCCAGCATCACCACGCCGAAGGCGGCCGACAGCACGTGGGTGTCGCTGGCGTGGCGGTAGAGCGGTTCGCGGCGCTGCACCATGTCCACCACCACCAGGAACAGCAGGTTGAATACGCAGGCCCCCAGCGCATTGCCCACGGCCAGGTTGGGCGCCTGCACCACGGTGACGGAACTGATGCCCGAGGCGAGCTCGGGCAGCGAGGTGATGGTGGCCAGCATGGCCAGGCCGACCCAGCCGCGCCCCCAGCCGTAGATCTCGGCCAGCCGGTCGGCGCTGCGGCTGAGCGAGTAGCCGGCCCAGGCAATCACCACGGCACAGGCCAGCAACTGAAGCAGGATCCAGGCAAGCGTCACGCCCCCTCCTTTCATCGAAGATCAGGACCAGTGTACCCTCCTGCTCACCCGCTGGCGGGTTCCTCCACGATGGCCCTGCCGGCCCCGGCGGCCATTGCGGACAGGGAACCAGCGCCGCCTCCTGCGGGCAGACGCTTACCAGCGCACCGTCAAGCCGGCGCCCACGGTATGCGTCACCGGGCCGGATTGCAGGCTGCGGCGGTAGCCCAGATCGAGGTCCACATCCTTGTTCAGGTGGTAGATGCCGCCCAGCAAGGCGTAGGACTGCGTACGCGGCCCTTCACGGTCGGCATTGCGATTCGCGCCGACGTCCAGGGCCAGCGTCCAGTCTGCATGCGGCGCGTACAGCAGCGCCGTGGAAGCACTCCACAGGCCCTTGCGCTGGCCATCGCGGTTGTCGTTGTGGGTGCCGCCCACATTCACCAGCCAGGTCAGCGGCTCGGCCTCGTACTGCGCCAGCAGGTGCAGCGCAGTCGTGGCGCGGCCATTGCCCAGGCCCTTGTCATGGTTGCCGCTCGGCAAGGTCAGCACCGGCTTGAGTGCCAGCGACCAGCGCTCGCCCAAATGGAAGCGCCACTTGGCCTGCAGCGTCACATCGCCCACGCCCTGCTGGCGCGCCTCGCCAGGTACCCGGTAGGAGGTGTGCGGCAGGCTGATGCCGAGGTCGACATCGTCATGCACGCCGTAGGCAAAGCCGGCGCTGGAGGACTGTACGCGCTCGATGCCCGCGTCGGTGCGGGTGCGGTCATGGTCGCTGCTCAGTTCGAACTGGCTGTGGCCCTTGCCCTGGGTGCCGGTATCGTCGGTGATGAGGGGATGCGCCGCCATGGCGGCGCCAGCCAGCAGGGACAAACCTGCTCCGGCAAGCAGGCGGGAGCAATGGGAGAGGGACAGAAAAGACATGATGATCTGGGTCAGGTGACAAAGTCGCACATTATCGCAACTCAATTGCAATAAATGCGATCCAGATTACAATTTTTTAACCATGCAGGCCCGGCCGACAGACTCTGCGCACGCCAGGCCCCGCCCCGCCGCTTACCCCGCGTCTGCGGGAGGCGCCCCCGCCGCATCCTTGGGCAGCGCGCAATCCAGCTGGAAGTACGGGCGCATCAGGTCTTCCATGGTGTAGAAGCCGGCCGACTTGTCACGCAGATTGTCGAGCGCAAACAGAATGCCATTCCCAAAGGCCTCGCGCGCGATCGATTCGTGCTTGAGCCGCACCGTCTGGTACGGAAAGCCGAACAGCACCTCGTGCACGCCGATGATGCCGCCCGCCCGCACGGCGCGGATGCGGTCATGCTCGATGCCCAGTTCGCCGGCAATCACCTTGGCCGTGCCCGACACCTCGGGCTTGCTGCGGAAGTGCTCCTCGAACACCTCCACGTCGATATCCGGCAGGATGCGGCGCAGCACCTTGGCCGCCATCAGCAGGAAGTTGATGCCCACCGTGATGTTGGGGCTGTGCATGACGACGGTACGCTCTGCCAGCTGACGCAGCAGCTCCAGGCGTTCCTCGGGATAGTCCGAAATCGCAGAGATGATGGTGATGCCGCGGCTGGCCGCTGCTTCGCCGTAGTAGAGCACGCCATCCTCGCCCGAGAAGTCGACGATGGCATCGACCGGGAAGCGGTCGAGCAAGGCGCCGGCATCCATTTCGTCGATGGTGTGGAACGGGGCCGGATGCGGCGACTCCACGCCCAGCACTTCGGCCACGGACTGGTGCCTGCTGCTCATCGAACGGCGCACCACCCACTCCAGATGGGTCTGGGGGGCATTGAAGAGGACGGTCGCCACGGCGCGGCCGGTGCGGCCGAATCCCAGCATGCCGACGCGCAAGGGTTTCTTGTTCATGTTGTGCTCCTTTTCCAGTGCGCCGGGCACGGGGCCCGGCAGGCAGTTGCAGCGGTTCAGGGCAACTGGAATGCCATGGCTGCAACAAAGGTCGGTATGGCAGCGGCCAGGGCGAGAATACCCGGGTTGACCGCGCCATGATCGAAATAGCGGCGCAGAATGGCCACGCCCGCAGGGTTGGGGGCGTTGGCGATCACGGTCATGCCGCCGCCCGTCACGGCGCCGGCCACCAGCGCCACCTTGAATTCGGGACTGAGGCCATCCACCAGCGAACCGAGATAGGTCAGTGCTGCATTATCGGTGAATGCCGTCAGGCCCATGGCCCCCCAGAATACCGCATCGCTGGACAGGCTGGTGAGTACCGGCTTGAGCCACCACTGCTGCTGGCCACCCAGCACCACCAGACCGGCCAGGAAAAAGCCCACCAGCAGGCCCTCGCGCAGAATCAGCCGGTCCTGGTGGCGGCCATAGGCCGTGACCACGCCCATGAAGAACAGGAACAGGCCGATGAACAGCACGGGATGGTGCGCCAGCACCACCACCATGACCAGGAAGGCCAGGTGCGTCAGCACCAGGGCCAGTGGCACGGGTTGCTGGCCTTCGTCGCCCTGGGCGGAGCCTTCGCGGTCCAGCTTGAGCAGCTGGCGGCCGAACACCATGGTCACCAGCACCGCGTTGATGGTTACCGCCAGCGCGGCCTTCCAGCCGAAAGTCTTCAGCATGAAGGCGCTGTCCCACCCCCAGGCCTGGGCCACCATCAGCACCGGCGGCGCCGCATAGGAAGTGAGCGTGCCGCCGATGGAGACGTTGACAAACAGCACGGCCAGCGTGGCGTATTTCAGCAGCGGCGAGACGTTGACGCGCGCAAACAGCTCGCGCGACAGCATCATGGCTGCCAGCGTCATGGCAGCCGGCTCGGTGATGAAGGAACCGAGAATCGGCACCACCGTCAGCACCACCAGATAGGTAGCCACCGTGCGCGGCAAGGGCAGCAGGCGCGCCAGCAGCTGCACCACCTTGCCGGCGGTCTGCAGGATGGGCCGCGTGGCGGCAATCACCATCACCACGAAGACGAACATCGGCTCGGTGTAGTTGCGCGTTTCCAGGTATTCCATGGCGGCGGGGGCGCCGAGCATGATGATCATCACGATGGTGAGGATCATGGCCCAGAAGCCGAACACGGCCTCCACTTCGCCCAGCAGGTGGTAGATGCCTGCATGGCGCGGATGGCGGTGCGCCAGGCGCTCGAACCATTTGGTGGAGAAGGTGTGCAGCACGGCCAGCGCGAAGATTGCGGCGGCGGCCAACTGGAAGCTGGTCGGATTCATGGAGTCGTCTTTTCGGTAATCAGGAACACACCGGGCACAGCCGGATGCTGCGCCACTGGCCACATCACCGCAAATGCCGCGAAATAAGCACCAATGCCGCATGGATCACGGTGGTAAACACCGGATGCTGCAGGGAGCGCCGATTGTAGTGCCCGAATTATTTCGTGTAAATCTGAAAATATCTAAGATATCATTCGAATAAATCTGATGATTACGACACCCCGTGATGAACTACAAGCACCTCAAGTACTTTCTGCATGTGGCTGAAGCCGGCGGCATCACGCGGGCCGCCGAGCAGCTGCACCTCACGCCACAAACGCTGAGCAGCCAGATCCAGCAACTGGAGGAGGCGCTCGGCAACGCCCTGTTCGTGCGGCAGGGACGCCAGCTGACACTGACCGAGTTCGGCCGGCTGGCATTGGACTATGCACGCGACATCTTCGCGCTCGGCCGCGAGATGGAAGCCAGCCTCAAGAGCCGCGCCGACAGCGGCCGGCCGCTGGAGCTGCGCGTGGGCGTAGCCGATGCCGTGCCCAAGCCGCTGGTGATGCACCTGCTCGCGCCGGCACTCAAGCTGCACCCGAACAGCGTGCGGCTGGTGTGCCGCGAATGGCGGCACGAGCTGCTGCTGGCGGATCTGGCCTTGCACCGCATCGACCTGGTGATTGCGGACGCACCGATGCCGGCTTCGGTCAGCGTCAAGGCGCGCAGCCACCTGCTGGGACAGCTGCCGGTGTCGCTGGTGGGCCGTCCTGAACTGCTGCAGGGACGTTGCCTGCCGCAAGGACTGGACGGACTGCCCATGGCCCTGCCGGGCGAAGACGCGCTGCTCTCGGCGCGCCTGCATGCCTGGCTGGACCATCACAAGCTGCAGCCGGTTGTGGTGGCCGAATGCGATGACCCGGCACTGGGAATGGAGCTGGCCAAGGAAGGCCATGCGGCCATGCTCTACCCCTCGACACTGACGCCCGAACTCGAGCGGCAATTCGGTCTGGTGCGCGGCGGGGAACTGCCCGGGTTGGTGGAAGAGGTCTATGTCATCACGCTGGATCGGCGCATCAGTCATCCGGGGGTGAAGGCCATCCTGCAGGGACCGCATGATTTCCTGCAGCATTCGGCGCCCACGGTGCGCCGCAAACGCGCCCGGACTTCCCAGGCAAGGTGAACGACTAACCGAAGAGCGAGAAACTGGTGAACGCCCGCTGTTGCACCAGGTTAGTCAAAAAACTGATTTTATAACCAATTAGACCAATTCATAAAAGCCTTTCGGTCAGGAAAATGGGAAAATTCCTGTCACTTTCGGACTATTTCAAGCCTGGATTACAGAGGAAGCACCATGCAAGGGTTTCCATGCAGACGAAAAGTGCTTGCGCCCGGAGCACGAATGTGAAATAGTTCACGCAAAATTCCCCATGGATAGCCCCTGTTGCCTCGGCGGCGGGCGTCCATCGTGTCCCGGGCAGTACTGGACACGCCTTGAACGCAAACGCTTCAGGAGTAGGACGATGACGAACCTGTCTCTGCTGGATCTGGTGTTGCCTTACATGCTGTCCGGACAAGGCCTGGGGCCTTGGCATGCGGCCCTGGGAGCCATCATGGTCGACTGGCATGAAAGTGCCATGGCTGCGGAAGGTATCGCGTTGCGGGGACGTGCGCAGTTCGACCTCTCCGGGCAACCCTACATCGATCCGGCGCGCGGCCGCATCGGCTTCCGCGCCAAGACCGGGGGGGCGCACCCCCATGATGACCCTTCCCGGCGCGACCCCTGGCTGGACCTGCGTGACGCAGGGATCGATTTCGAGCTGCATGCGCCCCGGATGGCCTCCTCCGTCGTTGCGGCGGCTGCGGTATCGTCCGAACCACTCGTCAGTGTTCTGGCTGCCCTTGACCCGCCTCCTCTCGATGTGCCCAGCGATTATGTCAGCACCGAGTTCACGCTCGACATGGTCCTGACTTCGCTGGCGTTGCGCCCGCCCCTGCTGCGCGGCGCGCGCCTGCGGCCGGACGATGGCCTGCTCGAACCCGACGAGGCGCACCCGGACGTGGCCTTCTGGCTGCCACGCCTGAAATTGCGTCTGCAGCAGGATGCGGCCGGCGTGCTGACGCTGGATTTGCTGAGCGTGGGCAGTTCCGGACTGGACGATGCCGGTGACCTGGGGCTGGCCGAGATGGTCCGGATGGAGCCGCCCTACGCCTTCATCGGAGACTCGCGCGTGGTAGGTTTCGGCTTCCGGCGCGCAGTGCTGGACCTGTCCGACCAGTCCACGCCGCCGGAGGTGCTGGAGCAGTTCGGCTACGATGAAAACTGGAAGGGGCTGTATCTGCCGGAGATCCGCCTGTTCGTGGCCCCGCACGGCATGCGCGATCTGGCGGTATCCGCCGGCGCACGCCACCTGCTGATCGGACTGGGAGACTCCCCCGGCATTACGGGCGATTTTGATCTGTCGATCATAAACCAGGGCGGGACGATGTCAGTGTCGGCTCGCTTCTTTGCGGCCGGCAACCGCGTCATCGGCTTCAACTCCCATGCGGATGGGAGTGCGAGTGCCGCCCTGCCACAGAAGACACGCGTCTGCATCGATGCGGCCGGCGCCAGACCGCCGTATGTCTACCAGGCAACACTGGATGGAGCGGCACTCACGGCAGCCGGCGACCCCAATGTCTTCGACCTCGATCTGGCTTCCCGCAACAGTGCAACGCTCACGCTTCAGGCCAGCACCGCAAGCTCCAGTGCCACGCTGACCCTGATGCTGACGCGTCGTGTCGAGCTGGCGCAACCGACACCCGGTGGGGCGCTGGCCCAGCCGGGCATGGAAATCCATACCGACGCCGTAACCATGGGCGGCACGGCCGTGAGCACGCACGAACTGGCCATCATTGCCCAGAATGCAGACTACGCAGTGGTCGCGCTCAGTCCGCCGCATGCGCAAACCCAATGGACAGTCAACGGCACGGACAGCGGCCCCTCGACCAGCGTGCAGGTGCCCGTGGCTCCAGGGACGAGCGCGCAGGTCAAGGCCACGGTGCCTGGCGCGGCCGGCGGCATGACGGAACTCGAATGCTTCTTTCGCTTTGACCGCCCCAAACCGAGCCAGCATCCGCATGGTGCCGAATCAGGTGTTGGCGCGGCCACCTCGGACGGGCTGGCCGGGTCGTTGCCGCCGACAGGGCACACGTATTGCGTCGACTCCGGCAACAGTGCCACGCGCCCCGCCGCATCCACACGGGACGATGCCCGCTTTCCGGGTGGCAGCAGTATCGGCCAGGCCTATGGCCCGATTCTGCAGAGCCTGCCCCAATCCGCCAGTGTCACCATTGAAGGCTATGCCAGCACCGAGGCCGACCCGAACGACGGCAGCTACAACCTGCTGCTCTCGCGCCGGCGTGCAGAGGCTTTTGCCGAACTGATTCGTGCTGCTGCGCCGGGCCAGTCCTTCAGCTACACCATCACCGGCAAGGGGGAGCACGGCGATGTCTCCCTGGAATCACGACGGCAGAACTGGCGGGCCGTGGCCCGCACCACGCTGCCCCCGCAACCCGAGACGCTGATCCAGGGCCGCGTCACCCGTGGACAGAACCAGCCGCAGCCGGTATTCGTCGATCCGCCTGACCCGACGCCGAAGCAGCCTGCCACTCCTGACTGGTTCCGCGCCTTGTGCACCAAGGTACGCATCGTGCGCGACGAATTCGTCGCCGTCGAAATTTGCGGCGAATTCGACATCCAGACCCCGACGGAAAGCTACCTGCAGGCTCAGGGCCACGGTGGCGACGCAGCCCTGGTCGGCCTGGGCGGCAACCCGGCAGACGGCATTCTCAAGGCGCGCATCCTCTTTCAGATCGACAACGCGACTGGCAACTGGTCGGCACAGGCCTTTCTGGGAGCCGACCCTGCTGACCGCAACGGCCTGTTCATGCTGGGACAGCTTCCTGGCCAGCCACTGCAATCTTCCGATGTCGGCCGCAACTTGCTGGGCATGACGGTGCTGTTCTGGCCCCTGCTGGATGCCACTGCGCCCGCGAACCCGTGCGCCGGCAACCTGATTCCTGCAGCGCTGTCGCTGGGCGCCATTGGTGTTGCCACCGCGCTGGCCGAAGCGGGCTGGTTCACCGTCGAGCGCATCATCTGGTATGGCGGGGAACTGGTGATCAAGCACACCGAGGGGTCCGGCACCGGCGTTGCCCTGCTGCTGGATGTGGAAACCGCCCTGTCCGCCGATGTTTCCCTGGCAGGGTTCACCCTGCTGACGATCCCGCGCGAGCAGCCCATGGTGGTGCGCTACAAGGCCATCGGGATGCGCTTCGGCAGCCAGCCGGGCGAACGCGATTTCCAGTTCCGGCCGGTTTTCGATTCGTCCAAGGGATACACCATCGACCTGTCGAGCCCCGGTGCGATTCGCGTTCCGGACCCGCTGGGCCAGATCGTGCGCATTCTGGGTGCACGCATTGCACGGACCAACCCCCTGTCCTTCGAGTTCGATCTGGGATTCGGCGTGGATCTTGGCGTGGTCTCCATCGACCGCGCCCGTATCCGCATGACGGCTAACACGAACGGCGCCAGTCCCGATTTTGGCGTGGAGTTGACCGCCTTTGGAGCCAGCGTGGATATCCCCGGCGCCCTGGCCGGCAAGGGGTACATGGAGCTGGGTCAGGAAATCGGCGGCCAGATCGACCTGACGCTGGTTCCCATCAGTACCCGTGTGTGTGCCGGCCTGAAGATCGCGCAGATTCCGGAACAGCAAGGTGGCCCCGCCACCGGCGTGATCGTGACGCTGGAGGTGGAGCTTCCGGTCTGCATTCCCCTGGCCAATTCCGGCCTGGGCATCTACGGTTTTCTCGGCCTGTTCGCGATGCACTACGGCCGCAACGAAAGCGGGCTGGAGAATTCGGCCGTGCCGGCGCTGGCCTGGCTCAAGGACCGCGCGGATGGCAACCCCACCAACCTGAGCGCCTGGAAACCGGCCATCGACCGCTGGGCCTTTGGCGTGGGCGCCATTCTGGGCACCGTGGGCACCAGCGTGCTCCTCAACCTCAAGGGGGTGCTGCTGCTCGAGTTGCCGGGTCCGCGCATCCTGTTGCTGATGAAGGCGCGCATGCTGCAGGCCATGCCTGCGCTGGGCGACAAGAATGCCGAAGGCAATCTGCTGGCAGTAATCGACGTCGATGCGGCCAAGGGAACGCTGACCATCGGGCTGGTGGCGGACTACACCATAGATCCCCTGATCCAGCTGCGTCTCCCGGTAGAAGCCTTCTTCAATCTGGGTGACAGCAAGGACTGGCATCTGTATCTGGGACGCTACGATGACCCGGTACAGGCCAGCCTGTTCGGCGTGGTCGAAGGTTCCGGCTACCTGATGCTGTCGGGCAACGGCATTCCGGCCCATGGCAGCCTGCCTGCAGTCCAGGGATTTTCCATCGGCACCGGGCTGTATGCATCCTTTACCTGGGGCAGCGTTCCGGCCCGGCTGTATGCGCGCATCGCGGGCGGCTTCGAGGCGGTGGTCGGCTTCGAACCCTTCCGGCTGAGCGGCACGATGGAGGTCCGCGGTGAATTGCGCCTGTTCATCGTCAGCATCAGCGCCTGGGCCCGGCTGACCATCGATTCAGGG
The DNA here is from genome assembly GCF_057773645.1 of Brachymonas sp. KE5. NCBI lineage: Bacteria > Pseudomonadati > Pseudomonadota > Betaproteobacteria > Burkholderiales > Comamonadaceae > Allobrachymonas > Brachymonas sp. KE5. The sequence continues at coordinate 2,030,585 of NZ_CM173463.1, forward strand.
GAGGAACTGGTGAACGGCCTGCTGCGGCAGTTCACGCGCATCGATGGAGAAATCTGCGGCAAGGTCAAGTTCGTGTTCTTCAGCGTGAAGGGGTGCGTGCACTTCAGGCTGGGAAACAGCAATATTCCTGCACCCGTGGCGCCAGAACTGGTGCGCGACCTCAAGCTCGTGTCCCGCTCGCCCGCCCTGGTCGTCGGAACCGGCGTCGACCGAGGAGTGGATACCGGCATAGGCACCGGTGTGCGCACGGCAGACGCCCAGCCACCCATTGACGAAAATGCCATCCCGGTGGTGCCCATCGACGCCATTCCGGTCCTGATGATGAGTGCCCCGCCCCAGGCTGACAGTCTCAAGATCTGGGACAAGCCGCCGACGACGCCTTCGGGCAGCAGCAGCGACGGCTGGACGCGTCGCGGGAGCAACTGGTACCACTACCAGCTGCACGAAGTGGTGGTGGAGCAGCCGATCGGCCCCGGACCGGCACCCAGCACCTGGTGGACCGCCAAAAAGCCCACGGATGAGAATGCCGACGTGCAGCTGGCCCTGCTTTCCTGGGTGCCAGTGGCCACACCCAAGGCCTTCACGCGCGGCCGCTTTCAGGAAGAAACCATCGTGGAACGCTGGGGCACGGTGTGTCACCCGGCTGCGCCTGCTACATCGACGCTCTGGACTTTCGGCGACACACCACTGGGCATGTCGCCCCACGGCTGGACCCTGGTCGGGCAGGCCTGGCCCGATCCACCAGACACCGTGCGATCACGGGCGCCCGACCTGCAACTGCAGATCACGGAGCGCTGGCGCTGCGGTCTGGAGCATTACGACCAGATGCGAGGCATCATTGCCGCCAGCGTACTGGGCGTGGCCAGCGCCTGCCCTCCGCTGCGCAAGAAAGAATCGCAGGAGAAGCCATCCGGAAAACCATGGCGCCCGGTATTTCATCGTGAACTGCTGCCGGATCAGCCCCTCACTCTCACCGAAGTGCTGGGCCGCATGCAGACGGGACAGTCCCTGTCACGCGCAGAAGTGCTCACCCAGGCCGGCACCCTGGCCGCAACGCAGTGGGGCGCCTATGTTCCGACCGAAAAGCAGCGAACAGCCGCAAAGCCCTGCTCGGCCCGTGCCCTCGGCGCCGCCATGCCGGACGACAAGGCGCCCGTCGCATTCGGCGATCCGGACGATGCAGAGGCTATCGTCCGCGCCTGGAAGCTGACTGGCTTCGAGCCCGGGGAACTCGGTAACGCCCTGACCCTGCATACAGGCCCGATCGTGGCCGGGCGCGTATTGCTCCTCGTCAGTTCGTTCGTGCTGCGTCAGAAGGCACTGCGCATCCGCCTGCTCGACAAGGATGGCATAACGCTGGGTTACCGCGACGTCTCGGACCCGGACCTGGTGACGGTGCGGGGCTGGCCTGTCGAGTGGACCGACCTGCAATCGCCTTGGTACGACGCGATCTGGCTGGCAGCACGGTTCATGCCGCCCGGCGCTGAAGGAAAGCTGGGGAGCTATGTCAGTGTCATTGTCGACCTCAAGGGTGATTCTGCATGCCATCGTGTGGAAATCGGTCTGCGCCGGGGCAGCTATCTGGTGGATGAGCCCGCACGACTGCTGCGTCCGTTCTATCTGTGCGCCATCGAAATGATGCGCGTCGGCGAAATGGAGCGCCACGATTACGACGAGACCACCGTCACACGCAACCGGGAGGCCGCTGCGGCGGTATTGGGCCCCGACTCTGCCAACGAGGCCCTGCTGCTCCCCGATACGCTGTATCGCGTCGAAGCACGCTGGAGCGGCAAGGTGATCTACCAGGATGCCCGCCCCACGCCCGAACAAGCTGCCGCACTGCAGGCCACCGAGCACCACAGCCACTTCTGGTTCCGCACCGACAGGCACCCCCCGCTGCGCCTGGATCCCTGGATGCTGGTGAGCCTGCCCACGCCCGATGAGCGTCATTGCTTTACGGGCGATCCGCTCAGTCTGGTGTTTGCCACCCCGTCCGTCATGCGCCTGTACGAGGCCTACGGCAAGAAGCTGCAAGTGCGCATCAAGGCGGCATCGTTCCGGCACCCACCTTCGACTGTCGCCGTGCCGCACCCGTTCCCGATCACCATGGCGACCGTCCGGCCGGTGGCCGCGAGCATTGTCTCTCCGTTCGAAGAGGTGCTGTCCGAACTGGTCAGTGGCAAGAAGCTGCCTCCGGGCGCACTGGGGCCAGGCGACGCCGCCAGGACAGACCCGGACCAGAAGCACATTCCCGGCCTGGGCACGAGCAAGCCCGGCAGTGGCCTGCCCTGCATCGCCGTGGACGAAGAGCGGATCCGCCATTCGCGCGTGGACATCCCGTTCGCCCTGGATCCGTTTACCGACTACCTGATCGTGGTGGAGATGGTTGACATGCAGACGGGCACTTCAGGCACTCCGGTGGAAGTATGGCGACGCGGGTTCTCTACGGGTGCCTATGCATCGCCGCAAGCCCTGGCCACCGCGTTTCTGGGCTACCGGCCGGAGCATCGCTGCGTCAGGGCAGGGAGCATTGCGGGTCTGGCAGGCACATTTCCCGCAAGCGCATCCGGGAACAGCGTGCAGGCCGAGGGGGCCGACTTCGACACGGCACTGCAAGCCTGCGGCATCGAGCCCAGCCTCCCGCCGAAGGAGCCGCGTGTGGTGGCTCTGTGGGAGCAGACAGGGAATACGCCGCCGCAACCCCGGGCCGTGCTGGTGGATGCGCCCGAGCCCCTGCATCGCACTCGTCAGCTGCCGACTCGCATACAGGAGCAGACGCCCGATCGGCCCTCGCGCTGGGAACTGGTGTCCCATGCCTGGCTGGCTCTGGAGGCATACCGGCCCCAGCCGGATGAAATGGTGGCCGACGACGTCTTCGACCGTGTCATCTATGCGCCCGGCGGACAGCGCGCCATCGTACTGCTCAAGCCGGATAGCCGTGGCAAGTCCTTGCAGTTGGGGCTGACGCGGACCCGGTTCAGACATCCCCACCTGGACGGCACCGACGCGGTGGATGAGAGTTACAAATTGGGCTTCGTCGGCTTGCATGCAGCCCCTTGGGAGGAAACATGATGCGTCTAGTAGCTCCCCGGCAGTTCCTGCTGGATGCTGCGGTGCTGGATTGGACCAGCATCGCGCGCCGCCGCAAGGATGACAACTCCGACTGGATGGATGACCTGCGCGAACGGGGCATCGGGAACGGGAGCACCATCCAGTTGCGCTGGATGCTGCGCGCCGCTTCCAGCGACGAGAACGATCCCGAGCCCGCGCTGGGCATGCCGACGGAGCCCTTCCAGGTCTGGATACGCCGGCCCGTTCTGAAGGACATGAAAGCGCTGGACTTTTTCCCGCCCGTGACCGCCCCGCTGGGAACGGTCATCCGCCTGAAGGCCCGACCCCAGGCCTACGTCCGGGTCAGCTTCGATCTGGCCGGACAGCCCGCGCTGGCGCTGGCACTGTCCGGCCCGCCAGGGCTGGAGTCCATCGCGGCCTTCGTGGCAGTGCCTGCCGGCTCGACCAGCGTGGTGCTTGGAGCCAGCCACATCGTCGCTGTCCAGTTCGTGACGCAGTCCGGTACTCCCTGCTCCGTGCAATCCATCCAGGGCATCAGCGCTCAGGACTACGCCAACAGCGACGAGTGGAAGTTGCTGGAACTGGTAGGGCTGCCGGTCGACGGGCCACAGTGGCATGCCCACGCGGGGCGGCAAGGCATGATGGGGCACCCTCTGTCCCCGGTGGAGGCCGCGCTCGATCGCCTGCGCCGCGGTGCTGCACCCTTCGGCTGGCCCTTGGTGATGGGGAACCTGCCGGCTCCAGACTGGAAGCGCCCCGACTTCAAGGGACTGGTCTCCGACGTGGAGCAGGATCTGCTGCACGACCTGTATCAAGCCATGCAACTACCGCCACGCGACCAGGCCGCCTTCACTCTGGAGCGCGCGGTGGAATCGCCCCAGGGCGCTTCGGGCACCATGCAGGACGCCTCCACCGCCACGTACGCTCCGCTATCCATGTTGCTCATGGGAGTGAGCACGGATCCGCTGCTGGCGCTCGCCTGCGGCTTTGGCACGGCCTACACCAGCCTGGAACTTGGGGACGCCAAGGCGGTGCATGAGGCTGCCAATCTCCGTCCGGATTTCATGGTCACGGCCCGCTGGGAAAAGGGGCTGGATGGCCAATCCGCCCCCCTGGAAATGGCGGCGTTGGCGATCCACCTCCGTCCGCCTCTCGCCATACCGTCCCCGGCGCACATGCAGGCGCTGGAGCAGAGCCTGAGCCGCCCGCCGCAACCGGACTCCAGCTGGAGTACCGGCGTGCAGATCGGGTGGGATCGCCTGCCCGAGATGCGCCTGCTGCGTCCCTGCAGTCATGCCGTGGCGCGCGGCGATCCGGCCCGACCGGCACAGCGTGCTCAGGCCGTGATGTCACCCCGCCCCAGCGGTGGCGTCATCCCGCTGGCCCTGGTCGCCCCCCACGCCCAGGATCCCACCCCGCACCGCCTCCATGCACTCGATCCCGGCCTGGAACTGCCCCTGAGCACGGCTCCTGCCTGGGCCCGCTACGGCATCACCCTGCAGGACATCTGGGGGCAATGGAGTGCCTGGTCCGTGACCGATTTCCAGCGCGCGCAACCGCCGCTGGATCCGCCCCGTGTCCTGCACATGCAGTTGCAGGCTATTCCCAGGCAAGCCGGTCGCGTCTGCGATGGCGTACTGACGCTTGACCTGGCCGTGGACTGGAAGGTGCGCCGGCCGCAGTCGATCGAGATTGTCTGCCGCCTGTTCGATGCGCCCTTGCTCGGTGATACTCCCCTGCCCGACAGCTCCGTGCCCTCTGGCGTGCAATGGCAGGCCGGCGGCGCCATCGCCAGCCCGGTCTCCATTGCCTTCGCCGGCGATGCCGACACCCTGCCAGCAGCCGGCCCGGTCAGTATGACGTATTACGACCTGCAGGGCGACAAGCTGGTAACGCCCGGCCCGGTGGACAACGACCCGCAGCAGGATACGCGCCGCTACCGCATCCGTATCGAGGGCTTCGCGCTGGATTACAGCGCCCACCGGCATATCGGCATTGCCGTGTGGTGCCGCGTGCGCGAACGCGCCGCACCTCAGCGCGTCTCCGCCTGGCCGTCCACCCCGCCCGCAGGACCGGCGCTGGCCTTTGCGTCCGATCCGATTCCCCCGGTCCTCGATTTGCCCACGCCCGCCCTGGCCAGCCTCCCGGATGCAGCAGGTGAATGTCATGTGCGCCTGCTTCTGCCCCTGACTGTGGCTGGCGTGATCGGCTACTTTATCTACGAATCCAGCGAGAGCCAGCTACTCGGGCTGGAAGACGGCGCCTCTGCCGGGCTGGTGCAGGGCCCGGACATGCGACAGGGGCTGGCCCAGCGACTCGCCCGGGTCCTGGCGCTGATGCGCCACAAGGCGGTACGCCAGATCTTCACCCGTCGCAACGCAAGCCCCATCGTCACCCGCTCAAGCATCGATATTGCATTGCCCCGCGGCAGCCGCGACATGCACTTTTACGTCCTCATCGGTGTCAATGCCGGCAATATCGAATCGGCATGGCCCACGGGCGAAGCGTTGATCGAGCAGGTGCAGCGTTTCGTCGCCCCACAGGTCAGCATTCCGCCGGCTCCCTTGCTGGAGGTCCGGCGCATGGCGACCGGCACTCCCTCGGACTGGGCCACCCACGTCGACATCCGGAGCCAGCCCGGCGCGCAGGTGTCGCATTTCGAGCTGTTCCGTACCCGTGCAGAGGCCGCAGTCCGGTCGCTGGATGCCATGGGCCCGCCCGTGGCCACCATTTCCGGCAGCGGCAACGGCTGGACCATGGAGCCGCTGCCAGCGCCCGATGGCGTGAGCCTGCAACGCGCCACCGGCCAGGATGACCCTGGCGGCTCCTGGAAACGGGTCTGGTACCGTGCCGTCGCCTGGGGAACCGCAGAGGATGACGAAGGAACGCTGGCAGGACGCTCGGAGCCTTCGGCAGCCGTTTCGGTCGTGATTCCTCCTGCAGCCGCGCCCGACCTTTCCCCGCTCACGGCCGTCTGGCCGGGAGGCTCGCCAGACCTGGTGGAAGTACAGTTCTCCAGCACCGCCCCCTGGCAGCCCACGGCACTGGGACCGCACGAGCTGCGTGCCCATGCCAGCGCCGGCAAGACGCCCATGCTCTCCGTGGAGCTGCCGCTGGATCGCCTCCCCACAACGGCACCTGCGGCCGATTCGGGCGCGTGGCGGATCGCGCTGCCGGATGCGGGCACCACACAGTATCGGCTGCTGCTTCGCCGCGCCGACATCCAGCAGCCCGTCGCCATCTCCGTCCATCTGGTCGACCCGCTGGGGCGCACCACGGAGCGTTTGCTGGCCATTCCCGCCGGGCCGATCGACCCTGATCCCGACGTGCTGGGCCTGAATACCTTCGGCATCAGCGGCCGGGGAACGGTCATCAGCTGGCAAAGCCATGCACCGACCGAGCCCCGCAGCAGTGGCCACTACCGCCTGAGCATCACCCTGACTCCCAAGTCGAAACCTCCGGGGATCCCGCGCCCCGTGCCCAATCCGCGTCCGCCCCGCCCTGGCCGCCTCACTCCCGGCGAGTTGCTGCGCAAGTCCTGGCCCGTCGAACGCACCGTCGAGCCGGCCATCCTGCGCACGCCCAGCATCCCCGATATCGAATCGCTGACCGGCAAGCCCAAACCGGTGGTGATCACCATGAATCTGGCAGAGGTTCCCCTTGCGGGAACGCCCCAGAACCCCGTGGAGCCTGATCGTGCATGGCGGCTGGAGCGCAATGCCGGCCTTCATGGGCTCGTCAGCTACACCTTGTTTTATGCTGGCAGCCTGGATCGCGTCACCGTGAGCATCACCGCACCGGATGGACGCCACGCCCAGGCCAGCCGCTAACCCTTTGTACCGAGGTGATGCCATGCCCGCAACCATTGCCACGCTGACCACGCCCTTCGCCCAGCAGCGCCTGCAGGAAGATGGCCTGACCGCGCTGGGCCTGACCATGCCGCTGTTCGCCATGCGCTGGTCTGCCTCCAGCCAGCCTGCCACCTTTCTTGCCGACGAACTGGCGCTTGCCTTGCCCGAACCTTGTGCGCCATTCAGCGGCATGCTGGAATGGCTGGAGTCCGGCAGCGAATTCATCGATGCTTCCGGAGTGCCGATCACGGACGCCGTTGCCGTGGTGCGCCTGCACCCCCAGGCCGCGCAACGGCTCGAACGGCTGGCCACAGCCCGTTTCACCAGCGATGGCGTGCTGCTGCAGCCGGTCCCGGTTGCCTTTGTGGTGCGACTCGCCGACAAGCCCGACCGGACGCCCCAGCGCATGGAGGCGGGTGATGCCCTGGGCGGAGACATTCCCGCATCCGCGCAAGCCTCTTTCCACGACACGCGCGGCATGATCATCTGCCCGGTGGCCGTGGCGGCCATGCTGGCCGACCTGCTCACGGCATTGCCGGCCCTGCGCCATCCGGCCGCCACCGGCAATGCGGGAGACCAGAACGGCCTGACCACACTGGCGGCGCTGGCTACCGGCAACCATGTCATGCTGTGCGATCTGCACGGTGCACTATTCTCCCCCCTTCCCGGCACCGGCATGATCGTGCAGGGGGGAGGCAGCCCCGGCAATGCCGATACCGGACACATCACCCTGAGCCCCGGCCAGCAGCTGCAGGCCAGCAGTGCAAGCCTGCAACGCCTGCACTGGGGCTGGGCTCCGAACGGCACGCTGGACCAGCTGCCCCTGCCGCTCCCGGGCCTGCCAACCAGTTATCCGCCGCCCCTTTTCAACGGAGTTGCTGCTCCAACTCTGGCACGCAGGTTCCTGCGCGTGTTCGTGGTGGATGCTGCCTGGCATCTGCTGGGCAACCGCAGTCTGGAGAGCATTCGCGGCATCCCCGGGGACGATGGCAATACGCCCACCGACCTGCTGCCACCAGTACGGAACCACGTCACCCTGGATTACCTCACCGACGGCCCCGACGTCCTGGCTGCGTCGCGCCAGGTGGTGGAGCGGCTGACCAATGCGGGAGGCGGTCTGGTCATGGCCTGCTCCCCACAATTCGCCCCCACCGGACTGCCGCCTGCTCCCGGCGCACCCGCACACTGGCCCGCCTTTCCCTCACCCAGCACCGCCACGTTCGGAGCCAGCCTGCCGTCTCCCGCCGCCGGATTGTCGGCACGCTGGGCCACCAGCGCATCGCTGGACGTGGTGGTGACGGTGGCAGCCGCCGCCACGCCGGCCGGCACCGGCATTCGCATCTATCCGCGCCAGTTCCAGGAAATCGTCACCTTCTCGGCAGAACCCTCGTTCCGGCGTGGCGACGGCGGCGCCGCACTGGCTGATGGTTTCAATCCCACCGAAGTCCTGCTGGCCAACCCCTTCGGGTTGCCAGAAGGCGCCAACCAGCCTCCTGATCCGACGCTTGTCATGGATATCGTGCTGGCTGCCTCCAATGGCCGGCGCCGCCTGTTTGGCGGATTGAGCGCGGCGGTCAGCGCGCCCGGTACACCCCCCGCACCTCCCGCCTTTGGCGGGCTGGACATGCTGCCTGCGATCCCGCCCAACATGCGTGGCATCTGCCCTGTTCCGCTATTCGGCCTCAAGCCGGCAGCGGTTCCCCCGGGCGGTTCGCCCGGCAGCGTGACCGAGTTGCTGCGCAAGTTTGCGTCCGAAAACACACCGCGCACCGGCCCGCGTCTGCCGATGCAGGCACGTTTCGAAACCATCGTGGCCAGCGCGGTCGGCCCCGCCGCGCCGGATGGCGCGCTGGCCTGGCAGGCCGTGTGCACCGGAGCGCGATGGATGGACGAATCCCGCTCGGCCCGACACGCCCTGGGGAACCCCGGCAATCCCCCCGGCCCTGATGTGCATGCCAGCGGCCTGCGGGTGGATGGCCAGCTGGCCCATGACCTGGCCTGGCATGCCCTGCGCCGGGCTCGCCCGCTGTTGCCGCTGCCGGGATCTCCCGGCGGTCTGGATGGCTGGCTGCTGTTTGCTGCAGGAGACAATTTCAACCTGCCGCCAGAGCCTGCCGCGGCCGGCAGCCCGACCGGCATGGGTGCGCTGCTGCAGACGGTTGCCCCGCAATGCGAAACCCCCGAGCTTTCGCTCGCACCGGACAGCATGTTTTCCGGCCCCGCTCCCAGCCTGCAGGCCATCACCGATGATCTGGCCGGCCGCCTGGGTATCAGCCCCTCGCCCGCCATCAGCCTGCACAATGCCGACCGTCAGCTGGCACAGGTAAGGCGCGAATACTGGGTCTCACGCAAGGGGCGGCGCGACACCCTCTGGTCACTGCGCAGGGTACTCGCCGATGCACGCGAACTTGTCTACATCGAGAGCGCGCAGTTTGCGCGCACCGCACAGCCCGGCCAGACGGGCGCGCATGCCATCGACCTGGTGAATGTGCTGCTGGAAAGCATGACGCAACATCCTGCCTTGTGTGTCATCGTCTGCGTTCCGCGCATGACCGACATGCAGGCCTCTCACGGCGGCTGGGTACGCCAGGCGCTGGCTGCCCGCCGTGAGGCTGCCATGGCTTTCGCGGCCAACCCCACTGTCGCCCGACGCTTTGCGCTGTTTCACCCAAGCGGTTTTCCGGGTCGCGCGGTCGCCTTGCGCGGCAGCACCGTGATTGTCGATGATGTGTACGCGCTAACGGGCAGCAGCCACTTCCGCCGGCGCGGCCTCACGTTTGACGGCGCCGCCGATCTGGCGACGCTGGACCGTGCACTCGATCAGGGCTACAGCCGCCGCATCCGTGCCTTCCGGCGCCTGCTCATGGCAGGCCGGCTCGGGATCACACCACCAGCAGGCGCCAACTTGCCCCTCAGCGCCGAATGGATCCGCCTGGAGCGTCCGCGTAGCGCCTTCGCCCTGGTGCAGGACATGCTGGAGCAAGGGGGACTGGGTGTCATCCAGCCACTCTGGGAAGGGCCTGCCGACGACAGCGTGCTGCCACAGACCGCAGCGGTGGCCGATCCGGATGGCGCTGATACCAGCAATTTCCTGCCCCTGTTTGCCACGCTGCTGGGCCCGGATGCCTGATACCGAGCCATCCGCCGTCAATCCGTGCGCTCCATGCGCAGCACCATCGGCGCATCCGGCTGCGGGTTGTAGCAAGTGCGATAGCCCAGCTCCGAACGGCGTGCATCGTCATCCCAGGGTGCCGTACGCTCGGAGCGGTAATTGAAATGCAGCTCCGGCGGCTGCACGACCGACCGTACGATGATGCGCTCGATCGCCTCGTCGTCAGGGTGCCCGAAAATCGCCCCGTTGCTGCTGATCAGGAAGCGGGGGGACTCGATCAGCGCCAACAGGGCATCGCTGGTGTTCGACTTGCTGCCATGGTGCGCCATCTTCACGGCATCCACCTGCAGGCGCCGCTGCCCACGCTCGCGCAACAGGCGCTTGAGCGATGCAACGATCAGCCCCGGATGGGCATCGCCAAGCAGCAACAGGCGCATGCCGTGGTACTCCAGCAGAAAGGCAATGCTGGCCCCATTGGGCACTGCGCGATCCGGTAGCGCCTGTCGCAACAGGCGCGCGTCCAGCTCTGGCGTGGAGCCCAGCAGCGTCTTGTCGGTGAGGTATTTCTTCTGGGTTGCCAATGCAGCCCAGGCCGCCTCCAGATCGCCTGGCGCAAACCGGGTCAGCGTCTTGCGCCACATCTCGCGCATGCGGTCGAGTTTGGCCCGTGTCGGCGACAACAGCGTCAGTGTGGGGCCGTTCTTCAGCGTGATGCGTGGCAGTGGTCCCTCCTCCGGCACCACTACGGCATCGCCGCCAAAGGCCTTGTTCCAGCGTCCTGCGCCAAGCCGGTTCTCGATCAGCGCACTGAAGAACTCCCCCTGGTTCGCCCCCAGGGTCTGCTGCTCCAGATGCTTCCAGCCGTTGAACCACACATCCCGCACATCGAACTGCCAGGCCGGACGCGGTTGTGCAAACAGCCGCACCAGACCGTCGACATGATCGGTATCCACATGCGTCAGCACCATCAATTCGAACAGGCGATCCCCTTCCGGCAACTGTTCCATGCGACGCTGCAGTGCAGCGTAGGCACCGATCGGGCCCCCATCAATCAACAGGCGCCGCGCCACCGCACCACGGCCGTACTCGATCCACAGACAATCACCGTGCATGGCCGGCAGCATCTCGATCTGCAGGAAATAGGGATCCATCTTCACAGCCTCCAGTCGGCATCGCCAAAGGCGACCACGCACAGCGCCATCGGCTGGCTCGCCAGCAGTGCCCGGCACTTGGCCTGTCGCAGCAACTCGCCCAGATGCGGCTGTCCGCCAGTTGCAGCCACTTGCTCCAGCAGGTCCGCCACGATGCGTGTTCCCACCTGCACGGCATGTGCTCCCAGCACCGTGGCAATCGTCGACACCACCACCGCCGCCCCGGCCTGGCGGAAGGCGCTCACGTGCGAGGAGAAGGGTTCGGTACTGCCTGCCGTGTCACACCCCAGCAGCAGTACCAGCGGCGGATCGCCCCCCGGCCGGCGCACATGCCACGGCCCATGCGCAGCAGCACCCTGTACCGAGCCCACCGGGTAGAAGCGGATGCCACGGGTGCGGATGGTGCTGTTGCCCAGTTCCAGTTCGCGGGTGGAGCCGCTGCCGGTGTTGTGCGGAAAGGCCACCAGCCATTGCGGCGCGTGGGCCTGCACGGCAGTCGCCCATTCGTCCCAGTCCTTCACCCGCTCCACACTGCCTTGCAGATGCGTCCGCAACTCATGCAGCAAGCCGTCCACGCTGCCATGCGCCACGCGTCCGCTATGACCCACCACGGCACCTGCCTGCAACTGCAGCTTCTCACGCGCCTGCGTCGGCTCGCTCAGTACCACCAGCGGGTGCCCTGCATCGGCCTTCGCCGGCGCATCCTGCACGTGGCGCTCGATCACCTTGCGCAAGCCCCAGAAGCCCATCGGACAGACATGCCGGCCCGGATGACGCTGCCCTTCGCAGCCGGGATTGCAACGCCCCTGCGCCAGCGCCTCCCGATGCTGCGGGCAGACACTGGCCCCGGATCCGGTTCCCAGCTCGTAGTCGTACACAAACTCCAGCGGAATCACGGCATCGCTGCGGGTCTGCACCAACTGGATGTGGCCCACCTGATCGGAACGCACATCCAGTGCACCTTCCCGGTTCTGCGCGAGTTGATCCAGTACCAGTTGCGCATACAGTTCCCGCCCGCAAAATGCCAAATCAAGCAACAACTGCGGATTGTCCTCGGCATCGAGCCCCTGACCGTGACCCTGCGTGTTGTGCGCCACCGCCGAGAGCAGGGTCCCGATTTCTCCCGCAACCTGTTGCACGCCGGTCAGGTCCGTGGCCCAGGCCTTGCCACCGCTCACCGATGTCGCGCGGGCCGTGCCATCTGCATCCGGTGCACCCGCCACCAGCGCCAGATCAAAGCGCCTGCGTGCGTCCAGGCTGCTCCAGTCATGGCGCACCTCGGCTTCGGTTTCCAGTATGATCCGCCTGCGTCCCGCAGCCTGGCGCGACGGCACCACCTGTGCCCGCAATTGGGCCGTCTGCAGCACCCGGTTGCGGTGCAAAACGGCAATGCGCGCCAGGAACGCCCCTTCGCGCCGCGGCACAAAGTCGAACAAGGCCTGCGTGCTTTCGCCGGTGCGAGGCAGGGTAATGTCCTGCTGCAGCGGCGCATCAAGCTGACCGGGCTCGTGGAACAGCACGGTGAGCCGGTGGCTGTCCTCGTTCGGCGGCAACTCCCGATCCGGGAAAGCATGGCTCCCGCTTTGCCAGCCGCTGGCCTGCTGGCTGCCGATCCGCACCTTGAGCAGCACCGGCTCGCCCAGAACATAGGCATTGCGAATCTGTCGCAGCCGGCCGTCCCTGGACTTCACCCAGCTCTGTTGCTGCAGATGGCGAGCTGCCACCTGTTCGGCCTGCGCCTGCGCCGCCTCCTGCCGCAATGCCTGAGCGGCTTCGGTCATGGCACTCGCCTCATGCGCCTCGCCTGCATAACGATGGCGCACACTGGCACGCCGGATGGCCTTGCCCAGTTCATGCGCCTCCGTCTGCAAGGCATCAGGCGCTCCCCCCACCGGAACGGGATCAGCGCTTCCCAGCTGATGCATGGCCTGCGTGCTCATCTTTACGCTGGCGCCCCTTGGCTGTCGCACCAGCCTGTGGGACAGCTCTGCCATCTGCGCGCGCATGCGCCAGTGCTGCAGCAAGCCTGCTCCGGCGGCCAACAGCGCAGCGTGACCGAACACCGCGCGGACCACCAGATCAAGCGGGCGATCCTGCATCATCTGCAGGCATGCCTCCCGCACACGCTCAGCCAGCTCGCCTGGCGGCAAGGGCTCCGCGAGCAGTACGATGCCGCTGGCAGACACGCGGGACACCAAAGCCTGCACCAGGGCTGCGGCCCCCGGCCGCCCCGCGTCATGACCGTTGACCAGCACCAGCCTGGTTTTCAGTTGCAGCGGCGATTGCAGCAAGCCTGCCAGCGCCCGCTCCAGCGGCTGTCCGAACACCAGCAATGCATGCCGCTCGGCATCCGGTGCCGCCGGCACATAACGGAAAGGCCAATGCGCCGGCTGAAAATCATTCAGGCGCCCCAGATGCGCCGCCGCCGGATCATCGGGCAATGCCGACACGGTCAAGGGAAAGCGCAGGGCCTGCATCTCGGCCCAGCCCGGCCCGCCGCGGATGTGTACCCCGGCCACCTCGTCCGGCAGCAGCAACCATTGTGCCAGGATGGCCACCTGCGCCCAGGGCAGGGCTGCGTACGCTACTTTATGCCCTCGGGGGATCGATTGCCGCACGATCCTGAAAGCAAGCCGCCGATGCTCCCGCACCAGGGCATGCCAGCGCTCCAGCAAGCGCTCCGGCGCCGGCAAAGCTCTCAGTACCGCTGCTTGCCAGGCCTCGCTGGGACTTTCAGAGCGCCCGCGCGACAGGACGCCTGCAACGCCCGGCCAGGCCCATTCCAGCCGGTACGGGTCCGGACCACCGCCCCGCCCCTCATCGCCCGCTGGCGCCGCAGACCCCATCCCGGCCACCGCAAGACAACGCGCAAAATCCAGATCCGCCAGCCCAAGCCCCCAGGCCTTCAGGAACAGGCGATCTCTCCCGTGCAACGACATGGCCGGCTCCCCTGCGTCAATGCGGTGCAAATTCCGGCAGCGGCCAGCCCGAGGCGGGCGCCAGCGGCAGGCGTGCGCGAGTGCGCAGCGCTGCATCCGCCAACGCATAGGCCCAGTTGATCAGCACCCCCTGTGTAGCCGCATCCGTACTGGCCAGCCGCGTGGGCACGGTCTGCAGTCCGCGTGTCATGGCGTTGTCGCCAGAAAGCACCCCGCTCGCACCGTAATCCGCAATCTGCGTGCCAATTCCCCAGTAGGCACCGCGCCGGCGGCCTTGCGCAAACTCTTCCACCAGCTGCCGCTTGCGCAAGGCCCGCCCCTGGTCGATGAAGATATCCCGGATACGCGAGAGCTGGCTGAAATAGTCGGACTGTACCGAAGCCTCCATCGTGAACGGCGCGCCGGCGTCGCTCACCAGCTGGATGCCCTCATTGAGCGATTCCAGGCCCATGTTGTCGTAAATGCCGCCGTCGGCCAACACGATCTCGCGACGCAAGTCGCGCAACAAGCCACTGTCCAGTTCCCAATCCGCATCCTGCCAGTCAGCCGGGTCGGTATCCAGGGTGACTGGAGAAAAGATCGGCGGAAAGGCACTGGAAGCCGTCACCGCCGTGGCCAGCAAGGGATTGGCCACGCGGTTGGTTCCCAGGCGGTAGTCGGCCAGCATGTCCTGGCGAAACCGGAAGCTGCGCCCGGTTTGCAGGTTGGTGGCATAAAACACGAACAGCGGCACCTGACTGGTTTGCCGCGCCGGCAAATCATGCATGCGCAGGTCGCCAAACAGCTCGTCGCGGTAGTGGCGGCACAAATAATCAGCCGCCGAGCGAAAAGGGGTGATCCAGCCGAGCAGGCCGGCCTCCACATCGGCGGTCAGCGCGCAGAATTGCTGCACCGTCTGCACCACCTCCTCGCGAAAATTGCGCGCCCTGCCATCATGAAAATCCAGCGCGTGCCAGCGGCTGGCCAGAATACCCGCCATGATCGAGCCGCCGGACACGCTGGTGACACGGTCCAGCCGCCCCAGCAGGCCGGCATCATTCAGGCGCCAGAGGCTGCCCAGGCCGAACAGGGTGGCCCGAAAGCCGCCTCCCGACAGTGCCAGACCAAGGGTTGTTCCGTCTGCAAGCGCCATGATCCGCTCCCTCGCACCGCCCCGTGCCAGACTGGCACAACGGTAGCGTGCATGGAGGCATGCTAGCAGCATCCTTGCGGCGTGAACACCCGCATTTTCACGGCCCTGTGGCAGGCGCACGCACGCTGCGGCGCCAGAGTCACGACCGCCCGAAACCCACCCCCGCCAGCACCTGCAGCGGCCCGGCCTGCTGCACCAGATCCACCTGCTCGCGCGTGCGCGTGTACAGCGTGCCGCCAAAGCAGATCGCACTCAACGAAATGCCCTCGTACTGCTCCTGGCTGCGCGGGATCAGCAGCATCCAGCCATCACCGGCCAGCATGTTGTAGGGCGGCATGAGGCCGTCGGCGCCGGGCTGCAGGCCCAATTCGGCGCAGCCCTTCTCCCAGGCCTGCTGCAGATTGGCGGCGGCCTGCTCCACGGCCATGCCGGGGCCGCTGTCCACCCGCACAAAGCAGTGCTGCATCGACAGCGCCGGGTGGCGGGCCACGCCCAGGGGCGGCAGATCCTGCGGCAGACCGGCGCTGAACAGCGCCAGACCGGCATTGTCATCGGTAGAGGGAATCCACTGCACGTGCTTGTGCCGCTGGCTGGCACCGGCGGCCGTACCGCCGTTGTATAAACCCAGTCCGCCCGCTTCCGTCATCACGCGCGCCAGCGCGGTGAAATCGGCCGCCGTGAGCGGCAGCAGCTGCTCCTCGAACTCGCGGCAGGCCAGCACCAGATGCTGCACGCTCAACGGAAACTTGTTCAGGATCGCCACATGGGTATCGCCCAGCGGCCCCACCGTCAGCTCCGGATCGGGGTTGAGAAAGGGATTGAAATTCGGATCCCGCGGACCGCCGGGGATTGCGGCCGGCTTGCTCGCATCCTTGGCAGCCAGCGACGACACCCAGCGCACCACAAACGGCAGGCCCTCCTGCTCGATCCGGATCTGCTCGGACTGCACGGGCTGCAGGGCACCGCTGGCCAGCGCGCTGGCGCTGCGGGCGTCGACGGACTGCATCAGGGAACTCTGGGACATGGGACTCTCCTCCTTTTTCGTGGTTATCAGGTTTTCCAGACCGGCGGCCGCTTCTCGATGAAGGCATCGATGCCCTCGGCCGCATCCTCCTCCATCATGTTGCAGGCCATCACATCGGCCGCATAGGGATAGGCATCGGCCAGCGGCATCTGGCGCTGGCGGTAGAACATGGCCTTGCCGTGGCGGATGGCGGCCGGGCTCTTGGCGCAGATGCTGTCGGTGTAGAAGGCCACAGCGTCATCCAGCTCGGCCTCAGGCACCACGCGGTTGACCAGGCCCCAGTCCTCGGCCGTAGCGGCATCGATGAAGCGGCCGGTGGCCAGCATGTCGAACGCGCGCTTGCGCGACACATTGCGTGTGAGCGCCACGGCCGGCGTGCTGCAATACAGGCCCACATTGATGCCCGAAACCGCAAAGCGCGCACTGTCGACCGCCACCGCCAGATCGCAACTCGCCACCAGCTGGCAGCCCGCCGCCGTCGCAATGCCCTGCACGCGGGCGATCACCGGCACCGGCAGCTGCTGCAGCGACTGCATGGTGCGGCCGCAGCGGTTGAACAGCTCCAGGTAATAGTCCTTGCGGTACTGGCTGCGCATCTCGCGCAGATCGTGGCCGGCGCAGAAGGCCTTGCCGTGCGCCGCCAGCACGATGCAGCGCACCGAAGCATCCTGAGCCGCATCGGCCAGCGCGGCATCCAGCGCGTCCAGCATGCCCTCGGACAGGGGGTTGAACTGACGCGGACGGTTCAGCCACAGCGTGCGTACACCGCCCTGCTGCCCGACCTGCACAAAGGCTTCATCCACGCTGCTGCTGGAAGACAAATCACTGGAAGACATGCGCGCGCCCCTTATCGCCATAAAAAAACAAGGCACGCGCGCATGGCTGCCGCGCGTGCACACCTGCCGGGGAAAGCCTACGCCAACGCCCCCGGCCAAAGACTGGAATGCCTCAAGCATAGTCGCAAAACCCTGCCGAAGGCATCGGTTCAAACCAGCACGCCCGTGCCTGGGTTACAGTCAGGGCATTCCCTTTCCTACCTGCGAGGTGCACCTCATGCTGCAACTGCATATCGGCAACAAGAACTATTCTTCGTGGTCCATGCGGCCCTGGGTGCTGCTGCGCCAGAGCGGCATTGCCTTCGAGGAAGTGATGCACCGCTTCGACAGCTTTGCGCCCGGCTCCGGCTTCAAGCACTCGCTTGAAGCCATCAGCCCGACCGGCAAGGTGCCGGTGCTGGTCGATGACGGCCTCGCCATCTGGGACACGCTGGCCATTGCCGAATACCTGGCCGAGCAGTACCCGCAACACGCGCTCTGGCCGCAGGACCGCGCCGCACGCGCCCAGGCCCGCAGCGTCTGCGCCGAAATGCACAGCGGTTTCACCGCCCTGCGCAGTGCCTGCCCCATGAACATCGAGGCCAGCCTGCCCGATACCGGCGCCCTGCACTGGCGCGACAACGCCGCCCTGCGCGCCGACGTGGCCCGGCTGGAACAGATGTGGACGGCGCTGCTGCAGCAGCACGGCGGCCCCCTGCTGTTCGGCGCCTTCAGCATCGCCGATGCCTTCTTCGCACCGGTCTGCATGCGGCTGCACAGCTACCAGCTGCCTGTCTCACCCAAAGCCGCGGCCTATGTGGAGCGCGTGCGCGCCCTGCCGTCCGTGCAGCAATGGATGGACGAAGCCCTGGCCGAACAGGATTTTCTGGATTTCGAAGAACCCTACCGGCTGCAGCGATGACCCGACGTATCCATGCCCGCATCCCCGGCGCCAGCGTCTACATGGTGGGCGGCGCCGTACGCGACGGCCTGCTCGGCCTGCCGGTGCAGGACCACGACTGGGTGGTGATCGGCGCCACCCCCGAACGGATGGTGCAGAACGGCTACCTGCCGGTGGGCAAGGATTTTCCGGTCTTCCTGCATCCGGAAACGCACGAGGAACATGCCCTGGCCCGCACCGAGCGCAAGACTGCGCGCGGCTACAAGGGCTTTGCCGTGTACAGCACGCCGGATGTCACGCTGGAGCAAGACCTCGCCCGGCGCGACCTCACCATCAATGCCATTGCCCTGGACGAACACGGCGCACTGGTCGACCCCTACCACGGCCGGCGCGATGTGGAGCAGAAGGTGCTGCGCCACGTGACCGAAGCCTTTGCCGAAGACCCGGTGCGCATCCTGCGCGTGGCACGCTTTGCGGCGCGATTTTCGGACTTTACCGTGGCACCGGAAACGCTGGAACTGATGAGCCAGATGGTGCACAACGGCGAGGTGGACCACCTGGTGGCCGAGCGCGTGTGGCAGGAGCTGTCACGCGGGCTGATGGAAAACCGCCCTTCGCGCATGTTCGAGGTGCTGCGTGCCTGCGGCGCCCTGGCGCGCATCCTGCCCGAAGTGCATGCGCTGTGGGGCGTGCCGCAGCGCGCCGAATCGCATCCGGAAGTGGATACGGGCGAGCACCTGATGCTGGTGCTGGACATGGCCGCACGGCTGCAGGCGCCGCTCACCGTGCGCTATGCCTGTTTATGCCACGACTTGGGCAAGGCCACCACGCCGCCTGAAGACCTGCCGCGCCATCCGGGGCATGAGCAGCGCAGCGTGGACCTGCTGCGCCCCATGAGCGCACGCCTGCGCGTGCCCACGCACTGCCGCGAACTGGCGGAAGTGGTGGCGCGGGAGCATGGGGTGATCCATGGCGCGCTGTCGCTGTCGGCAGAAGACACCGTGCTGTTGCTGGAACGGTGTGATGCGTTTCGGCAGCCGAAGCGGTTTGAGGAGGTTTTGCTGGCTTGTGAGTGTGATTTTCGGGGAAGGTTGGGGCTGGAAGACCTTGTCTACCACCAGGCGCCCTACTTGGTACACGCCCTGCACGAACTGCAGAAGCTGGACGAAGGCGCCATTGCACTTGCTGCGCAGCAGCAGTGGCAGCATTTATCGCGTAGCAAGGCCCTGAGTAATGACCACCCGAGCATTGGAAGCTACATTCGGGCAACCTTGCACAGGCAAAGAGTCAAAACAATAGGCTAGCTATAACCGAATTCGCTGAAGGAGGGACCACACGTTGAGTATGGCCTCTCCCCAGCACTGTACGCTGTACCCGGTCAGATCAGCACATAGGGACTGGCGTCCTGCATATCCGTCAGCGCAGTGGTCACCGCTCCGCCATCCGTCGCTGCTCCAACAGCAGGCGGCGTCGAATTCTGCTGAATATTCAACACTTGAGCAGTCGTCACATCCCCGTCTCCATCGGTCGCCGTGATGTCAAAGGTATATTTCTGATCAGGCGCAATCTCTGTGAACGTGAAGCGCCCCGGGTTTCGCGGAGGCTCCGACACTGGAGAATGGAGCCATGAAGAAGTCCCCGAAGTTTTCGCCTGAAGTCCGTGAGCGTGCCGTGCGCATGGTCTTGGAACACCGTAGCGAGCATCCGTCGCAGTGGGCGGCCATTGAGTCCATCGCAGGGATGATCGGTTGCGTGCCGCAGACGCTGCATGCCTGGGTCAAGCAGCATGAGGTGGATGCGGGTGTGCGTGACGGGGTCTCGACCGCCGAGGCTCAGCGCATCAAGGACCTCGAGCGTGAGAACCGCGAACTGCGCAAGGCCAACGAGATCCTGAAGCTGGCCAGTGCGTTTTTCGCCCAGGCGGAGCTCGACCGCCGCATCAAGTCCTGAAGGCCTTCGTCGATCAACATCGGGCGCAGCTTGGGGTCGAGTCGATCTGCCGTGTCTTGCAGATTGCCCCTTCAGCGTATTGGCGTCATGCAGCACGCCAGCGTCAGCCAGCCTTGCGGTCGCTGCGTGCCCAGCGTGATGCGGTCCTGGTGCCGCAGATTCACCGTGTGTGGCATGCCAACTTGCAGGTCTATGGCGCAGACAAGGTCTGGCTGCAACTCAACAGGGAGGGTGTCACCGTGGCACGCTGTACCGTCGAGCGGCTGATGCGTCAGCAAGGTCTGCAGGGTGTGCGCAGAGGCAAGGCGCAGCGCACCACGATTGCCGACCCCAAATCGCCATGTCCGCTTGATCGCGTCAATCGGCAGTTCAGAGCCGAGCGGCCCAATCTGCGTATTCCGGACCAGGCCGGCCACGCATTCCAATCCAAACCCGCCAGCCATTCCGATTGAAAGCCGCCACTCTTTCCGTTCTGGCGAAGGCCATTCGTTCCGGTTGGAGGAAGGCCACCGATTCTGGTTCGATGAAGGCCACTCATTTCGGTTCTAACTCGCCACTGCGGGCGGGTTAATCAGCTCGGCACTCTACGCTGGCGAAGAAATCGGAGCCCCCGGGTGCCGTCTGGGCTGCCCTAGAGGTGATGGATGTCAGCAGGCTACCCGCGTCGTGGGACTCCATTCCGGCGGGCAGTGCCAGCGTGCGTGCGGGCAGCAACTGGTTGAGTAGGGCAAAGACGGCGATCCTGCTGGTGCCGTCGGTCATCGCTCCCGAGGAGTCGGCGGCGTTCATCAACCCGCCGCAACCGCAAGCGACCAGGCCGCGAGCGGAGATCGTTCGCCGGTTCGACTACAACTAGCTGTTCCGGGGAAACTGATGGCGCGTTAGCGGATCGGGCGCGCAGGCGTGCCCCGGAAGGCACCCGCGAAGCTACCTGCGCGGAGTCGCGAAGGCCACTCCACACTGGTATCCGGCGTCGACCTGCGTGTTGGCCAACTTCATCGCACGCTTGTAGCAATACTGCGTGTCGTTCGCCGCCCGCCATGGCACGGTGCGTTGCCCCTTGGCGCGGTACACCACGCGACAGGCGAACGTCTTCTTCTGGTCATCGACCTCTACAGCGATGGATCGGTCGTCGGTCGACGTTGCGCAGGAATAGGCCACCTCGAGCCGCTGTTGCTGAATCGGATCTGCTTTGATGGCATCGCGGTTCACAAGGATCACACTGCCAGCACCATCCGGAGGTGCCGCCTGAGCTGCAGTCGGCCCTGCTGCAGAGCTGTTAGCGTTCTTCTTGACAGCCTGCTCACGCACCATCTCCATGAGTGGCGCGCTCGTACCGTTGTACGTGAGGATCACCGCAGGATAGATCGTCGCCTGAAGAACCCCTGGTGGCATGTTCCAGCCGAGCGCCCACTGGTCGTGGAAGACGGCCATGGCGTTGGCGCCCGGGATCTTGGAGATGGCGGTCATGATTGGAGCACCCTCGCCCGTCGCAGGCCACTTGAAGGTCGATGACAGATCAGACGAATTGCCGACGTGCGGCGCAGACGGATCAAGTTTAGACTGGTCCCATCCTTGGAACTCGCCATCGACAATCTTGGCAGCACCTGGCGGAGGTGTTCGGCAATTCACCACTGTGGAGACACAGTACGCGTCACCGCGGGATGCCTTCAAGCCGCTCGGCTTGCCTTCTCTGTCGGTTTCAGACAGCGGGTGCTTCGTGTACTCGCGATAGCCTTCCTGGATCAGCACCATGGCGCCAGCGCGCAGGAATCCGTCCCGAACGGCGTTCTCGTCTCCTCCCGCTGCAGCGATCGCTAAACCTCCGATCGCACCCGTCACCGCCGCACGCTTGGCGACGGCACTTGCCACAAGCTCCCCAGTCGCGTTTCGCGTCGGAATGTCGCCTGCGCCGGCCATTGCGTAGGCCGTCGCGCCGCTGATGATGCCGACACGCAAGGCGAGGTTGACGTCCCCGCCCGATTGGTAGTACGCCAGCCAAGCCGCATAAGCCGCGCACCCGGTCGGCCCGCCGTACACGGATGCGGACACCTGGCCAACCGTACGCAGGATTGAACTTTCCTGAGCGGCCGCAGCCGCGGCGTCGCTCTCGGTCACCACCCTGTCAGTCCCCATGTGCCATAGCGCATCGACGACTTTGCCTTCGCGAACCCTCGTGAACGCCTTGTTCAATGACAGGCCCGTACCTTTGACCACCGCTTCCCCGTAGTGCTTAGCCGCGTTCCCGAGTGCTTCTGCGTCGCGGCCGACGCGACCTACCTCGGCTTCGGCGTCCTTGCCCGCTTTGTCCAGGTTCCAAGCAGCATCTTTCACTGCCTTGTTCAAATTCCAGATGGCGTCGTTGACGGCCTTCTGCGTTACGGGGTTCACCATGCCCCCAGTTAAGATCGCCAGGCCAACAGCGGGATCGAGGCCAACCGGGGGGATCGGGACCGGTGAAATGGTCCCCGGCGGAAGCCCCGGGGGGGTCGGGTCAATCTTGCCACAACCGACATTTGCAGCAGCGCAAGTCGTCTGGCATGTGGATTCACAAACGGTGTGCGAGCCCAACAAGCCAAGGTCTACGGTGGTGCAGCACTTCTTAGAGCAGTCAAGGCATTCCCATGCCCATGCGCGCCCCGGAAGACTTGCAGCGCTCAAGATCACCGCAACAGCAACGCCCAGCCTCAAACAGGTCAGCATCACAATCTTCCCCTTTCTGCGCTCAGTGCTGTCGCGCAGCTGCATGTCGCGTTTCGCGGCGAAGGCTCTGTCACTTCCAACGGCGAGGACAAGTGGCCTCCGCGTAACCGAGATATTACAGCAGCGTGCGCATGTGGTCTACCAAGTGCGCCGCAGTACGCGCCATGCGCCAAGCGCCGAATGACGGGCAGAACCTGCGGCGCTACCATTCCGACAGGGGCTCGCAATACCTTTCAATTCGCTACAGCGAACGACTGGCCGAGGCGGGTATCGAGCCCTCAGTGGGCTCCAAGGGCGACAGCTATGACAACGCGCTGGCCGAGACCATCAACGGTCTATACAAGGCCGAGGTGATCCACCGCCGTGGACCATGGAAGACGAAGCAGGCCGTCGAACTGGCAACGCTGGAATGGTTGTCTTGGTTCAATCACCATCGATTGATGGGGCCACTGGGCAATATCCCGCCCGCCGAGTTCGAGGCAAACTATCACCAACAACGCGCTGGTCAGGCCGCGACCGCCTGACTTAAACCAACTGGCCTCCGCGAAACCCGGGGCGCTTCAGGTTATGTGACAGGCGTTGCAGGTGCTTGACATACATGCGCCCCACGAAGGAATTCTGGAAGGCAGAAAGGAAAAAGCGGCATCCGCCCATGATGGGTGGATGCCGCCTTGAAGGTGCAACCGTGCAGGTGGGTGGGGCCTGTGCACCGCAGGCCCTGCCGCCGAGAGACGCTGATCCCGACGGCTGCAGGCCGCCGGCTAGCCGTGGAAGGCCAAGGATCAGATCACTACAAAGTCGCCACTGTTCAACGGTGCCAGGTTCTGCAGCTTGGCAAAGTCCACGGCGGCTCCAGCACCGTTACCGTCTGCATCGTAGGACAACATGCCCGTATTGCTGTTGTAGAGCACAGTTGGACTGCCATCAGTTGCCGGCCCATTCACGACCAGCTTGACAGGGTCACCTGCCTTCAGCCCCTCAAAGAACAAGGCACTGAGAACCAGCTTGTCACCCTCCGCCGAACTGAAGTCGACCACGGTATCCAGGTTGTTCGTGGAATGCAAGGGGGCTGCGAAAACAAACTTGTCGGCACCGGCTCCTCCGGTCAGCGTGTCATTGCCCTGACCGCCGACCAAGTAGTCATCACCGTCACCGCCGTTCAGGCTATCGTTGCCAAGACCGCCATAGAGCTTGTCATCGCCGGCATCCCCATTGAGGGTATCGTTGCCCAATCCTCCATACAGGATATCGTTGCCTGCACCGCCACTGAGGGTATCGTTCCCGGCCTGACCATCCATGATGTCGACCCCGCTGGTACCCGTCTTGGTATTGTCAAGCAGCGTACCTGAATAGGTCGCTCCCGCTATGGGCAATGCCGAAAGATCGATCACCAGGTTGCTCGCTGCGGTATCTCCATCCTTGTCGATAAAGACGAAGCTCACGACCTCCGGATCATGGTTCAGCACTGTCTTGGGAGGCTCAAAGGAGAAGTCTCCTGATTCTCCGCCTTGCGCCATTGTCAGCGTCAGCCAACCGCCAGAAGTACCCAGCACTTTCAGCACTCCGGTACTCGGGCTGGACCAGGTCCCGCCGGAGCCACTCATGGTAGTGCCATTCCAGATATAGGTTTGTCCGTTGACCACCACTTTGGTCACATAGCCACCGTCTGCACCAAACCCGGCTCCCGGCAGATAGCCCTTGAGCAGGCTGCTGTCGACCCCCTGCGGCACCGGTGTCGTTGCAGCCAGCACGGACGCCAGATCATTCATGTCGCTGACGATTTTTACCAGGGAGTTATCATCCTGCCCGGTAACCCCGTTGTAGGCAATGGGATTAAGCGCATTGGCGCTTACGCCGCTTCCCATGCCAATGGCATAGGAAATGGTCTTCCGGCCAGCAGCAATGGAAAGATCGCCACGGAGGAATGCTTCCCAATCAGCTTGCCCCACATCGGTATTACCACCAGCGACAAAGCCGGGGAAATTACCTGGGCTGATGCCGACTTGGCCACCATTCGATGCGGTCGGCTCACCGTCCGTGAGCATATAGGAAATATTGACAGGATCCTTGGACACATCGACCGGCTGCCCGTAGACATTCCCAAGCGCGTCATGCGTCTGGCTGAAGGAGTCGATCAGTTCCTGCAATGCGGCGTCATAATTGGTGGATCCTGCCGCACCATAGCTGTCAATAAAAGCCTTGGCCTCAGCAAGCGTAATCCACCCGGCGGAACGTTGCGTGGCGGAGCCCGCAAAAGTCGACAGACTGACTTTCACCTCTCCTTCGCCGCCATTGGCTATCGTGCTGTCAAGGTTGGACTGGTATTGATCCAGCATGAACTTGATCGCCCGCTTTGAAGCCTCAAGCCTTGTAACCGATTCTATTGAGCCATTCGGATTGGTGATCTTCACAATATCAGCCATACTTCCGGATACGTCCAGACTGATCATCACGTTCGCATAGAACTTGTTGGCTACACCAACCGTTTCGTACACCGGAGTGGCAAACGGACTGTCATCCTCAACCGTGACCGTAAGTGACTGCAAGGCACTTTCGTGCTGGCCGTCAGAGACCTTCAGGCCAAACACAAGATCGCTCACGTCCTCGACGCCCTCGCCAGAGTGATCGATGGCCTTTTTCAGCTCGACCGTATAGTCGGCCTTGAAGCCATTGGCAACACTGCTGTCGGCAGTGATGGTGCCAACCTTGATGACGATGACCTCCGGACCAGTCGCGCTTCCTGCACGCCCGGTGATCTGATTGGGAACGCTGATATCCCAAACGATTTCGACGTTGTCGGACTTGTAGACACCAGTCGGCTCCGTGAAGAATACCTTGAAGTCGGCTGCAACGTTGTCGACATCCTTGAACTTGATGCCGTCAGTGACCGTGACTTTCACTTCATTCGTCGTATCCGACGGCACACCCACATTGTCCTTGATACCACCAGGCAACCCCTCCTCGGAGACAGTGACTGACTTCAACGGCACGAAGTCTGTAGGCGGATCGTCGACACCTCTCACCGTAATAACCAAGGTGGTCGTGGACAAGTCGCCATCACCATCCTTGATGGTGTAGACG
Organism: Brachymonas sp. KE5; assembly: GCF_057773645.1. Lineage (NCBI taxonomy): Bacteria > Pseudomonadati > Pseudomonadota > Betaproteobacteria > Burkholderiales > Comamonadaceae > Allobrachymonas > Brachymonas sp. KE5. The sequence goes on from NZ_CM173463.1 coordinate 2,056,316, forward strand.
AACTCGTCGGTTCTGGAATCCCCGTTATTCAGTTTCTGCGCTTCGGCGTCTGGGGTGTACGTATACGTTCCATTGGCATCCAATTTCAGGGTGCCATAGGTGCCCTTCAAACTGGTACCAACGTTGCCTGTAGCAGGCGTGCTGGTGTCCGACCCGGTTTTCACCCCTACAACGCCGCCTGCAGCGTCCTTGCCATCTGCACCGAAAACATCGTTGGTGTACACGGAACCATTGGTGATGGTTTGGTCTTCGGTCAGTGTGGCAGTGTCGGGCTTGGCCGTCGGCACATCGTCCACAATCACCACTTTCAGCGTGTTGCTCGCCGACTGGCCATCCTGGTCCATTACCTTCACCGCAAAGTCCACCGACGACGGATCCGTCAGCGTGTTGTCCTTGAGCGTGTACTTGTAGTGCACCACGCCCTGGCCCGTGGCCTTGTCATACGTGTAGTACGCCCACAGCTTGCCGGTGTCATCTTCCACCAGCGGATCTGCCGCAAAGTCCGTACCCTCGGCCACAGCCTTGCCTCCCAGCGTCACCGCCGCAAGGCCGTCGGCGCTGGCAAAGATGAACTGGCTCGTGGTCGTTTCGCTGTCGCTGTCCGCATCCGAACCCGCAGGCTCGTCCGTGCGCGCCGGCAGGCCCGCTTCGTTTACCTGTCCATCCGCAATCACGTAGATCGGCGTTCCGTTCGGATCATCCGGATTGGGCTCCTCTTCGCCCACCGTCGGCGTCGAGTTGCCAATCTTGATCGTCAACGTCGTCGACTTCTCGTCACCATCGCCGTCCTTGATCGTGTACGTAAACACGTCGTCCTGACCACCCGCCGAGCCCGGCGTGCGCGTGTAGGTGTACGCACCATCCTTGCCGATCGTCAGTTCGCCATACTTGCCCTGCACCACAACCGTGCCGTCGGCAGGAACCGCAACCGCATTGCCGTCCTTGTCCGTCACGCTCACCACCTGCACCGGCGCGTCGGGGTTCTTCTCATCCGCCTGCTCGCCCGGCAGGCCGCCTTCCACAACGTTGCCGGAAATGCTGGCGGCGTCCTTGGCAAGCTGGACCGCGTCCGGGTGTGCCTGAGGCTCCGTATCCGTGATCTGCACCACCAGGTCGCCGCTCACGCTGCCACCCTTGCCATCGATCACCTGAAGCGTGATCGTGTCGAGCACCTTGTCATCACCCGCCGAGTGGTCCTTGCTCAGGCCGGCCGGGTCGTACAGGTAGGTGATCTTGCCGGTTGCCGGGACGTAGCCGGTCAGCTTGATGTCGCCCTGGCTGGTCGCCACAGTGACCGGCGAAGTGCCCAGCGCCTCGAGCTGGGCCTTGGTCACCGTCGTGCCTGCCACCACGATGCTGGTCAGCCCCTCGGGCGCCTTGATCGTGAAGTGACCTTCCACCGTCTTGTCTTCGCGCACGGTGTTCTGTCCGGGAGCAGCGCCGTTCAGGTCCGGAATGTCGATCGTCGGCGGAACCGGAGGCGGAGTCGTACCCCCATCCCCCCCCCCAGCCGCCAGTGCCGGAATCAGCAGCAGCGGCAGCCACCACAGCGGCACCGGCGCCACGCTCGTGCCCAGCGCCTGCCCGGCCTGCACCCCATCGGCCAGCATGCTCACCGCATCCGTGCTCACCGAACTCTCCGGCACATACGGGTACACATTGCCGTTCTCGTGCGTGCCCACCAGCAGGTTGTCACTGCCTTCGCCGTAGCCGATCTCGCCGTTGTCCTTGTAGTAGTCCTCGATCACCAGGTCCGGCTGGTTCACGTCGCCACCCTCGAACGCGATGTGCAGGTTCTTGCCCACGCGCTTGGTCGCCATGTTCTCCGGGCCATAGCCCGTGGCCTCGTCCGTGAAGTGGTACTTCACGTTGGCCAGCGCCTTGATGCGCACGCCCTGGCCCTTCGCTCCCGCTCCGCCTTCGCCCCCTGCAATGCGCAGGCTCTGCACGGTTTCGCTGGCACTGTTGATGTTGATGGTGATGTTCTTCAGGCTCATGATCTTTCCTTGTTCCCCCTGCAGCGACTCATTGCGTTGGGCTGCGGGAGAGTTGGGGGCGGTGCCTGCTGCTGTGGCGCACCGCCAGGTTCTGATTCAGTCGGATGGGACCCGTCTCTCGGTCTTGCGCTGGAGCGGGGCGCACTGCCCCGCTGCCATCAGTTCACCGCAGGCTGGGCAGCCTGTTGCGTGCCGTACAGGGTGATTTCCACCCGGCGGTTGGGCTGGTCGCAGGCCATGCGCTGCTTCGCATCACGCGGGAAGCGTGCACGGCAGTCGCTCACCAGCAGCTGCTTCTCGCCGCGGCCATGCGCCACGATCTGGCTGCTTGGCAGCTGGCTCTGCGACAGGGCCATGCGCACCGTGTCGGCCCGGCGCTGCGAGAGCGCCTGGTTGTACATGTCGCTGCCCTCAGGATCCGTGTGGCCGACCACTTCGATGCGGTCCACCTGGGCCTTGCTCGCGGCAATGTCCTGCGCCACCTTGCGGATCTCTTCCTTGCCCTGCGGCAGCATGCTGGCGTAGTCGGACTTGTCGAACGGGAACAGGGCCGAGGCCTGCAGCGTGTAGGTCTTGAGCGGCACGGCGCACTTCAGTTGCACGCGCGGCAGCGTGTGGCCCTGCTGCTTGAGCTGCTCGGCCAGGGCCTGGCCGGCCGTGGCGTCCAGTTGCTGCAGCACGGGCTTGCCGGCTGCATCGCCCACTACCTGGAAGTAGCTGACCTGGCCTGCCGGGGTGGCGAAGCTCTGGCCCTGGCGTTCCTTCTCCAGGTAGCGCGTGCTCACGTCGGTGTAGCTGGCCGTGAGGCGGTTGGAGCCGACGCAGGCCGGGCCTTGCTGGAAGCCGCCGGGGGTGAGCGAGGTGAGGTATTCGCGGTTGATGAAGATGTTGACGGCCTGGCCGGGCACTGCCCCCTGCTGGCGCAGGAAGACGGCGCTGGCTGCGTTGGCGTTCACGCTGGTGTTGACCTTGCCGCTGGTGAACTCGCGCGGATGGGCGTCTCCGCCGCTGGTGGCGCAGCCTGTGACAGTCAATGCCGTAGCTCCTGCAACGAGCAGAACCACGCTCTTTGATAGTACAAACCTATTCATTTGACTCTCCTCTTGCATTGGGACAAAGGCTGAAAAAATCATGGTTGAACGGAATAGTTCTTCTACGTTAACTAATTCACAAAACTCCGGATTCGTGCTCGCATATTTGGAACTGAAGACCACGCCAGCCATGTGTTGGCCGTACACATGGTTTCCAATGTAACGTTTTTATGTTGATGCATCCCGCTTCTCTCTGACAGGCGGAAAACCCGAAGATATGTAAGCGAAATATTCAAGCGTTGCCAGACGTCATGATGGCCGGTTATGTGACAGGCGTTGCAGGTGCTTGACATACATGCGCCCCACGAAGGAATTCTGGAAGGCAGAAAGGAAAAAGCGGCATCCGCCCATGATGGGTGGATGCCGCCTTGAAGGTGCAACCGTGCAGGTGGGTGGGGCCTGTGCACCGCAGGCCCTGCCGCCGAGAGACGCTGATCCCGACGGCTGCAGGCCGCCGGCTAGCCGTGGAATGCCAAGGATCAGATCACTACAAAGTCGCCACTGTTCAACGGTGCCAGGTTCTGCAGCTTGGCAAAGTCCACGGCGGCTCCAGCACCGTTACCGTCTGCATCGTAGGACAACATGCCCGTATTGCTGTTGTAGAGCACAGTTGGACTGCCATCAGTTGCCGGCCCATTCACGACCAGCTTGACAGGGTCACCTGCCTTCAGCCCCTCAAAGAACAAGGCACTGAGAACCAGCTTGTCACCCTCCGCCGAACTGAAGTCGACCACGGTATCCAGGTTGTTCGTGGAATGCAAGGGGGCTGCGAAAACAAACTTGTCGGCACCGCCTCCTCCGGTCAGCGTGTCATTGCCCTGACCGCCGACCAGGTAGTCATCACCGTTACCGCCGTTCAGGCTATCGTTGCCAAGACCGCCATAGAGCTTGTCATTGCCGGCATCCCCATTGAGGGTATCGTTGCCCAATCCTCCATACAGGATATCGTTGCCTGCACCGCCACTGAGGATATCGTTCCCGGCCTGACCATCCATGATGTCGACCCCGCTGGTACCCGTCTTGGTATTGTCAAGCAGCGTACCTGAATAGGTCGCTCCCGCTATGGGCAATGCCGAAAGATCGATCACCAGGTTGCTCGCTGCGGTATCTCCATCCTTGTCGATAAAGACGAAGCTCACGACCTCCGGATCATGGTTCAGCACTGTCTTGGGAGGCTCAAAGGAGAAGTCTCCTGATTCTCCGCCTTGCGCCATTGTCAGCGTCAGCCAACCGCCAGAAGTACCCAGCACTTTCAGCACTCCGGTACTCGGGCTGGACCAGGTCCCGCCGGAGCCACTCATGGTAGTGCCATTCCAGATATAGGTTTGTCCGTTGACCACCACTTTGGTCACATAGCCACCGTCTGCACCAAACCCGGCTCCCGGCAGATAGCCCTTGAGCAGGCTGCTGTCGACCCCCTGCGGCACCGGTGTCGTTGCAGCCAGCACGGACGCCAGATCATTCATGTCGCTGACGATTTTTACCAGGGAGTTATCATCCTGCCCGGTAACCCCGTTGTAGGCAATGGGATTAAGCGCATTGGCGCTTACGCCGCTTCCCATGCCAATGGCATAGGAAATGGTCTTCCGGCCAGCAGCAATGGAAAGATCGCCACGGAGGAATGCTTCCCAATCAGCTTGCCCCACATCGGTATTACCACCAGCGACAAAGCCGGGGAAATTACCTGGGCTGATGCCGACTTGGCCACCATTCGATGCGGTCGGCTCACCGTCCGTGAGCATATAGGAAATATTGACAGGATCCTTGGACACATCGACCGGCTGCCCGTAGACATTCCCAAGCGCGTCATGCGTCTGGCTGAAGGAGTCGATCAGTTCCTGCAATGCGGCGTCATAATTGGTGGATCCTGCCGCACCATAGCTGTCAATAAAAGCCTTGGCCTCAGCAAGCGTAATCCACCCGGCGGAACGTTGCGTGGCGGAGCCCGCAAAAGTCGACAGACTGACTTTCACCTCTCCTTCGCCGCCATTGGCTATCGTGCTGTCAAGGTTGGACTGGTATTGATCCAGCATGAACTTGATCGCCCGCTTTGAAGCCTCAAGCCTTGTAACCCATTCTATTGAGCCATTCGGATTGGTGATCTTCACACTATCAGTCATACTTCCGGATACATCCAGACTGATCATCACGTTCGCATAGAACTTGTTGGCTACACCAACCGTTTCGTACACCGGAGTGGCAAACGGAACATCGTCCACGATCGTCACCTTCACCGTGCCCGTGGCCGCCTGACCGTCCGCATCCTTCACCGTCAGCGTCAGCTCCGGCAGGTTGTGCGTGTTCATCCCGCTGCCGGCCGTGTGCGCAAAGTTGTCCTTGAGCACGTAGCTGTAGTGCACCGTGCCCGTACCGGTCGCTGCATCAAACACGTAGTACGCCTTCAGCGTGCCCGTTGCGTCATCCTGCACCACCTTCTCAGCGGCCATACCCATGCCCAGCGTCACCGTGCCCAGCATCACCGAGCCCACGCCGTCCTTGCTCGTGAACACCACCGAGCCCGTCGTCGCTTCGCTCTTGTCGCTGTCGTTGTCGCCAATGTTGTCGGCCATCTCGCCCGACCCGCCCGGCTCGCCCGTGCGCGGCGCCAGACCCTTCTCGTCCACCGTCAGCGTCACATCCCCCGAGTTCGGAACACTCGGATCACCCACCACCGGCGGCGTGTTGCCAATGCTGATCGTCAGCGTCGTAAACGACAGGTCCCCGTCCGCATCCTTGATCGTGTACGTGAACACGTCATCCTTGCCACCTGCCGTGCCCGGCGTGCGCGTGTAGGTATAGGCACCATCCTCGCCGATCGTCAGCTTGCCGTACTCTCCAGCGATCTCCTTGGACACCGTCGTCGTATCGTCCAGCGCCACCTTCGTGTCGCCCTTGGCTACGCCAACCACCTGCACGCCTCCGTCTGCACCAGGTACGTCCGCCACACCATCGGTGGTGTTGTCGTCACCTCCAGTCGCATCCATACCCGTGAGCACGTTGCCCGTGGCCGGGCCCGTCTGGCCCACCGCCACGCTGTCCACGTCGGCCTTGGCCGTCGGCACATCGTCCACGATCGTCACCTTCACCGTGCCCGTGGCCGCCTGACCGTCCGCATCCTTCACCGTCAGCGTCAGCTCCGGCAGGTTGTGCGTGTTCATCCCGCTGCCGGCCGTGTGCGCAAAGTTGTCCTTGAGCACGTAGCTGTAGTGCACCGTGCCCGTACCGGTCGCTGCATCAAACACGTAGTACGCCTTCAGCGTGCCCGTTGCGTCATCCTGCACCACCTTCTCAGCGGCCATACCCATGCCCAGCGTCACCGTGCCCAGCATCACCGAGCCCACGCCGTCCTTGCTCGTGAACACCACCGAGCCCGTCGTCGCTTCGCTCTTGTCGCTGTCGTTGTCGCCAATGTTGTCGGCCATCTCGCCCGACCCGCCCGGCTCGCCCGTGCGCGGCGCCAGACCCTTCTCGTCCACCGTCAGCGTCACATCCCCCGAGTTCGGAACACTCGGATCACCCACCACCGGCGGCGTGTTGCCAATGCTGATCGTCAGCGTCGTAAACGACAGGTCCCCGTCCGCATCCTTGATCGTGTACGTGAACACGTCATCCTTGCCACCTGCCGTGCCCGGCGTGCGCGTGTAGGTATAGGCACCATCCTCGCCGATCGTCAGCTTGCCGTACTCTCCAGCGATCTCCTTGGACACCGTCGTCGTATCGTCCAGCGCCACCTTCGTGTCGCCCTTGGCTACGCCAACCACCTGCACGCCTCCGTCTGCACCAGGTACGTCCGCCACACCATCGGTGGTGTTGTCGTCACCTCCAGTCGCATCCATACCCGTGAGCACGTTGCCCGTGGCCGGGCCCGTCTGGCCCACCGCCACGCTGTCCACGTCGGCCTTGGCCGTCGGCACATCGTCCACGATCGTCACCTTCACCGTGCCCGTGGCCGCCTGACCGTCCGCATCCTTCACCGTCAGCGTCAGCTCCGGCAGGTTGTGCGTGTTCATCCCGCTGCCGGCCGTGTGCGCAAAGTTGTCCTTGAGCACGTAGCTGTAGTGCACCGTGCCCGTACCGGTCGCTGCATCAAACACGTAGTACGCCTTCAGCGTGCCCGTTGCGTCATCCTGCACCACCTTCTCAGCGGCCATACCCATGCCCAGCGTCACCGTGCCCAGCATCACCGAGCCCACGCCGTCCTTGCTCGTGAACACCACCGAGCCCGTCGTCGCTTCGCTCTTGTCGCTGTCGTTGTCGCCAATGTTGTCGGCCATCTCGCCCGACCCGCCCGGCTCGCCCGTGCGCGGCGCCAGACCCTTCTCGTCCACCGTCAGCGTCACATCCCCCGAGTTCGGAACACTCGGATCACCCACCACCGGCGGCGTGTTGCCAATGCTGATCGTCAGCGTCGTAAACGACAGGTCCCCGTCCGCATCCTTGATCGTGTACGTGAACACGTCATCCTTGCCACCTGCCGTGCCCGGCGTGCGCGTGTAGGTATAGGCACCATCCTCGCCGATCGTCAGCTTGCCGTACTCTCCAGCGATCTCCTTGGACACCGTCGTCGTATCGTCCAGCGCCACCTTCGTGTCGCCCTTGGCTACGCCAACCACCTGCACGCCTCCGTCTGCACCAGGTACGTCCGCCACACCATCGGTGGTGTTGTCGTCACCTCCAGTCGCATCCATACCCGTGAGCACGTTGCCCGTGGCCGGGCCCGTCTGGCCCACCGCCACGCTGTCCACGTCGGCCTTGGCCGTCGGCACATCGTCCACGATCGTCACCTTCACCGTGCCCGTGGCCGCCTGACCGTCCGCATCCTTCACCGTCAGCGTCAGCTCCGGCAGGTTGTGCGTGTTCATCCCGCTGCCGGCCGTGTGCGCAAAGTTGTCCTTGAGCACGTAGCTGTAGTGCACCGTGCCCGTACCGGTCGCTGCATCAAACACGTAGTACGCCTTCAGCGTGCCCGTTGCGTCATCCTGCACCACCTTCTCAGCGGCCATACCCATGCCCAGCGTCACCGTGCCCAGCATCACCGAGCCCACGCCGTCCTTGCTCGTGAACACCACCGAGCCCGTCGTCGCTTCGCTCTTGTCGCTGTCGTTGTCGCCAATGTTGTCGGCCATCTCGCCCGACCCGCCCGGCTCGCCCGTGCGCGGCGCCAGACCCTTCTCGTCCACCGTCAGCGTCACATCCCCCGAGTTCGGAACACTCGGATCACCCACCACCGGCGGCGTGTTGCCAATGCTGATCGTCAGCGTCGTAAACGACAGGTCCCCGTCCGCATCCTTGATCGTGTACGTGAACACGTCATCCTTGCCACCTGCCGTGCCCGGCGTGCGCGTGTAGGTATAGGCACCATCCTCGCCGATCGTCAGCTTGCCGTACTCTCCAGCGATCTCCTTGGACACCGTCGTCGTATCGTCCAGCGCCACCTTCGTGTCGCCCTTGGCTACGCCAACCACCTGCACGCCTCCGTCTGCACCAGGTACGTCCGCCACACCATCGGTGGTGTTGTCGTCACCTCCAGTCGCATCCATACCCGTGAGCACGTTGCCCGTGGCCGGGCCCGTCTGGCCCACCGCCACGCTGTCCACGTCGGCCTTGGCCGTCGGCACATCGTCCACGATCGTCACCTTCACCGTGCCCGTGGCCGCCTGACCGTCCGCATCCTTCACCGTCAGCGTCAGCTCCGGCAGGTTGTGCGTGTTCATCCCGCTGCCGGCCGTGTGCGCAAAGTTGTCCTTGAGCACGTAGCTGTAGTGCACCGTGCCCGTACCGGTCGCTGCATCAAACACGTAGTACGCCTTCAGCGTGCCCGTTGCGTCATCCTGCACCACCTTCTCAGCGGCCATACCCATGCCCAGCGTCACCGTGCCCAGCATCACCGAGCCCACGCCGTCCTTGCTCGTGAACACCACCGAGCCCGTCGTCGCTTCGCTCTTGTCGCTGTCGTTGTCGCCAATGTTGTCGGCCATCTCGCCCGACCCGCCCGGCTCGCCCGTGCGCGGCGCCAGACCCTTCTCGTCCACCGTCAGCGTCACATCCCCCGAGTTCGGAACACTCGGATCACCCACCACCGGCGGCGTGTTGCCAATGCTGATCGTCAGCGTCGTAAACGACAGGTCCCCGTCCGCATCCTTGATCGTGTACGTGAACACGTCATCCTTGCCACCTGCCGTGCCCGGCGTGCGCGTGTAGGTATAGGCACCATCCTCGCCGATCGTCAGCTTGCCGTACTCTCCAGCGATCTCCTTGGACACCGTCGTCGTATCGTCCAGCGCCACCTTCGTGTCGCCCTTGGCTACGCCAACCACCTGCACGCCTCCGTCTGCACCAGGTACGTCCGCCACACCATCGGTGGTGTTGTCGTCACCTCCAGTCGCATCCATACCCGTGAGCACGTTGCCCGTGGCCGGGCCCGTCTGGCCCACCGCCACGCTGTCCACGTCGGCCTTGGCCGTCGGCACATCGTCCACGATCGTCACCTTCACCGTGCCCGTGGCCGCCTGACCGTCCGCATCCTTCACCGTCAGCGTCAGCTCCGGCAGGTTGTGCGTGTTCATCCCGCTGCCGGCCGTGTGCGCAAAGTTGTCCTTGAGCACGTAGCTGTAGTGCACCGTGCCCGTACCGGTCGCTGCATCAAACACGTAGTACGCCTTCAGCGTGCCCGTTGCGTCATCCTGCACCACCTTCTCAGCGGCCATACCCATGCCCAGCGTCACCGTGCCCAGCATCACCGAGCCCACGCCGTCCTTGCTCGTGAACACCACCGAGCCCGTCGTCGCTTCGCTCTTGTCGCTGTCGTTGTCGCCAATGTTGTCGGCCATCTCGCCCGACCCGCCCGGCTCGCCCGTGCGCGGCGCCAGACCCTTCTCGTCCACCGTCAGCGTCACATCCCCCGAGTTCGGAACACTCGGATCACCCACCACCGGCGGCGTGTTGCCAATGCTGATCGTCAGCGTCGTAAACGACAGGTCCCCGTCCGCATCCTTGATCGTGTACGTGAACACGTCATCCTTGCCACCTGCCGTGCCCGGCGTGCGCGTGTAGGTATAGGCACCATCCTCGCCGATCGTCAGTTCGCCATACTTGCCCTGCACCACAACCGTGCCGTCGGCAGGAACCGCAACCGCATTGCCGTCCTTGTCCGTCACGCTCACCACCTGCACCGGCGCGTCGGGGTTCTTCTCATCCGCCTGCTCGCCCGGCAGGCCGCCTTCCACAACGTTGCCGGAAATGCTGGCGGCGTCCTTGGCAAGCTGGACCGCGTCCGGGTGTGCCTGAGGCTCCGTATCCGTGATCTGCACCACCAGGTCGCCGCTCACGCTGCCACCCTTGCCATCGATCACCTGAAGCGTGATCGTGTCGAGCACCTTGTCATCACCCGCCGAGTGGTCCTTGCTCAGGCCGGCCGGGTCGTACAGGTAGGTGATCTTGCCGGTTGCCGGGACGTAGCCGGTCAGCTTGATGTCGCCCTGGCTGGTCGCCACAGTGACCGGCGAAGTGCCCAGCGCCTCGAGCTGGGCCTTGGTCACCGTCGTGCCTGCCACCACGATGCTGGTCAGCCCCTCGGGCGCCTTGATCGTGAAGTGACCTTCCACCGTCTTGTCTTCGCGCACGGTGTTCTGTCCGGGAGCAGCGCCGTTCAGGTCCGGAATGTCGATCGTCGGCGGAACCGGAGGCGGAGTCGTACCCCCATCCCCCCCCCCAGCCGCCAGTGCCGGAATCAGCAGCAGCGGCAGCCACCACAGCGGCACCGGCGCCACGCTCGTGCCCAGCGCCTGCCCGGCCTGCACCCCATCGGCCAGCATGCTCACCGCATCCGTGCTCACCGAACTCTCCGGCACATACGGGTACACATTGCCGTTCTCGTGCGTGCCCACCAGCAGGTTGTCACTGCCTTCGCCGTAGCCGATCTCGCCGTTGTCCTTGTAGTAGTCCTCGATCACCAGGTCCGGCTGGTTCACGTCGCCACCCTCGAACGCGATGTGCAGGTTCTTGCCCACGCGCTTGGTCGCCATGTTCTCCGGGCCATAGCCCGTGGCCTCGTCCGTGAAGTGGTACTTCACGTTGGCCAGCGCCTTGATGCGCACGCCCTGGCCCTTCGCTCCCGCTCCGCCTTCGCCCCCTGCAATGCGCAGGCTCTGCACGGTTTCGCTGGCACTGTTGATGTTGATGGTGATGTTCTTCAGGCTCATGATCTTTCCTTGTTCCCCCTGCAGCGACTCATTGCGTTGGGCTGCGGGAGAGTTGGGGGCGGTGCCTGCTGCTGTGGCGCACCGCCAGGTTCTGATTCAGTCGGATGGGACCCGTCTCTCGGTCTTGCGCTGGAGCGGGGCGCACTGCCCCGCTGCCATCAGTTCGCCGCAGGCTGGGCAGCCTGTTGCGTGCCGTACAGGGTGATTTCCACCCGGCGGTTGGGCTGGTCGCAGGCCATGCGCTGCTTCGCATCACGCGGGAAGCGTGCACGGCAGTCGCTCACCAGCAGCTGCTTCTCGCCGCGGCCATGCGCCACGATCTGGCTGCTTGGCAGCTGGCTCTGCGACAGGGCCATGCGCACCGTGTCGGCCCGGCGCTGCGAGAGCGCCTGGTTGTACATGTCGCTGCCCTCAGGATCCGTGTGGCCGACCACTTCGATGCGGTCCACCTGGGCCTTGCTCGCGGCAATGTCCTGCGCCACCTTGCGGATCTCTTCCTTGCCCTGCGGCAGCATGCTGGCGTAGTCGGACTTGTCGAACGGGAACAGGGCCGAGGCCTGCAGCGTGTAGGTCTTGAGCGGCACGGCGCACTTCAGTTGCACGCGCGGCAGCGTGTGGCCCTGCTGCTTGAGCTGCTCGGCCAGGGCCTGGCCGGCCGTGGCGTCCAGTTGCTGCAGCACGGGCTTGCCGGCTGCATCGCCCACTACCTGGAAGTAGCTGACCTGGCCTGCCGGGGTGGCGAAGCTCTGGCCCTGGCGTTCCTTCTCCAGGTAGCGCGTGCTCACGTCGGTGTAGCTGGCCGTGAGGCGGTTGGAGCCGACGCAGGCCGGGCCTTGCTGGAAGCCGCCGGGGGTGAGCGAGGTGAGGTATTCGCCGTTGATGAAGATGTTGACGGCCTGGCCGGGCACTGCCCCCTGCTGGCGCAGGAAGACGGCGCTGGCTGCGTTGGCGTCCACGCTCGTGTTCACCTTGCCGCTGGTGAACTCGCGCGGATGGGCGTCTCCGCCGCTGGTAGCGCAGCCTGACGCCATCACAACGCATGCTGAAAACAGGGCAACTTGCGTGCCCCTCTGGAAAGACGTGTAGATACGGCTCATGCGTGACTCCTCCCGGGATCGTTCCCTCTTGTGGGCTAGCCGAACCGGCATCAAGCCGTCATCAAACGCATACGCGCCGGTCCGGAGTTTACTGTTTCATCCCAACGAAGTCGCTGCCGTGACTGCTCTCGCGGTTTCACCGCGTATTTTTATTAATAAACAGACATAGCCACAACTTTGCTCCGTGGGCATGTGAAAAGTATTGTTGCATGCAGCAAGCGTTTTTTGCAGGGTATTTCAAATACCCTTGAAAGTTCGTACAAATCGGTGAAAAAATTCACGGATTTCACGCGATACTGAACGAGCACGAAATTCCCAAGCGATTGAATTTACTGAACATTTCCTGAGGGAATGTGGTCGTTGGCCTGCATCCAACCATGAATGTGCACTATTTACCCCTCAAAATTGGGGTACGTTTTGTGTGAAACGGGCTACTTTTGCATCTATCCCCTGTGGGCGACCGGCTCTGTCATGCAAAAAATTCCTGAAATGCGCGACACATTCACAGCATCCGCATCCGATCCCCCCGCGCAAACCCGATGGCCTCCCACGGCTCCCCCTTGCACACCCCCAGCACCTTGAAGAACTCCCCCATCTCGTGCTCCATCACCAGCTTCTGCGCCAGCGCGCGCTCGGCCAGGCTGCTCTGCGCCATGCGCTCGGCCAGGCCGCAGTTGAGCAGGAACCAGCCCTGGGTGGTGTAGCCGAGGATCTCCAGCCTGGCATCCTGCGCGGCCACGGCGATGCCGGTGAAGTTGACGTGGGCGGTGATGTCCTTGTCGCCCACGGCCAGCAGGGGGTTGTCGTCGGCCTGGTGCAGCTGGTGGCACATCAGGGTACCCATGTGGCGCTGCGGGTGATAGTACTCGCCTTCGCCAAAGCCGTAGTCGATGAAGAAGGCCGCGCCGCGCCGTAAATGGCGGCCGATGGTGCCGATGAAGGCTTCGGCCTGCGGGTGGATTTCGGTGAGGTAGTCGTGTTCGCCCACAATGTCGAGCGGGGGGCGCAGGTCGGTCGGGCGGTCTTCCCAGGCCCAGCCCTGCTCCGTTTCGTCCCACATTACGCCGCGCTCATGCCATACGCCGCCCTTGCGCACCAGCAACTGCACCGGCATGGCGTCCAGCACCTCGTTGCCCAGAATCACCCCTTCGATCGCATCGGGCAGTTGCGCCGCCCATTGCACCACGTCGCCAAAGCGCGCCAGCCGCTCCTGCTGCCGCGCGCGCAGGCTGCCGGAGACATCGACGATGGTGTAGCGGCGCAGCGCCACGCCCTGCTGTTGCAAGGCATCGAGCACCTGCTCGGCCAGCGCGCCGCTGCCGGCACCAAATTCCCAGACTTCCTGCGTGCCGGTGCGCGCCAGCGCCTCGGCCACCTGTACGGCCAGCGTGTGCCCGTAAAGCGGACTGATTTCCGGCGCCGTGACAAAATCGCTGCCATCCGCCGGCAGATGCCCGAGCTTGGTGCTGCCATGCGCGTAGTAACCCAGCCCCGGCGCGTACAGCGCCAGATGCATGAAACGGTCGAAGGGCAGCCAGCCGCCGTTCCGGGTCACTTCAGCACGTATGATCGCCTGCAGTGCGGCATTGTCGGAGGCGGGGGTGGACGGAGAGGCAGGAGTGGTTTGCATGCGCGCAATCTACCACCGAATGCCGCTGTTTCCCCGTCGTCCCTTGCCGCTGAAGTGCCGCCTATCAAGCCACCATGACTGATACATCCCCTGCCCCCACCGTCCTGATCACCGGCGGCGCCCATCGCCTCGGCGCCGAACTGTGCGAGGTGTTTGCCGGAGCCGGCTGGCATGTGCTGTGCCACTACCAGCGCAGCCTCGATGCCGCCCAGGCCCTGCAGCAGCGCCTGCAGGCGGCCGGCCATCGCATTGACTTACTGCAGGCCGATCTGGGTGATGCCGCACAGCGCCGCACGCTGATGGAGCAGGCCGCCACGTTCGGCCCCCTGCAGGCACTGATCAACAATGCCTCGCTGTTCGAGCCCGACTGTGCCATGGAGTTTGACGAAGCCCAGGCCGGCCGCCAGCTCGGCGTGAACCTGATGGCGCCCATGGACCTGACGCGCCTGATGGCACAGCAACACGCCAGCGATGCCGGTCCCGGCAGCTGCGTGGCGATTCATATCCTGGACCAGAAGGTCTACAACCTCAATCCGGATTACTTCAGCTACACCGTCAGCAAGCTGGCGCTGGAGCGCGCGGTGGAACTGCAAGCGCAGGCGCTGGCCCCGCGCGTGCGCGTGTGCGGCGTGGCGCCGGGCCTGATGCTGGTGAGCGGCCCGCAGACCGACGCCAACTTCGCCGCCGCCAGTCACGCCAACCTGCTGCGTCGCCCGGTCGATCCGCGCGATGTGGCGCGCACCTGCCTGTTTCTGGCCAGTAACGCTTCCATCACCGGCAGCACGGTCTGCGTGGATAATGGGCAGCATCTGGTTCCGCTGCCGCGCGACATCATGTTTGTGGTGGACGAGCTATTGCGACAACACCTGCCACCCAAAACAACAACATGACCGCCATCACATCTTCGACCCACTGGAACGAAGCCCTCGCCCTGTCCTGCCGCCGCCTGTTCCTGCGCAATTACGAGGTGCACATCAACATCGGCGTGCATGATTTCGAAAAGCTGGGCCCGCAGCGCGTGCGCGTGAATGTGGACATGTATGTGCTGCTGAGCCAGTCCACCCCCAAGGCAGACCGTATCCATGAGGTGGTGGACTACGATTTCATTCGCCGCACCATTGCCGCGCGTGTGAACGCCGGGCATATCGAGCTGCAGGAAACCCTGTGCGATGACGTGGCCAACACCCTGCTGGAGCACCCCAAGGTGCAGGCCGTGCGTGTGTCCACCGAGAAGCCGGACGTCTATCCGGACTGTGACGCCGTGGGTGTGGAAGTGTTCCGGATCAAGCGCTGAGCGCTTGCGCCGCCACGACCGAACCGGCAGCCTCTTCCTTGCGCAACGCGGCCATCTGGCCGCTGGTTTGGCATTGAGCCACTACATCGCGCGCATAGCATTCGCAGTTGCCGCATTGCGTGGCAACCCCCAGTTCGAGCTGGATCTCGTCGAAACTCATGCCGGTATGGGCATGGCGTGCGATTTCGCGATCGGAAATGCGCTGGCATACACAGACAATCATTCTGGACTTCCCTGCTGAAAAGTGGACTACGATGCCGGCATATTAATTGATAATTGTTTTTATTATCAATCCCTATGACGCGCAGGGTCTTGTTCACGCAACACATGCAGGCCGCTCTTCAGGCAAGCACAAGGCCGCTGTCTGGCGGCCTTGTGCAGGGTTCGGTCCGGGGGCTCAATCGTCCATCTGGCTCTGCAGGTAGTTCGGCAGCCCCATGCTGCCGATCAGGTCGTGCTGGGTTTCGAGCCAGTCGATGTGGTCTTCGTTCTCGTCCTTGAGTTCGACCAGCAGGTCACGCGAGACATAGTCCTGCTGCTGCTCGCACAGCGCGATGGCCTGCACCAGCGTGGTGTGCTTCTGCCGCTCCAGCCGCAGGTCGCAGGCGAGGATTTCCGGCGCGTCTTCACCGATCAGCAGCTTGCCCAGATCCTGCAGGTTGGGCAGACCTTCCAGCAGGAAGATGCGCTGCACCAGCTTGTCGGACAGCTTCATTTCCTCGATGGACTGGTGGTAGATGTGTTCGCCCAGCTCGTCCAGCCCCCAGTTCTTCAGCATGCGTGCATGCAGGAAATACTGGTTGATGGCGATGAGCGAATCGCCCAGCACGGCATTGAGCTGGCGCAGGACGTCGGGATGGCCTTTCATGTGCTGGCTCCTTCACCGGTCTGGCTCTGCAGATAGTTCTGCAGGCCGATCTGCTGGATCAGCCAGAGCTGCTGCTCCAGCCAGTGGGCATGGTCTTCTTCCGTGTCCTTGAGCTGCTCGACCAGCATTTCGCGGCTGACGTAATCCTGATGCTGCTCGCACAGCGCAATGCCCTGCTTGAGTGCCTCGCGCACTTCCAGTTCCACTTCCAGATCGCATTGCAGCATGGCAGGCACATCCGCACCGATTTTCAGCGCCGTTGGCACCATGGCCGGCGTGCCTTCCAGCATGAGGATGCGTTCGATGAGCGCGCTGGCATGGCCGGTTTCGTCTTCCATTTCGTGTGCGATGCGCGCATGCAGGCGGCTGTAGCCCCACTCGTGGTACATGCGGGAATGGATGAAATACTGGTCGCGTGCGGCCAGTTCGCCGGCCAGCAACTGGTTGAGGTAGGCGATGACTTCGGGATTGCCTTTCATGGAGGTCGCTCCTGTTATGGAATGGAAACTGCAGGGGTATCGCAGTCAGTAGCGCACAGTATGACACCATGAAGCCGGCGCTGCCCTATCCCCATCGGGAATACACTGACGAGGTGCTGCGTCCCGGCCCGGTCGTGCCTCGTGCCGGCAGAGCCACACGGATGCAGCGTCACGGACCCGAAGAACGTGACCAGGCGGGCACATCGCTGCCTATCCCTTCGCCCGCAAGGCCGAGGAATGGCAAGGCCATTGCTATCCATGAACCGCCCCAGCGTTTAAAATCGCGGGCTTGGCGCAGCGGCCGCCTTGCCGCATCCCTCTTTGCGCCCCCTATCCCACACCCGCCATGTCCGATATTTTTGCCTCCGAGCTGGCCGAAGAGCAGCCCACCGACACCCATGCCCGCCCCGCCAAGGATTCTGCCGAAGCGCGTCTGCAGCGCGAGATGAACAAGCTCGACAAGCGCCTGTGCCGCCTCACCGGCCAGGCGATTGTCGACTTCAACATGATCGAGGAAGGCGACAAGGTGATGGTGTGCGTGAGCGGCGGCAAGGACAGCTTCACGCTGCTGGACGTGCTGCTCAAGCTGCAGAAGCGCGCGCCGATCCACTTCGACATCGTGGCGGTGAACCTGGACCAGAAGCAGCCGGGCTTTCCGCCCGAGATTCTGCCCGCCTACCTGGAAGGCCTGGGCGTGCCCTTCCACATCGAGACGCAGGACACCTACAGCATCGTCAAGAGCAAGATCCCCGAAGGCAAGACCATGTGCAGCCTGTGCTCGCGCCTGCGCCGCGGCATTCTGTACACGGTGGCGCGCCGTCTGGGCTGCAACAAGATTGCGCTGGGCCACCACCGCGACGACATCGTGGCCACCTTCTTCCTCAACATGTTCTTCGGCGCCAAGCTGAAAAGCATGCCGCCCAAGCTGGTGAGCGACAACGGCGAATTCATGGTGATCCGCCCGCTGGCCTATGTGAAAGAGGCTGACACGGCGCGCTGGGCCGAGCACATGCAGTATCCCATCATCCCGTGCAATCTGTGCGGCAGCCAGGAGCACCTGCAGCGCAAGCAGGTGAGCAACATGCTCAAGGAATGGGAAAAGACCCACCCCGGCCGCACCGAGATGATTCTGCAGGCGCTGCAGAACGTGGTGCCCAGCCATCTGCTGGACCGCAAGCTGCACAACTTCCGCGATCTGCAGACCACCGGCATCCCCGATGCGGACGGCGACAAGGCGTTTGACGAGGAAGAGTTTGCGCCGCCGCTGGCGTCGATTGCCATCGACAGCATTCCGCTGGCACGCAAGGACTGAGCCTGCGCACCCTCTACGCACGCGCCGTGCAAGTGTTGCACGCGCCCTCTGCCGTGCGCGCAAAACTGTTTTCCGATTCTGAAAATGCATCCGGCGCGGCGATAATTGCGGCATGTCGATTGCCGCCGCCACCCGTCTGCTGATCATCCGCCACGGCGAAACGGCCTGGAATGCCGAACGCCGCATCCAGGGGCATACCGACATTCCCCTGAATGACACCGGACGGCAGCAGGCCAGGGCCCTGGCCGAGGCCCTCACCGACAGTCCGATCCATGCCGTCTACAGCAGCGATCTGCAGCGCGCCGAGGAGACCGGTCGCATCATCGCGGCCAGCCACGATGCCAAGGTGATCACCACACCGCAACTGCGCGAGCGCCATTTCGGACACATCGAGGGCAAGACCTTCATCGACTTCGAGGTGCATTTCCCCGAAGAATCCCTGCGCTGGCGCAAACGCGACCCGAACTGGGCGCCGCCCGGCGGAGGAGAATCGCTGGCGCAACTGCGCGATCGCATCGTGCAGACCGTGAACGACATCGGCCGCCAGCACAACGGCGAGCATGTGGCCATCGTCAGCCACGGTGGCGTGCTGGATGTGCTGTACCGCTCCGCAGCGCGCCTGGGCCTGCAGGCGGCACGCACCTGGTACCTGCCCAACTGCGCCATCAACCGTCTGCTGTGGACGCCCGATGGCCTGACGCTGATCGGCTGGGGCGACACCCGGCATCTGGATGCACTCGACGGGCCGGCATTGCAGGACAGCAGCGTGCGCTGAGCGCACCGCACCGCACCGCATTGTTGGTCAACCGCAACGCCGCCTGCCAGCCACCCCCTCAGACAAACCCTAGGATGCCGTGCCGATCCCGCTGGCACGGACCTTTTTGTCACTCTGAACACCCCTCTTGATACCGAATAGGTATCAGACCACCGCAATGCCTGGTTCGCCACGCTGAAGTGGGAGAAGGAAATCGCGGCCAGGAACCACACGCAGGGTAACTCGGTGTGGGTCAAGGCGGTGTTCCCGCTCTAAACTTGCCGGATGGACCTGCGTCACATCAAGTATTTTCTGGCCGTTGCCGATGAGCTCCACATGGGGCGCGCTGCGCGCAGGCTGTGCATCTCCCAGCCTCCGCTCACGCGGCAGATCCGGCAAATCGAAGACGAGTTGCAGGTCCAGCTGTTTGTGCGCACGCCGCGCGGCATGGAGCTGACGCAGGCCGGGGAAGTGTTCCGGACCGAGGCAGCCAACATCAGCATGATGGTGTCCGCCGGCATCGACCGCGTGCAGCGTGTCGGGCAGGGGCGGCTCGGGCGCCTCGACATCGGGGTGTTCGGTTCCGGCATCTACGACGCCATTCCGGCCTTGCTGCAAAAGCTGCGTGCTTCGCTGCCGGGACTGAACGTGGTGCTGCACACCATGCACCGCGAGGAACAGATCGACGCCCTGCGGCAGCGGCGCATCTCGGCCGGATTCAACCGCATGATGCCGGTGTTGCCGGATCTGGCGCAGGAGCTGGTCACCCTGGAGCCGCTCTGGGCCGTGCTGCCTGCCGGCCATCCCCTGGCCGCCGAGGACAGCCTGAGCCTGGAACAACTGGCCACCCAGCCTTTCGTTCTCTTTCCCAATGCCGGCCGGCCCAATTTCGTGGATCGCGTGATCCGGATCTTTGGCGACAGGGGCCTGGACATCGCGGTTGCGCAGGAGATCGGTGACACGGTCACCGGCATGGCACTGGTGGCGCATGGTTTCGGGGTGACGCTGGTGCCCGAATCCGTCACCCGGGCCATTGCGCTGCGCAACACGGTGTACCGCCCCTTGTCTGACGCCCCGCATGCCCAGATCGACCTGAGTTGCATCTACCGCGCCGACGACGGCTCTCCCCAGCTGCACGCCCTGCTGGCATTGATCCGCGTGCAACGTGCCACCCGGTCGGCCGCCAGGCCGGATGCGGCCGCAACGTGCCAACCGCTCGGCCACTAGGCCGGATGCGTCTGCCGCTGCAGCCGCCCCCAGCGCACCAGCGGCCCCAGCAGCAGCAACCCCAGCACCATCCCCGCGCTGAAGTATCCCAGATAGCCCAGTGCCTCGGCCGCATAGCCCGACAGCCAGTGCGCCACGCCGCTCACCGTGGACATGATGCTGACCTGCAAAGTGAAATCGCTGCCGCCGTTGCGGAGACGGCAATAGTCCATCACCGTGGTGAGGACGCCCACCAGCGCCATGCCGGCAGTGAAATGTTCCAGCGCATTGATGCCGTACACCAGCATGTCGAAGGCTGTAAGGCCATCCGCCGCAGACACCTTGCCCGAAAACAACAGCGCGATGAGTGCGTAGCAGCCCGTGGTGAGGGCCTGCAGGGCATTGAAACCCAGCAGCGCCCGCATCCGCGAGACCCGCCGCAGCACCGCATGGCCGGCCACGGCCCCCAGCAGTGACGCACCGGAACCCAGCATCACCACCATGGTGCCGATCTGGCTCTTGCTGTAGCCCATGTCCACCAGCATGGGCTTGACCATGCCGCTGGTGAAGGCATCGCACAGCTTGTAGACCAGCAGCACGCCGAGCCAGGCGCGCAGTTCCGGAGACGAGAGGAAGTAGCCGAATTCGGTGCGCAGGAAATGGCGGATGCGCGGGAGCAGGCCCTGTACGGGGGCAGCGCAAGCCACTTCATCGGCTTGCTGCAGCTCTGCGGGTAGCGCGGTCTGCTCCACCATCTCGCCCGCAGGCAACAGCGCGCGCTTCAGCTCCGCATCGTGGCGGACAGTGCCCGCACCGGCTACGTCCTGGTTCTTGCGCGCGCGCCGCCAGGCCGGCTCGCGCAGCAGCCAGACCGGCACGGTGGTCAGCAGGATCAGCCCCGCCATACCCAGCATCACGGTGCGCCAGGGCGCCATGTCGAGCAGCAGCAGCGCGCCGCCGCCCCCCAGGATCAGTCCCATGCGCGAGCCCGTGACCTGGATCGCGTTGCCCATGCTGCGCTCGCCCGCTGCCAGCAGGCGCACGGCCAGGCCGTCGGTGGACACGTCCTGCGTGGCGCCGGCGAAGGCGAGCAGCATCAGCAGCGAGGCGAACAGCACGGCCATCTGCGGATCGCGCAGCAGGGACGGCTCCAGCAGCGCCAGCCCCGCCACACACAGCAGCGCCACGCCTTGCGTCGGCAGGATCCAGCTGCGGCCCAGGCCGATGCGCGGCCAGTAATAGCGGTCCTGCAACGGGGCCCAGAGGAACTTGAGCCCCCAGGGCATGAGCAGCACCCCGCTCCAGCCGATCAGCACCAGCGAGGCCTGCTGCTCACGCAGGATGACGGGCAGCGCCTGCGTGACAAAGCCTACCGGCAGGCCCTGGGCCAGGTACAGCGCCAGCAACAGCAGGTAGGTGAAACGGGTGGGAGGACGCGCGCCGGACTTGCTTGGCGCGTCGGTGGAGAGCTCTTGCATGTCCGCCCTTTATACAGCGGCTATGCGACGCCCCGTTGACGGCGGCGCTGCGCAGGAACTGGCACGCACGCCGCCCGGCCGGATGCACAGCGCGAACACTGTGGCCGCCCCGATACGGAGCGCAGTCGCTCACTCCTCCAGCAGGCTGCGCAGCATCCAGGCGGTCTTTTCGTGCACGTCGATGCGCTGGGTCAGCACGTCGGCCGTGGGCTGGTCGTTGGCATCGTCCACGACCGGAAACAGCGCGCGCGCAGTGCGGGCGGTGGCTTCCTGCGCCAGTACCAGGTGGCGAATCATGTCGGTGGCTTTCGGCACGCCCTCCACTTCCTGGATCGAAGCGAGCTTGACGAATTCCTTGTAGGTGCCCGGTGCGGGGAAGCCCAGGGCGCGGATACGCTCGGCGATCACGTCCAGCGCGTTCCATTGCTCGGTGTACTGGTCCATGAACATCACGTGCAGGCTGTTGAACTGCGGGCCGGTGACGTTCCAGTGGAAGTTGTGCGTCATCAGGTACAGCGTGTAGCTGTCGGCCAGCAGTTTGGACAGGCCTTCGGCGATTTTCTTGCGCTTGGCGTCGCTGATGCCGATGTTGACGGGAAGGGAAGCAGATTTCCTGGCCATGGGGTCTCCGTGTTCAAGGTGTCATGCGGAACGGGTGTGTCCGGTGTGTCTTGCATTGTAGGCAGCCCACGCGCCTGTATCGCACACACGTAATTATTGACGTTTTAGGGAAAATCTATGGGCCCGCGCCTGAGCACCGTATCCGGCAGCGGGACATTCCCGGCGTGGCGTTGTGCGCGTTGATGCCGCGCCGCTGCCCTGAGCCCCCCGGCAAGCCCTGCACCAGCACCGCCGGGCAACGCCGCAACTGGCCGCCAATCACGCTGCACAGTAAAATCATGCTTTTGCACGCACTCGGGCTTCAGGCCTGCATGCGCCTCCAGCCGCCCTGCGCGGCTTTTTCTCATTGTCCCAAAGCCGCGCCCCGTGTCCTACACCCCCGAAACCCGCCGCCGCCGCACCTTTGCCATCATCTCCCACCCCGACGCCGGTAAAACCACGCTGACGGAAAAGCTGCTGCTTTTCTCCGGCGCGATCCAGATCGCCGGTGCGGTCAAGGGCCGCAAGGCCAGCCGCCACGCTACTTCCGACTGGATGGAGATCGAGAAGCAGCGCGGCATCTCGGTGGCCTCGTCGGTGATGCAGATGAGCTACCGCGACCACGTGATCAACCTGCTTGACACGCCCGGCCACAAGGACTTCTCGGAAGACACCTACCGCGTGCTGACCGCCGTGGACAGCGCGCTGATGGTGATCGATGCCGCCAACGGTGTGGAAGCGCAGACGCGCCGCCTGATCGAGGTCTGTCGCCAGCGCGACACGCCCATCATCACCTTCGTCAACAAGATGGACCGCGAGGTGCGCGATCCGCTCGACATCCTGGACGAGGTGGAGCGCGAGCTGGGCATGCCCTGCTGCCCGATCACCTGGCCGGTGGGCCAGGGCAAGACCTTCGGCGGCATCATCAACCTGCGCACGCAGAGCATGACGGTGTTCCAGGCCGGCAGCGAGAAGCGTCCGCAGGATTTCGAGGTGATTCCGCTGAGCGATGCCGACAAGCTGCGCGCGCGCTTTGGCGACGCTTTCGACCATGCGCTGGAAAGCATGGAACTGGCCGTGGGCGCCTCCGCAGAATGGGACCACGAAGCCTTCCTGGCCGGCAAGCTGACGCCGGTGTTCTTCGGCTCCGGCGTGAACAACTTCGGGGTGATGGAAGTGCTGGATGCGGTGGTCGACATGTCGCCGCCGCCCGGCGCGCGCCTGGCCTATGCCGAGGTCAACCGCAACCGCGAAGAGCGTATCGTGCAACCAGATGACGAGAGCTTTGCCGGCGTGGTGTTCAAGGTGCAGGCCAATATGGACAGCAACCACCGCGACCGCATCGCCTTCGTGCGTGTGGCCAGCGGCAAGTACACGCCGGGCATGAAGATGAAGGTGCAGCGCACCGGCAAGGAGTTGCGCCCGACCAGTGTGGTGACCTTCATGTCGCAGCGCCGCGAGGCGGTGGAAGAGGCCTACGCCGGCGACATCATCGGCTTTACCACGCACGGCGGCGTGCAACTGGGCGACAGCATTACCGACGGGCCGAACCTGCAGTTCACCGGCCTGCCCTTCTTTGCGCCCGAGATGTTCATGACCGTGGTGCTGAAGAACCCACTGCGCACCAAGCAGTTGCAGCAAGGCCTGATGCAGCTCGGCGAGGAAGGTGCGATTCAGGTGTTCAAGCCCGATGCGGGCGGCAACATGTTGCTGGGTGCGGTCGGCCAGCTGCAGTTCGAGGTGGTGCAGCACCGCCTCAAGACCGAATACGACTGCGAGGTGCGGCTGGAAGGCTGCCAGTACACCGGCGCGCGCTGGATCACAGCCGATACGCCAGCCGAACTGCGCGAGTTCGAGGCCGCCTATCCGATGCGGCTGGCGCACGATGCGGCCGATTCGCTGGCCTTTCTGTGCACCAGCCCGTATGACGTGCGGCTGGCACAGGAACGGTTCCCGAAGATCCACTTCCATCCGCTGCGCGAGCACGCGGGGCTGTCGCTGGGCAGCGCACGCTGAGCGAAG
This sequence comes from Brachymonas sp. KE5, assembly GCF_057773645.1. Classification (NCBI taxonomy): domain Bacteria; kingdom Pseudomonadati; phylum Pseudomonadota; class Betaproteobacteria; order Burkholderiales; family Comamonadaceae; genus Allobrachymonas; species Brachymonas sp. KE5. The sequence goes on from NZ_CM173463.1 coordinate 2,080,345, forward strand.
ACGCAGCGCAGCCGCCCCATCATCCCGTTCGGATACAAACGGAAGCGGCTGCTTGCATCGTCGTTACAGACTGGCAGGTGGCAAAGGTCATAATCGAACGACCTTTCTATTTTCCCTTTCGGGGCGATTAACTGCCATGACTTTCTCGATATCTGCTTCTTCCCGTCTGTTGGGCGCGCTGGTGGTCGGTGCTGCACTGGGCACCGTCGCGCTGCCGGCTTCGGCGAGGAACTGTTGATCAACCCGAACAGCGTGAAGGAAAACAGCCCGGCCAAGGGCCTGGTCCGCTTTGACGGCGTCTGGAACATGAACCACGCCACGCAGCTCGGCCACCGCTCCCTGTCTTCCGAGTTCGTGCTGAACTGCAAGGCAAAAACGTACACCATGAACCAGGTGCGCTACTACACGCAGCCGCATCTGGGAGGCAAACTGCTGGATCAGTCCAAGGGCAAGGGCCACGACATCCCCGTCACTCGCGAAGACAAGGTGATGACCCAGGTGATGGAAACCTATTGCCCGCGCTAAGCTCTGCCGCCTTCCACGCCAACGGCCGCCCATGAGCGGCCGTTTTTGTCAGGCACTCAGAGCGGGTAATTGGTCAGCCGCGCATAGGCCTGGCGGGTGCCGTTCGAGACCGACTGCACGACCTGGCGATAGGGCGTGTCGTGCTTGGCCTGCAGGCGTGCCGAGGCCAGCGCCAGCGAGCGGCAATACCAGTGGCAACTGTGCTGCAGGAGCAGCAGTTCGGCGCTCATGGTGTAGGCACGCTGCTTGCGCGCGGCGGGGGTTTCCCCATCGGGATGCCGCGCGAGGGCGGCAATGCCCTGGGCATGCACCTGAATCAGGGCGCGCAGATCGAGCACGGCGGAATCGGGCAGCTTGTCGGCCAGCAGGGCCTGCAGCGGTACGCCGCTCATGCGTGTCTGCGCCGGGTCAGCGCGCTGCAGGTCTTCGGCCAGACGGGTGACCTGCTGGCTGAGTGACTGTTCGGTAGCGTCCAGTGTGCCCCAGACCTGCTGCTGGCGCGCCGGGTCGGATTCGCCCAGGGCGCGCAGGTAGCCGTCGATCAGGCTCTCCATCTGCTTTTCGATCTGGTAGGGGCGTAAATGTCCGGCCAGAAAGGCCAGCCGCTTGCGCTGGGCGTTGGCGTTGAGCACCATGGCTGCCAGACCCAGCATGAACACGATGCTGAAAATCTCCATTGCGGCATTGTCGCCGCAAATTCGGCCGCTTAGTACAACTGCTGACAGCACCTGTCATGTTCCGCGCCTACCATGCGCAGAAACGGCGCTGCCGTGCGCTGTCCACTCGAGGAGTTCCCTGATGCCGACTACCCCGCTCACGCTCTACACCCACCCCTACTCCCGCGGCCGCATCGCCCGCTGGATGCTGGAGGAAACCGGCCGCCCCTACGACACCGTGCTGCTCGACTACGGCACGAGCATGAAGGCGGACGAATACAAGACCATCAACCCCATGGGCAAGGTGCCGGCCATCCGGCATGGCGACGTGGTGGTGACGGAAGCCGCCGCCATCTGCGCCTATCTGGCGGACCAGTTTCCGCTGCAGCATCTGGCGCCGGCAGTGACCAGTCCGGCGCGCGGCATCTACTACCGCTGGCTGTTCTTTGCGGCCGGGCCGCTGGAGGCCGCAGTGACGGCGCATGCGCTCAATCTGCATCCCGGCACGCCGGAGCAGTCGCGCACTGCCGGCTATGGATCGTATGCCGATGTGCTGGACACGCTGGAGATCGAGCTGGAACGCACGCTGGACAAGGGCTCCTACCTGTGCGGCGAGCATTTCACGGCGGCTGATCTGTATCTGGCTTCGCACCTGATGTGGGGGCTGCAGTTCGGCACCATCGAGAAGCGCCCGGTGTTCGAGCGTTATATTGCGCCGATCCTGGGGCGCGAGGCGCATGTGCGGGCCTCCGCCATTGATGACGAGCTGGCGGCGACGATGCAGGGAAACCCGGCGCAGACTTGACGCAAGCCGCCTCGTCGGGGCAGCAAGTGCAACGCGCATTCCCTGGCCCGTGCTGAAACGGCCCACCATGGCGGAACGGAGACAAAAAAACCTCCAGCCGTTAGGGGCTGGAGGCCAAACACTCCGGCCCCGAAGGGCCGAGAGCAGGGACAAAACGTTGATCAGGCGCGGCGGATGCGGGCCGGCAGGCCATTGCGCACCGAGGTGCCGGAAACCGAGTCCACCCAGATGTGCTTGCCGCCGCGGGTGGGGTCCTGCAGGCCGATATCGTTGATGTTGATGCCTGCGCGCAGGTCCGGGCGATCGGGCTGTCGCTGGCCGCCCAGGGTGTGGGCACGGGCACCCAGTTCCTTGTGACCGTAGCCGTGCTCGATGGCCACGGTGCCGGGCACCACGCCTTCGTGCACGATCACGGTGCATTTCGCTTCGCCGCCGGGGGTTTGCAGCTTGGCCACATCACCAGTACGCAGGCCGGCGCGTTCGGCATCCTGCGGGTGCACGATGGCCGGGTTGTCCGGGTGCACGCCGGTGATGCGGGTGGCGATGCTGTAGGAGTTTTGCAGCGGCGACTTGAAACTGATCAGCGTCAGCGGCCAGTCCTGCGGCTTGTACACGTCCCGCATGGGCGTGCCATCGCAGAAAGCGGGCGGCGTCCAGGTGGCGCAGCCGCTGTAGGGCTTGCCGGTCAGGCTGTTCTTGGCGCCGGCGAGGTTGTCGTTCCAGAGCCAGAGCGCCTTTTCGAACTTCCAGGTCTGCCAGTCGGGGTTGGTTTCGTCCTGCGACTGGTTGAGCGGCTGGTAGCGGCCGCCGCGGGTGTAGAGGAAAGCCACCTTGCGCCATTCGTCCTCCTTCACGGTGGACTTGATCAGCGGCAGGATTCGCTCCACGCCGGAGAGCTGGATGTCTTCGTCGGTGGCATCGCCCACCGGCTCCTTGCCGGCGAAGGCCACGTTGGCGCCGCCGCGCAGATACCAGTCTTCCGGGCGCTCCAGCGGCACCGGGTTGCCGTCCTTGTCGGTCAGGCCGGCGGGGCCGAAACCGGGCAGGTTCAGCTTCTTCGCCACGGCGATCAGGAAGCTTTCCATGCCGATGGCAATGCCCTCGGGCGTTTTCTCTGCCTTGGGCTCGACCACCGGCCAGCGCGCGGCCATGGTCTTGGTGGGCACGCCAGCCCAGGGCGCCACCCAGCCCCAGCTTTCGTACATCACGCTGTCGGGGACGATGTAGTCGGCATAGGCGCTGCTCTCGTTGATGAGCGGGTCGATGGCGATAATGAGCGGGAGCTTTTTCGGATCCTTGAGCTGTTCGTCGATCAGCGGGCGCAGGCCGGGGATGCCGTAGATCGGGTTGGCCGACCACAGCACCAGCGCCTTCAGGTTGTAGGGATAGCCGTTGAGCGCGGCGGTGAACCATTCGGTGGCCAGGCCGGGCGCGTTGGGGAACCACTGGTCCCTGGCGGGATAGGGTTTCTCGCCGGCTTCCTTGCGCTTCTTGAACTCACTGGTGCGCTCGTAGGGCACGTTGCGGCCCAGCGGGATGCCCTTGGGCTTGATCTCGCCCTCGAAGGTGGCCAGGTTGTAGCGCGGGCCCGGGTTGGCGTCACGGAAGCCGCCGGCGTTGAAGGCAAAGCCGCCCTTGTAGTTGAGGCTGCCGATCAGGGCGTTGAGCGTCATCAGCGCATAGGCGTTGTAGAAGCCGTTGCCGCCCATCATGCCGCCGTGGCTCACCACGCAGGCCTTGCGGCCGTGGCTGGTCAGTTCGGTGGCCAGGCCATTGATGACGTCAACCGGAATGCCGGTGATGTCGGACGCCTGCTTGACGGTCATTTTCTGCGCCGATTCGCGCAGCAGCTGGTAGGCGGTCTTGATGGCAACCTGCTGCTCGCCGATGGTCAGTGGCTGCGTGGCTTCCAGCTGGGCGGCGCCCATGTAGGTGCCTGCATCCACCAGTGCGCCATCCGCGCCCAGCACGTAGTAGGGATCCTTTTCCTTGTAGCGCTCCTCGTCCGTCAGTTCCACCAGACCCAGATCCGTACCGCGCACGAAGCGGCCGAAGCGCGGGTGGCCTTTTTCGGCAATCACCAGCCAGGTCGCGTTGGTGAAGGACGGCTCGCCGCCGGCCTTGGCCGCTTCCTGGTTCGGGAAGGCCAGATAGGCGGTGTTGACCTTGTTGTTGTCGAACATCCAGCGCATGATGCCCATGGCCAGCGCGCCGTCGGTGCTGGGGCGGATCGGCACCCAGTGGCTGCGCGTGGGCACGGCGCGGTTGTCGGCGTTGGTCAGTACCGGATCGACCACCACATAGTCGAGCACGCCCTGCGCGCGCGCCTTGGCCACCAGCGCGCCACTGCGCTTGAACGGGTTGCCGGCGTTGGCCGGGGCGGTGCCGACAAACATGGCGAACTCGGCGTTGGCAAAGTCCACCTTGCCGTGCGGCATGGCCTTCATGTCGCCAAACAGCGCGCCGGAGCCGGAGCGGTAGGCACCGCCGCAATACGATCCGTGGCCCACGTAGTTGAGCGTGCCGAAGGACTGTTTCCAGAAGCGCTGCGAGAAGAAATCGCGGCCGTCATTCACGCTCATCACCACGCCGACCTGGTTGACCTTGGCGCCCAGTTCCGGTGCATTGGGGTCGATCGGGGTTTTCAGGTCGCGCAGCTTGGCCAGGCCGTCCACATGGCCTTCGCCGAACAGGTCGCCGCCTTCGGTCACTTCCTTCACCAGCTGCTCGAAGCTGATCGGCTCCCAGCGGCCGCCATTGCGCGGGCCGACGCGCTTGAGCGGGGTCAGCACGCGGAACGGCGAGTTCATCTGGTCCATGGCCGCGTTGCCGCGGCCGCAGGCAGTGGAGCGGCCGCCCAGACCCTTGTCCTTGAAGGCGGAGACGCTGATCAGGCTTTCCTTGAACGGTGCCTTCATCGGCAGGTGCGGATCGGTGGAGAGCGGGTTGTAGGGATTGCCGGTGACGCGGATCACGCTGCCGCTTTCCTTGTCGATGCGCACACGCACGCCGCACAGCGTGGTGCAGCCCTGGCAGACGGTGTAGCTCACCTGCTGCTTGGGGTTCATCTTGAGCGCGCCGGTGGCGGGATCGACGCTGAACTCGGGCTCGGGCGAGCGGCCGTGTTCGAAGTGGCGCTCGGGCTGCTCGCCCAGCACGCCCTCTGCCATGCGGCCCAGGGTCTGCGAGAAACCGGCGCCGAAGGCAGCCAGCCCACCGGCGGCGATCAGGTCACGACGTTCCAGTTTTTTCATGTTCGTACTCCTTGAGGGAATCTTGTGCGGGGGCCGGGATCAGGCCTTGGCAGGGGTCGGGCGACCGATGCGGTCAAGCGGCAGCACATAGGTGATCACGATGAACAGGAACACCCACAGGCCGGCGGTGCCGATGATGCCGAGCAGGCCTTCGGGGCCGAGCGGCAGCTGGTAGCTGTAGTAGCCGGCGCCGGTCTTGGGCACTTCCTGGCCGCCGATGAAGATGGCCCAGCGGATCATCCAGGCGGAGTGCAGCGCCAGCAGGGCCAGCAGCAGGCTGCTGTTGGGGCGCTTCCAGCCCAGCCACCAGGTGATGGCAGTGACGACTACGGCCCAGGCGGCGGCCATCTGCCAGTTGTTGGAGCCGCCCACTTCGGCCAGCGCCTCGGCGTGGATCGGGGAGATGCCGCTCAGGCCCAGCGCCAGCCAGACGCCGCCCAGCAGCAGAGAGGCCAACTGCATCCAGGCCACGGTGTGCGCGAGGCGGCGGTTGATGGCGGCATCGTCACGGCTGGGGCCGAAGCGGTTGAACAGCAGCGTCAGGCCGGCCGCGCCGCCGAGCGAGGTGATGACGAACTGCAGCGGCAGCAGCGGCGTATGCCAGAGCGGACGGGCACGCACCACCATCACTTCCACACCGGTGTACAGGGCCACCAGCACGGCGCCGATCAGCGCCAGCGCAGCGGCCATCAGCAGCGGGCCGCGGCTTTCGTGCCCGCCCAGGGCGATCCAGCGCGCCACGGTGGCAAAGCGGCCGTTTTCGTCGGCATGCTGCTGCAGCAGCGGACGGAAGGCCAGCCAGGCGTACAGGATCAGACCGGTGAGATAGACCGGAATGAAGAAGGAACCCCAGGACATCCAGGACTTGGGCGAGAAGTAGGCATAGAAGTGCCAGAAGCGGCCCGGCTGGTGCAGGTCGGCCAGCAGCGCCACCGGGGCGCTCAGGCCGCACACCAGCGCGGCCAGCAGGGCCAGGCGCGAGATCACCTCCCAGCCCGGCTTGCGCAGCGCCACGCCCGGAAGCGACAGCAGGAAGGCGCCATAGGACAAGCCGATCAGGAAGAAGTACTGCACGGCCCAGGGCAGCCAGGCCACTTCGCGTGCGACGTTGATGGTTTCGACAATCGTGCTCATGGGGTTCTCCTTGTCAGCCGTGGGTGGCGCGCGGTTTCCACAGCGTGCCCTGGCCTTCGACCTTGCCGGTGAAGCGCTCGTCCAGCCCGATGTAGTACACCTGCGGCTTGGTGCCCTGCTCGGGCTTGAGCACCTTCAGCTTGTCCTTGTTGGCATCGAGCTGCTGGCGCAGCACGCCATTGGGATCGTTCAGGTCACCGAAAATACGGGCGCCACCGACGCAGGTTTCCACGCAGGCGGGCAGCAGGCCGGCTTCCACGCGGTGGGCGCAGAAGGTGCACTTGTCGGCCTTGTTGGTTTCGTGGTTGATGAAGCGTGCGTCATACGGGCAGGCCTGCACGCAGTAGGCACAGCCCACGCAGCGCTCGTTGTTGACCACCACGATGCCGTCGGCGCGCTTGTAGGTGGCGCTGACCGGACAGACCGGCACGCAGGGCGGCTCGTCGCAGTGATTGCACAGGCGCGGCAGCACATAGGTGCCGGCCGGCTGCACCGAATCCTTCACCTTCACGCTGTAGGTGGACACCACGGTGCGGAAGCTGCCCTCCGGCACCACGTTCTCCTGGATGCAGGAGACGGTGCAGGCCTGGCAGCCGATGCACTTGCGCACATCGACCAGCATGCCCCAGTGGTGCTTGCTGGTTTCTGCCATGGCGGGGGTGGGCACGGTGGCCGCAGCCGCGGTGATGACGGGGATGCCGCGCAGGAAATTGCGGCGCGAGGCCGAAGGGGCCGCGCCGCCTGCCGGGGATGGGGATTGGGGGTTTTTCATTGCATCTCGCTCCTGCAGATTCAGCCGATGCCTTGACTGTAATAACCCCATTCTTTGTGTGCCATTGGCGGGATCGTTGATCGGAATAGATGCTTTTCCCTATGCCGCTGCATGCTTGTACCGACTGCCCCGCGGCAGGGTGGCGGCCTAGAATGGGGCCATGAGGATGGTTGCTGGACTGTGGCGGCGGTGTCGGGCGGGAGCGTTTGCGCTGGCCTGCCTGCTGGGCGTGGCTGCTTCGTCGGCACAGGGTGCGCCCGATGCGCCATCCGCCCCCGCCAGTACGGCCGCTGCTGCCGCCAGGCCCGCCGCTTCTGCTCCCGAAGTGCGCATCGGCGTGCTCGCCTTCATGCGCGATGACAGCATCGCCATGGACTGGCGCCCGCTGTTGCAGCACCTGCAGGATACCCTGCCCGGCTACCGCTTCAGCCTGCAATACCTGGACCACAACGGCCTGAGCCAGGCGGTCGAATCCGGCACCATCGCCTTCCTGATCACCAACCCCGGCCAGTACGTGGAGCTGGAATCGCGCCACGGCGTAACACGCCTGCTCACGCTGGACCACGGCATGCAGGAAGGCAGCGCCAGCGGAGCGGCCTTTGGCTCTACCGTGATTACCCTGCGCGATCGCGCCGACCTGCAGCAGTTGCAGGACCTGCGCAACCAGCGCCTGGCGGTGGTCGGCCAGGAAGCCTTTGCCGGCTACCAGATTCTGTGGGGCGAAATGGCGCGCATCGGCATGGACCCGGCGGTGGACAGCGCGCGCCTGATCCTTACCGGCCTGCCAATGGAACAGGTGGTACAGGCCGTGCTGGACGGCAAGGCCGATGCCGGCGTGATCCGCACCTGCCTGCTGGAAGCGCATCCGCAGTGGCAGCAGCAACTGCGCGTGGTGGCGCCGGTGCAGTTGCCGGGCTTTCCGTGTGCGAGCTCTACCCGCCTCTACCCCAACTGGCCAGTGGCCAGCCTGCGCGGCACCTCGCCGGAACTGGCCAAGCAACTCACCGCCTCGCTGCTGGGCATGACGGTGGCGGCCGACCAGATGAGCTGGTCGGTGCCGGCCGATTACCAGTCGGTGCACGAACTTTTCCGCACGCTGGAAATCGGGCCCTACGCCTACCTGCGCGAGCCCACCCTGATGGTGCTGGCGCAGCGCTACTGGCCCTGGGTGGCCGGGCTGGCGCTGCTGATCGTGCTGTGGATCGTCTATACCGTGCATGTGGAGCACCAGGTGCGTGCACGCACGGCGGCGCTGCAGCAGGCGCTGGATGCGCGCGATGCGCTTGAAGACAAGGCACGCCAGGCCAAGGAACAGGCCGACCACATGGCGCGGCTGTCGGTGCTGGGCGAACTCTCGAGCACGCTGGCGCACGAGCTGAACCAGCCACTGGCCGCCATCGGCAACTATGCGCGCAGCCTGCTACGCCGCGCCGACCAGCAACGCCTGACGGACGATGCCGTGCGCACCGCCGCCGGCGAAGTGGCCACCCAGGCCGATCGCGCCGCCGACATCGTCACCCGCATCCGCAGCTTCTCGCGCAAGCGCAGCGCGCAAAGCGGCCCCGTCTCGCCAGTGCGCCTGGCCGAAGATGCCGTGGCCCTGTTCCGCGGCATGATGGTGCATGCACCCACCGTACTGGTGCACAACCGCGTGCCGGACGATGTGCTGGTGGATGCCGACGCCCTGCAGATCCAGCAGGTGCTGCTCAACCTGCTGAAAAACGGACTGGACGCCACGCGCCAGCTGGAGCCGGAACACCAGACGCTGCAAATCGCGCTGGATGCCGACGCCCGACAGGTGCAACTGGCCGTGCAGGACGACGGCGAACCGCTGCCGCCGGATGCGCTGCACAGCCTGTTCCAGCCCTTCTACACCACCAAGCCCGACGGCCTCGGCCTGGGCCTGGCCATCTGCCGCACCATTGCCGAGGCGCATGGCGGCCGGCTCGATGCGCGCGCGGGCGACCACGGCCGCGGCCTGCGCTTCACGCTGACGCTGCCTCGCTACCTTCCCCCTCCCCCACTTGCTGAGGCCCCTGCCTATGACCCAGCCTGACCTCTGGCATCTGCACGTCGTCGACGACGATGCCGCCTTCCGCCGCTCCCTGCTGTTCCTGCTCGAATCCATGGGCTGGGACGTGACCGGCCATGCCTCTGGGCCGGAGTTTCTGGCCGCCTGCCCCGAGCCGGACGAACGCATCGGCTGCCTGCTGCTGGACATCCGCATGCCGCAGATGAGCGGGCTGGAACTGCAGCGCACGCTGGGCGAGCGCGGCTGGACCACGCCGGTGGTGTTCATCACCGGCCATGGCGACGTGGAACTGGCCGTGCAGGCGATGAAACAGGGGGCGTTTGATTTTCTGGAAAAGCCGTTCAAGGATCAGCGGCTGCTGGATGTGGTGAGCGCGGCACTGCGCCAGCATGAGGCCACGCTGCAGCGCGACAGCCGCACGCGCGAGGCGCATGAGGCGCTGGCGCGCCTGTCACCGCGTGAGGCGGAAGTGGCGCTGCTGGTGGCGCGCGGGCTGCCGAACAAGCTGGTGGCCAGGGAACTGGATATCAGCGAGAAGACCGTGCATATCCATCGGCAGCATGTGATGGAGAAGCTGGGGATCGGCAGCGCGGCGGAATTGGCGCGGGTGGTGTTGCGGGCGGATCCGGGGGCGTTGGATTGATTCCCGCCCCTTGCATTTGCGGCGAATAAGGCGCTTATTCTCCGCATGAATTGCGGAGAATCGCAGGGTTAAGTTGCTGCGGCATAGAAGAACCCAGCTATCAGGAAGAGCAAGAACGCTACAGCTTGCGCGGCGGCGAACAATCCTTGCCAGTTCAGGCTTTTAACTGTAGAAGTTCAGAAAACTCCTGCAGGATCGTCTTGTGGAAGCGCTCGCAGATACCGTTGGTCTGTGGGTGATTGGCCTTGGTCTTGCTGTGCTCGATGTCGTTGATCGCCAGGTACAACTGATAGTCATGCGTCTCGGCCTTGCCACTTCTTGCGCTCCAGTGCGGCCACCTGGGCTTCTGTCAGCACGGCCCCTGTTTGTGCCACTTGCGCCTCCAGTTGTGCGAGCCGCTGCTTGAAGCTGGCCAGGTTGTGTCGCAACCAGATCGATCGCACCCCTGAGCCAGAGACGAAGATGCCACGCTGGCGCAGCTCATTGCTGGCACGCAGTTGGCCGTGGGCAGGTTGCTCCAGGGCATAGGCAATCACAGCAGCCTCTACGGCCTCTTCGACGCGGTTCTTGGGATTGGGTTTGCGCCGGTTGCTGTCCAGCAGCGCTTGCACGCCGCCTTGTTCGTGCGCGTCACGGTAGCGATAGAAGGTATCGCGCGAGACGCCCATGACACGACATGCGCGCGGCGTCTTTCACGCGGCCGAAGAGTCTTGAGAGCCAAGCCATTTGGTCTATGACGTCTAACGCCTGAGTTAAGCCGCGCTGCGTAGTGGCTCGGCGTTGTGCTAGAAGCTAGCACAAAAGGCCGGGCCACGAAGCGGCGTCGGCTTGAACGAATTGTTAGACTGCAGTCCGTTACTTTCCTAACTGCCAGAGCTTGCTCTTGATTGATTGTTCACCGATAGCAGCCAGTACCGCTGCTATTTTTTCAGGCGGAAGTTCTTTGACGGCCGCTTGAATAGGGGTTACTGCATCATCATGTGGCCCTTTTTCATAGAGTCTGACAGGACTTTCACCAAAATTTGAGATGGCAATGTCAGCTAGTTTTTCCAGCAGCGCGTCGTCCTCCAGCGCTCCAATCTCTTCTTTGTAGGATTGGTAGGCCAGCGCAGAGGCAGTCTTATATTCATAGTCTTCTTGGACGCGAGAAACTCGTCCAAGCTGAGTGGCCGCGTACCAGCCCAACCACACGGCTGGAGCAGCAAGCCCTAATCTCCGCAACAAGTTGACTGTCAGACTTTCATAAGTAAGTTCTGTTAGATCTACGGAGAACCGGATTGCTAAGCAAACAAGCAAGATGATGGAGGCGAGAAAAATGCTACCCCAGACAAACCTCTCCTTTCCGAGGTTGCGGCTCCTGCTCTGGAAAGCGCCCGCAAGACCTTGATCCCGAACTTGCTTTAGAGCTTGCCGAACAGATTCAAGTGCCGCCTTTGCCTCTGCATCCGTTGTGGTAATCGTCTTTTGTGTTGACTCAATGCGCTTGGCAAGCGAATCTTCTTGTGCTAGCGCTGCCGCGCGCACTTGATCAATTTCGTCCCGTGCGGCCTTTGAGTCAGCTTCGAGGCCTTTGATATGAGCCGCTGAGCTGCTCACCTCTTCTGCGAGAGCGGCAATATTTTCGTGAGTTTGAGATATAGCATCCAATGCCTCGGAGGCTTTCTCAGAGTCTTCGGAAAGTTTATTCGCACGCGTTTCTACATCAGCTTCCAGTCGAGTGATGGTGCGCGCGGTTCCAGCGGCTGAGATAACAGCCTCAATGTCTGCTTCAGACTTATCCGTTAGGACTTTTGCAATTTCTTTGTTCAGAGAGGCTTGGCTACGCGTCAACGTCGCAATAAGTTGACGTGCGTTGTTCAACGCTTCAAGAAAGCCGCTACCCAGCATCCAGCCGACACCGTTGGAACGCGCATTGATTAGAAGGCTATTTACTGTGCTAAGCAGGCTAGATATTGGTTGGTCTGCGACCGCTACCTCAGGAGATGATGTCCAATAGCCTTTGGAATCGAGCGCATCAACTAAAGACTTCAGCCTTAGGAAATACTCATCGAGTGATGAGTAAGAAAGATGTACACCGTGCGGGCTGAAGTCTGACTCTGAAGGTCGTTGGTCTTTCAAAAGCTGCCAGTTCTCCAGCAGGCTATTAAGAGCGTCACCTGTCTTGCTCACGGAATCCCCCTGTAACCGTCACTGCAGTCTAACGCGTGAATTAAGCCGAGCCGCGAAGCGGCTTCGGCTTGAATGAATTGTTAGACCGCATGCCTCACTCCTGAGTCCTGAAGCCTGACAACCAAGATTCATAGTCTTCCCGTGGTGGCATGAGCCCAGATCGGCGCGGGCCAGAGAAGTCCACGGAATTGGCTTTTGGAGCCTCACGGCGGATCTTAAGTAGCTTATCGCGCATGCGCGATGCGTGAGCCTGAAGCTCTTCAGCGAGTTCTGTGCTGAAGAACGCGACGTCATTTGTGTACTGAGAAACAGCAACCATGGTGTCGTGATACATGGCATTTGTATTCCCGTCCGGTCGCTTCAACCCGAAGTAGTCGAAGCACAGAACGTGCGATGGAAGGTTGGCCTTGTGAAAAGAATCGATCATCTCTGACCGGGTGTTGATCGCATGCGTAAGCTCAGTAATGGATTGCTCGACCATCGAGACAAGTGCTAGTGCCCGCCCTGGCATAAGCTGGGCGGAGAACGTTAAGTTCTTGAGCGTTTCGATTGGAAGCGTCAGCGGAGTGATCTTGGTCAGTTGGATTTGGAAGGTGGTTGGCTGCGCCGGGGCACCATTTGTCAGATTGTTCTGTAGAACTTCGGCAGCATCACGGTCTTTAAAGTACTGGTCAGACAGCGGCTTTATGTGCTGCTTCTTTACCGAAAGAGCCTGATTGGCGATGGTCGATGCTAGAACGACTATGGCGTTTGCCTGTCGCAAGGCTTCTAGGAGTTCTTTGGCTCTAGCGGATCGCTCCGCAAGGCTCTGCGCCCCCCAGACGCCGAATCCAGCGCCAGCTAGCGCCGATAAAAACGCGCTTATGAAGGACGAATTGAGGAAGCCGACAATGCTTCCCCATGCAGCGTTCAAAGAATCTGGCAGGTCGAGACAGAGCATGCTGTGCGTTCTAACGTTGAAAATCACCGGACGGCAAAAAGCGCAGCTTTTTGATGGTCCGGTGGATTGTGATGTTAGACATCGATCTCTCGCTCCGAGCAGTACTCTTTGAAAAACTGTTCAATGCGTTCATCAGTGAAGCCATATTTGTCTCTCAGCGGTTTGGTTACTGCTTCTAGGGTTTCATCTGCGCGTGAGAACAGCGCCTGAGTTTCCTCAAGCTCTGAGATCATTTTCATTCGCCCTGCTTCATTCATGAATTCGTCAGAGCGTTCCCGGAAATAATGGTGAGCAAGCCAGTTACGGTTTTTCAGAGCAGCAGAAAGTAGAGATTCCAGATCATCTGGAACGGTCAATTCGGTCTTTAAGGCAGAAATCATTCGGCCCAAGGTCTTCTCGAAGTGTGCGCCAAGAAATTGGTCGAACTTTTCATGCCATTCAGATGAGGAACGAATCTTTCCGATGTTGTTAGGGATCAGTGAGGCGTAGACCAACGCGTTTCCAATTCCGTGCTCAAGCACTTGACTGAGATAGATCGCAAGCCCGAAGTGGGCGTAAACCTCTTTGACTTGTTCGGCGCTATCCATTGATGTCTAATAGTAGAGGTGAGGGGCGGCCGGAGCGCGAAGCGCGGAGGGAACCTGCAAGCGCAGCTTGCAGGCCGTCCCTCTCGACCGCCATGTTAGGTTTTGTCGCCAAACCGGAGAAATATGATTTTTTCATCAACAGACTCCAATTCGAGTTCAGATCTCAACGACTGACGCAGGTCTGCCAACAAGCTGTCAAGTTGTGCTTGGCCGCTACCGGAAATTGCCTTGGCAAATTCAGAGGCCATTCTTACTTGAGCAGGAGACCCCAATAGCTGAATGTCAGCGACCGCTGATTCGAGCTGAGTTCTCTTCGATTTTGGATCATGAGGATTTGCTGCTCCTTCTAGGCGTCGATATGCCTCAAGAAGATAGCTAACGCGCAATTTCCGGCGTTCGTTAGCAAGATCGCGGCGAGCGGACAAGGCATGCGCAGCCCACCATCCGAGGGCTGCAACAATAAAGGTAACGAACAGTTGAGCGAAGAGCTTCCAGTCCATTTTGGAGAAACCTAACGTTCAGTATGCACCTCCACGGTGCATACTTCAAAAATTTTGGTGTATAGCAGTCATATCTCCCTATAAACCCAACGCCGATCAACAACCTAGCATCAGATATGACCCTATTGACAGTGTATAGCACTTTAGTCGCCCATCAGGCGCTAGAAGCATGCTCTCGGCAAGCGGCGGCTAATGCTCGCAAATAGCTGCACAGCGCTGCTGGCTTAGCCTGCTTCCCGAGCCAGCACCGGCCTCAGAGCCTCCCCCGTATGGCTCCCACAAGCCACCACCTCCTCCGGCGTCCCAGCCACCACCTCCTCCGGCGTCCCAGCCACCACCAGCCTCCCCCCGCCAGTCCCCCCTTCCGGCCCCAGGTCCAGAATCCAGTCCGCCTCCGCAATCACATCCAGATCGTGCTCGATCACGACCACGCTGTGCCCGCCATCCACCAGCCGGTGCAGCACGCGGATCAGCTTTTCCACATCGCTCATGTGCAGCCCCACCGTGGGCTCGTCCAGCACATACAGCGTATGCGGCGTTTTCTGTCCGCGGCGCGTCACGTCGTCGCGCACCTTGGTCAGTTCGGTCACCAGCTTGATGCGCTGCGCCTCGCCGCCGCTCAGCGTGGGTGAGGGCTGGCCCAGCGTCAGATAGCCCAGCCCCACATCCTGCAGCAGCTTGAGCGGATGCGCGATGGACGGCATGCTGGCGAAGAATTGCACCGCCTCGTCCACCTCCATCTGCAGCACGTCGCCAATGCTCTTGCCGCGCCAGGTCACGGCCAGGGTTTGCGGGTTGAAGCGCGCGCCGTGGCAGACTTCGCACGGCACTTTCACGTCCGGCAGAAAATTCATCTCGATGGTGCGCATGCCCTGCCCTTCGCAGGCCGGGCAGCGCCCCTCGCCGGTGTTGAAGCTGAAGCGCCCCGGGCCAAAGCCGCGCGCACGCGCCTCCAGCGTGTCGGCATAGAGCTTGCGCACCGTGTCCCAGAAGCCGATATAGGTTGCCGGGCAGGATCGCGGCGTTTTCCCGATCGGGGTCTGGTCCACTTCCAGCACACGTGCAATCGCCTCATAGCCCTGCACGCCGCTACAGCCGGACCAGGCCGGGCGTTCGCCCCGCGCATCGGCCTCGCGCCCCGCCTTGGTGGAGCGCTGCAGCACAATGGCTTCGACATTGCTCAACAATACATCGCGCGCCAGCGTGGATTTGCCCGAGCCGCTCACGCCCGTCACGGCCACCAGCCGGTGCAGCGGCACCTGCACGTCCAGATTCTGCAGGTTGTGCAGGGCGGCACCGGTCACGCTCAGCCACTCCAGCGCCGGCTGCTGCTCCGCGTCCGCGCTTTCGCCCCGCACCGGCCGGCGCGTGCCGCGCATCGGGTGGCGCATGGCCTCGCGCAGATAGCGCCCAGTCACCGAATCGGCATCCGCCTCAATGTCAGCCACCGTCCCCTCGGCCACCACGGTGCCGCCGCGCACGCCCGCTCCCGGCCCGATGTCGATCACATGGTCAGCGCGGCGGATGGTGTCTTCGTCGTGCTCCACCACCAGCAGGGTGTTGCCCTTGTCGCTCAGGTCCTGCAGCGCGTTGATCAGGATGTGGTTGTCGCGCGGGTGCAGGCCGATGGTCGGCTCGTCCAGCACGTAGCACACGCCCTGCAGGTTGCTGCCCAGTTGCGCCGCCAGCCGGATGCGCTGCGCCTCGCCGCCGCTCAGGGTGGGCGCGCCACGGTCCAGCGTGAGGTAGCCCAGGCCCACCTGCTGCAGAAAGGCCAGGCGGCTGCGGATTTCGGGCACGATGTCGCGCGCGATGTCGGCCTCGCGGCCGCTGAAGGCCAGGCCATCCACCCAGGCTGCCACATCGGCCACGCTCAGCGCCGCCACGTCGGCAATGCCGATGCCGTGCAGGCGCACATGGCGCGCGATCGGGTTCAGGCGCGTGCCGTGGCAGGTGGGGCACGGCTGGTCGCCAACGCCCTCCACTTCCGGCTCGGCAAAAGTCTGCTCGCGGCCCTTGTTGTCCTTGTCGGCCACGGAATCGTCCAGGGCCTTGCGCTGTTCCTTGCTCAGCTTCACGCCGGTGCCGACGCAATCCGGACACCAGCCATGTTTGCTGTTGTAGCTGAACAGGCGCGGATCGAGTTCCTCGTAGCTGGTGCTGCATACCGGGCAGGCGCGCAGCGTGGAATACACCTGCACGCGGCCAATGCCGGCGCCGGTGCCGCCATCGGCCATGGCTTCGGCCAGGCCGGCGAGATCGCTCATGACGTGTACCACGCCCTTGCCGTGGCGCAGCGCATCGCGCACGCCTTCGCGCAGCAGCATCTCGTTTTCGGGCGTCACGTCCAGGCTCAGCACCGGCAATGCGATGTCGTGTTCCTTGAAGCGGTCCAGCCGTGGAAAGCCCATGGTCGGCAGAAATTCGCCATCCACGCGCAGATGCTTATGGCCGCGCGGGCGCGCCCAGTCGGCCAGTTCGGTATAGACGCCCTTGCGCCCGCTCACCAGCGGCGCCAGCAGGCCGATGTGCTCGCCGCGGTGCTCGCGCAGGATCTGCGCGACGATGCGGTCCGCCGTTTGAGGCTGCACCGGGGCATCGTCGTGCACGCAGTGCTGCACGCCCAGCTTCACGTACAGCAGGCGCAGGAAGTGCCACACCTCGGTGGTGGTACCCACCGTGCTCTTGCGGCCGCCACGGCTCAGGCGCTGCTCGATCGCGACCGTGGGCGGAATGCCATACACCGCGTCCACCTCGGGGCGGCCGGCCGGCTGCACCATGCTGCGGGCGTAGGCATTGAGGCTTTCCAGATAGCGCCGCTGGCCTTCGTTGAAGATGATGTCGAACGCCAGTGTGGATTTGCCCGAGCCGCTCACGCCGGTGATGACGTTGAACTTGCCGCGCGGGATCTGCACGGAGAGGTTCTTGAGGTTGTGTTCGTGGGCGTGGACGACTTCGATGGCGTTGCTGCGGCGCTGGGGGGTGGCTAGCGTGGGGGCCGGGCGGCCTGGGGCCATGGATCCGACAGCATTTGCTGCAGATCCATACGCTGCCAGCGGTTCCTGCACACGCAATGCAGCACTGGATCCTTTTGCCGCGTCAGCGCCCTCTTCACCGGCACCTGGCACTTGTTGGAGCGACCCAGCGGCTTCACCCCAGCCCATCGCCACATCGTATTCCCGCAACGCCGCGCCGGTATGGCTGGCCGGATTCTGCCGCACCTGCTCCGGCGTACCCTCGGCCACGATGCGGCCGCCGCCGTCGCCGCCTTCCGGCCCGAGGTCGATCAGCCAGTCGCTGGCGCGGATCACGTCGAGGTTGTGCTCGATCACCACCAGCGAATGCCCGGCATCCAGCAACTGACGGAAGGCGCGCATCAGCTTGGCGATGTCGTCAAAATGCAGGCCGGTGGTCGGCTCGTCGAACAGGAATAGCGTGCCTTTGCGCGCCAGACTCTGCCGGCTCTTGGCGGCAGACTTGGCCGCGTCGGCGAGGAAGCCCGCCAGCTTCAGGCGCTGCGCCTCGCCCCCGCTCAGCGTGGGCACGGGCTGGCCCAGCTTCACGTAATCCAGGCCCACATCAACGATGGGCTTGAGTGCGCGCAGTACCTCGCGGTCGGCGGCAAACAGCAGCACCGCCTCATTCACCGTCAGCTCCAGCACATCGGCCACGTTGAGCGTGCGGCCGCCGCGCTCGATGTTCACCTCCAGCACCTCGGGGCGATAGCGCTTGCCGTCGCAGTCCTGGCAGCGCAAATAGACGTCACTCAGGAACTGCATTTCCACATGCTCGAAGCCGCTGCCGCCGCAGGTCGGGCAGCGCCCGTCGCCGCTGTTGAAGCTGAACTTGCTGGCCGTGTAGCCGCGCTCCTGCGACAGAGGCGCGGTGGCAAACTGCTGACGGATCGCGTCCCAAGCGCCCACGTAGCTCACCGGGTTGGAGCGCGCCGTCTTGCCGATGGGCGACTGGTCCACGAACACCACATCGGCCAGATGGTCGGCACCCAGCAGACGGTCGTGTGCGCCAGGCGATTCGGTGGCCTTGCCGAATTGGCGCAGCAGTGCCGGCGCCAGCACATCCTGAATCAGCGTGGACTTGCCGGAGCCGCTCACCCCGGTCACGCACACCAGGCGCTGCAGCGGGATTTCCAGCGAGACGTTCTTCAGATTGTTGGCGCGCACGCCTTCCAGCAGCAGGCGCGGCGTGTTGGCTTCCACCGCGCGCGGCTGCCAGCGCTGCGGGTCGATCACCTGACGGCGGCCGCCTAGGTACTCGCCGGTGACCGTGTCGGCGCGCTTGAGCGCTTCGGTCGGGCCGTCGAAC
The DNA here is from genome assembly GCF_057773645.1 of Brachymonas sp. KE5. Classification (NCBI taxonomy): domain Bacteria; kingdom Pseudomonadati; phylum Pseudomonadota; class Betaproteobacteria; order Burkholderiales; family Comamonadaceae; genus Allobrachymonas; species Brachymonas sp. KE5. The sequence goes on from NZ_CM173463.1 coordinate 2,098,685, forward strand.
ACGATGGCACCGCCGCGCTCGCCGGGGCCGGGGCCCATGTCGATCATGCGGTCGGCCGCCCACATCACGGCCGGGTCGTGCTCCACCACCACCAGCGTGTTGCCGGCATCGCGCAGGCGCAGCATGGCCTCGGTGATGCGGTGCATGTCGCGCGGGTGCAGGCCGATGCTGGGCTCGTCCAGCACGAACAGCGTGTTCACCAGCGAGGTGCCCAGCGCCGTGGTCAGGTTGATGCGCTGCACCTCGCCGCCGCTCAAGGTGCGGCTCTGGCGGTCCAGTGTGAGATAGCCGATGCCCACATCGCACAGATAGCGCAGGCGGTTGTTGATTTCCTCGAACAGCAGCTTGCGGGCCTGGGTGTCGGCGGCGTCGGTCTGGGTGGCCGGCTGGCGGTCGTCCTGCCCCAGGCGGGCGAAGAAATCGCGCAGGCGGTCGAGCGGCAGCAACATCAGGTCATGCAGAGACAGACCCGGCAAGGAGGCAAGAGTTTCCCGATCCCAATCAACTCCCTTAGGCATGAATCGATCAGAAGGAGAAAGTACCGCATCGGCATCCGCCTTGCTGCCCACGCGCCAGAGCAGGCTCTCGGTCTTGAGGCGCGCGCCGCCGCAGGACGGGCATTCGGTGTAGCTGCGGTACTTGGACAGCAGCACCCGGATATGCATCTTGTAGGCCTTGCTCTCCAGGTAATCGAAGAAGCGCTGGATGCCGTACCACTGCTTGTTCCACTGTCCCTTCCAGCCCGGCGCGCCGTCGATCACCCAACGCTGCTGCGCCTCGGTCAGCTTGTTCCAGGGCGTGTCGCGCGGAATGCCGGCCGTTTCGGCGTGGCGCATCAGATCGTCCTGGCTTTCGCTCCAGGCCGGCGTCTGGATCGGCTTGATGGCGCCCTGGCGCAGCGTGAGTTTTTCGTCGGGAATCACCAGACCCCAATCCACTCCGATCACGCGACCGAAGCCGCGGCAGGCCTCGCACGCGCCCACGGCCGAGTTGAAGGAGAACATGGACGGAATCGGCGCGCTGTAGCTGATGCCGCTTTCGGGGCAATGCAGGCTACTGGAATAGCTCCAGATTTCGGGCGCCGCGTCTTCGCCGGACGCTGCCAGCGCATACACCGAAAGATGCCCGGCGCCGTGCTTGAGCGCCACTTCCAGCGCCTCGATCACGCGCGCACGTTCCACCTTGTCGATGCGGAAGCGGTCGGCCACCACGTCGAGCACCTTGCGCCCGCCTTCCGTGCGCTCGGCTTGAACGCGCGTGAAGCCGGAGGCGGACAGCCATTGCTCGACTTCTTCCGCCGTGGTGCTGGCGGGCAATTCGACCGGGAATGTGACGACCAGGCGCGGTGCTTCCGCTCCCGCCGCCCGCTCTGCACGCTCCGCCAGCGCTCCAGCCACGTCGGCGCGCTGAGCGGGAATGGGGTCGGCATGCTGCACCTGGGAGGCGTCTACGCTCTGCGCCGCCTGCACACCTGCACCATCGACCACACCACTCCGCCGCAGCAAATCCGCATAAATCGAATCCGGATTGTCCTGCCGCACCGGCAGCCCCGTCACCCGGTCGTGCAGGTGCGCAAAGCGTGCGAAGAACAGCTTCAGGTGATCGTTCAGCTCCGTCATGGTGCCGACGGTCGAGCGCGAGGTGCGCACCGGGTTGGTCTGGTCGATCGCAATCGCCGGCGGCACGCCTTCCACCTTGTCCACGGCGGGCTTGTCCATGCGGTCCAGAAACTGGCGTGCGTAGGCGCTGAAGGTTTCCACATAGCGCCGCTGGCCCTCCGCATATAGCGTGTCGAACACCAGGCTGGACTTGCCCGAACCGCTCGGCCCGGTCACCACCGTCAGCTCGCCGGTGCGGATATCCAGATCCAGATTGCGCAGGTTGTTCTGGCGCGCGCCGCGGATGCGGATCAGGCTGGCCAGATAGGCGCCCTCGCCCTGGCCACTGGCGGCGTCGGTGGAGGATTGCGGATCGGTAGTGGAGGAACGGTCAGACATGCGGTACCTTGCAGATAGGGGCCGGAAGATTGTAGAAGTTGCCAGCCGATCGCGCACTGGCAATAACGGCATTTGCGGGCGGGCTATTGGGCACGCCGCGCTCACGGTGGCGCAGGAATGGCGCACACTGCACAGGCATGCTCGCGATCGCGCCGTGGTCCTACAGCACCGGGTCCGCGCTTGCCGCATCCTCTGCTGGAAAAGGAGATTGCCATGACCCAAATCGCCGTCATCGTCGGCAGCCTGCGCCGCGATTCCTACAACCGCCGCCTGGCCCAGGCGCTGGAAAAACTCGCACCGCACGACTTCCAGTTCAAGTACCTCGACATCAGCCAGCTACCGCTCTACAACCAGGATGACGACAAGCAGCAGGCCGAAGTGGTGCTGCAATTCAAGCAGGCCATCAGCGACTCACAAGCGCTGCTGTTCGTCACGCCCGAATACAACCGTTCGGTCCCCGGCGTGCTGAAGAACGCGCTGGATCACGCATCGCGCCCCTACGGCAAGAACGTCTGGGCCGGCAAGCCGGCGGGTGTGCTGGGGGCCTCTATCGGCGCCATCGGCACGGCGCTGGCGCAGCAGCACCTGCGCAACATCCTGGCCTATCTGGATGCGCCCACGCTGGGGCAGCCCGATGTGTTCCTCAAGGTGGATGACAAGTTCTTTGCGGAAGACGGCAGCGTGGCCAATGAGGGCTCGCGCAAGTTCCTGCAGGGCTGGATGGATGCCTATGCCGCCTGGGTGAAGAAGCACGCGGCCTGACCCCTTGCCCACTCACTGGCGCAGCAGCACCGGGGCCATCGACAGCAGCAATGCGGCTGCCATGCTCCAGTTGAACGCCTGCAACCGGGCAGGCTGCTGCAGCCAATGGCGCAAATGCTGGCCGGCAATCGCCCATACCGAGATGCACGGCAGATTGGTCACGCCAAACACCAGCGCGACCAGGGCAACGGCCGCAACGCCCTGCCCCGGAGGCAGATAGGCCGAGAGCAGGCCGAGCGCCATCATCCACATCTTGGGATTGACCCACTGGAAGGCTGCCGCGCCCAAGAACCCGAGCGGGCGGGCCAGCGCTTCTGCCGAAGATGCGCCCTGCGCATGGCCGGGTGGTTGCTGTGCAGCCCCGCCCGGCACAAGCGCTTCCTGCTCCAGGGCCTCCTGCGGTGCAGGCGCGCGCGTCATCTGCCAGGCCAGCCAGAGCAGATACGCCATGCCGCCCCATTGCACACCCTGCTGCAACAGCGGATGGCGCTGAAACAGCTCCAGCAGACCGAGGCCGGTCAGCACGATCATCACCGCACCGCCAACCGAGATGCCGAGCATGTGCGGCAGGCTGCGCTGCGCGCCAAACCGCACGCCGGAACTGAGCAGCATCAGGTTGTTGGGCCCCGGCGTGATGGACATCACCACGATGTAGGGAACGATGGACAGCGTGAGCGTGAGGACGTCGAGAGACATGGCAAGACCTTTGCAGAAACCGGTGGCGGGGCATCCGCCATCCAGGAAACGTCTCTGCATTACATCGCCCAAATCCAGTACAGATACAATACAGTTATTGAAACACTGCTGCCTTCTGTACCGGAAGCAATAGCGACACACCTTGGCGAGCGACAACATGACACCCGAGCCTGCTCCCCTTTCGCGCACGGACCCTGCCCCGCTGTCGGAGCAACTGGCCCGGCTTTTCGCCAGCCGCATCGACGCCGGCCTGATGGCGGCGGGCACGCGCCTGCCGTCCATCCGCCACTGCGCCAGCCGCTATGCCGTCAGCCCCCATACCGTGGTCGCGGCCTACGACCAGTTGCTGGCGCAGGGCCTGATCCGTTCGGAGCGCAACCGGGGCTTCTTTGTACGGGAGCGCAACGCACTGACTCCCGCCGCCAGCGCCGCTACGGCAGACCGCACTCCGCTCGCCTTTCCCAACGACATCGGCAGCCTGATCCGCACCATGTTTCCCGCCGGGGTGCGCAACCAGGTGAAGGACTCCATGGACGCCAGCCGCCCTTCGCCCGCCTCCGGTGTGCTGCCGGCAAGCTGGCTGGATGAAGGGCTGCTGATCAAGGCGCTGCGCCGCGCCGTGGCGCAGGACAACAGCTCCAGCGGAGCGCTGTATGGCACGGCCCAGGGCGACCCCCTGCTGCGCGACATGCTGGCCCTGCATCTGGAATCGCTCGGCATAACAACCCCCTCCGCGCAGATCATCACCACCAGCGGCGCCACCCATGCGCTGGATGTGGTGGCGCGCACCCTGCTCAGCCCCGGCGACGCGGTGCTGGTGGACAGCCCCGGCTGGTCGGTCGAATTCGCCCGGCTCACGCGCATGGGCGTGCGCCTGCTGCCCGTTCCGCGCGGCCCGCAAGGAGTGGATGTCGCCGCGCTGGAACACCTCGCTGCCACCCATCGGCCCAAGGCATATACAACGGTTTCAGTGCTGCACAACCCCACCGGCCATTCGCTGAACCTGACGCAGGCGCACCATGTGCTGCAACTGGCGCAGCAGTACGATTTCTTCATCGTCGAAGACGACACCTACGCCGCGTTCGCCCCCGCCCACAGCCCGCGCTATGCCGCGCTCGATGGCCTCAAGCGCACCTTCTACGTGACCGGCTTTGCCAAGATCATCGCCCCCGGCTGGCGTGTGGGATGCATTGCCGCCCCGGAGGACTGGATCCCCGAACTGCTGGACACCAAGCTGATCGCCGGCCTCAACACCGTCACACCGACCGAACGGGCACTCAGCCTGTGCCTGCAGCAGGGCTGGCTGCGCCGCCACACCGAAGCCGTGACCAGCCGGCTGGACGCCGCGCGCAGCCGCACCGTGCAGCTCGCCCTGCGCCATGGCGCCAGCTTCGCCGCGCCTCCTGCGGGGCTGTTCGGCTGGGTGGAAACCGGCGTCGATACCGAGCAACTGGCGCAGCGCCTGCTGGACCACGGCTGGCTGATTGCGCCCGGACACCTGTTCTATCCGGAGCGCTGCAGCAGCACGCGCATGCGGCTCAATTTCGCGGCAGGGCAGGATATGGCCTTCTGGCGGGCCTATCAGAGAGAGGTGCGCCTGTCAAAGGCAACGGCTGGCGGGTGAGACTTTCACACCGACAGCAGCTTCTCCCGCACCGCATCCGGCATGGGTGCCGCCTTGCGCGCCTGCTTGTCCACCAGCACCACGCCGACCTTGCCGCGCGCCACCTCGCGTTGCGTGGTCTTTTCGCGGATACGGAACACCACATCAAAGCCGTAGCGGCTCAAGTCGGCCGGCGCCATCTCGATCTGCAGCACATCGCCGTGGAAGCCTTCGGACAAGTATTGCGCACCCACGTCGCCCACTACCGTGCCCAGGCCGAGCACATCGCTCTCGTCATAGCCCAGCCAGCGGATGAAGCGCAGCCGCGCTTCGGACACCAGCGTGAGCAGCTGGGCGTTGTCGAGGTGGTTGCCGTGGTTGATGTGGCTGGTGTAGATCTGCAGTTCGGTGCAGAACGGGTAGTGGTCAAGAGCGTCGAATTTCAGGCGTGCCATGGGGATGTACTCGGTTCGTTTGACAGCACTATACGTCAGTCGCCAATGGCAATCGCCAGCTTGCCGAACTGTTCGTTGCGCTCCAGCACGTCCAGCCCTTCGTGGATCGCCTCCAGTGGCAGCACGCGGTCGATAAGGGGCCGCACCTTGCCTTGTGCACACCAGGCCAGCAAGTCCTGCAGCTCGCCCGGATTGCCCAGGGTGGAGCCGATCACCTGCAGCTGGCGGATGAACAGGCGGCGCAGGTCGGCGCCCGGCTGGTCCCCGGTCGTGGCACCGCAAGTGACGATGCGCCCGCCGCGCACCAGGGATTTGAGCGCCGTACTCCAGACCGCTTCGCCCACGTTCTCGAACACCAGGTCCACGCCGCGGCCGCCGGTCAGTTCCATCACGCGCTTCTGCACGTCCTCGGTGCCGCTGCAGATGCCGGCATCGGCTCCCAGTTCCAGCGCACGATCAACCTTGCGCTGTTCGCGCGAAGTGACGATGACGCGTGCGCCTGCCGCTTTGGCCAGCTGCATGCCGGCCAGCGACACGCCGCCGCCGATGCCGAACACCAGCACCGTCTCCCAGGGCTTGAGCTGTGCCTTGGTGAACAGCATGCGCCAGGCGGTCAGGTAGTTCACGCCCAGGGCGGCAGCTTCCTCGAAGCTCAGTCCGTCCGGGATCGGAAACACGTTGCCCGTCGGCACGGAGATGTACTCGGCCAGCGTGCCATCGCAATGCTCGCCCAGCGTCTGCATGCTGGTGCACAGCACCGGTTCGCCATGCTGGCAGAACTCGCAGCGGCCACAGGTAATGCCGGAATACAGCACCACGCGCTGGCCCGGCTGCAGCAGCCGTTCCTGCGCATCCACTTCCTCGATCACGCCGGCGCCGTCCACCCCCATGATCAGCGGCAGCTGGTGGCGAATACCGGCACCGCTGTCGCGCATGTACAGGTCCACCCGGTTGAGCGTGGCCGCGCGCAGACGCACCAGCACCTCGCCGGGCTTGCGCTGCGGCATCGGGCGCTCGCCCACCTGCACCACCTCGTTGCCGCCGTGGCCCTTAAGAAAAACTGCCTTCATTCCCTGTCTCCTTGCATGCAACAGGGCTCCCCGGGAGCCCTGCCATGCATGCTCTCATGATGCCATGCAGGCGCCATGCGCCTCAGAACGCGGCAATGCCGGTCTGGGCGCGGCCCAGGATCAGCGCATGGATGTCGTGCGTGCCCTCGTAGGTGTTCACCACTTCCAGGTTCACCAGATGGCGCGCAATGCCGAATTCGTCGCTGATGCCGTTGCCGCCCAGCATGTCGCGTGCCATGCGCGCAATCTCCAGCGCCTTGCCGCAGTTGTTGCGCTTGAAGATGCTGGTGATTTCCACCGCGGCCGTGCCTTCGTCCTTCATCCGGCCCAGGCGCAGCACGCCCTGCAGGCCCAGCGTGATCTCGGTCTGCATGTCGGCCAGCTTCTTCTGGATCAGCTGGTTGGCCGCCAGCGGCTTGCCGAACTGCTTGCGGTCCATGGTGTACTGGCGCGCCGTGTGCCAGCAGGCTTCGGCCGCGCCCAGCGCGCCCCAGGCGATGCCGTAGCGCGCGCTGTTCAGGCAGGTGAACGGGCCTTTCAGTCCACGCACCTCGGGGAAGGCGTTCTCTTCCGGCACGAATACCTCGTCCATCACGATCTCGCCGGTGATGCTGGCGCGCAGACCGACCTTGCCGTGGATGGCCGGAGCGCTCAGGCCTTTCCAGCCTTTCTCCAGCACAAAGCCGCGGATCGCGCCTTCATCGTCCTTGGCCCAGACCACGAACACATCAGCCACCGGCGAGTTGGTGATCCACATCTTGGAGCCGGTGAGGCTGTAGCCGCCATCGACTTTCTTGGCGCGGGTGACCATGCTGCCGGGGTCGGAGCCGTGGTTGGGTTCGGTCAGTCCGAAGCAGCCAATCCATTCGCCGGTGGCCAGCTTGGGCAGGTACTTCTGCTTCGTGGCCTCGTTGCCGAACTCGTAAATGGGCACCATCACCAGCGAGGACTGCACACTGGCCATGGAGCGGTAGCCGGAGTCGACGCGCTCGATTTCGCGGGCGATCAGGCCGTAGCAGACGTAGTTCAGGCCGGGGCCGCCGTACTGTTCGGGGATGGTGGGGCCGAGCAGGCCGAGTTCGCCCATCTCGCGGAAGATGGCCAGGTCGGTCTGCTCGTTGCGGAAGGCGTTGAGCACGCGCGGGGCGAGCTTGTCCTGGCAGTAGGCGGCGGCAGCGTCGCGCACCATGCGCTCGTCGTCGGTCAGCTGCTGGTCGAGCAGCAGTGGGTCATCCCATTGAAAAGTGGCTTTGTTCTGTGCCATGGTCAATTCCTTCGGTGTGTTTGTTCTGCGAATAAGCGTGAACGGCCAGCACCCGGAGGGCGTCTGGCCGCGGTGTTCATCCCCGTCCCATCAGCTCGCGGCCGATGATGATCTGCTGGATCTGGGTGGTGCCTTCGTACAGGCGCAGCAGGCGCACATCGCGGTAGAAGCGCTCCACCGGGAACTCGTTGATGTAGCCCGAGCCGCCATGCACCTGCACGCCGCGGTCGGCCACGCGGCCCACCATCTCGGTGCAGAACAGCTTGCAGCACGAGGCGCGCATGCTCACGTCCGGATCGCTGACGCTGGGCGAGGGCTTGGCGTCGTAGCGTTTGGCACAATCCTGCACCATGCTCCATCCGGCGTACAGCTCGGCCTGGCTGTCGGCCAGCATGGCCTGCACCAGCTGGAAGTCACCGATGCGCTTGCCGAACTGCTTGCGCTGCTGGGCATAGGCCACCGCCTCGTTCAGGATGCGCTGCGCCATGCCGCAGGCCACGGCCGAGATATGCAGGCGGCCACGGTCCAGCACCTTCATCGCGGTCTTGAAACCCTGGCCCGGCACGCCGCCGATGATGTTGGCGGCAGGCACGCGCACATTGTCCATGTTCACGTCGCAGGTCTTGGTGCCGCGCTGGCCCATCTTCTTGTCCGGCTTGCCCAGCGTCAGGCCCGGCAGATCGGCCGGCACGATGAAGGCACTGATGCCGCTGGCACCGGGGCCATCGCTGCGCGCCATCAGCGTGAAGGCGCCGGCGCGCGGGGCGTTGGTGATGAAGCGCTTGGTGCCGTTGAGCACATAGTGATCGCCATCGAGCTCGGCGCGGGTCTTGAGCGCCGCAGAGTCGGAGCCGGCATCCGGCTCGGTCAGCGCGAACGACATGATCAGCTCGCCCGTCGCCACCTTGGGCAGGATGGTCTGCTTCTGCTCCTCGGTGCCATCCATCAGGATGCCCTGCGAGCCGATGCCCACGTTGGTGCCGAACACCGAACGGAAGGCCAGCGCCGTGTGGCCGATCTCGTAGGCCACGCGGCATTCCTGCTCCATGGACAGGCCGATGCCGCCATAGGCTTCCGGAATGGACAGGCCGAACAGGCCCATGTCCTTCATGTCCTGCACGATGTCGGCGGGGACTTCGTCCTGCTCTTCCACCGCGTTCTCGGCCGGAATCAGGCGCTCGCGCACGAAGCGCTGCACCGAAGCCAGCAGCAAGTCGAAGGATTCGTTGTCAATTGCCATGGGATACTCCTCTTGTCTCTTGCCGGCCTCAAATCAGGCCGTCGCGCAGCATGTCGCGCAGGCGGAACTTCTGCACCTTGCCGGAGGGCGTGGCCGGCATCGATGCCACGATCACCAGCCGCTCGGGCATGTACTGCGGGGCCACACGCTGCTCGCGCAGGAACTGCACCATGGTGTCCATGTCGAACCGCGTGCCCTCGTTCAGCACCGCCACGGCGCAGGCACGTTCACCCAGGCGTTCGTCTGCATACGACACGATCGCCACCTGGGCCACGGCCGGATGCTTGTACAGCAGCGACTCGATCTCGAACACCGGAATGTTTTCGCCTCCGCGGATGATCACGTCCTTGCTGCGGCCGCTGATGCGGATGTAGCCATCCTTGTTCACACTGGCCATGTCGCCGGTCTCGAACCAGCCGTCGGCATCGGTCGCATTCAGATGCGGGCGCTTCAGGTAGCCCCCGAAGTTGGAGCAGCAGCGCACCAGTAGCTGGCCGACTTCGCCCACCGGCATGTCCTTGCCGTCGAAATCCACCACCTTCACCTGCACGCCCGGCAGCGCACGGCCATCCGTGGTCACCGAGAGGACATCGTCGTCCTCCGGGCAGGTGGTGGTGACGGCACCGTTTTCCGTCATGCCCCAGGCCGAGATGATCTTGGTGCCCAGCCCATTGCGCGCCTGCTCCACCAGCGGGCCCGGAATCGGAGCGCCGGCGCAGACAAAGGTTTTGAGGCTGGGCACGCTCTGGCCGGTTTCGATCACGGTGCGCGTCAGGTCTGTCAGGAACGGCGTTGACGCCATCGTGAAGCTGACCTTCTCGGCATTGATGATCTCGATCGCGCGCTTCGCTTCCCAGATGTCCTGCAGCACCACATGCGCCTGCAGCACGATGGGCATGACCAGACCGTACAGAAAGCCGGTCTGGTGCGCCATGGGCGATGCCATCAGCACCACGTCGTCGGGACCGAGGTGCATGCGCTCGGCGTAGGCCACGATATTGGAGACGAGCGTGTTGGCGCTGTGCTGCACGCCCTTGGGTTCGCCCGTGGTGCCGGAGGTGTAGAGGATCTGCGTCACATCGTCCGCACCGGGACGGTGCTGCGTCAGGATGGCCGCCGCATCAGGCTCGTTTTCCCATTCGGGGCCGGACAGCAGCGCGTCAAAACCGTGGCGCGCCTTGGAGCCGACCACCACCACGTGCTGCACGCTCGGCAGCTCGGGCCTGAGGTTCATCGCCATGCCCTCGTAGTCGAATCCCCGGAAAGTCTTGGGCACCACCAGCACCTTGGCCTCGGCATGGTTGACCATGAACTTGAGTTCGCGCTCGCGGAAGATATGCATCAGCGGATTGAGCACGGCGCCAATGCGCGAGCAGGCCAGGTACAGCAGCGAGAACTGCCACCAGTTGGGCAGCTGCATGGCCACCACGTCGCCCTTGCCCACGCCCAGGCGCGACAGGCCTACGGCAATGCGGTCGGTCATCTGCGTCAGTTCGCGGTAGGTAAAGCGGCGCGTTCCGTTCGCATCCAGGCTGATGGCCGTCAGGGCCAGCTTGTCGGGATGCTGCTCCACGCAATCCTGCAGATAGTCATTGATGGTGCGGTCGTGCCAGTAGCCATTGGCGATGCTCTCGGCACGGCGCCCCGGCAGCAATACGGCGTCGAATTCCATGGGTGTCTCCTGTAATTGTTTGTCTCGGGCGGATGGGCGTACTTCAGACCGGTACGGCAGCGCGGCCGGCCTTGGTGCGGGCGATGATGGTCTTCATGATCTGGGCGGTGCCGTCTCCGATCTGGAAGCCCAGCACGTCGCGCAGACGCTGCTCCATCACGCCGCGGTCGTAGCCGCCGTGTCCGAACATCAGCAGACACTGGTGGATCACGTCATAGGACAGCTTGGGCGCCCACCACTTGCACATGGCCGCCTCGGCGGTATGCGGCAGGTTGTGGTCCTTGCTCCAGAGCGTCTGCAGACAGAGCAGGCGCGCTGCCGCCACCTGCGTTTCGTAGTCGGCCAGCGGGTGCGACACGCCCTGGAAGGCCGACAGCGGCTTGCCGAAGGCTTCGCGTTCGGCCACGTATTCCCAGGTTTCCTCCAGCGCCACCTTGGCCACTGCCAGTACCTGCAGCCCGATCAGCGCGCGCGAGAAGTCGAAACCCTGCATCACCTGCACGAAGCCCTTGTTCTCGTCGCCCAGGCGGTGGTCCACCGGCACGCGCACGTTCTCGAAGAAGATCGAGCCGCGGCCGATGGCACGCTGGCCATGGCAATCGAAACGGTTGGTGGTCACGCCCGGCAGGTCCATGGGCACCAGCAGTGCTGTCACGCCATGGGCGGCCGAATCGACGCTGCCGGTACGGCCGAACACCACGGCGGCATCCGCCTGGTCGGCTGCGGAAATCGACGTCTTTTCGCCGTTGATCACATACTCGTCACCCACCCGCTCCACGCGCAGGCGCAGGTTGGCCGCGTCGGAGCCGCCACGCGGCTCGGTCAGGGCAATGGCGAACAGCGCATCGCCTTTGGTGAGGCGTTCCAGCCAGGGCTTGACCACTTCGGGCCGGCCATGCTGCGACAGGATCTGGCCATTGAGGGAAGCCAGCAGGTTGATGTAACTGATGCTCAGGTCGGCGCGGGCGATCTCCTCGTGGATCACGCCAGCGGCCAGGCACCCCATGCCCTGGCCGCCATAGGCCTCGGGCAACTCGGGAGCGATGAAGCCCAGCTCGCCCATCTCGCGCATCAGCGTGCGCTCCAGCACACGGGTATCGTCGCGCTCCAGAAAGCCGGGGGCGACGCGGTGGGTGGCAAAGCGGCGGGCGTGTTCCGCAATCGCCTGCAGGTCTTCATCGATGTAGGGATTCATGCTCTTGGGTCCTGATCGTTGGAGGTTCACCAGGGTGCAGCGACCCCGCACGGGCGCAAAAACCCGTGCAAGGCGGCAGCCACACTGCCGGGAACGAGAAAGACGGTGGTGTTACTTGGCGTACTTGCGGAATTCGGGCTTGCGCTTTTCCTTCAGCGCATTCACGCCCTCGCGCGACTCGTCGGTGTCGTAGTACAGCTTGAGCGCGTACATGCCCATGCCGGCAATGCCGCTCTGGTGCGCCGTGTCCATGTTGAAGCTGCGCTTGGCAATGGCGATGGCGGTGGGGCTGCGCTCACAGATGGTCTCGGCCCATTCCTGCACGGTTTCGTCCAGCTTCTCGGGCGGCACGCAGATGTTGGCCAGGCCCATGTCCACGGCTTCGTGGCCGCTGTAGCGCTTGTTCAGGTACCAGATTTCGCGTGCCTTCTTCTCGCCCACCACGCGGGCCAGGAAGGCGGTGCCGTAGCCCGGGTCGACCGACCCCATCTTGGGACCGACCTGGCCGAAGATGGCCTTCTCGGAGCAGATGGTCAGGTCGCAGATGGTGCACAGCACATTGCCGCCGCCGATGGCGTAGCCCTGCACGCGGGCGATCACCGGCTTGGGCACATCGCGGATGGCCGTGTGCAGTTCCTCCATCGGCAGGCCGATGGTGCCGCGACCGTCGTAGTTGCCATCGTGGGCCGACTGGTCGCCGCCGGTGCAGAAGGCCTTCTCGCCGGCGCCAGCCAGCACGATGCAGCCCACGTCGCGGTCATAGCCGGCCTTGTTCAGGGCCTTGATGATCTCGTCGCAGGTGGTGCCGCGGAAGGCGTTCATCTTGTCGGGGCGGTTGATGGTGATCCATGCCACGCCATTGCGCACTTCGTACAGGATGTCTTCGAACTGGATGTCTTTGCTCATGGGAATCTCTCGTCGGTGTGGAATCGGGTGGAAACGGAATCAGCCGTTCATGGTCAGGCCGCCGGACACGGACAGCACCTGGCCAGTGATGAAGGAGGCGTCGGTGCTGCCGAAGAAGGCGATGGCGGAAGCGAGATCGTCGCCCTGGCCCAGGCGGCCGAGCGGAATGGCCTTGGTGAAGGCCTCGATCAGCTTTTCGGGGTTGGCAGCGCCTTCGGCCACGCCCGCCAGCAGGGCGGTATCGGTCGGGCCGGGACACACCACGTTCAGGGTGATGTTGTGGCGGGAATGCTCTCGCGCCAGCGTCTTGGTGAAGGCCACCAGTCCGCCCTTGCACGCGGCATACACGGCCTCGCCGGAGGAACCCACGCGGGCAGCGTCGGAGGCCACGTTGACGATGCGGCCGCTCTTGCGCTCGACCATGCCGGGCAACACGGCGTGGTGCATGTTCAGGGCGCCCACCAGGTTGATGGCAATCAGCTTGTCCCACTCGCCGGATTCGGTCTTGAGGAAGGGCTTGAACACGTCCCAGCCGGCGTTGTTGACCAGCGTGTCGATCGGACCCAGCTGGGCGATGGTGTCGGCCACGGCTGCATCCACGCTGGCGCGGTCGGTGATGTCGCAGCGGAAGGCCTGTGCACGGCCGCCGGCATCGCGAATGCCCTGGGCCACTTTTTCGGCAGCCTCCAGGTTCATGTCGAAGACGGCAACCTTGGCACCTTCTGCCGCCAGACGCCGGCACGTGGCACCGCCGATGCCGCCGCCGCCGCCGGTCACGATGGCTGTCTGGTTTTCATAACGTTTCATGGAAGGTCTCCTTGGGGCTAACATGGATGGAACATCTTTGCATTGTTGTTTGCTTTTATGCAAACATGTTGTCATAATAAGCATCAAACACAACATTGACAAGCACGATGTTTTTAAATTTTTTCATGGTTTACCCTTATGAAAACAGAAGAAACACGCTTTGATCTTGCAAACCGGATATTCTTTCGCTTGTACCAATGTGCAAACATGTTGCATAAAACCGGAAGCAGAGCACTGGAACAGGAAGGTCTCAGCACACAGCAATGGGCGGTGCTGGGAGCGCTTTCGCGGCCAAGCGTGCAAGGGGGCATGAGCCTGGGCGACCTGGCGCGCTACCTGATGGTCAGCCGGCAGAACCTGTCGGGCCTGATCAGCCGCATGGAGCGCGACGGCCACCTGGCCGTGATGCCCGACGACCGCGACCGCCGCTCGCGCCTGGTCACCATCAGCGCGTCCGGCCGCCAGGTCTGGGAGCACCATGCCCAGCCCAAGATCCGGGCCTACTACGAATCGCTGCTGGGCGAGTTTTCGGTCAGCGACATGACGCACACCCTGCATTACTTGCTGAAGATGCTGGACGGGATGGAACGCACCGATGCTGCACAGCTCGGCAATGGTGCCCCTGCCGACGGCGAAGCACCTTGATCTGAAAGAACCCCGATGGAATTCGTGAAGCTCGACCACCCTGCCGCCGGCGTCGCACGCCTTGCCATACACCGCCCCGAGGTGCGCAATGCCCTGAACCAGGCCGTGCGCGAACAACTGGCCGAACAGTTCAGCACCCTCGGGAAGTCTTCCGAAGTGCGCGCCATCATCCTCACCGGCGGCGACAAGGTGTTTGCCGCCGGCGCCGACCTGACCGAGTTCGCCCACAAGAACGCGGTGCAGATGCAGCAGCGCACCGTGCATCTGCTGTGGCAGTCGATTGCCGAATGCCCCAAGCCGGTGATTGCCGCCGTCAACGGCTACGCGCTGGGCGGTGGCTGCGAGCTGGCCATGCATGCCGACATCATCGTGGCCGGGCGCAATGCCACCTTCGGCCAGCCCGAGATCCGCGTGGGCGTGATGCCCGGTGCCGGCGGCACGCAGCGCCTCACGCGCGCCATCGGCAAATTCCAGGCCATGAAATACCTGCTGACCGGCCTGCCGTTCAAGGGCGAGGAAGCCTTCGCCATGGGCCTGGCCAGCGAGGTGGTGGACGACGAACAGGTGCAGGCCCGCGCGCTTGAACTGGCGCAGCTGATCGCCGGCATGCCGCCGCTGGCCGCCACGCAAATCAAGGAAGTGGTGCTGGCCGGGCAGGACATCGCGCTTGACGCCGCCCTGCTGCTGGAGCGCAAGGCATTCAACCTGCTGTTTGCCAGCCAGGACCAGAAGGAAGGCGCGCGCGCCTTCCTCGAAAAACGCCCGCCGAACTACACCGGCAACTGATCCATTCCGCCCCGTCGCATACGGTCCGCACCGGCTTGCCATGCAGCCGGGTGTGCCTCGCCTCGCTCATCACGCTTGCCAAACACAGGAAACACCATGCACACTGCAACTTCCCGCCCCGCCCTGCTGGGCATCGTCGGCGCCGGCCTGATGGGCCGCGGCATTGCCCAGATCGCCGCGCAAGGCGGTATCCCCGTGGTGATGCACGATGCCCGCCCCGGCGGTGCGCGCGAGGCCTGCCAGGCGATTGCCGACACCCTCGGCACGCTGGCAGGCAAGGGCAAGATCCCTCAGGATGCCTGCCATGCTGCCGTGGCACGCCTGCACGCCGCCTCCAGCCTGGCCGACCTGTCCAGCTGCACGGTGGTGGTCGAGGCCATCGTCGAGAACCTGCAAGCCAAGCGCGCCCTGCTGGCCGAACTGGAAGCCTGTGTCTCCCCCGGCTGCATTCTGGCCAGCAACACGTCCTCCCTGTCCGTCACCGCGCTCGCGGCCGGATTGCAGCATCCGGAGCGCGTGGCGGGCTTCCACTTCTTCAGCCCCGTGCCCCTGATGAAAGTGGTCGAGGTGATTGCCGGGCCGCTCACCCGGCCCGAGGTGGCCGATACGCTAGTGGCGCTGGGCCAGCAGATGGGGCACACCGCGGTGCGTGCCAGCGACACGCCCGGCTTCATCGTCAACCATGCCGGGCGCGGCTACCTGACCGAAGCCCTGCGTCTGCTCGGCGAAAGCGTGGCCGAACCGGCCGTGCTCGACCGCATCCTGCGCGACGCCGCCGGCTTCCGCATGGGGCCGTTCGAACTGCTGGACCTGACCGGACTGGATGTGTCCCAGCCGGTGATGGAATCGATTTACCAGCAGTACTACCAGGAACCACGCTATCGGCCCTCGGTGATCGGACGCCAGCGCCAGCAAGCGGGGCTGCTGGGACGCAAGACGCAGCGTGGGTTCTATTTCTATGATTTCGGAAAAAAACTGGAAATTCCCGAAGAGGATCTTCCTGCATTCAAAAGCCTTCCTCCAATATGGATCCATGCGGACGACCTGAAGGCATTTCCCCCGGTGGCCACCCTGCTCCAGACGCTCGGCATCACGCCGGAAGCCGGATCCACCCCGTCGCCGCAGGCGCTGTGCGTGGTGCTGCCCCTGGGCCAGGACGCCAGCACGCTGTGCGCCGAGGCCGGCCTCGACCCCACCCGCACCGTGGCGCTCGATCCGCTGTTCCTCACCGGCCGCCGCACGATCATGGCCACCCCCGTCACCAGCCAGGCCCTACGCGATGCCGCACGTGTACTGTTCAGCGCCGATGGCATCCCGGCCTCCGTGGTGCGCGACAGCACCGGCTGCGTCGTGCAGCGGGTGCTGGCCAGCATCGTCAACATCGGCTGCGACATGGCGCAGCAAGGCATTGCCACCCCCGCCGACATCGACAAGGCGGTGACGCTGGGCCTGGGCTATCCGCACGGCCCGCTGGCCTGGGGCGACGCCCTGGGCGCTCCAACCGTGCTGCGCATCCTGCACCGCCTGTTCGCCCTGACGGAAGACCCGCGCTATCGCCCCAGTCCCTGGCTGCGCCGCCGTGCCCAGCTCGGCCTGTCGCTGCTCACCCCCGACCACTGATCCCCACCCTCGAAAAACAGGAGACACCCACCATGCTCGATGCCTATCTCTATGCCGGCCTGCGCTCCCCTTTTGGCCGCCAGGGCGGCAGCCTCTCCCCGGTGCGCCCGGATGACCTGGCCGCCGCCGTCATCCGCCAGCTGGTAGCCGACAGTCCGTTCCAGCCGGAACAGGTGGAAGACGTGCTGCTCGGCTGCGCCAGCCAGGCCGGTGAAGACAGCCGCAACGTAGCCCGCCATGCCGCGCTGCTTGCCGGACTGCCGGTCAGCGTCCCCGGCCAGACCGTCAATCGGCTGTGCGGCAGCGGACTGGCTGCCGTGCTGGACGCCTCCCGCGCCATCACCGTTGGCGAAGGTGCCCTCTACATCGCCGGTGGTGTCGAGAGCATGACCCGCGCTCCCTTTGTCGTGGGCAAGAGCGAAACCGCCTATGGACGCGAGTTCAGGGTGTTCGACAGTTCCATCGGCGCCCGCTTTCCCAACCCGCGCCTGAGCCAGGCCCACGGCGATGACACCATGCCGCAAACCGCCGACAACGTGGCCGCACAGCTGGGGCTGAGCCGCGCCGACAGCGACCGCTTCGCTGCCGCCTCGCAGTCCCGTTACGCCCGGGCCCTGGCCGACGGCTTCTTTGCCGGAGAGATCACCCCCGTCGAAGTGCCGACCGGCCGCAAGACTCCGCCGCGCATCGTGAGCGCCGACGAGCATCCCCGCCCGCAATCCGGCTTCGACGTGCTGCAGGGCCTGAAGCCGCTGCAGGAAGGCGGCGTGGTCACCGCGGGCAACGCCTCCGGCATCAACGATGGCGCCGCCGCCCTGTTCATCGGCAACCGCACCGTGGGCGAACAGGCGGGCGCTGCTCCGCTGGCCCGCATCCTGTCCGGTGCAGTGTCCGGCGTGGAGCCACGCGTGATGGGCCTGGGCCCGGCCTACGCCATTCCGAAAGCGCTGGAGCGCGCCGGCCTGACGCTGGCCGACCTGGATGTCATCGAGATCAACGAAGCCTTTGCGCCCCAGGTCCTCGGCTGCCTGCAGCTGCTGGGCCTGGCGTTTGACGATGCACGCGTCAACGCCAACGGCGGCGCCATTGCCATCGGCCATCCGCTCGGCGCCTCAGGCGCGCGCATTGCCCTGACTGCCGCCCGCGAACTGCAGCGCCGCAACGGACGCTACGCCGTGGTCAGCCTGTGCATCGGCGTGGGCCAGGGCATTGCCCTTGTGATCGAACGTGTGTGAGCGAAGGGCAGATAATGGGAGCCTGCCCATCCGGAACTCCCATGTCTGCCGCTTCTGATTCCAACGCCCCTTTCGCAACTCCCTCGCTCCCGCACGCCGGCTTGCTGGAAACGCACCACACCCTGCGTACCATGCTGGAGCGCCTCAACCAGTTGGCCGCCGACATTGCAGATACGGGGCTCTCGCCGCAAGTGCGCAAGGAGGCCGGCGCACTGCACGCCTGGTTCGCCCAAGCGCCGGCGCAGCACCATGCAGACGAGGAAGCGCACGTGTTTTCCCGCCTGCTGGCTTGCGGCGATGCGGAACAGATTCATCTGGCCAAACGCCTGACCGCCGACCACGGCTGGCTGGACGTGAACTGGAAGCAGATCGCTCCCTCGCTACTGGCGGCCAGGGACAATTACCAGTGGTTCCAGCCGGCCGAACTGATTGCCGCCGTGCGCCTGTTCACCCGCATGCACGAGGAGCACATGGAGCTGGAGGAAACACAGGCTTTTCCTGCCGCCTTCGCGCCGCCGACAGCCCCGGAGCAGTAAGCAGCCCGCCCCGCGAGCCAACCCACCGGCCCGGGGCACGTCACCCCCCGCGACCCGAAGCCCCGCCCTTCCCGCCATGCTCTCCCGCCGCCACCTCACCCGCCTGCGCCAGATGTACCGCTCGGCCGGCTGGCCCTGCCAGGACCAGCTGGAAATCGACCTGCTGGCCGCCGGCCTGCTGCAGCAGCAGACGGACCCTCAGGGCCGCGACACGCTGCGCCTGACGCCGGAAGGCATCGCCACGCTGGCGCAATATGGCGAAAGCAACCGCCAGCTGCGCACTCCGCACGAGGCCCTGGTGGAACAGGTTGCCCTGCACATGCAGCGCCAGGGCCGCATCGTCTGGCGCGGGCTGGCCCTGCGCGCCTCCATCAACCAGGGCACCGAGGAGGAGCCGCAACCCGCCTGGGTCATGGCCATGCCCGATGTTTTCAGCGTGCGCAACACCACGGTGGAGGGCTATCTGGAACCGGTGGTGCACGAGATCAAGGTCAGCCGGGCCGACCTGCTGGGCGACGTGCGCAATCCGGCCAAGCGCGCCGCCTATCTGGCCATGGCGCCGCAGGTGTATTACGTGCTGGGCTGCAACGCCAAAGGAGCGCCCATTGGCGGCGTGGACGACATTCCCCTGGAATGCGGAGTGATGATTGCCGGCGCATCCGGTCTGGACGTGTTGCGCCCGGCGCCGCAGCGCCCATTCGAGAAGATGCGCTTTGACGTGTGGATGGCGCTCGCCAAAGCCAGCCCGCTAGCGCGGCCCGATGACGGGGACGAGCAACTGGCATTCTGAGATTGCGGACACGGCCGCTGCGTCAGCCATCTCTCCCCACCACCGCAAACAGACAAACCCCTATTGCGCACACGCTACCCCCTGCGCCACCAGCGCGGCAGCAAGCCCCGCTGGAACAGGCGTTCAAACCGGTCATCGATCAGATACACCACGCCCCGGTCGCTCTCCGTGCGCACCACCCGGCCCGCCGCCTGCACCACCTTTCGCAGACCGGGAAACAGGTACACATAATCAAACCCCTGCCCCATCAACGCCTCGATGCGTTTGCGCATGGCCTCATGCACCGGATCGACAGGCGGCAACCCGAGCGTGGCAACAAACGCGCCGATCAGCCGGCTGCCGGGCAAATCCACCCCTTCGCCAAACGCACCGCCCTGCACGGCAAAGCCGATTCCACTCCCTCCCTCCTGGAAACCGGCAAGAAATTTCGATCTTTCATCTTCTCTCATTGATCTGGTTTGTTCCCATAGGGGAATTTCACTATCCATAGCCTTGACTCTGTCAATCACCTTCTCCAGATAGGCAAAGCTGCTGAAGAAGGCCAGATAGTTGCCCGGATGGGCCCGGTACTGGCGCACAATCAGTTCGGCAATCGGTTCGACAGAACGCTCCCGGTCGTTCCATCGGGTCGAAATCGGCACAACGTGCACCTGCAGTTGCCCGGCGCTGAACGGCGCCAGCACATCCAGCCAGGCATGGTCCTCCGGCAGGCCCAGCATGTCGGCATAGAAGCGCGGCGGCTGCAGCGTGGCCGAGAACAGCACCGCACTCGCTGCCGCCTGCAGCCGTGGCCGCAAAAAGGGTGCAGGCACCACATTGCGCAAGGTCAGCACGCCATCGTGCAGCCGGCCGCGCGGCAGTACGTCGGGCAGTTGGGTGGGGCGCAGCACATCGCACAAGGAATGGTCGCCAAACTCCTCCGCCAGCCGCGTGAACTGGATCGCATCGAAATAGAACCGCTGCAGCTCGGCCGGCAACTCTGCAGGATGCTCGGCCAGGAAGTCGCTGGTGCGGCCGATGAACTCCTGCAGCACGGCCAGCCATTCTTCGTCCAGCTCCACGTCCTGATAGCCCGGCTGCAGCTGCTCCATCATGCGGTTCCACTGCGCGCGCAGGCGCGTCAGCGGGCGCTTGAGCGGCCTGGGGGCGATCCGCGAGAGGCCCTGCAAGGCGAATCCGTTGAGGGATGCGCTGTACATGCCCCGGCCGCGCTCCACCAGATTGTGCGCCTCGTCCACCAGCAGGCCTGCGCGCCAGCCCTCCGCCACCGCCATGGCGTAGACAAAGGCGCTGGTGTCGAACCAGTAGTTGTAGTCGCCCACCACCACATCAGCCCAGCGCACCAGCTCCTGGCTCAGGTAATAGGGGCAGATCGTGTGCTCGGCGGCGACGGCGGCGATCTGCGCCTGATCCAGCAGTTGCGTCTCCGCGAGACGCATGGCATCCAGCCGCGCCTGCGGCAGCCTGTCATAGAAGCCCCTGGCCAAGGGGCAGGACTCGCCATGGCAGGCGGCGCCGGGGTGCACGCACACCTTGTCGCGGGCGGTGATTTCGACCACGCGCAAAGGCGGCCGGGCGTTGCCCTGGCGCAAGCGCTGCAGCGCCTCCAGCGCGGCGGCTCTGCCGGTGGTCTTGGCGCTCAGGAACAGCAACTTGTCGATCCGGTCTTCGCCCATCGCCTTCAGCATGGGAAACAGCGTGCCCAGCGACTTGCCAATGCCGGTTGGCGCCTGCGCCAGCAAGACCCTGCCGCGGCGCGCGCCGATGAACACCTGTTGAGCCAGCAGCCTCTGTCCCGGTCGCATCTTCCCTAACGGGAACTCCAGTTGCTGCAGAGCATCCAGCAAAGTTTTCCGGTGCACCTGCTCCTGCTCGCCCCATTGCCGAAAACGCGCGCACAGGCCATCAAAGAACTGTTCGAGCTCCGCGGCCTGCAGCCGGCGCGTATCGGCATGCTCCTTGTGCCCGAGCAGATCGTAGTGCAGCAGCCGAACGTCCATGTGCGCCAGCCCGTGCTCCCGGCACAGCAGATGCCCGTACACCATGGCCTGCGCCCAGTGCAGCGCTTGCTGGTTGAGCGGAATGCGGTCGACCGGGCCCTTGTGCGTCTTGACCTCCTCCACCAGCTGCAAGGCCAGCGAAAAACCATCGGCGCGACCACGCACGTTGAGCGAACCGGCTTCGCCCTGCACGGCCACCTCGCTGGCAAAACCCGGTGCGCGCCGGGCTGCGACGATGCGATGGCCTTCCATGCCCTCCACGGCGGACGGGCCGGGGGTGAAGCGCAGGTCCAGATCGCCGGAGCGCGCGGCGAAATCGCACAGCGCAGTCACAGACACCTGCATCTGTTCGACGGAGTGGGTTGGATACAACATTACTGGCAGTTTGCCAGAGTTGGGCAACCAACAAAAAAGCGCCGGGAATCTGCATTCCTGGCGCCTTGGATGGTGGTAGGTCGTACAAGATTCGAACTTGTGACCAACGGATTAAAAGTCCGCTGCTCTACCAACTGAGCTAACGACCCACACTCCCGAACGCGGCAAATGCCGCATCCGGAAAGAAAAAACCACAAGGCTTGTGCACCTGGTGGCTGATATGAGTGGTAGGTCGTACAAGATTCGAACTTGTGACCAACGGATTAAAAGTCCGCTGCTCTACCAACTGAGCTAACGACCCACTCCTGCTTCATCAAGCATCTCTGCCCAACGAAGACTTGAATTCTAGCACCCTTATCGCGGCTTCGGCAAGGCTTCGGCAATTTTTTTCAGAATCCAGCCGGCTGCGCACATGCCGAATGTGGCGGTGACCGCAACAGCCGAGCCATAGCCGGCGCAATTCAGGCTGCCATCGACCATGCCATCCACCTCGCAGCTGTCGCTCACGGGCAGCTGCACCGCCTCGCGGCTGAACACGCACTGCACACCGATGCTCTTGCCGTCGCGCGGTGCACCGTGCTGCTTGCGCAGGCGGTAGCGCAACTGCGCCAGCAGCGGATCGTGCGTGGCCCGGCTCAGGTCATCCAGCTCCACCAGATGCGCCTGTTGCTTGCCGCCCGCCGCACCCACGCTCACAAACAGTGCCTTGTTGCGCCGGGCCCAGGCCGCCATCGCCGTCTTGGCGCCCATCTGGTCACAGGCGTCGATCACGGCCGTGGCATCGGCGGGCACCAGCTGCTCCCAGTTGTCCGCCGTCACAAAGTCATCAACCAGATCCACCCGGCAGTCGGGATGGTAGCCCGCAATGCGCTGCTGCATGGCCACGATCTTGGCCTGTCCCAGAGTGGCATCCCCCGCATGAATCTGGCGGTTGATGTTGGATTCGGCCACATGGTCCATGTCGATCAGCGTCAGGCGGCCGATGCCGGTGCGTGCCAGCGTCTCCACCGCCCAGGAACCGACGCCGCCAATGCCGACCACCACCACATGCGCCTGCGCAATGCGCTCTGCTCCGGCCTTGCCATAGAGCCGCCCCACCCCGCCGAAGCGGCGCGCGCGGTCGACGATGACAGGCAAGGGAGAAGAGGAAACCGGGGGCACAAACATCTCGGACATGGGTGAAGAATACCAAAATGCCCGCACAGGGCGGGCATCAGACAATCGCTACAGTAGCGATTGTTTCAGCGGTGCCTGCCCTGCGTGCGCCGTCATCACAAGCGGCCGTACGCGAGCCGCGACAACAGCGATCACTTCAGCCGCGCCAGCCGGTCCCGCGCAGCCTGCGCCGCCTCGGTTCGCGGATATTTGGCCACCAGCTGCTCCAGCGTCGCGCGTGCCGCCGCCGTTTCCTTCAGCTCGGTCTGGCAATTGGCGATCGACAGCAGCGCTTCCGGTGCGCGCTCATGATCCGGCGCCTGCGCCACCACGGCACGGAAGTTGGCCATGGCACTGCGGTAGTTGCGCTGGGCGTAATCCGAGTTGCCCAGCCAGAACAGAGCCGAGGTCTTCATGCTGCTTTGCGGACGGTTGCGCACAAAGGCGCGGAAGGCCGTTTGCGCCCTGGCATAGTCGCCCTTGCGGAAGTGGTTCAGGGCGGCATCGAATTCGGCCTTCTCCTTGCCACCGGCCGCCGCTTCGGCCTCTTCGCCATTGGCGGCAGACGAGGACGGACGCGCCGCGGAAGAGCCGCGCTCCTCCACCGCACGCGCCAGATCCTTCTGGCGCTGCTGCATCTCGGCCATGTCGCGCGAGAGCTGTTCCTCGCGCCCGCGCGACTTGGCCAGTTCGCTGCGCAGGGAATCGATCTGGTTCTGCAGTTCGAGCATGCTGCTGCGCGTGCGCGCCTGCTCCTCCGTCAGCGTCTGGTAACGCTGGCGCAAGTCCAGGATCGCACGGCGCGCCTCGTTGTCACCGAACAGCTGGGCCTGCGCCGGCAGCGGTGTCAGCACCGCAGCCGCCAGCGCCAGCAGCACCGCGCCCATGGGCGCGCCGCCGCGTTTCACATCCAGCCCCACTCCAGCATCCGATTTCATGGTCATCCCTGTCTGCCTGCAAAGCCGCCCATCAGCGGTACTTGAATTCCACGCGGCGGTTACGCTCGTTCTCGCCGCCTCCGCTCACTGCCGGGCGCTCCTCGCCAAAGCTCACCGCTTCCATCTGGGAATCGGCAACGCCCAGCACGGACAGCGAACGGCGCACGGCTTCGGCACGCTTCTGGCCCAGTGCCAGATTGTATTCACGGCCACCCACTTCGTCGGTATGGCCTTCCAGCATCACTTTGGCGTTCTTGTTGGCGTTCAGCCAGCGGGCATTGCCCTCGACGGTGGGACGGGCATCGGCGCGCACCGTGTACTGGTCGAAGTCGAAGTAGACCACCTTGGCCGCATCCTGCGGGCCGCCGCTGCCAGCCAGGCCGGATTCGGTGCCCACCGGGGCAACGGTGGATTGCGCATCGGTGCCGGAGCCGGCATTGGCCGATTCATCCACCTTCACGGCAGAGGAACAGGCGGCCAGGGAAGCGGCAATGGCGAGGGTCAGTAGGGTACGCTGCATGTCGATGACTCCTTTTGTGCGTGGTTAACGTAAAAAGCGGTCCGCGTCAGCGGCCCATGGGTGCCCAGGCCGGCTCGCGGATGTCTCCGCTACGGCCGGCCAGGCGGGTCTTGATCTTGCCGTCGATGCTGGTGGTCATCAGTGCCTCGCCACCTGCGGTGCGCGTGGCATAGACGATCATCTTGCTGTTCGGGGCAAAGCTGGGCTTCTCGTCGTGTGCGGTATCGGTCACCAGATTGACAGTGCCGCTTTGCAGATCCATGACAGCCACCTTGTAGCCGCCGCTGCGCGTGATGTAGGCCATGCTGCGGCCATCGGCGCTGATGCTGGGGGAGATGTTGTAGCCGCCCTGGAAGGTGATGCGCCTGGCCTCGCCGCCGCTGGTGGCAATGCGGTAGATCTGCGGCGAACCGCCACGGTCGCTCACGAAATAGACGCTGCCGCCATCCGGGCTGAAGGTGGCTTCGGTATCGATGCCCACGCTGCGCGACAGCAGGCGCGGCTCGCCGCCGGCGGCGGGAATCAGGTAGAGCTGAGAGCCGCCATCCTTGGTCAGCGTCACGGCCAGTGTGCGGCCATCCGGCGACCAGGCCGGCGCGCTGTTGGAGCCGCGGAAGTTGGCCACGGCGCGGCGCTGGCCGCTGCGCACGTCATGCACGTACACCACCGGCTTGCCGCTCTCGAACGACACATAGGCCAGCCTGCTGCCGTCCGGCGACCAGGACGGAGAGATGATGGACTGGCGGCTGCTCAGCGCGGCCTGCGCATTCTCGCCATCGGCATCGGCCACCCACAGCGTGTAGCGGCCACCGGCCTTGGTCACATAGGACACCCGGCTGGAGAATACGCCCTTCTCGCCGGTGATGCGCTCATAGATCCAGTCGGCAGCACGGTGCGAGGCCAGGCGCAGGTCGGCCTGCGGCACGGTATAGCTCTGGCCGCCCATGTCGCTGTTCCTGGCCACATCCCACAGGCGGAAGCGCACCGCATAGCGGCCATCGCCCTGGCGCTGCACGCTGCCCGCCACCAGATAGTCGGAGCCTGCCGCACGGAAGGTGCTGACCACCGGCTTGCTGTTTTCATCGAGCTGGCCGGCATCCACCGGAATGGCACGGAACAGGCCGGTACGCAGCAGATCGGCCTGAATGATGGAGGCCGGCTTCTGCGGCGCCTCGGCCTCGCCGCGGAAGGGCGAGGAAGTGATCGGGTACTGCGTTACGCCGGCGCCGGTGATTTCCACGCGGAACTCGGCCCGGGCCGGTGCGGCGGCCAGGCTGGCCACCAGCAGGCCGGCCAGCGTGGCGTGCCTGGCGAAGCTGCCGCCGGGGCGCCTGCGCTGCAGGCTGGCAGCGCTGAACATGGGGACAAGGGATTGGCGAATCAGGTCAATCAGCATGGAATGTGTGATGGAATGGATGCCACGCAGGCTGCCCTGTCAGGCAGGACCCGCTTCGTCGGGCAGACGGAACAGGAGAGCGAAGGCGGACAGCACTGGCACCCAAAGCCGGCCCCGAAGGCCCGGACCAGCATGCCAAGCGGCTCCCGCACAGCCCGGACAGTACCGAGCACAGCACATGCTACACAGGGAACGCCCCAGGGCGCCAGCGCACGCCGTTACAAACCGTAAGAAAAACCGCCGATGTTTTGCCGCTTGTGACTACCGATGCGTCAGGAACACCCCGCGCCGGCAGCGCCCGAAGCGGCCCCGCCGTCTACAATGCTTGCAGACTTTGAAAAACCGTGCCCATGAACAGTTCCCCCGCCGGCGCCCCAGCCGACGCGCCGCAGCCTGAAGCGGCCCCCTCTCCCGCGGCTGCGGCCGACCTGCCCAGCCAGTCGCTCTGGGCACGCTTGCGCCGCATCGCCGGCTATTTCGGCACCAGCCGCAAGTGGTGGGTGTTTGCCGTGCTGGCCACGCTGATCGGCTCGCTGACTGAAGCCGGCATTCCCGCCTTGCTCAAGCCCCTGCTCGACCGCGGTTTCACGCAAGGCTCGCTGCAGTTGTGGGCCGTGCCTGCCGCCGTGCTGACGCTGTTCGTGCTGCGCGGCGTGGCCGGCTTCGCCGCCCAGTATGCGCTCTCCCGCATCGCCAACGACGGCATGGTCAAGCTGCGCCAGGACATGTTCGCCCGCCTGCTCGATGCCGAACTGGGCCTGTTCTCGCGCCAGTCAGCCAGCAGCCTCTCCAACACGGTGGTCTACGAGGTGCAGAACGGCGCAACCATGCTGGTGCATGCCCTGCTCGGCCTGTCGCGCGACACCTTCACGCTGATCGCTCTGGTGGGCTACCTGCTGTACCTGAACTGGCAGCTCACCATGGTGATCGTGGTGCTGGTGCCCGGCATGTCCTGGGTGATGCGCAAGCTCTCGCGCCGGCTCTACGGCCTGACCAAACAGGGCCAGCAGGCCACCGATGAACTGGCCTATGTGGTCGAGGAAAACGTGCTGGCCCACCGCATGGTGCGCCTGCATGGAGCGCAGGAACAGCAGCAGGAGCGCTTCGGTTTCCTGAGCCGGCGCCTGCGCCAGCTCGCGCTCAAGTCCACCGTGGCGGCCTCGGCAATGACGCCTCTGACACAGTCCGTCGCCGCAGTCGCCCTGTCGGCCGTGCTCACCATCGCACTGTGGCAGGCCCAGGCCGCCAGCGATGCCGAGCGCGCTGTCACCGTCGGCGGTTTCGTCGCCTTCGTGGCCGCCATGATGATGCTGGTGGCGCCGATCCGCCGCCTGGCCGACGTGGCCAACCCGATCACGCGCGGCGTGGCCGCGCTGGAGCGCGGGCTGAGCATGGTCGAAACCGTGCCGCCCGAGCCGCAGGAGCAGCCCGCCGCTGCCGTGCCGGCGCAGGCACGCGGCGATATCCGCTTCGATGCCGTGCAGGTGCGCTATGTGCCGCAGGCGTCGGCGCGGCCGGACGGGATTCCCGTTGCAAACGGCAACATCCCCGCAGAGGCCAAGCCCATCCAGGACGGCACACCCGACGCTTCTGCCCCGGCAAGCCAGGGAGAGGCTGGCGGCGACACAATGCCGAAGGACGGCGATGCCGGCCCTGCAGCGAACGTCCTGCCCCACGAGGAAGAGACCCCCGCCCTGCAAGGCGTCAGCCTCTCCATCGCCCCCGGCGAAGTCGTCGCCTTCGTCGGCCCCTCCGGCTCGGGCAAGACCACACTGGTGAACCTGCTGCCGCGCTTCGTGCTGCCCAGCAGCGGCAGCGTACTGCTCGACGGCATCCCGCTGGACCAGTGGCCACTGCTGGCCCTGCGTTCGCAAATCGCCATGGTCACGCAGGACGTAGTGATGCTGAACCAGAGCATTGCCGCCAACGTGGCGCTGGGCCAGGAGATCGACCGCGACCGCGTGCAGGCCGCGCTCGAAGCCGCCAACTTGTCCGCCCATATCGCGCGCCTGCCGCAGGGCATGGACACGGTGGTCGGCCACAACGCCACCCAGCTGTCGGGGGGCCAGCGCCAGCGCCTGGCCATCGCCCGCGCCATCTACAAGAACGCGCCCATCCTGATCCTGGACGAAGCCACCTCCGCGCTCGACAACGAATCCGAGCGCCTGGTGCAGGAAGCCCTGCAGCACCTGATGCAGGGCCGCACCACGTTGATCGTGGCCCACCGCCTGAGCACCATCGAGCATGCCGACCGCGTGGTGGTGATGGAAGCCGGCCGCATCGTCGAACAGGGCAGCCATGCCGAGCTGCTGCAAGCCGGCGGCGTCTATGCGCGGCTGCAACACCGCGGGGCACTGGGCACTCAGTGAAGGGCCAATCTGCCCAAAGGCAGTGCGACAGGGTTCCGGGAGAGTAACCGGTAGCGGCGCGCAGCAGCAAACTGCTTCGCGCCGCCCTTAAATCAGCACGATATCGTACTGATCCTGCGCCAGCCCCGCCTCGGCCTGTAGCGAGATCGGCTTGCCGATGAATTCGCTCAGGCCCGCCAGATGCTGGCTTTCCTCGTCCAGGAACAGCTCGATCACCTGCGGCGACGCAATCACGCGGAATTCCTGCGGATGGAACTGGCGCGCCTCGCGCAGCACCTCGCGCAGGATGTCGTAGGCCACGCTGCGCGGCGTTTTCACCATGCCGGAGCCCTTGCAGGTGGGGCAGACCTCGCTCAGCATGCGGGCCAGCGATTCGCGCGTGCGCTTGCGCGTCATCTCCACCAGCCCCAGCTGCGAAAAATCACCCACCATGGTCTTGATGCGGTCGCGTTGCAGCTGGCGGCGCAGCTCGGCCAGCACCCCCTGCTGGTGTTCCGGCCGCACCATGTCGATAAAGTCCACCAGGATGATGCCGCCCAGGTTGCGCAGCCGCATCTGGCGCGCAATTGCCTGCGCTGCCTCCAGGTTGGTCTTGAAGATGGTCTCGTCAAAGTTGCGTGCACCGACAAAGCCGCCGGTGTTCACATCGATGGTCGTCAGCGCTTCGGTCTGGTCGATCACCACGTAGCCGCCGGATTTCAGGTCCACGCGCCGGCCCAGCGCCCGCGCGATCTCCTCGTCGATCGAGAACAGGTCGAAAATCGGCCGCTCGCCCTTGTAGTGCTGCAACTTTTCGGCGGCGGCGGGCATGAACTCTTCGCCAAAGGCACGCAGCAACTGGTACTGCTCCTGCGAGTCGATGCGGATGCTCTGGGTGTTTTCGTCCACCATGTCGCGCAGCACGCGCTGCAGCAGGCTCAGGTCCTGATGCAGCAGCGAGGGCGCCGGCTGGCGCAGCGAGAGTTCACGGATGCGCGCGCACGCCTTGCGCAGATAGCGCATGTCCTGCTCCAGTTCGGCGTCGCTGGCATCTTCGGCATTGGTGCGCACGATGTAGCCACCCGGCCGGTTCAACCCCGGCTCCGGCGGCAGCTGTGACTGCAGCAACTGCACGCGCTCGCGCAAGGCATCGCGCTGCGGCAGCGGAATTTTCTGCGACACGCCAATGCTGTCGTCCTGCGGCAGATACACCATCATGCGCCCTGCAATGCTGATCTGCGTGGACAGGCGCGCGCCCTTGCTGCCGAGCGGATCCTTGATCACCTGCACCATCAGCGTCTGGCCCTCGAACAGCAGCTTCTCGATCGGCTTCGGGCCGGCCACCGCCTGGTTGGCAGTGGCGCGCACGCCCTCCACGCCGTCGGATTCACCGCTGCGCTGCCACACGTCCGCCACATGCAGGAAGGCCGCGCGCTCCAGCCCGATATCGACAAAGGCCGACTGCATGCCGGGAAGCACGCGCACCACCTTGCCCAGATAGATATTGCCCACGCGCCCGCGCTGCAGCGTGCGCTCGATATGCAGCTCCTGCACCACGCCGTGCTCCACCACGGCAGCGCGTGTCTCCTGCGGAGACCAGTTGATCAGAATGTCTTGTTGCATGAAACCATCCGTCCAGCCTGCACGTCCTGCCGGTAGGCATGGATCTCCCTGCGTTCTGCCGGGTTGGCAGGCGGCGCGTCGACAGGCAAGCCTATATTCTCCACCCGAAGCCGCGCAGCAGGCGGGCTGTCTCGAACAAAGGCAGGCCCATGATGCCGGAAAAGCTGCCATCGATATGCGCGATCAGCGTGGCGGCGTGGCCCTGCACGCCATAGGCTCCGGCCTTGCCAAACGGCTCGCCGGTGGCGACGTAGGCGGTGATGCGGCCGGCGTCGAGCTCATCGAAGCGGACCTCGGAAATGCTCAGTTCCTCGTGCAGCGTGGCATTCTGCAGTGCATCGGGAGCCGCGCCGGGCACGCCGATTGCCACCGCCGTCAGCACCTCATGCTGCCGGCCCGACAGTTGCGCCAGCATCGCCGTCGCCTCCTGCGCATCGGCCGGCTTGCCCAGAATGGTGTCGCCCAGCGCCACCGTGGTGTCGGCACACAGCACCGGCGCAGGCGGCAGACCGCGACGCTGCCAGCGCTGCAGCGCAGCCTGCAGCTTCAGCAGCGTCACGCGCTGCACATAGTCACGCGGCGACTCGCCCGGCAACACCGCCTCCAGGCTCTCTGCATCCTCATCGGCATCAGGCAACAGCAACTGGTGTGCCACGCCGATCTGCTCCAGCAACTGGGCGCGACGGGGACTCTGGGAGGCGAGGTAGACGAAGGGCTTGGCGGACATGGCAGGGATACGGCGCAAAGACGTTCAGTATGCCCCGAAACCTGGGGTGCGCTCACTCCCGGTGGTAGGGATGCCCGGCATTCACCGACCAGGCACGGTAGAGCTGCTCCACCAGCAGCACGCGCGCCATGGCATGCGGCAGCGTCAGGTCGGACAGGCGGATGCGTTCGTGCGCCTGCTGGCGCAGCGCCGGCAACAGGCCGTCCGGGCCGCCAATCAGCAGTGCCACATCATCGCCCTGCTGCTGCCAGCCCCGCAGCTTGTCGGCCAGCGCCTTGGTGGTCACGGTAGTGCCGCGCTCGTCCAGCGCGACGATGCGCCGGCCCTTGTTGCAGGCGCTGTCGATGGCCGCCTCGATGCGCTGCGCCTCGGCCTGCATCAGTTGCTCGGCCGTCTTGCCACCGCTGCGCGGCTCGGTCTTGACGGTGCGGCAATCCAGCCGCAACTCGGGCGGAAAGCGCTTGGCATAGTCGTCAAAGGCGGTTTGTGCCCAATCGGGCATCTTCTGCCCGACCGCGACGATCACCAGCTTCATGCCGGTTTAACTCTTGGCCTTGATGGTCTTCTTGGTCACGGTCTTGCCGACCACCACGGTCACGACCGGCGCCTTGCGGGCGCGCGGCTTGGCGGGCTTTTCGACAGCAGCGTCGGCTGTCGGCATGGCGGCGGTCTTGCGCGTGGCAGGCTTGCGCGTAGCGGCGGGTGTCCCTGCGCCCGCATCGGTCACGCTGGCTGTTGCCGGCTTGGCGGAATTGGCCGCAGTCGAGCGGGAAGCAGTCGCCTTGGGAGCAGCCTTGCCAGCCACGGGCTTGCTTGCCGTGGGCTTGGCAGCGGTGGCTTTCGGTGCTGCTGCCTTGCTGGCAGCCGTCTTGGCGGCAGCGGCCTTGGGAGCCGCCGCCTTCTCGGCCGCCGGAGTCGCGCTGGCAGTGGCTGCCGACGCAGTCATCGCCGCCGTCTTGCGCACCGGCTTGGCCGGCGCTTCGCTCAACTCCGTACCAGCCTCGGTCGCAGCGGCAGCCGCTGCTTCCTTCTTGGCCGCCGTACGCGCCGCGGTACGCGACACCTTTTTCTCGGCTGCCGCCTTGGCCGCCGCCGCACCCATGCGCATGCGCACCGGTTTCTCGCCCCAGATATCTTCCAGCGTGTAGTACTGGCGGATGGCGGGCTGCATGATGTGCACCACGGCACTGCCACAGTCCACGATGATCCACTCGCCGTTCTCCTCGCCTTCCATGCGCGGCTTGTTGAAGCCGGCATCACGCACGGCGTCACGCACGCTGGCGGCCAGGGCCTTGGTCTGACGGTTGGAAGTACCGGATGCAATCACCACACGCTCGAACAGCGGCGACAGGTGCTCGGTATTGAACACCTGGATGTTCTGCGCCTTCACGTCTTCCAGACCGTCCACGATGGCACGCTGCAGCTTCTGGATCATCTTGCCCGCAGCCGGAGAATCGTCCGTGATGGACATCTCGACGGGGAACTCGCCGGCCTGTGCCTTGGGGGCGATGGCGGGTTTCTTGGAGGGGGTCTTGGCAGAAGTTTTTTCAGTGGCCATCAGGTGTGGGAAGTCAAGTAGAGTTGATGTCGTTCAATATACTGTGCCACGCCAGGCGGCACAAGGCTTTGCAGCCAGGCGCGACGAGTCGCGCCGTCGTCTGACATGCGCTGTTGCATGCCGGCACGAATCCGGGTGGAACTGGCGTCGCTGGCCGGCAAGTGTAGCTGCACCGTGCGCAGATCGGGCAGTTGCGCGCGCACCTGGGCCAGTTCCTGCTCCACCGCGGTCTGTTCCGCGCCAGGGCGTTGCAATACGGCCACCGTCACGCTGCGCAGCAATTCGTCGGCGCGCTGCCACTGCGGCAGGCTGTGCAGCAGGTCCTGGCCCATCACCAGATACCAGTCGATCTCCTGCTCGCCCAGCGCGGCATGGCGCTGCTGCAGCTCGTGCAGGGTGTCGATGGTGTAGGTCGTGCCTTCGCGCTGCACCTCGCAGTCGTCCACCTGCACTTCGGGCACGCTCTCGAAAGCCAGCCGCGCCATCGCCAGCCGATGTTCGGCAGCCGTCAGGCGGCGCTGCTTCATCCAGGGCTGGCCGGTGGGGATCACGTACAGGCGGTTAAGTGCCAGTTGTTCCACGGCAGCCCGGGCCAGTCCGAGATGCGCCTTGTGCGGCGGATCGAAGGCGCCGCCGTAGATGCCGATGCGCATGCGTTGCGTCACGCGGCCAGCCAGTCGCGGCGCTGCAGGAAATGCGCCGTCAGTTGCGCCTCGTGCGAGCCTTCCGGTTCGGTGCGCTGGTAGCTCCAGTTTGCCAGCGGCGGCATGGAGAGCAGGATGGATTCGGTGCGGCCGCCGCTCTGCAGCCCGAAGTGCGTGCCGCGATCCCACACCAGATTGAACTCGACGTAGCGGCCACGGCGGTAGAGCTGGAAATTGCGCTCGCGCTCGCCCCAGGCCATATCCTTGCGGCGCTGCACGATCGGCAGGTAGGCCGGCAGGAAACCGTCGGCCACCGCCTGCAGCATGGCGAAGTTGCGTGCAAAGTCGAATTCTGCGAAGTCATCGAAAAACACGCCGCCAATGCCGCGTTGCTCGTTGCGATGCCTGAGGAAGAAATACTCGTCGCACCACTGCTTGAAACGCGGGTACTTGTCGTCGCCAAAGGGCTGCAGCGCCTGCTGGCAGACGCGGTGGAAATGCACGCAGTCCTCGTCGAAGCCGTAATACGGCGTCAGGTCCATGCCGCCGCCAAACCAGCAGACGGCCGCGGCATTGGCCGGCAGCGCGGCGATCATGCGCACGTTCATGTGCACCGTGGGCACATAGGGATTGCGCGGGTGGAACACCAGCGACACGCCCATGGCCTCGAAGGGCGCGCCGGCCAGTTCCGGGCGATGTTGCGTGGCCGAGGGTGGCAGTTGCGGCCCGCGCACGTTCGACAGGCCGACACCGGCACGCTCGAACACGCTGCCGCCTTCCAGGATCATGGTGCGGCCATGGCCCTGCAGACGCTCGCCCGGCTCCTTGCGCCAGTCGTCCACCACGAAGCGTGCCTGCGGCTCCATGGCCTGCACGGCATCGGTGATGCGCTGCTGCAGGCCCTGCAGAAAGGTCAGCACACTGGATGTTTCGGCGGTGTCGAGCGAAGAGGTGTTCATCATGGCCATGTGAATTGGTGCATGCCGCAACTTGCAAAATGTTGCTGGGGAAAAAGTGTGCGCCGCTCAGTGCCAGCGCGACAACCGGAATTTACTGCCGGGCATCCTGACCGGCGTCAGCGTCCCGGGAGCGGCCCCGCTCATAGGGGCGCACGGGGGCCGCCTTTTCCGGATGGTAACCGGTACGCCTCTCGTAATAGCGCGCCAGCGCGGCGAAATCCGCTTCCATGTCGCCGCTGCAGCGCACATAGTGCTGCACGCCGATCTGCTTGTGGCCGTAGTCGATGTAGGCCAGCCCGAGCGGACAGTCGGCAGCGCGCCAGAGATGGTAGAAACCGGTGCGCCAGCCATTGGTGTAGCTGCGCGTGCCTTCCGGCGCGACCGCCAGCCAGAAGAAATCCGCCTCGCGCATCTGCTGCATGGTCTGCTCGACCACGCCATGCGCCGCCTTGCGGTTGATGGCCACGCCGCCGACCCAGCGGATCCAGCGACCGATCACCGGCAGCCGCGTGGCGCTGTCCTTGATCCAGAAACGGAACGGCAGGCCATGGGACCACTTGTAGAGCAGGCCCAGGGGAAAGTCCCAGTTCGAGGTGTGTGGATACACCACCAACAGGCCACGCGGATCCGGGAGGCCGGGAAAGTCATTGCGCCAGCCCAGCACCTTCAGGCACCACGCCGCCAGCCGGCTGCCTCCCGGCGGAACCAGCGGGCCGGAAGCGGGCATGGGCACCACCTCCAGTCCCGGCACCGGGCCCGCATCGACCAGCCCGCGCTGTTGCGAAGTTGGCTGTACGTCCTGCGCCTGCATGCCCGCTCCCGCAGGTCCGGCTCAGGCCTGGCTGCCGGAATGCCCGGCGGCGCGGTGACCGATATCGGTGCGGAACTGCATCTCGGGCAGCTGCACCTGCTGCATGGCGGCATAGGCCCTGGCCTGCGCCAGCTTCACGCTGTCGGCCAGCGCCGTCACGCACAGCACGCGGCCGCCGCTGCTGAGCAGCTTGCCATCGTCATCCAGGCGCGTGCCGGCATGGAACACCTTCACATCATCCGTATCCAGCGGCAGCTGGCTGATGGCCTCGCCGGTGCGGGGCTGCATCGGGTAACCCGGTGCGGCCACCACCACGCCCAGGGTGACGCGACGGTCCCACTGGGGCTCCACATCGGCCAGGCGCTTGCCATGGCCGCCGACCGGTTCGGTCGCTGCCATCAACAGCTCGAACAGGTCGGACTTCAGGCGCATCAGGATCGGCTGCGTTTCCGGATCGCCCATGCGGCAGTTGAACTCCAGCGTCTTGACCTTGCCATCGGCGTCGATCATCAGGCCGGCATACAGAAAGCCCGTGTAGGTGATGCCGTCTTTGGCCATGCCGCGGATGGTCGGCAGGATCACCTCGCGCATGGCGCGGGCGTGCACGTCGGCCGTGACCACCGGCGCGGGGGAATAGGCACCCATGCCACCGGTGTTGGGGCCCTCGTCCTTGTCGAGCAGGCGCTTGTGGTCCTGGCTGGTGGCCAGTGCCACCACCTCGCTGCCGTCGCACACCACCATGAAGCTGGCTTCCTCGCCCTGCAGGAATTCCTCGATAACCACGCGCGCGCCGCCTTCGTTGTGCTGCACGCCCAGGGTGTTGTCCACCAGCATGAAGTCGACCGCCTCATGCGCTTCCTGCAGCGTCATGGCCACCACCACGCCCTTGCCGGCGGCCAAGCCGTCGGCCTTGACCACGATGGGCGCGCCGATCTTGTCGACATAGGCATGGGCCGCAGCCGGATCGGTGAAGGTATCGAACGCTGCCGTGGGAATGCCATGGCGCTGCATGAAGGCCTTGCTGAAGGCCTTGGAGCTTTCGAGTTGCGCGGCCGCCTGCGTGGGGCCGAAGATGCGCAGGCCGTTGGCGCGAAACAGGTCCACCACGCCAGCCGCCAGCGGCGCCTCGGGGCCAACCACGGTCAGCTCGATCTGCTGCGCCTTGGCCCAGTCGCACAGTTCGTTCAAATCCTTGATGGGCAGGTTCTCGAGCTTGGGCTCGCGCGCCGTGCCGCCGTTGCCGGGCGCCACGAACACCTTGGTCACGCGCTCGGATTGCGCCAGTTTCCAGGCCAGGGCATGTTCACGGCCGCCGCTGCCGATCACCAGTACTTGCATGCTTTACTCTCCCAGGTCCAGTTCCGCGTTGTGATAGACGTTCTGCACGTCATCCTGGTCTTCCAGCATGTCGAGCAGCTTCTGCATTTTCTGCGCATCGTCACCGGCCAGTTCGATGCTGTTCTCGGCACGCATCGTAACCTCTGCCACCTCGGCCTGCAGGCCGGCCGCCTCCAGCGCCTCCTTCACCGTCTCGAAATCGCCCGGCGCAGTCAGCACCTCGATGGCGCCTTCCTCGTCGGTGATGACGTCCTCGGCGCCCGCTTCGAGCGCCACTTCCATCACCTTCTCCTCGTCGGTGCCGGGGGCATAGATGAACTGGCCCACATGCTGAAACTGGAATGCCACCGAGCCTTCGGTGCCCAGATTGCCGCCGTTCTTGCTCAGGATGTGACGCACTTCCGCCACGGTGCGCACGCGGTTGTCGGTCATGGTGTCGACGATGATGGCGGCGCCGCCGATGCCGTAGCCCTCGTAGCGGATTTCCTCGTAGGTGACGCCTTCGAGGTTGCCGGTGGCCTTGTCGATGTTGCGCTTGATGTTGTCGGCCGGCATGTTGGCGGCCTTGGCCTTGTCGATGGCCAGACGCAGGCGCGGGTTGGCAGCGGGATCGCCACCACCATTGCGTGCCGCGACGATGATTTCACGAATCAGCCGCGTCCAGATCTTGCCCCGCTTTTCGTCCTGACGGCCCTTGCGGTGCTGGATATTGGCCCACTTGCTATGCCCTGCCATGATGGATAATCCTTTTCAATCTTTCCCGTCCCTGTCTCTGTCTGCAGGGACAACCTCCTATTCTACTTTTTTAGCTGCCGCTCCCCGAGGACAACCCCATGGCCGACCCGATGTTGATTGCGAAAAATGCACAGACCGAGTGCGCCCTGCTGCCGGCGCTTGCCAACCGCCACGGCCTGATCACCGGCGCCACCGGCACCGGCAAGACGGTGACGCTGCAGAAACTGGCGGAATCCTTCTCGCAGATCGGCGTACCGGTGTTCATGGCCGACATCAAGGGCGACCTGACCGGCATCAGCCAGAGCGGCAACATCGGCGGCAAGATGGCCGGCGTATTGCAGGAGCGCGGCATCGCGCTGCCGCAGCCCCTGGCCTGCCCCACCACGCTGTGGGACGTGTTCGGCGAGCAGGGCCATCCGGTGCGCGCCACAGTGAGCGACATGGGCCCGCTGCTGCTGGCGCGCATGCTGAACCTGAACGACACCCAGGCCGGCGTGCTCAACATCGTGTTCCGCATCGCCGATGACAACGGCATGCTGCTGCTCGACCTGAAGGACCTGCGCGCCATGCTGCAGTACGTGGGCGAGAACGCCAGCCAGTTCACCACGCAGTACGGCAACATCAGCAGCGCCAGCGTGGGCGCCATCCAGCGCGGCCTGCTGCAGATCGAGAGCCAGGGCGGCGACAGGTTCTTCGGCGAGCCCATGCTCAACATCGAGGACCTGATGCAGACCGTCTCCGGCCAGGGCATGATCAACATCCTTGCCGCCGACAAGCTGCTGCAGGCGCCGCGCCTGTATGCCAGCTTCCTGCTGTGGATGCTGTCCGAACTGTTCGAGCAGCTGCCCGAAATCGGCGATCCGGACAAGCCCAAGCTGGTGTTCTTCTTCGACGAGGCGCATCTGCTGTTCGACGATGCGCCCAAGGTGCTGCTGGAGCGCATCGAACTGGTGGTGCGTCTGGTGCGCTCCAAGGGCGTGGGCGTGTATTTCGTCACGCAGAACCCGATCGACATCCCCGATACCGTGCTGGCCCAGCTCGGCAACCGCGTGCAGCATGCGCTGCGCGCCTACACCCCGCGCGACCAGAAGGCCGTCAAGGCCACGGCCGAGACCATGCGGCCCAACCCGGAGATCGACATTGCGCAGGCCATCACCGAACTGGCCACCGGCGAGGCGCTGGTCAGCTTCCTCGACGAGAAAGGCCGCCCCGGCGTGACGCAACGCGTCTATGTGGTGCCGCCCGGCAGCCAGATCGGCCCGATCACGCCCGAGCAGCGCCAGGCATTGCTGGCCAATTCGCTGGTGGCGGGCAATTACGAGAAGGCGATCGACCGCGAATCCGCCTACGAGATGCTGCAGCAGCGCGGCGCGGCAGCGGCTGCCAATGCCGGCAAGGAAGGCGCTACAGGCAAGCCCGGCGCACCCGCGCAGCCGGACGAAGGCCTGCTCGGCAGCGTCGGCGGCATGGTGAAGGAAGCCCTGTTCGGCCGCACCGGCCCGCGCGGAGGGCAGTATGACGGTCTGGTGCAATCCATGGCCAAGTCGGCGGTGCGCAGTGCCGGCCGCGAAATCATCCGTGGCGTGCTCGGGGGCATCCTGGGCCGCCGCCGTTAAAACTGGGAAAACAACGATGACAAGCACACCCGAAGTCCACCACATCCAGCACCCGCTGATCCAGCACAAGCTCACGCTGATGCGCAACCGGGAGGCGAGCACCAGCTCGTTCCGCCGCCTGCTCAACGAACTGAGCGCGCTGATGGCCTACGAGATCACGCGCGACATGCCGATGCAGGAGATCGAGGTCGAGACCCCGCTCGAAAAAACCACCGGCAAGGTCATCGACGGCAAGAAGCTGGCGCTGATCAGCATCCTGCGCGCCGGCAACGGCCTGCTCGACGGCATGCTCAGCGTAGTGCCGGGCGCGCGCGTCGGCCACGTCGGCCTGTACCGCGATCCGAAGACGCTGCAGGCGGTGGAATACTATTTCAAGATGCCGGCGCACATGGAAGAGCGCGACGCCATCGTGGTCGATCCCATGCTGGCCACCGGCAACTCGGCCGTGATGGCGCTGGACCGCATCAAGGTGCTCAAGCCGCGCTCCATCAAGTTCGTCTGCCTGCTGACCTGCCCCGAAGGCATTGCCACGCTGCACAAGGCGCACCCGGACGTGCCGATCTACACCGCAGCGATCGACCGCGGGCTGAACGAGAAAGGCTATATCGTGCCTGGCCTGGGGGATGCCGGCGACCGGATCTTCGGGACGCTGTAAGCCCCACCGCCGTCAGCGGTCGGCTTCAAACTCCGCGATGCGGCGCTGCTGCTCCTGCTGGCTGAGGCTGTCCCATTCGGCCCGAGCCTTGGCGTTCGACTCTTCGAGTGCTTCCACCGTCTTGCGCAAGGCCTCGTCCGGATCGCCCACGCCGAAATGAGACCAGGACAGCAGGGTCCGGGTGCCGTCGGCATTCAAACGGATGCGTGTCATGTCAGTTCGCCACCGGCTGGCGCAGCGTCATCGCGCCACGGATCTGGCCGAGGGTAAAGCCGGTGCCCTTGTCATTCGGATAGAGCTGGGCCAGCTTCTGCGCCACGCCCGGGCCGAGCTTGTCGGCCGTGCCGTGGCACTGCAGGCAGGTCTGCTGCACCGGCAGCGCGCGCATGTAGCGGCGGATCTGCTGGCCGTTTTCCGTCACCACTTCGGCGCGCTCCAGCTTGGCCGGGTCCACGCCGGCGGCCTGGGCCTTGTCGAAGGATTCCAGCGTGGCGCGCTCCCAGGCATCGGGCACGGCCTTGG
Organism: Brachymonas sp. KE5; assembly: GCF_057773645.1. NCBI lineage: Bacteria > Pseudomonadati > Pseudomonadota > Betaproteobacteria > Burkholderiales > Comamonadaceae > Allobrachymonas > Brachymonas sp. KE5. The sequence goes on from NZ_CM173463.1 coordinate 2,137,884, forward strand.
GGTTGCGATTCTTCAGGCTGACGCGGCGGATCTGCCAGCCGGTCTGCTCGGAAGCGGCCTTGGCCAGCTTGGGTGCTTCCTTGCTGCAGACGTCGATGGCACCAGCCGGGCCACGTTCCTTGATGGCGGGCTGCAGCACGGCCAGCAGCCTGGGCGGCATGGAAGACGCCGCCGCACGCGCATCCGCCACCCAGGGCTCGACGGCGGGCGTCGCGGCAGCCTGCGGGGCAGACGGCTTACTGGTGTTGCAGGCAGCGAGCAAGGGCACACAGGTTGCGGCCAGGATCAGGGCGGAAGTTTTCATGAGTCGGGCTCTTTCAGTGGTGTTGGCAGGGAAAGGCGAGCCCTGATCATACTTAAGCTTCATGTAAAACCTTTACAGGGTTCCCCCTTGCGTGCCGCCATCAATAAAAAAAGCCAGTCGCGAACGACTGGCTTGGGTCGGAGCAAGACCTGTCAGCAGGATCAGCCCGCCGGCGCCTTCTCCTCCGGCTCGGCAGTGCCCGGCTTGGGCTCCTTCTTCGCCAGCGGCTGGATGTCCAGCACGATGCCGTTGTTCTCTTCCTGCTTCTCGTCGTAGTCTACCGTCAGGCGGCCGCCTTCGGTCAGGCGACCAAACAGCAGTTCGTCGGCCAGCGCCTTGCGGATGGTGTCCTGGATCAGGCGCTGCATGGGGCGTGCGCCCATGAGCGGATCGAAGCCCTTCTTCGCCAGATGCTTGCGCAGCACGTCGGTGAAGGTCACTTCCACCTTCTTCTCGATCAGCTGGTGCTCCAACTGCAGCAGGAACTTGTCCACCACGCGCAGGATGACCTGCTCGTCCAGCGGTTTGAAGCTCACGATGGCGTCGAGTCGGTTGCGGAACTCGGGCGTGAACAGGCGCTTGATGTCGGCCATCTCGTCGCCCGCCTGGCGCGCCGTAGTGAAGCCGATGGTCGCCTTGTTGATGGTCTCGGCGCCCGCGTTGGTGGTCATGATGATCACCACGTTGCGGAAATCGGCCTTGCGTCCGTTGTTGTCCGTCAGCGTGCCGTGGTCCATGACCTGCAGCAGCACGTTGAAGATGTCCGGGTGTGCCTTCTCGATCTCGTCGAGCAGCAGCACGCAGTGCGGCTTCTTGCTGATCTGTTCGGTCAGCAGGCCGCCCTGGTCGAAGCCGACGTAGCCCGGAGGCGCGCCGATGAGGCGGCTCACGGCATGGCGCTCCATGTACTCCGACATGTCGAAACGCACCAGATCCACGCCCATGATGTAGGCGAGTTGCTTGGCCGCTTCGGTCTTGCCGACGCCGGTGGGGCCGCTGAACAGGAAGGCGCCGATCGGCTTGTCCTGCTTGCCCAGGCCGGAGCGCGCCATCTTGACGCTGGACGCCAGCACCTCGAGCGCCTTGTCCTGGCCGAACACCACGCTCTTGAGGTCGCGCTCCAGCGTGGCCAGCTTGCCGCGGTCATCGCTGCTGACGCTGGCCGGCGGAATGCGCGCGATCTTGGCCACGATGTCCTCGATCTCGCCCTTGCCGATGGTCTTCTTGCGCTTGCTCGCCACCACGATGCGCTGTGCCGCACCGGCCTCGTCGATCACGTCGATGGCCTTGTCGGGCAACTGGCGGTCGTTGATGTACTTGGCGCTCAGCTCGGCCGCAGCCTGCAGCGCTGCCTGTGCATACTTGACGTTGTGGTGCTCCTCGAAGCGCGACTTCAGGCCCTTGAGGATTTCCACCGTCTGCTCCACCGTCGGCTCGACCACATCCACCTTCTGGAAGCGCCGCGACAGCGCCGCATCCTTTTCGAAGATGCCGCGGTACTCGGTGAAGGTGGTAGCGCCCACGCACTTGATCTGCCCGCTGGACAGGGCCGGCTTGAGCAGGTTGGAGGCATCCATGGTGCCGCCCGAGGCCGCACCGGCGCCGATCAGCGTGTGGATCTCGTCGATGAACAGGATGGAGTCCGGCTTGTCCTTGAGCGCCTTGAGCACGGCCTTGAGACGCTGCTCGAAGTCGCCGCGGTACTTGGTGCCGGCCAGCAAGGCGCCCATGTCGAGCGCGAACACTTCGGCATCGGCCAGCACCTCGGGCACCGTGCCCTGGGTGATGCGCCAGGCCAGGCCTTCGGCAATCGCGGTCTTGCCCACGCCGGCCTCGCCCACCAGCAGCGGGTTGTTCTTGCGGCGGCGACACAGAATCTGGATCACGCGCTCGACCTCGTAGTCGCGGCCGATCAGCGGATCGATCTTGCCTTCCCTGGCAGCCTGGTTCAGGTTGTTGGTGAACTGGTCCAGCGGCGAACCCTTCTCGCTGCGCTCGCCCTGCTCCTCGCCACCCTCGTTCTGGCCGCTGTCATCGGGCTTGGACGGCTCCTCCGATTCGCCGGTCTTGCGGATGCCATGCGCGATGTAGTTGACCACGTCGAGGCGGGTCACGCCCTGCTGGTGCAGGTAGTAGACGGCGTGGGAGTCCTTCTCGCCGAAGATGGCCACGAGCACGTTGGCGCCCGTTACCTCCTTCTTGCCGTTGCCGGTGGACTGCACGTGCATGATGGCACGCTGGATCACGCGCTGGAAACCCAGCGTGGGTTGCGTGTCCACCTCGTCATTGCCCGGCATCTGCGGGCTGTGGTCCTTGATGAAATTGCCCAGCGAGGTGCGCAAATCATCCCCGTTGGCTGCACAGGCGTGCAACACCTCGGACGCACTGGGGTTGTCCAGCAGCGCCAGCAGCAGGTGCTCGACCGTCAGAAACTCGTGCCTTTGCTGCCGAGCTTCCACGAACGCCATGTGCAAGGTTACTTCCAGCTCTTGTGCGATCATCACTTCTTCCTTTCGCCACACGGCATTGCGAATGTCTTCATATTACCCAACATGCATCCGCTTTGCCCTGCGGGTGCATATGGGGATATCCCGGCCGTTATTCAACCGGCTCGCAAATGCACTGCAGCGGATGGCCGGCGGCGCGCGCGGCTTCCATCACATGCTCGACCTTGGTCTGGGCGATGTCCTTGGGGTAGACGCCACAGATGCCGCGCCCTTCCATGTGCACCTTGAGCATGATGCTGGTGGCGGCCTCGCGGTCCTTGTTGAAGAACTCCTGCAGCACCAGCACGACGAACTCCATCGGCGTGAAATCGTCGTTCAGCAGCACCACCTGGTACATGGCGGGCGGCTTGGTGGCGAGGCGGCGCGGGCGCGTGGCCAGTCCGATGTCACTGTCGCGGGAGGGAGTGTGATCCGGCGGTTGCACCGGCGGCTGTTCGGGAGGAATGGTGGCCATAGGGTGATGTTGAAGAACCCCGGCACCTGCACACGCGCACGAAAACCTGTCCGCAGGGGCCGGATGCAAGGATTTTACGGCAGCCCGCAAAAGCGCGCAGCGGGTACGGCGATAGGCCTGTTTCTGTAGCGAAGTGATACAAATTCCTGCCAAATTCGCCCAGATTGCTGTTTTCTTGACCTGAAGCAAGCTCCGGCGGCATACCCCCAATGGGCAAGAAACGAGCCCGCTGATAGCATCGCCGGGGTGAAATAGTCCACAGTTCGAGAGGTAGAGGATGGCTACGGGGATAGTGAAATGGTTCAGTGATGCCAAAGGGTACGGCTTCATCCAGCCCGATGACGCCGGCAACGATGTGTTCGCGCATTTTTCCGCCATCGAGATGGATGGCTTCAAGACGCTCAAGCCCGGCGTGCGCGTGCAGTACGAGCTGCATGACGGACCCAAGGGCGTGCATGCCCTGCAGATCGTGCCGGTGGATGCCAAGCCTGCCCTGAACGGCATCGCCATGCTGCAGGAAGACGCGCCTCTGCTGCAGGACTCCGCCCCGCCGCCGCAGGACGCCCTGCACTTCTGATTCGTTCGCATCCAAAACAAAGCCCCGACGCCTTGCGGTGCCGGGGCTGCAGCTTTTGGGGGTAGCCGGAGCCACCCCTTGCGAGCTTACATGTTGTCGATCATCACCTGACCGAAACCGGAGCAGCTCACCTGCGTGGCGCCTTCCATCAGGCGGGCGAAGTCGTAGGTGACCTTCTTGCTGGCGATGGATTTTTCCATGCTGCTGATGATCAGGTCGGCCGCTTCGGTCCAGCCCATGTGGCGCAGCATCATTTCGGCGGACAGGATTTCGGAACCGGGGTTCACGTAGTCCTTGCCGGCGTACTTGGGAGCGGTGCCGTGGGTGGCTTCGAACATGGCCACGTTGTCGGACAGGTTGGCACCCGGGGCGATGCCGATGCCGCCGACCTGGGCAGCCAGGGCGTCGGACACGTAGTCGCCGTTCAGGTTCAGCGTGGCGATCACGCTGTACTCGGCCGGGCGCAGCAGGATCTGCTGCAGGAAGGCGTCAGCGATGCTGTCCTTGATGATGATCTCGCCACCCGTCTTCGGGTTCTTGATCTTCATCCACGGGCCGCCGTCGATCAGCTCGCCACCGAATTCGGTCTGGGCCAGCTCGTAACCCCAGTCACGGAAGCCGCCTTCGGTGAACTTCATGATGTTGCCCTTGTGCACGATGGTCACGCTAGGCTTGTTGTTGTCGATGGCGTACTGGATGGCCTTGCGCACCAGACGCTGCGTGCCTTCCTTGGACACGGGCTTGACGCCGATGCCGGAGGTCTCGGGGAAGCGGATCTTGGTGACACCGAAGTCTTCCTGCAGGATCTTGATCAGCTTCTTGGCCTTTTCGGACTGGGCTTCGAATTCGATGCCGGCATAGATGTCTTCGCTGTTCTCGCGGAAGATCACCATGTTGGTCTTGTGGGGCTCTTTCACCGGGGAGGGCACGCCGGCGAAGTACTGGATCGGGCGCAGGCAGACGTACAGGTCGAGTTCCTGGCGCAGGGCCACGTTCAGGGAGCGGATGCCGCCACCGACGGGGGTGGTCAGCGGGCCCTTGATGGAGACCACGTAGTCGCGCACGGCGTCCAGCGTCTCTTGCGGCAGCCACACGTCGGGGCCGTAGACCTTGGTGGATTTTTCGCCGGCGTAGACTTCCATCCAGTGGATCTTGCGCTTGCCGCCGTAGGCCTTGGCCACGGCTGCGTCCACCACTTTCAGCATCACGGGCGTGATATCGAAGCCGGTGCCGTCACCCTCGATGTAGGGAATGATGACCTGGTCGGGCACGTTCAACGACATGTCGGCGTTGACGGTGATTTTCTGGCCCTCGGCGGGCACCTTGATATGCTGGTACATAGTCGCTCCGATGTGGTTATTGGCAAGTCAGACAGGCATGCAGACAGGGCCGCACTGGTGGCGAGGCCACGCCGACATGGTCGGCTGATCATTCTACCGGCAAATGTCACAAAGGATTCCCCGAGGACAAGCCCTAGGCACTCAACTTGCTAACAACTGACAACCAGGCTTCTGTTGCAGACGCTGTTTCAGTTGTCATTTGCGCCCCCTGTCTTTTCGCGGGAGCCAACCGTAAACTTGCCTCCGCCCTCAGCGTTTGGGGGTGCAACTTTCCCCGAGACTGACCCATGAAGAAAATCATTGCCCTGATCGCCGCCACCGCTGCTGCCGGCGCTTTTGCTGCTGCTCCCGCCGCCAAGACCGCTCCGGTTTCCGCTCCGAAGGCTTCCGCCTCGGCCGTGGCTGCCGTGTCCAAGACCCCGGCTTCCGCCGTGTCTGCCGTGACCACTGCCAAGCCGGCCCCCAAGGCGGTTGCCAAGAAGGCCGCCAAGCCGGCTCCCAGGAAGGCTGTCAAGGCTGCTCCCGCCATGAAGGCCGCCCCTGCCACCCCGGCTGCTCCCGCAGTGAAGGCCACTCCGGCTGCCCCGGCAGTGAAGGCTGCTGCCTCCGCAGCCAAGAAGTAATCAGCCGCGCTGACACGCGTCCCCAAGGCCCGCAACGCACCGGCGCTGCGGGCTTTTTCATGTGGATACGGAAAACCCCTGCGGTTCGGTGCACACTTACGGTCAACGCTTCGCCAACCGATTTCCGCCCTGTTCCATGAACCTGTCCTTCCGTCCGATTTCCACCGTCCTGCTGCTGGCATTCGCCGGCACATTCGCGCAGGCCCAGCCCGCAGCGGCCGCGGCGTCGCAGCCCCAGCTCGACCTGCAGCGCGCCACCCTGCAGGCAGGGCGTCAGAAGATCAGCGTGCAACTGGCGCGCACGCCGCAGCAGCGCCAGACCGGCCTGATGCACCGCCGCTCCATGCCGCAGCAGGAGGGCATGCTGTTCGTGTTCGACCAGCCCGGCGTGCAGTGCTTCTGGATGAAGAACACCCTGCTGCCGCTTACCGCCGCCTTTGTCGACGATGACGGCACCATCGTGAACCTGGCCGACATGCAGCCGCAGACCGAAACGCCGCACTGCTCGGCACGGCCGGTGCGCTACGTGCTCGAGATGAACCAGGGCTGGTTCAAGCGCCATGGCGTGAAAGCGGGCACACGCCTGAAGTGGCTGCAAACGGCACCGTCGGCTGCGAAAGCCGGTTCCTGAGCAGAACAGGGCAGCCGTCCGGCAGGCCGGCAAGGCCATCGCACCCGCCGGACCGGAATCCGCTCCATCGACAAAACAAAAGGACTGTCCCTTTCGGGCACAGTCCTTTTGTCATTATGCGCGGCGCGCCAGACGGCGCGCCACCAGCGCCGATCAGGCGAAGTTCTTCTCGGCGAACTCCCAGTTGGCCAGCTTGTTCAGGAAGGCTTCCACGAACTTGGGACGGGCGTTGCGGTAGTCGATGTAGTAGGCATGCTCCCACACGTCCACGGTCAGCAGGGCCTTGTCGTCGGTGGTCAGCGGCGTGCCGGCGGGGCCGGTGTTGACGATGTCCACGCTGCCGTCGGCCTTCTTCACCAGCCAGGTCCAGCCGGAACCGAAGTTGCCCACGGCAGACTTGGTGAAGGCTTCCTTGAAGGCATCGAAGCTGCCCCACTTGGCGTTGATGGCTTCAGCCAGGGCGCCGGACGGCTGGCCACCGCCATTGGGCTTGAGGCAGTTCCAGAAGAAGGTGTGATTCCAGATCTGGGCTGCGTTGTTGTAGATGCCGCCGCTGGACTTCTTGACGATCTCTTCCAGTTCCATGGATTCGAACTCGGTGCCCTTCTGCAGGTTGTTCAGATTGTCCACGTAGGCCTTGTGGTGCTTGCCGTGGTGGTATTCCAGGGTTTCCTTGGAATAGTCAGGCTCGAGGGCGTCGATCGCAAACGGCAGGGGGGGCAGTTGGTGTTCCATGGCTATGTCCTTGTGAAATTGGTTGATCGGTTGCCGGGCGCACGGCCTTGCGGTGTCGCCCGGATGCGGGCGATGCACGCGCAGTGTTGCGGCCGGCTGCTGCCCGCATTTTGTAACAGACAGGCAGACCGCCGCATTGTCGCACAGGCTGGTGTCCCCGGCTTGTCGGCAGGGGCATCGCCCCCCTGCAGGCGCAGGACTACACGGGTTCGCCTGCGTCCAGGCTGCCCTGACGCGCAACCGGCACAAGGGTGACGCTGCCGTCGCTGACGGTGGCGCGCACCTGCTGGCCGGGGCGGAACTGGGCGCGCTGGTGGATCACGTGGCCGTTTTCGTCCTGCAGCAGCGCGTAGCCACGGGCCAGCGCCTGGGTCGGATCGAGCAGGCGCAACGCGTGCTCGGCCACCTGCAGGCGGTGGCGTGCCTGCACCAGGCGTTCGCGTAGGGCCTGCTGCATGACCTGTCGTGCATCGGCCTGCAGCAGATGCTCGGCGCGCAGCTGCTCGCGCACGGCGGTGGCCAGTTCCATCTGTACCCCCTGCAGACGGGCGCGGTAGCCGCCCTGCACAGTCTGGCGCGTGACGGCACGCTCCAGCCGGCTGCCGAGGCCGTCGAGTCGCGACCGGCTGGCCAGCAGGGCCTGGCGGCGCTGCTGCTGCAGGCGCAGGTCCAGGTCGTGCAGGTGCAGGCGCTGCTGGCGGGCCAGCGTGCCGGTGCGCGCCAGGCCCCAGCCGAGGCGGTCCAGCCGCTGGGCGTGGCCGTCGAGCTGGCGGCCGGCGAGTTGCTGCAGGCGCTGCATGCGGTGCGCGGCCTGCAGCCAGGCATCGCGCCGGGGCTGCGCGGCAAGCTCGGCGGCCGCGGTCGGCGTGGGGGCGCGCACATCGGCGCAGAAGTCGGCAATGGTGAAATCGGTTTCGTGGCCGACGCCCACGATCAGCGGCACCGGGCTGGCGACGATGGCATGGGCGAGTTCCGTGTCGTTGAAGGCCCAGAGGTCTTCCAGAGAGCCGCCGCCGCGCACCAGCAGGATGGTGTCGATGGGCGGCAGGTCCGGCGTGGCTTCGCCCTGCTGCTGGCGGCTGGCGATGGCATACAGGCGCTCGAGCGCCGAAACCAGTTCTGCCGGAGCCGCAGCGCCCTGCACCAGTGCCGGCACCAGCAGCACCGGTACATGCGGTGCGCGGCGGCGCAGCGCCGTGACCACGTCGCGCAAGGCGGCGGCACCGAGCGAGGTGACAAGGCCGATGCCGCGCGGGTGCTGCGTGGGTGTGCGCTTGCGCTCCGGGTCGAACAGCCCTTGCGCCTCCAGCGCAGCCTTGCGGCGCAGGAAGTCCTCATACAAGGCCCCCTGGCCGGCACGGCGCATGCCTTCGACGATCAGCTGCAGATCGCCGCGCGCTTCGTACACCGCCAGCCGGCCATACACCTCGACCTGATCGCCTTCGCGCGGCGACCAGTCCATCAGGCTGGCGGCACGGCGGAACATGGCACAGCGCAACTGGCCGCTGGCATCCTTGAGGCTGAAATAGCAGTGCCCGCTGGACGCCCGGCTGAAACCCGACAGTTCGCCTTGCACGCTGACCGGCCCGAAACGGGCGTCCAGCATGTCGGCCACGGCGCGGCAGAGCGCGCCCACCTGCCACACGCGGTTGCGGCCCTGGGGCGCGGGCTCAAAGGCCATGGATGGCTCCGAAAGGCTTTGTGACAGATCGGCCGGATTTTGTCACAAACCCGGCCCCGATGCCGCGGAGATGCAGAGAGATCGTCATAACCCTTTGATTTTTATACAAAAAATATCTGCTCAATTTGTAATCAATCTGTCACCCACACGGGGATTTGTGTATTTGGCGCATGCATGCAAGGCTTTTCCACAAGGTTATCCACATTTTGCGTGGACAACTTTCCGGTGGCCCGGGACAAACCCGGATGGCGCGAAAACCGGGGTTCTGGAAGCGATGATAGCGCCGGCTTCGGCGCCTGCGCCGGACCACAGGGGGCTGCCGGATACAGCCTGCAACCATCCGTTTGGGGGCCGGCAGAAACCCGTGCAAAAAGCGGTCAAAATACTGCATCGGGCCCGAGCCCCTTTATCAGGAGACCCATGTCCGTGAGCCAGCCGATTGTCGCCCTGCAGCCCTCCTCCGGAGGCACCGCATGACGGCCAATGCCTTTCTGCATCGTACCCTGCCGCGCCTGTGGCAGGAGCGCAGCGTGCTCGCGCGCGCACTGTGGCCGCTGTCGCAGCTGTATGGGGCCGCCTGGCGCTGGCAGCGCCGCCGTGCGCTGGAACAGCAGCGCGAGCGCCTGCCGGTGCCGGTGCTGGTAGTGGGTAATGTAGTGGCAGGCGGCGCGGGCAAGACGCCGGCCACGATTGCCATCGTGCAGCATTTCCAGTCGATCGGCGTGCATATCGGCGTGATCTCGCGCGGCTATGGGCGCAGCCCGCAGGCGCCGCATTGCGTGGTGATCACGCCGGATACCGACGCCAGCATCGGCGGCGACGAACCGGTGCTGATCCACCTACGCACCAGTGCGCCGGTGATCGTGTGTGCCGACCGCAATTTCGCTGCGCGCGAAATGGTCAAGCTCTACCCGGACGTGCGGCTGATCGTCTGTGATGACGGCCTGCAGCACCACGCCTTGCTGCGCGACGGCGAGATCTGCGTGATGGACGAGCGCGGCATCGGCAACGGCTGGCTGCTGCCGGCGGGGCCGCTGCGCGAGCCCTGGCCGCGCAAGGTGGATATCGTGCTGATGACCGGGCAGCCGGCCACGCCGGTGCCCATGCCGTCCGGGCAGGCGGTGTACCAGGCGCGCCGCGCCCTGCACGACCAGGCCGTGCGCGCCGATGGGCGCAGCTTTGCGCTGGCCGAGTGGGCCAGGCAGAAGCAGCCGGTGATTGCGGTGGCCGGCATTGCGCACCCGCACCGCTTCTTCGCCATGCTCGAGGCCGCCGGCCTGACGCTGGCGGAGCGCCACGCCCTGCCCGATCACGTGAGCCACGACACCCTGAGCGCGCTGGCACGTGAATGGGGGCCGCGTCGCCTGCCGGTGCTGTGCACCGAGAAGGACGCCGTCAAGCTGTGGGACAGCCTGCCACAGGCCTGGGCCGTGCCGCTGGTGCTGACACCCGAACTGCCTTTCTTCGCCGCGCTGTCGGCCTGGTGGCTGCAGCACGCGCGCGATATCCAGGGGCATGCGTTGCGGCAGATGCCCACCCAAGCCAAACCGCACCAGTCTGTCGCGGAAGCCTGAAGCCCCTGGCCCGGCAGCCAGTGGGCGCCGCCGCCTGCGGACGATGGCCCGGGATGCTGCCATGAGGCGTCGCCCGCGGCCGTACAATGCCAGCATTGTTTTCAAACGGATGTTTGCCGCCATGGATCCCAAACTGCTGGAACTGCTGGTCTGTCCCGTGACCAAGGGCCCCCTCACCTACCGCGCCGAAAGCCAGGAACTGGTGTCGCTGAGCGCGCGCCTGGCCTATCCGATCCGCGACGGCATTCCGGTGCTGCTGGAGAACGAGGCGCGCGCCCTGAGCGACGACGAGATCGAAGCCGGCCGCCAGCCCGGCACCGCTGCGCCGAGCGCATGAGCGCCAGCTACACCATCCTGATTCCGGCACGGCTGGCCAGCACCCGCCTGCCCGAAAAGCCCCTGGCCGAGATCGGCGGCGCGCCCATGATCGTGCGCGTGGCCCAGCGCGTGCAGCAGGGCCGTGCCCGCGTGGTGGTGGCGGCCGATCATCCGCGCATTGTCCAGGCCTGCGAGGCGCACGGCATCGCCGCGGTGCTGACCGACGAGAACCATGCCTCCGGCAGCGACCGGCTGGCGCAGGCCTGCACCCTGCTCGACCTGACCGACGAAGCCATCGTGGTGAACGTGCAGGGTGACGAGCCGCTGATGGACCCGGCCCTGCCCGCGGCCGTGGCCGACCTGCTGGCGCGCAGCCCCGAGGCCAGCATGTCCACCGCCGCGCATCCGATCCATGATCCGGCCGACCTGGCCAATCCGAACGTGGTGAAGGTGGTGTGCGATGCGCGCCAACTGGCGCTGTATTTCAGCCGCGCGCCGATTCCGTGGTGGCGCGATGGCTATGGCAGTTCGGTGGCCGATGCGGCCGCGCTGCCGCAGCAGCCGGCGCCCTTGCGCCATATCGGCATCTACGCCTACCGCGTGGCCTTTCTCAAGCAGTTTCCGCAATTGCCGCAGGCGCCGATCGAGACCTGCGAATCGCTGGAACAGCTGCGTGCGCTTTGGCACGGGCACCGCATTGCCGTGCACGTGACGCCGGATGTTCCCGGTCCGGGTGTCGACACACCTGCCGATCTGGAGCGTGTGCGGGCGCTGTTTGCCGCGGCTATCTAGACAGACTGCAGAACAATCGCGCAGCTACGCAGCAGAGTCGACTGCGCGCGATCAGGATGACCCCGTTCCGCGCCGAATGGTGCCCTCGCAGAACGGTTCAGTTCATCCGCAATTGCTGACAGTCTCTTGATCAGCCTTCGGTTTCGCGCAGGCGCCGGCGCAGCACCTTGCCCACGTTGGTTTTGGGCAGTTCGTCGCGGAACTCGATATGACGCGGGCGCTTGTAGCCGGTCAGGCGTTCCTTGCAGCAGCGCTGCACATCAGCCTCGGTCAGGTTCGGGTCGCTGCGCACCACGTAGAGCTTGACGGCCTCGCCCTGCTCCTCGTCCGGCACACCGATGGCCGCGCACTCCACCACGCCCGGGCAGGTGGACACCACGTTTTCGATCTCGTTCGGGAACACGTTGAAGCCGTTCACGTTGATCATGTCCTTCTTGCGATCCACGATGCGGATATGGCCATTGGGCTCCATGCGTGCGATGTCACCGGTGCGCAGGAAGCCATCCTCGGTGGTGGCGCGGCGCGTTTCCTCGGGCTGGTTGTAGTAGCCCACCATCACGTTGGGGCCGCGGATGCACAGTTCGCCCGCCTCGCCCAGCGGCAGTTCCTTGCCGTAATCGTCCAGAATGGCCACGTCGATGCCCGGCAGCGGCATGCCGATGGTGCCGGTGAACTCCCGGTTGGTGACCGGGTTGTTGGTGCCGATGGCGCAGGTCTCGCTCATGCCCCAGCCTTCGATCATCGGACAGCCGGTGGCCTCCTGCCAGCGTTTGGCCGTGCCCTCGGACGCGGCCATGCCGCCGGCCTGCGAGATGCGCAAGGACGAGAAATCGACGGTCTTGAAATCGGGCTGCACCAGCAGGGCGTTGAACAGCGTGTTCACCGCCGGCAGTACATGGAAGGGCTTTTTCTTGAGCGTGGCGATAAAGGCAGGGAAGTCGCGCGGGTTGGGGATCAGCGTCATGTGCCAGCCCTGGCGGATGCCGAGCAGGCAGACCGTGAGCGCGAAGATGTGGTACAGCGGCAGCGCGGCAATGGTGTGGATGCGCGTGGTGTCGCTGCCCATGTCCTTGAGCGCCGGCTGGAACCAGGCGTCGGCCTGCAGCATGGCGGCGACGATATTGCGGTGCGACAGGATGGCGCCCTTGGCCAGACCGGTGGTGCCGCCGGTGTATTGCAGGAAGGCGATGGAATCCAGCGTCTGCGGCACGCGCTTGAGCTGCATGCCGGCGCCCTGGCGCAGCGCCTGGCTGAAAGACGTGACAGCCGGCCCGCCGGGCATCTCCAGCTTGAAAGCCGGCACCATCTTCTTGACGTGGCGCACGGCAAAGGTCACCAGCTTGCCCTTGAGCCCGCCCAGCAGGTCGCCCATGGCGGTGACGACGACATGCTTGAGACTGGTACGGTCCATCACCTGCTCCAGCGTATGGGCGAAGTTTTCCAGGATGACGATGACGCTGGCGCCGGAGTCGCGCAACTGGTGCTCCAGCTCGCGCGGGGTGTAGAGCGGGTTGACGTTGACGCAGGTGTAGCCGGCGCGCAGCACGGCAGCCATGGTCACGCCGAACTGCGGTACGTTGGGCAGCATGATGGCCACGCGCGCACCCGGCTCCAGCCCCTGCGCCTGCAGCCAGGCGCCGAGCGCGGCCGATTCGCGGTCGAGCTGGCCATAGGTCATCGCCACATCCATGCAGATGGAGAACTGCTTGTCCTTGTATTTCTGCAGGGACTCTTCCAGCATGTCCGTGAGCGAGCCGTATTGCTCCGGGTTGACGTCGTGCGGAACGCCTTCGGGGTAATGCTGCAGCCAGATCCTGTCCACCATGCCTGTGTCTCCTCGCCTGTCGATGGTTGGCGTTGTTGTGCTTGGAATGTCGCGCTGAATAGCACGGTCGTTCGAACGACTATCCTATCCCACAGTGTCGGCTTTCTCCAGAGGGCCGAGGGCAGGGCTTACCCCTAATTGTTTGCCCCCCGATCGGGATGCGGGAGCCGTTATGCTGGGGGTTCGCATGACGTTCACGTCAATCAGCACCGCATCCTGTGTTTCTGCCCGATGTCCGCCTCCTCCCTGCTTCCTGCCGACCTGCAGCTGTTCCAGCGCGGCTGGCTGTCGTCCAACAACGTGCTGTGCCTGGGCGAACAGCCGGCGCTGATCGACACCGGCCATGACAAGCATGCCGAATTGACGCTGCATCTGGTGCAGACCGCGCTGCTGGGCGGGCCGCCGCTGCACACCATCGCGCACACCCATCTGCACAGCGACCATTGCGGCGGCACGGCGTTGCTGCAGCAGGCTTATCCCCAGGCGCACACGCTGGTGGCAGCCTCGTCGTGGGATTCCGTGCAACAGTGGGACATGCAGCGGCTGAGCTATGTGCTCACCGGCCAGCACTGCGGGCGCTTTGCCGCGCAGGGCGTGCTGCAGCCCGGCAGCGTGGTGCGGCTGGGCGCCTACGACTGGGAAGTGCACGCCACCGCCGGCCATGACAGCGATGCCGTGATGCTGTTCGAGCCGCGGCTGCGCCTGCTGCTGGCTGGCGATGCGCTGTGGCAAAGCCAGCTCAGCATTGTGTTCGACGAGTTGCCGCGCTTTGACCGGGATGGCTTTGCGGGGTTCGAGGCGACGCTGGCGCAGATCGAGCGCCTGCAGCCGCAGGTAGTGGTGCCGGGGCATGGCGCGGCGTTTGGCGAGGGCGAAGGCGCTGCCGTGACGGCCGCGATTGCCAGCGCGCGCAAGCGCATTGCACTGTTCCGCGCGCAGCCGGAGCAGCATGCGCGCTATGGCGCCAAGGCGCTGATCAAATACCACCTGCTGGATGTGGAGCGCATGGCGCTGGAAGCATTTAACCAGTGGCTGGCAGGTGCGCCGGTGTTTGCCGAACTGCACGCGGCACTGGGCGGTGGCATCAGCCTGGAGGCGTGGCTGGAAGACATCCTGAACGAGCTGGAGCGCAAGGATGCGATCTGGCGCCGTGACGGCGAAATCGGCGACAGTCCGACAGTGTCGCGGCAGCGGCTGTAGCCGTTACCGCCCTCTCACCAGCCAGCGAAGGCAAAGCAAAAAGGCATGCGCCGTTGCCAGCGCATGCCTTTACAGGGGAGGACCGCCCGGAAACTCAGACGCGCTCGGCCACCCAGCCCTGCACACCGGCCAGCGCCGCTTCCAGCCCGGCCGGGTTGGTGCCGCCGGCCATGGCCATGTCCGGCTTGCCGCCGCCCTTGCCGCCAACCTGCTGCGCCACGAAGTTGACCAGCTCGCCGGCCTTGATCTTGGCCGTCGCGTCCTTGGTGACGCCGGCAGCCAGCTGCACCTTCTCGCCATCGACGGCGGCCAGCACGATGGCGGCGGTCTTGAGCTTGTCCTTGAGCTTGTCCATGGTCTCGCGCAGGGTTTTGGCATCGGCGCCTTCCAGGCGTGCCGCCAGCACCTTGATGCCGTTCACGTCCACCGCCTGGTTCATCAGTTCGTCGCCCTGGCTGGATGCCAGCTTGCCCTTGAGCGCGGCGATTTCCTTTTCCAGCGCCTTGACCTGATCCTGCATCTGGCCGATGCGTTCCAGCACTTCGCCGGGGGCGGAGCGCAGCGCGCCGGCCACCTTGTCGACGGTGCTTTCCAGACTTTGCAGGTAGCTGAGCGCGTTGGCGCCGGTCACCGCTTCCACGCGACGCACGCCCGAAGCGACGCCACCTTCTGCCACGATCTTGAACAGGCCGATATCGCCGGTGCGGCCCACATGGGTGCCGCCGCACAGTTCGGTGGAGGAACCGATGCTGAGCACGCGCACAACATCGCCATACTTCTCGCCGAACAGCATCATGGCGCCGGTCTGCTTGGCTTCTTCCATGCCCATCAGACGGGCCTGGGTGTCGCTGTTGCAGAGGATCTCGGCGTTGACCTTGGCTTCGACTGCGGCGATCTGCTCGGGAGTGAGCGGCGCGGTGTGGGCAAAGTCGAAACGGGTGCGCTCGGCGTTGACCAGCGAGCCCTTCTGCTGCACATGCTCGCCCAGCACCTCGCGCAGCGCCTTGTGCATCAGGTGTGTGGCGCTGTGGTTGCGCACGGTTGCGGCGCGCAGTTCGCAATCCACTTCGGCCGTGACGGTATCGCCCACCTTGAGCGTGCCGCGCGACAGGGTACCGTGGTGGCCGAACACGTCGGCCTTGATCTTGAGCGTGTCGGCCACGTCGAACTGCACGCCGTTGGCCACCAGCACGCCCTGGTCGCCGACCTGACCGCCGCTTTCGGCGTAGAACGGCGTGGTGTCGAGCACGACCACGCCTTGCTGGCCGGCATCGAGTTGCTGCGCGGGTTCGCCATTGACATACAGGGCCACGACCTTGGCCTCGCCGCCCAGTTGCTCGTAGCCGGTGAAGGCATTGCCCTCGCCGCTGTAGTCGAGCAGCTTGTCCATCTTGAACTTGCCGGCCGCGCGGGCGGTGGCTTTCTGTTCCTGCATGGCTTCCTCGAAGCCGGCCTCGTCCACCGTCACGCCGCGCTCGCGGCAGACGTCCTGCGTCAGGTCGAGCGGGAAGCCGTAGGTGTCGTGCAGCTTGAAGGCGACATGGCCGGGCAGTTCGCGGCGGCCGGCAATCAAGGCGTCGTCCAGGATTTCCATGCCCTTGGCCAGGGTCTCGAAGAAACGCTCTTCCTCGCCCTTGAGCGCAGCCATGACCTGCGCCTGCTGCGCCTTCAGGCGCGGGTAGGCATCGCCCATCAGCGCCACCAGATCGGGCACCAGCTTGTGGAAGAAGGGCTTTTGCTGGCCCAGCTTGTAGCCGTGGCGGATGGCGCGGCGGATGATGCGGCGCTGCACGTAGCTGCGGCCTTCACTGCCAGGCAGCACGCCGTCGCTGACCAGGAAGGCGGTGGCGCGGATGTGGTCGGCGATCACCTTGAGCGAGGGGTTGTCCAGGTCGGTACAGCCGGTTTCGCGCGCGGCGGCCTTGATCAGGGTGTCGAACAGGTCGATCTCGTAGTTGCTGTGCACGTGCTGCAGCACGGCGGCCAGACGCTCCAGGCCCATGCCGGTATCCACGCAGGGCGCGGGCAGGCGCGTGACGCTGCCATCCTCGTGCATCTCGAACTGCATGAACACGTGGTTCCAGATCTCGATGAAGCGGTCGCCATCCTCTTCGGGCGAGCCGGGCGGGCCACCGGGGATTTCGGGTCCATGGTCGTAGAAGATCTCGGAGCAGGGGCCGCAGGGGCCGGTGTCGGCCATCATCCAGAAGTTGTCGCTCTTGTAGCGCGCGCCCTTGTTGTCGCCGATGCGGATGATGCGCTCGGGCGGCAGGCCGATCACGTCCTTCCAGATGTCGTAGGCTTCGTCATCTTCGGCGTAGACGGTGGCGGTGAGGCGCTCGGGCGGCAGGCCGTAGATCTGGGTGAGAAGTTCCCAGCCCCATTCAATGCTTTCGCGCTTGAAGTAGTCGCCGAAGGACCAGTTGCCCAGCATCTCGAAGAAGGTGTGGTGGCGTGCGGTGTAGCCGACGTTTTCCAGGTCGTTGTGCTTGCCGCCAGCACGCAGGCAGGCCTGCACGCTGGTGGCGCGGTTGTAGGGACGCTTGTCGGTGCCCAGGAACACGTCCTTGAACTGCACCATGCCCGAGTTGGTGAACATCAGCGTCGGGTCGTTGCCCGGCACCAGCGGGCTGGATTCGACGATGGTGTGGCCCTTGCTGGCGTAGAAGTCGAGAAAGGTCTTGCGGATGTCCGCAACGGTCATGGGGGAAGGGGTGCTCATGCTGGGGACGGCCGAACGGCCGCAAAAGGCTGTATGGGGAACGAAATGTGCTGCCCGAGATTATAGGTGCGCAGCCATTTTCAGCAGGAGGCCGCCTATAATTATGCATACATGCAGGTGTCCGGATGGAGTCATGTCCGTCCGGATGAAACGGGAAGCTGGTAAGGCCGAGGCCAAGTCCAGCGCTGCCCCCGCAACGGTATGTCAGTCAAGCTTGCAGCTCGATGCCACTGGTCGCTTCCGGCCGGGAAGGTGCTGCAGGCCCCCTGCCCTGTGCAGGAACTGGCAAGCCCGGAGACCGGCCTGCTGTGACACGTTTGTCAGCGTTGCGGAGGGCGATGCGGGCAGTGCACAGCCGGACTTCCCCCTTTTTCTTCCCGGCATCGCGCTTCCTTCAATACCCACCTGCCAGCGCGGCAGACTGTATGCCAGCCCCGGCTGGTCTTCTAGGGTGTTACTAAAAGGAAGCAATCATGCACATCGAACCCGGCATTCTCTCCTCCGCCAAGATCGCCTTTGCCAACGTCGCAGCCGTCGGCATGCTGGCTGCCTGCGCGCCCGCGCTGGTCAAGCGCCCGGCCCTGCTGCTGCGCACCGCGCTGGCGGCGCTGTTCTTCTCCATCTTCATGCAGGTGTTCCACATGCCGGTTGGCGCATCGGAACTGCACTTCGTCGGCGCCATGCCGATCTACCTGCTGCTGGGCTTCGTGCCCACGCTGTTCGGCTTTGCCTTTGGCCTGCTGCTGCAGGGTCTGCTGTTCGATCCGCAGGATCTGGCGCATCTGGCCGTGAACAGCCTGTCGCTGATGGTGCCGCTGGCTGCCGTGCACTACGGCCTGGGCAAGCGCCTGGCCGGCAAGTTCACCGTGGCCAACATCGTGAAGCTGGACTTTGCCTTCTACGCCGGCGTGACGCTGATGGTGGGCTTCTGGCTGTCCATGGGCACCGAACCCACGCCGCTGGCCAACTGGGCCACCTTTGCCGCCAGCTACCTGGCGCTGGTGCTGGTCGAGCCGCTGGTGACGCTGGCCATCGTGCGCGCTGCGCGCGGCTTCAAGGACAGCAACTGGGCCCAGCTGTGCCTGGATGAGCGCGTGACGGCTGCTGCCTGATCACTGCCGTCCGCCGGCCCGGCCTGCAGTGTGCGGGCCGGGCTTTTGCCGTTTCTGTTTCTGGTTTTTCCCATGCAATTCTCTTCCCTGCCAGGCAAGGTCTGGTTTGTCGGCGCCGGCCCCGGCGATCCGGAGTTGCTGACCGTCAAAGGGCGCGACCTGATCGCGCAGGCCGGTGCCATCCTGTTTGCCGGCTCGCTGGTGAGCGAGGCCGCCACGCGCTGGGCGCCTGCCGGCTGTGTGATCGCCGACAGCAAGGACATGACGCTGGAGCAGATCTGCGCCTGGCTGATCGCGCAGGCGCAGCAGCACGCCGTGGTGGTGCGCCTGCAGACGGGCGATCCTTCGCTCTACGGCACGCTGATCGAGATGGCGCAGCCGCTGGATGCGGCCGGCATACCGATCGCGGTGGTGCCGGGCGTGACCTCGGCCATGGCCTCGGCCGCTGCGGCGGTGGAGAGCCTGACACTGCCCGAGGTGACGCAAACCGTGATCCTCACGCGCGTGGAAGGCCGCACGCCCATGCCCGAAGGCGAAAGCCTGCGCGAACTGGCCCAGCATCGCTGCACGCTGTGCATCTACCTCTCCATCACCCTGCTGCACAAGGTCGAGAGCGAACTGCGCGCCGCCGGCTGGCCGGAGGACGCGCCCATGCTGGTGGTGCACAAGGCGAGCTGGCCGGGCGAGGAGCGCATCCTGCGCGGCACGCTGTCCACCATCAAGGCGATCTGCCGCGAGGCCGGCGTGGTGAGCCAGAGCATGATCATCGCCAGCCCCACACTGGGTGCCCGCCAGTGGCCCGAGTTGACCAAGTCGCGCCTGTATGACGCCGGCTTTACCCACCGTTTCCGCCGCGCCAGTGCGCCTGCGGATGACGTTTCCCCCTCTTCCTCCGGAACCCCGACATGACGACTCCTACCCTGCTGCTGGTTGGCCATGGCTCGCGCGAGCCGGGCGGCAACGCAGAAATCGAACAATTCGCACGCCGCTGGCGCCAGGACCGGCCCGAGTGGCACATCGAGGTGTGCTTTATCGAGTTTGCCGATGTGCTGCTGGACGAAGGCCTCGACCGTGCCGCCGCCCATGCGCAGCAGCATGATGGCAAAGTGCTCGTATTGCCGCTGATCCTGAACGCCGCCGGCCATGTGAAAGGCGACATTCCCTATGCCCTGGAGCAGGCGCGCCAGCGCTTTCCGCAAGTGCAGTTCGACTATGCACCGCATCTGGGCGCCTGCGAGCCGGTGCTGACGGTGCTGCGCCGCAAGCTGCGCCATGCCATGCACCGGCTGGACATGCCCGATCCGCAAGGCACCGGCGTGATCCTGCTGGGACGCGGCTCCAGCGACCGCAAGGCCAATGGCGAGGTCGCCAAGATGGCACGCTGGCTGTGGGAGGAAACCGATCACGAGCTGGTGGATGTGGCCTTTACCGGCATCACCTACCCGCGCCTGGAACGCGTGGTGCAACGGCACATGCTGCTGGGCATGACGCAGATCGTGATCCTGCCCTACTACCTGTTCACCGGCACGCTGATGCACCGCATCGACCGCCAGGTGGAGCATCTGCGCAAGCAGTATCCGCAGCTGCGCTTTGCGCACAGCCAGTATTTCGGCTTCGAGCCGGAGGTGTTTGCGCTGCTGGACGAGCGGGTGGACAAGTGGCTGCGCGGCGCGCCGCATGCGACGGTGCGCTATGACGTGGCGGGGTATGTGCCGCACAGCCATGATCACCATGATCATGCGCATGGCGAACACGGACATGACCATTCGCACGACGGGCACCACCATGCGCATGCACACGACCATGGCGACGACGGCAACGACGCCGTGCGCCACTGCACGCATGTGTCCCACCACTGATTCGCACTTCACGGGTTTGCCATGAGCACCATCAACACTGTTACCGAGCAGCTCACGCGCGCCGGCCAGGTCATCGAGCATGACAGCTTTGCCATCATCGACAGCGAAGCCGGCCCGCACGTCTATACCGAAGGCCAGTGGCCCATCGTGCGCCGCATGATCCATGCCAACGCCGATTTCGAATTCAACGGCCTGACGGACTTCCATCCCGATGCGGTCGAGGCCGGGCTGCAGGCGCTGCTCGATGCCAAGGCGCGCGGCGGCATCGCCATGGTGGCGGACGTGGAAATGATCTGCGTCGGGCTCTCCAAGCCACGGCTGTCGCACTTCGGCGTGATGACGCACCAGTTCATCAGCGATGCCGACGTGATCGCGCAGGCGCAGCAGGAAGACACCACGCGTGCCGTACAGGCCATGCGCAAGGCGCATCGGCTGGGGTTGCTGGATGGCGCCATTGTCGGGATCGGGAATGCTCCCACCGCGCTGATCGAGCTGGTGCGCCTGATCCGCGAGGAAGGTGTGCGCCCGGCGCTGGTGGTGGGCATGCCGGTGGGTTTTGTCTCTGCCGCCGAAAGCAAGGATCTGATGGCCGAAGTGCAGGAAGTGCCGTGGATCGTGATCCGCGGGCGCAAGGGCGGCTCCACGCTGGTGGTGGCTGCGCTGCACGCACTGCTGGCGCTGGCCGAGGCGCGCCAGAAGCAGGCCGTGGCTGCCTGAAGCCTTCTGACCACGGAGCTTTCAAGCATGGAAGGCAAACCCCAGAAAGGCACGCGCACCGGCTTTACCACCGGGGCCTGTTCGGCCGCAGCCGCACGGGCCTGCGCCGTGGGCATGGTGCATGGCCTGGTTCCGCCCCATATCACCAGCCTGCTGCCCAATGGCGACCGCGTGAGCTTTGCCGTGGGCGAGGGGATGGTCGAGGGCGAAGGCGTGGAGCGCCATGCCCGTGCCTGGATCGAGAAGTTCGCCGGCGATGATCCCGACTGCACCGACAAGGCCCACCTCACGGTGGACCTGCGCGTGCTGCCAGGGCAGGTCGGCCGCATCGTCTATCGCAACGGCGAAGGCGTGGGCACGGTGACCATGCCCGGCCTGGGCCTGGAAGTGGGCGGCCCGGCCATCAACCCGGTGCCGCGCCAGAACATTGCCGACAACCTGCGCGAGGCACTGGACGAGCTGGGCAGCGACCTGCTGCAGCGCCACGGGCTGGAGGTGACGATCAGCGTGCCCGGCGGGCAGGACATGGCCAAGAAGACCACCAATGCACGACTGGGGATTCTGGGCGGCATCAGCATCCTGGGCACCACCGGCATCGTCAAGCCCTACTCCACCAGCGCCTGGCGCGCCAGCGTGGTGCAGGCCATCCAGGTGGTGTCCACGCTGGGGCATGACGTGGTGGCGCTCACGACCGGCGGACGCACCGAGAGTTTCGCCATTGCCGAACTGCGCAAGGACCACCCGGAACTGCCCTCGGCCTGCTTCATCCAGATGGGCGACTTTCTGCGCTATGCGCTCGATGAAGTGGTGGCGCAGGGCATCCGGCTGGTGGTGCTGGGCGTGATGGTGGGCAAGCTCACCAAGATCGCCCAGGGCGAGACCATCACCCACGCCAACCGCAACGTGGTGGATACCGATCTGGTGGCGCGCATCGCACGGCAGATCGGCGCCAGCGACGAGGATTGCACCGCCATTGCCGACGCGCAAACCGCGCGCTTCGGCGCCGAGCTGATGGTGGAACGCGGCCTGGGCGATGCCTTCCACCATGCGCTGGCTCAGGCCGCCATCGACACCCTGACTGCACCGGATCGCTATGGCGATGCCTTCCAGATCCGCGTGCTGGTGTGCGACTTTGCCGGCAACAAGGTGGCCGACGTGCTGTCGCCGCCGGTGCCCGCGCGCCCGCGACCCGAAAGCGCCGGCCGCACCGGCATCGGCCACACCCATTCATCTGACTTCGATACGGAATAAGCCCGGCATGCAGACTCTTGCCAAGGACCCCAACCCCTGCCGCGTGATCGGCGTGCTCGACGATGGCGCCGAGAGCCTCACGCCGACCGCGCTGGCGCATATCCGCAATGCGGATGTGATCATCAGCTGGGCCGACAGCCTGACGCTGTTCGCACCCCTGTTCAAGCCCGGCGCCCAAGTGCACGACGCCGGCGGCAAGCTGTCGGAAGTGCCCGAGTGGGTGCGGTCGGCGCGTGCGCTGGACCTGCGCTGTGTGGTGCTGGCCACCGGCGATCCGCTGTGCTTTGGCGTGGGCAGCTATCTGGCTGCGCGCCTGTGCGTGCAGGCGGTGGACGTTCTGCCCAATGTGTCCACCATTCAGTTGGCCTGTGCGCGGCTGGGATTGTCCTGGGCCGACATGAAGCTGGCCTCGATCCACACGCGCGATACCGGCGAGTGGGAGCGCGGCGCTCCGCCCTCGCATGGCATGTATGCGCTGGCGCAATTGGTGCGCCGCCATGCGCGTCTGGCGGTGCTGACCAGCCCCGAGAACACGCCGGGCCGCATCGCGCGCATGCTGCAGCGCGAAGGCCTTGCGGAAGATTTCCGGATGGCGGTGGCCGAGCGCCTGGCCAGCGCGCAGGAGCGCGTGCTGGGTGAGCTGAGCGTAAATGAGGTAGCCACGGCCGAGTTTGCCCATCCCAACGTGGTGCTGCTGTGGCGCCAGACGCCGCTGCCAGAACCGGTGCTGACCAGCCAGGCCGACAGCGCCTTCACCCAGCGCCAGCCCGACAAGGGCTTGATCACCAAGCAGGAAGTGCGCGCCGTGTCGCTGGCGCGGCTGCAGTTGCGCGCCTCCAGCGTGGTGTGGGACATCGGCGCAGGCAGCGGCTCGGTGGGGCTGGAGGCGGCGCGCCTGTGCTCCAGCGGGCACGTGTTTGCCATCGAGAAGAACGCGGGCGATTTCGCCATTGCACAGTCCAATCACGCGGCGTTTGGGGTGAGCAACTACAGCCTGTTCAACGCCAAGGCGCCGGAGCTGCTGGATGGGTGGCCGGATCCGGACGCGGTGTTTGTCGGTGGCTCGGGCGGCGAACTGGAAGAGCTGATCCGGCTGATTCTGCGGCGCCTCAAGCCGGGTGGTCATCTGGTGATGAACTTCGTGACGCTGGAAAACCTGGCGACAGCCACCGCGACGCTGCAGGCGCTGGAGGACAGCGGCATCCAGTGGGATGTGCTGCAACTGCAGGCTGCCCGCAGCAAGCCCATTCTGCACATGCACCGCATGGCCGCCGAAAACCCGGTCTGGATCGTGACCGCGAAGAAGGAATGTTGATGAACCATGAATCTCCATTGAGTGCGGCGGCTGGCCTTGCCGGCAAGCCGGTAATGGGCACCCTGATCGGCGTGTCGCTCGGCCCCGGCTCGCCCGGCCTGATCACGCGCGATGCCTGGGAGCAGCTGCAGCGCACCGATGCGGCCTGGGTCTATCCCGCACGCAGCGGCAAGACCCCGAGCTATGCCTTCGACATCGCCAGCCGCGCCGGCCTGCAGCCGCCGGCCGAGCATGCGCAACTGCTGTTCCCGATGACACACGATGGCGAGAAACTCGCCGCTGCCTGGCTCAAGGCCGCGCACGCCATCCTGCCCTGGCTGGAAGCCGGCCGCGACGTGCTGTTTCTGGTCGAGGGCGATGCCAGCACCTATGCCACCTTCGGCCATCTGGCGCGCACGGTGCAGCAGCTGGATGCGGCGATTCCCGTGCGCACGATTGCCGGCGTCAACTCGTTCACCTCGGCCTGTGCCGATGCGGGCATTGCGCTGGCAGAGCAGGACGATACGGTGGCCATCATTCCCGCCGCCTATGGCGTGAGCGCCATCGACCGGCATCTGAAGGAGTTCGACACGCTGGTGCTGATGAAGATCAAGCCGCTGCTGAACGAGCTGCTGGACTGGCTGGAGCAGCGCAATCTGCTGGAAGAAGCCTGGTTCATCGAGCGCTCCGGCGCCGAGGATGAACGCCACCTGAGCGGGCGCGAACTGCTGACGCTGCGAGATACCAAGATCAGCTACCTCTCGCTGATGATCATCAAGCATCCGCACCGCGTGCGGGGGGAGCGGATCAAGGGGTGTCTGAAAAAGGACCGGGCGGGAGTTGCCGCATGAGCACGGATCACAAGGTTGTCACTTCGGCCCCGGCGGTCCCCGAGGAGCAGGTGCGTGTAGCACTGGTCGCCATCACCAAACACGGCGCGGCGCAGGCGCTGGAGCTGGCCGGCCGCTGGCCGGAGCATCTGCCGCCGGCGCATATCTGCACCTCCGCCAAGTTTGGCGAGGTGTTCGCCGGGCTGCCCAATCCGGTCCATGTCTACACCGGCGCGCTGAAGGACGAGATTCCGCGCCTGTTCGCCGAGCATGACCAGCTGGTGTTCTTCGTCTCGCTCGGCGCCGTGGTGCGCCTGATCGCCCCGCATTTGCGCAGCAAGGACGAGGATCCGGGGGTGATCGTGGTGGACGATGCGGGTGACTATGTCATCCCGGTGCTGTCCGGCCATGTGGGCGGCGCAAATGCCTGGAGCGAGCGCGTGGGCGCCCTGATCGGCGCCACGCCGGTGCTGACCACGGCGTCGGATGTGGGCAAGACGATTCCGGTGGACATTCTCGGCCGTCACCTGGGCTGGCGTGTGGAAGCGCCCAAGATCAACATCACGCGCGTGTCGGCCGATGTGGTCAACGGCGAGGCAATTGCCTTTGTGCAGGAAACCGGCAGCCGCCACTGGTGGACGCGCCCAACCCCGCTGCCGGCCAACGTCGAATTGCTGGAGCGCTTCGACCAGGTCGATCCGGCCCGCCACCGCTCGGTGCTGTGGGTAACGCATGCCGAGCTGGACGCGCCGTTCTGGCAGCAGTGGCACGAGCGGCTTGTGGTGTATCGCCCGCCGGTTGGACAGCAGGAAGGTGACCGTGGTTGAAGCGCAAGAACTGACGCAAAGGCCGGCGCCAGATGCGGACCAAGCCTCGATGCCCATGCAAGGGCAGGCAACGCAGCTCTGCGCGCTGGGCCTGGGCTGCGACCGCGGCACGCCCACGGCAACGCTGGAGCAGGCCATCGAGCAGGCGCTGCTGCAAGCAGGTCTGCAATGGCACCAGGTGGCCGCCGTGGCGAGCATCGACCTCAAGGCGGACGAGCCCTGCATGCAGGAAGTCAGCCGCCAGCATCACTGGCGCATGCGCTTTTTCCCGGCGCAGCGACTGGCTGGCGTTGCTGTGCCCAATCCGAGCGAAACCGTGCGCAAGTACACCGGCACGCCGTCCGTCAGCGAAGCGGCGGCGCTGCTGGTGGGCGGCCTGCTGCTCGGCCATGCGCAAGCCCTGCCCGCCCGGCAATTGCTGGTGGAGAAACACAAGCTGCGGGGCCCGGATGGCCGCAACGCCACCGTTTCCGTCGCCATGCTGCCAGCGCATCCCTTGCCCGCACATGCCCTACCCGATATGCATCACACGACCGGCCAGCCGGCGCCCTGATGCGTACTGACCAACCTTCTCCTGGCCAGCTCAGAAAGCGCCTGCAATCCGAACAAGGCCCAGGCGCAAACCCCTTATTCAAGAAACGGATTCCCATGACCACGACCTCCCCCTCCCGCAACGGCAAAATCATGCTGGTCGGCATCGGCCCCGGCGACGCCGGCAGCATGACGGCGCGCGCCCGTGCCGCCATCCAGGAAGCCGACACCATCATCGGCTACGTCACCTATATCAAGCTGGTGGCCGACCTGATCGAGGGCAAGGAAGTGATCCGCAAGAGCATGACCGAGGAGCTCGATCGTGCCATCGAGGCGCTGGAGCGTGCGCGCGAGGGCAAGAAGGTGGCGCTGGTGTCGTCCGGCGATGCGGGCGTGTACGGCATGGCGGGCCCGACCTTCGAGGTGCTGTTCCAGGCCGGCTGGACGCCGCCCGAGGTGCATGAGGAAGAAGCCGAAGACGGCAGCATCCGCCGCGTGGTGGCCGATGGCATCGAGGTCGAGATCATTCCGGGAGCTTCCGCCATCAACGCCTGCGCGGCGCTGGTCGGTGCGCCGCTCACGCACGATTTCTGCGCGATTTCGCTGTCCGACCTGCTGACGCCCTGGCCCACCATTGCACGCCGGCTCGACGCCGCTGCCGCCGCCGATTTCGTGGTGGCGCTGTACAACCCCAAGAGCGGCCGCCGCACCCAGCAGATCGTGCAGGCGCAGCGCCTGTTCCTGCGCCACCGCGATCCCGCCACTCCGGTGGCCATCGTCAAGTCCGGCTACCGCCGTCGCCAGAATATCGTGCACACTACACTCGCCGAGATGACGGATTGCGATATCGGCATGCTGAGCACGGTGCTGATCGGCAACAGCAACACCTTTGTGCGCCA
The DNA here is from genome assembly GCF_057773645.1 of Brachymonas sp. KE5. NCBI lineage: Bacteria > Pseudomonadati > Pseudomonadota > Betaproteobacteria > Burkholderiales > Comamonadaceae > Allobrachymonas > Brachymonas sp. KE5. The sequence goes on from NZ_CM173463.1 coordinate 2,164,487, forward strand.
TGGATTGATGGTAACGCCACGCGGCTACGCCAACAAGTACGAGGTGGAAGGCAGCAAGAGCACGCGCGACGGCGAGAAGGCCGGCCGCTCGCTCAGCACCGGCCTGGCCGGCTGGCAGGAAACCGTGCGCGAGGCGCATGCGTCCGGCAGCAGCATCGACACACTGGCGGCAGAATACCGCCTGCCCGCCGACTACATCCGCATGACCATCGAGGAACCGGCGCTGGACGGCGCGGAAATCACTGAAGAAGGAATTGAAGCATGAATGAAGCCAAGGTCGCGGAGCTGCGCAAGGAATGTCTGACCTGCGAGCGCGGATGTGATGCCGCGGTGGAGATGGCCCTCCAGAGCAGAAACGCCACTTTGCAAAAGAACGGCGCGCCAGCCGACACGGCCATGCACGACGGCGCGGCCAGTAGCGCGGCAACTTCCTCGGATGCCGTCAACACGGGCGTGACCAAGCCGAAAATCAGCCACTACCGCCGCCACCTGCTGCTGTGCGTGGGCCCGCGCTGCACGCAGGATGGACAGTCGCAGGCACTGTACGACAGTCTGGGCGAGCGCTTCAAGGCCGCCGGCCTGCAGGAGGGCGCCCTGCGCGTGAAGCGCAGCCGCGTGAGCTGCTTTGCCGCCTGCAAGGGCGGCCCCATCGTCTGCGTGCAGCCCGATGGCGTGTGGTACTACAACGTGACCTCCGCCAATATGGACCGCATCATCGACGAACACCTCGTCCACGGGCGCGTGGTGGAAGACCTGGTGTTTCACCAAGGGCCCGACATGCACGGCGATGACGACGCGCCATGACCTCCTGCGTTGCCCTGCTGATCGCCGCCCCCGCTTCGCGCCAGGGCAAGACCACACTCACCGCCGGACTGGCACGCCTGCATGCGCGCGCCGGGCGGCGCGTGCAGGTGTTCAAGTGCGGGCCGGATTTTCTGGATCCATACTGGCATGAACTGGCCAGCGGCCGGCCGGTGTACCAGCTCGATCTGTGGATCAACGGCGAGCAGGAGATTCGCGAGCGCCTGCACCGGGCCGCGCAGGAATCGGACCTGATCCTGATCGAAGGCGTGATGGGGCTGCACGACGGCAAGCCGAGCGCGGCCGATATTGCGCGGCTGCTGGGTATTCCGGTGTTGTGCATCCTGAGCGCGGCGGCCATGGCGGATACCTTTGGCGCCGTGGCCTACGGGCTGCGTCGCTATCCGCATCCGTCCGGCAAGCCGCTGCCCTGGGCCGGCGTGCTGGCCAACCATGTGGGCAGCGAGCGCCATGCGGGCATGCTGCGCGACAGCATGGTGGATGATGATTTCTGGGGCCACTTGCCGCGCGATGCGGGGTTCAGCCTGCCGGAGCGGCATCTGGGGCTGGTGGTGGCGCAGGAGGTGGAAGACGCCACGGCGCGGCTGGATGCGGTGGCGGATGCGCTGGCCCGGACCGAGCTGGGAGCGCTGGCGTGGGCGCCGCAACAAGCGATGATGGGCACATCGGACGCTCCATCGTTGGAGACCAAGACGGCAACTTCTTCTGATGCGCCTGCTTTCGATCGGCCTCCTTCTGGTCTAACTGTTTCAGCGGCTCTGAAAGCGGACCCGGCAGAAGACGCCCCAGCGCAGCTTTCAGCCAGCTCCCACCCCATTTCCAGTTGGCAGGACTGGCGCGTCGACTTCGCGCCTCCTGCGCTGCAGCCGCTGCCCCGTTTGCTGGAAGGCAAAACCATCGCCATCGCGCGCGATGCCGCGCTGTGCTTTATCTACGCGGCCAATCTCGATACCTTGCACGCCATGGGCGCCACAGTGGTGTCCTTTTCGCCGCTGGCCAACGAGGCGCTTCCGGAATGCGATGCCCTGTGGCTTCCCGGCGGCTATCCCGAACTGCATGCCGAAACCCTGGCGCAAGCCACTATCAGCCGCGATAGCGTGGCAGCGCACGTCCGGGCGGGCAAGCCGGTCTGGGCCGAGTGCGGCGGCATGATGCTGCTGTTTGAAACCCTGACGCAAAAGGACGGCAGCACGCAGCCCATGTGGGGCTTGCTACCGGGAAAAGTAACCATGCAGCCGCGTCTGGCCGCCCTGGGCAGCCAGCAGCTGGATTGGGGCATGGGCACACTGCGCGGCCACACCTTCCACCATTCGCGCGAGAGCACGCCGCTGGTGCCGATCGCGCACACCCAGCGTCCCTCCACTGGAGAGCAGGTGGATGCGCTCTACCGCCATGGCAGCATCATGGCAAGTTACTTTCATGCCTGGTTTGCCTCCGAACCGGCAGTGACAGCGATGCTTTTTACGCAAATGTACGACTAGCCCGGCCACGGCGACGACGTGTTCGCGCCGGTACAGCAGGTCGAATGATCAGCGTGCACGTTGTCTTGTCTCCCGCGCTGGCTGCCGGTCCTGGTGGGCGTGCTACGCCGCTGCGCCCCCCTCTGGGTCGGCCCGCCCGATCTCCTGCTGCAGGAAATCGAACACCGCCTCATCCTCGCAAAACGCCACATTGAAGCGCAGCCATGGGCTCGGCTCCAGCCCTGGCGAAAACAGATGCCCCGGGCCAAGCAGGATATCGTGCTCCGTGGCGCGCAAGGCCAGTTCATTGGCATCGGCAATGCGAGGATGACGCACCCACAGGAACATGCCGGCCTTGGGCTCGGTGAACAGTTCGAAGCCCAGCTCCAGAAAGCGCGCCGCCACCTTCTCATGGGCTGCGGTGAGGCGGTCGCGCAGCGTCTTGGCATGCTTGCGCCAGCGGCCGTCGATCAGCGCGCCGTAAACGATGCGCTCCGACAGTTCGGCCGAGGTGAGCCCCGAAATCATCTTGAGTTGCGCCAGATCCTCGATCAGTTCGGGGTTGCACGCCATATAGCCCACGCGCAGGTTGGGGGAAATGGTCTTGGAAAAACTGCTGATGTAGACCACGCGGTTGAGTTGGTCCAGGCTGGCAAACGAAGGATGCGGGCGCGGGTCGAGATCACTGTAAATGTCGTTTTCGACCAGCGTGACATCGTATTTTTCCGCCAGTTGCAGCACGCGGTACATATGTGCGAGCGTGGCGGATGCTCCGGTCGGGCAATGCAGGCGCGGCTGGGTGAAAAACACCTTGGGCCTGCGTTCTTCCAGCAGGCGTTCGAGCAGCGCCAGATCGTAGCCCTCCTCGGTACGTGGCACGCCCAGCAGCTCACCGCCGAGCAGGCGCAGGCCAAAGCACAGGTTGGCATAGCTCGGGTCGTCGATCAGCACCGGATCGCCTGCATGCACCAGGCGGCGCGCGATCAGGTCGAGTGCATGGCTGGAACCTTGTGTAAGCAGGATCTGTTCGGTGGTCACCGCCACTTCATGCTCGGCCAGCAGGTCACGCACCAGCTGGCGCAGCGGCGCAAAGCCCTTGGGCTCGCCATAGCCGCTGATGCTGATCTCGCCCGAAGCCAGTGTGCGCAGCGCACGGCGCACCCCATCGCCGAACAGCCAGTCTTCCGGCAACCAGCCGCAGCCGGGTTTGCGGCTGAGCCCGCGGTGCTCGAAGATGCGCCGCATGTAGTACATGGAGTCGAAATCGTAGCTGCCACCGGCTGCGGGCACCAAGCCCTCGTCCTGCCGACGCCGGCGCACGAAAAATCCCAGGTGCGGGCGCGACACGAAATAGCCCTGCGCCACCAGCCGGTCGTAAGCGTCCACCACCGTGTACACGCTCACGCCATGCGCGTGCGCAAACTGCCGGATGGAAGGGAGCTTGGAACCCGGACGCAGCGAACCTTCCTCGACCAGACGGCTGAAGCCGTCCACGATCTGCTGGACGAGAGACACGGAAGAGGAAGAGTCGAGTACGAACATGGCAATCACAGTCCCGGTGGGCGGGAACCACCAACACCTCAAAACTAGGGGTTAGTACCGATCGGGTTTGTTTGTACAGCACACACCCCCTGCACAGTACCAGTCGCCGCAGGCACAAGCTGTATATGTTAGCCCTTCGGCCCGGTCTATAGAGTGGCATCCCACTGTTCGCCAATGTTATTCACCGGAGAAGGAAGCCATGCTCGACACCACCAAGACCACCAACGCCAGCCTGTACGCGCGCCGCGAAGCGGCCATTCCGCGCGGCGTGGGCCACACGCACCAGATCTTCATCGACCGTGGCGACAACGCCGAGATCTGGGACGTGGAAGGCAAGCGCTACATCGACTTTGCCGGCGGCATCGCCGTGCTCAACACCGGCCATCGCCACCCGCAGATCATGGAAGCCGTGCAGCAGCAGATGACGCGCTTCACGCACACCTGCTTCCAGGTACTGGCTTACGAAAGCTATGTGGAACTGGCCGAGCGCCTGAACGACAAGGCGCCGGGCAATTTCGCCAAGAAGACGGTGTTCCTGTCCACCGGCGCCGAAGCCGTGGAAAACGCCGTAAAAATTGCGCGCTGCCACACCGGCCGCGGCGGCGTGATCGCTTTCAGCGGCGCCTACCACGGCCGCACCTCGCTGACCATGGCGCTGACCGGCAAGGTCGTGCCCTACAAGGCCGGTTTCGGCCCCTTCCCGGGCGAGATCTTCCATGCCCGCTTCCCCAACCCCAAGCGCGGCGTGACGATCGAGGATTCCATCGAATCCATCGAACAGATCTTCAAGAATGACATCGAGCCGAGCCGCGTGGCGGCCATCATCATCGAGCCGGTGCAGGGCGAAGGCGGCTTCAACCCGGCGCCGCGCGCGCTGCTCGAGCACATCCGCGCCGTGTGCGACCAGCACGGCATCGTGATGATCGTGGACGAGGTACAGACCGGCGCCGGCCGCACCGGCACCTGGTACGCCATCGAGCAGAGCGGCGTGGTACCGGACATGATCACCCTGGCCAAGTCGATGGCCGGTGGTTTCCCGATTTCCGCCGTCACCGGCCGCGCCGAGATCATGGACGCACCGGCACCGGGCGGTCTGGGCGGCACCTATGCCGGCAACCCGATCGGCTGCGTGGCCGCGCTGGCGGTAATGGACACCTTCGAAGAGGAAAACCTGCTGCAGCGCTCGCGTGACGTGGGCCAGCACATGGTGGCCAAGCTCGAAGGCATAGCCGAGAAGCATCCCGAGCTGGCCGACATCCGCGGCCTGGGCGCCATGGTGGCGGTGGAGCTGTGCAAGAACGGCGACATGCAGCAGCCCGCGCCCGAGCTGGCCAAGGCGATCTCTGCCGAAGCCGCACGCCGCGGTCTGATCCTGCTGACCTGCGGCACCTACGGCAACGTGCTGCGCATCCTGGTGCCGCTGACGGCCAGCAATGCGCTGCTGGACGAGGGCCTGGAGATTCTTGCCGCCAGCGTGGAAGCGGCCAAGCAGGCCTGATCCGTTTTTGTCGGGGGCGCCGGGCACACACCCTTGGCGCGGGAACAAGGCATGCAGCAGTCACGCCCTCCCGCCGCCGGGCCGGCGCACCCCGATGTTTATCCGGAGCCCCTCGGCTCCCCCGGTACGAGAAAATAAACGAGGAGACATCATGACAACACAAGCCTGCGGTGTCCAGAGCGGCACCACGCTGAAAAACGGATTGCGCTCGCGGCACCTCACCATGATTTCGATCGCCGGCGTGATCGGCGCTGCGCTGTTCATCGGCTCCGGCAAGGTGATCGCCAACGCCGGCCCCGCGGCCATCCTGGCCTATATCGCAGGCGGCATCGTCGTGGTGCTGGTCATGCGCATGCTCGGCGAAATGGCCGTGGCCCAGCCCGACACGGGCTCATTCTCCACCTACGCAGACCGCGCCATCGGGCGCTGGGCCGGCTTCACCATCGGCTGGCTGTACTGGTACTTCTGGGCGCTGCTGATGGGCTGGGAAGCCTACGTCGCCGGCAAGATCCTGCACAGCTGGTTCCCCATGATTCCGATCTGGGGCTATATGCTGATCGTCACCGTCTCGCTCATCCTGGTCAACCTGATGAAGGTGAAGAACTACGGCGAGTTCGAATTCTGGTTCGCGCTGGTCAAGGTCACGGCCATCGTGGTGTTCCTGATCATCGGCCTGCTCGCGCTGACGCACCTGTGGCCCTGGGGCCAGCCGGATGCCGTCGGCTTCACCCATCTCACCAAGGAAGGCTTCATGCCCAACGGCTTCGGCGCCGTGGTCACCGCCATGCTCGGGGTGATGTTCGCCTTCATCGGCGCGGAAATCGTCACCGTGGCCGCCGCCGAATCCGACAACCCCAGCAAGGAAATCGTCAAGACCACCAAATCCGTGGTGTGGCGCATCATCCTGTTCTACGTCGGCTCCATCTTCATCGCTGTCTGCCTGGTGCCCTACAACGACCCGCTGCTCAAGGACGCCACCTACGGAACCTATACCGTCACGCTGACGCGCCTGGGCATTCCCGAAGCGCGCCACATCGTCAACTTCGTGGTGCTGACCTCCGTGTGCAGCTGCTTCAACTCCGCCCTGTACACCTGCTCGCGCATGCTGTATTCCCTGTCGCGCCGTGGCGATGCGCACCGCATCATGCAGATCACCGGCAAGAACAGCGGCAGCCCCTGGGTCGGCGTGCTGATCTCCAGCATCTTCTCCTTCGTTGCCATCTACCTGACCGCGACCGAGAAAATGGACATTTACGACGTGCTGATGTCTGCCACCGGCACTGTCGCCATGTACGTGTACCTGTGCATCGCCATCTCCCAGCTCAAGATGCGCCAGAAACTGCAAGCTTCGGGCAAACCCATTGCATTCAGGATGTGGCTGTTCCCCTGGCTGACCTACGCCGTGATCTTCGCCATCGCCGCTTCGCTGGTGGTGATGGTGTTCGAGGGCACCTACCGTACCGAAGTGATCTACACCTCCGTGCTGGCCGCAGTGATTATCGCCATGGGCCTGATCGCACAGAAATTCAACATCGGTGGACAATCGCAACAGAACACCGCTCCCCTGGTGGGCCTGCAGCCTGAAGCCAGCGCCACCTGACATCTCCTGTTTTTGTATCCAGAAGGAAGTTCAAGAAAATGCTCCAGAGAACCACCCGCACCGCCTTTCAATGGGATGACCCGCTGCTGCTCGACCAGCAACTGAGCGACGACGAGCGCATGGTGCGCGACGCCGCTGCCGCCTACTGCCAGGACAAGCTCGCCCCGCGCGTGCTCAACGCCTTCCGCAACGAGCAGACCGACCTGACCATCTTCCGCGAGATGGGCGAACTCGGCCTGCTCGGCCCCACCATCCCCGAGCAATACGGCGGCCCCGGCCTGAACTACGTCTGCTACGGCCTGATCGCCCGGGAAATCGAGCGCGTCGACTCCGGCTACCGCTCCATGGCCAGCGTGCAGTCCTCGCTGGTGATGGTGCCCATCTACGAGTTCGGCAACGAGGCCACGAAGCAGAAGTACCTGCCCAAGCTGGCCACCGGCGAATGGATTGGCTGCTTCGGCCTGACCGAACCCAACCACGGCTCCGACCCCGGCAGCATGGTCACCCGCGCCAAGAAGGTGGACGGCGGCTACAGCCTCACCGGCTCCAAGATGTGGATCACCAACTCGCCGGTGGCTGATGTGTTCGTGGTCTGGGCCAAGGACGATGAAGGCGCGATCCGCGGCTTTGTGCTGGAGAAAGGCTGGAAAGGCCTGAGCGCTCCGGCCATCCACGGCAAGGTCGGTCTGCGCGCCAGCATCACCGGCGAGATCGTGATGGACGAGGTATTCGTGCCGGAAGAGAACGCCTTCCCCGAGGTGCGTGGACTGAAAGGCCCGTTCACCTGCCTGAACAGCGCGCGCTACGGCATCGCCTGGGGCGCGCTGGGCGCGGCCGAAGCCTGCTGGCACACGGCGCGCCAGTACACCATGGACCGCAAGCAGTTCGGCAAGCCGCTGGCGGCCAACCAGCTGATCCAGAAGAAGCTGGCCGACATGCAGACCGAGATCACGCTGGGCCTGCAGGGCGTGCTGCGCCTGGGCCGGATGAAGGACGAAGGCACGGCCGCGGTGGAAATCACCAGCATCTTCAAGCGCAACAACTGCGGCAAGGCGCTGGAGATTGCGCGCATGGCACGCGACATGCTGGGCGGCAACGGCATCAGCGACGAATTCGGCATTGCGCGCCATCTGGTGAACCTGGAAGTGGTGAATACCTACGAGGGCACGCATGACATCCATGCGCTGATCCTCGGCCGCGCCCAGACCGGCATTGCCGCCTTCTAAGCAACTCTTGTCTCCTCCCCCCGCCCTGCCGGCCCGCGTGCTGGTGGCGGCGGGGCTTTTCATCCGGAACATCTGCCCATGACAAGTACACCCCCGCGCCCGCAACCTCTGACCGGCATCCGCGTGCTCGACCTGTCCCGCGTGCTGGCCGGCCCCTGGGCCAGCCAGATCCTGGGCGATCTGGGCGCCGATGTGGTCAAGGTCGAGCGTCCCGGCAGCGGCGACGACACCCGCGCCTGGGGCCCGCCCTGGCTGAAGGACGCCGACGGCCAGCCCACGCGCGAATCGGCCTACTTCCTCTGCACCAACCGCAACAAGCGCTCCATCACCGTGGACATGGCCAGCCCCGAAGGCCAGCAGACGCTGCGCGATCTGGCCGCCAAGGCCGACATCGTGCTGGAAAACTTCAAGACCGGCGGCCTGCAGCAATACGGCTTGGACTACGCCAGCCTAAATGCCATCAACCCGCGCCTGATCTACTGCTCCATCACCGGCTTTGGCCAAAGCGGCCCCTACGCTGCGCGCCCCGGCTACGACTTCCTGATCCAGGCCATGGGCGGGCTGATGAGTATCACCGGCGTGCCCGATGACGAGGCCGGCGCCGGCCCGCAGAAAGTGGGCGTGGCGCTCACTGACATCCTGACCGGCCTGTACGCCACCATCGGCATTCTGGCCGCGCTGCAGGAGCGCAACCGCTCCGGCCTGGGCCAGCATATCGACACCGCCCTGCTCGACGTACAGGTCGCAACGCTTGCGAATCAGGCCTCCAACTATCTGGTCGGTGGCGTGGTGCCGCGCCGCATGGGCAATGCCCATCCCAGCATCGTGCCCTACCAGACCTTTCCCACGGCCGACAGCGACATGATTCTCGCCGTCGGCAACGATGGCCAGTTCGCCCGCTTCTGCCTGGTGGCCGGCCACCCGGAATGGGCGCAGGACGAGCGCTTTGCCACCAACCCGCAACGCGTCAGGCACCGCGCCGAACTGATTCCGCTGCTGCGCCAGACCACCGTGATGCGCACCACCGCCGAATGGGTCAGCGCGCTGGAACAGGCCGATGTGCCCTGTGGCCCGGTCAACCGGCTGGACCAGGTGTTTGCCGATCCGCAGGTGCAGGCACGCGGCATCCGCGTCGACCTGCCGCATCCGCTCGGCACGGTATCGACCGTGGCCAGCCCGGTGCGTCTGAGCGCCACGCCGGTGCAGTACCGCCGCCCACCGCCGCTGGTGGGGCAGCACACGGAGGAGGTGTTGCGCGACTGGCTGCAGGCCGAAGCGACGGAAGTAGCAGCGCCGGCATGACGGCGACGCATATCGGGATGGGAGGCGCGCGGTATCGGCAGCTGATGACTACAGAGCCTACTGAGCTTCCGAGCTACGGCAGGACTCTCGCCACCGTCAGTCCGGCGACTGCCGATCTCCGAACCGCTTTTCCCTCATCCAGCCCACTGGCTTTCCGATTTTCTATACTGCCCCAAGACAATAACCCCTGTTTCAAGAACCCAGCATCGAGACAACCATGACCACCAACAACTCCCCCCTGCTCCAGCTCAAGGACCCCACCCTGCTCAAGAACGCCGGCTACATCAACGGCGCCTGGGTGGAGGGCGAAGGCACCTTTGCCGTCACCGATCCCGCCACCGGCCTGGAACTGGCCCAGGTTGCCAACCTCACCGCGGCCCAGACCCAGCAGGCCATCGACGCCGCCGAGGCCGCCCTGCCCGCCTGGCGCGCCATGACGCACAAGCAGCGCAGCCAGTTGCTGCGCAAGTGGTTCGAACTGATCCTCGCGCACCAGGATGACCTGGCCCGCCTGATGACCGCCGAACAAGGCAAACCGCTGGCCGAAGCCACCGGCGAAGTGGTGTACGGCGCCAGCTTCGTTGAGTGGTATGCCGAAGAAGCCAAGCGCACCTACGGCGAAACCGTGCCCAGCTTCGCGCCCGACCGTCGCGCCATCGTGCTGCGCCAGCCGATCGGCGTCTGCGCCGCCATCACGCCCTGGAACTTCCCGGTCGCCATGATCACGCGCAAGGTCGCGCCCGCCATCGCGGCCGGCTGCACCGTGGTCGTCAAACCCGCCGAATTCACCCCGCTGTGCGCGCTGGCTCTGGCCGAACTGGCGCACCGCGCCGGCATCCCGGATGGCGTGATCAACGTGATCCCGACCGAGCACGCCGCCGCCGTCGGCAAGGTGCTGTGCGACAGCCCGGTAGTGCGCCATCTGAGCTTCACCGGCTCCACCGAAGTCGGCCGCATCCTGATGGCGCAGTGCGCACCCACCATCAAGAAGCTGGCGCTGGAGCTGGGCGGCAATGCCCCCTTCATCGTCTTCGACGACGCCGACGTGGACAGTGCCGTGGACGGCGCCATGGCCAGCAAATACCGCAACGCCGGCCAGACCTGCGTGTGCGCCAACCGCCTGTACGTGCAGGACGGCATCTACGACGCCTTCGTCGCCAAGCTGGCCGAGCGCGTGAAGGGCCTGAAAGTGGGCAACGGCTTCGAGCCCGGTGTGACGCAGGGCCCGCTGATCGAGCCCGCTGCGCTGGACAAGGTCAAGGAGCACATCGCCGATGCGGTCTCCAAGGGCGGCAACATCGTCACCGGCGGCAAGCCGCTGCACGGCCAGTTCTTCGAGCCCACCATCATCGCCAACGCCAGCCAGGACATGCGCGTGGCGCGCGAGGAAACCTTTGGCCCGCTGGCGCCGGTGTTCCGCTTCAAGACCGAGCAGGAAGCGATCGACGCTGCCAACGCCACCGAATTCGGCCTGGCCAGCTACTTCTACAGCCGCGACATCGGCCGCATCATCCGCGTGAGCGAGGCGCTGGAATACGGCATGGTGGGCGTCAACATCGGCCTGCTGGGCAGCGAACAGGTGCCGTTCGGCGGCGTCAAGCAATCCGGCCTGGGCCGCGAAGGCTCGCACCATGGCATGGATGAATACCTGGAGATGAAGTACGTGAACCTGGGGGATGTGCTGAAGTAAGACGGTTCTCCTGAACGGCGTCTCCGCAACCGGAGTCGCCGCCAATCTTCTGCACAACTGCCTGCCAACTCATACAAGCAGTCTTTCTTTTCTCGCAGTCTTACGGCAAAGCCCGCTACAATTTCCCTCTCTGCGGGCGTCGTTCAATGGCAGGACCTGAGCTTCCCAAGCTCAAGACGTGGGTTCGATTCCCATCGCCCGCTCCACATCGTGCGCGATTCAGCCCGTGGCAAAAATAGCCGGAGTCAATAAATACTACAATAGTAGTATTTAACCATGTCTCTGGATGATCGCACATACGTCAGGGATCGCACCCGACGCCGCTACCTCGCCTGGCTCGAAAGCGACGAAACGTCCGATCCCCGCGGCCCAATCTACCACCCCAAACAGTTCCGCTCAGACCGACAGAGCAAAAAGGGCCAGCCACCAGACATGAACTGGAAGCTGACCCTGTTCTGGATCACCCTGTTTGCGCTGCTCTACGTGATCGCCAGGGCATATCTGGCGCAACGCGGCTACCCGCGCTGAGCTTCTTCAGCGCGCAGCGGCAGCCGGCACCGCCGTCACATCCACCAGCCCCCCACCCAGCACCTTGTACAGGTCGATGCGGTTGTTCATCGCCGCCTGGCGTGTCAGCAGCAGCGACTGCTCCAGCGCATAGCTCTGGCGCTGCGCATCCAGCAGATCCAGCGAGCTGGAAATGCCGTTGTCATAGCGCATCTGCACCAGACGTAGACGCTCGCGCTCGGCCTGATACCCGCGCTCCTGTGCAGCGAGCTGGTCCGCCAGCGTGCGGCGTGCAGCGAGCTGGTCCGCCACCTCGCGGAAGGCACCCTGGATGCTCTTCTCGTACTGCGCCACCGCAATGTTCTTGCGCGCATTGGCCAGATCCAGGTTGGACTGGTTACGGCCGAAATCGAAGATCGGCAGGCTGATCTGCGGCATGAAGCTCCATGCCAGATTGGGGCCGGTAAACAGGTTGTCCAACTCGCGGCTCGTGCTGCCGAAGCTGCCCGTCAGCGAGATGCGCGGGAAGAAAGCCGCGCGCGCCGCGCCGATGTTGGCGTTGGCCGCCTGCAACTGGTATTCGCTCTGGCGGATGTCCGGGCGACGCAGCAGCACTTCCGAGCTCATGCCTACCGGCAGGGCATTGACCGCCACCTGCTTGCCCAGCGGCAGCGCCGGCGGCAGATTGGCCGGCAACGGCTGGCCGATCAGCAGCTGCAGCGCATTGCCTGCCTGCTCGCGCAAGCGGGTCTGCGCCGCATAGTCCGCATGGGCCGACTCGATCAACGTCTCGTTCTGGCGCAGGTCGATCGCCGAAATCACGCCGGCGTTGAAGCGCAGCTTGGACAGGCGGTAGGTCTTCTCGCGCGAGTCCAGCGCCAGCTTGGACACCCGCATGGCTTCATCCGCCGTGCGCTGCGCCACATAGGCCTTGGCCACTTCGGCGATCAGGCTGATCTGCGCCGCATCACGGGCTTCCTGCGTGGCCAGATACTGGTTCAGCGCGGCGGTGCTCAGGCTTTTCACGCGGCCGAAGAAGTCCAGCTCGAAACCGGTGGAGGCCAGATTGGCGCTGTAGATGTTGCCCAGGGTTTCACGCCCAGTCGGGCTGGCATCGGCCGCTGTGCGCGAACGCGTCATGCCGGCGCCAGCCGCCACGGTCGGCAACTGGTCGGCACGCGCCACGCCGTACTGCGCCCGCGCCGCCTCGATGTTGAGCGCCGCCACGCGCAGGTCGCGGTTGTTCTGCAGCGCCAGTCCGATCAGTTCGCGCAGGCGCGCATCGGCAAAGTACTGCTGCCAGCCGATATCGGCCGCTGCGGGCAGACGCGCATCGCCGCTGCCGGACTGTGTCCAGCCAGCCGGCACCGGCGCCTCGGGACGCTCGTAGGCAGGCATGAGACTACAGCCAGACAGCACGGAAACCAGCAGCGCAGCCGCCAGGCTGCGGGAATGAAGCATTGTTGCGGGCATCATGCGCCCTCCTTGGGAGTGTGACCAATCTCGCGTGCGCCATGGTGCATGGCCGCGCGCTCCTCTGCCGACATGCCCTCCTCGGCTTCCGCCAGGATGCCGTCGACCGATTCAGCCGTAAAACCTGCCTCGGCCGCATGGGCCGCAAAACGCTCCTGCTGCCGCTTGCTGCCCTTGAAGATGGAGCGTACCACCACGAAGAATGTCGGCACGAAGAATACGGCCAATAGCGTGCCCACGATCATGCCGGACATCACTGCGGTGCCAATCTCGCGCTGGCTGGCCGAGCTGGCGCCGGTGGCCAGCACCAGCGGCAACACGCCCAGAATGAAAGCCAGCGAGGTCATCACGATCGGGCGGAAACGCAGGTGCGCCGCAGCCAGCGCCGCTTCCATCGGGCTCTTGCCCTGGGCCTGCAAGTCCTTGGCAAACTCCACGATCAGGATCGCGTTCTTCGCCGACAGGCCGATGATGGTCACCAGACCCACCTGGAAGTACACGTCATTGACCATGCCGCGCGCGCTCACGCCCAGCAGCACCCCCAGCACGCCCAGCGGCACCACCAGAATCACCGAGAACGGAATCGACCAGCTCTCGTATAGCGCAGCCAGGCACAGGAACACCGCCAGAATGGCAAAGCCGTACAGCAGCACCGCCTGGGCGCCGGCCATCTTTTCCTCGCGGGACTGGCCCGTCCACTCGAAACCGAAGCCCGGCGGCAGCTTGCTGGCCAGCATTTCCATTTCGGCCATGGCCTCGCCCGTGCTGTAGCCCGGAGCGGCGCTGCCGGCAATCCGCATGGCCGGGTAGCCGTTATAGCGGATGGACTGCATCGGGCCGGTAATCCAGCGCGTGGTCGCCACCGCCGACAGCGGCACGGCCTGGCCGCGGCTGTTGGTCACCGTGAGCTTGAGGATATCCTCGGGTTGCATGCGCGCGGCCGCCTCTGCCTGCACCACCACCCGCTGCATGCGGCCGGCGTTGGGGAAATCGTTCACATACTGCGAGCCCAGCGCCGTGCCGATGGCTGCGTTGATGGCGCCCACGCTCACGCCCTGCGCCAGCGCGCGTTCGCGGTCGATGTCCACCTGCAGCTGCTGTGCATCTTCCAGCCCGTCCGGACGCACGCCCGCCAGCACCTTGCTCTGCATCGCCATACCAAGCAGCTGATTGCGCGCCTGCATCAGCGCAGCGTGGCCGTTGTCGGCGCGGTCCTGCAGACGGAAGGTAAAGCCGGAAGCCGAACCCAGTTCCGGAATCGCTGGCGGCGTCACCGCAAACACGAAGGCATCACGGATCTGGCTGAGTGCGCCCATGGCACGACCGGCAATCGCTTCCGCGCCTGCCTTGCGCTCGGACCAGTCCTTGAGCGTGACGAAGGCCAGCGCCGCATTCTGCCCGCGACCGGCAAAGCTGAAGCCCAGCACGCTCACCATGGTCTTCACCTCCGGCTGCTTGAGCATGAAGCCTTCCACTTCCTGCATCACGTTGCGCGTACGCTCCTGCGTGGCACCCGGCGGCAACTGCACGTTCACGATCAGGTTGCCTTGATCCTCCTGCGGGAGGAAGCCCGTCGGCAGGCGCATGAACAGCAGCGCCACCACCGCAATCAGCACGGCATAAATCACCATCATCCGCCCGCTGCGGCGCAGCAGCCTGGCTACCCAGCCCTCGTAGCCCTTGGCGGTGCGCGCAAAGCGCTTGTTGAACCAGCCGAAAAAGCCCTTTCTCTCCTCATGGTGTCCGGCCGCCACCGGCTTCAGCAGCGTCGCGCACAGCGCAGGCGTCAGCGACAGCGCCAGGAACGCCGAGAATGCAATCGACACGGCCATCACCGCCGAGAACTGCCGGTAGATGTTGCCGATGGAGCCGGCAAAGAAGGCCAGCGGCACGAACACCGCGATCAGCACCACCGTCACGCCCACGATGGCGCCGGAAATCTGCGACATGGCCTTGCGCGTGGCCTGCAGCGGCGGCAGGCCCTCGTGGCTCATGATGCGCTCCACGTTCTCCACCACCACGATGGCATCGTCCACCACGATACCGATCACCAGCACCATGCCGAACATGGTCAGCACGTTGATCGAGAAACCCATGGCGAGCAGCGCACCGAACGTGCCCAGCAGCGCCACCGGCACCACGATCGTCGGAATGATCGTATAGCGGATATTCTGCAGAAACAGCAGCATCACCAGAAACACCAGCGCCACGGCTTCGAGCAGGGTATGCACCACCTTGGTAATGGAAATCTCGATGAACTCCGAGCTGTCATACGGCACGGTCCAGCTCATGCCCTGGGGAAAGAAGCGCTGCAGTTCGGCCATGCGCTGCTTGACCGCCTTGGCCGATGCCAGCGCGTTGCCCGAGGGTGCCAGCTGCACGCCGATACCCACGGCAGCCTTGCCGTTCAGGCGTGCCGAGGTGGCGTACTGCTGCGACCCCAGTTCGATGCGTGCAACATCCTTCAGGCGCACCGCTGCACCATCTCCGCTGGCACGCAGGATGATGTTGCCGAACTGCTCCGGCGTTGCCAGCTGGCCCGGCACCACCACCGTGGCACTCATGCTCACGCCCTCGATATTGGGCAAATCGCCCAATGCACCCGCAGACACTTGGGCGTTCTGCTCGCGGATGGCATTGGCCACATCGGCCGTCCCCAGATTGAAGCCCTGCAGCTTGGCCGGATCCACCCAGATGCGCATGGCGCGTTCGGCGCCGAACAGCTGCGCCTGGCCGATGCCGGGCAGGCGCTGGATTTCGGGCAGCACGTTGCGCGCCGCGTAATCCGTCATGGCATCGATCTGCGCATTCGGATCGTCCGAGGACAGCATCACGAACATCAGGAAGTTGGAACGTGACTTGTCCACGCGCACGCCGTTCTGCACCACCACCGAGGGCAGGCGCGGCTGCGCCCGGCTCAGGCGGTTCTGCACGTCCACCTGCGCCAGGTCGGCATTGGTGCCGGGCTCGAAACTGAGCGTCACCGAGCCCGTGCCGTCGGCCTGCGAGACCGACTCCATATACGCAAGACCTGGCGTACCGTTCATTTCACGCTCGATCACGGACAGCACGCTGTCGTCCATGGTCTGGGCCGACGCCCCGGGATAGACGGTGTTGATGACGATGGTCGGCGGTGCTACCGCCGGATACTGCGCAATCGGCAGCTGCGTGATGGACAGTGCGCCCAGCACGATGATGAAAAGCGCAATCACCCACGCAAAAATGGGGCGGTCAATAAAGAACTTGGCCATGGTCTGTCGTCCCCGCTATCAGGAACGCGGAGCGCTGGCACCGGAGGCGGCACCAGCAGGCGCGGGAGCCGCACTGGCCCCGGCAGCCGGGCCGGAAGCCGCAGCACTGGCAACGCCGGAGGCCGTGCCCGCAGGCGCCGAGGCCGCGCCGGCCGGTGCAGCGGCACCCGGTGCCTGCCACGGCACCGCCTTCACCTTCTGCATGCCCGGGCGCAGCTTCATCACGCCATCGACAATCACCTGCTCACCCGGCTGCAGGCCGGACAGGATGATCCACTGGCTGCCCTGTGCCGGGCCGACCTTCACCGGGCGCGGACCAAAGCTGCCATCGGGCTTGACCACCAGCACCGTATCGCCGGCGTTGCCGCGCGTCACCGCCTGCTGCGGCAGCAGCATCACGTTGTCCATGCGCGCCTGCTCGATCTGCACACGCACATACAGGCCCGGCAGCAGCAGGCCCTCGGGGTTGGGCACCTCGGCGCGCAGGTTCACCTGGCCGGTCGCCTGGTCCACCGTCACGTCGGTGAACAGCAGGCGCGCGCGGTGTGCGTACACGCTGCCATCCTCCAGCAGCACGTTCACCTCGGGATTGGCCCCCACGCCGGTGGCACCCGCCGCCGTGCGCAGCTTGAGCAGCTCGCTGGCGGACTGGGTGAAATTCACCACCATCGGATTGGTCTGCTGGATCACGGCCAGCTGGGTGCCCTCGGTGGCACTGACCATCGCCCCCTCGGTCACCAGCGCCTTGCCGATGCGGCCGGAAATCGGCGCCGTCACACGCGCGTAGCCCAGGTTGATATTGGCGGTACGCACCGCTGCCTGGGCCGCCTGCACTTCGGCACGCGAAGCCTTCTCGGCAGCCAGCGCATTGTCATATTCCTGCTTGCTGATTGCATTGGCCGCTGCCAGCGGGGCAAAGCGGCGCGCCTGGGCACTGGTCTGACCCAGCGATGCCTGGGCGCGCGCCAGGCTGGCGCGTGCACTCTGCAGCGCCGCCTGGTAGGGCGCACTGTCAATCTGGAACAGCGGTTGCCCCGCGTTCACCCAACCTCCTTCGGTAAACAGGCGACGCTGTACCACCCCGGTAGCACGCGCACGCACCTGGGCAATACGGAACGCTTCCAGGCGACCCGGCAGCTCGGTCAGCACCGGCTGACTACCCGGCTGCACCACCACCACGCCCACGGTGGGCGGCGGAGCGCCTTCGCCCTGCGGGCCCGCAGCAGCCGGATCCTTTTTTCCACAGGCCACCAGCAGCAGCGCGCTGCCCAGCACCAGGGCGGGCACGCGCAGGCGCGCACCGTTGATGAATGTCGGTTGGTTCTTCTTCATGCTTGATCCGTATCGGTATCGAATTAGATGCTGCGAAAGCCGCCGAACGACTTGCAGACGGTATTGCCCCTCCTGCTCCCGGAGGCCGCAACAAAATCCCGGTGGTATGTGCATTGTGCGTGCAAACCGCGGCAGGGCCGCAGAAAAACAACGCAAAAGGGGTCAGCATCTGACCCCGTCTTCTTCTGCACAATAGCGCCGGCAAATTATACATACACACTTGTATGTTTCTACTGCCTCAATGCTAAAATGCCCCTTTGCCAACCCCGGCAATTGTTGCCGTTCCCCCATTTTTCTGTACCGTGAAAAGAACCCGCGAGGAAGCCCTACAGACCCGTCAGGCCCTGCTTGACGCCGCCTTGGAAGTATTCCATGCGCGCGGCGTGGCCCGCGCCTCGCTGGACGAAATCGCGCGGACCGCCGGCGTCACGCGCGGCGCGCTCTACTGGCACTTCCGCAACAAGGAAGACCTGTTCGACGCCCTGTGCCAGCTGCACTTCGCCGAAATCCGCGCCAAGCTCTTCTGCGAGGACGGCGCCATCAACCCGCAGGCCTGGAACATCCTGATCGACTCCTGCATCGCCTATTACCGGCGTCTGGCCGATGACCCTGCCTTGTGCAAGTTCGCCGCGGTGCTGCATCTCAAGTGCGAGGCCACCCCGGGCAACGAAGGCATTCTGCGCGTTCTGGCCAGCCATCGCGATATCTGGCGCCAGCACATGCGCAGCGCCATCCAGTCCGGCCAGCACCACGGCATGCTGCCGGCCGATCTGGATCCGGATCTGGCCCAGGCCGCCCTCATGTCCAGCCTGTTCGGCCTCACCGCGCTGTGGCTGTCCGAACCGCAGCGGCTCGACCTGCGCAACTGCGCCGAAACCCTGGTGCGCACCTGGGCCGGCATGTTGTCGCACAGCCCCCATTTGCGCCGTCCTCTCTGATATCCTCTGCTCCGGTTGCACACAAGGCGCGCCGCGGTACTACAATCCGCGCTCTGTTGCAGCCATCCGCGATAACGGCAAGGAGAGAGGTTTCATGAAACACACCATCACCACCCTGCAGAAGATGAAGGCAGAAGGCAACAAGATTGCCATGCTGACCTGCTACGACGCCAGCTTCGCCAGCCTGATGAGCCAGTGCGGCGTGGACATGCTGCTGGTGGGCGATTCGCTCGGCATGGTGGTGCAGGGTGCCGGCAGCACGCTGCCCGTCACCCTGGACGACATGGTCTACCACACGCGCTGCGTGGCGCGCGGCGCCGGCAATGCGCTGGTGCTGGCCGACCTGCCCTTCGGCAGCTACCAGCAGAGCAAGGAGCAGGCCTTTGCCAGCTCGGTCGCGCTGATGCAGGCCGGTGCCGAAATGGTCAAGCTCGAAGGCGGCGCCTTCATGGCTGAAACCATTGCCTTCCTGGTGGCGCGCGGCATTCCGGTGTGCGCGCATATCGGCCTCACGCCCCAGTCCGTCAACACCCTGGGCGGCTACCGCGTGCAGGGTCGCGACGACATCCAGGCCGCGCTGCTGCTGCAGGATGCCCGCATCCTGACCGAAGCCGGCGCGCACATGCTGCTGATGGAGATGGTGCCCGCCGCGCTGGCTGGCGAAGTCTCGCGCAGCATTGCCGTGCCCACCATCGGCATCGGCGCCGGCCCCGACACCGACGGCCAGGTGCTGGTGGTGCATGACATGCTGGATGTGTACCCCGGCAAGAAGGCCCGCTTCGTCAAGAACTTCATGGCCGAGGCTGGCACGATCCAGAACGCCGTGACACACTACGTGCAGCAGGTCAAGGCCGGCTCCTTCCCTGCACCCGAGCATTGCTACTGATCTGATCCCCACGGAGGTCTTTCATGCAGATCCTGACCACAGTCGCCGAGTTGCGCGCCTGGCGCAAGCAGGCTGGCCATGTCGCCTTTGTGCCCACCATGGGCAACCTGCATTCGGGCCACATTGCGCTCTGCCATGAAGCGCGCAAACAGGCCACGACCCAAGGCGGCCAGGTGATCGTCTCGATCTTCGTCAACCCGATCCAGTTCGGCCCCAACGAAGACCTGAGCAAGTACCCGCGCACCTTCGATGCCGACTGCGACAAGCTGCGCGCCGCCGGCGTCGATGCGGTGTTTCACCCCGGCGTGGAAGACCTGTACCCGCACGGGCCGCAGCAGTACTTCGTCGAGCCCCCCGAGCTGCAGAGCCGCCTGTGCGGCGAATTCCGGCCGGGGCACTTCCGCGGCGTGGCCACGGTGGTCACCAAACTGTTCAACCTGGTGCAGCCCGACGTGGCCATCTTCGGCAAGAAGGATTACCAGCAGCTCAAGGTGATCGAAGGCATGGTGCGCGACCTGAACATGCCGGTCGAGATTGTCGGCATCGACACCGAACGCGCCGAGGACGGACTGGCGCTCTCCTCGCGCAACGGCTACCTGAGCGAACGCGAACGCGCCGAAGCGCCGCAGTTGCGCCGCACGCTGGAGGGCATCCGTTCCGCCGTGGAAGGCGGCGAACGCAACTATGCTGCCCTCTGCGCCAACGCCAGCAGCATCCTGGATGCGCGTGGCTGGAAAACCGACTACATCGTCATCGCCAATCGCGGCGACCTGCTGCCCGCCACGGCGGACGACCGCGCGCTGGTGGTACTTGCCGCGTCACAACTGGGCCGCGCACGCCTGATCGACAACCTCGAGATCGACGCCTGAACCAGCACAAAAAAGGCGACTGCCTGAACCCTCCTCGACAGGAAGGGCTCAGGCAGTCGCCTTTTGCATGGGGTTTGGCCGCCGCTGGCAGCCGCGCCCATCAACCCTGGTGCGGACGCTTGCCGGGGTTCTTCTTGCTGCGGGTGTGGGAGCCGCGCTCCAGGCTGCTGCGCTGGCCAGCGCCAATCTTGACGCGGGGTGCGCCCGGCAGCGGCTTGGTGGCTTTGCGGTCGGCTTCGGTAACGATCTTGTTGCCCATGATGGAGTCCTGTCCTGAAATTATGTTGGTGTGAAACTTTCCATTTTACTGCATCAGGCAAGTTATCGCCATGCCTGCGCAAAAAACAGGCATGCATTGTTTCCGTCACCTCTTCGCGCGGCCTGTCACGCACAGGCGCTAGACTGGAGTCGGCCCATTCCATCCCAGCCCGCCATGACTCCTCTCCCTTCCGAAGCTGATCACGCCCTTGCCCTCGACGCCGAATGGCTTGCCGCTCTCGGCATCGGCAGCCTGCTGCCCCGCTCGCTCAGCCAGTGGGAGCCGCTGGTGCTCGAAGGCCTGGCCCGCTTCCTCAACGCCCTGCCCGCTGCCCGTATCGAGGCTCTGGTGCAGGCCCAGTTCCAGCTCGGCCTGGACGCTCCGCTGCCCGCACGCATCACCACCCTGCTGCTGCAATGCCCCACGCTGCACAAGCTGGGGCAGGTACTGGCACGGCAGAAGCACCTGCCGCAGGAGCTGCGCGACCAGTTGCGCCAGCTCGAGTCCACACCGGCGCGCACCGATGCCTCGGTAGTGGCCGCGCTGGTGCATGATCTCCGCACCCTGGTAGCCGGCTCTGCAACACCCGCTCCGGGCCTGCAGATCGATGCCGCTCCGCTGGCCGAAGGCAGCGTGGCCCTGGTGCTGCCCTTCCGCTGGCACGATGCAGACGGCGAGCAGCATGGCGTCTTCAAGGTGCTGCGCCCCGGCGTGGCCCGGCAGCTGGACGAAGAACTCTCCACCCTGCCCGCCATCGCGCAATTCCTGCAACAGCGCGGCGCAGAGCTGCAACTGCCTGCCCTCGATTACGCCGGCACGCTCGACAGCGTGGCCCGCCTGCTGCGCGAAGAAATCCAGCTCGAGCGCGAGCAAACCCACCTGCAGGCCGCGCATGCCTTCTACTCCCGCACGCCCGCCATCCATATTCCGCGCGTGCTGCCCTGGAGCACTTCCTGGGTCACGGCCATGGAGTGCATCCATGGCCAGCCGCTGGCCGAAGCGGACCTGCCTCCGCCCGAGCGCCAGCGCCTGGCCCGTATCGCCATCGATGCCCTGCTGGCACAGCCCTTCTGGTCTCCGGCAGACCCGAGCCTGTTCCATGGCGACCTGCATGGCGGCAACCTGATGCTCACCGAGCAGGGCCGGCTGGCCGTGCTGGACTGGGCCCTGATCGCCCCCATGCCCAAGTCCGCGCGCGAAGCCGTGGTGGCCGCCATGATCGGCGGCATCACGCTGGATGCTGCACAGGTACGCAGCGCCGTGGCACGCCTCGGCAACATCCCGCCGGACGACCCTGCCCTGATAGCGCATGTGGAGCAGGCCCTGAACCGTCTGGTGCGCCCCGCCACCGCCCAGGCTGCCTTCCCTTCACCTGCTGCACACCCTGTTGCGCCGCACCTGCGCTTCCCGCACGCGACTCTGCCGCATCTTGCGCTGTCGCCCTTCCCCGTTCCGCAACTGGCCGGTTTCGACTGGCTGCTCGGCCTGCTCGATCAGCTCGCACTCGACGGCCATATCCAGGTCGATCCCAGCCTGTCGCTGTTCCGCAAGACCTGGCTCTCGCTCGCCGGCGTGCTGGCGGACCTGGGCGGCGAAGTCTCGCCCGATCTGCCGCTGATCCAGCGCGGCCTGGCGCAACTGCTGGCCGAATGGCCGCGCCGCACGCTGGCCGGCCCGCGGGACGCCAGCGCGCTGGGCACCCATGTCTCCAATGCCCAGCTGGCCGGTGCGCTGATGTCCGCCAGCCTCAGCGGCTGGCAGTGGGCCTGGCGCACAGGAGCCCTGTTCTGGTCCGCCGCATCACCGCCATCGGATCAAGCGAGTACACCCACGCCCGCCGCTCCCCCTGACATCCGGACTTCCCCCTAAAGCCTTCCCATTCCCCTTCGCACCCCTGCCAGCCAAAAACCATGCTCTTTCGTGCGAATTGCCCTCTTTCGCAAAATCAGGATTTATTGATGAAAGCACTCCGATGACAGCAACCCGTCTGGAACATGATCTGCTCGGCGACCGCGAGGTCCCCGCTTCCGCCTACTACGGCGTCCACACCCTGCGCGCGCAGGAAAACTTCCAGATTTCAGGGGTCACGGTAGCCACCATGCCCGAACTGATCGTGGCGCTGGCTGCCGTCAAGGCCGCCGCTGCCAAGGCCAACAACGAACTCGGCCTGCTGCCCAAGAACCAGTGCGACGCCATCGTTGCCGCCTGCGCCGAAATCCGCAGCGGCGCGCTGCATGACCAGTTCGTGGTCGACGTGATCCAGGGCGGCGCCGGCACCTCCACCAACATGAACGCCAACGAGGTCGTCTGCAACCGCGCGCTCGAACTGATGGGCCACCAGCGCGGCGAATACCAGTACCTGCACCCCAACGAGCAGGTCAACATGGCGCAAAGCACCAACGACGTCTACCCCACCGCCATCCGCATTGCCACCTGCTTCGCCATCAAGAGCCTGCTGGCAGCCATGGCGCACCTGCGCGACACCTTCGCCGCAAAAGCGGAAGAATTCTCCGGCCTGCTCAAGATCGGCCGCACCCAGCTGCAGGATGCCGTGCCCATGACGCTGGGCCAGGAATTCTCCACCTACGCCGTCATGCTCGAGGAAGACATGGCGCGCCTGATCCGCGTCGAAGTGCTGGTTCGCGAAATCAACCTGGGCGCGACCGCCATCGGCACCGGCATCACGGCCCACCCCGAATACGCCGCCAAGGCCCTGCACCACCTGCGCGAGATCACCGGCCTGGACCTGTCCACCGCCCCCAACCTGATCGAGGCCACGCAGGACTGCGGCGACTTCGTGCAGCTCTCCGGCGTGCTCAAGCGCATCGCCGTCAAGATCTCCAAGATCTGCAACGACCTGCGCCTGCTCTCCAGCGGCCCGCGCGCCGGCTTCGGCGAGATCAACCTGCCGCCCATGCAGGCCGGCTCCTCCATCATGCCCGGCAAGGTCAACCCGGTGATCCCCGAAGTGGTCAACCAGGTCGCCTTCGAAGTGTTCGGCAACGACGTCACCGTCACCTTCGCGGCCGAGGGCGGCCAATTGCAGCTCAACGCTTTCGAGCCCGTCATCATGAACGCCCTGTCGCGCAGTCTCACGCTGCTCACCACCGGCTGCATGACGCTGGCCGACCGCTGCGTGGCCGGCATCACCGCCAACGAGGAACGCCTGCGCGAGAATATCGAGCGCTCCATCGCCCTGGTGACCGCACTCAACCCCATCATCGGCTACAAGCAGGCCACCGACATCGCCACCGAAGCCTTCACCCACGGCCGCAACGTGCGCGACATCGTGCTGCAGAAGCAGCTGATGTCCGAAGAGGAGCTGAACGAGGCGCTGCGCCACGAGATGCTCACGCAGCCGCGCGAATACGCGAAGAAGCTGGGCTGACACACCGACGCAGCGCCCAACAAGAAACCCGCGCTCGCAAGAGTCGCGGGTTTCCTGTTTTGGGCAGTTGCCGATTACTGGATCAGCGGCACACCCGTCTTGGACTGCACTTCCTCGAAGGTCACTTCCGGCGCCAGTTCCAGCACCTTCAGACCTTCCGGCGTCACGTCGAACACGCCCAGGTCGGTGATGATCATGTCCACCACGCCCACGCCGGTCAGCGGCAGCGTGCACTCGGGCAGGATCTTCAGGTCGGTAGTGCCGTCCTTCTTGCGCGCCACGTGCTCCATCAGCACGATCACACGCTTCACTCCGGCCACCAGGTCCATGGCGCCGCCCATGCCCTTGACCATCTTGCCCGGAATCATCCAGTTGGCCAGGTCACCCTTGGCCGTCACCTGCATGGCGCCCAGGATGGACAGGTTGATCTTGCCGCCACGAATCATGGCGAAAGACTGGTCGCTGCCGAAAATGGAAGAGCCCTTCAGCGTCGTCACGGTCTGCTTGCCGGCGTTGATCAGGTCGGCGTCCACCTCGTCTTCGGACGGGAACGGGCCGATGCCCAGCATGCCGTTCTCGCTCTGCAGCCACACTTCCTTGTCGTGCGGCACGTGGTTGGCCACCAGCGTGGGAATGCCGATACCGAGGTTCACATAGAAGCCGTCCTGCAGCTCCTGGGCTGCGCGCGCAGCCATTTGGTCTTGGGTCCAAGCCATGATGATGTCTCCTGAATTGCTTTACTTGTGATCGCGGATGGTGCGCTTCTCGATGCGCTTTTCGGGCGTGGGGTTGTGCACGATGCGGTGCACGTAGATGCCGGGCAGGTGCACGTCATCGGGAGCGATTTCGCCGTTGGCCACGATGCGCTCGACTTCCACGATGCAGATCTTGCCGGCGGTGGCAGCAGCCGGGTTGAAGTTGCGCGCCGTCAGGTTGAAACGGAGGTTGCCGCTGCGGTCGGCCACGTCGGCCTTGATCAGCGACACCTCGGGGAACAGGCCATGCTCCATCACATAGGTTTCACCGTTGAACTCGCGCAGTTCCTTGCCTTCGGCCACCAGCGTGCCCACGCCGGTCTTGGTGAAGAAGGCCGGGATGCCGGCGCCGCCCGCGCGCAGCTTCTCGGCCAGCGTGCCCTGCGGCGTAAATTCCAGTTCCAGTTCGCCGGCCAGGTACTGGCGCTCGAACTCCTTGTTCTCACCCACGTAGGAGGAGATCATCTTCTTGATCTGGCGCGTTTCCAGCAGCTTGCCCAGGCCAAAGCCGTCCACGCCGGCGTTGTTGGAGATGACGGTCAGATCCTTCACGCCGCTGGCGCACAGGGCGTCGATCAGCGCTTCGGGGATGCCGCACAGGCCGAAGCCGCCCACGGCCAGCAGCTGGCCATCCTTCACCACGCCCTTGAGCGCTTCTTCAGCGCTCGGATAAATCTTGTTCACGCTTGTCTCCTGATTTGAGTTGAGGTTTGGAAAGCATTACGATACTACGTATTGAACTACGTAGTATTGCGTAATGGACACCCCTGATCTGCCCCCGGCCAATGCCGACTACCGCTGGGCTTTCGAGCTGGCACCCATCGGGCTGATTCTGTCACGCGACCGTGTCATTGTCGATTGCAACCAGCAAGTGTGTACCCTGTTTGACACCGACCGCGAAACCCTGATCGGCCAGACCTTCGCCATCCTCTATCCGAGCGTGGACGAGTACCACCGCACCGGCGAACGCATCGCCCAGCCGCTGATGAAGCACGGCAGCTACCGCGACGAGCGCATCATGCGCCGCGTCGGCGGCCGCTGTGCCGGGCAGATGTTCTGGTGCCGTGTATCGGGCCGCGCGCTCGACCGGCTGCACCCGCACGCCGCCGGCATCTGGAGCTTCGAGGACATCGACAGCCGCCCGCCCCCTGCCGCGGAAGGCAGCACCCTCACCCCGCGTGAGCGCGAAGTGGCCAGCCAGCTGCTGCACGGCCTCACCTCCAAGGAAATCGGCCGCATCCTCGGCCTGAGTCACCGCACCGTGGAGATCCATCGCGCCAGCCTGATGCGCAAGTACTGCACCGCCACCACCGCCGCGCTGGTGCAGAAACTGCTGGCAGGCATGCCGTGAATGCCTGCACTCCGGTTGCTCGTTCTTGACCAAGGCAATTCCGGTCACACCTGCTGCCACCTGACACCAGGCGCCCCTTGGCATTGCCTGCCCCAAATTGACGTAAACGGCAAGTCGGGGAAGTCCTCCGCAAGCTCCTCCATCCCTGCGCCCTATGATCGGATTCCTCCGAAAGACAAAGACGCATGACCCCCGACCGCTACCCCCACCCTCCACTCGAGAACCTGCCCGAGGACATTCGCACCGCCATCCTCGCGGTGCAGGAAAAATCCGGTTTCGTCCCCAACGTGTTCCTGGCGCTGGCGCGCCGCCCGGCCGAATGGCGCGCCTTCTTCGCCTACCACGACGCCCTGATGGACCCTGCCAGCGTGGGCCGCAGCAGCAACCTGAGCAAGGGCGACCGCGAGATGATCGTCACCGTCACCAGCGCCGCCAACCAGTGCCTGTACTGCGTGGTGGCGCACGGCGCGCTGCTGCGCATCTTCGAGAAGAAGCCGCTGGTGGCCGACCAGGTCGCCGTCAACTATCGCAAGGCCGACATCACGCCGCGCCAGCGCGCCATCCTCGACTTTGCGATGAAGGTCTGCACCGCCTCGCATACCGTGGAAGACGCCGACTTCGACGCCCTGCATGCGCACGGCCTGGACGACGACGACATCTGGGACATCGCCGGCATCACGGCCTTCTTCGGCATGAGCAACCGTATCGCCAGCTTCGCCGGCATGATGCCCAACCCCGAGTTCTACCTGCTGGGCCGCACGCCGCGCAAGCCGAAGGCCGACGCCTGAGCCGGTGGCAGGCCCGCCGGGCCGTGCCTGGTAGCGCCCTCCCGGATTACGCCGGTTGCTGCTCCGGCAGTGCCTGGTTCAGGAGCTCCAGCACCCACTGCGGCAGGCGCACCGATTTCTGCGCCGCGTAGTTCACCCACACCATGGTGCAGCCGCCATCGGCCACGATCCTGCCGGGCTGGTCGGTGCGCTCCATGGTCATCCATACGTCGCATGAGCTGCGCCCCACGTTGCTGATGTACTGGCGGATCAGCAAATCGCCCGGGTACTCGACCTGGCTGAAGAAGTTGCAGAACACGTTGACCACCACCGGCCCCTCGCCGCCCTCCACCATGCTGCGACCGCCTTCGGTCAGCCAGCGCACGCGCGCCTCCTCGAAATAGCGGAAGTACACGGTGTTGTTGATATGGCCCAGCGCATCCATGTCTCCCCAGCGGATCGGCATGGTGGTGACGTGCACCGGTTTCTTGTCTTCAGGCAGCAGCAGTTTCATGGGAACTTCGTGATGAGAAAAGGAAATCGGAAAAGCCCGGCAATAGTTTACGTTAACGTAAACTGCAAAAAGGTTGCAGGCCAGCGACTGGATTTGTCCATTTTTGCAGCGCAACATCGGTCTTGCAGGCAATTCTCTCTACAATCAGATACAGCCATACTGCCCGTCGGGTTGTTTGCGCACGCCCGGTTTATTTCCGCAAGCGCCATTGTGCCCCAGGAGAGCCGTGTCGCGCAGGCATTTGCACTGCCCCGGCCTGCATCCGCAGCAGTACCCTTTCCTAGTGATCTGGAGACTATCCATGACCCCTCAACAAATCCTCGAACAGTACGGCCCGCGCGAATCCATGGAATACGACGTGGTGATCGTGGGCGGCGGCCCTGCCGGCCTGTCCACCGCCATCCGCCTGAAGCAGCTGGCTGCAGAAAAAGGCACCGACGTGTCCGTGGTCGTGCTCGAAAAAGGCTCCGAGCCCGGCGCGCACATCCTCTCCGGCGCCACCTTCGACCCGCGCGCCCTCAATGAACTGATCCCCGACTGGAAGGAAAAGGGCGCTCCGCTGAACCAGCCCGTGGTGGCCGACACCTTCCTGCAGCTCACCGAGAAGGGCGCCAGCCGCATGCCCAACTTCATGCTGCCCAAGTGCTTCGACAACCACGGCAACTACATCATCAGCCTGGCCGACCTCACCCGCTGGCTGGCCCAGCAGGCCGAAGCGCTGGAAGTGGAAATCTTCCCCGGCTTCGCCGCTGCCGAAGTGCTGTTCAACGAAGACGGCTCCGTCAAGGGCGTGGCCACCGGCAACATGGGCATCAACAAGGAAGGCGAGCCCACCGAGAACTTCCAGCTCGGCATGGAACTGCATGCCAAGTACACCGTCTTCGCCGAAGGCTGCCGCGGCCACCTGGGCAAGCAGATGATCGAGCGCTTCAAGCTCGACGCCGGCAAGGATCCGCAGGCCTACGGCATCGGCATCAAGGAACTGTGGGAAGTCGATCCTTCCAAGCACGAACCGGGTCTGGTGCTGCACACCGCCGGCTGGCCGCTGGACGCCGACACCTACGGCGGCTCCTTCATGTACCACATGGCCGACAACAAGGTCATCGTCGGTTTCGTGGTCGGCCTGGACTACCAGAACCCCTGGCTGAGCCCGTTCGAGGAATTCCAGCGCTTCAAGACGCACCCCAACATCAAGTGGTACTTCACCGACAAGGACGGCAACGTCAACGCCAAGCGCCTCGAGTACGGCGCGCGCGCCATCACGGCCGGCGGCCTGCTGTCGCTGCCCAAATTCGTGTTCCCGGGTGCCGCCCTGGTGGGTGACGACGCCGGCTTCCTCAACGCCAGCCGCATCAAGGGCAGCCACGCCGCCATCAAGACCGGCGCCATGGCCGCCGAGGCTGCCTACGAGGCCATCACCTCCGGCCGCCAGCACGACGAACTGAGCGCCTACACCGCCGCCTTCGAGAACAGCTGGCTGTACGACGAACTGAACAAGTCGCGCAACTTCAAGTACTGGTTCCACAAGGGCCGTGACGTCGCCACCATCATGACCGGTATCGAGCAAAAGCTGTTCGGCGGCAACATGCCCTGGACCGTGCACCGCACGCACCCCGACCACGCCGCGCTCAAGCCGGCGGCCGAGTGCCCGAAGATCGACTATCCGAAACCGGACGGCAAGCTCACCTTCGACCGCCTGAGCAGCGTGTTCATTGCCAACGTCAGCCATGAGGAAAACCAGCCGGCCCACCTCACGCTGAAAGACCCGAGCGTGCCCGTCAACGTCAACCTGGCCAAGTACGCCGGCCCCGAGGCCCGCTACTGCCCGGCCGGCGTGTACGAGTTCGTCGAGGCCGAAGGCGGTGGCCAGCGCCTGCAGATCAATGCCGCCAACTGCGTGCACTGCAAGACCTGCGACATCAAGGACCCGACCCAGAACATCGTCTGGGTAACGCCGGAAGGCGGCGGCGGCCCGAACTACGGCAGCATGTAAGCGCCCCTGCGCAGCAAAGCCGGCTCCCGGAGCCGGCTTTGTTGTTTCTGGATGAGGGGCCTGCATGGCGGCGCATGCCCCCTGCTGCCCCCGCCACCTGCCAGTTCCACCTCTAGCGGGCCACGAGGGCTCTGGTCCTACGCCTGCGTCCGGCACGGGCCTGCGGCCCCGGCACGCCAGCTGCGCTCCAATGGGTATTCCCAAACAGACCCCAGGAGCAAACTCATGGCTGACATGGACCAACAACCGCGCGAAGACCTCAGCGGAGAAGCCGCCTGCAGGAAGATCCGCGAGCTCGCCAAGGATGCACGCATGTGCATGCTGGCCACCGACGTGACGGACTATCCCGGCGACGTGCGCCCGATGGCGATCCAGAAGGTGGAAGACGACGGCACGTTCTGGTTCCTGAGCTCGGGTGCCAGCGAGAAGAACGGCGACATCGCGCATGATGCGCGGGTGATCCTCACGATACAGAACGACGAGAAATACGAATATCTGGCCCTCTCCGGCGTGGCCTCGGTGCACACCGACCGTGTCACGATCGACAAATACTGGACCGATTACGCCAATGCCTGGTTCGATGGCAAGGACGATCCCCGTATCACCGTCATCTGCGTCAAGCCCGTCGATGGCCACTACTGGCAGACCCATTCGGGCAAGGTCATGTCCTTCATCAAGACGAGCCTGTCTGCCATCACCGGCAGCAAGACCAGCGATGGCGGTGTGGATGGGGATTTGAAGGTGTGAGAGAAATCTTTCGATTAATTAATTCTTAAGTATGATAAATTAAAAGCCGGAGCGGATATATCCGGCTTTTTCTCTTATTTTTTACTATTCAAATCTGTTGTCCATCCACTTGCCACCTGTATACGATATGTATACAATCCATCGTGATCCGCAGCCTCCTTCACAAAGGCCTTGAAGCCTTCTACCAAACTGGCAGCAAGGCAGGCATCCGTCCGGATCATGCCCGGCGCCTGCAGTTGCAGTTGACCTCGCTGGATCATGCCAGCAAACCCGAAGACATGGCCGTACCAGGCTGGAAGTTGCATGCTCTGAAAGGCTCGCTGGCCGGCCATTGGGCCATTACGGTCAATGGCAACTGGCGTCTGACCTTCCGCTTTGTGGGCCAGGACGTCGAACTGGTTGACTATCAGGACTATCATTGACAGGAGAAACAGCAATGACCCGCATGCACAACCCCGCCCACCCCGGCGCCGTGCTGAAGGAATGGCTGGGGGATGTCAGCGTGACGCAGGCTGCGCTTCGTCTGGGCGTTACGCGCGCCTATCTGTCTCGTATCCTCAACGAGCACGCCGGCATCAGCGCCGACATGGCGCTGCGCCTGGAAGCCCTGCTCGGCACCAGCGCCGATATGTGGATCGGCATGCAGGGTGCCTATGATCTGTGGCAGGCCGAACAGAAGCCCCGACCCAAGATTGTGCCGTTGCATGCGGCTGTTCGGGCGCGTTAAGCCGCCAGTCAAGAGCCCTGCGCTTTCCCGGCCGTGGTGCGGGCAAGCCGGGGCACATTCCTCCCGCCCGGCCTTGCCCTTTATAATTGGAATTTCCCACCACGCGGGTTCACTCACCCGCTTCTGGCCATGACCACCAAATTCGTCTTCGTCACCGGCGGTGTCGTGTCTTCGCTCGGCAAAGGCATCGCCTCGGCGTCCCTGGCTGCCATTCTCGAATCGCGCGGCCTCAAAGTCACCCTTATCAAGCTCGATCCCTACATCAACGTCGACCCGGGCACCATGAGCCCATTCCAGCACGGCGAGGTGTTCGTCACCGACGACGGCGCCGAAACCGACCTCGACCTGGGCCACTATGAGCGTTTCATTGAAACGCGCATGAAGCAGAGCAACAACTTCACCACCGGCCGCATCTACCAGAGCGTGCTTGAGAAGGAACGCCGCGGCGACTATCTCGGCAAGACGGTGCAGGTGATTCCGCACGTCACCAACGAGATTCAGGAATACATCAAGCGCGGTGCCGGCATCGGCACGGCCGATGCGGTGGATGTGGCCATCGTTGAAATCGGCGGCACTGTGGGCGACATCGAATCCCTGCCCTTCCTGGAAGCCGTGCGCCAGCTGAGCCTGCGCCTGGGCCCCAACATGGCGGCGTTTGTCCATCTCACCTATCTGCCCTACATTGCGGCCGCCGGCGAGCTCAAGACCAAGCCGACCCAGCACACGGTGCAGAAGCTGCGCGAAATCGGCATCCAGCCCGACGCCCTGCTGTGCCGCGCCGACCGCAAGGTGCCGGAAGAGGAACGCGAGAAGATCAGCCTGTTCACCAACGTGCCCGAGTGGGGCGTGATCAGCATGTGGGACGTGGACACCATCTACAAGGTGCCGCGCATGCTGCATGAGCAGGGTCTGGACGGCCTGATCTGCGACAAGTTGCGCATCCACACCCAGCCGGCCAGCCTCAAGCGCTGGGACGATCTGGTGTACGAGTTGCAGCACCCGCAGCACACGGTGCAGGTGGCCATGGTTGGCAAATACGTGGATCTGTCGGACAGCTACAAGTCGCTCAACGAGGCGCTGCGCCATGCCGGCATGAAGAACCACACCAAGGTGGCAATCACCTACCTGGATTCCGAAACACTGACGCCCGCCAACGTGGCCGACCAGCTCAAGCCCTTCGACGCCATTCTGGTGCCGGGCGGCTTCGGCAAGCGCGGCGTGGAAGGCAAGATCGCCGCCGCCCGCTATGCCCGCGAGAACAAGGTGCCCTACCTCGGCATCTGCCTGGGCATGCAGGTGGCCACCATCGAATACGCCCGCCACATGGCCGGCCTGACGGATGCCAACAGTACCGAATTCGAGCCCCACTGCAAGCACCCGGTGATCGCCCTGATCGACGAGTGGCAGGACGCCGAAGGCAACATCCAGACGCGCCATGAAGGCAGCGACCTGGGCGGCACCATGCGCCTGGGCGCGCAGAGCTCCGACGTGGCCGGCGGCACGCTGGCACACAGCATCTACGGCGACGTGGTCACCGAGCGCCACCGCCACCGCTACGAGGCCAACACCCAGTATCTGGACCAGCTGCGCAAGGCTGGCCTGGTGATCTCCGCGCTGACGCAGCGCGAGCACCTGACCGAGATCGTCGAGCTGCCGCAGGACGTGCACCCCTGGTACATGGGCGTGCAGTTCCACCCGGAATTCAAGTCCACGCCGTGGGACGGCCACCCGCTGTTCAACGCCTACATCAAGGCCGCGCTGAAACACCAGCAGGCCGAGGCAACGGCTCCGGCCTGATCCGGCAACACCCGACCTTCCGCACGTTTGGAGCAGCCCCCTGACATGAAACTCTGCAATTTCGATATCGGCCTCGACCAGCCCCTGTTCCTCATCGCCGGCCCCTGCGTGGTCGAGAGCGAGCAGCTGCAGATGGACGTGGCCGGCCAGCTCAAGGAAATGACCGGCAAGCTGGGCATTCCCTTCATCTTCAAGAGCAGCTACGACAAGGCCAACCGCTCCAGCGGCGAGAGCTTCCGTGGTCCGGGCATGGTGGCCGGTCTGGAAATTCTGGCCAAAGTGAAGAAGGAGCTGGACGTGCCGGTGCTGACCGATGTGCACACCGAGACCGAGATCATGGCCGTGGCCGATGTGGTGGACGTGTTGCAGACGCCGGCCTTCCTGTGCCGCCAGACCGATTTCATCCGCGCCGTGGCGCAGTCGGGCAAGCCAGTCAATATCAAGAAGGGCCAGTTCCTCGCGCCGCACGACATGAAGAACGTGATCGACAAGGCGCGTGCGGCGGCGGCCGAAATGGGCCTGCCGACCGACAACTTCATGGCCTGCGAGCGCGGCGCCAGCTTCGGCTACAACAACCTGGTGAGCGACATGCGTTCGCTGGCCATCATGCGCGAGACCGGCGCTCCGGTGGTGTATGACGCCACGCACAGCGTGCAGCTGCCGGGCGGCCAGGGCACGTCCAGCGGCGGCATGCGCGAGATGGTGCCGGTGCTGGCCCGGGCTGCCGTGGCGGTCGGCATTGCCGGCCTGTTCATGGAAACCCACCCCAACCCCGCCTGCGCACTGAGCGACGGCCCCAACGCCGTGCCGCTGCAGCACATGCCCGAGCTGCTCGAGACGCTGCTCGAACTCGACCGCATCACCAAGAAAACTGCCGCCAGCCGCGGCCTGCTCGAAGAGCGCATCCAGCAATTCGGCTGAAGCCCTGTTTAACCATTAGAAAACCCTGCATTAAAAGGACCAACCCATGAGTGCAATCGTTGATATCGTCGGCCGCGAAGTTCTGGACAGCCGTGGCAACCCCACCGTCGAATGCGACGTGCTGCTGGAAAGCGGCGTGATGGGCCGTGCGGCCGTGCCGAGCGGCGCCTCCACCGGCAGCCGCGAGGCGATCGAGCTGCGTGACGGCGACAAGAGCCGCTACCTGGGCAAGGGCGTGCTCAAGGCCGTGGAGCACATCAACACCGAGATCAGCGAAGCCATCCTGGGTCTGGACGCCAGCGAGCAGGCCTTCCTGGACCGCACCCTGATCGAGCTGGATGGCACCGACAACAAGAGCCGTCTGGGCGCCAATGCCATGCTGGCCGTGTCCATGGCCGTGGCCCGTGCGGCTGCCGAAGAAGCCGGCATCCCGCTGTACCGCTACTTCGGCGGCATGGGCGGCAAGGACCTGCCGGTGCCGATGATGAACGTCATCAACGGCGGCGCGCATGCCAACAACAATCTCGACCTGCAGGAGTTCATGATCATTCCGGTGGGCGCCCCCTCCTTCCGCGAAGCGCTGCGCTACGGCGCCGAAGTGTTCCACGCGCTGAAGAAGATCATCCACGACAAGGGCATGAGCATTGCCGTGGGCGACGAAGGCGGCTTTGCCCCCAACGTGGACAACCACGAAGCAGCCATCCAGCTGATTCTGCAAGCCATCTCCGACGCCGGCTATACCGCTGGCCAGGACATCGTGCTGGGTCTGGACTGCGCCAGCTCCGAGTTCTACAAGGACGGCAAGTACGTGCTGGAAGGCGAAGGCGGCGTGCAGCTGTCCGCTGAAGAGTGGGCCAACATGCTGGCCACCTGGTGCGACAAGTACCCCATCATCAGCATCGAGGACGGCATGGCCGAAGGCGACTGGGATGGCTGGAAGCTGCTGACCGAGAAGCTGGGCAAGAAGGTGCAGCTGGTGGGTGACGACCTGTTCGTGACCAACACCAAGATCCTGCAGGAAGGCATCGAGAAGAACATCGCCAACTCCATCCTGATCAAGATCAACCAGATCGGCACCCTGACCGAGACCTTCGAAGCGATCGAGATGGCCAAGCGCGCCGGCTACACCGCCGTGATCAGCCACCGTTCGGGCGAGACCGAGGACAGCACCATTTCCGACATCGCCGTCGGCACCAACGCCGGCCAGATCAAGACCGGCTCTCTGAGCCGCTCCGACCGCATGGCCAAGTACAACCAGCTGCTGCGCATCGAGGAAGACCTGGGCGACGTGGCTGTGTACCCCGGCCGCAAGGCGTTCTACAATCTGCGCTAATCCGGCTTTAACTGAGGGCTTCCCATGCGCGCCATGCCTGTTTCCCGCGTCGTCACGGTGGTACTGCTGCTGTTGCTGGTCATGCTGCAGTACCAGATCTGGACCGGGCGCGGGAGCGTGCACCGGGTCGCCGTCATGAAGACCGAGCTGGAGCGCCAGCGCGAAGCCAATGCCCAGCTGGAACAGGACATCGCCCGCGTGAAGTCCGAGATTCAGGATCTCAAGGAAGGGGTCGCCACCGTCGAGGAAAAGGCCCGCTACGAGATGGGCATGGTCAAGCCCAACGAGGTGTTCGTGCAGATCGCGCATTGAGCTGCGCGCGTGCCTCGCGAGCCTGTGTCGGTGGTCGGCACAGGCTTTTTTGTTGCTCTGATCGGGGCTCTGCGCGCCAGTGCTTGCGTGATACTCCCCAGAATATCCGGCAAGCCGTGAGCCCGCTCGCCAACATCGGTCAGTGCAAGGCGTCACTGCCCGGCGGCTGCGCCGCCGCCGGCTTGAACAGCTGCGCCACTTCCACCTTGTCGAACTGGTACTGCCGACCGCAGAATTCGCAGCCCACCTCGATCTGGCCCTGCTCGGCCACGATGGCATCGGCCTCTTCCTTGCCCAGATTGCGCAGCATGGCCGCCACGCGCTCGTGGCTGCAGGTGCATGCAAAGTGCGGCACCGGATCGCTGGAGGACGGCATGAAGCGCAGCAGCTTCTCGTCCCAGAACAGGCGATGCAGGATGGTGTCGATGTCCAGGCCGAGCAACTCGTCCGGCTGCAGGCTTTGCGCCAGGGTGACGATGCGGTTGTAGCTTTCGTCCGCCTCCTCGCGCGCCTCATCGGTCGGGGCTGCGGTGCTGCCGGCCAGGTTCGCTTCGCCTTCCAGCGGCAGACGCTGGATCAGGATGCCTGCCGCCACCTCTTCATTGGCGGCCAGCACCAGCGTGGTGTCGAGCTGCTCGCTCTGGCGCATGTAGTGCTGCAACACGTCGGCGGCATGCAGCAGCGGCGCGCCCTGCTCGTCCGCGAGCGGGACCACGCCCTGGTAGGCCTGCTGTCCCGGCAGGCGGTCCTTCGGATCCAGCGTAATCGCGCACTTGCCGGCACCGTGCTGGTTCACCAGTTGCACCAGGCCGGCACCGGGCGTCACTTCACCCACAATGGAAGCCGTGGCGCGCACGGCCAGGCTGGGCTGCACTTCGGCCACGGCCACCTTCACCGGGCCGTCACCCTGCATCTGCAGGATCAGGGCGCCATTGAACTTGATGTTGGACTGCATCAGCACGGCTGCGGCCGTCATCTCGCCCAGCAGCTGCACCACGGGTGCGGGATAGGGGCCGCTTTCGGTATTGGCAGCGCGGCGCTGCACGACTTCCTGCCAGGCATCGGTCAGGCGCACGGCCACGCCACGCACCGGCAGGCCGTCAAAAAGGAATTTCTGGATCTGGGACATGGGGACCGCCAATCAATCTCTGTGCCGCCCGGGCACACGGCAACCCGCCATCAGGCTGCCCAAAACCCGTAAATGAGGATCAGCCGATCTTCTTCAAGCCTTGTTTGTAGCGGCGTGCGTTGTCGATGTAGTGCTGCGCGCTGTAGCGCAGGCCCTCCATCTGCTCGGGCGTGAGCTGGCGCACCACCTTGGCCGGGCTGCCGATGATCATGCTGCCGTCGGGAAACTCCTTGCCCTCGGTCACCAGCGCACCGGCGCCGACCAGACAGTTGCGGCCGATTTTCGCGCCGTTGAGCACGATGGCGCCAATGCCGATCAGGCTTTCGTCGCCGATGCTGCAGCCGTGCAGCATCACCATGTGGCCTACGGTGACGTTGCGGCCGATGGTGAGCGGCACCCCTTCGTCGGTGTGCAGCACGCTGCCGTCCTGGATGTTGGTGCCGTCTCCGATGGTGATCGGGTCGTTGTCGCCACGCAGCGTGGTGTTGAACCAGATGCTGACGTTCTCGCCCAGGCGCACATCACCCATCACTTCGGCGTTGTCC
Source organism: Brachymonas sp. KE5 (assembly GCF_057773645.1). NCBI lineage: Bacteria > Pseudomonadati > Pseudomonadota > Betaproteobacteria > Burkholderiales > Comamonadaceae > Allobrachymonas > Brachymonas sp. KE5. The sequence goes on from NZ_CM173463.1 coordinate 2,201,421, forward strand.
GCCACCCAGGCGGAGTCGGCAATCTGCGGGGTCTTGTCATCGAGCTGGTAAATGGCCATGGTGTCTGTCTCCGGTCAAATCGTGGGCGGCGCGGGGCGCCTAGAATTCTGGGCATGAGTGTACGCCAAGCTGCCCGTTCTGCCCTGAGTCTGACCGATCCCGCTGCCAAGGTGCAGGCGGTGCTTGCGCTGTGGGCGCAGGCGGCATCGGGGGCGCTTTCCTTCGATCCTTCCGTCAGCGCCGACGTGCTTGCGCGCGCCGCGCCGAGTGACATCCCCGGCCGCCCCGCATTGCCGCAACTGGTGCATCCGCGCGAGGTGGCCCAGCGCAGCGTGCATACGCCGGAAGGCCGCGCTGCGCTGCTGCACGCCGTGGTGCACATCGAGTTCAATGCCATCAACCTGGCGCTGGATGCGGTGTGGCGCTTTGCCGGCATGCCGGAGCAGTTCTACCGCGACTGGCTGCAGGTAGCCCGCGAGGAGGCGGAGCACTTCACCATGCTGCACGAGCATCTGCGGCACATGGGCTGGAAGTATGGCGATTTCGTGGCGCACGACGGGCTGTGGGCCATGTGCGAGAAGACGGCGGACGACATCGTGGCACGCATGGCGCTGGTGCCGCGCACGCTGGAGGCACGCGGTCTGGATGCCACGCCACTGATCCAGAAACGCCTGCGCGCCATCGACGCAGAAGACGCCCAGACCACCGCCACCCTGCTCGACACCATCCTGCGCGACGAGATCGGCCATGTGGCCATCGGCAACCACTGGTACCGCTGGCTGTGCGAACGCGAACGGCTGGATGCGGTGCCGCACTACGGCGTGCTGGTGGAACGCTACGCCGCCCCGCGCCTGAAGCCGCCATTCAACGAGGCGGCGCGCAAGCAGGCCGGATTCAGCCAGGCCGAGCTGGATTACCTGCTGGGCATGGGGGTGTAGGCGAGCAAGGCAGGGCATGCATCTTCCGTTGATGCACGAGGCACGCGCCCCTGCATCACATTGCGCTGATGGACGTCAGACCACCCGGCGCCACCACAAAGGCGATGGGCACAAATCCGTAACGGACGCAGGCACAATGGGGGCAGACACATCATCACCCTCAGGAGACCCCCCATGACCGACGCCCTGCTTTACGAACAGGACGGTGCCATCGTCACGCTGACGATGAACCGCCCCGATACGCGCAACCCGATTTCCGAACCGGAAATGATCGACGCCTTCGAAGGGGCCGTGCATCGCATCAACAGCGATGCCAGCGTGCGCGTGGTGATCCTGACCGGCGCCGGCAGCGCGTTCTCCTCGGGGGGCAACGTCAAGCACATGCGCGACCGCACCGGCATGTTCGGCGGCACGCCGGCACAGATCCGCAACGGCTACCGCCACGGCATCCAGCGCATTCCGCGCGCCATGTGGGAGCTGGAGGTTCCGGCCATCGCCGCGGTGAACGGCCCGGCCATTGGCGCCGGCTGCGACCTGACCTGCATGTGCGACATCCGCATCGCCTCCACCCGTGCCCAGTTTGCCGAGAGCTTTGCCAAGATCGGCATCATCCCCGGCGATGGCGGTGCCTGGCTGCTGCCGCGCGTGGTCGGCATGTCGCGCGCCAGCGAGATGGCCTTTACCGGCGAGCCGATCAATGCACAAACGGCGCTGGCCTGGGGCCTGGTGTCGCGCGTGGTGGAGCCCGAGCAGTTGCTGGACAGCGCCCGCCAGCTGGCACAACGCATCGCCGTCAACCCGCCGCAGGCCGTGCGCATGAGCAAGCGCCTGCTGCGCGAAGGCCAGCACATGCGGCTGGACAGCCTGCTGGAACTGTCGGCCGCCATGCAGGCGCTGGCGCACCATACGCAGGATCATGCGGAAGCTGTGGCGGCACTGCTGGAAAAACGTCCCGGTACCTATTCTGGTTCATAAACCCCGCTCGCGTTCCGCGTCGCACCTTGCTGCCGGTGCGTAGCCGCGCCCTTGCACTCCACCCCGGCAAGGGCGCCATCACTTCGTGCAACCTCGTGCAAAGGTCACTGCCTGTTCCGCTCAACCGCGCGGATGGTGCCTGGCCACCAGTTGCTTGAGCCGCTCGCGCGCCACATGGGTGTAGATGGTGGTGGTGCTGATGTCCGCATGGCCCAGCAGCATCTGCACGGCACGCAGGTCGGCGCCGTGGTTGAGCAGGTGCGTGGCAAAGGCGTGGCGCAAGGTGTGCGGCGACAGGGGCACGCGGATATCGGCCTGCAACGCATACTTGCGCACCAGATGCCAGAACATGGCCCGCGTCATCGCTTCACCCGGATGGGCGCCGCGCACGGTCACGAACACGGCGTCGGTCTGGTGGCCGCCAAGCAGCTCTGATCGCGCCTGCGCCAGGTAGCGCACCAGCCAGTCGTGCGCCACATCACCGAACGGCACCAGCCGCTCCTTGCTGCCCTTGCCGGTAATGCGCAACACACGGTCGTTCAGGCTGATGTGAAACAGCTTGAGCCCGACCAGCTCGCTCACGCGCAGGCCGCTGGCGTACAGCAGCTCCAGCATGGTGCGATCACGCAGGCCCAGCGCGGTGGATACATCCGGCGCCGCCAGCAATGCCTCCACCTGTGCCTCGCTCAGGCTCTTGGGCACGCGCAGCGGCTGCTTGGCCGCCTGCAGGCGCAGGGTTGGGTCCTGCGCAATGTGATGCTCGCGCACGGCCCAGCGGTAATAGCGTTTCAGCACCGTCAGCCGCCGGTTGGCCGTGGTGGCCTTGCTGCCGGTGGTGAACAGGTGACCCTGATACAGGTTGATGGCCGACTCGGAAACGCCATCCAGCGGGCAAGGCGGCGTTTGCTGCTGCAGCCATTGCGCAAACAGCGTCAGGTCGCGCCGGTAGGCCGCCAGCGTGTTGCTGGAGAGGCCGTCTTCCAGCCACAAACCGTCGATGAAGGCATCAACGGCGGCAGCGTCTTGCTCGGGCAGTGGAGAGGGTGCGGGGGTGGCGCGGGGCATCGCCGCATTATGCAGCCGGCAACTGCCGGGGCCGCCATGCGCCAACGCCTTCTCAGACACGGCACAGGGTGTCAGCCTGCCAAACGGTCACGCGGTGGCTCACAACACGCACAACGCACGCCATCATCCCTGCTGCAATGCCCATTGCACATGCTCGCGCACTGCAACATCAGGGTGCTGCGCGTGCCGGACCAAGGCATCCCGGATGACTGCCTTTTGCGCGTCCGGTGCCTGCCGCAGTGCATTGCCCAATGCCACGGCAATATTGCGCAGCCAGCGCGCATGGCCGATGCGCCGGATCGGGCTGCCTTCGGTGCGCTGAAGGAACTGCGCCTCGCTCCAGCCCCACAGCTCCAGCAATTGCGCCTGCCCCAGCCCGTGTCGTTCGTCAAAGTCCGGCAAGGCATTGCGCCGGGCAAACTTGTTCCAGGGGCACACCAGCTGGCAATCGTCACAGCCGTAGATGCGGTTGCCCAGCAGGGGACGCATCTCCTCGGGGATGCTGCCGGCATGCTCGATGGTCAGGTAGGAGATGCAGCGCCGCGCATCCAGCCGGTACGGTGCCACGATCGCGCCGGTGGGGCAGGCATCGATACAGGCCGTGCACTGACCGCAATGGGCCGGCTCCGGCTCGGTCAGCGGCAGCGGAAAATCCACGTAGATCTCGCCCAGGAAGAAGGTCGATCCCGCATCCCGGCTCAGCACCAGCGTGTGCTTGCCGCGCCAGCCCTGTCCGCTGCGGCTGGCCAGCTCCGCCTCCAGCACCGGTGCCGAATCGGTGAACACGCGATGGCCGAATGGCCCCACCAGCGCGGCAATCTGCTCGCTCAGCTTCTGCAACCGCGCCCGCACCACCTTGTGGTAGTCGCGCCCCCGGGCATAGACGGACACTACCGCCTCGCCGGGTTGCGTCAGGCGCTGCAGCTCACGCTCGCGCCAGTCCGTCTCGGTAGATGCCGGCAGGTAATCCATGCGCGCCGTGATCACGCGCACCGTGCCCGGCACCAGTTCCGCCGGCCGCGCGCGCCGCAGGCCGTGGCTGGCCATGTAGCCCATGCTGCCATGAAACCCAGCCTCCAGCCAGGCCCGCAAGCCCGCCTCGGCACTGGCCAGATCCACATCGGCCACCCCGATGCGGGCAAAACCCAGTGCCTCGGCCTGGCTGCGGATGGTGGACAATAGGGCTTCGGGACTCATGGCGTGGCAGTGTCGTGCAAAATGCGGCAAGCTGCGCGCACAAGGGCTTTCGCGCACACTCGCATACCAACAGGATGATTGTAAAAACCTTGCGCTGGGCCGACGAGGCCGCCACTTCCGCCTTCGCCACGCGACTGGCGCAGCATTGGCTGCAGCACCCGGCCAGCGCCGATCTGGTGATCCTGCTGCACGGCGACCTCGGCGCCGGCAAGACCACGCTGGTGCGCCACCTGCTGCGCGGCCTGGGCGTCACCGGCCGCATCAAGAGCCCGACCTATGCGGTGGTCGAACCCTATGTAACGCCCTGTGTGCAAGTGTGGCATTTTGATTTTTACCGCTTCAGCGACCCGCGGGAATGGGAAGATGCGGGGTTGCGCGACATCTTTGCCACGCCCGGGTTGAAACTGGTCGAATGGCCCGACAAGGCCGCCGGCATGCTGCCGCAGGCCGACTGGGTTCTGCGCCTGCAGACGCTGGGCGACGATGTGCGCGAAGTTGTCATCGAGGCGCCAACCGCCGCTGGCGCCGCTCTCTTGCAGGAAGTTTCATGATCCAACGCAGGCAGCTCGTCCAGATTACCGGCCTGGTGCTCGCAGGCGTGTCGCGCCTGGCCCAGGCCGCCAACCTGGTGGCCGTGCGCATCTGGCCCGCGCCCGAATACACGCGCATCACGCTCGAATCCGACCAGCCGCTCAAGTACACGCAGAACCCGGTCCAGGATCCGCCCCGCCTGGCAGTGGACATCACCGGCCTGACACTGAACCAGACCTTGCGCGATCTGGTCAGCAAGGTGCCTGCCGACGATCCCAACGTGGCACGCATCCGCGTCGGCCAGTACACGCCCGAGATCGTGCGCATCGTGATCGACCTGAAGCAGCCGATTTCGCCGCAGGTGTTCAGCCTGGCGCCGGTGGCCGCCTACAAGAACCGGCTGGTATTCGATCTCTACCCCAACCGCAAGCCGGTCGACACGCTGGAACAGCTGATCACCGAGCGCAGCCGCGAGGAGAGGGTCGCGCAGGCCGCCCCCCCTGCGCCGCCGACACCCGCTGTCCCCCCCCCGCCTTCGTCGGGGCGCGACGTGATTGCCGATTTCCTCGCCGGCCGCGGCCACCGTCAGGAACCGCCGCGCGTGGCCCAGGCCACCCCGCCGCGTCCGCGCCCTGCCGAACGCCCGGCGCCGGCACAGCCCCCCGCCCTGCGCACCGGGCGAAAGACCGACCGCCTGATCATCGTCGCGCTCGATCCCGGCCATGGTGGCGAAGACCCCGGTGCCATCGGCCCGAACGGTACACGCGAAAAGGATGTGGTGCTGCGCATCGCCCAGTTGCTGCGCGACCGCATCAACGGCAGCAGCGTCAACGGCAATCCGATGCGCGCCTTCCTCACGCGCGATGGCGACTATTTCGTGCCGCTGCATGTGCGCGTACAGAAGGCGCGCCGCGTGCAGGCCGACCTGTTCATCAGCATCCATGCCGATGCCTTCATCACGCCGCAGGCCAATGGCTCCAGCGTGTTTGCCCTGAGCAGCCGCGGTGCCAGCAGCAGCGCCGCACGCTGGCTGGCCAACAAGGAAAACGAGGCCGACCTGGTCGGCGGCCTGAACGTGCGCAGCCGCGACACCCTGGTGCAGCATGCGCTGCTCGACATGAGCACCACCGCCCAGATCCGCGACAGCCTGACGCTGGGCAGCGCCATGCTGGGCGAGATCGGCAAGATCAACCGCCTGCACAAGCCACGCGTGGAACAGGCCGGCTTTGCGGTGCTCAAGGCGCCGGACATTCCGAGCGTGCTGGTCGAAACCGCCTTTGTCAGCAACCCCGGCGAGGAAGCCAAGCTGCGCAGCCCTGCCTACCAGCGCTCCATGGCCGATTCGCTGATGCGCGGCATCCAGGGCTACTTCGCCCGCAATCCGCCGCTGGCCCGCAGCCGCGCGGTGTGAGATCGAGGCGCCTGCAACCCGGCGTTGGCGTTACCGGATGCGAGCGCCGCAACCATCCCTTCATGGCGCCCACCACAGCCCGGCACTCCACAGCAAGGCAAACACCAGTTGCAGATGAGCGGTGCGCGCCAGCAACTGATTGTGCCCGCGTGCCGGCGCCTGCCGGACGAAACGCCACATCAGCAGCGCAGCCAGCGGCAATGCCAGCAAGGCCAGCCAGGCTCCCTGCACATCCACCAGCGGCAACAGCAGAAAAGGCAGCACCAGCATGCCCACATACAGCCGGCGACTGCCCTGCAAGCCCAGGCGCACCGCCAGCGTGCGCTTGCCGGCGCGCGCGTCGCTGGCGGCATCGCGCGTGTTGTTCACCAGCATCACGGCCGAGGCAAACGCCCCCATCATGTGGCCCAGCATCCAGGCAGCACCGCTGAGCGTCCCGGTCTGGAGGAAATACGTGCCCAGCACGGCGGCCAGCCCGAAGAACACCCACACGAACACTTCGCCAAAGGCACTGTAGGCGATCGGCCAGGGCCCGGCGGTATACGCCCAGCCGCACAGCAACGCCACCAGCCCGAGCCAGACGATGGGCCAGCCCCCCACCGTGGCCAGCAGCACCCCGAACAGAAACGCCACCCCCAGCGCACCGAAACCGGCGCGCCGTACCTGCTCCGCACGCAGCCAGCCCATGGCCGTGGCGCGCTGCGGCCCGAGCCGGTCCGCGCCATCGGCCCCACGTTCGAAATCTCCCACGTCGTTGAGCAGATTGGTCCCGATCTGGATCAGCATGGCGGCCAGCAGGGTAAGCAGCGCCACGCCGGCCATCCAGCGCCCCCGCTCGCTCCAGGCCAGCGCACAGGCTGCCAGCACCGGGGCCACCGTCACTCCCAGGGTATGCGGGCGGGCAGCCAGTATCCAGGCGCGCCATGCCGGCGGCCGGGCACCGGGCAATGCCTGTGCCGATGCCGGTGTCAGCGGCATGGAAGGGGAACCGGGCGAAGGAGAAGGAGTTCCAGAAGGAGGAGCCATAGGCCCATTGTAGGGAAGCTTGCTCCGCCTTCGTTCAACCCGGCTCAGCGCATGGCAAACAGCTCCTGATGGAAATTGGCATCCTGCAGCCCTCTGGCGCCCAGATCGGCCCGCAGGGCCTGACCAAAGCCCGCCGGCCCGCAAAACCAGAAGCTGGCCTGCTGCCATTGCGGCACGGCGGCACAGATGCGCTCGGCGTTGAGCCAGCCATCGCGCGCATCCACCAGCACATGCAGTTTCACGCCGGCAGCCTGCGCATCGGCCTGAAGCAGGGCAATCGCGTCCTCATCGTAATCCGCCGTGGTATGGAACAGGTCGATCGTCACCGGCCGCTCCCCGCGGTCACGCGCCAGCTGTTGCATGCGGGCAATGAATGGCGTGATGCCGATGCCTGCACCAATCCATATCTGGCGCGGCTTGTCGTCATCAAAAGTGAAGCAGCCATACGGCCCCTCCACCGTCACGGCATCCCCCTCGTGCAGCACCTGATGCAGCTGCGCCGTGTGATCGCCCAGTGCCTTGGTCACGAACACGATGGTCTGCTGCGCCGGATCCCAGGAAGAAGCGATGGTATAGGGATGGGCCGCGTCATGCGCTCCCTGCACGAAGGCAAACTGGCCGGCTGCATGCCCTTTCCAGCCCGGCTGCAGGCGAACATGGGTGCGCAGCACACGCAGCGGCTCGAAATAGCGCAGGGATTCGATGGTGCCATGCACCTTGCGCCCCGCACCCACGCGGCCCAGCAGCACCAGCACCGCAGAGACCACGCCAGCCACCAGCAGTACCGCCATGGCCCAGCCGACCGGCTGCGACCAGTAGTCGTACTTGAGCAGCACGAACGTATGCCATGCCAGCACCAGATACGCAACGGCCAGCCACTTGTGCGTGCGTACAAACCAGTGATACGGAAAGCGCTTCACCAGGGCCAGCACCATCAGCACCAGCGCGGCATAAAAGGCCCACTCGCCCAGCGACTCGGCCAGCCCGCGTTGCGAGCGCAGCCATTGCTCCAGCGTCAGGATCTGATCCGGGCCGCCACGGTACTGCTGCCCGCCGCCGCTGCGCACCGGCCGCTCCAGCCAGCCCCAGCCCACCATCCACTTGGTGCCCTGCGCCCACCACCAGTGCAGCACGCTGGTCACCAGCGCCGTGATACCCAGCCACTTGTGCAAGCGGTACATCTTGTCGAGCCCGTCCAGCGGACGCTCCAGCCAACGGGGGCGGATCGCCAGCACCATGGACAGGCTCATGGCGCCAAAGGCGATCACGCCGCTGTACTGCATGAACACGGTACGGAAAGGAAAGTACCCCCACGGTTCGGGAAACAGCGTGTCTGCCATCAGCCACAAGCCGGTCAGCAGCACCAGGCTGCCCCACAACGCCATGCTTATCCGTTTCATTGCATGCATCCTTTTGTCTATGTTCTTGACTCTTCCAGTTTAGCCAAGCAGCATGAAGAGTTGCTGAAAAGCCTGATCGCGGGCCCATGGATTGGCAAAATGCGGCTCTCGTGCTAAAACACGAACCGTATATAAAATCAGGAGTTGCAATGACTAGCTGCAAACCTGCTTCACCTTTTCCGTCCACTGCGGCCAGCGCCATCCCGCGACGCGCCATGCTGAGTTGCAGCCTGGCGCTGCTTGCGGGCGCCAGTCTGCTGGCCGGCTGCGGTTCGGCGCCAAGCAGCACCCGTACCAGCCAGCGCCGCCGAACCGGAACTGGCGGCACGGGCGCTCTGCGCACCAGCACGCCGGAACTGGCCGTGGTCAATCCCGTGCAGATCGACGCCACCCTGCGCGAAGAGGCCGTGGCCCGCGCCATGCTGGCCGTGAACGTGCCCTACAGCTATGGAGGCAACACGCTCGAAGGTGGCTTTGACTGCAGCGGCCTGGTGCAATACGTCTTCAGCGGCTTTGCCGGCCGCGCCCTGCCGCGCAGCACGGCCCAATGGGCACGCGCCAGCCTGCCGCGCGACGTCGGCCAGCTGCAGCGCGGCGACCTGGTGTTCTTCAATACGTCGGGAGCCTCGTTCTCGCACATGGGCATCTACATCGGCAACCGCCAGTTCATCCATGCCCCCTCCAGCGGCGGCGTGGTGCGCACCGACCGCATCGACAGCAGCTACTTTGCCCCGCGCTTCGATGGCGGGCGTACCGTTTTCCTGTAGGGCCGGCAGGGGCTGGCAAACACGAATTTGTAACAGCCCCCCTTGAAACCCGCGCCAACACCCTTATCATTAGCACTCGTCGCGGTCGAGTGCTAACAGCCCGACGCGCACGGGCGCCAGCGCTCTTGCCTGGCACCTCCGATTTTTTTGCGCTTATCCATTTTATCTTCCAAGGAGATTCCATGAACCTGCGTCCCCTGCACGATCGCGTGATCGTCAAGCGTCTGGAAAACGAAACCAAGACTGCCTCCGGCATCGTGATTCCCGATGCAGCCACCGAGAAGCCCGACCAGGGCGAAGTGCTGGCTGTCGGTCCCGGCAAACGCAACGACAAGGGCGAGCAAATGGCCCTGAACGTGAAAGTGGGCGACCGCGTGCTGTTCGGCAAGTACAGCGGCCAGTCCGTCAAGGTCAACGGCGAAGAACTGCTGGTGATGAAGGAAGACGACCTGTTCGCCGTGGTCGAGCAGTAATCCCCTTCCCCCGCACAACGCAACACTGAATATCTGGAGATTTTGAAAAATGGCAGCTAAAGACGTAGTTTTCGGCTCTGACGCCCGCGCCCGCATGGTCGAAGGCGTGAACATCCTGGCCAACGCAGTCAAGACCACCCTGGGCCCGAAAGGCCGCAACGTGGTGCTCGAGCGTTCCTTCGGCGCTCCCACCGTGACCAAGGACGGCGTGTCCGTGGCCAAGGAAATCGAGCTGAAGGACAAGCTGATGAACATGGGCGCCCAGATGGTCAAGGAAGTCGCTTCCAAGACCTCTGACAACGCCGGTGACGGCACCACCACCGCTACCGTGCTGGCCCAGGCCATCGTGCGCGAAGGCATGAAGTACGTGGCCGCCGGCATGAACCCGATGGACCTCAAGCGCGGCATCGACAAGGCTGTCGCCGCTCTGGTCGAGCAGCTCAAGGCCGCTTCCAAGCCCACCACCACCTCCAAGGAAATCGCCCAGGTCGGTTCCATCTCCGCCAACTCCGACGAATCCATCGGCCAGATCATCGCTGACGCCATGGACAAGGTCGGCAAGGAAGGCGTGATCACCGTGGAAGACGGCAAGTCCCTGCAGAACGAGCTGGACGTCGTCGAGGGCATGCAGTTCGACCGCGGCTACCTGTCTCCCTACTTCATCAACAACCCCGAGAAGCAGGTTGCCAACCTCGAGAACCCCTTCGTGCTGCTGTTCGACAAGAAGATCAGCAACATCCGCGACCTGCTGCCCGTGCTGGAAGCCGTGGCCAAGGCCGGCCGTCCGCTGCTGATCATCGCTGAAGATGTCGATGGCGAAGCACTGGCGACCCTGGTGGTCAACACCATCCGCGGCATCCTGAAGGTCGTGGCCGTCAAGGCTCCGGGCTTCGGCGACCGTCGCAAGGCCATGCTGGAAGACATCGCCATCCTGACCGGCGGCAAGGTGATCGCCGAGGAAGTGGGCCTGTCTCTGGAGAAAGTCACGCTGGCCGACCTGGGCCAGGCCAAGACGATCGAAGTGGGCAAGGAAAACACCACCATCATCGACGGCGCCGGCGCTGCTGCCGACATTGAGGCACGCGTCAAGCAGATCCGCATCCAGATCGAGGAAGCTACCTCCGACTACGACCGCGAGAAGCTGCAGGAACGCGTGGCCAAGCTGGCTGGCGGCGTGGCCGTGATCAAGGTTGGCGCTGCCACCGAAGTCGAGATGAAGGAGAAGAAGGCCCGCGTGGAAGACGCCCTGCACGCTACCCGCGCTGCCGTGGAAGAAGGCATCGTGGCCGGTGGTGGCGTGGCTCTGCTGCGCGCCCGCGCTGCCGTGGGTACCGTCCAGACTGACAACCACGACCAGGATTCCGGCGTCAAGCTGGTGTTCAAGGCCATCGAGGCTCCGCTGCGCGAAATCGTGGCCAACGCCGGCGACGAGCCGAGCGTGGTGGTGAACAAGGTGCTGGAAGGCGAAGGCAATTTCGGCTTCAACGCTGCCAACCACACCTACGGCGACATGATCGAGATGGGTATCCTGGATCCCACCAAGGTGACCCGTACCGCCCTGCAGAACGCTGCATCCGTGGCCAGCCTTATGCTGACCACCGAGTGCATGGTTGCAGAAATGCCGAAGGAAGATGCACCGGCCATGCCTGACATGGGCGGCATGGGTGGCATGGGCGGCATGATGTAATCAGCCGCACAGGCTCCGGCAAGGTCCTGGGCCTTGCCTTCCCTGTCAAACGAAACCCGCAGAGCGCAAGCCCTGCGGGTTTTTTGTTGGCCGTTTCACGGCGTGTGGCTGCTACCCGGCGCTTTCCGGCACAGGGCGGGCCAGCACCTCCAGCGCATCCGTGAGCAGTTCCACCCACTGGTTCTCGTAGCGGATTCCCCCCCGCAGTACCACATGCTGCAGCGCGGCGCCACGCTCTGCCGGCGCCCCACCCGGAAAGTCCCGCGCTTCGATCTCCCGGTACTGCGCCAGCTTGTCCTGATGCAGGGCCAGATGCCGGCGGATTTCGTCTTCCAGCCCGGTCGGGCCCACGATGGCTTCGGCACGCAGGCGCACCAGCAGGGCATCGCGCAGCACCGTGGGCTCCTCGGGCAGCCTCAGCCAGTCCCGCAGGGCCTCGCGGCCGGCCGGCAGGATGCGGTAGGCGCGCTTGCGCCCGCGCGTCGGCTCCTCGGGCAGGGATTCGATCCAGCCGGCCTCTTCCAGCCGCGCCAGTTCCCGGTAGATCTGCTGATGGGATGCGTGCCAGAAATGACCGATGGAACGGTCGAAACGCGAAGCCAGATCCGACCCCGATGCGGGCCGTTCCAGCAAGGCCGTGAGCAATGCGTGTGGAAGCGACATGGGGCCCAGTGTACCGCCGCGCCCTCCTCGGGATAACCCGATGCATTCTTTATGCAACCAGTTGCATAATCGACCCATCCGCATCTGACACTGGACCGAGACCTCATGCAAAGCCCTGCCCCGCACTATCCCCACCTGCTCGCCCCGCTCGACCTGGGCTTTACCACCCTGCGCAACCGCGTGCTGATGGGCTCCATGCACGTCGGGCTGGAAGAAGTCGACAACGGTTTCGAGCGCATGGCCGCGTTCTACGCCGAACGCGCGCGCGGCGAGGCAGGCCTGATCGTCACCGGTGGCATCGCCCCCAACGAGCGCGCCCGCCCCATGCCGGGCGGCGCCATGCTCACCACCGAGGAAGAGGCGGAGCAGCACCGCATCGTCACCCGGGCCGTGCATGCCGAAGGCGGCAAGATTGCCATGCAGATCCTGCATTTCGGCCGCTATGCCTACCATCCGGACATGGTCGCGCCCAGCGCGCTCAAGAGCCCGATCACGCCTTTCACGCCGCACGCGCTCACCGGCGACGAGGTGGAGCAGACCATCGCCGACTTCGTCCGCTGCGCCGCACTGGCGCAGCACGCCGGTTACGACGGCGTGGAGATCATGGGCAGCGAGGGCTACCTCATCAACGAATTCATCGCCCTGCGCACCAACCAGCGCACCGACGAATGGGGCGGCAGCTACGCCAACCGCATCCGCTTCCCGGTGGAGATCGTGCGCCGCGTGCGCGAGCGCGTGGGCCCCAATTTCATCATCATCTACCGCCTGTCCATGCTGGATCTGGTGGAAGGCGGCTCCACGCTGGAAGAAGTGATCCAGCTGGCGCAGGCCGTCGAGGCCGCGGGCGCCACCATCATCAACACCGGCATTGGCTGGCACGAGGCCCGCATCCCCACCATCGCCACCAGCGTGCCGCGCGGGGCCTTTGCCTGGGTGACGCAGAAGCTCATGGGCCATGTCAAGGTGCCGCTGGTGGCCACCAACCGCATCAACACGCCGGAACTGGCCGAACAGTTGCTGGCCGACGGGGTGTGCAACATGGTGTCGATGGCGCGCCCCTTCCTGGCCGATGCGCAATTCGTGCAGAAGGCGCGTGCCAGCCGCGCCGCCGACATCAACACCTGCATCGGCTGCAACCAGGCCTGCCTGGATCACACCTTCGCCGGTAAGGTCACCTCCTGCCTCGTCAACCCGCGTGCCTGCCACGAGACGCTGCTCAAGGTCGAGCCGGCTGCCTCCCTCCGGCGCGTTGCCGTGGTCGGCGCCGGCCCGGCCGGGCTGGCCTTTGCCACCACCGCGGCCGAGCGCGGCCACCAGGTCACCCTGTTCGATGCGGCTGCCGAAATCGGCGGCCAGTTCAACATCGCCAAGAAGGTGCCGGGCAAGGAGGAGTTCCACGAAACCCTGCGCTACTTCGGCCGCCGCGTGGCCCAGACCGGCGTGCATCTGCGTCTGAACACCCGCGTGAGCGCCGCCGAGCTGCATGGCTTCGACGACGTGGTACTGGCCACCGGCATTCATCCGCGCAAGCCGGACATTCCCGGCATCGATCATCCCAAGGTACTGAGCTATCTGGACGTGCTGCGCGATGGCAAGCCCGTCGGACAGCGGGTGGCGGTGATCGGCGCGGGTGGCATCGGCTTTGATGTGAGCGAATACCTGGCCCATGGCGGCGCACACGCCGCAGACGCGGCCAGCGTACCCGCCGCGCCCTTCTATGCCGAATGGGGGGTGGATACCAGCTACGCCCGGGCCGGCGGAATCGCCGAGCCGCATCCCCCCGCCTCTCCCCGCCAGATCTGGCTGCTGCAGCGCAAGACCAGCAAGGTCGGCGACGGCCTCGGCAAGACCACCGGCTGGATCCACCGCGCCTCGCTCAAGAGCCGCCACGTGAAGATGGTGGCCGGTGCCAGCTACGAGCGCATCGACGATGCCGGCCTGCACATCACGGTCGACGGCCAGCCGCAGCTGCTGGAGGTAGACAACGTGGTGATCTGCGCCGGCCAGGAACCGCAGCGCGAACTGCTGGCAGCCTGCCTCGCCGTCGGCCAGCGCGTGCACCTGATCGGCGGCGCCGACGTGGCCGCCGAACTCGACGCCAAGCGCGCCATCAAGCAAGGCACCGAACTGGCTGCCTCCCTCGAAACCGCAACCCCGTTTACCGATCCGACCATGCCCACGACCCAGACCAACGACTTCTTTACCCTGAGCGTCCAGAACGCGGTGGCACACCTGCAATTCAACCGCCCGGACCGCCTCAACGCCATGAGCCTGCCGTTCTATCCGGCGCTGCGCGATGCGGTGCGTGCGCTGGACGCCGAAGGCCAGGTGCGCGCGATGGTGATCAGTTCCACTGGCAAGCACTTCTGCGCCGGCATGTCACTGGAGACCTTTGCCAGCAGTGAGGGGCACGCCTTTGCAGTCAACACGCCTCGCGAGCGGCAGCGCTTCCAGCACATGCTGGAGCAGCTCATGGACTGCTTCACTGCGCTCGAACAGGTGCGCTTTCCGGTCATCGCGGCCGTGCAGGGCGGCTGCATCGGCGCCGGTCTGGATCTGGTCGCCGCCTGCGACATCCGCGTCTGTACCGCGGATGCCTTCTTCGCCCTGCAGGAAACGCAGATCGGCATGGTGGCCGACCTGGGCGTGCTGCAACGCCTGCCCAAGATCATTCCCGAAGGCGTGGTGCGCCAGATGGCCTACACCAGCGAGCGCCTGCCCGCCGGACGCGCCCTGAGCGCCGGCCTGGTCAACGCCGTGCTGCCCGACACCGCCGAACTGATCCACCACGCGCTGACGCTGGCACAGAACATCGCCGCCAAGTCCCCCATGGCCGTGGCCGGCAGCAAGGCCGCCATCACCTACGCCCGCGATCACGGCACGGCAGAAGCGCTGCACCACATGGCGGTGCTGCAGAGCGCCTGCTTCGATCCCGCCGAAATGGCCGAGGCAATTACCGCCTGGCAAGGCAAGCGGGACGGGGAATTCGCGCCGCTGAAGAGCATCGTCCCGCTGCAGAACGCTGCGCCGGCCGCGGCAACACAGGCGCAAGCCGGCGCAAGTGCCACGGCCCAACCCGCAGCAACCGCCAAGGCGGCTGCCCCGGCCGCTCAGACTGGCCCCGGCCTTTCGGTCCAGTCGCTCGTCAAGGAACTGCTGGCCAATGCCCAGGCCCAGGCCGTGCTCGAGCAACACCTGCCCGGCTTTGCCCAGCACCCGCAACTGGCTATGGCCAAGGGCATGCCGCTGGTGACCGTGGCCAAGTTTTCAGGGGGCCTGATCACCGAGGAACTGCTGGCCCAGGTCGACACGGCGCTCAAGGCGCTGGGCTGAGCCTGACGCTGGCGGGGCGCTTCAGCGCGGCATCATCACGACGATGGCGCCCAGCGCCAGCAGTACGCCCAGCAGGTTCAGCTTGCTGAGCGGCTCGCGAAAGGCCATGGCCCCCACCAGCGTGCCCAGCACGATCACGCCCATGTTCATCGCCGAGAACACCAGCGCCGGATTGCCCGGCAGGCTCTGGTGCGCGCGGATGTAGGTGTAGATGTTGGCGAAATTGAGTGCGCCCAGCAGAATGCCGGTCAGCAGGTGCCCCAGGCCCCAGCGCGTCTTGTTCGCTGCCAGGTACAGCAGCATCAGCACGCCGGCCAGTACAAAGGCCGCCAGCAGTCCACCCGAGAAGGCCGCGCCCGCCTTGGCCATCTGCTTGAACAGCACGTCGATCACGCCATAGCCGAACAGCACCACCAACGGCCACAACCAGGTGCCGCCCTTGCCCGCCCCGCCTTTGGAGGGCTTCCACAGCAGACACAGGAGCGCCGCAAACGCCAGCCCCACGCCCAGCATTTTCTGTTCGGTGAGCTGCTCGCCAAAGATGAGAAAGGCCGACAGCAGCGGAATGATGAGCGACAGGCGCTGCGCCGCATCGGTCCGCACGATGCCCGCGGCATGCACCGACCTGGCCAGCGCCAGGAAAATCGTCGGCAGCAGCACACCGAGCGCCAGAAAGATCCCCACCGGCTGGCCCGGACTCATCAGCTTGCCCAGATCCGGCCTGAGCAGCACGACGCAGAGCGTGGACGCCACCACATAGTTCATGAAGATGGCCTGGCGTGCATCCAGCCCCCTGCTGCGCCCGGCCTTCAGCAAGACCCCCACGGACACGCTGCACACCACGCTCGTGCCCAGAAACATCAATCCAGTTGCCAGTGACATGGAAATCCCCCGAAATCATCTGCCGCGCATCCGGGGCATTCCGGATGCGCGACGCCTGCCCGGCATTATCAAAACAACCTGCCCCGAAACCGCCTTTCTGACGAAAAAATCGTTTTTCAGCGCCATTTGCGCGTTGCCGGTAAATGCCGCGTGTTGAGCAGCTGTTGAGCCAAAAATAAAGGCAGATGCGCACAACGTGCCGCATCTGCCTGCATCTTTGCTGCGCCGCCAGGTGACCGGAATCAAGCAGGCGGTGTCCTGCGGGCCCCGATCAGGCCAGCTTCATCTTCTTCGCTTCTTCCAGTAGTTCGTCGCGGAACTTGGGATGCGCGATGGCGATCAGCGCCTTCACGCGCTCGCGTGCGGTCTTGCCGCGCAGCTGGGCCACGCCATACTCGGTCACCACGTAGTTCACATCGTTCTTGCTGGTGGTCACGAAGGTACCGTTCGCCAGCGTGGGAGTGATGCGGGAAATGGTGTCGTTCTTGGCAGTAGACGGCGTCACGATGAAGGACTTGCCGCCCCTGGAACGGTTGGCCGCACGCACGAAGTCGGCCTGGCCGCCCGTGCCGGAGTAGGCGCGCCAGCCCTGGGATTCGGAGCCGCACTGGCCGGCAAAGTCGATCGCCATGGTGGCGTTGATGGAGATCAGGTCGTCGTTCTGGCCGGCCAGATACGGATCGTTGGTGAAGTCCACCGGATGCATTTCCATCATCGGGTTGCGATCCATGAACTTGTACAGCTTGTCCGAACCCAGCGCGAAGGTGGCCAGCATCTTGCCCGGCAGGTAGTTCTTTTTGCGGTTGGTTACCACGCCAGCTTCCACCAGCGTCATGATGCCGTCACCGATCATCTCGGTGTGCACGCCCAGATCCTTCTTGTGCGTGAGCTGCATCACCACGGCATCGGGAATGGCACCGTAGCCGATCTGCAGCGTGGCACCGTCCGGAATCATGTCGGCCACGTACTTGCCGATGGCTTCCTGCACCGGGCCGATGGTGGGCAGGCCTACGGTGCTGACCGGAGTCTCGTCCTCGACGATGGCGGTCACGTCGGAAATGTGCACATGGCAGTTGCCATAGGAGAACGGCACGTTGGGGTTCACTTCAAACACCACCGCACGCGCCTTCCTGATGGCAGCCATGGTGTAGTCGGTGCCCAGGCTGACGGAGAAGTAGCCGTGGTTGTCCATGGGAGAGACCAGCGCAAACACCACGTCGGCGGGCATCTGGTTGTTCTCGTACAGCATGGGCATTTCGGAGAAATAGTTGGGGATGTAGTCCCCCCAGCCGCCGTCCACCGCGTTGCGCGTGTGGCCGCTCAGGAAGTAGGCCACGGGACGCACGTTCTCGGCGGTTTCCGGATCGAAATAGTCGAACTTGCGCACCGGCAGGATCTGCGACACCTTCACGTCGCGGAAGTTGCGGCGCTGCTCGGAAAGGGCCGTCATCAGGGCCGGAGGCTCGCCCACGCCAGTAGGCACCACCACCGTGTTTCCGTTGTGCACCAAGCCCACGGCATCGGCGGCAGACATGCGTTTTTCTTGGTATTGAGTCTGGAAAGACATTCTTGCTCCTGTGTTTCGTACGTGCTAGATCAGGGATTATCCTAGCCTGCTATCCTACTATGCAATCCTGGTGACGGGCGAATTCAGTAGCCCTGAAAGGGTAACGCTCATACAAAAAACCACGCGCGTACACAAGGCGTACGCGCGTGGCTGTCCGGGGGAAAAAGCCGCGTCAGGCGAGCTTGTTGGAACGGCGCCAGATGCCCATGGCCGCAGCATCCTTGATCAGCTGGTCACGGAAGTCCGGATGCGCGATGTTGATCAGCGCTTCGGCACGCTGCCAGGTCGACTTGCCCTTCATCTGGGCGTAGCCGAACTCGGTCACCACGTAGTGCACCAGCGAACGCGGGCAGGTCACGATGGAGCCGGGCGACAGTGTGGGCACGATGCGCGAAGCCATGGTGCCGTCCTTCTGCTTGTAGGTGGAGCCGATGCAGATCAGGCCCTTGCCACCTTCCGAGTTGAAGGCGCCCAGAATGAAGTCGAGCTGGCCACCGGTGCCGGAAATCTGGCGCGTACCGGAAGACTCGCTCGACACCTGCGTGAACAGGTCCACCTCGATGGCATTGTTGATCGCGAACACCTTCGGGTTGCGGCCGATCACGCAGGGATCGTTGGTGTAGTCCACCGGGTAGATGGCGGCTGCCGGGTTGTTGTCGAGGAAGTCGTACAGCTTCTGCGAACCCATGGCAAAGGTGTACACCATCTTGCCCTGGTCAATACCCTTGTTCTTGCCGGTGATGCGGCCGGCCTCGTACATGTCGACATAGGAGTCGGCCAGCATCTCGGTGTGCACGCCCAGGTCCTTCAGGTCGCTGTGCGCGATCATGGAGCCCACGATATTGGGCAGCGCGCCAATGCCCAACTGGATGGTGGCACCGTCCTCGAGCAGCTGCATCACGTGCTTGGCGATGCCCATGTCGGCCTCGCTGGCCTGGGTTTCGGGCAGCTGCACCAGCGGCGTGTTGGGGCCCTCGATCACCATGTCGATTTCGGAAATGTGGATGCCCTCGTCACGGCCACCCAGGCAGCGCGGCACCGTGGTGTTGACTTCCAGAATCGCCTTCTTCGCCTTGCGCAGATAATCCGGCGTCATCGAGCAGCTGGTCGAGAAGTTGAAGAAACCGTTGGCATCCATGGGAGTGACCTGGGCCACCGCCACGTCCGGGCTCTCGTACAGGCGCACTGCCTTCGGGCCCTGGTGGTAGGAGAAGGGAATGTAGCTTGCCAGGCCGCGCTCGGCGTACTTGCGGCCCAGACCGGAGAAGTGCCAGTCGTTCCAGATGAAGGATTCGCGGGCCGGATCAGCCTCGACGCAGGCCAGCGGCTTCAGGCGCGTGGTGGTGATCAGGTTCACATCCTGCAGTTCGCTGCAGCGTGCGGCCAGCGCCGCGTCGAATGCCTCGACGTTCTGCGCGAACTCGCCGACAAATACCGTGTCGCCCGACTTCACCACGGCGGCCGCCACTTCGGCGGAGACATGCTTTTGTTGATACAGATTTTGCTCGTTCATTCCCATGGTCAACCCCTCCATTACAACTAGTAGGATTTTACCATTGTCAATAGGGGAATTCGCCAGCAAAGCCGCACCGGCACACCATGAATCCCGGGGTGGTCATGCCCCGGGCACGGGACGCCCCCACACACTGGCTCCCCCGGTCGATTTGGCATAATCGCAAGATGCCGTGGACACTGCATGTCCGGCATCACCTCACAAGGAATTCCCCGTGCCCGCCTACCGTTCCAAGACTTCCACGCATGGCCGCAACATGGCCGGCGCCCGCGCCCTGTGGCGCGCCACCGGCATGACCGACGCCGACTTCGGCAAGCCGATCATCGCCATCGCCAACTCCTTCACCCAGTTCGTTCCCGGCCACGTGCACCTGCACGACCTGGGCCAGTTGGTGGCACGCGAAATCGAGGCGGCCGGCGGCATCGCCAAGGAATTCAACACCATCGCCATCGACGACGGCATTGCCATGGGCCACAGCGGCATGCTGTACAGCCTGCCCAGCCGCGACCTGATCGCCGACAGCGTGGAATACATGGTCAACGCACATTGCGCCGACGCGCTGGTCTGCATCAGCAACTGCGACAAGATCACCCCCGGCATGCTGATGGCCGCCATGCGCCTGAACATCCCGACCATCTTCGTCTCCGGCGGCCCCATGGAAGCCGGCAAGGTTATCGCCATTGCCGACGGCAACAAGGTCGAACGCAAGCTGGATCTGATCGACGCCATGATCGAGGCCGGCGACAGCAGCGTCTCCGACGAGACCGTGGCCCAGGTCGAGCGCAGCGCCTGTCCCACCTGCGGCTCCTGCTCCGGCATGTTCACCGCCAACTCCATGAACTGCCTGACCGAGGCGCTGGGCCTGTCGCTGCCCGGCAACGGCTCGCTGGTGGCCACCCATGCGCAGCGCAAAGAGTTGTTCCTCGAAGCCGGCCGCGTTGCCGTGGAACTGGCGCGCCGCTATTACGAGCAGGATGACGCCAGCGTGCTGCCGCGCAGCATCGCCACCAAGGCCGCATTCGAAAACGCCATGAGCCTGGACATCGCCATGGGCGGCTCCACCAACACCATCCTGCACCTGCTGGCCGCCGCCAGCGAAGCCGGCGTGGACTTCAAGATGGCCGATGTCGACCGCCTGAGCCGCGTCGTGCCATGCCTGTGCAAGGTGGCACCGGCCACGCAGAAGTACCATATGGAAGATGTGCACCGCGCGGGTGGCGTGATGGCCATCCTGGGCGAACTGGACCGCGCCGGCTTGATGCAGACCGGTGTCAGCACGGTGCACGCGCCCACACTGAAGGATGCCCTGCAGCAGTGGGACGTGATGCAGACCGCCGAAGGCAGCGCGGCGCACCAGCGCTTTGTGGCGGCGCCGGGCGGCATCCGCACCACGCAGGCCTTCAGCCAGAGCCGCGTCTATCCCAAACTGGATGTGGACCGCGCCGAAGGCTGCATCCGCGACAAGGAACACGCCTACTCGCTGGAAGGCGGCCTGGCCGTACTGTTCGGCAACCTGGCCGAGCGTGGCTGCGTGGTCAAGACTGCCGGTGTCGATGAAAGCATCTGGAAATTCAACGGCCGCGCCCGCGTGTTCGAGAGCCAGGACGCTGCGGTCGAAGCCATCCTGGGCGACCAGGTGGTGGCCGGCGACGTGGTGGTGATCCGCTACGAAGGCCCCAAGGGCGGCCCGGGCATGCAGGAAATGCTCTACCCCACCAGCTACCTCAAGTCCAAGCACCTGGGCAAGGCCTGCGCGCTGCTCACCGACGGCCGCTTCTCCGGCGGCACCTCGGGCCTGTCCATCGGCCACGCCTCGCCCGAAGCGGCCGAGGGCGGCACCATCGGCCTGGTGGAAGAAGGCGACACCATCGAGATCGACATCCCGAACCGCCGCATCCACCTGGCCGTGAGCGACGAGGTGCTGGCCCAGCGCCGCGCCGCCATGGAAGCCCGCGGCAAGCAGGCCTGGAAGCCGGTCAACCGCGACCGCACGGTGTCCGCCGCGCTGCGTGCATACGCCGCGATGACGACCAGCGCCGATACCGGTGCGGTGCGTGACGTGTCGCAAGTGGAGCGCTGAGCAACGCTCAAACCCATGAACCTGCAGGCGGCGGAGTGCCGCCTGCAGCTCCCTTCAAAACCTGACGATGCGCCCATCCGACTACGCGCGGCTGCTCCTGCTGGGCGCCATCTGGGGATTCAGCTTCCTGTTCATGCGCATGGTGGCGCCGGTCATCGGCGCCATCCCTACCGCGTTCTTCCGGGTGCTGTTTGCCTCGCTCGGACTCATCGTGATCCTGCTGGCCTTGCGCACGCGCTGGGACTTCCAGGGCAAGCTGCGCCAGACGCTGCTGCTGGGCGCCATCAACTCGGGCGTTCCCTTCCTGATGTACACCCTGGCGGCACGCCTGCTGCCGGCCGGGTATTCGGCCATCTTCAATGCCACCGCACCGCTCATGGGCGTGCTCATCGGCGCCCTGTTCTTCCATGAAGCTGCCACGGCGCGCAAGCTGATCGGGGTGACCGTGGGCCTGGCCGGCGTCATCCTGCTGACTGCGGTGGGGCCGGTTGCCATGGGCTGGCCGGAACTGCTGGGGGCACTGGCCTGCCTGGTCGCAACCAGCTGCTACGGGATTTCGGGCTTTCTCACCCAGCGCTGGATTCACGAGCGCGGTGGCCTCAACCCAAAACTGGTAGCCACGGGCAGCCAGTTCGGGGCCACCCTGCTGTTGCTGCCGTTCTTTGCGGCTTCCGCCACGCTCGCGCCACCGCCGAGCTGGGGCAACCCGTCACTCTGGCTGGCACTGGCCGCGCTGGGCCTGCTCTGCACCGCCTGGGCCTACATCCTCTTCTTCCGCCTGATGGAGAATATCGGCCCGGTACGCTCCCTCACTGTCACCTTTCTGGTACCCGCTTTCGGCGTCCTCTGGGGCGTCCTCTTCCTGGGCGAGCAGGTGTCCTGGGCGCATCTGGCGGGAGGCGGCATGATCGGCCTGGCCCTGTGGCTGGTGGTGTCGCATCCGGGGCAGAAAGCGGCACGCCCCTGACAAGCTGGCTGCGACCTTCCAGGGCGATTGCAGAAAAGACAAGGCCCACCGAAGTGGGCCTTGCAGGAATGCCGGAGGCAGTCAGTCAGTATCAGCTGTTGGGCTTCTTCAATGCCTGACCGTGCTCGTCACCGGCCTCGATGGAAGCAGTGTCGTCGGCAATGATGCTCAGGTCGCGCTTGCTGCGCTGCGCCGCGTTCGGGCGCTCGATCAGCCAGTACAGCGTCAGGCCGATCACCACGGCGTACACGGTGGCCTTGGCATCGGGCATGGCCAGCGTCACGGCCACGATACCGGCCACGCCGCGCTCGGCGGAGTTCTTCAGTTCTTCCATGCCCACCATGATGCAGATGTAGGCCGTCAGCACCAGCGTCAGCGACAGGGCAATCGGCAGCACGGGCTTGAACACCGACACCAGCGGCAGCACGAAGATGGCCAGCAGGCCGGTGATCCAGAAGGTACCGCCACCGGAATAGATGGAGTCCATCGCCTTGCGGCCCAGGGCGTAGCGCTCGGCCACGGTGGCGTGTGCCGCCGTCCACAGCGGGCCGGCCAGACCCGGCCACGGAGCCAGCAGGGCATGCAGGCCGTTGCGCAGCGCGGTCACGATGTGCACGCGGGTCACGTCCAGTTCGATCTTCTCGTCCTGGCGAAGGTGGTCCACGCGCTTGCACAGGGCAAAGCCGACCAGGATGTCACCGAAGGCGATCACGTAGGCGATGATGGCGGTGGGAATGGCCAGCAGGAACATGTCGGCGCTGGGCATGCCGGTGTTGTAGACGAGGTAGTTCATCATCAGCGCGAAGTTCGGCTCGGTGATGCCCCACTCGATGTCGGGCAGCGGGTACTCGCTCACCGCCCAGCCGATGCCCATGGCGATCAGCATGCCCGGGATCATGCCGAAGTTCGAGATCATCTTGGCGAAACGGTTGGTTTCGACGATGTGCTTGAACGACAGCGAGAACAGGATATAGGCCGACACGATGGAGCCGATCAACAGGGAGATCGGGGTGGCGTCGATGCGGCCGCCGGTCTTCAGCTCACCCATCATGGCGGCGATACCGGCACCGATGATGATGCCGGACTTGAGCGAGTTCGGAATCAGCGTCACCAGCTTGTTGCCCAGGCCGGTCAGGCCCAGCACCAGGAAGATGATGAACACTTCGAGCTGCAGTGCGAACATGGCGCGCACGGCCTCCGGGCCGGGCTCGAAGTTCTGCAGGTAGAGCAGCACGACCGGAATTGCCGGCGTGATCCAGCCCGGCACCAGCGGCACGCCCATCAGGGCCGGCAGCAGGTAGCCGACACCGGCCACCACACAGAAGGCCAATGCCGCCTCGTACGGCATGGCCAGGTACTTCATCAGCAGCGGAATCATGCCGAGACTGACGACAAACATGAACAGGCCCTGCACCATTTCGGGGAATTCCCAGCGGTAGTGGATGAAGGGCAATCGGATCTTGAAGGGGCCGGCTTTCCAGAACGGGTGTTCGGTGCCGTATTCTCGTTGAATGGCCATGGGTATCTAATTGTTAACAGAGTGACAAACACAGGGTTTATACCAATGACTCAGCAAAAACACTTATAGGGTTTACCCTAGTGCGGTATTGCCATGGATTTGTCATCGATCTGTCGCAAGATACCATTGCTTACACCATTCTTACCGGATGCGACACAATCGGACTAGTCTGACAGCGCCCTCTTCTTTCTGCCGGCATACTGCGAAAGACCACCATCCCCAAGGAATTGTTCCCATGCTGATCGCTGCCCCCCAGCCCCTCTCCGCTGCGCCTCGCAGGCATTTTCTGGCAGCCGCCTGCCTGTCCGTGATGTTGGCTGCCTGCGGCGGCGGAGGTGGCGGCAGCGGTAGCAGCGAGCCCCCTGGCAACCTGGGAGACCTGCGTGACGCACAAGCCATCAACACGTTGACAGCAGCCAGCATTTCGCAGGCTGCAGCACAGCCGGATAGCTGGTTCAAAGGCCTTGCGGCACGCTACGATGTCAAGACCTATCGCCTGAATTACATTACCTCGGATGCTGCGGGACGCAAGCTGCTTGCCTCGGGGCTGCTGAGCGTACCGGTCAAACCAGACGGCGCATCCAGCCCCGTCCTCAGTTATCAGCATGCCACCATCTTCCGCAACGCCGAGGCGCCGTCGCAGAACGTGGTAGCGTCCGAACCGCCAGCGCAACTGGCCGCACAGGGCTATATCGTGGTCGCGGCAGATTACATCGGCTTTGGCGCTTCCTACGGCACACAGCATCCCTACATGGAAGCCACTCCGACGGCCCGCGCGGTGGTCGACATGCTGCAAGCCAGCCGCGCATGGCAATCGCAGAACCAGGTCCGGGACAACGGGCAGCTGTTCATGATGGGCTATTCCGAGGGCGGCTACGCCACCATGGCCGCCCACCGTCTGATCCAGCAGACCGGCGGGTCCATGCTGGGCTGCCTGAAGGCGGCGGTTCCGGGCGCTGGGCCGTATGATGTCAAGGCCGCACTGGACGGCCTGCTGGAGCAGACCGTGGCAAAGTACCCGGAGCTGCAAGGGATTGTCACCCCTGAAAACCTGAGCCAGCTCGGCGACACCACACGCAAGCGCCTGCGCCAGCTGATGGTGCTGGTGCTGCTGCACAACAATCAGGGGGATGTGGTGTTCCGTGTCGATGGCATCGACCGCTATCTGGCGGGGGACCTGGACGGCCTGGCCAGATACAACAGCGTGCACCTGGGCTGGGCGCCGACCGCGCCGGTCTACCTGTTCCACGGCAAGGATGACAAGACCGTGCCCTATGCAGCCTCCACCTCCGCACTGCAGGCACTGCGGCAGCAAGGGGCGACGGCCGTGTCACTCACCGATTGCACGGCCAGCCCTGCGGACCACCTCCCTTGCGTGCCGGAATACCTGCGCTTTGCCCTGGACAGGATGGGCGCGCTGGCGCAGAACCTTTAAGCACAGTCGGGCAGGGGATGCCTCAGGCCATCTCCAGCCAGATCGTGACCGGCCCGTCATTGACCAGGGCCACCTGCATGTCGGCCGCGAAAATCCCGGTGGCGACCTCGGGATGGAGCTTTCGGGCCTGCGCCACGGTGTAGTCATACAGCGCCTGCCCCAGCGCCGCAGGCGCTGCGCCGGTAAAACTGGGCCGGTTTCCCCCGCTGCAATCCGCAGCCAGCGTGAACTGGCTGACCAGCAGCAGTCCGCCCGCCGTGCCAGCGCCATCCAGATCCTGCACGCTGCGGTTCATCTTTCCCGCAGCATCGCTGAAAATCCGCAGTTTGAGGATCTTGGCCAGCAGCCGGTCGGCAACGGCCTCGGTATCCTGCGGTTCGGCGCACAGCAGCACCAGCAAGCCGGGGCCGATCTGCCCCGTCATGGCGCCATCGACCGTGACGCTGGCTTCACGCACCCGTTGCAGCAAGGCTTTCATGCGTCGGTGCCTTCCGCGGTCGTGGCACGCGCCAGCACGGCCTCGCGCAGCATGGGCAGGCCCTCCACGCCCCAGAACACCTCCGGAGTGCCGCCCTCCTCTTCCGGCAGCAGCACGCAGGTGGGCACGCCGAAAACGCCGTGCGCAATGGCCGCCTCGCCAAGGGCGAACAATTCCTGCTTCACTTCCGAGTCAGCCGGATCCCGCACGGCCGGCAGGTCTCGCACCAACTCCTGCCACACCTGATCGCGCAGGGCCGGATCATCGGCATCACGGCCGCCCTGCCAGATCGCATCGAACAGCGTTTCGCACACATGGCGACCGGGCTGCCCCTGCGGGCTGGCGGCCAGCGCCATGCGCAACCAGGGGATGGACGAAAACGGATGGCTCGCCGGCGGGGCAAACTCCAGTCCCTGTTCGCGCGCCAGCCAGCCGGCATGGCGAAACAGCCATTCGCGCTTGGGCGGCAGGCTCACCGGAACGGGCGTGCCATGCGCTTTCAGCAGCGCTCCCAGCACCAGCGGCCGATACACCATCTGGTAGGGCAGACCAAACAGCGTGCGCGGCAAGGCATGGAAGGCCACATAGGCGTAGGGCGAGACGAAATCGAAATAAAAGTGGATGACAGGCATGGCGGCAGAACTCCTCAGCGTGGCACGGCGGCCTGGCTGCGCGCCATCAGCGCCTGCCAGATCGCTTTCTTCTCGTCCTCGTCCAGCACCGACCAGTGGGCGATTTCATCCAGCGTGCGCCAGCACCCGCGGCACTGGCCGCTGGCCGGATCGATCTGGCAGACGTTGATGCAGGGGGACGGGACTTGCGGCATGGCGAGCGCACAGGCGATGCGCTCCGCGAGCTTGCGGCTTTCTGCCGCCCGGTTGGATACGGAGGAACTGGGCATGGACGCATTATCCAGGCAAAAGAAAGGGCCACCCCGTGGCCCCCGGAAAGCTCCCGTACCCGCTCAGGCGCAAGCGGCCGACGCGCGCTTGGTCAGCAGCGCGCGCGCCACGCGCGAGCCGGACGGACGGCCCAGGAAGTCGCTGATCATCTGGCCGGCGTCAATCAGCTTGTCCAGGTCGATGCCGGTATCGATACCCATGCCGTGCAGCATGTAGACCACGTCCTCGGTCGCCACGTTGCCCGTGGCGCCCTTGGCGTAGGGGCAGCCGCCCAGGCCGGCCACAGATGTTTCATGCTGCCACACGCCCATCTGCACCGCAGCCAGCGTATTGGCCAGTGCCTGGCCGTAGGTGTCGTGGAAGTGGCCGCTGATCTGGTCCACGCTGAAGTGCTTGAGCGTAGCCTCGATGGCACGCTGCACCTTGAGCGGGGTGCCGACGCCGATCGTGTCGGCCACGGCCACCTGCTGCACGCCGATGTTCTTCAGCAGGCCGGCCAGGTATTCCACGCGCTCGGGCGCAATCTCGCCCTCGTAGGGGCAGCCCACGGTGCAGCTCATGGCGGCACGCACTTTCATGCCCGCCGCCAGCGCGGCCTCGACCACCGGAGCGAAACGCTCGATGCTCTCGGCGATGGAGCAGTTGATGTTCTTCTGGCTGAAGGCCTCGCTGGCCGCACCGAACACGGTCACTTCATCCGGCCGGGTCAGCACGGCTGCCTCATAGCCCTTCATGTTCGGCACCAGCACCGAGTAGACCACGCCCGGCTTGCGCTGGATCGCGTTCATCACCTCGGTGTTGTCGCCCATCTGCGGTACCCACTTGGGGCTGACGAAGCTGGTGGTTTCCAGCTTGGTCACGCCGGCATCCACCAGGCGATGGATCAGGTCCACCTTGATGTCGGTCGGCACGGTCTGCTTTTCGTTCTGCAGGCCGTCGCGCGGACCGAGTTCGATGATCTGGGCCTTGGTCGGCAGGGACATGCTCATCGTGCTGCTCCTTTACGCCGACTTCAGGGTCAGCAGTTCGTCGCCGTCCTGCACCTGGTCGCCCGGGGCAAACAGCAGTTCGACCACTTCGCCATCGGCCGGTGCGGAGATGGTATGCTCCATTTTCATGGCCTCCATCACCGCCAGCGGCTGGCCCTTGGTGACCTTGTCGCCGGCCTTGACGGCGAAGGACACCACCTTGCCCGGCATCGGCGCCGTCAGGCGGCCACCCTCGCCACCCTCGCCGGAGTGGAACAGGGAGTCGACCACGGTAATTTGACTGGAGCCACGCTGGCTGAACACGTTCAGTTCCTCGCCATCCAGCCAGGCCTGCAGCACCTGGCGGTCTTCGCCGTAGCGCACGTCCATGCGGCCGTCATCGCGCTCTTCCACGATCAGCGGGCCTTCGGTCAGGATTTCGGGGCGCAGCGTGCCGTCCGGCTTGCTGATCACGATGTAGTAGCTGCCGTCGTGCTCGTAGCGCAGGTCTGCCTGCAGCGGCTGGTCGCGGTACATCAGCTGGAACTGGCGGCTGAAACCGCCATAGGCGCGCCAGCCGTCGCGGCGGCTGAACGGATCCTTGCCCTGCAGCTGCTTGTTCTCGTTGAAGATGCGGTGGCCGATGGCGGCTGCCACGCTCATGGGCATGCCCAGGCTGTCCTGGCCGAAAAGCACGTCGGCTTCGCGCGGAATCAGCGCGGTATCGAGCCTGGCCTGGCTGAAGGACTCGGTGGCCAGGATCTGGCGCAGGAACTGCACGTTGGTGGTCAGACCGACGATACGCATATGCGCCAGCGCGCCGTCCAGGCGGGCCAGCGCCTGCTCGCGGTCGGCACCCCAGACGATCAGCTTGGCGATCATGGAGTCGTAGAACGGGCTGATGGCATCGCCTTCACGCACGCCGGAGTCCACGCGCGCGTCGGCACGTTCGAAGGTCACGCTCCATTCGGGCGTGCGGTAGACCTTCAGCGTGCCGGTCACCGGCAGGAAGTTGTTCTCGGGATTCTCGGCGTTGATACGTGCCTCGATGGCGTGGCCCTTGATCTGCAGCTCTTCCTGCTTCTTCGGCAAGGGCTCGCCAGCGGCCACGCGCAGCTGCCACTCGACCAGATCGGTGCCGGTGATGGCTTCGGTCACCGGGTGCTCCACCTGCAGGCGGGTGTTCATTTCCATGAAGTAGAACTTCATTTCTTCCGGCTTGTCGTAGCCACCCGGCTGCTCGACGATGAATTCCACCGTGCCGGCGCCCACGTAGTTCACCGCGCGGGCGGCGGCCACGGCGGCCTCGCCCATCTGCTTGCGCAGCTCGGGCGTCATGCCGGGAGCGGGCGCTTCTTCCAGCACCTTCTGGTGGCGGCGCTGCACGGAACAGTCACGCTCGAACAGGTACACGTAGTTGCCATGCGTATCGCCAAATACCTGGATCTCGATGTGGCGCGGACGCAGCACGTATTTCTCGACCAGCACGGCGTCATCACCGAAGCTGTTGATGGCTTCGCGCTTGCAGGATTCGAGCGCAGCGGCGAAGTCCTCGGCCTTCTCGACCAGACGCATGCCCTTGCCACCGCCACCGGCGCTGGCCTTGATCAGCACGGGGTAGCCGATGCGGTCGGCTTCCTTCTTCAGCAGTTCGGGATCCTGATCGGCACCGTGGTAGCCCGGCACCAGCGGCACGCCGGCCTGCTCCATCAGGCGCTTGGATTCGGCCTTCAAGCCCATGGCCAGAATGGCGGAGGCGGGCGGGCCGATGAACACCAGACCGGCGTCGGCACAGGCCTGGGCAAATTCCTCGTTCTCGCTCAGGAAGCCGTAGCCCGGGTGGATCGCCTGGGCGCCCTTGGCCTTGGCAGCATCGATGATGCGCTGCCACTGCAGGTAGCTGTCCTTGGGCGCGCTGCCGCCCACATGCACCGCCTCGTTGCACAGCTGCACGTGCTTGGAACGCGCATCGGCATCGGAATACACCGCCACCGTCTGCACGCCCATGCGACGCGCCGTGGAAGCCACGCGGCAGGCAATTTCGCCGCGGTTGGCAATCAGGATTTTCTTGAACATCACAGTCTCCTTGGTATCTATTGTCGGGATCAAGCGGCCGTCAGGGTGACGGCGCCGGCTCCGCCCCGAACCATGTTTTCAAACGGCGAATGGCGGCGCGCAGGAAGCGCACCAGAAGAATCGTTACGAGCACCATCAGCACCACGGCCACCAGCAGCACCACGCCAAAGATGACGGGCTGGTTGACCGCAAGCCAGACGATGCCGACCACCAGCCCGTCCTCGAACAGGCTGGCCGCCACGTTGCTGAAAGGCTCGGGCGAGGTGTTGATGGCAGCGCGCGTGGTGGTCTTGGCGGCCTGGCTGGTGGCAGCCAGCGTACCGCCCAGAATCGTGGCCACCAGCGTCATGGTGCCGCCATCGGCTCCGAACACGCTGCCGGCCAGCGCGGCGCCGGCGGGAATACGGATCACGCTGTTGGCCAGATCCCAGACACTGTCCAGCCCCGGGATCTTGTCGGCAAAGAACTCCATGAACAGCATGAAGCCGCTGGCGGCGAGCACGACCGGGCTTTGCAGCATGTGCATGCTCTCGGGCAGCGGCACCCAGCCCAACAGGCCGATCAGGCCGGTGATGAACACCACCGCGTACAAGCGGAAGCCGCTGGCCCAGCCAAGCGCGCCGGCCAGCGCCAGCATGCCTGCCATGTCCATGCGGCCCAGGGCCTGACCCGCGACATCCCCCGCTGCATGCCCCGTGCCGCTCATGGCAACGCCAGCCTGCTGCAGGTAGGGCAGCAACTGCTGCCACCATTGCATGAGGGTTTCCGTCATGGCTTCCTCCTCCCGGACTCCGCAGCACGGCCCTGCGCCCGCTCCTTGGGGAGCAGGGACACAGCCGTGGAAATGCGGATGAGGTTCATGAGGATCTCAGGCATAGCAGCGCGGCAGGACGCTCAGTCCTTTTTCTCGAGCCAGGACGGCTTGCGCTTCTGCAGGAAGCTCTGCACGCCCTCGCGGCCCTCTTCGCTGGCACGGATGTCGGCAATGCCGGCCACCGTGTCTGCGATCAGTTCGGGGGTGATTTCCTGTTCGGCCACGTCCTGCACCAGCAGCTTGCAAGCCTTGACGGCTGCGGGGCTGGCCATGCACAGGGCCTTGGCGATTTCTGCCACCTTGGCGTCGAGTTGCTCGGCCGTGACCAGTTCGTGCACGAAGCCGATGCGGTGGGCTTCCTTGGCATCAAAGCGTTCGGCCGTGAGGAAGTAGCGGTGCGAGGCGCGCGGGCCCATGGCACGGATCACGTAGGGGCTGATGGTGGCTGGGATCAGGCCCAGCTTGACTTCGCTCAGGCAGTAGTTGGCGGTGTCCACGCTGACCACCATGTCGCAGGCAGCCACCAGGCCCATGCCACCGGCATAGACGTCGCCCTGCACGCGGGCGATGGTCGGCTTGGGGCAGGTATAGATCACGCGCAGCATTTCGGCCAGCTTGCCGGCGTCAGCGAGGTTCTCGTCACGCGTGTAGTCGGCCATGCGGCGCATCCAGTTCAGGTCGGCACCGGCGCAGAAGGCCGGACCTTCGGCGGCCAGCACCACGCAGCGCACGTCGGCGTTGTTGCCGATATCGGTAAAGGCCTGGGTCAGCTCGGCGATGACTTCATCGTTGAAGGCATTGCGCACGTCCGGACGGCTCAGCGTGAGGGTGGCCACATGGCCTTCGATGGTGGTCACGAGTGCGGTCATGAATCAAACTCCGTCTTGTCGTTATGACTGGCTGCCGCGGCCGGTGCGCGCTGCACGCAGGCCGTAGCGATCCAGGAAGCTGGCCACGCGGGGCTGCCAGATTCCCGGAAAATGGGTAAACAGGGCATGGCCGTCGGCGCCCACGCGCCCCACGTCCACAAACTCGCCCGTGCCGCCGATGCGGCTGTAGGCGTCGAACCACTGCTTCGGTACGGTGGCACCGAAATAGCGGTCGTTGCTGGCATAGAGCCAGAGCGTCGGCACGCGCACGGCGGTGCCAAAGCTGCGCAACTGCTGCGCCAGCGGAAAGGTGGAACAGGGTTGGCCAGGACGCAGCCTGGGATCACCTCCGGCTCCGCCAGACACATTCACCACCGCCTGCAGGCCAGCCGGCTTGCGCGCCGCAACGGCCAGCGCCACGATGCCGCCATAGGAGTGGCCCACCAGCACGGTGCGGTCCTGCGCTATCACGGGGCGCTTGCGCACCGCCTCGAGCACGGCCAGAGTCTGGTCGGCCGCAGCCTGGAAGCCCGGACCGAACTCGCGCCGCTCGCAATTGCCCGAGGCCTCCACATCGCGCCCGCCGGTCACGCCGTAGCCGATGCGCGTAGGCACCGCCACCACGTAACCGCGCTTGACGAAGAAGTCCACCGCTGCCGAAAAACGGGCCCGGCCCATGTCGGCCTTGGCCGCGCTGTCGGCCGGACGGCCGTGCAGGATGACGGCGACCGGTGCCACGCCCTTGCGCGCATCGTCGCGGAACAGCGAAGTACGGACCAGCCGCGTTTCGCTCTGGCCGTAACGGTCCTGAACGGTGACCGGCACCTCCAGCCGCTCCTCCTGCAGGCGCGCCTGCGCACTGGCCGCCACGGCGGCCAGCGTTGCAAGAAGGAACAGCTTGCGCAGCACGGCCCGTCCTGCGTTACATGCGGAAGATACCGAACTTCGGCTCTTCGATCGGGGCGTTGTACGCTGCGCTCAGGCCCAGGGCCAGCATGCGGCGCGTGTCGGCCGGATCGATGATGCCGTCGTCCCACAGGCGAGCGGTAGCGTAGTAGGGGTGGCCCTGCTCTTCGTACTGCTGGCGGATCGGGGCCTTGAAGGCCTCCTCTTCCTCGGCAGACCAGGTGCCGCCCTTGGCCTCGATGCCATCACGGCGCACGGTAGCCAGCACACCAGCCGCCTGCTCGCCGCCCATCACGGAGATGCGGGCATTCGGCCACATCCACAGGAAGCGCGGGCTGTAGGCGCGACCGCACATGCCGTAGTTGCCGGCGCCGAAGGAGCCGCCGATCACCACGGTGAACTTGGGCACGTTGGCAGTGGCCACCGCCGTCACCATCTTGGCGCCGTGGCGGGCAATGCCCTCGTTCTCGTACTTGCGGCCGACCATGAAGCCGGTAATGTTCTGCAGGAACACCAGCGGGATCTTGCGGTGGCAGCACAGCTCGATGAAATGGGCGCCCTTCTGTGCGCTCTCGCCGAACAGAATGCCGTTGTTGGCAATGATGCCGACCTTCATGCCCTCGATGCGGGCAAAGCCGCACACCAGCGTGGTGCCGAAGCGGGCCTTGAATTCGTCCAGTTCGGAGTCATCCACGATACGGGCAATCACTTCGCGCACGTCAAACGGTTTGCGCGTGTCGGTCGGGATGATGCCGTAGAGTTCCTTGGCGTCGTAGCGCGGCGGCTTGGGCTCGGCGTACTGCGGCAGGTCGGCTTTCTGGTGGTTCAGGTTGTCGACGATGCTGCGCGCCAGCGACAGCGCGTGCATGTCGTTCTGCGCCAGGTGGTCGGCCACGCCGGACAGGCGGGTGTGCACATCGCCACCGCCCAGGTCTTCGGCCGTCACCACCTCACCGGTGGCCGCCTTCACCAGCGGCGGGCCGCCCAGGAAAATCGTGCCCTGGTTCTTGACGATGATGGTCTCGTCGCTCATGGCCGGCACGTAGGCGCCACCGGCGGTGCATGACCCCATCACCACGGCGATCTGGGCGATGCCCTGGGCGCTCAGGTTGGCCTGGTTGTAGAAGATGCGGCCGAAGTGGTCGCGGTCCGGGAACACATCGTCCTGGTTGGGCAGGTTGGCACCGCCACTGTCCACCAGATAGATACACGGCAGGTGGTTCTGCTGGGCGATTTCCTGCGCACGCAGGTGCTTCTTCACCGTCATCGGGTAGTAGGTGCCGCCCTTCACGGTAGCGTCGTTGCAGACGATCAGGCAGTCCACGCCGGAAACGCGGCCGATGCCGGTGATCACGCCCGCGCCGGGAGCGGAATCGCTGCCGTCACGGTCGGGGTACATGTTCATGGCGGCCAGCGGCGACAGTTCCAGGAAGGGCGTGCCGGGGTCGAGCAGCATCTCGACGCGCTGGCGCGGCAGCAGCTTGCCGCGGGCCACGTGCTTGTCACGGGCGGCCTCGGGGCCGCCCAGCGCCACGCGCTCGACGTGCTGGCGCAGGTCGTCCACAACGGCCTGCATGGCTGCAGCGTTGGCCTGGAATTCGGCCGAGCGCGCATTGAGTTTGGATTGGATAACGGGCATGGTGCAATCTCCTTGTGCGCAGGGCGCGCGCTGGCGCCCCGCTGACTTCTCGTATTCTGTGCGGCCGGCAACACAGCGCCGGCCTGGCCGATCAGGCCGTCTTGGCTTCGTGCAGGCCCAGCTCTTCCTTCATCGCGTCGCGAATCTTGAACTTCTGGATCTTGCCGGTGACCGTCATCGGGAATTCCTCGACGAAGCGCAGGTACTTGGGCACCTTGTAGTGGGCGATCTGGCCCTTGCAGAATTCGCGGATCTGCTCTTCGTCCAGCTTCTGGCCGGGCTTGGCGATGATCCACGCGCACAGCTCCTCGCCATAGCGCTCGTCGGGCACGCCGACCACCTGCACGTCCTGCACCTTGGGATGGCGGTACAGGAATTCCTCGATCTCGCGCGGGTAGACGTTCTCGCCGCCGCGGATCACCATGTCCTTGATGCGGCCGACGATGTTGACGTAGCCCTGCTCGTCCATGGTGGCCAGGTCGCCGGTGTGCATCCAGCCTTCTTCGTCCACGGCTTCCTTGGTCTTGGCTTCATCGCCCCAGTAGCCGTGCATGACGGAGTAGCCGCGCGTGCACAATTCGCCGGAGGTGCCGCAGGCCACGGTCTCGCCGCTCTCGGGATCGACGATCTTCACTTCCAGGTTGGGCTGCACTAGACCGACGGTGGAGACGCGGCGGTCCAGCGGCGTGTCGACGCTGGACTGGCAGCTCACCGGGCTGGTTTCGGTCATGCCGTAGGCGATGGTGACCTGACTCATGTGCATTTCGCTCACGACGCGCTTCATCACCTCGATCGGGCAGGGAGAGCCGGCCATGATGCCGGTGCGCAGCGTGGACAGGTCGAAATCCTTGAATTGCGGGTGGTCCAGTTCGGCAATGAACATGGTGGGTACGCCATGCAGCGCCGTGCATTTCTCGTCCTGCACGGTCTGCAGCACCAGCAGCGGGTCGAACGCATCGTTGGGGTAGACCACGCAGGCGCCGTGCGTCATGCAGGCCAGGTTGCTCATCACCATGCCGAAGCAGTGGTACAGCGGCACCGGGCAGCACAGGCGGTCCTTGTCGGTCAGCTCGATGCACTCGCCGACGAACCAGCCGTTGTTCAGGATGTTGCGGTGCGTGAGCGTGGCGCCCTTGGGGAAGCCGGTGGTGCCGCTGGTGAACTGGATGTTGATCGGGTCGGTGTTCTTCAGCGTCTTCTGCACGGCCGCGACCTGCGGATCGAGCTGGTCGCCGGTGGCAATCCACTCTGAGAAGCGCTGCATGCCGGGGATCTCATCGCCCTGGCCGGCCACGTCGATCCAGACGATGCGGCGCAGCGAGGGCATGCGGGAAATGGCCAGCATGCCAGGGTGGCACTTGGGCAGTTCGGGCGCCAGTTCCTGCAGCATGCCGACATAGTTGCTGGTCTTGAAGCTGGGCATGACGATGATGGCCTTGCAGCCCACCTTGTTCACCGCATACTCCACCTCGGCCACACGGTAGGCCGGGTTGATGTTGACCAGCACCACGCCGATCTTGGCGGTAGCCACCTGCACCAGCAACCATTCGGCGTTGTTGTGCGACCAGATGCCGACGCGGTCGCCCTTCTGCAGGCCGCTCTTGAGCATGGCGCTGGCCAGTTGCGTGGCCTTGAGCTGGAGCTGGTGGTAGGTGTAGCGGATACCCTGGTGACGGCTCACCAGCACTTCGTGATCGGGATATTTGGCAACCACGCCATCAAAGTGATCGCCGATGGTGACTTCGAGCAGGGGCTTGTCGGTGTCACCCTTGTCATAGCTGTTGGGCAGCGGCGCGTTGGGGGATTGCACCACGTGGTGTTGCGGAATATCTTTGGCGTCCATCGTTGTCTCCTGAGGTTTTGACCAGTTGTTCAGTGCAGCGCCGATGACGCTCGTGCCCCATCCTGCACGCTGCACTCCTATGAAACTTGTCGAGCTCCGGGGGCACCGTCTTGTGTGCGGTACTTGCCGGCGCCGGGCATGGCTTCGCCCGGCGGCCCGTCTGCAGGTTGAACATACCCTGTCTTCTTGACGGTTAAATTACGTTGACGTAAACGTCAATACCGCGATTGTGCCAGCAAATCAGCGCCAGTGCAGCGCAACGTCATCGAGTTTTGCAACGACCTGCTGTGCGCCGGCAGACAGCAGTTGTTCCGGTGACACAACGGGATTACCCGGAAGGCACAGTCCGCACACCGTGGCACCGGCGGCCACGCCGGCACGCACGCCGGTGACGGTGTCCTCGATCACCAGGCATTGGTCCGGCGCGACCTGCAGCCGGTCCATGGCTGCCAGATAGACATCGGGATGGGGCTTGCTGCGCGGCATGTCGTGGCCGCTGAAGATCCGCCCATCAAACCAGGGCAGCAGGCCGGTGTGGGAGAGCTGCAGGCCGATCTTGTCGCGATCGGCGCCCGAAACGCAGGCGATCTGGCCACCCGTGAGCGCATGGGCCTGCCGCACCAGTTCGGCGGCGCCGGGAATGGCCTGCAGATGCGCGCGCAGGGCCACGTCGCGCCGCGCCCAGAAACTGTGCAGCCACTCGGTGGTGAAAGGCTGGCCGGTTTCGCACTCGATGCGGGCCGCCTCGTCCTTCGTGGCCTTGCCGACGAAGATCTGCATGCACTCCTGCAGTGTCATGCGCCAGCCGCGCTCGTCCAGCATGTCGCGCAGCACACCCATGGTGAGCGGCTCGCTGTCGACCAGCACGCCGTCGCAGTCGAACAGGACGGCAGCGAAACGGATGCGCGGGGGATTCACAGCATGTCTCCATCGACGTAATACCAGCGTAGCACGCCCTGATCGTCTGCCTCGCGCACAAAACGGCTGCGTTCATGCAGGCGGATGGCGCGGCCCTGCAGGCGCGAACGTGCGACGAACTCGACCTCGGCATGGGTGGCATCGATGATGCGATGCTGCCGCACTTCCAGGCCCAGCCATTTTAGGCCGGGCTCGAAATCCAGTTCGGCGGGACGGGTGGAGAAATGCCAGGTGGCCAGCAGGTAATCGGCACGCTGCTGCACGAAGGCGGTGTAGCGCGAGCGCATGAGGGATTCGGCATCGGGGGCCGGAGTGTTCCAGTCAGCCAAATAGCGCTGGCAACAGTCGCCGACTACCAACGCAGTTAGTTTTCCAGCATGACGCCCACATGGACATAGGAGTCGCTTTCCTTGATCTGTGCTCACTGAATTCCTATCGATCATGACCCTGGTCATTCAGCAGCACGTAGCTGCAGTTCAAATCGGCTCGGACGACCTGTGAGCAGCGTACACCCCACCACATCAACCTGTCCCATATAAACAAAATCGGAATGGTGCTTTTCACGATAGAAGAGATGAATCTCATCACCCTGCCGTTGAGCACACTGCATACGCTCTTCAGCGAAGTGATCGTTTGGCCCCTCCCAATGCAGCACCGCTCCTACCAAATAATCGCGGTACTGCTCAGACGAGCTCTGCTTATCTTGCGTGACAAACAGAATGATCTTGTTATCGCCCTTAGGAGTCACAACGCCACGCGCAATGGCCTGATAGCTTCGATAGCCCCAAAGGCTCGCTAACTCTTTACGCGAGTAATGCTGATTCGGAACGATTCTGGCAAACGACACCATTAGCTTTCCCCCTTGCAGGCATTCTATCGGTCACCACGCAAAGCCACCCGAAGCAAAGAGGGCACAGCGAAACTACACGCACAAAAAAACCCTTCCACGTACAACGTGAAAGGGCTATCCCTCACGACGCAGAATGCTTACAGCGAACGCGTAATGATGATCTTCTGCACGTCGCTGGTGCCTTCATAGATCTGGCACACACGCACATCGCGGTAGATGCGCTCGACCGGGAAGTCGGCCGTCACGCCGTAGCCGCCCAGGGTCTGGATCGCCACGGAACACACCTTCTCGGCGGTTTCGCTAGCGAACAGCTTGGCCATGGCCGCTTCGCGCAGGCAGGGCTTGCCGGCGTCGCGCAGGCTGGCTGCGTGCCAGATCAGCTGGCGTGCGGCCTCGAGCTGCGTGGCGCAGTCGGCCAGACGGAAAGCCACGGCCTGGTGCTCGATGATCGGCACGCCGAAGGCTTCACGCTCCTTGGCGTACTGCACGGCAAAGTCCAGCGCGCTGCGGGCCATGCCTACGCTCTGCGAGGCGATGCCGATGCGGCCGCCTTCCAGCGCGGACAGGGCAATCTTGTAGCCCTCGCCTTCCTGGCCGATCAGGTTCTCGGCGGGAATGCGGCAGTTGTCGAACAGAATCTGCGCCGTGTCGCTGCTGTGCTGGCCCAGCTTGTTCTCCAGGCTGGCCACTTTCCAGCCGGGGTTGTCGGTGCTCACCATGAAGGCGCTCAGGCCCTTCTTGCCGGCGTTCTTGTCGGTGACGGCAATCACCACGGCCGCCTGACCGTTCTTGCCGCTGGTGATGAACTGCTTGGTGCCGTTGATGACGTATTCGTCGCCTTCCTTCACCGCGGTGGTGCGGATGGCGGAAGCATCGGAGCCCACGTGCGGCTCGGTCAGGCAGAAGGCGCCGAGGATGTCGCCGCGGGCAGCGGGCACCAGCCATTGCTGCTTCTGCGCCTCGTTGCCGTACTTCATCAGGATGGCGTTGTAGGGGCAGTTGGTCACGGAGATGGCCGTGCTGGTGCCGCCGTCACCGGCCGCGATTTCTTCCAGCACCAGGGCCAGCGTGACATAGTCCAGACCGGCGCCGCCGTATTCTTCCGGCACGCAAATGCCATAGGCACCCAGCTCGGCCAGGCCCTTGTGCGCTTCCTTGGGGAAGCTGTGCTCCTTGTCCCACTTGGCGGCGTTCGGCCACAGCTGTTCCTGGGCAAAGGCGCGTACCGCTTCGCGGATCATCTCCTGGTCTTGTGTCAGTAGCATGGGGATTCCTTATTGATTTTTTGAAAACAAACGGTCGTGATGCCGAGGGCAGCCTGCATCACCATGTATCGTAAGCGACGCCATCGCGATGGACAAAATGTCCCGATGATGACAATGTGATTTGCGTCAAGTTCCGCCGCAGTGCGGCAGCACTGTCCTCTGCCGACAACGGGGCCGAGGGGCCGCCCATGTCGGTGCGGACCCAGCCCGGATCCAGGCAGACCATGGCCGCGCGCGGATAGCTGTGGCGCGCCGAAGCCACCGCCATGTTCAGCGCTGCCTTGCTCACGCGATACAGCCACCAATCGCTATCGGCGGCCTGCGTGATGTTGCCGAGCCCGCTGGAAATGAACCCGAACACGCCGCCCTGTCCGTTGCGCCCCGCCTCGACCAGGGGCGCCACCTGCGGGATCACCTGCATGGCACCCAGCACATTGGTGTGCATCACACGGTCGAAATCGTTTTGCGTGGGCGGGCTGGTGGCATCGGCGCGGTGGCCGACGCCAGCCACGTAGATGGCCACATCCACCGACTCGCCATCGAGCTGCCAGGCCAGGCCGCTGACGCTGGCCGGCTTGGCCACGTCCACGCGCAGGATCTGCTGCACACCCGCCTGGTGCAGGTGTTCGGCGCCGGCATCGCTGCGTGCCGTGGCAATGACACGGTCGCCGGCCGCCGCATACTGGCGCGCCAGTTCCAGGCCGATGCCGCGCGAGGCGCCGATGATGACGATGGTGGACATGGGAGGGCTCACGCAAGGCGGGCATGCCGCAGCATGCCCGCCCGTTCTGGTTCTGACCGGAATTACACCAGTTCCAGACAGACGGAAGTGCCTTCGCCGCCGCCGATGCACAGCGTGGCCAGGCCCTTCTTCAGGCCGCGCGCCTTCAGGGCGTGGATCAGCGTGACCATGATGCGGGCACCGGAAGCACCGATGGGGTGACCCAGGGCGCAGGCGCCGCCGTTAACGTTGACCTTGTCGTGCGGCACGTTCAGTTCCTTCATCAGGGCCATGGGCACCACGGCGAAGGCTTCGTTCACTTCCCACAGGTCCACATCCTCGACTTTCCAGCCGGCTTTTTCCAGGGCCTTCTGGCTGGAGTACACGGGAGCGGTGGTGAACCAGTTCGGTTCCTGCGCAAAGGTGGCCGAGCTGACGATGCGGGCCAGCGGCTTGCAGCCCAGTTCCTTGGCCTTGCTCTCGGTCATCAGCACGATGGCGGCAGCGCCGTCGTTGATGCTGGAGCTGGCGGCGGCGGTGATGGTGCCATCCTTCTTGAAGGCGGGCTTGAGCGTGGGGATTTTGTCGATCTTGATCTTGCCCGGACCTTCGTCGGTGTCGACCACGCGCTCGCCCTTGCGGTCGGCCACGGTCACGGCAGCGATCTCGTCCTTGAAGGCGCCGGCGGCGATGGCGTCCTGTGCGCGCTGCACGCTGGCCATGGCGAACTTGTCCTGGTCTTCACGGGTGAAGTTGTACTTCTCGGCGCACTCTTCGCCGAAGGTCCCCATGCTGCGGCCGGCTTCGTAGGCGTCTTCCAGGCCGTCCAGCATCATGTGGTCATACACCTTGTCGTGGCCGATGCGGTAGC
Source organism: Brachymonas sp. KE5 (assembly GCF_057773645.1). Taxonomy (NCBI): domain Bacteria; kingdom Pseudomonadati; phylum Pseudomonadota; class Betaproteobacteria; order Burkholderiales; family Comamonadaceae; genus Allobrachymonas; species Brachymonas sp. KE5. The sequence goes on from NZ_CM173463.1 coordinate 2,241,970, forward strand.
CGCCACGGGCCTTCTTCAGCAGATAGGGGGCGTTGGTCATGCTTTCCATGCCGCCGGCCACCATGATGTCGGCGTTGCCGGCAGCGAGGGTGTCGGCCGCCATCATGACGGTCTTCATGGCGGAGCCGCACACCTTGTGCACGGTGACAGCGCCGGTGGACTTGGGCAGGCCGGCCTTGATCACGGCCTGGCGTGCGGGAGCCTGGCCCTGGCCAGCCATCAGCACGTTGCCGAAATACACTTCGTCGACCTGCTCGGGCTTGATGCCGGCCTGCTCGACAGCGGCCTTGATGGCCACGGCGCCCAGATCGCTCGCCGCCAGATTGGCGAAATCGCTCTGGAACGAGCCCATGGGGGTGCGCTTGGCGCCAACGATGACAATGGATTCAGCCATTTCAAGTTCTCCTGAGGTTAGGTTAACGGGTCTTGCGCTCGAAGCGCTTGTCTTGTTCATACGGGAACACGTCCAGCACTTCGCCGCGCTGGATGCGCTCCTTGTGCGCCTGCCAGAACTGCGAATCCAGCAGGTCGGCATGGTGTTTCATGAAAACCTCGCGCACGGCATCATTGCCGAGCAGGAAGGGACCGAAGGTTTCCGGAAACACGTCCTTGGGGCCGACGCTGTACCAGATTTCTCCGGACATTTCATCTTCCTCGTTGCGCGGTGCCGGCACCTTGCGGAAGTTGCAGTCAGTGATGTACTCAATCTCATCGTAGTCGTAGAAAACGACCTTGCCATGACGGGTGACGCCGAAGTTCTTCCAGAGCATGTCGCCAGGGAAGATGTTCGCAGCCACCAGATCCTTGATCGCATTGCCGTATTCGACCACCGCATGCTCCATCTGGTGACGCGAGCGACTGGTTTCCATGCCGGCGTCGAAGGCTTCCTGCAGGTACATGTTGAGCGGGATCATGCGGCGCTCGATGTAGATGTGCCTGAAAATCACCTCTTCCTCGCCATCGTCGTCGAGATCGGCGATTTCCATCTGGCTCGGGGCGAACTTGCGGATCTCCTCGATCAGGTCCTCGTCGAAGCGGTCACGCGGGAAGGCGATGTTGCGGAATTCGAGCGTGTCGGCCATGCGGCCGACACGGTCGTGGTGCTTCACCAGACGGTACTTGGACTCGATCAGCTCGCGCGTGGTTTCCTTCTGCGGCGGATAGTAGTCCTTGATGATCTTGAACACGTAGGGGAAGGACGGCAGGTCGAACACCAGCATCACCATGCCCTTGATGCCGGGGGCAATGCGGAAGTTGTCGGTGCTGTGCAGCAGGTGGAACAGGAAGTCGCGGTAGAACAGCGTCTTGCCCTGCTTGGCCAGCCCCAGTGCGTTGTAGATTTCGGCGCGCGGCATGCCGGGCATGAGGCTGCGCAGGAACTGCACGTAGGCGCTCGGCACCTCCATGTCGACCATGAAGTAGGCGCGCGAAAAGCTGAACAGCGCGCGCATGTCGTTCTCGCCGTGCAGCACGGCATCGATGTAGAGCTTGCCCTCGTGGTTGAACAGGATGGGCAGCGAGAACGCCACCTCGCGGTAGCTGTTGACGATCTTGCCCACCACGTAGGCACCCTTGTTGCGGTAGAACAGGCTGCTGAGCACCTGGATCTGGAAATTGGCACGCAGCTTGACGTCGCCGATCTGGTGCTTGAGCACCTCGACCACGCGGGTGATGTCACGCTCCAGGTCTTCGTAGGGAACGTGCAGGTTGTAGTCGGTGAGGATGGTGCGGATCGCGTCGTGCAGCTGCTCGAACTTGGGATAGTAGGCACGGAACGACGGGTGCAGCACGTCTTCCTGACACTCGATGTACTCGGTGCTGATGGCCGGCAGGATGAACAGGAAGTCGTTCCTGAAGTGGCTGTGGTGCAGGATGGTGGTGGTGACCGAGTTGAAGAAGGTTTCGGCCAGCTCGGGCTGGTGATGGTTCACCAGCAAGCCGATGTAGAACAGCTTGACCTGCTGCCACACATTCATGGGCAGCTCGTGGGCACGGAATTCGCGCTCGAGCCGCATGATGCATTCGTCCACCCGCAGGTCGTAGAACTCGATGCGGTCCCGCTGGGCGCGCTGTTGCGCGTGCCAGTCCTGCGTCTCGAAGCGGTGCTTGGCACGCCCCGATTCGGAACGGAACAGGCGATAGTGACGGTCGAAACCGTCCAGCATCGCCCTGGCAATTTCATACGCCTCAGGTGCGTCCAGTCGTTGGGGGAACATCGTGTCTCCGTGCATTTATGGTGGTTGTATTAACCTTCCATTATGCGCAGTATCGGCTGTCCCAGCTCTCCAGTGCCTGCTTGTAGACGGGCAGCAATTCATCATTGCCGCCACAGGTCATGCGCATGTCGTTCACCAGGCCGTCGCTGATGCCGTAGACCCAGCCGTGCAGGGTCACGTCCTGGCCACGGTTCCAGGCATCCTTCATGACGGTGGTCTGCGCCACGTTGACCACCTGCTCGATGGCATTGAGTTCGCACAGCGCATCGAGCTTGCGCGCCTCGGGTACGCGCTGCATGCGCTTGAAGTGGCGGTCGGCCACGTCGCGCACATGGCGCAGCCAGTTGTCGGCCAGGCCCACGCGCAGGTCGAACAGCGCCGCCTTGACGCCGCCGCAGCCATAATGGCCCACCACCATCAGGTGCTTGACCTTGAGCTGGTCCACCGCGTACTGGATGGTGGACAGGCAGTTCAGATCGGTCGGAACCACCACGTTGGCCACGTTGCGATGCACGAACACCTCGCCCGGAGCCAGACCGGTGATCTGGTTGGCCGGCACGCGACTGTCGGAACAGCCGATCCACATGTATTCGGGATTCTGCTGTTCCATCAGGCCGGTGAAGAAGCCGGGACGCTTCTTTTCCATTTCGGCTGCCCACTGACGGTTGGCCTCGAACAGGTTTTCCAGCTTGTCGCGTGCGGGTAAGGTGGGGGTATCGTTCATCGCAGTCCGGTTCAGAGAAAAATGGCCGCAGTGCCTTGCAGCAGCTGCGCCATGAAGGGGGAAAAATTACATGGTTTCGGCGAACAGCTCGCGGCCGATCAGCATGCGGCGGATTTCGCTGGTGCCGGCACCGATTTCGTACAGCTTGGCATCGCGCCAGAGGCGGCCCAGCGGGTATTCGTTGATGTAGCCGTTGCCACCGAAGATCTGGATGCCGTCGCCGGCCATCTTGGTAGCCATCTCGGCCGTCCACAGGATGACGGAGGCGCAGTCCTTGCGCACCTGGCGGGCGTGGCCGCCACCTAGGGAATCCAGGTTCTTGCCGATGGTGTACAGGAAGGAGCGGCCGGCCTGCAGCACGGTGTACATGTCTGCCACCTTGCCCTGGATCAGCTGGAATTCGCCGATGGACTGGCCGAACTGCTTGCGGTCGTGGATGTAGGGCACCACGTTGTCCATCACGGCCTGCATGATGCCGACCGGGCCGGCAGCCAGCACGGCACGCTCGTAGTCCAGACCGCTCATCAGCACCTTCACGCCACCGTTGAGTTCGCCCAGGATGTTCTCGGCCGGGACTTCCACGTCCTGGAACACCATCTCGCCGGTGTGGCTGCCGCGCATGCCCAGCTTGTCCAGCTTCTGGGCGGTGGAGAAGCCCTTCATGCCCTTCTCGACCACGAAGGCGGTGATGCCGCGCGCGCCCAGCTCGGGCTCGGTCTTGGCATAGACCACCATGGTGTCGGCGTCGGGGCCGTTGGTGATCCACATCTTGCTGCCGTTGAGCAGGTAGTAGCCGCCCTTGTCCTCCGCCTTGAGCTTCATGCTCACCACGTCGGAGCCGGCACCCGGCTCGGACATGGCCAGCGCACCGATGTGCTCGCCGCTGCACAGCTTGGGCAGGTATTTCTGCTTCTGTGCCTCGTTGCCGTTGCGCTTGATCTGGTTCACGCACAGGTTGGAGTGCGCGCCGTAGGACAGGCCGATGGAGGCGCTGGCGCGGCTGATTTCTTCCAGCGCAATCATGTGCGCCAGGTAGCCCATGTTGGTGCCACCGTACTCTTCGGGAACGGTCATGCCCAGCACGCCCAGCTCGCCGAACTTCTGCCACAGGTCCATCGGGAACTGGTCGGTACGGTCGGCTTCGGCCGCGCGCGGGGCGATTTCAGCCTGGGCAAAGGTGTAGACGGCGTCGCGCAGTGCGTCGATGTCTTCGCCAAGCTGGAAGTTGAGTCCGGGCATGTTGCTCATGAAATGTCTCCTGTGGGTTCTCTATGGTTGGTAGGAATGATCCGGCAGATTATATGACGTTGACGTAAACGTCAATGACAACTTGCTGACAGCCGCACACTGCCCTGCAGCTACGGTATATCACTTTTTGATGGCACGTTCGTTGCCGGCATTCATCATGCGATTGAGCAGCGTGCGGGCTTCCTTCTCGTGGGCCTTGACCTCCTCGAGGTTGGCCTGGATTTCTCCCAACTGGATTTCGAGCTGGCGGCGGTGCGTGGCCAGGGTGTCGAGATACAGACGCATCTGCGGCAGCGTGTCGCGCGGGCTGTCGTACAGGTCGATGATCTGCTTGGCCTCGCTCAGGCTGAAGCCCAGGCGCTTGGCACGCAGCGTGAGCTTGAGTCGGGTCCGGTCGCGCGGGGTATAGACCCGCACACGGCGCCCTTCGCCGGTGCGCTGCGGCTGCAGCAGCCCCATGTCCTCATAGAAGCGGATGGCACGCGTGGTCAGGTCGAACTCCTTGGCCAGATCACTGATGGAATAGGTTACCCCTGTAGCCACGAACTGTCTCCCGAAGATGTGGGTGGGATGCCATACAAAAAGGCATGCTCACGATGTTGTTTTTGCATCGGATATTGTAGGGCCGCCGCTGCCCGCAGGGGAGAAAACAGGCGCCTGCGCTCTGCTACCGGTCTGCATGAAAGGCTTGCATTTAACTGAATTATTCAATGAATTCATCAGCTTATCATGCGGGCATTCGGCAAATCCACCACAAAATTGTTGCCATGGTGTCCAGATGCAGTTATTCTCGGCCGTCATGAAAAACACATTCCTTATCAAGAACAGGAGTGATGTGCTGCGTACCTTGTGCCTGGCCGCCGGTCTCGGCATGAGCAGCATGCTGCTGGGAACGGCCTGGGCACAGCCCGCCGAAGCCCTCTCCACTCCCCGGATTTCCGCCCAGCCGGCCGCTCCCGCCGGCGAGCCCTTCTCCTCCACCCCGCAGGCCGAGCCGGAGGTGTTTTCGGAAACAGCCCAGCCGGCAGTGGCCATGCCCGCCGCACCCAGCTTCTCCCGGGATGCCCGCGTGGCCCAGGAAGGCAAGCGCAAGAGCCGTCGCAACAGCCAGCGCCCCGCCTATGCCGCGCCTGAAGTGGCCGACATCGGCCCAGGCATCGGCAAGCCGACCGAACTGCTGGCTGACGCCGAGGGCGCCTCGTTCCAGCAGGGCAAGGCTTCCTGGTATGGCGATCAGTTCCACAACCGCCTGACGGCCAATGGCGAGCGCTACAACATGAATGCCATGACGGCGGCGCACAAGACGCTGCCTTTCGGCACCATGGTGCTGGTGAAAAGCCCGGATACCGGCAAGTCGGTGATGGTGCGCATCAACGACCGTGGTCCCTACGTGCATGGCCGCATCATCGACCTGAGCCGCGCCGCAGCCACCAAGCTGGGCGTGAAGAACCACGGCGTGTACCGCGTGATGCTGTACAAGGCACGCAAGGACGGCAAGCTGCAGCGCATTGCGCAAGGCACGGAAAGCTGAGCCTTCCCGCCGCCCTCCCCGATCAAGCCCTGCCGATGCAGGGCTTTTTCGTGGGCCTTACGCCGCCAGCCACACCGGCAGGCGACACGCCTTGAGCTGCTGGCGCAGCAGGCGATAGTCGGGCAGGATGGATTCGACCAGTTGCCAGAAGCGCGCACTGTGGTTCATTTCTCGCAGGTGGCACAGCTCGTGCACCACCACGTAATCGATCAGCTCCGGGGTGAAGTGCAGCAGGCCCCAGTGCAGGCGGATGACGCCGCGTGCCGTGGCACTGCCCCAGCGCGTGCGGGCACTGCTGAGATGCAGCGACTGGCAGCGCACGCCCAGCAGGGACGAGAAATGGTCGATGCGCTGCGCGAAATGCTCCAGCGCCTGCTCGCGGAACCAGCGCTGCACGCTGTGGCTGATTTGCCGGGGCTCGGTGCCCGGCGGCAGCGGCACCGCAAGTACCAGATCGGTACCGAGGGCCAGGTGCGCCGCCGGGCTCCGGCGCGGACGCGCGCCGGCAGGCTCGGTCAGGACCAGGGGCAGAGCGCCGCCCAGATAGGGCAACAGCATGCCATGCTGCCAGTGCAGCACGTTCTGCTGGCGTGCCGGGTGCGAGGGATGGTGTTCGCGCAGCTTGCGCACGATCCAGGCGGCCTTGCGCTGCAGGATCAGCTCCACCTGGGCCAGCGGCAGGCCGCCCGGTGCGGTGACGACCAGCCCCTGGTCGGTGATGCGCATGCCCACGCTGCGCCGGCGTGCGCGTTGCAACAGATAGTGCACCATCTCGCCCTGCAGCAACAACTGGCCGCTGGGCGCGGGATGCTGCAGCAGCGGAGGCGTCTGTGCGTCGGGCGACGCATGCAGCAGGAGCGAGGACAACACGGCGTGCCGCACGACTGGCAATGACGGCGCTCAGGCCGCCAGGGTGCCCTGCCCCGGAGGCACCTGGACCCCGGGATCCTCGGGCTGCGGCTCCTGCCCGATCAGGTAATGGGCAAAGGCCAGCAGGTCGGGATGCTTGATGGTGTGCTGCGGGAAGGCCTCGTCCAGCGGACGGTCCAGCCATTGCTCGCCCTCGCCGGTACACACCAGATGCGGGATGCAGCCGGCGGCAGCGGCCGCCTGCACATCGCGCAGGGCGTCACCCACGCCGTGCACTTCGGACAGCTCCACCCCGTAGCGCTCGCCGATTTCCTGGAACAGGCCGGGCGCGGGCTTGCGGCAGTTGCAGGCTTCTTCCGGGCTGTGCGGGCAGAAGAACACGGCATCGATGCGCGCGCCCACGGCCGCCAGCTGCTTGTGCATGACGGCGTGGATGGCATGCAGCGTGGCTGCGTCCATCACGCCGCGGCCCACGGCCGGCTGGTTGCTGGCCACCACCACATGCCAGCCGCTGCGGTTGAGCAGCGCAATCGCCTCCAGCGCGCCTGGCACGGGCTCCCACTCCTCCGGTTCCTTGATGTAGCCCTCGCGGAAGACATTCAGCGTGCCGTCACGGTCGATGATGACAAGCTTGAGGTTGTTCTTGTTGCGACGGACCATGGCGTTTCTCCTGCTGGTGCGGCTACCGGCCTCAGACGGCCAGGCGGGCCAGATCCGCGACGCGGTTCATGGCATTGTGCAGCAGCTTGAGCAGGCCCTGACGGTTCATGCGCAACGCCGCATCTTCGGCGTTGACCATCACGTCGTCGAAGAAGGCATCCACCGGAGCGCGCAGCGCCGCCAGCGTCTGCAGGGAATCGGTGTAGCGGCCGGCGTCGAAGTGGGCATCAGCCTCGGGCACGATGCGGTTGACGGCGGCGAACAGGTCCTTCTCGGCCTGCTCCTGCAGCAGCATCTCGCTGACGTGGGCATCGACCACCTGGCCGGCATCGCCGGCTTTTTTCAGGATGTTGCCGATGCGCTTGTTGGCAGCGGCCAGCGCCTGCGCCTCGGGCAGCGCGGCGAAGACACGCACGGCCTCGAGGCGACGCGGGATTTCGCCCCAGGGCGGACGCACGGCAACCACGGCATCGGCTTCCTGGGCCGTAAAGCCCAGATCGCGCAGGTAGCCGCTGATGCGCTCGTAGATAAAGGCCTGCAGTTGCTGGTTGCTGGTTTCGGCCTCGGGCAGCAGGGTGCCGAAAGTGCCGGCGGCGGCGGCCAGCAGGTCGTCCAGCTTGAGCGGCAACTGCTTCTCGATCAGGATGCGGATCACGCCCAGGGCGTGGCGACGCAGCGCGAAGGGATCCTTGTCGCCGGTGGGCAGATTGCCGATGCCGAACATGCCGACCAGGGTTTCGAGCTTGTCGGCCAGCGCCAGCACGGTGCCGGTGTGGTTGCGCGGCAGCGCATCGCCGGCGAAACGCGGCTTGTAGTGGTCCTCGATGGCGATGGCGACGCCGTCGCGCAGGCCTTCGTGGCGGGCGTAGTAGTTGCCCATGGTGCCCTGCAGCTCGGGGAACTCGCCCACCATGTCGGTCAGCAGGTCGGTCTTGGCCAGTTGCGCGGCTTGCTGTACCTTGCTGTCGAGCACGTCGTATTCGTCCTTCGCCTCGACCGTATAGGGGTGCGTGGCCAGACGAAGCTGGTTGACGATGGCGTGGGCGATGCCGCGCACGCGCTCGCTGCGCTCGCCCTGCGTGCCCAGCTTGTTGTGGTACACGACCTTGGCCAGGCCGGGGATGCGGTCTTCCAGCTTCTTCTTGCGATCCTGATCGAAGAAGAACTTGGCATCGGCCAGGCGCGGGCGCACCACGCGCTCGTTGCCGCCAATGACGGCGCTGGCATCGTCCGGACGGATGTTGCTGACGACCAGGAACTGGTTGGTCAGCTTGCCTTCGGCATCCAGCAGCGGGAAGTATTTCTGGTTGGCCTTCATGGTCAGGATCAGGCATTCCTGCGGCACGTCGAGGAATTCCTTTTCGAATGCGCAGGTGAGCACGTGCGGGCGTTCGACCAGGGCGGTGACTTCGTCGAGCAGGGCTTCGTCGCTGATGGGGGCGCAGCCGCCGCCAATCCTGGCGGCCGCTGCACCGAGCTGGCTGGCGATCTCGGCCTTGCGCTCATCGAAGCTGGCGATGACGGCGCCCTGCTCGCGCAGCGTGGCGGCGTAGCTGTCGGCATCGGGGATCACAACCGGATCGACCTGCGCCTCGAAACGGTGACCGCGCGTGCTGTTGCCGGCACGCAGGCCCAGCGCCTTGACCGGCACCACGGTGCTGCCGTGCAAGGCCACCAGACCGTGCGCCGGGCGCACGAACTGCACGCTGCTCCAGCCGGGCAATTCGCAGTCGGTCTCGAGCTGATACGTCATCACCTTGGGGATCGGCAGTTTGGCGATGGCCTCTTCCAGCGCCTTCTGCAGGCCGGTGTCGAGGACGGCGCCGTCGACGATGCTGTCGTAGAACAGGGCTTCGGTCTTGCCGTCCTGCTGGCGCTTGAGCTGCGGCACCACGCTGGCGTCGGCACCGATGGCCTGCAGCTTCTTGAGCAGGGCCGGCGTGGGCTTGCCTTCCGCATCCAGGCCGACGCTGACCGGCATCAGCTTGAGCTGCACCGGCTTGTCGGCCGCCTTGGCGGCGACGCGCGTGATGTGGGCCGCCAGGCGGCGCGGGCTGGCAAAGGGGGTGACGACGCTGTCGCCATTGGCCAGACCCTGCGCGCGCAGCGAGGCCAGCAGGGAATCGGCGAAGGATTCGCCCAGCTTTTTCAGGGCCTTGGGCGGCAGTTCTTCAACAAACAGTTCGACGAGAAGGTTGGGGGTAGTCATGGGGTTCTTTCTCAGGCGGCCTTCTTGTCCAGGGTCTTGTCGATTTGCGCGACCCATTCGCGCGGCGCCATCGGGAAACCGAGGCGTTCGCGGCTTTCGTAGTAGGCCTGCGCCACGGCGCGCGCCAGGTTGCGGATGCGGCCGATGTAGGCGGCACGCTCGGTGACGCTGATGGCACCACGGGCATCCAGCAGGTTGAAGGTGTGCGCGGCCTTGAGCACCTGCTCGTAGGCCGGCAGTGCGAGTTGCTGCTCCATCAGGTACTGGGCCTGCTTCTCGTGCGCGGCAAAGGCGGTGAACAGGAAATCCGCATCGCTGTGCTCGAAGTTGTAGGTGGACTGCTCCACCTCGTTCTGGTGGTAGACGTCGCCGTAGCTAAGCGTGTCGGTCCACTTGAGGTTGTAGACGTTGTCCACGCCCTGCAGGTACATGGCCAGGCGCTCCAGGCCGTAGGTGATCTCGCCGGTGGCGGGCTTGCAGTCGATGCCGCCCACCTGCTGGAAATAGGTGAACTGCGTCACCTCCATGCCGTTGAGCCAGACTTCCCAGCCCAGGCCCCATGCGCCCAGCGTGGGGTTCTCCCAGTCGTCCTCGACGAAGCGAATGTCGTTCTTCTTCAGGTCGAAGCCGAGCGCTTCCAGGCTGCCCAGGTAGAGCTCGAGGATATTGGACGGCGCCGGCTTGAGCACGACCTGGTACTGGTAGTAGTGCTGCAGGCGGTTGGGGTTGTTGCCGTAGCGGCCGTCCTTGGGGCGGCGGCTGGGCTGCACATAGGCGGCCTTCCAGGGTTCGGGGCCGATAGCGCGCAGGAAGGTGGCGGTGTGGCTGGTGCCGGCGCCGACCTCCATGTCATAGGGTTGGAGCAGCGCGCAGCCCTGGGCGTCCCAGTATTGTTGCAGCTTGAGGATGATTTGTTGGAAGGTCAGCATTGCGTTCTAAACGTGCCCAAGCAGGGGCACTTTCTCCATTCTGCCCAACGAGGGGCGTTTTTCCCGGGACAGGAACTTCGCGCATTTGCCCAACCAGGGGCATTTCTTCTGCGGGACTCTAGGGATTTTAAGGGGGATTCCCGGCAGCCAGCCCCCGCGCATGGCGAATGCTGCCGGAGAGCGCATGCGGGTGGCGCCCTCCTCCGCGGCTCACTGGTCAGCGCCTGCGCGTTCCCAGCAGCAGCACACCGGCCGCCAGCAGGCCCAGCAGCCACAGCGGCGCCAGCCCCAGGCGCGCCGCCCACCAGGCAAACGGCGTGACGCCTTCGCGCCCCTGTACCTCGCCGGCCAGCACGGCACGCTGCAGGCGCGGCAGTTCCTGCTGCACATGGCCCGCATGGTCGATGATGGCGGTGGCGCCGGTATTGGTGGCACGCAGCATGGGCCGGCCCAGTTCGATGGCGCGCATGCGGCTGATGTGGCGGTGCTGGTCGATCGCAACCGTGTCGCCGAACCAGGCGATGTTGCTGACGTTGACCAGCACGGTGGGCGCCACCCCGGCCTCACCGAAGCTGGCGGCCAGTTCCTCGCCGAACAGGTCTTCGTAGCAGATGTTGGGCTGGATGCGCTGCTCCTGCCAGAGCAGGCGTGGCTGGCTGAGAGCGCCGCGCTGGAAATTGCCCAGCGGCATCTGCATCAGGTCGACGAACCACTGGAAGCCGAAGGGAATGAATTCGCCGAAGGGCACCAGATGGTGCTTGGCGTAGCTGTATTCGGGCAGCGCCGCGGGGGGCAGCGCCAGTTCGGCCTGCCGGGTGCCGCCGATGGTGCGCACGCCACCCGGCGCCATGCCGACCACGGCGTTGGCGTAGCCGGTGTCGGCATTGCCGGCCGGCATGCCCAGCAGCGCAGCCTGCCCGCCCTGGCCGAAGCGCTGCTGCAGCGCCTGCCAGTAGTCGGGCGGCAGTTGCTGGGGCAGCATGGGCAGTGCGGTTTCGGGGATCACCACCAGATCGGAGCGTGAAGCACCCAGCTGTTCGCCATACCACTGCAGCGCCACCAGTACGCCGCCGTTGGGCTGGAACTTCTCGTTCTGGGGGATGTTGCCCTGCAGCAGTTCCACGCGCAGCGGGCGTTCGCCGGCGGTACGCGTCAGGCCGGGATTGACCATCTGCTGCAGCACCAGTCCGAGGCCGACGGTGCCGAGGGCCAGCACCAGCGTGCCGCGCGGCGTGGCCGGGGTGGCGCGACGCGGCATGCGGCCGGTGCGCAGCTTCCACAGCATCTGCCCCAGCCCGGCAGCGAACCAGGCCGCGACGAAGCCGATGCCGTACACCCCCAGCCAGGGAGCAAAACCCGCCAGCGGGCCGTCGACGTGCGCATAGCCCGCAGCGCCCCACGGAAATCCGGTAAACAGCACGCCGCGGCACAGCTCTGCCAGCAGCCAGAGCGCCGCGAACAGCAGGCCGCCCCAGGGACGGAAGGGATGCGCGCTGCGCCAGGCGAGCCAGAGGCCGGCTGCCAGCGCGTAATACAGCGAGAGCCCGGCTGCCAGCAGTAGCACGGCGCCTCCGGCCAGCCAGGGCGGCATGCCGCCATAGGTGTGCATGGACACGTACAGCCACCAGAAGGTGGCGCACAGCCAGGCCAGGGCAAACAGCCAGCCACGCAGAAAGCCCGCACGGAAGGCGCGCCGGCGCGAAGCACCGCCCGGCACGGGCTGGCCGATCAGCCAGACAGCGCCCGCCAGCGCCAGCAACTGCAGCCACCACTGTGCCTGCCCGCTCCAGGGCCAGGCGACGCTGCCGGCATGCAGCACACCGGCCAGCATCAGCGCAGGCGCCAGCAGCCAGGCCCACAGGCCGGCTGCAGCCGATGTTGAAGGTTCTGCAGGCGCTGCCGGCGATGCAGTGGCAGCGCGCACGGCGCCTGCCTGGTGTTCAGGCTGCATCGGTTGCCACGGCCGGTGTGACCTTGAACCAGCGCACTGCCCCGTGCTGGGTGTGCATCACGATGAAGTTCAGGCCGGCCAGCGTGATGTATTCGCCGCGCTTGGGCACATGGCCCATTTCGTGCGCGATCACGCCGCCAATGGTGTCGAAGTTGTCGGCATCTTCCGGATCGCTGGTCTGCACCTCGACCTCGAAGTGCTCGTTGATGCGCTCGATCGGCGTGTCGCCGCTGACGCGGTAACTGCCATCGGCCAGCTTGAAGATGCTGCCCTCTTCCTCCGGCTCGTCGAACTCGTCGTCGATCTCGCCGACGATTTCTTCCAGGATGTCCTCGATGGTGAGCAGGCCGGCCAGACGGCCGAATTCGTCGATCACCATGGCCAGGTGGCTGCGCTTGGCGCGAAACTCGCGCAGCAGGTCGTTCAGGCCCTTGCTTTCGGGGATGAAGAGCGGCGTGCGCAGCAGCACGCGCAGGTTCAGTTCGGGGGCACGCTGCAGCTTGAGCAGGTCCTTGGCCATCAGCACGCCGATGATGTTGTCGCGCTCGCCCTCGTACACCGGGAAGCGCGAATGGGCGGTGGTGATGACGGTGCGCAGCAGCTCCTGGTAGCTCCAGTTGATGTCGAGCAGGTCCATGCGCTTGGCCGGCACCATCACGTCGCCCGCGGTGAGGTTGGCGATGCGGATCACGCCTTCAAGCATGATGCGGCTTTCGGCACTGATGACCTGGTTGTGCTCGGCCTGGGACAGCGTGTTGTACAGCTCCTCGTGCGAATCGGGACCCGGGTGCAGGAATTCGGCAATTTTTTGCAGCAGGCCGCGTTTGTCTTCGTGCCCTATGCCGGGCGCAGGCGATGATTCACTCACTGAGCTGTGCACCTATGGTGCGAAAGTTGCAATACATTCAAGCATACACAAAAAAAGGCCATCCCTGATGTCGGGATGGCCCTTGTCGCAAGCGGGCAGCAGACTGTCTGCCACGGCTGTGCAGGCGCGGCGCAAACGTGCTGCGCCCTGCGGATCAGCGCCCGTCCTGGGGACGGCTGGCGTTGGCGCCGGTGCGCAGATCGTGCAGGAAATCCAGGAAGGCCCAGAACTGGCGCACCTGCTGCTTGATGCGGTAGTCGGTACGGGCGACGCTGTCGTCGAGCAGTTCCTCGATGCGGGTGGCCACGGTGGCTTCGGGCAGCACCAGGTGCGCCTCGGCTTCGGAGCCGCTGCGTTCGACGATGGCGCCGGCGTTGCGGGCGATCTTGAGCATTGCCTTGTTCTCGGACAGGGCATGGATGAACAGCAGGTGGGCGCCACGGTTGCGGCAGTGCAGGATGGCACGGTCGAACAGCTGCTGGCCCAAGCCGCGGCCGCGTTCGGTCTTGTTCACCGAACCGCCGAATTCCGCGCACTCGCGATGCTGCGGATCTTCGGAATAGGCCAGGTGCGCCAGCGCCACCAGTTCCAGGTTGTTCTCGTAGACGCCGTACAGTTCATCGCGCGAGAAATCCAGGCTGTTCACGTAGCGCGTGATCTGCGCATCGTTGGCCATGTAGCCGAAGCGCAGGTAGCGGTCGCGCTCGTCCAGCGCCAGCAGATGGCGCAGGATGCGCTCGCGATGGCGCTCGGGTACTTCGCGGATGGGGGCATCGACGCGCAGCAGCGCCTTGTGCGCCGGCTTGTCGCCGGAGTTCTCGGTGGCGGTCAATTCTTCGGTCATCAGCATGGTCTATGCCTTTCTTCATGGTGGCTGCGCTGGCATGTGGGTTCTGCCAACAATTGCCTGCACTGATGGGTGCAGCATGAAACTTCGGGCGCAGTATACGGGTTTTCCCTGATGCGATCCAGCACTTTGTTGCACCGCAGCAAATTTGCCGGGACGGATGTAAAAAACGTGATCTGTCAAGCACTTGGCGGCTTTTGGCGCTTGCTTTCCAGACCACAAGGCAGCCTCTTGATTACGGCTAACTTACATTTATAACAACAAGATGACAGTTGCGAAAGACGTGTTTTGCATGCCCCTACCCATGCTCGGGAAAACCCTCGATTTCCGCGCGGCAATGGCCGCAGACTCCCCCTGCAACCGGCCCGCATGACCATCCGCCCCGATCAGAACGCACCAACAACAATGCCTGGAAGCCATAAGGCCATCCGGGCATGGAATCACGCAGGGCGGGGGTGCCGATGGCGCCCCCGCGCAAACAGCATCAGTTGCGCTCGGCGTACTGCTTCATCTTGATGGCGGCGGCAAGCAGGGCCACGCCACCCAGGGCCTTGATCAGGCCGGAGTGCTGGGAATAGAACTCGCTCAGCTGCTGGCTGATTTCCGGACGCCGGGCCTGGGCCTCGTTCACCACCGATGTGACATCGTCGGCAGACAGCTGGGCCACATCGGCGGCATCGACCTGGCTGGAGCCGGGCTTGAGCACCTTCTGCAGCACGCCGCCGGCCAGCGCCGTGGCGGCAGCCGGGCCCAGGGCCTGGATGATCTGGTTGATCAGGCCGGCCTGCTGCTGGTTGCTGGACTGGCCGAACATCTGGCCGACCAGGTTGCCGATGGAGGGGGTGTCCTTGGAGTCGAACGCCTCGCGCAGGCCTTGCGACAGCACGTCGGCCGGGGCCTGCTGCAGTTCGTCCACATGCTGGGGCTGCGGCTGGCTGTTCTGGCTGGCGGCATTGACAATCTGGGTGAGGGTATCGAGAAGGCCCATGGAGTGCTCCTTGTTGACTGTTGGGGATGCCTGCGGACCGGAAGCGGCCCGTGCTGTTGCATTATTTGCGCCGTTTCGTGGCAATTACAAGGCAGTCCGCCCGCTTGCTTATCAATGGTTACAACTGCGCGCGGGGCTGGCGGATTGACGGCGCGCAACCCCGGGCAAGGCCATCGGGGATGGTGAAGGGTCTTGCCGCCTTTCCCTGCGACAATAGCGGCCATGACTACTTCCGCCTTTGCACCGCTGTCCAACGACACCTTCCTGCGCGCCTGCCGCGGCCTTGCAACCGATTACACCCCGCTGTGGCTGATGCGCCAGGCCGGACGGTATCTGCCCGAATACCGCGAAACACGCGCCAAGGCAGGCAGTTTCATGGGCCTGGCTACCAATGTGGATTACGCCACGGAAGTGACGCTGCAGCCGCTGGAGCGCTTTCCGCTCGACGCCGCCATCCTGTTCAGCGACATCCTGACGGTGCCCGACGCCATGGGCCTGGGCCTGAGCTTCCAGCTGGGCGAAGGCCCGAAGTTCGAGCGCAATGTGCGCGACGAGGCTGCCGTGAATGCGCTGTCTGTGCCGGACATGGACAAGCTGCGCTATGTCTTTGATGCGGTGACCAGCATCCGCAAGGCGCTGAATGGCCGCGTGCCGCTGATCGGCTTCAGCGGCAGCCCCTGGACGCTGGCCTGCTATATGGTGGAAGGCGGCGGCAGCGATGACTACCGCGCCGTGAAGACGCTGATGTACAGCCGCCCCGATCTGATGCACCGCATCCTCTCGGTGAACGCCGACAGCGTGGCTGCCTACCTGAATGCCCAGATCGACGCCGGGGCGCAGGCCGTGATGGTGTTCGACAGCTGGGGCGGCGTGCTGGCCGATGGCGCCTTCCAGGCCTTCAGCCTGGCCTATACGCAGCGCGTGCTGGGTCAGCTCAAGCGCACCGGCCCGGACGGGCAGGACGTGCCGCGCATCGTGTTCACCAAGGGTGGCGGCCTGTGGCTGTCGCAAATGCAATCGCTGGATTGCGACGTGCTGGGCGTGGACTGGACCGTGAACCTGGGCGCCGCGCGCGAACTGCTCTGGAAGGATGGCAAGGGCAAGGGCCTGCAGGGCAACCTGGATCCCAATGTGCTGTTTGCGCCGCCCGAAGCGGTGCAGGCCGAGGCACGCAAGGTGCTGGACAGCTTCGGCAAGCCCCACCAGGGCGAAGGCCGCGGACCGACGCACATCTTCAACCTGGGCCATGGCATCAGCCAGTTCACGCCGCCGGAGCATGTTGCCGCGCTGGTAGAGACGGTGCACGGCCACTCCCGTGCCATGCGGCAGACCGCTATCTGATCCGGCTACCTGCCACACCCGCTACAGCCCCTTCCGGTTCCTGCCGGCAGGGGCTGTCTGCTTTGGTGTGCATGTACGGCCCGTGTTCCGCGCTACGGCTTGGCGGCCTCCCTTATACCGGGTTTTCGGGCCGTTCCACGCGGACTTGTACACATTTTTTTGCGGGCGGGAGGCAGCCCCGGCACTCCCTACCCGACTGTATGTCCGGGTTATGCAAGCGCACTCCATCCCCTTGATTTTATTCATGAATTCATAACCCGGCGATTTTTCCAAACAAGCTGCAAGCGCTTGATTTATCAAGGATAAGCCGGGTTGCGCACGGACTATGCACAAAGTTATCCACAGATTGCTGCACAACCCCGATATTCCCTGTGGTGACAAGTGCTTAGCGCCGGATGATGGTGGGAAGCTTCAGCAATCGCCCGGATCTTGCCCTTGACAGACCGGGAATTGGAAGGTCCGGAAACCCCTGAAATCTGGGGCTGTTCGGGCCCCTCACTGTTTACTTGTACACACCTTGCGTGGCAGTGCCCATGTTCCATCGGCAATTTTCAGGCCGCCCTGCAGAGTGCGGAAATCTTTCGCTAAACCGTTGATTTTGTTTGAATTCACGAAAATGCCTTATTTATGGGCAAGCTGTTGGAAGCCTTGCCCATCAAGGCTTTGGCGCATCCGTCCCAAAGCCATCCACAAAGTTATCCACAGTTCGTGTGGGCAGGAGATCATCCCCGCCAAAAGCCTTGTTTCATGCGGTTTCCAACAGGGCCCCCGCTGGAACCCGCATGCACGCTGGCTTGCAGCGCGGACCGGGCTGTAGGCCTTGTCTGACAAGGCTTGCAGCGGATGACTGGATGGAAAGACAGGGTTTTTTGCGGCCAAAACCGCAAATGTCACGCAACAGACATGCAGTTGTCCCCAGTCAGGCAACTGCAAACCAGGCAGGCGGGCGCAAGCGCACGGGTTGCCTGGCGCATTCCGTAAGTACTTGATTTTTAAAAGAACATCGGAAATGCCCGTTTTTCCGGCAGCCTGTACAAAGCCTTGCCCCACGCGGGTTTAGCGCACCCGTCCCAAAGTCGCCCACAAAGTTGTCCACAGACGCTGTGGGAATGTGGAAATCCCCGCTAGCCTTGCCGGCGCACGCGGAAGGCGCAGCTGATGCGGGGACCCACGCTGTCGCGCGTCTTGGGAATGCCGTGCTCGTGCGTGATCTGCGACGCGTGGCTCATGGCCAGCACGCTGCCCGGCTCGAGGCAGACCCGGAGCGGACGGTGGCTGCCGTCCTTGGCACGCAGCAGCATGTCGCGCGCGTGCCCGAGCGAGACCAGCACGATAGGCTGGCCGGGGGCCAGGTTGTGCAGGCGATCGTTGTGCATGGCCACGCTATCCTGTCCATTGCGGTAGAGGTTGAAACCGACGTGGGTAAATGGCGCCGGAACCAGCTCCTGCGCCAGTTGCAGCGCGCCCAGTACGGCGGGAATGACATAGGCTTCGGCCACAGGCAGGCTGGCGTGCAGGCGAGGCACGTCCAGCATGCGCTCGTACATCTGGCGCCGTTCTTGCTGCCAGGGCACCGCTTCGAGCAATTGCCGGAACCAGGCCTGCTGCTGCTCCGCCGAAAGGCGCGGCGGCCAGTAGCGCACGCCCTCTTCCGCACCGGGAATCAGCGTCAGCGGCTCGGCAGCGAACAGGCTGCCCTGGACAAGCCCGCACGAGGAGGATGGCGAGGAAACAAGGGAGAAGCGCTGCATGGGACTACCTGTCAACGGCCCGGGCTTTTGGAGACAGCTGGCAAAGGCCTTAAATACTGTATTTACATACAGTATATTTCCGTTCCCGATGCTCCGCAATCCCCTGCCACGGCAAGCTGCCCCTTTTTCACGCAGCGTCTTGAAGGCCACGGCTGGCGCGGCTTTCGACAGTTGTCCCTGCGCAGGCCCACATACTTGTCCACAGGATGTGTGGGTAGTTCGACACATTGGCCGCTGCGGAGCGGCGGCGCCGAACGGTTACAGTGCTGGCTATGGATTCTGCCCACCCTGCCGAGACAGCGCCTGCCCTGCCAGGCGGCAGCCTGCATGTGCTTCGGGTACTCGTCGCCTTGCCCGCGCACAGCCCGCTGTCGGCCACTCCCCTGCATTACACGCATAGCGAGCCGCTGCCTGCGGGAACGCTGGTGCGGGTGCCGCTGGGCGCGCGCGCCGTGCTGGGCGTGGTGTGGGACGATGTGCCGCTGCCGCAGCAGGAAGGGCTGCAACTGCGGCCGCTGCTGGAGGCGTTCGCCGCCCTGCCCCCGCTGGATACCGGCTGGCGCCGGCTGGTCGGCTTCACGGCGCACTATTACCAGCGCAGCATGGGCGAAGTGGCCCTGTCGGCGCTGCCGCCGCAACTGCGCGATCTCGATGGCACGCAACTGGCGCGCCGGCTCCGGAAGCTGGCTGCCGGCAAGGCCGCAGAAGCCGGCGCGGCAAGCAGCGCGCTGCCGCTGACGGAACAGCAACACGCCGCCCTGGAAACCCTGCTCAAGCCTTTCCCATCCGGCAAGGCCCCCCGCCCCTGCCTGCTGTTCGGCAGCACCGGCAGCGGCAAGACGGAGGTCTACTTGCAGGCCGTTGCCCGCACACTGGAGCAGGATCCTGCCGCCCAGGTGCTGGTGATGGTGCCCGAGATCAATCTCACGCCGCAACTCGAGCAGCGCTTTGCCGACCGCTTTCCGGCCGAGCGCATCGCTGCCATGCACAGCGGCCTGACGCCGGCGCAACGCCTGCAGGGCTGGCTGGCGGCGCATACCGGTCAGGCGCGCATCGTGCTGGGCACACGCATGGCGGTACTGGCCTCGCTGCCGGGCCTGCGCCTGATCGTGGTGGACGAGGAACACGATCCCAGCTACAAGCAGCAGGAAGGCGCGCGCTATTCGGCGCGGGATCTGGCGATCTACCGCGCCCACCATGCGCAGGCGCGCATCCTGCTGGGATCGGCCACGCCCTCGCTGGAGAGCTGGCACCAGAGCCGCCCGCCCGGCGATGGCGATGCCGGGGGGCGCTACCTGCGCCTGGCCATGCCGGCGCGCATCGGTGCTGCGCCGCTGCCGCGCGTGCGCCTGATCGACATGAACCACCAGCCGCGCCGCTGTGTGTTCAGCCCGCAATTGCTGGAGGCCATGGCCGGGCGCGCCGCCCGCGGCGAGCAAAGCATGGTGCTGCTGAACCGCCGCGGCTACGCCCCGGTGCTGCACTGCGCCGATTGCGGCTGGAAGAGCGAGTGCCCGCACTGCAGCGCCTACCGCGTGTTCCACAAGATCGACCGCACGCTGCGCTGCCACCACTGCGGTTTTACCGAGCGCGTGCCGCGCGCCTGCCCTTCCTGCGGCAATCTGGATGTGCAGACGCTGGGCCAGGGCACGGAACAGCTGGAGGAAGCCCTGGCGGCCGAGCTCCGTTCCCTGGCCCGGCCGGATGGCAGCCCGCTCGTGATCGCGCGCATCGACGCCGACACCACGCGCCATGCGGGCAGCCTGGAGCAGCAGCTGGCGCGCGTGCACAGCGGCGATGTGGACGTGCTGGTGGGCACGCAGATGATTGCCAAGGGGCATGATTTCCGCCGCATCACGCTGGTGGCGGCACTCAACCCGGACACCGCCCTGTTCAGCAGCGACTTCCGGGCGCCGGAGCGGCTGTTCAGCCTGCTGCTGCAGGCCGGGGGGCGCGCCGGGCGCGATGCCGCCATCGGCAGCACCAGCGAGCTGTGGGTGCAGACGCGCTTTCCCGCCCATGCACTGTTTGGCGCGCTGCAACGGCACGACTACCCGGCCTTTGCCGCACAGCAGCTGGAAGAGCGCGCTGCCGCCGGCATGCCGCCCTTCAGCTACCAGGCGCTGGTACGCGCCGAAAGCCGCGAACAGCAGGCGGCGCAGGACTTTCTCAATGCGGCCGGTGCCGCCGCGGCGGAGCTGCCCGAAGCGGCCGAAGTGTTCTGCTACCCCGCCATCCCGATGACGCCCCAGCGCGTGGCCAACCGGGAGCGTGCGCAGATGCTGCTGGAAAGCGGCAATCGCACGGCCCTGCAGCACTTCCTGCCGCAGCTGGCACACCAACTGCATGCCGGGCGTACGCGCGCCATCCTGCGCTGGGCGATTGACGTGGATCCGCTGGGCATATGACCGGTGCTGTAACATGACTGCCACATTGTTGCCCCTCCGCATGCCTTTCTGCCGACCATGACGATCCACCAGCACCACACCACCCTGCAAGACATCCGGTCCCCCAAGCGCGAGCTTTACCCGCCGATCGAGCCCTTCCGGACCGGCATGCTGGATACCGGCGACGGGCACCAAGTGTACTGGGAACTGGTGGGCAATCCTGCCGGCACACCGGCGGTATTCCTGCACGGCGGGCCGGGCGCCGGCTGCAACCCGAACCACCGCCGCCTGTTCGATCCGGAAAAGTACTGCGTGCTGCTGTTCGACCAGCGCGGCTGCGGCCGCTCCACGCCGCATGCCAGCCTGGAGAACAACACCACCTGGCACCTGGTGAGCGACATCGAGCGCCTGCGCAGCATGCTGGGCGCGGAGAAGTGGCTGGTATTCGGCGGCTCCTGGGGCAGCACGCTGGCACTGGCCTATGCGGAAGAGTTTCCCGGGCATGTGAGCGCGCTGGTGCTGCGCGGCATCTTCACGCTGCGCCAGCATGAAATCGACTGGTTCTACCAGGCCGGCGCCTCCTACCTGTTTCCCGATTTGTGGGAGGAGTATCTGGCGCCCATTCCGCAAGAGGAGCGCGACGACATGGTAGGCGCCTACCACCGCCGCCTCACCGGCGATGACGAGGCCACGCGCCTGCAGGCGGCGCAGGCCTGGGCCACCTGGGAAGGCCGCACCATTTCGCTGCTGCCCACCGCGGCGGCCGAGGCCTTCGCCAATCCGCATTTCGCGCTGGCATTCGCGCGCATCGAGAACCACTTCTTCACCCATGGCGGCTTTCTGGATGAAGGCCAGCTGATCGCGCATGTGGATCGTCTGAAGGACATTCCCGCCGTCATCGTGCAGGGCCGCTATGACGTCTGCACCCCGGCCACCACGGCCTGGGATCTGTACCAGGCCTGGTCGCGCGTGAATCCGCAGGTGGAACTGCACTGGGTGGGTGATGCCGGCCATGCCGTGACGGAGCCCGGCATCCAGGAGCAGTTGCTGGCCGCTACCGACCGCTTTGCCTGAAGCCCTTGCCCCCTGTCCGGAACACGCTATGCTGTCCGTGGACGCAAGCGCTGCTGCGCACCGGGAATATCCCGGCACGCGGCCCGGCGGCATGCCGGACTGGCGCGACTACACTCTGTCTGTGCAGGACTACACGACCGCCGCCCGGCGCCGGCTTAGACTGCACTGGCAGGCTCTGTCCTGACCCATACCAACCAGAGGAGATATCAGACATGACACGTATTGCCTTCCGCACTGCCCTGATGGCTGCCGCCCTCGCCGCCTCGTTTGGCGTTTCCGCCCAAAGTGCACCGCCGAGCGAAAGCGGCGCACGCAAGGGCTACCAGTCCGCCGGTGCGCACGAAGCGGCTGCCGCGCGCGGCGCTCCGGGCCAGTTGACGACCGAACCCGTGAGCGAATATGCCGCCAACGCCCTGGCCCGCTGCGCCCCGCTGCCCGCCGGCTTCAAGGAAGCCTGTGAAGAGCGCGTGCGTGGCGCCGGCGACCGCGTCGGCAGCGTGCAGGGTGGCGGCATCCTGCGCAGCAGCGAAACCACCGCTCCGCTGAGCAGCATGGGCGATACCCTGCCGCCGCAGGCCTCTCCCGCTGCCATTGCTGCTGCCGAAAAGCCGGTAGCCGTCAAGGCTGGCCCCAAGGCCAAGAAGGCCGTGAAGGGCAAGAACACCGGCTACAAGAAGGGCGTGCGCAAGCAGGTGCACAAGTCCACCACGCAGATGAATCCGGAGGCCATTTCCACCTCCACCAAACCGGCTAACGCCAAGCCCTGAATGGCATAAAACCAGGTCATGAACCACGCTGGTTCATGTACCTGCCGCCCGGTTGTTCACGCACCGGGCAATAAAAAGGCTCGCAACTGCGAGCCTTTTTCCGTTCCGCCCCGTGCAATCAGGCGGGCAGCGCGACCAGCGGATTGCCGAACATCGGATCATCCTGCTTCGAGTCCAGCGCCTTCTGCAGATCCAGTCCCAGCGCCCGGGCAATCCCTGCGCCGTAGGCCGGATCGCAGGCATGGCAGTTGCGGATGTGGCGGAACTTGATGAATTCCGGCGCGTCGCCCAGGGCGCGGGCCGTGTTGCCGAACAGCGCCTCCTGCTGCTCCGGCGTCATCAGCTGGAACAGCTTGCGCGGCTGCTCGAAGTAGTTGCTGTCGTCCTCGTGGTAGCTCCAGTGCGCAGCGTTGCCGGTCAGCTTGAGGGGCGGTTCCTGGAAATCGGGCTGGCTTTGCCACTGTCCGAAGCTGTTGGGCTCGTAATGCGGCAGGCTGCCGTAGTTGCCATCGACACGACCGAGACCGTCGCGGTGGTTGCTGTGCACCGGGCAGCGCGCCTGGTTGACCGGAATCTGGTGGTAGTTGGTGCCCAGGCGGTAACGCTGCGCGTCCGCGTAGTTGAACAGGCGTGCCTGCAGCATGCGGTCCGGGCTGGCGCCGATGCCGGGCACCAGATTGCTTGGCGCAAAGGCGCTCTGCTCCACGTCGGCGAAAAAGTTGTCCGGATTGCGGTTGAGTTCGAACTCACCCACCTCGATCAGCGGGTAGTCGCCCTTGTACCAGACCTTGGTCAGGTCGAACGGATGCAGGCGGTACTTCTCGGCATCCGCTTCGGGCATGATCTGCACGTACATGGTCCACTTGGGGAAGTCGCCACGCTCGATGGCCTCGTACAGGTCCTTCTGGTGGCTTTCGCGGTCGCGGCCCACCAGCTCAGCGGCTTCGGCATCGGTCAGATTCTTGATGCCCTGCTGGGTGCGGAAGTGCATCTTGACCCAGAAGCGCTCGCCGTCCTTGTTCCAGAAGCTGTAGGTGTGCGAGCTGAAACCGTGCATATGGCGGTAGCTGGCGGGAATGCCGCGATCGCTCATCACCACGGTGACCTGGTGCAGCGCCTCGGGCACCAGCGTCCACCAGTCCCAGTTGTTCTGCGCGCTGCGCATGTTGGTGCGCGGATCGCGCTTGACGGCCTTGTTCAGATCCGGGAACTGGCGCGGATCGCGGATGAAGAACACCGGCGTGTTGTTGCCGACCATGTCCCAGTTGCCCTCTTCCGTGTAGAACTTCAGGGCAAAGCCGCGGATGTCACGCTCGGCATCAGCCGCGCCGCGCTCGCCGGCCACGGTGGTGAAGCGGGCGAACATCTCGGTCTTCTTGCCGACTTCGCTGAAGATGGCGGCGCGCGTGTAACGGGTGATGTCTTTCGTCACGGTGAAGGTGCCGAAGGCGCCGGAGCCCTTGGCGTGCATGCGGCGCTCCGGGATCACCTCGCGCACGAAATTGGCCAGCTTTTCCTGCAGCCACACGTCCTGTGCCAGCAGCGGGCCGCGCGGGCCGGCGGTGAGGCTGTCGCGGTTGGTAGGAACAGGGGCGCCGAAGTCGGTGGTCAAATGGGTGACGGGGCACTTGGATTGCATGACGGATTCCTCCTTGATGTGGGTCTGGAACAGGTGCGAAAGCTCAGAGATGGGCGCCATAGGCCTCTGCCATGGCAGCAAGGCGGTGCATCCAGTCCTGCCGCCATGACGACGCGCCAAGCGCAGGAAGCGGGCCAGAAGAATGGATGGTGGCGGACATGACGGAACCTCCGGTGTATTTCGCCGAGTTCTGCAGCAGCCCCATGCCGCTGCAAACCGGCGATGGGTTTACTGTAGTTTTTATCTATCAAATCATCAATGCAATAGTATTTATTTGATTAATAGGAATTTCCAATGCTTCAGCTCATCCAGCTGGCCACCAGCGTGAAGCTGCCGAACGCAAGCACGGTGGTGAGCAGGATGATGCGGGCGATGCGTGCCGTATCGGCCCCGAAGCGCTCGGCCAGCAGCGAGACGTTGCTGGCGCTGGGCAGTGCGGCGGCCATGGTCATCACGGTGATCACCGCATCGCTCAGGGGCAGGCCCACTGCCTGTCCGGCCTTGCCCATGCCGAAGGCCAGCAGCGGGTGCAGCACCAGCTTGAACAGGGCCACCGGCCACACGCCACTCCAGCCGCCTTGCCCCTGACGGCCCTGCCCCGCCACCATGTTGGCACGCGCCAGCACGGCGCCGATGGTGAACAGCGCCACCGGCGACGCAGCATTGCCGAGCAGCGCCACCGTCTTGTCGAGTGCGGCAGGCAGATGCAGGCCCGTGGCCGACGCCAGAGCGCCCAGCACCATGGACCAAGCCATCGGATTGCCGAGCACGCTGCGCAAGGCCTTGCCCAAGGCCAGCCGCAGACGGCGGGACGGGGGCAGCGTGGCCGTTTCGGCATCGCCATCCAGCCGCGACAGCGCAATGCAGACCGAAGAGGTCACCACCATATCCGCCGCCAGCAGCACGATGATGGGGCCGGTCGCCACCTCGCCCAGCAGCGCGACCAGCATCGGCACACCCATGAAGCCCACGTTGGGAAAGGTCGCCACCAGCGCGCCCAGGGCGGCGTCGTTCCAGCCAATGCGGCCGCGTTTGGTCACCACGATGGTCAGCGTGATCATGATGGCCGCTACCAGCAGATAGACGCTGAGCAGCGCCGTGTCGAGCAGCTCGGCGATTGGCGTCTGCGCGCTGTAGCGGTAGAGCATGGCCGGCAGCGCGAAGTACAGCACGAAGCTGTTCAGGCCCGGAATGGCCGCCAGCGGCAGCATCTCGCGCCGCGCCGCCACATAGCCGCACAGCACCAGTGCAAAAAACGGAAAAGTCACTCCGAGGATGGCCAGCACGCCTTGTCTCCCTGCTTGTTCTTGTGGGTTCCAGATGCACATGCTAGCGCCAACGAGCCGGTGTTGCGGGGCTTGCAGCAAAGATCAAGCCCTGCCGCCTGCCCGCACGGGATCGGCTACACTAGACCGCAATCTGGCGCCCTTTTGCGGTGCCCGCCTCCAAACCCGCTGCGGCGGGTTTTTTGCTTGATCCCCTTTGCAGTTTCCCCTGAGCCCATGTCCGCCGGCCTGAACGTCTCCCAGCAAGAAGCAGTCAACTACCTGCACGGCCCCTGCCTGGTGCTGGCCGGTGCCGGCTCGGGCAAGACACGCGTGATCACGCACAAGATCGCGCGCCTGATCCAGGCCGGCTGCGAGCCCAGGCGCATCGCCGCCATCACCTTCACCAACAAGGCCGCCGCCGAAATGCGCGAACGCGCCAAGGGGCTGATCGGCAAGGCGGCCAAGGACGTGATCATCTGCACCTTCCACGCGCTCGGCGTGCGCATGCTGCGCGAGGATGGCGCGGCGCTTGGCCTGAAGGCACAGTTCAGCATCCTGGACAGCGATGACGTGCTGGCCCTGCTCAAGGACTGCGGCGGCACCACCGACGCCGCCGTAGCGCGCCAGTGGCAGTGGACCATCAGCCTGTGGAAGAACCAGGGCCTGAACGCCGACACCGCGCTGGCCCAGTGCACCGTGGGCAACGACGAGCACCGCAGCGCCGCCATGGTGATGAAGCTCTACCAGGAGCGCCTCACGGCCTACCAGAGCGTGGATTTCGACGACCTGATCGGCCTGCCGCTCAAGCTGCTGCAGAACCACTCCGACGTGCGCGAAAAATGGCAGAAGGCGCTCGGCCACGTGCTGGTGGACGAATACCAGGACACCAACGCCACCCAGTACGAACTTCTCAAGCTGCTGGTCGGCTGGCCCGACAAAGCCGATGCGCGCTTCACCGCCGTGGGCGATGATGACCAGAGCATCTACGGCTGGCGCGGCGCCACGCTGGACAATCTGCGCAAGCTGCCGGTAGATTTTCCCAGCCTCAAGGTGATCAAGCTGGAGCAGAACTACCGCTCCACCGGCACCATTCTGGAAGCCGCCAACAACGTGATCGGCCCCAACCCCAAGCTGTTCCCCAAGAAGCTGTGGAGCGCGCTGGGCGATGGCGAGCCGGTGCGCGTGGTCGATGCCGACAACGAGGAGCACGAGGCCGAGCGCGTAGTGGCGCGCATCCAGAGCCTGCGCGCCAACTCGGCGCACAAGGAGTTCAAGGATTTTGCCGTGCTCTACCGTGCCAACCACCAGAGTCGCCTGCTGGAAACCGCGCTGCGCCGCGCGCAGATTCCGTACAAGGTCTCGGGCGGCACCAGCTTTTTCGATCGCGCCGAGATCAAGGACCTGTGCGCCTGGTTCCGCCTGCTGGCCAACCAGGACGATGACCCAGCCTTCCTGCGCGCCATCACCTCGCCCAAGCGCGGCATCGGCCACACCACGCTGCAGCAACTGGGCGAGTTTGCCGGCAAGTACAAGATCAGCATGTTCGAGGCCCTGTTCAGCGCCTCGCTGGCGGCCGCCCTGCCCAAGCGTGCGGTGGACGGCCTGCACGAGTTCGGCCGCTACCTGAACGAGCTGGAATTCCGTGCCAAGTCCACCACCGGCGCCGAGGCGGCCAGGGAATTCCTGGCCAACTGGCTCAAGGAAATCCACTTCGAGAAATACCTGTACGACAGCGAGGACAGCGAGAAGATCGCCGCAGCGCGCTGGAACAACGTGCTGGAATTCTGCGACTGGATGGCGCAGCGCTGCGGCGGCGTGATCGAGGATGTGGCCGGTGTCACCACGCAAAGCGAAATCCGCAGCATGCTGGAAATCGCGCAGAACGTGGCGCTGCTCTCCACCATCAGCGAGCGCGAGCAGGATCAGAACGTGGTCACGCTGTCCACGCTGCATGCCTCCAAGGGACTGGAATGGCCGCATGTGATGCTGGTGGGGGTGACGGAGGGCATGCTGCCGTTCCGGGTGGAGGATGCCGAAGGTGACAGCGAGGGCCTGCTGCAGCGTATCCAGGAAGAACGCCGGCTGATGTATGTGGGCATCACGCGCGCGCAGCGCTCGCTTGCCGTGAGCTGGCCAAAAAAGCGCAAGAAGGGCCGCGACATCGTCGCTACCTCGCCGAGCCGCTTCATCAAGGAAATGGCGCTGGACAAGGCGACCGTGAAGGAAGATCCGCGCGAGAAGCTGAAGGCGTTGCGGGCGGAGTTTGCGAAGAAGGCCGCGGCGAGCGCGGCCAGCAAGTCGCAGAACTGACGACCTGGCGACGTTCTTCACGATCAGCGCTTGAGCCGGGCCGAGCTGAAGAGCATCTCCCTGACCGAAGCAGCCGACTCAAAACCGCTTGTTACCTCGACCAAGCGACTGTAATCTCCATCACAACGCGTACTTTCAAGCCCCTGCCAGCCACAGCGCAAGCGGCTAGCCGGCGCGCCCTCTCACAGCATCAGCACACTACACCCCGTAGTCTGTCGCGCCTCCAGCGTGCGGTGCGCCTCCTGCACATCGGTCAGCGCAAAACGCTGGTCGATGTGGATCTTCACATCGCCGCTTTCCACCGCGGCGAACAGGTCATCGGCCATGGCCTGCGTCGCTTCGCGGCCGCGCATGTGCATGAACAGGGTCTGGCGCGTGAGGTAGAGGCAGCCCTTCTGCGCCAGCAGCGCCGGCGCCACCGGCGGCACCGGGCCGGAAGCGTTGCCGAAGCTCACCATCAGGCCGAAGGGCATCAGGCAGTCCAGCGAGCCCTCGAAGGTGTCCTTGCCGACCGAGTCGTAGACCACTTTCACGCACGCACCGCCCGTGATTTCGCGCACGCGCTCGGCAAAGTTTTCCTTGCGGTAGTTGATGGCATGGGCAGCCCCGTTGGCCAGCGCCAGCGCGCATTTTTCGTCGCTGCCTGCAGTGGCGATCAGCTGCAGGCCCATGGCGCGCGCCCACTGGCAGGCGATCAGGCCGACACCGCCGGCGGCGGCGTGGAACAGGATGAAATCGCCCGCCACCACTTCGTGCTGGCCGCGCACGCGGCGCAGCAGGTACTGCGCGGTCAGGCCCTTGAGCATCATGGCGGCGCCCACGTCAAAGCCGAGCCCATCGGGCAGGCGGCACACGGTGTCGGCCGGCAAAGTGCGGGCATCGGCATAGCTGCCCGGCGTGGCGGCCACGTAGGCCACACGCTCGCCCGGCTGCAGGTGCGTCACGCCGCTGCCGACGGCATCGACCACGCCCGCCGCTTCCATGCCCAGCGTGGCCGGCATGGGCAGCGGATAGAGGCCGGTGCGGTGGTACACATCGATGAAGTTCAGGCCCACGGCACGGTGCGCCACGCGCACCTCGCCCGGCCCCGGCTCGGGCACCTCGATCTGGCGCAGCTGCATGGCTTCGGGGCCGCCGGGAGCGTCGATCTGGATGGCGCGGCTGGTCAGTACGGGCATGGGGTTCTCCTTGAAATCCGGTGTTGCTTTCCCACCGCATCCTAGCCGCTTTCCGCTTGCCCCTGCGCCGGTGCCATCCCGCATTTCTTGCTACAGTGATGCCCCATATGTCTTCCCCTACCCCATCGGCCAGCAGTGGCCTGACTCCACGCGCCGCGCTGATGCTGGTACTGCCCCCCTTGCTGTGGGCAGGCAATGCGGTGGTCGGCCGCGCAGTCACCGACCTGATTCCGCCAGTCACCTTCAACCTGGTGCGCTGGGCACTGGCGGCACTGATCCTGCTTCCCATGGCCTGGCAGACACTGCGCCCGAGCAGCCCGCTGTGGACACACTGGAAGCGCTATTCCATCCTCGGCCTGCTGGGCATCGGCTGCTACAACATGTTCCAGTACATGGCGCTGAAAACCTCCACGCCGGTGAACGTGACGCTGGTGGCCAGCAGCATGCCGCTGTGGATGATGCTGATCGGCCGCCTGTTCTACGATGCCCCGATCACGCGCTACAAGCTGGGCGGCGCCGTGCTGTCGCTGGCGGGGGTGCTGTTCGTGCTGTCACGGGGCACCTGGAACAACCTGCTGCAACTGCAGCTGGTGATTGGCGATCTGTACATGGTGGCGGCGACGATCGCCTGGTCGCTCTACAGCTGGATGCTGCTGCATACGCGCGAACCGGCAACCGTGCGTGCCAGGTGGCAGGCCTTCGTGCTGGCGCAGGTGGTGTTCGGGCTGGCCTGGTCGGGCGTATTTACCGGAGTGGAGTGGGCGCTGCAGCCGCATCTGCATATCGATTGGAGCCCGAAGCTGCTCGGTGCGCTGGCCTATGTGGCGATCGGCCCGGCCGTGCTGGCCTATGCGTTCTGGAGCCGCGGCGTGCAGATGGTGGGGCCGACGGTGGCGGGGTTCTTCGTCAACCTCACGCCGCTGTTCGCAGCCATCCTCTCGGCCCTGTTCCTGGGCGACATGCCGGCCTGGTACCACGCGGTGGCATTCACGTTGATTGTGGCGGGGATTCTGGTTTCCTCGCGGCAGCGATAACCAGCCAAGGCTGACGTGCACACCCGACCCAAAGCAACAAGGGCCGGAGATTTCCGGCCCTTGTTGCTTTGATGGATGCTGCGCGTACTTACGGGCGCACCACGATGCTGTTGCGCACCGACTTCACGCCGCTGGTCATGCGTGCCAGTTCCTCGGCGCGGTCCTTCTCGGCCTGCGTCTTGGCAAAGCCGGTCAGCTGCACCTCGCCATTGAGCGTTTCCACCTTGATGGCGGCGGCGGACACCAGGCGGTCCTCGATGAAGCGTGCGCGGATGGCCGTGGAGATGGCGGCGTCATCGATATACGCGCCCACGGTCTGCTGGTCGCGCGCCACCGAGCAGCCGGTGGCCGTCAGGGTCATGACGCCGGTGATGGCCGCGATGGTGATGAGTTTGGCGGATGCTTTCATGAGAGGCTCCAGTCTTGTTTGAAGGTCAACACATGCCGGCCATGGGGCCGACACCGCCGCCGCTGCGTCTGTGACGCCCAGGTTGCGGTTGGATGTCATCTTCAGGCATGACCGTGCACCGGCCTGTCGGAAGCCTCAGGGGATGGCTGTGGGAGCCTGCCTACAGCCTGCTTTCAGAAAGTGCCGGGATAAGCGCCGCCGTCGAGCAGGATGTTCTGCCCGGTCAGATACCCCGCCTGCTGGCTGCACAGGAAGGCGCAGACGGCGCCGAACTCCGCCGGCGAGCCGAAGCGCTGCGCCGGAATGCTGGCCTGCTGCGCCGCGCGCACCGCATCCTCGCTGTTGCCGCTCTCGCCGGCGATGCCGGCAAAGGTGCTGGCCAGACGATCGGTATCGAACTTGCCGGGCAGCAGGTTGTTGAGCGTGACATTGCGCGACGCCAGTTCGGGACTGCGCGCCAGGCCTGCGACAAAGCCGGTCAGGCCACTGCGCGCGCCGTTGGAGAGGCCGAGGATATCGATCGGCGCCTTCACCGCGCTGCTGGTGATGTTGACAATGCGGCCGAAGTCGCGCTCGGCCATGCCATCGATGGTGGCGCGGATCAGGGCGATCGGCGTGAGCATATTGGCATCCACCGCCTGCATCCACATGTCGCGGTCCCAGTCGCGGAAGTCGCCTACCGGCGGGCCGCCGGCGTTGGTGACCACGATGTCGAAGCTGTCGTGCTGGGCAAAGACCTGCTGGCGGCCGTACTCGCTGGTCACGTCTGCGGCCAGTGCCAGCACCTGCGGCGTGCTGCCACGATAGTCCTGCGCCAGCTCGCGCAGCTCCTTCGCAGCCTCGGCCAGTACGTCCGGGCGGCGCGCCACCACCAGCACGTTCACGCCCTCCTGCACCAGCGCCGCGGCGCAGCCGAAACCCAGCCCCCGGCTGGCGCCGCACACCAGCGCCCACTTGCCTGCAATGCCCAGATCCATGTCCGTCTCCTTGGTTCGTATTGTTCAGCGTTTCAGCCAGGTCACGGCAAACACCCCGGCCAGTACCAGCACTGTACCCGCCAGCACCCAGCCGGTAAATGGTTCGTCCAGCAGCAGCGCGCCCATGGCGATGGTGGCCATGGGCCCGACCATGCCCACCTGCGAGGCCAGCCCGGAACCGATGCGCTCCACGGCCCGCATCACCAGCCAGACCGGCAGCACCGTGCAGGCGATCGCATTGAGCAGCGACAGCCACAGTACCGGCTCGGGCACCAGCGCCGCCGACAAGGGCCGCATCGCCACGAACTGCAGCAGGCAGAATCCCGCCGCCACACTGGATGCCAGCCCCACCAGCCGCAGCGAGCCCAGCCGTTGCACCATGCGCCCGCTGCCGACCAGATAGATGGCGTAGCTGAGCGCGCTGGCAAACACCAGCGCCGCGCCAAGCAGGGTGCGCGCCCCGTCCCAGCGCACCTCGTGCGCAAACACCAGCAGCACGCCGGCGTAGCTCAATGCCATCGCGGCCCACTGGCCCCGGCCCACCGGCTTGCGCGTGAGCAGCCAGCCCAGCAGCAGCACCAGCGTGGGATTGAGGTAGAGAATCAGCCGCTCCAGCGAGGCGCTGATGTATTGCAGGCCGACGAAATCCAGATAGCTGGCCAGGTAATAGCCGCTGAAACCCAGCAGCAACACCCCGCCCCAGTCCCTGCGCGTGAGAGGCTGCGCGCCGGGCCGGCGGCCCGCCCACCAGGCCATCAGCAGGAATACCGGCAGCGCCAGCAGCATGCGGTACATCAGCAGCGTGATGGCATCCACCTGC
Source organism: Brachymonas sp. KE5 (assembly GCF_057773645.1). NCBI lineage: Bacteria > Pseudomonadati > Pseudomonadota > Betaproteobacteria > Burkholderiales > Comamonadaceae > Allobrachymonas > Brachymonas sp. KE5. The sequence goes on from NZ_CM173463.1 coordinate 2,273,966, forward strand.
CAGCGATAGGCCAGCTTGACGATGATGGCCTTGCCGCTGAAGCTGATGGCGCCTAGCATGGCCAGGCCGATGCCGGAGTACAACAGGCGACGCTGCTGCGCCTGGCTGTCGGCAGTGGAACGGTTCTCAACCGTCATCGTTACCGCCGCACCAGCGGACGCAGCGCGTTCAGCCACTTGTTGGCCGGCAGGCCCCAGCGTTCGCGGATGATGTCGGCGCGCTGCTCCCACACGGCGCGACTCGGGCGGCTGGCCGTGCGCTGCGCCAGCACCACGGTGTTGCCTTCGCGCGTGGGTTTGAAGGCCCAGAGCGCCTCGTCGCCAAAGGCCGCTGCAATGCGCTCCACGCTCTGGTCGAAGCTGCTGCTGCGGCCGAACAGGTTCACCGTCATGATGCCGTCCGGCGTGAGCAGGTTGCGGCAGTCCTGGTAGAAATCGGCGTCGTCCAGCACCGGGGCGGCAGCCTCGTGGTCGTACAGGTCTACCTGCAGCGCATCGATCGCGCCCTGCCACTCGGGCTGGCGGATTTCGCGGCTGGCATCGGCCAGCACCACATTCAGCGTTGCATTGTTGTCCGGCAGGCGGAACCACTGGCGGCAGGCGGCATACACCACCGGGTTGAGTTCGATGCAGGAGGTGAGCAATTCCATGCGCTGGTGGGTGAAGCGCGTCAGGCTGGCGGCACCCAGGCCGAGCTGCATGGCGTGGCGCTCGGGCACGCTGTCCGGGTCCATGAACAGCAGCCAGGCCATCATGCGCTGGATGTACTCCAGCTCCAGTACCAGCGGATCGTCCAGCCGCATGGCGCCCTGGATCCATTCCGTGCCCAGGTGCAGGTAGCGGCACTCGCCGTCTTCGGTGAAGTTGACGGGCGGCAGCTCGCCGGACGCGGGGGGGGATGCTCGGGAACGTTTCTTGGCCATGGCGAGGATTGTAAGAGGCCGCCCCCGCGGCGCCCGGATCAGATGAAGCCGAGCACCTTCCACCACAGCGTACCCACCGTCAGCCAGATCAGCAGGTTGACCACGCTCATCACGAAACCGGTGCGCCACCATTCACCCAGGGTGGCGTAGCCGGAGCCGAAAATCACCGGTGCCGTCCCCGTGGCGTAATGCGTCAGCGTCATCATGATGTTGGACGCCGCCGCCATGATCAGCGCCCACGCCATGGGCGGCGCTCCCAGTGCCAGGCCGGCAGCATAGAAGGCGGCAAACATGCCGGTGATGTGCGCCGTGGTGCTGGCAAACATGTAATGCGCATACAGGTAGGCCAGCAGCAGCAAGGTACTCGCGCCTTCCCAGCCCAGGCCCAGCGCCCCGATCCCGTCCTTCAGGCTGCCGGAGAACCAGGCCACCAGCCCCAGCTTGTTGAGGAAGTCGGCCATCATCACCAGCGCGCCGAACCAGATGATGGTGTCCCAGGCGCTCTTTTCCTTGAGCACGTCATCCCATTCCAGCACGCCGGTCAGCAGCAGCAGCGACAGGCCGATGAAGGCCGTGGTGGTCGGATCGACCGCATACTGCTTGCCGAACAGCATGGCCGGCACGCCCGCCCACAGGAACAGCAGCAGGGCAAAAATGGCCACCATGATTTTTTCGCCGCGCTGCATGGCACCCAGTTCACGCAGCTTGCCACGGGCAAACTCGGTGGCGTTGGGCGTGTTGGTGATCTCGGGCTTGTTCATCCAGTACACCACCAGCGGCATCACCAGCAGCGCCACCAGACCAGGCAGCAGCATGCTCAGCGCCCACTGGCTCCAGCTCAGGTGAATCTGGCTGCCGGTGGCCTTGGCGATCAGGTCCACCACCAGCGGGTTGGGTGCGGTGGCGGTGATGAACATGGCCGAGGTGATCGGGTTGGTCTGGTAGTTGGTCAGCGCCAGATAGCGTCCGATGCGGCCTTGCGTGCCATTCTCCGGCTTGGAGTCGAAACTGTCGGCAATGGCACGCATGATCGGGTGGATGATGCCGCCGCCACGCGCCGTGTTGCTGGGCGTGACCGGCGCGATCACCAGTTCGCTCAACGCCAGCGCATAGCCGATGCCCAGCGTCTTCTTGCCGAACAGCGAGATGAACCAGTAGCCGATGCGCGCCCCCAGGCCGGTCTTGATCAGGCCGCGCGAAATCATGATGGAAATGCCGATCAGCCAGATCAGCGAGTTGGACATGGCCGAGAGGGCATCGCGGATCAGGTCGGCGGGCGTGGACGGCTTCCTGGCTTCTGGCTTGACTACCGGCTTGGCTGCAGCCGCCGATGCCGGTGCAGCCGGAGAAGCGCTGGCGGCCGGGGCCTGGGCCGTTGCCGGCAAAGACGCCACCGTGGCCGTCTTCGCGGCAGCAGCGGATGCACCCGCGACTGGTGCCGGCCCGGCTGCGCTGGCAGCTGTTGCCGCAACCGGCGCAGTCACCGCCGGTTTGGCAGCCCCCTCGTTCCCGGTGACTCCCGAGACGGCCACCAGCGTGATCGCCACGATGGACAGGGCGCCGATCGGCATGGCCTTGCCGATGATGGCAGCAATCGTTGCAACAAACAGCGCGAGCAGATGCCAGGCGTTTTCAGTTACCCCTTCGGGCACCGGAATCACGAACCAGATCAGCAATCCAAGCGCCACAGCGATCAGCATCGGGATGCGTTTGAAACCCATAACCGTTCCCCAGAGTTGCCATGCCAATCGATTGTGGCACTATCCCCCGGCACGCTTCCACATTTTTTTTGCAGCCATCCGAGAAGTTTTTTTCACGCAACCCCGTGCGCCTGCAGCACCTCGCGCCAGGCCTGCAGCTTGCGCTCGAACGTCCAGCTGGCGTTGGCCGGACTGGTGGAAGGCAGCTTGTACACCGGCAGGCCCAGCGACTGCGTGTGCTTGTGATGCCGCCAGCTTTCTCCGCCGTTGTGCGCAATGGCCTGCAGTTGCGGACAGCGCAACTGCAGCGCTGCAAAGTCATTCACCACGGCATTGCGGATGGCGCTGTCCAGACTGCCGGCGCGCTCGCAGCACGCATACACGTCCCAGATGCCCAGGCCGTGCGCCTGCGCGGCCTGGCAGCGTTGCACATAATCCATTTGCGGCAGCGGCTCGTTCCACAGCGTGCCCAGAATGCGCCAGAAATGGTTTTGCGGATGCGCGTAATACTGCTGCAGCTGCAGCGAGCGCACGCCGGGAAAGCTGCCAAGCACCAGCACCCGCGCCGTGACATCGATCACAGGAGCCAGTCCTTTCAGCGGCGTTGCGGCCGCTTCGGACGATCTAGTCCTTACCATGCAGCAGCGTGCAGGCTCTGGCCTGCCTTCCTCATTTTCCGGAGCACGCTCATGAACATCAATCTGGACAACGTATCAACCTTCATCGCCACGCAAGGCGTGGACATCGGCCTGAAAATCATCGGTGCGATTGTGGCATGGATCGTCGGCCGCTGGCTGATCAGCCTGGCCGTGGGACTGGTCGGCAAGGGGCTGGACCGCGCCGGCAAGCTCGATCCGACGCTGGTGAAGTATCTCAAGTCCATCCTGTCGGTGCTGCTGACCATCGTGCTGATCCTGGCCATTCTGGGCCTGTTCGGCGTGGAGACTACCTCGTTTGCCGCCCTGCTGGCTGGCGCCGGCCTGGCCATCGGCACAGCCTGGGGCGGGCTGCTGGCGCATTTTGCCGCCGGCGTGTTCATGCAGGTGCTGCGTCCCTACAAGGTCGGCGATTTCGTGCAGGCTGGCGGCGTGACCGGCACCGTCACCGAGCTGGGCCTGTTCACCACCACCATCGTCACCCCCGACAACGTGGCCACCATGGTGGGCAACAACAAGATCTTCTCGGACAACATCCAGAACTTCAGCACACTACCGGTGCGCCGCGTGGACTGCGTGGCCAAGGTCGCGAACGGCGTGGACGTGCAGGACGCCATCGCGCGCCTGCGCCCGGTGATTGCCGCGCTCCCCAACGTCGTGCAAGCGCCGGCACCGGACATCGAGATCCTCGAGTTCACCCCCGAAGGCCCCAAGCTGTGCGTGCGCCCCTACACCAACAACCAGCACTACTGGCAGGTGTATTTCGACACGCACAAGGCCATTGTCGATACCTTCGGCGCGGCCGGCTATCCGATACCGGAGACGCCGATGAGCTACCGCGGCCTGCCGCTGCCAGCCGCTGCCCCGGTGCAGGCCTGAGGCAGGTTTTCACCCCGCGCAAAGCCGCCAGCTCGCCGCTGGCGGCTTTTTTCATCCGGAATGCGTCATGCGTGCTGCAAACGCTGCAGCCCCGGCAGCACGGCCAGGGCATTGCGACCGGTCTGCTCCTGCACCTCGGCCAGCGGCATGCCACGCAATTGCGCCAGGGTCTGCGCGATACCGGGAATCTCGGCCGGCGTGTTGCGCGCCTGCGGCTTGCCCACCGCGCGCTCCTCCGCCGTCACGTACAGCCAGTGCGGCGCGATATCGGGCGCATCGGTTTCGAGCACGATGCTGTCCAGCGGCAGCCCGGTGGCCAGTGCACGCAGCCGCGTGGCCCGCTCGAAGGTCACAGCCCCGCCAAAGCCCAGCTTGCAGCCCAGCCCGATGAACGCATCGGCCTGCTGCCGGCTGCCGACAAAGGCATGCGCAATGCCCCCGGGCGGCGTCACCTGCCGCAATTGCCCGAGCACGGCGTCGACCGAGCGGCGCGAGTGCAGCAGCACCGGCAGGTCAAAGCGGCGCGCGAGTTTCAGCTGCTCGTGCAGAAAGAATGCCTGCTTGTCGCGCATGGCCGGTGTTTCCAGCCCCGGCACGAAAAAGTCCAGGCCGATCTCGCCGACCGCCACCAGATGCGGATCGTCCTGCGCGGCCTGCAAGGCCTGCTCCAGCACCTGCAGATCGTCCTCCTGGGCCGTGGGCACGCACATGGGATGGATGCCCAGCCCGTAGCCATCGCCCCAGCGCCGCGCCAGCCGCTGCACGGCGGCCAGATTGTCCACGGCAACGGCGGGAATCACGCACAGCCCGACACCGGCGTCGCGGGCACGGGCGCGCACCGCATCGCGGTCGGGCGCGAACGCGACATCATCGAGGTGGCAATGGGTGTCGATCCAGGGAATCATGGCAAATCGGGAGCGCTGCCGGCACGGTCTGCGGGGTGCGGGGGAGCCATGTGGAACCAGCGCTTGCGCACCTGCTCGCCAGCGGCCTCGCGGGCGGCTGCCGCATCAGGGCACTTGCCATCGCCACGGCCGGTAAAGCCCCCGGAAGGAGCACACAGGTAGGTTCCCTGCGCGTCATACAGTTCATTGAAACGGTCGCAGCAGCCGGCCTGGATTTCGTAGACCGTGCGCCCCTGATACGGCCACTCCCACACCGCAATCACGGAGGGGTTGCGCTCATCGGCATTGACGCGCGCCAGATGCGACTGCAGCCAGGGCGGCAAATCGGCCAATCCCGAAGCGCCGGGATGCACGCAGCCTGCCAGTGTGCCCGCGCCCGCCAGCACACCCGCACTGGCCACCAACCACGCCAAACGCCTGAATCCCGAGTTGCGCATGACTTTCTCCCTGGTGCAGCCGGCGTGCCGTCAGGCGGCCTGCGGCAGCATCGGCATCAGCTGCCCGCGATCCATGCGGAACTGGCGGTCGCAGCGCGCGGCCAATTGTTCGTCGTGCGTGACGAGCACAAACGCCGTGTTGTGGTCGCGTGCCAGCTGGAGCATCAGACCGAATACCTGTTCGGCCGTGTTGCGATCCAGGTTGCCGGTCGGCTCGTCGGCCAGCACGCAGGCAGGTCGCGTCACCAGTGCGCGCGCAATCGCCACGCGCTGGCGCTCGCCACCGGAGAGCTCGGCCGGACGGTGCTCGGCACGTTCGCCCAGTCCCACCTGCGCCAGCATGTCCAGCGCCAGCTTGCGCGCCTCGGGCCGGCCCATGCGGCGCACCCACAGCGGCATGGCCACGTTTTCGGCGGCGGTGAACTCCGGCAGCAGATGGTGAAACTGGTAGACAAAGCCCAGATGCGCATTGCGCAACTCGCCCTGCTGCGCCAGCGACAGGCGCGACAGTTCCTTGCCCATGATGTGCACGGTGCCGCTGGTCGGCGCATCCAGCCCGCCCAGCATATGCAGCAGCGTGCTCTTGCCGGAACCGGACGCACCGACGATGGCAACCGTCTCGCCGGCCTGCACCGCCAGATCCACCCCGCGCAGCACCGTCAGATCGATATTCTTGCCCTCGTGGAAGCGCTTGGTCAGACCGCTGGCCTGCAGCACCGGGCCGTTGTGGACAGCATTATTCATAGCGCAGCGCCTCCGCCGGGTTCACACGGCTGGCGCGCCAGCTCGGATACAGGGTGGCCAGGAAGGCCAGAATCAGCGACACCACCACGATGGGCACGATATCGCTCGCCTCAGGATCGCTCGGCATCTTGCTGATCAGGTAGATGTCCTGCGGCAGGAAGGAGGTCTGCAGCAGGTTCTCGATGAAGGGCACGATCACGTCGATATTGAAGGCGATCAGCAGGCCCAGCGCCAGGCCCGACAGCGTGCCGATTATGCCCGCCGTGGCACCCTGCACCATGAAGATACGCATGATGCTGCGCGGCGAGGCGCCCAGCGTGCGCAGGATGGCGATGTCGGCGCGCTTGTCCTGCACGCTCATCACCAGCGTGCTCACCAGGTTGAAGGCCGCCACGGCGACGATCAGCGTCAGGATGATGAACATCATGCGTTTTTCCACCTGCACGGCTGCAAACCAGCTGCGGTTCTGCTGCGTCCAGTCGCTGATGCGGTACTGGCCGTCGAGCGCGTTGCCGATCTGGCCGGCCACGATGGGCGCCTGGTTCAGGTCGCGGATCTTCAGGCGCACGCCGCTCGGCCCTTCCAGCTGGAAGATGCGCGCCGCATCCTGCACGTGCAGCATCACCATGCCGGCGTCGAATTCGTAATGGCCCGAGTCGAAGGTGCCGACCACCGTCACCTGCTTCAGCCGCGGCATCACGCCCGCCGGCGTCACCTGGCCGCTCGGCGCCACCAGCGTCACCTTGTCTCCCGGCTGCACGCCCAGCGAACGCGCCAGCTGCACGCCCAGCACGGCGCCAAAGCTGCCCGGCTGCAGCTGCTTGAGCACTTCCTGATTGCTGGCAGCCACGTTGGCCACCTGCGGCTCCAGCTCGGGCTCGATACCACGCACCAGCACGCCGCGCATGTCCTCGCCATGCGCGATCAGCGACTGGCCGTTGACGAAGGGCGCGGCGCCCACCACCTCGGGCTGCGTCTTCACGCGCTGCAGCAGGCCCGGCACGTCCTGCAGGCCGCTGCCGTCCACGCTCATCACTTCGATGTGCGAGACCACGCCCAGCATGCGGTCACGCACTTCCTTCTGGAAGCCGTTCATGACCGACAACACGATGATCAGCGCCGCAACGCCCAGCGCAATGCCGACGATGGACGCTGCCGAAATAAAGGAGATGAACCCGTTGCGGCGGGTGGAGCGGCCCGCGCGTGTGTAGCGCCAGCCCAGCAATAGTTCGTACGGAGTCTGCATGTGTTCTTGGTTGTATGCCTCGCCTGTTGAGTCCCCGGAATGCCATGGCACACCGGAGCGAAGACTATTGTGGCATGCCGCATTCCCCCTCCCCTGTGAGCAGGCATGCAAGGTTGCAACATATCGTCAGGCTACACTTGGCCTGTCGCGGACTTTTCCCTGAGCCATGCACTTTTCGCCCGATTCCCTGAGCCAGCGCAGCCTGCGCAGCGTCTGGCACCCCTGCACCCAGATGAAACAGCACGAGAAGCTGCCGCCGCTTGCCATCGTGCGCGGCGAAGGCGCCTGGTTGCAGGACGAAAACGGCGACCGCTATCTGGACGGCATCAGCAGCTGGTGGGTCAATCTGTTCGGCCATGCCAACCCGCGCATCAATGCGGCACTGATCGACCAGCTCGGCAAGCTCGAGCACGCGATGATTTCCGGCTGCACCCATGCGCCGGTGGTGGAACTGTCCGAGCGCCTGGCCACGCTCACCGAGCACCAGCTCGGCCATGCCTTCTATGGCTCGGATGGGGCCTCGGCGGTGGAGATCGCCCTCAAGATGAGCGCGCACTACTGGCGCAACAAGGGTCTGCCGGACAAGCACCGCTTCGTCTATCTGGAAAAAAGCTACCACGGCGAAACCCTGGGCGCGCTCAGCGTGACCGACGTGGACGTGTTCCGCCATGCCTACCATCCGCTGCTGCAGCATGCCTTCATGGCCCCCAGCCCGGATGCGCGCAGCGCCGAAACTCCGGCCAAGGCCGCCTGCCATGCCATCCAGGCCATGGATGCGCTGCTGACCGAACACGCCGGCGAGATCGCCGCCGTCATCGTCGAGCCGCTGGTGCAGTGCGCCACCGGCATGGCCATGCACGATCCCTCCTACCTGCAGCAGCTGCGCATTCTGTGCGACCGCCACCAGGTACACCTGATCGCCGACGAGATTGCCGTGGGCTGCGGCCGCACCGGCAGCTTCTTCGCCTGCGAACAGGCCGGCATCTGGCCGGACTTCCTCTGCCTGTCCAAGGGCATTACCGGCGGCTACCTGCCGCTGTCGCTGGTGCTCACGCGCGATGCCATCTACCAGGCCTTCTACGACGACGACGTGCGGATGGGCTTTCTGCACTCGCACTCCTACACCGGCAACCCGCTGGCCTGCCGCGCCGCACTGGCCTGCCTGGACATCTTCGAGAATGACGACGTACTGTGCATGAACGAGCTGCTGGCAGAGCGGCTGGACAATGCGCTGCAACCGCTGGCCAGCCACGGCGCGGTGCGCCATGCGCGGCGCCAGGGCCTGATCTGGGCCTTCGATGTGGATCCGCAAGCCATCCCGGCGATTTCTGCCGACGATGCCGCAGACGGCATGGCGGGCGGCAGCTTCGCCCAGCGCTACCACCTCGCGGCACGCCGCCACGGCCTGCTGCTGCGCCCGATCGGCCACACGCTCTACATGATGCCCCCCTACATCCTGAACCACAGCGAAGTGACGCATCTGGCGCAGGGGGCGCTCGCTAGCCTGAACGATGTGCTGAAACCGGCGTAACAACGGAATGGCCCGGCCAGTAGCAAGCAATCCTGCCCAGCTTGGCATAAGCCCTGCCATCGGCCCCTTGCTGACCGCGAACGCCCGCCGCATATTGCAACAGACACGTAACACCGCCCAGCGCGGCGGTGCGGCTTTACACATAAAGTCCAAGGCCTTCTACAATAGAAGTCAATTGTCGTCGCGTGGCCGGTTGGCCGGCACGGCAGGCCTGTGTTCCGCCGTCTGTTCCCTGCCTCCATGTCCGCTGCTCTTGCCCACCATCTGATCGTTCCCTTTGCTTCGGCCAGCTCCCCAGGCTGCCAGCAGGCCCTGCAGCAGCTCTCGCTGGGCAATCTGCCGGCCCTGCTCGACCGCCTGCAGGCCGATCCGATATGGGAATGCGACGAGTACAGCTACAGCACGCCGCATGAGCACAAGCTGGCCGAAGCGTTGGCCTGGCCGCAAGAACTCTGCCTTGACGGCCAGATGCCCTGGGCCGCGCACACCGCGCGCCTGCTCGGGGTGGCTTCCAAGCTGCCCATGGCCTGGGGCCTGGTCACGCTGTGCCACTGGCAAATCCATGCCGACCATGTCACCATGGCGCACCCGGCCGAGCTCGCGCTCAAACCGGAAGAGGCGCACAGCCTGTGCGAATCCATGCAACCCTGGTTTGCCGAAGAAGGCCTGCACCTGGTCGAACTGCCGGTGGACAAATCCGGCATCGTGCAATGGCTGGCCCATGGCCGCATGCTCGAAAACCTGCGCACCGCCTCGCTCGACCGCGTCTGCGGCCGCAACGTCGAGAGCTGGATGCCGACCTCCACCCGCGCCAGCACCAGCCCCACGGCCGCCCGCGCCGCGCCGCTGCAGCGCCTGCAAAGCGAAATGCAGATGCTGCTCTACACCCATCCGGTGAACGAACGCCGCCTGGCGCACAACGAACTGCCGGTCAACTCGTTCTGGGTCAGTGGCGCCGGCATTCTGCCGACCGAAGTGCCGGTACTGCCCGAGGCCGAGGACGCCCTGCAGCCGCACCTGCTGCGCCAGCTCGTCACCCCGGCCCAGCGTGAGGACTGGCAGGCCTGGCTCACCGCCTGGAAGTGGCTGGACGAGGCCGTATTCGGCCCGCTGCTGCAGCGCCACAAGGAAGGCAAGGTGCAGCGCCTGCGCATCACCCTGTGCAGCGAACGCCGCGCCATGACCTGGAATGCGGCCCCCGTGTCCCTGCTTCAGAAAGCCGGTCGCGCCCTGCGCCCGAGCCGTGCCGCCACGATCCTCAAGGCCCTGTAAGCCATGCGCCTGATCGAGCGCGACGTGCCGCCGCGCGCCCGCTGGGCGCTCGAGCAAGGCGGCCTGCATCCCCTGCTGGCCCAGCTCTATGCGGCACGCGGCGTAACCCAGCCGTCCGAACTCGACGATGCCCTGACGCACCTGCTGCCGCCCACCGGATTGCTCGGTACCGGCGAGGCAGCGCGCCTGCTGGCCGATGCGATGGCCGCCGGCAAATCCATCTGCATCGTGGCCGACTATGACTGCGACGGCGCCACTGCCTGCGCGGTCGCAGTGCGCGGCCTGCGCCTACTCGGCGCACGCCACGTCAGCTATCTGGTACCGGATCGCGTGGTGGATGGCTACGGCCTGACCGCCCCGATCGCCGGGCGCGTGCGTGCCACCGGCGCCGATGTGCTGGTCACGGTGGACAACGGCATCGCCAGCGTGGACGGCGTGCGCCAGGCACAGGCACTCGGGCTGCAGGTACTGGTGACCGACCACCACCTGCCCGGCCCGCAACTGCCCGATGCCGACGTCATCGTCAACCCCAATCACCCGGACTGCCGTTTTCCCAGCAAGGCACTGGCCGGCGTGGGCGTGATGTTCTATGTGCTGCTGGCCCTGCGTGCAGAGCTGCGCTCGCGCGGTGCGTTTGCCGATGGCCAGCAGCCACGCCTGGATACGCTGCTGCCGCTGGTCGCCCTCGGTACCGTGGCCGACGTGGTGCGGCTGGATGCCAACAACCGCCGCATCGTGGCGCAGGGCCTGCGCCGCGTGCGTGCCGGTGCCATGCCGGCCGGCATGCGCGCGCTGTTCCAGGTGTCCGGACGTCCCTGGCAGACTGCCTCCACCTTCGATTTCGGATTTGCGCTCGGCCCGCGCATCAACGCCGCAGGCCGCCTGTCCGACATGACGCTGGGCATCGAATGCCTGCTCGCCGACGATGCCTTGCGCGCCACCGAACTGGCGCAGCAGCTCGAAGCCATCAACCGCGAGCGCCGCAGCATCGAGGACGGCATGGGCGCGCAGGCCTTCACGCTGACCGAGAAGCTGCAGGCCACGCTGCAGGAGCCTCCGGCCGCGCTCAGCGTGTTCGACGACAGCTTCCACGAAGGCGTGGTCGGCATCGTCGCCTCGCGCCTGAAGGACCGGCTGCACCGCCCCACCTTCGTGTTTGCCGCCAGTGCGGCGCCCGGCATGGAGCATCTGCTGAAAGGCTCGGGGCGCTCGATTGCGGGCTTCCATCTGCGCGATGCACTCGATCTGGTGGCCAAGCGCCATCCGGAAGTGCTGCAGAAGTTCGGCGGCCACGCCATGGCGGCGGGCTGCACCATTGCACGCGAGCACCTGGAGGTGTTCAAGCAGGCGCTGGCACAAGTCGCCGAGGAGTGGCTGGATGCCGCCACGCTGCAGCGCACGCTGGAAACCGATGGCGCGCTGCCGGCCCGGTTCCGACGCACCGATGTGGCCGCCAGCCTGCAGCAGGCCGTCTGGGGCCAGGGCTTTGCCGCACCCGTGTTCAGCGAGGAGATGGAGGTGCTCCAGCAACGCCTGGTGGGCGAGCGCCACCTGAAACTGCAGCTGCGCCACCACGGCGAAACCGTGGACGGCATCTGGTTCGGCCGCAGCGAGCCGCTGCCGGCGCGGGCGCATCTGGCCTACCGGCTGGACATCAACAGCTGGCAGGGGCGCGAGAGCGTGCAGTTCGTGGTGGAAGGGATGGCGGACTGACGGCTGCCGCACGGGCTACGCATGTGCCTGACGGCTCTCCGGCCATCTGGTCAGCCCTGCAGCCAGGTCAGCCCTCCAGCCAGGCCGTTCCCACTACGCAGCTGGCAGCAGGATGCCAGCGCAAGCGCCGGCTGGACAAATCGAATGTCGCCACTGTCACCAGCGGCCCACCCACCTGCGCAGCGGCGTAGGCCATCAGCGCCACCTCCTGCACATGCACGGATACGGGAGGCAGCATGTCCAACACCGCCAGATTGGGCAGCAAGTCACCCAGCAACCAGGATTCACGATACAGACCCAGCGTCACGTGCGGCAGGTAATCATCCAGGTGCTGCAAGGCCGGATCGAGCGCCAGCGCCGTCCGCAGCGCATCCAGCTCGCCAGCGTGGCGCACCACCAGGAAAGGGGCCGTGGCAAAAGTCCCCACTCGACCCACCTCGATCTCGAACGGCCCCAAGCCCGCCCCTGACAGCCCCTGCATGTGCCTGTGCAACGCAGCCCGGGGGCAGGCATCGGCCGAGGCTCCCTCTGGATCGGCCACCTTCGGCGTTCCGTCTTCGGCATGCCGGAATCCGCCCGCCTCCTGCTGCACGGGAAAGCCGCACAGTCCCAGCGTCACATGCGGCTGGCGGCGATAGCCATCGAGCAACCAGGGCGCCAGCTGCCGCTGCGCTCGAGTGAACGATGGTCGCAGCTCCGGTACGTCGACATCCAGCGCCCACAGCAGAAACCACGGACGTCCGCGATGCCAGGCCGAAAAATCACCGCATACATTGCGCTGCAGACGCACTGGACGCCCTGTCTCGCCTCGCGCGCGCAAGCCCGTCGCCGCGTCAACCACCCTGCGCCAGCCAGTACAAGCCGCCCGCAAGAACCGCCAGGTTCAACAACACCGTCAACCAGAACACGATGCGGAACGGCGGCTCGAGCGTCTTGTGCCGGAACAGCTGCTGCGCCAGCCAGGCGCCGGGCCAGCCGCCGAGCAGCCCCAGCAGATGCAGAAAGCTCTCGGGAATGCGCTGCTTTCCCGCGCGCGCCGCGGCCTTGTCCCAGGCGTAGGCAATGAAGGCACACAGGCTGGCGGATACGTACACCACGACCAGCCAGCGGGCCAGCGTCATGCGCGGCCCACCTTGTCCATCAGCCGGCGGAACACGCTCGGCGAGACGAACACATCCACCTCGCCACCGAGCGTGGCGATCTCGCGCACATAGGTGCTGCTGACGAACTGGTACTGCACGCTCGGCGTGAGGAACACGGTCTCCACTTCCGGCATCAGGTGGCGGTTCATGCCGGCGAGCTGGAATTCGTAGTCGAAGTCGGTCACGGCGCGCAGCCCGCGCACCATGGCCTTGCCGCCGCGCGCCACCACGAAATCACGCAGCAGGCCGTCATAGGCTTCCACTGTCACATTGCCGTACTTGGCCACCGCCTCGCGCACCATGTCCAGCCGCTCGTTCAGGTCGAACATGGGTTTCTTGTGGTGGCCGGCCGCCACCGCCACGATCAGATGATCGAACAGCTGCGAGGCGCGGCGCACCAGCTCCTCGTGCCCCAGCGTGAGCGGGTCGAAGGTGCCGGGGTAGATGGCGGTGATCCTGGTCATGGTGTCTCCTGCAATGAATCGGGGGTTTGTGGGGCTGCGCACGGGGCGCCGGCAATCAGTCCTGCATGGTGATGGCGCTCAGGCGGGCTGCAGCAGGTGCGCATGCACCTGGCCGGCCTTGAGATGGCGCCAGCGCTGCCAGCCGAGCCCGGCCAGTTCCTCCGGCTTCCATTCACGGCCGGCCTCGAGATACAGATAGCCTCCCGCGCGCAGCACCGGCAACGCGGCCTGCAGGGCCTTGGCATACCAGTCGGCGTCGAACGGAGGATCGAGCAGGACAAGGTCGATGCTGCCGGGCCGGCGCGCCGCCTCGTGCAGCACGGCCAGTGCATCACCCTGGCGCACCTGCACGGCATCGGCGCCCAGCAGCTCCTTCAGTTCGCGCAACTGGCGCACCAGCGCGGCATGCTGCTCCACCAGCAGCACGCTGGCGGCGCCGCGCGAGGCGGCCTCCAGGCCCAGGGCACCGGTACCGGCGCACAGGTCGATGCAGTGCCAGCCGCCAAGGTCCTGGCCCAGCCAGTTGAACAGCGTTTCGCGCACGCGGTCGGGCGTGGGGCGCAGGCCGGGCGGCACGCCCGGGCCGGCCGCCACCGGCAGCAGACGACGGCGCCACTGGCCGCCGACAATGCGGACCTGGCCGGCTGCGCGCGCTGGCGCCTGACCCGGTTTTTTCCCCGTGCCGGCCGCTGATGCGCGCCCTCCGGGAGCAAATTTGGCAGGATGCGCAACGCCTTTCGCCCCCGCTTCGGCGGCATCTGGCTCGGCATGCGGCGACTGCGCCTGGCTGCGCAGGCGTTTTTCGATGGCTGACAATGACAGGCTGGAACGTCCCATGGCGGAAATCATAGGATAAAAAGGGGGTTTCGCCGGATATCTTGCGGGCTGTCATGTGCCCGACCCATGCACTTCGTACAATGAGGGAGTTGCCCGCCTTGCGCCCACTCCACTCTGCCATGTTCAGCTTCTTCAAGAAAAAACCTGCCGCCCCCGAATCCCCTGTCGAAACCCCCGTTGCCGAGGCAGCGCCGGAGACGACTGCGGAGACGGGCGTGCAGGCTGCGCCCGAAGCTCCGGCAACCGAACAGGTCCCCGCCTCCGGTGGCTGGCTCAACCGCCTGCGCCGCAGTTTCGGGGGCGACGAAGCAAGCCCGGCCAGTGCCGACGCCCCGGCCGCCTCCGGCGAACTACCGCTGGCCGAGCAGGCCCTGATCCAGGCGCTGCAGCACGATGCCATGGACAGCAGTTTCGCCGCGCTGGAGCCCACGCCCATCGACGAAGCCGCCCTGACCGAAGCCGCCCTCGCGGCTACACCGGAAGAAGCCGACGATGTGCCAGCCAGCAGCAAGTCGCCGGCGCCGCGCCACGCCGAACAGGCACCTGCCGCCACTCCCGAGGCGCAAACGCCCGCCGCGGCATCGGCATCGGCATCGGCATCCGCAGACGAGCCGGTCGCCGACGACGAAGCGGCTGCAGCTGACACCGCCACCCGCGCCGGCTGGTTCAACCGCCTCAAGACCGGTCTGCGCCGCACCGGCAGCAGCATCACCACCGTCTTTACCGGCACCCGAATCGACGAGGAACTCTACGAAGACCTCGAGGCCGCCCTGCTCATGGCCGATGCCGGCGTGCAGGCCACCGAATACCTGCTGGAAGACCTCAAGCGCCGCGTCAAGGCCGCCAAGGCCACCGATCCGGCGCAGGTGCGCACCCTGCTGACCGATGCCATTGCCGAACTGCTGCAGCCGCTGGAAAAGCAACTGGTGATCGGCGAGCACACGCCCACCGTGATCATGGTGGCTGGCGTCAACGGCGCCGGCAAGACCACCTCCATCGGCAAACTCACCAAGCACCTGAGCGACCACCGGCAAAGCGTGCTGCTGGCTGCTGCCGACACCTTCCGTGCCGCTGCCCGCGAGCAGCTCGCCATCTGGGCCGACCGCAACACGGTCGAGATCGTCAGCAACGCCGGTGGGGACCCGGCGGCCCTGAGCTTCGATGCCGTCGCCGCTGGCCGCGCGCGCGGCAAGAACGTGGTGCTGGTCGATACTGCCGGCCGCCTGCCCACCCAGCTGCACCTGATGGACGAGCTCAAGAAGATCCGCCGCACCATCACCAAGGCCTACGTCACCGCACCGCACGAGGTGCTGCTGGTGATCGACGGCAACACCGGCCAGAACGCGCTGGCACAGGTCAAGGCGTTCGACGACGCACTGGAACTGACCGGCCTGATCGTGACCAAGCTCGACGGCACCGCCAAGGGCGGCGTGCTGTGCGCGATTGCGCGCGAGAAACCGGTTCCGGTGTATTTCGTCGGTGTGGGCGAAAAACTGGAAGACCTGGAAACCTTCAATGCGCGCGAATTTGCGCAGGCGCTGCTGGGTTGAGCGGCATTTCCCGGAGCTGTCGCGCATCCGGGGCAGTGTCCTACGCCGCGTGGAGGGCCCAGGCATCAGAATGTGCAACAAGGCGTAGAAGCATTTGCCCCGATGGCTCTCGCAATTCTGCGACAGCCCCTGATTTGTTACAGGTTTTCCCGGCAGATTTAGCACTCGACTTTCAGGAGTGCTAATATCTTTCGCCAATGAGGAACATCTCGGCAAGAGATGTATCCAATACCCTGAAAGGAGTGAAGACACATGGCTGATAGGGCTGTTGCCTCCACCAAGACCCAAGACATTGCCATTGCCCCCAACTGGTCGGCAGTGGCCACCTTGCCCGCACTGGGCAATCTTGACGCGTACATCAGCGCGGTCAACCGCATGCCCATGCTCACGCCCGAGCAGGAGCATGACTACGCCAAGAAACTGAAAGACCACAACGACCTGGACGCCGCCGGTCGCCTCATCATGTCGCACCTGCGTCTGGTGGTGGCCGTGTCGCGCCAGTACCTGGGCTATGGCCTGCCGCACGGCGACCTGATCCAGGAAGGCAACATCGGCCTGATGAAAGCCGTCAAGCGCTTCGATCCGGATCAGGGCGTGCGCCTGGTGAGCTACGCCATGCACTGGATCAAGGCCGAGATCCACGAGTACATCCTGAAGAACTGGCGCATGGTCAAGGTCGCCACGACCAAGGCGCAGCGCAAGCTGTTCTTCAACCTGCGCAGCAAGAAGCAGGGCTTCAAGGCCATCGCCGGCCTGGACGATGCGGCCATGCACCGCGACACGCTCACCGAGCAGGAAATCGACATCATCGCGAAAGACCTCAACGTCAAGCGCGAGGAAGTGATGGAGATGGAAACGCGCATGAGCGGCGGCGATGTGCTGCTCGATCCGGCTCCCAGCGATGACGGCGAGCAGGCCTTCGGCCCGATCGCCTACCTGAGCGATGCCAGCCACGAGCCCACCGCCATGCTGGAAGCCCAGCAACGCGACGTGATGGCCACCGACGGCATCGCCGCCGCGCTCGACACGCTCGACCCGCGCAGCCGCCGCATCGTGGAACAGCGCTGGCTGGCCGTGAACGACGACGGCTCCGGCGGCATGACGCTGCACGAACTGGCCGCCGAGTACGGCGTGAGCGCCGAGCGCATCCGCCAGATCGAGTCGGCGGCCATGAAGAAGATGAAGACGGCGCTGGTGGAGTATGCCTGAGCCCTAGGCGCCTGACAGCCTGTGGGGCCGCTCGGATGAGCGGCCTTTTTCATGGGTGCTGCAGGATACGCGGCCACAGCGATTGCGGAATCCGGCCCGGAACGTCACTCTGCGCCACTGGTGTGCCGGCGGGGGAATGTCCTGCGCACCATTGTGCGGTTGCCCGAAGATTTTCCGTCAGCGCTTCGCTTGTCCGAAAAACCGCAGTTCTACAATGAACTGTTCGCCCCCCCGGAAAGTGAAGTCCCCCATGAACTCCCATGCCCTGATGCTGATGGCCATTCCTGCGCTGGTGGCGCTGGCTGGCGGGGTTCTCGCGGCGGTCTGGGCCCCGAGCCACCAGACGCGCAGCATGATCCAGCACTTTGCGGCAGGCGTGGTGCTGGCAGCGCTGGCCGTCGAGCTGCTGCCGGAAATCGCGCGCGAGCATCCGGCCCCCTGGCACGTATTGGCGGCCTTTGCAGCCGGCAGCATGTTCATGTACGGACTCAAGCTCTGGACCATGAAGCTGGAACATGCCGAAGAGCAGCGCGCGATTGCCAGCGGCCAGGCCGCTGCCGGCATGGCCACCGGCCTGCTGCTGGCCACCTTCATCGACGTGGCGGTGGACGGCTTCATCATTGGCGCCGGCTTTGCCGCGGGCGGCGAAACCGGCATGATCCTGGCGCTCGGTCTGTCGGTGGAACTGCTGTTCCTCGGCCTGGCGCTGGCCTCCGACAGCATCCGCGGCTGGAAGATCATTGCCGTGTCCGGCGCGCTGGGGCTGACGGTGCTGTGCTGCGCCCTGGCGGGCAGCCTGCTGCTGGCGCAGGCTTCGCACGACACCATCGGCACCGTGCTGGCCTTCAGTGCGGCCGCCCTGCTCTACCTGGTGACGGAAGAGCTGCTGATGGAGGCGCACGAGGTGGAAGAAAAACCGTTCTTCACGCTGGTGCTGTTTGCAGGCTTCCTGGTGTTCTGGGCCATCCAGTTGTTCGGGCAAGGCTGAACCCCGCCTCAAGAGGGCGCAACGGCGGCTGGCGTTCGGCCAGCGTGCGCGCGGAGGCCTCCCGTCGCCAGTGGGCGTTTAAGACTCGGCCAGCAGCGCTTTCACATCCGCTGCCACCAGTTCCGGTTTGGCGCCGTAGTTGCTGTGCAGGCGCATGCGGCCCTGCTTGTCGATCAGCAGCGTGCCGGCGGTGTGGTCCATGGTGTAGTGCTCGGGCTTGCTGCCCGGCACTTTCTTGTAGTACACGCGGTAGCCGGGCGCAATGGTCTTGCGCAGCTCTTCCGGCGTGGGCACCAGCGCCAGAAAATCCGGGCCGAAGTTGGCCATGTATTCCTTGAGCAGCGCCGGCGTATCGCGCTCGGGATCGACGGTGACGAAAATGACCTGGAAACGGTCGGCATCGGCGCCGAGCAGCTGCTTGACCTGCACCATTTCGGTCAGCGTGGTCGGGCACACATCCGGGCACTGCGTGTAGCCGAAGAACATGCCGATCACCTTGCCGCGGAAGTCGGCGACGCTGCGGCGCTGGCCGTTCATGTCCAGCAGCGAGAAGTCCTTGGCGTATTTGCCGCCGCTGATGTCCAGGCTGTTGAACTTGGCATTGGGCAGGCCGCCGGCCTTGCCCAGCTCGCTCACGCTGCCGACATCGCAGGCAGCCAGCAACAGGCCGCCGGCACCGGCGCCGATCCAGCGCAGCGCAGCGCGCCGTGGCTGCCCCGCGGCAGGGGCGCTTGGGGAATGGAGGCTTTGCATGCACGCATTGTACGGGCGGTGCCGGCTCCCTGCCGCCGGCCCCGCGCGCAACCGTGTTAAGGTATGCCGTTTTCTTGATCAGGATTGCCTTGCCATGTCCCAGCAGCCAGACCTTCCGCCAGCCGCTCCGGCCCCGGTGCACCAGCCCCATGCACCGTTGACCGCCTATTACGGCGACGAGAACGAACGTGCCGGCTTTCTGCGCGGCATCTTCGACAGCACAGCTGCCGATTACGATCGCGTGGAGCGCATGCTGGCCTTCGGCACCGGCCCCGGTTACCGCGGCAAGGCACTGGAGCGCGCCGGCCTGCAGCGCGGCATGCAGGTGCTCGATGTCGGCTTCGGCACCGGTCTGGTCGCGGCGCAGGCCATCCGCATCGTGGGCGATCCGGCCCTGGTGACCGGCGTCGATCCCAGTCCCGGCATGATGCAGGCCAGCCCGCTGCTGGAAAAGGTGCGCCTGCTGCAGGGCAAGGCCGAAAAACTGCCCGTGCCCGATGCCAGCGTGGATTTCGTCAGCATGGGCTATGCGCTGCGCCATGTGGGCGATGTGGAGGCCGCCTTCAGCGAATTCCACCGCGTGCTGCGCCCGGGCGGGCGCGTGTGCATTCTGGAGATCACCAAGCCGGAAAGCGCGCTGGGCACCGCGCTGCTCAAGGGCTATATGCGCGGCTGGGTGCCGACGCTGGCCTGGCTGAGCCGCGCCAGGGCACATACACCGCGCATGTGGCGCTACTACTGGGACAGCATCGAGGCCTGCGCGCCGCCAGCGCAGATTCTGGCGACCCTGCAGGGCTGCGGCTTTGCCGGTGCGCGCCGGCATGTGGAACTGGGGATCTTCTCGGAATACCAGGCCATCAGGGACTGACTCGCAGCGACGGCGCGGGAGCCGGTTGGGGGCCGTTCCGTACAGGCACCCTGCATCGCCGTTGCCCCAGCCGGATCAGCCGCGCGGCTTGCGCAGCATCTGCTGCATCTGGTCCAGCGGGATGGCAGTGGTGCCTTCCACCACCTTGTGGCGCGGCTCCGGCTGCAGCGCGTGGCCGTAGATCACCTCGAAGGTCAGCGGGATGCTGCCTTCGCGCTCCAGCGTGCGCAGTGCCTGGTGCAGCTCGCGCAGCCAATGGCGCCCGCGCGTGAGGCTGCCGCGTTCCACCGACACGTTGCGTCCCAGCTCGCGCAGCTCCTGCAGCAGCCGCTCGGGCGAATTGAACGTCAGCGTGATGCGCTCCATGTCCATCACCGGCTCCGCAAAACCGGCCTGCACCAGCATGTCGCCCCAGTCGTGCATGTCGGTGAACTGGTGCGTGGGCGCCGGCCAGCCGAGGCGCTGGTACAGATCGCGGATTTCGCGCAGGGTATCAGGGCCGAGCGCAGAAAACATCAAGAAACCGTTCACCGCGAGCAGGCTGCGCCATTGCGCCAGCAGCGCTTGCGGATCGGCAGCGCCATGCAGCGCCATGTTGGCCCAGAGCATGTCGATGCTGCCGGGGGCAATCGCATCGGTCCGGGTGCCCAGACGCTGGCCACGCAGGCGCGACAGGGTACGTTCCAGCCAGCCGGATTGCCCCTGGGAGGACTCCAGGCGCTGCTGCAGGAGGGACTGCACGTCAGGAGCCGCGTCGGGCTCGATCGCCCAGGCCGTGGCTTGCGGGTAGCGTTGCTGCAGCAGCGCATGCGCCTGCGTGCCCCCCTTGAGCGGCTGCCAGTGCAGCCAGCTGGCAGGTTGCAGCGTGATCCACTGCAGGCGCTCCTCCATGCGGCGCGCGACTTCCTCATGCAGCCAGGGGCTGTGCGGCAGGGATAACTGCTGCCAGCGGCGGGCAGCGACGGGGTCGATGGAAGGGGGCGTGGTGCTCGGTTTCACTGATCGCGGAGTATATAGTTCGGGCATGAACATTGTTCCAGAAAAGGATGAAAACTCCCGCCCGCTGCGCCTGCACCCGGCCGCGCGCAAGGGCTGGCTGCAGCGCCTTGCCGGCGAGTTGCGGCTGCCCGCACGCTGCGCGGTCTGCCATGGCTGGCCGCGCGAGCTGATCTGCAGCGAGTGCATTGCCGGACAGGGACAGCCAGTGTTGCGCTGTGCCGGGTGCGCCATCCGCTTGCCCGCTGAGGCTGCATCGGCTGCATCGGCTGCATCGGCTGCATCGGCTGCGTCGGCTGCGTCGGCTGCGTCGGCTGCGTCGGCTGCGTCGGCTGCGTCGGCTGCGTCGGCTGCGTCGGCTGCCATGATGCCCCCACTCTGCGACGACTGTCTGGCCGAACCTCTCGATGGTCTGGATGCCGTGCACGCCGCCCTTTCCTACCAGTGGCCCTGGCAGGGCTGCATCGACGCCTTCAAGTTCGGCCGGCAGCCCGGCTGGGCCCCGGCGCTGGCCGAGCGCATGGCGGCCCAGCCAGGCATCGCGGCAGCGATCCGGCAGTGCGACGTGCTGGTCCCGCTGCCGCTGCACCGCGAGCGTCTGGCCGAGCGTGGTTTCAGCCAGACGCTGTTGCTGGCCCGCGCCCTGCGGCGCCAGATTGCACGCAGATACGGACTGGCCCCGGAGCTCGCCCGCCTGCGTCACGACTGGCTGGTGCGTACCCGGCATACGGTGGCGCAAAGCACACTGCCGCTGGAAGAGCGCCTGCGCAACCTGGAAGGCGCCTTTGCCGCCAAGGCACTGCACGCACCGCGCCTGTATGGCGCACGGGCCGTGCTGATCGACGACGTGATGACCAGCGGCAGCACGCTGCAGGAAGCCGCGCTCGCCCTGCAGCGTGCCGGCTGTGCGACCGTGGTGGGCGTGGTGCTGGCGCGCACCGAAAAGCCGGGCTTCGAGCGCCCGCCGCCACAACCCGGCGCCAGCCCGGCCGTGGTGCCACTCCCCTGAACCGGGTCTCGCCTCAGGAAACGATGTAAGAGGCCGTCCCCAGCGACAGCACCTTGCCCTCTTCCGACAGAAACTCCATGCGCGTGCTGGCCAGCCTGGCCCCCAGCCGCAGTACCTCGGCACGCATGCGGAAGCGCGTGCCGATGCCGGGATGCAGGTAGTCCACGCGCAGGTCGATGGTGCCCAGGCGCGAGAAGTGCTGCAGGCGCTGCTCCACCGGCTCATGGGCATAGCGCGCACCGATGGCATTCATCACCGCCAGGCCGGCCACCGTATCCAGCGAGGCACTGATCACGCCGCCGTGGATGCGATTGTGGCCATAATGTCCGATCAGCTCGGGGCGCATCTCCAGCACGGCTTCGCTCACCAGCGGGGTGCAGAGCGTGGCGCGCAGGCCGAGCACCTTGTTGAAGGTGATCCGCTCCTCGAAGATCTCGACCGAGGCACGCACAAACGCGTCCTCCAGCTCCACCTGGGCCAACTGGTCAAAGGAAAGGGGTCGGAGGCTCGTGGTCATGGTGGAGATGTCCTGCATGGGTATGATTGCCATTGTGTCAAATTGTAGGCGGCGCGTGCGCGGCCTTTCCTGTTCGCCGCCTTGGCGGCCTGTTTCATGAAACGTATTCTGATCACCTGCTCCACTGTCGATGGCCA
The DNA here is from genome assembly GCF_057773645.1 of Brachymonas sp. KE5. NCBI lineage: Bacteria > Pseudomonadati > Pseudomonadota > Betaproteobacteria > Burkholderiales > Comamonadaceae > Allobrachymonas > Brachymonas sp. KE5. The sequence continues at coordinate 2,296,441 of NZ_CM173463.1, forward strand.
TACGCTGGAAATCGGTCGCCGCCTGCACGCGCAGCTGGCAGCCAGCGGCCATGCGCCCGAGCTGATCCGGCTGGAAGAAACGCCCGCACTGCCGCTGGCTGACTATGACCAGATCGTGATCGGCGCCAGCATCCGCTACGGCCATTTCCGGCCGGCGCTGTACGCATTTGTCGAGCGCCATGCCGCCCTGCTTGCCAGCAAGCCGACGGCCTTCTATGCCGTCAATGCCGTGGCGCGCAAGCCGGCCAAGCAGACCGCCGAGACCAACCCCTACACGCGCAAATTCCTGGCCAAGGTGCCGTGGAAGCCGGCGCTGGTCGGCGTGTTCGGCGGCAAGATCAACTACCCGCAACTCGGCACGCTGGACCGCAACGTCATCCGCTTCATCATGTGGATGACCAAGGGTCCGACCGACCCGCGCTCGGTGACGGACTTTACCGACTGGGCGCAGGTGGAGGCCTTCGGGCGCAAGCTGGCGGAGCAGTAAGGATCAGCACTTGCTGAAATCGGGTGCGCGCTTCTCCATGAATGCCGTGAACGCCTCCTTCGCCGCCGGCTCCTGCAGCATGCGGCCGAAGCTGCTGGCTTCCTCCGCCATGCGCACCTGAATGTCCCTGGCCTGCGTCTGCTTGAGCAGGCGCTTGGTTTCCAGCAGCGAAGACATCGGCTTGCCGGCCAGCTTGGCGGCCTGGCGCTGGGCCAGTGCATTCACTTCGGTCGGCGGCACGATGCGGTTGACCAGGCCCATTTCCAGCGCGGCTTCGGCCTGGAACGGTTCACCCAGCAGCAGTGCCTCGGAAGCGCGCGCATGGCCCATCAGGCGCGGTGCGAGCAGGCTGGAGCCGGCCTCCGGGCACAGACCCAGGTTCACGAAGGGCATGGCAAAGGCCGCGTTGTCGCCGGCGTACACCAGATCGCAGTGGAACAGCAGCGTGGTGCCGATGCCCACCGCCGGGCCGGCCACGGCGGCCACCACCGGCTTCGGAAAGGCGCTGATCTGCTGCAGGAACTGGAACACCGGTGCCTCCGGCGTGGAGGGCGGGTTGTGCAGGAAGTCGGCAATGTCGTTGCCGGCCGAAAACACCGTGGGATGGCCCTGGAACACCACCACGCGCACGGCGTCGTCCTGCGCGGCCTGCTCGAGGAACTGCGCCATGGACGCATACATGGCGGCGGTGAAGGAATTCTTCTTTTCGACGCGGTTGAAGGTGATGGTGGCCAGGCCGTTTTCGGTATGGAACAGGATGTCGCTCATGGAATTGCTTTCTGGGAAGACAGACAACAACGCCCCGCCTCCAGCCCGTGCCAGATGCGGGGCGCGTACAGCCAGTGTACTTACACGCGCTCGAAAATGCCCGCAGCGCCCTGCCCCATGCCCACACACATGGTGACCATGCCGTATTTCAGGTTGTTGCGGCGCAGCGCGTGCACCACGGTAGCAGAGCGGATGGCACCGGTGGCGCCCAGCGGGTGGCCCAGCGCAATCGCGCCGCCCATCGGGTTGACCTTGGCCATGTCCAGGCCCAGCGTGTTGACCACGGCCAGCGATTGCGCGGCAAACGCCTCGTTCAACTCGTACCAGTCGATGTCTTCCTGCTTCAGGCCGGCATAGCGCAGCGCCGCCGGAATCGCCTCGATCGGGCCGATACCCATGATGGCCGGCGGCACGCCCTTGCTGGCAAAACTGACGAAACGCGCCAGCGGCTGCAGGTTGTACTTCTTCACCGCGGCTTCGCTGGCCAGAATCAGCGCACCGGCGCCATCGCTGGTCTGCGAGCTGTTGCCGGCCGTGACGGTGCCACGTGCGGCAAACACGGTGCGCAGCTTGGCCAGGCCTTCCAGGGTGGTATCCGGACGGGCGCCCTCGTCCAGATCGACGGTGCGCGTGCTGATATTCACCTTGCCGCTGGCCAGGTCCAGATTGCGCTCTTCGATCTCGATCGGGGTGATTTCGTCCTTGAACTGGCCGGACTGCATGGCGGCGATGGCGCGGCGGTGCGACTCGACCGCGAAGGCATCCTGCGCCTCGCGGCTCACTTTCCACTGCTGGGCGACCTTCTCGGCCGTCAGGCCCATGCCGTAGGCAATGCCCACGTCATCGCTCTTGAAGATGTCCGGGTGCAGCGACGGCGCGTTGCCCATCATGGGCACCATGCTCATGCTTTCCACACCGGCGGCGATCATCACGTCGGCTTCACCCACGCGGATGCGGTCGGCTGCCATGGCCACGGCGCTCAGGCCGGAGGCGCAGAAGCGGTTCACGGTGATGCCGCCCACGCTGGTGGGCAGGCCGGCCAGCACGGCGCCGATGCGCGCCACGTTCAGGCCCTGCTGGGCTTCGGGAATGGCACAACCGCAGATCACGTCCTCGATGCTGTTCGGATCCAGGCCTGGCGCCTGGGCCAGGGCCGACTGGATTGCCTTGACCAGCAGCGTCTCGGGACGGGTGTGCTTGAAAAAGCCCTTGTGCGAGCGGCCGATGGGGGTACGGGTTGCCGCAACGATGTAAGCGTCTTGCATTTGCTTGCTCATGGTGATTCTCTGTCCTCGCTCAGTTGCGCAGCGGCTTGTTGGTGTTCATCATGTACATGATGCGATCCTGCGTCTTGGGATGACCCAGCAGCGTGGTGAAGGCCTCGCGCTCGAGCTGCATCAGGTAGTCCTCGTTCACCAGCGTGCCGGGGTCGACGTCGCCGCCGCAGACGATGTGGGCGATCATGCCGGCAATGTCGTAGTCGTGCTGGCTGATGAAACCGCCGTCACGCATGTTGACCAGCGAGCCCTTGATGGTTGAGATGCCGTCGCGGCCGGCGACCTTGAACAGGCGCTTGTGCGGCGGGCGGTAGCCCATCTGGAACATGGCCTTGGCCTGCTGGATCGCCACGTAGAGCAGCTCGTCCTTGTTGGCCACGATCACGTCGCTGTCCAGCACGTAGCCGAGCTTGCGGCTTTCCAGCGCACTGGTGCCGACCTTGGCCATGGCGGCGCTGGTGAAGCCCTCGGTCAGGAAGGGCAGCAGGTCCTTGCCGGTGCTCTTTTCGGCCATTTCGGCGGCGCGGCGGGCGATGTAGGTCAGGCCGCCGGCACCCGGGATCAGGCCCACGCCCACTTCCACCAGGCCGATGTAGCTTTCCATGGCGACCACACGGGCGCTGCTGTAGACGGCCATTTCGCAGCCGCCGCCCAGCGCCAGGCCGCGCACGGCGGCAATGGTCGGCACCTGGGCATAGCGCAGGCGCAGCATCAGTTCCTGCAGCTCCTGCTCCATGCCGTTCACGGTGATGGCACCGCCGGCCATGAAGGCGGGCAGCACGGTCTGCAGGTCGGCGCCGGCGCTGAACCACTCGTCGTTGGACCAAATCACCAGACCCTGGTATTCCTTCTCGGCCAGTTCCACCGCCTGCGCCAGGCCCTCGCCCACGTCGGGGCTGATGGTGTGCATCTTGGTCTTGATGGTGGCAATCAGCACCTCGTCATCCAGCGTCCACAGGCGCACGGCGCCGTCTTCGTGGATGGTCTTGCCTGCGGTGGCCGGATCGGCCGCCTGGCTGCCCAGCACGTTCTCGGGGAAGTGCTGGCGCTGGTACACCGGCAGGCTGGAGCGCGGCTCGAAGGCGCCCGTGGTCGGGTTGAATGAGCCTTCGGGCTGGTGCACGCCGCCACGCTCGGCCACCGGGCCGTTGAACACCCAGTCCGGCAGCGGCTGGCTGCTCAGGGTTTCGCCTTTCTCGATGTCTTCCTGGATCATTTTGGCCACGTCGAGCCAGCCGGCTTCCTGCCACAGCTCGAACGGGCCCTGCTTGCTGCCGTAGCCCCAGCGCATGGCGAAGTCCACGTCGCGGGCGTTGTGGGCGATGTCCTTGAGGTGCACGGCGGCGTAGTGCATCTGGTCGCGCAGCACGGCCCAGACGAACTTGCCCTGGTTGCCCTCGGCATTGCGCAGCAGCTTCAGGCGCTCGGCGGCAGGCTTCTTCAGCATGCGGCCATACACCTCGTCGCTCTTCTCGCCGGCCGGCACATACTCGTCTTCGGCCAGGTCGTAGCGCAGGATGTCGCGGCCGACCTTCTTGAAGAAGCCGGCCTTGGTCTTCTGGCCCAGGTTGCCCTTCTCGATCAGCTTGGCCACCACGCCCGGCGTGCCGAAGTGGCGGTAGAAGGAGTCGCTCTCTTCCGAGAGGTTGTCCTGCATGGTCTTGATCACGTGCGCCATGGTGTCGATACCCACCACGTCGGCGGTGCGGAAAGTGCCCGAGGCGGCGCGGCCCAGCTTCTTGCCGGTCAGGTCATCCACCACGTCATAGGTCAGGCCGAACTTCTCGGCCTCGACCATGGTGCTCAGCATGCCGAAAATGCCGACGCGGTTGGCGATGAAGTTGGGGGTGTCCTTGGCGCGCACCACGCCCTTGCCCAGCACGCTGACGGCAAAGGTTTCCAGGTCGTCCAGAATCTGCGGTTGCGTGCCCGGGGTGGCGATCAGCTCCACCAGATACATGTAGCGCGGCGGGTTGAAGAAGTGGATGCCGCAGAAGCGCGGGCGGATGCTCTCGGGCAGCGCCTCGCTCAGCTTGGTGATGGAGAGGCCGGAGGTGTTGGAAGCCAGGATGGCGTGCGGCGCCACGTGCGGCGCGATCTTGTGGTACAGGTCCGTCTTCCAGTCCATACGCTCGGCGATCGCCTCGATCACCAGGTCGCAGTCCTTGAGCAGGCCCATGTGTTCTTCGTAGTTGGCCGGCTGGATCAGCTCGGCATCGTCGGCCACGCCCAGCGGCGAGGGCTTGAGCTTTTTCAGGTTCTCGATGGCCTTGAGGGCGATGCCGCTCTTCGGGCCTTCCTTGGCCGGCAGGTCGAACAGCACCACCGGCACCTTCACGTTGACGAGGTGGGCGGCGATCTGCGCGCCCATCACGCCGGCGCCCAGTACGGCGACTTTCTTCACTTGGAATCGGGACATGGCTCTCTTTCTGATCCGCCGGGCGGGCTGTCAGCCCATGCTGCAGCACCGGCTCCGGCAGTCGGTTGTCGGTTGTGTCAGGGGCGCGGCCTTACTTCACACGCACCCAGGTCTGCGTACGGCCGATGCCCAGCACCGAGCCACGCACATCCAGCTTGCTGCCGCCGTCCTTCGGGGTCAGGCGCAGCGTGTAGTTCTTGCCGCTTTCGGGGTCAAGAATCTTGCCGTCTTCCCACACGTCCTTGCCCTCGGCCTTCTTGGCACCGCGGATGATCTCCAGGCCCACCATGGGCTTGCCCTTGCGGTCATCGGTGCACTTCTCGCAGACGGCGTTCGGGTCAGCCTCCTTGCGCAGCAGCTTCTCGATGCGGCCGGTGAGCACGCCGCCCTTGTCGCTGATGACAATCTGGGCCTTGGCCGCGCCGGTCTTGTCGTCGACGCTGCGCCAGGTGCCCACGGGCGTCATGTCGGCAGCGAAGGAAACGCCGGCCAGCAGCAGGCCGAGTGCGAAAGTGGTGATCTTTTTCATCCTTGTCTCCTGGAAATATGTCTGTGGTGTGGTGGGGGATGGAAAGGGAAAGGGGAAGCGCTCCGCAGGCAGGCGTGCGCCCGCCTGCGGCAGTGATCGATCAGGCCAGGGCCGCGTCGGTATCCAGCAGCACCTTCACGCCGTTGCGCGCCGTCTTCATCAGCGTCAGCGTTTCGGGGAACAGCTTGGCGAAGTAGAAACGTGCCGTCTGCAGCTTGCCCTGGTAGAACGGATCGGTATTGCCTTCGGCGATCTTCTGCAGGGCCACCTGGGCCATGCGGGCAAACATGTAGGCAAACACCAGATGGCCGGCGACCTTCATGTAGTCGAAGGCCGCACCACCCACTTCGTCGGCGTTCTGGAAGCCGCGGAAGCCGATCTCGGTGGTGAACTTGGTCATCTGGTCAGCCAGCATGGCGAGCGGGTTGATGAACTCGGCCATTTTCTCGTTAACGCCTTCGGATTCGATGAACACGGCGATTTCCTTGCCGAACTTCTTCAGCGTGGCGCCCTGGTTGCCCAGCACCTTGCGGCCCAGCAGGTCCAGCGCCTGCACGGTGTTGGTGCCTTCGTAGATCATGTTGATGCGGGCATCGCGCACGAACTGCTCCATGCCCCATTCCTTGATGTAGCCGTGGCCGCCGAACACCTGCTGGCATTCCACCGTGGCCTTGAAGCCGTTCTCGGTCAGGAAGGCCTTCACGATCGGAGTCAGCAGGGCCAGGATTTCGCCGGAGTCCTTGCGCACCTTCTCGTCGGGGTGGTTGTGCTCCTTGTCGAGCAGCATGCCTGCGTACACGCTCAGGGCACGGCCGCCTTCGGCATAGGCCTTGGCCGTCAGCAACATGCGGCGCACATCGGGGTGCACGATGATCGGGTCGGCCGGCTTGTCCTTGGCCTTCACGCCAGACAGGCTGCGCATCTGGATGCGGTCCTTGGCGTAGGCCAGGGCGTTCTGGTAGGCCACTTCGGTCAGGCCCAGGGACTGGTTGCCCACGCCCAGACGCGCCGCGTTCATCATCACGAACATGGCCTGCAGGCCCTTGTTCGGCTGGCCGATCAGGGTACCGCGTGCCTTGTCCAGCACCAGCTGGGCAGTGGCGTTGGAGTGGATGCCCATCTTGTGCTCGAGGCCGGCACAGTAGATGCCGTTGCGCTCGCCGATATTGCCTTCGGCATCGACATTGAACTTGGGCACGGCGAACAGGCTGATGCCCTTGCTGCCGGCCGGCGCATCGGGCAGGCGGGCCAGCACCAGATGCACGATGTTGTCCACCATGTTGTGCTCGCCGGCGCTGATGAAGATCTTCTCGCCACTGATCAGGTAGCTGCCGTCGGCCTCGGGCTCGGCCTTGGTGCGCAGCAGGCCCAGGTCGGTACCGCAGTGGGGCTCGGTCAGGCACATGGTGCCGGTCCACTCGCCGCTCACCAGCTTGGGCAGATAGACCTTTTTCTGCCAGTCGGTGCCGTGGGCCAGCATGGCTTCGTAGGCGCCGTGGCTCAGGCCGGGGTACATGGTCCAGGCCTGGTTGGCGCCGTTGAGCATCTCGTAGAAGCAGCCGTTGATGGTGGCAGGCAGGCCCTGGCCGCCGAATTCGGGATCGCAGCTCAGCGCCGGCCAGCCGCCTTCGACGTACTGCTGGTAGGCTTCCTTGTAGCCCTTGGGCGGCGTCACCTCATGGGTCGCCTTGTCCAGCGTGCAGCCTTCGGTGTCGCCGCTGATGTTCAGCGGCTGAATCACCTGGGAGGCGAACTTGCCGCCCTCTTCCAGCACGGCATTGATGGTGTCGGCATCCACCTCGGCAAAGGCAGGCATCTGCCGGAAGTCTTCGGTCACGTTGAAGACCTCGTGCAGCACGAATTGCATGTCGCGCAGCGGCGGGTTGTAAGTAGGCATCGTTCAGTCTCCTGTTGCTGTATGCGGGTCGATCAATCCAAACGTGGTGCCATCCGGCCAGCCCGGCTGCACGCACGCACTGTCAGGTGCCGCTGCCAGGGGCAGCAGCGGGCGAGGCGTAATACGCCACGATTCGTTCAAAGCCGCGATGGATGCGGTCGATGGCAGCCGGGTTCTGCAGGAAGCGGGCTTCGTAGTGCGCGGACAGAATCAGTCCGTGCACCTCGAAGACCATCTGCAGGGCATCGGCATCGGGGCGCAGGTGGCCCTCCTGCTTGGCCTGCTCGACGGCGCGCTGCAGGGCGGCAAGCCAGGTATTGATGGCGCGCTGCAGCGCGTCATGCACCGGGCCCTCGCGGTCATCGAATTCCACCGCACCGCTGATGAAGATGCAGCCGGACTGCACTTCCTCCTCGGTCACGCGGCGGATCCAGTTTTCGAACATGGCGCGCACGCGCGGCAGGCCGCGCGGCACTTCCAGCGCGGGCTGGAACACCTCATGCTCGAAACGGCGGTAGTACTCGTCCACGATGGCAATCTGCAAATCTTCGCGCGAGCCGAAATGGGCAAACACGCCGGACTTGCTCATGCCCACCATTTCCGCCAGGGCACCAATGCTGATGCCCTCCAGGCCGAGCTGGCTGGCCAGCGACAGGCCTGCGTCCAGCAGCACCGCACGGGTCTGCTGACCTTTTTGCAGGACGCGTCGCTTGGCGCCGTCGGCGCTGTCAGCGGTTTGCGAAGAAAGGTGCTTGGGGTTGGACATGGCTGGAGACTATAACAAAGAATGCGAACGGTCGTGCTATTTATGAACGCCAACCGCGAAATTCAGGGTTTGTCCCGATCTGCTCGCGTTGCATCGGGATGACGTCCAGGACACTGCCCACGGCTTGTGCAGATACAACATGCGAGATGTAACAGTGATCCAGGATGCGATGGTAAAGCACGTACGGCCGTGCGGGGGATGGGGTTAGCCCACCCTTTTGGTCTACATCACCGGCTGGCGTACACTTGCGGCCCATGTTCCACATCGTCCTGGTCCACCCCGAGATTCCGCCCAACACCGGCAACGTGATCCGCCTGTCGGCCAACACGGGCTGCCAGCTGCACCTAATCGAGCCGCTGGGCTTCAGCATGGAAGACAAGCAGATGCGCCGGGCCGGGCTGGACTACCACGAGTACGCCAGCGTGCAGCGGCATGCGGACTGGAGCAGTTTTCTGCGGGATGCGCAGCCCGATGCCGCACGCCTGTTTGCGCTCACCACCAAGGGGTCGCAGCCGGCGCATGACGTTCACTTCCAGCCGGGCGACTGGTTGGTCTTTGGCTGCGAAACGGCCGGTCTGCCGCCGGAAATCCGCGATCAGTTTCCCGCCGGACAGCGGCTGCGCCTGCCCATGCTGCCGGGGCAGCGCAGCCTCAATCTGAGCAATGCGGTGGCGGTGGTGGTGTATGAGGCGTGGCGGCAGTGCGGATTTGCCACGCGCTGACAGACAAGCCTGGCGCCCGGACACGCTGTGACCGTTCGCCTGCCTCAGCCGCAACGCGCGAAGCAATGGCGGATCACCCGATCAGATGTTTCGCGCCATCCCACACCAGCTTGCAGCCGGTCAGGAACATGCCCGCGTACACCAGCCGGTAGAACCACAGCGGATCAATGCGGTGCGCGATGCGCACGCCGATGAACACGCCGATCGGCGCAAACGGCAACAGCGCCAGCGAGGTGCCCAGATTCTCCCAGTTGAGCAGGCCGAGAAAGCCGTACGGCACCCACTTGCTCAGGTTGATGATGAAGAACATATAGGCCATGGTGCCGGTGAACAGCAGCGGCGGCAGCCTGAGCGGAATCACGTAGGCATTGAGCGGCGGCCCGCCGGCGTGCGCCACGAAGCTGGTGAAACCGGATGTGGTCGTCAGCAGATGGCCCAGCCAGTGCGGGGGCGCCGGGCTGTCGGCACGCGGCGGGAACAGCAGGCGCTGCGCCAGGAACAGCAGGGTCAATATGCCGACGATGCCCGCCACCACCGGCGCACTCAGATAGCCGAACAGCACGGTGCCGATGACCGTGCCCAGTAGCGCCCAGGGAATCAGCCGCCTGAACAGCGGCCAGTCCACATGACGCCGGAAGGCGTGGATGCCCATCAGGTCCATCACCAGCAGCAAGGGCATGAGAATGGCAGCCGCCTTGGGCACGCTCACGCTCATGGCCATCAGCGGCACGGCGAGCGAGCCGAAGCCGGCGCCGAAGCCGCTCTTGCTGATGCCGAGCAGCAGCACGGCGGGGATGGCGAAGGCGTAGAAATGCCAGTCGGTGATCAGGGGCAGCGGCATCGCAGCAAACCGGTCACAGCACCTGACAGGCGTCGTCGAAGCTCAGGCGCGGGTTGCGCGGAAAAGTCTTGCTGTTGTCGATATGGCCCAGGTTGAGCAGGAAGTTGGCCTGGAAGCGGCCATCCGGGAAGAACTCGCGGTTGACGCCGGCGGCGTCGAAACCGCTCATCGGGCCGCAGTCCAGCCCCAGGGCGCGTGCGGCCAGCATGAAGTAGGCACCCGAGAGCGTGCCGTTGCGCTGTGCCGTGGCGGCAGCCAGCGCCTCGTTGCCGGCGAACAGCTGCTGGCCGGACGGGTCGTGCCAGGTCTTGTCCATGTGTGCATGGAACCGTGTGTCGGTGGCGACAATCACGCAGACCGGGGCCGCCAGCGTCTTGGCCTTGTTGCCCTCCATCAGGAAGGGCAGCAGGCGCTGGCGTGCCTCGCGCGTGGTCAGGAACACATAGCGCGCGGGCTGGCAGTTCATCGAAGTGGGCCCCATCTTGGCCAGATCGTAGATCTGCTGCAGCAACTCGGGCGCTACCGGCTCATCGGTAAAACCGTTGGCGGTGCGGGCATCCAGGAACAGTTGCGCCAGGGCGGCGTCATTCAGGCGGTTGGAAGACATGGGTCGTGCGGAATCAGTGACAAAACCTGCAGTATGCGCAGGGGCTTCGCGCTTGCGCACGACGCCCTGCCGACATCCCCGCAGCGGCGTAGGGGCATCCGGGCGATACGGCTGCGGAACCGGCCAGCGCCGGACGCCGTATGCCGCCCTGCCCGCCTGCCGCAATCAGTACCAGGCGTTCGGATCCGAGGCGTGCTTGCCCGTGCCCGTTTGCGGCCGGGCCGGCTCGTCCAGCCAGCGCGTGATCGGCTCCCACTGTTGCAGGTCGCGCTGCACGCGGCCGGGCGTCACGTCGAACAGGGTGAGGCCCTGGGCGGCCAGGTGCACGTAGTTCTGCGTATCGCGCACGGCACCCAGCAGCGGGAACGGGAGCTCCTTGCAGAAGTCCTGCAGGTGCTGGAAGGAATGCGTGTTGTCCTTGACGCGCATGGCCAGCAGGCCGATGTCGATGCGGGCGGCCTTCTTGTAGTCGGCCAGGTCGCGCAGGAATTCGTGCGTGGCGTGCATGTCGAACACGCTGGCCTGCAGCGGCACGATGGCCTTGGTGGCGAGCTTGAGCACTTCCTTGAGTGCCTTGCCGTCCAGACCGGCGGGGGTGTCGAGCACCACATGCGTCACGCCCTTGGGCACTTTCAGCTTGTGCTCGTCGTCGATGTCCCAGGGAAGGATGGGGTTGGCATGGGCCGGGCGGTGTTCCAGCCACCAGCGCGAGGTCTGCTGCTTGTCCACGTCACCCAGCATCACCTGGGCGCCCTTGGACGCAAAATACCCCGCCACGTTGGTGGACACCGTGGACTTGCCGACTCCCCCCTTGGGGTTGATCACAACGACGACTGGCATGGAAACGACCTCCTCGTGAACACGGCACCCGCGCCTGCGTGCCGGCCATGGACAACGGCACCCGAACCGGCCGGGCGTCGCCCCTGCGGGGCATCAGCGCACTGTACCCCCTAAACGGCGTTGTCATCTACCGCAAAACGGTCGTTCGGGATTGCTTTTTGCTGTTTTTCGTTTCTGCCGGCAGAAAACAGGCCAGCCGCCGCCGCTGTCGCGCCCTGCACAGCCTGCGCAAGCATGTAAGAATAGACGCAGAACCCATTGCGAGAGCCGTTTCCCATGTTGATGCAACCCAGCCAGACCGATGTGCGCCGCTACTTCTGCGCCACCTACGCCAAATGGCGCGCCAGCCAGCCGCTGGACGCCATGGAAACGCTGATTGCCGGCTGGATGGACGAACATCCCGAATACCACGCCGACTTTGCCGACGTGGACGCCGCCATCGCCAGCATGCACCAGCCCGACGAGGCAGGCAGCACCAATCCCTTTCTGCACCTGTCCATGCACCTCACCATCAGCGAGCAGTGCAGCATCGACCAGCCGCGCGGCATCCGCCAGGCCGTGGAGCTGCTGGCCGCGCGCCGCGGCGATCTGCACGATGCGCACCACGCCGTGATGGACTGCCTGGGCCGCATGCTGTGGGAAAGCCAGCGCGCCGGCCGCCCGCCGGACGGGCAGTCGTATATCGACTGCGTGCAGCGCAAGGCCACGCAGGACTGATTTATTGTGAGCACAAGGACATTCACCATGGCCAACAACAAGAACGGCAAGCTGCTGAAGGAATGGCAACCCGCGCCCGCCAAGGGCGGTGATGCCGGTGAAGGCTACGGCGCCTATGCACAGGCCAGGCCGGTCAACCTGAAGGATTACGACCCCGGCGCCAAGCCCTACTCCAGCGGCGACAAGGAGATGGACAAGGCGCAGGTCGAGGTGCTGGCCGAGGAGATCAACCAGCTGCAGGACGTACTGCTGGCCTGCCGCTGCCACAAGGTGTTGGTGGTGCTGCAGGGGCGCGATGCCGCCGGCAAGGACGGCACGCTGCGTGGCGTGTTCGCCCGTACCAGCCCGCTGGGCGTGCACACCGTGGGCTGGAAGGCCCCCACCGAGGAAGAGCGCGCCCACGACTACTTGTGGCGCATCCACCAGGCCATGCCGCGCGCCGGCGACATCGTGGTGTTCAACCGCAGCCATTACGAAGACGTGCTGGTGCCGGTGGTCAAGGGCTGGATCGACGAGAAGACCACGCGCCAGCGTTTTGCCCAGATCAACGACTTCGAGCGCATGCTGACCGAGACCGGCACCGTCATCATCAAGTGCATGCTGCACATCAGCAAGGAAGAGCAGCGCGAGCGCCTGCAGGAACGCGTGGATGATCCGACCAAGAACTGGAAGTTCAACTTCGACGATCTGGAAGCGCGCAAGCAGTGGAATGCCTACAGCGATGCCTACGGCGCCCTGCTCGGCGCCACCAGCACGCCCTGGGCGCCCTGGACCATCATCCCTTCGGACAGCAAGACGCACCGCAACCTGATGATCGGCACACTGGTGCGCGACCGGCTCAAGGAGCTGAAGCTCGACTATCCGCCGCCGAACAAGGAGCTGAAAGGGCTGACAATCGAATAAGCCTGCGCTGCCGCCGTGCGGCACCATGCCGGCAAGCGGTGTGCAGCATCGTGCGGGGCAGCTTTCACTACCGTGCGAATGGCAACACGTACCGACACACCGCGATGCCTTTCCTCACCTAACCCATTCTTATCGCCTGATCAACGGATTCTCCACCATGCAGAAATTCCAGGGTTCTTCCCACTACGTCGCCACCGACGACCTGAAACTCGCGGTCAATGCCGCCATCACTCTCAAGCGCCCGTTGCTGGTCAAGGGCGAGCCCGGCACCGGCAAGACCATGCTGGCCGAGGAAGTCGCCAGCGAGCTGGGCATGCCGCTGCTGCAGTGGCACATCAAGTCCACAACCAAGGCGCAACAGGGCCTGTACGAGTACGACGCGGTCAACCGCCTGCGCGATTCGCAGCTGGGCGACGACCGCGTCAAGGACATCCAGAACTACATCGTCAAGGGCGTGCTGTGGCAGGCCTTCACCGCCGACCAGCCGGTCGCGCTGCTGATTGACGAGATCGACAAGGCCGACATCGAATTCCCGAACGACCTGCTGCGCGAGCTGGACCGCATGGAGTTCTACTGCTACGAGACGCGCGAGCTGATCAAGGCCAAGCACCGCCCGCTGGTGTTCATCTCCTCCAACAATGAAAAGGAATTGCCGGACGCCTTCCTGCGCCGCTGCTTCTTCCACTACATCCAGTTCCCGGACACGCCCACGCTGGAAAAAATCGTCGAGGTGCACTTCCCCAACCTGCGCCAGGAACTGCTGGGCGCGGCAATCGAATCGTTTACCACGCTGCGCAGCATTCCGGGCATCAAGAAGAAGCCCTCCACCTCCGAACTGCTGGACTGGCTCAAGCTGCTGCTGGCCGAAGAGGTGCCGCCCGCCGCGCTCAAGGCCAGCGAAGGCGGCAAGATGCAGGTGCCGCCCATGCTGGGCGCGCTGCTGAAGAACGAGCAGGATCTGGCCCTGTTCGAGAAGCTGGTGGCGATGCAGAACCGCAATCGCTGATCCGCGCAGGCGAAGCAGGCGGCTGCGTCACAGAACCGTCATCGCTGCTGAGCAGGATGCGCTGACCAGCAACCCCGTTTCGCCATTACCGGAGCCGCGCCATGAACAACGCCACGACCTGGACCTTTCCCATCACGCTGCGCCGCAACGGCGTGCGGCTGGAACCGCTCGAACCCCGGCACGCCGAGGGACTGGCGGCCGCTGCCCGCGACGGGGAGCTCTGGAAGCTGCGTGTAACCAGCGTGCCCGCTCCCGGCGACGAAGCGGCCTACATCGACACCGCCCTGCAAATGCTGCAAGCCGGCACGCGCCTGCCGTTTGCCGTGATGGATGAGGCCAGCGAACGTGTGCTCGGCACCACCAGCTACCACGACATCGACGCCCCCATCCGCCGCCTGTGCATCGGCCACACCTGGTACGCGCGCAGCGTGCAGCGCAGCCATGTGAACACCACCGCCAAGCTGATGCTGATGGAGCATGCCTTCGAGACGCTCAAGGCCGCCATGGTGGGCTGGCGCACCGACAATTTCAACTTTGCCAGTCAACGTGCCATCGAGCGCCTCGGCGCCAAAAAGGATGGCGTGATCCGCCACCACGCGCTGCGCCGCGACGGCACCGTGCGCGATACCGTCATGTACAGCATGGCGGCCGGCGAATGGCCCGAAGCCAGGGCGCAATTGCTGTACCGCCTGGCCTTCTACAAGGATTCCCCATGCTGATCCCCTTTTTCCAGGCGTTGCGCAACGCCAAGGTACCGGTGTCGGTACGCGAATTCCTGACGCTGCTCGAAGCGCTGCAGGCCAATGTGGTCGGCCCCGAAAGCGACGCCTGCAGTATGGACGACTTCTACTTCCTGGCCCGCACCTGCCTGGTGAAAGACGAGCGCCATTTCGACAAGTTCGACCAGGCCTTCGGGATGTATTTCAAGGGCATCGAGCATGTGGGCGAGATCCTGAAGGAAATTCCCGCGGACTGGCTGAAGCAGACCTTCGAGAAGCTGCTCACGCCCGAGGAAAAGGCCAAGATCGAGGCCATGGGCTGGGACGAGCTGATGGAGACGCTGAAGAAGCGGCTCGAGGAGCAGAAAGAGCGCCACGCCGGCGGCAACAAGTGGATCGGCACCGGCGGCACTTCGCCCTTCGGGCACGGCGGCTACAACCCGGCCGGCATCCGCATCGGCGGCGCCAGCCGCAATCGCAGCGCCGTCAAGGTGTGGGAAAAGCGCGCCTACCGCGACTACGACGACAGCCAGGAACTGGGCACGCGCAACATCAAGATGGCCCTGCGCAAGCTGCGCAAGTTCGCGCGCCAGGGAGCGCACGAGGAACTGGCACTGGACGACACCATCCGCGCCACCGCCGCCAATGCCGGCTGGCTCGACATCCGCATGCAGCCCGAACGCCACAACACGGTGAAGGTGCTGCTGCTGATGGACGTGGGCGGCACCATGGATGACCACATCCAGCGCGTGGAAGAGCTGTTCAGCGCGGCCAAGACCGAGTTCAAGCACCTGGAGTTCTACTACTTCCACAACTGCGTCTACGACTACATGTGGAAGAACAACCACCGCCGCTACGCCGAGAAGTTCCCGACCTGGGACATCATCCGCAAGTACAACAAGGACTACAAGCTGATCTTCGTGGGCGACGCCACCATGAGTCCCTACGAGATCCTGCAGCCCGGCGGGAGCGTGGAGTACAACAACGAGGAAGCCGGCGCGGTGTGGCTGCAGCGCCTGCTGCAGGCCTTTCCCAAGCACATCTGGATCAACCCGGAACCGCAGGGCGTGTGGCAGTACCGCCAGAGCATCGACATCATCCAGCAGATCGTCGGGCACGGAAAGATGGTGCCGCTGACATTGCAGGGGCTGGAAACGGGGATGAAGACGCTGTTGTGAGCGCGGGGGCCTTGGGCCCTCCTGGCTCAGAAGTGGTATTCCGCGCTCACGTAGGGCGTTTTCGCGGTCGCGCCCGGCACGCTGACGGGGTTGCCGAACTTGGCGCGCCAGTATTCATAGCCGAAACCGGCCTTGAGCTGGCCCTGGCGCAGGCCGAATTTCGGGCCGAGGTCATACATCAGGTTCGCATTGACATGGGTTTCGGGCGAAGTCGGGCCGCCGAACTCGTTCTGCCCCTTGGCCGCGATGTACTGCCCGTAGCCCCCGAACTGCCAGTTGCTGTTGCCCAGCGGAATGCCCCAGGACAAGTCCAGCACCGGGTGCGTCTTGTACCAGTAGCGGCTGGGCAGCTTGGCTGCGGCCGGGTCATTGCTTTCCCACATCGCCAGCACGCTCAGGTTCAGAAAGCCCTGCGGCACGTCCATGATGAAGGTCGGGCCGGCCACGAAGGTGCGCGTGCGTGAGCCGTATTCGGGGCTGTTCTTGGTGTTCAGGTCGAAACCCACCGTGGCGCCCACGCTCTTGACCGGGCCGAAGCTCAGGTCCTTCTGGCTGATCTTGCCGAAATCGAACAGGCGGCGATAGATCAGATAGGCCTCGGTGGCCTTGTTGTCGACCGCGTCGGATTTCAGCAGGTCGAGGTTGACGAAGTTGCCGCCCCAGCTGTCGCCATCCACATAGCGGGCGGTGACGATGTTCTTGGCGATGGGCGCGCCATCGGCCACATAGGGTTCCTTTTAGCGCGTGCCGTAGGTATAGGTGAGCGAGAAATCGCTCCATTCGGCGGCGCTGGCGGCCAGCGTGGTCATGCTCAGGGCGGCAGCAAGCGCTGCTCGCGTGGGGGTAAAGAGGGACATGGTGTGTTGAGGGAAAGAAAACGGGGCATCCGCATGCCCCGGTGAATCGCGCCGGGCATTGTGCCAGCCGGCACCTTGCGCTTGTCTGCTTCGTCAGACAAATTGCGCTGTCAGGACGCTCGCCCTATCGGGCAAGCAACAGGCAAGGAGTCCGTCAGCGCGGGCAGAAGCCTGGTCCGCGGTCGGCACCGCCACTGCCGCCTGCGTAAACGGTGACTGAAAGGATTCCTGTTTACATCTGGGCACCAGACAGGCACGCAGAATGCGCTACAGTGTGCGTTGCCCCGAGGCAGGGTCGCGCGTGCGTGCTTTTTTCTTGCAGCGCGCTCGATGGCCACTGCTCCAGCCACTGCCCGCCTGTCCAGTCCCTTGCAATCCACGCTTTCGTCCTGCCGCTTTCTGCCCTGGCCCCTGCCCCTCCCCTTGCTGGCTGGAGCCGTGCTGGCGGGTGCGTGCACGGGCGCTCATGCCCAGGCGGCCACGGCCAGCGAACTGGCGCCACAGCCCGCCAGCACAGAAAGCACCCGTTCCGCCCAGCCGCAGCCGGCTGCCGATCTGGCGCAAACCGGTGCGGAGGGCACGACGCCCGCGAGCGAAGACCCTGCCTTCTCCCCCGTTTCGCAAGGCAAGTCCTTCGACATCCGCATCGAATCGCCCGACGACGATATCCGCACGCTGCTGGAGCGTCATCTGGAACTCAAGCGCTACCAGAAGGTGTCCGACCTGGACGATGCCGAACTGCGCCAGTTGCTGAGCAACTCCGAAACCAATATCCGCCAGCTGCTGGGCACGCAAGGCTATTTCACGCCCGAGATCCGGCAGGAACTGCAGGCCCACGTGGCCAGTACCACCGCCGAAGCGCGCGGCCCGCTGCCCGAGGTCGTGATCACGGTCGAGCCCGGCCCGCGCACCGTGGTGCAGCAGGTCGACCTGACCTTTGGCGGCGCCATCACCAATTACCCGCCCGCCCTGCCCCAGCTCGGCGAGATCTACAACGGCTGGGGCCTGCCGCAGGGCGACCCGTTCACGCAAACGGCCTGGAGCGATGCCAAGACGCTGGCCCTGCGGGGTCTGCAGGCTGAGCGCTTCCCCACCGCCAAGCTGGCCGAGAGCCAGGCCGTAATCGACCCCGATACCAGCAGCGCCAACCTGCGCATCGACTACGACTCCGGCCCGGTGTACAAGTACGGCCCGGTGCAGATCAAGGGCGCCGAGCGTTACGATCCGGTCATCATCGAACGCCTCACGCGCGTGCGGCCCGGCGCCGACTACAAGCAGCGCGACATGGTCGATGCGCAGCAGCGCCTGCTCGACAGCGGCTACTACACCGGCGCCTTCGTCAGCATCGACACCACCCCCGAATCCAACCCGGAAAACGCCCCGGTTCTGGTGCAGGTGCAAGAGGCCAAGCTGCAGAAGCTGGTGCTGGGCGTTGGCTTCAGCACCGATCGCGGGCCGCGCGTCTCGATCGACCACACGCACAACAAGGAGCCGGTTTTCGGCTGGCGCGGCATCAACAAGCTGCAGGTGGACAAGGTGCGCCAGGCCTTCAGCACCAGCCTGCTGGCGCCGCCCGATGACAAGCTCTGGCGCTGGCTGGCCAACGCCTCGGTCACGCGCGAGAAGTACGACGACATCATCTTCAATACGCAACAGCTGCGCTTCGGCCGCACCAAGCTCGAGAAGAGCATCGACCGCACCTACTACCTGCAGTACGACCACGGCAGCACCCGCTTCAGCGATGGGGAGAAGGAAGCGTCGCAGGCGCTCAGCGCCAACTATGTGTGGACCTACCGCCGCTTCAACAGCCAGACCTATCCCACCAGCGGCTACGGCATCGGGCTGGAGGTGGGCGGCGGCTTTACCCTGCAGCCGCAGCGCACACCATTTGGCCGCTTTGCCGCACGCTACCTCGGCTTCCTGTCGCTGGACGAGGGCCTGCGCGAAGGCGTGGGCAAGGCACTGCCGCTGCGTCAGGACCTGAAGGCCATCGCCACCGGCAATGCCGCAGGCCTGAGTGCGCAACCGCTGCTGCAGGCGCCGACAGCTTCCAGCGTGCTAAAGCGCCGCAACGGCGAACTGGTGGTGCGGCTGGAAGGGGCAGGGCTTTATGCCAAGCAGGACGCCGTCATCCCCTACAACCTGCTGTTCCTGACCGGCGGTGATGCCACCGTGCGCGGCTATGGCTACCAGGATATCGGGGTGGACTCCGGCGACGGCTACGGCGAACCCGGCCGCTACATGGTGGCCGGCAGCCTGGAATACCGCCGTCCGCTGTTCCTGCGCGGCAAGCCGTCGGACTGGGATACGGTGGTCTATATGGATGCCGGCTCGGTCGCCAACCGCCCGCAGGACCTGCGCCCGCTCAAGGTGGGCGTGGGTGCCGGTGCGCTCTGGCGCAGCCCGGTGGGGCCGGTGCAGATGTCGGTGGCCTACGGCATCCAGAGCAAAAAGGTGCGGCTGCACATGAACCTGGGATTCACGTTCTGATGGCAAAGGCGCCTCTTCCTCCCGTCGACCCTGCAGCTGCCAGCGACGCACCGCCCGCGCTGACGCGCCGCCAGCGTCTGGGCCGCGCCGCCCGGCGCACCGCGCGCTGGAGCGCCTGGTCCATCTTCGGCCTGATCCTGCTGATCGGGCTGGTCGGCACCGGCGTCTGGTACTGGTCGGCACGCGACCAGTCGCTGGCTACCGTACTGCACATCATCCAGGGCTACATGCCCTCCACCATGACGCTGCAAGCCGACGGCGTGAGTGGCACCGTGCGCCAGGGCGGCCATATCGACCGCCTGATCTGGACCAGCCAGGGCACCGACGCAGGCGGCTACACCGGCGGCGAACTGGTGGTGACACTCGACAATGTGGACGTGGGCTGGGAGCTGGCCGCCCTGTGGGACCGCGCGACGCGCTTCAGCAAGGTGCACGTGCGCACCGCCACGCTGCAGGACACTCGCATCGCCAAGCCGGTCACTGCGCCCAAGCAAGCCTTGCAGTCGTTCACGCTGCCGGTCAGCGTGGAACTGCCGTTCCGGATCGACACGCTGCGCATCGTCGGCAAGCAGCAGGATGAGGATATCAAGTACCAGTCGCCCGAAGAGGCAGCAGCCAAGGCTTCGGCCGCCAAGCGCGCCGAGGACAGGCGGGAGCAGTCCGTCCAGCGCAAGCGCCTGCAGGCGCCGGCCGTGTCCGGCAGTGCCGCCACACCGGCAGAGCTGGTCGCCTCTGCGGCCGGGCTCGCCGCCTCGGCAGCCAGCGGCGAGGAACTGTTGCCTGCAGAGGCAGCGCCCGCACCCACCGTCCCCGCGCGCGATACCGTCATCACCAACCTGCACGGGCGCTACGACTACGACCGCGTCACGGCGCAGCACACCCTGCGCCTGGATGGCCTGACCGTAGCCAACGGCACTTACGAGGCCGATGCCAGAATCGATGGCAAGGCTCCCATGCGCACCGACATCAGCGCCCGGGGCTTGCTGCACCTGCCTGCCAGCAACAGCATGCCGGCGCAGCGCCTGCAGGCCAGCGCACAGATCCGCGGGACGCTGGCCGGGCCGGATGCGCTGCTGGATGTGGATGCGACCGTGGTGCCCTTGCAGCTGATTCCTGCGGCGACCGGGGGCCAGGCGTCGGCCCCTGCCCCCGCCGCCAAAGCGCAAGCCGAAGTCCCTGCGACGCAAGGCACGCGCCTGCAGCTGCAGGCCGGTGTCCATCCCTGGAAAACCCAGCCGCTGGCCCGTGCCCGCGCCCAATGGCAGCAACTGGACGTGCAGGCCTTCTGGCCGAGCGCACCGCGCACGCGCCTGCACGGGGCGCTGGCGCTGGAGCCGGTCGCGTCCGGCAAGGTGGCGCAAGCCACACCCCATGTTCCCCGCTCCCCCGCCTCGGCCCCGCCAGCGAGCCAGGCTCCCGGCATGCTCGGCTTCCTGGGTGACACGCAATGGAAAGCCTGGATCCAGGCCAGCAACGACGAAGCAGGCGCCTGGGACAAGGGCCTGCTGCCCCTGAGCCAGCTCGATGCCCAGCTGCACTACCAGCGCGGCGCGCTCGACATCCAGCGCCTGCTGCTGAACCAGGGCCGCAACGGCGGCACGCTGCAAGGCAGCGGCCGCTACCTGCCGGAACAAGGCTGGACCGGCGACGTCACCGTCAGCCACCTCAACCCCGGCCTGATCGACACGCGACTGGCCGCCGCCCCGATCAGCGGAGCGCTGAAAGCCAGTTCGCCGCTGACCAGCGGCCAGGCGCTGGCCCAGGTGCCCGTCGATTTCACCATCCTGCTGCGCTCGGACGGCGACAGCAAGGGCCGCGCCGCGCAGGCGGCCAAGGGCCTGGCCGTCGATGTGATCGACGTGCAGGGAAAGTGGCAGAACGACACCGTCACCCTGCCACGCATCCTGGCCCGCTCGCACGATGCCGAACTGAAAGGCAGCGGCAGCTACTCGGTGCCGACCAAGGCCGCGCAGGCCGATCTCGACCTCGCGCTGCCCGGCACCCGTGGCAGCGTCAAGGGCATGCTGAGCGAGGCTAACGGACAGGGCAGGCTGCAACTGGCCGTCGCCAATCTGCAGCAAACCCTGAACTGGCTGCAGCAATGGCCGGGCACCGAAGGCCTGCGCAAGCAGATCGCCAGCGGCAGCATCCGGCTGGACGGCAGCTGGCGCGGCGGCTGGCAGAACAACGGGCGCAACCTCCAACTGAACGCCCTGCTCGACGCCCCCGCCCTCACCCTGAACACCGCCGGTCAGCCGGCAGAATCCGCCACCTACCTGCGCAACACGCGCCTGAGTGTGAACGGCACACTGGCCAACGCCGCCATCGAGGGCCGCAGCGAGATGCAGCAAGGCACGCGCGACATGCGCGTGGCGCTGCGCGGCAGTGGCGGCAAGCTGGCCAACGGCTGGCAGGCCAACCTGCAGGCCACGCAACTGCAGCTACGCGATACCTTGCAGAACAAGGCCTGGCAGGCGGCCCTCGCCAACCCGGTGCAGATCCGCCTGCTGCAATCCGGCAACACCCTGCAAGCGACAACCGGCGCCTTTCGCATCGACCTGACCGGCTCCGTACCGGGCAACGCACACATCCTGGCCGAGCCGATCCACTACGTGCAAAGCGGCGGTGGCTACACGCTGAGCAGCAAGGGCCGCCTGAGCGAAGTGCCGCTGGAATGGGTGGACGCACTGATGAGCAGTTCCATCAGCGGCTCCGGCCTGACCGGCGACCTCACCCTGGCCGGCAACTGGGACGTGCAGCTCGGCAACGCCATGCGCATCAACGCCACGCTGCAACGCAGCCAGGGCGACCTGATCGTGCAGGCCGGCGGCATGGGCGGACGCGGCCGCGTGCAGGCCGGCATACGCACCGCGCGACTGGACATCACCGGCAGCGGCGGTGCCATCCAGGGCAAGCTGACCTGGGACAGCAGCAATGCCGGCACCGCCAATGCGCTCGTCAACACCCGCCTCACGAGCGCCGGTGGCGGCTGGACGCTGTCCGACAACGCCCCGCTCAGCGGTACCCTGCAGGCCAACCTGCCGCGCATGGGCCTGTGGAGCATGTTCGCGCCGCCGGGCTGGCGCCTGCGCGGCACGCTGCAGGCCGACACCACGCTGGGCGGCACCCTGCGTGCGCCGTTGGTGCACGGCACGCTCAATGCCGATGACCTGGGCGTGCGCTCGGTGGTGGACGGCATCGAATTCAGTCGCGGCCGCCTGCGCACGCGCCTGAGCGGCCAGCGTCTGGACATCGACGAATTCTCGCTGCAAGGCCCCACGGTCAACCGCCGCGCCGGCGGCTCGGCCACCATCACCGGCAATGTGCAATGGGGCGGGGGCGGCGCGCTGCTGCAATCCATGCGCATGGACCTGAACGCGCAGCTGCGCGAACTGCAGCTCTCCAGCATGCCCGAGCGCCAGATCGTGCTCTCCGGCAACGTCAGCACACAATTGGCCAACCTGCGGCTGGTGATGCGCGGCGGCCTGAAGGTCGACCATGCGCTGATCGAGCTGCCGACCGATACCGCACCCAAGCTCGACAATGATGTGGTGGTGCTGCCCAGCCGCAAGCACCCCAAGGCCGTGCTGGCGCAGCCGGCGCAAGCGGAGCGGATGGCTGCCGCGGCCGAAAGCAGCGATATCGTGATCAAGCCGAGCCGTTCGGGCGCCAATACCGGCACCAGTGGCGGTACCCGAGCCGCCTCCGGCAACGGGAACGCAACAACCGACACGGCCGCCAGTACCGGCACTGCACCCCGCACTGGCTCGAAGGCCGCCTCGCCGCAAACGCGCACCCTGATCGCCACCAACTCCGAAGCCCGCGCCGTGCTGCAGGATCCCAGGGTCAAGGCCGGCATGGCCCGCACCAACGCCACCATCACGCCCGACATCAACATCGAGATCGACCTGGGCGATGACCTGCGCGTGCGCGGCCGCGGCCTGGACACGCGCCTGCGCGGCAAGCTCAGCGTGGTGAACGGCCCCACGCTGCAGTCCATGCCGCGCCTCACCGGCACCATCCGCACCGACCGTGGCACTTTCCGTGCCTACGGACAGGACCTGCAGGTCGAGCGCGGCCACATCACCTTCAACGGCGCGCTCGACAACCCCACGCTGGACATCATTGCCATCCGCCCGCACCTCGACGAGATGCGCGTCGGCGTGCATGTGCGCGGCACCGCGCAGCTGCCCTGGGTACAGCTGTTCTCCGACCCCGCCATGCCGGATTCCGAAAAACTCTCCTGGCTGGTGCTGGGCCGCTCCTCCGCCGGCGCGGCCGATGCCGCGCTGCTGCAGCAGGCAGCGCTCGCCCTGCTCTCGGGCAGCGGCCGCGGCATTACCGGCGAACTGGCGGATGCGCTGGGCCTGGACGAACTCTCCTTCAAGGGCGGCGAAAACGGCGTGGCCTCCGGCAGCGTCACGCTGGGCAAGCGCTTCTCGCGCAACTTCTATGTGGCCTACGAGCGCGGACTGGATGCCACCATGGGCACGCTCTACTTCTTCTACGACCTGAGCCGCCGCCTCAAGCTGCGTGGCGAAACCGGCACGGAAAGCGCCATCGACCTGATCTACACCATCAGCTATGACTGAGCGGCCGCAGACGGACAGACGCATTGACACATTGACGTGTTGGGCAATGGTTCCCAAAAATGGGCAAATAGTCTATCATGGGCCCAATGAAATAGCTTGAAATGAAGATACTATGACACCCGCCGCACACCACAAGCAGTTTGACTCGCTCGACCTCATCCTCAAACACTGGGAGCGTGAGCGTCCCGATCTGGATGCCCGCCCCATGGGCCCGATCGGCCGCATCAAGCGCTGTGCGGCCCTGCTGGAACAGTATCTCGAAGCCGGCCTGTCGCAGTTCGGGCTGAGCTACTGGGAGTTCGACATGCTGGCCACGCTGCGACGCAGCGGTGCGCCCTACTGTCTCACTCCCACCACGCTGTTTTCCACACTGATGGTTACCTCAGGCACGATGACGCACCGCCTCAAGCGCATGGAACAGCGCGGCCTGGTCGCCCGCGTTCCCAACGAACAGGACGCACGGAGCATGCTGGTGCAGCTGACCGACAAAGGCCTGAACCTGATCGACCGCGCAGTCGAAAAGCATATCGAGAACGAGCGCCGCCTGCTTTCGGTCATGCCGCCGAACATGCTGGCAGAACTCAATGCCCGCCTGTCCACCCTGCTTGTGGCCCTCGAGAACCCCGGCGAACTGAGCCTGCTCCCCGCCGCCTGACCCTCCGCGTCTCCAGACCGTCTCCTTCGCTGCCCAGGCACTGGCGCAGCCATTTCCTCGCGCCGAAAATTCCCAGCCCCACCCGGCCAGACACAAGGGGCATCTCTCCATCACGCCCTCCAGCTCCATGGCAACCCGGTGTTGCCCGGTAGCAGCAGATAAAAAGTTCCGCCCATTTATCTTGACATCAAGATAAATCCGGAGCATCATGAACGCACTCAGAGTTCGTATTCAACCAACACCAGGAGATCAGAGATGAGTACCAAGAAAGCTATTCGCGGAGCCATGCTGACGTTCAAGAAGGACCCGTTCTTCCACGACATGTCCGAATGCATGGTGTACGAGTCCGACGCCATCGTCGTCATGGAAGACGGCAAGATCGTGCAGGCCGGAGCCGCCAGCGCGATCCTGCCCACGCTGGGCGATGTCCCCGTCAAGGCCTATACCGACAGCATCATCGTTCCCGGCTTCATCGACAGCCACGTGCACTATCCCCAGACCGAGATGATTGCCGCCTACGGCGAGCAGCTGATCGACTGGCTCAACAACTACACCTTCATCGCCGAGCAGGGCTTTGCCAACAAGGACCATGCCGCCGAAGTCGCCGAAGTGTTCATCAAGGAGCAGTTCCGCAACGGCGTTACCTCCTCCACCGTGTACTGCACCATCTTCCCGCAGTCGGTCGATGCCCTGTTCGAGGAAGCCGCCAAGCACAACATGCGCGTGATGGCCGGCAAGGTCTGCATGGACCGCAACGCCCCGCCGGAGCTGCTCGACACCGCCCAGCGCTCCTATGACGAATCGAAGGCCCTGATCGAGAAGTGCACAAGAACGGCCGCGCCGAATACGTCATCACCCCGCGCTTCATCCCCACCTCCACGCCCGAGCAGATGGAAGCCGTCGGCGCGCTGGCCATGGAATTCCCCGACACCCTGATCCAGTCGCACGTCTCCGAGAACGTGAACGAAGTGGCCTGGGTGAAGGAACTGTGCCCCGACGCCAAGGACTACACCGACGCCTACGCCAAATACGGCCTGCTGCGTGACCGCGCCATCTACGGCCACGGCATCCACCTGACCGAGCGCGAACTGAACGTGTTCAGCGAAACCGGCGCCGCCATCGCGCACTGCCCGACGTCCAACTTCTTTCTGGGCTCCGGCTGCCTGAACGTGAAGAAACTCAAGAGCACCGAGCGTCCCGTGCGCATCGGTCTGGCCACCGACCGGGGCGCAGGCACCAGCTTCTCGATCCTGCAGACCATGAACGAAGCCTACAAGGCCGCGCAGATGAACAACGCGCCCTACAGCTCGCTGCACGCCTTCTACCTGGCCAGCCGCGGCACCGCCGAGGCCCTGCGCCTGGCCGACAAGATCGGCTCGATCGAACCCGGCATGGAAGCCGACCTGGCCGTGATCAACCTCAAATCCACGCCCATCTTCGACTACCGCATGCGCTACGCCAAGAGCCTGGAAGAAGTCCTCTTCATCCAGATGACGCTGGCCGATGACCGCGCCATCGCAGCCACCTACGTAGCCGGCAAGGAAGTCTACGCCGCGCAGTAAGCGCGTGGCGTCGCCCGGACAATAACAAGGAGTAAAACCATGAACCAGGCCAACGTGGCCATCGCCCTGAGCTGGCTCGGCCTGGCGCTGGGTGCCCCGTTCTTCAGCTGGCTCGGTCGCAACTGGCATGACGACGTGCGCGCGCTCGGCTATGGCCTGGCCGGACAGCTCCTGCTGCTGCTGGTGCTGGTCGGCATGCCCATCCAGCAGATCGGCGTGGCCGGACCGGTGCTGTTCCTGTTCGGCTTCTTCACCGGCACCTCCATGCTGCCCTTCGCCATCGCCGGCAGTGCCGTCGACGTGCGCTACATCGGCACCTCGGCGGCGCTGGTCAACGGCAGCCAGTTCCTGGCCGGTGCCTTCCTCGTCTTCATCCCCGGCTACCTGATGCGCCATGGCGATACGCTCGCCGTGAGCCAGACCCTGTACGTGCTACCGCTGGCCATGCTGCTGGCCACCCTTCTGTACGTATACGGGCGCACCTCGCGCAAAGCCGCCTGACTCTTGATTTCAATACTCCCATGCAAGCTGTTTCCGGCGCCTTCGTGGCGCCCACCCTGCCCCGCTTCCTGATCGCCGCAGCCTACATGGCCGCAGTGGTGCTGGCCTCCAACATCCTGGTGCAATACCCCATCAACGACTGGCTGACCTGGGGCGCCATCACCTATCCCTTCGCCTTCCTGGTGACCGAACTGATGAACCGCGCCCACGGCCCGCACGCGGCACGGCGCGTGGTCTGGGTCGGCTTTGCCGTGGCCGTGGCCGCCTCGCTGGTGCTGGCGCCGGTGCGCATTGCCGTCGCCTCGGGCACGGCCTTCCTGCTGTCGCAATGGCTGGACGTAGGCGTGTTCCACCGCCTGCGCGCGGGCAGCTGGTGGCGCGCACCGCTGGTGGCCACCCTGCTGGCCGCGCTGCTGGACACCTTCCTGTTCTGGAGCATCGCCTTTGCCGGCGTGGCCGAGCCCTGGGTCACCTGGGCGCTGGGCGACCTGGGCGTGAAGCTGGTGCTCGGCGTGGGCCTGCTGCTGCCGTTCCGGCTGCTGATGGCGCGGGTGATGGTCAAACCGGCTGCACACTGACCCTGCACCCTGAGACGACAGAATGGCGTTCGTTCACTCCCCAATCAACAACGGCCTTACAATACGCGCTTGTTGACGCCCGAGCGGCGCCATCTGGTATGCCGCCGTAGTTCAATGGATAGAACGAGCGCCTCCTAAGCGCTAGATACAGGTTCGATTCCTGTCGGTGGTACCACCCTGCAAGCCGGAAGCCTCCATGCTCTCCGGCTTTTTCGTTCAGGCAACGGCATTCCGAGAGGTGCAGTCACTCGGTATACCCCACCCCAGCCACATTCCCCACCGGGTCGGCCGCCTCATCCTCATAATCCTGCCCCGCGTGCACGGCAAAGGCCACGGCTCCCGCGCGCAGGGCATCGGCAAACACGGCATAGCTGCCTTCCGATTCGGCATGCATGATCATCTCGTTGCCATCCCGCTCCACGATGACCCACTCCCACTGTCCCTCAATGTCCGGATCGGGTTGCACCGTGAGGTAAAGGGGGTGGCGGTCCCAGTTGCGCTCGGGCCTGAGGAGGTCGTGTTCGGTGGCGATCGGATGGGCAAGCGTCATGACTAGCTCCTGCAATGGATTCGATACGGGAACATCATGCCGTGGCCTGCTGTCCTTCCGGATGAGGATAACCCCAAGCACAGTCGCCGCACGGCACTGCAGCGGGCTCGCGGCAACGTCCTACAGTACCGGCCGACACCGCAGGTTTACGGTAGAAGCTCCTATCCCGACCGAGGAGCCCCTCATGCAACACGCCCCCCATACGCTTTCTCCCGCCATACAGGCCTGTATCGACGCCTGCAATGCCTGCGCCCAGGCCTGCGATTTCTGCGCCGCTTCCTGCCTGCAGGAGGCCGACGTCACCGCCATGGCGGCCTGCATCCGCAGCGATATCGATTGCGCCCAGATCTGCCGCCTGTGTGCCGCCTTCACCGCCCGCGGCAGCCAGCATGCGGCTGCGCTGTGCGAACTGTGTGCCCAGGTGTGCGATGCTTGTGGCGCCGAATGTGCCCGCCACGACATGGAGCACTGCCAGGCCTGCGCCAGTGCCTGCCGCGCCTGTGCCGAAGCCTGCCGTGCCATGGCTGCCGCACACTGACGCAGCACAGCGACCCTCTGCCGGCCACGCTTTGCACTGGCAGCGGCTCCATGAACAAAGCGGACCCGTGTCGGCGTCCCTGCCGCCATCAAATCCGGCAGGAATCGGTATCCTCCGGCGCGCCGCGCAGCAGCGCATTGAGTTCGTCCACAATCGGTGCCCAGGCCGCATCGCAGGCGATTTCCTCGCGCAGGAAACGCGCCTGGGATTCGCTCCAGAAGGCGGCCTGATGCAGCGGCAGACCGTCGGGCAGCTTGTTCTGTGCGCAGAAGCATTCGATGGCCGCAGCGCTGCTCTCCAGGCCCAGTTGGTCAAACAGGGCGCGCATGTCGATATTGTCGGTATACATGGTGATCTCCTTGTCATGGCCGGCCAGGCCGTACGGGCCCGGTCACACGCACCACTCTACGCGGGGGTCCTGCCGCCGCGTGTCAGACAGAATCGCATCCGGCTGCCGGCAGGCAGCAGCGCAGACGCTCCGACAGTTCGTCCACCACTGTGGTCCAGGCCGCATCGCGCGCGATTTCCTCGCACAGGAAACGCGCCTGGCTTTCGTTCCAGAAGGGAGCCTGGTGGATGCGCACCCCTTCCGCCAGCGGGTTGTGGCGACGGATGAACGCATCGATGGACGCCTGGTCATGCTCCAGACCCAGTTGCTTGAACAGGTCAGGCATATCGTAGCCGGATGTGTACATAAGCTCTCCTCCATGCAAAGGGCTCGCCACCACAGGCGCATGCCCCGATACTAGGCGGCACACGCGGCGCTGCAAACCGGGCCTGCAATAACGCCATGGAGATTGGGGATACTCGCGATGCCGGATGCCGACAAGAGTTTCAAGAAAAGCCGGCAGGCGCCGGGAAGCAAGGCCTGCTGACGAGCGGAACTCCTTCGCTCACGCCATCTCGGGCGCCGGCGCACTGCCCGCCACCAGCGGATAACGCACCGCCAGCAGCTCCTGCAGCCCGAACTGCTGCACGATGTCGTGCATGCGCTGAGCCGCGCTGCGCTTCTTCTGGCCGGTGTACTCGGCCAGGATCAACTCGTTCTTCAGGCTGTGCTCCCAGCCCACCAGCTCGGTCACCGTCACGCTGTAGCCCTGCGATTCGAGGTAGAGGCAGCGCAGCACGTTGGTCAGCTGGCTGCCCATCTCGCGCGTATGCAGCGGATGGCGCCACAGCTCGGCCAGCGGCGTGCGCGACAGGTTCAGCGCCTTGTGCCTGCGCAGAAAGCCGGCCGTTTCAGCCTGGCAGCACGGCACCAGCACCATGTGGCGCGCCTGCTTCTGCAGGCCGAAGGCAATCGCATCGTCGGTGGCGGTATCGCAGGCATGCAGCGCCGTCACCACGTCGATCTGCGCCGGCAATGCGTCGCTCTGTGCCGACTGCTGCACCGTCAGCGGCAGAAAACGCATGCGCGCAAAACCCAGCCGCTCGGCCAGCTCGCGCGACTTCTCGACCAGTTCCTGCCGCGTCTCGATGCCGTAGATGGTGCCCGCCTCGCGCTGGCGGAAGAACAGGTCGTAGATGATGAAGCCCAGGTAGGACTTGCCCGCGCCGTGGTCAGCCAGCGTGATGTCGGTTCGACCGCTGCTTTCCAGCTGCAGCAGGATTTTTTCGATGAAGCCGAACAGGTGGTATACCTGCTTGAGCTTGCGACGCGAGTCCTGGTTCAGCCCACCCTCGCGCGTGAGGATGTGCAGCTCCTTGAGCAGTTCGACCGACTGCCCCGGCCGCAGCGCTTCCTGCACCTGACGGGCCATGGCGTCGCTCTTGGACAACCTGGCCCCCTTTCCTCGTGCGCCGGAAGCAGCACCTCGCTCAGCGGCTGCAGCTCCGGTGCCGCGCTGCGTCCGGCCACCTTGCTCCGGCTTAGCCATGGCGACCTTCTTCGTCCGGCGTATCCGGCTCCTCCACACCCGCGGCCTGGCCATGCACCGGGCAATGCTTCACCCACTCGTCCGCACTCACGCGCGTGACGATGCCCAGCTTGTTCCAGCCTTTCACGCCCAGGTGCTCAAGCAGCTCGATGTTGCGCTCGGGAATCTCGTCCACCTCGGGATAGGTCTCGACCGCACGGTCGATGCTTTCCTCGCGCAGCAGGTGCAGGATGGGGTACGGCGCCCAGTTGGTGGCGTTGCTGATTTCCTCCGGCTCGGTGCCGTCGAACTGGAAGCGCGGGTGGAAGTAGGCAATCTGCAGTTCGCCCTCCAGCCCCAGATCGGCCAGGATGTCGTCGGCCGCACCGGCGAAATCGTTGAAATAGAGGAAGTCGTCGAACATCGCCGGGAAAATCATCAGCGTGGTTTCACGCTCGTCCATCGGCGTTTCCATCAGCGCGATCAGCTCGTCGTGCACGGCCTGCAACGCCTCGTCCTCGGTCTGCGCACCGCACACGGCATAGTGCACCTGCTCCTTGACGTAGGTGGCCTTGGCAAAGGGGCACAGATTGAGGCCGATCACGGCCTGTTCCAGCCAGTGGCGGACATCTGCGACGACGGTGGCGGCGAGTTCGGTAGTCATGCGCGCATTGTGCCACGCAGCGGGTTCGGTGGGGCATAGGCTGCCTCGGCGCCGAGCGCGTTCGCCACAGCCGACCTCAGCGGCGTACTGGCGATCCGCTGCGCAGCCTGCCGAAACGCGTGGCCAGCAGGCAGCCCAGCACCGCGCAGGCACCGGTCGCCGCCCAGGTCCAGTGCCAGCCGCCCACCAGGCCCGACAGCCAGGCCACGGCCGGCGGCCCGGAAAACTGCCCGAGCGAAGAACCCTGCAGCATCCAGCCCACCGTGCTGGAAATCAGGCTGCCGTCCGGCGCCAGCCGGGGCACCAGGGCGAACAGCGTGCCCGGCACCAACCCGCCAAACAGCGAGAACAGCAGCATGCCGCCATAGCGCACCGCCGTGGATAGCTCCAGCCCGGCAAATGCCAGCCAGGCCCCCAGCGCCATCACCGCGAAACCCGTGATCAGCAGCGTGCCCGGCTCCGCCCCGCGGTGCAGCAGTTGCCCCGCCGCCACGTTGCCGAAGATGTTCATCGCCGGCACCAGCGCCATCAGCACGCCCAGCGTCCAGCCGCTTACGCCGGCCTGGGCATAGATGGTCGGCAAAAAACCGATCACCGCCATCCACTGCGCGGCATAGACGCAAAAGGTAAGAAACAGCAGCCACGGCCCCGCGCTGGACAGCGTCAGGCGCAGCTTGCCCGTCCAGCCTCCGGCACCGGCTGGCTGCGCCGACTGCGGCGGATCGGGCGGCACCCAGCGCCACACGGCCAGCAGGCAGAGCGCGCACAGCAGCGCGATCAGCCACCACCAGCCCTCCCAGCCCGCCGCCAGGATCACCGCCGGCCCCAGCAGCATCGCCAGCGCCGTACCGAACGGCACATAGGCGCCCCAGATGCCCATCACCTGCGTGACCCTCTCCGGCGGCACCAGCCGGCGCAGCACGGCCGGCGCCGACAAGGAGGTCAGCAGAAAACCCAGCCCCTCGAACGCACGCAGCACCAGCAGCACGGATGCGCTGTGCGCCCAGCCGCCGGCAAAACTGGCCAGCGTCATCAGACCCAGACCGGTGAGCATGGAGCGGCGCAGGCCGAAGCGGTCGCTCGCCAGCCCGAGGAACAAGCCCATGCTGAGCGACGCCACCTGCACCAGCGACAACAGGAAGCCCGCCTCCATCAGCGTCATGCCCAGCTCGCGCTGCAGGGCCGGTACGGCCGGCGGCAGTTTGCCAATGATCATGGCGGCACAGACGCCCGTGACCATCACGATCCACGCGGCGCGCATGCCGCCGGGCGCCTCCGCGGTCACATCGGCACCTGCTGGCCGGTCAGGCGCGCATGCTCGCGCAGCGCGAAACGGTCGGTCATGCCGGCGATATAGTCCGCCACGGCGCGCTCCGTATCCGGGCGGGCGGCAAAATCCGGCTTCATCTCGCCCGGCTGCTGCAGGTAGATCGCAAACAGCTCGCGCACCACCTGTTGCGCCACGCCCATTTTCTGCATCACCTGCGGATGGCGGTACAGCGCATGCAGCAGCAACTGCTTGAGTTGCAGCGACTCGGCCCGCATGCCGGCGCTGAAGCCGACCAGCGGCGGGCATTGCCGCACCTCGTCCACATGCTGCGGCCGGTGCCGGCTGATCGCCGCGCGCGTGGCTGTCATCACGTCATAGACCTGCTCGCTCAGCATGCGGCGGATGGTTTCGTAGAGCAGGCGGCGCCCCGTCAGTTGCGGATGATCGCGCTGCACGCTGGCATGGTGGCGCGCCACCAGCGGCACTGTCAGCACCTGCTCCCAACTCAGCAGACTGCTGCGCAGGCCATCGTCGATATCGTGGGCGTTGTAGGCGATCTCGTCGGCCAGATTGCACAGTTGTGCCTCCAGGCTGGGCTGCGTGCCCTGCAGGAAGCGCAGTCCCACGCCACCCGGCTCGCGCTCCTCCAGCCAGCGCGCATTGCGCGCCGAGCAGTGCTTGAGAATGCCTTCGCGCGCTTCGAAGCACAGGTTCAACCCGTCGAACTCCGGATAGCGCAGCTCCAGCACATCCACCACGCGCAGGCTCTGCATGTTGTGCTCGAAGCCGCCGTAATCGGTCATGCAGGCGTGCAGGGCGTCCTGCCCGGCGTGGCCGAACGGCGTATGTCCCAGATCGTGCGCCAGCGCAATCGCCTCCACCAGATCCTCGTCCAGCCCCAGCGCACGCGCAATGCTGCGGCCCAGTTGCGCCACTTCCAGCGAATGCGTCAGCCGCGTGCGGAACAGGTCGCCTTCGTGGTTGAGAAACACCTGCGTCTTGTACACCAGCCGCCGGAACGCGGAGGAGTGCACGATGCGGTCGCGGTCACGCTGGAACATGCCGCGCGTGGGCGCTTCCTGCTCTGCATGGCGGCGTCCGCGCGATTGCAGCGGATGCGCCGCCCAGGGGGCATGCGCCTGCGCAGGCGCATTGCCGCGCATGGTATCAGGCAGGTCCGGAACGAAGATCGCCACGGCGTACTCAGCGCTGCATCAGGCAGGCATGCGGGTTGCTGTGCGCGGCGATCACCTCGGCAACCAGTGCATCGGGCGCGGTCGCCAGCGCCGCCTCGCCCGGCTGCGCAATCACCACGAACCGGATCTGGCCGGCTTCGGCCTTCTTGTCCACGCGCATGTGGTGCAGCCAGGCTTCGGCGTTGGCATCGATGCCCGACCCTGCGCCGGCATCACCCGCGGCCCCGGCAGTTGCATCATCCTCCAGTTGAGGCGCCAGCACCGGCAGGCCGGCGCGCTGCACCAGGCTGCGCACGCGCTGCACAAAGGCGGCATCCACCAGCCCCAGCCGCGCCGACAGCTCGCTCGCCAGCACCATGCCGCAGCCCACCGCCTCGCCGTGCAGCCAGGTGCCGAACCCCAGCCCCGCCTCGATCGCATGGCCAAAGGTGTGCCCGTAGTTCAGGATGGCGCGCATGCCGCTTTCCTGCTCGTCCTGCCCCACCACCCAGGCCTTGATCTGGCAGCTGCGGCGCACCGCCACGCGCAGCGCATCGGCATCGCGCGCACGCAGCGCTTCCATGTTCTGCTCCAGCCATTCGAAGAAGGCCATATCGGCAATCGGACCGTACTTGATCACTTCCGCCAAGCCGGCGCTCAGCTCGCGGTCCGGCAGCGTCGCAAACGAGTCCATATCGCATACCACGCGGCGCGGCTGATAGAAGGCGCCGATCATGTTCTTGCCCAGCGGATGGTTGATGGCCGTCTTGCCGCCCACCGAAGAATCCACCTGCGCCAGCAGCGTGGTGGGCACCTGAACAAAAGGCACACCGCGCATGTAGCAGGCTGCAGCAAAACCGGTCATGTCGCCCACCACGCCGCCGCCCAAAGCAAACAGCACCGTCTTGCGGTCGCACTGGCCACCCAGCAACGCATCGAAAATCTGGTTCAGCGCTTCCCAGGTCTTGTACTGCTCGCCATCCGGCAGCGCCACCGTGCGCACCTGGGCGTAGTGCGGTGCCAGCGCATGCTCCAGTTGCGCGGCGTACAGGGGCTGCACCGTGGTATTGGTCACAATCACCGCCTGCCGCGCCTTCGGCAGATCGCTCCAGGTTTCCGCCTGCCCCAGCAGCCCGCTGCCGATGCGGATCGGATAGCTGCGCGCATCCAGCGCAATCGGTACGGTATCGCCGCCCCGGGCAGGAACGGGATCAAAGTCGGGAAGCGAGGCGGTGATGTCGAAACGGGTCAGGGCGGATGCAGCATTCATGCCATCATTGTGACGCAAGAATGTGCAGCCGCCGCCCTGTCAGCAATGGGGCGCCGTGTTCGGCACACCGTTACCGGGCATCGCTCCGGGGGGCCTGTCCGCGCTGGCCACGCGCCGGCAGGACACCCGCCACTTCCAGCTGCATCGCAATATGGTGCACCAGCCCCTGCACCGAGCTGCGCCCGGTCTCGATCACGTAGTGCGCCGTCTCTCTGTACAGCGGATCACGCGCCTGGAACAGTTCCTGCAGCTTGGCCCGCGGATCGGCCACCTGCAGCAGCGGGCGCTTGGTGTCGTGGCGCAGGCGGCGATAGATTTCCTCGGGCGAGGCGCGCAGATATAGCACCGTGCCCTTCTCGCGCAGCAGCGCACGGTTTTCGGGACGCAGCACCGAGCCGCCGCCGGTCGACAGCACGCACTGCCCCGGCCGCTCGCCCACCCGGCGCAGCGTGGCCGTCTCCAGATCGCGGAAGGCCTCCTCGCCATGCCGCGCAAAATAATCCTTGATCGGCATGCCGATCTCCGCCTCGATCAGGTGGTCCGAATCGACAAAGGGCAGGCCAAAGCGGCGCGCCACCTGCCGCCCTGCCGATGATTTGCCCGATCCGGGCATGCCTACCAGTACGATCACTCTTGCCTCTCCTGTGCCTTCAGCGCATCGCCACGCCTCCTGACAGGATTTTAGGCGTGATGAAGACCAGCATCTCCTTCTTTTCGGTGGCCTGCGTGCGCGTCTTGAACAGATTGCCCAGCACGGGGATATCGCCCAGCACCGGCACCTGGCTCACATCGTTGCGCTCGCTCATCTCGAAAATGCCGCCAATCGCCAGCGTGCCCCCATCCTCGATCAGCACATTGGTCTGGATGTGCTTGGTGTCGATGGCAAAGCCGTCCAGCGTGGAGCGCCCCACCGAATCCTTGTTCACATCCAGATCCAGGATCACATTGCCTTCCGGCGTGATCTGCGGCGTCACTTCCAGCTTGAGGTTGGCCTTGCGGAAGGCCAGCGAGGTGGCGCCGCTGGCCGTCGCCACCTGGTACGGCAACTCGGTGCCCTGCTCGATCAGCGCCTTGGTCTGGTCGGCCGTCACCACCCGCGGGCTGGACACCAGCTTGCCCTTGCCATCGGCCTCCAGCGCCGAAATCTCCAGGCTCAGGAAGCGCGCCGCCGCCGGGCTGAAAATGCTCAACCCCAGCGTCGCCGGGCTATAGCCGTTCTGCCCGATCGCCGGCAGGTTGTACAGGGTCGTCTCCGCTGCGCCGGGCCGCGATGCCACACCCACCCGGTAGTCGCGCCCGTTCCACGAACCAATCGAGGCGCCACTCTGCCCCTGCCCCAGGATGGACAGCCGTGCGCCCAGCGATTTGCCCCAGCTGTCGCCCGCCTCCACGATGCGCGCCTCGATCATCACCTGCCGCACCGGGATGTCCAGTTTCGCCAGCAGCCCCTGCACCTGCTCCAGCACCGAAGGCACATCGGTCACGAACAGCTGGTTGGTGCGCGGCTCGGCAAAGGCATGGCCACGCGCACTCAGCATGCGCGAGCCGCTGGTGCCACTCCCGGCCAGATGCCGCACCAGTTCCGACGCCCGTGCATAGTTGAGCGAAAAGCCCTGCGTTCGCACCGGCTCCAGCCCCTGGATCGCCGAACCCGCTTCCAGATCCAGTTTCTGCCGCGCTGCCAGCTCTCCCTGCGGTGCCACCCACAATACGTTGCCCTTGCGCTGCATCGCCAGCCCGCGCGTCTGCAGGATGATGTCCAGCGCCTGCTCCCAGGGCACCTCCTTCAGGCGCACCGTCATGCTCCCCGTCACCGAATCGGAGGCCACAACGTTCAGGCCGGTGAAGTCGGCAATCACCTGCAGCAATGCCCGCACCTCGATGTTCTGGAAATGCAGCGAAATGCGGTCAGTGCGCATGCGGTCACGCTTTCGCTGCGCTGCCGGCTCCACCACAGCCTCACCGGCCGACATGGTATCTCCCGGGACGCCCGTCGCAGGGCTGCTCGCCCTTGCCGGTCCCTGTACCAGCAGCAGGACCAGAAGCCCTGCAGCCATCCAGCGGCCATTCCCCGCCTTGCGCCTGTCGCTCATTGCATTCCATCCTGTTCCAGCGGCAATTGCTGCACGCCCGTTCCCTTTGCGTCGCGCCCGCTGGCACCCGCTGCGTGCAGCGTCAGGGCTTGTGTGCCGATGCCGGCCACCCGTGCGCCATCCTTTCCGATGCGCTGCCCGATCCGCACCAGTTCCACGCTCTCGCCCGTGCGCACCACCGCGGCCCTGTCCGCACCACGCTGCAGCATGCCCAGATAGACCGGACCTGCCGTGCCTGCCTGCCCGCCTGCCCCCGCTGCACCAGCCGGAAAAGCCGCAGAAGCCGGATCGCTGATTCCGCTCAAGGCCTGCACCGCAGCAAAGGGATCATGCAAAGCCTGTGCCTTCGCCGCCCCGTCCTGTCCTGCCACGCCAACCTCGGCCTCGATGGCCGCATCGGGCCACGGCTCCGGCGCCTTCGCCGGTTCCGCCTTTTGCGCCTGCACCCAGGCCCGCATCCGGGCTTCCGGATCCTGCTGTCCGGAACATCCCGCGAGCACCGCCGCAACTGCAAGGATCGCCCCTGCCTGCTCCACCTTCATGATGTTTTCCCTCCCGTCTTGCGCCCCTTGCGCACCGGACGCTCTCCCGCCAGGGCAAAGCGGTACACGGCAAACTTGCCTTGCCACACCAGCGCGCCCCGGCTGCGCCCCGAACGGCTGCGGTCGGGGGCCAGGCTCCAGCGCTCCGGCACCACGCTCCATGGCAATCCCTGCAGGGCCGCCAGCATGCCGGTCACGCCCTGGTAACCGCCCTCGGCGCGCAACTGCAGCCACTGGCGGGCGTAAGCTTCCTGCAGCTTCTCCTTGCCGGGCTGCAGGCGCCCCAGCTGCAAGCCCTGAGCCGCGGCCGCCCGGTGCCAGGCCGACAGCAGCTCTCCCTCCTGCGCGGCCCTGGGCGCCAGCGCGGCATGTGCAGCCTGTTGCTGCTCCATGGCCTGCATCCGGGCACGCAGGGCCGGCAAGGCGGCCACCTCGGCAAGATGCTTGCGGTAGTCCGACTGCAGCGCCTGCTGCCGCGCCTCATGCCCGGCCAGGGCCTCCTGCTCCATGCGCAACAGCACCAGCCCCGCCGCCACAGAGAGGCCGGCTGCCAGCAGCAGCGCCGCTCCGAACTGCGCCTGCACCGGCCATTGCGCCATGGGGCGCCCCTGCAGCCGCTGCCAGGCAAGCAAAAGACCTGCGCGCTCGCCTTGATCCGCCATCATTCAGCAACTCCATCCGCCGCGGCAACAGGAGGCTGTCCCGAGCCCACCGGCGCCAGCGGCAGCACCAGGCGAAATACCACCCCGTCCTTTTCGTCCCGCATATCTGCCAGCAACGCCGGTTGCGCCAGCAGGCCGCTTCCGTCGATCAACTCGCGCAGGGCAGTCGCCGCCTCGCGCGACACGGCCAGCCCCTGCAGCACCATCTGTCCCGGTTCCTGCTCCACCCGCGTCAAACCGGTGCCCGGCGGCAGCTCGCGCGCCAGCAACTCCAGCAGGCGCAAGGGTTGCCGGGCGGATTGCTGCCAGGCCTGCCATTGCTGCAGGCGCGTGCGCCCCTCGCGCAGGGCAGCGTCCAGCTTGCGCACCTCGGCCAGTTGCGGTCCCAGCCGGGCGACGGCCTCTTCCAGCACCGCCGTGGCCCGCTCCTGGCGGCCCAGGCGCTGCTGTCCCTGCGCATACAGGGCAACACCTGCCAGCACGGCAACGCCAAGCGCAACCCCCAGCATGCCGTGCCAGTGCCGCCGCTGGCGCCAGCGGGCCTGCTCCCGGTGCGGCAGCAGATTCAGCAGGACCATGCATCCACCCCGCGCAAGGCCAGCCCACAGACGGTCCACCAGCCCGATGCCTGCGCGAGCAGCCGTTCGTGCACACCCGCATCACCGAACGCCATGCCGCACCAGGGCTGCAGCCACTGCACGGCCGGCTCCGCCTCATCCCTGCAGGCCATGCCAATCCCCTGCCGCAGCGCCTCATACAGCCGCAGCAACCCGGCCTCCGCCATCGGCACATCCACCGCCAGCCAGATCTGCTGCAGTTCCACCCCACGCACCCGGCAGTGGTGGGCAAAGCCTGCCGCCAGCTCCGGCGTTTCGCGTACCTCCAGCCCTTGCTCTTCCAGCAGCACCCCGTCCAGCATCCACAGCAGGGTCACCCCCTCCTCTTCCCACAACACAATGCAGTGACAACCCGTGCCTTCCCCGGCCTGGCAGCGCCAGGCCCGCAGCACGGCCGCCTTGGCCGCATGGGCAGCCACCTCCAGCATCTGCAGCGGCAGCCCGGCCGAATGCAGCCCTTGCTGCCAACCCTCCACTTCAGCCCGGGGCGCTGCTGCCACCAGCAGCTCCACACCCTCGTCCATCCGTGCAGCAGGCCCGAGCACGCCAAAATCCACACACCAGGCTTCCCCGGAAAGCCCGTGCCGGCCCTGCGCATCCAGCAGCGCCATATGCTCCATGTCCTCTGCGTCCAGTCCAGCCGGCACCTGCATGCGCCACAGGCGCAGGGCCGAGCGCGGCAAGCCTGCCACCACCGTGGAGGCCACCACCCCGCAGTCGCCCATCCAGGCCCGCAGGCGCAAGCCCTCGGGCTCCGCCCCGGGGCGCCCCTCATCCGCCGCATCGCGCACTGCCAATACGCCAGCCGCATGCACGCGCAAGCCGCCTTCGCGCCCGCGCACCAGTTGCAGCAGGCGCCACTCCTGCGTACCGCGATACAGCCCCAGCGCCATCACCGGGGCCGATTGGCGCTTCCATGGCCACCCAGCCACTAGCCTGATCCATTTCATGATTAAAATTAATAGTACTTTTTATCTATTTTATATCCCATATTTGAACACCAACAACCCAAACACCACTTTCTCCCCCGAGTGGCAATCACCCCACAGCCGCAAGCCCTTGTTACAAGCGCCATCCAGAGACGTGATGCAGATGCCAGCCCTCTGATGCACAATGTCGTGATCCGGCGGGGGCCTGGGCCTGCCCGTACCCTTGCCATGCGCGCAGTGTGCAGTCTTGCGCTCCGTACCCCATGCACCCATGACATCACCGATCGATCCCGTTTTCTCCGGGCCGTCCAACCCGGCACAACCTCCTTCCCCTCCCCCACCCAAGAAGCGTCACTGGCTGGTTCGCCTGTTTCTGTGGCTGATCGGCCTGGCCGTGGCGGGAGCCGCCACCCTGGCGCTGCTGGTGCTGGTCGCCCTCTCCGTGGCCTACCCCAACCTGCCCGACGTCTCCAGCCTGCAGAACTACCAGCCCAAGCTGCCGCTGCGCATCTACAGCTCCGAAGGCAACCTGATTTCCGAATTCGGCGAGGAGCGCCGCAGCTACGTGCCCTTCAATGAAATTCCCAAGGTCATGAAGGACGCCGTGCTCGCCATCGAGGACGCCCGCTTCTACGAGCACGGCGGCATCGACTACGTCGGCGTGGCCCGTGCCGGCTTGGCCAACTTCAGCAAGTCCAAGAGCCAGGGCGCCTCCACCATTACCATGCAGGTGGCGCGCAACGTCTATCTCTCCTCCGAAAAGACCTTCACGCGCAAAATCTACGAGATGCTGCTGGCATTCAAGCTCGAGCACTCGCTGACCAAGGACCAGATCTTCGAGATCTACCTCAACCAGATCTTCCTGGGCAATCGTGCCTACGGCTTTGCCGCGGCTTCCGAAGCCTATTTCGGCAAGTCGATCAAGGACGTGAGCATTGCCGAGGCCGCCATGCTGGCCGGCCTGCCCAAGGCCCCTTCGCTCTACAACCCCATCGTCAACCCCAGCCGCGCCCGCACGCGCCAAGTCTACATCCTGGAACGCATGGTCGAGAACCGCTTCATCACGCCCGAACAGGCCGAGGAAGCCCGCAATGAACAGCTGGTGTACAAGCGCGCCAGCTTCGGCGATACCGTGCACGCCGACTATGTGGGCGAGATGGTGCGCCAGCTCATCTACGACCAGTACGGCCCCGAAGCCTATACGCGCGGCCTGAACGTCTACACCACCATCTCCACCCGCGACCAGAATGCCGCCTACGAGGCCGTGCGCCGCGGCATCCTCACCTATGATGGCCGACGCGCCTACCGTGGCCCCGAGCACTTCGTGACGCTGCCCAAGGACAAGGAGCTGCTGGAAGAAGCCATCTCC
Source organism: Brachymonas sp. KE5 (assembly GCF_057773645.1). NCBI lineage: Bacteria > Pseudomonadati > Pseudomonadota > Betaproteobacteria > Burkholderiales > Comamonadaceae > Allobrachymonas > Brachymonas sp. KE5. The sequence goes on from NZ_CM173463.1 coordinate 2,336,887, forward strand.
GATGCCCTGACCGACTATCCGGATGCCGGCGAAATGGTCGCCGCCATCGTCACCGAAGCCTCGCCGCGCAAGGTCGTGGTGCGCCGCAGCGACAACGAGGACATCGCCATCACCGGCAACGGCCTGCGCTTTGCCAGCTTTGCGCTGTCGTCCAAGGCCTCGGCCACGCAGAAGATCCGCCCCGGTGCCGTCATCCGCATCGTCAAGGGCAAGGGCGGCTGGGAAATCCGCCAGCTGCCCGAAGTGGAAAGCGCCCTCGTTGCCATGGACCCGCGCACCGGCGCCATCCAGGCCCTGGTCGGCGGCTTCGACTTCAACAAGAACAAGTTCAACCACGTCACGCAGGCCTACCGCCAACCGGGCTCGAGCTTCAAGCCCTTCATCTACTCGGCCGGCCTCGAAACGGGCATCATGCCGGGCACCATCGTCAGCGACTCGCCCCTGTACTTCGGCTCCGACGTCACTGGCGGCAAACCCTGGGCGCCCAAGAACTACGATGGAGGCAACGGTCCGCCGCTGTCCGTGCGCCAGGCCCTGGCCAAGTCCAAGAACATGGTGTCCATCCGCATCCTGCAGTCCGTGGGCACGCAGAAAACCCAGGAATGGGCCGGCCGCTTCGGCTTCCCGGCCGAACGCACCCCGCCCTACCTGACCATGGCGCTGGGCGCCGGCACCGTCACGCCGCTGGAAATGGCGGTGGGCTACTCGGTGTTTGCCAACGGCGGCTATGCCGTCAATCCCTACATCATCTCGCTGATCAAGGACCAGCGCGGCAACACCATCTCCGAAGTCAAGCCGGTCGAACTGACCGAAGACCGCCGCGCCATCCCCGAGCGCAATGCCTTCGTCATGAACAGCCTGATGAACGAGGTGACCACCCGTGGCACCGCCGCACGCGCCACCGGCACGCTGGGCCGCTCCGACCTGTATGGCAAGACCGGCACGACCAACGACTCGAAAGACGCCTGGTTTGCCGGCTTCCAGGCTACCCAGGTCGCGGTGGTCTGGATGGGCTTCGACAACCCGCGCAACCTGGGCGACCGCGAAACCGGCGGCGGCCTTAGCCTGCCGATCTGGATCCAGTACATGCAGACGGCGCTCAAGGGCGTGCCGGTCACCGATCTCAACCGCAAGGCGCCGGAAGGCGTGACGCGCCAGGGCGACTGGGTCTATGAGGAATACGCCGGCGGACGCGGCATCAGCCGGATCGGCGTCTCCAACTACAACCCCAATCCCGGCCGTTCCAAGTCGGGAGGCCAGGGCAGCGACAGCAGTGACGGCGAACCCCAGGGAGCCGACCCGGCCGGCGCCCCCTCCAACAGTCCGCTGGCCACCGATGACGTTTTCCGCGGCAACTGAGGCCGCACCCCTTCAGGCAGCCCGCGGGCTGCCTGATTCGTCTGGGCAGGGTTCAGGCAAATTCCAGCGCCAGGCCCGCCTGCTCGCTGGCACAGCGGCTCAGGTGGGCAAAGAATTCGCCATGGCCCTTGGTGTCCTGCCATTGGCTGCCATCAAACTTGTAATGGAAACCGCCCGCACGGGCCGCCATCCAGATCTCGTGCAGCGGCTTCTGCAGGTTGATCACGATCTGGCTCTGGTTGGGGAACACCAGCGTGATCATGCCGCCCACGCGCTGGTTGTCGATATCGGCGTCGGTGTCGTCATTGATGCGGTCGCATGCTGCTTCGATACGGCGCAACACCTGCTCCGCCGCTTCCAGGTATTCCAGGTCAGTCATTACAATTCCAGCCTATGTTGAATGTCCGAATCATTGTAAACAGCGCCCTGCTCGGCCTGTGCTGTACCCCGCTGATGGGCTGTGGCCAGAAAGGGCCTCTGTATCTGCCCACCGCGCCGGAAGCGGCCCACCGTGCCACGCTGCCCGAAACACTGCTTGGCCCGGTACTGCCACGCGCCAGGGCAGCCACGCCCGCCGCCAGCGCGGCGTCCGCTTCCGTCACGGCTTCGGGCGCCACGCCGGCCGTTGCCCCTCTACCGGCCCCCATCCTCGCGCCAGACGTTGAAGCAGACCCGCTGCAACACGACGACATCCGCTGACGCCCCGTCCCCTTTCGGCCTTCGGCCCCGATCCCCTTCCCTCCTGCGAAGCACCGCCATCATGACCACCCTGCAACTCCCCGGCGCCCCTTCCCTGGCCTACGATGCCAACAACCAGCTTTGCGTCGACGGCGTGTCCGTCGCCGATCTGGCGCGCGAGCACGGCACGCCGCTGTTCATCTATTCCAAGGCCACCATGCTGCGCGCGCTGCAGGCCTACCAGCAGGGCTTTGCCGGCCGCAACGCCCTGATCTGCTTCGCCATGAAGGCCAACTCCACGCTGGCCGTGCTGCAGGTGTTTGCCCAGGCCGGCTGCGGCTTCGACATCGTCTCCGGTGGCGAACTCGAGCGCGCCCTGGCAGCCGGGGCCGACCCGGCCAGGATCATCTTCAGCGGCGTCGGCAAGAAACGCAGCGAAATGCGCCAGGCGCTGCAGGCCGGCATCGGCTGCTTCAACGTCGAAAGCATCAACGAACTGCACGTGCTCAACGAGGTTGCCGTGGAGCTGGGCTGCCAGGCGCCCATCAGCATCCGCGTCAACCCCAACGTCGACGCCCGCACCCATCCCTACATCTCCACCGGCCTCAAGGGCAACAAGTTCGGCGTGGCGCACGAGGAAGCCCTCTCCGCCTACCAGCTGGCCGCCAGCCTGCCCGGCCTGCGCGTGGTGGGCATCGACTGCCACATCGGTTCGCAGATCACCCAGAGCGGCCCTTACCTGGACGCCATGCAGCGCATGCTCGACCTGGTGCAGCTGATCGAATCGCACGGCATCCCGCTGCCGCATTTCGATTTCGGCGGCGGCCTGGGCATCACCTACGCCGACGAAACCCCGCCCGCCGCCAACGAGCTGTGGCAGGCCCTGCTGGCCGAAATGGACGCCCGCGGCATGGGCGAACGCCAGATCCTGATCGAGCCCGGCCGCTCGCTCGTCGGCAACGCCGGCATCTGCGTGGCCGAGGTGCTCTACCTCAAGCATGCAGAAGCCAAGAACTTCTGCATCGTCGATGCCGCCATGAACGACCTGCCGCGCCCCGCCATGTACGAGGCCTACCACCAGATCGTGCCGGTCGGCCCGCAACAGCCGGAGGCCATCAGTCTGAATTACGACGTGGTCGGCCCGGTCTGCGAAAGCGGCGACTGGCTGGGCCGCGACCGTACCCTGGCGGTCCAGCAGGGCGACCTGCTGGCCGTGCTCTCCGCCGGCGCCTACTGCATGAGCATGTCCAGCACCTACAACAGCCGCGGCCGTGCGGCCGAAGTGCTGGTGGCCGATGGCCAGGCGCACCTGGTGGCCGAGCGTGAAACCGTCAGCGCCATTTACGCGCGCGAACGGCTGCTGTAACAAGCGAGCAGGCATGCGCACTGCGTGCCGCCGAAGGGCTGTAGCTGCACCTCCGGAGAGGTGCAGCGCTGCGCACTGCCTTCGTCCGGAGTGGTGATCCGAGCCGCACCGATCCGGCCGGATCAGTGCCCGCAAGCCCCTGCCGCCGGCTGGTTGCGGTTCCAGTACCACAGCCGCCAGCCGAGCAGCAGGCCCAGAATCGCGGTATACACCCAAACCTCGGCCGTATCGTTCTTGCCGGCCCGCATCCACAGGAAGTGCAGCACCGCGGTGCCCGCGGCCACATAGATCAGGCGGTGCAGCGCCTGCCAGTTCGAGGCACCCAGCGCGCGGATCGCGGCGTTGTTCGACGTCAGCGCCAGCGGCAGCAGCAGCACGAAGGTCAGCATTCCGGCCAGGATGAAGGGGCGCTCGCCGATGTCACGCGCCACCTCGCCCAGGCTGAAACCCATGGCCAGCCCCGCGTAGAGCAGCAGGTGCACAACCGCATAGCTGAACATCAGCAGCCCCAGCACCCGCCGGAAACGCAGCACCTGCGGCAGCTTGAAGGTCACGCGCACCGGCGTGACGGCCAGCGTCAGGCACAGGAAGCGCAGCGCCCAGTCGCCCGCACCGCGCACCAGCGACTCTTCCGGATTGACATACGCACCCTGCGCCGTCTGCCACACCATCCACGCCAGCGGCAGCAAGCCCAGCAGCCACAGCAGGGGCTTGGCCTTGCGGCTGGCCAGCAGGCCCTTGATTGCACTCATTCTTGTCCTTTCAGAAATTCTTCGCCAGATCCATGCCGGCATACAGGCTGGCCACCTGCGGGGCATAGCCGTTGAACAGCTGCGTCTTGCGCCGCGGCGTCCACAGGCTGTCGCCAATGCGCCGCTCGGTCGCCTGGCTCCAGCGCGGATGCGGCACGGACGGGTTCACATTGGAATAGAAACCATATTCCGTGGGCGCCACCTTGTTCCACGCCGTGCGCGGCATCTGCTCCGTCAGGCGGATGCGGACGAGACTCTTGGCGCTCTTGAAGCCGTACTTCCACGGCACCACCAGACGCACCGGCGCGCCATTCTGGGCCGGCAGCACCTCACCATACATGCCCAGCGCCAGCAGCGTCAGCGGATGCATGGCCTCATCCAGCCGCAACCCTTCGGTGTAGGGCCACTGCAGCACGGACGAACGCAGCCCCGGCATCTGCGCGGCATCGCCCAGCGTCTCGAACTCGACGAAACGCGCACTGCCGGTCGGCTCCACCCGCCGCAGCAGGTTCGAAAGCGAATAACCCACCCACGGAATCACCATGCTCCAGCCCTCGACACAGCGCAGGCGGTACACGCGCTGCTCCAGCGGCGCCAGCCTGAGCAGGTCCTCGATGCCCAGCGTCAGCGGCTTGTGCACCGCCCCTTCGATGCGCACGGTCCACGGCGAGGTGCGTAGACGGCCGGCATTGCGGGCAGGATCGGACTTGCCGGTGCCGAATTCGTAGAAATTGTTGTAGCTGGTCGCGTCGCGGTAGCTGGTCCGGGTTTCGCTGCTGCTGGCGCCCGGCACCCGGGATGCGCTGGCTGACAGCTTGCGCGCCCCTGTGCTCCCCTGCGGCGCCGGGGCTGCCATTGCCGTACCAGAAACCCCCAGCCCGCCCGACACTGCCACCGTTGCCAGCAAGCCCGCCTCCCGCAGCCATTGCCGGCGCACAGCGTATTGCTCTGGCGGGGTGATATCGCTCGGGATCCGGTGTTCGAACCCCCGTTCGCGGAGGAAATGCATGGTGGGCTCCTTCTGCCATAGGTCATGGCATTCTTGCAGACCGGCGGCTCTGCGCGCCGTTCGCAGGACAGAGTCCCCACCCTCGTATCAGGGATCAGCCCTCAGCGGCAAACGGTGCGCTGCGCATCAGGATAAGCGGACAGGGGAACGAAACCTGCCGCCTCTGCAGCCTGCGTGCGTCCAGCGGGAATCGTGAAGATGCCCAAATGTCCGGTCGCCCCGCCACAAACGGCCGGATACATGCGACCATCGGTGCCGCAGGTCGATGCGAGCACCGGTACACCCGCTGCTTCCAGCCGGCGCTGCTGGTACAGCAGCGTTTCGCCGCCGCGTTCGCACTGTCGCTCACCTGTCAGGCGTGCCACCTCCGTCACCGGACGCTGGCTCCCGTCGGGAACGCGCGGATGGTCCGGCACCACAATACACCCCGCCATCATTACACCGCCCAGCAGGGATCCCAGAAGCGTCTTGCCGTGTTTCATGATCGTCTCCTTGTGTCAGGAACACGCCATCCAGCATGCTCCACCCACCTCTTTGCCACGCGTAGGACCGGGACGAAATCCTCTGCCAGAAAAAACGGGCATCCGTTTCCGGATGCCCGTCCTGCTCAGTGCTGGCGTGTTCCTTACAGCGTACCGTAGCTGTGCAGGCCGCTCAGGAACATGTTCACGCCGATGAAGGCAAAGGTCGTCACCGCCAGGCCGGCCAGCGCCCACCAGGCCGCCACGGTGCCGCGCAGGCCCTTCATCAGGCGCATGTGCAGCCAGGCCGCATAGTTCAGCCACACGATCAGGGCCCAGGTTTCCTTCGGGTCCCAGCTCCAGTAGCCGCCCCAGGCTTCAGCGGCCCACAGGGCGCCCAGCACGGTGGCGATGGTGAAAAAGGCAAAGCCCACGGCGATGGACTTGTACATCACGTCATCCAGCACCTCCAGTGCCGGCAGGCGCGCCGCAATCGCCTTGCGGCCCAGCAGGATGCCGGCCACGATCAGCGCGGAAATGCCGAAGTAGATCGCCCAGTAGGTGCTCAGCGTCTTCATGCCGCTTTGGCGGAACACCACCGGTTCCAGGCACAGCACGATGCCCAGCAGCCACAGCGGCGCCAGCTTGTACCACTGGGTTTCGGTGGCCTGCTTCTTGATCAGGTAGGCAAAGGCCACCATTGCCGCCAGGGCAAAGGTGCCGTAACCGATGAAGTTGGCCGGCACGTGCAGCTTCATCCACCAGCTTTGCAGCGCGGGCACCAGCGGCTGGATCGCCTGCGCTTCACGCTCCAGCGTGTACCACAGCAGGAAGCCCACGGCCGCACTCACCACCAGCATCACGAAGGCGCCCAGCGCCCGCGTGCGGTACTGCATCTCGTAGTACAGGTAGAACAGCGCCGTCATCCAGCAGAACAGCACGAACACTTCGTACAGGTTGCTCACCGGGATGTGGCCGATGCCGGCACCGATGTGGTGGCTCTCGTACCAGCGCACCATGGTGCCGACCAGCGCCATGCCGATGGCTGCCCAGGTGATGCGCGAACCCAGCACTTCCATGGTGTTGCTGCGGTAGGCGTCGCCGCCGGCCGTTTCCACCTTGCCGGTGAACATGCCCACCCAGTAGAACAGCGTGCTGATGAAGAACATCATGCACATCCACAGGATGGCGGACTGGCTGGAGAGGAAATACTTCAGCAGGAACACGCTGTCGGCGCGCTTGAGGTCGCCGTCATAGAGCGAGATGGACAACAGCGAGAATGCCGCCACCACCAGCATCAGCACCGCCGCCGGGCGCCAGAACCAGCCCAGCCAGATCAGCACCGGCACGGTACCGATCAGGATGCCCTTCTCGTAGCCATCCATGGCGTGGTTGTATTGCAGGAAGGCAAACACGCCGCCTGCCACGACCAGCAGGGCAAACAGCCAGTCGAACCAGTTGCGCCGGCTGAAATAGCCTTCGCTCAGCGTGATGGTGACCGGAGCGCCAATGGGCGCCTGCGGACTGGTGGTGCTCATAGGGGTACTCATGTCATCGGACTCCCAGCAGTTTGTCTTTAAGCACTGCAAATTCCTTGTCGCTGTCGATATTGCGACGGTTGCTGGACAGCGCCATGGTAGCGCTGCTCGCTTGTCCCTGCTCACCTGTCGGGGTAATCCACACCCACACGCGGCGCTCGCGGATATAGAGCATGGCAAACACGCCCAGGATCAGGAACAGGCAGCCCAGATAGACCACCCACTTGCCCGGGCTGCGCGTCACCTGGAACACGCTGGCCTGCACCTGCTTGAATTCCTTCATGTGGAACAGCAGGGGTTCAGGATACAGTGGCGCGTCGCTCAGCGCCACCACGGCCTGGGCCATGAAGGCCCGGTTCTGTTCCTTGTTCAGGTCCAGCTCGGGCAGCCCGGCCCTGGCACGCTCCACCTGCAGCAGCTCGATCAGCGTGCCATTGAGAATGCGCAGCAGCACATCGCCAAAGCGCGTCTGCTGGTCCGGGGGAATGGTTTTCTCGATGAAGGCGGCAATCGCCTGCAGGCCGAAGCTGCGGGCGGCCTCGCTGTTGGGATCGAGGCGCGCCTGCGGCAACAGCGCCGGGTCGCCGGCGAACAGCGACAGCACGCGCTCGGCCGAGGCGGTGAGCTGCTCGGTCATTTCGGGGCTTTCGGTGCCGGCATTGGCCGCCACGTAGCGCTTGACGGCCTCGGCGCGCAGCGCCGGATCCATCAGCGCCTCGCGCAGGCGCAGGAATTCGTTCAGCTCGCCCTTCTCATCAGCCGGAATGCGCAGGTAGCGGAAGGGCTCGGCGGTATTGGCGCGCACCCCGAACATGAACTCTGGCACGCCTTCGCCTGAGTTGATCGGCAGCATGTAGTTGTTGAACTCGCGCGCCTGGCCAGAAGAATCACGCAGCTTGTAGGTCACGCTCGGGCCCACGTTGCGCAACTGGTGTTCCTTCTTGTTCTGCGCCGAACCCAGGTTCTGCTTCAGCGTCTGCTGCAGGTCGACCTTGCGCACGTCCACGCCACGGTCGCCCTTGCCATCGTCGCCGAAGTTCTCGACGTTGATGGTGCGCAGGTTGGTGATCTCCAGCGTGCGCTTGTCGCTGCCGCCCACCATGGTCTGCGAAGTGCCGACCGCGCCCTTGACCTCGAACGGCGCAGTGGGATTGCCCATGCCGATGGCCTGCAGCGTGATCTCGGAGCCGCCATCCTCGAAGCTGGACTGGTAGATTTCGATGCCCTTGAAGCTGGCCGGCTTGTTCACCTCGATGCGGGCGTCCTCGCGCTTGCCGGTTTCCTTGTCGATGATGACGACCTCGCTGGCAAACACACGCGGCATGCCGGTGGGGTAATACTCGACGATGAACTTCTTCAGCTCCAGGATGAAGGGCAGCTCCTGGATCAGCACGCCATCCTTCTGGTTGAGGATGGCGTTGTCGGCCGCCGTGCCCTCCGGCACGAACAGGTTGCCGCGGAAGCTGGGGTTGCTGGCGCTCAGGCGGTGTTCGGGCTTGATGTCGGCAATCATGCCGCCGCCGGTGTAGGCACTCTTGCCGTTGAACCAGGTCTGGGCACGCACCATCAGGTCGCCATCGAACAGGCCGCCGATGCAGATCAGCACGATGGCGCTGTGCGCAGCCAGATAGCCGATCTTGTTCATGCCGCCCGCCTTGGCCGCCACCATCCAGCCTGCGCCCTGCGCGGTCTGGCGCTGCTGCAGCTTCACCTTCCAGCCGCCGCTGGCCAGGGTGCGGCCGATACGCTGGGCCGCCTGTTCGGGCTGTTCGCCAAACTGCGCTGTGGCTTTCTGGCCGAAGGCATTGAGCGCCTGCTCGCGAATGTTTTCCTTGTAGTTGCGCAGATCCTGCACGATCTTGGGCAGGTTGCGGGCAATGCACAGGCTGGTGCTCACCACCAGAAACGCCAGGATCAGCAGAAACCACCAGGCGCTGTACACGCTGTACAGGCTGAGCGCCTCGAACACGCGCGCCCAGAACGGGCCGAACTGGTTGATGTAGTTGTTGAACGGCTCGTGCTGCTTGACCACGGTGCCGATTACCGACGCCACACAGATGATGGTCAGCAGCGCAATGGCAAAGCGCATGGACGACACCAGTTCGACGGCAGAGCGCCACCAGCGTCCGCCGCTGCGTACCTGCAGGCCTTGTGTGGAAAAAGTCGTCATGCTCGGGAAAATCTGTGGTCTGGGGCAAACATCAGGCGCGCACCGCACCCGCGCACATGATACGGGTATTCACTGAAGCCGGTCTTAACCAGATTCAAAAAACACAAAAGCGGGCCGCAGCCCGCTCTTGAGGTATGGCAGGAGCCCTGCACCTGCTGCTCCGGCAGCGCGAACTGCTGGCCGCCGAAAGCGTCAGGATCAGCGCAGGCCCTGGATGAAGTCGGAAACCGCCTTGATCTGGGCATCGTTCATGCCGTTGACCACTTCGGGCATGACCTTGTCGTTGGTGCGGATGCCGTCGCGGAATTCCTTGAGCTGCAGCTCGGTGTAGCCGGCGTGCTGGCCTGCCAGACGCGGATACTTGATCGGCATGCCGGCGCCGTTGGGGCTGTGGCAGGCTGCGCAGGCAGGAACGCCACGGGCGATGATGCCGCCGCGCCAGATCTTCTCGCCCAGGGCGAGCGTATCCTTGTTGGTGGCGGCCTGGGGCTTGGCCTTCTGGCTGTGCACGAAGTAGGCGATGTTGCGCATGTCTTCATCGCTCAGCGGAGCGGCAAAGCCGGCCATGACGGTGCCCTTGCGCTTGTTTTCCTTGAATTCCTGCAGCTGCTTGATGATGTACTCGGGGTGCTGCTGGGCCAGGACCGGGTTGGCGGCAATGGTGGAGTTGCCGTCAGCCGCGTGGCAGGCAGCACACACTGCATTGAACGATGCCTTGCCCTTTTCCAGGTTGGGAGCAGCAGGAGCAGCAGCGGGCGTGGCAGCCACGGCCGAACCGGCAGCAGCCAGCATCGCGGCGGAAATCAGGGAAGCAGCAAAAGAGATAACAGGCTTCATGGTTGCATGGGTCCGTAGTGAACAGAGACCCCGGAAGACCGCTCAATCCGGGTAAACTCTTTCATTCTACAACGCAAGGTAACCAAAAATAACCCTGCCTTCATTTTCTGTTGCCATTCGCGCAGCAATGCTTGCTCCCGGGCAAGACCCTTCACAGCGATTCCGCCATGGCCGCCTCTCCGCGCTCCCCCAAGTCTGCGTCCCGCAGCAAGCCCGCCGCTCCCGCCAAACCGCCCAAGACGCCAACCGCGCTGGGCTGGACGCACACCGCGCGCTTCCTCACCACTGCCGCGCAGCTGCACCAGCTGCCCGAGCTGGACGTTCCCGAGATTGCCTTCGTCGGCCGGTCCAACGCCGGCAAGTCCACCTGCATCAACACGCTCACGCAGCAGCGCCAGCTGGCCTACGCCTCCAAGACGCCGGGCCGCACCCAGCACATCAACCTGTTCGCGCTCGGCCGCCAGGGCGAGACCGATGCGGTGCTGGCCGACCTGCCTGGCTACGGCTACGCCTCGGTGCCGCTGGCCGACAAGCAGCGCTGGCAGCGCGTGATGGCCAACTACCTGGTCACGCGCAAGAACCTCAAGGGCGTGGTGCTGATGAGTGATCCGCGTCTGGGCCTGACGGAGCTGGACGAACTGTTGCTCGAGGCCATCCGCCCGCGCGTGGAGGAAGGCCTGAAATTCCTGGTGCTGCTCACCAAGGCCGACAAGCTCACCCGCAGCGAAGCCGCCAAGGTGCTCTCCATCACGCGTCTGCAGGCTGGCGGCGGCGATGTGATGCTGTTCTCGGCCTTGAAGAAGCAGGGCGTGGCCGAAGTGGCGCAACTGCTGTGGGACTGGACGCACGACAATGGTGACCTGCCCACATCCGAGAGCGGGTTCCCTGATGCAGATGCTCCCGATGAGCCGGAATGTCTTGACGACCCCGACAACATGGGAGACGACGCTAGCCCTGCTCCATAGCAGCGGCATGCACCCGAGGCAGCTGCGCCAACAGCTCGGGCAAGGCCTGCTGCACAGTATCCCAGACAAGCTCCAGATTGATCTCGAAATAGCCATGCGCGATGCGATTACGCATCCCCCCATGCTGCGCCATGGAATTTCTGCATGGCTGGCCGTAAAATCACGATAGCCATCCATCACCTTGGTGGCCGCTTCGCCAAGAATGATGAGACTCATGATGACTGCTTGCTGCGTGCGCTTGTCCTCAAGACAATCCGCCTTGGACAGCCCCGCGGTAAAGACTCAGGCGTCCGACGCAGCCTGCTGCATGTGCTCGATATAGTCCGGCAACCGGTTGATGCTCATATGGCCCGCGCCTCCGCCAGAACAGCGGCGCGGAACTTGGCGGGCAAATCGGCCGGCGTCAGCACATCCACGGTGATTCCCAAAGCCTCCTCAAGCTCGTCCTTGAGTCCCCCGAGGTCAAACAAGGTCGTTCCCGGCTTCGCATCCACCAGAAGATCCAGGTCGCTGCCCTCTGTATCAGTGCCCCGCAACACCGAGCCAAACACGCGCGGATTGGACACACCAAAACGCTGCGTTGCTGCAAGCACAGCATATCGTCTGGCGTGGAGGGCTACGGAAGGACGCATGGTCATCAGAAGAATGCGAAAAGACAATTGCATCATTCCACATTGATGCCAAAAGTCAAATTCCGCGCTCACCCTCAATACACCGGCGGCATCCCCTCCGGCCGCGTCTTGAAGCGCTTGTGCACCCAGAAATACTCGTGCGGGCGCTTGCGCACCCAGGCCTCGAGGTAAGTATTCATGCGCTGGGTATCGGCCTCGACATCGGCCGTGGGAAAGTCCTTCCACGGCCCTTCCACATGCATGGTGTAGCCATGCGGATCGAGAAAGGTGACAGTGGTCACCACCTGCGCCCTGCCCAGCCGTGCAAAGCGTGACAGCGAAGGCACGGTGGCCGCGGGCTGGCCGAAGAAGGTCACGAAAATCGACTCCTGCGGGCCGAAGTTCATGTCGGGCAGCAGGTAGAGCATGCCGCCCTGCCGCAGCGCCGCGATGATGGGTTTCACCCCGTCCCGCCGCCACACCACGCGCGCATTCTCGAAGCGCGTGCGGCCGCGCCGCAGCCAGCGGTCGGCCCCCGCATTGCGCTGCGGCGTGTAGATGGAGATGAAATCGCGCTGCGGCAACTGCCCCGACAAGGCCATGCCGCCGGCATCCAGCCCGACGAAATGCGGCGCAAACAGGATGGTTGGCTCATCGCCCTGCAGGGCCTGCACATCGCCCACCATGCGCAGGCGCTTGCGCAACAGCTCCGGGCTGCCATGCCAGAGCCAGATGCGGTCGAAAAAGGTTTGCACGAACACGATGAAGTGGCGCCGCACCACGCGCTTGCGCTCGGCCTCGCTCCACTCCGGAAAGCACAGCGCCAGGTTCACCAGCGCCACATGGCGGCGACGCGGAATGGCCCAGTACAACAGGCTTCCCAGCGCAGCCCCCAGGGCGCGCCACACCCACAGCGGCAGATACGCCAGCACGCCCAGCACCGCGTACCAGAGACGCTCCCGGCCGCCGAGCGGGGGCAACTCCTTTTCCTGCGGCTTCAGCGGGCGCTCCGAAGCCTGCGCCGCCCGAGCGGGCGCCCGCGCCTCGCCCACGGGTGTACTTCCCGCAACCGGGGGCGTCATGTCACGCTGCGACGGCTCGCTCATGCCACAGGCTCCTTGCCCGCCTGCTCCACCGCCGGCTGCGGCCGCGGCTGGCGATAGCGCGCATAGCTCCACATGTACTGATTGGGGTCAGCCAGGATCACCTTTTCCATCTCGCGGTTGATTTGCGCCACGGCGGGCTCCAGCTCGGCCGGCAGAGGTTCGGACAGCGGACCGCAATGCAGCAGGAATCCCCGCCCGTGCGGCAGCCGCTCGCCCCAGATTACGATCACCTCGGCCCCGGTCTGCTGCACCAGCTTGGCCGCCAGCGTCATGGTGTAGGCCGGGCGTCCGAAGAACGGCGCCCACAGCCCCTGCCCTTCGGGCGGCACGTGATCGGGCAACAGGCCCACGGCCTCGCCCTTGCGCAGCGCCTTGATCATCTGGCGCACGCCGGCCAGCGTGGTCGGCGCCGACTTCAGCCCCGGACGGTGGCGCACATGCTTCATCATCTCGGCCAGCCAGGCCTGGCGCGCCGGGCGGTAGAGCACGGTGAGGTCGCCATACTGCGGACCGAATTTCTCGGCCAGCGCCTGCGCCGTGATCTCGAAGCAGCCCATGTGCGGCGTGAGGAACACCACGCCCTTGCCCGCCGCATATGCGCGCTCCACGTGCTCCACCCCCTGCCACTGATAGGGCACGGGCTTGCCGAACCAGATGCGCGGCAACTCGAAGATCATGCGCCCGCCGTGCGCGATGGCGCCGCGCACCTGCGCCTTGCTCAGGCCGGCCTGATCGCGGTTCTCGGCCCAGCGCTGGCGGTAGCGCGACGACAGGCCATACACCAGCCACCCCACCACGGCGCCCATGCCGTGCAGCAGCCAGAGAGGGAAACGGGCAAAAAATCGAAACAGTTGATCCATGGCAAGTGTTTGCAGCCAGGGCAGAACCTGCACTTCTGGCCGGGTTTTGACGGATTCATTACAATAACGCCCATCGCCGAGTTAAACGAGCAACTTGCAGGGCGATCCATCCTCCGACATTGTCGCACGGGGATGCGGGAAGGCAGCAGGCAAACCCCTGCAGCCAGCCATCCAGGGCCTGCCCACCGGCACAGCGGCCTACTGCTAAAGCGTTCGCCAGGCTCTCGATTGGCAACGCGTCTGTTTCAACCGTGCCAACAAAAAATGGAGCTTCCCCGCATGGCGAACGACTTTCTCTTCACTTCCGAATCCGTCTCTGAAGGCCACCCCGACAAGGTTGCCGACCAGATCTCCGATGCCATCCTCGACGCCCTGCTCGAGCAGGACCCGCGCGCGCGCGTGGCGGCCGAAACGCTGACCAACACCGGCCTGGTGGTGCTGGCCGGCGAAATCACCGCCAATGCCAACGTGGACTACATCCAGGTGGCGCGCGACACCATCAAGCAGATCGGCTACGACGACACCGCCTACGGCATCGACTACAAGGGCTGCGCCGTGATGGTCTGCTACGACAAGCAGAGCAACGACATCGCCCAGGGCGTGGACCACGCCAGCGACGACCACCTCAACACCGGCGCCGGCGACCAGGGCCTGATGTTCGGCTACGCCTGCGATGAAACGCCCGAGCTGATGCCCGCGCCCATCCACTTTGCCCACCGCCTGATGGAACGCCAGGCCGAACTGCGCAAGAATGGCACCCTGCCCTTCCTGCGCCCGGACGCCAAGGCCCAGGTCACCATGCGCTATGTGGACGGCAAGCCGCAAAGCGTGCAGACCGTGGTCATCTCCAGCCAGCACACGCCCGACATGAGCGTGGGCGACAAGATGAAGCCCGAGTTCATCGAGGCCATCGTCGAGAGCATCGTCAAGCCGGTGATTCCGGCCGAGATGCTGGTGGACACCGAATTCCTGATCAACCCCACCGGCCGCTTCGTGGTGGGCGGGCCGCAGGGCGACTGCGGCCTGACCGGCCGCAAGATCATCGTGGACACCTACGGCGGTGCCTGCCCGCACGGCGGTGGCGCCTTCAGCGGCAAGGATCCGACCAAGGTGGACCGATCTGCCGCCTATGCCGCGCGCTATGTGGCCAAGAACATCGTGGCGGCCGGCCTGGCGCGCCAGTGCCAGATCCAGGTGTCGTACGCCATCGGCGTGGCGCGCCCGATCAACGTGACGGTGTACACCGAAGGCACCGGCGTGATCGAGGACCATGCCATCGAAAAGCTGGTGCAGGACCACTTCGACCTGCGTCCGAAGGGCATCATCGAGATGCTGAACCTGCAGCGCCCGATCTACACCAAGACCGCCGCCTATGGCCACTTTGGCCGCAGCGAGCCGGAATTCAGCTGGGAGCAGACGGACAAGGCGGCGCTGCTGCGGGCGGCAGCCGGGCTATGAGACCTGATTGACGACCCTGAATACGAACGAGGCGCGCAAGCGCCTCTTTTTGTTCCAACATACGGGAGCCACTTGAAGTCACATCAAATATGATGTAATGTGATAGCAAATTTGATGCAGGAGCAAGTATGAGAACCACCGTGACGATTGATGATCGGCTGTACAGGCAAGCGCTGGAAGTTGCGGACGCTTCCATGGACAAGGCTGACCTGTTCCGGGAGGCCATCAAGATTTTCATCCAGGTGCAGGCCGGAAAACGGCTGGCCGCGCTGGGCGGCACCGCCCCTCAGATGCAGGAGATTCCACGCCGCCGCGAAAGTGGCGAGCAATGAAACAGGTTCTGGTTGACACTTCGATCTGGGTCGAACACTTCAGGCATGGAAACTCCACGCTGGTTGAGTTGCTGAGTCTCAACCGGGTCATGGCACACCCGCTCGTGATCGGCGAAATAGCCTGCGGCACTCCCCCCCAGCGGGACCAAACCCTGAGCAGCTTGTTGCTCCTTCCGCAGTCCCAGCAAGCAGCCTTGCCGGAAGTCCTCGATTTCATCCAGCGTGAACACTTGTATGGCCTGGGCTGCGGTCTGGTGGATCTGTTGCTGCTGTCGTCCACCCTGCTCACAGCCGGAGCCCTGCTGTGGACAGCCGACAAACGTCTTGCCAAGCTCGCACAACGATTTTTCGTCGCTTACGAGCCGGCATTGCATTAGGGTGCAGAGCGGATTCGATCTCGCCACGCAATTTTGAACCACCCAAGGTTTCGGGGAGGGTGATTGGTTAAAAAAAGAGCGCCGCACAAGCGACGCTCTTTCCAACTGGGTCAGCGGACCGGGATCAGAAGCGGTAACCCACTTTCACGCCCACGGCCACGGCGTTGTTGTCCTTGAAGTCGGCCTGATACGTTGTGCTACCGACATTGGAGGCGACCTGGGCCTTGGCATCCCCCAGCCAGAAGTACTTGGCGCCGACGCCCACGTAGAAGTTCTTGGTCGGGCTGTACTGCGCGCCGATGCCCAGGTTCCAGTTGCCCTTGGTCGGGCCCAGGGTGGTCACGTATTCGCCCGTGCCGCTGTCCCAGCCCAGGGACATGTTGCCGGCCCATTGCTCGTTGAACTTGCGGCCCACACCTACGGTGGCACTGTATTGGTCCTTTCCGTACTCGACCAGGTTGAAGCCGTTGGGCTTGCCAACGTACGGGCCAAGATCCTTCGAAACGGCGCCGAACTGGCCCGGACGGATGCTGAAGCTGGACCAGTCCACCCAGCGCAGGTTGGCAAAGGCCACCGTGTTGGGCGCCACGCCGCTTTGCAGGTCCAGGTTGACGGATTGCGGCGTCTTGATCCGCGTGGTGCTGCTGGTGCCGGCTGCACCGCCCAGCTTCTGGTAGTTGACGAAGTTTTCGGTGGTGTCCACATCATGCTTGATGGCCGAACGGTAAGTCAGCGCAGCGCGGAAGGCGATGTCGGGAATCTGGTAGGCGGCACCCGCCAGGAAGCCCCAGGCACCCGAGTTATGGAAGGTGGCGTCGTAGCCGTTGAAAACGGAGTAAGCCGCACCGCGCAGGCTCAAGTCACCCTTGACGGTCTGGTAGACCGGGCCGCCGTAGAAGTGCCAGTTCTTGTTGGGCTGGAAGCCGGCAATCAGGGAGAAACTCTGTGTGGTAACGCTGACGTTGGTCGCATCGGAACCCGTTGCCAAGGTCGAATACTTCGCTACGGCTTGACGTGCTGCAATTTGTTCGGGGCTAGGCGTGGGCGTGGGCGCGAGCAAACCCTGGACGGCCGCCTTGATCTGGTCTTGGCTCCATGTGGGGTTGGCGGCCGCCAGCTTGGCTGCCAATGGAAGCGTGGCAGCCGCCGCGCGCTCGGTCGGAGTGGTGGTAAAGATATTGGTACCTTCATAGGCAGCATCTGCACCGAACGGATGGTCGTACAGGAACGAGAACGACCATTGGTCATTGGCCTGGTACTTAACCGCTGCGGACGGGAAGGAGTACTTGTCCGCCATGTTGGGAATGGCGCGCTGCTGGCCACCGTTTTCCTTGCCCTCCACGGTCGGGAACAGGGACGTCCAGCCCAGTTCCACCAGGTTGCCCTGCTGGAACAGGGGGGCCACCGGCTGGCCGGAACGATCGAGGCCGGCTGCAAATGCACCCGTGACAGGCAGCATGGCCAGCAGAACGGCGGCGCCAATAGCATTACGTTTCATCTTGTCTCCTAAACTGTGTCCAAACAACGCTTTTCGAGTCAGCGTATCCCATTGATTCGCTGGATCAAATTGTAAAAAGCACGCGGAAAGTTCGAATAGGGACAATCCCGAACGACCGTGCTAAATCGTTGCGTTTTGGACACTGCCCAGCTTGATGGCAGACGCAAAAAAGCCACCCCGAAGGGTGGCTTTCGCGTAAAGCTCATTCAAAGCTGGCTCATGCCAGCCGTGAATTAGAACTTGTGACGCAGGCCAACAGCCACGTTCTCAGACTTGTAGGAAGCGCCGGTGTTGTTGCCAGCAGCGTCTTTCCACTTCAGGTCGTCGGTGCGGCCAACGCGAGCGTACACGTCGGTGCGCTTGCTGAAGGCGTAGTTGGCGCCCACAACCCAGTCGTTACCCTTGGCCTTGCTGATCAGGTTGCCAGCGCCGTCGTGGATCTTGACACGGTTGTGACCGTAGCCAGCCATCACGGAAGCAGCACCGAACGGCACGCGCACGCCGATGTTGGCTTCTTCAGCCTTGACCTTGCCGTTGGAAATGCCATTGGAGGTGCTACGCTCACGGGTGTTCACGTAGTTGGCGAACAGCTTGGCTGCGCCGAAGTCGTAGGATGCACCAACGCCAGCTTCAGTACGCTTGCTAACGTCGTTGGAAGAAGCCAGGGCGTTGGAGGTAGTGCCCTTGAATTCCTGGCCAGCGATACCAACCATCAGGGGGCCGTTGGCGTAGCTCACGCCCAGACCGTAGCCCTGGTACTTATCGGTGGTGTCTGTGGTCTTGAGGCCAGACACAACTTCGTTCGTGTCGGTGTCAACCTTGTTGTAACCAGCGAATGCCTGCACACCAACGCCAGAGAAGTTGCCAGCGTAGTGGATACCGTTGGTACGGTCAGTACGGATAGCACCGCTCACAGTTTCGAAGGAAGACAGGCCATCAACAGAGCTGGCAGCCAGCAGGTTGAACAGGGGGGTGTAGTCACGGCCCAGCAGCACGGAGCCGAAGCCACCCTGCACACCCACCACAGCGCGACGACCGAAGCCCACGCCGGAAGCACCGTTGCTACCCAGCGCGCCGTCGATAGCGTTGAAGCCCATTTCGTAGTTGAACACGGCCTTCAGACCGTTGCCCAGGTCTTCCACACCCTTCACGCCGATGCGGCTGCCCTGCAGACCGCCGGAGTTGAAGCCGGTCTCCTTAGTAACGGTCTTTTCCAGCACGCCGTTATTGAAACCAACTTCGGTGGATTTATTCTGACCAAAATACACGTCAGCCAGACCATACAGGGTCACGGAAGACTGAGCGGAAGCGGCGCCCACAGCAGCCAGAGCAGCGATAGCAATCAGAGATTTTTTCATTGCAAGTTTCTCCAAGGTTAAACATAGGGCACCGGTTCGTGGGCTTGCGCTGGCGTTGTGCCTTTTTTGCGCAGCCCCCGGTTCCCCGGGCCAACCTCCTTTTCGGAAGTTGTCTCTATTGCACCAGAGCTTCCCCCCTTCAGCAAAGGAAATCACACTTTTATCTGCGCATCGTTGCAGACCGACAACAGGTTTGTTGCCTCGAAGCGACAAAAACAGCCCGCGCTGGACAAGCGGCGCGGTTTTGTGCCAACTGGTGCGCCCCACCCGTACTGCGGCAACGCGGCACGCACCGTGCCATTGGGGGGCACACTTGAGGAATTGCTTTAAGTTCACCCCGTGGCGCCCCTCCCGCCACCGCATCGGGCAAACCGGCCCTTGCTGCTCCCGACTGGCCGCCGGCAAGCCGGGGCAGCGTTGCCGTCCGGGTATGGGTGGCACCACCGATCCGTGGTGCAATGGCAACGTCAGGCAGGCCGCGCCCGGCCCGGGTTCTCCCTAAAATGCCTGGTGTGACAGGCGGTGCTGCCTCGCATCGCGCCATCAACCCCCTGTTTGTTTATTAGCGCCTCATGCAACAACCATCCCCCCTGGACTCCTGGCTGAACGCCGCCGATGCCACCTTGCGCGTGCTGTTTGCTCCGCCCCATGCCAGCGCCCCCTATCCGCCCGAGCGCGAGGGCGTGTCCACCCTGGTGCAGGACGCCGCGCTGACCGCCGATGACAAGCGCCTGGCCGGTGCGCTGATGCGGGTGAACCATGTGGGCGAAATCTGCGCGCAGGCGCTGTACCAGTCGCAGGCGCTGGCCACGCGCGATCCGGAGTTGCGCGCGCACTTCGAAGAGGCGGCACGCGAGGAGATGGACCATCTCGCCTGGACACAGCAGCGCCTGAATGAACTGGGCGACCGCCCCTCGCTGCTCAATCCCTTCTGGTATGCCGGCGCCTTTGCCCTGGGCATGGTGATGGGCCGCGTGAGCGACCGCAACAGCCTGGGCTTTGTGGTGGAAACCGAGCGCCAGGTGGAAGCGCACCTGCACAGCCACCTGGAACGCCTGCCTGCCGGCGACGCGGCTTCGCGCGTGATCGTGCAACAGATGAAGGAAGACGAACAGCGCCATGCCGATGCCGCCCTCAATGCCGGTGCCGCACCCCTGAGCACGCCAGTGCAGGGCCTGATGCGGCTCGCCGCCAAGGTGATGACGACGGTGGCGCACCGCCTCTGACCGCCGCGGGCCGGCCCCGGCATTTTCCCGTCGAACAGCCCCGCTTCGGCCCGGGCAACCGGCTGGCCCCTACAATCAGCGCTCCGGATCTTTCAGGAGAGGCGCGATGGAATGCAGGGTGAGTTGGACTGGCGGCCTGGCCACACGGTCGGGCATGGGGTTTGTGGCCGAAACCGGCAGCGGCCATACGGTGATGATGGATGGCGCGCCGGATGCCGTGCGTCCGGAAAATGGCGGACAGAATCTGGCGCCGCGCCCGATGGAAATGCTGCTGGCCGGCCTGGGCGGCTGCGCCAGCTATGACGTGGTGCTGATTCTCAAGCGCGGGCGCCATGCCGTGGAGGGTTGCAGCGTGGCGATCGAGGCCGAACGCGCCGAGACCGATCCCAAGGTATTTACCCGCATCCACATGGCTTTCGAGGTGCGTGGCGCGGGCCTGCCGCAAGCCGCCGTGGAGCGCGCCATTGCGATGAGCCACGAAAAATACTGCTCTGCCAGCGCCATGCTCGGCCGCACGGCAGAGATGACGACCAGCCTCACCCTGATCGACAGCAAACAGGCTCAGCCATGACAAATTTGTGAAATTTTTCTGAATTTCTCGGAAAAATGCGGACTTAGCCCCCAAAGTGTTGCCAGGAAAGCACAGACGTTCGCAAAAAAACGAGGTTTTTGGGCAGCGCCGTGCATTTGGTCACGCTGCTTATGTGCACTGCAGCAAAATTTTGGCTAAACTTTGAACCGTTGCATTATTCAGTTTCATGCAATAGTTGTCTCCTCCACCCTCCTATCAGGTGGATTCAGCCCCAAGTCCACAAGACTTGGGGCTTTTTTTTGCTTCGTCGGGGGCAAGGAGACAAGCCCGGAGGGCAGGCGCGGCTGCCTGTGTGCGGCCCTCCTCCGGCGGCTCAGCGCCGGCGCAGATAGTGAACGCCGCGCTGGCCGTACATCTGCTGGCTGAGCAAGGTGTTGCCAGTCTGCACGGCAAAGGCCTGGAAATCGCGCTCGGCACCCGGGTCGGTCGTGATGACGCGCAGCACCTGGCCGCTTTCCATGGCATTCAGCGCCTTCTTGGCGCGCAGAATGGGCAGCGGGCACTGCAGACCGCTGGTGTCGATTTCGGTGTCGTGGTGCAGGGGGGTTGCGCTTGCATCGGTAGGCATGAAACAGGATCCTCAGGCGGGGAAGACACCGGTAGACAGGTAGCGGTCGCCGCGGTCGCAGACGACGAAGACGATAGTGGCATTTTCGACGGTAGCGGCCAGTTGCTGGGCCACCCAGCAGGCGCCGGCTGCCGAGATGCCGGCAAAGATGCCCTCTTCGCGCGCCAGCTGGCGGCACATGTCCTCGGCGTCAGACTGGGAGACCAGCACCAGTTCGTCCACCAGCTCGGGCGTATAGATCTTGGGCAGGTATTCCTGCGGCCACTTGCGAATGCCGGGAATGCGCGAGCCATCGGCCGGCTGCGCGCCGATGATGCGGATGGCGGGATTCTGCTCCTTGAGGTAGCGCGCCACGCCGGTGATGGTGCCAGTGGTGCCCATGGCGCTGACGAAATGGGTGATCTGGCCACGGGTGTCCTGCCAGATCTCGGGGCCGGTGGTCTGGTAGTGGATGAGCGGGTTGTCGCTGTTGCCGAACTGGTCGAGCACGCGGCCCTTGCCATCGGCCTGCATCTGCAGGGCCAGGTCGCGCGCGTATTCCATGCCGCCGCTGCGCGGGGTGAGGATGAGTTCGGCGCCGTAGGCACGCATGCACTGGGCGCGCTCGATGCTGAGATCCTCGGGCATGATGAGGATCATGCGGTAGCCGCGGATGGCGGCTACCATGGCCAGCGCGATGCCGGTGTTGCCGCTAGTGGCTTCGATCAGGGCATCGCCGGGGCGGATCTCGCCGCGCGCCTCGGCCTGCAGAATCATGGACAGCGCAGGACGGTCCTTGACCGAACCTGCGGGGTTGTTGCCCTCGAGCTTGCCGAGCACCACGTTGCCGCGTGCCGCGTTGGCCTGGGCGCCGATGCGCTGGAGCCGCACCAGCGGGGTTTTGCCAATGAAATGTTCGATGGTGGGGTAGTGCATGCGCTGCTCGCAGTGGTGTAGTGGCCACGCCGTGGGAACGGCTTTATGTCATAATTATCGGCTTGATTCTACTTCTCCTGCCGGAGTGGCGAAATTGGTAGACGCAGCAGATTCAAAATCTGCCGGGGGCGACCTCGTGCCGGTTCGATTCCGGCCTTCGGCACCAGTTATGGCACTGGACAACAGCCAGCAGACAAGCCCGCATACCCTCATCAGGCATGCGGGTTTTTCTTTTTTCCGGCGCGGACTTGGCGCACAAGGGCCTCTCTGCGACACCGGTGTGAAAGATTCATGACACCCCCTTCTGGCGTATCAGGGTTGCCCCTAAAATCCGGCTAACCCGCCCGTATCGGTCGGACGGTATCTGGATAATGCGGATTGCCCCGGCGAGAATCGGATACCAGAACCCACAGCCTAGGAAATTTCAACATGCGTGCCATCAAAGAAGCGCGGAAGTTCATCGAAAGCAACTCCAGCAGTGCCGACGCCATTACCCTGTCGCGTCTGGTGCTGGCGCTGGAGTCGGAAATCGACTTCCCGATCACCGACATCTATCTGCTGGACTATGACAAGTTCAAGCTGGCCCTGGAAATCCTGCAGGAGTGGCGCCTGGATCGCCACTTTGCCGGCAAGTCCCGCCTGTACGATGCCTCCATGCATCTAGCCGGCATGACGGCGGCGGGCGACGCTCCGGCCGCCCCGAAGGCTGCTGCCAAGCCGGCACCGAAAAAGAAGGCCGCCAGCACCAAGCCGTCCGAAACGGTGAAAGCCGCAGCCAAGGCTGCCAAGCCTGCTGCCAAGAAGGCAGCGACCCCGAAGAAGGCGGCAGAACCGGCCAAGGCTGAAGCCGTGCCGCCTGCAGCCGAGCCGGCAGCACCAGCTGCCGCCGCCAAGGACAGCAGCAAGTCGTAAGCACGCCGGCCCCGTCAGGGCCATACGTGACAACGCCCCGATGCCGCAAGGCAGACCGGGGCGTTTTTTTTCGTGCGTTGCGCGAGGCAGGCGCTCAGGCAGGCTGCGCGGCCGGCGCGGGGAGCAGCAACTCATGCACGCCATACAGGCGCGCCAGTTCGACGAGGCGCACCGGTGCCGCGTGCAGGTGCAGGCTGGCGCCCCGCTCCATCGCCTGCCGCTGCAGGGCCAGCAAGGTCGCCAGCGCCGAAGAGTCGAAGCTCTGCAGCGCACTTGCGTCGACCTGGGCCTGCTGCCCTTGCCCGCCCTCGCGCAGGCGCGCCATCAGGGCCTGCGTGACCGTGCCGGCGTTGGTGGCGTCCAGCCGGACCGGCAGGGCCAGGCTGATGACGGGCGTGCTGCCGGCGGAAGGCTCGCGGGTGGTCATGCTTACTTGCCGCCTGCGTTGGACTTGTTCTTGGCCGCCAGGGTGGCGATCAGACCGTCGATGCCCTTGGTGTTGACTTCCTGGGCAAACTGCTGCTTGTAGGAGTCGATCATCCAGACGCCGCCGATGTTCAGGTTGTAGGCCTTCCAGCCCAGACCCTTGCCTGGGGTGCGGGTCAGGCGGTAGTCGAGGCTGACAGGGTCGCCGGAGCCGACCAGCTGGCTGCGCACGACCACGTCATTGGCACCAGCGGAGCCAGCACGCATGGGCAGTACCTTGACCTCACGGTTGCCGACGGAGTTGAAAGCGCCGGCATAGGTGCGCACCAGCAGGCGCTTGAATTCCTGCTGCAGCTGGCCTTTCTGGGCCGGGGTGGCGTTGCGCCAGGCCGGGCCGACAGCCGAGGCCGTCATGCGGGCGAAATCGACATGGGGCATGACCTTGCTGTCGACCAGCGCGATGATCTTGTTGATGTCACCGCCCTGCAGCGCCCTGTCGGCCTTGATGGCAGCCAGGGTTTCGCCGGAAACCTTCAGCACCATGGCATCGGGAGCCAGGTCGGCGGCGAAGGACGGCGTGGCCACTGCAGCGGCCAGGGCGGCGGCACCAGCGATACGGGTCAGGGTACGGCGATTCATCATCATGTTCTTTGCTCCTTGTTGGTTGCGTGCACTGTGCGGTTTGCGCGGACAGGCATTGGATACCTGATCATGGCAAGGGTTTCCGCCAGCGCGGGGCCGAGTTGCAACACGGTGCAACGCCAGCCGTGGCGGCGATGTGCCTTGTTGCTTCCCTTGCCGTCATTGTTACAAATACTGTGGTTCAGCGGCGCCAGAAGTTGGTGCCCCAGTTCGGATCCAGATGCTCCAGCAGCTGCGGCACGGCGGGCACATAGTAGGGAGTCGGGCCTTTTTGCACCGGGGCGCCGCTCTCGGGTTCGAAGCCTTCCGGCGGGGGCTCGTAACCGTCGGCATCCGCGCCGGGGCCGGAGGGAGCTGCCGGGGTGGCTGGCACGGAGGCGGAGGCGGCGCCTGCCGGCGCCTCGCCCTCCATGCCTTCCGGCGGCGGCTCGTAGCCATCGCTGTCGGCGCCATCGGCAGGGGCCGAGGCGCCTGCGGACGCTGCCAGGGCCGCGCTGCGCTTGCCGGCATCGCGCGTGTGGAGGTAGGCATCGCGCAGGACGCTGTAGGGGTCGAGCGCGGCCTGGTTGAGCAGGTCGCTGGCATCGAGCAGCTGGGCACGCTGGTTGATCACGCTGAGGGCAGTGACCTGGTTGCGCGTGGGCACGTGCTCGATGGCACCGATGGGGTTGCCGTTCATGTCGACCGGCAGGGCCACGGTGTCACGCACGGTGGAGGGGCCAAGCAGCGGCAGCATCAGGTACGGACCGGTGCCCACGCCCCAGCGGCCGAGCGTGAGGCCGAAATCCTGCTTGACGCGCGGAATCTGCGCCTCGCTGGCGACGTCGAACACGCCGCCGAGGCCGAAGGTGGTGTTGATGGTGAAGCGCCAGAAGTTGTCCATGGCCTCCTGGCCCTTGAACTGCAGCGCGCTGTTTATCGCCGACCAGGCATCGGTCAGGTTGTTGAAGAAGTTGCGCACGCCGCTTTGCACGAAGTTGGGCGTGACCTTGGTGTAGACAGTGGCGACCGGCTTGAGCACGGCCTGGTCAACGGCGTCGTTGAACTTGTAGACGCCGCGGTTCCAGGGCTCGAGCGGATCGCGCGGGTGGGCGTTGGGGCCGGTGGCGCAACCGGCGAGTACGGCGGCGCTGCCGAGGCAGAGCACGGCGGTGGTGCGGCGCAGGGCTGTACGGCGGATGGCGGTGGACGGATGGTTCATGATGGGGCTCGAAACGCGGTTGTGAGCGGCGGCGCCGGGACTTTCTGGGATCGCAGTTGCTTAGCGTGCGGCTGCACTTGCCGCAGAGGCAGCGCCTGCAGCGGTGGCCGGATCATCGGCGCTTGCCTGACCGTGCACGGCAGACGCTGCGGGCGCGGCTTCGGCATCCGCCGGTGTTGCGTCTGTGGCCGGCTCGGCACTTTCGCTACCGGCCGGCGGCGTGCCGGCTTCGAGCGCCTTGCTGTTCATGAACTGGCCGATCAGGTTCTCGAGCACGACAGCGGACTGGGTGTTGGTGATTTTGTCTCCGGCTTTCCAGTTGGTGTCGCTGTAGCCGGCCTCGATGCCGATGTACTGGTCGCCCAGCAGGCCGCTGGTCATGATCTTGAGCGAGCTGTCGTTGGGGAAGTGGTAGCGCTCGTTCATGTCGAGCGTGACGGTGGCCTGGTAGGTCTTGTCGTCGAAGTCGATGCTCTTGACGCGGCCGACGACCACGCCGGAGCTCTTGACGGCAGACTTGGGCTTGAGGCCGCCGATGTCCTGGAACTGGGCCTGCACCTGGTAGCCGCCGCCACCACTGAGGCTGAGCAAGTTGCCGGCTTGCAGGGCCAGGAACAGCAGTGCGGCTGCACCCAGCAGCACGAACAGGCCGACCCAGATATCGATTTTGGAACGTTGCATGGAAGCTTTCCTTGGAATGCGGTCAGATGCTGAACATCATGGCGGTGAGCAGGAAGTCGAGCGCGAGCACGGTGAGCGATGCCACCACCACGGTGCGGGTGGTGGCGCGCGACACGCCTTCGGGCGTGGCCCGGGCGCTGTAGCCTTCGAGCAGGGCAATGAAGGTGACGGCGATGCCGAACACGAAACTCTTGATGACGCCGTTGGCCACGTCCTTCCAGACGTCGACCCCGTTCTGCATCTGGCTCCAGAAGGAGCCGGGATCGAGGCCGATGAGCTGCACGGCGACCAGCCAGGCACCGATGATGCCGACGGCGCTGAAGATGGCGGCCAGGATCGGCATGGCGATGACACCGCCCCAGAAGCGCGGCGCCAGAATGCGCTGCACCGGATCGACGGCCATCATCTGCATGGCGTCGAGTTGCTCGCCGGCCTTCATCAGGCCGATTTCGGCGGTGAGCGAGGTGCCGGCGCGGCCGGCGAACAGCAGGCCGGTGACGACCGGGCCCAGTTCACGCAGCAGGCTGAGCGCCACCAGCAGACCAACCGATTCGGACGAGCCGAAGCTCTTGAGCGTGTAGTAGCCCTGCAGGCCCAGCACGAAGCCGACAAACAGGCCGGAGATGGCGATGATGGAGAGCGAGTAGTTGCCCAGGAAGTGCACCTGATCGCGGATCAGGCCGAAGCGGCGCCAGGCGCCCAAGGAAGTGATGAGCCGCGCGAACAGGCGCGCGCCGGTGCCGAGGCGCACGATCTGCTGGCGGACGGCGTAGCCGATGTCGGCGGGATTGAGCATGCTCATGGGCGGCCTTTCTGGCGGGCGAGGCCGAAGTCTTCGCCCAGGGTGGGGCCGGGGTAGTGGAAGCGCACCGGGCCTTCGGGCTGGGCGTTGACGAACTGGTGCACCAGCGGATCGCTGCTGTTGCGGACTTCTTCCGGCGTGCCTTGCGCGGCGACGCCGCCATTGGCCAGGATGACGATGTGGTCGGCGATCAGGAAGGTTTCCACCAGGTCGTGCGAGACGATGATGCTGGTGAGGCCCATGGCGTCGTTCAGTTCGCGGATCAGGCGCGCGATGGTGCCGAGCGAGATCGGATCGAGACCGGCGAAGGGCTCGTCGTACATGACCAGTTCGGGATCGAGCGCGATGGCGCGGGCCAGGGCGATGCGGCGGGCCATGCCGCCGGAGACTTCGCTCGGCATCAGGTCGCGCGCGCCGCGCAGGCCGACGGCGTTGAGCTTCATCAGCACGATGTCGCGGATCATGGATTCGGGCAGGCGCGTGTGCTCGCGCAGCGGGAAGGCCACGTTGTCGAACACGTTCATGTCGGTGAACAGCGCGCCGAACTGGAACAGCATGCCCATGCGGCGGCGGGCAGCGTAGAGCTCGGTCTGGCTGAGCTTGCCGATGTCCTGCCCGTCGAACAGTACCTGGCCCTGCTGGGCACGTTGCTGGCCACCGATCAGGCGCAGCACGGTGGTCTTGCCGCCGCCGGAGGCGCCCATGATGGCCGTGACCTTGCCGCGCGGCACGTCCAGCGAGAGATCTTCAAGGATCTTGCGCGGGCCGCCGTAGCCGAAATGGACATGCTGCAGCTGTACCAGCGGCACGGACGGCTCGACCAAGGACTCGGGTGAAACGGATGACATACGCAGCATTCTAATTGGCGGCGGAAATCATCCTTTGGGAGCAGTGTGAATTTGTCGGCGCGCGGCGGTGGCAATACATTCTGTTGCGAACGGATGGACCATGAAAAGACCCCGTCGCCCATTGCATAATTACGGCTTTTTTATTATTTTCCATATTTTGATATTCCCTTGACGGAATAGTCGTCAGGAGGAATAATGCCCAATAAATGGGAAGTGGAATACACCGATGAACTCGGTGAGTGGTGGGCCGGATTGGACGAGACCGAACAGGAGTCCATTGATGCGTCAGTGCGGCTTCTGGAGGAAAGAGGACCGAACCTGGGCTTTCCGCACACCTCGGGAATCGCGGGGTCAAAGCATTCCCACATGCGTGAACTTCGTATTCAGCATGAAGGTCGGCCGTACCGGATTTTGTATGCGTTTGACCCTCGCCGCTGCGCCATCCTGTTGCTGGGCGGGGACAAGACGGGTGACGAACGCTGGTATGCAGTGCATGTGCCTATCGCTGACAGGCTCTACGACACGCACATCCAGACTTTGAAGAAGGAGGGACAGATCAATGGCCAGGAAATTCAGCGAATTGCGTGCCGGGATGTCGCCTGAATCCCAGGCACGCGCAGCAGCCCGCGCCGAGGCAATGCTCGTCGAAATGCAACTGCAGGAGTTGCGCAAGACGCGGAAAGTGACGCAAGTCCAGCTGGCCAAGGCGATGAGCGTGGAGCAAGCCGCTGTCTCGAAGCTGGAGCGCCGCGATGACATGTACGTCAGCACTTTGCGCGAGTACGTCAGGGCCCTGGGGGGCGAGCTGAAGCTGGTGGCCTCGTTTCCGGATGCAGACATCCTGGTGCATCCGTTCGAGCCGGCGCACTGAACTCCCTTATCTCAACCGCGGTGCAGCGCCTTGGCCGTTATGCGACAACGATTTCGCCACGCAGCGAATGCGGCAGCGCACTGGTGATGCGCACGTCCAGCATCTGCCCGATCAGGCGGTCGCGCTGCGGGCCGGCGGGGAAGTTGACGATGCGGTTGCAGGCGGTGCGGCCCATCAGCTCATTGGGATCCTTGCGCGAGGGGCCTTCGACCAGAATGCGCTGCACGGTGCCGACGCGACTGGCGCTGAGGCGGCGCACGTTTTCTTCGAGTTTGGCCTGCAGTTGCTGTAGGCGCTTGAGCTTGACTTCGTGCGGGGTGTCGTCATGCAGGTTGGCGGCGGGCGTGCCGGGGCGCGGGCTGAAGATGAAGCTGAAGGAGCTGTCGTAGCCGACGTCGTCGATCAGCTGCATCATCTTCTGGAAATCCTCTTCCGTCTCGCCGGGGAAGCCGACGATGAAGTCGCTGCTCATGGACATGTCCGGGCGCACGGCGCGCAGCTTGCGGATGATGCTCTTGTATTCCATCGCGGTGTAGCCGCGCTTCATGGCCATCAGGATGCGGTCACTGCCGTGTTGCACGGGCAGGTGCAGGTGGCTGACGAGTTGCGGCACTTTGGCGTAGACGTCGATCAGGCGCTGGGTGAATTCGTTGGGGTGGCTGGTGGTGTAGCGGATGCGCTCGATGCCGGGGATTTCGGCCACGTATTCGATCAGCAGGGCAAAGTCGGCGATTTCGTCGCTGTCGCCCATCTTGCCGCGGTAGGCGTTGACGTTCTGGCCCAGCAGCGTGATTTCCTTGACGCCCTGCTCGGCCAGGCCGGCGACTTCGACCAGCACTTCCTCGAACGGGCGGCTGAATTCCTCGCCGCGCGTGTAGGGCACGACGCAGTAGCTGCAATACTTGCTACAGCCTTCCATGATGGAGACGAAGGCGCTGGCGCCCTCCACGCGTGCCGGCGGCAGGTGGTCGAACTTCTCGATTTCGGGGAAGCTGATGTCGACCTGGGCCTTTTGCTGAGCGGTGCTTTGGGTGAGCAGTTCGGGCAGGCGGTGCAGGGTTTGCGGGCCGAACACCACATCGACGAAGGGAGCGCGCTTGATGATTTCCTCGCCTTCCTGGCTGGCGACGCAGCCGCCGACACCAATCTTGACGCCCTTGGCCTTGAGGTGCTTGACGCGGCCCAGATCGCTGAAGACCTTTTCCTGCGCCTTTTCGCGCACGGAGCAGGTGTTGAACAGGATCAGGTCGGCATCCTCGGGGTTGTCGGTCTTCTCGTAGCCTTGGGCTGCGCCGAGCACGTCGGCCATCTTGTCCGAGTCGTACTCGTTCATCTGGCAGCCGAAGGTTTTGATGAAGACTTTCTTGGGGGCGGTGGTGGTGTCGGTCATGGCGTCAGCGGTTCGTGGTGTTGATCCAGAGGCTGGAAAGGGGTGCCTGCGCAGGAATGGACCGGCGCTGGGCGTAACCGTGTATTTTATTCCGGACGCGGGATTTGACCAAGAGCGGATCACATGGGCGAGCAAAGGCCGGATGTTATCCCTTGGCGATGGCCTGCAATTGCCGCAGCGGCTCGCCGATGGAGCGAGCCGACTGCTTGTAATCCGCCCAGGGGCCGTTGCCCAGACGCAGGCGGTCTTCCACAGTCGCCACCGTCCAGTGAGCGCCGCCAGTGAGCTTGTCCAACTCATTCCAGCTGACGGGAACGGACACGCCCAGCCCCGCCCGGGCGCGTGCCGACCAGGCGCTTACGGTGGTGGCGCCGCGGCCGTTGCGCAGGTAGTCGGGGTAGATCTTGCCGACGCGGTTTTTCGGGCCACTGAGGGCGCTGAAACGATCGGGCATCAGGCGGGCGAGATGTTCGGCGAGGAGCTTGCTGAAACCCTTGACGGTGTCCCAGTCGTGCAGACGCTTGATGGGAGTCACGACGTGCAGGCCCTTGCCGCCACTGGTCTTGAGGAAGGGCTGTAGGCCCAGTTCGGTCAGCAGCGTATGCACGAGCCGGGCCGCTTCCTGCACGCGCTCCCAGGGCACGCCTTCGCCGGGATCGAGGTCGAGCGTGAAACGGTCGGGGCGTTCGATGCGGTCGTGGCGTGCATTCCAGGTGTGCAGTTCGATCACGTTCATCTGCACCGCGCCCATCAAGCCGGCTTCGTTCTCGATTTCGAGCAGGCTGGCGTGGCCGGGATCGAGCGCGGGATCCAGCAGGACGACGCCGGGCAAGGTGATGCGTTCGAGATGTTTCTGGAAGAACAGTTCGCCGGCAACGCCGTCAGGCGCGCGTACCAGCGCCACCGGGCGCCGGTCCAGGTGCGGCAGCAGCAAAGGGGCGACGGTCTGGTAGTAGCGGGCGAGATCGATTTTCTGCAGGCCGGTGCTTTTGTCGATGACGCGATCGGGGTGCGTGATGGTGATGCCGGAGAAGCTGGCTGGAGCGGGTTTTGCGCGAGTTGTGCCGGTGGACGCGGTGCGCTGCGCCTTCGATCGTGTGGCTGCCGAGACCTGCGGGTGTTCGGCCTGTCCTGGTTCTTCTTTCGGTGGTGCGATCGCCCGTTCGAAATGCACTTCGGCGGCGGGCTTGTCTTCGCGCAGGCCACGAAAGACGCCGTGGCGCAACTTGCGTTGCGGCGTCCAGCCGGCATGAGTAACTTGCGCGACGAGCTCAGGGCGGACCCAGTGAATCCTGCCTGGCAGGCGCGGGCTGTCGGTCAGGGGGCTTTCCGCGATTTCCAGCGCTTGCAGGCGCTGCTGCAGCATGGCGAGCGTGCGCGTATCGAAACCGCTGCCGACGTTGCCGGCATGCCGCAGGGCCCCCTTGGCATCGTGCGCAGCCAGCACCAGGGCGCCCAAATCGGCGCGTGCGCCCTGCCCTTCCGTGTAGCCGGCAATCACCAGTTCTTCGCCCTGGCCGCACTTGAGCTTGATCCAGTCCTGGTTGCGGCCGCTGGTGTAGTGCGCTTCGCGACGCTTGCCGATGATGCCCTCCATGCCCATGCGGCAGGCGCTGGCGATCAGGTCGGCAGGAGCAGCTTCGAAGGCCTGTGACAGGCGCAGGCACTCTTCGTCGGCGTCCATCAGTATCAGGTCGAGCTGCTCGCGCCGCAGGCGCAGCGCCTGGGTGCGCCAGTCGGTGCCATCGAGATGGAGCAGGTCGAACAGGTAATACACCAGCGCCTTGGTGCCTGCCCCGTCAAAGGCATTTTGCAGGGCGGCGAAGTCGGGCATGCCCTCGTCATCCACGGCAACCACTTCGCCGTCGAGCCAGGCTTGCCGGACCGGCAAGCGTGCCAGCGCTGCAGCGAGTTCGGGCATGCGGTGCGTCCAGTCCAGCCCGTTGCGCGTGAAGAGCCGTGCCTTGCCCTGGTCGATGCGCGCGAGCAGGCGGTAGCCGTCGAACTTGAGTTCCCAGAGCCAGTCGGCCAGGGCGTCCGGGGGCGCGCTGACCAGGGTGGCCAGCTGCGGCGACAGAGCTTCGGGGAGCGGGTCGGCCGGTGTCCCCTTGCGGCTACTTGTATTACTGCTGGTGCTGCTGCCCCTGTCATCGCTGGAGGAGTCAGCAAGATCGAGTGCGGTCTGCACCACCGAATCAGGCTCCGCATCGACGATGCTGTATTCGGCAGCAGCGCGCGCGTGCTCATCCTTTTCCTTGATCAGCAGCCAGGCCGGCTTGGCGGCATTGGTGTCTTTCTTCATGCGCACCAGCGCCCAGCGCCCGTGCAATTTGGCACCGTGGATGCGAAACTTGAGTTGCCCCTGCCGCAGCATGGCGTGTACGTCACCTTCCGGCTCCCAACTGCCACGGTCCCAGATGATGACGCGGCCCGCCCCATACTGGCCGGGAGGGATTTGTCCTTCGAAGGTGTTGTAGGACATGGGATGGTTCTCGACCTGCATGGCCAGGCGCTTGTCATGCGGATCGAGGCTGGGGCCTTTGGGCACGGCCCAGCTGTGCATGGTGCCGTCGATTTCGAGGCGCAGATCGTAATGCAGATGGCTGGCCCAGTGTTTCTGGATCACATATTGCAGCGTGCCAGCCTTGGTGTCGGCAACGCTGCCGCGGGGCTCTGGCGTGCGCGCAAAATTGCGTTTGGCCTGGTAGCGCGCCAAGGGCGTATCGGGGTCGGCTATTTCCGGCTCCGGTTCCTTCCGGTCGGGAATTTCCGGATCCGGCGCTTCGCGTCGCGGCATCTCCCGCTGGGGACGCTGGCGTCCTGGCGTTTCCGGAGCGGGCTTGCGCCGGCCAGGACTCTGCGGCTTGGCAGGCTTGTCAAAGTCAGGCGCGTTTGCGCGTGCGGCTTGCCGTGGTGCGCGTGGCTGGGGCATCGTCAGCCTCCTTGTTCTTGCTCGTCGCTGTCTTTCGGGGGCTGGCACGTCCGGTGCCGCTGGGCATGCCGGCATCGGCGGCATCCTTGCTCTGGCTCGGTGTTTTTTCCTTGCCGCCGCCCTGCAGGCTGCGCTTGAGCAGTTCGGTCAGATCGATGATTTCGGCTCCGCCGCGCGAAGTAGACGCTGGGTCGGATTCCACCTTGTCCACCTGCTCCAGCTCGCCCGCCTTGGCCTTGGCTTGCACCAGCCGCATGATTTCATCACGGAAGGAATCCCGGAAGGCGTCTGCATCCCAGGGCGCCGTCATGTCGTCGATCAGCTGGCGCGCCATCTTGATTTCCGCATCCTTCAGTCCCGCCGCCTTGGCATCGGCGGGCGGCAGTTTGAGTTCCTCCCAGGAACGGATTTCCCCGCCCCAGCGCAACAGATTAAGGATCAGTGCCCGCCCGGTCGGCATCAGCACCGCCAGATGCTGTTTCGCCGAAATCACCACCCGGGCGACGCCCACGCGGCCGCTCTGCTGCAAGGCTTCGCGCAGCAGCGCATAGACCTTCTCCCCCCGATTGATCGGGGCCAGATAGTAGGGACGTTCCAGATAGACCAGCGGGATCTCATCGGCCTTGACAAAGGTCTCGATCTCGATGGTCTGGGTCGATTTTGGGAAAGCCGCCTTGATCTCTTCGGCGCTCAGAACGACGTAGCGGCCATCCTCCACTTCGACTCCCTTGACAATGTCGGAAGCAGCAATTTCCTTGCCGGTTTTCTTGTTGATGCGCTTGTAGCCGACCGGCTCCATGGTGCGGCGGTCCAGCCAGTCGAAGTCCACGCCGGAACTGCTGGTGGCTGCGTAGAGCGCCACCGGAATGTGCACCAGGCCGAAGCTGATCGCGCCCTTCCACACCACCCGTGGCGGAGGCGGGCTGCTGCCCGGAGCAATATCGGGAGCTTCAGAGTCTGCCATGCGGTTCTCCTTGGCAGAGGCATCGTATCGACCCCACTGCGTTCTTCTGCGCCCCCGCTTATGCCAGGGTGCGCACCTTGGGTTCGCGCTCCCACTGGCGCGTCTTCGCAGCGGCGATGAAGCCCTCCACGTCATCGATCTCCACCACGCCCGCATCGTCCTCAACGTTGGCCTTGTGCAGAATCACGCGTGTGCCCTTGCAGGCCGCGATCGCCTTGAGGTGGCCGTAGGCGTTGGCGAACCACTCCACGGCCGCGCCATCCTTCGCCAGACGCTCGCCCTCTTCCGGCTTGAGCACGCTGGCCACGGCATCGAACACCATGGACGGCGTACCGGCCAGCTGGCCATCGGCTACCAGCTGGCTGCCATCCTTGAGCTTGACGGAGAGCTTGGGCGCCACGATTTTGACCATCGCGCCTTCCTTTTCGGCGGCGGCACGCACCTTGGCCACCGTCTCCTGGTTGGAGCCATCGCTGACCAGGATGCCGATGGTGCGGCCCTGCAGCGTGTCCTTCGCCTTGCCGATCAGCTGCAGCGGCGGAGACGGCGGCAGATCCTGCGGCGGCACCTTCGCGGGCGGTGCGGCCGGAAGTTCCGTCATGCCAAGTCCGTCGGCCACGCGCTGCGCCAAGCCTTCATCGATGTGCCGCAGATGGCCCACCATGGCCTCGCGCACATGCGCGGTTTCCACCTTGGACAGCTCGAACACCAGCGCCGACGCAATGTGCGCCTGCTCCACCGGCAGCTGGCTGTTCCAGAACTGGCGCGGCTGCGAATAGTGATCGGCAAAGCTCTCGGCGCGCACGCGGCCCTTTACGCCATCGTCCAACTGGGCATAGCTGCGGAAGCCCTGCTGCAGGCTGGCGCGCGGCGCATCGGCCTGCAAACTGCTCGGTTCGTAGGCCACGCGGCCCTTGTGCACCTGCATCTGCAGATGGCCGTCGCGCTGATTGTTGTGAAACGGGCACTTGGGCGCATTGATCGGAATCTGCGCGAAATTGCTGCCCCCCAGGCGCGACAACTGCGTATCCAGATAGCTGAACAGGCGCCCCTGCAGCAGCGGATCGTTGGAGAAGTCGATGCCCGGCGGCACGTTGGCGGGGCAGAACGCCACCTGCTCGGTTTCGGCAAACAGATTGTCCGGCCAGCGGTCCAGCACCATGCGGCCGACGATGCGCAGCGGCACCAGCTCTTCGGGAATCAGCTTGGTCGGATCCAGGTGATCGAACGGGAAACCAGCCGCATCTTCCTCGGTGAACAGCTGCACGCCAAACTCCCATTCGGGATATTGGCCGGCCTCGATCGCCTCGAACAGGTCACGGCGGTGGAAATCATTGTCGGCGCCCTGCAGTTTGGCGGCTTCGTCCCACACGGTGGATTGCAGGCCCAGCTTGGGGCGCCAATGGAATTTCACGAAGGTCGATTCGCCCTGCGCGTTGATCAGGCGGAAACTGTGGATGCCGAAGCCCTCCATCATGCGCAGACTGCGCGGAATGGCGCGGTCGCTCATGGCCCAGATCATGGTGTGCATGGTTTCGGGCACCAGCGTCACAAAATCCCAGAAGGTGTCGTGCGCGCTGGCCGCCTGCGGAAAGCCGCGGTCCGGCTCCATCTTCACCGCGTGGATGAAATCGGGAAACTTCATCGCATCCTGGATGAAGAACACCGGGATGTTGTTGCCCACGATGTCCCAGTTACCCTCGTCGGTGTACAGCTTGACGGCAAAGCCACGCACGTCGCGCGGCGTGTCGACCGAGCCGGCACCGCCCGCCACGGTCGAGAAGCGCGTGAACACCGGCGTACGCTTGCCGGTTTCCGTCAGCACCCTGGCAGTGGTGTACTGCTCCAGCGATTCGGTCAGCTCGAAAAAGCCGTGCGCCGCGCTGCCGCGCGCATGCACGATGCGCTCGGGAATGCGCTCATGGTCGAAATGCGTGATTTTCTCGCGCAGGATGAAGTCTTCCAGCAGCGTCGGGCCCTTGGGCGTGGCACGCAGTGAATTCTGGTTGTCGGGTACCGGAATGCCCTGCTGCGTGGTCAATACCGGGTGCGTGCCACCGGCCTGCTGCTGCAGCTCGTCGCCCTTGCCGCGCACTTCCGGCGGTGCGCCGTTTGCGTTCGGGGCGGGATGGCCGGGGATGCCGTTCTTGCTGGAAGTGCTCATGAAATGACCTCTTTCACTGGTGCCAATGGAGTAACCCGTGTGCCGCAGTTCCTGCCGGGCAACGGGGCGTCAGGGCAGTCTAGGCAGGAGCACGGGGCCATCCTTGTAAGACTGCGCCGGCAAATCGGGCACCGGCAGCAATAGCCGCTTCCGTCCTACATCCTGCCTATTGAAGGCCCCAGGCACAGCGGAAAACCCGGCCATGCTCGCAAACGCACTCGGCATTTCAGTGCACACCTTCCCCGCAGAGTCAAGCCAGAACCAAGGGTTTTCCCTTATTTCAACTCCCTTGCCGACTCAGGCAAAAATTTCAACGCCAGGCGCCGTGCCAAAAGCGAACCCCCGGACGTAGAGTTTCCGTAGCTGTATGCAGTAACCGGAGAATATTCATGTGGATGCTGGAACTGGCGGTGGTGCTTGCCGCCATCGTGTTGGGAACGCGACTGGGGGGAGTCGCCATCGGCTATACGGGTGGCCTGGGAGTGCTGGTGCTGACGCTGGGCCTGGGCCTGGCCCCGGGCCACATCCCGATGGACGTAATCCTGATCATCATGGCCGTGATCGCCGCCATTGCCGCCATGCAGATGGCCGGCGGGCTGGACTACATGGTGCATATCGCCGAGCGCATCCTGCGCCGCAATCCGCGGCAGGTGGTGTTGCTGGCCCCGGTGGTGACCTACATCATGACTTTTCTGGCCGGCACCGGCCACACCGCGTTCTCCACCCTGCCGGTGATTGCCGAAGTGGCCAAGGAACAGGGCATCCGCCCCTCGCGGCCGCTGAGCATTGCGGTGGTGGCCTCGCAGATCGCCATCACCGCCTCGCCCATTTCGGCCGCCGTGGTGTTCATGAGCGGCGCGCTGGAGCCGCTCGGGGTCGGCTATCTCACGCTGCTGGCCATCTGCATTCCGTCCACCTTCGTGGCCTGCATGCTCACCGCCCTGCTCACCAATTACCTCGGCGCCGAGCTGGCCGATGACCCCATCTACCAGGAGCGCCTGGCCAAGGGCCAGGTCACCGTGCGTGGCGCCGCGCAGCTGCAAATCCTGCCCGGCGCCAAGAAGTCGGTGCTGATCTTCCTGAGCGCGATCGTCGCCGTGGTGCTGTACGCCACGCTGATCAGCGACAAGGTCGGCCTGATCGCCAAACCGGTGCTGCCGCGCAACGAGGCCATCATGGTGTTCATGCTCTCGGCCGCCACCTTCATCTGCCTGCTGTGCCGCATCGACACCAGCCGCATTACCTCCACCGCCACCTTCAAGTCCGGCATGAGCGCCTGCATCTGCATCCTGGGCGTGGCCTGGCTGGGCGACACCTTCATCAGCGCGCATATCGAGGACATCAAGGCCGTTTCCGGCGACATCCTGAAGCAATCGCCCTGGCTGCTGGCGGTGGTATTCTTCTTTGCCAGCATGCTGCTGTACTCGCAGGCCGCCACGGCCAAGGCGCTGGTGCCGTCGGCGCTGCTGCTGGGCGTCTCGCCGCTCACGGCGATTGCCTCCTTCGCCGCCGTCAGCGCCCTGTTCGTGTTGCCCACCTACCCCACGCTGCTGGCTGCCGTGGAAATGGACGACACCGGCTCCACCCGCATCGGGCGCTGGGTGTTCAACCACCCGTTCATGATTCCCGGCGTGGTCGCAATCTCGCTGAGCGTGGGACTGGGATTCCTGATTGGATCGTGGGTGCTGTAAAGCCCAGGATGCAGCGCGACTGGTGCCTGCAGTACGGACCCTCAAGGCCAGCCTGATTGCTGTACGCACCCTGTAGGGACGCTGGCCGCGCCCCACCCGCTCGCCCGACCTCAGCGCAGGAATGGCAGCTGCGTGAACACCTGCAGGATGGCAGCGTTCACCAGATCTACGAAGAAGGCCCCGACCATCGGCACGATCAGGAAGGCCTTGTACGACACCCCGTAGCGGTCGGTAATGGCCTGCATGTTCGCAATGGCGGTGGGCGTGGCCCCCATGCCGAAGCCGCAATGGCCCGCCGCCAGCACGGCGGCATCGTAGTCGCGCCCCATCACCCGGAAGGTGACGAAGCTGGCATAGAGCATCATCACCAGCGTTTGCACCACCAGGATCACCATCACCGGCAGCGCCAGCCCGGTCAGCTCCCACAGGCGCAGCGACAGCAACGCCATGGCCAGGAACAACGACAGCGATGCGTTGCCGAACACGTCGATGGCGCGGTCGAACATGTCGAACTTGAAGAAGTTGGTCAGCACGTTGCGGATGATCACGCCACCGCCCAGCGCCCAGACGAAGGTCGGCAGTTCGAACGCCGTGCCCTTGGCCACCGTGGTCATGACACCGGCAAACGCCATGCAGCCGGCAAACAGGGCCAGCGTCTCGATGGTGGACGAGGCCGTGATCAGGCGGATTTCGTCGGGCTTGTCGAACATGGCCTCATCGGGCTGGTCGCCCCCTTCGGTGTGGCGGGTGCTGTAGAGCGACTGCGACGCGGCCACGGCTTCCACTGCGGTCTGCTGTTCGGGCTTGGGCAGCTTCTGGTGGCCGATCTTGCGGATCAGGTAGCGCGCCACCGGTCCGCCAATCAGGCCGCCGGCCACCAGCCCGAAGGTCGCCGTTGCGATGCCCAACGTGGTGGCTCCGGAGATGCCGTAGCGGCTTTCCAGCACCGGCCCCCAGGCACCGGCCGTGCCATGGCCGCCCGTCAGCGTGATGGAGCCGGTCACCAGGCCGATCAGCGGCTCCAGCCCCAGCGCAGCCGCCATGCTGACGCCCACCACGTTCTGCAACAGGATGAACGCCGCCACCACCATCAGGAAAACGGCCAGCGGCTTGCCGCCCGCCCTGAGCCGGCTGAAATCCGCACTCAGACCGATCGACGAGAAGAACATCAGCATGAAGGCGGTCTGCAGCTGCGTTTCGAACTTGAAGGTCAGGCCGAAAGCCGCATTGAGCAGCACCACGATCAGCCCCGCCACCAGGCCGCCCGCCACCGGCTCGGGAATGTTGAAATCCGACAGGAATTTGATCTTGACGATCAGGAAGCGGCCAAGCAGCAGAACCAGCGTGGCCAGGATCATGGTGTAGTAGCCGTTGAGTGCGATTTCCATGGGTGGGGAGTCCTCTCATCAATGGTGGCGAGCTTGTGGCTCACCTGTACTGATATGCGATTTCGGCCGATTTTGGCACGGGTTGTGCCCGGCACCGCATGCGGCAAACCACAACATGGCCGAGATCAAGAAATCACAGGCCTGACTCTGTGCGCAAAAGAAAAAGCACCCAGACGATGACTCGTCTGGGTGCTTGTATCTGGTGGCGCTTCACGGACTCGAACCGCGGACCTGTGGATTATGATTCCATCGCTCTAACCGACTGAGCTAAAGCGCCGAAGAACGCCATTGTAGCAGCGTTTTTTCATGCCTGCGTCATGTTTGCATGCTGTGTTGCAAAATTTTCGCAGGCAATCACCGCCGATCAGCTGTTGGTGAAGTTGGCCGGGCGCTTCTCGACGAAGGCGGCCATGCCTTCCTTCTGGTCGTTGGTGGCGAACAGGCTGTGGAACAGGCGACGCTCGAACCACACGCCATCGTTCAGCGAGCCTTCGAAGGCGCGGTTCACGGATTCCTTGCAGGCGATGGCCGTCAGGCGCGGCATGCTGGCGATGGTGATGGCGGCAGCCAGGGTCTCTTCCATCAGCTTGTCCAGCGGCACCACGCGGCTCACCAGGCTGGCGCGCTCGGCTTCCTCGGCGTTCATCATGCGGGCGGTCAGGCACATGTCCATGGCCTTGCTCTTGCCCACGGCGCGCGGCAGGCGCTGCGTGCCGCCGGCACCGGGAATCACGCCCAGCTTGATTTCGGGCTGGCCGAACTTGGCGTTGTCGGCAGCGATGATGAAGTCGCACATCATGGCCAGCTCGCAGCCGCCACCCAGGGCAAAGCCGCTCACGGCAGCGATCACCGGCTTGCGGATGGTGCGGATGGTTTCCCAGTTGCGGGTGATGAAGTCACCGCCGTAGGCATCGGCAAAGCCGTACTTGGCCATCAGCGTGATGTCGGCGCCAGCGGCAAAGGCCTTCTCGCTGCCAGTGATGACCATGCAGCCGATGGCGTCGTCCGCATCGAAGGCCTGCAGGGCCTGGCCCAGCTCGTTCATCAGCGTGTCGTTCAGGGCGTTGAGTGCCTTGGGACGGTTCAGCGTGATAACGCCAACCTTCTCGGCTTCGACGCGCGTGGTAATGCATTCATAGGTCATGGTCAGGCTCCTCGCAGGATTCTTGTGAGTGGAAAAATGTACCCCGTCACTATACCCTGTTGCGCCGCCGCTCCGATGCCTGCACCCGACGTGCAACAGTCACCCGCGCACAAAAGGGAACTGGGATAATGCAGCCCCATGTCTGCTGTTCTCGACCGGCCGCCGCTGTGGCGGTCCGCATTAGCGCTGTTCCGGGGTTTCGATCCCCTGCTGACCCTGGCCATCCTGCTGCTGATGGGCATCGGCCTGACGGCCATGTATTCATCCGGCTTCGACCATGGCACGCGCTTTGTCGACCATGGCCGCAACATGCTGCTGGCTTTGGGCATCATCTTCGTCGTGGCACAGATTCCGCTGCAGCGCCTGGCACAGCTGGCGGTGCCGCTCTATACGCTTGGCGTGATCATGCTGGTGGCCGTGCTGCTGTTCGGCATCACCAAGAAGGGCGCCACGCGCTGGATCAACGTGGGCGTGGTGATCCAGCCGAGCGAACTGCTCAAGATCGCCATGCCGCTGATGCTGGCCTGGTGGTTCCAGCGGCGCGAAGGCTCGCTCTACGCCATCGACTTCATCATCGCCGGCCTGCTGCTGATGCTGCCCGTAGGCCTGATCATGAAGCAGCCCGACCTCGGCACCTCGCTGCTGGTGCTTCTTGCCGGCGGCGCCGTCATCTTCTTTGCCGGCCTGAGCTGGAAGCTGGTATTGCCGCCAGTGCTGCTGGGCGCCATCGGCATCGGCCTGCTGATCGCCTTCGAGCCCAGCCTGTGCAAGCCCGGGGTGGACTGGCACGTGCTGCATGAATACCAGCGCCAGCGCGTCTGCACCCTGCTCGATCCCACGCGCGATCCGCTCGGCAAGGGCTTCCACATCCTGCAGGGCATGATTGCCATCGGCTCCGGCGGCGTGTGGGGCAAGGGCTTCATGCAGGGGACGCAGACCCACCTCGAGTTCATTCCCGAGCGCACCACCGATTTCATCTTCGCTGCCTATTCGGAAGAATTCGGCATGGTGGGCAACCTGGCGCTGCTGGCTGCCTATCTGTTCCTGATCTTTCGCATCTTCCATATTGCCGCCAGGGCGCCTACCCAGTTCGGGCGTCTGCTGGCTGGCGCCATCGGCGTCATCTTCTTCTCCTACGCCTTTGTGAATATGGGCATGGTGAGCGGCATTCTGCCGGTGGTGGGCGTACCGCTTCCCTTCATCAGCTACGGCGGCACCGCCATGATCACGCTGGGGCTGGCGCTGGGCATGCTGTTTGCCATTGCGCGCGACAAGCGCAGCTTTCATACCTGAGCGCAGGCACCCAGCGCGGGAAGCGATGCGTGACATATGCCGCGAAATACGGGAGAACCATCATTCCAGCGCTTCTTCCGGGCGCTCCCTACACGCTACCATGGGCGCTGGCAGTCTCCCGCCGGGCCTTCCTCGGCCCGACCCTTCCCTACCCGCACGCAAGGAGTCCCTCCATGGCCGCCCAGTTCGACCTGAAAAAATCCAGCAACGGCAAGTTCTTCTTCTCGCTCAAGGCCGGCAATGGCCAGGTGATCCTGAGCAGCGAAATGTACGAAGCCAAGGCCAGCGCCAGCAACGGCATCGAATCCGTCAAGAAGAATGCTCCGGAAGACGCGCGCTACGACCGCCTGACTGCCAAGGACGGCTCGCCCTACTTCACCCTCAAGGCCACCAACGGCCAGGTGATCGGCCAGAGCCAGAT
The DNA here is from genome assembly GCF_057773645.1 of Brachymonas sp. KE5. NCBI lineage: Bacteria > Pseudomonadati > Pseudomonadota > Betaproteobacteria > Burkholderiales > Comamonadaceae > Allobrachymonas > Brachymonas sp. KE5. The sequence goes on from NZ_CM173463.1 coordinate 2,378,693, forward strand.
GTACGCCAGCGAAGCCACGCGCGATGCCGGCATCGAGTCGGTCAAGACCAACGCGCCCGGCGCGACGGTGAACGACCTGACCAGCGCCTGATTCCCGCGCTGATCCCGCCGGCAGCCATTGCCCCGCAACGCACGCGGGCAATGGCTGTTTTGCTTCCTGCCCCTACAATCCGTGCATGAACATGAGTGCCCCTTTTGCCGCTCCTGCAGTGGCCTCTCCCTCGGTCAAAGGCACGCGCGAGCGCCTGGCCATTGCCGAATCGCTGCTGCTCGAACCCTTCGGCCTGACGCGCCACCACCTGCACAAGGCGCTGGCCGCCATGCACACGCGCAAGGTCGATGACGCCGACCTGTATTTCCAGACCACCTGCAGCGAAGGCTGGAGCCTGGAGGAAGGCATCGTCAAGACCGGCAGCTTCAGCATCGACCAGGGCGTGGGCGTGCGCGCCGTTTCGGGCGAGAAAACCGCGTTTGCCTACTCGGACGACATCTCGTTCGCCTCGCTGATGGACGCCGTGCGTACCGTGCGCGCCATCGGCGCCACCGGCAAGCAGGGCCGCGTCAAGACCAGCGTCAAGGCCAAGGCTGAAAAAGTGGCGCGCAGCCGCCAGCTGTATGCGGCCTTCAACCCCATTTCCACGCTGGACAGCACCGCCAAGGTGGCCCTGCTCGAGCGCATCGAGAAAATGGCCCGCGCCAGGGATCCGCGCATCAAGCAGGTGATGGCGGGGCTGGCTGCCGAGCACGACGTGGTGCTGGTGGCCCGCGCCGACGGCACGCTGGCGGCCGACGTGCGTCCCTTGGTGCGCATGAGTCTGACGGTGATCGCCGAACAGCAGCAGGACGGACAGACGCGCCGCGAGGTCGGCTCGGCCGGCGGCGGTGGCCGCCTGGGCCTGGACTATTTCGACGATGCCCTGCTCGCCCAGTATGTGGACGAAGCCGTCAGCGCCGCCCTGACCAACCTGGAGGCCCGCCCCGCCCCCGCCGGCGAGATGGACGTGGTGCTGGGCGCCGGCTGGCCCGGCGTGCTGCTGCACGAGGCCATCGGCCACGGCCTGGAAGGCGACTTCAACCGCAAGGGCAGCAGCGCCTTCACCGACCGCATCGGCCAGCGCGTGGCCGCCAAGGGCGTGACCGTGCTCGACGACGGCACCCTGCCCGACCGCCGCGGCAGCCTGAACGTGGACGACGAAGGCAATCCGACGCAGCGCACCGTGCTGATCGAGGACGGCATCCTCACCGGCTACCTGCAGGACCGCATGAACGCGCGCCTGATGCGCGGCAAGACCACCGGCAACGGCCGCCGCGAAAGCTATGCCCACACCCCCATGCCGCGCATGACCAATACCTACATGCTGGGTGGCAGCGAGGATCCGCAGGCCATTATCGGCAGCCTGAAGAAAGGCCTGTACGCCAGCAACTTCGGCGGCGGCCAGGTCGACATCACCAGTGGCAAGTTCGTGTTCTCGGCCAGCCAGGCCTGGTGGGTGGAAGACGGCAAGCTGCAATACCCCGTCAAGGGCGCCACGCTGATCGGCAACGGCCCCGATGCCCTCACCCGCGTGGCCATGATCGGCAATGACATGCGGCTGGACAGCGGCGTCGGCACCTGCGGCAAGGAAGGCCAGAGCGTGCCGGTGGGCGTGGGCCAGCCGACCATGCGCATCAACGGCCTGACGGTGGGTGGAACGGCCTGATTTGTAAAAGTGTAAAAATTCGCTACGGCAGTTTGACAAAAGCGTCAGGCTTCGTGGTATATTAGGTTCCATGCAAGTTTCACGCGCTTTCTATTTTGGCTTTTGGTTCTCAGTCTTTGGCGGACGAGAGGCTTAAGCACAGCTGTTAAGCGCAACCCTCATGAACCGCCTGGGCTCCCCCTGGCGGTTTTTTTTCGCCCGAGTTTCAGCAACGTTTTCCTCGATCAATTTCCTCCAAAGGAGTTTTGCAGATGTCTCCCAAGTCCCAAGACAATGCCTTGTATGCGCAGCCGGCCGACAAGACCAGCCAGACCGACAACGCCCGCATCAAGAATCTCACCATGCTGCCTCCCCCGGAACACCTGATCCGCTTCTTCCCGATCAAGGGATCGCCGGTCGAATCCCTGATCAGTCGTACGCGCAAGACCATCCACGACATCATCCGCGGCAAGGATGACCGCCTGCTGGTCGTGATCGGCCCCTGCTCCATCCACGACCCGGCCGCCGCCATCGACTACGCCAAGCGCCTGGTCAAGCTGCGCGATACCTACAAGGACACGCTGGAAATCGTGATGCGCGTGTACTTCGAGAAGCCGCGCACCACCGTGGGCTGGAAAGGCCTGATCAACGACCCCTACCTGGACGAGAGCTGCCGCATCGACGAAGGCCTGCGCATCGCGCGCCAGCTGCTGATCGACATCAACCGCCTGGGCCTGCCCGCCGGCAGCGAGTTCCTGGACGTGATCTCTCCGCAGTACATCGGTGACCTGATCAGCTGGGGCGCCATCGGTGCGCGCACCACCGAAAGCCAGGTACACCGCGAGCTGGCCAGCGGCCTGTCGGCCCCGATCGGCTTCAAGAACGGCACCGACGGCAACATCAAGATCGCCACCGACGCCATCCAGGCTGCCTCGCGCGGCCACCACTTCCTGTCGGTACACAAGAGCGGCCATGTGGCCATCGTGCAGACCGATGGCAACCCGGACTGCCACGTGATCCTGCGCGGCGGTAGCAAGAACACCAACTACGACACCGACAGCGTCAAGCACGCCTGCAACGAGCTGGAAGGCGCCAAGCTGCACGGCAGCGTGATGGTGGACTGCAGCCATGCCAACAGCAGCAAGAAGCACGAGCGCCAGGTGGAAGTGGCGCGCGATATCGCCGGCCAGATCGCCGGCGGCTCGAATAAGGTGTTCGGCGTGATGATCGAGAGCCACATCCACGGCGGCGCGCAGAAGTTCACGCCCGGCAAGGACCAGGTGAAGGATCTGGAATACGGCAAGAGCATCACCGATGCCTGCCTGGGCTGGGACGATTCCATCCAGGCGCTGCAGCTGCTGTCCGACGGCGTGCTGGCCCGCCGCAAGCACAAGTAAGCCCAAAGACCGCAAAGCGCCAGCCAATTGTCGGGCTGGCGCTTTTTTTCGTCTGCAAAAGCGCTACTTTCAGGGTTTGTCCTATCCTGCAAACCCCCTGCCGACGCTGTGCGAATTGTCGTCAGATGGTATGCTCTTTTACATTGCCGGCCTTGCGGCCATATGGCGCATTACCATTCCAACAATTTCCGGAGACAACCATGCAAAGCGAACTCAAGGTCAAATTCAATGCGCGCGACGAATTCGTGCTGCCGCTGGAACACGTGCCGCAGATGGATTCCCACGCCGCACGCCAGTGGCTGGACGGCGAGTTCACGCGCATGGAGTGCGAACCGATTCGCGGCTCCGGCAAGGTCCTGAACGCCGACAAGGTGGTGCGCGTGGCCCAGGCTGCCGGTGTCAGCGGTTTCGCCGACGCCGAATGGGCCCAGGCCTTCGCCAGCGCCGCGCGTGCCGCCCTGGCCAAGGATGTGATCGTGATCGATACGGAAAACACCGCAATCTCCTTCTGAGACCGCACGCACGCCGGGCTTGAGGAAGCACAAGCGCCGGCTTTTTTCGTCGGTAATTTCCCTGAAACGTGTCGATGCGGCGGACATCCGCCGCTATGCTGGATCCTGACCCTGCACGGGCGTTCTGTTCGCGCAGGGCTTCCTTTCCGCTTCAGACAGGAGACCAGCCATGATCTATCCCGCCCCCGGCCAGGCCGGCGCCCCGGTGCAATTCAAGGCCCGCTACGAGAACTTCATCAACGGGCAGTGGACGCCCCCGGTGAAGGGCAAGTATGCGGACAACGTCACCCCGATTACCGGCAAGCCCTACTGCCAGGTGCCGGACGGCACGGCAGAGGATATCGAGCTGGCGCTGGACGCAGCCCATGCCGCCAAGGACAAGTGGGGCCAGACCTCCACCACCGAGCGCAGCAACATCCTGATCAAAATCGCCGAACGCATCGAGGCCAACCTGGAAAAGCTCGCCTATGCCGAAACCGTGGACAACGGCAAGCCGATCCGCGAGACCATGGCGGCCGACATTCCGCTGTCTGCCGACCATTTCCGCTATTTCGCCGGCTGCATCCGCGCGCAGGAAGGCGGCATCTCCGAGATCGACGCCACCACCATTGCCTACCATTTCCATGAACCGCTCGGCGTGGTCGGCCAGATCATTCCCTGGAACTTCCCGATCCTGATGGCCGCGTGGAAGCTGGCGCCCGCGCTGGCAGCCGGCAACTGCATCGTGCTCAAGCCCGCTTCGGCCACGCCCACCAGCATTCTGGTGCTGATGGAGCTGATCGCCGACCTGCTGCCGCCCGGCGTGCTCAACATCGTCAACGGCTCCGGCCGCGCCGCCGGCATGACGCTGGCCTCCAGCCCGCGCATCGCCAAGATCGCCTTCACCGGCTCCACCTCCACCGGCCGCGTCATCGCCCAGGCCGCCGCCAACAGCCTGATTCCGGCCACGCTGGAGCTGGGCGGCAAGTCGCCCAACATCTTCTTCGAGGATGTGATGGACAAGGATGATGCCTATCTGGACAAGGCGGTGGAAGGCCTGGTGCTGTTTGCCTTCAACAAGGGCGAAGTCTGCACCTGCCCGTCGCGCGCGCTGATCCAGGAATCGATCTACGAGCGCTTCATGGAGCGCTGCCTCAAGCGCATCGCCGCCATCAAGCACGGCAACCCGCTGGATACCGAAACCATGCTGGGCGCACAGGCGTCCGAAGAGCAGGTGACCAAGATCGGCTCCTACCTGGAACTGGGCAAGCAGGAAGGTGCCGAGGTGCTGTGCGGCGGCGAGCGCGCGCAGATGCCGGGCGATCTGGCCGGTGGCTACTACATCCAGCCGACGCTGTTCAAGGGCCACAACAAGATGCGCGTATTCCAGGAGGAGATCTTCGGCCCGGTGCTGGCCGTGACCACCTTCAAGGACGAGGCCGAAGCGCTGGCGATTGCCAACGACACCATCTACGGCCTGGGTGCCGGCGTGTGGAGCCGCAATGGCAACATCGCCTACCGCATGGGCCGCGGCATCAAGGCCGGCCGCGTCTGGACCAACTGCTACCACCACTATCCGGCGCATGCCGCCTTCGGTGGCTACAAGGAATCCGGCATCGGCCGCGAGAACCACAAGATGATGCTGGCGCACTACCAGCAGACCAAGAACCTGCTGGTGAGCTACAGCGAGAACAAGCTGGGCTTTTTCTGAGCAGCCCTGACATAGGCCGGCATGCCTGCATCGTACCCGGCGATGCAGGCTGCCTATTTCTTCAGGAGACAGACATGGTTGATCGTGTCGTGGCCACTCCGGAGGCCTTGGAACTGATCCGGCAACTGCAGCAGGAACACGGCGAGCTGATGTTCCACCAGTCCGGCGGCTGCTGCGACAACAGCGCGGCCAACTGCTACCTGCCCACCGACCTGACCATCGGCATCCGCGATCTGAAGCTGGGTGAAGTGGGCGGCGTGCCGTTCTACATCAGCAAGACCCAGTTCGAAACCTGGAAGCACACCCAGCTGATCCTGGACGTGATCGACGGCCGCGGCGGCACGTTTTCGCTGGAGGAGCCGACCGGCAAGGCCTTCCATACCCGCTCGCGCGTGTTCACGCCCGAGGAGCAGGCCTGGCTGGAACAGCACCCCCCGCAGGACATGGCGCCGGACCTGTCCTGAGGCGTTCGGGCAGCGCTGGCTGGGCCTACAATGCCAGCCATGCATATCCACATTCTCGGCATTTGCGGCACCTTCATGGGTGGTGTCGCGGCGCTGGCCCGCGAGGCGGGCCACAAGGTCACCGGCTGCGACGCCGGCGTCTATCCCCCCATGAGCGACCAGTTGCGCGCGCTCGGCATCGACCTGAGCGAGGGCTTTGGCGCGGAGCAGACGGCGCTGCAGCCGGACATGTACGTGATCGGCAACGTGGTGAGCCGGGCGCGGCTCGATGACGGCACGCCGAAGTTTCCGCTGATGGAAGCCATTCTGGACCAGGGCCTGCCCTATACCAGCGGGCCACAGTGGCTGTCCGAGCATGTGCTGCAGGGCCGCCATGTGCTGGCCGTGGCGGGCACGCACGGCAAGACCACCACCAGCGCCATGCTGGCCTGGATTCTGGAAGCCGCCGGCCTGCAGCCGGGCTTTCTGGTGGGGGGCGTGCCGCTCAACTTCGGCGTCTCGGCCCGCCTGGGCGAAGTGGCGCCCGGCCATGCGCGCAACTATTTCGTGATCGAGGCCGACGAGTACGACACCGCCTTCTTCGACAAGCGCAGCAAGTTCGTGCACTATCGTCCGCGCACGGCGATCCTGAACAACCTCGAATTCGACCACGCCGACATCTTCGACAATCTCGCGGCCATCGAGCGCCAGTTCCACCATCTGGTGCGGACCGTGCCGTCCACCGGCTGCGTGGTGGCCAACGGGCTGGAAGAATCGCTGACGCGCGTGTTGCACCAGGGTTGCTGGAGCCCCGTGCGCACCTTCGGCAGCACCGTGAGCGACTACAGCGCCGAGGGCGAGCCGCATGACTTTGCCGTGCTGTACCAGGGCCGCACGGTGGGCCGCGTGCAGTGGGCCTGGAGCGGCGTGCACAACCAGCTCAACGCGCTGGCAGCGATCGCCGCCGCCGCGCACGTGGGCGTGGACCCGGCCGTGGCGGCCGAGGCACTGGGACGCTTTGCCAATGCGCGCCGCCGCATGGAGGTGCGTGGCACGGTCGAGCGTGAGGGCGGCGTCGTTACCGTGTATGACGATTTTGCGCACCACCCCACGGCGATCCGCACCACGGTGGACGGACTGCGCCGCAAGCTCAATGCCGAGGGCCGCAGCAACGACCGCATTCTGGCCGTGTTCGAGCCGCGCAGCAACACCATGAAGCTGGGCACGATGAAGTCGCAGCTGCCCTGGAGCCTGGAGCAGGCCAATCTCGCAATCTGCCACAGCGGCGGGCTGGACTGGGATGCCGCCGAAGCGCTGGCAGAAATGGGCGCGCGCGCCCAGGTGGCCGCCGATGTACCATCCGCCATCGCCCAGGTGCTGGCGGCCGTGCAGCCCGGCGATCATGTTCTGTGCATGAGCAATGGCGGGTTTGGCGGCATCCACGGCAAGCTGCTGGAGCAACTGGCCGCAAAGGGCTGAGCCATGAACGGCCTGCATGAGACGGAACTGCTGCAGACGGCGGCCCGTCTGGTGGTGGAGGAAGGCATGGACTACGGGCCGGCCAAGCAGCGCGCCGTGAAGCAGCTCAAGCTGCCGGCACGCACCGCCCTGCCCGACAACGAGGCGCTGGAGGCGGCCGTGCGCGAGTACATCGCGCTGTTCTGTGCCGACACCCAGCCCGGCGAACTGGCTGCGCTGCGCGAACTGGCGCTGCTGTGGATGGAGCGTCTGGCGGAATTCCAGCCCCTGATCGGCGGCGCCATCTGGCATGGCACGGCCACGCGCCTGAGCGATATCTACCTGCAGCTGTTCAGCGATGACCCAAAAGCCGTAGAAATCGTATTACTTAATCAAGGTGTAGACTATGAGGCAACCCGTGTAGGCGGGCTGCAAGGTGCGGTGGATGCGCTCAGCATCCACGCCTGGTGCGAAGGGCTGGAGGAGGATGTTGGCGTTCACCTGCTGGTGAACGACACCCTGGCCCAACGCGGTGCCCTGCAACCCGACGGCCAGGGCCGGCGCCCTCGTGGCACCGCTGCCCAGTTGCGGCAGCGCATGCAGCAGGAGCCTGCCGCCTGACCCCTGTTGACCTCCCATCTCCCTGATCTGCCATGACATCACCCAGGAAAAACCCCGCAGCCGCCCCGACCCGTCGTGGCTGGCTGGGATGGGCCGCCGCTGCCGCCGGACTGGGCGCCGCCGGCCTGGCCGCCTGGCGTTTCGGCGCCGGCCCTTCCGTACCGCAACCACCGGCCGACTGGTGGAGCCAGCGCCTGGCGCCGCCGCAGGGCGATGGCACGGTGGCGCTTTCCACCTTCCGCGGCAAGCCGCTGGTACTGAATTTCTGGGCCACCTGGTGCCCGCCCTGCATCCGCGAACTGCCTTTGCTGGACGCCTTCTACCAGCAACATCGCCAGAACGGCCTGCAAATGCTGGGAATTGCCGTGGATCAGCCGGAAGCCGTGACGCGCTTCCTGCGCCAGCGGCCGCTGGATTTTCCGGTGCTGCTGGCCGGCGACGCCGGCATGGGCCTGGCCCTGCCGCTGGGCAACAATCGCAATGCCCTGCCCTTCAGCGTGCTGTTCAATGCCGATGGCGAAGCGCTGGAACACCGGCTGGGTGAGATCGACCAGAACACCCTGGCGCGCTGGGCCGGCATGGTTCAACTCGCAAAATCATGATTACGGAAGCCATCTGCGGGTAAAATAAGTCCCAACCCGGCATGGAACATGCGTTGCTCCAGCCCACCCGAATTTTTCTGCTGCGATGGCATCAGGCACAAGCTGATGCAGGATTGACGAAAAATCACCGAAGATGTGCGGTTTTACGCTACATTTCGACGATATCGCAGCCCAACGTCTGAAAGACCCACATGGACCTACGCAAACTCAAGACCCTGATCGATCTGGTGTCTGAATCGAACGTTTCCGAACTCGAAATCACCGAAGCCGAGGGCAAGGTTCGCATCGTCAAGGGCGGCGGCGCCATGGTGCAGGGCTACGCGCCCATGATGCCCATGCAGCAGGCCATGCCGATGGCCGCTGCTCCGGCACCGGCTGCCGCCCCGGCTGCAGCAGCCGAGCCCGCAGCGGCGGCAGTGCCGGCCGGCCACAGCGTCAAATCGCCCATGGTGGGCACCTTCTACCGTGCCAGCAGCCCCGGCGCCACCCCGTTCGTCGAGGTTGGCAGCACGGTCAAGGAAGGCGACACGCTGTGCATCGTCGAAGCCATGAAGATCCTGAACGAGATCGAGGCCGACAAGGCCGGCACCGTCAAGCAGATCCTGTGCGAAAACGGCGATGCCGTCGAATTCGGCCAGCCGCTGTTCATCATCGAGTAAGTCTTTCCGCTGCCGGCCCCCTCGGGCCCGGCCGGCGGCACTTCCTGCCCTGGATGCGCACGCGGCCCGCCTGAGAGCCCGGCGCTTTGCCGCAGAGACCCCTGAAACTGGCCGGGCAGGCCATCCCCGCGCCGCAGACGCAGCGCCAGGAGGTCGGGAGCGGCAGGAGAAAACACATGTTCAAGAAAATTCTGATCGCCAACCGTGGAGAGATCGCCCTGCGCATCCAGCGCGCCTGCAAGGAAATGGGCATCAAGGCGGTCATGGTGTATTCCGAGGCCGACCGCGAAGCCAAGTACGTGAAGCTGGCCGACGAGGCCATCTGCATCGGTCCGGCGCCCTCCGCGCAGAGCTATCTGCACATGCCGGCCATCATTTCGGCGGCCGAAGTGACCGATGCCGAGGCCATTCACCCCGGCTACGGATTTCTGAGCGAGAACGCTGACTTTGCCGAGCGCGTGGAGAAAAGCGGCTTTGCCTTCATCGGCCCTACCGCCGAGTCGATCCGCATCATGGGTGACAAGGTGTCGGCCAAGCATGCCATGATCAAGGCGGGTGTGCCCTGCGTGCCCGGCTCCGATGGCGAACTGCCGGATGATCCGGCCGAGATCAAGCGCATTGCCAAGCAGATCGGCTATCCGGTGATCATCAAGGCCGCCGGCGGCGGCGGTGGCCGCGGCATGCGCGTGGTACATACCGAGGCCGCGCTGATCAACGCCGTGGCCATGACCAAGGCCGAAGCCGGCACTGCCTTCGGCAACCCCGCGGTCTACATGGAAAAATTCCTGCAGAACCCGCGTCATATCGAGATTCAGGTGCTGGCCGACACGCACCGCAATGCGGTCTATCTGGGCGAGCGCGACTGTTCCATGCAGCGCCGCCACCAGAAGGTGATCGAGGAAGCCCCTGCCCCCGGCATCAACCGCCGCGCGCTGGAGCGCATCGGCGACCGCTGTGCCGCTGCCTGCCGCAAGATCGGCTACCGTGGCGCCGGCACCTTCGAGTTCCTGTACGAGAACGGCGAGTTCTACTTCATCGAGATGAACACACGCGTGCAGGTGGAGCATCCGGTGACCGAGATGGTGACGGGTATTGACATCGTGCGCGCGCAGATCCAGATCGCTGCCGGCGAGAAGCTGCCGTTCACGCAGCGCCAGATCCTGACGCAGTCGCGCGGCCATGCGATCGAGTGCCGCATCAACGCGGAAGACGCCTACAAGTTCATTCCGTCGCCCGGCCGCATCACCGCCTGGCATCCGCCCGGCGGCCCCGGCGTGCGCGTGGACAGCCATGTCTACACCAACTACTTCGTGCCGCCAACCTATGACTCCATGATCGGCAAGCTGATCGTGCATGGCGACACGCGCGAGCAGGCCATGGCGCGCATGCGCACCGCCCTGGGCGAGATCGTGGTGGAAGGCATCAACACCAACATCCCGCTGCACCGCGAGCTGATGGTGGATGCCCGCTTCATCGAAGGCGGCACCAACATCCACTACCTGGAAGAGTGGCTGCACCAGCGCGAGCGCTGATTTTCGGCCCCTTCGACGACCCGCCCCGTGCGGGTCTTTTTCCTGATTGATTGTCCGAGGTTGTCATGTACGAACTGCGCCTGCTCTGTCCCGAAGCCGATGTCGACGTGATCTGCGAAGCGCTGGATGCGCTCGATGCGCTGAGCGTGTCGGTGGAGGACGCCGACGCCCATACCGAAGCCGAGCAGCCGCTGTTCGGCGAGCCGGGCATGCCGGCGCCGCGCGAGGGCTGGCAGCGTTCACTGCTGGTGGCCCTGTTTGCGCAGGAGGAGCCGGCGCGCGAAGCGGCCCGCCTGGTGCAGCTGCAGGATTTCTTTGCCGGCTCCAGCGTCGTGGGCGTGCAGAACGTGCCCGAGCAGGACTGGGTGCGGCTGACGCAGTCGCAGTTTGCGCCGGTGGACATTACGCCTTCTTTCTGGATCGTGCCGAGCTGGCACGAGCCGCCCGCCGAGGCGCAGCAGGTGATCCGGCTCGATCCGGGTCTGGCGTTCGGCACCGGCACGCATCCGACCACGCGCATGTGCCTGCGCTGGATTGCGCGCCACGGCCAGCCGGGTGATGCCGGCAAGCTGGGTACGGTGCTGGACTATGGCTGTGGCTCCGGCATTCTGGCGATCGGCGCTGCCAAATTCGGCGCCACGCAGATCGATGCGGTGGATATCGACCCGGCTGCGGTCGAGTCCACGCGCATCAATGCCGACAGCAACCACGTGACGCTGAACGCCGGCCTGCCGGATCTGGTGGACCCGGCCGAAGGCCGTTACCAGACCGTGCTGGCGAACATCCTGGCCACGCCGCTGAAGGTGCTGGCGCCGCTGCTGGTGGCGCATGTGGCAGCTGGCGGCCATCTGGTGCTGGCCGGCATTCTGGAGCGGCAGGCCGATGAGCTGAAGGAAGCTTACGCACCTTACATCGCGCTGGAAGTCTCCGACAGCGAGGATGGCTGGATCCTGATGACCGGGCGCAAGCCGGCCTGAATCTCAATTTGGCGGCGGAGGCTGGCGGCGCGCCGAACCTGGCCCACTATGCGGGCGTCCTGATGGTTCCTGTTGCAGGCCCCGCCAGATGGGTGTCGCTCGCCTCCCTTGCTCACCCTCGCTTCCTGTTCCTTGTATGACCCGGCACCGTCCGGCTTTTTCCGTTCTGACCCATGTCCATCCTGATTTCCGGTTCCGTCGCCTTTGACCACATCCTCGAGTTCGGCGGCCATTTTGCCGAGCACATCCTGCCCGGCCAGCTCGACAAGCTGAGCGTTTCCTTCCTGACGCCGCAGATGCGCAGCGACTACGGCGGCTGCGCCGGCAATATCGCCTATGCCGTGCGCCAGCTGGGCGGCACCGCGCTGCCGCTGGCCACCGTGGGGCAGGACGGCGGGCACTATCTGGAGCGCCTGCGCCAGCTGGGCATTTCGACCGAGCATATCGCGGTGGCGAATGACTGCTACACGGCCCAGTGCACCATCGTGACGGACAACCGGCAGAACCAGATCACCGCCTTCCACCCGGGCGCCATGGCGCAGGCGCACCTCAATCCGGTGCCGCAGGACAAGCCGATCGGCGTCGCCATCGTCTCGCCCAACGGCAAGGAGGCCATGCAGCAGCATGCCGAGCAGCTGCATGCGGCGGGCATTCCCTTCGTGTTCGATCCGGGTCAGGGCATGCCGATGTTCAATGCCGAGGAACTGCAGCGCCTGATCGATCTGGCGACCTGGACCACGCTGAACGAATATGAAGCCCTGCTGCTGTGCGAGAAGCTGGGCTATGACCGCGCGGCGCTGTCGCGCCAGTTGCGTGGCCTGGTGGTGACGCTAGCCGAATCCGGCTGCGAGGTCTGGCGCGAGGGCAGCTGCGAACTGGTGCCGGCAGTGGCGCCGGCCGCCGTGGTCGATCCCACCGGCTGTGGCGATGCCTGGCGCGGCGCGCTGCTGCACGGGCTGGAGCAGGGCTGGGATCTGGCGCGCTGCGCACGCCTGGGCAACTACATGGGCGCGCTCAAGGTAGCCCATCGCGGACCGCAGAACTACCAGGTGGATCCGGCGGTGGTGGCCGGCTACTGAGCGTCGCGCGTAAGCACGGGCACGGGCACGGGCACGGGCACGGGCACGGGCACGGGCACGGGCACGGAGCCATTGTGGCCCTGCCATGAAGAGCACATTCGCCTGACCTAGCTTCGGGCGCAACAAGGCCGCCCTCCTCCTCGCGGAAGAAGGCGGCAAAGCCGGACGCCGCGCTTGCCTGCGGAGCCCGGATCCTTCAGTTCGTCAGGACCCTGAAGCGCGTGCGCTCAGGGCTTGCGGCCAGACGGGAAAGGCCAGGCGGCTTGCGGATTCAGCTGGGTCTTGGCAGCAGGCGCTGCCTTCACCGGGCTTGCCTTGGCGGCAGCCGTTTTGCGGGGTGCGCTCACCTTGGTGGCGGTCGTGATGGCTGCGGCCTTGGGTGCTGTGGCCTTGGGTGCCGCTGCCTTGGGTGCCGCTGCCTTGGTGGCCGCCTTGGGTGCTGCGGCTTTGGGTGCAGCCGCCCTGGACGCCACGGCCTTGGCAGCAGGCTTGGCGGCCGTGCTCGCGGACTTGGCAGCAGCTGTTTTCTTCGTTACCGGGGCCGCGGCGGTGGCTGCCGCCGCGTCGGCGGACTTGGTGCTGGTGCCTGTCTTGCTGGTGGCAGACTTCGCCGCAGCTGCCTTGGGCTCAGCCGGTTTTGCCGCGGCTGCAGGGGATGCCTTCTTCACGGTGGCTGCCTTGGCAGCAGTCGTCGTGGCCGTTGCGGGCTTGGCGGCGGCCTCAGCGACTGCGGGTTTGCTGGCGGCCGACTTGGCTGCTGCGGCAGGTTTGGCAGCGGTCGTCTTGCTTGCGGCGGGCTTGGCTGCGGCCGGTTTGGTCGCTGCCTTGACAGGGGCAGCCGCCTTGGTTGCAACCGCCTCAGCCGCAGCCACCTTGGTCGCACTCGCAGCGGGCTTCGCCGCAGCCGCCTTGGCTGTCGTTGCAGGCTTGGCGGCAGCCGCCGTCTTCGCAGTAGTCGCCTTCACCGCAGTCGCTGCCGCCTTGGCCGGAGCCTTGCGTGCAGCGGGTTTGGCGGCGGTGGTGGTCGGGGTGGCAGCCTCGTCCGCCTTGCTGGCGGTGCTCTTGGGGGTAGCCGGTTTCTTGGCAGTGGCCATCAGGGTCTCCTTGTGATCTCAAGCGTGCGGCAAGCAGCGCTTCCGGCGGCACGGAACACCGGAAACGACCCAGGGCGCCCACCCCCGACGGGGATGCGCGCCTTGAATTCAAACGGACTGCCTGCCTCTGCGCGGCCCTGGGGCCCACGCGCTGGTCAGGAAGACCTCATATTGTGACCGACATCATTCCCATGAGAGCGCCCCGCCGGTCTGGTACTCGATCACGCGGGTTTCGAAGAAGTTGCGCTCCTTCTTCAGGTCGATCATCTCGCTCATCCACGGGAATGGATTGGTTTCGTTCGGGAACAGTTCTTCCAGGCCGATCTGCGTCGCGCGGCGGTTGGCGATGTAGCGCAGGTAGCCCTTGAACATCGAAGCATTCATGCCGAGCACGCCACGCGGCATGGTGTCTTCGGCGTACTGGTACTCGAGCTCGACGGCCTCGCGGAACAGCGCGCGGATCTCGTCCTTGAAGGCAGGCGTCCACAAGTGCGGGTTCTCGAGCTTGATGGTGTTGATCAGGTCGATGCCGAAGTTGCAGTGCATGGATTCGTCGCGCAGGATGTACTGGTACTGCTCGGCGGCGCCGGTCATCTTGTTCTGGCGGCCCAGTGCCAGGATCTGCGTGAAGCCGACGTAGAAGAACAGGCCTTCCATCAGGCAGGCGAACACGATCAGCGACTTGAGCAGCAGCTGGTCGGCCTCGGGCGTGCCGGTGCTGAAGTCAGGGTCGGTCAGCGCGTTGATGAAGGGGATCAGGAACTGGTCCTTGTTGCGGATGGAGGCGATCTCGTTGTAGGCGTTGAAGATTTCGCCCTCGTCCAGCCCCAGCGATTCGACGATGTACTGGTAGGCATGGGTGTGGATCGCTTCCTCGAAGGCCTGGCGCAGCAGGAACTGGCGGCACTCGGGCGCCGTGATGTGGCGGTAGGTGCCGAGCACGATGTTGTTGGCGGCGAGCGAGTCGGCCGTGACGAAAAAGCCCAGGTTGCGCTTGACGATGCGGCGCTCGTCTTCGGTCAGGCCGTTGGGATCCTTCCAGAGCGCAATGTCGCGCGTCATGTTCACTTCCTGCGGCATCCAGTGGTTGGCGCAGGTGGCGAGGTATTTGTCCCAGGCCCATTTGTACTTGAAGGGCACCAGCTGGTTGACGTCGGTGTGGCCGTTGATGATGCGCTTGTCGGCGGCGTTGACGCGCTGGGCCAGCGCGTGCGCCTCCCGTTGCGGAGAGGACAGTGCCGCAGCCGCAGCCGCAGACCGGGGTTGCGCGGCAGCAGGAGAAATGGCAGGTGAGGCGTCTGCGAGGGCAGTATCGTCGTCCCAGGTGAGCATGGTAAATGTCCTGTTTTCTGATTATGAAAGTAAGTGCGCTTTACGGCAAAGCCAAGTTGGCGTCCCTACAGGGAAAATCCGCATGTGTTGCGTGCTGGCGTCGGAGTGGCGGCTGGCAGCAGCGTCAGTTCCAGGCATGCGGGCCAATGGACAGCAGCTGGTCGAGCGGTTCCCCTTGCACGCCGCCCTGAGGTGAATAGCGGTACACCGCCTGCGAGGCAGGCTCGATGGCGATGTAGTCGCCGCCTTCCTGCGCCAGCGGCCAGTTGCCGGACAGCAGGCGGTAGACGGCAAGTTCCGGGCTGCTGGCGGCCGCCGACCATTCGACGGCTGCAAACTGGCTCGGGAAACGCGCGGTTTCGATGAAGGCAATGCTCATGGCTGACTCCCTGGAAAAGGCCGCACCCGCCGGTGCGGCAACGCGAAAACTCACTGGCAGGCTTCGCAGCCCGGATCGTCGATGGCGCAGAAGCGCACGTCTGTGGCGGCTGGCGGCAGTTCCGCCTGGTTGTCCGCACTGGCAGACCCCGGTGCCTGCGGCTGGAGCTGCCGTGCGCCCGTCTGCATGGCGCCGCTCATCGCGATGCCATTACTGCCCACATCGGAGGACACCGCGTTCAGCTTGCCGGCCTTGATGGTCGACTTTTCGGCATGGGTGGCGGCCATGGTGCGCAGGTAGTAGGTGGTCTTGAGGCCGCGCAGCCAGGCCAGGGTGTAGGTGTCGTGCAGCTTCTTGCCGCTGGCGCCGGCGATGTAGATGTTCAGGCTTTGTGCCTGGTCGATCCACTTCTGGCGGCGCGAGGCGGCTTCGACCAGCCATTGCGGCTCCACCTCGAACGCGGTGGCGTACAGGGCCTTGAGGTCTTCCGGCACGCGGTCGATCTGGCGCAGCGAGCCGTCGAAGTGTTTCAGGTCCATCACCATCACTTCGTCCCACAGGCCCAGGCGCTTGAGGTCGCGCACCAGCGCGGCATTGATGATGGTGAACTCGCCGCTCAGGTTGCTCTTGACCGACAGGTTGCCGAAGCAGGGCTCGATCGAGGCATCGACGCCGATGATGTTGCTGATGGTGGCCGTGGGCGCAATCGCCACGCAGTTGGAGTTGCGCATGCCGTGCTGGCGGATGCGCTCGCGCAGGGCCTCCCAGTCCAGCGTGCTGCTGCGGTCCACTTCGACGTAGCCGCCGCGGGCCTGCTCCAGCAGGGTCAGGCTGTCCAGCGGCAGGATGCCCTGGTCCCAGAGCGAGCCGCGGTAGCTGCTGTAGCGGCCACGCTCCTCGGCCAGCGCGCTGGAAGCCTCGTAGGCGTAGTAGCAGATGGCTTCCATGGACTGGTCGGCAAATTGCACCGCTGCATCGCTGGCGTAGGGCACGCGCAGCGCGTACAGCGCATCCTGGAAGCCCATCAGGCCCAGACCGACCGGGCGGTGGCGCAGGTTGGAATCGCGCGCCTTCTTCACGGCGTAGTAGTTGATGTCGATCACGTTGTCGAGCATGCGCATCGCAGTGGCGATGGTCTTGCGCAGCTTGGCGTGGTCTAGTTCCTTGCCCTTGGCGCCGTCCGCGAGGTGCTGCAGCAGGTTGACCGAGCCCAGGTTGCAGACGGCGATCTCGTTGTCGTTGGTGTTGAGCGTGATCTCGGTGCACAGGTTGCTGGAGTGCACCACGCCCACGTGCTGCTGCGGGCTGCGCACGTTGCAGGCATCCTTGAAGGTGATCCAGGGATGGCCGGTTTCGAACAGCATGGACAGCATCTTGCGCCACAGGTCCACCGCGGGCAGGGTCTTGCTCGGGCTGATTTCGCCGCGTGCCGCTTTCTCTTCGTAGGCGACGTAGGCCTGTTCAAAGTCGGCGCCGAACTTGTCGTGCAGGTCGGGCACGCTGGAAGGCGAGAATAGCGTCCATTGGCCTTTTTCCATCACGCGGCGCATGAACAGGTCGGGAATCCAGTTGGCGGTGTTCATGTCATGCGTGCGGCGGCGGTCGTCGCCGGTGTTCTTGCGCAGCTCCAGAAACTCCTCGATGTCCAGATGCCAGCTTTCCAGGTAGGTGCAGACTGCGCCCTTGCGCTTGCCGCCCTGGTTGACGGCCACGGCCGTGTCGTTTACCACCTTGAGGAAAGGCACCACGCCCTGCGATTCGCCGTTGGTGCCCTTGATGTGGCTGCCGAGGGCGCGCACACGCGTCCAGTCGTTGCCCAGGCCGCCGGCGAACTTGGAGAGCAGCGCGTTTTCCTTGATGGCTTCGTAGATGCCGTCCAGGTCGTCCGGCACCGTCGTGAGGTAACAGCTCGAAAGCTGCGAGCGGCGCGTGCCGCTGTTGAACAGCGTGGGCGTGCTGCTCATGAAGTCGAACGAGGACAGCACCTCGTAGAACTCGATGGCGCGTGCCTCGCGCTCGATTTCGTTCAGCGCCAGGCCCATGGCCACGCGCATGAAGAAGGCCTGCGGCAGTTCGATACGGCGCTTTTTCACGTGCAGGAAGTAGCGGTCGTACAGGGTCTGCAGGCCGAGGTAGTCGAACTGGTCGTCGCGCTCGGGCTTGAGGGCGGCGCCGAGCTGCTTCAGGTCGAACTGCAGCATCTTTTCGTCGAGCAGTTCGGCCTCTACGCCCTCTTTGATGAATTGCGGGAAGTAGTCCGCATAACGCATGGCCAGCTGCTCGCGCGTAACTTCCTCGCCCAGCACTTCGCGTGCCATGGTATGCAGCAACAGGCGGGCGGTGACGTAGGTGTAGTCGGGGTCGAGCTCGATCCTGGTGCGTGCGGCCAGGATGGCGGCCTTGTGCACTTCGGCCAGCGGCACACCATCGTAGAGGTTGCGCAGGGTTTCGCTGATGATGACGTCGGGCTGCACGTCGGCGCCGAGGCCGGTGCAGGCGGTGCTGATCAGGGTGCGCAGCGCGGCTTCGTCCAGCGGGGTGCGGATGCCGTTGTCCAGCACGTGCAGCACGGGCGCAGGGGCCACGGCCTGTTGTTGCGCCTGCTGCTGGGCGCGCTCCTGCGCACGCTTTTCGCGGTACAGCACATAGGCGCGGGCCACCTCGTGGTAGTCGCTGCGCATCAGCTGCAGCTCTACCTGGTCCTGCACGTCCTCGATGTGGAAGGTGCCGCCGTTGGGGCGCGAGCGCAGCAGCGCCTTGACCACGCCCTGCGTGAGCTGCTCGACCACCTCGCGCACAGTGCTGGAGGCAGCGCCCTGCGAACCATGCACGGCCAGGAAGGCCTTGGTCATGGCAACGGCGATCTTCTGCGGCTCGAACGGCACCACGGCGCCGTTGCGGCGAATGATCTGGTAGTGGGCGTAAGGGGAGTCGCTGCTGGCTTTGGGGGCGCCATGCACCGGCTGGAACGGCGTGGCTGCGGCGAACGTGCTGGGAGCGAGGGTGGCGGACATCGGGACTTCCTGCTGGGAGCGGCCGGCGCAACGGCTGCGGAGAATGGGGGCTGCTTGCCCTACCGGGACGGCACCCGGATTGCACTGCGCTGCAAGGGTGCCGCGCCCTGCCCTCGCCGCCTGTCGCCCTGTCTGGCGGAGGTGCGCGGCTGGTTGAGTGGAAAGCGCGTGAGGGGAATCATAACCACATATCTAGTGTCGATCATAGATAGAAACGCTATTGGTGGTGTTTTTGACTGTTTTTTGGACAAAACAGGGCCGCCCTCTCTCCCACGTGGAAAGCGCTTGCCTCAAAATAGGGGGAGGCGCTGAAACAGGCTGTGTACAAGGGGGCGCACAGGCGTCAGCAGGCCCGTGCAGTGCGGCTTTTTCTGCGCAGATCAGGGCTTGATTACTCTGAAATTTCAGGGTGCAACTTGCTCAGGAAACCATTCCCGCGGCCAGTGCGTGAGCTGCTGCAGCCGCGGCCAGTCGAAGCCGGGACCGGGGTCCTGCTTGCGGCCGGGTGCGATGTGTTCGTGGCCGGCCACATGGGCCAGCGGGTACTGCAGGCGGATGGCTTCGCCAAGTTCGGCCAGCGCCTGGTACTGGGCCGGCTCGAAGGTATCGCCTTCCAGACCTTCCAGCTCCACGCCGATGGAATCGTCATTGCAGTTGCTGCGTTCGCGCCAGCAGGAGGGACCTGCGTGCCAGGCGCGGTCATCGCAGCTGACGAACTGCCACAGGCTGCCGTCGCGCCGGATCAGGAAATGGCTGGACACTTCCAGCCCGCGGATCTGCTGGAAGTAGGGATGGGCGTCCCAGTCGAGCGTGTTGGCGAACAGCTGCAGCACTTCGGGGCCACCGTACTGCCCCGGTGGCAGGCTGATGGAATGCACGACCAGCAGGTCGATGCACGCGCCTTGCGGGCGCGGGCCGAAGTTGGGCGAGGGCTGATGGGCGGCGTGGCGATACCAGCCGCGGTTCCACAGAGGCTGTCTCATGCGGCCGCCTTGGGGATGCCTGCTGCCGGAGTCAGGCGCTCCGCAGGGGTCTGGGGAGCTGCCAGTGTATGCCGAGCCGATGGAGCCCGACGAGCAGCCGCGCTCCCTGGCGGCCTCTTCATGACGATACCCCGTTGTGTTCCGCCGGGCTGCGTGCGCCGAGGCGCGCATGCTCCTTGCTGCAGAACCATTGGCCGTCATGCTGCACCCCGTCCTGCCGCACCACGTGCACACCGCAGTGGGCACAGCGCACCGTGGCCTGCGGCACGCGCGGCGCCTGCGCGGCACGGCGCTCGCGCAAGGCATCCTTGCGGTTGCTGTTCCAGATCCAGAAGGCGATCGCGACGACCGCCAGCACCACCAGGTATTTCATCGCTGTGTTCGGGTTGGCTGCTGACTGCGTGCGGCAATGCACGGGCTCACAGCGGGGTAAGGGAATGACGGTGCAATGCCGCGCACACCCGCTACGGGAAATGGTGCGTCGGCAGGCAGGACTTGGCGCCAGTGCGGCGCATGCGACAGATGATCAGCCACGGTGCAGCACCACCTCCAGCATGAAGTGGTAGCCTACATAGCTCAGCAGCAACAGGCCGGCACCGGCATACACCATGCGCACCGCACGCTGACCGCGCCAGCCCAGGCTGTGGCGGCCCCAGAGCAGGGCCGCGAACACCACCCAGGACAGCAGGGAGAAAATGGTCTTGTGGCTCCAGCGCCAGTGGCTGCTGGTGACTGCGCCATACAGGTGCTCGCTGTAGAACCAGCCCTGCAGGATAGTGATGGTAAGCAGCACGAAGCCCAGCGTGACGAAGCGGAAGGTGAGCCGTTCGAGCGTGAGCAGGGGCAGCATCTTCGGCCCCTCGTCAGCGCTTTCGTCTCGCAGCAGGGCCGGGCCTTCGCGCATGCGGGCTTCGGCGCGCGTCATCAGCCAGGCGTGCCAGACCGCGACGGCAAACAGGCCGTAGGAAGCCAGCCCCAGCGCGAGGTGCAGCGGCAGCAATTCGGAAGTGGCGGACTTGAGCGGCGATCCGGGAAACAGCCAAGCCAGCAGCACGGTAACCGCGCCGGTGACGGCCAGTCGCCAGCGCAACTGCATCAGCGGGTAGTTGATGCTTTCGACCGCATAGGCCAGCAAGGCCAGCCAGGCCGTCATCGACAGGGCCGGGCCGAAACCGAAGCGCGGCGGACTGGTCAGCCCGAGGCCGATCACTACGGCATGCAGCAGGGCCGCCACGCCGAGCAGGACGGCGCCGGTGCGGCTCAGCTTCGCCCGCCCATGACACACACCCGCTGCAGCCAGATAGGCGGCCGCGCTGGCAAAGGTCAATATGGGGACGTAAGACTGGGCACTGGCTACAATCATGGACTACAGTTTATCTTCTCCGGCCATGGCTTGTAGCGGATGGGTTTGCTCCGTGTCAAATCCCCGCCGACTGCCCGCCGCCTCGCCTGGCCGTACACCCCCTTCCGAAAGCGCCCTGCCCCATGGCTTCCGCACTCACCGACAAACTCTCGCGCCTCGTCAAGAACCTGAGCGGCCAGGCGCGCATCACCGAAAGCAACGTGCAGGACATGCTGCGCGAGGTGCGCATGGCCCTGCTCGAGGCCGACGTGGCGCTGCCGGTGGTGAAGGACTTCATTGCCCGCGTCAAGGACAAGGCCATGGGCCAGGAGGTGCTGGGCTCGCTCAAGCCGGGCCAGGCGCTGGTCGGCATCGTCAACCGCGAGCTGGCCGCCACCATGGGCGAGGGCATCAGCGACCTGAACCTGTCGGTGCAGCCGCCGGCGGTGATCCTGATGGCGGGTCTGCAGGGTGCCGGTAAAACCACGACGACCGGCAAGCTGGCCAAATACCTGATCGAGAAGCGCAAGAAGAAGGTGCTGACGGTGTCCGGCGACGTGTACCGCCCGGCCGCCATCGAGCAGCTCAAGACCGTGACGCAACAGGTGGGGGCCGAGTGGTTCCCCAGCTCGCCCGACCAGAAACCGGTGGACATTGCCCGCGCGGCGCTGGACTATGCGAAGAAGCATTACATCGACGTGCTGCTGGTGGATACGGCCGGTCGTCTGGCCATCGACGAAGCGCTGATGGCCGAGATCAAGGCGCTGCACGGCGCCGTCCATCCAGTGGAAACGCTGCTGGTGGTGGATGCCATGCAGGGCCAGGATGCGGCCAATACCGCCAAGGCCTTCAAGGAAGCGCTGCCGCTCACCGGCGTGGTGCTGACCAAGCTGGATGGTGACTCGCGCGGTGGTGCAGCGCTGTCGGTGCGCAAGATTGCCGATGCGCCGATCAAGTTCGCCGGTATCAGCGAGAAGATGGACGGTCTGGAGCAGTTCGACGCCGAACGCCATGCCGGCCGCATCCTGGGCATGGGCGATATCGTGGCGCTGGTGGAACAGGTCACTTCCGGCGTGGATATGGAGGCTGCTCAGAAGCTGGCGGCCAAGGTCAAAAAGGGCGACGGCTTCGACCTGAACGACTTCCTCGGCCAGCTGCAGCAGATGAAGCAGATGGGCGGCCTGTCCAGCCTGATGGACAAGCTGCCCACGCAGATCACCGCCAATGCCAAGCCCGGCGATCTGGACCGTGCCGAGAAGGACATCAAGCGCAAGGAAGGCATCATCTGCAGCATGACGCCTCAGGAGCGCAAGAAGCCCGAGCTGATCAAGGCCACGCGCAAGCGCCGCATTGCGGCCGGCGCCGGTGTGCAGGTGCAGGAAGTGAACCGGCTGCTCAAGGAATTCGAGCAGATGCAGGAGATGATGAAAAAGATGAAAGGCGGCGGGCTGATGAAGATGATGCGCCGCATGGGGGGCATGAAGGGGCTGGGTGGGCTTGGAGGCCTGGGAGGCGGTGGCTTTCCTGGGGGCGGCTTCCCTCCTGGAGGAGGCTTGCCTCGCTGAAGCCTCTTGGTACGTTAGAGGCGGAATAGAAAATGCCGGCAAGTAGCCGGCATTTGTTTTTCTGCATGCTGGCGCGGCAAGAACCACGCCATCAGTCAAGCTGCCTTAATTCGGCGGATCGCGGTGGCGCGTGTTGGACACCGCCGTCAGGATGCCGATGCCCAGCAGGACCACGGCGCCGATGATGATGTAGAGCTGCGGTACGCCAGCCACCGTTGCGCCCCAGGCGAGGCCGCCGATGACAATCAGGAAGCCGATCATGTAGAGCAGGAAGGACATGTTGTTTCTCCTTGAAGTGCTTGCATGTCCTGCATTGTGATCAGCCCTGCCAGGGTGCCCTATCGGCCGGTTACTGCATCGCGCGTCAGTGCGGTCCGACACGGTCGCCTTTCAGCGACCGTGCTGTTGAAGACCCTTCCCAAGCCCGCTCAAGGCTTCGCAAAGGCGGAATATGGGCGCTTCTGGCTGACCGGGGCAAAGTCCAGCTTGCCGCCTTTCCATTGCAAGGGGCGCCAGCAAACCTCTGCCTCGGCACGCGAACGGAACTGCGTCTGACCGCACAGCGGCCCGCCTACGCCCAGCCAGACGCGCGCGGTTTGCCCGCTTCGCTCCAGGTAAACGCCCGACACGCCGTGGGTGAAGGCCTGCTTGGCAGAGCCGGCCGCATCGCTGACATAGACGCTGACGGAAGCTCCGCCGGATCCCCCGGAGAAGTGCGAAGCCGCACCATCGCAGTCGAACTCGCCTTCATTGATCACGTAGTCCGCCCGGCCATCGCCGGTGATGTCGGCAGTCTGCAGCAGGCGCGGTGAGCGCTCCGGACGCCCTCCCACGTCCTTGCACTGGGCTCGCATGTCGGCAATGTGGGCCTTGACAGGGGCTGGCAGAGCGGGAGCCGCCATGGCCGCGGAAGCGCCCAGTCCCAGCCCCCATACCGTCAACAACAACCCGCTCGCCCATTGATTTTTGCGCATGAGCATCTCCTTGGAAATAAATTGTTTGAATTATATTGGCACTACTGTGTAAATTGAACGGGCGTTTTTCGTCATATAGATAGACATAAAGATCAAGGTCTTCTGACGTTTTCCGGAGTAACCGCTCTCTGGATTCCATCTGGGCCCCTTCTCGCCGCTGAGCCCGCCCAAGGCCGGCCAGCTGGTCACGGTGCGCTAGGACGGGTTGCCCGGCGCCCGTCCGGTGACGGTGAATTTCCGCTGACGGATTGCGCTGAAATATAACGAAACACAGCGAAACCCCGCCGAGATGACCGCGGCGGGATGCCCCGGCACCATGGAAGCATGTTCCACCCTCTCCTGAAGGAGCTTCCATGAAACCCTGGATCAAACGCATCGTGCTGGGCTTTGCCGGCATCACCCTCGTCGTTGGCGGCCTGACGGCCTGCGGCGTTTCCCGCTATCACGGCACGGGCAGCATGAGCGAGGCCGACGCCACCGCCTGGCGAGCCAAGCAGATCGAACGTGTGGCCGATCGCCTGGATCTGGATGCCGCGCAGAAAGCCAAGCTCGCCGCCCTGGGCGAAATGATGGCGCTGCAGCGCAAGGCCCTGCGCGGCAATGCGGACAACCCGCGTGCCGAATTCCAGGCGCTGATTGCCGGCCCGAAGTTCGACCGCACCGCGGCCCAGAATCTGGTGCAGCAAAAGACCGACGCCATCCGCGCCGGCAGCCCGCAGGTGATTGCCGCCATGGGCGACTTCTATGACAGCCTGCGCCCCGAGCAGCAGCAGAAGGTGCGCGATTTCATGCAGAAGCAGAAGCGCTTTCGCCGCATGTAAGGCAGGGCATCATGGAAAACGCAAGCATGCAACGCCATAGTTCCCGCATCATCGCCCTGCACTGGCTCACGCTGGCGCTGCTCGGCGGTGCCTTCGTCCTCGGCAAGGCCGTCACGCAGGCTCGCGAAAGCGGCAGTGTCACCTTGACCGATTACCAGTGGCATCTGGTGGCGGGCCTGCTGGTGCTGGCCGCCACTGCGCTGCGCCTGTTCTTTCGCCGGCGCGACGGCGTGCCGGCTCCGGCGCTGCAGCCGCGTCTGTACCAGGCGCTGACGCGCTGGGTGCATCGTGGCCTGTACGCAGTGCTGATCCTGGTGCCGCTGAGCGGCATGGCCACGGTGCGCAGCAGCGCCATCGGCCAGGCCCTGTCTGCCGGCAATGCCGCGCTGCTGCCGGCCAGCCTGCAAAGGGTGACCATGCTGGGTGTGCACAAGACGCTGATCGGCGTGCTGGTGCTGCTGGTGACGCTGCATGTGCTGGCGGCGCTCAAGCACCAGTTCGTCAATCGCGACCGCCTGCTGGCTCGCATGGGGCTGGGACGTCCCTGAGCGTGTGTGCGGTGTCACAATGAGCGCCATGGCACGCATCCTGCTGATCGATGACGATACGGATCTGGGGCCGCCGCTGGCGGCCTATTTCCGTCGCTTCGGCCTGGAGCTGGTGCAGGCATTTGCGCCCTCCGAAGGGCTTGGCTTGCTGCGTTCCGGCGGCTTCGATGCTGCCATTCTCGACGTGATGCTGCCGGAAATGGACGGTTTCGAACTGTGCCGCACCATCCGGCGCGAGAGCGATCTGCCGATCGTGATGCTGACGGCACGCGGTGATGTGATGGACAGGGTGGTCGGGCTGGAGCTGGGGGCGGATGACTATCTGCCCAAGCCGTTCGAGCCGCGCGAACTGGTGGCGCGCTTGCAGACCGTGCTGCGGCGCCTGCGTGTACCCGCGCCCGCTTCGGCTGCTTTGGAGGGTCCGTTGCGTTTCGAGGGGCTGGAAGTCGATCCCGTCACACGCACGGCAAAACGTCAGGGCGAGCCGCTGGAACTGACCAGTACCGAGTTCGACCTGCTTTTGCTGCTGGCCCGCGCGCCGGCGAAAGTGCACAGCCGGGACGATATCCTGGCCGCGCTGCGCGGACACGATGCCGACCTGTACACCCGCGCGGTGGACATCGTGGTGAGCCGCCTGCGCAAGAAGCTGGAACCGCTCGACTGCATTCGTACTGTGCGTCATGCAGGCTATTCGCTGGCGCTGCCACCCTTGCCGCAGGTGTCGCCATGAAATCTGCCTCGCCTGCTCCCGGCGCGACATCCGCAACTCCTCCTTCTTCAGGCCCCTCAAACGTGTCCGGTCGCCCCTGGCTGCGCTGGCGCCACTCGCTGCGGCTGCGGCTGGTATTGCTGTTCCTGCTGCTCGGTCTGGCCATTGCCGCCGTGTTTGTCAGCGGTATCCGCAAGGGCTTCAACCAGGGCTGGGAGAACGCCGTGCGCCCGCTGGCGATGGACTATGTGGATCGCCTTGCGGCAGAGATCGGCAGCCCGCCCGACGTGGTGCGTGCGCAGGCGCTGGCGCAGAAGTTGCCGATCGCCATCCATATCAGCGGGCCGGTCACCAATTGGGATTCCCAGCCCCAGCGCGAACGCCGTTTCGGGCCGCGCAACGAGCGCGATGCCTCGCTGTTCACGCGGCAGACGGCGGACGGGCATCGCATCGTGTTCCGACTGAGTTTCCCCGGAGCACGGGCAGATGGGCCGCCGCCGATCCTCTGGTACACCCTCGCGGCGCTGCTGCTGCTGACGGCGCTGGCCTACTGGCGCGTGCATCGCATGCTGCTGCCGCTGCAGGGCATCAGCGCGGGAGCAAGGCGCTTCGGTACGGGCGATTTCGCTACACCGATTGCCACCGGAAACGATCGCGGCGCTGACGAACTGACAACCCTGGCGCAAGATGTGAACGGCATGGCTGACAACCTGCGCCACATGCTGGACGCGCGACGCGACCTGTTGCTCGCGGTGAGTCATGAACTGCGCAGCCCGCTGACCCGCGCGCGGCTCAATATGGAATTGCTGCCCGAGCCGGATGATGCCGAAGCGCGCGCCGCACACAGCGCGCTGTTGCGCGATCTCGCCCTGATGCGCGACCTGATCCAGGATCTTCTGGAGAGCGAGCGCCTGTCCAATCCCCATGCGCTGCTGCAGCGCGAACCCACCGATCTGGCGCTACTGGCCCGCAGTGCAGTGGCCGAAATGGCACGTGCACAGCCGGCCGCGGCGGCAATTGCAGTCAACGCCGACTCACAGCTGCCGCTACTCGATCTGGATCGCACCCGCATGCAGCTGCTGCTGCGCAACCTGCTGGACAATGCGCTGCGGCACAGTCCGCCTGGCACGGCGCCGACTGTATCGATTTCGCGCGACGAGGGCCACAAAGTCGTGCTGGAAGTGCGCGACTACGGCAATGGCGTGCCCGAGACGCAATTGCCGCATCTGGCACAGGCCTTCTACCGCCCCGATAGCGCACGACAGCGCAGCAGCGGTGGCGTCGGACTTGGGCTCTATCTCTGTCGGCTGGTGGCGGAGGCACACGGCGGACAGTTTGCGATACGCAATGCAAACCCCGGGCTGGCCGTGCGCATCACCCTGCCGATCAACTCCTGAGCGGCAGGCTGCCGTCGTCAGAGGATGGCCTGCAAGCCCTTGTCGGCAATGATGTTCAGCAGCTTGAGGGCCGGGCCGGAGGGATGGGTTTCGCCTTGCTCCCACTTGCGCACCGTCGATGCAGAGGTATGCAGATGGAGCGCAAATACGGGCTGGCTGAATTTCAATGTTTCGCGCAAGCGCTTGATGTCGGCCGCGCCAAACTGCCGAACAGGAGCCGGACAAATCGCGTCGAACTCTCGCATGGTTACCTTGTCGATCGCTCCCGCTTGCTGCAACGCGGCCAGGTCGCCACGCAGCGATTCAATGATCTTGCTCACAATGCACCTCCAACAACACGCCTGCCTTGAGCGCTTTCGTCAACGCTTCCGCAGAGAGCTCCAGAAACACCTTGCCGGCAAACTGCAGCGCCTTGCGCTCCTCCTGCGTCACGTTTGCCTTGTCGCTCTTGGCAAAGCCGTGCAGGAACACATAGCGACTACCGAGGCGGACTGACAATAACGTCCGGTAGCCCCCACTCTTGCCAGAACCAGGACGGGCAATGCGCTTCTTGAAAAGAAAGCCCCCAAGATCCGCATCCACCAAACCAAGCTCCATCTCCTCCACGGCCCTGCACAGCGCCGTATCCGGGAGCCTCTCGCTCGATTGCCATCGTGCAAAGTCTTTTCTTTTGAGGACAGCAATCTGCCTGCCAGAAGTGTACCCGATACGGGTATATTTATCCATTGGCTGAATTCCAGGTAAAGATGACTCGGGCCGGGATCGATTCGTCGTGCACTACTCCCAGCGGCACACGATTGGGGCCTTTTTCGACCGAAATTCTAGAACCAATATATTACTTTTATTTTCTCTACCCCTTCCATCAGCACGCCACTCAACAAAAAAAGGGCCGCGTACCAACGCGGCCCGAAGGAGGGATGCAATGAAGAAACCAAATCAATAATCAGCGCGGCAGGTCGCTCGAACCCATCAGGTACTGGTCGATGGCTCGCGCAGCCTGGCGGCCTTCGCGGATCGCCCACACCACCAGCGACTGGCCACGGCGCGCATCACCCGCAGCAAACACGCCCTTGACGTTGGTGGCGTAGCCGCCCTCTTCCTCGGTCGTGGCCTTGGCATTGCCGCGCGCATCGAGCGCCACGCCAAAGGATTGCAGCAGCGACGCCACCGGATTCACGAAGCCCATGGCCAACAGCACCAGATCGGCCTTGAGCACCTGCTCGCTGCCGGGCACTTCGGTCATCTTGCCGTCGGTCCAGTCCAGGCGCACGGTCTTGACTGCCACCACGCGGCCCTTGTCCTTGCCGGTGCCGGCGATGAATTCCTTGGTGGCGATGGCAAATTCGCGCGTGCAACCTTCGTCGTGGCTGGAGCTGGTGCGCAGCTTGATCGGCCAGTAGGGCCAGGTCAGCGGGCGGTTTTCTTCCACCGGCGGCTGGGCCAGCAGTTCGAACTGGGTGACGCTGGCGGCGCCGTGGCGGTTGCTGGTGCCCACGCAGTCGCTGCCGGTGTCGCCGCCGCCGATCACGATCACATGTTTGCCATCGGCGCGCAGTTGCTTGGCCAGTTTGTCGCCGGCGTTGACCTTGTTCTGCTGCGGCAGGAATTCCATGGCGAAATGCACGCCGTCCAGCTCGCGGCCCGGCACGGGCAGGTCGCGGCTCTGCTCGGAACCGGCGGCGATCAGCACCGCGTCATAGTCCTTCTGCAGTTGCCTGGCGCTGACGGTTTCCTTGGCCCAGTTGGTGACCTTGCTGTCCTTGGGCCAGTCGCCCACCACCACGCCGCGGCGGAATTCCACGCCCTCGGCCTGCATCTGCTCGATGCGGCGGTCGATGTGGGATTTTTCCATCTTGAAGTCGGGGATGCCGTAGCGCAGCAGGCCACCGACGCGGTCGTTCTTCTCGAACACCGTCACCTTGTGGCCGGCGCGCGCCAGTTGCTGGGCCGCGGCCAGACCAGCCGGGCCGGAGCCGACGATGGCGACTTTCTTGCCCGTCTTGTGCGCAGCCGGTTGCGGCTTGACCCAGCCTTTTTCCCAGGCCTTGTCGATGATGGCGTGCTCGATCGACTTGATGCCGACCGGCGCTGCATCGATGTTCAGCGTGCAGGCTGCTTCGCACGGCGCCGGGCAGATGCGGCCGGTGAAGTCCGGGAAGTTGTTGGTGCTGTGCAGCACCTCGATGGCCGCCTGCCAGTCGCCTTCATAGACCAGATTGTTGAAATCCGGAATGATGTTGTTGACCGGGCAGCCGTTGTTGCAGAACGGCGTGCCGCAGTCCATGCAGCGCGCTGCCTGGACCTTGGCCTGCTTGTCGTCCAGACCGATGACGAATTCCTTGTAGTGCTTGAGGCGTTCGGCCACGGGCTTGTAGCCCTCTTCCAGACGCTCATACTCCATGAAGCCGGTGATTTTTCCCATGATCGTGTTCCGTTATAGCTAGTGACTGTTCAGGGTCGGTTCAGGATTCAGTTCGCCTTTTTGGCGACGGGCTTATTGACGGCAGCAGGCTTGGCTGCGGCTTTCGCCGTGCGCTTGGGCGCTGCAGCGGCTGCCTTCGCGGCCACCGGCTTGGCGGCATCGGCCTTGGCCGTAGCCGTCTGGCCCGGCGCACGGCGCACGGCAGTCTTGCGGGTCGCTTTCGGCGGCTCCACTTCGGTGTTGATGGCAGCAGAAGCCGACACCAGCGAATCGTCCGGAATGCCGCCCTTGCCGGCGTCGGTCTTGCCCTTGGCGTGGATTTCGGCCAGAGCGCGCTTGTATTCGGTCGGGAACACCTTCACGAATTTCGGCAGGCTGGCTTCCCAGTTCTCGAGCAGGTCGCGGGCGCGGCGGCTGCCGGTCCAGCGGCTGTGGTCGAGCAGTAGTTTCTTCAGCTGTTCCTCGTCGCTCTGGCCGCGATGCCATACGCCGACATCGACCGTGGCCTTCTGCTGTGCGGCGCTCAGCACCGGCTCCAGCGTCACCATGGCAGTGTTGCAGCGGCTGGCGAACTGGCCGTCCTCGTCATAGACGTAGGCCACGCCGCCGCTCATGCCGGCCGCGAAGTTGCGGCCGGTCTTGCCCAGCACGGCAACCGTGCCGCCGGTCATGTATTCGCAGCCATGGTCGCCCGTGCCTTCCACCACCGCCGTGGCACCGGACAGGCGCACGGCAAAGCGCTCGCCCGCCACGCCGGCAAAGTAGGCTTCACCCGTGGTGGCACCGTACAGCACGGTGTTGCCCACGATGATGTTCTCGGCCGCCACGCCCGGGAATTCCAGGCTAGGACGCACCACCACGCGGCCGCCGGAGAGACCCTTGCCGGTGTAGTCGTTGGCTTCGCCGATCAGGCTCAGCGTGATGCCCTTGCACAGGAAGGCGCCAAAGCTCTGGCCACCCGTGCCCTCGAGCTGGATGTGGATGGTGTCATCCGGCAGACCCTCGGGGTGCACCTTGGTCACCGCGCCGGACAGCATGGCGCCGACGGTACGGTTCACGTTGCGCGCATGCTCGATGAACTTGACCTTCTCGCCCTTCTCGATGGCGGGCTTGCACTTGCGGATCAGCGTCTGGTCGAGCGCCTTCTCCAGGCCGTGTTCCTGCGTTTCGGCGTGCAGGCGGGCCACTTCGGCCGGCACCTGCGGCTGGGCGAACAGGCGGCTGAAATCCAGGCCGCTGGCCTTCCAGTGTGTCAGGCCCTGCTGCATGTCGAGCAGGTCGCTGCGGCCCACCAGGTCTTCGAACTTGCGGATGCCGAGCTGGGCCATGATCTGGCGCACTTCCTCGGCCACAAAGAAGAAGTAGTTGACCACATGCTCGGGCTTGCCGCTGAACTTGGCGCGCAGCACCGGATCCTGCGTGGCCACGCCCACCGGGCAGGTGTTGAGGTGGCATTTGCGCATCATGATGCAGCCTTCCACCACCAGCGGCGCGGTGGCAAAGCCCACTTCGTCGGCGCCCAGCAACGCGGCAATCGCCACGTCGCGGCCGGTCTTCATCTGGCCGTCGGCCTGCACGCGCACACGGCCGCGCAGGCGGTTCAGCACCAGCGTCTGCTGGGTTTCGGCCAGGCCGATTTCCCAGGGGCCGCCAGCGTGCTTGATGGAGCTCCAGGGCGAAGCGCCAGTGCCGCCGTCATGGCCGGCGATCACCAGATGGTCGGCCTTGCACTTGGTCACGCCGGCAGCAATCGTGCCCACGCCCACTTCGCTCACCAGCTTCACGCTGATGTCGGCATGCGGCGCCACGTTCTTCAGGTCGTGAATCAGCTGGGCCAGATCCTCGATCGAGTAGATGTCGTGGTGCGGCGGCGGCGAAATCAGGCCGACGCCCGGCACGCTGTGGCGCAGGAAGCCGATGTAGTCGCTCACCTTGCCGCCCGGCAGCTGGCCACCCTCGCCCGGCTTGGCGCCCTGGGCCATCTTGATCTGGATCTGGTCGGCGCTGCTCAGGTATTCGGCCGTGACGCCGAAACGGCCCGACGCCACCTGCTTGATCTTGCTGCGCAGGCTGTCGCCGGCCTGCACCGCGATGTCGGCCTCGACCTTGTCTTCACCGATGATGGCGCCGAGCGTGGTGGCCTGCTTGATCGGAATGCCCTTGAGCTCGTTGCGGTAGCGCGCCGGGTCCTCGCCGCCCTCGCCGGTGTTGCTCTTGCCGCCAATGCGGTTCATGGCCAGCGCCAGCGTGGCATGCGCCTCGGTGGAGATGGAACCCAGCGACATGGCGCCAGTGGCAAAGCGCTTGACGATCTCGGCCGCGGGTTCCACTTCTTCCACGGCAATCGCCTTGGACGGATCAAACTTGAACTCGAACAGGCCGCGCAGCGTCATGTGGCGCTTGTTCTGGTCGTTGATGATCTGCGCGTATTCCTTGTAGGTGTTGAAGTTGTTGGCGCGCGTGCTGTGCTGCAGCTTGGCGATGGCGTCCGGCGTCCACATGTGCTCTTCGCCCCGGACACGCCAGGCGTATTCGCCGCCAGCCTGCAGCTGGCTGGCCAGCACCGGATCCTTGCCGAAGGCAGCCTTGTGCATGCGCAGGGCTTCCTCGGCGATCTCGAACACGCTGATGCCTTCCACGCGGCTGGCGGTGCCGGTGAAGTACTTCTGCACCGTCTCGGTGTTCAGGCCGATGGCCTCGAACAGCTGGGCGCCGCAGTAGCTCATATAGGTGCTCACGCCCATCTTGGACATGATCTTGGACAGGCCCTTGCCAATCGCCTTGATGTAGTTGGTGATGGCCTTCTCGGCGCTC
Source organism: Brachymonas sp. KE5 (assembly GCF_057773645.1). Lineage (NCBI taxonomy): Bacteria > Pseudomonadati > Pseudomonadota > Betaproteobacteria > Burkholderiales > Comamonadaceae > Allobrachymonas > Brachymonas sp. KE5. The sequence goes on from NZ_CM173463.1 coordinate 2,410,736, forward strand.
AGCTCGCCCGGCAGCTCCTTGTGGATGCTCTGCAGGGTTTCCATCGCCAGGTAGGGGTGCACGGCTTCGGCGCCATAGCCGGCCAGCACGGCGAAGTGGTGCACTTCGCGGGCGGAGCCGGTTTCCACCACCAGGCCGGTGGTGGTACGCAGACCTTCACGCACCAGATGCTGGTGAATGGCGGACAGCGCCAGCAGCGCCGGCACGGCCACGCGATCGGCGCCGATGGCGCGGTCGCTGATGATTAGGATGTTGTGCTGGCCCTGCACCGTGTTGTTGCCGGCCTTGATGGCATCGACCGCTTCGGCGCACAGCGAGGCCAGCTTGGCTTCGACGCCCGCGGGGCCCCAGGCCACCGGGTAGGTGATGTCCAGCGTGTAGCTGCGGAACTTGCCCTGGGTCTCGTCGGCAATGGCGCGCAGGCGGGCCATGTCGTCAAAATCCAGGATCGGCTGGCTCACCTCCAGGCGCAGCGGCGGGTTCACCTGGTTGATGTCCAGCAGGTTGGGCTTGGGACCGATGAAGCTGACCAGCGACATCACAATCGCCTCGCGGATCGGGTCGATCGGCGGGTTGGTCACTTGCGCGAACAGCTGTTTGAAGTAGTTGTACAGCGGCTTGCTGCGGTCGGACAGCACGGCCAGCGGGCTGTCGTTGCCCATGGAGCCGATGCCTTCCTCGCCGTTGGCGGCCATGGGCGCCATCAGGAACTTGATGTCTTCCTGGCTGTAGCCGAAGGCCTGCTGCGCATCGAGCAGCGACACGCCGACATTGGTCTGGCCGCGCACCACGTTCTGCACCGGCACATCGGCCAGGCGGATGCGCAGGTTCTCGATCCACTGCTTGTAGGGCTTGCTGTTGGCCAGTTGCGCCTTCAGTTCCTCGTCGTCGATCATGCGGCCCTGGTCCAGGTCGATCAGGAACATCTTGCCGGGCTGCAGGCGCCATTTCTTGACGATCTTGTGGTCGGGCACGGGCAGCACGCCGGATTCGGAGCCCATGATGACGAAGCCGTCATCGGTCACGCAGTAGCGCGCGGGACGCAGGCCGTTGCGGTCCAGCGTGGCGCCGATCTGGCGGCCGTCGGTGAACACCAGCGAGGCCGGGCCGTCCCAGGGCTCGAGCATGGCGGCGTGGTATTCGTAGAAGGCACGGCGGCGCGGATCCATGGTGGTGTGCTGTTCCCACGGCTCGGGAATCATCATCATCACGGCCTGGCTGATCGGATAGCCGGCCATGGTCAGCAGTTCCAGGCAGTTGTCGAAAGTGGCGGTGTCGGACTGGCCGGCGAAGCTGATCGGGTACAGCTTGTGCAGGTCTTCGCCCAGCACCGGCGAGGACATCACGCCTTCGCGCGCCAGCATCCAGTTGTAGTTGCCCTTGACGGTGTTGATCTCGCCGTTGTGCGCCACGTAGCGGTAGGGGTGCGACAGCGGCCACTCGGGGAAGGTGTTGGTGGAGAAGCGCTGGTGCACCAGGCCCAGGGCGGAGACGCAGCGCTCGTCGTTCAGGTCGTCGTAGTACTGGCCCACCTGGTCGGCCAGCAGCAGGCCCTTGTACACCACGGTGCGGCTGCTCATGCTGGGCACATAGTATTCCTTGCTGTGCTTGAGCTTGAGGCCCTGGATGTTGGCGCTGGCGGTCTTGCGGATCACGTACAGCTTGCGCTCGAGCGCGTCCTGCACGATGGTATCGGGGCCGCGGCCGACGAAGACCTGGCGGATCACCGGCTCCTTCTCGCGCACGGCGGGCGACATGGGCATGTCGCGGTTGGTCGGCACGTCGCGCCAGCCCAGCAGCACCTGGCCTTCGGCCTTGATGGCGCGCTCCATCTCCTGCTCGCAGGCCAGGCGGCTGGCGTGCTCCTTGGGCAGGAAGATCATGCCGACGCCGTATTCGCCGACCGGGGGCAGCTCCACGCCCTGCTTGGCCATCTCTTCACGGTACAGCGCATCGGGAATCTGGATCAGGATGCCGGCGCCGTCGCCCATCAGCTTGTCGGCACCGACGGCGCCACGATGGTCGAGGTTTTCCAGGATCTTGAGCGCCTGGGTGACGATGGCATGGCTCTTCTCGCCGCGGATGTGGGCCACGAAGCCGACGCCGCACGCATCATGCTCGTTGGATGCGCAGTACAGGCCGTTCTGTTCCAGATGGTTTTTTTCTGCTGTAGAGGTCATAGGAAAGTCCCGTTCAGAAAGTGGGTGGATCGGGGATCCATTTACAGATCGAAGAATACGGCAAAACCCTCTACCGTGCATCAGGAATAATTGGGGTCAGATTCCTATTCATTTCCATCCATGAAATTGTCGCCAATTAATTGGGGACATATTCAAATTGCTGTTTTTCAAGGACGATTGTGGATAGAAGCAACGATTCCGGCCCCTTCAGGTGGCGCTCACAGGCTTGGTGCGCGGTCTTCCTGCGTGTGACTTTTGCAATCTTCTGCCAGTCAATTGTTGCAGCTTCATGACGAAATCGTCCGAACCCCAGGCCCAGCCGCCCAGGGCGGCCTCCTCGAAGCGCGCGCAATCCTGTCCCGCCTCATGGCTGTGGAGCAGGTTGCGGTAGGCGCTTTCGCGCGCAAACGGCGTATTGCCCAGCTGCCAGATCTGTGCTGGGGGCGTGACCATGCGTTCGCTGCGCTCACCGGTGTAGTGAGCGCTGCTGCTCCAGGGATAGGCCTCGGGGCTGCGCGCGAGATGCTCGCGTACCGGCAGGCTGTCCAGGCAGGCCATGGCGTGCAGCAGCAGGTCCGGATCGACCACGGTATTGCGATAGCGCCCTTCCCAGAGCGTGCCGCTGCGCAGGTGGCGGTTGTTGAAGGCGCGTACGTAGGCGCGGCCCACGTCCTGCATCATGCGCGGCAGGCTCTCGGCATCCGGCGGCGTGGCCAGCAGTTGCAACTGGCCGGGCAGCAGCACCCAGGCATGCAGTCCTACACGGTGTCGCGCACTCGCCTCGCGCAGCAATTGCAGCATGCGCTCATAATCAGGCTCATCCAGAAAAATGGCCTGGCGGTTGTTACCCCGCTGGATGACGTGATGCGGATAGCCCGCCACACTCAGCCTTGCCAATCGCGCCATGCCTGTCACTCCGTTTCTGGGATGTTTTGCCACAAGAACAAGATAAAGTGTATCGCCCGGGTCTGCCCATGACACCTGTTCCCGACGCTCCCTTGCTGGTTCTGTTCAATGCAGGCGCAGGGCGCCATGCAGAGGACGATGCCGCGCGGCCCATTCGTGCCGCACTGGAGGCGTCCGGGCGCGCATTTCGCCTGATCGCGCTGGAGCCGGGCAGCACGCTGCCGCAGCAGATCCGTGCCGCCGTGCAGCAGGCCTGCGAGCAGGGCGCCATCGTGGTGGCCGCCGGCGGCGATGGCACCATCAGCACGGTGGCGCATGAGGTGGCCGGCAGCGGCTGCCTGCTGGGCGTGATTCCGCAGGGCACCTTCAACTATTTCTGCCGCGCGTATGGCATTTCTTCAGATCCCGCAGAAGCCGTGCAGCAAATGCTGGACGGCATCGTGCACGCCGTACAGGCTGGGCGGGTGAATGGCCGGCTGTTTCTGGTGAATGCGAGCGTGGGGCTGTATCCGCTGGTGCTGGAAGACCGCGAGCGCTTCAAGGCCACGCTGGGCCGCAGCCGTTTCGTTGCCGCGCTGGCGGCGCTCTACACCCTGCTGCGCCGCCCGGTGCAACTGACGCTGCGCCTGAGCGGCGAAGGCCATGACACCGTGCGCAGGACGCCCACCCTGTTCGTCGCCAACAATGCGCTGCAGCTGCAGCAAACCGGCCTGCTGGACAGCGAAGATGGGGGCGAGCCCGAGCTGCCGGCCGAACTCGACGGCCGCCTGCGCGCCGTGCTGCTGGCGCCGGTCAGCACGCCGCGCCTGTTCGGACTGGCCCTGCGCGGCGCCTTCGGAACGCTGGGCGAAGCCGACGATGCGGTGCTGCACTTTCCGTTCCAGCAACTCGACGTACAGGCGCGCGGCTATCTGGGCGGACGCCGCATCAAGGTGGCGACCGATGGCGAGGTGCACTGGATGCGCGCGCCGCTGCGCTTCGAGGTGGAGCGTGACGCACTGCAACTGATCGTGCCGACGCCGCTGCGCGCGCCGGTGGACGAGGAGCCGACCTCCCTGCTGGCCGACCTGATTCCCCAAGGCCTGTTGCAGCCGGCAGCGGCAGCAGTACAGGCCGCTAGCGGCTTGAGTCTGGCCAGCACGCCACCCCAACCCTCTGCCGGAGGCGGCGCATGAGCAGCCTGCTGCAGATCTCCGACACCCACTTCGGCACCGAACAGCCCGCCGTGCTGCAGGCCCTGCGCGCATTGGCCGAAGCCGAGCAGGTGCAGCATGTGCTGCTCGCCGGCGACATCACCATGCGCGCCCGGCGCGGCCAGTTCGCGGCCGCCCGCGCCTTCATGGACAGCCTGCCGGTGCAGACGCGCATGGCCCTGCCCGGCAACCATGACATCTCGCTGTGGTTGCCCTGGCGCCGCTTTCTGTGGCCCTATCGCCTCTTCCAGAAGTATTTCCCCACCGCCTTTGATGCCGACGGCGTGATCCACTGGGATCTGGGCCCCATCCAGCTGATCGGCGTGCGCACCACGCGGCGTTACCGGCATATCCAGGGTGAGGCTTCGCAGGCACAGATCGCCAACGTCAGCCGGCGTCTGCGCGCACTGCCCGACACGGCGCTCAAGCTGGTGGCCGTCCACCAGCCGGCGCTGGTGATCGAAGAAGAGGAGCGCAAAAACCTGTTGCGTGGCGCCGCGCACGCCAATGCGACCTGGCGCGCCGCCGGGGCACTGGGTGTGCTCGGCGGCCACATCCATGAACCGTATGTGGAGCTGATCCCGCCCGGGCCGGACGATGCGCCCGGCGCGCTCTGGGCCCTACAATCCGGCACGGCTGTTTCCGACCGCATCCGCGACAACTACCCGAATTCCGTGAATCTGCTCCGCCCTGCCACCGCCGCCCCGCAAGGCCATCTGCACAATCCCCTGCAACTGCTGGAGCCGCAATGGCAGGTCGAGCGCTGGGACTTCGACGCCAGCCTGCAGGCCTTTACCTGCGTTGCCACCACCTGGCTGCGATGAACAGCGCCCTGCTGCCCAACAGCCCCGATGCCCTGGCCACGCAGAGCGCGTTCTGGACCTCGGTGGCCCTGCAATGGGGACAGGCGCCGGGCATGGTATTCATTCTCTGGCTGCTGCTGGTGGCCGCCACCGCCTTGCCCCTCTGCGCATTCATGCAACGCGACAGCGCCATCCGCAGGCCGCTGCATGCACCGCTGGGCAGTGCCGCCATCGTCTGGATGGTGCTGGCCGCCACACTCTGGAGCGCCCTGGCCTGGCAGGTGACGCACGACGGGCCGGTCACGCGGCTGGACACCGCTCTTGCCCATACGCTCAGCCTGCACGTGCATCCGGCGCTGTTGACGTTGTTCGGTACGGTGAGCCATCTGGCGGATACCCCGGTGCTGACGGCCGCCTGCATTGTCGGTGCCGTACTCCTCGCCTGGCGCGGCGAGCGGAAGATGGCGGCGGGCTGGGTCTGGGCCATCGCAGGCAATGCCCTGCTCAACGTGATGCTCAAGCAATGGGTGGGCCGCGTGCGGCCCTCGCATGTGGAGGGCTACACCATGGCGGGCGGCCTGAGCTTTCCGAGCGGCCACAGTTCGGGTTCGCTGGTGGCCTACGGCATGCTGGCGTGGATGCTGCTGCACCTGCACCCCGGCTGGCCCTGCCGGCTACGCGTTGCCGTGCTCACCGCTGCTGCGCTGGCAGTGGCCGCCGTGGGCTACAGCCGCATCGGGCTGCAGGTGCACTATCTGACCGATGTGCTGGGCGGCTGGCTTTCCGGGAGCCTGTGGCTGGCAGGCAGCATGGGACTGGTGCGGGCGCTGGAGCGGCGCGAGAGGGCCGCCTGATCTGGGCGCCGTTCGTCCAAGCGTCTCGCACGTGTGTCAGCCAGGGATTGCGGGCGGAATGTTCGTGCGCTTGCTGTAACGCAGTCCACACGCGCCTGCCAGCGCCCCTTCGCTCACGCCCCGTCCGGGCGCTTTCGCATAATCCTTCGGTAAAAGGTATTGCGGCTGATGCCGAGCCGGCGCGCTGCGAGCGAGAGATTGCCCTCTGCCTCGCGCAAAGCCTGCTCCATCACGTCACGCGTGTACTGCGCCAGCGGCACGCAACCCGCGCGCAGGCGAGATAATTCGCCCTCCTCGATGACTGGCGTTCGTGTTGTGGCAAAACCCGGGTCGGCGCTCCGGCGATGTCCGTATGGCATATCCTGTGGCGCGCCAGCGCCCGGGGCCTGCCGCGCCTCCTGCAGCTCCTGCACCAGATCGTCCGGCAGGTGCTCCATGCCGATCACGCAGGCATCATCGAGCAGCGCCACCGTGGTGCGCAGCGTGTTGTCGAGCTGGCGCAGATTGCCTGGCCAGGGATGCTGGCGCAGCACGCGCGCCAGCTCCGGATCCAGTTCGATCGCACGATGCGGCGCATGCCGTTGCAGCATGCGCTGCACCAGCACATCCCAGTCGCTGCGCTGGCGCAGCGCCGGCAGATGCAGGGTCAATCCATTCAGGCGCCAGTACAGGTCGGCACGGAAACGCCCTGCAGCCACCTCTTCCTTCAGGTCGCGGTGCGTGGCACACACCAGCGCAAAATCCACCGCCACCGGCTGGCCACCCCCCAGCGGCACTACCTGACGCTCCTGCAACACGCGCAGCAGCCGCGTCTGCATGGCCAGCGGCATATCGCCGATCTCGTCCAGAAACAGCGTGCCTCGGTGCGCCTGGCGAATGCTTCCCGGCGCGCCCTCGCGCCGCGCACCGGTGTAGGCGCCAGGAGCATAGCCGAACAGCTCGGCCTCGATCAGATTTTCCGGCAAGGCCGCGCAATTCACCGCCACAAAGGCCTGCTCACGCCGCTGGCTGCTGGCGTGGATGGCCTTGGCCAGCACCTCCTTGCCCGAACCGGATTCGCCATGCAGCAGCACGGCAATCGGCTTGTCCAGCACCTTGCGCGCCTTCTCCAGCACGCCGTGCCAGGCTGCATCGCCGGTATCCAGCGCCTGCAACGCATCCGGCTCGCGGCTGATGCTGCGGCTCGGCATATCCAGCGTGGCCGCACGCGACCAGCCCTGTTCCACCCGCACATGCAGCACCGGCACCGCAGGCGCGCTCAGGCAGCGCAGCCGCAAGGGCGCCGGGCTGCGATGGCTGGCGCGCAGCAAGTGTTCGCGGTCCGCGTCCACCACCTGCTCCAGCCGCACCCGACCCAGCTGACTGGCACGCAGGTTGAGCAATGCCAGCGCCGCCTGGTTGGCACCCACCAGCACGCCTTCTTCCGACAGTGCCAGCACACCCTCGGCCAGCGTGCCGATGCCTTCGGCCAGCGGATGCACGTGCAGCCGCATGTGCCGCCCGTGGCAGGCGTCGAACAGGCGGTTCTCGATCATCTGGGTGGCCGCACGCACCATGCTGAAAGTATGCGGATGCCGGCTGCTGCGCTCGCCGGACATGTTGAGCACGCCCAGCACACGGCCATCGGGTGCAACCACCGGCGCGGCTGCGCAGGTCAGAAAGCTGTTGCACTCCAGGAAGTGCTCGGCCCCGTGTACCACCACCGGAACTCCCTCGGCCAGCGCAGTCCCCACAGCGTTGGTGCCGCGATGCTGCTCATGCCAGCTGGCTCCGGGCATCAGCGCCACGCGCTCTGCCCGCGTCATGAAACCGGGATCGCCCAGCGCATGCAGCAGCAGGCCATCGGCATCGGCCAGCAGCAGCACGCTGCCGCTGCCGCGCGTCTGTCCGTGCAGGTATTCCATCACCGGGCGCGCGTGGGCCAGCAGCTCATGCTGGCGTTCGGTAGCACGCTCCACCTCGAAGCGCGAGAGATGCGGCACGTGCGGGCGCATGCCGAAGGCATCCACGCCGGCAGCGAGGCTGCGCCGCCACGAACGCGACACGTGCGCCAGCGATGCGGGCAGCAGATCCTCGGGCTGCGCATCGCGCTCGTACAGCGCGTGGCGGGCCCGGCGCAACAGGGCGTCTGATTCGACAGTGCCAAGTGCGGTCATGGCTGTCTCCTTGTGCAGGACGGTACGGATCCTGCTTTTTCTGTCATTGAGCAGTCGATGCTAGCACGCAAGGCCTCGGCGCCGTGTTGGCGTTTGCACTGTGCCAAAACGGAACACCTGGTACACCGGGGACACGTCCGGGCTGGTACAGATGGCACACCCTGGCGCAACCACCGGGTACTCCGGAGCACCACAAACAGCCATCCAGGCCGCCAGATCTCCGGACAAACCCGCAGGTCCGCGAAGTTGGCACATCGCTTGCAAGAAGCAGGTCGACGGCGCAACTGCCGCCGTTGCAAACCACAACCGACATCCAAGGAGACACCCCATGATCTATCCCGCACCCGGCCAGGCAGGCGCCCCGCTGCAATTCAAGGCCAAGTACGACAACTTCATCAACGGCCAGTGGACGCCGCCGGTGAAAGGCGAATATTTCGACAACATCACCCCGATCAACGGCCAGGCCTACTGCCAGGCGGCCCGCTCCACCGCCGAAGACATCGAGCGCGCCCTCGACGCCGCCCATGCCGCAGCCGACGCCTGGGGCAAGACTTCCGCCACCGAGCGCAGCAACATCCTGCTGAAGATCGCCGACCGCATCGAGGCCAACCTGGAAAAGCTGGCCTACGCCGAAACCGTGGACAACGGCAAGCCGATCCGCGAGACGCTGAACGCCGACATTCCTCTCGCGGCGGATCACTTCCGCTATTTCGCCGGTGCCCTGCGTGCGCAGGAAGGCCACATGTCGGAAATCGATGCCACCACCGTCGCCTACCACTACCAGGAACCCCTGGGCGTGGTCGGCCAGATCATTCCGTGGAACTTCCCGATCCTGATGGCCGCCTGGAAACTCGCGCCAGCCCTCGGCGCTGGCAACTGCGTGGTGCTCAAGCCCGCAGAATCCACGCCGACCAGCATTCTGGTGCTGACCGAGCTGATTGCCGACCTGCTGCCGCCGGGCGTGCTCAACGTGGTGAACGGTCTCGGCCGCGAAGCCGGCATGCCGCTGGCGACCAGCAACCGCATCGCCAAGATCGCCTTCACCGGCTCCACCGCCACCGGCCGCGTGATTGCCCAGGCCGCTGCCAACAACCTGATTCCGGCCACACTGGAACTGGGGGGCAAATCGCCCAACATCTTCTTTGCCGACATCATGGACAAGGACGATGCCTTTCTCGACAAGGCGATCGAAGGCCTGGTGCTGTTCGCCTTCAACCAGGGCGAAGTCTGCACCTGCCCGTCACGCGCCGTGATCCAGGAGTCCATCTACGACCGCTTCATCGAGCGCTGCCTGCAGCGTGTGGCAGCGATCAAGCAGGGCAACCCGCTGGATACCGAAACCATGCTGGGCGCACAGGCCAGCCAGGTCCAGCTCGAGAAGATCAGCTCCTACCTGGAACTGGGCAAGCAGGAAGGCGCGCAGGTGCTGATCGGCGGCGCTCCGGCCAAGCTCGAAGGCGACCTGGCCGGCGGCTACTACGTGCAGCCCACGCTGTTCAAGGGCCACAACAAGATGCGCATCTTCCAGGAAGAAATCTTCGGCCCCGTGCTGGCCGTGACCACTTTCAAGGACGAGGCCGAGGCGCTGGAAATCGCCAACGACTCGCTGTACGGACTGGGCGCCGGCGTGTGGAGCCGCAACGGCAACGTGGCCTACCGCATGGGCCGCGGCATCAAGGCCGGCCGCGTCTGGACCAATTGCTACCACGCCTATCCGGCGCACGCTGCCTTTGGCGGCTACAAGGAATCGGGGATCGGCCGTGAGAACCACAAGATGATGCTCGACCACTACCAGCAGACCAAGAACCTGCTGGTGAGCTACAGCGAAAACAAGCTGGGCTTTTTCTGATCCCCTGCAGTACCTTCCCTCTGGCCTATTTACTACCTACAAGGAGACTCCCATGTCCGTATCCCATTTCTTCATGCCCGTGCAGAACATCATTGGCCCCGGCGCGCTCGACGAAGCGCTGCAGATCGTCGGCAAAATGGGCTTTCGCAAGGCCCTGATCGTCACCGACCCGGGTCTGAGCAAGATCGGTGTGGCCAACACCGTGTCCGACAAGCTGGCGGCGCAAGGCATTCCTGCCACCGTGTTCGATGGCGCCCAGCCCAACCCGACCGTGAGCAACGTGAATGCCGGGCTGGAAGCGCTCAAGACAGCACAGGCCGATCTGGTCGTGTCGCTTGGCGGCGGTTCCTCGCATGACTGCGCCAAGGGCATCGCGCTGGTTGCCGCCAACGGCGGCAAAATCGAGGACTACGAAGGCGTGGACAAGTCCGCCAAGCCGCAACTGCCGCTGCTGGCGGTCAACACCACGGCCGGCACCGCCTCGGAGATGACGCGCTTCACCATCATCACCGACGAGACACGCCACGTGAAAATGGCCATCGTCGACAAGCACGTTACGCCCTTCCTGTCGGTGAACGACTCCGGCATGATGGAAGGCATGCCGGCCGCGCTGACGGCTGCCACCGGCATGGACGCGCTGACGCACGCCGTCGAATCCTATGTCTCGACCGCAGCCACGCCGCTCACCGACGCCTGCGCCGTCAAGGCGATCGAGCTGATCGCGCGTTACCTCCCCACCGCCGTGAGCGAGCCCAATAACCAGGAGGCGCGCGAGAAGATGGCCTATGCGCAGTTCCTGGCAGGCATGGCCTTCAACAATGCCTCGCTCGGCTACGTGCACGCCATGGCGCACCAGCTCGGCGGTTTCTACGATCTGCCGCACGGCGTCTGCAACGCACTGCTGCTGCCGCATGTCGAGGCCTTCAACATGGGCGCAGCCTCCGGCAAGCTCAATGAAGTGGGTGCCATCCTGCAGGCCAACAACCCGCAGCTGGCCGGCCTGGACCCCGTGGCTGCCATCAAGAAGCTGGCCGATATCGTCGGCATTCCGAAGTCGCTGGAGGAGCTGGGTGTGAAGCGCGAGGACTTCGACGTGCTGGCCGAGAACGCGCTCAAGGATGTGTGCGGCCTGACCAACCCGGTGCAGGCCAGCCACGCCGAAATCGTCGGCATCTTTGCGGCGGCCTTCGGTCCGCGCTGAGCCGAGTACCGGCTCCTGTTACCCTGGCCTGAGAGGCCAGGGCTTGTGCCCCGTTGCGGTGCCTGATGGCATGGCGCACGGGGCTTTTTTGCAGAAACAGCATGGCCCGGCCCCCGAGCGCCGCTGGCTCAGCGCCGCAGTTCCGCCACGGTTTGCCGCAAGTCCTGCGCCCACTGCTGCCGACTGCGCCCCTTTGCGCGCTCGGGTTCGCCAAAGGTCACCCGCGCCACCACGCCTTCGGCACGTACCGTGCGCCAGAGCGACTCGAGCAGCGTGTCGTCCCCGATATAGCAAGGCGCCTGGTTCAGCCGGCCCTGCGCATCCAGAAACTGCAGCGCCACCGGCTGCACCGGCGCATCCACGCTGATGGCCGCCTGCAGGAGGTTGGCATGGAATGGCAGCAGATCGACGCCTTCGCTGGTCGTGCCCTCGGGGAAGAAGGCCAGCACATCGCCCTGCTGCAGGCGCTCCGCCATGGTGTGCAGCACCCGGTGTGCATCCCGGCGCGAGGTGCGCTCCAGATACAGCGTATCGGCCGAATCGGCCAGCCGGCCGATCACCGGCCAGCGCTTCACTTCCGACTTGGAGATGAAGCGGCAGAAGCGGATCGCGTGGATGGTCGGGATGTCGACCCAGGAGATGTGGTTGGCCACCAGCATCAGGCCGTCCGGCCCTGCCTCGGCCGGCGTGCCGCGCACCTGCAGCGTGATGCCGCAGCGGCGCACCGCCTCGGCCGCCCAGCGCTGTACGGTGGCGCGGCGCTCGGCCTCGCCCAGGCGCGGGAAGCGCGCGTAGACGATCCAGAAGCCTGCCAGGATATGGGCCACCAGGCGCACGAGACGCCCCAGGCCACGCCAGGTACTGGTTTGCATAGACAGGTCGAGAAGACTGGATCAGGCCGGCTGTGCCGCCCGCTGGCTGGCCTCGAAGGCGATCTGCCCGTCCACTACGGTGGCGCGCACACGGCCCTGCAGACGCATGCCCTCGAACGGCGTGTACTTGCCCTGGCTGAGCAGCTCGTCCGGCGTTACCTCCCATTCGGCAGCCGGATCCCAGATGCACAGGTCGGCCACGCCACCAGCCACGATCTGGCCGGCACTGGCCGCCAGGGTGCCCAGGGAATCACCCAGCACGCCTGCGGCGCGGCTGGTGACCGTGGCAATGGCCTGCAGCAGCGGTACGCCGTCTTCCTGCGCCCATTTCAGCGCCAGCGCCAGCAGCAGCTCCACGCCGGTGGCACCGGGCTCGGCCTCGGCAAACGGCAGCACCTTGTGGTCCTCGTCGATGGGGTTGTGGTCGCTCACCAGCGCGTCGATGGTGCCATCGGCCAGCGCGGCACGCAGCGCGGCACGGTCGCCCTGCTGGCGCAGCGGCGGGTTCAGGCGCGCGCGGCTGTCGAAGTAGCCCATGTCCACATCGGTCAGGTGCAGCGAGTTGATGCTCACGTCGCAGCTCAGCGGCAGGCCGGCGGCCTTGGCCTGGCGCACCAGTTCCACCGCCGCGGCGCTGGACAGACGGCACAGGTGCACGCGCGCGCCGGTCACCTTCATCATTTCGACGATGGTCATGATGGCGATGGTTTCGGCCAGAACCGGCACGCCGGACAGGCCCATGCGCTGCGCCAGCGCGCCGCTGGCGGCCACGCCGCCGCCCAGCCAGGCGTCCTCGGGGCGCAGCCAAACGGTAAAGCCGAACGTGCTCGCGTACTGCAGCGCACGCTGCAGCACCTGGGTGTTGCGGATGGTGACATCGGCCTGCGAGAAGCCGACGCAGCCCGACTCGGTCAGCTCGACCATCTCGGTCAGGACTTCACCCTTGAGCTGGCGCGTCAAGGCCCCGAGCGGGAACACCCGCGCCTGGCGCAGCCGTGCTGCACGGAAACGCAGCATTTCCACCAGGCCGGATTCATCCAGCACCGGTTCGGTATCGGGCGGGCACACCAGGCTGGTGACGCCCCCGGCTACGGCCGCATGCATCTCGCTCTCGAGCATGCGCGCGTGTTCCTGTCCCGGCTCGCGCAGACGCACGGCCAGATCGACCAGCCCCGGCAGCACGTAGCAGCCGCTGGCGTCGAGCGTGCGTTGCGGCACGAAATCGGCCGGCACCGTGCCGACGGCGATGATGCGGCCGGCCGCAATGGCGATATCGGCCTGCTGGTCAGAACCATCGGCCGGGTTGAGCAGGCGTGCGCCCTGGATCAGTGTCTTCATGTCAGTACTCCCTCAGGCGTCGTGGCTGGCAACAATGCTCATCACGGCCATGCGCACCGCGATGCCGAAGGTCACCTGCGGCAGGATCACACTGTGCTTGCCGTCGGCCACGGCGGAGTCGATCTCCACGCCGCGGTTGATCGGGCCCGGGTGCATCACGATGGCATCGGGCCTGGCATGGCGCTCCAGCTTCTCGGGCGTGAGGCCGAAGCTCTTGAAGTATTCCTGGCTGCTCGGCAGCAGTGCGCCACTCATGCGCTCGTTCTGCAGGCGCAGCATGATCACCACGTCGCAGTCCTGGATGCCCTCCTCCAGATTGTGGAACACGCGCACGCCCATCGGGCCGAAGTTGTCCGGCACCAGCGTGCGCGGCCCGACCACGCGTACCTCGGGGCAGCCCAGCGTGGTCAGCGCATGGATGTCGCTGCGCGCCACGCGCGAGTGCAGCACGTCGCCCACGATGGCCACGCGCAGCTTGGTGAAATCGCCCTTGTAGTGGCGGATGGTGAACATGTCGAGCAGGCCCTGCGTCGGGTGCGCATGGCGGCCGTCGCCGGCGTTGATCACGTGCACGTGCGGTGCCACGTTCTGCGCGATCAGGTAGGGCGCGCCGCTTTCGCTGTGGCGCACCACGAAGATGTCGGCCGCCATCGCGCTCAGGTTGGCAATGGTGTCCAGCAGGCTCTCGCCCTTGGCGGTGGAGGAGCGCGCGATGTCGAGGTTGAATACGTCCGCGCTCAGGCGCTTGGCCGCGATCTCGAAAGTGGTGCGCGTGCGCGTGCTGTTCTCGAAGAACAGGTTGAACACGCTCTTGCCGCGCAGCAGCGGCACCTTCTTGACCTCGCGGTCGCTCACGCTGACAAACTGCGCGGCGGTGTCGAGAATGTGGGTGAGGATGTCGCGCGAAAGGCCTTCGGGCGACAGCAGATGGATCAGCTCGCCGTTCTTGTTGAGCTGCGGGTTGCGGGACGGGCGCATCGGAAGAGGCTCCTGGAGACTTTGCGGAATGCTTTATTTGCTGGGCTTGAGACGGAAGCTGAAGCTGCCATCGTCGGCACGTGCCAGCGCCAGCGACTGGCCGGGCGCGAGCTGCAGGCGGGCGGCGGCAATATCGGCCTCGACGGGCAGCTGGCGACCACCACGGTCGACCAGCACGGCCAGCTTCACGCTGGCGGGGCGGCCGTAGTCGAAAATTTCGTTGAGCGCCGCGCGCACCGTGCGGCCGGTGTAGAGCACGTCGTCCAGCACGATGATGTGGGCGCCGTCCACCTCGAACGGCATCTGCGTCTGCGCCGTCACCGCCAGGCCGCGCTTGGCAAAGTCATCGCGGTGCATGGCGGTGGAGATGGTGCCGACCGGGCCCAGGCCCCAGTCCTGCTGCAGGCGCTGCGCCAGCCAGGCGCCGCCGGAGGTGATGCCGGCAAACTGCGTTTCGGGCGTGCGGATGCGCTCGATCTGGCGTGCCAGGGTCTGGTACAGGGCTTCGGCGTCGAGCATCAGGGCGCCGGTGGCGGGGGTGGAATCGGTCATGGCAGGGTGTTGAAAAACTGTTCGAGGATGATACAGGCGGCCGTCGCGTCAGCATCGGCCGCGCCGCTGGCAAGCGCCTCGGTGGTGCTGTAGCGCTCGTCCACCGTGTAGACCGGCAACTTGAAGCGTTGCGACAGCTGGCGGCCGAAGTTGGTGGCGCGGCGCGTGTTCTCGTGCGCGGCGCCGTCGGGATGGTAGGGAATGCCGATCACCAGTGCCTGCGGCTGCCACTCGGCGATCAGGGCGGCCACGGCAGCAAAGCGGGCGTCGCCGGTGGCGGCGATGCTCTTGCCTGGAGTGGCGCGGCCCAGCATGCGGTTGCCGGTGGCCACGCCGGTGCGCTTCTTGCCGTAGTCCAGTGCCAGAAAGCTCTGGAACGGCTGCGGATCGACCAGCGGCGGCTGGCCCGGCACCTGGAACAGGTCGTCCACCGTCACGCCATGGATCAGGGGCTGCGCCATCAGGCCCTCCCCGCAGCAGAAGACAGCATGCCGGGATGGATGCCGAGCAGTTCCATCGCCTTCTCATAGCGCTGCGACACCGGGGTGTCGAACATCACGGCGTGCGACGCGGGCACGGTGAGCCAGCTGTTGCGCTTGAGCTCATCTTCCAGCTGGCCGCCATCCCAGGCGGAATAGCCCAGCGTGACCAGCAGGCGCTCGGGGCCGCGGCCTTCGGAGAGTTCCTGCAGGATGTCGCGCGAGGTGGTGAGCTGCAGGCCGTCGGCCATGGTCATGGACGAGTCGTAGGCGGAGAGTTTGGATTCTGGGTCTTCCACGCGCGGGTGCAGCACGAAGCCACGCTCGGTCTGCACCGGCCCGCCCCAGAGGATGGAACTTCCCTGCAGATCCTGGCGCCCCAGCGGCATGGCCACCTGCTCGAACAGGTCGTCGAGCAGCAGATCGGCCGGCTTGTTGATGACCAGACCGAGCGCGCCATGGGCGCCGTGCTCGCAGATGTAGACCACGCTTTGCGCGAACAGGTCATCCTCCATGCCCGGCATGGCGATCAGGAAATGCTGCGCCAAATCCAGCGTTGAGGCAGAATCGGAAGACATGCCGTCATTCTAGAGGCTTCGCGTCGGCCGTGCGTGCCCGGCGCCGGCTTCCGGCCCCCTTCTCCTGCGGATTTCCGATGCACGCTCCCGAACAGTTCGATGCCGGCCTGATGTGGTTCCGCCGCGACCTGCGCTGCCAGGACAACGCGGCGCTGTTTCACGCCCTGCGCAGCTGCCGGCGGGTGTATTGCGTGTTCGTGTTCGACAGCGAATTGCTCGACCCACTGCCGCGGGCGGATCGGCGGGTGGAGTTTATCCACCACAGTGTGCGAGCGCTGGATGCGGAGTTGCGGGAGCTGGCTGCTGCCAGC
Source organism: Brachymonas sp. KE5 (assembly GCF_057773645.1). Classification (NCBI taxonomy): domain Bacteria; kingdom Pseudomonadati; phylum Pseudomonadota; class Betaproteobacteria; order Burkholderiales; family Comamonadaceae; genus Allobrachymonas; species Brachymonas sp. KE5. The sequence goes on from NZ_CM173463.1 coordinate 2,426,986, forward strand.
TTGGGGTCGGGCACCGGCGCTGGCCCGGGGATGGCCGCGGGTGCTGCAGGCGCAAACGGCACGGGCAGTGCCGGAACCGTCCCCGATCCGACTGATTCGAGCGCCCCCGGACAGCCGGCACACGGCCTGATCGTGCTGCACGGCCCCGCGCGCACCCTGCTGCCCGAACTGGCGCAGGCGCTGCACGTGCAGGCCGTGTTCACCAACCACGACTACGAACCCGCCGCGATTGCGCGCGACAACCAGGTGCGCGGCGGCCTGGCCAACGCCGGCATTTCGCTGCGCACCACCAAGGACCATGTGGTGTTCGAACGGGACGAGGTGCTGAGCCCCAGCGGCACGCCGCACGCGCAGTTCTCCAGCTATTGCGCGCAATGGCTGGCACAGCTCACGCCCTTCCACCTTCGTGCCTACGAAGTCGAGGCCCATGCCGCGCATCTGGCGCCCCGCCCGGCCGCCTGGCGCCAGCCCCTGCCCAGCCTGCAGGACCTGGGCTTTCATGCCACCAACCTGAGGCAGCTTGCGCTCTATCCCGGCAGCGCCGGCGCGCAGGCGCAGTGGCAGGAATTTGCCGCCCGCATGGACCACTATCACCTCACCCGCGACTACCCGGCTGTGCGCGGGCCGAGCTATCTGGGCGTGCACCTGCGCTTCGGCACGCTCGGCATCCGCGAAGTGGCGCGGCTGGCCTGGGAGCGCTACCGCCAGGGCGACCCCGGCGCCACCAAATGGCTGGTGGAACTGGTCTGGCGCGAGTTCTACATCCAGCTGCTGGCGCATTTTCCGCATGTGGTGGAGCATGCCTTCCAGAAGGACATGGACCGCCTGCCCTGGGACCATGGCGCGCATGGCCGCAAGCTGTTTGCCGCCTGGTGCGCCGGCCAGACCGGTTTTCCGCTGGTGGATGCCGGCATGCGCCAGTTGCACGCTACCGGCTACATGCACAACCGGCTGCGCATGGTGGCAGCCAGCTTTCTCACGCGCCAGCTCGGTGTGGACTGGCGCTGGGGCGAGCGCCACTTTGCCGAGCATCTCAACGACTACGAACTGGCCAGCAACAACGGCAACTGGCAATGGGCGGCAGGCACCGGCTGCGACGCGCAATCGTGGTTCCGCATCTTCAACCCGACGGCGCAAAGCCTGCAGTACGACGCGCAAGGCAAGTTCCTGCGGCGTTACCTGCCGGAACTGGCGCGATTGCCGGATGAGGAAATCCACGCGCCGGAGCGCGCGTCGCCGATCGAGCTGGAGGCGGCGGGGATTACGCTGGGGGTGGACTATCCCGCGCCTATTGTGGATCTGGGGGAAGCGCGGCGGGCGGCGTTGCAGCGGCATGCGGCCTTGCGGCAGGAGCGACGACGCTGAACATGGACCAGCAGACACCGTGGGCCGAGGCAGTGGCCCTCACGAGATTTCCGGACTAGGCAGGCGTCATTCAGACAATGCTGCGCGCCGGGCAGCGCGGGCTCCGTCAGACCCGGTTTCAGGCTGACTCGGCCAGACTGTTCCGGAAACCGTTCTCCAGCCCCTGCACCGCCTGTTGCAAGGGCTGCAGCCGATCCGGCGCCTCGACATCCCGCACCCGCAACAGCGCACGTTCCGACAGCGCAACCTGCACCAGCGGCAGCAGCGAGGCAGCCCCGGCCTCGCGAGCGGATTGCTGCAAGCCCTGCAACAAGCGCAGACATTCACTGCTGGCCCCCGCATTGTCCGGCCGCGCCTCCCACTGCTTGAGCACGGCCTGCACCTGCTGCACCTGCGCCAGCCCGCTGGCAAGAAAGGCACGCCATTCCTCGCCCTGTTTCTGCTCGGGCAAGGCCTGCACATCCACGGCGGTTACTCCCAGCGCCGGTTCCGGCAAGGGCAGCACCACCCGTTCGCGGTCGGGCGCCTGCGCCAGCGCGGCCAACTGCTCCAGCAGCGCCCCCGGCACCGGCCGCACGAAATCCACCGCCACCTGATGCAGCTCATGCCCCAGCACCGTGGCGGCCTGATGCAGCAGCTCGGCCTCTTCCCCGCGCGCCATGCGCACCTGCAGCGCCACCAGCGCCCGCTCGATGGCATGGCCCAGCGTGGCCAGTTCATCCAGCCCGATCTGGGCGGAAGCACGCGCCAGCTGCGCCGATAAACCCAGCGCCGAGGCGGGCACCGGATGCGCCGGCTGGCGCGCCCAGCGGTTGAGTTGCTGCACCAACTCGCGCGACCAGGCATCGGCCGACTGCAGATAGGCGTTGTACATGTCCTGCGGCATGCGCAACTCGCCCAGCGTCTTGACGGCGTCCTCCGGCAGACCCTGCGCAGATTCCGCCAGCAGCGCACGCGCCTGCGCGGTATCCACCCGCACCACCACCGGCGGCTGCGGCAGCACGCCATAGGCATCCGCCAGCGCCCGCGCCAGCGGCTGTTCGCCCTCCGGCAGCAACGGCACGCCTTGGGCCAGCAGAAACAGCATGTCCTGCGCCAGCGCCTCCAGCTGCGCCGCATCTGCGGGCTGGCCGCGACGCGCCCGCGCATGCTGCGCCACCATCCCGGAAACGGCACGCTGCAGCAAGCGATCCCATTCCAGCGCCCCTGCCGCGCGCAACTGCAGCACGGCAGCCAGCAACTGCCAGCAGGTCGTCAGAGAAGCCCCACCAGCCACTGCCGCCTGCGCTCCGGCCACATTCGCCAGCGCCAGCAGCGCCTGCGGCTCCTGTTCGCGGAACACGCGCAGGGCACACTCGTAGAGATCGCCCGCCTCCACCGCCGGCAGCAAGGTCGCAGATACCGGCTTCCACGGAAACGGATGCCAGCGCCACAGATCCGCCGGTTCGCAGCGGTCCAGCCGTGCCAGCGCCGCCACCGGCTGGTACACCGGGAACAGCGCGCGCGCATCCTCGGGGCAGGCGTTGCGGGTGTGGTCCACATAGCTGCGCAGCGCCACGCTGGCCTGCTGGATGAGGCTGGCGTTGTCCATGGTGCGCAACTCGGGCTGCGCGGCCACGCGCGCCACGGCGCGCTCCATGGCATGTACCAGCCGGGCCGGCGCCGGACGTCCAGCCTGTTCCATGGCCTGCACCGCCTGGCCCAGCCGCTCCGCCGCCCGCTCCCAGGCATCGACCTGCTCGGCCCCTTCCCCCAGCCAGGACGGCAATGCCGATTGCACACCATCAAACAGGCGTGCCAGCACGCCGCGTTGGGGAGTCTGCCAGCTGGCTGGCGCTTGGGGGGAAGCCGGGTCGTTCTGCGTCATGGAAGGTGCTTTCGCTCACGCGGTCGGATCGGATTGCCGGCCGCAGCCGGCGCGGACAGGCCGGGCTCCCGCGCCCTGCCTGCAATGGCACAGTGTCAGAACTGCGCCATCTGGAAATCGGCCTTGCCGGCGCCGCATTCCGGACAGGTCCAGTCGACGGGCACGTCTTCCCAGCGGGTGCCGGGGGCAATGCCATGTTCGGGGTCGCCGGCCTCTTCGTCGTAGATCCAGCCGCAGATCAGGCACATCCAGGTCTTCATTTCGGGCACAACTCGTCTCCGCAATCAGGCAAATAAAAACCGATTCTATCCAGTCTCTCCATGCGAAGGGAGATGGCGCATGCCCCTCTTAAGAAGCCGGTCAGGCTACCCGAATACCTGCCAGCGCGGTAAACTCGCTGCTTTGCAGCCCCCTGGCTGCCCTTGCCCTTTCATTGCCATCGGCGGCCCCATGCGCGGCGCCCCGGCCCCGGAAAACGATGCAAACCTCCACTCCTGACCAGAACCAGATCCTGTTCGAGCGCGCCCAGCGCGTGATTCCCGGTGGCGTGAACTCGCCCGTACGCGCCTTCCGCGCCGTCGGCGGCACGCCGCGCTTCGTGCAGCGCGCCCAGGGCGCCTATTTCTGGGATGCCAACGACCAGCGCTATATCGACTACATCGGCTCCTGGGGCCCGATGATCCTGGGCCACGGCCACCCCGCCGTGCTCGAGGCGGTGCAGAAGGCCGTGCTGGAAGGCTTCTCCTTCGGTGCGCCGACCGAGCGCGAGATCGAGCTGGCCGAGGAAATCATCAAGATCATGCCCAGCGTGGAGATGGTGCGTCTGGTCTCTTCCGGCACCGAAGCCGGCATGAGCGCCATCCGTCTGGCCCGTGGCGCTACCGGACGCAACCGCATCATCAAGTTCGAAGGCTGCTACCACGGCCATGCCGATGCCCTGCTGGTGAAGGCCGGCTCGGGTCTGGCCACCTTCGGCGCGGCCACCAGTGCCGGCGTGCCCGAAGCCGTGGTGCAGGACACCGTGGTGCTCGAGTACAACAACCTGCAGCAGCTGGAAGAGGCCTTTGCCCTGCACGGCAGCGAGCTGGCGTGCGTGATCATGGAACCGATCGCCGGCAACATGAACTTCGTGCGCCCGACCCAGGCCTTTGCCCAGCGCATCCGCGAACTGTGCACGCAGCACGGTGCTCTGCTCATCATCGACGAGGTGATGACGGGCTTCCGCGTGGCGCTGCATGGCGCCCAGTCGGTGCTCGGCGTGGAGCCGGACATCACCGTAATGGGCAAGGTGATCGGCGGCGGCATGCCGCTGGCGGCCTTTGGCGGCAAGCGCGCCGTAATGGAACACATCTCCCCGCTGGGCGGCGTATACCAGGCCGGCACCCTGTCGGGCAACCCGGTCGCCACCGCCTGCGGCCTGGCCACGCTGCGCGAGATCCAGAAACCCGGCTTCTACGAAGCCCTTTCGGCCAAGACGCAGCGCCTGATGCAGGGCCTGCAGGCCGCTGCCGATGCTGCCGGCGTCCCCTTCAGCACCGACAGCCAGGGCGGCATGTTTGGCTTCTTCCTGATGAACGAGCTGCCGCAGAACTACCAGCAGGTGATGAAAACCGACGGCGCGCGTTTCAACAAGCTGTTCCACGGCCTGCTCGACGGCGGCGTGTATATCGCCCCGGCGCTGTACGAAGCCGGCTTTGTCAGCGCCGCCCATACCGACGCCGATATCGACCAGTCCATCGCCGTCGCCGCCGAGGTGTTCCGCGCCCTGGCCTGATGGCCGTGCCGGCCCGGTGGCCGGCCTGCTGTTTCCTTACTGACTGACGTAGTCCATGTCCGCAATCTACACGGTGCTGGCCAGCCTGCTGGTGGCCCTCAATACCCTGGCCGGCGCGCTGCTGATGCTGCCGTTCGCCCTGCTCAAGTTCCTGCTGCCGTTCAAGCCCGTGCGCGCGCTGTGCGACCACGCGCTCAACAGCATCGCTACCGGCTGGGTCAGCGTCAACGGCGCCTGGATCAATGCCATCAACCGCACGCGCTGGAAAGTCACCGGCCTGGACGGGCTGAACACCAAATCCTGGTATCTGGTCATCAGCAACCACCAGAGCTGGGTCGACATTCTGGTGCTGCAGACCATCCTGAACCGCCGCGCGCCCTTCCTGAAGTTCTTCATCAAGCATGAACTGATCTACGTGCCCGTGATCGGTCTGGTGTGGTGGGCGCTGGACTTTCCGTTCATGAAACGCGGCGGCGCCGCCACCGTGCAGCAGGATCTGGAAAACGCCCGCAAGGCCTGCGAAAAGTTCCGCCTGATCCCCACATCGCTGATCAGCTTTGCCGAAGGCACGCGCTTCACGCCCGAAAAGCATGCGGCGCAAAAGTCGCCCTACAAGCACCTGCTCAAGCCCAAGAGCGGCGGCGTGGGCATGGCACTGGAAACCATGGGCGACATGTTCACCCAGGTGCTGGACGTGACCATTGCCTATCCCAACGGCGTGCCCACCTTCGGCGACGTGCTGGCCGGCCGCCTGAGCGAGGTGGTGGTGCAGGTGCAGCAGCTGCCGGTGCCGCACAACCTGCGCCCGGCGCCGGATCAGCCGATCTCCCCCATCGGCCTGCAGCGCTGGATCCAGCGCATCTGGAAGGCCAAGGACGCGCAGCTCGAGCAGATCCTGCATGGCGGCGCACCTGCCGCAGCCGAAGCCCCCGCCGACTCCGACCTGCCGCCCCCATCCCGCCCCGAAGCGGCCTGAGCGTCCGCGTTCCGCAGTTCCATGTCCCGTTCCCCGGCATCCTCCTCCGCATCCCCCGCCGATGCGAATCCGGGGCCCATGCTGCTGCTCACCTTCGGCCTGATCGGCGTTTTCGCCTTTGTGCAGGTCTATTCGGTGCAGGCCATCCTGCCGCTGCTGGTGCGCGATTTCCAGGCCAGCGCGGTGCAGGTGGGCACCACCGTGGGCGCCACCGTGCTGGCCGTGGCACTCACGGCGCCATTCACCGGCATGCTGTCGGATGCGCTCGGGCGCAAGCCCATCATCGTGGGTTCGGTGTTCTTCCTTGCCCTCCCGACGGCGCTGATGTATTTCGTGACGGACATCCAGTGGATGGTGGTGCTGCGCTTTCTGCAGGGCCTGGCGGTGCCTGGCATCACCGTGGTCACCATTGCGTACATCGGCGAGGAATTTCGCGCCCGTGCCATGGCACGCGCCATGTCGGTGTATGTGGCGGGCACGGTGCTGGGCGGTTTCCTGGGCCGCTTCCTGCTCGGCCACCTGAGCGCCGTGATGCACTGGCAGCAGGCCTTTGTCCTGATGGCGCTGATGAATCTGCTGGGTGCCGTGCTGGTCTGGCGCATCCTGCCCGCATCACGCCATTTCGTCGCCAACCCGCAGGTACGCAGCGGCCTGCAGATGCTGGGCCGGCACCTGCGCAACCGCTCGGTGCTCACCGCCTGCGCGCTCGGCGTGTGCGTGCTGTTCGCGCTGGTGGGCTGCTTCACCTACATCAACCTGTACCTGGCCGATGCGCCCTACCACCTCGACACGGCAGCGCTGGGCAATATCTTCGCCGTGTACCTGCTGGGGGTGGTGGTGACGCCGATTGCCGGGCGCCTGCTGCCGCGGCTGGGTTTTCGCCGCACCATCCTGCTGGCACTGGGCACCTCGCTGCTCGGGCTGTGGCTCACCCTGCTGCCCGGCGTGCCGCTGATCGTGCTGGCTCTGGCCATCATGTCCAGCGGCATCTTCATCACCCAATCTGCCACCATCAGCTTCATCGCACACAAGGTGGAAACGGGGCGCTCGCTCGCCTCGGGGCTGTACTACATGGCCTATTACAGCGGCGGCTTTCTCGGCGCCTGGCTGTGCGGGCTGGCCTATGCGCAGGGCCACTGGCGCGGTGCCGTGGCCGCCGTCAGCGTGGCGCTGCTGGGCGCACTGCTGGCCGGCTACCGACTGCTGCCGCCCAAGGCAGCCTGAGCGCCCGGAACGCCCGAAAGCGCCCGTAGCACGCCGCTTCCTGCGCCGGCACACCACGTCCGGCTGGACACAATCCGGGCATGCCCTTACTATCGAAATGGTGTTCGATGCGATAATTTACAAAAAGATAAATCACTAACGGGCAGGGACAGAGCACGTAGTTTTTCCCTTGAACACAGGAGTAGTATTGATGTCGACCCGTTTCTATCTGGCCCCCACCCTGATGGCCGTGGCTGCCATGCTGGCCGCATGTGGCCAATCCGAATCCCCCGCACCGACCACGCAAGCCGCCAGTGCGGCTGCCGAGACGGCGTCGGCCGCAGCGCAAACCGCATCTGCGGCGGCCTCCACCAGCGTGGCTGCAGCTTCTGCCGCTGCATCGGCCCCCGCTGCCGCACCGCAGGTGGTCAACGGCGAAATGGCCATGAAGCCGGCTGCCGCCTACGATCCCGCCAGCCTGCCTGACGACGCCTACGGCAAGATGGTCAAGTACGGCAAGGAGCTCACCGAGCGCACCTACGCCCACATCGGCCCCGAGGTGAAGGACGTGAAGATGCGCTATGCAGGCAACAACCTGTCCTGCACCTCCTGCCACCAGGCTTCGGCCACCAAGCCGTTTGCCATGTCCTGGGTCGGCTCGCACTCCACCTTCCCGCAGTACCGCGGCCGTGAAGACACCATCAGCACCATCGAGGAGCGCGTGAACGGCTGCATGGAGCGCAGCATGAACGGCAAGTCCCTGCCCTTCGACAGCAAGGAGATGAAGGCTTTCGCGACCTACATCCACTTCCTGTCCAAGGATGTGCCGGTGGGCACCAAGGTGGTTGGTCAGGGCCTGATGAAGTACACCCCGCCCAACCGCAAGGTCGACCTGGTGGCCGGCGAGGCCATCTACAAGCAGACCTGCGCCGTCTGCCATGGCCCGGAAGGCCAGGGCGTGCGTGCTGCACCGGCCAAGCCGGGCGAGCCGGCCGGCTACACCTTCCCGCCGCTGTGGGGCAAGGACACCTTCAACAACGGCGCCGGCATGAACCGCATGCTGACGGCCGCCGCCTTCATACGCGCCAACATGCCGCAGGGCACGGCCCACGACAAGCCCCAGCTCACCGAAGAGCAGGCATTTGACGTGGCCGGCTACGTGCTGAGCAAGCCGCGCCCGATCAAGGCCGGTCTGGACAAGGACTTCCCGGCCCGCTGGAACAAGCCGGTCGACGCCGCCTTCCCGCCCTATGTGACAGGCGCCACGGCTGAAGACCACCGCTTCGGTCCGTTCCAGCCGCTGCAGGAGAAGATGAAGGAGCTGAAGGACGAGCTGAAGAAGAAGTCCGACGAAGCCAAGGCGCAGAAGGTCGCGGCACGCTGATCTTCCTCTGACGCTCCGGCCGCACCCGCAGGCGGCCGGCCTTCAGGCCATGCCCAGCATCCCGAAGGACTGACGCGCAGCCGCAGCGACGATGGCGCTGCGGCTTTTTGCTGGTGCGCCCAGCACGGGCGCTCCAGCAAAAAAGGAAGCCCGAAGGCTTCCTCGCACTGTACGCGGCGGGCCGGCGTACAGCTGTGACGATCGGTGACCGCGATTGCCGTCAGTCCAGCGCCACCGTGGTCTTCAGCCAGAAGTTGCGGCCGGGCTCGTTGATGCGGCCGGTCTGGATGTAGCCCGGGATCATGCTGCCGGAACGCGACAGGTGTTCGGCATAGGTCTTGTCGAACACGTTGTCCACGCCGGCAATCACGCGCACGCGCTTGTTGACCTTGTAGCTGCCGTTGAGCGACAGGGTGCCGAAGCCCGGCGTGGCCGTTGCCACGTCCTGGCCGGCGATGTTGCCCTTGCCCGGATCGACGCGGTCCTGACGCGCCACCAGGCGCCACAGGGCGCCGGCGCTCCAGGTGCCATTGCTCCAGTTCAGGCCCAGCTTGCCTTCCAGCGGCGGCATCTGTGCCAGCGGCGTACCGTCCGTGCGGTTCTTGCCGCGCACATGGGCGACGCTGGCATCCAGCTTCCACTGGGGCGTGAGCGCATAGCTGAGCGCTGCTTCCAGCCCGTAGCTGCGAGCGTCGATATTGCGCACCACGGCGGGGTTGCCCGCCGGCTTGCCAAAGCGCGCCGAGGTGTTGAAGGCATCGATCAGGATGTAGTCATCGATGTGGTTGTAGAAGGCCGACAGGCTGGTGCTCAGACGGTCATTCTTCCAGTTCACGCCCACATCCAGCTGGGTGGTTTTTTCCGGGCGGGTGTTGAAGGCGCTGTTGCTGGTTTCGCTCTGGCGGTTGCCGCCCACGGTTTCCCAGAAATCCGGGAAGCGCTGCACATGGCCCAGACCGGCGTAGACCGTGCCATTGCTCTGGTCGAAGTCACGCTCCCAGCGCACAAAGCCGCTGGGCAGGGTGTCGTCGCGCTGGAGGCCGCGCGTGGCCAGGCCGGGCGTCATGCGCTGGTCGGTGGCATCCCACCAGTCCACGCGCGCACCACCGATCAGGCGCTGCTTGTCGTCCAGATTGTGGTGCACTTCACCAAACAGGCCGATCTGGCGGAACTTGCCGTCCTCCGTGCGCGGCATGGACTCGTAAGCGCTGCCGGCCAGCATCCCCTTGGACATGCGCAGGGTGTGCTGGTTTTCCTGCATATCCACGCCGGTGATCACGCGGGTGGAGTCGACCGGCTGCAGCGTCACGGCCACGCGGCCACCGATGGTTTCGCGATCCGGATTGCTCACGGCGCGCATGGCCGCGGGGGTAGCCGGGCGCATGCTGAAGTTGTCCATCACGTGATCCACGTAGTTGCGGTAGGCGTTGGCCTCGATCTTGCGCACCAGCGGGGAGATGTTGCGCTTCTCGAAACGCAGGCCGATGTTCTCGCGGTCGAACTTGGTGCCGTCCATCATGCGATCGGCGTAGGCGGCCTCGCCGTCGCTGCGGCCATAGGTCAATTCGTACAGCGTGTTGGCGTCGGGCGTCAGGCCCAGCGCCACCCGGCCGCTCCAGCGTTCGTAGGAGGAATGCACGGGGTTGCCGCTGCCGTCCTTGTAGTCATCCGAACGGGTGTGGGTGCCGGTGCCGCGCACATACAGGTCGGGCGTGGCGTAGTTCACATCGCCCATCACGTCGCGGCGGCCGAAGCTGCCGACGGTGCCGCTCAGGTTGGCCTTGAGGCCGGGCTGCTCGGGGCGTGCTTCACGGTCGCGCTCGAACAGCACGGTGCCGGCCGAGTTGCCGGGGCCGTGCAGCACGGTCTGCGGGCCCTTGAGCACGGTCAGGCGGTCATAGGAATCGGGGAAGACGTAGGCGGTGGGCGGGTCCATGCGGCCGCCGCAGCCGCCGAGGATGTGCTCGCCGTCCAGCAGCACGTTCAGGCGCGAGCCGGCCATGCCGCGCAGCACCGGGTCGCCATCGGTGCCGCCCTTGCGGATCACGGAGAAGCCGGGGACGGTCTTGAGGATGTCCGCACCGTCCTGGGCCGGGATCGGCTGGCGCGCCTTGCGTGGATCGGTGACGATGGCGAGCGGCTTGCTGGCACCAGTGCCGGCGCCAGTCACGACGACACGGTATTCGGCACCTTCGCCTTCAGCTTCGGCTGCAGCGGCCTGCGCGCGCTGCACGCTACCGGCGGCGCCTGGCGCCGGTGCAGAGGCTGTAGGGACAGAGGCGTTTGAAGCCGGAGCTACCGGCTCGGCGGCAAGGGCCGGCAGCGTCAGCACGGCGCAGGCAATGGGAGTCAGGGCAAACGAAAGAAAGGTACGGGAATCCATGAAAACAACTTCCTGAAGAGGGACAGGCCGGTCAGGTCCGTCGGGGACCTGGCGCGACAGATTCCGCTGCTGCACGCCCATCCGGCGTGCACGACGTGGCATTGGCGTCGACTCCAGGCCGACACCGCGCACCAGACATGCCGGTTGCGCAACGCATGGCCATGCAAGCCGAGACAGGCGCCGGACCCATCAAGGCCCGGGAGTCAGAGCGGAAAAAAAGGGGGGACTTCAGGAAAGCTGCGGTGGAGCCCGCGCCAGGGGCAAGCCCACCGGCGGCCCGCTGGCTGGCCACCATTGCGGGGCCGGAAGAGGTGCAAACGTGATGGCCGACAGCGCAGGGAGCGGCGAGGCGATCTCCGGCAGCAGCGGCAGGAAGGCCGCCGCCGCACAGACCACGCACTGCGACTGGGCAGCGGGAACCGGATCCGGCTCGTCGCCGCCCTGGGCATCTGCCGCCACCCAGGTGATGCCGGTCGGCGTACAGACCGCCAGCAGATCGGCCTGCCCCGCCATGCCCACCTGGTGCTGCAGGCTCTGCATGCCCATGGCCAGTTGCAGCAAGGCTGCGAACAGGGCCATCAGCCACGCAGGGCGCGAACGACGGAGGGATTGCAGGCGGGACAGTTTCACTGGATCGCAATTATAGAAACAAAGCGGTACAAGTTGTCACACCGTATGACACGCCCATGAAAAAGGGAAGCCCGAAAGCTTCCCCTCGCGATCAGAGCTTGATCCGTCTCAAGCCGGCATGGCGAATCAGTGGCGGAAATGACGCACGCCGCTGAACACCATCACCACGCCGCGCTCGTCGGCGGCGTCGATCACTTCCTGGTCGCGCATCGAGCCGCCCGGCTGGATCACGCAGGTGGCGCCGTGGTCGATCACCACGTCCAGGCCGTCACGGAACGGGAAGAAGGCGTCGCTGGCCACGGCCGTGCCCTGCAGGCTCAGGCCGGCATGCTCGGCCTTGATGGAGGCAATGCGGGCGGAATCGAGCCGGCTCATCTGGCCAGCGCCCACGCCCATGGTCATGCCGTCCTTGCAGAACACGATGGCGTTGCTCTTGACGTACTGCGCCACCTTCCAGGCGAACAGCAGGTCCTCGATCTGCTGCGGCGTGGGCTGCAGCTTGGTCACCACTTTCAGGTCGGCCGCTGTCAGCTCGTGGTTGTCGGACGTCTGCAGCAGCAGGCCGCCGCCAACGCGCTTCATGTCCATGCTGTTGGCCACGCGCGCCACGCCTTCGGGCAGCGCGATCTTCATCAGGCGCACATTGGTCTTGGGCTTGAACACTTCCAGCGCCTCGGGCGTGAAGTCAGGGGCCATCAGCACTTCGACGAACTGCTTGACGATCAACTCGGCCGCAGCCTTGTCCAGCGTGCGGTTCAGGGCGATGATGCCGCCGAAGGCGCTGGTCGGGTCGGTCTGGAAGGCCTTGCTGTAGGCCTCTGCACCGTCCTTGCCCACGGCCACGCCGCAGGGGTTGGCATGCTTGACGATCACGCAGGCCGGCACGTCGAACTGCTTGACGCATTCCCAGGCCGCATCGGCATCGGCGATGTTGTTGTAGCTCAGTTCCTTGCCCTGCAGCTGCTCGCCGGTGACGATGGAGCCGGGCACCGGGTACAGGTCGCGGTACCAGGCGGCCTGCTGGTGGCTGTTCTCGCCATAGCGCAGATCCTGCAGCTTGACGAACATGCCGTTGGCCTGGGCCGGGAACTGGCCGCGCTCGGGCGTGCCGTCCACCTTGGCTTCGTCGAAACTGATGGCCGACAGGTAGTCGCTGATGGCGCCATCGTACTGGGCGATGCGGTTGAAGGCGGCGACGGACAGAGCGAATTTGGTGGGCAGGCTGACCTTGCCGTTTTGCTTCAGCTCGGCGATCACTTTTTCGTACTGGCCGGCGTCGGTCAGCACGGCCACGTCCTTCCAGTTCTTGGCAGCGGAGCGCACCATGGCCGGGCCGCCGATGTCGATGTTCTCGATCGCATCTGCCAGCGTGCAGCCGGGCTTGGCCACGGTGGCCTCGAACGGGTACAGGTTCACGCACAGGATGTCGATGGTGGGGATGGCGTGCTCGCCCAGCGCGGCCATGTGCTCGGGCAGGTCGCGGCGCGCCAGCAGGCCGCCGTGGATCTTGGGATGCAGCGTCTTGACGCGGCCGTCCAGCATCTCGGGAAAGCCGGTGTGGTCGGCCACTTCGGTCACGGGCAGGCCCTGCTCGGCCAGCAGCTTGGCGGTGCCGCCGGTAGAGAGCAGCTTCACGCCCAGGGCGTTCAGTTCCTTGGCAAGTTCGACGATGCCGGTCTTGTCGGACACGGACAGCAGTGCGGTCAGAGTGGTCATCAGGAGATCCTCGGTTTTTTCTTGAAAATGGGAAACAGGGGCGATCAGGAACGCACGCTGGTAGTGAGCATGCCATGCTCCACCAGCTTCTTGCGCAGGGTGTTGCGGTTCAGGCCCAGCCACTGGGCGGCGCGGCTCTGGTTGTTGCGCGTCTGCTCCATCACCAGTTCGAGCATGGGCTTTTCGACCACGCGCAGCAGCATGTCGTACATATTGCTGGGCTCAATGCCCTGCAGGTCATCCAGATAGAGCTGCAGGTTGCTGCGTACGCACTCTTCCAGTTTTTCATGTGCCATGGTATTCGCGATTTCTTTCTTCTTGACTAAATTTTATGCAGTTTAAGCCGCCTGGCGCCAGTTTTCCACCGGGCCGAAAGCCCGATTGACAGGGGTCAAAAACTCCTGCTGCTGTTCCAGCCGGGCGAACCACGCATCCACCTGCTGCCATTGCTGTTCGGCCTGCTCGACGCGGTTGATGGCCTGGCGCAGCTCCTCGCCGCCCGGCAGCGCCGCCACATACCAGCCGATGTGCTTGCGCGCGCTGCGCACGCCCGACCATTCGCCATACAGGCCGTAGTGCTCGTGCAAATGCTCCCGCAGCGCCTCGCGCACCTCGGCCACGCGCGGGGGCGGCAGCTCCTCGCCCGTGGCCAGGAAGTGCGCGATCTCGCGGAAGATCCACGGACGGCCCATAGCGGCACGGCCGACCATCACGGCATCGGCGCCGGTCTGTGCCAGCACACGGGCCGCCTTGTGCGGACTGTCGATATCGCCATTGGCGACCACGGGAATGCGCACGGCGGCCTTCACGGCGGCAATGGTGTCGTACTCGGCCTCGCCCTTGTAGCCCTGCTCGCGCGTGCGACCATGCACGGTCAGCAGCGCCACGCCGGCCTGCTCGGCGGCGCGGGCAATGCTGACGGCGTTGCGGTGATCCCGGGCCCAGCCGGTGCGCATTTTCAGCGTCACCGGCACCTGGTGCGGCGCGCAGGCTTGTACCACGGCCTCGACGATCCCGATGGCCAGTGTTTCGTTCTGCATCAGCGCCGAGCCGGCCCACTTGTTGCAGACCTTCTTGGCCGGGCAGCCCATGTTGATGTCGATGATCTGTGCGCCCCGCTCGATGTTGTAACGCGCCGCCTCGGCCATCTCGGCAGCCTCGACGCCGGCAATCTGGACGGCAATCGGCCCCGGCTCGCCGCTGTGGTAGGCACGGCGCGAGGTTTTCAGGCTGTTCCAGAGTTCCTTTTTCGAGGTGACCATTTCGCTCACGGCATGGCCGGCACCGAAGCGCCGGCACAGCTGGCGGAACGGCCGGTCCGTCACTCCCGCCATGGGGGCGACGAACACGGGGTTCGGCAGGGAGAACTGGGCCAGTTGCATGGTGAAAGCGTCAGCAGCGGCCACAGGGGCCGGCAGGGGAAGTGGTGCCGAAAACGGCGGAAATGCGTTGCGCCAGCCGCTTGCGGGAAACGGCTGGAAATCAATGTGGATACGGGAAGGCCGCTATTGTACACCTGCCCATTTTTTATGCAAGATCGCGCCGTATACTGCGCGCCATGGAAGCCTTCTTTGCCTCGCTGCTGCAGGCGCTGGCGCTGCCCCGGTACGGGCTGAGCACGGTGTTTGTAGTGGCTTTTGTCTCTGCCACGCTGCTGCCGCTGGGGTCGGAACCGGCGGTGTTCGGGCTGGTGGAGCTCAATCCCGACCTGTTCTGGCCAGCCATCCTCGTGGCCACCGCCGGCAACACGCTGGGTGGCGCGGTGAGCTGGTGGATGGGCCTGGGCGCGCACAAGGCGGTGGACAAGGCGCGCCACTCCAGCACCGATGTGCGTGCGCTGCGCTGGCTGGAGCGGCTCGGGCCCAAGGCCTGCTTCTTTGCCTGGTTGCCGGTGATCGGCGACCCGCTGTGCGCCGTGGCGGGCTGGCTCAAGCTGCCGTTCTGGCCCTGCATGGGCTGGATGGCGGCGGGCAAGTTCCTGCGCTACCTGACCATGACGGCGCTGCTGATGTGGGCGGTGCCGGAAAGCTGGATGCACCGGCTGATGTTCTGAGGCACCGATGCGAGGACAAGGCAAAACCCCCGGGACCGTTTCCGGTCGCGGGGGCAGCGAAATGGCGGGAGCCTGAAGCCGGCCCGTCCGGCAGACTTACTTGGTGCGACGGCCTACTTCGTGTCCGATCACGCCACCGACGGCCGCACCGCCCAGCGTATTGAGCGCACTGCCGTCGCCCACTTGCGAGCCAACGGCAGCACCGGCGCCAGCGCCGATCACAGCCCCTTTTTCTGCACGGGACAGGTTGTCCCAGGTGGAACAGCCGCTGGCCAGGGCAGCCAACGAAGCCAGGGACAGGATTGCGAGAGTTTTGCGCATGAGGGTTCTCCTTTGGGTATCACGGCCCGGCCTGGCACGCTGGATGGCGAGCCGCACCGGTACAGCCCCATCATAGGAAGCGGTGCGGGCCGCCGTGCAACAAGAAGTGTGCGTACGGGATGCAGGCGCTACCTGTCCGTTCGCCTGCTTGCTGCGGGCAAACGCCGCAGCTGCCAGCGGCAGGCATGCCGGCAGCGACATACATCCCGCGATGACTGATGCGATTGCTTACACGGCAGCAGCTGCCTGCGGCCCGAATCCGATGGCCCGCAGGGCGCCCTCGGCCCGCAAACGGGGCCAGTCCGCCAGCACCGTGCTGTCCACCCGCACTGCGTGGTCCTCCTCGTCCGGCGCCAGCGGTTCGAGCGCCTGCAGCTGTCCCTCCAGCACCTGCACATCCGCTTCGGAAGCGTCATCGCCCTGCTGCTGGCGCTGGCGGATGCGCTGCCGCAGCACGGCTTCGGGCGCCTCGAAGGCCAGGATGCCGAAGGGCACGCCCGCCTGCTGCGCCAGCACACGGAACTGGTCGCGCAGTTCGCGCCGGATGAAGGTGGCATCCACCAGTACCGGGAAACCGGATGCCAGCACGCTCAGCCCCTGCTGCGCCAGATGCGCAAAGGTGCGGCGCGAGGCCTCGGGCGTGTAAATGTCCTCGGCCAGCTCGCGGCTGGACGCTTCCGGGCGCAGCCCGAACAGACGCTTGCGCTCCACGTCGGCACGCAGGCGGATCAGCCCGGTTTCGGCGATCAGTCCCTGCGTCTGCGTGCTCTTGCCCGAGCCGGACAGGCCCATGGTGATCCACAGGTAGCGCGGGCGCGGCTGCGTGCATTGGCGCGCGAGGCACAGATAGCCATGCAGCTCTGCCTCGGCCTGTGCGCGCGTTTCGCCATCGGCCTGTCCCAGCCGCAGCGAGGCCACCTTGGCACGCACGAGAGCGCGGTAGGTCATGAAATACGGCAGCAACTCCAGCCCCGCATAGTCCCCCGTCTGCTCCAGCCAGCCGTTGAGCACGCGCCAGGCCAGATCGGCGCGTTCGCGGTGCAGCAGGTCCATCACCAGAAAGGCGATGTCGGCCATCACATCCACCCAGCGCAGCGCCGGGTCGAACTCGATGGCGTCGAACAGCAGCGGCTGCCCGTCATGCAGCATCAGGTTGCCCAGATGCAGGTCGCCATGGCATTCGCGCACCCAGCCCTGCTCCAGCCGGCGCGCCAGCAAGGGGCGCAGGCGCCGTTGTTCGTCGCGCGTCCAGCGCAGCAGCGCGCGCAGGTCCGTGCGTGTGACTATGGCGGCCTCCTGGCGCACATGGACTGGCGCCTTGCCCTGTGCACCGAAGGAGGACGCTGCATTCGCCGTCTCGACCGCTCCTGCTCCTGCTCCTGCTCCTGCCGGCAAGACATGCCGCAAGGTGACAAAGTTCTCTGCCACCGCGCGCAGGATCGCCTGCGGCTGGCCGTGGCTGTCCTGCGGCGTGGCCCGGCCCGCCTGCGCGTGCAGTGCTGCCACCTGCCGCGCCAGAGCATCGACCAGCTGCGGCGTCAGCGCGTCGCGCTGCACCAGGCGGCTCAGCAACTGCTCCTGCGGAAAGCGGCGCATGCGCACCGCATGGTCCAGCAGCGGGCCGGTGCCGCCCAGCTCAGGCGCCTGCGGCGTGCCGGTGATGGGCACCACGTCCAGATACAGCTGCGGCGCGGTACGCCGGTTGATGCGCAGCTCCTCCTCGCAGCAGCCCTGGCGCAGCGCGCGCGTGCCGAAGTCCAGAAAGTCCAGCCGCAGCGGCTTCTTGATCTTCCAGGCCAGATCGTCGGCCAGCAGCACCCAGGAGATATGTGTCTCGATGCACTGCACCTGCCCGGGATGCGCGCTGCGGCGGCGCATTTGTTCCAGCAGGGCCTGCACCATGCGGGTGGCCTGTGCCAGATCCAGCTCGCGGGAAACGGGGTCAGTCATGAAAATGCGTCCGGCAAAAAAAGAACAGGCAGCCGAGGGGGCTGCCTGTCCATTGTGCCAGCGCCTCAGGCCAGCGAGTTTCTGCCGCCTCCGCGCAGCAGCGTGAGCAGCGGCCACAGGAAGGCAAATGCACCGGCCGCCCAGGCCACGCCGATCATCAGCAGGTTGCCCCAGTCGATCCAGTAGCCCATGTCGGCAAACGACGCCTTGGTCCAGGCCGGCGTGACGACGAAGATGAAGGCGCCGAACAGCAGCGCCAGCCAGAAGGCCAGCGAGAAGTTGCGGCCCCAGGCCGCGCGCGGGCGGCGCAGCGCCGGCAGCATGAGCACGGCCCAGATCACCGCGCCGGCAATCAGCCAGGGCAGGATGGTCATGCCCAGTTCCCACAGGATATTCAGAGTCAGCCAGATTTCATACATGATGTGTTCTCCTCCCGATCAGACGCGGCCCTTGAGCACCGCCACATAGGCAGGCTTGAGCAGGCGGTATTTCATGAGCCAGGCCATGTAGCTTTCCTGCAGCGGCTCGATCATGGGCAGGGACGGGATCAGCTTGCCGTCGTAGTCGAACTCGATCAGCATGGCCGAGCCCTCGCGCACCAGCATCGGGCAGGAGGTGTAACCGTCGAACACCTGGTCGGGTGCCTGGCCGGCAATGGCGCGCGCCAGGTGGTTGGCCACCAGCGGTGCGCTTTTCTTGACGGTGGCAGCCGTCTTGCCGCGCGGCGTGCCGTTCACGTCGCCGATGCCGAACACATTGGGGTAGCGCTTGTGCTGCAGCGTGGCCTTGTCCACTTCCAGCCAGCCGCCGCCGGCCATCGGGCCTTCCTTCCAGGCCAGGTCGCTGTTCTTGACACAGTCCGGCGCACGCATGGGCGGAACGGCGTGCAGGAAATCATAGGCCTGCTCGACGCGGCCGGCCGGCGTTTCGAAGTACGCCTTGCGGCCGCCGATATCGACGCCCACCAGCTTGCTTTCGTAATCGGTCCTGACACCGAGTTTTTCCCAGCGCGCCAGCACGTTGTCGTTGACGGCCTTGACACCGAAGATGTTCTTCACGCCGGACTTGAACATCACCTGCGACTGCTCCAGCTTGCCGGCGCGCTTGAGACGGTCGCACACCATGAAGGTCATCTTCAGCGGGGCGCCGGCGCATTTGAGCGCGGTGGCCGGCAGCGTCATCACGGCCTGGCCGCCCTTGGAGACGTATTCCTGCATGGCCTTCCAGGTCGCTTCGGCGGCCTGCGGGCTCGGGTAGACACTGGCCAGGCCGTTGCTGCCGATGGCGTTCAGGTCCATGCCCTCGATCAGGTTCCAGTCCATCACCAGGCCGGTGGCCACCACCAGATAGTCGTACTTGATCTTCTGGCCGCCAGCGGTGGTGATGGTGTTGGCGGGCGCGTCGATCTCGGCCACCATCTCCTTCACCCAGGTGATGCCGGAGGGGTGGAAATCGGCATTGCGGTCGCGCACCTTCTCGATCGGCCAGACGCCCGAAGCCACCAGCGTGTAGCCCGGCTGGTAGTTGTGCTCTTCCTTGCCGTCCACGATGGTGATCTTCGCGCCGTCGAGCATGCTGCTCAGGCGGTTGGCCATGGCAATGCCGCCCAGGCCGCTGCCCAGGATGACGATATGCGCATTGGTCTTGATCTTGCTTGCGGCCAGTGCCGGCTGCGTGATGCTGGCTGCACCGGCCACTACCGAGCCTGCGCCCAGGGCCTGCAGCAGCTTGCGGCGGCTTTGGTTGGATACCTTGTTATCCATCGTCTTCACCCTTTCCTCTTCTCAAAACCTCATGCGGCCGGTGCCAGAGCCTTTCAGCGCCGGCGCAGCAGCGTCACGTGCATGGGGCGCACGAAGCGGGCCCCCTCCTCGGTCATGTGCGGCCCGAAAAGGGCCTGCACCCTGATGCGTGTGGCTTCGTCGAAGCGCCGGTCGGCATAGGTCACGTCGACCATGCGGCGCTCGAAATCGGCAAAATCCCGGTACGCCACCGGCACGTCGAAATACACATCGCTCACCCGGTCCCAGCGGCCGTTGGCGGCCGCCTTGTCCACCAGCGCCTGCGCGGCGGCGCGCACCGTGCCCTCGTCATTGAACACGCGCACCAGTTCATTCAGATCACCGGCATAGACCGGCTCGGAGACATACCAGTAGCCGCCCGGCTTGAGCACACGCTCGATCTCCGCCAGCGCCTCGTCCATCCGCTCCAGCGGCACGTGGTGCAGCGACTTGAGCATGATGGCCAGATCGAAGCTGGCATCCGGCGCAGGAATCGCCTGCGCGCCGGCCTCGACAAACTCCAGCCGCTCGGCCGGATTGGCCATGTTGGCCGCATGCTGGATTCGGTCCACCTCCAGCCCGGTGACATGGCATTGCGGATACTGCCGCAGCAGGTCGCGCGACAGCCGCGCATTGCCGCAACCCAGTTCGATGATGCGCTGCGCCTGCAGCGGCACCAGTTCATTCAGCAGGATCAGTTCGTTGGTGAGCTGGCGGGGAGAGGACATACCGTTCATGCACTGCCTGCCGCAAACCCGTTTTGTAAAGGGTTTACAGCTTTGATTTCAATAAGTTACATTATATTGACAAATGAAATATGGAGTCTGGGGTTAACCCTTGTTCGCTGTTTTTCATGGAGCGTTCTGCCGCAAACTGGTCTGAACTTTTTATAATTCCGCCATTGTCAGGAGAGCGCCAGTCCCCTAGCGGGCAGGCCGCCGAAGGCGCGCGGACGCAAGATCCGCCAGAAACGCTCAGGTACCGAGGACTGACAGCCACTTTCCGCAAGGAGAGTGTGTCGTGCTGGAGAGTGCGGAGCGTTGCCACGGCAATGCCTGCCACCGAAGGAGCAAGCGGCCGATCGCGGTGGCGAATCTCTCAGGTAAAGTGGACAGCGCGGCCCCGCAGCGGGTGTCGGCCCGTTGCTGCCTGTCCTATTTCCTTGAAAGCGAGACGCCATGTCCTCTGACGACCTGTACCTCACCCCGCTCAACGCGCTGCACCTCGAACTCGGCGCCCGCATGGTGCCTTTTGCCGGCTACAGCATGCCGGTGCAATATGCCGGCCTGATGGCCGAACACCAGCACACCCGCACTGCCGCCAGCCTGTTCGACGTATCGCACATGGGCCAGTTGCGCCTGTCCGGCCCCGACGCCGCAGCCGCGTTCGAAAGGCTGATGCCGGTGGACGTGCAGGGCCTGGGCGTGAACAAGCAGCGCTACGGTCTGCTGCTCAACGAGGCCGGCGGCATTCTGGACGACCTGATGTTCGTCAACACCGGCGAGGACCTGTTCGTGATCGTGAACGGTGCCTGCAAGGTGAACGATCTGGCCCACATGCAGGCGAAGATCGGCGATCGCTGCACCATCACCCCCATGCCCGACCATGCACTGCTGGCACTGCAGGGCCCGCAGGCGGTGGACGTGCTCAAGCGCCTGGCGCCCGGCGTGGAAAGCCTGGTGTTCATGACCGGCGGCAACTTTGCCTGGGGCGAGGTGCCGCTGTTCGTCACGCGCAGCGGCTACACCGGCGAGGACGGATTCGAGATTTCCCTGCACAAGGACCAGGCCGAGGCCTTTGCCCGCGCCCTGCTGGCCGAGCCCGAAGTCAAGCCCGCGGGCCTGGGCGCACGCAACTCGCTGCGCCTGGAAGCCGGCCTGTGCCTGTACGGCAATGACCTGGACGAAACCACCACGCCGGTCGAGGCTGCCATCAACTGGGCGATGCAGAAGGTGCGCCGCACCGGCGGCGAGCGCGCGGGCGGTTTTCCGGGTGCCGATTTCGTGCTGGCCCAGCTCGACGGCCGCCTGCCCACCGAGCGCCTGCGCGTCGGCCTGATCGCCAGGGAGCGCGTGCCGGTGCGTGAGCCGGCCGAGCTGCAGAACATGGACGGCCAGAAGGTCGGCCAGGTCACCAGCGGCCTGCTCAGCCCCACGCTCAACCAGCCCATCGCCATGGGCTACGTCAAGCCCGACTATGCGGCCGAAGGCACCGAACTGTTTGCCATGGTGCGCGGCAAGCCGGTGCCCATGACCGTGACCCGGATGCCGTTCGTGCCGACGCGTTACTACCGCGGCTGATTCCTGCGGCGCGGCCGGCAGTCCGGCAGCGCCAACCCCTTTCTTTATTAAATTGACACTCACCGGAGCTTTTTGCATGTCCATCAAGTACACCCCCGACCACGAATGGATCCAGATCGACGGCGACATCGCCACTGTCGGCATCACCCAGCACGCCCAGGACGCCCTGGGTGACGTGGTGTTCGTGGAACTGCCCGAAGTGGGCAAGAGCTACGCCCAGCAGGACGTGGCCGGCGTGGTCGAATCCGTCAAGGCGGCCGCCGATGTCTACATGCCGGTCAGCGGCGAAGTCACCGAAGTGAACACCGCGCTGCAGGACGATCCGTCCGCCATCAACAGCGATCCGCTGGGTGCCGGCTGGTTCTTCAAGGTCAAGCTGTCCGACGCCAGCCAGCTGGATGCGCTGCTGGACAGCACCGCCTACGACGAACTGCTGAAGTCCGCCTGATCCGGCCCTGCGCCCTTCCCGGCGACCCGCCCCTTGCTTCGGGCGTGGTCGCTGCCGTGCATTGAGTCTCCTGGAGCCACGCATGTCCCAGTCCACCCTCTCCTCCCTCGAAAACGCCGGCGAGTTCATCGCCCGCCACATCGGCATCACACCGCAAGACGAGCAGCACATGCTGTCCGTCATCGGCGAGGCCTCGCGCCAGGCGCTGATCGACTCCATCGTGCCGCGCAGCATTGCGCGCACCAGCGCCATGCAGTTGCCACCTGCCACCACCGAGGCCGCGGCTCTGGCCGAACTCAAGGCGATCGCGCAGAAGAACCAGATCTTCAAGAGTTTCATTGGCCAAGGCTATTACGGCACCCATATTCCGGGCGTGATCCTGCGCAACATCCTGGAAAACCCGGCCTGGTACACCGCCTACACCCCCTACCAGGCCGAGATCAGCCAGGGCCGCATGGAGGCGCTGGTCAACTTCCAGACCATGATCACCGACCTGACCGGCATGCCGATCGCCAACGCCTCCATGCTGGACGAAGCCACTGCGGCCGCCGAGGCGATGACGCTGGCCAAGCGCTCGGTCAAGGCCAAGGGCAATATCATGATCGTCTCGGGCGACACCCATCCGCAGACCATCGAGGTGCTGCAGACGCGCGCCGCGCCGCTGGGCCTGCAGGTCCTGCTGGTGCAGTCGCACGAGGAATGGGTGCAGGCACTGGCACAGGACGACTACTTCGCCGCGCTGGTGCAATACCCCGCCAGCAGCGGCTGGGTGCATGACTGGAGTGCCGACGTTGCCACCGTGCATGGCAAGCAGGCGGCCTTCATCATGGCCGCCGACCTGCTGGCGCTGGCCCTGCTCAAGTCGCCGGGCGAGATGGATGCCGACATCGTGGTCGGTACCACGCAGCGCTTCGGCATGCCCATGGGCGCAGGCGGCCCGCACGCCGGCTATCTGGCCTGCCGCGATGCCTACAAGCGCTCCATGCCCGGCCGCTTGGTCGGCGTGAGCGTGGATGCGCACGACAACCCGGCCTACCGCCTGGCGCTGCAGACGCGCGAACAGCACATCCGCCGCGAGAAGGCCACCTCCAACATATGTACCGCGCAGGTGCTGCCGGCCGTCATCGCCAGCATGTACGCGGTGTATCACGGCCCGCAGGGTCTCAAGCGCATTGCCGAGCGCGTGGCGCGCTACACCGCCATCCTCAAGGCCGGCCTGCAGCAGCTGGGCTACAGCGCCTTCCACCAGGACAGCGCCTTCGACACCCTGTGCCTGAAGACCGATGACCAGACCGCCGCCATCGCGGAAAAGGCACGCCAGCATGGCGCCAACCTGCGCACCGCCTGGGGCGACTACCTCTGCATCTCGCTGGACGAAACCACCACGCGCGAGGACCTGACCCTGCTGTGGACCATCTTCGCCAAAGACGGTCAGGCGTTGCCCACGGTGGAGGCCCTGGAAGCCGGCACGCCCGATCTGATCCCCGCCGCCCTGCGCCGCAACAGCGCCTACCTGCAGCACCCGGTGTTCAACCGCTATCACTCCGAAACCGGCATGCTGCGCTACCTGCGCGCACTGGCCGACAAGGACCTGGCGCTGGACCGCAGCATGATCCCGCTCGGTTCCTGCACCATGAAGCTGAACGCCACCAGCGAGATGATCCCGATCACCTGGCCCGAATTCGCCAATCTGCACCCGTTCGCCCCGGCCGAGCAACTCGCCGGCTACGCCGAACTGGACCAGCAACTGCGCCAGTGGCTGTCGCAGGCCACCGGCTATGCCGACGTGAGCCTGCAGCCCAACGCCGGCTCGCAGGGCGAATACGCCGGCCTGCTGGCCATCAAGGCCTGGCATGAAGCGCAGGGTCAGGGCCACCGCAACATCTGCCTGATCCCGTCCTCTGCCCACGGCACCAACCCTGCCAGCGCCATGATGACCGGCATGCAGGTGGTGGTGACGGCCTGCGACAGCAACGGCAACGTCGATCTGGACGATCTGCGCGCCAAGTGCGAGCAGCACAGCGCCAATCTGGCCTGCGTGATGATCACCTACCCGAGCACGCACGGCGTGTTCGAGACCCAGGTGAAGGAACTGTGCGCGCTGGTGCACCAGCATGGCGGCCGCGTCTATGTGGACGGCGCCAACATGAACGCGCTGGTCGGCGTGGCTGCTCCGGGCGAGTTCGGCGGTGACGTGAGCCACCTGAACCTGCACAAGACCTTCTGCATCCCGCACGGCGGCGGCGGTCCGGGCGTCGGCCCGGTGTGCGTGGTGGAAGACCTGGTGCCCTACCTGCCCGGCCACGCTACCGCCGGTGTGCACAGTGGCGTGGGTGCCGTCTCTGCCGCGCCCTATGGCAACGCGGCCGTGCTGCCAATCAGCTGGATGTACATCCGCATGATGGGCCCGGACGGCCTGACGCATGCCACCGAGGCCGCCATCCTGAGCGCCAACTACATCAGCAAGCGCCTGCAGGACCACTACCCCACGCTGTACGCCAGCGCCAACGGCCATGTGGCGCATGAGTGCATTCTGGATCTGCGCGATCTGAAGGACACCAGCGGCGTGATGGCCGAGGACGTGGCCAAGCGCCTGATGGACTACGGCTTCCACGCCCCCACGCTGAGCTTCCCGGTGCCCAACACGCTGATGGTGGAGCCGACCGAAAGCGAAACGCGCGAGGAGCTGGATCGCTTCATCGATGCCATGATCGCCATCCGCGAGGAAATCCGCCAGATCGAGCGCGGCGAGTGGCCGCAGGACGACAACCCGCTGAAGAATGCACCGCACACGGCCAGGACCCTGATGGATGCCGAGTGGAAGCACCCGTACAGCCGCGAGGAAGGCGCCGCCATCCATCCGGGCAGCGGCGTGACCCTGGGCAACAAGTACTGGCCGCCGGTTGGCCGCGTGGACAACGTCTACGGCGACCGCAACCTGTTCTGCAGCTGCATTCCGCTGTCGGACTACTGAGCCCTGCCCGGCACGCCCTGCGGCGGTGCCGGCTTTGACGGCCTGCGGGAGCCCATCCTGCAGGCCGTTTTTCATGGCCGGGAAAATCGCAGGTTTTATGCCGGAAAATCCGGCTTCATGACGATTTTTCATTAGAATCAAAGCTATACCTTCCGCAACTCATAAGGCGGATGGCCCCATCCCGGGCGCTTCTGCCCACCCCATCGCGATTTCCTTTCAGCCTGCATGACCTTGCTGTTCCTGCTCGCGCTGCCCTTCATCGGCAGCGCCGTGGCGGCCCTGCTGCCCACGCACGCCCGTACCGCCGCTGCCAGCTGGGCCGCGCTGGTGGCGCTGGCTGCCCTCGTGCAGGTCGGTCTGCTCTACCCGGACATCGCCGCGGGCGAGGTGCTGCGCGAGGAGCTGCGCTGGCTGCCGTCGATCGGCGTCAACTTCGTGGTACGGGTGGACGGCTTTGCCTGGATGTTCGCCCTGCTGGTCACCGGCATCGGCATGCTGGTCGCCGTGTATGCGCGCTACTACATGTCGCGCGATGATCCGGTTCCGCGCTTCTTCTCCTTTTTCCTCGCCTTCATGGGCGCCATGCTGGGCGTGGTGCTGTCGGGCAATATCGTGCAGCTGGTGTTCTTCTGGGAGCTGACCAGCCTGTTCTCCTTCCTGCTGATCGGCTACTGGCACCACCGCAAGGATGCCCGGCGCGGCGCCCGCATGGCGCTGACGGTGACCGGCACCGGCGGCCTGGCGCTGCTGGCCGGCGTGCTGCTGCTCGGCCATGTGGTGGGCAGCTACGATCTGGATGCCGTGCTGGCCGCAGGCGCGCGCGTGCAGTCGCATACGCTGTACAAGCCGCTGCTGGTGCTGATCCTGCTGGGGGCGCTGAGCAAGAGCGCGCAGTTCCCCTTCCACTTCTGGCTGCCGCGCGCCATGGCGGCCCCCACGCCGGTATCGGCCTATCTGCACTCTGCCACCATGGTGAAGGCCGGTGTGTTCCTGCTGGCGCGCTTCTGGCCGGTGCTGGCCGGCACCGAGCCCTGGTTCTGGCTGGTTACGTCGGCCGGCCTCGCCACGCTGCTGCTGGGCGCGTATCTGGCCATGTTCCAGAACGACCTGAAAGGCCTGCTGGCCTACTCCACCGTCAGCCACCTGGGCCTGATCACGCTGCTGCTCGGGCTGAACAGCGCGCTGGCGGCCGTGGCGGCGGTGTTCCACATCATCAACCACGCCACCTTCAAGGCCTCGCTGTTCATGGCCGCGGGCATCGTGGACCACGAAAGCGGCACGCGCGATATCCGGCGCCTGTCGGGCCTGCGCCATGCCATGCCGGTCACCGCCACGCTGGCGCTGGTGGCCAGCGCCGCCATGGCCGGGGTGCCGCTGCTCAACGGCTTTCTGTCCAAGGAAATGTTCTTTGCCGAGACGGTCTACATCCAATCGCTGCCCTGGGTCGAGCTGGCGCTGCCGCTGGCCGCGATGGTGGCCTCGATGTTTGCCACCGCCTATTCGCTGCGCTTTGTGGTCGATGTGTTCTTCGGCCCGGCGGCCACGCGATTGCCACGCGAGCCGCACGAGCCGGTGCGCTGGATGCGCGTGCCGATCGAGCTGCTGGTGCTGCTGTGCCTGGCCGTGGGCATGGCCCCGGCCGCCGTCATCGGCCCGCTGCTGCACATGGCGGCGCAGCCGGTGGTGGGCGGACCGATGCCTGCCTACAGCCTGGCGCTGTGGCATGGCCTGAACGCGCCGCTGATGATGAGCCTGATCGCCATGAGCGGCGGCACGGCGATCTGGTTCCTGCTGCGCAAGCCGCTGCGCGACAAGCGCTGGAAGCGCATTCCGCTGTTCGGCCGCTTCGACGGCCAGCGCAGCTTCGAGGCAGTGCTGGCCCTGCTGGCGCTGGGCGCGCGCAAGGTGCAGCGCACCCTGTACACGCGCCGGCTGCAGCCGCAGATGCTGCTGCTGGTGCTGGTGGGCATGGCGGCCATCACGGCCTCGCTCTGGTCTTCCGGCCTGAGCTGGGGCAACCGCCCGCGCGTGCCGCTTGGCTGGGATTTTGTGCTGATCTGGGTGGTGGGCGCGGCCTGCGCCATCGGCGCGGCGACGCAGGCAAAGTTCCACCGGCTGGCCGCGCTGCTGATGCTGGGCGGTGCCGGCCTGGCCACCAGCCTGACCTTTGTCTGGTTCTCGGCACCGGATCTGGCGCTGACGCAGCTGGCAGTCGAGGTCGTCACCACCATCCTGTTCCTGCTCGGCCTGCGCTGGATGCCCAAGCGCCAGCCGCTGGGCGACCGCACTCCGCTGCGCGCCCGCCTGCGCCGTGGCCGCGACCTGGTGCTGTCGGTACTGGCCGGACTGGGACTTGCCGGCCTGGCCTATGCGCTGATGACACGCCCCGCCCCCTACAGCATTTCGCCTTTCTTCCTGGAACGCGCACTGCCCGAAGGCGGCGGCACCAACGTGGTGAACGTGATGCTGGTCGATTTCCGTGCCTTCGATACCATGGGCGAGATCGTGGTGCTGGGCATCGTGGCGCTCACCGTCTATGCCTTGCTGCGGCGCTTCCGCCCGCCGCTGGAAAGCCTGCAGGCGCCCGCCCAGCAGCGCGCCACCCCGCTCGATCTGCAGACCGACCTGGTCAACCCGCGCAAAGCGCATGACACGGCCGTGGGTTACCTGCTGGTGCCAGCCGTGCTCTCGCGCCTGCTGCTGCCGGTCACGGCCATGCTGGCCGTGCACCTGTTCATGCGCGGGCACAACGAGCCGGGTGGCGGCTTCGTCGCCGGTCTGGTCATGGCGATCGGCTTCATCACGCAGTACATGATGGCCGGCACGCATTGGGTCGAGGCCCGCTTCAACCTGCAATTGCGCCGCTGGATCGCCGTCGGCCTGTCGCTGGTGCTGCTCACCGGACTGGGTTCGCTGCTGTTCGGCTACCCCTTCCTGACCACGCACACCGCGCACTTCGAGCTGCCGCTGCTCGGCGCCATGCACCTGCCGAGCGCGCTGTTCTTCGACCTTGGCGTGTTCTCGGTGGTGCTGGGCGCCACGCTGCTGATCCTGACGGCACTGGCCCACCAGTCGATCCGTCGCCAGCGCAAGCCGGTACGCGATCCGGGCGCCACCTCCGAATCAGTGGACGACGCCGTGCGCGCCGCAGCACGCGAGGAGGGCCGCTGATGGAAATCCTGATGGCCATCGTGATCGGCATCCTGGCCGGCTCCGGCACCTGGCTGGTGCTGCGCCCGCGGACCTTCCAGGTCATCATCGGCCTGTCGCTGCTGTCGTATGCGGTGAACCTGTTCATCTTCGTGTCGGGCAGCCTGTCGATCGCGCGCGAGCCCATCGTGCTGTCCTGGCTGCAGCCCACGCTCGAGAACTACACCGATCCCATGCCGCAGGCGCTGGTGCTGACCGCCATCGTGATCGGCTTTGCCACCACCGCGCTGTTCCTGGTGCTGCTGCTGGCTGCGCGCGGCCTGTCCGATACCGACCACGTCGACGGCGAGGAGGACGAGGCATGAACGGCTGGATCGATACCCTGATGCCGCATCTGGTCGCCGCGCCCATCCTGCTGCCCATGCTCACGGCCACGCTGATGCTGATGCTGGCACGCCGCATGCCGCAGAGCCAGCGCCTGCTGGGCGTGCTCTCCACCGCGCTCGGCCTGGGCGTGGCCATCGTGCTGCTGGCTTGGGTGAAGGAGAGCGGCGGCACCGGCGCCGTCGGTGTCTACCTGCCGGGCAACTGGCCGGTGCCCTTCGGCATCGTGCTGGCGGCCGACCGGCTCACCGCCATGATGCTGCTGATCACCGCCATCGTGGCCTCGGCCTCGCTGCTGTTCTCGACCGCAGGCTGGGACAAGGCGGGCGTGCATTTCCACCCGCTGTTCCAGTTGCAGCTGATGGGCCTGAACGGTGCCTTCCTCACGGCCGACCTGTTCAACCTGTTCGTGTTCTTCGAGATCATGCTGACGGCCTCCTACGGCCTGCTGCTGCATGGCACCGGCTGGCCGCGCGTGCGCTCGGGCCTGCACTACGTGGCGCTGAACCTGATGGCCTCGCTGATGTTCCTGCTGGGCGCGGCGCTGCTGTACGGCATCACCGGCACGCTCAACCTGGCCGACATGGCAACAAAGATCCCACAGATTCCGCCGGCCGATCGCGGCCTGCTGCATGCCGGCGCCGCCATCCTGGCCGTGGCCTTTCTGACCAAGGCCGCCGTCTGGCCGCTCAACTTCTGGCTCACCCCGGCCTATGCCGCTGCCAGCCCGCCGGTGGCTGCGCTGTTTGCGCTGATGACCAAGGTCGGCCTGTACGCGCTGCTGCGGCTGTGGACGCTGCTGTTCCCGCCCACCGCGGAAGGCTCGGCCATGTTCGGCAGCGAGGTGCTGGTGTGGGGCGGCCTGCTCACGCTGGGTTTCGGCGCCATCGGCATGCTGGCCTCGCAGCAGATCGGCCGGCTGGCCGGTTTTTCGGTGCTGGTGTCCTCGGGCACGCTGCTGGCGGCCTTCGGCTTCGGCCATTCCACGCTCACCGGCGCGGCACTGTACTACCTGATGAGTTCCACGCTGGCGCTGTGCGCGCTGTTCCTGATCACCGATCTGGTCGAGCGCTCGCGCGAGGCGGATGAGCCGCTGCCGCCGGCCGATCTGGACGACGAGCCGCTGCCCTTCCCGATCGACATGCTGCTGCACGAGCAGGACACCAACCTGGACGAGCAGGAAGACGCGCTGATCGGCCGCGCCATTCCGGCCGCGATGGCCTTTCTGGGCGCGGCCTTCATCGCCTGCGCACTGCTGATCGCCGGGCTGCCGCCGCTGTCCGGCTTCATCGGCAAGGTCGCCATGCTGACCGCCCTGTTCAACCCCTATGGCCTGACTGAAAGCGTGGCCAGCATCCGCCCGGCCGGCTGGGCGCTGTTGATCCTGCTGGTGCTGTCCGGCCTGCTGGCGCTGATTGCGTTCAGCCGCGCCGGCATCCGTTTCTTCTGGGCGCCGCAGGACCGGCCGGCCCCGCGCCTGCGCGTGATCGAGTCGCTGCCGATCTCCTTCCTGCTGCTGCTCTGCCTGCTGCTGGTGGTGCGCGCCGAGCCGGTGCTGGGCTATACCCACCGCACCGCGCATGGGCTGCACCAGCCGGATGGCTATGTCGATGCCGTGATGGCGGCCACGGTGCGTCCGGCGCCCGGGCCGCTCAAGCCGCCGCCGTCCTCCTTGGCCGTACCGGCACCCGCCGCGGCTGCGCTGCAGACACCGGCCCGGCCTCATGCTCCCGCGCCGGCCCCGGCTGCGGCCGGGAGGAGCCTGCCATGATGCGCCGCCTGTTTCCCGCTCCCCTGCTGTCGGCCGCCCTGGTCGTGCTGTGGCTGCTGCTGAACGAGCCGCTGTCCATCGGGCACACCGTGCTGGCGCTGCTGTTCGGCCTGCTGCTGCCGCCGCTGTTTGCCTCGCTGCGGCCGCAGCGCCCGCGCATCCGCCGCCCGCTGCGGGTGCTGCAGCTGATCCTGGTGGTGGGGCGTGACGTGCTGCTGTCCAACCTGCAGGTCGGCTGCGGCGTGCTGCGCCTGCGCCGGCGCCAGCCGCAGAGCGCCTTCGTCACCATTCCGCTGGAACTGTGCGACCCCACCGCCCTCGCGGCGCTGGCCATGATCACCACCGTGGTGCCCGGCACCGTCTGGTGCGAGCTGGCGCGCGACGCCAGCGCCGTGCGCCTGCATGTATGGGACGTGCAGGACGAAGCCGCCTTCATCGCCCACTACAAGAGCACCTACGAGGCGCCCCTGCTGGAGATCTACCAATGAGCCCCGTGCTGCACATCGCCCTGATTTTTGCGCTGGCCTGTTTCGGCATCGCCGCCGTGCTCACGCTGTGGCGCCTGCTCGTCGGCCCCTCGGCGCAGGACCGCGTGCTGGCGCTGGACTACCTGTACTGCATCGCCATCCTGGCCGTGCTGGTGCTCGGCATCCGCAACACCAGCGCCATGTATTTCGAGGCGGCGCTGCTGATTGCGCTCACGGGCTTCGTCAGCTCGGCCGCCATGGCCAAGTTCCTGCTGCGCGGCGAGGTGATCGAATGAGCGTCACGCTGCCGCTGTGGGCCGAGTGGACGCTGGCCGTGCTGCTGGTCATCAGCGGCATCTCGGCATTACTGGCTGCCTGGGGCGTGCTGCGGCTGAAGGATTTCTTCCAGCGCATGCACCCGCCGGCGCTGGGCTATACCGCCGCCTCCTGGAGTGCGGCGCTGGCCTCGGCGATCTATTTCAGCATCGTGCAGGAAGGCCTGTCGCTGCGCAGCTGGATCATCGTGGTGGTGCTGTCCATCACCGTGCCCATCACCACCGTGCTGCTGGCGCGCGCTGCCATGTTCCGGCGGCGCCAGCAGGCCGATTCGGCCATGCCGCCGCCGCTGGTGCCGAAAAATCCGCCTGCTGACGCGCCCTGAGACGATTCGGGCCGCAAGGGCTGTGCCACCTGCGCCGACCGGTTCGTCAGGCGCCCGCCGCCGAGCCGGGTGTGAGCCGGTCGGGCGAGACATAATGGGCGCGGTACTGCTCGAACGGCATTTCGTCCATGGCTTCGATTTCCTTCTGTGCCTCGGTGGATTCTGCCGCCAGCGCGGCAAATCGTGCCTGCTCGGCCACCGGATAGGGCAGCGCCATCAGCGCCTCGCGTGCGGCTGCCGAACGCTGGCGCACGAAGCCCACGAAAGACTTGCCCTCCCCGGCCGCGATGCCCTGCAGCACGCGCGCGGAAGGCAGGCTGGAAGGATCGTCCATGCGCGCCTGCGCCATGGCCAGCGCCTCGGCATAGCGCGTACCTCCCTTGATGGCATCCAGATGCCGTGCCACCGGCACCAGTTCCGCCATCACTTCGGCGGCCCAGTCCACCAGCAGCACCTCGGCGCCGTTGCGCTCCAGCCGCAGGCCGGGCTCGCGGCCGCGTTCGGCTGTCAGGTGCTGGTTGTGCTTGAGCGCGGCGATCTCTTCCGGCGTGTCGGGCGGACTGTCGCTGAGCAGCGCATGCAGCAGGAACAGGTCGAGGAAACGCATGGTTTCGGCGTCGATGCCCACATCCAGGAAGGGGTTCAGGTCCATCAGGCGCACTTCCACGTACTGCACGCCACGCTCGCGCAGTGCATGCAGCGGGCGCTCGCCGGCGGCGATCACGCGCTTGGGACGGATGGTGCCGTAGAACTCGTTCTCGATCTGCAGCAGGCTGGTGTCGAGCTGGTTGTAGTCACCGCCCAGATTGCGCAGGCCAATCGCCTCGTAGGGCGGATAGGGCTTGGTGAGCGCCTCGTGCAGCGAGGCAGCGTAGCCTTCCAGCCCGTTGTAGCTGACCGCCAGCGAGGACTGGGCATCGCTCTGGTAGCCCAGACGGCCCATGCGCAGCGAAGTGGCATGGGGGCGGTACATGGTCTTGCCGGCCAGCACTTCCAGCTGATGCTGGCGCCCGTCGACGAAGCTGGAGCACACCGAGGGCGAGGCGCCGAACAGGTACAGCAGCAGGAAGGCGTTGCGGCGGAAATTGCGGATCAGGCCGAAGTAGCCGGCATTGTCCAGGCCGGGCAGCGACCAGTTGTAGTGGATGCCCGAAATCATCTGCATGCGGCGGCCATAGCGGTGGCCCAGGCCCATGCGGTACACGCTCTTGGCACGGCCCACGTTGGAATTGCCGTAGCGGCCCAGCGGAATGGTTTCGTCGGTGGGCAGGCCGCAGGGCATGCTGGCCACCCACAGCATTTCGTCGCCGCGGCGCGCCAGCACGCGGTACACCTCCTGGTGGATGCGCACGAGTTCGTCCAGGCAGGCTTCGGCACTGCCGTGCACGCCGGTGACAAGCTCCAGCTGCGATTCGCTGAAGTCGGTGGTGATATTGGGGTGGGTGAGCGGCGATCCCAGCTCCTGCGGATGAGGCGTGAGCGCCAGCTTGCCGTCGGGATGCGTGCGCAGGCTTTCCTTTTCCACGCCGCGCAGCATGCCGGCCAGGCGGTCCGCCGTGATCGTGTTCAACCGTTGTTCGAGTGCACCCATGTAGATTCCTATGTTTCGCGGCCGCGCCTGCACCGCCTGTGTCCGCTCCTGCCGGACCGGGTTGTTCCGTCTGCCGCGCCACTGCGGAGCGCCTGGTTTGGCCGGGCCGGGAACGGCTCGCAGCGAAACGGGTCAGTGATTGTCGCGGAATTTTGTGGCGGTTGCCGGCTACCGCGGCTTTTGCCAGAGCCGGAGCACGGGTTGTTTGATTTCAGGCAGCCTCCCGCTCCAGCAGGCCCTGGGCCGCCACCACGCCGCTGGCCAGGCAGGCCGTGAGCAGATAGCCGCCCGTGGGCGCCTCCCAATCGAGCATTTCGCCAGCGCAGGCCAGTTGCGGCAGGGCACGCACGCGCAGTTGCGCGTCCAGCGCCTCGAAGCAGACGCCGCCGGCGCTGCTGATGGCCTCCTCCACCGGACGCGCCGCCGCCAAGGGCAGCGGCAGGGCCTTGATGGCCTGCGCCAGCCGCTCGGGATCGTGCATGGCGGCCTTGTCCAGCAGCTCGTACAGCAGCGCCGCCTTGATGCCCTGCAGGCCCAGCCGGCTCTTGAGATGGCCGGACAGGCTCTTGCTGCCGCGCGGATGGCGCACGGCGGCCAGTACCTGCTCCAGGCTGTGGTCGGGCAGCAGGTCGATGCGCAGTTCGGCCGGCTGGCTGCTGCGCAGGATGGCATCGCGCAACAGGTGGCTGGCTGCGTAGACCACGCTGCCCTCGATGCCGGTTTCGGTGGCGACGAATTCGCCGCGGCGGTGGAAGCGGCCGCCCTGACCGTCGTCGCAGTCGATGGCGACCGCCTTGAAAGGCTGGCCGGCAAAGCGTTCGCGAAAATGGCGCGACCAGCCGCCGGGAGCGGCATCGGCGGGTGCCGTGCCCTGCTCCGCCTGGCGGGCCGTGGTCGGCGCCACATCAAAGCCGCAATTGGCGGGCAACAGCGGCGCCACGGCGATGTCCCGCTCCTGCAGCAGCTTCACCCAGCGGCCGTCCGAACCGAGACGCGGCCAGCTGGCCCCACCCAGCGCCAGCAACACACGCCCGGCCGGTACGCTGCGCTCGCCATCGGCGGTCTGGAAGCACAGCGCCAGCGCCTCGCCGGGCTGCGGCGGCCGGGCAAAGCCCAGCCAGCGGTGCCGCATATGAAATTGCACCGGCACGCCGGAGGCCGGATGGCGCAGGCGCTGCATCCAGGCACGCAGCAGCGGCGCGGCCTTCATCTCCTTGGGGAACACGCGCCCGGAGGTGCCGACAAAGGTCTCCACGCCCAGCCCCCCGGCCCAGGCGCGTACCGCTTCGGCATCGAAGGCACGCAGCAGCGGCTCGACCTGCGGCTGGCGCCGGCCGTAACGCGCGGCAAAGGCGGCAAAGGGTTCGGAATGGGTCAGGTTGAGGCCGCCCTTGCCGGCCAGCAGGAATTTGCGTCCGGCCGAGGGCATGGCATCGAACACATGCACCGGCACGCCGGCCGCGGACAGGCGCTCGGCCGCCATCAGGCCGGCCGGACCGGCGCCGATGATGGCGACCGGCAGAGGGGAGAATTCGGGAATGGGAGTGGAAGTCACACGGGGTGCCGTTGGAATGGGAATGCGCTGCCGCCCGGCACTGCCAGGGAAGTCATCTCCCGAATGATACGCCTGGCGCCTGCCAGTGGGCCCGGAAATGCAAGGGGACTCTGCACGAGTCCCCTCTGCCCGGTCGCGCCAGGCGCGAATGCGGCGACCCTTACGGCGCCGTCACCGGCTTGAGCGTGGCATTGACGCGGCGCAACTCGCCTTCGTCGAGCTGGCTGGTCATGGCGGCCAGACGCAACTGGTTCATCACGGCCGAAACGCGGGCCTCGGCCAGCGATTGTGCGGTGTTGGCGTGATCGGTCTGCGCATTCAGGACGTTGAGCGTGGTGCGGTCGCCCACGGCACGGCCCAGATAGGTTGCATCCAGGCGCAAAGCCGACGCCTTGAGCGCCTCTTCCAGTGCGCGCACGCGGGCGGCATCGGCCTCGCGCGCGCTCCACAGCAGGCGCGCCTGCTGGCCGACGGTGGTCTGGGCCTGTTGCAGATCCGCCTCGGCCTTGTCGGCCAGGGCGATCGCCTCGCGTTCCCTGGCACTGCGCATGCCGCCGGTGTAGAGCGGGATGTTGACCTGCACGCCCACCATATAGTTGGTGTTGCGGTTGCTGGCCTGGCCGAAGTCGCCACTGCCCCAGACACGGTCCTTGCCGGCCTGCGCCACCAGATCGACTGTCACGGAAGACAGCGCATCGTGCTTGCGTACTTCCTGTCGCGCGATTTCGGCGGCGATCTGCTGCATGCGCAACTGCGGGTTGTCGCCCTGCACCGACTGCAGCCATTGCTCCAGCGCCTTGTCGCTCACCAGCGTGGGCACGCGCGTGGGCAGCATGGCCGTAGGATGGGCCACGCCGGTGCTGTCGGCCAGGATCCGGCGCTTGTTGTCCAGATCGAGGTCGGCCGCGACCTTCTGTGCCTTCAGGCCGGCCAGCGCGGCATCGGCCTCGTGGCTGTCGGTGACGGCCACGTCGCCCAGGCGGAAGCGCTCGTGTGCCTCGTCGGCCGAGCGCTGCACCGCCTGCAGCTGGTGCGCCAGGATGCGCTGGCGTTCCTGCGCCAGCGCCACGTCGAAGTAGCGCTGGGCGGTGCGCAGCATCAGGTCCATCTGCGCCGCCTGCCAGCCGCTGTCACCCAGATCGGCCTGCAGCTTGAGCTGGGCGCTGCCGGCCGAGCGGCCGCGGTTGTACAGCGGCTGCTGCGCCTGCACGCCCCAGCGTGTCATCTTGCCGCCGGTGACCGAGGTGGCAAAGTTCACCCCCGTCATCTGGGGCTGGCCCGGCATGGAAAACGCCGCACCATTCATCTCGGTTTCGCTGGTGGCAGCGCCTGCCGTGCCGCTGAGCATGACGTTGGGCTTCCACAGCGCCGAGGCCTGGTCGCGCTTGGTCTGGCTGGCGGCATGGTTCAGGCGCGCGCTGGCCAGTTCGCGGTCATGGCCCTGCACGCCGTTCCAGGCTTCGAGCAGGTCGACCGTGGTGGCCTGGGCGCCACCGGCCAGGGCTGCCAGCATCAGGGCCAGCAAAGTCTGTCTACGCATGAATTTATCCCTTGTGCCGCGCCAGCGATCCCTCGATCCAGCGCTGCAGGTCGGCCGCGCTCATGGCGCCGCTCTTGCGCTCCACCTCCCGGCCGCCCACATAGAGGGCGAGCGTGGGAATGCTGCGGATGCCGAGGACCGCACCGGTGTGCTGGTTGGCCTCGGTATCGAGCTTGGCGAAACGCACGCGCGGCATGCGTGCCGCGGCCTGTTCAAACTGCGGTGCCATCATGCGGCAGGGGCCGCACCATGGCGCCCAGAAATCCACCACCACCGGCATTTCGGTGCCAGACACGAAGGCCTGGAAATTGGCGTCGGTGAGCGCCACCGGATGGCGCGGCAACAGCTCCGCCTTGCAGCGGCCGCAGTTGACTTCCTTGTCCAGATCGGTTTCGGCGACGCGGTTCTTCGCGCCGCAGGCTGCACAGACGATTTGCATGATGGACTCCTTTGCGGAAAAAGCGCTCTCAGTTGCCAGGGCGGGCACCCAGCTTGCGCAGAATGGTTTCCAGCATGCACCACTTGGTGAAGCCGCTCTGCAGCAGGTTGGCGCCGACGAAGGCGGTGAACCACAGCCAGTTGGTGCTGTGGAAGATCGGGCTGCCCTGCACGCCCAGTGCCAGGGACAGCAGGATGAAGGTACCGCCGATCATACGGACGAGTTGCCAGGATGTCATGATGAGTTCTCCTTGAGGATGGATAGTAAGAAAACCGGAAGGCCTCAGACCGGACCGGAGGGCTTGTTCAGCCGCACGATGCCCAGGATCTTCAGCACGTATTTTTCGTAGATGGGCTCGGTGTTGCCCGATTTCATCTTGCTGATGAAGTACTTTTCGAAGGCGATCTTGCCCAGGTGCACCCACTTGCCTTTCTTGAACCAGTTGACGTTGCGCGGCGGGATCTGCGGCAACGCCACGAAGGCGGCGCCGGTGTCGCCCATGTCGGCCAGGCAGATGGCGTTCCAGGTGGCGGTGGCCTCGGCCTTCTCGCCTTTCAGGTCGGCGGCGATGTTCTCGGTGATGGCGCTGATCATGGTCTCGATCATGTAGCCGGTCTTGGGTGCGCCGGTGGCAACCGGCGTCACTTCCACCGGCGGAATCGCCACGCAGACGCCAGCCGAGAAGATATTGGGGTATTTCTTGCTGCGCTGGTGCTCGTCGATCAGCACGAAACCGCGCGGGTTGCACAGCTCGGGCACGGCGGCCACGGCATCCACGCCCTTGAAGGCCGGCAGCATCATGGACAGCTTGAACGGCACCTCATGCTGCTTCACCAGCGCACCGTTGTCGTCGAGCTGGTCCACGAACAGCTTGCCTTCTTCCACACGCGTGGTCTTGGCGTTGGTGATCCACTTGATGTCCTGGCTGCGCAGTTCGCTCTCGAGCATGCTCTTGCTGTCGCCCACGCCGCCCAGGCCGAGGTGGCCGATGTAGGGCTCGCTGGTGACATAGGTGATCGGCACCTTGTGGCGCAGCTTGCGCTTGCGCAGATCGGCCGCCACGATGAAGGCAAACTCGTAGGCCGGGCCGAAGCAGCTGGCGCCGGGCATGGCGCCGATCACGACCGGGCCCGGGTTCTGCAGGAATTTTTCGTAATCGGCCCAGAACTGCTCGGCGTGGTTCACCGTGCAGATGGAATGCGTGTAGCCGCCGTTGGGGCCGGAGCCGGGCACTTCCTCGAAGGCCAGGCGCGGGCCGGTGGTGATGACCAGGTAGTCGTAATCCACCGTCTGGCCGTTTTCCAGCGTCAGCTTGTTGCCGGGGGCGTCGATCGCCGTGACCGGGCTGGCAATGAAATCGATGCCCTTGCGCTTGAGCAGGGGCGCGATCTCCAGAATGATGTCCTCGCGTTTGCGCCAGCCCACCGCCACCCAGGGGTTGGACGGCACGAAGTGGAAGTAGTCGACCGCGCTGATGACGGTGACCTTGTGTTGCGCCGGCAATGCCGCACGCAGGTCGTAGGCGGCGGGCATGCCGCCGATGCCGGCGCCCATGATGACG
The DNA here is from genome assembly GCF_057773645.1 of Brachymonas sp. KE5. Classification (NCBI taxonomy): domain Bacteria; kingdom Pseudomonadati; phylum Pseudomonadota; class Betaproteobacteria; order Burkholderiales; family Comamonadaceae; genus Allobrachymonas; species Brachymonas sp. KE5. The sequence continues at coordinate 2,465,230 of NZ_CM173463.1, forward strand.
ATGTGGGCCATGGTTTGTCTCCTCAGTAGCCTCTGCAGTTAATGCGGCACAGCCTCTGTCGGGCCATTGCTCGCGGGGACCGGCCCGCCGTTGTCCAGCCCGTTGCCGGGCTGTCCGTACTGCTTGCGGTAGGCCATGTAGTACAGCATCGGAATCACCACCAGCGTCAGAATGGTGGAGACGAAGATGCCGAAGATCAGGGAGATGGCCAGGCCGTTGAAGATCGGGTCATCCAGGATGAAGAAGGCGCCGATCATGGCGGCCAGGCCGGTCAGCATGATGGGCGGGGCGCGCGTGATGGCCGACTTGACGATGGCTTCCTCGAAGGGCACGCCCTCCTTCAGCTGCAGGTTGATGAAGTCCACCAGCAGGATGGAGTTGCGCACGATGATGCCGGCCAGCGCGATCATGCCGATCATGCTGGTGGCCGTGTACTGCGCGCCGAGCAGCGCGTGGCCCGGCATCACGCCGATGATGGTCAGCGGGATCGGCGCCATGATGATCAGCGGCACCAGGTAGGAGCCGAACTGCGCCACCACCAGCAGGTAGATCAGGATCAGGCCGACGGCATAGGCGGCGCCCATGTCGCGGAAGGTTTCGTAGGTGATCTGCCACTCGCCGTCCCACTTGACGGCGTAGTTGCGGTACGGGTCCTGCGGCTGCTTGATGAAGTATTCATCCAGCTTGCCACCGTTGGGCGCCTGGATCTTGTCGAGCTCGCCGCGCATCTTGAACATGCCGTAGAGCGGGCTGTCCACCTCGCCGGCCATGTCACCCATGACGAAGCTGACCGGCAGCAGGTCCTTGTGGATGGAAGGCTGCTCGCGCACGCTGTCGCTCACGGTCACCAGTTCGCGGATCGGCACCAGCGTGCCGGCGCCGGTGCGCACGGACAGCTGCAGCAGCGCGTCCAGGCTGCCCATGGCCTCGGCCGGCAACTGGATCTGCGTCGGCACGGCATAGCGGCTCTGGTCGTGCAGGAAGGTGGCGGCGTCGCCCGACAGGCCGGTACGCAGCGTGGCCACGATGGCCTGCTGCGGCACGCCGAGCTGGGCCGCCTTGCGGCGATCGACGATCAGCTCGACCTTGGGAGCGGCTGCCGTGTTGGTAGTGTCCACGTCAACCACGTTGGCGGTGTTCTCGAACACCTTGCGCAGCGCGTTCGCCACCTGCTGGCGGCCTTCGGCCTCGGGGCCATAGACCTCGGCCACGATGGGCGACATCACCGGCGGGCCGGGCGGCACTTCCACCACTTTCACGTTGGCGCCGTGGCGCTTGCCGATTTCCTGCAGGCCGGGCCGCACACGCGTGGCAATGGCGTGGCTCTGGTCCTTGCGGTGCTTGGCGTCGACCAGGTTGACCTGGATATCGCCCATTTCGCTGGCGGTGCGCAGATAGTACTGGCGCACCAGGCCGTTGAAGTTGATCGGCGAAGCAGTGCCGGCATAGGCCTGGTAGTTCTTCACCTCGGGGATGGTGGCCAGATGCGCGCCCAGTTCGTGCATGACGGCAGCGGTCTTCTCCAGCGGCGTGCCGGCAGGCATGTCGACCACCACCTGGAATTCGCTCTTGTTGTCGAAGGGCAGCATCTTCAGCACCACCAGGCCGAACACCGGCAGCAGCACCGACAGCGCGATCAGGCCGGCCACGCCCAGCCCCAGCAGGCGGCGGTTGCGCTTGCCGGACTGCGGGTGCAGCAGCGGATTGAACACCTTGCGGAACAGCGGATCGAGCTTGCCGGCCAGGCCATGGCCGGCGGCCTTGCCATGGTCATCGCCATGCGTGGCCTTCATCCACAGACGCGCCAGCCAAGGGGTGACCATGAAGGCAATGGCCAACGACAGGAGCATGCCCATGCTGGCGTTGATCGGGATCGGGCTCATGTAGGGACCCATCAGGCCGGACACGAAGGCCATGGGCAGCAGCGCGGCGATCACGGTGAAGGTGGCCAGGATGGTGGGGCCGCCCACTTCGTCCACGGCACCGGGAATGATCTCGCGCAGGGACTTGCCCGGGTAGAGCTGCTGGTGGCGGTGGATGTTTTCCACCACCACGATGGCATCGTCCACCAGAATGCCGATGGAGAAGATCAGCGCGAACAGCGACACCCGGTTGAGCGTGAAGCCCCAGGCCCAGGAGGCAAACAGCGTCACGGTCAGCGTCAGCACCACCGCGGTGCCGACGATGGCTGCCTCGCGGCGGCCCAGCGCGATGAACACCAGCGCCACCACCGACAGCGTGGCGAACAGCAGCTTCTGGATCAGCTTGGTGGCCTTGTCGTTGGCGGTTTCGCCGTAATTGCGCGTTTCCTCGACGTAGACATCGGCCGGAATCACGGTGTTCTTGAGCTGGTCGACGCGCGTCATCACGGCGTTGGCCACGTCGATGGCGTTCTCGCCCGGCTTCTTGGTGACGGCGATGGTGACGGCGGGGTATTCGGCACCGCTGCGGGCGCTGGCGCCCTGCCCGGCTGCGGCTGCCGGGGCTGCGCCGGAGGCTTGCGCTGCTGCGGGGGCAGCCTTGGCGCTGTCAACGGCCCTGTCCCCCTGCTGCAGCGGCTCGCCATACCAGACATAGCGCGCCGGCGGCGGTGCGCCGTCGCGGATATTGGCCACGTCTTTCAGGAACACCGGCTTGCCGCCCGGGGCGCCCACCAGCAGGTCGGAGACGTCGTCCGCATTGCGCAGGTAGGGGCCGGATTCGATCGCCACGGCCTGGTTGCCGCTGATCAGGTCGCCCAGCGGCAGGCCGAAGTTGGCGGATTGCAGCGCATTGCGCAGATCGTGCACGGTGAGGCCGGCCGCGGACAGGCGGGCCGGGTCGACTTCGATCATGATGGCATGACCGGGGCCGCCGATGGTCGTGACCTCGCGCGTGCCCGGCACGCGCTTGATGTCTGCCTCGATGCTGTGCGCCACGCGCTCCAGATCGAAGGTGTCGCTGTCGGTGCGCTTGGTGTAGAGCGTGAGGGCCACGATGGGCACGTCATCGATGCCCTTGGGCTTGATGATGGGCGAGAGCACGCCCAGGCCCGGCGGCAGCCAGTCGGCATTGGCGCCAACCGTGTCATACAGGCGCACCAGCGCATCGTTGCGCTTGACGCCCACCTTGAACTGCACCGTGAGCACCGCCACGCCGGGGCGCGACACGCTCATCACGTGCTCCACGCCGGTCATCTGCGACAGCACCTGCTCGGCCGGAGTGGCCACCAGCGATTCCACGTCCTTCACGGCCGCGCCGGGGAAGGGCACGATCACGTTGGCCATGGTGACGTCGATCTGCGGCTCTTCCTCGCGCGGGGTGACCAGCACGGCAAACACGCCGAGCAGGAAGGCCACCAGTGCCAGCAGCGGCGTGATCTGCGCCGACTGGAAGAACGCGGCGATGCGTCCGGAAATGCCCATGCGCGCCGTGGTGGGCGGGGGCGTGGTGTGTTGTTCGCTCATGCCTGCCTCTCTGCCACGCTTACTGCACGCGGGCCGCAGCCTGCGGCTCGGTCACCACACGCTCGCCGGCCTGCAGGCCGGACAGGATCTCGACCTGGTCGCCCGTGGTGCGGCCCAGGCGCACCTGGCGCAGCAGCGGACGGTTTTTGGCGTCGAGCACGTACAGGCCGGTCATTTCGCCGCGGCGCACGATGGACTTGAGCGGCACGCGGATGTTCTGGCCCAGCAGAGCGGAGCCGGATGCAGGCGCCGAGCCACCTTGTGCGGCTGCGGCAGCGGCCGGCACCGGCAGCCAGACGCGGGCGAACATGCCCGGCACGGCGCGGTCCAGCCCGGCCGGCAGGTTGGCGCGCAGCGCCTGCGTGAGCGAGCGCGGATCGACCGCGGGCAGCACCTCGACGCGCGTGGGCGCAATCATGCTGCCGCCGGCATCGGGCAATTCGACCTGGGCCTTGGCCTGATCGACCTTGCCGATGACGGAGGACGGCACCGAAGCCGTCACGCGCAGGGAGGCCGGATCGTAGATGGTGAGCAGCGGGCGGCCCGGCATGGCCATGTCGCCCAGTTCGATGGAGAGTTGCGAGATGATGCCGGCATAGGGCGCCTTGACGACGTAGAAGCCGGATTGCGTGGTGGCGGCAGCGGCGGCGGCCGTCAGCGCGTTGACCTGGGCGGCGGCGGCACGGTAGCCGGCCTCGGCCTGCTCCAGCGCGGCCTTGCTGATGTAGTTCTTGGCGGCGAGCTGGCGCTTGCGTTCCAGATCCTTGGCAGCCACATCGAGCTGGGCGCGGGCGGCGCCGATCTGCGCCTGGCTCGCGGTGGCAGCCTGGTTGGCGGCGCGGGCGTCGATGCGCAGCAGCAACTGGCCGGCAGCCACGCGCTGGCCGGCACGCACCGGCAGCTCGACCACGGCACCGGGCACCTGGGCCGCCAGCGTGGTCTGGCGCAGCGACTCGACCGTGCCTTCGTAGCTGCTCATGCTGCCGTTGGCAGCGCTGGAAACGGCCACGCTGGGCAGGGGCGCCGCCAGCGCAACAGGACCGACACCGGCACCCAGGGCCGCGACGGCCAGCCAGCCGCCAACGCGGCGCAGAATGGATTGAGGCTTCATGGCAAACACACCTATCTTGTTCGAGTGGGGCGACATGGCGGCCCGAAGGCGAACACCACGCAGCAGCACGGCAAGGCCGCGCAGACAATTTACATTATACGTATTTGTGTGAATACGCAAATTCTTAATTGCGCAATCAATTGAATAGTTGTACACTGCCAACTCTCCAACCGCATTTCCTGCCCGCATGACTTCCGACGGATTGCTTCAGCATCTGCCCGCGCAAGCGCTGGAACACATCGCCAGCTACTTCCGCACCCTGTCAGAAACCACCCGCCTGCGCATTCTCAATGTGCTGCGCAGTGGCCCCTGCAGTGTGGGAGAAATTGCCGAAAAAGTCGAATCCAGCCCGGCCAATGTCTCGCGCCACCTGCTGCTGCTGGCGCAGCAGGGCCTGGTCACGCGCGAGAGCCGGGGCAACAGCGTGTTCTACAGCGTGGCCGATTCTTCCGTCTTCGCCCTGTGCGATCTGGTGTGCAACCAGGTGGCGCAGCGCTGGGAGGCGCATGACAGCCAGCGCGAGGCGTTCGACAAGGCCCGCAAGCAGGCAAAGAAGCGCGGCTGATCCACCAAAATAACTAGCCCCCTCCCCCCACCCGCCAAGTGGCAAACCGGCCCGGTTTTTCTATAAACAGGGCATGGAAGTTTCCGCCCCCGCCTCTCCCGTCCTGTCTGACCCCTTCGGCCGCACCGTGGACTACCTGCGCGTGTCGGTCACCGACCGCTGCGACCTGCGCTGCACCTACTGCATGCCGCGGCGCTTTCGCGGTTTCGAGCAGCCCGGGCACTGGCTGACGCTGGAAGAGATCACGCGCGTGGTAGCCGCCTTCAGCCGCATGGGCACGCGCCGCGTGCGCCTGACCGGCGGCGAGCCGCTGCTGCGCAAGGGGCTGCCGGAGCTGGCGGCCAACATCGCCGCCCTGTCGGGCATCGAGGACCTGTCGCTCACCACCAATGGCACGCAGCTCGGCCGCCAGGCCCTGCTGCTGCGCTCGGCCGGCGTGCAGCGCCTGAACGTGAGCCTGGATTCGCTGCGCCACGAGTGCGTGCAGCACATCACCGGCAACGACTGCCTGGACCATGTGCTGGACGGCCTGCGCGCCGCCCAGCGTGCCGGCTTTGAACGCATCAAGATCAACATGGTGCCGATTGCAGGCGTGAACGAGCACGATATCGAGCCGATGGTGGCCTTCTGCATGGAGCACGGCTTCGTGCTGCGCCTGATCGAGGCGATGCCGGTAGGTGAACAGGGGCGGCAGACGCAAGGCGTGCCGCTGGGGCCGCTGCTGGAGGATCTGCAGCAGCGCTTCGGCCTGGTACGCTGCACCATGCCCCTGGGCGGCGGCCCGGCCCGCTACTGGACCAGCCCCGGCACCGGCTTCACGCTCGGCCTGATCACGCCGCTGTCGCAGCACTTCTGCGAAACCTGCAACCGCGTGCGCCTGTCGGTAGACGGCACGCTGTATCTCTGCCTGGGGCAGGAGGACAAGTTCGAACTGCGCCCGCTGCTGCGCGCCGGCTGCAGCGATGCCGAGCTGGAGCATGCCATCCGCCAGGCCATCACGCTCAAGCCCGAGCGACACGACTTTCTGGCGCGGCCGGAAAAGATCGTGCGCTTCATGTCCATGACCGGAGGCTGAGATGAAACACTCGATCGACCATCTGCTCGAAGGCTTCAAGCGCTTCCAGCACCAGCATTTCGGCGACGATGGCGGCATTTTCGACACCCTGCGCGACGGCCAGCACCCCAGCACGCTGGTAATCGGCTGCTGCGATTCGCGCGTGCATCCACCGATGCTGATGGATTCCGCGCCGGGCGATGTGTTTACCGTGCGCAATGTGGCCAATCTGGTGCCGCCCAACGAGCCGGACAACCCGCATGCCAGCGTGGCGGCGGCGCTGGAGTTTGCCGTGCTCAGCCTGGAGGTGCAGCACGTGATCGTGCTGGGCCATTCGAGTTGCGGCGGCATCCGCGCGCTGATGCAGCGCAGCACCCTGCCGGACAGCGCGCTCGGGCGCTGGCTGCGCATTGCCGAGCCGGCGCGGCGCTTTGTGTGCACGCACCACGCGGGCGTCTCGCAGGAGAAGCAACTGGCGCTGGCCGAACGCGCTGCCGTGCTGGTATCGCTGGAAAACCTGCTCTCTTACCCCTGGGTGGCCGAGCGCGTGCAGCAGTGCACGCTCACGCTGCACGGCTGGTATTTCGACATGCACAGCGGCTCGCTCTGGGGCTATGACACCGATGCGCGCCAGTTCCTGCCGCTGGTCTGCCCGCTGGAGCGCGCCCGTGAAGCACAGCGGCGCACTATGATCGCAGCATGAACCTCGACCAGCTCCCCAGCCGCCACAGCCTGAGCACCAAACTGCTGGTGCTCTCGGTGCTGTGGCTGGTGGTCGCCATGGTGTCCATCGGCTTCACGCTGCTGCTGTCGTGGAAGCTGGAAGGGGGCGCCGCCGCCATCAACGATGCCGGCAGCCTGCGCATGCGCACCTACCGCACCGTGATGCTGCTGAGCCAGAACGAATCTCCCGCGGTGGTGGAGGAGCAGCGTCGCCTGTTCCAGACCACGCTCGACCGCCTGATCGCCGGCGACCCGGCACGGCCGCTGTTCCTGCCCGACACGCCCGAGGTGCATGCGCAGGCCGCCTGGATCCGCGAGCACTGGCAACTGCGCATGGTGCCCTTGTTGCAGCCCGGACAGCTGCAAAGCAACGGCGCCCAGCTGCTGGACCGCGAGGCCGATGCCTTCGTCGACGGCATCGATCGTCTGGTGCGGCTGATCGAGATCGACAATGCGCGCAACACCTCCATGCTGCGCGTATTCCAGCTGGTGCTGATCGGCATGGCCACGGTGGGCGCGCTGAGCATGATGTACCTGCTCTACATCCTGGTGATCCTGCCGGTGAACCAGTTGCACCAGGGCATGCAGCGCCTGAGCCAGGGCGACCTGGGCAGCCGCGTGGATCTGGACCGGCAGGACGAATTCGGCGCGCTGTCGGACGGCTTCAACCAGATGGCGGACCGCCTGCAGGGGCTGGTGCAGACCATGGAGCAGCAGGTACGCGACAAGACACGGGAACTGGAATCGAACAACCGGCAGCTCACGGCGCTGTACCAGGTGACGGCATTCCTGCACCAGTCGCAGGATCTGGAGCAGACCTGCGAGGGCTTTCTGCAGCAGGTGATGCAGCTGACCGGCGCCAGCGCCGGCGCCGTGCGCCTGCTCGACAGCGAACGCGGCAAGATCGACGCGGTGGTGCAGATCGGCCTGCCCGACACCCTGCTCACGCAACAGGAATGCTCGCGCGTGAATGCCTGCTACTGCGGCCAGAGCGTGCAGACCGGCGAAACCGTGCTGCGCCGTATCGACCGCATGGAGCACACGGTGCCGCTGCTTCCCAGCCTGCCCTGCCAGAATGCGGGGTTTGACGCGGTCTCGGTGTTCCAGATCCGTGCCAGCCAGCAGGATCTGGGCATCTTCACGCTGTTCTTCCGCGATGGCGAGCAGCCGGGCGAGGAAGCCCGGCAGCTGCTGGAAGCATTGGGCAGCCATCTGGGCGTAGCCATCGCCAATACGCGCCTGGCCGCCCGCGACCGACAACTCGCCGTGATGGAAGAGCGCAACCTGATGGCCCAGGGCCTGCACGACAGCATTGCGCAGTCGCTCTCCTTCCTCAACCTGCAGGTGCAGATGCTGGAAGCGGCGGTGGCCGCCGGCGAGCAGGAGCAGGCGCGGGAGAACCTCGCCTTCATCCGCGCCGGCGTGCAGGAAAGCTACGACGACGTGCGCGAACTGCTGCTCAACTTCCGCGTGCGCATCAGCAAGGAGGAATTGCCGGAGGCGGTGCAGACCCTGCTGTCGCGCTTCGAGGCGCAGACCGGGGTGCACACCTCGCTCGACATGGGCGGCGACGGATTGCCGCTGGATCCGCAGCAGCAGTTGCAGGTGATCTTCATCCTGCAGGAGGCGCTGTCGAACGTGCGCAAGCATGCACAGGCCGACAGCGTGGCCGTTACCATCCGTAACGACGACGATTTCGTCATGAGCATCGCCGACAATGGCCGCGGCATCGATGCGGACGAGATGGAGGCGCGCCGCGAGCGCCACGTGGGCCTGTCCATCATGCAGGAGCGTGCCCGCCGCATCCACGCCAGCGTTACCATTACCCGGCAGGCAGCAGGCGGCACCCTGGTGTCGCTGCTGCTGCCCCAGAAAGAACGGATAGCGACATGATCATGCCCGCAGACACCCCGCCGCTGCGCATTCTGCTGGTGGACGACCATACCCTGTTCCGCAGCGGACTCAAGGCCCTGCTGCAGCGCCAGGGCGATTTCGAGGTTGTGGGCGAGGCTGGCGACGGGTTGGAAGGCGTGAAGCTCGCCGAACAGCTCAAACCCGATGCCGTGCTGCTCGACCTGGACATGCCCATCATGCACGGGCGCGATGCGCTGGCGCAGATTCTCAGTTCGCAGCCGGAACTGGCGGTGCTGATGCTGACCGTCTCGGAAGATGGCGAGGATCTGGCCGAATGCATGCGTCTGGGCGCGCGTGGCTACCTGCTCAAGAACATCCATGCCGATTTTCTGCTGGGCAGCATCCGCCGTGCGGTGGAAGGCGACAGCGTGCTCTCGCCCGAGATGACGGCCAAGCTGGTGCAGCGCCTGCGTGCGCCGGCGCCCGTGCAGCAGCCGTCCGAGTACGAATCTCTCACCCCGCGCGAGCGCGAGACGCTGGCCTGGCTGGCACAAGGCGCCAGCAACAAGCAGATCGCGCGCACGCTGGATGTGGCCGAAAGCACCATCAAGGTGCACGTGCAGAACATTTTGCGCAAGCTGGGCCTGCAGAGCCGGGTGCAGGCGGCGGTGTATGCCGTCGAGCATGGCTTCGACAAGACGGATCGGGGTGGCTGAGGCGAGTTGAACGCACCCACGCCAGCCTGACGCTGCGCCCGCCGTGCATTCCGGCACCCCTGTCCAGTGCAGCCAGCAGGATCCAAAACAAGGCAGCAGGACGCTTACACCGGCACTGCCAGAATCACGCTGGACGCCTTGAACAACGCCGTGGCACGCTGCCCTTCGGCCAGCTCCAGTGCATCGGCGCTGCCCTGGGTGATGATGGCGGCGATGGAGCGGCCCTCGCCCAGATCCAGCACCACCTCGGTATTGACGGCCCCGGGATGCACGCGGCTGATGCTGCCCGTCAGACGGTTGCGCGCGGAAAAGCGCACATCCTCCACTTCGGTGGCCAGCAGCACGGAGGAGGACTTGACCAGTGCAATGGCCGGGCCACCCGTCTGCAGGCCCAGGCTGACCACGCTGTCGTGCGTGACCACGGCGACGATCTGGTGGCCGCCGCCGATGTCGATGACCACCTCGTCGTTGACGGCACCGGTGTGGATGCTGTGGACCGTGCCGGTGAACTGGTTGCGTGCGCTGGTTTTCATGGCCATTTTCCTCATGAGCAAATAGTCGTCCGCCATGCCGGCGGCCTGGCGGGAGAGCAAGGCGAGAAACTTCTGGTGTTCTGCCTCGATCTGGCGAAAGTTGTCCACCAGCTGGAGGCCACGCTGCGTGAGGCGCGTGCCGCCGCCGCCCTTGCCGCCGCTGCTGCGTTCGAGCAGGGGCTCGCCGGCGAGCTGGTTCATGTGATCGATGGTGTCCCAGGCGCCCTTGTAGCTCACGCCGATGGCCTTGGCGGCCTGGGTGATGGAGCCGGTGCTGGCGATCGCTTCGAGCAGCGCCACCTGGCGGGTGCCGCCGAGCAACTCGCCCTGCACGGTCATGCTGAGCTGGCCTTGCAGGTCGATCGGGGGACTGGTGGGGGGGGTCTGAGACATGCTGAATGCTCCGCGCAGAGGGTTCCGCTCAGGCCGGCTGGTCCAGCCAGCGCCATAGCCAGGCCTTGTCGGGCAGCTGTCCGGCAAGAGGCAGGCCGGGGAAGTGTGCCTGCAACAGCGCCAGCAAGGCCTGCGGACTGGCAATACCTGCATCTTGCCAGAGTTCACTCTCGCCGGCGCTGACCATGGCCAATGCGCGGGCCAGCGCTTCGCTGTGCACGGGATCGGCATCCGGCGCGGCACAGGCCTGCAGGCACCGGGCCAGCCGGTGCTTGCGCGGCGGCACCTGGGCCTGCAGCAGGCGGTAGTGTGGTTCGGGCAAGGCCTGCAGTGGGGACAATTCGGGGAACAGGGTGTGCAGCATGGCGAGCAGCTCGGCCTGTGGCAGGCCCAGCGTCCACGCATACAGCGGCAGGTCGCCCTGCTGTGCGGCGCGCATCACGTGCATCACCACGCGCTCCGCCGGCTCCTGGCGCTCCTGCGCCAGCTGGTCGGCCAGGGTAAAGCGCTGGCCGTCAGGCCGCAGCAACAGGGGCGAGACGCATGCCGCCATGTGCCACCTCCTCCGGCACCGGGTCCCGGTGCTCCGTGCGTTGCGCTCCTGCCGGCGCGTGGGCGAATTCCTCGCGCAACACCCGGCCGTCCTGCAGATGGATGATGTGATCGCCCAGCTGGCGCGCATCCTCTGGGTCGTGCGTGATCAGCACCATGGGCAGTTGCAGGCGTTGCTGCAAACCGTTCAGTTCGTCGCGCAGGGTCTGGCGCAGCGCCGGGTCGAGCGCGGAAAACGGCTCGTCCAGCAGCAGCGCACCGGGTTGCGCCGCCAGTGCGCGCGCCAGGGCCACGCGCTGGCGCTGGCCACCGGAAAGCTGGTGCGGCATCTGCTCGGCCAGCGGGTCGATGTGCAGCGCCTCCAGCCACTGGTCCACCTCGGGCTGGCGCGCACGCGGGCGCGGATTGCGCCAGCCGCGCTGCAGGCCGAAGCCGATGTTCTGGCGCACCGTCAGATGCGGGAACAGCGCGTAGTCCTGGAACACATAACCCACGTGGCGCTGCTGCGGCGTCAGGTTGATGCCCTGCGCCGCATCAAACAAGGTGCGCCCCGCCACGCGCACATGGCCGGCATCGGGTTGCAGCAGGCCGGCAATGGCCTTGAGCGCGAGCGTCTTGCCCGCACCCGAGTTGCCCAGCAGCACCACGCGGCGATGTTCGGAGCGCCACTGCAGCTGCAAATGGAAGCGCCGCTCGCCGGAATGCAGCACCTTGTCAATCGCGATATCGAACATGCGCTCACCCCTCCCGCGAAGCAATGCGCCCGGGCGCCAACTTGCCGGCGGCCAACAGGATGGCCACGCAGGTGACGGAAATGATCAGCACCAGCAGGTTGGCCACATCGTCCTGCCCGGCCTGCACCGCTTCGTACACGGCGATGGACAGGGTCTGCGTCTGGCCGGGAATGCTGCCCGCGACCATCAGCGTGGCGCCGAACTCGCCCATGGCACGGGCAAAGGCCAGCAGCACGCCGGCCAGAATGCCGCGCCAGGCCAGCGGCAGCGTCACGCGCCAGAGCACGCCCCACTCGCTCACGCCGAGCACGCGCGCAGCCTGCTCCAGCCGGCCATCCACCGCCTCGAAGGCGGCGCGCGCCGGCTTGAATACCAGCGGGAATGCCACCACGCTGGCCGCAATCACCGCGCCCTGCCAGGTAAAGATCAGGTGGATGCCGAAAGTGTCCTGCAGCCAGCCACCGAGCCAGCCCTTGCGGCCGAGCAGCACCAGCAGGTAGTAGCCCAGCACCGTGGGCGGCATCACCATGGGCAGCGTGAGCACGGTATCGAGCAGCTCGCGCCCCGGAAAGCGCTTGCGCGCCAGCAGGTAGCCCACCGCCACACCCAGCACCAGATCAAGCAGCGTGGCCAGCCCCGCTACCTTGAGCGAGAGCGTGAGCGCGGAGGCGACCTGATCCATGGGGGCTGCAGCCTGTGACGCTGTTCAGGGCTTGCTGAAGCCGTAGCGCTGCAGAATGGCCTGTCCCTGCGGCGATAGCACGTAGCGGGCAAAGCGCTTGGCCTCGACCTGCTGCTGGCTACTGCCGATGGTGGCGATCGGGTAGCTCACCGGCTTGCTGGTGGGCACGGTGAATACGGTGCGTACCTTCTGCGGCATGATGGCTGCATCGGTGGCGTAGACGAAGCCGGCCTCGACCTCGCCGCGCGCCACATAGTCGAGCGACTGGCGCACGCTTTGCGTGTTGATCACCTTGGGCTGCAGCGGCGTCCACTGGCCGGCGGTTTCCAGTGCCTGCTTGCTGTAGCGGCCGACCGGCACGCTGTCCGGATTACCCACTGCGATGCGCTTGACCTCGGCACGGCGCAGGTCGGCCAGCGTGCGCAGCGGCAGCTTGCTGTCGGCCGGCACGATCAGCACCAGGGTGTTGCGGGCAAAGTCCTGGCGGGTGCCGGGTTGCAGCAGGTTTTGCTGCTGGGCCTTGTCCATCGTCTCCTGATCGGCCGAGGCGAACACGTCCACCGGCGCGCCCTTGGCGATCTGCTGCAGCAGCGGACCCGAGGCCGCGAAGTTGAAGCGCACCTTGGCATCAGGGTACTGCTTTTCGTAGGCCTGGCCGATGTCCTTGAAGGCGTTGGTCAGGCTGGCTGCGGCGGAGACGGTGATGTCGGCGGCGTGTGCGGCGGCACCGGCGCCCAGCAGGGCCACGATGGCCACTGCGCGGAAAACAGGACGGAAAGGGGTCATGCGAGGCTCTCTGTGTGGAAAGGGGATTTCGTTATGTAGGCGACTATATCACGCATGCCCCGATGCGCTTATCCGTCGAAGTGCTTAGGGATGATCAGAATTCGTTCTGGATCGCCTTGTAGCCCTGCACCAGCGCATTATTGGTACGCGCCACGTCCTCGGAAAACTCGCTGGCGTCCGCCGGCACCTGCGGCAGCGAGGCCAGGTCGGTATCCGGACCGATGCGCTCGGTGGAGTGCACATAGAAGCCCGGCGGCAGGTGCACGCCATCCACCACCGCGTTGTAGCGCACCACGCAGCCGTCATCGACGGTGCAGTTGAACAGCACGCTGTTGAAACCGATGAACACGCCATTGCCCACCGTGCAGGGGCCGTGCACGATGGCGCGGTGGGCGATGGAGGTGCGCTGGCCGATGGTCACTGCGGCGCCCGATTTCGAGTGGATGACCACGCCATCCTGGATGTTGGAATGGGCGCCGATCACCAGCGGTTCGATCTCGCCGCTGGCGTTCATCTCGTCGGCGCGGATCACGGCGTAGGGGCCGATGAACACGTTCTCTTCCACGATCACTTTGCCGCACAGGATGGCGGTGGGATCGACAAAGGCACTGGGGTGGATCTGCGGCAGATCGCCGCGGGGGTTCTTGCGGATCATCGGGGGACTTCCTTGGCTTGCTGGATGGCGCCGGGGCCGGTTGGCGGACGTGACAAGACACGCCAAAGGCATCCGGACCCGGCGGATTGAAAAACGGGGAGATTCAGGGAGCGCCGGCGCAGGCGGCGCACAGGCCCTGCGCGAACGCAGAGGGACACAGAGGCGCCGCACAAAGGATCTGGGTCGTGCTGGGGAACTGCATGGCAATGCACCGAGCTTAGCGCGTCGGCAGAAACTGCGTCGCCGGTAATGGCAAACCGCGCAGACAAAAAAAGGCCGCCCAACAGGCGGCCAAGAGGTGAACCGAAGTCTAGTTATGCACTGCAATCACACGCGGCGCGGGCGCACCAGCTGCCAGGCACGGCCCAGATAGCCCACGCTGGCAAAGCCGCTCCACACGTGCACCAGACGGGTGAACGGGAAGATCACGAACAGCGTCATGCCCATGAACAGGTGCAGCTTGAACACCCAGGAAGCATCGGCGATGAAGCTGGCGGCATCCCCCTGGAAGGTAACGACATGCTGCGCCCAACTCATCAGCAACACCATCTGGTGGCCATCGAGGTGCCCGGCAGACACGGCAATGGTCGACAGGCCCAGCAGCAGCGTGACCAGAATCCAGATCATGACCAGCTTGTCACGCCAGGTGGTGTTGGCGGCCAGACGCTCGTTGCCGAAACGGCGCGCCAGCAGCATCAACACCCCGATCAGGCACATCACGCCAAAAATGCCGCCCATGGCCATGGCAAAGACCTGCTTCTGGCCATGGGTGATGCCCAGCGTGTCCCACACAATCACCGGCGTCAGCAGGCCGACCAGATGGCCGAAGAACAGACCCAGGATGCCGACGTGGAACAGGATGTTGGCCATGCGCAGGTTGCCGCTGTACAGCACCTGGCTGGATTCCGACTTCCACGAATACTGCTCGCGGTCGAAGCGGATCAGGCTGCCCAGCAGGAAGATGGTCAGCGCGATGTACGGATAGATTCCGAAAACGAATTGGTGCAGATAGCTCATGAGGATTCTCCCGGCTCTCAGCAGGCGGCCGCCGGGGCGGGCCGCTGCGTGTAAAAGTTGATCGGTGCCACGGCAGGCAGGCCCGGCTTGAGCAGCGGCTCGACGCCATCCACGCCGGGGCCAAAGGTTTCCATGGCCTCATCCATGTCGCGCACGGGCGGCACGGTGAGCGGCAGTGGCGCCACGGGCGAGAGGCTGACCACCGCCTCCAGCACGCCCGCGTACTCGGAGCCGTTGCCCTGCAGCTTGCCGGCCACGTAGTGCAGCACGTGCACTGCATCGCCCAGCAGGCGCGTGGCCTCGTCCGGCTCGCACTGGGCGAGGAATTCGAGGAACAGCGGCACATAGTCCGGCAGCTCTTCGCACACCGGCTCGAAGCCGTGCGCCTTGTACTCTTCCATCAGGTCCACCATGGCCTGGCCGCGGGCGCGGTCCTCGCCATGGATGTGCTCGAACAGGTGCAGGGAGTGCGAAGGGTTACGGTCGAAGGTGGCCACATAGGCCTCCTGCAGCGCGATCAGCTCGGTGTCCTGCAGCCGCGCCAGCAGCGGCTCGACCGCAGCCAGCAGCGCCGGCCGGGCAGACAGCGCATTTTTGATCTCAGGCAATGCATCAATCAGTTCCTGTTCGGGATAACAGAGCAGTGCCGAGCATGCCTGGTAATGCAACGATGTCATCACCCTCTCCTTATTTCTCACGGTTGGCCTTGAGCTGCTTGCGCATGTCGTGGAACACGATGGGCGACGCCTTCTTGCGGCCGAACAGGCTTTCCTGGCTGGTGCCGGTGGAGCAACCGTTGCCGAAGGTGAAGCCGCAGGCGGCCTTCTCGTCGAAGGTGTTTTCCACCACTTCCTTGTGGGAAGAAGGGATGACGAAGCGGTCCTCGTAGTTGGCGATGGCCATGATCTGGTACATCTCTTCCACCTGCGGGCCGCTCAGGTGCGTGCCGGCCAGCGTGCTCTCGTCGGTGACCTTCTCCACGCTCTTCTTGCGCATGTAGCGGCGCATGGCGACCATGGTTTCCAGCGCCTGGATCACCGGTTCTTCCTTGCCGGCCGTGAGCAGGTTGGCCAGGTACTGGATCGGGATGCGCAGGTCCTTCACGTCGGGGATGATGCCGTTCTCGCCAATCAGGCCGTTTTCCATGGCGCTCTGGATCGGAGACAGCGGCGGGATGTACCACACCATCGGCAGCGTGCGGTATTCCGGGTGCAGCGGGAAGGCCACCTTCCATTCCATCGCCATCTTGTAGACGGGCGATTTCTTCGCGGCGTCCAGCCAAGCTTCGGGGATGCCTTGCTTGCGCGCTTCCTCGATGATGGCGGGGTCGTGCGGGTTCAGGAACAGGTCGAGCTGGGCCTGGTACAGGTCCTGTTCGTCTTGCATGCTGGCAGCGGCCTCGATCTTGTCGGCGTCATACAGCAGCACGCCCAGGTAGCGGATGCGGCCCACGCAGGTTTCGGAGCACACGGTGGGCTGGCCAGCCTCGATGCGCGGATAGCAGAAGATGCATTTCTCGGCCTTGCCGCTGGTCCAGTTGTAGTAGATCTTCTTGTACGGACAGCCGCTGATGCACATGCGCCAACCGCGGCACTTGTCCTGGTCGATCAGCACGATGCCGTCGTCCTCGCGCTTGTAGATCGAGCCACTCGGGCAGGAGGCCACGCAGGTGGGGTTGAGGCAGTGCTCGCACAGGCGCGGCAGATACATCATGAAGGTGTTCTCGAAGGCCGAGTACATGTCCTTCTGGATGCCTTCGAACAGCGCATCCTTGGCGCGCTTGTGGAACTCGCCGCCCAGGTCATCTTCCCAGTTCGGGCCCCACTCGATCTTGTCCATCTTCTTGCCGGTCAGCACCGACACCGGACGCGCCGTGGGCGGCGTCTTCATCTCGGGGGCGTTCTGCAGGTGCTCGTAGTCGTAGGTGAACGGCTCGTAGTACTCGTCGATCTGCGGCAGATTGGGGTTGGCGAAGATGTTGGACAGGATTTTGGCCTTGCCGCCCTGCCTGGGCTGCAGCTTGCCGGCCTCGTCCAGCACCCAGCCGCCTTTCCATTGCTCCTGGTCTTCCCAGTTCTTCGGAAAGCCGATGCCGGGCTTGGTTTCCACGTTGTTGAACCAGGCGTATTCCACGCCGTCGCGGCTGGTCCAGACGTTCTTGCAGGTGACCGAGCAGGTGTGGCAACCGATGCACTTGTCCAGGTTGAGCACCATGCCGATTTGCGCTCTGATTTTCATGGCAGATTTCTCCAGAATTCTTGCTGTGGGCAGCGGGCGGATCGTGCCGCCCGCGGGTGCCTTACTTGGGCTGGTCCATCCAGTCCACGTGCTTCATCTTGCGCACCACCACGAATTCGTCGCGGTTGGCGCCCACGGTGCCGTAGTAGTTGAAGCCGTAGCTGTACTGGGCATAGCCGCCGATCATGTGGGTGGGCTTGGTCACGGCGCGCGTCACCGAGTTGTGGATGCCGCCGCGCTTGCCGCTCATCTCGGCGCCGGGCACGTTCACGATCTTTTCCTGCGCGTGGTACATCAGCGTCATGCCCTGCGGGATGCGCTGGCTGACCACGGCGCGGGCCGTGAGCGTGCCGTTCACGTTGAACACCTCGATCCAGTCGTTGTCGACGATGCCGGCCGCCTGTGCGTCCTTCTCGCTGATCCACACGTGCGGGCCGCCGCGCGAGAGCGTGAGCATGCGCAGGTTGTCGCTGTAGGTGCTGTGGATGCCCCACTTCTGGTGCGGCGTCAGGAAGTTCAGCAGGATTTCGGTGTTGCCGTTGGGCTTGTGCTTGTGTACCGCCGCCGTGGTCTTCAGGTCGACCGGGGGCTTGTACAGACACAGGCTTTCGCCGAAGGCGCGCATCCACTGGTGGTCCTGGTAGAACTGCTGGCGACCGGTCAGGGTGCGCCACGGGATCAGCTCGTGCACGTTGGTGTAGCCGGCGTTGTAGCTTACCTCTTCGCTTTCCAGGCCGGACCAGATCGGCGAGGAAATGATCTTGCGCGGCTGCGCCTGGATGTCGCGGAAGGTGATGTGGTCATGCTCGCGCGGAATCGCCAAGTGCGTGTGGTCGCGCCCGGTGATCTTGCTCAGCGCCTCCCAGGCCTTGACGGCAACGTGGCCGTTGGTTTCCGGAGCCAGCGTCAGAATCATCTCGGCGGCGTCGATGGCGGTATCGAGCTTCGGCTGGCCCTTGGCCACGCCGTCCTGCACCACCTTGTTCATGCCGCGCAGCTTCTCGATCTCGTGGCCGGTCTTCCAGGCCATGCCCTTGCCGCCGTTGCCCACTTTTTCCATCAGCGGTCCGATGGAGGTGAACTTCTGGTAGATCTGGTGGTAGTCGCGCTCGACCACCGTCATCGCCGGCATGGTCTTGCCGGGGATGGGCTCGCATTCGCCCTTCTTCCAGTCGCGCGGGTCGAACGGCTGGCCCAGTTCCTGCGGGGAGTCGTGCATCAGCGGGGTGAGCACCAGGTCCTTCTGCACGCCCAGGTAGTCGCCGCCGACTTCGCTGATCGCCTTGGCAAAGCCCTTGTAGATCTCCCAGTCGGTCTTGCTCTGCCACAGCGGCTGCACGGCCTCGCTCAGCGGGTGGATGAAGGGGTGCATGTCGGACGTGTTCAGGTCGTCCTTCTCGTACCAGGTGGCCGTGGGCAGCACGATGTCGCCATACAGACAGGTGGTGCTCATGCGGAAGTCCAGCACCACCAGCAGGTCCAGCTTGCCTTCGGCGGCAGGGCGCACGGTGATTTCGCTCGGGGTGATGCAGTGCGCCTCGTCACTCATGACGGCGTTCTGCGTGCCCAGCAGGTACTTCAGGAAGTACTCGTGGCCCTTGCCGGAAGAACCCAGGATGTTGGAACGCCACACGAACAGGTTGCGCGGGAAGTTCTTCGGGTTGTCCGGGTCGTTGCAGGCCATGTCGATGGAGCCGTTCTTCAGGCCTTCCACCGTGTAGGCCACCGGGTCCTGGCCGGCGTCGGCCGCCTGGCGCGTGATGTCGAGCGGGTTGGTGGTGAGTTGCGGCGCCGACGGCAGCCAGCCCATGCGCTCGGCCTTGGCGTTGTAGTCGATCAGCGACAGGCTGGCCATGGAGCCGTCGGCCGTCGGGCAGAGGATCTCGTTCACGCCAAGCTTTTCGTGGCGCCACTGGCTGGTGTGGGCGTAGAAGAAGCTGGTGCCGTTCATCTGGCGTGCCGGGCGGTTCCAGTCGGCGCCGAAGGCCAACGGGGCCCAGCCGCTTTGCGGGCGCAGCTTTTCCTGGCCCACGTAGTGGCACCAGCCACCGCCGCTCTGGCCGATGGCACCGCACAGCATCAGCATGTTGATGATGCCGCGATAGGTCATGTCCATGTGGTACCAGTGGTTCAGGCCGGCACCGACGATGACCATGCTCTTGCCCTGGGTCTGGTCGGCGTTCTGCGCAAACTCGCGCGCCACCTGGATCACCATTTCGGGCTTCACGCCGGTGTGCTTCTGCTGCCAGGCCGGGGTGTAGGGCACGTCATCCATGTAGCTCGTGGCCACGTTGCCGCCGCCCAGGCCGCGGTCGATGCCGTAGTTGGCGGCCATCAGGTCGAACACGGTGGCGACCAGTGCGCTGCTGCCATCGGCCAGCGTGATGCGCTTGGCCGGCACGTTGCGCGTGAGCAGCTCGTCGTGCTCGGCGCCGAAATACGGGAAGCCGACGCCGACCACTTCATCCTGCTTGCCCAGCAGGGTGAGTTGTGCCTTCACCTCGCGGCCGCTGCCGCCGTCGCGGTGCTCCAGATTCCACTTGCCGGTCTTGCCCTCGGGCTGGCCCCAGCGGAAGCCGATGGAACCGTTGGGCGCCACGATGTCGCCGGTCAGCTCGTCGATCTGCAGCGTTTTCCAGTCGGGGTTGTTGTCCTCGCCCAGGTTGTTGGCGAGCTGGCTGGCGCGCAGGAAGTATTCCGGCACGTAGCGGCCGTCCTTTTCGACCAGACGCACCAGCATCGGCATGTCGGTCAGGCGGCGGATGTAGTCGGTGAAATATTCGCTGGGCTTTTCAAGGTGGAATTCCTTGAAGATGACGTGGCCCATGGCCATGGCCAGCGCTGCATCGGTGCCCTGCTTGGGCGCCAGCCAGATGTCGCCGAACTTGGCCATCTCGCCAAAGTCGCTGGACACGGCCACGGTCTTGGTGCCCTTGTAGCGCACCTCGGTGTAGAAGTGGGCGTCGGGCGTGCGCGTCATCGGCACGTTGGAGCCCCATACCATCAGGTAGGTGGAGTTGTACCAGTCGGCCGATTCGGCCACGTCGGTCTGCTCGCCCCAGATCTGCGGGCTGGCCGGCGGCAGGTCGCAGTACCAGTCGTAAAACGACAGCGGCACACCGCCGATCAGGCTCAGGTAGCGGCTGCCGGCGGCATAGCTCACCATCGACATGGCGGGAATCGGCGAGAAGCCGATCACGCGGTCCGGGCCGTAGTTCTTGATGGTGTAGGCGTTGGCCGCGGCCACCATCTCGTTCACTTCATCCCAGCTGGCGCGCACAAAGCCGCCCTGGCCGCGGCGGGACTTGTATTCTCTGGCCTTCTCGGGGTTCTGGCTGATGCTTTCCCAGGCGTCGATGGCGCCCAGGCTCTTGCGCGCCTCGCGCCACATCTGCATCAGCTTGCCGCGCACCATAGGGTATTTCACGCGCTGGGCCGAGTACACGTACCAGCTGTAGGAAGCACCACGCGGGCAGCCGCGCGGCTCGTGGTTGGGCAGGTCGGGGCGGGTGCGGGGGTAGTCGGTCTGCTGGGTTTCCCAGGTGATCAGGCCGTTTTTCACGTACACCTTCCAGCTGCAGGAGCCGGTGCAGTTCACGCCATGCGTGCTGCGCACGACCTTGTCATGCTGCCAGCGCTGGCGGTACGCGTCTTCCCACTGGCGGTCTTCTTTCACCACCGCGCCGTGGCCGTTGGAGAAGGTGGCTTTCACCTTGCTCATGAATTTCAGTCGGTCGAGAAAATGGCTCATGGTGCCTCCGTTTGCGCCCAGGTGCGGCACCGCGCCGCCTGCCTGGTCCATGCATACAAGTCTAGAAATCCGGGGGGTTTCGAGGTATTCGCCAGTGGGGGCTGGCGGGGGCGGCGTAAGGCGGATGCCGCCTACGCCTTTCGGGGGAGGGGGATCAGCACGGCACCTCGGCGTTCTTGCGCGCGTAGTACCACCAGTTGATCAGCACGCAGCTCACGTAAAACACGATGAAGGCGTACAGCGCCGCTTCCACGCCACCGGTCAGCTCGATCGAGGTGCCATAGCTCTTGGGAATGAAGAAGCCACCGTAGGCAGCCAGTGCGGCCGAGAAGCCCAGCACGGCAGCAGCTTCCTTGTTGGCGCTGGCCACGGCCTGCTGCTGCGCTTCGGCGCCCTTGCCGGCGGCCAGACGCTGGTGCAGTTGGGAGAAGATGGCCGGCACCTGCATGAAGGTGGAGCCGTTGCCGATGCCGGTCAGCGCGAACAGCGCCAGGAAGCAGGCAAAGAAGCCCCAGAAGTTGCCACCCTGGCCGCCGTGCGGCAGGAAGGCCAGCACGCCCATCACGCCGGCGATCATTCCGATAAACACGAACTGCGTAACCTTCGCGCCGCCGATCTTGTCGCTCAGCCAGCCGCCGAAGGGGCGTGCAAGGCCGCCGACCAGCGCACCCAGAAAAGCGTACTGTGTGGGATTGACGCCGGCAAACTGGCTCTTGATCAGCAGCGGGAAGCCGGCGGCAAAGCCCAGGAAGGAGCCGAAGGTACCCAGATACAGCCAGCACATCAGCCAGTTGTGCTTGCGCGAGAAGATCACGGCCTGGTCGGCAAAGGAGGCCTTGGCCGAAGCGATGTCATTCATGCCGAACCAGGCGGCCAGCGAAGACACGATAATGAACGGCACCCAGACGAAACCGGCGTTCTGCAGCCAGATCTGCTTGGTCTGGTCGCCCTTGACCCAGATCTGCGATTCGCCGCCTATGGCGCCGAACACGCCCATGGTGATGATCAGCGGCACCACGAACTGCACCACCGACACCCCCAGATTGCCCAGGCCGGCATTCAGGCCCAGCGCCGTGCCTTTCTCCGCCTTGGGGAAGAAGAAGCTGATGTTGGCCATGCTGGAGCTGAAATTGCCGCCGCCGAAACCGCACAGCAGCGCCAGCACCATCATGGTCACATAGCTGGTGTTGGGGTTCTGCACCGCCAGACCCAGCCCGATGGCCGGAATCAGCAGGCTGGCCGTGGTCAGAGTGGTCCAGAGCCGGCCGCCAAAGATCGGCACCATGAAGGAATAGAAAATGCGCAGCGTCGCGCCCGACAGCGCCGGCACCGCGGCCAGCCAGAACAGCTGGTTGGGCGTGTACTTGAAGCCGATGTTCGGCAGATTGACCACCGCCACGCTCCACACCTGCCAGATGGCAAACGCGAGCAGCAAGGCGGGGATCGAGATCCAGAGGTTGCGGCGCGCAACGGCGCGGCCCTCCTGTTGCCAGAAGGCGGAATTCTCCGGCTCCCAGCGGGTCAGAACATGTGCACTCATGGTGTTGTCTCCCAGGCCGCACGCGGCGGCCCATCAGGTGAAGAAAGGGATGGAAGGAATCAGGCAGCGGCAGGCAGTGCCTGCTGCTGGCGCGCCAGCGGCTTGAAGGAGAAGTGCATCCACACCAGGCTCACGCACACGCAGCCGTAGAGCAGCATGAAGGCGCTGGTGCGCACGCCGGTGATGTCCAGCAGCGCGCCGAACATGATGGGCAGCAGGAAACCGCCCAGGCCACCGGCCAGACCCACCACGCCGGAGACGGCGCCGATATTGGTGGGGAATTCATCCGCGATGAACTTGAAGACGGAGGCCTTGCCCACGGCCATGGCCACACCAACGCCGAACAGCAGCACGGTGAACATGGTGGCGCTCAGGCCGATGTGGAAGGTCTGCGGACCCTTGGTGGTCTGGATCACGAAATCGGTCTGCGGATAGGACAGGATGAAGAAGGCCACCCAGCAGATCCACATCACGGCCCAGGTCACCTTGTAGGCACCGAACTTGTCGCTCAGCCAGCCGCCCACGGCGCGCAGCACGCCACCGGGCAGGGAGAAGGCAGCAGCCAGGAAGGCGGCGTGCTTCAGGTCAAAGCCGTATTCACCGACGTAGTACTTGGTCATCCACAGCGCCAGCGCCACATAGCCGCCGAACACCACGGAGTAGTACTGGCAGTAGCGCAGCACGGCGGGGTCTTTCATCAGCGCCAGCTGTTCGCCCAGCGTGACCTTGGAAGACACCAGGTGCTTGGGATCGCTGTACGAGAAGAACCAGAACAGGATGGCCGTGACCAGCATGATGGCGGCATACACCGTCGGCACCATCTGCCAGCCCCAGGCGGCGATGATGGAGGGGGCGATCAGCTTGGTCAGCGAGGAACCGGCGTTACCGGCGCCGAACACGCCCATGGCCATGCCTTGCTGGTCCTTGCGGAACCAGCGCGCCACGTAAGGCGTGCCGACCGAGAAGGAACCACCGGCCAGGCCGACGAACAGGCCGATCACCAGGAAGTGCCAGTATTCGGTGGCGTACTGCATGACGAAGATCGGCACCACGCAGGCCAGCATCAGCAGGAACAGCACGATGCGGCCGCCGAAACGGTCGGTCCAGATGCCCAGCGGCACGCGGATCAGCGAGCCCGAAAGCACCGGC
This sequence comes from Brachymonas sp. KE5, assembly GCF_057773645.1. Lineage (NCBI taxonomy): Bacteria > Pseudomonadati > Pseudomonadota > Betaproteobacteria > Burkholderiales > Comamonadaceae > Allobrachymonas > Brachymonas sp. KE5. Next base: position 2,488,729 of record NZ_CM173463.1, read on the forward strand.
GTTGCCGCCAGAATGCCGAACTCGGTCTCGTTCAGACCGAGCTTCTGCTTGATCGGAATGCCGAGCACGGCGAACATCATCCAGATCATGAAGCAGACAGTGAACGCGACCGTGCTGGATGTAAGCACCGCGTACTGCTTGGTGGTTTGGGAAGCCATGGTGGATACCTCGTGGATGGAACAGCTTCCACGATAGGCGTCCGCGCCCTTTGCTTCCATCCACCGCACAGGCGGAGAAGTCCCTGCGGATGGCGGGGGATTGCTCCGCCGAAAGGATTAGGCGGGGTCGTTCTTGCGGGCTGGCGTGTTGCCGGTGCTACAAAAACAGCAAAGGCCTGCCATCACTGGCAAGCCTCTGTTCACGTTCAGTCAGCGCTGCGTCGCTGCATCATGGGCCGCAGCGCTGCATGAGCGAACTTACACGCCCCAGACCACGTCCTTGCCTTCGGCCAGGCTCAGCTTGAGCAGGTTCAGGAAGGGTTCCGCGCGCACGTGGAAGGGGATGTCGTCGTAGTTTTCGTCATCATCCTCGTTGCTGTCTTCATCCTTGGGGGCCTGCTGCTTCTCGTGCGAAGCCTTCATGGCCTGCTGCAGGGCGTCGATGGCGTCCTGCATGGCGGCGACCTGGATCACGCCGCGCTCGGACGGCTCACGGCCGAGCGCCGCGAGGACCTTGTCGCCATGGGGTTGCATCATGATGACGTCGGCAGCTGCCTGGGATTTGAACTTGTACAGCATGGTTTTCTCCTCTCACGGGTTGTCGGTCTGATGCAGACATTCTAGGCCCAATGTAGCACGTTCCCGCCACAAGTCGATGACATGCGGCCCGTGCCGCCACCGCCGCGACATCGTCAGCGCCCGTCCGCCCAGAACCAGCAGCGATCCAGACGGAAAAGCGAACATGGCGTCCGACTGTCCATCCCTCTCCGAACCCTTCGGCAGACTGTCACGAAATCTTCATTTTGATATTTCAATAATTGTTGTATAGTCAAACCATGCACACCGAACAAGCTGCCACCCTGCTCGACGCCCTGGCCTCCGGCCCGCGACTGGAAATCTTCCGCCTGCTGGTCCGCACCGGCCCGCAGGGCTTGGTTGCGGGCGAACTGGCGGCGGCCCTCGGCCTGCCGCCCACCAACCTGTCCTTCCACGCCAAAACGCTGACGCAGGCCGGCCTGCTCAGCGTGGAGCAGGAGGGCCGCTACCAGCGCTACCGCGCCAGCATCCCGCTCATGCTCGATCTGATCGGCTACCTCACCGAAGAGTGCTGTGCTGGCCATCCCGAAGAGTGCGCCGGCATGCGCAAGGCATCCAGCTGTGCGCCCGAACTGCTGCCGCCCCTGTCTACGGAGCGCACCGGCTCGGCCTGCTGAAACGCGTCGACAACACGCCTCTCCCATTGCCCCGGAGTTTTCCATGAACGCCCCTTCCCGCCCCTTCAACGTCCTCGTCCTGTGCACCGGCAACTCCGCCCGCAGCATCCTGGCAGAAGCTCTTTTCAATCGCATCGGCCAGGGCAAGTTCCAGGCTTACAGCGCTGGCAGCCACCCCACCGGCTTTGTCCAGCCGATGGCGCTGGAATTGCTGGAATCGGTCGGCATGCCGACCGAAGGCCTGCGCAGCAAGAATTGGGATGAATTCGCCCGACCCGATGCGCCGCACATGGATTTCATCATCACGGTCTGCGACCGTGCCCACGGCGAAGTCTGCCCGCTCTGGCCGGGTACGCCCGTCAGCGCACACTGGGGCTTCCCCGATCCTGCCGCCGCCAGCGGGGATGAAGCGCACCAGCGCTATGCCTACAACGAAGTGCTGCACGGCCTGAGCAACCGCATCCGCCAGTTCGCCAGCCTGCCGCTGGAAGCGCTGGACGCGCTCGCCATCAAGCGCGAGATGGACCGCATCGGCAGCGAGCCGATCGACACCACGGAGCGCAGCGCATGAACGCCCCTACCACCGTTGCCGCCTGCCCGCCGCCTCCGGCGCAGAGCATGAACCTGTTCGAGCGCTACCTGACGCTCTGGGTGTTTCTGTGCATCATCGCCGGCATTGCGCTGGGCCAGCTGTTTCCCGGCCCGTTCCAGGCCATCGGCCGCATGGAAGTGGCCCGGGTCAACCTGCCGGTCGGGCTGCTGATCTGGGTGATGATCATCCCGATGCTGGTCAAGGTCGACTTTGGCGCGCTGGGCGAAATGCGCCAGCACGTCAAGGGCATCGGCGTGACGCTGTTCGTGAACTGGCTGGTCAAGCCCTTCAGCATGGCCTTTCTGGGCTGGCTGTTCATCCGCAACCTGTTTGCGCCCATGCTGCCGCCGGACCAGATCGACAGCTACATCGCCGGCCTGATCCTGCTGGCCGCCGCACCGTGCACCGCCATGGTGTTCGTCTGGAGCCGGCTGACCAACGGCCATCCGCTGTTCACGCTGTCGCAGGTGGCGCTGAACGACACCATCATGGTGCTGGCGTTTGCGCCACTGGTGGGCCTGCTGCTGGGCATCGCCTCCATCCACGTGCCGTGGGACACGCTGCTAACCTCGGTGGTGCTGTACATCGTGATTCCGGTGATCATCGCCCAGCTCTGGCGCAAGGCGCTGCTGCGCCGCGGCCAGGCGGCGTTCGATGCCGCCATGGCGCGCATCGGGCCCTGGTCCATGGCGGCGTTGCTGGCCACGCTGGTGCTGCTGTTCGCCTTCCAGGGCGAAGCGATCCTGAAGCAGCCGCTGGTGATCGCGCTGCTGGCGGTGCCGATCCTGATCCAGGTGCTGTTCAACTCGGCGCTGGCCTACTGGCTCAACCGCGCCGTCGGCGAGAAGCACAACGTGGCCTGCCCGTCGGCACTGATCGGCGCCTCCAACTTCTTCGAACTGGCCGTGGCGGCCGCCATCAGCCTGTTCGGCTTCGAATCGGGCGCAGCGCTGGCCACCGTGGTGGGCGTGCTGATCGAGGTGCCGGTGATGCTGCTCGTGGTGCGGGTGGTGAATGCGAGCAAGGGGTGGTACGAGCGGGGCGCCTGAGGCAGGGCGCGCTTCCGGCTCCCACAATCACCCCGTACTCGCTATGATGAAAATGCGTGTGCGCTGCGCACCGTAACAACAAGAGAAGCCGATCATGCACATCTTCCAGTGGCTCAATGACCAATTGCTGCGCATGCAGTGGCTGCATGATCTGGTCCGCCTGCTGGTGGAAGACGGCTTCGGCCTGAGCATGGGCAGCCGCATCGGCGGCAGCCTGCATTTCTTCATCTACGACGTCATCAAGATCTTCATCCTGCTGTCGGTGCTGATTTTCGGCATCTCCTGGGTGCAGAGCTACTTTCCGCCCGAACGCACGCGCAGCATCCTGGGCAACATGCAGGGGGTGCGCGCCAACACCATGGCGGCCCTGCTCGGCACGGTGACGCCGTTCTGTTCCTGCTCGTCGATCCCGCTATTTATCGGCTTCACCGGTGCCGGGCTGCCGCTCGCCGTTACCTTTTCCTTCCTCATTTCCTCGCCGCTGGTCGACCTGGCCTCGGTGATCCTGCTGGCCAGCATCTTCAACTGGCCGATCGCCATCGCCTACGTGGTGGTCGGGCTGGTGCTGGCGGTGATCGGAGGCACGCTGATCGGCCGGGCCGGCATGGAGCGCTACGTGGCCGAATTCGTGCTCCAGCAGCGCGTGGGCGAGGTGGCGCTGGAACAACTCACCCTGAAGGACCGCCTCGCCTTCGCCCGCGAACAGGTCCAGGAAATCGTCGGCCGCGTCTGGCTCTATGTGCTGATCGGGGTCGGCATCGGCGCCTTCATCCACAACTGGATTCCGCAAAGTTTCGTCACGGCGCTGTTGGGGCAGGACAAGTGGTGGTCGGTGATCGTCGCCACGCTGATTGGTGTGCCCATGTATGCCGACATCTTCGGCACGCTGCCGATCGCCGAAGCGCTGGTCGGCAAGGGCGTCGGCCTGGGCACCGTGCTGGCCTTCATGATGGCCGTCACCGCGCTCTCGCTGCCTTCGCTGATCATGCTGCGCAAGGTGGTCGAGCCGCCGCTGCTGGCCCTGTTCTTCGTGATCGTGACCGGCGGCATCATGCTGATCGGCTACGTGTTCAACGCCTTTTCCCACCTGCTCCTCTGAGCCTCACCGTTGCAAGGAAACCACCCAATGATCATCAAGGTACTCGGATCCGGTTGCAAGCGCTGCATCACCCTGGGCGACAATGTGGCCGCTGCACTCGCCAACCTGGGCCTGCAGGCGGATATCGTCAAGGTCACCGACTATGCCGATATCGCCGCCCACGGCGTCATGTCCACGCCCGGCCTGGCCATCGACGACAAGGTCGTCTCGGTCGGCAAGGTGCTGACGCCGGCGGAGATCGAGCCGCTGCTGCAGGCTGCGCGCGGCTGAACCGGTCTGATTACGGCCTGCAGCACAGGCTTCCTGCTCCAGGCCCGGTGGCATCCGGGCCTGTGGCATTATTTTTTTCATGGAGGACGACCTCCCCCACGCCATTGTGGGCAACCATGCGGGACGGCCCGGAATGAAGGAGTATTCCATGGCCTGGATCTGGCTCGCTTTCGCCGGCCTGCTTGAAATCGTGTGGGCGGTTGCCATGAAACAATCGGAGGGCTTCACGCGCCTGTGGCCGTCCGTTCTCACCCTGGTCGCCATGGTCGGCAGCGTGCTGCTGCTGGGCCTGGCGATGAAGACCTTGCCGCTGGGCACGGCCTACACGGTTTGGACCGGCATCGGTGCCGTGGGGGCGTTCGTGGTCGGCATCCTGTTCCTGGGTGAGCCGGTTACCGCCATGCGCCTGGTGGCGGCCTCGTTGATCGTGGGGGGACTGGTGCTGATGAAGATGTCGAGCGCCTGAGCTCCTGTGGCCCGAGTGTTCGCGCGACCGCACGGGGGGTCTGGCCACGCTCAATGGCCAGTCACGCCCTGCACCGCCTCCCCGCTGCGCATCATCTGCCGCAGCGCCAGCCCGCCCGCCGCCACGGCCAGCACCACCAGGCCCAGGCCGGCGTGCTGCTGGTCATCCTGCAGATAGCTCACACACAACTGCGACGGCGCCTCCAGATACAGCAGGCCGGCCGTCGCCGTCATCCACGCCAGGTTGCCGGCAAAAAACAGCAGCACCTCGGCATCCATGCGGTACCAGCTCGACGCCAGCAGCCAGCCGGCCAGCCACCAGCTGACGTACTTGAACGCCGCCACCGGCAGCGCCAGCAAGGCCGCATCCAGCATGGATGGCACCATCCACACCACCGTCACCACGGTGACGAAGGTAGCCCCCGTCCAGCCGCGCCAATCCAGCAGTTGTTCCAACCGGCCGGCTCCGCCCTGCATGGGGCGCCGGCGCTGCCACCAGCGCCGCAGGCACCAGCCCGAGGCCATCAGCAGGGGAAACTCCAGCAGCATGTGCAACGCCATGCGGCTTTCCACAAAGTGGCGCAGATCCGGCCAGAACAGCAGCAGCGGCGCCATGGCCAGCAGCACGGACAAGCGGGGCGCCGCGCGGGTGCGCGCCACCAGGGCCGCGATGCCGTCAATCCAGGGGGTGTACTTGGCGCTCATGGCGCTGCCTCCTCGCTCAGCCGGCGGGCATCGGCCAGCGCCTGCGACCAGCCGTCGTAGCCATACAGCCCGCGCAGCCGTCCCTGGCCATCAAGCAGATGGATGGAACCGTTATGCACGAAGCCGCCCATGCCATCCGGAATCACCACCACACCCAGCGAGCGCAGCAGCGCTTCGGCACCAGCCACGCTGCCGGGCACGGCAAAGGTCCACCAGTCCGGATCGGCACGCAGGCTGCCCGCGTAGCTGGCCAGCGCAGCCGGGCTATCGTTCTTCACATCGAAGGACACCGATAGCAGCCGCACGCCGGCATAGGCCGGATCCTGCGCGATTGTGCGTTGCGCCTGCTGGAACTCCGAACCCAGCGCCAGGCAGACCGTCGGGCAGCGGGTGTAGATGAAATCGACCAGGTAGGCCTTTCCGCCCGCATCCGGGTGCGCCCAGGGCAGCACTCCATTCGCCATGGCGGGCACCCCTCTCTCCCCGGTATGGTCAGCTCCAGCGTCAGCCCCAGCCGCCAGCCGCACCGGCACCACCGCCGCCTGCATGCCCCCAGTGCGCGCTGCCACCTGACGTCGCGCCTCGAAGGTCCACACCTCGAAACCCTGCGTGTACCACGTCAGCCAGACCAGCAGCCCCCCTGCCAGCAGAGCGCTCAGCGCCCCGCTCAGGCCGCGCGCGCTGCGTGCCACGGATGCGGGTAGGGCGTCCATGTCCACGTCCCGGTCACTTCATCGGCGCCAGCTCCGCATCGCCCTTGAAGGGCTCCTTGCGGGCCGCGCTCGATTTGCGGATTTCTGCCACCACATCCCCTTTCACGGGCGGGCCGGCATTGCCCCACTGGCTGCGGATATGCGTCAGCACCGCCGCCAGTTCGGCATCCTGCAGCTGGCCGCCAAAGGCCGGCATGGCACCGTTGTAGGTCACACCCTTCACCGTCAGCGGCCCGTTCACACCATGCAGCACGATGGACGCCAGCGTGGCCTCCTTGCCCTGCACCCATTCCGATCCGGCCAGCGGCGGAAACACCCCCGGCACGCCTGCACCGGTCGCCTGGTGGCAGGAAGCACAGCGCGCCGTATAGACCGCAGCCCCGTCCACCGCCGCACCGGCCACCTTGGGCGGCGTCTGCAATTCGGCCAGCACGCGGGCATCGCCCCGCGCCGGCGGCATGCTGTTGATGGGAGCGCGCACGATGTACACCACGCCAAACACCAGCAAACCCGCCACGATGGAACTCACGAACCACGGCACTGCGCCATTGCCCTCGTGCGGCTCGCCATATTCGCGCTGCTGCTGCAGATTGCACTGCATGCCCTGATTGTTGCCTGTTGCCTGCATCTCCACCTCCTTCACGGGCGCGATGCCGGCGCAGCCGCCGGGCTCGCCACGGCCGGACCGGTGCGGTCCAGCGATTGCAGGTACCTGACCAGCTCCACCGCGTCCGGCAACGCCACCACCACCTGGCCCTTGGGCGCGTGCTCGGGCGGCAGCTGCACCACCACATCGCCCTCCTGCGCCTTGGGCTTGAGCTCGAACAGATAGGGATAGGACGGCATGATGCTGCCCGGCACATAGGCCCGCGGCTGGTACAGATGGCCCAGATGCCACTGCTCGCTCGGCTGGCGCGCACCGATGTTCATCAGGTCCGGCCCGGTGCGCATGGTGCCGAGCAGGTGCGGCTTGTCGTAGGCATAGTCGCCCGCCACGGTGGCACGGCCCCAGCCCCGGTCAAAGTCAGGCGCAAAGCCCTTGGGCCGCGGCTGCTGCGTATGGCAGTAGACGCAGCCGTTGGCGATATACACCTCGCGCCCGCGCAACTGCGCATCGTCATAGGGCTTGAGCCCCGGCGTGGGCACCGCCTTGTGCACCTGCAGGTACGGCAGCACCACCAGCGCCGCCGCCGAGAACGCCAGCATCACCATGGCACCCGAAATCAGCCTGGCTTCGCTTTTCATGCGTACACCCCTTCCACCTTGGCCGCACGGAACAGCGTCGGCGTTTCGCGTTGCGGCCCCCAGCCCATCACCAGCATCACGAAATGGGCGATGAACACCAGATGCCCGGCCAGCATCAGGCTGCCACCCACGCTGCGCGCCTTCAGATAGGGCAGCGTCACCGCCACCGAGTCCATGAAGCTGCGCGCCGCATCCAGCATCGCCGTGCCCTGCAGCCAGCCGCCAATGGTCAGCGCCCAGAAATAGACCATGAAGCCGGCAAACACCAGCCAGAAATGCGCCGTGATCCAGCCCGCATACGGCCATTCGCGGCCCATGATGCGCGGCATCACGAAATACATGGCGCCGAAGAACACAAAGCTCACGAAGCCATACATGCCCAGATGCGCATGGCCCACGGTGTAGTGCGTGAAATGCGTCACCACGTTCAGTTCACGCAACGCGCCGAACGAACCCTGCAGCGAGCTCAGCGTGTACATGGCCGCTCCCGCCACCACGAAGCGCAGCGTGGGCGAATGCCGCATGGTGGCCCAGCGGCCATGCATGGTCTGCCACTGGTTCACGGTAAAGGCCACCACAGGGATGATCATCATCATGCTCTGCACGATGGACAGCGTCACCACCCAGGCCGGCACCGGCCCGCCGATCAGGTGGTGCCCGCCTACCTGCCCGTAGAAGAAGGCCAGCCCCCAGAAGCCCAGCAGCGACAGGTTGTACGACTGCACCGGCCGCCCGATCACCTTGGGTAGGAAGTAATACACCGCCGCAATCGCCAGCGGCGTGAAGAAGTAGCCCAGCACATTGTGCGCATACCACCAGTTCGTCGTGGCCTGCTGCACGCCGCTGTGCAGGCCCGGAAACTTCGCCACCACCAGCATCACCGGCAGCCAGAACAGCGCCGCACCCATGTACCAGACCGACACATACAGGTGCTTCACCCGCCGGCGCACCAGCGTGAACAGCAGCGGCAAGGCCATCAGCGCACCACCAAGCAGCAGCACAATGTCGATCTGCCAGGGAATTTCCAGCCACTCCAGCCCATCGTTGATGCCGATGGCAATGCTGGTCAGCCCCGCCATCACGGCGATGTTCCACAGCGCCACGCCCACCAGCGCCCAGTTGGCCCCCACCAGCGGCGTCTTGAGCACACGCGGCAGGATGAACATGGCAATGCCGAGCCCTGCCATCGGCGCCCATCCGTAGGCCACGCCGTTCAGGTGCAGGGTGCGGATGCGGCCAAAAGTCAGCCAGGCCTGCTGCGTCAGCCAGTCCGGTTCATGCAGCTTGATCGAGGCTGTCAGCCCCGCCGTCGAGGCCAGCAGCAGCCAGAACACCGCGCAGCAGAACAGCACGAGCACCAGCCGGGCGGTGGAGGCATCGGCCTGGGCCCGATCGGCCAGTTCCTGCGCATCCGGCGGGCAGGGAGCGGCATCACGCGCCGCGTTCACCGTGCCTTGCAGTTCCGCACGCTCGGTGGGAGTGGCTGCAGGATCGTCCACGCGGCCGATCTCGCCGGGCGCGAAAATCACCTCGGCCCCCTGGCTGGTGCGGTCGAACAGGCCCGATCGCTGCGACCAGATGAACAGCATCAGCGCCACGAACGAAATCACGAAGGCCGACAGCAGAAGATAAGCGGTACTCATACAACATCCTTGATGCAGGGAGGGCCGCATGCCCGGTCCGGCCATGCCAACAACTGCTCTCCCTGCAAGCCGTAAGCGTGACAGCCGCCAGGGCTTTCGTCTGTGCGGTAGCGCACAGAACACGGGGCCCATACCACCACGCGCGCACGGGTTTCCCGCGCGTCTGGGGCAAGGCCAGGGAAATTGCTGGCATGCTGCCTCCATGCGCTCCCCCTCTCTGCCCGGCAACTCCACCAGCGACCGCGCCCCGACCCGCGAAGAAGCCTGCGGCAACCTGCTGCTCGCCGGCCTGCCTGCCGATGCCTGGGAACGCTGGCAGCCCTTTCTGGAAGTGGTGGATCTGAACCGCGGCGACGTGCTGTACGACGGCGGCGACCCGATCTCGCACGTGGTGTTTCCCACCACCGCCATCGTCTCGCTGCAATACCTGCTGCAGGATGGCCGCGCCACCGAAATCGCCATCATCGGCCGCCCCGGCATGGTGGGTGTCTCGCGCCTGCGCGGCGGCGAAAACACCCCCAGCCGCGCCGTGGTGCAGTACTCCGGCCAGGCCATGCGGCTGCCTGCCGACTTTCTGGAGCAGGAGTTCACCACCCAGCCCGCCGTGATGCACATGCTGCTGCGCTACATGCAGGCGCTGATCACGCAGATGGCGCAGAACGCCGTCTGCCACCGCCACCACAGCATCGAGCAGCACCTGTGCCGCTGGCTGCTGCTCAACCTGGACCGCATGCACAGCAACGAGCTGCCCGTCACCCACGAAAACATCGCGCAGCTGCTCGGCGTGCGCCGCGAAGGCGTGACCGAGGCCGCCGGCCAGTTGCAGCGCGCCGGCCTGATCGGGCGGCGCCGCGGGCACATCACCGTGCTGGACCGCCCCGGTCTGGAAGCACGTTGCTGCGAATGCTATGCGGTAGTGCGGCGCGAATACGACCGGCTGCTGCCGCCCGTTTCGGTGCCCTGAGCAAGCGCTGCGCGCACCCGCTCGCGCAGCGCGGGCAGCACCTCACCCTCGAACCACGGATTGGCCTTGAACCACGCCACATTGCGCGGTGAGGGATGCGGCAAGGGCAGCATATCCGGCCCGAGCCCCTGCCAGTTGCGCAGGGTATCGGTGACGGACGTGTGCCCATGGCGCTCAAGAAAATGCTGCTGCGCGTAGCCGCCCACCAGCAAGGTCAGCCGGATCTGCGGCATCAACGCCAGCAGCCGCTCGTGCCACAGCGGCGCACAGGCCTTTTGCGGCGGCCGGTCACCACTCGCTCCCCGGCCCGGAAAGCAGAACCCCATCGGCATAATGGCCACTTGCCCGGCATCGTAGAACACCGCCTCGTCGATGCCCATCCATTCCCTCAGGCGTCTGCCACTGGCATCACTCCAGGGAATACCGCTGGTATGTACCTTGGCTCCCGGTGCCTGTCCCACGATCAAGATGCGCGCATCCGCACCCGCCTGCAGCACCGGCCGCGGCTCATGCGGCAAATGATCCGCGCACGCCCGGCACGCGCGCACCTCCTCCAGCAGGCGTTCCAGCGCCGTGTCTGACATGGCCTGTGCGTTCACGGCGATAGGGATGGTCGTCATGCGGAGCATTTTCCAGCAGGCTGCGAAACAGCGCCCCGATTATGGACTCCTCGCTCGCGCCTACTCCAGCGAGCGCCCTTCCCCCGCCTCCTCATGCGTCACCCCGTCCCGGATGTGGTAGATCCGCTTGAAGGTCGGGATGATCTTCTCGTCATGCGTCACCACGATGATGGCGGTCTGGAACTGTTGGGCCATGCTGTTCAGGATGCGGATCACCGCCAGCGCCCGCTCGCTGTCCAGCGGCGCCGTCGGCTCGTCCGCCAGGATCACCGGCGGCCGGTTCACCAGCCCGCGCGCAATCGCCACGCGCTGCTGCTCGCCGCCCGAAAGCTGCGAGGGCATGGCCTTGGCCCGGTGCTGCACATCCAGCGCCGTCAGCAGTTCCAGCGCCCGCTCGCGCGCCTCGCCATTGGCCACCCCCGCCAGCATCGGCAGCAGCGCCACGTTGTCCGTCACGTCCAGAAACGGAATCAGGTACGGCGCCTGAAACACGAAGCCGATCTTGTCGCGCCGCAGCGCACGCAAGTCCTTCACCTTCCAGCCGTTGTCGTAGATCACCTCGTCACCCAGCGTCATGCGCCCCTCGGTCGGGTCGATGATGGCCCCCAGACATTTGAGCAGCGTGCTCTTGCCCGAGCCCGAAGGCCCGATCAGCCCCACCACCTCGCCCGGCGCCACCTGCATGTCCACACGCTTGAGCGCATCCACCGCCGTGTCGCCCTGCCCGTAGCGCTTGCGCAGGCCCTCGATGCGGATACCGAAACCTGCCATCGTCAGCCTCCAATCGCCTCGGCCGGATCGATCTTCAGCGCCAGCCGGATCGACACCAGGCTCGCCAGCGCACAAATCACCATCACCGCCACGAAGCCGATCAGCGTATCCTTCGGCATCAGCAGCACGTACTTCGGAAAGGCCGGTGCCGCAAACGTGGCGCTGATTCGCCCCACTACAAAGCCGATCAGCCCCAACGCCAGCGCCTGCTGCATGATCATCATGGCAATCGTGCGGTTGCGCGTGCCGATCAGTTTCAGCACCGCAATCTCGCGGATCTTGTCCATGGTCAGCGTGTAGATGATGAAGGCCACGATGGCTGCGCTCACGATCGCCAGGATCACCAGGAACATGCCGATCTGGCGTGACGAGGTCGCAATCAGCTTGCCGATCAGGATCTCCTCCATCTCGGCCCGCGTATAGGCATTGAGCCGCTTCCAGCGCCGCACCGCCTGCGCCGTGGCATCGGCATCCGCGCCCGGCTGCAGCGTCACCAGCACCGCGTTGACCGAATTGTTGGCGCTCTGCGAGCCCTGCACCGCCTCCAGCAGCCCCGGCACGCCCGGGCGGTTGAAGGCCGGATTCGCCTCGGTGCGGCGCCGGCTCTGCAGGATCGCATCGTTGTCCTTCAGGAACTGCGCCTCCTGCGCATCCTTGAGCGGAATGAACACCATCGGATCGCCGCTGGACGACACCATACGTCGCGTCAGCCCCACCACCGTGTAGTGGTTGCGCCGGATCTGGATGCGCTGCCCGAGCCGGAAGCCCGAGGCCCGGTCCGCCACCGCCTCATAGTGCCCGCGCGTGATCTGCCGCCCCGCAATCAGGAACGACGGCCAGCCCGGCGTGCCCACCGATCCTGGCGCTATCCCCACCACCATGGCACGCACGTCGCCGCCCTCGTGCCGCACCTGCGTGGTCAGGTAGGTCACGTTCGCCACCGTGCGCACCCCGGGCATGGTGGCAATCGCACGCCACGCATCATCCGGAATGCTGGACGACTCCGCATACGGCCCCAGCGTATCCTTCTGCACCACCCAGATATCGGCGCCGCTGTTGTCCAGCAGCACCTTGCCATCGTCCACCATGCCGCGGTACACACCCGCCATGATCAGCGTCACGCCGATCAGCAGCCCCAGCCCGATGCCGGTGAACAGGAACTTGCCCCAGGCGTGCAGAATGTCACGCCCGGCCAGGCTGATCATGCCTTCACTCCCGGAATGCGTTCGACACGCTTGATGCGGCTGCGCTCGCTCAGCGCACGCTCGCTGTACACCACCACTTCGTCACCGGCTTTGAGGCCCTCCAGCACCTGCACCCGGCCATCCAGATCGGAAGCGCCCAGCCGCACCGGCACAAAGCGCACGCCACTGCCATCCGGCACCCATACGCCGGTCTGCGCATTCAGCTTGCGCACCGCTGCGTTCGGAATCACCGGCTGCGCCGGTTGCTGCGGCAACAGCACCGTCACCTCGGCCAGCTCGCCAATCGGCGGCAGCACCGCAAGCGGCTGGCTGAACACGATCTTGGCCAGCGTCTCCTCCGTCACCTGGTCGGCCAGCGGCTCCACCAGCTGCACCGCGCCCTGCACCGGCTGCCCGCTGCGCGAACGCAGCACGATGCGCGCCGGCAACTGCGCAGCCAGCCCGCCGGCATGCACCTGGTCAAAACGGGTATTGATCCACAGGCTCGCCGGATCGATCAGCTCCAGCACCGCCTGCCCGGCCACCACCGTGGTCCCCGGATCGGCACTGCGCGCCGCCACCAGCCCGGCCACCGGCGCCACCAGCCGCAGATTGCCGCGCTGCGCCTGCAAGGCGGCACGCTCGGCCCGCAGACGGGCAATCTCGCTGCCACTGCTGCTGACCGCCGCATCGGCCACCTGCAACTCCTGCTGCTTGGACTCCGCCAGTTCGCGGCTGCTCGCCTCGGCCATATACAGATCGCGATAGCGCTTGGCCTGCCCGCGCGCAAAGCTCTGACGCGCCTGCGCCTCACGCTGCGCCGCCTCGGCGCGGCGCAAGGCCGCCTCCTGCGCCTGGATGCGCTGGTCCAGATCCACCGGATCCATCTCGCCCAGCAACTGTCCTGCCTGCACCGCATCGCCCGCATGCACCTCCACGCGCTTGAGACGGCCCGCATACGTCGGCCCGATCTTGTAGGTATAGCGCGCCTGCACCGTGCCGATGCCGTACAGCCCCGGCGTGATCGCCCGCGACTCCACCCTGGCCACCGTGGCCGGCACCGGCGCCAGCGGCCCGGAACGCAGCCCGACCCAGGCAAACACCGCAACCAGCACCAGCACCACCAGTGCTAAACCCAGCGTGCGTCCCCGCACCGGCAACTTCAACTGCATTGCAACCCCCGCTCATAAATCGCATACACGCGCGGGGCATAGCGCGCAATGCGCTGCACATCCCCCACCAGAAACGACTGCATCACCAGACCCTGCAAGGTGCCGATGAACAGCAGCGCCGCCGCCTCGGCATCCAGCGTCGCCGGCAACTCCCCCTCGCGCTTGCCCTGCTCCAGCAACTCTTGCAGATGGCCCGCATAGCGCACCAGCAGCGCCTTGGCGATGCGCTTGGCCGGTGTATCCTGCGCGCGCTGCATTTCGCCGAACAGCATGCGCGGCACGCCGGGATACTCGCCGGCAAAATCGGCATGCGCCATGAACATCGCGCGCAGCTTGGCCAGCGGCGTTTCCTGCTGCATGGCAGAGCGCGCAATCCGCGCCAGCAGCAGTCCGCTCACGCGCTCCATCACCGCCTCCCACAGCGCATCCTTGCTGGGAAAGTGGCGGAACAGCGCGCCCTGCGTCAGCTGCATGCGGCGTGCCACGTCGCCCGTACTGATCTCGGCCGGATTCTCCTGTCCCGCCAGCGCAATCACGGCATCGATCGCCTGATTGCGCCGTTCTTCGCTGGGCAGATAACGACCGCGGCGCGCGCGGGCCTCTTCAGCAGCCGCATCCGCCCCGGCAATAGCCGACAAGCTGTCATCCTGCTCCGTCATCGTCAGCCCCTCGGCGAGGAAACCAGCTGCCGCCACGACCACCAGCCGATGCCGCTCCAGATCAGCGCCCGCAGCGGCATAGCCACCAGCGTGCGTTTTTCATGGGCTCCGCCGCCCATTACCAGGAACAGGAAAGCAATCAGCACCAGCACCGAAGCCAGCGCGATCGCCACCGCCAGCCGTGCCGCCCATGGCCGGTGCAGCCACAGTCCGATGCCTGCAAGCACATAGGCAAAGCCCGCCAGAAAGTTGAACCAGAGCACAAAGGGCACGTACTGCCCCGCCGCCTGCCGCCCTGCGCCATCCACGAACAGCACCGCGCCGCCCTCCTTCAGCGTCAGCAAGCCGAACGCCACAGCCACCAGGGCCAGAACGCGCAATCCCCAACCCCTGCTTTCTGTCTGCCGTGCCATGTCCCGCTCCTTTCGGATGTCTGCTCCATGCCAATGAAGGGCAGCCCATCCCACAAAGTAATAGTTCACTCACTATATTCATGCGGAAACTGTTTGGCAAGTGATTTCCATGCTGGCGTAACGGGTGTGCAGGCCAGGGAGCGCGTGGCGCGCAGCCCGCGCTCCCCCGCCCGCCGACAGGCGGACTCCTGCCGCCAATACCCGCTCCATCACCACGCGCACAAACAAAAAACCCGCAGACCTTTCGGTTTGCGGGCTCCTCGTATGTATTGGTTGCGCGAGAAGGATTTGAACCTCCGACCTTTGGGTTATGAGCCCAACGAGCTACCAGACTGCTCCATCGCGCGGCAAGACATTTATTGTATCACCGATTATTCGGCTTTGGAAGCCTCTTCGGAAGAATTTTCTTCCACTTCGGGACGATCCACCAGTTCGACATAGGCCATGGGGGCGTTGTCACCCACGCGGAAGCCCATTTTCAGGATACGCGTGTAGCCACCCGGACGGTTGGCGAAACGGGGACCCAGGTCGTTGAACAGCTTGACGACGCTGTCGCGGTCGCGCAGGCGGTCGAACGCCAGGCGCTTGTTGGCCACGGTGTCCTTCTTGGCCAGCGTGATCATCGGCTCGATGACCTTGCGCAGTTCCTTGGCCTTGGGCAGGGTGGTCTTGATGGCTTCGTGCGCGATGAGGGAGTTCATCATGTTGCGCAGCATCGCCTGGCGATGGGCCGATGTACGGTTCAGTTTGCGGAGTTTCAGTCCGTGACGCATGGTGCTTCCTTTCGATTATTAGCGGACAGCCGTATCAGGTACTGCCCGGGCACACATTGGGGCAAGGCCCCGGGTTGGGCCACGCGCCGGACCAGCCGGCAACGTGGCGAAAAAATGATCAGCGCTTTTCCAGACCTGCGGGCGGCCAGCTTTCCAGCTTCATGCCCAGCGTCAGGCCACGGGAGGCCAGCACTTCCTTGATCTCGTTGAGCGACTTGCGGCCCAGGTTCGGGGTCTTCAGCAGCTCGTTCTCGGTACGCTGGATCAGGTCGCCGATGTAGTAAATGTTCTCGGCCTTCAGGCAGTTGGCCGAACGCACCGTCAGTTCCAGCTCATCGACCGGGCGCAGCAGCACCGGATCGAACTGGGCAGCGCTGCGCGATGCCGGCTGGTCGAACGCGTCCAGCGCGCCGCCTTCCAGCTGTGCGAACACGGCCAGCTGTTCCACCAGGATCTTGGCGGAAGAACGCACGGCGTCTTCAGCGGAGATGGCACCGTTGGTCTCGATCTCGATCACCAGCTTGTCCAGGTCGGTACGCTGCTCGACACGGGCGCTTTCCACGGCGTAGCTCACGCGTTTGACAGGGGAGAAGGACGCGTCCAGCACGATGCGGCCGATGAACTTGAAGGCTTCGTCGTTGTGGCGACGCAGGTTGCCGGGCACATAACCGCGGCCCTTTTCCACCTTCAGCTGCATGTCGATCTTGCCGCCCTGGGACAGGGTGCAGATCACGTGATCGGGGTTGATGATCTCTACGTCATGCGGAACCTGGATGTCGGCGGCGGTCACGACGCCTTCGGTGTCCTTGCGCAGGCTCAGGGTCACTTCGTCGCGGTTGTGCAGCTTGAACACCACACCCTTCAGGTTCAGCAGGATGCCGACCACGTCTTCCTGCACGCCGTCGATGGACGAGTACTCGTGCAGCACGCCGGCAATCGTCACCTCGGTGGGCGCGTAGCCGACCATGGACGACAACAGGACACGGCGCAGGGCGTTGCCCAGGGTGTGACCATAGCCGCGCTCGAACGGCTCCAGCGTCACCTTGGCACGGTTCGCGCTCAGCTGCTCGACGTGAATGTTTTTGGGTTTCAACAGATTGGTTTGCATTCTGACTTCCTCTCAATACCCCCGGCTCGTTACACCGGTAAGGCTGGCGAAGCCCCTGGTGCTTCATGCAAGGTGCACCAGGAACCAGAGTGACGGGCGCGGCAGCGCCGTCCATGGAAAATACGGCCGAAGCCGTATCTCCATGAGGATTAGCGGGAGTAAAGTTCGACGATCAGCGATTCGTTGATGTCGGCGCCGAACTCGTCGCGGTCCGGAGACTTCTTGAACGTGCCTTCGGCCTTGTCGGCGTTCACTTCCACCCATGCCGGGTAGCCCACCTGGCCTGCCAGCTGCAGCGCCTCGATCACGCGGGCCTGCTTGGCAGACTTCTCGCGCACGGAGATCACGTCACCGGCCTTGACCATGTAGGAGGGGATGTTCACCTGCTGGCCGTTCACCAGGATCGCCTTGTGCGACACCAGCTGACGGGCTTCAGCGCGGGTGGAACCGAAACCCATGCGGAACACCACGTTGTCCAGACGGGCTTCCAGCAGGCTCAGCAGGTTGGCACCGGTGTTGCCACGGCGACGCTCGGCTTCGGCAAAGTAGCGGCGGAACTGGCGCTCCAGCACACCGTACATGCGCTTGACCTTCTGCTTCTCGCGCAGCTGCAGACCGAAGTCGGAGGTGCGCTGGCCGGAGGTGCGGCCATGCTGGCCGGGCTTGGCTTCGAATTTGCACTTGTCGCTGATGGAGCGGCGGGCGCTCTTCAGGAACAGGTCGGTGCCTTCACGGCGGGCGAGTTTTGCCTTGGGGCCAAGATAACGTGCCACAGTATTTTCCTTTGATTGTTGCTGCTGCGCTCACAAAAGCGCAGGAGCCGCCAACGCAATGCAGCTGGCGGCAGTGGGCTTGGGTTGAAAAAAAATCAGATGCGACGGCGCTTTTGCGGGCGGCAGCCGTTGTGCGGCACCGGCGTCACGTCGGAGATGGACGTGATTTTAATACCAAGTGCAGCCAGTGCGCGCACGGAAGACTCGCGACCCGGGCCGGGACCCTTGATTTCGACTTCCAGGTTCTTGATGCCCTGTTCCACGGCAGCGCGGCCGGCCACTTCGGAAGCGACCTGTGCAGCGAACGGGGTGGACTTGCGCGAACCCTTGAAACCCTGACCGCCGGAAGAAGCCCAGGACAGGGCGTTGCCCTGGCGGTCAGTGATGGTGATGATGGTGTTGTTGAACGAGGCGTGCACGTGCGCAATGCCATCGGCAATGTTCTTGCGGACCTTCTTGCGGACGCGGGATGCAGCGTTGGACGGTTTAGCCATGGTTACTCTTCGCTCTCAATTATTTCTTCAGGGACTGGGCTGCCTTGCGCGGGCCCTTGCGGGTGCGGGCATTGGTGCGGGTACGCTGACCACGCATCGGCAGGCCACGGCGATGACGGAAACCACGGTAGCAGCCGATGTCCATCAGGCGCTTGATGTTCATCGTGGTTTCGCGGCGCAGGTCACCTTCCAGCGTGAACTGGGCCAGGGCGTCACGGATTTTCTCCAGGTCGCCGTCAGTCAGTTCCTTGATCTTCTTGGAGTACTCGATACCGCAGGCTTCGCAGATCAGGCGGGCGCGGGTGCGGCCGATGCCATAGATCGCCGTCAGGCCGATTTCAGCGTGTTGGTGCGGCGGAATGTTGATACCAGCAATACGTGCCATGTGATTCCTCTAGATGTTTCTATCAGCCTTGACGCTGCTTGTGACGGGGATCGGTGCAGATGATGCGCACCACGCCTTTGCGGCGGATAACCTTGCAATTGCGGCAAATTTTCTTTACCGAAGCTGAGACTTTCATTTCTCTCTCCTTTGTTCTTTACTTGGCGCGGAACACGATGCGCGCTTTGGATAAATCGTACGGGGTCAACTCGACCGTTACCTTGTCGCCTGGCAGGATGCGGATGTAGTGCATCCGCATCTTGCCGGAGATATGGCCCAACACCACATGTCCGTTTTCCAGCTTGACGCGAAATGTCGCATTCGGGAGGTTTTCGACAACCTCACCCTGCATCTGGATCACATCATCTTTAGCCATGATGAGTTAACGAGCTTTGAAGTTGGCCTTTTTCAACAGGGCATCGTATTGCTGCGTCATCAGGTAGTTCTGCACCTGGGCCATGAAGTCCATGGTGACGACAACGATGATCAGCAAGGATGTTCCGCCAAAGTAGAACGGCACGTTGTATTTCAAAATCAGGAATTCCGGCAGCAAGCACACCAGGGTGATGTAGATTGCGCCGACGAACGTCAACCGGAGCAGGATCTTGTCGATGTAGCGTGCGGTATTGTCACCGGGACGGATACCGGGCACGAAAGCACCGCTCTTTTTCAGGTTGTCGGCAGTTTCCCGGCTGTTGAACACGAGGCCGGTGTAGAAAAAGCAGAAGAAAATGATCGCAGCAGCATACAGGGCGATGTAGATCGGCTGACCGGGAGTGAGCGAGGATGCGATATCACGCAGCCAGCGCATGCTCTCGGCACTGCTGAACCAGTTCACCACCGTGGCGGGCAGCAGGATGATCGACGATGCGAAGATCGGCGGAATCACACCGGCCATGTTCAGCTTCAGCGGCAGGTGCGAAGCCTGGCCACCGTAGACCTTGTTGCCCACCTGGCGACGCGCGTAGTTGACCAGGATCTTGCGCTGTCCGCGTTCCACGAACACCACGAAGTAGGTCACCAGCACCACCAGTGCCAGGATGATCAGCGCCACGATGATGCTCATCGCATTGGTGCGGACCAGTTCCATCAGGCCGGCAATCGCGCTCGGCAGACCGGCAGCGATACCTGCAAAGATCAGGATCGAGATGCCGTTGCCCAGGCCACGCTCGGTGATCTGCTCGCCCAGCCACATCAGGAACAGCGTACCGGCGCTCAGGCTGACGACGGCGGTCATGCGGAACATGAAGCCGGGGTCCATCACCAGACCGGGCTGCGATTCCAGCGCCATGGCAATGCCGTAGGACTGGAACAGCGCCAGGGCCAGCGTGCCGTAGCGGGTGTACTGCGTGATCTTGCGCTGTCCGGCCTGGCCCTCTTTCTTGAGCTGCTCGAACGTGGGAACCACGTAGGTCATCAGCTGCATGATGATCGATGCAGAGATGTACGGCATGATCCCGAGTGCGAACACCGTAAAGCGCGACAGGGCGCCACCCGAGAACATGTTGAACAGGTTCAGGATGCCGCCTTGCTGCCCCTGGAACAGCTGGTGCAACTGGTCAGGGTCGATGCCCGGAACGGGGATATGCGCCCCGATCCGGTACACCACCAGGGCCAGCAGCAAGAACACCAGACGGCGACGCAGGTCGCCATACTTGGGAGCACTTGCCTTGTTTGCCAGACTAGTAGCCACGTTACACGCCCTTGTGTGCTTGGGTCAATCAGGCCAGGCTGCCGCCGGCTGCCTCGATGGCGGCCTTGGCACCAGCCGTGGCACCAATGCCGGTCAGCTTGACCGCACGGGTCAGCTCGCCGCTCTTGATGACCTTGACGACCTTGATCATCTGGCCGACCAGACCGGCCTCTTTCAGGGCCAGCATGTCGACTTCATCCAGGCCCAGCTGATCCAGCTCGGACAGGTTGATCTCGGCGTTGTACTTCAGCAGGTGGGACTTGAAGCCGCGCTTGGGCAGACGACGCTGCAGGGGCATCTGGCCGCCTTCGAAGCCGACCTTGTGGTAGCCACCGGAGCGGGATTTCTGGCCCTTGTGGCCACGGCCTGCAGTCTTGCCCAGACCGGAGCCGATGCCGCGACCCACGCGACGCGCTGCGTGCTTGGCGCCTTCGGCAGGCTTGAGGTTGTTGAGTTCCATCTTCAGACCTTACAGAACTTTCACCAGATAGGCGACTTTGTTGATCATGCCGCGCACTGCAGGAGTATCCTCCAGTTCGCTGACGCTGTTGAGCTTGCGCAGGCCCAGACCGCGAATGGTGTCGCGATGGGACTGCTTGGTGCCGATCGGGCTGCGCACCAGCTGCACTTTGACGGTTTGCTTGTCAGACATGTTTCTCTCCATCAGGCGGCGAAGATGTCTTCCACGCTCTTGCCACGCTTGGCGGCCACTTCGGCCGGAGTCGTGGAGTTGCGCAGTGCATCAAACGTGGCACGCACCAGGTTGTACGGGTTGGACGAACCATGGCTCTTGGCCACGATGTCGGTGATGCCCATCACTTCGAACACGGCGCGCATCGGGCCGCCGGCGATGATACCGGTACCCTTGGGAGCCGGCGTCATCATGACGCGGGAAGCGCCGTGGTGACCCATCACGGTGTGGTGGATGGTGCCGTTCTTCAGGGACACCTTCAGCATGCCGCGGCGCGCTTCTTCCATGGCCTTCTGCACGGCCACGGGCACTTCCTTGGACTTGCCCTTGCCCATGCCGACACCACCGTCGCCGTCGCCGACCACGGTCAGGGCTGCGAAGCCCAGGATACGACCACCCTTGACAACCTTGGTCACGCGGTTGACCGCGATCATCTTTTCGCGCAGGCCGTCGTCGCGAGCGTCGTCTTGCGGTTTAGCTTGAATTTTTGCCATTTTCGATTCCAATCCTTAGAACTGCAGGCCGGCTTCGCGGGCAGCGTCGGCCAGAGCCTTGACGCGGCCGTGGTAGGCGAAGCCTGCACGGTCAAAGGCAACCTTCTCGACGCCAGCAGCCTTCGCCTTCTCGGCGATGCGCTTGCCGATCATGGCGGCAGCCGCCACGTTGCCACCCTTGCCGGCAGCGCCCAGTTCCTTGCGGATATCGGCTTCGGCAGTGGACACGGTAGCCAGCACCTTGGTGCCGCAACCGGAAATCAGCGATGCATACATATGCATGTTGGTACGGTTCACGGTCAGACGCGGCACGCCTTGGGCGGCGATGCGGATACGCGTCAGGCGTGCACGGCGAATACGTTGGGCTTTCTTGTTCAACATGATGCCGTTCCTTATTTCTTCTTGGTCTCTTTGATGATGACGCGCTCGTCGGAGTAGCGCACACCCTTGCCCTTGTAGGGCTCGGGCGGACGCGTTGCGCGCACTTCGGCGGCAATCTGGCCAACGACCTGGCGGTCAGCACCTTTGATGACGACTTCGGTCGGCGTCGGGGTGGCCGCGGTAATGCCCTCGGGCATTTCCAGGATCACCGGATGCGAGTAGCCGACGTTCAGGTTGAGCTTGTTGCCCTGGACGGAGGCCTTGTAGCCCACGCCGATCAGGTTCAGCTTCTTCTCGAAGCCCTTGCTCACGCCGACCACCATGTTGTTCACCAGCTGGCGCAGGGTGCCGGACATGGCGTTGGCTTCACGGGATTCGTCAGCCGGCACGAAGGACAGCTTGCCGTCGTTCAGCTCGACCTTGACCAGACGGCTGGCCGCAGCGGACAGCTTGCCGCCAGCGCCCTTGACGTCGATGGTTTCTGCATTGATCGCAACATCCACACCCTGGGGGATGGCGACGGGCATTTTACCTACACGGGACATCTTGTATTTCTCCTCGCTTCGATTACGCCACGTAGCACAGCACTTCGCCGCCGACACCGGCTGCGCGCGCCTTGCGATCGGTCATCACGCCTTGCGGAGTGGTGACGATGGCCACACCCAGACCGTTCATGACCTGCGGCAGGGTCTTGGAACCCTTGTAGACGCGCAGGCCGGGACGGCTGACGCGCTCGATGCGCTCGATCACCGGACGGCCGGCGTAATATTTCAGGGCGATCTCGAGGACGGACTTGCCGTCTTCGGTCTTGACTTGGAAGCCGTCGATATAACCCTCGTCCTGCAGCACCTTGACGATGGCGGTCTTCACCTTGGAAGCCGGCACGTTCACGACGGCCTTGTTGACCATCTGTGCATTGCGGATGCGAGTCAGCAGATCGGCGATGGGATCACTCATGCTCATTCTTGATTCTCCTGCCGATTACCAGCTGGCCTTGGTGACACCGGGGATGCCACCGGCGAAGGCGATTTCACGGATCTTGGCGCGGCCCAGGCCAAACTGGCGGAAGGTACCACGGGGACGGCCGGTCAGTTCGCAACGGTTGCGCTGACGGGTCGGGTTGGCATTGCGGGGCAGCTTCTGCAGAGCCAGACGGGCGGCATCGCGCTCTTCGTCGCTCTTGCTCACGTCGTTGGCAACAGCCTTCAGCTCGGCATGCTTCTTGGCAAACTTGGCAACCAGCTTGGCGCGCTTGAGTTCGCGTTGGATAAGTGCAACTTTAGCCACAGTTCACCTCAGTTCTTGAACGGGAAACGGAAGCCGGCGAGCAGTGCCTTGCACTCTTCGTCGGTCTTGGCCGTGGTGGTGATGCTGATGTTCAGGCCACGCAGCGCATCCACCTTGTCGTATTCGATCTCGGGGAAAATGATCTGCTCTTTCACACCGATGTTGTAGTTGCCGCGGCCATCGAAGGAACGGCCGGAGATACCACGGAAGTCACGCACGCGGGGCAGCGCGATGTTGATGAAGCGATCCAGGAATTCGTACATCTGCACGCCGCGCAGGGTCACCATGCAACCCAGGGGCTGGCCTTCACGGATCTTGAAGCCGGCGATGGCCTTCTTGGCCTTGGTCACGACGGGCTTCTGGCCGGCGATCTTGGTCAGGTCGGCCACGGCGTTGTCCATCACCTTCTTGTCGGCAACGGCTTCACCCACACCCATGTTCAGGGTGATCTTGGTGATGCGCGGAACCTGCATCGGGGACTTGTAGCCGAACTTCTCGGTCAGCGCGGGAGCGACTTTCTCGCGGAATTGGTCTTGCAAACGTGCCATGATCATGCCACCTTGATTTCTGCACCGCTGGACTTGAACACGCGCACCTTGCTGCCGTCTTCCAGGGTCTTGATACCGACGCGGTCGGCCTTGCCGGTAGCCGCATTGAAAATGGCCACGTTGGACTGGTGGATAGGCATGGCCTTTTCCACGATGCCGCCAGCCTCGCCCTTCATGGGGTTGGGCTTGACGTGCTTCTTGACCATGTTGACGCCATCGACCAGCAGGTACGAGTCGTCCTTGCGCAGCGCGACGGTGCCACGCTTGCCCTTGTCACGGCCGGTGATGACAATCACCTCATCGCCTTTGCGAATCTTGTTCATGCCGTCACTCCTCTTACAGCACTTCGGGAGCCAGGGACACGATCTTCATGAAGCGCTCGGTACGCAGTTCACGCGTCACGGGGCCGAAGATGCGGGTGCCAATGGGCTCCATCTTGTTGTTCAGCAACACGGCTGCGTTGCCATCAAACTTGATCAGGGAACCGTCGCCACGGCGAATGCCCTTGGCAGTACGGACCACCACCGCGCTGTAGATCTCGCCTTTCTTGACGCGACCACGCGGAGCAGCTTCTTTCACGCTGACCTTGATAATGTCGCCGACACTGGCGTAGCGACGCTTGGAACCGCCCAGCACCTTGATGCACAGGACAGACTTGGCGCCCGTATTGTCGGCAACCTCTAGACGAGATTCTGTTTGGATCATTTGTAATTCCCAACTTGTACCTGGTTGCGTACCCGCATGCGAATACGCTCCAAAGCCAGTCTTGGGCCCGTCATTCACGCCGCAAAAGGACTCTCACAGCGCTGCAGTTGGGCAGACATATCGCACCCGAAATGATGCGAAGCCTTGTATTGTCGTTGATCAGGATGCATTCGTCAACACCTGCCTGTGCTTTTTTTGCATCAGGCACAAGGAGTTAGCGCTTGCGGCTGGTGCGGCGGGCACCGGGCGCGTGTGCCCGTGCCGCGCCCCCGCGGCGCAGGGACGCTTCGGACAGGGGCTTCGGGCCGGGGAAATACCTTCGACGCGCCATGCTATCGGATAATGCCCTTCACGCGGCAATTGTCCGGACCCTGACCGACAAGCCCCTCCTTCCCACTCTTTCCCGACTGCCACCATGACTACCAGCCCCATTCCGGAACACCTGCAGATTGCCTTCATCGGAGGCGGCAACATGGCCAGCGCCATTCTCGGCGGACTGGTGCGCCAGGGCATGGCTCCGGACCGCATCCGCGTGGTCGAGCCCTTCGCCGAGACGCGCGCGCGCCTGCAGCAGGAATTCGGCGTGCAGGTGCTGGAAGCAGCCGACGCCAGCCTGGCCGAGGCCGACGTGGTGGTCTGGGCCGTGAAGCCGCAGCAGTTCGAGGAAGCCACGCGCCCGGTGGCCGGGCATGTGCGACAGGCCCTGCACCTGAGTGTGGCCGCCGGCATTCCGGCCTCGGCCCTGACGCGCTGGCTGGGTACCGAGCGGCTGGTGCGCGCCATGCCCAACACGCCGGCGCTGGTCGGCCAGGGCATGACCGGGCTGTTTGCCGGCGCCGGCGCCAGCGCCCAGGACCGCGCCGTGATCGACGCGCTGCTGGCACCGACCGGCCAGCGCATGTGGCTGGAGCAGGAAGCCCTGATCGACAGCCTGATGGCGATTTCCGGCTCCGGGCCGGCCTATGTGTTCTATTTCATCGAGGCGCTGGTGCGCGGCGGCGTGGAGCTGGGGTTGACGGCCGAGCAGAGCAAGACGCTGGCCGCTCAGACCTTTGCCGGGGCGGCGGCGCTGGTGCAGGCCTCGCCGGACGCGCCCGAAGTGCTGCGCCAGCGCGTGACCAGCAAGGGCGGCACCACGCACGAAGCCATCACCACCATGCAGCAGCATGGCGTGGAACAGGCCATCGTGGCGGCCATGCATGCCTGCGCGGCACGCGGGCGCGAACTGGCCGAGCAGTTCGGCGGCTGACCGGCCATGGAGGTGCAGCGCCAGCATCCACTGGAATACCGGGTACCGCCACCGGTGGTCGATGCGGCGTGCGCGCTGCTGATGTGGCTGGTGGCACGCGCCACGCCAACCCTGCAGTGGCAATGGGATGGACTCTGGCGCTGGGGGCTGCTGGCGGGGCTGTCACTGGCCGGGGGACTGATCGCGCTGGGCGGCCTGTGGGCGTTCCAGCGCGTGCACACCACCTTCAACCCGCTGCACCCGGAGCGCGCGTCCGCGCTTGTCGAGCAAGGCGTCTACCGCTTCACGCGCAATCCCATGTACCTGGGCATGGCGCTGGTGCTGCTGGGCTGGGCCTGCTGGCTGGCGCACCCGCTGGCCTTTGCCTGCATTCCGCTGGCGCTGGCCTATCTGCAGCGCTTCCAGATCCGGCCGGAAGAGCGCGTGCTGCGTGCACACTTCGGCGCGGCGTATGAGGCGTACAGCCGGCGCGTGCGGCGCTGGCTGTGAACGGTCAGGGCGTGGTGGTGGCGCTGCCCGCGGCCGGGGCCGTGCTCTGCACCGGCGCCGGCACCGTGGTGGTACTGCTCAGGGCACTTTCCGGAACGATTTCGAACACCTTGACCACCTTGAGCACACCGCCGACGTTGCGCGCCGCTTCGGCCGCGGCATCCGATTCACGCTGGGTGACGATGCCCATCAGGTAGACGGTGCCGAGTTCGGTCGTGACCTTGACGGCATTGGAGTTGATCTGGTTGGAGCCGACCAGCGCCGCCTTGACGCGCGTGCTGGTGAGCGCATCGGTGGAGCGCTGGCTCAGCGTAGCCGGCGGGTTGATCAGGATGTCGTTGACGACGCGGCGCACGTTGGGCACGGTGCGGGCGATGTTCTCGGCCAGCTGGCGGTCGGCATCGGTGGTAACCTGGCCGGTGAGCAGCATGACGCGGTTGTAGCTGGTGACGCTGACGCGGCCACGGTCCTTGATGACTTCCTGGATGCGGTTGCTGCCGCGGGCCTCGATGCCCTCATCCTCCAGCTGGGCGCCGGAGGTGCGGCGATCCAGCGCCAGCCAGGCGCCGCCCACGGCGGTGCCCACCACCAGCGGCACACAGGCGCTCAGCGTGGCGGCCAGGACTCCGGCCAGAACCAGGGTGCGGCCGAGGCGGCCGGTGCGGCGGGACATGGGGGTCGGTGTCATCAATCGTTCTCCTCTTCATCACCAAGCAGAATGCGGTCGAGCGCGTCGCACACCACGTGCGAGGCGAGCAGGCATTGTTCGAGCAGGCGCAGGCCGCGCGGCTGGGCCAGCAGGACTTCCACGTCCAGTTCTCCCAGCGCATCGGACGGCTCGCCGCCATGCATCCACAGCACGGGCAGATCGCGCGCATGCGCTGCGGCCAGAGCCTGCAGCGCGTAGGGCTGCTGCGCGTCCATGCTGTAGAGCCACAGAGTATCCTCCATCTGCCCGAATTGCTGCAGTTGCGACACCAGGCTTTGTGCAACACCTTGTTGCAGCTGCTCCAGCATGTCCGGCGGCAGGGCCTGCGCGGTGGCGCTGGGGTTGGCAACGGGCCAGCCGATGTCACCCAGCAGCGCCAGCGCCGGCAGCGGCGGGCGTTCGCGCTCCAGCAGGCCACCAAGGCGCGAGGCCAGATAGGGGGGCAGGAAGGCGGTTTCGGCGGCGCCGCAGAGCAGGATCTTGCCGCCGCGCGAGACGGTGTCGGCCAGCAACTGGGCCGCCAGGTCGAGCTGGAACAGGCCTTCCTGCGCCGTCTGCATGCAGGCTTCGGCGTTTTCGGCGAAATGCCGCATCAGGGCGGCATGGGGATCGGGCTGGTCGGGGGCGTCCGGGGATTGCATGTCAGGGATGATAACGCCCGCATGCGCTGGATCAGTGACGCGTGCAGACGAAGCCGCGCAGTCCGGCGTTCTGCAACGCGCACGACTGGAATCAGGAGGCGTCGAAGGCGCCGGGCAGCCAGATCCAGGCACCCTGCCCATAGTGGATTTCGCCATCGCAGGCCATGACGTCGAAGCGGCAGGGCGGCCAGGAGCGCCAGCGCAGCAGGTAGTGCTGGGCGGCGCGGATGATGCGGCGGCGCTTGGTGGCGCCGATGCTGGCGGCCGCACCGCCGTGCTCCGCACCGGAACGCTGGCGCACCTCGACGAACACCAGGGTGCCATCCGTGTCCCGCATAATGGCGTCAATCTCGCCGCCGCCGCGACCCGGCGTGCGGTAATTGCGCTCCAGCAGGACCAGGCCGCGCTGCTGCAGCCAGGCGATGGCGCTGGCTTCGGCGGCATCGCCGAGTTGCTTGCGTGTAGGGCCGGATGCTGTGTCCGGCAGGGCTGGGGCGCTCATAAGGAAGGAATTGCGAGTGTCTGCCACTTCTGCCCCCGTCGGGCCAGCGGGATCGCTGGCGGCCGATTTCGGGCCTGCGCTGCAGGCTGCCACGGCGGCTGCAGGCCGCCAATCATATCCCGCCGGCACGCTTTATCTGGTGGCCACGCCGATCGGCAATCTGGCCGACATCACGCTGCGTGCGCTGCATGTGCTGCAGCTGGCCGATGCCATCGCCTGCGAGGATACGCGCCATACGGCGCTGCTGCTGCGTGCCTACGGGATTGCGGCACCCGCATCGCGCCTGCTGGCGCTGCACCAGCACAATGAGCAGCAAGCGGCGCGGCAGGTGGTGGAGCGCCTGCAGCAAGGGCAGCGCGTGGCCTATGTGAGCGATGCGGGGACGCCGGCGATCAGCGATCCTGGCGCCGTGCTGGTACAGGCGGTGCAGGCCGCTGGCCTGCGCGTGATGCCGCTACCCGGAGCCAGCAGCATCATCACGGCATTGTGTGCGGCGGGCGTGGAAGGCGCGCAGCACAGCAATGGCGTGGCCGGGCTGCAGGGAGGCTGGGTGTTTGCGGGTTTTCTGCCACCCAAGGGGCAGGAGCGCCAGCAGGCGCTGCAGGCGCTGCAGCAGGAGACGCGTCCGGTGGTGCTGCTGGAAGCCCCGCATCGCATTGGCGCACTGGCCAGCGCGCTGGCGCTGCTGGGCGAGCGGCCGGTGACGCTGGCGCGCGAGTTGACCAAGCAGTATGAATCGATCACCACACTGCCGGCACAGGCGCTGGCGGGCTGGCTGGACGAGGCGCCCGAACGCAGCAAGGGCGAATTTGTGCTGGTGGTGCATGCGGCGCCGGCCGCTGCAGCGGATGAGGACGCCATCAGTCCGGAGGCACGGCGCGTGCTGGCCCTGCTGCTGGCGGAGCTGCCGACCAGAAGCGCGGTGCGCCTGGCGGCGGAGATCACCGGCGAGGCGCGCAATGCGCTGTATGCCGAGGCCATCGCGGGCAAGCAGGCATGAGCAGCCCGTACAGCAGTAGCGCCGGCCATGTGGCTACGCCGTTCGGCGAGATTGCGCTTTGGCGCCTGTTGCTGCCCGCCGACCTGAGCCGCGCACGCCAGCGCCAGCATGTGCGCGCCGAGGCGCAGGAACTGCTGATGCGGCACTATCCGGTGGCGTCCTGGCAGCATGCGCACTGGCCGCCGAATGTGCCGACGCCGATTTCGGAGCCGCAGCGCCTGCAGTCGGAGCCGGCGCTGTGGCTGTCATGGAGCTATCTGCAGCCGGCGGCGCCACAGGCGCTGGCTTTGCTGGCGATTGCGCCGTTTCCTGTCGGGATCGACCTGAGCGCGGGGCACCTGCTGGACCTGGCGGGCTGGGATGCGGTGCTGCAACTGTATGGCGGCATTGCGGCGCCACCGGATCCGCTGGATTGCGCACGGCTGTGGACGCGCATCGAGGCGGCCGAGAAGTGCGTGCGTACGGGGCTGCGCGAATGGAGCGTGGAAGTGCAGGCGCAGCGCAGCCGCTGCAAGCTGGTGGAGCTGCCGCTGGCCAGCACCGATCTGGCGGCAACCCTGGCCTGGCTGCCGCCGCGGCCCCGGCCGGCCGGCTGAGGGTGCCGATCCTGCCCCCTACAATGCCGCCATGGCAGCCCCCAAATCCCAATTTACCTGCAATGCCTGCGGCGCGGCCAGTCCGCGCTGGCTGGGCAAATGTCCCGCCTGTGGCGCCTGGAACAGCCTGGAAGAGACCGTGCTCAATCCGGCCCAGGGCATCGTCGGCAAGAACCGGCTGAGCGGCCAGCACCAGGCGCTGGCCGGTGCCAGCGAAGTGGCCACACTGGCCGACATCAAGGCGGAAGACGTGGCGCGCACGCCGACCGGCATCGGCGAGCTGGATCGCGTGCTGGGCGGGGGTGTGGTGGACGGCGGGGTAACGCTGATCGGCGGTGATCCGGGCATTGGCAAATCGACGCTGCTGCTGCAGGCGCTCGATGCGCTGCAGTTGCAGGGGCTGCAGACGCTGTATGTCACGGGCGAGGAAAGCGCGGCCCAGGTGGCCCTGCGTTCGCGCCGGCTCGGGCTGGAAGGCTCGCAGGTGCGCGTGCTGGCCGAGATCCAGCTGGAGAAAATCCTGGCCACGCTGCAGGCCGAGCAGCCGCAGGTGGCCGTGATCGACTCGATCCAGACCGTGTACAGCGATGCACTGAGCAGCGCGCCGGGCAGCGTGGCGCAGGTGCGCGAGTGTGCGGCGCACCTGACGCGCTTTGCCAAGGCCAGCGGCACGGCGGTGGTGCTGGTGGGCCATGTGACCAAGGACGGGCAACTGGCCGGGCCGCGTGTGCTGGAGCATATCGTCGATACCGTGCTCTACTTCGAGGGCGATACGCACAGCGCCTACCGCCTGATCCGCGCCTTCAAGAACCGTTTTGGCGCCGTCAACGAAATGGGCGTATTCGCCATGACGGAAAAGGGACTCAAGGGCGTGAGCAATCCGAGCGCGATTTTCCTGAGCACGCATGGCGAGCCGGTGCCGGGCAGCTGCGTGCTTGTGACGCTGGAAGGCAGCAGGCCGCTGCTGGTGGAAATCCAGGCGCTGGTGGATGGCGCGGGACCGAGTCCGCGCCGGCTGAGCGTGGGTCTGGAGCGCGATCGTCTGGCCATGCTGCTGGCGGTGCTGCACCGGCACGGAGGCGTGGCCAGTGGTGATCAGGACGTGTTCGTGAACGCCGTGGGCGGCGTGCGCATCAGCGAGCCGGCCGCCGATCTTGCCGTACTGCTGGCGATTACCAGCAGCCTGCGCGGCAAGGCGCTGCCGAAGGGGTTCTTTGCGTTTGGCGAGGTGGGTCTGGCAGGCGAGGTGCGGCCGGCGCCGCGGGGGCAGGAGCGATTGAAGGAAGCAGCCAAGCTGGGCTTCTCGGTGGCCATCGTGCCCAAGGCCAACATGCCGAAAAAGCCGGGCAAGGAGTTCGAAGGGCTGACCATCCACGCCGTAGAGCGGGTGGAGCAGGCGATGGAGCTGGTGCAGCAGTTACAGTAAGTGGCGTTGCCAAGGGAGATGACGGGGCGCAAACCCGGTCGCCCGGACGAATTTTCACCATCGTCCGTCAATTAACCGACAACTTCATTGATCCGACAGCATTTCGTCAGATTTGCATTTCTCCGGAAATGCCGTTAGACTGCCGCCTTTCCGTTTTTGGCGCTGCCGCCGGTAGTGCCTGTTTGCGAAAATACATCCCTCGTTGGCCGTCCGCACCGCCTGTGCCGTGACGGCAAGGACTTGCTGGGAGCATCGCGCCTCCCACATCGCCCGCCCGGGGTTCGCCATTCGTGCAGTGGCGTACAACCCCATCCCTACAACCAGGCAGTCGGCTTTGTCCGGCCTGTTGTCGGCGTCCCAGGCGTCTTCATTTCATTCACAACAGTGCCCGCCGCCTGCCTCTGCAGAGAGGAAAGCATGGCAAGAAAAATCGAGATCGAGCATCTGTTCAAGGTCTTTGGCGACGACCCCGCCAAGGCGCTGGAGCTGGTGCGCCAGGGTCTGACCAAGCAGCAGATCGTCGAGCAGACCGGTGCCTCCATCGGCGTGTTCGACGCCAGCTTCACCATCGAGGCCGGTGAAATCTTCGTCATCATGGGATTGTCCGGTTCGGGCAAGTCCACGCTGGTGCGCATGCTCAACCGCCTGATCGAGCCCACTTCCGGCCGTATTCTGGTCGATGGCGAGGATATCGGTGCCTACAACGAACCGCAGTTGCGCGCCTTCCGCCGTAAGGACATCAGCATGGTGTTCCAGTCCTTCGCGCTGCTGCCGCACCTGACGGTGCTGGAGAACACCGCTTTCGGTCTGGAGCTGGCCGGGGTGGACAAGGCAGCGCGCAACGAACAGGCACGCCTCGCGCTGGCGCAGGTGGGGCTGGACGTGTGGGCCAACAGCTATCCGGACGAACTGTCCGGCGGCATGCAACAGCGCGTCGGTCTGGCCCGGGCGCTGGCGGCCGATCCGTCGATTCTGCTGATGGACGAGGCTTTTTCCGCGCTGGATCCGATCATCCGCAGCGAGATGCAGGGCGAGCTGCTGCGCCTGCAGCAGGAGAAGCAGCGCACCATCGTGTTCATCTCGCACGATCTGGACGAGGCCATGCGCATCGGCGACCGCATTGCCATCATGAAGGACGGCATGGTGGTGCAGGTGGGCAGCCCGGAAGACATTCTGCGCAATCCGGCCAACGACTATGTGCGCAGCTTCATCAGCGGCGTGGATGCGTCGGCGGTGTTCAAGGCCGGCGACATCGCACGCAAGCTGCAGGTGGAAGTGGCTGTGAGCCCCCTGCGCGGCTGCCGGCCGGCGCTGCAGCGCATGTCCGAGCACGACCGCGACTGGGCCTGCGTGGTCGATCCCTCCTATAAGTACCAAGGCATGATATCGGCCGACTCGCTGCGCGCGGCGCTGCACGGGCACGAAGGCCCGCTCGGCTTGCAGCATGCGCTGGTACCGGGCATCACGCCGGTGGACAGCAGCTTCCCGGTGCGCGAGCTGTACGGCCGCATGCTGGAAACGCCCAGCCCGTTGCCGGTGGTGGACGAGCGTGGCCGCTACGTGGGCAGCATCAGCAAGAACACGCTGCTGCGTTTTCTCGATCCGGAGACCGATATCGCGGGCAATCCGCTGCCGCAAGGCGAAACCGCCGAAGCTGCGGCGCCGGATCAGCTGCCGGCCCTGGCATTGGCTGCCGAGGCCCCTCGCCCCGCAGCCACCCCCGCGGCCTGAACCCGTTCGTTTTTCAGGATGCGCTGCAGCGTCAACATCAAGCCTGAGGCCCCGCCGCGCACCCTGCCCTTTTCCCGCATGCTTTCTGCGGCAGCGCCCCTTGCGCGCCGCCGCTGACCGATCAGGAGCAATTCCATGAGCACAGAGTCCACGCAGGACCTTTCGCGCCCGGCCGATTCCGGCGCCGGCACGGACAATCCCTATGAAACCACCGCCGCCAGCAGCAATGACAACTGGCTCAACGGCCCCGATGCCGTCACGGCCAACGAAGCCTTGCAGGCCCCCGTCACCGACGCGGCCGATGCCGGCGACCCCTACGCCCTGAGCGGCGCCAGCGACAGCAACGACAACTGGCTGAACGGCCCCGATGCGGTGGTCACCAATGAAGCATTGGGAGATGCCACTGCCGCCGGCGCCGATACCGGTGTCGCCGCGCTCGACACTGCCGGCAGCGAAGGCCTGTCCTTCAACCAGCTGTTCGACGGCAGCCTGCCGGTGCAGGACTGGATCAACCAGGGACTGGACTGGTTCGTGGCGCATTTCCGCCCTGCTTTCCAGGCCCTGCGCGGCCCGGTGGACGGCATCCTGAGCGGCGTGGAAGCCGCCCTGCTGTACCCTTCCACCCCCGTGATGATCGCCCTGCTGTCGCTGCTCGCCTGGCAGCTGGCCGGCGCGCGCCTCGCCATCGGCACGCTGGTCTCGCTGCTGGTGCTTGCCGTGCTCGGCATCTGGCCCGAGACCATGGTCACGCTGTCGCTGGTGCTGACCTCGCTGTTCTTCTGCATCGTGATCGGCCTGCCGCTGGGCATCTGGCTCGCCAACAGCGACCGGGCCGAGCGCTTCGTGCGCCCGGTGCTGGACGCCATGCAGACCACCCCCGCCTTCGTCTATCTGGTGCCGGTGGTGATGCTGTTCGGCATCGGCAACGTGCCCGGCGTGATCGTCACCATCATCTTTGCCCTGGCTCCACTGGTGCGCCTGACTTCGCTCGGCATCCGCCAGGTGCGCCCGGATCTGGTCGAGGCGGCCCGTGCCTACGGCGCCTCGCCCTGGCAGATGCTGACCAAGGTGCAGATGCCGCTGGCCATGCCGTCCATCATGGCCGGCATCAACCAGTCGCTGATGCTGAGCCTGTCGATGGTGGTGATCGCCTCCATGATCGCCGTGGGCGGCCTGGGCCTGATGGTGCTGCGCGGCATCGGCCGCCTGGACATGGGCCTGGCCACCGTGGGTGGCTTGGGCATCGTGATTCTGGCCATTCTGCTGGACCGCATCACGCAGGCCATGGGCCAGAGCGACCGCAAGAGCCTGCGCTGGTACCAGCGCGGCCCGGTCGGGCTGCTGCGCCGCCTGCTGCAGCCGCGCGCCCAGGCCAAGGGTGCCCCGGCCGCTGTTCAGCCGCTGTCTCACGTCGCTGTCTGACCTCCACTCCCGCCCCGGTGACGCGCCGCGTCACCCGGCCCTGTCGATTCTCCGAAAGGAACCCCATGACCCTGCTTCCCTCCGCCCTCCGTTTTCCCCGCGCCCTGCTCTGCGCCAGCCTGATCGGCCTGGCCGCCTTCAACGCCCACGCCAGCGACGAACAACCCGGCAAGGGCATCCGCATCCAGCCGCTGCAAAGCCCGATCGCCGAAGAAACCTTCCAGACCCAGCTGGTGGTGAAGGCGCTGGAGAAGCTCGGCTACCAGGTCCAGCCCATCAAGGAAGTGGACTACACCGCCGCCCACCTGGCCATCGCCAACGGCGACGCCACCTTCATGGCCGACCACTGGGACCGCCTGCACGAAGACTTCTACCAGAACGCAGGTGGCGACAGCAAGCTCTGGCGCGACAACACCTATTCCGCCGGCGCCCTGCAGGGCTACCTGGTCGACCGCAAGACCGCCGAGCAGCACAAGATCACCAACATCGAGCAGATGAAGGACCCCGCCATTGCCAAGCTGTTCGACACCGACGGCGACGGCAAGGCCAACCTGACCGGCTGCAACCCCGGCTGGGGCTGCGAAAAAGCCATCGAGAAGCACCTGGACAAATTCCAGCTGCGCGGCCACATCCAGCACGTGCAGGGCAACTACTCCGCGCTGATCGCCGACACCATCACGCGCTACCAGCAGGGCAAGCCCATCTTCTATTACACCTGGACGCCCTACTGGGTGAGCAATGTGCTCAAGCCGGGCAAGGACGTGGTGTGGCTGCAGGTGCCCACCAGCCAAGATGTCGGCGCCGACAGCACCGCCCTGCCCAACGGCAAGGACTACGGCTTCATCGTGAACAACCAGCGCATCATGGCCAACCGCCAGTTCATCGAGCAGAACCCCGCGGCGGCCAAGCTGTTCAGCGTGATGAAGCTGCCGATTGCCGCGATCAACGCCCAGAACAAGGCCATGAACGATGGCGCCAACAAGCAGGCCGACATCGACAAGCATGTGGCCGGCTGGATCAAGGCGCACCAGCGCCTGTTCGATGGCTGGATCGCCGAGGCGCGCGCTGCTGGCAAACGCTGATGATTGCTGCCGCGCGGCGGCGCCTTTGCCAGGCGTCGACCGCTGCTCCGCAGCGCCATGCGGCAAGCGCAGCCAGGCTCGGCAAACACCCATGAGGCAGCCCTCGCTCCGCGCACAGGCTGCAACCAGCCGAAAATAGGCGTAAACTTCCTGTTTGTATGAATAATTGCAAGCGGCAGCTCAAGGGGGATCTGCCGCTTTCTGCTGCCAATCGAAGAGGAGATCTGCATGAGCGCACCCACCGCACTGTCCGACCGCGACGGAAAAATCTGGATGGACGGCCAGATGGTCGAGTGGCGCGATGCCAAGGTCCACGTGCTGACGCACACCCTGCACTACGGCTGCGGCGCCTTCGAAGGCGTGCGTGCCTACAAGACGGACAAAGGCCCGGCCATCTTCCGCCTGCAGGAGCACACCCAGCGCCTGTTCAACAGCGCCAAGATCCTGCGCATCCCCATGCCCTTCTCGCAGGAAGAAGTGAACGAGGCACAACGTGCCGTGGTGCGCGAGAACAATCTGGACAGCGGCTACCTGCGCCCGCTGGTGTGGCTGGGCTCCGAGAAGCTGGGCGTTTCGCCCAAGGGCGCCAAAACCCACGTGATGGTCGCCGCCTGGCCCTGGGGCGCCTACCTGGGCGAAGACGGCATGGCCATCGGCATCCGCGTCAAGACCAGCAGCTTCACGCGCCACCACGTCAACATCACCATGACGCAGGCCAAGACGGTCAGCAACTACACCAACTCCATCCTGGCCAATATGGAAGCCACCGACGACGGCTACGACGAAGCCCTGCTGCTGGACAGCGCCGGTTTCGTGAGCGAAGGCTCGGGCGAGAACGTGTTCCTGGTGAAGGACGGCGTGGTCTACACCCCCGACCTGTCCGCCGGCGCCCTCAACGGCATCACACGCAACACCATCACCCACATCTGCAAGGACCTGGGCGTCGAACTGGTGCAAAAGCGCATCACGCGCGACGAGTGCTACATTGCCGATGAGATGTTCTTCACCGGCACTGCCGCCGAAGTCACGCCCATCCGCGAACTGGACCGCGTGCAGATCGGCGAAGGTCGCCGCGGCCCGGTCACCGAAAAGATCCAGACTGCGTTCTTCGACATCGTGAACGGACGCAACCCCAAGTACGCCCACTGGCTCACCCTCGTTTAATGCTTCAAGCCCAGGAACCACTCCCATGACAGCCATCGTCGAACTCAAGGCCAGCGACCTCAACCCGCAGGGCGGCGTATTCTGCCCCAACCCCCTGGCCGACATGAAACTCTGGAACAGCCATCCCAAGGTCTACCTGAACGTGGCCGCGCAGCATGGCGAAGCCAAGTGCCCGTATTGCGGCACCGTGTATCGCCTGAAGGAAGGCGAAGTCGTGGCGCACGGCCACTGATACTGTTCCCTGCTGCATGCTGCTGTCCGCCTACCTGATCACGCTGAACGAGTCCGAACACCTGGCCGAAGTGCTGGAACGCCTGCAGGGCGTGGACGAGATCGTGGTGGTGGACTCCGGCTCCACCGACGGCACGCAGGACATTGCGCGCCGCTTCGGTGCGCGCGTGGTGCACCAGGACTGGCTCGGCTTCGCCAGACAGAAGGCCCATGCCATGAGCCTGTGCCAGGGTGAGTGGGTGCTGTCCATGGATGGTGACGAGGTGCTGCAGCCTGGGGCCATCGACCATATCCGTACCCTCATCGCCAGCACGCCGATGAACGGCTTCACCATCCCGCGCCACGAAGTCTTTATGGGCAGGCCCATGACCAGCAG
The DNA here is from genome assembly GCF_057773645.1 of Brachymonas sp. KE5. NCBI lineage: Bacteria > Pseudomonadati > Pseudomonadota > Betaproteobacteria > Burkholderiales > Comamonadaceae > Allobrachymonas > Brachymonas sp. KE5. The sequence goes on from NZ_CM173463.1 coordinate 2,525,612, forward strand.
CCGGCCCGACCAGATGATGCGCCTGTACCGCAAGGACAAGGCCGAATGGGATCTGGTGCGGCTGGTGCACGAGCATGTGGAGGTGCAGCAGCCCACCGGCCGCATCGGGCCGCACATGATCCACTACGGCAACGACACCGTATCCAAGGCGCTGGGCAAGATCAACAGCTATTCCAGCCTGAAGGCGCAGCAGAAGCTCAATGCCGGCAAGCGCGGCTCGGTCGCGAAAATGCTGCTGTCCCCGCTGGGATACTTCACGCGCTACATGCTGGTGCGGCACTTCTGGAAGGAAGGGCTGCCCGGGCTGGTGTATGCCGGCCTGCAGGCAGGCTATGCTTATCTGAGTGAGGCCAAGCTGCTGGAACTGCAACGCAAACAGCACGCCAGGGGCACCTAAGGCAGCAAACAGACCGTCAAGCTGGCCAGCGCTTGCCGTGCACCGCACGGCATCGTTGAAACGCCGCCATGCCTGTACGGGCTTGCATCTCCCTTGGAGGCACCCTTGGGTCCACTGATGCGCGCGAAGAACGGACGGCGCCCAATGCGCGCCCCTCCCCTGCGCCCGCAAGATCTGCCAGCCTTCAGGCCTCTTTCGCCTGCACCGGCAACACCCGGCTGGCCAGCCATACCAGCACCACTACCGGCAAGCCCAGCAAAGCCGTCGTCACGAAGAAAGTGTCATACCCATAGTGGTTGACGAAGGTGCCCGAGAAGCCCGCAATGAACTTGGGCAGCAACAGCATGATGGAGCTGAACAGCGCGTACTGCGTTGCCGAGTAGCTGATGCTGGTCAGGCCTGACAGGTAGGCAATGAAGGCGGCCGAAGCGATGCCGCCCGCCAGATTGTCCGCCGTAATCACCAGCGTCAGCGCACGAGGAATCTCAAACGCGTAGCCGAACACGCTGAACTGCCACACGTCCTGCGCCACCCCGGGCATGGTGCTCAGCCAGGCAAACAGCAGGTTGCTCAGCGCCGACAGCACCGCACCCAGCATCAGCACGCGCATCACGCCGATACGCAGCGCCAGCACGCCGCCGATGAAGGTGCCCAGCAGCGTGAAGAAGATGCCGAACACGCCGCTGACCAGTGCCACCTGTTCCTTGCTGAACTGCATGTCCACATAGAAGGGGTTGGCCATGATGCCCATCACCACGTCGCTGATGCGGTAGATGCTGATCAGCGCCAGGATCAGCAGCGCATGCCAGCGGTAGCGCTGGAAGAAGTCCACGAAGGGCGCGACGAACGAGGCCTGCACGCGCGCCAGCCCGCGTTGCGCGCTGCTGCCGGCAGCCGGACGCAGGCGCGGACTCTTGCCGGCAAAGGTCACTGCCGTGAGCGCCGCTGCCAGAAGCACCACCAGCGTCAGCAGATGGCCGCCGGTGGCCGCCTGCAAGGGCTTGATCCACTCTGCCTTGGCCGCCTGCGCCACCGACACCACCACAAACGCCACCCAGCCCAGAAAGGCCGCAATGCCCGTCAGCGCCACACCCTGCCCGGCCACCTGCTGCAGGGCACGCTCGTACACCGGATCATGGGCCTTGCCGTCGGCATCCCGGTTGCGCTCCGCCGGTTCGGACGAGAACAGCACGGTGATCACCCCCACCAGCATGGCCGCGGCCATGGACAGGTAGCCCACCGTCCAGCCCTGGTTGTTGTAGCCGGGGCCAGCCGGCGCATAGGTGCGCTCGGCCCAGGCGGCCAGGCTCAGCACACCGGCTCCGGCACAGATCATGGCCAGCCGGTAGCCGGTCTGGTAGTTGGCGGCCAGCACGGCCTGCCTTTCAATAGTCGCCGATTCGATGCGGAAGGCATCGAGCGCAATGTCCTGCGTGGCCGAGGCGAAGGCCACCAGCAGCGCCAGCTTGGCCAGCGTTTCCACGCCCTGCTCGGCCGGGTTGTACAGTGCCATGCCGACCAGGCCGCCCATGATGGTGAGCTGCGCCACCAGCAGCCAGCTGCGGCGCCGTCCCAGCCAGCGCGTCAGCAGCGGAATCGGCAACCGGTCTACCAGCGGCGCCCACACCCACTTGAAGCCGTAGGCCAGCGCCACCCAGCCGAGGAAGCTGATGGTGGCGCGGTCGATGCCCGCTTCGCGCAGGCGAAAGCTCAGCGTGCCCAGCACCAGCAGCAGCGGCAGGCCGGCGGAAAAGCCCAACGCCAGCATGCGCAGGCTGGCCGGTTCGAGATAGACGCGCAGCGACTGGGCCCAGGTGAGCTTGGGAGAAGACGTAACGGAAGGGGAATCGGCCATCGGGTTCTTTCTGTACCGCTGTCGTCACAGCTGCAAGGGTTTGCAAACTGCCTGCAATTTCGGCGGGCTCGCGCTATTATCCGCGCACTATGTGCCTGTTCTGCATCTCGCGCCATTCCGCCTGGAGCCAGGGCTCCAGCCCCTCTTCCCCGCAACGCCGCCTGTTCCTGCGCGGCGGTTCGGCTGCGGCCGCCGCTGCCGGGCTGGCTGCCGCCGTGCCGGCACAGGCGCAGGTGGACGTGGGCAAATCCTCGGCCTGGCGCCAGCTGATTCCTGCGGACCAGATCGAGCAGGCAGCCACCTCGCAATACAACCAGATGCGCTCGCAGGCGCGCAGCAAGCGGGTGCTGCGTCCGGCCAGCGATCCGCAGCTGCAGCAACTGCAGAAGATCGCCGAGCGCATCATTCCGCACGCGCCGCGCTGGAACGAGCGCGCCCGCGACTGGAAGTGGGAAATCAGCCTGATCGACAGCCCGGACCTGAACGCCTTCTGCATGCCCGGCGGCAAGATCGCCTTCTTCACCGGCATTCTGGACCGGCTCAAGCTCTCGTCGGACGAAGCCGCCGTGATCATGGGCCACGAAATGGCGCATGCCCTGCGCGAACATGCGCGCGAGCGCCTGGCCAAGACCAGCGCCACCAACATGGGTCTGTCGATTGCCTCGCAGCTGTTCGGCCTGGGCGATCTGGGGCAGGCGGCGGCCAATATCGGCACCGAACTGCTGGCGCTGCGCTACAGCCGCAGCGACGAAACCGAGGCTGATGTGGTCGGGCTGGAGCTGTCGGCACGCGGCGCCTTCAATCCGCGTGCCGGTGTGTCCCTGTGGAACAAGATGATTGCCGCCAACGGACGCGGCAACATGGCCTTCCTGTCCTCGCATCCCAGCGGGCCGGACCGCATCCGGCAGCTGCAGGCGACGATCCCCAAGGTAGAGAACCTGTACCGTCAGGCGGGCGGCAAGGGCTGAAGCACGGCTGCTGTCCCGCTCTGGCCACTTGTGGTCAGGCGGCTGGCATGGGAAGCTGCGAAGCCTGATCAGGTTCCGGCGACAAACGGATTGCTCACCCGCTCGCGCCCGAAGCTGCTCTCCGGGCCGTGGCCGGGGATGAACACCGTGTCGTTCCCCATCGGCCACAGGCGCTGCGTGATACTGGCGATCAGGGTGTCGTAGTCACCGCCCGGAAAATCCGTGCGGCCAATCGACCCGGCAAACAGCACGTCGCCCACAAAGGCGCGATTGGCCTCGGGCGAGTAGAACACCACATGCCCCGGCGTGTGCCCCGGGCAGTGGCGCACCTGCAGCGTGCTGTTGCCCACCTGCACCGTATCGCCATCGTGCAGCCAGCGCGTCGGGGTGAAGGTGGCGGCCGGAGGAAAGCCATAGTTCACTGCGGTGGCCGGCAGCGCATCAATCCAGTACTGGTCACCCTCGTGCGGGCCGATGATGGGCAGATCCAGCTTGCCGGACAGTTCGGCCGTGCCTGCGCAATGGTCCACATGGCAGTGCGTCAGCAGGATCTGCCTGAGCGTGATGCCCTGCTTTTGGGCAAAGGCCAGCAGGCGCGGCAGGTCGCCGCCCGGATCGACCACCGCTCCTTCCATGGTCTGGTCGCACCAGAGGATGGAGCAGTTCTGCTGGAACGGCGTGACGGGAATGGTGTGGTAGTGCAGCATGGTCAGAGTGTGAAATCGTAGTCGATCGTGATCGGTGCATGGTCGGAGAACTTCTCGCCCTTGTAGATGGACTCGACCTGTGCATGCGCGGCCAGCGCCGGCGTAGCCAGATGGTAATCCAGACGCCAGCCCACGTTCTTGGCATAGGCCTGGCCGCGGTTGCTCCACCAGGTGTAGCACTCGTCCGTGGCCTCGGGCTTGAGCTGGCGATAGACATCGACGATGCCCGCCTCGCCCAGCAGGCGCGTCATCCAGGCGCGTTCCTCGGGCAGGAAACCGCTGTTCTTGCGGTTGCCCTTCCAGTTCTTCAGGTCGATCTCGTTGTGCGCGATGTTCACGTCGCCGCACAGGATGAACTCCCGGTCGCGCTTGAGTTCGAGCAGGTAGGGGAACATCTCGTCCAGGAAGCGGTACTTGGCCGCCTGGCGCTCCTCGCCCGAGGAACCACTCGGGAAATAGCAGCTGATGATGGACAGCTTGCGCGCCGGCGTATCGAAGCGCAGTTCGATGTAGCGGCCCTCGGCATCGAACTCGGCCGAGCCGAAGCCCACGCGCACATCGCTGGGCGCGTGGCGCGTGTAGATGCCCACGCCCGAATAGCCCTTCTTCTCGGCAAAATGGAAATAGCCCTGCAGTTCGGCCAGCACTTCGAAGCGGCCCACGATATCGGCCTGCTGTGCCTTCACTTCCTGAACACACATACAATCAGGAGCATGCGCAGCCAGCCAGGGCTCCAGGCCCTTGGTGGTGGCCGAACGGATGCCATTGAGATTCAAACTGGTCAAACGGAACACTGCGCGCTACTCCCTCGATTCACTGATTTTCTGTCTGCCCAACCATGAGCCAAGCCGCCCCCACTCCCGCCCCGATCGACCATCTGGCCGAAGATTTCGTTGCCTTTGCGGTGGACAGCGGCGTGCTGCGCTTTGGCAGCTTCATCACCAAGGCCGGCCGCCAGTCGCCCTACTTCTTCAACGCAGGGCTGTTCAACGACGGCGCCATGCTGGGCCGGCTGGCCCAATTCTATGCGCAGCGCATCCTGTCCAGCGGCATCCAATACGACATGCTGTTCGGCCCGGCCTACAAGGGCATCCCGCTGGTGGCCGCGGTGGCGGTCGAACTGGCTCGCCTGGGCCACAACAAGCCCTTTGCCTACAACCGCAAGGAAGCCAAGGACCATGGCGAAGGCGGCAGTCTGGTGGGCGCGCCGCTGCAGGGCCGCGTGCTGATCGTGGACGATGTGATGTCGGCCGGCACCGCAGTGCGCGAGTCGATTGCGCTGATCCAGGCTGCCGGCGCCATCCCGGCTGCCGTGGCCGTGGCGCTGGATCGCCAGGAAATGGCCACCGAAAACGGCCAGGACGTGCCCTACAGCGCCGTGCAATATGTGCGCGAGCAGCTCGGCATGCAGGTCTGCGCGATTGCCACGCTGGACGACCTGCTGGGCTATCTGGCGCACCTGCCGCAAGGCGGCACCAGCATGGCCGAGCACCATGCGCAAGTGCTGGCCTATCGCGAGCGCTACGGCGTGCGCTGAGTTCGCTGCCTCCGCTGAGCCCCCACAGGATCTCGCTCTCAGCGCCTCCCGGCGCTGAATGTGCCCGGCTGCAGCCGATCAGGCCTTCCAAAAATAGCGCACCACGTGGAAAAACACCGGTGCCGCAAAGCAGATCGAATCCACCCGGTCCAGCATGCCGCCATGGCCCTGGATCAGGTTGCCCCAGTCCTTCACGCCGCGGTCGCGCTTGATGGCGGACATCACCAGTCCGCCCAGAAAGCCCATGGTGCAGATCAGCAGCCCGATCAGGCCGGCCTGCCAGGGCGTGAACGGCGTCAGTGGATAGAGTGCCACGGCCAGCAGGCTGGCACTGGCGATGCCGCCCACGGTGCCCACCACCGTCTTGGACGGTGACAGCGCCGGCAGAATCTTGCGCTTGCCCAGCAGCTTGCCCCAGATGTACTGCAGCACGTCGCTGGCCTGCACCACGCCGATCAGGAACACCAGCAGCAGGATGTTGGTGGAATAGCCCTCGATGCGCAGGTTCATCAGCGCCGGCACGTGCGACAGGCAGAACACGCTGATCATCACCGCCCACTGGATCTTGGAGGTGCGTTCCAGGAAGCGCGCCGTCTCGCCTCCCAGGCTGGCCAGGATCGGCAGCAACAGAAAGCCGTAGACCGGAATGAAGATCGAGAACATGCCGTACCAGTCGGTCAGCACGAACCAGTACTGCAGCGGCAGCAGCAGGTAGAAGCAGGCCACCAGCACGCCGTAGTCGCTGCGCCGGCTGTAGACCAGCGCCAGAAACTCGCGCAAGGCCACGAAGGACACCAGGAAGAACAGCACGATGGTGCCCACGCGCCCGAACAGGAAGGCCAGCAACAGCACCAGCGACATGATCCACCAGGCATCGATGCGCGCATTGAGGTTGTCGATGGTGGCGCTGGGCTGGCCGTGCAGGCGGTACTTGAGCGTGCGGCCCACGAGGCTGGCCACCAGCAGCACGGCGAACAGCACCATGAACACGTGGCCGGCCTCGGCCTGGAAACGCTGCGCATGCTGCGCCACACCGTCTGCAACCTGGCGCGAGGTATCGAACAGGCTCATGCTTTTTCTCCGCTGGATGTGGTGGGGGCGGCCTGCCGTTCAGGTGCATGCAGGACCGCCAGGGCCAGCAAGGCATCGCTGGTGCGCTTGAGGAACGAGGCCTTGCCCTCCCCTTCCTGCAAAGCCACCGGCTGACCGATATTCACATGGCACAGCAAGGGCACCGGAATCAGCTTGCCCTTGGGCAGCACCCGGTTGATGTTCTCCAGCCAGACCGGAATGAATTCCGTGCCCGGATGGTTGAGCGCCAGGTGGTAAATGCCGCTCTTGAACGGCTGCATCACGATGTCGTCATCCATCTTGCGCGTGCCTTCGGGAAAGATGATCAGCGACTCGCCGCGCATCAGCGCCTCGCCCATGGCGTCGATGGCCGCGCGCGGATCGTGTCCTTGCCGGTCGATCAGCAGGCCGTTGAACACCTTGTGCATCAGAAAGCGCCGCAGCGCTCCCTTGCCCCAGTAGTCGGCCCCTGCCACCGGGCGCACCTTCAGGCGCCAGCGCTTGGGCAGGGCCGCCCACACCAGCACGAAATCGCCGTGGCTGTTGTGGTTGGCGTAGTACACCTTGCCGCGCGGCGAAAACGCCAGTTCGTGCGGGCGCTTGGGCGTCACGCCCGTCACCAGCGAAGCGAAGAAGATCAGAACGGTATCGATGATCCGTACCAGCAGGTTTTGCAGGAGCTCCATGGCGACTGCCTTTCCGTGAAAAATCGGGATGCTGTCTCAGGCCAGTCCGCGTTGCAGGCGTCGCCAGCAGGTGAAGGCCAGCAGCGCCGCCAGCACCCACATGAAGGGCAGACTCCAGGCACCCAGGCTGCCTGTCACGGCATACCACAGCCCCAGCGCGCCAAACACGAACGCGCGATCGCTCTTGCCCACCGGTCCGTCATAGCGCCTGCCGTTGCCGTGCACCTGACCCAGGATGCCCACGGTTTCCGTCAGCGCGGCCAGAAAGATCACCACCCCCACCGCCAGTGCGCCCTGCGGCACCAGCAGGGCAAACGGCAGATACAGCATGGCGTCGGCCACGATGTCGGTCACCTCGTTCAGATAGCCGCCCAGCCGCGATTGCTGGCCGAACTCACGCGCCAGCATGCCGTCAATGGCATTGAGCGCCATGCGCAGGAAGAACCACAAGGGAAGCAGATAAAACAGCGCCGCCCGTTCCGTAAACAGGTACAGGGCCAGCCCCAGCAGCATGGACAGCGCGCAGGCCAGCAACGTGACCTGATTGGCCGTGATGCCGGCCGCATGCAGGCCGCGCACCATGGGGCGCAGCAGGTTCTGGAACTTGGGCTTGAGGGCGTAGATGCTCATGATCACGGGATCACGCAACCACCCGGGTAGATGGATGGGCGTGGAGAATGCAATGCGCAAGCAGCGATCCGCTTCCCCTTTCAAACCCTTCCACGGGGAATGAAAAGCAGGAAAGATTGCGAGAATCTGCCGCTTGTCAGAATTTGATTTACAAAACCCGGGATATTACACGATGCCGACCTGCTTTCAGACCAGAAAGGCGTCGTACCCCGTCTTGAGAACCAGCGCCAGCACCACCACGATGAAGGCCTTGCGCACAAAGCCCGCGCCATGGCGCAGCGCCAGCCACGAACCTAGAAAACTCCCTGCCACATTGGCGACCGCCATCGCCAGCCCCAGCTGCCACCAGACATGGCCCTTGCTGGCAAACAGCGCAATGGCAGCGATGTTCGTGCTCACGTTGATCAGCTTGGCCCCGGCCGAGGCATGCAGGAAGTCGTAGCCCAGCACGCGCACCAGCAGGAACACCAGGAAGCTGCCCGTGCCCGGCCCGAAGAAGCCATCGTAGATCCCTAGCCCCAGTCCGATCAGGCTGGCAGCCAGGATTTCATGCCTGCCGCCCCAACGCGGCTGATGCCGGGTGCCCAGGTCCTTGCGCGCCAGCGTGTAGAACAGGATGGCCACCAGCACCAGCGGCAGCGCCTTGCGCAGCAGCTCGGGCGACACCATGGTCACCGCCCAGGCCCCCACCCACGAGCCGGCAAAGCCCGCAGCAGCAGCCGGCAGCATCGCCTGCCAGGGCATGGTCACGCGCCGGGCAAAACGCCAGGTGGCAAAGCTGGTGCCCCATACCGAGGCCGACTTGTTGGTGCCCAGCAGCGTGGCCGGCACGGCGTTGGGAAAGGTGGCAAACAGGGCCGGCAGCAGGATCAGCCCGCCGCCGCCCACGATGGCATCCACGCAGCCGGCAAACAGCGAGGCGGTTATGACGATGAACCAATCCATCAGCGGCCTTCACTCAGCAGAAACAGAAACAGCCCCGCGAACGGGGCTGTGAGGCAGGCCATGGTCAGACCACGGCGCCGGCGTTTTCGTCGGTCGGGTCGTTTTCCTTGCGCGTCGGGCCCTTGATCAGGTCCTCGCGCTTGATGCCGAGCCACATCGCAATGGCTGCTGCCACGAACACCGAGGAGTAAATGCCGAACAAAATGCCGATGGTCAGCGCCACGGCAAAGTAGTGCAGCGTCTCGCCCCCGAAGATCAGCATGGACAGCACCATCAGCTGCGTCGAGCCGTGCGTGATGATGGTCCGGCTGATGGTGCTGGTGATGGCGTGGTTGATCACCTCCTGCGTGTTCAGCTTGCGGTAGCGGCGGAAGGTTTCACGGATCCGGTCGAAAATGATCACCGACTCGTTCACCGAATAGCCCAGCACCGCCAGCACCGCCGCCAGCACCGCCAGCGAGAATTCCCACTGGAAGAAGGCGAAGAAGCCGAGAATGATGATCACGTCGTGCAGGTTGGCGATGATGGCCGAGACCGCGTACTTCCACTCGAAGCGGATCGCCAGGTAGAGGATGATGCCGCCGATCACGAAGGCCAGCGCCTTCAGGCCGTTGGTCACCAGCTCCTGCCCCACCTGCGGGCCGACGAATTCCACGCGGCGCAGCGCCACGTCCGGGCTGGCCGCCTTGAGTTCGGCCATCACCTTCTCGCTCTGTTCGGCCGAGGTCACGCCCTGCTTGAGCGGCAGGCGGATCATCACGTCGCGCGAGGAGCCGAAGTTCTGCACCAGCACGTCCTGGTAGCCGAGCTTGGACACCGAGGCACGCACTTTCTCGATCTGCGCCGGCTGGCTGTAGGCCACTTCCATCACGGTACCGCCGGTGAACTCTACCGACAGGTGCAGGCCGCGCGTAACCAGGAAGAACACCGCCAGCGCAAACGTCACCACGGAGATGATGTTGAACACCAGCGCATGGCGCATGAAGGGGATGTCTTTTTTGATGCGGAAGAATTCCATGGCCGCTTACTCCTTGCCCACGCGCTTGTCCATCACCGAAGCCAGCGAGGCCGTCGGGCCGGTGGCACCGGCTTTCCACACCGTGCCGATCGACACGCTCTTGAGCTTGCGCTGGCGGCCATACCAGAGGTTGACCAGCCCGCGCGAGAAGAACACCGAGGAGAACATCGAGGTGACGATGCCCAGGCAGTGCACCACGGCAAAACCGCGCACCGGGCCGGTACCCCAGGCCAGCAGCGCCAGGCCGGCGATCAGCGAGGTGACGTTGGAGTCCAGAATCGTGGCCCAGGCGTGGTCGTAGCCGGCATGAATGGCCGCCTGCGGCGACACCCCGTTGCGCAGCTCCTCGCGCACGCGCTCGTTGATCAGCACGTTCGAGTCGATCGCCATGCCCAGTGCCAGCGCCATGGCCGCCATGCCCGGAAGCGTCAGCGTGGCCTGCAGCATGGACAGCACCGCCACCAGCAGCAGCAAGTTAAGGCCCAGCGCCAGCGCGGAGAACACGCCGAACAGGTGGTAGTACAGAATCATGAACAGCACCACGCCCAGGAAGCCCCAGGTCACGCTCTTGAAGCCCTTGGCGATGTTCTCGGCACCCAGGCTAGGGCCGATGGTGCGCTCTTCCACGATTTCCATCGGCGCCGCCAGCGAGCCGGCGCGCAGCAGCAGCGCGGTATCGGCCGCTTCCTGCGTGGTCATGCGGCCGCTGATCTGCACGCGGCCGCCGCCGATCTCGCTGCGGATCACCGGCGCCGTCACGACCTCGCCCTTGCCCTTTTCGAACAGCAGGATGGCCATGCGCTTGCCGACGTTGTCGCGCGTGATGTTCTTGAAGATGGTCGAGCCCTTGCCGTCCAGCGTCAGGTTGACCGTGGGCTCCTGCGTCTGGCTGTCGAAGCCGGGCTGGGCATCGGTCAGGTTCTCGCCGGTCAGGATGACCTGCTTCTTGACGATCTCGGTGCGGCCTTCGCGATCCGGGAATTTCTCGGCGCCGAAGGGGACAGGGCCGTTGCCCGCAGCGGCAGCGGCCGCCTCGGTGCTGTCATCGACCATGCGCACTTCCAGCGTGGCCGTGCGGCCCAGGATTTCCTTGGCCTTGGCCGTGTCCTGCACGCCGGGCAGCTGCACCACCACGCGGTCCAGGCCCTGCTGCTGGATCACCGGCTCGGCCACGCCCAGCTCGTTGATGCGGTTGTGCAGCGTCAGGATGTTCTGCTTGAGTGCCTGCTCCTGGAACTTGACCAGGGACGGCGGCTTGTAGCTGGTGACCAGTTTCGTGTCGGTCTGCACCACATCCATCTCGGGCATGGTGTCCTGGATGGCGTAGCGCGCCTTCTCGGCAGTGGCCGCATCGGCAAAGGTTGTTTCGACCGTGTCACCCACGCGGGCGATGTCCTCGTAGCGCAGCGTCTTCTCGCGCATCAGCGTGCGCACGTCGCCGGCGATGGCATCCAGACGCTTGGTCACGGCCGTCTTCATGTCGACCTGCAGCATGAAGTGCACGCCGCCGCGCAGGTCCAGACCCAGGTACATGGGGGCGGCATGCAGCGCTGTCAGCCACTCGGGCGAGCGCGACACCAGGTTCAGCGCCACGGTGTAGGAGGGGTTGGCCGGATCGGGATTGAGCGCTTTCTCGACCACGTCACGCGCCTTGATCTGCGTGTCGGTGCTGTTGAAGCGCACCTTGAGCGAATTCTGCTCGAGCGCGTTCAGGTCGGGCGTGAGCTGGGCGGCGGCCAGGGCAGCGGTTACCTGCTGCTGCACATTGGCATCGACCTTGGCGACCGACTTGGCGGGCGACACCTGCACGGCCGGCGCCTCGCCGAAAAAGTTGGGCAGGGTGTAGATCAACCCCACCAGCAGGGCCACCAGCATGATGGCGTATTTCCAGACCGGGTAACGGTTCATGGCTTGCGTCTTTCAACAAACGGCAGGCCGGACACCGCGGTCCGCACCTGCCGGGAGCGCCCGGCCACACGACCCGGCGCCATTCGCGGGAAATTACTTGATGGTGCCCTTGGGCAGGACCTGCACCACGGCAGACTTCTGCAGCTGCACTTCGACGCCGTTGGCCACCTGCACGTCGACATTGCCTTCGCGCACGCGCGTGACCTTGCCGAGAATGCCGCCGGCCGTCACGACTTCGTCGCCGGCTGCCAGGGCTTCGACCATGGCGCGATGTTCCTTCTGCTTCTTCATCTGCGGACGGATCATCACGAAGTACAGCACGGCGAACATCGCGATCATCGGCAGGAAGGACATGATGGACGACATCGGATCGCCGGAGGCGCCGCCGGCGGCCTGGGCGTAGGCATTGGAAATGAACACGGATTGGACTCCTGTTAGGGGGTGAATTGGCACGGTGGCGGCACAGGCTGCGCCCCGACCGCGTCCTGGGTCAACGAACTATTGTAATTGGTGCGCCGCACACGCGCATGGAAAGCCGCTAGCGCTGCTCATGCTCCCACTGCCGGTATTCGAGCGGATAGACCTCGCGGAAGTGGGCCTGCGCCTCGTCGGCCTCGGCATCGCGCCCGAGCAGGCGCAGCGCCTCGATGATGCGCTGGACCACGCGCGCCTCCGGGCTGAAGTGCATCAGCCGCCGCGCTTCCGCCAGCTGGACCTCGGCATTCTGTTCGGTGAGCGGGATGGTGCTGATGCCGGCAAAGCGCACCGCGTTCTGGTACAGCGGCGTGCGGCTGGCCTGCGCGTGCGTGTTGCTGGCAAACGGCCAGACGCGCTCCTCGGGCGCAGTGTAGAGCTGGGTCACGCGCACGAAGTCGAAGCTGGCATAGAACAGGCCCAGCAGCATCAGCACGGCCACCAGATGTTGCCCCCTGAGCCAGTAGCGCGTCTGCTCCTCCGCCTGTCTTGCGGAGCCAGTGCCGGCGCCGGCCCACAACACCCCCAGCGCCAGCCCGCAGGCCAGCTGGAACGGCGCATACCAGAGCGGGTATTCGAGCAGGCTGTGCACGGCGATGGCCGCCAGCACGCCCCACGCCAGCTGGCGTGCAGGCGAGTTTTCGGCCCAGGGACGTGCACGCAGGGCCCAGAACAGCACCACCGCGCAGAACAGCACGGCCACCGGCACCCCCAGTTCCACCGCCAGGTGCAGCGGCAGGTTGTGGGCGTTGTCCAGCATGTCGCAAAAGCGCATGCCGGGATAGCTGGCCTGGTAATGGGCGTAATCCAGCTCGCCCCAGCCCCAGCCGGTGAGCGGCTTCTGCGCGATCAGCTGCAGCACGTTGCCCCAGAGCACGGTGCGGCTGATGCAGGCGCGACTGTCCTTGCCCTCCAGCCGCAGCAGGATGTCGGTCATGCCGGCCAGATGCGGCATTACGTAGCCCGCCGCCAGATAGCACAGCACCAGCGCCACCAGCCACAGCAGCACGGCAGTGCGCGAAGGCTGCCCGGCATGGCGCGCGGCGGGCGGACGGCGCAAGTCCCACCAGGCCAGCAGCACCAGCAGCACGGCCAGTTGCACCAGCCCGGTGCGCGACAGTGTCAGCGCCATGCAGATCGCCAGCGGCAGCATCAGCAGCCAGGCCAGCAGCGTGCCCGCATGGCGCCCCAGCCAGCGCCCGGCCAGCTGCTGCAGCGCGCCGCACTGCCACAGGTACCAGAGCGACCAGAGCGCGATATTCATCAGGGTGGCGTACTGGTTGCGCTGGCGCAGGTTGCCATAGACCTGCCCCACGGTCGCGTGGTTGACCAGCTCTCCCAGCCAGGCGGTGTGCTGGAAATACTGCAGCAGGCCGATGCCGGCATTGAGCAGTCCGGCCAGCAGCCAGGCCCAGGCGATCAGGCGCACGCCACCGGCCAGCGGCAGGGCACGGCCTTCTGAAGCTGCGGCGTGGTCATCCTGTGCCATGCGCGCGCCCACCGCAGCGGCGGCGCCGATCATGAGCACGCCAAGGGCCAGCAACTGCCAGGCCCGGTCGAACAGCAGGCCTCCCAGGGCGGCCACCAGCACGAAGGCGCTGGCATACACCGCCATGGCATTGCCACGCCATGCGGGGAAGGCGAGGAACAGCAGGCTGATGCACATCCATCCGGTCAGCAGCGGGATGGCGGGCGTCATGGCACCGCCGGCGACCGGATTGAGCCAGGGAATGCTGGCACAGATCAAGAAAAACGCCGCATGAAAGGCGGCGTTGCTGGTCTCCGGGACCGGCCGGGAAAGGGAGCGTTCAGAAACGGTAGACATGCGGGCCACGGACTAGTTCGGAGCAGTCCGCATTATGCCGCGCGCGCTCCGGTTTGCCCATGGCCTGTTCAGCGGCACTGCGCCGGCAGCAGTTCCGCGCGCACGGCGTTGTCCGGCGGGGACACCTGGTCGGCCGCCGCCATGCCGCTGGCCACGGTGTTGGTCTGGCCCACGCAGGCCCAGTCGATGGCGCCGCTGCTGCCATCGGCCAGCGCGGTGGCCAGGGGCGTTGCCGCACCGGCCTCGGCTCCTGCACGCACCAGCGGCACCAGCTGCACGCGGTTGTTGCTGCCAACCCCTGCGGCCTCGCGGTAGACCACGGTGATGATGCCGCTGCTGGCACCGTCGAGCTGCGCGCAGTCGGCATTGCCGATGCAGACACGCTCCACATACTTGGCATTGGCACCGGTTTCGCCAGCCTGCTGGTTCCAGCTGTTGCTCACGCGCGTCAGGTCGTCCTGCGAACTGGCGCCCTCGGACGCAATGCGCTGCTTGGCCGCCTCGGCCAGAGCCAGCCCTTCGGTGATGCGGGTGCGGCTCACATGGTCCTGGTAGGACGACAGCGCCAGCGTGGCGGCAATGCCCACGATGGCAACCACCACCATCAGTTCGATCAAGGTAAATCCGCGTTGGCGATTCTTTGCGTGCATGCACAGGCTCCTGCCGGAAGCCCGCCGGCCGCCGTCTGCTGCCACGCTTCTTCCGGAAAACTAGATATTTAGTACTATATCATTATCTATGCCGGATGCAGGCACTCCGTTGAAACGGAAAGTCTGTCCTTGCTGCAGCAGGTGCAGACGGCACTGCTTGCGCCCTGCAACTTCGCGCAGCGGCTCCAGCTCGCGCAGGATGGCGTTCTGGTCGCCGGGCTTGATATGGCTCAGGAACAGTTCCAGCGCCCCTGCATCGAGCGCCTCCAGATCCTCGGCCAGCGCTGCCGCCGTCAGGTGCCCGCTCAGATCGGCAAAGGACTGGTCGGCATTGGAAAACGTGGTTTCCGTCACCAGCCAGCGCACCGGCGTGCCTGCCGCACGCAAGGCGTTGAGGCGCTGCCACAGTGCGGGGTTGCGTCCGGTATCCCCGGTAAAGGCCCAGTGCGCTCCGCCATGCGAGACCGCATAGCCCACGGCAGGCACCGAATGCAAGGCCGGCAGCACCTCGATCACCCGCCCCTGGCTCCACTCCAGCCGCTCGCCCGTGCGTACCGGCACCAGGGTGATGGCGGGTTGCGCGGGCGTCGGCAGCACGGTGAAGTCGGGCCAGATCTGCTGGTTGAACAGGTGTTCGTGCATGGCCTTCAATACTTCGGGCAGCGCGTACACGCGGATCGGCCCGCGTCCCTGCTGCATGCGCTGACGCACCGCCGTATCGGCGAGCAGCGGCAGCGCGGCGATATGGTCCAGGTGCGCATGGGTGATGAAGACATGGTCGATGCGCTGCTGCACCGACAGGGGCAAATCGAACAGGCCGGTGCCGGCATCGATCAGCGTGTCGTCATCAATCAGGAAGCAGGTCGTCCGCGCCCGGACATCCATGCCGCCAGCGCATCCCAGCACCGTAATCTGCATTTCATGGCCCCATGCATTGCATAATCCACCGCCCTGCTGCCGACGGTAGCGCAGCAGGAGTCAGACGGTCATTTCTGCATTGTCCGTGAGGCCACGCCCGTGCGGCTGTTCCGCCGTCCTGTCATCCTGCCCGATCCGTGAGATATCGCACATCTGCCGGCCTCTTGAGGTCCTGCTGCAGGGTCACGCCATCCCAGTCCGGTGCCGGCGGCTGCTTCAGGAAGGCGTCGATGCGTTCGCGGTACACACCGTACAGCACACGCCCCGGCGCCAGGCCCTGCAGCTTTGCGAGCAGGGTGCTGCAGCGCGGCCAGTCCTGCATGCGGTAGGCCTCGCGGAACTGGTGCCACAGACCCAGTTCGCGTTGCTGATCGGCATCGAGCTGCGCATCTTCGGTAAAAGGCGCATAGATGTTCGCCGCCTGCGCCTTGCCGCTGACCCGGATGCAATCCAGCCACTGCCAGTGGCATTGCGCCACCTGCTGCACCGTCTGCTCACCCACCACCATCGGCACGCCATAGATCCCCGCCAGCGGCTCCAGCCGTGCGGCAAGGTTGACCGCATCGCCGATCACCGTATAGCTGCGCCGCATTTCCGAACCCATGTCGCCCACACTCATCATGCCTGTGTTGATGCCGATGCTGGCCCCAAGGGGGGCCAGGCCGGCCGCTTCGCGTTCGGAGTTGAAGCGCTGCAGCATCACGCCCAGTTCGATGCCCGTCTTGACCGCATGCCATGCGTGGTCGGGATCCGCCACGGGTGCGCCCCAGAACACCATCACGCAATCGCCCATGTACTTGTCGATGGTGCCCTGATTCGGCCCGATCACGTCTGCCATGCGGTTGAAGATGTCGTTCAGCAGCGCCTGCAGTGCCTGCGGGTCCATGGATTCGGACAGCGGCGTGAACTGTTCCAGGTCACAGAACATCACCGTCAGCTCGCGCGAGATGGCCTGCGTGGTGTACTGCTCGGGCTGGCTGGCCATGCGCGCGACCAGCTCCGAAGGCACGTAGTGCCCGAACAGTTCCACCAGCTGGCGCTTGGTGCGCCGCTCCACAAAGTACCCCACGCTGGTATGCAGCACGTAGGTGAGCAGGATGGTCAGCAGAATCGAGGCCAGCGGCAGCATCAAGCCCTGTCGCTGGAAGAGTTGCAGGTGGAAAGCCACGAACACGGCCGCCACACCCAGGCTCCAGAGCAGCGCCCCCACCATGCCGACACGCGCCATGACCAGCAACAGCAGGCCGACGGCGACGACCATGGCCACCGTCGCATAGCCGCGACTGTAGTCGGGCGTCTGCAGAAAGTCGCCATCGAGCATGGCAGACAGCACGCTGGCATGCACCTCCACCCCCGGATACGAGGTGGAGACCGGCGTGGCGCGCAGGTCGCGCAGGCCGGGTGCCGTGGTTCCCACAAGAACCAGCTTGTGGCGCAACTCGCCTTCCGCCAGCCTGCCTTCGAGCACGTCACCGGCCGACACATAACGGTAGCGTGCACCGGGCACCCCGCTGCCCTTGCGGAACGGCACCAGGAAACGCCCCCCCACTGCCGTCGGCAGCGTCAGGCTGCGTCCATCCTGCTGCAGCTGCAGGCCGATCATGCGCGCTCGCGACCCCTTCCCCTCCTGCTGCAGGGGCACGATGCGGGCACTGTCCACCTGCATGGCCATCATCAGCATCTCCAGCGCCAGCGCGGGATAGTAGGCCGTCACCCTGTTTTCCACACGGCGGGCCAGCAGCGGAATGCTGCGAAGCACACCGTCACTGTCGATCTCTGCGTTGATGAAGCCGCCGTGACCGACGGCACGCACCAGTTCCGGCAGGTTGCCCGCATAGCCCTGCATCAGCGGCACCCGTGTGAATTCGACCGGCTCGCCCGGCAACTGCTCGACGACCAGGGGCCGCGGCAGGCTCCCGGTTTCCATTACCGGCGGACGGTCCGAATAGTAGTATCCCAGCGCCACGGGCTGGCCGGCCAGCGCTTTCACCAGAAGGCCGTCCCGGTCCAGCCGCGCTTCCAGCTCCTTCACATGCTCCTCGAGCACGGGGCCTGACAGGCGCTGCTCCCGCAGCCAGGTGCCGAGGCGTGCAATGGTATCGTCACGCTCGGGCTCGGCAAACAGCACGTCGTAGCCCACCACCGCCACCTGCTGGCGGTGCAGCAATTCTTCGCTCAGTGTGGCCAGCACGCTGCGCGACCAGGGCCAGCGCCCATACTGCAGCAGGCTGCGTTCGTCGATGTCGACGATGACGATGCGTTCATCCAGCGTGGCCGGTGCCCGGCCATGCATGAGCAGCACGTCATTCACCTGCTGCTCCAGCCGCGTCACCATCCCGTACTGCACGATGCCGATGGCGTGCGGCAGCATCACCAGCAAGGGCAGAAGGCCCAGCAGCACGCGCCGCCAGGCACCCGCCCGCCAGAACTCGAGGCTGCGCATGGCCCAGCGCCTGCCCTGCGACTGTCCGGTTCCGGAAGATGCCTGATGTACCACCCGACGCTGCCCCTGTTGCTGACTCTTTCCCCTTCGAATGTACCGGAATGCAGCGGCCATTCCCGTGCGCACCGTTGCGGCGCGCACAAAAAAACCGCTGCGCCGTGAGGAGCAGCGGTTGGGTGCGCCAGCAGGCATCCGGCCCGCGCGCCCGTACAGGCGCCGCAGACCGGCCGGCTGCGTCAGATCAGAGCAGGCCCTTGAGCAGCTTGCCCATCTCGGACGGGTTGCGCGTGATGGTGAAACCGCACTCTTCCATGATGGCGAGCTTGGCTTCGGCCGTGTCGGCACCGCCGGAGATCAGCGCACCGGCATGGCCCATGCGCTTGCCGGGAGGCGCAGTCACGCCCGCGATGAAGCCGACCACCGGCTTCTTCATGTTTTCCTTGCACCAGTAGGCGGCTTCGGCCTCGTCCGGGCCACCGATTTCGCCGATCATGATCACGGCATCGGTGTCGGGGTCTTCGTTGAACATGCGCATCACGTCGATGTGCTTGAGGCCGTTGATCGGGTCGCCACCGATACCGACGGCGCTGGACTGGCCGATGCCCAGTTCGGACAGCTGTGCCACGGCTTCATAGGTCAGCGTGCCGGAACGGCTCACCACGCCCACGCGGCCTTTCTTGTGGATGTGGCCGGGCATGATGCCGATCTTGATTTCATCGGGCGTGATGGTGCCGGGGCAGTTGGGGCCCAGCAGCAGCGTGCGCTTGCCGCCGGCGGCTTCCTTGGCCTTCATCTTGTTGCGCACTTCCAGCATGTCGCGGATCGGGATGCCTTCGGTGATGCAGATGGCCAGGTCCAGGTCGGCTTCAACGGCTTCCCAGATGGCGGCGGCAGCGCCTGCCGGCGGCACGTAGATCACGGAAACGGTAGCGCCGGTCTGCTTGGCAGCTTCGCTCACGTTGGCGTAGATCGGGATGCCTTCGAAGTCTTCGCCGGCCTTCTTGGGGTTGACGCCAGCCACGAAGCAGTTCTTGCCGTTTGCGTAGTCGCGGCACATGCGGGTGTGGAACTGGCCGGTCTTGCCAGTGATGCCCTGGGTAATGACCTTGGTGTCTTTGTTGATCAGGATGCTCATGAATGGGGCTCCGGAATGGGTTTCGGGAAGGCTCAGGCCTTGTTGACTTCGGCCACGACCTTCTCGGCGGCTTCGGCCATGGTGTTGGCGGTGATGATCGGCAGACCGGATTCGGCCAGGATCTTCTTGCCGGCGTCTTCGTTGGTGCCCTTCATGCGGACCACCAGCGGCACGGACAGGCCGACCGCCTTGGAAGCAGCCACCACGCCTTCGGCAATGGTGTCGCACTTCATGATGCCGCCGAAGATGTTGACCAGGATGGCCTTCACGTTCTTGTTCTTCAGCATGATCTTGAAGGCTTCGGTCACCTTCTCGGTGGTGGCACCGCCGCCCACGTCGAGGAAGTTGGCCGGCTCGCCGCCGTACAGCTTGATGGTGTCCATGGTGGACATGGCCAGGCCGGCGCCGTTCACCAGGCAGCCGATGTTGCCGTCCAGGCTGATGTAGGCCAGGTCGAACTTGGAAGCCTCGACTTCAGCCGGGTCCTCTTCGTCCAGATCGCGGTAGGCGACGATCTCGGGATGACGGAACAGGGCGTTGCTGTCGAAGTTGAACTTGGCGTCCAGGGCGATGATGTTGCCCTTGCTGTCACGGTTCAGCGGGTTGATCTCGACCAGGGACGCGTCGGTGTCCATGTAGCACTTGTACAGCTTCTGGCAGACGTCGATGAACTGCGCCTTGGAGTCTTCGGGCATGCCCACGCCCTTGGCCAGCTCCTCGCCCTGCTCGGCGGTCAGGCCGGTAGCGGGATCGACGAACACCTTGATGATCTTCTCGGGGGTGGAGTGGGCCACTTCCTCGATGTCCATGCCGCCTTCGCTGGAAGCGATGAAGGCCACCTTCTGGGTGCCGCGGTCGGTCACGCAGGACAGGTAGTATTCCTTCTGGATGTCGGCGCCTTCTTCAATGTACAGGCGACGGACCTTCTGGCCTTCGGGGCCGGTCTGGTGCGTCTTGAGCTGCATGCCCAGGATGTCGCCGGCCAGGGCCTTGACGTCGTCGATGGACTTGGCAACCTTCACGCCGCCGCCCTTGCCACGGCCGCCCGCATGGATCTGAGCCTTCACCACCCACACCGGGCCACCCAGCTTCTGGGCCGCTTCAACGGCTTCCTGAACGGTAAATGCGGGAATGCCGCGCGGTACGGGCACTCCGAACTGACGCAAGATCTCCTTGCCTTGGTACTCATGAATCTTCATGCGGTATCTCTCTTGTGAGTGGAAAATGAGCCCGTGAACCGGCCTGTAGGCGACTGTACGGGACGGAAAAAATCCGGCGACAAATGTATCATGTACTACTTACAGCCAGCTTATTCAGCCTAGCAGCTTTCTAGAGGAAAACCCTAATGACCGTGCACAAAATTTTCATCGATGGCGAGGCCGGAACCACCGGTCTGCAGATTCGCGAACGCCTGGCGAACATGCCCGGCATCGAGGTCGTCAGTATCGATCCGGCGCTGCGCAAGGACCCGACCGCCAAGCAGAAGCTGATGGGCGAAGTGGATGTGGTGATCCTGTGCCTGCACGACGATGCGGCACGGGAGTCGGTGGCGCTGATCGACGCCCTGCCCGGCCGCAAGCCGCGCATCATCGATGCGTCCACCGCGCATCGCGTGGATCCGAACTGGGTGTACGGTTTTCCGGAGCTGAACGCCGAGCAGGCCGAGGCGATTCGCAAGGCAGAGCGCGTGGCCAACCCGGGCTGCTATGCCACCGGCGCCATCGCCCTGCTGCGCCCGCTGGTGGATGCCGGCGTGCTGCCGACCGACTATCCGGTGGCGCTGCCCTCGGTGAGCGGCTACAGCGGTGGCGGCCGCCAGATGATCGAGGCCTACGAGGCCGGCGGCGCGCCGCCGTACGAGCTGTACGCGCTGGGCCTGTCGCACAAGCACATTCCGGAAATCATGGCCTACAGCGGCCTCACGCGCAAGCCGATCTTCGTGCCCAGCGTGGGCGATTTCGACCAGGGCATGCTGGTGCAACTCCCGCTGCACTTCGATCTGCTCAAGGGTGAGCAGACGGTGGAGCATCTGCACGCCGTGTACCGCCGCCACTATGACGGCAGCCAGTACGTGACGGCGCCGGATCCAACGTCCGACAACAAGCTCGATGCCGTGGCCCTGAAAGACACCAACAACCTGGAAATCCGGGTCTATGGCAACGATGGCGCGCAGCAGGCGGTGGCCGTGGCACGTCTGGACAACCTGGGCAAGGGCGCCAGCGGCGCGGCGGTGCAGAATCTGCAGCTGATGCTGGGGCTGTAAGCCTGCGTCAGCGGCGCCGACGGCGCTATGCTTGAGGCTGGCGTCTCGTTGTGTCACGGGCGCCCGCTTTTTCTTGCCATGTCCGATCCGCAGCACCCCATCGAACCCGATATCTGGCAGAACATGCGCCGCGAGCTGTCGCATGGGCGGCTGTGGGTGGACCGGGCCATCGTGCTCTCGTACGCGGCGCTGGCGGGCCTCAGCGTGGTGGTGTTCACCTGGCTGACGGATATCGGCTTTGCCTGGTTTCTCGGCATGTACCACGGTGCCTGGTGGACAGTGCTGATCTGGACGCCGCTGTGCATCATGGGCATTGTCTGGGTCACGCAGCGCTGGTTTGCCAAGGCGGCAGGCTCGGGCATTCCGCAGGTGATGGTGGCGCTGGAGCCGGCCCTGCCGGCCACGCAGCGCAGCATCTTCGTTTCGCTCAAGCTCTCCATTGCCAAGATCGTGCTGGCCTCGGCCGGGGTGATGGCGGGCCTGTCCGTCGGGCGTGAAGGCCCTTCGGTGCAGGTGGCGGCCGGCGTGATGCTGCATGCGCGGCGCTGGCTGCGCAACGATACCGATCTGGGCGTGCATGCGCTGCTGGTGGCCGGCGGCGCCGGGGGTCTAGCCGCCACCTTCAATGCGCCGCTGGCCGGCGTGGTGTTCGCGCTGGAAGAGTTGGGCCGAAAGATGCCGGCGCGCAGCAGCGGTCTGATCATTGCGGTGATCGTGCTGGCCGGTCTGGTCGGCATCACCTTCTTCGGCAACAACCATTTTCTCGGCACTATCAAGGTGCCGCCGCTGGGTCTGTCCATCCTGCTGCCGGGGCTGATGGTGACGCTGGTGTGCGGGCTGCTGGGCGGGCTGTTTGCGCGCCTGATGACGCTGGCGCTGACGGGCACCGGCTGGTCGCTGAACCGCTGGCGCAAGCGGCATCCGCTGCGTTTTGCCGGGGTGCTGGGGCTGATCATCGCGATCCTGGGTCTGGCCACCAACGGGCAGACCTTCGGCGGCGGTGCCGAGTCGGTGCGCGAACTGCTGGCGCAGCAGCAGGAGCCGTCGCCGCTGTTCGTGCCGTTCAAGTTCCTGTCCACCTGGCTCACGGCCTGGTCCGGGGTGCCGGGCGGCATCTTTGCGCCCAGCCTGGCCGTGGGTGCCGGCGTCGGCTATGACGTGGCCCAATACAGCGGCAACATGCCGCTGATGGCACCGCTGGTGGCCATGGGCATGACGGCCTTCCTCGCCGCGGTGACGCAGGCGCCGCTCACCGCCTTCATCATCGTGATGGAAATGGTGGACGGCGGCGCCATGGTACTGAGCCTGATGGCCTCAGCCATGGTGGCCAGCATCGTGTCGCGCAGCATCAGCCGGCCGCTGTATCCGGCGCTGGCCAGTGCCATGTACGGGGCACTGCAGTCGCCGGCCGCAGCGGCCCCTGTACCGAAGGCCACCGGCACCACGGATCCCGCTCCGGACCGCGCGGCCAGTGTGGCCGCAGCACATCAGGCCGAAGCAGCCACGCCCGAAACCGCCACCAATCCCCCGTTGCGCACTACACTCGAAGCAGCAGGGGACGACCCCCGGCATCCGGCCAGCCCCGAGCCGCCCACGGCGAAGCAGCGGCAGCCGCCTACCGCACCGCCCGTGAAGGGGCCTGATTCACAGCCGGACTTGTTCCCATGAAAATCATCATTCTCGGCGCCGGGCGCGTCGGCGAGAGCGTGGCCGAACACCTGGTCTCGGAACGCAACGACATCACCGTGATCGACAACGATCCGGAACTGCTGGGCAAGCTGCAGGAGCGCTTCGACCTGCGCGGCATTCTGGGCGACGGTTCGCAGCCCTCGGTGCTGGCCGATGCCGGCGCCGACGATGCCGACCTGCTGCTGGCCTGTGCGGCCGACGATGCCGTCAACCTGACGGTGTGCAAGACCGCCTTCATGCGCTTTCATACGCCGCACCGCATCGCGCGGCTGCGCTCGACCGAGTGGTCCAAGCACATGGAACTGCTGGGCGAAGACGGCTTTGCCGTGAGCAACGTGATCTGCCCCGAAGCCTCGGTGACGCGCTATATCCAGAAGCTGGTGGAATATCCCGAGGCGATGCAGGTGCGCGATTTTGCGCATGGCATGGCCTCCATGGTGTCGGTGCGCGCCACCGCAGGGGCGCCCATGGTGGGCCAGCCCATCCGCCGTTTTTCCGAGCTGCTGCCCGACGCCAGCATGCACGTGATGGCGATCTACCGCCGCTTTGCCAACGAGCCCGACCGCTTCGTGCCCTGCAGGCCCGACAGCGTGATCCTGCCGGGGGACGAGGTGTTCTTCTTCGTGGCGCGCGACGACATCCGCGCCGTGCTCAAGTCGGTCCACAGCACCAGCCCGCCGGTGCGCCGCGTGGTGATTGCCGGCGGCGGCAACGTGGGCCTGCACCTGGCGCGCGTGCTGCAGAAGCACGTGCACCTCAAGCTGATCGACAGCAACCGCGCGCGCTGCGAATACCTGGCCACGCAGCTGGACGAATCGGTACTGATCCTGCACGGCGACAGCACCGACGAGGACCTGCTGAGCGACGAGAACATCCACGAGGTGGATTTCTTCGTGGCCTCGACCAACGACGACGAGAACAACATCATGGGCGGCCTGCTGGCCAAGCAGCTGGGCGCCACGCGCGTGCTCTCGCTGGTGAACCGGCGCAGCTACGCCGACCTGGTACACGGCACGCAGATCGACATTGCCCTGGCGCCGGCGCAGGCCATGATGGGCGAACTGCTGACCCATATCCGCCAGGGCGATGTGTATGCCGTGCACAGCGCGCGCCGCGGCAATGCCGAGGCGATCGAGCTGGCGGCCCATGGCGACCGTCGCACCTCGCGCGTGGTGGGCCGCACCGTGGGCCAGATCCCCATGCCGGAGGATGTACGCATCGGCCTGATCGTGCGCGGCCTGCCCGACCTGCACACCGGCCGGCCGGACGACGATGCCTCCGCCGTGAACGACCCGGACAGCGCATACGCGCCCTTCGTGCTGTCCGTGACGGATGACACCGTGATCCAGCCCGGCGACCATGTGCTGCTGTTCGTGCCGCACCGCCGTCTGGTGCCCGCCGTGGAAAAGCTGTTCCGGGTGAAGCCGACCTTCTTCTGAGGCTGCCATGCGCGATGTACTTCCTGTCCTGCGGCTGCTTGGCATGCTGATCATGTTCTTCTCGGGCGCCATGCTGCTGCCCGTGGGTGCCTCTGCCCTGTTCGACGACGGATTGCTGTGGGTGCACATGCAGGCGGTCAGTCTGACCTGGCTGTCGGGGGGCGCTCTCTGGCTGGCGACGCGCTCGGCCAGCGACGAACTGCAGCCGCGCCACGGCGTGCTGCTGGTGGTGCTGACCTGGAGCATGCTGCCGCTGTTCGCCACGCTGCCGCTGCTGCTCGGCATGCAGGCGCTGGGCCAGCCCATGTCGTTCACGCATGCGTTCTACGAAGCCACGTCGGGGCTGACCACCACCGGCGGCACGGTGATGTCGGGGGTGGACAAGCTGCCCGTTTCCATCAACCTGTGGCGTTGCTTCCTGCAGTGGCTGGGCGGCATGGGCATCCTGATTCTGGTGGTGGCGGTGCTGCCCTTCCTGGGCATGGGCGGCAGCCAGCTGTTCCGCGCCGAGTCGCCCGGGCCGATGAAGGAAACCAAGCTCACGCCGCGCATCGCCGAAACGGCCAAGGGCCTGTGGCTGGTGTATGCCACCATCTCGGTGCTGTGCGCCTTCGGCTACTGGCTGGCAGGCATGACACCGGTGGATGCGGTGCTGCACATGTTCACCACCGTGAGTCTGGGCGGGCTGACGCCGCATGATGCGAGCTTTGCCTACTTCGACTCGGCCGCGATCGAGACCGTGGCCATCATCACCATGCTGGTGTGCAGCGCCAACTTTGCGCTGTATTTCTCCTCCATCAGCAAGAAGCGCAGCGACATCATCTGGAAGAACCCCGAGCTGCGCATCACGCTGATCTGCCTGGTCGGCGGCGGCCTGCTGGTGTCCTTCGTGATCTGGCTGGAGGGGCATTACGAGCCGCTCAAGGCGCTGCGCTACGGCATGTTCCACACCGTGTCGATCGCCACCACCACCGGCTATGGCACCACCAACTTCGAGCTGTGGCCGCCGTTTGCGCCGATGTTCATGCTGCTGCTGTCGAGCTTCGCCACCAGCGCCGGATCGACCGGAGGCGGCATCAAGACGCTGCGTGTGCTGGTGCTGTTCCAGCAGGCGCGGCACGAGTTGAAGCGCATGGTGCACCCGCGTCTGGTGCAGCCGCCGCGCATCGGGCAGAACCGCATTCCCGACCATATCGTGCGCGCCGTGGTGGCCTACACCGTGCTGTACGTGGCCACGGTGCTGGTCATGACGCTGCTGATGCTGGCCAGCGAACTGGATCTGGTGTCGGCCTTTGCCGCCACGCTGGCGAGCATCAACTGTACCGGGCTGGGACTGGCCAAGGTGGGGCCGACCTCCAACTACGCGGCGCTGACCGACTTCCAGATCTGGGTCTGCAGCGCCGGCATGATCCTGGGGCGGCTGGAGCTGCTGAGCTTCTTCGCGCTGCTGCTGCCCTCCTACTGGAAGCGCTGAATTTCCTTCAGCCTCCCCCTTATGGGCGGTATCTTGGATTCCGGGCCTGCCGCCCCCATCTGGCAGGCTCGCGCGCGACATGGCATCTGCCCGGACCCAACCGGCTTTCATGACACCGGTTCGCGGTAAGATGACCCTTCCCACTGAACAGGATCCCCCATGGTTCCCCACCTCGTGACTGCCCTGACCGGCCCCATCAACGAGCTAGAGCAACGCATCATCGACTCCATGCCGGCCACCGAGCGCTGGTTCCGCCTGGAGTGGATGGAGCATACCCCGCCGTTCTACTGTTCGGTGGATATCCGCAATGCCGGCTTCAAGCTGGCGCCGGTGGACACCAATCTGTACCCCGACGGCTGGAACAACCTGAGCGAGCCGATGCTGCCGCTGGCCGTGCAGGCGGCCATGGCGGCGATCGAGAAGATCTGCCCCGAAGCGCGCAACCTGCTGCTGATTCCGGAGAACCACCGCCAGAACAACACCTTCTATCTGTGCAACATCGAGCAGCTGGTGCGGATTTTCCGCATGGCTGGGCTGAACGTGCGCGTGGGCTCTATCGACCCGGACATCAAGGAGCCGACCGAGATTGCCCTGCCCAACGGCGGCAGCGTGCTGCTCGAGCCGGTGATCCGCAGCGAGCGCCGGCTGGGGCTGAAGGGCTTCGACCCCTGCACCATTCTGGTCAACAACGACCTGAGCAGCGGTGCCCCGGGCATCCTCGAAGACCTGCACGAGCAGTACCTGCTGCCGCCGCTGCACGCCGGCTGGCATGTGCGCCTGAAGAGCCGGCATTTTGCCAGCTACGAGGAAGTGACCAAGCGCTTCAGCAAGATGCTGGGCATCGACCCCTGGCTGATCAATCCCATGTACAACCAGTGCGGCGAGGTGGATTTTGCCAGCAGCACCGGGCTGGACTGCCTGCGCAACAATGCCGATGCGCTGCTGGGCCGCATCCGGCGCAAGTACAAGGAATACGGCATCCAGGAAAAGCCCTTCGTGGTGGTGAAGGCCGACAACGGCACCTCCGGCCTGGGCATCACCACGGTGCGCGACATGCACGACCTGGATGTGCTGGAAGAGCGCGTGCGCAAGACGGTGCCGCTGCGCCAGGGCGGCCAGCCGATCAGCAACGTGATCATCCAGGAAGGCATCCTGACGCACGAGCGCATCAACGATGCCGTGGCCGAGCCGGTGGTGTACATGCTGGACCGCTACGTGGTGGGCGGCTTCTACCGCGTGCATGCGCACCGCGGCATCGACGAGAACCTGAACGCGCCCGGCGCACGCTACGTGCCGCTGGCGTTCGACGACAGCAACCTGCTGCCGGAGCCGGGCAAGAAACCCGGTGCCAGCGCACCCAACCGCTTCTACATGTACGGCGTGGTGGCGCGGCTGGCGATGCTGGCGGCCAGTTACGAGCTGGAAGCCACCGATCCCATGCTCGAGGAGCTGGGCTGACATGCCGGGCTTGCGTCATGGCCTGCAAGCCGGCTGGCAGCTCCCCCGCAAAAACCAAGGAGTGCCCTGACCGATGCCGACCGACGCGCAGACGCCCGCCCCCGCCGATCCGCCCTTGCGGCAGGACGACCCGAGCCTGCTGCCTGCCGATGCCGTACTGCAGCACGCCGGCACCGACTGCGAGCGCGGTCTTGACAGCGCCGAAGCGGCGCGCCGGCTGGAGCAGGATGGCCCCAACGCACTGGCCACGGTGGCGCCGGTTCCGGGCTGGCGCAGGTTCCTGCAGCAGTTCCATGATCCGCTGATCTACCTGCTGCTCGCAGCCATCCTGATCACGCTGGGGGCCTGGGCCATCGAGGGCTACCAGGGCTGGCCGGTGGATGCGGTGGTGATTGCTGCCGTGGTGCTGGTGAATGCGCTGATCGGCTATGTGCAGGAGGCCAAGGCCGAGAACGCGGCGGCAGCGCTGGCGCGCATGACCGAGGTGACGGCAGGCGTGCTGCGCGACGGCGCTGTAACGCGCGTGCCCAGCCAGCAACTGGTGAAGGGCGACATCCTGGTGCTGGCCGAAGGCGATGCCGTGGGCGCCGACGCGCGCCTGCTGCAGGCCAATGCGCTGCGCGTGCAGGAGGCCTCGCTCACCGGGGAAAGCGAGGCGGTGCTGAAGGATGCGGCGGTGCTGCAGGCGCCGACCTCGCTGGGCGACCGGCTGAACATGGTCTACAAGGGCACGGCAGTGGCGGGCGGTACCGGTCTGGCCGTGGTCACCGCCACCGGCATGGACACCGAAATGGGTGCCATCGCCCATATGCTCGCCACCGGGAAGGAAGACGACACCCCCTTGCAGAAAGAGGTGCGCTATATCGGCCGCATGCTGGGCATAGCCGTGATCGTGATTGCCGTTGCGGTGATCGGCACGCTGTTGTGGGTGGGCCATGTGGACTCGCTGCAGGGCGTGGTGACGGCGCTGCTGTTTGGCGTTTCGCTGGCGGTGGCGGCGGTGCCCGAGGGGTTGCCCGCCATCCTCTCGCTGGTGCTGGCGCTGGGCGTGCAGCGCATGGCGGAGCACAAGGCAATCGTGAAGAAGCTGTCTTCGGTGGAGACGCTGGGCTCGGCCTCGGTGATCTGCACGGACAAGACCGGCACGCTGACCAAGTCCGAAATGACGGTGGAGCGCGTGATCAGCGCATCCGGAGAAAGCCATGTGACGGGCGTGGGCTATACGCCGGACGGACAAATACAGCATGCAGGCGCTGTGCTGGAGCAGGGGCCGTTGCATTCCGAACATCGCGCGGTGCTGACCGGCGGGTCGCTCGCCAGCAATGCCACGCTGCGTGACTGCGGCGAGGGCATCTGGGAGATCCAGGGGGATCCGACCGAAGCGGCGCTGCTGGTGGCCGAGCGCAAGCTGGGCGTGGAGGGTGCGCGCAGCGGGCGCTTCGAGCGCGTGGCCGAGATTCCGTTCGACTCCGAACGCAAGCTGATGTCGGTGATCGTGCGCGACAAGCAGCACGACCACATCCTGCTGGTGACCAAGGGCGCGCCCGATGTGCTGTTGCAGCGCTGCACGCACCAGCGCGTAGGCAACGAGGTGCAGCCGCTGGACGACGGCGCCGTGGAGCAAGCCCAGCGCGATATAGAAGCGATGTCGGGCGATGCGCTGCGCACGCTGGCGGTGGGCTACCGTGTGCTGCCGGGCGATGCCGCGGCACAGCCCTCACCCGAACTGGAGCAGGACCTGGTGCTGGCCGGCATGGTCGGTATCATCGACCCGCCGCGCCCCGAGGCGGCGCAGGCCATTGCCGAGGCGCGCGCCGCCGGCGTGCGCGTGATCATGATCACCGGCGACCATCCGCGCACCGCGCAGCGCATTGCCACCGATCTGGGCATCATCGAGGCAGGCGAGACGGTGCTGACCGGCGATGCGCTGGACGAGCTGCTGTCGCTCGGCGATGCAGCAATTGCCAAGGCGGTGCGCAGCACCTCCGTCTATGCGCGCGTGGCGCCGGAACACAAGCTGCGCATCGTGCAGGCGCTGCAGGCCGACGGCCATATCGTGGCCATGACGGGGGACGGCGTGAACGATGCGCCCGCGCTCAAGTCGGCCGATATCGGCGTGGCCATGGGCGTGACCGGCACCGAGGTGACCAAGGAAGCGGCGCGCATGATCCTGGCCGACGACAACTTCGCCACCATCGTGCAGGCGGTACGCGAGGGGCGGGGGATTTTCAGCAATATCCGCAAGTTTCTGCGCTACCTGCTGTCGTCCAACATGGGCGAGGTGCTGACGGTGTTTCTGGGCGTGGTGGGGGCCGGCGTGATCGGGCTGACGGCTGCCGATGGCCATGGCCCGGCGGGCGCGCTGGTGCTGCCGCTGCTGGCCACGCAGATCCTGTGGATCAACCTGATCACCGATTCGGCGCCGGCGCTGGCGCTGGGCATGGACCCGCCGAGCGCCAACACCATGCACCGGCCGCCGCGCAAGTTGGGCGATCGCGTGATCGATGGCGCCATGTGGTCGGGCGTGATCCAGACCGGGCTGGTGATGGCGCTGGCCACGCTGCTGACCATCGACCTGTTCCTGCCGGGCGGCCTGCTGCCCGGCGAGCACGACCTGACCACGGCGCGCACGGCCGGATTTACCGTGCTGGTGCTGGCGCAGCTGTTCAATTGCTTCAACGTGCGCTCGGAAGACACCAGCGCCTTCCGCGGGCTGGGCAGCAATCCGTGGGTGTGGGGCGCGGTGCTGCTCTCGGTGTTGCTGCAGGTGGCGGTGGTGCATGTGTCGTGGCTGAATACCGCGTTTGGCACGGCGCCGCTGACGCCGGAGCATTGGGCGCTGTGCGCGGCCATGGCGAGTACGGTGCTGTGGCATGGGGAGTTGCGCAAGCTGGTGCGCAGGGGGATGCGGAATCGGTGACCTTGCCTGCCAAAGTTGCAGCGGTCCGTCGCTGCCATGGTCAACGTGATGGACACCGCCCCTTGGTTGACCAACAGAGCAGCAAGCACCGTCGCCGCAGTTACCCCGGCGAAACGCCTCGAAGTGTCGGCCGATCCTGGTGCGGCTTTGCCATCGCCATCGGATCCATCCACGCATCGAACTGCTCCGGCGTGACCAGCCCCAGCTCCAGCGCCGCTGCCCGCAGGGTCATGCCCCGAGCCAGCGCATGCTTGGCAATGCGTGCCGCGGCGTCATAGCCGATGTGCGGGTTCAGAGCAGTCACCAGCATCAGGTTGCGCTCCAGATGCTCCCGGATGCGCGCCCGGTCCGGCTCGATGCCGGCGGCGCAGTAGCGCTCGAAGGCCAAGCTGGCATCAGCCAGCAACGCAATGCTCTCCAGCACGTTGTGCACCATCACCGGCTTGTACACATTGAGCTGGAAATTGCCCTGCGTGCCGGCGAAGGCCACCGCCGCATCGTTGCCGAATACCTGCGCGCACACCATGGTCAGCGCCTCGCACTGCGTGGGATTGACCTTGCCCGGCATGATGGACGAGCCTGGCTCGTTCTCGGGAATGCGCAACTCGCCGATGCCGCAGCGCGGGCCGCTGGCGAGCCAGCGCACGTCGTTGGCCATCTTGAACAACGCTCCTGCCAGCGTGCGCAGGCTGGCGGAGCAGTCCACCAGCGCATCGTGCGCGGACAGCGCGGCAAACTTGTTGTCGGCCGCATGGAAGGGCTGGCCGGTGATGCTCGCAATATGCGCGGCGCAGGTTTCGCCAAAGCGCGGATGCGCGTTCAAACCCGTGCCCACCGCCGTGCCGCCGATCGCCAGCGCGTGCAAGCCGCCCAGCGAACGCTCCACGCCCGCCAGCGCCTGTTCGATTTGCGCCACCCAGCTCCCGATCTCCTGTCCCAGCGTGATCGGGGTGGCGTCCTGCAGGTGCGTGCGGCCGGTCTTGACCACATCGTCAAACATTTGGGCACGCTGCTGCAGCGTCGCGTTAAGCGTGCGCACGACAGGCAGCAGGCGCTGCTGCACTTGCTCCACCACGGCGATATGCATGGCGGTGGGAAAGGTGTCGTTGGACGACTGTCCGCGGTTGACATGGTCGTTGGGATGCACCGGCGTTTTGCTGCCCAGCTCGCCTCCCAGCTGCTCGATGGCGCGATTGGCGATCACCTCGTTGGCATTCATGTTGGATTGTGTGCCGGAGCCGGTCTGGAAGACGACCAAGGGGAAATGGGCGTCGAGGGTGCCATCCATGACCTCCTGTGCGGCGGCATCAATGGCCTGGGCCAAATCGGCTGGCAGTTCGCCCAGTTCGGCATTGGCGCGCGCGGCGGCCTGCTTGAGGATGCCCAGAGCGCGCACCATCGGGCGCGTCCAGCGGAAACGGTCGGTGCCGATGGGGAAATGCTCCAGCGAGCGCTGGGTCTGGGCGCCCCAGTAGCGATCGACAGGGACTTCAACGGGACCCATGGAGTCGTGTTCGGTGCGGCTGGTTGGCACGATGACCTCCTTGTACAGTCATGTTCTACGTGGACCTCAGGCAACGTGTTGCCCGCCAGATTCAGCCATGATAATATAGATCATGGCTGATCAAAAGGTGATTGACGATGTTCATTACATCTCCCGCAAGCGTGGCAACGGCCAGTTACGCCGCGAGGTGTGGATAGACCAGCAAGGCAAAATCACCCGCTACAACCTCGCCTACATCAATCAGGCCTTGCATGCGGGAGACAATGGGCGCGTTGTGGGTTATGACAACCAGCACGGTTACCACCACCGCCATTACTTCGGCCAGGTCACGCCGGTGGAATTTGTCAGTTTCGAGGATACCGAAGAACGGTTCAAGGCCGACTGGCTGGCCTTGAGGAGTACAGCATGAGTGAAGTCACCATCAAGACAGCAGGCGAAAGCGAATTTTTCCGCCGCGGCAAACGGCTGAGCAAACTTGCCGATGCTGGTCAGCCCTTGCCTGCACAGCATGTGGTGAGCTTTGAAGACCCTGCCGACATGCTCAGCCTGCTGACGCCCGCCAAGCTGGAGCTACTGCGCAGCGTCAAGGAGGCTCCCGCCTCCATCACCATCATCGCTGCCCGGCTGCAGCGTGATCGGAGCGCCGTCAAGCGGGATGTGGACCAGTTGGAGAGCGCCGGACTGGTGATTGTGGAAACGAAGACTTTGCCGGGGCATGGGCGCATGAAAGAAGTGCGGCCCGTGGCGCGCTCGTTTCGGCTGGAGGCGTTGGTGGCTTGAATCCGCCCATCTCACTCAGATGCACTCGACACCCAGAACTTGAGCCGCCAGGAGAAGCTGCTCTTCGCAATAAACAAGCACCACCATCATAATAGTCTGTAGCTATTGAGTTGTTAGAACAATCCAAACCCCAAATCGCCCACCCTGCGTTACCATAACCCTGTGTTCGGAAACGGCAACTGCCTCTCTGTCACACACCTGCCTCCCGGCCGGTGCACCATGAAGCCGGCTGCTGCCGCTTCCGTTCCATTTCCACCTGCAATCCATCCAAGGAGATAAGCGATGTCCCTGATCAACACCACCGTGCTGCCGTTCAAAGCCCAGGCCTTCCAGGCCGGCAAGGGCTTCTTCCAGGTTTCCAACGAAGACCTGAAGGGCAAGTGGTCTCTGGTCGTGTTCTACCCGGCCGACTTCACCTTCGTGTGCCCGACCGAGCTGGAAGACCTGGCCGACAAGTACGAAGAGTTCAAGCAGCTGGGCGTGGAAGTCTATGCCGTGTCCACCGACACGCACTTCT
This sequence comes from Brachymonas sp. KE5, assembly GCF_057773645.1. Classification (NCBI taxonomy): domain Bacteria; kingdom Pseudomonadati; phylum Pseudomonadota; class Betaproteobacteria; order Burkholderiales; family Comamonadaceae; genus Allobrachymonas; species Brachymonas sp. KE5. The sequence goes on from NZ_CM173463.1 coordinate 2,558,823, forward strand.
CCCACAAGGCCTGGGCCGACACCTCCGACGCCATCAAGAAGGTCAAGTACCCGATGATCGGCGACCCGACCGGCACCATCACCCGCAACTTCGGCGTGATGATCGAGGAAGAAGGCCTGGCGCTGCGCGGTTCCTTCCTGATCAACCCCGAAGGCCAGATCAAGCTGTGCGAAATCCATGACAACGGCATCGGCCGCGACGCCGGCGAAATGCTGCGCAAGGCCAAGGCTGCCAAGTACGTGGCCGAGCACCCGGGCGAAGTCTGCCCCGCCAAGTGGAACGAAGGCGCCGAGACGCTGAAGCCCTCTCTGGACCTGGTCGGCAAGATCTAATCTGCCCCAGGATGATGGCTCGCTGCGGGCCATCCCCAGCCGCCAGACGGCGACGCAGCCCGGCTTGCTGCGCCGTCTGGCCTTTTTTTACCCGAAACGTGCCCACGAAGACTGCTTTGAACAATGTCTGACCACAAGGCCCGACATTCTTGACACCAGTTTTTTGCCCAAGGAGAGGAGAACATCATGCTCGACCAGGAACTCGCCACCCAACTGAAAGCCTATCTGGAACGCGTCACGCAGCCGTTCGAGCTGGTGGCTTCGCTGGATGACAGCCAGTCCTCCGCCGAACTGCGCGGCCTGCTGGAGCAGATCCAGGGCATGAGCGACAAGATCACGCTGCGCACCGACGGCAGCGATGCGCGCAAGCCCTCGTTCACGCTGCAACGTGTGGGCACCAGCACGCAACTGCGCTTTGCCGCCATTCCGCTCGGCCACGAATTCACCTCGCTGGTGCTGGCCCTGCTGTGGACCGGCGGCCATCCGCCCAAGGTCGAAGAAGACACGCTGCAGCAGATCCGCGCCCTGCCCGGCCAGTACGATTTCGAGTGCTACATGAGCCTGAGCTGCCACAGCTGCCCGGAGACGGTGCAGTCGCTCAGCCTGATGGCCATCCAGAACCCCAACATCAAGGTCACCATCATCGACGGCGCGCTCTACCAGAAGGAAGTGGAAGAGCGTCAGGTGATGGGCGTGCCCACGGTCTACCTCAACGGCGAGATGCTGGCCAATGGCCGCATGACAGTGGAGGAGCTGCTGGCCAAGGTGGACAGCGGCGCTGCCGCGCGCGATGCCGAAAAGCTCAATGCGAAAGAGGCCTTCGACGTGTTGGTAGTAGGCGGCGGCCCGGCCGGCGCCGCAGCCGCCATTTATGCGGCGCGCAAGGGCATCCGCACCGGCGTGGTGGCCGAGCGCTTCGGCGGCCAGGTGATGGATACACTGGCGATCGAGAACTTCATCTCCGTGAAAGCCACCGACGGCCCCAAACTCGGTGCCGCGCTGGAAGAGCACGTGAAGGACTATGACGTGGACATCATGGCGCTGCAGCGCGCCAGTGCCCTCAAGCCCGCAACCGAAGGCAGTCTGGCCGAAGTCACGCTGGAGAATGGCGCCGTGCTCAAGGCCAAATCGGTGATTCTGGCCACCGGCGCCCGCTGGCGCGAGATGAACATCCCCGGCGAAACCGAGTACAAGACCAAGGGCGTGGCCTTCTGCCCGCACTGCGACGGCCCGCTGTTCAAGGGCAAGAAGGTGGCGGTGATCGGCGGCGGCAACTCCGGCGTCGAGGCGGCCATCGACCTGGCGGGCGTGGTCGAGCACGTGACGCTGTTCGAATTCATGCCCGAACTCAAGGCCGATGCCGTGCTGCAGAAGAAGCTCTACAGCCTGCCCAACGTGACGGTGCTGAAGAACGTGCAGACCACCGAAGTGGTGGGTGATGGCCAGAAAGTGACTGCGCTGCGCTACAAGGACCGCGCCACCGAGGAAGCGCACGAGCTGGAACTGGCCGGCATCTTCGTGCAGATCGGCCTGCTGCCCAACACCGACTTCCTCAAGGGCACGATCGAACTCAACCGCATGGGCGAGATCGTGGTGGATGCCCGAGGCGCCACCAGTGTGCCGGGCGTATTTGCCGCCGGTGACTGCACCACGGTGCCGTACAAGCAGATCATCATCGCCATGGGCGAGGGTGCCAAGGCGTCGCTGAGCGCGTTCGATCACCTGATCCGCAGTACGGCGCACTGATCGCACTGCTGAATGCGGCGCGGGGCGCATCAACGCCCCGCACGTCACAAGAAAAAATGCCCCGGCCGCTGGCTACCAGCTCCGGGGCATTCTGCATGGAAAGGCAGCGCGATCAGGCGTCCGTTCCGCCCGCGCTCAGTGTCCGTTGAACTCCACCAGCGTGAACAGCTTCAGTCCCGACTCCCGCAGGCGCTGGCTGCCCCCCAGTTCGGGCAGGTCGACAATGGCCGCGCCCTCCATCACCGTGGCACCCAGCTTCTCCAGCAGGCGCTTGCCGGCCAGCATGGTGCCGCCGGTGGCGATCAGGTCGTCCACGAGCAGCACGCGGTCACCCTGCTTGACCGCGTCGGTGTGCAGTTCGACCGTGGCACTGCCATATTCCAGTTCGTAGGTTTCCTCCACCGTGGTGAAAGGCAGCTTGCCCTTCTTGCGCACCGGGATAAAGCCGACGTTGAGCTCATAAGCCACCACCGAGCCGAGGATGAAGCCACGCGCATCCAGCCCCGCCACCACATCGGGACGCATACCCGGATCCATGTAGCGGTGCACGAAGGCATCGATCAGCACACGGAATACCTTGGGGTTCTGCAGCAACGGCGTGATATCGCGGAACTGCACGCCCGGCGCCGGCCAGTTGGGTACGGTACGGATATGGCTGCGCAGATAGTCCTGCACGTTGTAGCTGCTCATTGGCATGGTCATCACTCCCCTTGTTTCGGCATGCTCGGGCCGCATGCGCACAGTGTACCGGCTCGGCACGGCCGGAGACAGCTGCGGGGCGGTTTTCCGGCCTGCTGCACGCCTGTCCACCGAATGATGGAGGTCGGCAAGCACGCAGGATGTCCTGCACAAGGGGCGATGCGCTGCCCCGGAGGTGCGGCCGGTTCCTACAGGATGTGCCGCCGGGAGGTTTGCACAATCAGGAGCATCGATGGCGCTGCTGCCCTGCGCGCGGTGCCAGTTCCGGGAACCGACAAGAAGGAGTTTTCATGCCGAATGCCACCCCCGCTTCCAGCCGCCGCCGCTTCCTGCTGCATGGAGCTGCCGTGCCCGCTACGCTGGCCGCCACCACGCTTCCCGCCTGGGCCGCCACCGCTGCAGCCAAACCGGCCACGCCACCCGCCAGTGCCGCCAGTGCAGCCGCCACCACAGGCAAGAGCGCCGATTCGCTGGCCTTCGATGCCTTCAATGCCGCCACCGATACTCCGCTGCTCAAACAGGGCAGCAAGGGGGCGGCCGTGGCGCGCGCGCAGATCCTGCTGGATCGCGCCTGGTTCTCCACCGGCGAGACCGACGGTCATTTCGGGCGCAACATGCACCGCATCGTGAGCGCTTTCCAGCAGGCACGCCGCCTGAAGGTGAGCGGCCAGATCGATGCCGAGACCTGGAAGGCGCTGCGCACGGACAGCGCGGCCCCGCTCACGCGCTACACCATTACTGCGCAGGATGCGGCCGGCCCCTTCACACGCATTCCACGCAGGATGTCGGACAAGGCCAGGCTCAAGGCGCTCAATTACCAGTCGCTCGAAGAAGCCCTTGGCGAAAAATTCCAAGCCAACCCGCGCTTCCTGGCCGCCCTCAATCCCGGCAAGGCGTTCAAGGCCGGCACCGAGATCGTGGTGCCGAATGTGCTGGACACGCCCGCACCCGCCAAGGCCGGCTCGATCCGCATCGACAAGTCGGCCTACACCCTGTTCCTCACCGGAGAGGACGGCAGCAGCATCGTGGCCGCCTTCCCGGTCACCATCGGCGGCACCAGCGATCCGCTGCCGGTCGGCACCATGGACATCCGCAACGAGGTGAAAAACCCCGACTACATGTACAACCCCAAGCTGCTCAAGAAGGCCAACCAGAACGACGAAAAGGCGCGCATCGCCCCCGGCCCCAACAGCCCGGTGGGCAACCTGTGGCTGGGCCTGAGCAAGCCGCACTGGGGCATCCACGGCACTCCGGAGCCGGGCAAGATCGGCCATACGGAAAGCAATGGCTGCGTGCGCATGACCAACTGGGACGTGGCGCGCGTGGCGCAGCTGGCCGAGCCGGGCTTCAAGGTCGTTGTACGGGCCTGAGACATAATGGGGTATGGCAGAGCAACGACCGACCTCCCCTCCGACCGACTCCGACCATGCTGCCGGCGCCCCGTCCCGGCAGCCTCCGCGCCGCAGCTGGCTGCTCGTCACGCTGCGGCGCACGCTGTTCTGGCTGATCCTGCTGGGCGTGCTGCTGTATGCGGCCCAGATGTGGTGGCTCAAGCGTGGCGGCCAGCCCGATCCGGCCGCAACGCCGGCGTCGGCAGCTTCGGCGGTCGTGATGCCGGCTTCTGCCGCTTCGTCAGCACCGCTGCCGGCGGCAACCGCCAGCGCCGCCTCCGATGCGATGGCGACTGCGGCAGTCCCGCACGCCAGCGCGGCCACCCCCGGCATGGACAGCGCAGCACCACCTGCCAGTTCCCCCGCCGCGGCCATGCCGGCCGCTTCCGCCGGCACCCCTGAGTCACCCGGCGGTGTCGACGGCGTCAACTACGTACCAGCCTCGGCAGCGGGCGCCCCGTCCGTCTCCCCGGTCACCGAGTCCGAGATCGCCGAGCTGGCTGCACGCAAGCTGCTGCTGCCGGTGGATGGCATCAGGCCGTCGCAACTGACCGACACCTACACCCAGTCACGTGGCAGCGGCCGCCTGCATGAGGCCATCGACATCATGGCACCCGCCGGCACTCCGGTGCGCGCCGTGGAGGACGGCCGCATCGTCAAGCTGTTCACGAGCGAGGCCGGCGGACTCACCCTCTACCAGTTCGATCCGTCCGGCCGCTTCGGCTACTACTATGCCCACCTGCAGGGCTATGCCGAAGGCCTGCAGGAAGGCCAGCAAGTGCGGCGTGGCGACGTGATCGGCTACGTGGGCAGCAGCGGCAACGCCAACCCGGCAGCCCCGCACCTGCACTTTGCCGCCTTCAAGCTGGGTCCGGAACGCAACTGGTGGCGCGGTGCCTACCTGAACCCCTACCGGCTCTGGCGCTGAACCCTGCCTGAACCGGCTTTGCTGACGATGTGGCATCTGCGGAGCCATTGCCGCTCCCGCTCAGTGGCTCAGTGCATCCTCCACCTCGGCCAGGTCCACCTGCTTGCCACTGAGCACCAGCGTGTCGCCCGGCTCCAGGATCAGGTCGCCGCGCGGTGACAGCGAGGTGCCGGTGGAGCGGCGCACGCTCACCAGATGCACGTTGAACCTGTCCAGCAAGGGGCGCAGGTCGTCCACGGTCTGGCCCAGGCATTGCAGCCCTTCCGGCAGCACCAGGGTTTCCAGCTTCTCGTATTCGCTGTCGTCTTCCTGCAGCTCCTCGTTCGCGCCGCGGAAGTAGCCGCGCAGCAGGCGATAGCGCTGCTCGCGCTGCTGCTGCACCGTGCGCAGTACACGCCGCATCGGGATGCCCACCAGCGCCAGCGCATGGCCGGCCAGCATCAGGCTGCCCTCGATGGCCTCGGGCACCACCTCGGTCGCGCCGGCCGCACGCAGCGCATCCAGATTGCGGTCATCCTGCGTGCGCACCACCACCGGCACCTGCGGCGCCAGCTTGCGCAGCTGGTCCAGCACATGCAGCGCCAGCGGCACATCCAGAAAGGTCAGCACCACGGCGCTGGCACGCGACAGACCCGCCGCCGTCAGCGCCTGCGCGCGCGAGGCATCGCCATACACCACCGCCTCGCCGGCCGCACTGGCCTTGCGCACACGGTCCGGGTCCAGATCCAGCGCGATATGCGGAATCGCCTCCTTGTCCAGCATGCGCGCCAGGCTCTGCCCGGTACGGCCATAGCCGCAGATGATCACATGGCCCTTCTGGCCCATGCTCTGGCGTGCGATCGAGGTCATCTGCAGCGACTCGCTCATCCATTCGCTCGCCGCCAGCCGCAGCACGATGTCCTTGCTGTACATGATGATGAAGGGCGTGGCGATCATCGACAGCACCATGCTGGCCAGGATGGCATTGAACAGCGGCGCCGGCAGCAGCTTGTTGTGCAGCGACAGGTTCAGCAGCACGAAACCGAACTCACCCGCCTGCGCCAGATACAGGCCGGTGCGCAAGGCCACGCCATTGCTGGCTCCCAGCACATAGGCCAGCCCCCACACCACAAGCAGCTTGAACAGCACCGGCACCGTGATCAGCACCAGCACCCATTCCCAGTGGCGCACGATCTCGTGCCAGTCCAGCATCATGCCGATGGTGATGAAGAACAGGCCCAGCAGCAGGTCGTGGAAGGGCTTGATGTCCGACTCCACCTGGTACTTGTAGGGCGTTTCGGAAATCAGCATGCCTGCGATGAAGGCACCCAGCGCCAGGCTGAGACCGGCCTGCTCGGTCAGCCAGGCCAGGCCCAGCGTGATCAGCAGGATGTTGAGCATGAACAGCTCGCTGCTCTTGCGCCGCGCCACGGTGAACAACCAGGGCTTCATTACGTGCTGGCCGCCGGTGAGCAGCAGCGTAATCAGCGCCACCGCCTTCAGCAGCGCAAACAGCAGTTCCATGCCCAGATCGTCGTCATTGGCGGCCAGCGCCGGAATCAGCACCAGCAGCGGCACCACGGCCAGATCCTGGAACAGCAGCACGCCCATCACGCGCTTGCCGTATTCGGTGTCGAGCTCCAGCCGCTCGGCCATCAGCTTTACCACGATGGCGGTGCTGCTCATGGCCAGCACGCCCGACAGCGCCACCGCACCCTGCCAGGACAGGCGCCACAGCTCGGGCATGATCCAGCGGATGCCCAGAATGATCAGCGTGCTCAGCAGCATGGTGGCCAGCACCTGCAACAGGCCCAGACCGAACACGTGGCGCTTCATGGTGCGCAGCTTGGGCAGGCTGAACTCCAGCCCGATCACGAACATCAGGAACACCACGCCGAACTCGGCCAGATGCTGGATGCGCTCGCTGCGCTGCACCATGCCCAGCATGTGCGGGCCGATCACCGCACCCACCGCCAGGTAGCCCAGCATGGGGGGCAGCTTGAAGCTGCGGAAGATCACCACACCGAGGACCGCCGCCAGCAGGAAGAAAAGAGTGAGTTCAAGCGACGTCATCTTGAAAGTGTACTGGCAGAGCCGGCGCAGAACCTCCGGCGCAGCAGCCTGTCCACACGGAAAACCGGCCGGCGTCGGTTATTTCCCACTCTGAGCCAGATCAAACACAGGCTGATCCCGATTGGCGTTGTCCGGGGATTTGCCGATAATGGCGCTTCCCCCAATTTTCACCCTGCCGGCACCATGCCCCTGTTTGAAATCCTCTACGTCAGCACCCTGGCGCCGGGACACACGGCATCCGTGGTGGCCCCCATCCTCAAGGTGGCGCGCGAGCGCAACCAGCAGCAGGACGTGACCGGCCTGCTGGTCTTCAACGGCGCGCGCTTCTGCCAGCAGCTCGAAGGGCCGCGCGAACAGGTGCTGGCCATCATGCGCTCGATCGAAAAGGACGAGCGTCACTGCGACATCATCATGCTGCTGCAGCGCGAGCTGCCGGAGCGCCGCTTCGCCGATTTCCGCCTGGGCTACGCCACCGTGAGCGAAGACGATCCCTTCGAGCAGTTGCAGGAGCATTCCGCAGACACCTGCATGCAGCAATTCCTGCAGATGGAGAAAGCGCTCGATCTGGGCTGAGGCGGCTCTTGGCCGGCCTGTCCCGCTATGATCGTTCATCGTGGACAAGTTCAAGCAGATCGAAACCTTCGTCTCCGTGGCCCAGCGCGGCAGCCTGACGGCAGCGGCCCAGGCCGAGGGCGTGGCACCGGCCATGATCGGCCGCCGCCTGGATGCGCTGGAGGCGCGCCTGCGCGTGAAGCTGCTAGTGCGCACCACGCGCCGCCTCTCCCTTACGCATGAGGGCACGGCCTTTCTGGAGGAAAGCATCCGCATTCTGGCCGACGTGGCCAACATGGAAGCCGCCGTCAGCGCCGGCAGCGTGCGCGCCAGCGGCCAGTTGCGCATCACCGCGCCCGCCGGCTTCGGCCGCCGCCACGTGGCACCGCTGGTGCCGCTGTTTCACGAGCTGCACCCCGATGTGCGCATCTCGCTCAACCTGAGCGACCGCGTGGTCGACCTGGCTGCCGAAGGCTTCGACTGCGGCGTGCGCGTGGGCGACCTGCCCGACTCCTCGCTGGTCAGCACGCGCCTGGCCGACAACCGCCGCCTGTGCGTGGCCACGCCCGGGTATCTGCGCCGCCACGGCACACCGCGCCACCCGCGCGAGCTGCTGGACAGCGAACGCTACCAGTGCCTGACACTCAGCAGCGAAGCCTCGCAGACACGCGGCTGGGCCTTTCTGGAAAACGACGAACTGCTCCACATCAAGCCCGGCGGCCCGCTCGACTGCAGTGACGGCCAGGTGCTGCACGCCTGGTGCCTGGGCGGACACGGCATTGCCTGGCGCAGCACCTGGGAAGTGGCCAACGACATCGCCAGCGGGCGGCTGGTTTCGCTGCTGGACGAGTTTGCCGCCCCGCCCAACGGCATCTACGCCGTCTTCGCGCAGCGCAAGCACCTGCCGCTGCGCCTGCGCCTGTGGATCGACTATCTCAAAGGCCGGTACGGCGATCCGGGATACTGGGAGCAATAAGGCGCCCGCATAAGGATGTCGGCGGGCCACTGCAGCCAAGGGCCGCTGCCGCATCCGGTCTTGCACTCCTGCCCACGCGGCTTGGCCCGCTCCATGCCACAATCCCGCGCATCCCAACCGAGATTTTCCGGAGCCCCCGCATGAGCACCACCATCTACCACAATCCCAAGTGCGGCACTTCGCGCAACGTGCTGGGCCTGATCCGCAATGCCGGCATCGAGCCCACCGTGATCGAATACCTCAAGACCCCGCCGGATCATGCCGCCCTGCGCGCCCTGCTGCAGCAACTGCAACTGCCCGCGCGCGCCATCCTGCGCGAAAAGGGCACGCCCTATGCCGAACTCGATCTGGGCAACCCGAAGTGGAGCGAGGAAGAACTGATCGACTTCATCGTGCAGCACCCGATCCTGCTGCAGCGCCCGGTCGTCGTCACGCCCAAGGGTGCCGCCCTGTGCCGCCCCTCGGAGAAAGTGCTGGAGATTCTGGACCAGCCCCAGCGCGGCGCCTTCAGCAAGGAAGACGGCGAGCCGGTGGTGGATGCCGGCGGCCAGCTGGTGAAAAAGGGCTGAACTCAGAACGGGTCAGAGCACCCGTTCCACCACCGCATCAATCACCAGGCCGATCAGTGAATAGACGATCGCCCCCAGCACGGCCACCCAGAAGCCCGCCACGCTGAAGCCCGCCAGCACGCTGCCGGCAAACCAGAACAGCAGCGCGTTGATCACCAGCAGGAACAGGCCCAGCGTGATCACCGTGACCGGCAGCGTCAGCACCACGAGCACGGGACGCACCAGCAGGTTGAGCAAGCCGATCACCACGGCGGCCAGCAGGGCCGAGCCGAAGCTGCTCACGGAAATGCCGCCGACCAGATTGGCCACCAGCATCAGGGCGGCTGCGTAGAGCAGCCATTTCACAATCATCTTGACCATGGGATCAGCATAACAGGGAATCGTGGCGCGGCGATGTCAGGCCGCCTGGGCCTCGGTCTGCATCTTCTTCATTTCCTCGTCGCGCAGCTCGCGGCGCAGGATCTTGCCGATCGGCGTCTTGGGCAGCGTTTCGCGGAACTCGATGGTCTTGGGCCGCTTGTAGCCGGTGAGGTCCTCGCGGCAGTGCTCGCGGATGTCCTCCTCGCTGACATTGCTGCCCGGCTTGCGCACCACATACAGCTTGACCGATTCACCGGAATTCTCGTCCGGCAAACCCACGGCCGCGCATTCCAGCACGCCCGGCACCGAGGCCACCACATCTTCCACCTCGTTCGGGTAGACGTTGAAACCGCTCACCAGAATCATGTCCTTCTTGCGGTCGACGATGGTGAAGTAGCCTCGCTTGTCCATCACGGCGATGTCGCCGGTCTTGAAGTAGCCGTCGGGCGTGAGGGACTTGGCGGTTTCGTCCGGGCGGCGCCAGTAGCCGGCCATCACCTGCGGCCCCTTGATGGCGATCTCGCCGCGGTCGCCCAGGTCGAACACCTCGTTGCCGTTGTCGTCCACCAGCTTCATCATGGTGCTTGGCACCGGCACGCCGATGGAGCCGGTAAATGCCGTGTTGGTCACCGGGTTGCAGCTGGCCACGGGGCTGGTTTCGGACAGGCCGTAGCCTTCGCAGATCGGGCAGCCGGTCTTTTCCAGCCAGAGCTTGGCGACGGCGCCCTGCACCGACATGCCGCCACCCACGGTGATGCGCAGGTGCTTCCAGTCCACCTGGTCGAAATCGGGGTGGTGCGCCAGCCCGTTGAACAGCGTATTCACACCCGGGAAGCTGTGGAAGATGTGCTGCTTCAGTTCCTTGATCACCGAGCCCAGGTCACGCGGGTTGGGCAGCAGGATGTTCTTGCCGCCCAGCTTGGAGCACAGCAGCATGTTCACCGTGAAGGCGAAGATATGGTAGAGCGGCAGCGCGCAGACAAATCCCAGCTGGTGGTGCGCCGGGCGCTGCGACAGGCCAGGCTGGTACCAGGCCTCGCACTGCAGCACGTTGGCCACGATGTTGCGGTGCAGCAGCACCGCGCCCTTGGCCACGCCCGTGGTGCCGCCGGTGTACTGCAGCACGGCAATATCATTCAGGCCCAGTTGTACCGGCTGGTACTGCTTGGCCGGATACTTGTTCAGAGCCTCGTTGAAGCGCACCGAGCCGGGCAGGTTGTAGGCCGGCACCAGCTTCTTCACGTGGCGCACCACGTAGTTCATCACCAGGCCCTTCACCATTCCCATGCGGTCGCCCATGGCCGCCACCACCACGTGCTTGACGTCGGTGCGCGCCACGCAGGCCTCCAGCGTATGGGCAAAGTTCTCGACGATGAAGATGGCCTTGGCACCGGAGTCCTTGAGCTGGTGCTCCAGCTCGCGCGCCGTATAGAGGGGATTGACGTTCACCAGCACCATACCGGCGCGGATAATGGCCATGGCCGCGATCGGGTACTGCAGGATGTTGGGCATCATCACCGCCACGCGGTCGCCGCGCTGCAGCCCGATCTTCTGCAGATACACCGCGATCGACTTGCTGGCCTGATCCAGCTCGCCGTAGCTCATGTCGCGGCCCATCATGGTGAAGGAGGTGCGATCGCGGAACTGTGTGAAGGTCTGCTCCAGCAACTCCACCAGCGACTCGTAGCCGCCCATGTCGATGTCCACGGCAACGCCGGGGGGATATTCAGCCAGCCAGGGGCGGCTGTCGATAAATTCGCTCATGCAATGTCTTCCTCGTGCCCCGCTGGCTGACTGCGGCAGCGTGTGGCTATTATCTGTTTGACCGTACCGAATAGCACGATCGTTCGGTGTGGAGTTATATCTTACTATCAGCTTACCTGAAACAATCATGTGTCATAGCATGGCAGATCAGGGGTTTTTCCTAGGGTGATCTGTGGCACCCATACCGCATCTGCGGGATGCAGGCCGGCGCCACGGGTTTGATACCATGCCGGCACCCTTTCTTCCATTGCTGCCATGACGCTCACCGAACTCAAGTACATCGTTGCCGTTGCGCGCGAGCGCCATTTCGGCCGTGCCGCCGAAGCCTGCTTCGTGGCCCAGCCGACGCTGTCGGTGGCCGTCAAGAAGCTGGAGGAAGAACTCGACGTGAAGCTGTTCGAGCGCAGCGCCAGCGAAGTCACCCTCACGCCGCTGGGCGAGGAAGTGGTGCGTCAGGCCCAGGTGGTGCTGGAACAGTCCAACCTGATCCGCGACATCGCCAAGCGCGGCAAGGATCCGCTCGCCGGGCCGTTGCGCCTGGGCATCATCTACACCATCGGCCCCTACCTGCTGCCCGACCTGGTGCGGCAGAACATGCAGCTCACGCCGCAGATGCCGCTGATGCTGCAGGAAAACTTCACCAGCAAGCTGCTGGAGATGCTGCGCTCGGGCGAGATCGACTGCGCCATCCTGGCCGAGCCGTTTCCCGATTCCGGCCTGGCGCAGGCCGCGCTCTATGACGAACCCTTCTGGGCCGCGGTACCATCCACCCATCCGCTGGCCGCGCAATCCAGCGTCAGTGCGGAGGCTCTGCGCAAGGAAAACCTGCTGCTGCTCGGTACCGGCCATTGCTTCCGCGACCATGTGCTCGAGGTCTGCCCCGAGTTCGCGCGCTTCTCCAGCCATGCCGATGGCATCCAGAAGAGCTTCGAGGGCTCTTCGCTGGAAACCATCAAGCACATGGTGGCCGCCGGCATGGGCGTGACGCTGGTGCCGGCGCTGAGCGTGCCGCCCGAGGTGCTGCAGCCGGCCGCTGCCGCACCCCGTGGCAAGATGGCGCCCGCGGCCCGCCACGCACGGCCCGACGCCCTGTTCAGCCCGCACAGCGATGCGCCCTTCGTGCGCTACATCCCGTTCGAGCCTGATGACGTGCCGACACGCCGCGTGGTGCTGGCCTGGCGACGCAGCTTCACGCGCTACGAGGCCATTGCCGCCCTGCGCAACGCGGTCTATGCCTGCGCGCTGCCGGGCGTGCAGCGGCTGTCCTGAAGGGTTCTGTGGACATCTGCCACGGACCGCCGGGCATCTCCTTCGACGGCCGGCAGATGGTACGGCAGCTTCCGAGCGCTCTTCTCTGCTGTTCCTGGTGCCGCGCTAGCCTGTCACAGCCGGCTTTTACAATCGCGGGGTCATGCAAGAACGTCTCCGTCTTTATCTCGACCTGATCCGCTGGGATCGCCCCGCCGGCTGGCTGCTGCTGCTCTGGCCCACCCTGGCCGCCCTGTGGCTGGCGGCCCGCGGCTTTCCGGGCTGGCACCTGATCATCGTCTTCACCCTGGGCACCATCCTGATGCGCAGCGCCGGCTGCTGCATCAACGACGTGGCCGACCGCGAATTCGACCGTCACGTCAAGCGCACTGCCAACCGTCCCATCACCAGCGGCCACATCAGCGTGCGCGAGGCACTGGGCGTGGGTGGCGTGCTGGCGCTGGTGTCCTTCCTGCTGGTGCTGACCACCAATTGGCTGACCGTGCTGTGGTCCATTCCCGCGCTGGCCGTCACCATCCTGTATCCCTATACCAAGCGCTTCTTCTCCATTCCGCAGGCGGTGCTGGGTATGGCCTTCAGCATGGGCCTGCCCATGGCCTATGCCGCCGTGCAGAACCAGATTCCGCCGGTGGTGTGGTGGATGCTGCTGGCCAACCTGTGCTGGGTGCTGGCCTACGACACCGAATACGCCATGGTCGACCGCGATGATGACCTGAAAATCGGCATCAAGACCTCGGCCATTACCTTCGGCCGCTTCGACGTGGCGGCCATCATGGCCTTCTACCTGGCGCACAAGGCGATCTGGTGGACCATCTTCTGGCAGCACGCCGATCTGGGCGCCACGCTGGCCACGCCCGGCTGGCGCCACGCCGCCTGGCTGCTCACGCTGCTGCTGGCACTGGCGCAGGTGGGCTGGCACTACCTGCTGATCCGCACGCGTGAGCGCGGCCCGTGCTTCCTGGCCTTCCGGCAGAACCACTGGGTCGGATTCGTCGTCTTCCTGGGGGCGCTGGCGCTGGCTTGACCGGTTACAGCGTCAGGCCGGACGCGTGCGCTGCGTGAACAGCAAGGCCACGCCCAGCGCCACGAACACACCGCCGAACACATGGTTCTGCCAGCGCACCGCGCGCGGCGTGGTCAGCACGCGGCGCAGCAGACGTCCGCTCAGCGCATAGCCGTGCATCACCACGATGTCGATGCTGCACATGGTCAGCGCCATGATGGCCAGCTGCTGCCCGATGGGCCGGTGGGCGTCCAGAAACTGCGGCAGCACCGCCACCATGAACACGATGCCCTTGGGATTGGTCGCGTTGGTGAGCATGCCGGTCATGAAGCGCTTCTTCCAATTGCCCTGCCCCTCGGCCACGGCCTGCTGCACCACGTCGCCTTCGAGCATGCCGTGCGTGTTGCGCCACTGCTTGATGCCGAGGTACATCAGGTACAGCGCGCCGAGCACCTTCAGCACGGTGAAGGCCGTGGCGGAGGCCAGCAGCACCGAGCCCACACCCAGCCCCGCCACCAGCAGGATCACCAGCAGGCCGGTCTGCAGGCCTGCAATGGTGGCGCTGGTGCGACGCACGCCATAGACGCTGCCATGGCTGATGGACAGGATGGCACCCGATCCCGGCGAAAGCGCAATCAGCCAGCACGCCACCATGAAGGCGAACCACAGTTTCATGTCCATGTCGAAATCCTCGTGTCTGCTTGTGCCGTGGAATGTGGTTCTGGCGCCGACGCGTCAGGCGCCGCCGGGCTTGCGCGCCAGCATCAGCGTGTTGGCAAACAGCGATCCGCTCACCACGCGCCCCGGCAGCACCTCCAGCCCGTGCCGGCCCAGCAATCCGGCCCAGTCGTCGGCGGTGCGGCAGTATAACGAACTGTCGGCATGTCCGCGTGCTCGGAAGATGATGCGGTCGACCAGCTGGCTGAGGCGAAAGGGCAGGCCGGCCGCGTGATCACCAATGCGCAGCACCAGCTGCCCGCCCGGCGCCAGGCAATCATGCACGCGCCGCAGCACCGCCTCCTGCCCTGCATGCGGCAGATAGTGCAGCACGTCCAGCAGCACCACGACGTCGGCCGCACCGAAGGCGGCCTGTGCGATGTCGCCCTGGTCGACGCGGGCGCGCAACTCATGGCCGGCCAGCGCCGCCTGCGCGCGCTCCACGTCGCGCGGCATCAGTTCCAGCCCGTGCACCCGGCAACCCTGCGGGGGCGGCGCCCAGTGCGCCGGCCAGTGCGGTGCGTGCGCAAGCCCGTCCACCGCCAGCAGCAGGCTGGCCAGCAGGCCCTGCCCGCAGCCCAGATCGAGCACGCGCGAACCGGGCCGGATCCAGCCCCGCGCCAGCACCGTGGCAAAGGCCGGATCATGGCGCAGCTTGCCGCGCGCGAAATGCCAGGCGAAGCGCCCCGCAGGCCGGTAGCGCTCGCTGGCTGCATGCCAGAGCGCGTGCGGCAGGCGGTGCGTCGCCCCGCCCGTCACTTGCGGCGGGCCTGGGCGTTGACCACGGCCAGCGCGGTCTGGTTCAGCACGCGGCGCATGGTGGAGGACGGCGTCAGGATGTGCGCGCTGGCCGCAGCGCCGAGCAGCATCGGGCCGATTGTCAGGCCGTTGCCGCCGGTGATCTTGAGCACGTTGAACAGGATGTTGGCCGCATCCAGGTTCGGGCAGATCAGCAGGTTGGCCGCGCCCTCCATGGCGTTGCCGGGCAGCATGTGGCGTCGCAGCTCGGGATTCATGGCGCAATCGCCCTGCATCTCGCCCTCGGCCTGGATCTCGGGTGCCAGCTCGCGGAACAGCTCGTAGGCGTGGCGCATCTTGACAGCGCTGGCGCGCTTGCTGGTGCCGAAGTTGGAATGCGACAGGAAGGCCACGTGCGGCGTGATGCCGAAGCGCTTCACTTCCTGCGCGGCCAGCAGCGCAATCTGCGCCAGCTCCTCGGCCGTGGGATCTTCGTTGACATAGGTGTCGGCGATGAACAGCGTCTGCTTCTCGAGCATGAGCGCGTTGAGCGCGGCAAACTTCTGGCCGGGCTGCGTGCCGATGACGTTGTGCACCGCCTCGAGGTGCTTGTCGTAGTTGCCGATCAGGCCGCAGATCATGGCATCGGCGTCGCCCAGCCTGACGGCCAGGGCGCCGATGATGGTGTTGCTGCGGCGCACGGCGATCTTGGCTGCATCGGGCGAAATACCGTCGCGCGCCATGCACTGGTGGTAGGTTTCCCAGTAGGCGCGGAAACGCGGATCGTTCTCGGGATCGATCACCTCGAAGCCGCCATCGACGTGCACGTGCAGGCCCAGCTTCTGGATACGCGCCTCGATGATATCGGGACGGCCCACCAGGATCGGCTCGGCAATGCCGTCGTCGTAGGCCTGCTGGGCGGCGCGCAGCACGCGCTCGTCCTCGCCCTCGGTGTAGACCACGCGCTTGCGGCCGGCCGGCACCTCGCGCGCCAGCGCAAACACCGGACGCATGAACAGGCCGGTATGCGACACGAAGGTGCCCAGGCTGTCCACGTAAGCCGTCATGTCCTCAATCGGTCGCGTGGCCACGCCGGAGGCCGCCGCGGCACGCGCCACCGCCGGCGCAATACGCAGGATCAGGCGGGAATCGAAGGGCTTGGGAATGATGTATTCGGGACCGAACTTCAGGTCCTGGCCCACGTAGGCAGCCGCCACCTCGTCGCTGATCTCCATCTTGGCCAGCGCGGCGATCTCGTGCACGCAGGCAACCTTCATCTCCTCGGTGATGGTGGTGGCGCCGCAATCGAGCGCACCGCGGAAGATGTAGGGGAAGCACAGCACGTTGTTGACCTGGTTCGGATAGTCCGAACGGCCGGTGGCGATGATGCAGTCCGGGCGCGCGGCCTTGGCCAGTTCGGGCTTGATCTCGGGATCGGGGTTGGCCAGTGCCAGGATGATGGGCTGCGTGCCCATGGTCTTGACCATTTCGGGCGTCAGCACGTTGGAGGTGGAGCAACCCAGGAACACGTCGGCATCGCGCACCACGTCGGCCAGCGTGCGGTCGCCGTTGTCCTTCTGCGCGTAGCGCTGCTTGGAAGCATCCAGGCCGCCCGGGCGGCCGTCATAGATCAGGCCCTTGGAGTCGCACACGAACACGTTCTCGCGCTTCACGCCCAGCGCCACCATCAGGTCCAGGCAGGCGATGGCCGCCGCACCGGCGCCGGAAGCCGCCAGCTTGATGCTGCCGATATCCTTGCCCACCAGTTCCAGGCCGTTGATCAGGGCGGAAGAGGAAATGATGGCCGTGCCGTGCTGGTCGTCGTGGAAGACCGGGATCTTCATGCGCTCGCGCAGCTTCTGCTCGATGTAGAAGCACTCGGGCGCCTTGATGTCCTCGAGGTTGACGCCGCCAAGCGTGGGCTCGAGCGCCGCGATCATGTCGACCAGCTTGTCGGGATCGCGCTCGTCCAGTTCGATGTCGAACACGTCGATGCCGGCGAACTTCTTGAACAGGCAGCCCTTGCCTTCCATCACCGGCTTGCCGGCCAGCGGGCCGATATCGCCCAGGCCCAGCACGGCGGTGCCGTTGGTGATCACGCCGACCAGGTTGCCGCGTGCGGTGTATTCGGCTGCCAGCGAGGGATCGGCCTGGATGTCCAGGCAGGGATAGGCCACGCCGGGAGAGTAGGCGAGCGACAGGTCACGCTGGTTCACCAGCGGCTTGGTGGGGGTGACGGAAATCTTGCCGCGCACCGGCTGGCGGTGGTAGTCGCGTGCCGCTTCGCGCAGGGCGGCCTGGGAGGTGGAAATCGTGCTTTCAGTGCTCATGGTGGTTCCTGTCGTCGGTGTGCCTGACTGCCGCGCCCGACAACGCGACGGCCTGCCTCCCTGAGAGGCATGGTTTTTTCTACGTGAAATAATACATAATTATCTGGTGCCCGAGGGGGTGCTGTAAAGGCAACGCAACATCCGTACCTACCCGTACAACAGCCCCCCGCCTTCAGCGTGCGGCGCGCAGGGCGGCCAGCAGCTTCTGCCCGGCCCGGCCGCTGGCCTGCATGCCCAGGCGCCCCTGCTCGGCGCGGATGGCGGCGCGCGTCTTCTCGCCGATCAGGCCGTCCGGCGTGCCGATGTCGTGCCCGCGCGCGAGCAGCAGCGTCTGCAGTTCGCGGTTTTCGGCACGGCTCAGGCCGGGGTCGTCGGTGGGCCAGGGCGTGACGAAGCCGGTCCGGCTTTTCTCGCCCGTCACCAGCGTGGAGAGCTGGGCAATCGCCAGCGCGTAGTTCTCGCTGGCGTTGTAGGTGTACAGGGTGTCGAAATTCCTGCCGACCAGGAAGGCCGGGCCGTTGGCGCCGGCCGGCAGCAGCAGGCCTGCCTGCGGCAGCGTTTGCGGCAGGGGCGCACCGTCGGCCAGGCGCACGCCTTGCGCCTGCCAGTGCGCCAGGGCCCGCTTGTTGCGGCGCCCCGCCTGGCTGGTGTCGAATCCCGCAGGCAGCTTC
Source organism: Brachymonas sp. KE5 (assembly GCF_057773645.1). NCBI lineage: Bacteria > Pseudomonadati > Pseudomonadota > Betaproteobacteria > Burkholderiales > Comamonadaceae > Allobrachymonas > Brachymonas sp. KE5. The sequence goes on from NZ_CM173463.1 coordinate 2,576,920, forward strand.
ACCTCGTAGCCCCAGGGCTCGCCCGTGCGGTAGCCGGCCTTGCGCAGAAAGTTGGCGGTGGAAGCCAGGGCATCGGGCACGCTGCTGACGATGTCGCGACGGCCATCGCCGTCAAAATCGACCGCGGTGCGCAAAAAGGTGCTCGGCATGAACTGGGTCTGGCCAAAGGCGCCGGCCCAGGAGCCCGTCAGCTTCTCGGCCGGCACATGGCCCCCCTGCAGGATGCGCAGCACATTGGCAAATTCGGTGCGGAAATAGGGCTGGCGGCGGCCAAAGCAGGACAGCGTGGACAGCGACTGCACCAGCGGCCGGCCGCCCATGATCTGGCCGAAGTTGCTCTCCACGCCCCACACGCCCATCACCATGGCCGGCTCCACGCCATACTGCTGCTCGATCTGGCGCAGCGTGGGCAGCCACTGGCGGTAGGCGGCGCGGCCATCGGCCACGCGCTCGGCATCCACCAGCACCGCGATGTAGTCCCATACCGGCATGGTGAATTCGGGCTGGCGGTTGAGCAGGGGCAGCACCGTGGCGTCGGGCTCCAGGCCGCGTGTGTGCTGTGCATAGATGGCGGGGTCGATGCCGCGGAAATCGGACGTGCCCTGCAGACGGGCCAGGCAGGCCTGGAATTCGGCCGTACTCAGCACCGGGGGCGGCGTCTGTGCGGCCACCGGCAGGGCAGCCAGCAGCCAGGCGCCGGCTCCCAGCAGGTCGGCCATGCCGCGATGTGCGGAAGAACGCCGGGGCAGGCGATGGGCAGGGGACAACTTCATGGGCTCACTCTCCACAACAACAGGCGAGCGCCCATCATACCGGGCCAAGGTGAAACGTCGGTGCAGCGGGCTTCCGCAATCCGCACCGTGCCCGCTCTGCCTGTCACCCCACACCCGCCTGCTTTTTCGCCTGGCTTGCTGCATCCCGTCACGTGCAGGGTCCACCCGCCCCCCGTACAATCGCGTGATCATGGATCAAGACCCGACCTCCGCATCCTCGTTCGACAGCGCCCGCGCGCTGCAACTGGCCCAGCAGGCCCTCGCCACCGAGGCGCAGGCACTGCAGCAATGCGCGCTGCGCCTGCAGCAGCAACCCGGCACCGGCGCCGACTTCGCCCGCGCGGTTTCCACCATCCTGGCGGCCCGCGGCCGCGTGGTGGTGATGGGCATGGGCAAGAGCGGCCATGTGGGCCGCAAGATCGCAGCCACCCTGGCCTCCACCGGCACCGCCGCCCTGTTCGTGCATCCGGGCGAAGCCAGCCACGGCGACCTGGGCATGGTGCGCGAGGTCGACGTGGTGCTGGCCATCAGCAACAGCGGCGAAAGCGAGGAACTTTCCCGCATCCTGCCCGTACTCAAACGCCAGGGCGTGCCGCTGATCGCCATGACCGGCAAGCCGCAATCCAGCCTGGCCCGCCATGCCGACATCGTGCTCGACAGCGGCGTCGAAAAGGAGGCTTGCCCGCTCAACCTCGCCCCTACCGCCAGCACCACTGTGCAGATGGCGCTGGGCGATGCGCTGGCCGTGGCCCTGCTCGATGCGCGTGGTTTCCGCGCGGAGGACTTTGCCCGTTCGCACCCCGGCGGCGCGCTGGGCCGCCGCCTGCTCACCACGGTGGCCGACGTGATGCGCGCCGGCGACGCGGCACCCTCCGTGCCTATGGATGCCGATTTCAGCCGCGTCATGCGCGAGATGAGCGCCAAGGGCCTGGGCGCCACGCTGGTGGTCGATGGCGATGCGCGCGTGGTCGGCATCTTCACCGATGGCGACCTGCGCCGCCTGCTCGAAAGCGGCACCGACCTGCGCCAGCTGCGCGCCGAGCAGCTGATGCACGCCAGGCCGCGCAGCATCCGCCCCGATGCCCTCGCTGCCGACGCCGCCCACCTGATGGAGCAGTACCGCATCAACAGCCTGCCCGTCACCGATGCCGAAGGCCACCTCGTCGGCGCCCTGAACACGCACGACCTGATGCTGGCCAAGGTGATCTGACATGCAAGCCCCGGCCCTGACCTTCGATCCCGAACTGCTGCTGGCCGCGCAAGGCATCCGCGTGGTGTTCTTCGACGTGGACGGCGTGCTGACCGATGGCGGCCTGCTCTACACCGAGAGCGGCGAAACCATCAAGCGCTTCAACACGCTTGATGGCCACGGCCTGAAGCTGCTGCAGAAAGGCGGCATCACCCCGGCCATCATCACCGGGCGCGACTCCGCCCCTCTGCGCACCCGCCTGCAGGCCCTCGGCGTGCAGCATGCCGTGTACGGGACCGAAGACAAGCTGCCCGCGGCCGAGCGCCTGCTTGCCGGACTGGGCCTGGACTGGTCGCAGGCCGCAGCCATCGGCGATGACTGGCCCGACCTGCCCATGCTCATCCGTGCCGCCTTTGCCGCCGCCCCGGCCAACGCCCACCCCGAAGTCAGCGCCCGCGCACGCTATGTGACGCGCGCCAGCGGCGGCGCCGGCGCCGTGCGCGAGCTGTGCGACCTGCTGCTGCAGGCACAGGGCCGTTACGCCGACCTGCTGGCGCCCTACCTGCCCGGCGCGAAAGATCCGGCATGAGCACGCCCCAGCCTTCTTCCACCGAATCGGGCCTGCAACTGGCCGGTGCCCTGCGTCCGCTGCCCGCCGCCGGCAGCTCCACGCCCGAGCGCCTGCCCGACCGGATCTGGCGCCGCGCGGTCGACTTCATGCCGGCGATCCTGGTGCTGCTGCTGGTGCTGGCCACCGCCTGGCTGGTGCGCAGCATGCCTGCAGCCGAAGAGCCCAAGCCGGCCCCGCCGCCGAACGAGCCCGACTACTACATGAAGGATTTCCGCCTGCGCAACTTCAATCCGCAAGGCGTGCTGCAGACCGAGATCCAGGGCGCCTTCGGCGACCACCTGCCGGGCAACGACACCATCCGCACCCAGCAGCTGCGCAGCTACAGCCTGGACGCCAGCGGCGTGGAAACGCGCGCGACGGCCGACCGCTCCGTGTCCGACAGCAAGGGCAAGGACATCCAGCTCTACGACAACGTCAAGGTCGTGCGCACCGATCCGCGTCCCGACAAGGACGGGCAACCCCGGGTGCCCACCATTCTCGAGAGCGACTACCTGCACGTGATCAACCAGCAGGAGTCCATCCGCACCGATCGCCCGGTGCGCATCACGCAGGGCAATGACGTGATCAACGGCAACGGCCTGGAATACACCGCCGAAAGCAAGGTGCTGCGCATCGATGGCCGCGTGCGGGCGCAGATCCAGCCCGCGCCGGCACGGCCGTAAGCAGGGGCCGGTACGCCGTGACTGCTTCCGGGGCTTCGCTCGTCTTCATCACCGGCGCCTCCAGCGGTATTGGCCAGGCACTGGCACAGCGCTATTACGCCGATGGCTGGCGGCTGGCGCTGGTGGCACGCCGCAGCGAGGCGCTGGCGGACTGGGTGCGCGCACAGCAGCTGGACAGCACGCGCGTCGCGGTCTACGGAGCCGACGTGCGCGAGCCCGACAGCATCATCGGTGCCGCACGTGCCTGTGTGGCGCAGCAGGGCCTGCCGGATGTGGTGATTGCCAACGCCGGCATCAGCCACGGCATGGACAGCGCCGAGCGCGCCGACCTGGATGTGATGCAGCAGATTTTCGCCACCAACGTGCAGGGCATGGCGGCCACCTTCCATCCGTTCATTGCCCCGATGCGTGCCCGCGGCAGCGGGCGTCTGGTGGGCATCGCCAGCGTGGCCGGCATCCGCGGCCTGCCCGGGCATGGCGCGTACAGCGCCAGCAAGGCGGCCGCCATCACCTATTGCGAGAGCCTGCGTGGCGATCTGCGCGGCAGCGGCGTGCAGGTACTGACCCTGCTGCCGGGCTATATCGCCACGCCGATGACGGCCGGCGACCATTTCAGCCTGCCCTTTCTGCTTGGCGCCGAGGAGTTTGCCCGGCGCGCCCAGCGGGCCATTGCCGCCGGAAGCAGCTACCGCGTGATTCCGTGGCAGATGGGGGTTGCTGCCCGGCTGCTGCGCCTTCTGCCCAATCCCGTCTTCGACCGCCTGTTCGCCGGCCGGCCGCGCAAGCCTCGGCTGGCAGCAGCCGCGGCGGCTGCACCTGCTGCACCTGCTGTAAACGCCCGATCATCCTGCCCGCCGGCGTCCAGGCACGCCTCCGCAACGTCCGACCCGACGCCACCTCCCTCCGCATGAGCGCCGATTCCGCCCTCCCGACCCCCAATCCGCTGCAGCTCCGCAGCCAGCGGCGCCGCCCGGTGCCCGCCGGCATGCGCCGCTGGCTGCAGGCCGAAGGCTCGCTCACACGCCATCTCACGCGCGCCAGCGGCCGGGTACGGGTGCAGGTACTGCAGCAGGGCAGTGACGCGCTCTGGCCGGAAGAAATCGCCGCCTTGCAGCGCCAGCCCTTCCAGCAGGCCGGCAGCAGCCACGTGCGCACCGTGCTGCTGTGGTGCGGCCCTCCCGGGGCGGAGCGCCCCGCCGTGCTGGCGCGATCGGCCGTGCTGGCGCCGCAATCGCGCCTGCGCTGGCGCGGCCTGCGCGGCCTGGGCGACAAACCGCTGGCCCAGCTCCTGTTCGATACGCCCCATATCCACCGCAGCCCGCTGCGCTGGCGTCACGATGCTGCCCACGGCCCGGCCGCACGCCATGTGCTGCAGCTGTGGCAGCGGCATGCGCCCGGGCATGCCGCCATGCTGCCCCGGCAGGGCATCTGGCGCCGCAGCTCGGTGTTCGACATCGGTGGTGCACGCATCCTGGTCACGGAGTGGTTCGCCCCCGAGGTCTTCGGCTGGCCCGCGCCCAAATGACAAAACCCTGCCCCGGGCAGTGCCCGCAGCAGGGTTCGGGAGGCAGACAGGGCTGGATCAGCCCTGCATGCGATCAATAGTTGTTGTTGTCGTCGTAGTTGTTGCGACGACCGCCGTCACGACGGCCACCGCCGTAGGGGCTGCGGAAACCGTCGCTGTTGCCGCCGCCGAAGTCACGGCCACCGCCGTAACCGCCGCCGCCTTCGCGACCACCACCGTAGCCACCTTCACGGCCGCCACCGTAACCGCCCTCGCGGCCACCGCCGTAACCGCCTTCACGACGGCCACCACCGTAGCCACCGCCGCCACCGAAGCTGCGCGGGGGACGAGGCTCCATCGGACGGGCCTCGTTCACCACCAGGGCGCGGCCGCCCATGTCCTTGCCATGCAGGCCGTTGATGGCCGCCTGGGCTTCGGCATCGCTGCCCATTTCGACGAAACCAAAGCCTTTGGAACGACCGGTGTCGCGCTCCATCATGACCTTGGCGCTGGTCACGGCGCCGTACTGGCCGAATTGCTGCTGCAGGTCGTTGTCGCGCACAGCGTAGGGCAGGTTGCCCACATAAAGTTTATTGCCCATGAACGGACTCTTTCAGAAAAACAAAAAATACAAGCGATGTCCGTTTTGGGCAGACGAAAGGGAAATCATCAACCTCATTCACGCAAAGCAATCACCGCAAACATGCACCCTGCGCGGCACTGACACGCCGCAACGGGATACCCGGAGCATTATGGGGCAGTTATGTGTATTTTTGGTGTCAGCAAATACCGACACTCCCGGTATTTACCCTGAAATACTGCAAGATTGATGCAGCGCAGACATTGCACAGCTTCCTGCGATAATCGCGGCCGCTGCGGCCTGCGGCATTCCCCACCTTCCCTCCCGCATTTCCATGGAAGCCTTCCTCGTATCAACCGGCCTGGTCGCCCTGGCCGAAATGGGCGACAAGACCCAGCTGCTGTCGCTCGTGCTCGCCGCCCGTTTCCGCAAGCCCTGGCCCATCGTCTGGGGCATTCTGGTGGCCACGCTGGTCAACCATGCCATGGCCGGTGCCGTCGGCAGTTTCATCACCACCCTGCTCTCGCCCGAGGTGCTGCGCTGGGTGCTGGCCGCGTCCTTCCTGGCCATGGCGGTGTGGATGCTGATTCCGGACAAGCTGGACGAGGACGAGCAGCCCAAATCCCCGAAATACGGCGTGTTTGCCACCACCGTGGTGCTGTTCTTCCTGGCCGAGATGGGCGACAAGACGCAGATCGCCACCGTGGCGCTGGCGGCGCGCTACCAGGAGCTGGCCTCTGTGGTGGCCGGCACCACGCTGGGCATGATGATCGCCAACGTGCCGGTGGTGTTCCTGGGCGAGCGCATCACACGGCTGGTGCCGCTGCACTGGGTGCACCGTATCTGCGCCGTGATCTTCGTCGGTCTGGCGGTAGCGGCGCTGCTCTGGTAGTCAAACAACCCTGCGCGTGACAGTGTTCACACGGCCGCGCTATACTGACCTTATTGCGCCGATTTGCTTCCAGCTTGCGGGCGCGTAACAAATGCCGCTAAAACGGAGCCAGACACCCGGTTTCCGTCCTTTGCGGTACCGGGTTTGCTTTTTCCATGTCGTTCATCGCCACCCCCCAATCCATGTACTTTGCAGAGCCGCTGGCGCTGCAAAGCGGCGCCAGCCTGCGCGGCTACACGCTGGCCTACGAAACCTACGGCACGCTCAATGCCGACAAGTCCAACGCCGTGCTGATCTGCCACGCGCTCAATGCCTCGCACCACGTGGCCGGCCATTACGCCGACGAGCCGGGCAATGTCGGCTGGTGGGACAACATGATCGGCCCGGGCAAGCCGGTGGACACGAATCGCTTCTTCGTCATCGGCATCAACAACATCGGCTCCTGCTTCGGCAGCACCGGCCCGCGCGACGCCAATCCCGATGCCCCGGCCGACAGCCGCCGCAAGCAGTACGGCGCCGACTTCCCGGTCGTCACGGTCGAAGACTGGGTCAACGCGCAGGCGCGCCTGCTCGACCAGCTCGGCATCACGCAACTGGCCGCGGTGATGGGCGGCAGCCTGGGCGGCATGCAGACACTGAGCTGGACGCTGCAATACCCCGAGCGTGTGCGCCATGCCGTGGTGATCGCCAGCGCACCGAATCTCTCCGCCGAGAACATCGCCTTCAACGAAGTGGCGCGCCGCGCCATCGTGACCGACCCCGAATTCCACGACGGCCATTTCTACGAGCACGGCGTGGTGCCCGCGCGCGGCCTGCGCATCGCGCGCATGATCGGCCACATCACCTACCTGAGTGATGACGTGATGAACAGCAAGTTCGGCCGCGAACTGCGCGAGGCCGTCACCCACAACAGCACCGGCTACAAGTATTCAACGCAGGATGTAGAGTTCCAGATCGAGAGCTACCTGCGCTACCAGGGCGACAAGTTCAGCACCTACTTCGATGCCAACACCTACCTGCTGATCACGCGTGCGCTCGACTATTTCGATCCGGCGCAGCAGTTCGGCGGCGACCTGTCGCGCACCATGGCGCAGGCCAGGGCCGATTTTCTGGTCGTGAGCTTCAGCACCGACTGGCGCTTCTCGCCGGCACGCAGCCGCGAGATCGTCAAAGCCCTGCTCGACAACCGGCGCCACGTGAGCTATGCGGAGATCGACGCCCCGCACGGGCACGACGCCTTCCTGCTGGATGACCCGCGCTACCTGAACCTGGTACGCGCCTACTTCGACAACAAGGTGGCAGCATGAGCGGAGGACAAGTCGCCATTGAAGCCATTGCGCAACTGGTACCACAAGGCGCGCATGTACTGGACCTGGGCTGCGGGGATGGCGCCCTGCTGGCCTGGCTGCAGCAGCACCGGGGCTGCACCGGTTACGGGGTGGAGATCAACGATGCCAACCTGCTGGCCTGCGCCCGCCGCGGCGTGGACGTGCTGCAACTCAACCTCGACGAGGGCCTGAGCATCTTTGCCGACAACAGCTTCGACGTGGTGCTGCAGATCGACACGCTGCAGCACTTGCGCAACGCCGAAACCATGCTGCGCGAGACCGTGCGCGTGGGCCGCATGGGCATTGTCGCCTTCCCCAATTTCGCCCACTGGCCGAACCGCCTGTCCATCCTGCGCGGCCGCATGCCGGTGAACAAGCGCCTGCCTTACGAGTGGTACAACACGCCCAACATCCGCGTCGGCACCTATGCCGATTTCGGTGTGCTGGCGGCCCGCTGCGGGCTGCGCGTGCAGGACCGCTTCGGCCTGCACGAGGGGCAGATCATCCGCAGCCTGCCCAATCTGCGCGCCAGCACGGCGGTGTATAAGGTGACGCGCGGCTGAGCCAGGGCTTTCAGGCGCTGGCCCGGCCGGTTCAAACCTGCTGCTGCAATCCAGATTGCCACGCATCGCAGCACAGCAGGCCTTCAGAGCGGCGCCAGGGTTGCCGAAGGGGTGGATGCAGCTGCAGCCGCTGCCTTGTCCCGTCGCTGCCAGGCCTTTTCGTGCAGGAAGAAGGCAAAAGCCTGCACCGTCGGCTCCAGCAGACTGAGCGTGAGTGCGGCAATCAGGTTGCCGGTCACGGCATAGGCCACGCCTGCCGCCACCAGGACGTGGATCACGTAGTAGCTCATGGTCTTGTAAAGCGTGCGTTGGTGCGGGCGCAGCCACTGCCTGATATGTGCCATGGATATTTCTCCCGAGTCGTTTTCGATTTATCAATGATAACGATTCTCAACAACAGCATGATTGCAAATGCCTATGCCGTCAGTAGGGTGCGGCCATGGCCGCAGGCTCGGAGCGCGTGGCGGCGCACTCCTACACGGGTTCGGCCCGGCTGCCCACAGCCGGTTGCCCCTGTTTGAAAAACAATGCAGTCAACCCCAGCCGAAAGCCGCAGTGGCCGCCGGCAGAGCGGGCCGGTATCAACTGCAAGCTTTTCAAGGAGAAACATCATGGGATTTCTGATCTGGATCATCGTAGGTGGTGTGGTGGGCTGGCTGGCCAGCTTGGTGATGCGTACCGATGCGCAGCAGGGTCTGTTCCTGAACATCGTGGTCGGCATCGTGGGCGCCCTGCTGGGCGGGTGGCTGATTTCGCCGCTGCTCGGTGTGGGCACCATCAATGAGAGCCCCTTGAGCATCGGCGCCATCGTGGTGTCGCTGATCGGCGCCATCATCCTGCTGGCGATCGTGAATCTGGTGCGTCGCGGCAGCGTGCGCTGATCACCCGGCGCGACCCCAGCCCGTCCTGACAAGGCGGCCGGCGCCACCTCTGGCAACAGGGTGGCGTCATTTTTTTCATGCCGCGCTGCCGGCTCGCCCGCTACCGCCGGGCATGGCTTCACGGCATACTGTGAGAGCACTTTTTTCCGCATCATGCCCGACCAGCCTCCTCCCCTCTCCGCAGCACCGGCGGCGCCTCCCGTCCCGGCAAAACCCGATCCGGCAGACTCGCTTGATGCGGACACGGTCGGCGGCGCATCGAGACGCCGCCTGCTGATCTGGACGCTGATTCTGCTCAACGTCACGCTGGTGATCTTCCTGCTGAAGTGGGCCGATGCCTTCTTCATGCCTCTGGTGGCGGGCATCTTCCTCTCGTACACGCTCGGTCCCATCGTCGACTTCCTGCAGTTGCGCCTGCGCCTGCCGCGTGCGCTGGGCAGTGCGGTGGCCATTCTGGCCTTCATGGGCGTGATCGGCGGAATCGGCTATGCCGTTTGGTGGCAGGCGATCGACCTGGCCGAGTCCATGCCCGAATCGATCAACCGGGTCACGCGCAGCGTGCGCCAGGTGCAAGTCGACCGCAGCAGCTCGCTCTCCAAGCTGAACCAGGCGGCGCAGGCGGTGGACAACGCACTCAAGAGCGCATCGCCTGCCCCGCGCGGCTCGCAGTCGGCCGCGGCGCAGGCCGCGCCGGCGCCGGAGCGCGTCTCCTCGTTGCTGATGCAGCGCGCGTTGCGCGTGGTTGGCGGCATGGGTACGCTGGGTTCTGTGCTGCTGCTGGCCTATTTCCTGCTCACTGCCGGCGACAGCTTCCGGCGCAAGACCGTGCGCGTGGTCAGCAAGCGCTGGCAGCACAAGCGGGTGACGGTGGAGCTGCTGGATGACATCCACTCCTCGGTGCAGCAATACCTCGGCTCGCTGGTGATGGTCAACCTGCTGCTGGGCCTGCTGACCTACGTGACGCTGCTGGCCCAGGGCTTTCGCAATGCCGAGATCTGGGCCACGCTGGCCGGCATCCTGCACGTGATTCCCTACGTCGGCCCCCTGCTGACCGCCATCGGCGTGTTCATTGCCGGCGTGCAGCAATGGGGGGCCATCGTGCCGGCCGCGCTGGCGGCGGGCTCCACGCTGGTGGTGGCCGCACTGGTCGGATCGGTGGCCTATGCCTGGATCCTGGGACGCATTGCCAACATCAACCACTCCGCGCAGTTCATCGCGCTGCTGTTCTTTGGCTGGCTGTGGGGGGCGCTGGGGCTGCTGATCGCCATTCCGCTGGTGGTGGTGATCAAGGTGATTGCGGCCCGCGTGGATGCGCTGCACCCGGTGGCCGAGTTCCTGCGCGAGTAACGGAGACACCCCGCACAGGCTGGCGCGCGGGCACTGTGCGCAGCAGACCGGCTTTTACTTCTGGATCCAGGGCAGACCACGAAAACGCCAGCCACCCCGATGGCCGCGCTGTTGCGCACCATCCAGATCGCCCTCGAAACCTTCGAGCACGTTGTAGCAGCCCCCCAGCCCCAGCTCGGTAGCGCGCTGCGCGGCTCCGACGGAGCGGACACCGCTGCGGCAGATGAACAGCAGGCGCTGTCCGGGATGCTGCTGCGCAATCGCCAGTACCTGGGCATCAAAATCGGGATTGGGCACCATGCCGGGATAGATGCGCCAGCACAGGGGCACCGCTCCTGGCACCATGCCGACCCAGTCGCGCTCGGCGTCGGTGCGCACGTCCACCAGCACGCCCTGCCCCTGCTGCTGCCAGGTGTAGGCCTGTTCGGGTTCGATGTCGCCGGCGTATTGGGTGGGAGTGGTCTGCATGCGGGGGTCCTCGGGAATCATCCGAGTGTAGCCGGCGAAACCACCTCCCGCGTTTCGCCTCCGGACGTATCCACGATCAGTGCCGGGGCACCCGCATCGGGACGGGATGGCGCGGCGGCGGGGCGCGGTGCGGGCTGATGGCGCCGCTGCGGCAGCGACCCCTCGATGCGCGTGCCGCGTCCGGCCGCCGAAACAATGCGCAGGCTGCCCTGCATGGCCTCCAGCCGGTGCCGCATGCCGGACAGGCCGTAGCTGGCATTGGCCTTCTCGTTCACGTCGAAGCCGATGCCGTCATCCAGCACCTGCAGCAGCGCGTAGTCCTTCTTGTCGTGCAGCATCACGCGCACATGGCTGGCGCGTGCGTACTTGCTGATGTTGGTGAGCGCCTCCTGCATCACGCGGAACACCACCAGCTGCGCCTCGGGCGCCAGCTCCACCGGCTCGATGTCGGTTTCCACGCTGATCTCGGTGCGATCGGAAAATTCGCGCGCGTAGTTTTCCAGCGTGGCACGCAGGCCCAGGTGCGCCAGCGAGGACGGCTGCAGCTCCTCGATCAACTGGCGCTTGAAGGCCACGCCGGCGTTGAGCGACTCCACCAGATGCTGCAGGCGCTGGGCGATCTTCTCGTCGTCCACGCCAAGCTGCCCCAGACGCGACTTGATGCGCGCCGTATCGAGCTTGGCCGCCGTGAGCAGCGCGCCCATCTCGTCGTGCAGCTCCTGCGCCATGCGGCCGCGCTCGGCCTCCTGCACCTTCATCACATGCGTGGTCAGTTCGGACAGCTGGTGCGTGCGCTCGCGCACTTCGGTGTCGAGCTGGTCGCGCTCCTGCTGGATGGCCTGGCGACGCTCTTCCTGGATATGGTCGATGCGGCGCGACTGGCGCACCAGCAGGTAGAACGCGGCCGCACCCAGCAGGATCACCGCCAGCACCACCAGACGGGCCGCCAGCAGGTTGCGCTGCAGGGCCAGCCTGCTTTCCGCCAGGGCGCGGTCATTGGCCTGGCGCAGGCGCTCGATGCCGGTACGGGCGGTATCCATGTAGGTTTGTCCGGCATCGGTGTTGAAGGCGGTGAGCCAGTCCACGTCGCCGCTGGCACTCTGGCGCATGCGCACGGTCACCTCCATCTCGGCGATGCGGCGCGAGATGGGCCTGGAAATGCCGGCAAACTCGTTCAACTGCTGCTGTGAATCGACGTAGAAGCTGCGTGCCTTGTCCAGCGCCGGATCGATGCGCGAGACCGCCAACTGGTAGGGGCCGAGATAGCGCTTGTCGCCCGAAATCAGGTAGCCGCGCTGCAGGGTCTCGGCATCGATCACGGCGGTGCGCAGATTGTTCAGCGCGACCCGTTGCTGCTCCAGACGGTCCACCTGGTCGAGATGGTCACGCGAGTTCATGTAGCCGAACTCGTTCAGCAGCAGCACCAGAGCCACCACCAGCATGGCCCAGAACATGGCATGGGGCCGGGAAAAGTGGCGCAAGGCCTTGCCGAGGCGGGTTTCGGAGCGTGCTGCAGCTATCATGCAACCAATTGTGCATGGCCTGCGTGCGCTTTTCTTGTAGGAAACCGGCGCATCTTCACTCTCTGAAGCAAGCCCTGCATGCCGCCCATTCCCGAGTTGCCCCCTGCCCGACTGGCTGCAGCGTCATGTCGAAGTCATCAAATCGTGGCATAAATGACGGTTGGCTGACCTATCCTGGGGGTGATTGACATACGTCAAACGTTCCAAGCCGCAGATCAGGCCCAATGGCCCATGTTTGTAAACTGAATGGGAGAGTTCCATGGATGTGCTCATGCGCGAACTGTTTGCCACCGACATCGGCTTGCTGACCATTTTCACCATCGGCTTCATCGTGGTGATGGCTGCCTGGCTGTTCTTCTTCGTCCGCAAGAACGTGGCACGCGACGAGGCCGCACACGCCAAGGACACCCCGAAACTGCGCAACTGAGTGCAGCATTGAACGGATGGTTCTGGCGGCCCGGGTGCTCGCCGCACGGGGCTGGCTCGCTTATACTGGAGGCATGAAGGCCGGTTACCTGCCGTAACACGAAGGCAGCAGGGTCCGGCCGGATCAGTGCCCATACCCACTCCAAGAGGACCATCCCATGTTTCCCGAATACCGCGACCTGATTTCCCAGCTCAAGAGTGAAGACGCCCACTTCGAACGTCTGTTCGAAAAGCACAACGAGCTGGACCACCGCATCAAGAACATGGAAGCGCACATCGAGCACGCGACCCACGAAGAAATCGAGGTTCTGAAGAAGCAGAAGCTGATGATCAAGGACGAGCTCTACCAGATCCTGCGCAAGGCAGACGGCAAGGCCTGAGCCTGACCTACCCCCGTTCCATGCCCGCCCCGTGCGGGCATTGCTGTTTTCAGCCCTGGCGCAGCGTCAGGCAGGCCAGCGCGGCCAGCGGTGCGGTTTCGGCACGCAGCACATGACGCCCCAGCGACAGCGGCCGGAAACCCCGGGCCAGCGCCAGCGCTTCTTCCCCCGCACTCAGGCCGCCTTCGGGACCGGACAGCAGGTAGATGTCGTCCGGCAGGGCTTCCTGCATCAGCACCGCCAGCGGCTGGCTGCCTTCGCTCAGGGACAGTATCCAGCGTGCTGCCTTGCTGTCCGCGCCCTGCACGGCCTCGGCCAGCGTGCTGACGGGGTGCAGCTCGGGCACACGATTGCGCCCCGATTGCTCGCAGGCCGCCACGGCCACCGCCTGCCAGTGTGCCTGCTTCTTTTCGGCACGCTCGCCCTTGAGGCGCAGCACGCTGCGCTCGGTCATCAGCGGACGGATGCTGGCCACGCCCAGTTCGGCAGCCTTTTCCACCAGCCAGTCCATGCGTTCGTTGGCCGGCACGCCGCTGAGCAGGTGCACGCGTGGGCCCGCATCTGCCTGCTCCACCTGCCGGGCACCGACGCGGACTTCCACTTCGCTGCGCCCCATGCGCGTGATGACGGCCTCGAAGCTGCCATCTGCATAGTCCGGACGCGCTTGCCCCGGCGGCAACTGGGCCGCCAGGCCCCCATGGAACAGCGTCAGCGCATCACCCGGCTGCATGCGCAGCACCTGCACATGGCGCGCCGCACCCGCGGGCAGGCTGAGCGTATCGCCTTCGGCCAGCGGGACAGGACAGTGGAAGCGCGGCATGGTCAGCAGTTTTCCTGGAGCAGGCGCATCACATGCGGCCAAAGGCATAGCCCGTCACATCCTGCGTGCCCTCGACATCGTCCACCAGCTTGAGCAGCGGCGCCAGCTCGCGGTAGCGGCGCGCGGTGCTGCGGATGTAGTGGATAAAGCGCGGCGCGTCGGCCAGGTATTTGTCCTTGCCGTCGCGCAGCGTCAGACGCGCGAAGATGCCGGCCACTTTCAGGTGGCGCTGCAGCGCCATCCATTCCACGGCGCGGTAGAAGGCACCGAAGTCGGCATGCCAGTCCTCGAAATCCATCAGGCCGGCCTTGCGCGCGCGCTCCCAGTAGCGGATGGTCACGTCCAGCACCAGGTCTTCTTCCCAGCTGATGAAGGCATCGCGCATCAGGCTGGCGATGTCGTAGGTAACGGGGCCGTAGACCGCATCCTGGAAGTCGAGCACGCCCAGGGGCGCACCGGGTGCATCCCCCAGCATCAGATTGCGCGGCATGAAGTCGCGGTGCACATAGACCTGCGGCGCAGCCAGGTTGCGCTGCACGATCAGGTCGAAGGCGGATTGCAGCACCTGCTGCTGCTCCGGCGTGAGCGGGTGCTGGCGGTGCTGCGCGATGTACCAGTCCGGGAACAGCTGCAGCTCGCGGCGCAGCAGCGCCTCGTCATAGGGCGGCAGCACCGCGGGGCGCGAGGCCTGCTGCCAGGGCAGCAGCACGTCCAGCGCACGCAGATAGAGCGGCTGCGCCGCCTCGGGGCGGGCCGGATCCAGCGCGCTCATCATGGTGGCATCGCCCAGATCGGTCAGCAGCATGAAGCCGTTGGCTTCGTCCCACTCCAGCACGCGCGGGGCGTGCAGGCCGGCCGCCTCCATCAGGCGCGCCACATGCACGAAAGGATGGCAGTTTTCCTTCTCCGGCGGGGCATCCATGATGATGCGCGCCGGCTGTCCCGCGGCGCCGAGAATGCGCAGGTAGCGGCGGAAGCTGGCATCGGCACTGGCGATCTGCAGCGTCTGCGGCTGCAGGCCGTGGCGCGGTGCGACCTGCGCCAGCCAGGCATCGAAAAGGGAAGCACGGACGGGATCCGCCCAGGTGACGGGCGAGGGAGAAGACGCGAGGGACATGGAGCGACAGGCAGGAAAGGAAACGGCCACGCCAACCCGGCCGGGCATGGCCTGAAACTGCCATTGTATGCAGCGATGCCGCCTGCGCGGGGTTTTGCAGCGCTTGTGCGGCGTTACAAGCCAGTACTCTGCAACATTTCGGCAAGGCCATTCGCTGCAATCTCCGGGTTTGACTGGCAAAATGGCAGGATTTGCAGGAGTCCGGAGCAATCCGGCCCTGGCAGGCTGAGGCGCCAGCATGGCCGCGCAGCCTTCCCCGTCACTACAGGAAACGCGTGGTTTTGCTTCAGCACTCGTCCCAGCCTTCCGGCATGGTTCTCCCGGCCCGCGGCCGCAGCCTGGCAGCGCGCCCGGCCGGCGGCCGGCGCACCCTCACGCCCGTGGCTGCCGGCGCCGTGCTGCTGTGTGCCAGTCTGGCCGCGGCCCCGGTGCAGGCCCAGCCCGACGCCGCCCTGCCCGGCACGCAGAGCGCCCCGCTGGCCCTGCAATCCAGCCCCTGGCTCGATGAAAAAGTGCCTGCGGCAGCGGCCGGACAAAACATCTCCATCATCCATGCCGACCGCATCGACGGCCAGGTGGATCTCGAACTCACCGCTACCGGAGATGCCGAACTGCGCCAGCCCGGCAGCGTGATCCGCAGCGACACGCTGCACTACCACCAGCCCAGCGATACCGTCACGGTCACCGGCAAGGTCTATATCAACCGAGAAGGCAACATCTACCGCGGCGACCGGCTGCAGTTGCAGATGGACTCGTTCCAGGGCAGCTTCGACAACGTCAGTTACTCCATCCTCCAGACCGGCGGTACCGGCACGGCCAGCAAGATCGAGTTTCTCGACGACAAGCACAGCGTGGCGCACGACGGCATCTACACCACCTGCCGCGCCGAGCCGCGCAAGGATGGCAAGTCCAACCCGGCCTGGTACGTGCGCGGCAAGCGCCTGATCATCAATGCCGAACAGGACGAAGGCTACGTGGAAAACGGCGCGCTGGTGTTCTACAACGTCCCCATCCTGCCCTTACCGGGCGGCGTCGGCTTTCCGCTATCGGACAAGCGACGCTCCGGCCTGCTGCCGCCCACGCTCTCCTTCAGCAGCACCAGCGGCGTGGAGTACGCGCAGCCGTATTACGTAGACATCGCGCCCAACCGCGACGCCACGCTGACGCCCACCATCATCAGCAAGCGCGGCATCGACCTGTACGGCCAGTTCCGCTACCTCGAGAACAGCTACAGCGGCCAGATCGATGCCAGCTACATGCCGAAGGACCGCCTGCGCGAGGACAGCGCCCGCTGGCGCTACCAGCTGGCGCACACCCAGGCGATTCCCACCACCAACTGGGGGAATTTCAACCTGAACCTGAACATGCGCCGCGTCAGCGACGACAACTACTGGCGCGATTTCCGCGACATGACCAGCAGCTATACCGACCTGACGGAGCGGGTGCTGCCCAGTACCGCCACGCTCAGCTGGGGCCTGGGCAACTGGTCGGCCTACGTCACGCACCAGCGCTGGCAGACGCTGCAGCAGCCCGATACCATCGTGCCGCCCTTCGACAAGCTGCCGCAGGCGCATGCGCGCTATGCCCGCAGCGACCTGAACGGCTTCGATCTGGCGCTGGATCTGGATGTGACGCGCTTCAAGTCGCGCCCGGAGTTGACCGGCTTTCCCAACGGCACGCGCAGCTATGCCGTTGGCCAGCTGAGCTACCCCTGGATCCGCCCCTGGGGCTACGTGACACCCACGCTGCAGCTGCACGCCACACAGTACAACACCGACGCCCCCATGGCCAACAGCGCCACCAGTGCGAGCCGCGTGCTGCCGACCTTCACGGTGGACAGCGGCCTGACCTTCGAACGCAACACCACGCTGTTCGACCGCAAGGTGCAGCAGACGCTGGAACCGCGCCTGTTCTATGCCTATACGCCGTACAAGGACCAGGGTTTCCTGCCGGTGTACGACAGCTCGCTCAAGGATTTCAACCTCGCCAGCATCTTCAGCGCCAACCCGTTCTCGGGCGACGACCGCATCGCCGATGCGCAGGCGGTCACGGCCGGCCTGACCAGCCGCCTGTACGACGCCGACAACGGCGCCGAACTGGCCCGCTTCACGGTGGCCGGACGCAAGCAGTTCAAGACACGCCAGGTCACGCTCAACGCGGCGGACCAGCCGAACGAATTCTCCTTCAGCAACCTGCTGTTCGACGGCAACATCCAGTGGAACCCCAGGTGGAATGCGCGCGCCAGCGTGCAGTGGGACCCGGAAAGCCGGCGCAGCATCCGCAGCGTGGTCGGTGCCAGCTATTCGCCCGGTCCGTACCGCACCATCTCGGCCAACTATCGCCTGCAGCGCGGCGTATCCGAGCAGGTGGATGTGGGCTGGCAATGGCCGCTGAACGACCTGTGGGGTGACAAGGGCGAAGACCGCGGCCCCGGCCTGGGCCAGGGTCCTGGCCGCTGGTACTCGGTCGGCCGCGTCTACTACTCGCTGCCCGACAGGCGCGTGGTGGACTCGATTCTCGGCCTCGAATACGATGCCTGCTGCTGGATCGGCCGCATCGCCCTGCGCCGCCAGCAGACACAGGCAACGCCGGTGGTCAAGATGGACAACAAGATCATGTTCCAGCTCGAATTCGTCGGCCTGTCGCGCATCGGCTCCAGCCCGATCCGCACTTTCCGCGAGAATGTTCCCAATTACATGCTGCTGCGCGACCGCACGCTGGAGCGCAGCCGCTTTACCGAATACAACTGAAAGGTGATGGCACGATGAAATCCACCCTGAAGCAATCCCGCTCCGGCTCTCTGGCTCTCGCCCTGCTGCTCGGCCTGTCGGCCGCCGCGCTGCCTGCACAGGCCCAGACGGCTGGCAAGAAGGCCCGCGCCGCCAAGGCTGCAGCCACACAGAATGCGCCGGCCAGCTCCAGCCGCAGCGGCGACTACATTGTCGCCATCGTCAACAGCGAGCCGGTCACCAACCACGAAGTCAACCGCCGCGCCGGCATGCTGGCCCAGCAATTGCGCGCCAACAAGGTGGCGGTGCCCGACCGTGCCACCCTGCTGCGCCGCGCCCTGAATGACGAGATCCTGCAGAAGGCCGCCACCTTCTCCGCCCGCAACAGCGGCATGACCGTGGGCGACGAGGAACTGCGCCAGATCGAGGCCAACCTGGCCCGCGACCGCAAGATGAGCGTGGACGAGTTCCGCAAGCGCATCATCGCCGAGCGCGGCATCACCGCCAGCCAGTACCGCCAGAGCCTGCTCGACCAGATCCTGCTCGAGCGCGTGCGCGACGCCCGCATCAACGCCGAAGTGGCCCGCATCAGCGACGTCGAGGCCCTGCAGCTGCTGCGCGACGAGCAGCGCAAGACCGGTGCCACGCTCATGGCCGAGCAAAGCCATGCCCGCCACATCCTGCTGCGCCCGGCACCAAACCTGAGCGAACAGCAGGCGCTGGCCCGCCTGGCGGCGGTGCGCACCAGCATCGCCTCCGGCAAGACCGACTTCGCCAGCGCCGCGCGCGAGCTCTCGCAGGACGGCAGCGCCAGCGCCGGCGGCGACCTGGGCTGGGCGCCGGCCGGCCAGTTCGTGCCCGAGTTCGAGCAGCAGCTCGACCGCCTCAAGCCCGGCCAGATGAGCCAGCCCTTCATGTCGCGCTTCGGTGCGCATCTGGTGCAGCTGATCGAACGCCGTACCGAACCCATGAACGAAGCCCAGCAGATCGCCGTGGCCCGCGCCGCGCTGCGTGAGCGCAAGGCCGCCCAGGCCCTGCAGCAGTGGGAAAACGAGATCCGCAACCGCGCCTATATCGAAATGCGCGCGGAGCCGCGTTGAGCACGCCGCGCCGCACTCCGTCCCGCCCGCCGCAGGGCGTGCGCAAGCCGCGCGCGGTGGCCGGTGGTGGCGGCCATGTGGCACGCAAGCGTTTCGGCCAGAACTTTCTGCAGGACCAGGGCATCATCGACGGCATCGTGCGGGCCATCGACCCGCAGCCGGACGAGCGCCTGGTCGAGATCGGCCCCGGCCTGGCAGCGCTGACGCAGCCACTGGTCGAGCGTACCGGCCGCATGACGGTGATCGAGCTGGACCGCGATCTGGCGGCGCGCCTGCGCCTGCATCCGCAACTCGACGTGATCGAATCCGACGTGCTCAAGGTGGATTTCACCCTGCTTGCGGCGGAGCGCGACTGGCCGAAACTGCGCATCGTCGGCAACCTGCCCTACAACATTTCCACCCCCATCCTGTTCCACCTGCTGGACCATGTGGACGTGGTGCAGGACCAGCACTTCATGCTGCAGAAGGAGGTGATCGACCGCATGGTGGCCACGCCCGCCCACGGTGATTACAGCCGCCTGAGCGTGATGCTGCAATGGCGCTACGCCATGGAGCAGGTGCTGTTCGTGCCGCCCGAAAGTTTCGATCCGCCCCCCAAAGTGAACAGCGCCGTGGTGCGCATGGTGCCGCTGGCCGCGCCGCCGGAGCTGGATGTGCCCCGGTTTGGCTCGCTGGTGCAATCGGCCTTCAGCCAGCGCCGCAAGCTGCTGCGCCATACGCTGGGGCACTGGCTGGAAGACAAGAAATTTTCCGGTGAATTCGACCTGCAGCGCCGGGCCGAGGAAGTACCGGTGGAAGAGTATGTGCTGCTGGCGCAGCACGCCTCGCTGCGCGATTGACTGAACGTACACGCCAGCGTTCACGCCCCAGGGCTTTGGTTGCAGCTTTCGCTGCCGTCCTCACCGATCAGAGCATATGCTGCAGGAATGCCTGCGCGCGCGGATGCTGCGGGCTGGCAAAGAAATCCTGCGCCGGCCGGTCTTCCACGATCACGCCCTGGTCCATGAACAGCACGCGGTGCGCCACTTCGCGCGCAAACGCCATCTCGTGCGTCACCACCAGCATGGTCATGTGCTCGGCCGCCAGTTGGCGCACGGTGCGCAGCACCTCGCCGGTCAGCTCCGGATCGAGCGCGCTGGTAGGTTCGTCGAACAGCATGATTTCCGGCTCCATGGCCAGCGCGCGGGCAATCGCCACGCGCTGCTTCTGGCCGCCGGAAAGGCGCCCGGGATAGGCATCGCGCTTGTCCTGCAGGCCGACCTTGCGCAGCAGTTCCTCGGCCTTGGGCACGATCTGCGCACGGCTTGTGCCCTTCACCGTCATCGGCGCCTCGATCAGGTTCTCCAGCACCGTCATGTGCGGGAACAGGTTGAAGTGCTGAAACACCATGCCGGTGCGCGCGCACAGGCGGCGCACCGAACGCTCGTCGGCATAGCGCGCATGGCCGGCGGCATCGTTCTGCACCAGGGTTTCGCCGGCGATCTCGATACCGCCGCGCTCGATGGTTTCCAGATGGTTGATGCAGCGCAGCAGCGTGGACTTGCCCGAACCGGAGGAGCCGAGGATGGCGATCACCTCGCCCGGCGCCACCTGCAGCGACACGCCGCGCAGCACGGCATTGCTGCCGAAGCGCTTGTGCACCTCGTGCAGGCGCAGGGCGGGTGCGGGATTACTGGTCCTGTCGGGCATAGTGTCGCTCCATGCGCTGGAACACCCAGGTGAGCACCAGTGTCATGATCAGGTAGAAGGCCGCCGCCACGAGGAAGGGGGTGACGGTGAATTCGCGCTGCACGATGTTGCGCGCGGCACGCAGCAAATCATTCAGGGCCAGCACGTAGATCAGCGCCGTGTCCTTGACCAGCGTGATGGTCTCGTTGCTCATGGGCGGCAGGATGTGGCGCACCATCTGCGGCAGCACGATGCGGCGCATGGTCTGACTGTAGCTCATGCCGAGCGACTTGGCCGCCTCGTACTGGCCCTTGTCCACGCTCTGGATGCCGGCGCGGAATATCTCTGCGAAATAGGCCGCGAAGTTGAGCGAAAACGCCACCACCGCCGACGGAAAATCGGGCAGCCTGATGCCGATCACCGGCACGAAGGGCAGCGCAAAGTAGATGAACAGCAGCTGCAGCATCAGCGGCGTGCCGCGCATCAGCCAGATGTAGCCGCTCACGGCCTGCCGTACCGCCGCCCAGCGCGACAGGCGCAGCAGCGCCAGCGCCAGCCCGAGCGGGATGGACAGCAGCAGCGTGATGAAGAACAGTTTGAGCGTGGTGCCGGCCCCTTCCATCAGGGGGGGCAGCATCGCGATGAGGGAATCCATGGGGTGCTATTGGGCAGGGAAGCGGGCAATGAACCCGGCAACCTGAAATGATAGCCTGATTCGCGCCTGCGGAGTTTGATTTTCCGCCGGTTCTGGTCATCGCTGCGCGGCCTTCCCTATCGGGAACACATGCAGCACTCCCATTCTCCCAAGCGAGTATGCCGGCCGGCATAGCCACCGGAAAACCGGTCGATATACTCAATCAGTGTGTGGAGAATTTCACGCGAGAGCACACGGTTCCAGCATTCAGACCACCAGAGATTGGAGACACCATTCATGTCGCAGCCCAGTATGCGCGATCGCATGATTGCATGCGCTGCCCAGGTTGTGGCGCGTAGGGGCGTGCCGGGCACTTCCTTCGCGGAGGTGCTGCTGCTGACCGGAGCCTCCCGGGGCTCCATTTACCACCATTTTCCCGGCGGCAAGCAGGAACTGATCGAGGCGGCGCTGGACTGGTTCGCCGACCAGCTCGAGAACGCCCTGAACGAGCTGCGCGCCAGTACGCCGGCGGCCATGCTGGAGCAACTGGTCCTGCTCTGGCGCAACAAGCTGCTGAGCAACGATTGCGAGGCCGGCTGCGCCATTGCCGCCGCGGTGCTTTCGAATGCCGGCATGCAGTTGGACGAAGTCAACCGCCTCGCCTTTGCCCGCCTGCACGCGGCCGTGGTACGAGCCATGAAACGCTCGGGCATGGCTGCGCCGGAGGAGTTCGTCATGCTGTTCCTGTCCACCGTGCAGGGTGCCATCGTGCTGTGCCGGGCGGAAATGCAGATCGATCCGTACGACATCGCCATGGCGCAACTGCAGCGCCTGTTTGCGCTCGATTCCGCCAGCGCCGCTACGGCCACGCGTTGATGGCAGGCGGCCTCCTTCCTGCAGAGGCCGCCGTGCTTCCCCTTTATTTCTTGGCTTCCTCGAACCACTTGGCGTAGATCTTCTGCGCCGTGCCGTCGGTCTTCATCGCGTCGAGCGCATTGTCCAGCTTGGCCAGCAGCTCGGTGTCTTCCTTGCGCAGGCCCACGCCGTAGTCCTCGCTGCCGAAGTTCTCTTCCAGCACCCGGTATTCGCCCGGCTTCTTGCTGGTGTAGTAGCGGCCCACCACCTCGTCCGCCACCACGGCATCGAGGCGCCCGGTGTTCAGGTCCATCAGCGCGGCGACGTTGTCACCGAACTTCTTGATTTCCTTCATCGACTTGGCCAGATCGGCTTCCTTGGCCACGGCATCGACGGCGCTGCTGCCATCCTGCACACCCACCACCTTGCCGGACAGGTCCGCCTTGGCCTGCACCGGCGACTTGGCGGTCACGATGATGATCTGGTGGTTCTGCATGTAGGGCTTGGTGAAGGCGACGTTCTTCTTGCGCTCTTCGGTGATGGTCATGCCGTTCCACAGCATGTCCACGCGCTTGCCGTTGAGTTCGGCCTCCTTGGCGCTCCAGTCAATCGGCTTGAATTCCATCTCGATGCCCAGGCGCTTGCCGGCCTCGCGTGCCATGTCGATGTCGTAGCCGACCAGCTCGCCCTTCTCGTCACGGAAGCCCATGGGCGGGAAGTTGTCGTCCAGGCCCACCACCACCTTGGTGTAGCTGGCAGCGGCGGCGGCGCCGGCACTGGCAGCAGCGCTGGCGGCCTGCTCGGGCGCGGACTTGCTGCAGCCCCACAGCAGGGCGGAAGCGGCGATCAGGGAAAGGGCGGTGCGGGTTGCGAAAGTACGTCGTTGCATGTTACGGCTCGTTGCAGGTAAAGATAGGTCGATGATAACGCGCCCAGCACAGCAGTTCTGCCCCGGAGTGACCGGGGCCGGCGCAAGCGCAAGAAAAAAGGACAGGCGCAGACATTGTCCGCCCTGCCCTTTTCTGGATCTGCCGCAGCGCCCCACGAGGCGCGGCAGGCAGCGGATGCCGGAAGCCTTGCTACACTCCCGGATTCCAGCCGGATCAGCCGCGCTTCATCGTGCCGGTTTCCTCGAACTGCTGGTGCCAGGACAGCGCCTCGGTCAGGATGTGCGGCGTGTGCTTGCCGGGCGACTCGCGCAGTGCGCGCTCGTAGTAGTCGGTGAGCTGGTCCTTGAAGCTCGGATGCGCGCACTTCTCGATCACCAGTTTGGCGCGCGCCTTGGGCGCCAGGCCGCGCAGGTCGGCCAGGCCCTGCTCCGTCACCAGCACCTGCACGTCGTGCTCGGTGTGGTCCACGTGGCTTACCATGGGCACGATGCAGGAGATGTTGCCGCC
The DNA here is from genome assembly GCF_057773645.1 of Brachymonas sp. KE5. NCBI lineage: Bacteria > Pseudomonadati > Pseudomonadota > Betaproteobacteria > Burkholderiales > Comamonadaceae > Allobrachymonas > Brachymonas sp. KE5. The sequence continues at coordinate 2,600,387 of NZ_CM173463.1, forward strand.
CTTGGCGGTGGACGGCGTCATGAACACCGAGATGTAGGCGTTGCGCGCAAAGTCGCCGGAACCGCCGATGCCGTTCATGATGCGCGTGCCCATGATGTGCGTGGAGTTCACGTTGCCGTAGATGTCGGCCTCGATCATGCCGTTCATGGCCAGAATGCCCAGGCGGCGGATCAGCTCGGGGTGGTTGGAAATTTCCTGCGGGCGCAGCAGGATGCGGCTGCGCAGGGCCTCGATGTTTTCCTCGAAATACTTCAGGCCGTTCTCGCTCAGGCTGATGGCCGTGGCGGACGCGTGGCGCAGCTTGCCGGAGGCGATCATGTCCAGCATGCCGTCCTGCAGCACTTCGGTGTAGGCCGTCATGTTGTTGAACGGGCCCTTGTTCAGGCCTGCCAGCACGGCGTTGGCGATGTTGCCCACGCCGGATTGCAGCGGCAGCAGGCTGGAGGGCAGGCGGCCCAGCTTCACCTCGTGCTGGAAGAACTCCAGCAGGTGGGCAGCGATCTGCTCGGATTCGGCATCGGGCGCGCTGAAGGCGGTGTTGCGGTCGCTGTGGTCGGTTTCCACCACCGCCACCACCTTGGCCGGATCCACGCGCAGATAGGGCGTGCCGATGCGGTTGTCGCTGTGCGTCATCGGGATCGGCAGGCGATGCGGCGGCACCTGGGTGCCGTAGTAGATGTCGTGCATGCCCTGCAGCGCCATGCTCTGGCGGCTGTTGACTTCCAGGATGATCTTGTCGGCCTGGTCCAGCCAGGTCTTGTTGTTGCCGATGGAGGTGGAGGGCACCAGCGAGCCGTCTTCGAGCACGGCCGTCACTTCGACCACGGCCACGTTCAGCTTGCCATAGAAGCCGAACCACACGTACTGCGCCACGTGCGACAGGTGGATGTCGGCGTACTGCATGGTGCCTTCGTTGATCTTGGTACGGCAGATCGGGTCGGACTGGTAGGGCAGGCGCATCTCGATGCCGTTGACCTTGGCCAGCGCGCCGTCCAGTTCGGGCGCGGTGGAGGCACCGGTCCAGACGCCGACGCGGAAGTTTTCGCCGCGGGCATGGGCCGCCTCGATGCGCTTGGCCAGCTCGATCGGCACCAGCTTGGGTGAGCCGGAGCCGGTGAAGCCGCTCATGCCGATGTTGTCGCCGGGCATGATGTGGGCAGCGGCCTGCTCGGCGCTCATGATTTTCTGACGGAAGGCGGGATGGAGTACGCGGGATTCGGTAGACATGGAAAGACCTGAATGGGAGAGAAAACAGCCATGCACCCTCCCGTCCATGTGATACCGAAACTGGGAAGGATGCGCACGCAAGGCGGCAAGGTGATCAACCGCCGTGCCCGGCCCCGCGCTGTGCACGCAGGAGCGACAGGACACGGATCAGTACCGCCATGACGCTGACCCCTGAACCGGGTAAGTTCAGGGTAAACCCTATGTTTTGCGCTATTCTACAAACAGTTTCACGACAAAAGGAAGCCAAATCCCGTCGTTTTCAGGGATAAATGTCCCGGATGCGACAATTAAACGTCATGCTGCATTGCAGCATGACGCCTGCCACCCATGCGTATCAGATGCGCATGGGCATCACGACGTACTTGAACTGCTCGTTCTCGGGGATGGTGACCAGCGCGGAGCTGTTGCTGTCCTGCAGGGCCACGCTGACCATGTCCTGGCCCATGTTGCCCAGGGCATCCATCAGGTAGGTGACGTTGAAGCCGATCTCGATCGGATCGCCGCTGTAGTCGATGTCGAGTTCATCCACTGCCTCTTCCTGCTCGGCGTTGTTGCAGGCCACGCGCAGGGTGTTGGCATCGAAGTTGAGGCGCACGCCCTTGAACTTCTCGCTGGTCAGAATCGCGGTGCGCTGCAGCGCCGCCAGCAGCGGCGCGCGGCCCAGCGTGACCTGGTTGCGGTGGTCCTTGGGGATGACGCGGTTGTAATCGGGGAATTTGCCCTCGACCAGCTTGGTGACGAACTCCATGCCGCCAAAACCGAACTTGGCCTGGTTGTTGGCGAACTGCATCTCGATCGCGCCTTCGGCGTCGGACAGCAGGCGTTGCAGCTCGAGCACGGTCTTGCGCGGCAGGATCACTTCCTGCTTGGGCACTTCCACATCCAGCGTGGCGCTGGTGAAGGCCAGGCGGTGGCCGTCGGTGGCGACCAGGCTGAGCTTCTTGCCTTCGGCCACGAACAGGATGCCGTTGAGGTAGTAGCGGATGTCATGCACGGCCATGGCGAAAGACACCTGCGACAGCAGTTGCTTGAGCACCTTCTGCGGCACACTGAAGGAGGGACCGAAGCTGGCCGCTTCCTGCACCAGCGGGAAGTCTTCGGCCGGCAGGGTCTGCAGCGTGAACTTGCTCTTGCCGCCCTTGAGAATCAGGCGGTTCTGGCTGGATTCGAGGCTGACGATCTGGTCGGCCGGCATGGTGCGCAGGATGTCGATCAGCTTGCGCGCGCCGACCGTGGTGCTGAAGTCGCCCTCGTCACCGCCGAGCTGGGCGGTGGTGCGGATCTGGATTTCCAGATCGCTGGTGATGAGCTGGATCATCTCGCCATGCTTGCGCAGCAGCACGTTGGCCAGGATCGGCAGCGTGTGGCGGCGTTCGACGATGCCGGCCACCGATTGCAGGGCAGTGAGGACCTGGGCCTGGGGTGCTTTCAAGACTTGCATGGTGTTGGGATGTCTCTGTGTGTCAATGGACGGATGCGGCGCCGCATGCGAAAAACCGGTGCACCTTCTGCGGGCACAGGCCGGCAAATGTGCCTGTTATTGTAGTGTAGGCTTGCGCGCTCCACGCCTGACCGGACGCAAGCCGGCGCAATGGCAGGGAAAACCAGCGCCGTCAGGCGCCGATGGTGGCAGTCTCCGCCGGCTGCGTGCGCAGGGGCGCCTGTTCCAGCGGCACCGGCGCCAGCAGCGGGCTGCCGCCCAGCGCCTGGTACAGCGTGACCAGGTTCACCAGCCGCGCCAGTTGCACGTCCTGCAGCGCCAGCGCGGCGCTGCGGCGCGTTTCCTGCGCATCCAGCCAGAACTTGAGCGGCACGGCGCCGGCGCGGTAGCGTACTTCCATCAGCTGCTCGGCCCGTTCGGCCTGGGCCAGCGCCTGCTGCAGCTGCGCGGCCTGCTGCTGCAGGTTGGTGCGGCCGGACAGGGCATTCTCCACGTCGGCAAAGGCCTGGTACAGCGTCTGGCGGAAGCCGAGCACGGCCTGCTCGTAGCTGTTCTGCGCAATGGACGTATTGCGCTGCATCTCGCCTGCCTTCAGGAACGGCAGGATCAGGCCGGCGCCCAGTGTGCCGACCGGATTGCTCAGCAGTTGCGACAGCGCATTGCTGCTGCCGCCCAGGCTGCCTGTGAGGCTGAGCGTGGGGTAGTAGCTCTTGCGCACGGCATCGACGTTGGCCAGCGAGGAACGCAGGCGCAGTTCGGCCGCCTGCAGGTCGGGGCGGCGGCCGAGCAGCTCGGCCGGCACACCGGCCGGAACCACGGGCAGGCGCGCCAGATTGGGCAGGCGCGGCTTACCGACCTCGGGCGGCAGCTGGCCCGGCGGCTGGTCGAACAGGATGGCCAGGGCATTGCGCAACTCGGTGCCCTGCTGCTCCAGCTGGTGGATGGCAGCCTGCTGGCTAGCCTGCGACTGGCGTGCCTGCGCCAGATCCAGCCCCGAGATGGCGCCCGCGCGGTATTGCACTTCGGCCAGCTGCAGCGTCTTGCCGGCACGCGCCAGGCTCTGGCGCTGGCTGGCCAGCTTGTTCTCGTTCACGGCGAGCTGCCACCAGGTCCTGGCAACTGTGGCGACCAGCGCATGGGCTGCCGCCTGGCGGTCCTGCTCGGTGGCAACGGCTTCCCAGTCGGCCATGCGCTGCTGCGTGGCGAGCTTGCCCCACAGATCGGCCTCCCAGCTTACGCCCAGGCTGGCGCTGTAGTTGCGGTTGGTGCCGCCATCGCCATCCAGCGGGCGGCTGGCATTGGTGTTGACACTGGCACTGGGCGTGGGCAGGCGGTTGTCGGCGGCATTGCCGGCCTGCAGCTGGGCATTGCGCACCTTGTACGCCGCCTGTGCCAGGTTGGCATTGCGCTGCAATGCCAGTTCGACCAGACGGTCCAGCTGCGGATCGCCGAAGGCCTGCCACCAGCGGTCCGGCAAGGCCTGGCCTGGGGTGGCGCCGCGGGCGTGCTGCCACTGCGCCGGCACCTGCACTGCCGGAGTGGGCGTTGCGGTGCTGGCACAGCCGGCCAGGACGCCGGCTGCAGCGAGGGCCGCCAGGCCACGCTGCAGTGCCGGACGGAAAACGGGAACAGGACGAAGGGAAGCCATGCGAGTGCTCATTGTCGGGTCAGGGCATCCACCGGATCGAGCTGGGCCGCGCGCTTGGCCGGCAGATAGCCGAACAGCACGCCGATCAGGGTGGAACAGGAGAAGGCAGCGATGATGGAAGCCACCGAGAACACCATGCTGAAGTTGCCGCCGCTGAGATAGTCGAACGCCCAGCCGATCAGCAGCGCCAGCGCAATGCCCAGCACGCCGCCGATCAGGCAGACCAGCACCGCCTCGATCAGGAACTGCTTGAGGATATCGCCCTGGCGCGCTCCCACGGCCATGCGCACGCCGATTTCCTGCGTGCGCTCGGTGACCGACACCAGCATGATGTTCATCACCCCGATGCCGCCCACCACCAGCGAGATCAGCGCAATGGCGGACACCAGCAGCGTCATGGTGGCCGTGGTCTTTTCCACGGTCTGCCGAATGCTGTCGGAGTTCATGGTGAAGAAGTCCTGCTTGCCGTGGCGCTGCGTCAGCATCTGCGTGATGCCGGATTCGGCCGCCGTGCTGTCGGCGTCGTCGCGTACGCGCACCGTGATGGAACGCAGGTGGCTGGTACCCATCAGCCGGCCCATCACCGTGGTGTAGGGCAGCCAGACGTTCAGCGCATCGGGGTTGCCGAAGGGGCTCTCCTTCTTCTCCGTCACGCCGATCACGCGCACTGGCACGGTGCCGATCAGCAGCACCTTGCCCACGGCATGCTCGCCCGGCTGGAAGAAGGCCTCGTAGGTATTGGAATCGATCACCGCATCCTGGGTCTGGCGCCGGACACTGTCCTCGTCGAACAGCGCGCCATCGGCCACCGTGTAGCCGCGCACGCGGAAGAACTGCTCGCCCACGCCATTGATGGTGGCCGTCTTGTCGAGGTTGCCGCGCCGCAGCGTGCGCGTGGTGCTGACGTTGGGCGAGACGCTGTCGACATAGCGCAGCCGCAGCATGGCCTGCGCATCGGAAGGCACCAGGGTGCGAATGCGGCCGGAGGTGCGGTCCCCAAAGCCGGAGCCCGGCATGATGTCGATGGTGTTGGTGCCCATGCCGCTGATGTCGCTGAGGATCTTCTGGCGCGAGCCCTCGCCCAGCGCCACCACCGAGACCACCGAGGCAATGCCGATGATGATGCCGAGCATGGTGAGCAGCGTGCGCATCTTGTGGCCGATCATGGCGCGCACGGCCATCTGCGCCGCCTCGCCGAAGCGGCCCCAGGCGGCGGCCCAGCTGTTCTTCTGCTGCGGCACGTCGGAGTCGTCCTTGACGGCCAGCTCGGTATTGGCGCCGGGATTGAGCCGGTCGGAGACGATGCGCCCGTCGCTGAGCTCGACGATGCGCTGGGCGTGTGCCGCCACGCTCGCGTCGTGCGTGACCAGGATGACGGTATGGCCGTCGGCGTGCAGTTCCTTGAGGATGTTCATCACCTCGTGGCCACTGGCCTGGTCGAGCGCGCCGGTGGGCTCGTCGGCCAGGATCACATCGCCGCCATTCATCAGCGCGCGCGCGATGGAGACGCGCTGCTGCTGGCCGCCGGAGAGCTGGCCCGGCTTGTTGCCCAGGCGTTCGGCCAGGCCGAGCCGGGTCAGCAGGCGGCGCGCGCGTTCGTGGCGTTCCGCAGGAGGCACGCCGGCGTAGATGGCAGGAATCTCCACGTTGCCGACGGCGTGCAGGTCGCCCATCAGATGGTAGCGCTGGAAGATGAAGCCGAAGTGCTCGCGCCGCAGGCGCGCCAGCTCGTCCGGATCCATGCGGCCGGTTTCCCGGCCCTCGACCTGGTAACTGCCGCGCGTGGGCCGGTCCAGACAGCCGAGGATGTTCATCAGCGTGGACTTGCCCGAACCGGAAGCGCCGATGATGGCCACCATCTCGCCGGCATGGATGTCGAGGTTCACGTCCTGCAGCACGGCGACCACATCGTCGCCGGCCGGGTATTCGCGCACCACATTGCGCACGCGCATGAGCGGCTCTCCCGACCGGACGGGAGGCGGCACCGGCGCACCCTCGACGCCCTGGGCCACGGTCGGCTCCACGTCGCGCGTCAGCAGCGGATGGCCTTCCAGGGCCTCCGGGGAGGCGGTTTGCAATGCGTCGCCCGGCGCCATCATCAGAACATCCTCGGGCCGCGCAGCTGGCCGCTGGCCTTGCCGCCGCTGGCATCACCCACCACCACCTGCTCGCCCTCCTTCAGGCCCGAAACCACCTCGGCCTGCACGCGGTTGTTCAGGCCGATCTTCACCTGGCGCTCCTGCACGGTCTGCGCGCCCTTGGCGCCGGTGGCCACACGCACCGTATACGTGCGCTCCTGGCCCTTGACGCGCTTGCCCAGCGCGCCGGCCGGGATCGCCAGCACGTTCTTCGCCTGCTGCAGCACGATGGTGACCTGTGCCGTCATCTGGATGCGCAGCTTGCCGTCGGCGTTGGGGGCATCGAGCAGGCCGTTGTAGTACACGGCATTGCTGCTGGTGCTCGCCGTGGCCTTGCCCTCGTAGCTGGTCATGTCGATCGGGCCGGGCTCGACGCTGCGCAGCGTGGCCGGGTAGTTGCGGTCCGGCTCGCCGAGAATGGTGAAGTAGGCGCTCATGCCGGGCTTGACGCGCGGCACGTCGGCCTCGGAAATCTGCGCCTGGATGGTCATGGTGTCGAGCTGGGCCACCTTGACGATGGTGGGCGCCGTCTGGTTGGCGTTCACCGTCTGGCCTTCTTCGGTGACGATGGCCACCACCGTGCCCGTGGTAGGCGAAGTGATGCGGGTGTAGCCGACGTTGGCCTGGGCCGTCTGTGCGCGCACCGCATACTGGGCGATCTGGGCATCGGCCGCCTTCAGGTCGGCCTGGGCCACGGCGAGGGTCTGCTGGGCCGCCTGGTAGTCGGCCTTGCTGGCAGCGTCGCGCTCGTACATGTACTTCTGGCGCGTGAACTCGGCACGCGCCTTCACCAGCGCCGCCTCGCGTGCACCGCGCTGGGCCCGCGCCGACGTGAGTGCCGCCTGGGCATCCTTCAGGTTGTTCTGCTGCGTGGTGGCGTCGATATCGGCAATATGCTGCCCCACCTGCACCACGTCACCGAGCTTGACGTGCAGTTTCTTGACCTGGCCGGACGCCTGCGAACCCACGTTCACCAGACGGGCCGCCTGGATGGTGCCGGAGGCGAGTACCGCATCCTCGATGTCGCCGCGCTCCACCGGCGCGGTGATGAGCGGGGGCGCCGGCGGCTTGGCAAACCATTGCGCATAAACAAGCCAGCCTGCCAGTGCCAGCAGCACCAGTGCCAGCACCGTCCACCAGGGATGAGCCTTGATTTTTTTCCACATGTTGTCGTGCGTGTGTTGTTCGAATCGGATGAGGCAGCCACAGTTGCTGCGGGAGCGCGGCGCATGCATGCGCCTCCATGGCTGACCCGTACCATGCCAGGAAGTTCCCCGCCAGCCTGCGCCGGAGCACCTGCGGCCTGCCTGCTACATTGTTCCACGCGGCACGGGCGCAGCGCCATTTTCCGGGGAATGTCGTCAGCGATTGTGCCGCCTGCACCGCTTCGATACGCGCTGATACAGGATGTTGCGTTACGCGCGGTACACTTTGGCATTTGCAGGCGACACTGCCTGCTACCGCCGATCTGTCTCAAACGCCACCCATGTCCGTCGAAACGCCGGCCCAGAGCCGCACCAGCTTTGAATTCAAGAGCGCCTTCCTGTCCGTGGTGGCCCTCGCCCTCAAGACCGCCGATACCGGCGCGCTCGCTTCCGACCTGGCCGCCCAGCTGGCCAACGACCCCGACTTCTTCGACAACGATGCCCTGCTGATCGATCTGGCTACCGTGCGCGAGAGCGATGCGGAAATCGATTTCGCGGCCATCGTGGCGCTGCTGCGCCAGTACCGCACGCTGCCAGTGGCGGTGCGCGGCGGCAGCGAGCAGCAGATGGCGGCGGCGCTGGCGGCCGGCCTGGCGGCGGCGCCCGAGGAACTGCCAGTGCGCGCGGCGGCCCCGGTGGCGGCAGCGCCCGCCCCCGAGGTGCGGGAAGTGGTGCGCGAAGTGGAAGTGGTACGCGAAATACCTGCCCCCGCTCCCGGCACCATCGTCATCGACAAGCCGCTGCGCTCGGGCCAGCAGGTGTACGCGCGCGGCGGCGATCTGGTTGTGATGGCCGTGGTCAGCTTTGGCGCGGAAGTGATTGCCGATGGCAACATCCACGTCTACGCCCCGCTGCGCGGCCGCGCCATTGCCGGCGCCCGCGGCAACACCGAGGCACGCATTTTCAGTACCTGCATGGAGCCGCAGCTGGTGTCCATCGCAGGCATCTACCGGACCACCGAAACCGAGCTGCCCGCCGAAGTGGCCGGCAAGCCGGCGCAGGTGCGGCTCGACGGCGAAAAACTGCTGATCGAGCCCCTGAACTGACACCCTGTACCAACCAAATACGTATTCAACCAGAGGAAACTGCAAACATGGCCAAAATCGTCGTCGTGACTTCCGGCAAGGGTGGCGTGGGCAAGACCACCACCAGTGCCAGCTTCGCTGCCGGCCTCGCCCTGCGCGGGCACAAGACTGCCGTGATCGACTTCGACGTCGGTCTGCGCAACCTGGACCTGATCATGGGCTGCGAACGCCGCGTGGTGTACGACCTGATCAACGTGATCCAGGGCGAAGCCAACCTGACGCAGGCGCTGATCAAGGACAAGCAGTGCGACAACCTGTACGTGCTGGCCGCCAGCCAGACGCGCGACAAGGATGCGCTCAAGCTCGAGGGCGTGGAGAAGGTGCTGAAGGACCTGGACGGCATGGGCTTCGAGTACATCGTGTGCGACTCTCCCGCCGGCATCGAGGGTGGCGCCATGATGGCCATGCACTTTGCCGACGAGGCGCTGGTGGTGACCAACCCCGAAGTCTCCTCGGTGCGCGACTCCGACCGCATCCTGGGCATGCTGGGCAGCAAGACGCGACGCGCCATCGACGGTGCCGAACCGATCAAGGAGCACCTGCTGATCACGCGCTACAACCCGAACCGCGTGGCGGATGGCCAGATGCTGAGCCTGGAAGACATCCAGGACATCCTGCGCATCAAGCTGATCGGCGTGATCCCGGAATCCGAAGCGGTGCTGCAGGCGTCCAACCAGGGCCTGCCTGCCATCCACTCCAAGGGCACGGACGTGGCCGAGGCCTACTCGGACGTGATCGACCGCTTCCTGGGCCAGGACAAGCCGATGCGCTTTACCGATGCGGAAAAACCGGGCTTCTTCAAACGCCTGTTCGGAGGTCGCTAAGCCATGGCATCTTTCCTGTCCTTCCTGCTCGGCGAAAAGAAGAAGACGGCCAGTGTGGCCAAGGAGCGTCTGCAGATCATCCTGGCGCACGAACGCAGCGGCCGCAGCGCCGCCGAGCCGGACTACCTGCCGGCCCTGCAGCGCGAACTGGTCGAAGTGATCTCCAAGTACGTGAAGATCAACCCCGACGACCTGAAGGTGCAGCTGGATCGCCAGGACAACCTGGAAGTGCTGGAAGTGAAGATCGAACTGCCGGACGCGCGCTGATGCCTACCCTGCTGCAAGTCGATTTTCCGTACCAGGGGCCCTGGGGCGAAGACATGCACACCGCCATGCGCGGGCTGGCCGAATCCATCGCGCAGGAAGCGGGACTGATCTGGAAGATCTGGACCGAAAACCAGCAGACGCAGGAAGCGGGCGGCATCTACCTGTTCTCCGACCGCCAGAGTGCCGAGGCCTATCTGGCCATGCACACGGCGCGGCTCAAGAGCTTTGGCATTCCGCATGTGAATGCCAAGCTGTTTTCGGTGAATACCGGGCTGTCGGGGATTGACCGGGGGCCCTTGCGCGGGGCCTGAGGCAGGGCTGCCCAACCGGCAGGCAGTATCCTGCCCTTGCGGGACAGGATCCTGTTTGCGGCCCGAGTTGCTCTTCGCTGCCTTGAGGGATTTCAGGCAGCGGCAAATTGCTTGCGAAGTTCCCGCTTGAGCAGCTTTCCTGCCGTACTCCGGGGCAGATCATCCACGAAGTGCACGCTCTTTGGCACCTTGAAGTGCGCCATGCGCTCCTTCGCGTAGGCAATCAATTCCTCCTCGGTGGTGCTGAAGCCGTCCTTCAGGCACACGACCGCCGTCACAGCCTCGATCCATCGCTCGTCAGGCAGGGCGATCACCGCCACTTCGGACACGGCAGGATGGGTGAACAGGCACTCTTCCACCTCGCGGCTGGAGACGACGACACCGCCGGTATTGATGATGTCCTTGACGCGGTCGACCACGAACAGGAAGCCGTCCTGGTCGAAATAGCCCATGTCGCCGGAATGGAACCAGCCGCCCTCGAAGGCCTCCTCGGTCTGATCGGGCTTGTCCCAGTAACCGATCATGGCCTGCGGCGAGCGGTGCACGATTTCGCCCATTTCGCCCGGCGGCATGTCCTGCATCTGGTCGTCCACCACGCGGGTTTCCACGTTGAGTACCGGACGGCCGGCGGAGGCGGGCTGAATGGCGTGCTCTTCGGGTGACAGCACGGTCGCCAGTGGGGCGATCTCGCTCTGGCCGTAGCAGTTGAACAGGCGCACGCGCGGCAGACGCTGGCGCAATTCCTCCAGTACCGGAACCGGCATGATGGATGCGCCGTAGTAGCCCTTGTGCAGGCTGGACAGGTCGTGCCTGGCGAAGCCCGGATGGCGCAGCAGCGCGATCCAGACCGTGGGCGGAGCGAAGAAGGAGGTGATGCCGTGCTGCGCGATGGCCTCGAAGCAGGCATCGGGCGTGGGTGCGGGAATCAGCACCGTGGTGGCTCCGACCAGCAGGTGCGGCATCAGGAACACATGCATCTGCGCAGAGTGGTAGAGCGGCAGCGAGGCCAGCGAGCGGTCGGAGGCCTTCAGCTCGAGCGCGGCGATGCAGCTGGCGTATTCGGCCTGCAGCGAGCGGTGCGTCATCATCGCACCCTTGGGGGCGGCCGTGGTGCCGGAAGTGTAGAGGATCTGGCAGACGGCGTTCTCGTCGATGTCCACGTCCGGCGCCTCGGTCGGGCCGTTGCCCTGGGCCAGGGCCAGCACGTCCAACTCGCTGCCGCCATGGAAGCTGCCGTAGACGGCGCATGGCAGGCTGGTGCGGACCTGTTCCACGTGGGCCTGCATGCTGACGTCATGGATCAGCGCACGCGCGCCGGACTGCTCGACGATGTAGCGCAGTTCACCTTCGGTGAGCGCGAAGTTGACCGGCACGTGCACCAGGCCGGCGCGGTTGCAGGCGAGCCAGAGCAGCACGTAGGCGTCGGAGTTCTTGCCGTAGGCGGCCACACGGTCGCCGGGCTGCAAGCCTTGCGCCAGCAGCGCATGGGCGACGCGGTTGACGGCCTGATTCAGGTCCTGGTAGGTCCAGCGGCGCTCGCCGAACACCAGTGCCTCCTTGTTCGGGGAGCGGCGCACGGCGCGCTGCAGCGCATCACCCAGGGTATTGCGGATGGTGCGGCGGATGGCGGGGGAAAGGGATTGGGTCATGGGTGTCTCCAGTCTTTTTTATTGCGCTCCATGGCGCTGTGGTTTTGGGCTTGCACTTGGGGCTGTGTATCGGATGGCATCGCCCGGGCTATGTCGCAAGCACCTGCCATCAATCGGGCAGGCGCTCGATGATGGTGGCCGTGGCCATGCCGTGGCCGATGCACATGACCTGCAGGCCGAAGCGGCCATCCACATGGTCCAGCCCGGACAGCATCTTGGCCAGCAGGCCGGCGCCGGTGCCGCCCAGCGGGTGGCCATGGGCAATGGCGCCGCCCCAGGGGTTGAGCCTGTCCATATCGGCATTGAATTCACGCGCCCAGGCCAGCGCCACGCTGGCAAAAGCCTCGTTCACCTCGATCCAGTCCATGTCGGCCAGGCTGAGCCCGGCCTGCCTGAGCGCGGCATGGGTGGCCGGAATCACGCCGGTGAGCTGCAGCACCGGATCGGAGCCGACCACCACGCGGGCGCGAAAACGGGCACGCGGCTTCAGGCCGTGGGCATCGGCCGCGGTGCGGCTGGCCAGCAGCACGGCCGAGGCACCATCGGACATCTGGCTGGCGTTGGCTGCCGTCACCACACCCTCCTCCATGCTGCGGAACACCGGCTGCATGCCGGACATGCGCTCCCGGTCGACCACGGCACGCACGCCTTCGTCATGGTCGAGCTGCATGGCATTGCCGTCCTTGTCCACGCCGGGCAGCGGGGTGATTTCGGCATGCAGGCCGGCCTGGCGCGCGGCATGGGCGCGGCGGTGGCTTTCGATGGCAAAGGCGTCGCAGTCAGCGCGGCTGAGCTGCCAGTGTTCGGCAATGCGTTCGGCGCTTTCGACCTGGTGCGGGATGGCAAAGCGTTCGAGGATGCGCGGATGCAGATTGTCAAATCCGGTGAAATCACGCTGGCCCAGCGTCAGATCCAGGAACATGGGCACGCGGCTCATGCTTTCCACGCCGCAGCCGATGGCAAAGTCCAGATCGCCGGCGGCAATCGCCTGCGCCGCAGCATGCACGGCGTACTGGCTGGAGCCGCACATGCGGTTGAGGCTGACGCCGGGAATGGTTTCCGGCAAGCCGGCCAGCAGCACGGCCTGGCGCGCGATGTTGGCGCCCTGCTCGCCGGCCTGGCTGACACAGCCGGCAATCACGTCGCCGATTCTCGCGGCAGGCACGGCGGCGCGCGCCAGCGCCTGTTGCAGCACTCCGGCCAGCAGTTCGTCGGGGCGGGTGTCACGCAGGGCGCCCTTGCGCTTGCCGAAGGGCGTGCGCACGGCGGAGAGGATGACGGGGTCGTTGGGAGAGATGGTCATGGGAATTCCTTGCGGTTGACGTCAGTCGGCTTTCGGCTTCAAGCGCCGCTGGCGAGGGCGCGCTCCATCTCGCGCGCGATGATGCTGCGCTGGATCTCGCTGGTGCCTTCGTAAATCTGCAGCACCTTGGCATCACGGAACAGCTTCTCGACCGGGTATTCGGTGCTGTAGCCCATGCCGCCCAGCACCTGGATCGCCTGCGTGGCGGCCCACATGGCGGCGTCGGAGCTGTAGGCCTTGGCGACAGAGGCCTGCAGCGTGTTGCGCTGGCCCTGGTCGGCCAGCCAGGCCGACTGGTAGGTGAGCAGGCGCGAGGCTTCGAGCCGGATCTGCATCTCTGCCAGATGGTGGGCCACGGCCTGGTGGTCGATCAGGCGCTGGCCCATGGACTTGCGCTCGGTGGCGTAAGGCAGCGCCTCGTCGATGCAGCGCTGCACCAGCCCGAGCCCGAAGGCCGCCACCATGGGGCGGGACTGGTCGAAGGTGCGCATGGCGATGGCAAAGCCCTCGCCTTCAGCGCCCAGACGCTGCTGCGCCGGCACGCGCACGCCATCGAAAAACACTTCGCAGGTGGGTGCGGCGCGCTGGCCGAGCTTGCCCAGCGGCTCGCCCACGGTCAGGCCGGGGCTGTCGCGCTCGACGATGAAGGCGCTGATGCCCTTGTGGCCGGCGGCGGGATCGGTCTTGGCAAACACCACGAAGAAGCTGGCGAGCGAGGCGTTGGAGATCCACATCTTGCTGCCGTTGAGGATGTAGTCGCTGCCGTCGCGGGTGGCGGTGCTGCGGATGCCGGCGGCGTCGGAGCCGGCGCCGGGCTCGGTCAGGGCGAAACTGGCGAATTGGCCGGCTGCGAATCGGGGCAGCCAGGCCTGCTTCTGCTCCGGCGTACCGGCCAGCAGGATGGGCTCGGCCGCGAGCGCATTCACGCACAACGCGGTGCCGATGCCGAGGCAGGCGCGACAGAGCTGCTCGGTGACAAGCGCCACCTCGAGCGCCCCGAGGCCGGCGCCGCCAAACTCGGCGGGCAGGGCGATGTTGAGCAAGCCGAGTTCCAGCGCCTTGGCATGCACCTGCAAGGGAAAGCTCAGCTCGCGATCGTGCTGTGCGGACAAGGGCGCAATCTCCTGGCTGGCGAACTCGCGGGCGAGTTGCTGGATCATGCGCTGTTCATCGGTAAGGGCGAAATGCATCTGGTCAGGGGCAGCCTGCGCTGCCTTGTTCAAGGTCGATATTGACAATGTGCGCCAATGAGAAGCACTGTGTTTCCGCTGGCTGCACACGCTAAGGGTTTTCACTTATACCTGATTTTCTTCAGGAAAACCGGATCAATTCTAGGCACGCTGCCTTTGCATGACAGTGGCCAGTCTGGCCGAAAAGTTTGCATAATCAGCCAACCGTGATGCAAAACTCCCTTCCCACCATCCCCATCGATTTCGTGCGCGATCTGCTGCAAGGCGCGGCACTGGATTCGCACCAGCAGGCGGCCTGTGTGCTGCGTGCCGGCATTGCGCCGGCCTTGCTGCAACAGGCGGGCGCCCGCGTGACCAACCAACAGTTCGCCGGCCTGTATCGCCTGCTGGCCCAGCAGTGCGATGACGAAACCCCCGGCATGTTTGCGCGCCCGCTGCGCGGCGGTACGCTCAAGTTCCTGTGCCTGAGCCTGATCGGTTCACCCAGCCTGGTGACGGCGCTGTACCGGTTCACGCAATACTTCCGGCTGCTGCTGGATGACCTGCTTTTCGTGCTGCGTACGCAGGGCTCGCGTGTTCAGGTGGCACTGGTGCCGCGCACGGAGGCGGTGCGGCAGAACACCTTTGCGCAGAAGATGATGCTCAAGCTGGTGCACGGGGTGGCGTCCTGGCTGGCGGGGCACAAGATCCCGCTGGCGCAGGTCGATTTCACCCACGCGCGGCCGGAACAGGGATCGGAGTATGTCTTTCTCTATCCGGGGCCGCAGCGCTTCGAGCAGCCGGAGATGGCACTCTGGTTCGATCTGGAGCAGTTGCAGACGCCGATCCGGCAGGGGCAGCAATCGGTGTCCGCGTTTCTGGCGCGCGCTCCGGCGGACTGGATGTTCGTCTCCTTTGCCGAGCGCATCGTGAGCCACCGCGTGCGCGAGCATCTGCAGCAGCGGCTGGAGCAGCCCGTCACCATCGCTGCAGTGGCGGATGCGCTGCACTTTTCCGTACGCACGCTGGCGCGCAAGCTGCAGGCGGAAGGCACCAGCTTCCAGGCAGTCAAGGATGAGTTGCGGCGCGACGTGGCGATCCAGCTGCTGACGCAAAGCCGGCTGGCGGTGGCGCAGATCGGGCAGCGCGTGGGATTCGAGGATGCGACCTGCTTTCAGCGGGCGTTCCGGCAGTGGACGGGGAGTGCGCCGGGGGCGTATCGGCGGCGGCCGGCTCAGGCATCCAGGTAAACTCCCATCGCGAGCAGTCGGGGCTCGACATGGCGTCGCGGACGGCTGCGACCCATACGTATTACGATCAACGGAGGCCAACAATGGAATGGACGCGCGAAGAGATAGAGGCCATTGTTGCTGATTACCTTCACATGCTGACGCTCGAATTGAGCGGCCAGGCATACAGCAAGGCGGATCACAGAAGACGGCTCTTGCCTTTGCTCAATAACCGTTCAGAAGCGTCCATCGAGTTCAAGCATGGAAATATCAGTGCGGTTCTGGCAAAACTGGGCATTCCCGGCATCCGGGGATATCTGGCTCGGGCGAACTATCAGAAACTCCTGGCCGAAGTCGTCGAAGAGCGGTTCAGGAAATTGAGCCCGGTGGATGCCGCGGCCTCGGCCGCAGTGCAGTTGCCCGCCACCGCGCCTTCGCATGTGGATTTTTCCAAGGTGCTGGCTGTAGCCCCGAAGGTGTCGCGTCGTGCACAGGAAACGGAGGAGTATTTCGCCTCCGAAGGCGTCAAGAGAGACTATCTTGCACAGGAGAGCCGCAATGCCTCGCTTGGCCTGGCCGGAGAACAGTTCGTTCTCAAATTTGAACACTGGAGATTGATTCGTTCTGGAGCCCCTCGACTTGCGGACAAAGTCGAACATGTTTCCGTGAACAAGGGCGACGGCCTGGGCTACGACATACTATCCTTCGACGAGAGCGGACGCGAGCGATTCATTGAAGTCAAGACCACGACCTTCAACAAGGAAACGCCTTTTTTTGTGTCACGCGGCGAGCTTGGTTTCTCGAAAGCGTTCAGCGACCAGTTTCATCTGTACCGGCTCTTCGAATTTCGCGCATCCCCGAAACTATTCGAGCTGCCCGGTGCACTGAATGACCACTGCATACTCGACCCAGTGACCTACCAGGCGAGTTTTTCCTGATTGGGACGCGCGGCCAAAGATCGCTCCAAGCTTGCGGGGCACGCTCTTTGAAGCGTTGTTCTCCTGGATGACGGGCAACTCCCTGTCACTCACTTCCCAATACAAAACTTCCCGAAAATCTCCCCCAGCAAATCATCCGGCGTGAATTCGCCGGTGATCTCGTTGAGCGCGTTCTGCGCCAGGCGCAGCTCTTCGGCCAAAATGTCGAGCGCCGGCATCGGCGTATTGAGGTGCGCGCTGGCCAGTTCCACATGCCCGGCCACGCGGCGCAGCGCGTGCACATGGCGTTCGCGCGCGATAAACACCCCTTCGGGCGCAGACTGCCAGCCGACGATCTGCAGCAGGCGCTGGCGCAGCGCATCCAGCCCCGCGCCGGTCTTGGCCGACAGCGCCAGATGGGTGTCATCGCCCTCCAGCAGCGGCCCCACGGCATCGGCCTTGTTGGCGATGTGCAGCACCGGCACGGCGGGCGGCAATTGCGCCTGCAGGCGCTCGGCAATCAGGGCATCGGCTGCGTCGTAGTCCGCATCGCCCACGCGCGTCAGGTCGTGCAGAAACAGCACGGCATCGGCCTGGCCGATTTCGTCCCAGGCGCGGTGGATGCCGATTTTCTCCACCTCATCCACCTCGGCCAGGGTGGTGTCGCGCAGGCCGGCCGTGTCGATCACGTGCAGCGGCACGCCTTCGATCTGGATGGTCTGCGTCACCTTGTCGCGCGTGGTGCCGGCAATCGGCGTGACGATGGCCAGTTCGGCCCCGGCCAGCGCATTGAGCAACGAGCTCTTGCCTGCGTTGGGCTGGCCGGCGATCACCACCTTGATGCCCTCGCGCAGCAGCGCGCCCTGTTGCGCCTGCTTCTGGATGCCATGCAGTTGCGCCTCGATGCGCGCCAGCTGGCCCGCCGCATCGGCCTGCTGCAGGAAGTCGATGTCTTCTTCGGGAAAATCCAGCGTGGCCTCGACCAGCATGCGCAGGTGTACCAGCGCATCGCGCAGGGTGTGCACCTGCTCGCTGAAGACGCCACTGAGCGAGCGGCTGGCGCTGCGGGCGGCAGTTTCGGTGCTGGCGTCGATCAGGTCGGCCACGGCCTCGGCCTGGGCCAGGTCCAGCTTGCCGTTGAGGAAGGCGCGCTCGGTGAATTCGCCCGGACGCGCCACGCGCAGGCCCAGCGATTCGCCCTGCTGCAGGCAGTGCGCCAGCAGCATCTGCAGCACCACGCTGCCACCGTGGGCCTGCAGTTCCAGCACGTCCTCGCCGGTGTAGCTGTGTGGCGCCGGAAACCACAGCGCCAGGCCGTGGTCGATGGGCTGGCCGTCGGCATCCGGAAACGGCATGTAACTTGCCATACGCGCGACCGGCAGCTTGCCCAGCAGCTGCTCTATCAGCGGCGCCAGGCCCTTGCCGCTCAGGCGCACGATGCCGACGGCGCCGCGTCCTGCTGCGGTGGCGATGGCGGCAATGGGCTGGGCGTGCTGGGTCAACATGGCGGCAAACGAATCGATGGAGGAACTGAGGGCATTGTAAGTTGGCCCCGCCAGCCACGCCGCTGACGCCGGACGCCGGACGCCGGACGCCGGACGCCGGACGCCGGACGCCGGCAAGTATCCCCCAGCACTACGCCATCGCAACCCTGGTGCGCAAGCCGCCTTGGCGTGAGGGCTTTCCCGCAAATGCCGTGCCGCACTCCCACAGCGCATGGCAGGCAAGGTAGCATGCGCAAAACAAGCGAACGGGCGTGCGATTCTTATCGGGTCGGAGCGCCCGCCCAACGGGAGACAGGCACGCGCCATGGAAACGGATTTTGACTACATCGTGGTCGGCGGCGGCTCGGCCGGTTCGGTGCTGGCCGGGCGCCTGAGCGAGCACGCCGGCACCCGCGTATGCCTGCTTGAAGCCGGTGGCGGCGGCAGCGGTCCGGCGGTGAACATCCCTTGCGGCGCCGTCACCATGCTGCCCACGCGCTATAACAACTGGGCCTTCGAGAGTGTGCCCCAACCCGGCCTGAACGGCCGCCGTGCCTACCAGCCGCGCGGCAAGTGCCTGGGCGGCTCCTCGGCGATCAACGCGATGATCTACATCCGCGGCCACCGCCACGATTACGACCACTGGGCTGCACTCGGCAACGCCGGCTGGTCGTATGACGATGTGCTGCCCTATTTCATCCTCAGCGAAAACAACGAGCGCTACCGTGACCGCTGGCACGGCAACAGCGGGCCGCTGCACGTGAGCGATCTGCGCAGCGACAGCCCGTTCCATGCACGCTACCTCGAAGCGGCGCGGCAGGCCGGACTGCCGCTGGCGGGCGACTTCAACGGCGCCGAGCAGGAAGGTGTGGGCCTGTACCAGGTCACGCAGAAGGACGGCGAACGCTGGAGCGCGGCGCGTGCCTACCTGCTGCCGCATATCGGACAGCGCGCCAACCTCGCCGTGCACACGCGGGCAGCGGTGCAGCGCATCGTGTTCGAGGGCCGGCGCGCCGTGGGAGTGGACGTGCTGCTGCAGGGCCAGCGCCACCGGCTGCACGCCCGACGCGAGGTGCTGCTGAGCGCAGGCGCCCTGCAATCCCCCCAACTGCTGATGCTGTCCGGCGTAGGCGATGGCGCGCTGCTGCAGCAGCATGGCATCGCCAGCGTGCACCACCTGCCCGGCGTCGGCCGCAATCTGCAGGACCACCTGGACTTCACCTTCGGCTACAACGTGCGCGGCGTGGACAGCTTCGGGTTTTCTTCGCGTGGCAGCTGGCGCATGCTGCGCGAGTTGCTGCAATTCCGCCGGGCGCGGCGCGGCATGCTCACCACCAACTTTGCCGAAGGCGGCGGTTTTCTTAAGTCGCGGCCGGAACTGCCCGTCCCCGACCTGCAACTGCATTTCGTCGTTGCGCTGGTCGACAGCCATGCGCGCAAGCTGCACTGGGGGCACGGCCTGTCCTGCCACGTCTGTTTGCTGCGGCCGCAAAGCCGCGGCAGCGTCGGCCTGCAGGGTGCCGATCCCGCCCTGCCGCCGCGCATCGACCCTGCCTATCTCTCGCATCCGCAAGACCTCGAAGACATGGTGGCCGGCTACCGCATCACCCAGCGGCTGATGCAGGCACCGGCGCTGGCCGAGCTCTACACGCGCGACATGTTCACCCCCGACGTGCGCGACGACGAAGGCATCCGCGCCATCATCCGCCAGCGCGCCGAAACCATCTACCACCCGGTAGGCACCTGCCGCATGGGCACCGATGCCGACGCAGTGGTCGACGCCGAATTGCGCGTGCACGGCCTGCAGGGTCTGCGCGTGGTCGATGCCTCCATCATGCCTACCCTGATCGGCGGCAATACCAACGCCCCGACCATCATGATTGCCGAAAAGGCTGTGGACCTGATCCGGGGACAGTCGCGGATCCGGCCGGGCGTCCCACACCACGGAGAGAGCGTCCATGCCGGCACCCACTGATCCGTCCGGCGCAGCGTCGTCCCGAACGCATGCGGGCCCGACCGCAGAAACCCTCTCCGCGCTCATCATCGGCAGCGGCTTCGGCGGCCTGGGCATGGCGATCGCGCTGCGCAAGCAGGGCATCAGCGATTTCCTGCTGCTGGAAAAGGCGCACGACGTTGGCGGCGTCTGGCGCGACAACACCTATCCCGGCGCCGCCTGCGACGTGCCCTCGCACCTGTACTCCTTCTCGTTCGAGCCCAATCCAAACTGGTCGCGCCACTTTGCGCAGCAACCGGAAATCCTCGCCTACCTGCAGCACTGCGCCCGCAAGTACCAGTTGCTGCCGCATCTGCGCTTCGGCGCCGAAGTGCGCGAGGCCCGCTTCGACGAGGCTGCGCAGCGCTGGCGGGTCACGCTGCAGAATGGCGAAACCCTGCACAGCCGCCTGCTGATCAGCGCCACCGGCCAGCTCAGCCGGCCGCTCCTGCCCCGGATCGAGGGCATCGACACCTTTGGCGGACCGGCCTTCCACTCCGCCCGCTGGGATCACGGTTGCGCGCTGCAGGACAAGCGCGTGGCCGTGATCGGCACCGGCGCCTCGGCGCTCCAGTTCGTGCCCGCCATTGCCGGCCAGGTGGCGCAGCTGTCGGTATTCCAGCGCTCCCCGGCCTATATCCTGCCGCGCCCGGACCACGCCTACAGCGCCGACGCACAGGCCCGCTTCGCCGCCCAGCCCTGGCGCATGCGGCTGCACCGCGCCGGCATCTACCTGCACCATGAAGTCCGCGCCCTGGGCTTCACCCGATTCCGCAGCCTGCTGCAGCCCGCCGTGGGCCGCCCTTTCCGGCAACTGCTGCGCGAGCAGGTGCCGGATCCCGCGCTGCGCCGGCAACTCACGCCCGACTACCCGATCGGCTGCAAGCGCATCCTGCATTCTAGCGACTACCTCGCCACACTGGCACGCCCCAACGTGGCCCTGGTGTGTACCCCCATCCGCCGCATCGTGCCCGAAGGCGTGGAAACGGAGGATGGCACGTTCCACCGCGCCGACGTGCTGATCTACGGCACCGGCTTTACCGCCACCGAATTCCTGGCGCCGATGCGCATCACCGGCCGCGGCGGCATCGACCTGAACACGGTCTGGCAGGACGGCGCCAGCGCCTATCTCGGCATGACGGTGCCGGGCTTCCCCAATTTCTTCATGCTCTACGGGCCCAACACCAACCTGGGCCACAGCTCCATCGTCTACATGCTGGAAAGCCAGATCGCCCACGTGATGCGCTGCCTGAAGGCGCTGCGCGGCAGTGGCGCCAGCGCGATCGAGGTCGATGCCGAGCGCTACCACCAGCATGAGCGGCGCGTGCAGCAGGCCCTGCAGCACACGGCCTGGCAGGGCTGCCAGAGCTGGTACCTGGATGCACGCGGCCGCAACAGCACCAACTGGCCGGGATTCACCCTGGGCTACCGCTGGCGCACGCGCTGGTCCAGTCTGCAGGCCTACCGCTTCACGCAGCCCATTCCCGGCCTGCCGAGCGCCGAGCGCGTGCTGCAGCCGGGCTCACCGCTGGAAGACCTGCATGCCGCCTTCCTGCGCGGCTTTCTGCGCCTGTGCTTTCGCGGGCTGATCGGCCCGCCGCGCGGGATTGACTTCCAGCGCCGCATCATCGCCCTGCTGGGCCCGCTCACGCCCGGCGTGCGCGGCATCCGGCGCGAGCGGGCCAGTCTCGGAGGCATCCCCGCCGAGCGTCTGGCACGACGCGATGGCTTCAGCGGTGACCATCCGGTCCCAGTGCATGATGCAACGCAGAAACCCGCCCCCAGGCACGGGCCGTTCGCCACAGAGGCAACCCCACACGGCGAGAGTCCACCCGGCGCATTGCTCTATCTGCACGGCGGCGCCTTCTGCATCGGCGGCCCCGACTCGCACCGCAGCATCGGCAGCCGGCTGGCCGTCTATTCCGGCCTGACCACGTGGATGCTGGACTACCGTCTGGCACCCGAGCACCCCTACCCCGCAGCACTCGAAGATGCACTTGCCGCCTGGCAGGCCCTGCTGGATCAGGGTCTGCAGGCTCAGCAGATCGTGGTGGCGGGCGACTCCGCCGGCGGCATGCTGGCACTGGCCCTGCTGCTGCGCCTGCGCGCGCAGGCGCAGCCCCTGCCCGCCGGCATGATGCTGCTCTCCCCCGTCACCGATCCGTCGTTTTCCGGCCCCAGCATGCAGACCCATGCCGCACGTGACCCCATGCTGCATCCCGACTGGCTGCAGCAGGCCGTGCGCTGGTACGCCTGCCCGCCCGAAGCACTCGACCACCGCCCGCTCGAAGCCGGCCTGCAGGGCTTTCCGCCCCTGCTGCTGCAGGTCGGCGAGGACGAGGTGCTGCTGTCCGATGCGCAGCGGCTGGCCGAACTGGCCCGGCGTGACGGCGTGCCCTGCCAGTACGAGCAATACGCCGGACGCTGGCACGTGTTCCAGCTGCAGGCCTTTCAGCTCGCCTCGGCGCGGCACGCGCTGCGGCGGCTGGGCGCTTTCGCCCGGGCCGTGGTCCAGCCGTCCGCCAACCAGCCGTCTGCGCCACCTCCCGCTGCCGCAGATTCCCATGACCGCCCTGATGGAGCTCCCCATGCCAGCGTCCCGCCACCCTGCACAGCACCCGGTCCCGCTCCGTCACCATGACGCCCAGTCCGGGGCCTCCACACCCAAGCCCCATCCGGAGCCGTCCATGCCGCCATCGCCAGCCACCCGCCCCTGCCTGTTCATCTCGGGCGCCGCCGCCGGCATCGGTCGCGCCACCACGCGCCTGTTCGCTGCCCGCGGCTGGTTCGTCGGCATGGGCGATATCGACGAAGCCGGCATGGCCGAACTGGTAACCGAACTCGGCGCCGACAAGGCCATGGCGCTGCCGCTGGACGTGCGCAGCCCCGACGACTGGCATGCCGCGCTAGCCGCCTTCCACGCCCGCACCGGCCGGCTCGACCTGCTGGTCAACAACGCCGGCATCCTGATCTCCGGCCCGCTGCAGGACAACACCCTGAGCCGGCACAACGCGCAGATCGACATCAACGTCAAGGGCGTGCTGTATGGCTGCCATGCCGGCTTTGCCTATCTGGCCTCCACGCCGCGCGCGCAAGTCATCAACCTGGCTTCCAGCGCCGCCTTCTACGGCCAGGCCTCGCTCGCCAACTATTCCGCCACCAAGTTCTACGTGCGTGGCCTGACCGAGGCGCTCAACATCGAATGGCAGGACCACGACATCCGCGTGCGCGACATCATGCCGCTGTTCGTGCGCACCGCCATGGTCGACGACATGAACGCGCAAAGCATCCGCCGCCTCGGCGTGCACCTGACGCCTGAGGACGTCGCCGCCGTGATCTGGAAAGCCGCGCAGCACCCCGGCTGGGGCAAGGTGCACTGGCCGGTCGGCGCCCAGGCCTCGCTGCTGTACAAGCTGACCGCAATCACGCCGGACTGGCTGAACCGGCTGGTGGCGCGGCGTATTGCGGTATGAAGCATCCGGGTCGGTAGCTCTGCCATCAAGCCCTCGGTGCCGCCCCCGGTACAGGATGTACGCTTGCACTGCTGGACCCCTCCTGCCCCAACAGGCAGAATGGGCGCATGATGCAGTCCCAGCTCCCCTCCAGCCCCGCCAGCGAGCGCAACAAGCAGCCCATTCTCGAAGTGCTGCACAGCTGGCTCGGCCCCACCGGCCAGGCGCTCGAAATTGCCAGCGGCACCGGCCAGCACATCGTGCACTTCGCGCAGTCCCTGCCCGGCTGGCACTGGCAGCCCAGCGATCTCGACAACACGCTGTTCGAAGCCATCCGCCAGCGCAGCGCGCAGGCCGGCCTGGACCGCATCTTTCCGCCCGTGCTGCTCGACGTCCGCGCCCCGCACTGGGAGCTGCCCGGCCCGGTTGCCCCCGTGGAGGCCGATCCGCAGGCGGATCCGGATACCCCTGCAGTGCCGCAGTTCGACCTGATCTACTGCGCCAACATGCTGCACATCGCCCCCTGGGAGTGCTGTGCCGGCCTGATGCAGGGCGCAGCCCGCCACCTCGCACAGGACGGCCTGCTCGTCACCTACGGCCCCTATCTGGAAGATGCCATCCCCACCGCCCCGAGCAATCTGGCCTTCGATGCCGACCTGCGCCGGCGCGATCCCGACTGGGGCATCCGCCAGCTGGCCGATGTGGCGCGGGAAGCCGAAGCCGCCGGCCTGCAGCTGCAGCAGCGCGTGACCATGCCGGCCAACAATCTGCTGCTGGCGTTTGCCAGACAGGCACCGGGCTGACTCAACGTCGCGCCGGCAACTTGGCGCATGCTCCCAAAGCAAATGGGGCGCCCGCAGGCGCCCCATTTCGCATTCAGACCACAAGCCCGATCAGCTCACGCCGAGTCGCTTGTTGATGAACCACTGCTGTGCAATCGACAGAATATTGTTCGTCAGCCAGTACAGCACCAGGCCGGCCGGGAAGAAGAAGAACATCACGCTGAACATCAGCGGCATGATCCACATCATCTTGGCCTGCATCGGGTCCGGCGGCGTGGGGTTGAGCCACACCTGCAGCAGGCTGGTGGCCGTCATCAGGATCGGCAGGATGAAGTAGGGATCGGGCGTGGACAGGTCCTTCACCCACAGAATCCAGGGCGCACCGCGCATCTCGACGCTGGACAGCAGCACCCAGTACAGTGCAATGAACACCGGAATCTGCACCATGATCGGCAGGCAGCCACCCAGCGGGTTGACCTTTTCCTCGCGGTAGATGCGCATCATCTCCTGCTGCATCTTCTGCGGCTCTTCCTTGTAGCGCTCGCGCAGAGCCTGCACCTTGGGGTTGACGGCCTTCATCTTGGCCATGCTGGCGTAGGCCTTGTGGTTAAGCCAGTAGAAGGCGGCCTTGAGCAGCACCACCAGCGCCACGATCGCCCAGCCCCAGTTGTGCAGGAAGCCGTGCAGGAAAGTGAGCAGCCAGTACAGCGGGCGTGCCAGGATGGTGAGCCAGCCGTAGTCCTTGACCAGGTCCAGGTTGGGTGCCACGGCGTTCATCAGCTTTTCGTCCTGCGGGCCGACGAACAGGGTGCTGGTGAATGTCTTGGTGGCACCCGGAGCGATGCTGCCCAGGTTGAACACCTGTCCGGCCGCATACAGGTTGCCCACCTTGCGCACGAAATTCTCGCGCTGCTGGCCGACCGGCGGCAGCCAGGCGCTGGTGAAGTAGTGCTGGGCCATGGCCACGTAACCGTCCGGTGCATTGCGCTGGAACTTCAGCTCCTTGCCCTTGTCCACGTCGGCAAACTCGACCTTCTGGTACTTGCCTTCGTCACTGTAGAACGCAGGGCCGGTGAAGGTGGAATAGAACATGCTGCCGGCCTGCTTGCTGCCGTCGCGCACGAACTGCTGGTACAGCTGCGGCGTGACAGCCGTGCTGCCGGTGTTGACCACGTCATGCTGCACACCGATGGCATAGCTGCCGCGCGTCAGCGTGTAGGTCTTGACCAGCTTCACGCCACCCACGGGCTCGGATTCGAAGCGCACCTGCATGCTCTTCTGGCCGTCGGCCAGGGCACGTTCAGGAGTGGCGAGCTGCATGGGCGTCAGGTGGCTGGGCAGGTTGCCGCCGGCCAGGCCGGTCTGGGCCAGATACTGGTGGCTGGGCGTGTCCTGCAGCAGCACAATGGGCTGGCTCTTGGCGTTCTTGGAGTCTTCCGGGTACTTGAGCAGCTGCGCGCCCACCAGGGTGCCGCCATTGCTGTCGAAGGTCAGCTTGTAAACGTCGGTGCTGATCTCGGTGCGCTGGCCGGCCGTGACGGTGCCGGCGGGACTGGCTGCGGCAGAAGCTGCCGTGGCGGCGGCCGTGGCAGCCGGAACCGTGCCGCTGGCTGCGCCGGAAGCGGCCACCGCAGGCGCCTGGCTCGGGAAGAAGGTGGCGGGTCGGCCGTTGTGGACCTGCCACTGGTCCCACAGCAGGATCAGCGCAAAGCCAAAGATGACCCACAGAATGGAGCGGCGGATATCGTTCATGAAGAATGCTTGGTTGAAGACAGGGAGTCGTCGGAAGGGACGGCGTCCCCCGTCGCGGGCTTGCCCAGCAGGCTGCTGAACAGGCGCGGTTTTTCGGCGGGCACCGGGTCGCAGCCGCCGGCGCACCAGGGATGGCAGCGGCCCAGCCGTTTGACGGTGAGGTAGCTGCCAGCCAGTGCGCCATGCTGCTCCAGCGCCTGCAGGGCATAGGCCGAACAAGTCGGCTCGAAGCGGCACGACGAGCCCAGCCAGGGGCTGAGCAGCAGTCGGTAGGCCTTGACGCCGGAGATCAGAAGCTGTTTCATGGTGCAGCGCGCATTGTGCCAGAAGGCGTTGTCGCCGGTGGATTCGGCGCGCTGGCGGCAGCCGGAGCAGATGCGGCGTGGCCCGGAGCACCGGCCGCATCGGAGGCGGCAGTCCTGGCGCGCGCGCCGGCCGTGTGCAATGGCACCCGGGGCAATGGCCGCAGCTCCTGCCAGGCAACCCGCGCAAACAGCTGTTGCAGCTCGGTGCGCACGGCCACGCGCAGGGCGTCGGACGTGGCGCTGATGAAACGCTTGCGGTCGAACTCGCTGCGCAGGCGGATCACCAGGGCGGTCTGCTCGGGAATCTGCGCCACATGGGCAGCGGCCACGGCGCGCATCTGGCGCTTGATGGTGCTGCGCGTGACGGCGCGGCGCGCCCAGCGCTTGGGCACCAGCACGCCGCAATGGCGGCCCGGCGCAAACAGCGGGCGCTGTACCGGCGCAACAAGGCCGACCCCTTCCTCTGTGGCGGGGGCCGGCTGCCAGTGCAAGGCATGCAAAACAAAATGGGGCGTTCGCCCCACGATGTTGCCCTGCATCACGGCCTGGAACTGGGCGCTGGTCTGCAAGGATTGCATCAACGGCGGCGCAGTGGCGTGGCGGGCGTGGGGATTGCGCAACCGGCGAAGGCGGCAATCCGGCCGGCTGGGATCAGACAGCCAGGCGCTTGCGGCCCTTGGCGCGGCGTGCGTTGATGACGGCGCGGCCGCCCTTGGTCTTCATGCGGACCAGGAAACCGTGGGTACGGGCGCGGCGGGTTTTGGAAGGCTGGTAGGTGCGTTTCATGGGAAAAATCCTCGGGAAGTCGTGTTGTTATGTCGGGGCTGCGAGGCAGCTTGCCAAGTGCGCACAGCGCACCGGCCTGACTGCAGCAGCGCTGCTCACACCGCCTGCCCAGCCCCTGTTCTCCCGTAAAATTTCGGGAAAGCTCGTGATTATCACAAAAATTTCGCGCTTGATCAATCACTTACTGCCCCAGTCACGTATGTGGCGGCAAAAATACCACCCACGGGGCCGCCTGGCCTAGAATGGAAGGTCCCGCTGCCAGTTCCGAACAAGCGTGCAGTCCGGCCTTGCGCCCGGATGCCGATAGCAGCCTGCTTCCCCCCGTTTTTTGCCTTTCCGCGCCCCCATTGCCTCTGATGTCTGCCGAAGCCCTTGAACCCGCCAGTGTGCCTGATACGGCCTTGTGGCAGGCCTGCATGGATGTGCTGGCCCAGGATGTGCCTGCCCAGCAGTTCAACACCTGGATCCGCCCGCTGCAGGCGCGCGCGCAGGGCGAGGCGCTGGTGGTGGAGGTGGCCAACCGCTTCAAGCTGGACTGGATCCGTGCGCAGTACCTGCCGCGCATCCAGCAGATCCTGGACCAGCTGGCCGACCAGCCGGTGGCGCTGGAGCTGACGATTGCCGCGCGCCAGGCGCGCCCTGCCGTGGCCCGCACCGCGCTGCGTGCTGCCGCCATGGCTGCCGCGCCCGCCCCCACGGCCGAGTACCGCAATGGCGGCGCCCCGGCCGCAGCGCCGCAGGGCGCTTATGGCGGCAACGCCTACCAGCACGACATCTGGCAAAGCGTCGATCCCGTCGCCGCCTTGCAGCCGCCCCCCCAGGCCACCCGCCTCGATCCGGCCCGCACCTTCGAGAATCTGGTCGAGGGTAGCGCCAACCGCATGGCACGTGCCGCCGCCATGCACGTGGCCAGCACGCCGGGCCAGCTGTACAACCCGCTGTTCATCTACGGCGGCGTCGGTCTGGGCAAGACGCACCTGCTGCAGGCCGTGGGCAACAAGCTGCTGGAGCTCAAGCCCAACGCCCGCGTGCTCTACACCCACGCCGAACAGTTCGTGTCGGACGTGGTCAAGTCCTACCAGCGCAAGACCTTCGACGAATTCAAGTCGCGCTACCACTCGCTCGACCTGCTGATGATCGACGACGTGCAGTTCTTTGCCGGCAAGGACAAGACGCAGGAAGAATTCTTCAATGCCTTCGAGGCGCTGCTGTCCAAGCGCAGCCATATCGTGATGACCAGCGACACCTATCCCAAGGGCCTGGCCAACATCACCGAGCGTCTGGTGTCGCGTTTCGACTCCGGCCTGACGGTGGCGATCGAGCCGCCCGAGCTGGAAATGCGCGTGGCCATCCTGATGAACAAGGCACAGGCCGAAGGGCGCGAGCTGCCCGAGGACGTGGCCTTCTTCGTCGCCAAGAACGTGCGCGCCAACGTGCGCGAGCTGGAAGGCGCGCTGCAGAACATCCTGGCCTATTCGCGCTTCAGCGGCCGGCCGATTGACATTCAATTGGTGCGCGAGGCGCTGCGCGACCTGCTGTCGA
Source organism: Brachymonas sp. KE5 (assembly GCF_057773645.1). Classification (NCBI taxonomy): domain Bacteria; kingdom Pseudomonadati; phylum Pseudomonadota; class Betaproteobacteria; order Burkholderiales; family Comamonadaceae; genus Allobrachymonas; species Brachymonas sp. KE5. Next base: position 2,628,896 of record NZ_CM173463.1, read on the forward strand.
TCAAGAACCGCCAGATCAGCGTGGAGAACATCCAGAAGACGGTGGCGGATTTCTACAAGATCAAGGTCGCCGACATGCACAGCAAGAAGCGCCCGGCCAACATCGCCCGCCCGCGCCAGATTGCCATGTATCTGGCCAAGGAAATGACTCAGAAGAGCCTGCCCGAAATCGGCGAGATGTTCGGCGGGCGCGACCATACCACGGTGCTGCATGCGGTGCGCAAGATCGGCGGCGAGCGCGCCAACGATCCGGATCTGAACCAGCAGCTGCATGTGCTGGAGCAGACTATCAAGGGCTGATCAGACCTTCGCGCGCCGCTGGCGCCTTCGCAAAGCGCCCATGCATGCGGCAGCCAGACGTGCCAACGCCACAGGTGCGCCCCGGCCGGGGCACATTCGGCTGTCAGGAGCCCCGCAGGGGATTGGGCATGCGCAGCACCACGTCGTCCGAACTGTTGTTCAGGCGCATGCGCAGGAAGGATTTGGCCGGCCAGGGATGGCGCAGGATGGCATCGCGCTCGTCCTGCCAGCGTCGGGGATCCACCCGTGGCTGCAGCCGCATGAACAGGCGCTCCAGGCCCTGCTGCAGCAGGGCCAGATAGGATTGCGCGGACTGCCCGTAGACAGCAGCCAGCGCGCGCGCCAGCTCGATGAGATGGCACAGCAGGAAGGCGTGCATGACCTTGTCGCGTACCGGATGCACCTCCTCGTACAAGGTCAAACCCGCCCGGTAAGGCTGCAGGCGCAAACCTTGAACCTGCAGCGTCGGCGCATGCACGCGTACATCACCGAAATCACGCACCAGCAGCCGACTCGGCTGGCCGCGCGCATCCAGCACGACAAAGCTGTTCTGCTGGTGCGCTTCTAGAGCAATGCCATAGATCAGATACAGCTGCAGTACTGCCTGCAGCGCCATCTCCACATAGGCCAGGTAAAAGGCCCGCGCGCCTTCTGCATGGTCGCCATAGCCCTGCGCCACGGCATCGGTCACCAGCAAGCGCCCGTCGAACGGCGACGGGGCAAACAATGCCCCCACTGGCACGGTCTGCTCGCCAGCGGCGGTCAACGTGACCGGATGACGACGATACAGCACGCTCAGGTGACGGGATACGTCGTCATTGCCCTCGGGGTGTCGGTAATGCAACCCCGCCAACTCATCGACACAGGCCAGGTGCCGGCGAATCTCCGGCTCACGCGCCAGCACATCGCGCAGCAACACGGTCAGGCGTGGCCCCATCACCGTCGACTTGGGTGAAACGGTGCGCTCAGCCGATGTCAGCCATAACGAGACCGGGAGCTTAATGTGCGGTACGGCTGCACCCTGCTCGCAGCTCACGGTACGAAAGGACATGGTCGGCGCCGCTGGCCAGTGCACTTCCTCCAGCAGTATCAAATCCCCTTCTTCCAGCAGGCGGGCAAAGCGCTGGGACACGCTGTACCTGGCTTGCCAGGGATGCAACGGCATGGGCAGCCAGTCACCGGCACGCATCCCGCGCCGCGCCAGCGCATGCTGCCAGGCTAGGGCGACCTGCGGCCACTGCTGGCCAAACCAGTCCCGGTAATCGGCAATCTCCGGCACCTGTGTCACGTTGGCACGCTCAATGCGCAAGGCGGCCAGCACCAGCGCCAGCCGCGCTCCGAATTCGGGGGACCAAGCCAGCACCTGCTGGGCGGTCAGGCCCCCTTTGGCCTTGTAGGTGGGATGGGTCGGGTGGCCCTGCGTGCCCCACTGTTCCAGCAGCAGCAAGGCGCGGGCAGCATCGATCTCACGCAAGGCACCGAGAAAACGGCTTGACGTCGCCCCGGCATAGTCAGCCCTCAGCTTCCTGCCCCAGCACTTGCGGTGCGCCATCGCCAGCGCATCATTGGCAACACTGTTGTCCAGCTCCAGCTCCAGCCGATCGACGGCAGCTGGATCGATCTTGTCGTGCAAGGGCGCCACCAGCCGCAGCAGCGCGGCTGCGGTTTCCATCGTTACGGCATGTTCATGCCGACTGTGGCAGACCACGGCTTCAGGCGCTTGCCAGAGGTCGTCGCAGGCTGCATTCGGGCGCATGCGGGTCAACTGCAGCGTGCGTGCATCATCGAGCGGCAGCCAGGCTGAACCTTCCCGGTAGGTCAACCGGTCTTGCGGCAACATCCCTTCGCGCAGCATGGCCGCCAGCGTGCGTTGCAGGCAACGCCGGTGTGCCTGCGCCATCCATGCATCGTCCACCGTCGCCCCCTTGCCTGTTCGGCGCCCCCACGCGCCTGATCCACCTTTGTTGCAGAATCGTCGACCATCCTGCTTTGATCCAGGAGATCAACTATACATTCGTAATAATAAGCATTATTACATCTTGTTTTATGCGCATTGCCTGTTAAGTAGGAACCTGTTTTGTAGCACGGCAATTCGACGAGCCTGTGTCGGACGCCACCGCGACCTGTGAGGATCTGGAAGGGGCGCCCCTCAGCGGCCGCCGATAATATCGCCACGGGACAGCCCGTAACGTTCCATCTTCGCGTAGAGCGTGCTCTTGGCAATGCCCAAGCGCCGAGCCGCTTCGGTGAAGTTGCCGTGGCTCGCACGCACCGCGCGCGCGATAAGCACCTCCTCGCTCTCTGCCATGCTGGGTACGATGCGCTCATCTGCCGGCTCAGCGCCGCGGGAAGACGTATCCGTCACAATATCCAGGGAATGCTGGTCGATATCGACGTCGTAGTCGCCCACCGCATCCCGAAGATTCATCAGCACGCTGCCTTCGATCACATTGCGCAACTCACGGACATTGCCTGGCCAAGTGTAAGCCTGCAGTGTCTGCCTTGCACGTACCGACAACTGCCCCGGCACACGCCCATGTTGCTCCAGGCTGCGTTGCAGGAAGCGCTCTGCCAGCAGCACAATGTCGCGAGTCCGCGCCCGCAGTGGCGGGATGCGCAATGTGGTCACGGCAATGCGGTAGTACAGATCCATGCGGAAGCGCCCCGCTGCCACTTCCTGCCGCAAGTCGCGATGCGTAGCCGCAATCAGGCGGAAGCTCGCCTTGCGCGGCGTGGTTTCGCCGAGACGATAGTATTCACCCTGCTCAAGCACGCGCAGCAGCTGGGGCTGCAGGTCGAGCGGCATTTCGCCAATCTCGTCCAGAAACAGCGTGCCTCCTGCTGCAGCCTCCACCTTGCCCGTCATGCCTCCCTTGCGCGCCCCGGTAAACGCGCCTTCGCCGTAGCCGAACAGCTCACTGACTAACAGCTCACGTGACAGGCCGCCGCAATTGAGCGCCACATAGGGACCATGGCTGGCATGAATGCCCTTGGCAAACTCCTCCTTGCCAACCCCGGTTTCGCCCAGGAGCAGCACTGCCGACCGGGAGCGCGCAAGCAGTTCGGCACGCTCGAGCACCTCCCGCATGCCTGCATCCTCGGTGAGAACATGGGCGAAGTTGTCCGAAGGTGGCGTTCGCCAGGAGTGCGCAGCGTCGGACTGCTGGCCGGTGACAACAGAGCCCCCCGCGGGCGGCAACCAGGACGATCTGGCCGCCGCTGCCTGCGGAATGATCACCAGAGTGCCGATCTTTTTGCCCCCGACCTGCAACGGCTCCAGCCATTCGGCTTTCAGCCAGTCCGGCAACGACGATCGGGCCTGAACCAGCCCCTGTCCAAGCGCCAATGCCGGCAAGCGACGCACGGCCGTCAGGTCCATGGTCCGCCCGCCTTCCAGCACCACGGACTGAGCAAGCTCGTTCGCCTTCACCAGTCCGCCGCGTCGGTCGAACAAGGCGATCGCCGTGCGTCCGTCGGAACGCCAGTGCCCCATCACCTGCTCCAGCAGGCGATAGCGGCGCTCCAACTCGTTCAGGCGCATGCGGCTTTCGATGCGACTGGCAGTCGTCACCGCCAACGCCAGGCTTTGCGGGCTGTAGCTGCTGCTCAGACCGGAAACGTCCACCACCCCCACGATGTCTCCATCCAGCGGATGCCGCACCACGGTCGCCGAGCAGGTCCAGTTCTTGATGCCGGCGCAGAAGTGCTCCGACGAATGGATTTGCACAGGCTGTTCCACCGCTAGTGCCGTGCCGATGGCATTGGTGCCGCACAGCGCCTCGCTCCAGTTCGCACCGGGCATCAGGTGGATCGAAGCGGCTGCGTCCTGGGTGCGCAGATCCCCTTCGGCATTCAGAATGGTGCCGGAGGTATCCGCCAGCAGCATCATGGACCCGGTTTCCGCCAGAAGGTCGCGTGCCTGCGCCATGATGGGCGCGCTCGCTTCGAGCATGTCGCCCAGATTGGTGCGCAGCAACACCAGGTCGTCATCCGAGACTGGCGTCGGGCCAGATATGCGGTGCGGGTCCACATTGGCCTTGCGGCAGCGCTGCCAGGACATGTCCACCAGGCTGCGCAATTGCTTGCGCCCCTCGGGATCGCCACGTACAAAGGATTCCCAGGCGTTGCGCACCGCGCTTTCCAGTCGCGGGTCGGCAAACAACTGCTCGAACTGGATCACCATATCCTCTCTCCACTCGGCATGCGGGCTGGCCGCAAACCGCCTGCTTTCAAGTGCGTCTCCATACTTGCATGACAACCATAATGAATTGGTAGGGAGTCGATTCTTCAATGAACGTCCCTGCGGGACAATGCCAACTTTCCCTAGCGAAATCGGGCCCATCCGCCGTCAATTCTCGCAATCACTTACACCTCGTTCGATTTTCGGACGCTTCCAAAAAAAAACCGCCCGGGTCCGGGCGGTTGGCCAAGGCAATGCTGGCCCAGTGCGAAGGACGAAAAACTCCCTCAGGCGCGTGCCGGCAACGGCAAATTCACCCACTCCTTGTAGAAGGTTTCGATATCCGGCTCGAAGTCGTGGATCACTGGGTACCAGGGCGTGGGTGCCTCCACGTCGTGCATCGTACCGCACTCGGGACAGTAGTACTCGCGGTAGACCTGCCACTGGGTGTCAGGCGACATCAGTTCGGGGTAGATCTCGCCCATGGCATCCTTGGTCTCGCGCACGTAGACATTGGCCTGCAGCTTCCAGTTCTCGCGGTAGTCACCAAAGCTATGGCCGCAGTCACACTTGGTTTCCCACTTCCTGGTCTTGGCATCGCTGACGATATAAAGGTGCGGACCCAGCGGCAGCACGATGTGATCCTTCATGCCGGTTTTTTCCTGCAAGGCCTTCACATACATCTGAAAGCGCTCGCCATCCTTGGGCATGGAGAGCATGCGCATCGTGGTGTCCCAGTCCAGGCGACCGTCGACCATATTGCTAATTTGTTCCTGTGTGTACTGACTCATGGTTGTCTCCAGAAAATAAGGTGTACTCGAATCTCAGAGGGTGTCCCGGCAGCCGGCGCTGACCTGGAAGCAGGCCGTGCAGGGGATGCGCGACAGCCGGGGCGAGCTACGTGTCCAGCAGGGGCTTATTCCTCTACCAGCGTCACGACCGTCACGTCGGGCATCTTGCTCAGGTCCATGCGGAACTTGGAGCCATAGCTGGGAACATCCAGTTCGCTCTCGTCCAGCACCCACTCGGGCGGCAGCGTCCAGAAGCTGCGGAACTCATCCAGGAACTTGCTGGACAGGCCGAAGCTGGTGGCATACATGTGCTGCACCGGCGTGGCGGCATCTTTGCGCAGAATGCGTTCGCGCTCTGTCTTCATCCACTCCTTCACGGGCTTCGAGCGGGCCACACGCTCCTTGCGCATTTCGGTACGGCGGGCTTTTGTCGCTTCCGCGTCGACATGCCAGATGCCTTTCTCGTCCTGACTGCAGACAGCGCCGTAGACCTTTTCGGCATACTCGGGCAGCAGGCAATCACCATTCAGATCCTTCGCAATTGCATCCACTTCACGATCAATCGGATCGCCAAAACCCGGGCCACCGCGCAAATAGTTCAGGTACAGGTCGTAGTTGTCGTAGCAGTCCTCAGTCGTCATGCACTGGTTGTCGCGCTTGACCACGGCACCGCGGGACAGGTGCTTTTCGTACTCGCCATCGTCCGGATTGCTGTCGCCACCCAGGGGCAGGCTCAGGCCCTTGGCAATGCGGTCCTTCAGGCCGGTCTTGTGCGCTTCGAAGCGGTAGCCAGTGGCAGACGGGTAGCCGCCCATCATGCCCCAGTCGCTATTCATGTAGCCATTGCCCATGAAGAACATGGTCCAGTCCTGGGCGTTCCAAACCATGCGCAGCGTCTCGAAACCGTTGCCGCCACGGTATTTGCCGTAGCCCCCGGAGTTCTTCTTGATGTTGCGCCCCATGTACAGCAACGGTTCCGCCATTTCCCAAATCTCGATATCGCCCATATCGCCTTCGGGATTCCAGATGGCGGCAGCGTGGTTCAGGCCGTCCTTGATGGCACAGGCCCCGGTACCGCAGCTCGAGGCCTCGAAACTGTTTACGGCATGGATTTCGCCATCCTGGTTGATACCGCCGCCCTGCAGCCAGTTCGACGTATTGGCGTTGCCGGCGTTGACCTCTTCCAGATAGCCGCGGCTGAAGTAGGCTTGTCCCAGTCCGCGCCACAGCGCCGACCAGCCGGAAACCAAGAAGTGCCAGGCATAGGCGTGGCCGGTGCGGCGGTCATCCGGATTGCACCAAGCACCCTTGGGCAGGTGGAACTCGGTGCCATAGTAAGCGCCATCGTTGATGCGCTGCGTCGGCACCAGCGTCTGGCACATCATCACCCAGATGCCGGACGTGAAGGCCACCTGGTGCGCGTTGAAGGTATGCCAGCCCCAGCGGTTGGCGCCTTCAAAATCGAGCCGCCACTTGCCATCGCTTCTGATCGTCATCTCGCAGGGCGAGTGCATAATCGAATCCAGCTTGGCAAACGCGTTGGAAGTCTGCACGTCTTCATGCTTGTAGGGCACGTCCACGAACGACACCTTGCGGTACTTGCCCGGCAGCGTCATCGCCTTGATGCGTGTGCCCAGGCCCCGACGACCTTCCTCGATTACCTCGTGGCTGAACTTCAGGTAGTCCTCCAGCCCTTCTTCCGCCACCACTTCCTCGATCAGGTCACGGATCATGTGGCAGCCGGCGATACGGGTTTTCTCGTCCAGGATCCAGTACTTGGGCGTACGCACCGAACGCTGGGATTCGTGTAGCCAGTCACGGAACGGCTGGTCGTTGGCACCGGTCTTGCGGCAAGTGATCATGTAGCCGTCACCAAAGCGCTGTGCCTGGCCGGTGGACATGGAACCCGGCGTTACAGCACCGGTATCGATCACGTGCGTCACGCCACCGACCCAACCAATCAGCTTGCCCTTGACGAAAATCGGCACGATGGTGGCGATATCGCAGGGGTGCACGTTGCCGATGGCGCAGTCGTTGTTGGTGAACATGTCGCCCGGGTTGATGCCGGGGTTGTTCTCCCAGTCATTCTCGATCATGTACTTGATCGCCGCGCCCATGGTGCCCACGTGGATGATGATGCCAGTGGACGTCAGCACGCAGTCGCCGGCGGCGTTGTAAAGCGTGAAGCACAGTTCGCCTTCCTGCTCCACGATCGGGCTCGCGGCAATCTTCTTGGCCGTTTCACGTGCATGCACCAAGCCACCACGCAGCTTGGAAAACAGTTTTTCGTACTTGATCGGATCGCTCTCGCGCAGTTCCAGCCTGCTCAGGCCATCGTAGTGCCCTGTGTTGGCAGTGCGCTCCAGGATGCCGTCGCGGAATTGCTTGAGGGTCTGGCCGTTGCCCAGCAGGTCGGCAAATTGGGGTTTGAGTACAGCATTCATGATGTGTTGTCTCCTTGTGTTCGATGGTGGGACTTAGTGGCGGGCCTTGCTGCCGGTTTCGCGCAGGTGGAACAGGCGGTGCTTGTCGAGCGTGGTGGCAAAGCCGTCCGGCACGACGAAAGTGGTGGCATCGGATTCGATGATGGCGGGGCCAGTGATTTCGTTGCCAGGCTTGAGGTCCTCCATCTTCCACAGCACGGCATCGACCCACTTCTTGTGGCGATAGAACTTGCGCGTGCCGAGCATGGCGGCTGCCGGGGGCTCCTTGCCCTCTTCCGGATCTTCCGGCAGCACGGGTTTCTGCGTCACGACGGTGCCGCGCATGATCACGCCGGTCACCGAGAAACCCAGTTCCGGCGAACGCGCCGCACTGGCATACACGCGGGAGTAGGTGTCCTCGAAGGTCTCGACCATTTTGTCCCAGTCGCCTTCGCTGGCTGCCATGTGGATCGGGGACACGATCTCCAGATCGTTCAACTGCCCCATGTACTGCATGCGGAAGCCCGGGCGCAGAATCACATCTTTGGCCTCGAAGCCATTGATCCTGAATTCCTCCACCACCTTGGCCGCCAGTTCCTCCCAGCCTTGCTGGATGGCACGGGCTGCTTCGCGCTTGTCTTCGGGCGAACCATCCTGTGGCACGGCCAGATCGACGGACTTGTCGTAGCGATACTCGAAATCGGCACAGGCACAGCCAAAGGCGGAGAAGCCCGCCGCCCAGGCCGGCACGATCACGTCCTTGAAGCCGAGCCCTTCGGTATAGCCATAAGTGTGCACAGGGCCGGCACCGCCATAGCTGAAGCAGACGAAGTCGGTCGGGCTATAGCCCTTGGCAGCCACGTTGGAGCGCAGGTACTCACGCAGTTGCAAATCCAGCAGTTCGATCACGCCCGCCGCTGCATCTTCCACGCTCAATCCCAGCGGATCGGCAATCTGCGCCTTGACGTGCTGACGCGCCCGCTCCACATCGAGCTTGATGGCGCCCCCGAGGAAGTTGTCCGGATTGAGGTAGCCCAGCACCACGTGGCAGTCGGACACGGACACGGTATCCAAACCACTATCCGCCCAGCAGGTACCGACACGATAGCCGGCAGAATCCGGGCCTAGCTTGATGGAGTTGCTGTACGGATCAATGCGCACAAACGATCCCGCACCCGCACCCACGGAGTCCATCGTCACCAGCGGCAGCGACAGCACCAGGCGTGCCATGTCCGGATCGGAGGCAATGGCGAAGTTTCCCTTGGTAATCAGCGCCATGTCGAACGACGTGCCGCCAATGTCGGAACAGGCAATGTTGTCGTAGCCCAGCGTCTCCCCGAGCAGCTTGGAGCCGATCACCCCGCCAATAGGGCCCGAAACGATGGTACGCGCCAGTTCGGATGCCTTCCAGGAAATGGTACCGCCATGCGTCGCCATCACGCGCAAGTCGAACTTGGCGCCATGCTTCTTGAAGCGGTCGCTCACCTTCTTCAGCGTCTGGCGCGAAGGCTCGGCCGCATATGCCTCCAGAATGGTGGTGTTCATGCGGTGGCTTTCCTTGCGCGCGGGGTAGTAATCCACGCTGGCAAACACTGGCACCTCAACGTCGAGCTTTTCCAGTTCGCTCTTGACGATGTCGCGCACCATTCGCTCGTTATCGCCATTCTTGTGCGATTGCAGCAGGCAGATCACGATCGCCTTGGCGCCTTCGTCAATCAACTCACGCGTCGCCTTGCGTACTTCGGCCTCGCGCACCGGAATAACCACGGTGCCTTGCACATCGGTGCGCTCGGTCACCCCACGCGTGCGTTTCAGCGGAACCAGTGGCTCGTCGTAGCGGTGCGTATTCAGGTGGATGCGCTCCTCCAGCGCATAGCCCAAATAGCTCTGGATGGCACGACCCATGGAGTGCACATGCTCGAAGCCCTTGTTGCAGATCAGGCCCACATCCAGGCCCTTGCGCTGCACCACCCGGTTGAGCATGGCGGTACCACTGAAAACGCAAGTCACCAGTTCGGGATACACATCATCCACGGTGCGCTTCCAGTGCGCCAGCGCGTCTTCGGACGAATTGAAAATGGCGAGCGATTCATCCTGCGGATTACTCTGCGCCTTGCCCACCACAAAGCGCCCGTCCCCGCGAACGAAGAACGTATCGGTCATCGTGCCCCCGGCATCGATGCCCATCACCTGAACCTTGGTCTCCATAGATGTCTCCTGACTGTTATGTGCGAACACCCCATGTGCTCGCCATTTATCCAGCAGGATGCGTGCCAGTTTTCGAGAACACGCCAAAACCTGTCGCAAGCCATTGATTTGATTGGCACACTAGTGGAAAACCAGAATAAGTCAAACCCCCGGCAGGTGCATGGACATGCGTAGCAAGATCGAACGTTTCGTCCGGGTTGTGCGTCGCAGTAACGACGGATTTATGGACGGACGGCCTGCGCACATCACGGCCGGCCTTCGCAACCGGACCGTCATCTGCAGCAATCTCCCGGACACACGCCCGCCTTTACAATAGCCCCCATGCTCCAAGTCAAACAGGAATTGCTCGCCGCCCTCGCCGCCGAGCTGGAACAACTCAGCCCTGGCGCCGGTGCCAAGGCTGCTTTCGAACAACCCAAGCAGGCCGCGCACGGCGACTGGGCCACCAACGCCGCCATGCAGCTGGCCAAGCCGCTCAAGCAGAACCCGCGCGCGCTGGGCGAACAGCTCAAGGCCGCGCTCGAGGCGCAACCCGCCTACCAGCAGTGGGTGTCTGCCATCGACATTGCCGGCCCCGGCTTCCTCAACATCCGCCTCAAGCCCGAGGCCAAGCAGCAGGTGGTGCGCGAAGTACTGGCCGCCGGCGAGTCCTTCGGCAGCAAGCCGCAGGGTGCCGAAAAGGTGCTGGTCGAATTCGTCAGCGCCAACCCCACCGGCCCGCTGCACGTGGGCCACGGCCGCCAGGCCGCGCTGGGTGACGCCATCTGCAAGCTGCTGGCCACCCAGGGCATACAGGTCTACCGCGAGTTCTACTACAACGATGCCGGCGTGCAGATCGACACGCTGACCAAGAGCACGCAGCTGCGCGCCAAGGGATTCAAGCCGGGCGACGCCTGCTGGCCGACCGACCCCGAGAACCCGGACAGCAAGGCCTTCTACAACGGCGACTACATCCAGGACATCGCCAACGACTTCCTGGCGAAGAAGACCGTACACGCCGATGACCGCGCATTCACCGCCAACGGCGACGCGGACGACTATGACAACATCCGCCAGTTCGCCGTGGCCTACCTGCGCAACGAGCAGGACAAGGACCTGCAAGCCTTCCGCCTGAAGTTCGACAACTACTACCTCGAAAGCAGCCTGTACACCAGCGGCCGCGTCGAATCTGCCGTACAGAAGCTGGTGGCCAACGGCCACACCTACGAGCAGGACGGCGCCTTGTGGCTGCGCACCACCGATTTCGGCGACGACAAGGACCGCGTCATGCGCAAGAGCGACGGCGGCTATACCTACTTCGTGCCGGACGTGGCCTACCATATCGCCAAGTTCGAGCGTGGCTACACCAGGGCCATCAACATCCAGGGCACCGACCACCACGGCACCATCGCCCGCGTGCGCGCCGGCCTGCAGGCCGCCAATGTCGGCATCCCGCAGGGCTATCCCGACTACGTGCTGCACACCATGGTGCGCGTGGTGCGCGGCGGCGAAGAGGTCAAGATCAGCAAGCGCGCCGGCAGCTACGTCACGCTGCGCGATCTGATCGAATGGACCAGCGCCGATGCCGTGCGCTTCTTCCTGCTCAGCCGCAAGCCCGACACCGAGTACACCTTCGATGTCGACCTGGCCGTGCAGAAGAACAACGAGAACCCGGTCTACTACGTGCAGTACGCCCATGCGCGCATCTGCTCGGTGCTGGCGCAGTGGCAGGAGAAGGACGGCGGCAAGCTCGCCGATCTGGCCGGCGCCAACCTGGCCGCCCTCGACACGCCCGCCGCCCAGGCCCTGCTGTTGAAGTTGTCACAGTATCCCGACATGCTTGCCGGCGCGGCTGCCGACTTTGCCCCGCATGATGTAACCTTTTACCTGCGCGAACTGGCGGCCAGCTATCACAGCTACTATGATGCCGAACGCATCCTGGTGGATGATGCCGCTGTGCGCCTGGCGCGTCTGGCGCTGGTGGCGGCCACCCGCCAGGTGCTGGCCAACGGCCTGTCCATGCTCGGCGTCTCCGCGCCCGAGAAAATGTAACGATTTCAAAGAGACCTATGGCTGCAGTCCGTCCCTCTGCCCGTCCCGTCCGCTCCACGCTGCCCGCACGCCAGCGCGGCATCGGTGTGCTTGGCTTCATCGTCGGCATCGTCGTCGGCCTGGCCGTGGCGCTCGCCGTGGCGGTATACGTCACCAAGGTGCCCACGCCCTTCACCGACAAGGCCGTCGGCCGCTCGGCCCAGCAGCAGGCGGAAGAGGATGCCCGCCTGAAGAACTGGGATCCCAACGCCGGCCTGCAGGGCAAGAAGGGCGCTGCGCCCCCGCCCGCGCAGGAATCGCCCAAGGAAGAGCCGGCACCCGAGCCGGACAAGGCACCCGTCGAAGAGCCCAAGGCCCAGCCTACCCCTGAAAAGACCGACAACCACCCTGAAGTACTGGGCGACCGCGAACAGGAGCTGGCCAAGGCGCGTGAAGACGCTGCTGCCAAGGCCCAGGCCGACCTGAAGGCCCAGGAAGAAGCCCGCGCCAAGGCCCGTGCCGAAGCCAGGGCCAAGGCCGATGCCGAGGCAAAAGCCAAGGCCGAGCGCGCCAACGCCTCCACCGACCCGATCGGCGCCCTGGTGGAATCGCGCACGGCCAAGCCGGCCGCGCCCGCCCCGGCACCCAAGCCTGCGGCCACCAGCGGCAGCGAGCCCTTCGTCTACTTCGTGCAGGCCGGCGCCTTCCGCAACCAGAACGAGGCCGACGCCCAGCGCGCCCGCCTGTCCCTGCTGGGCATGAACGCACGCATCACCGAGCGCGACCAGGCCGGCCGCACCATCTACCGCGTGCGCCTGGGCCCCTTCTCCAGCAAGGCCGACGCCGATTCTGCACGCAGCCGCGTGGAAGGCAACGGCATGGAAGCCGCACTGGTGCGCGTGCAGCGCTGAATTCCCTGCAAAGGCGCGCTGTTTGTTACAACCGGGCAGCGCAGCCCTGCAACTTTGCCCTAGCATCGTGGTCTGACTGACATCTGCGCCCCGGGCGCAGTCCGTATTCGACCCTGGAGCATCCGAATGAAACGACGCGAATTCGCTATCGCCGGCGCAGCCGGCACCGCCGCAGTGGCAGGCCTGGCCGGCATGGGCCTGCAGGCCAACGCCCAGCAAGCTCCGGCGCAGGCCGTGGCCGGCAAGGACTACATGGTCCTGAAAAAGCCCGCCAGCACGGATGCCCCCAAGGGCAAGGCCGAAGTCGCCGAATTCTTCGGCTACTGGTGCCCGCACTGCCACAGCTTCGAGCCCGAGTTCAACGCCTGGCTCAAGCAGGTGCCGCCGCAGGTGGTGGTGCGCCGCGTGCCCGTGGCCTTCCGTCCCGAAATGGCACCGCTGCAGCGCATGTTCTATGCGCTGGAAACGCTGGGCTATGTCGGCCTGATGCACGGCCGCGTGTTCGATGCCATCCACAAGCAGCGCATCAACCTGATGACGGACGCCAACATACTGGCCTGGGCGGCCCAGCAGCCCGAACTCAAGGGCCGCTTCGAACAGGCTTACAAATCCTTCGGCATGGACGCCAAGCTGCGCCGTGCCAACCAGCTGGCCATGGACTATGGCATCGAGGGCGTGCCCTCGCTGGGCGTGGCCGGCAAGTTCTACATCGATGGCGAAACCGCCAAGGGCCTGACCCGCGGCCTGCAGATCGCCACGACCCTGGCCCTCCAGGCGGCCAAGGGCTGACCGGCGCTGGCGGCCGCCCCGGCCGCCTCGCTACAATGGCTGCATCCCCTCTTGCCGGTGCCTGTGCACCGGCCCAACGACACTCCATGAAACAAGTCCTGCTTTCCAGCGTCGTCGCCCTGCTGTGCAGCACCATGCTGCTGCCCGCGCACGCCGAACTGGCCGACCGCAACAAGCCCATGAACGTGGAAGCGGACGCCATGCAGTACGACGACCTGAACAAGATCAGCACCTTCACCGGCCGCGTGGTGGCGACCAAGGGCACCATCATCCTGCGCGCCGGCAAAGTCGAGGTAAGACAGGATGCCCAGGGGAACCAGCATACGCTCGCCATCAGTGACGGGAAGCGACCCGTCTTCATGCGCCAGAAACGCGAAGGCCTGAACGAGTTCTTCGAGGGCGAAGGCGCACGTATCGAGCGTGATGAGCTGAGCCAGATCACCCGTCTTATCGGCAACGCCAAGCTGCGTCGCCTGGTCGGCAACACGCTGGCGGATGAAGTGGTGGGCGACACCATCGTCTACAACGAAGTGACCGAGACCTACAACGTGGTGGGCGGCCCGTCCACCGCGGCGGGCGGCGCGGCTGCCGGTGCCGTGCCGGCAGGCCGCGTGCGGGCCACCATCGTGCCAGTCGGCCCGGGTGGCAGCCGCGTCGTGCCCGGCTCCAAGCCGGCGGCCACCGCACCTGCCGCCCCTCGCACCGGCACCACGCTGCGCCCGAGCAGCGCCATCGGGAACCGCCAATGACCGCCGCCGCCGAACTCCGCGAGCCCGCTTTGGCCGCTGCCACCGGCGCGGCCGACGCTCTGACGGCCACCGATACCGGCAGCCAGCTCGTGGTGCGCCATTTGCAGAAGACCTACGGCCGGCGCAAGGTGGTCAAGGACGTCTCGCTCACCGTGCGCAAGGGCGAAGTGGTCGGCCTGCTCGGCCCCAACGGCGCCGGCAAGACCACGTCCTTCTACATGATCGTCGGCCTGATCCGCGCCGATGGCGGCACCATTTCCATCGACGGCGAGCCGATCGAGGACATGCCGATCCACCGCCGCTCGCGCATGGGCCTGTCCTACCTGCCGCAGGAAGCCTCCATCTTCCGCAAGCTCACGGTGGAGGAAAACATCCGCGCCGTGCTCGAACTGCAGGTGGACGAACGCGGCCGCAAGCTGGGCCGCAACGACATCGACAGCCAGCTCAACGCGCTGCTGGAAGACCTGCACATTGCACAACTGCGCGAATCGCCTGCGCTGGCGCTGTCCGGCGGCGAGCGCCGCCGCGTCGAGATCGCCCGCGCCCTGGCCACGCAGCCGCGCTTCATCCTGCTGGACGAACCCTTTGCCGGCATCGACCCGATCGCCGTGCTCGAGATCCAGCGCATCATCCAGTTCCTGAAGCAGCGCGGCATCGGCGTGCTCATCACCGACCACAACGTGCGGGAAACGCTGGGTATCTGCGATCATGCCTGCATCATCAGCGACGGCACCGTCCTGATGGAAGGCACGCCCGAAGAAATCGTCGCCAACCCCGAGGTGCGCCGCGTCTATCTGGGCGAACACTTCCGCATGTAGGACGGCATGAAGCCCGGCCTGCAGCTGCGCACCGCCCAGGGGCTGGCGCTCACGCCGCAACTGCAGCAGTCGATCCGGCTGCTGCAACTGTCCACGCAGGAGCTGCAGCAGGAATTGCAGCAGGCGCTGGCCGAGAACCCGTTTCTGGAGTTGCTGGAAGATGGGGAAGGCTCCCTTCCCGAGTCCGCTTCGGGCGACGATGACACCCAGGCTGAACCGGCCGACGCATTCGCGAGCGGGGATTTCCGCGCGGAAGCAGCGGCTGCTTCCGGGGCCGATGCCTACGACAATGAAACTACCGCCAGTTCCTCCGCGCTCAACGACGCCGCCAGCGTGCTGGCCGATGATGCCGCCCCAGGCAGCGCCGGCCCGGCCGAGGAGGGCGACGAGGCTCTGTGGCAACACGGACAGGATTCCGGCAGCGACGCCCCCGAAACCGGGGATGCAGCCGCCTCCGAATCGCGCGACAGCTGGGAAACCGACACTCCTTACCCCTCCGCCCCCGCCAGCGGCGACGACGACTGGCAGGACCGCCTGCAGGCCGCCACCAGCCTGACCGAGCACCTGGAACAGCAGGCCCACGCCCTACGTCTGGATCCGCAGGAGCAGGCCGCCCTGCAATGCCTGATCGATTCGCTCGACGAGCGCGGCTGGCTGGCCGATTCGCTGGACGAGCTGGCCGACTCCCTGCTGCCGCAGCTGGCGGACGACAGCAGCACCATCGAGGAACAGCGCGAGGAATTGCTGCACCTGCTCACCATGGCACTGCGCCTGCTGCAGGCCATGGAACCGGCCGGCGTGGGCGCACGCGACCTGGCCGAGTGCCTGCGCCTGCAGCTGGCGACGGACCGTCTGGCCGCCCACCCTGCCGCCAGCACCGCGCGCGCCGTGCTGGCGCAGCCGCTGGACCTGCTGGCACGCCGCGACATCCGCAGCCTGGCGCGCCAGACCGGCAGCCCGGCCGATTCCGTCAAGGCCGCCCTGCAGCTGATCGCCACGCTGGAGCCGCAACCGGCGCGCCGCTTCGCCCCGGCCGAGCGCGAATTCATCGTGCCCGATGCCGTGGTGCATCGCCTGCCCGCGCGCGCGGGCATGACAGGCTGGCAGGTGCAGCTCCACGCCGAAGCCCTGCCGCGCTTGCAGGTCCAGGAACGCTATGCCGCCCTGCTGCGCCAGCATCGCGACGGCAGCGCCGAGGCCCTGCAGCAGCAGCTCAACGAGGCGCGCTGGCTGGTGCGCAGCCTGCAACAGCGCCAGGACACGCTGCTACGCGTGAGCGAGGCCATCGTGCAGCGGCAGGCCCGCTTCCTGGCCGAAGGCCCGCTGGCCATGCAACCGCTGGTGATGCGCGAGATTGCCGACACGCTGGGCCTGCACGAATCCACCATCAGCCGCGTCTGCAGCGGCAAGTACCTGTCCACGCCATGGGGCACCTTCGAGCTGAAGCACTTCTTCGGCTCCGGCCTGGCCAGCGAGGACGGCAGCAGCACCAGCAGCACCGCGGTGCGCACGCTGATCGCGCAATGGATCGCCGAGGAGCCAGCGCGCAAGCCGCTCAGCGACAGCCGCCTGTGCGAGCTGCTGCAGGAGCGCGGCATCCAGTGCGCGCGCCGCACCGTCGCCAAGTACCGCGAGCAGCTGCGCATCCCCCCGGCGCACCTGCGCAAGAGCCTCGATTAAGGTCGCCTGCGGCCTACTCCTGCGTCGTCCGCGGGCTGACAGCGCCTCGCCCTGCTCTCCCACGAAGCGCCCCCGGCTGTGTTTCCACAATGGAGCCCATGCAGCCGGAAAGAGCTGCATGCCCCCCAACCCGACAGGAGATACGCATGAACACCCCCAACAACCCCCATAACGTTCCCGAAACCCCGCAGGACGCCCGGGAAGAAGCCAGCACCGTCGGCATGGCCGGTGGCGCCTTGGCTGGTGCCGCTGCAGGTGCAGCCATCGGCGCTGCGGCTGCCGGCCCCGTCGGCGTGATCGCCGGTGGCGTGATTGGCGCGCTGACCGGTGGCGTGGTCGGCTACACCGCCGTGGATTCGGCCGACCCCAACTATGCCTACTGGGAAGACAGCTACCAGAGCCAGCCCGGCTACCGTGCCGACTACGACTACACGCGCGACTACAGCCCCGCCTACCGTCTGGGCTACCAGGGCCGCGGCGTCTACGCCGGCCGCAGCTGGGACGAATCGGAAGCCGACCTGGCGCGCGACTGGGACACCATCAAGGGCGACTCCCGCCTGACCTGGGAAGAGGCCAAGGCCTCCGCCCGCTCCGCCTGGCACCGTGTCGAGGAAGCCCTGCCGGGCGATGCTGACGGTGACGGCCGCTAAGCCGCACGGCAGCGCCCAATGAAAAACCCCGGCAGGTCATACACCGCGCCGGGGTTTAATGCGGCACCTGGCTATGGTGCGGCTGAAAAAGCTGGCATGAATTCCGCAGCATGCCCTGCGCGCGGGGGCCTGATGGCCCTGCCGCCGCCTCCCTTGGCTGGAAGCGCCTCCTGTGTGACGGAGTGATGTCATCTTAGCGTCGGACATCGCTGCTTCGCCCCGGGAAAGCCCGTAAAACCGGTGCCAGTGTGTGAACACATGTAAAAGCACAGGCCCTGCGGCTTCAGCCAAAAAACTCCCCGCAGCAGGCGCCCCAGCTGCTGCGGTGCACGGCATCGCTGCATGAAAAAACCCTCGCCTGTGCATGACAAGAGCGAGGGTTTGCTTACGCTTTCGGCGCGCCGGTCAGAACGGAATATCGTCATCCATGTCGCCAAAGCCGCCGGCATCCGGGGCCGGAGCAGGGGCCGGGGCACGCTGCGGAGCGGGTGCACGCGGGGCCGGAGCGGCACTGCGCGGGGCACCGTAGCCGCCACCGCCGCCGCCGAAGCTGTCGTCATCGCCATAAGCGCCGCCGGAGCCGCCCATGCCTTCGCGCTTGCCCAGCATCTGCATCTGGTCCACGCGGATTTCGGTGGCGTAGCGGTCCTGGCCAGTGGCCTGGTCCTGCCACTTGCGCGTGCGGATGCTGCCTTCCACATAGATTTGCGAACCCTTGCGCAGGTACTGGCCGGCGATTTCGGCCAGACGGCCGTTGAATACCAAGCGGTGCCATTCGGTGTGCTCGCGCATTTCGCCGCTCTGCTTGTCCTTCCAGCGGTCGGACGTGGCGAGGGTGACGTTGGCGACCTGGTCGCCACTGGGGAAGGTGCGGATTTCGGGATCGCGGCCGAGGTTGCCGACGAGAATGACCTTGTTGACGGAAGCCATGGAATATGTCCTTGGTTGACCCTTGCCAGTTGCGTCTGACGGTGGCACAGGGGGTTGATGAAAGCGGTGCAGACACGCATGCGCTGCACCGGATACGAATGATACCGCGTGCACGGCACCCTGCATCAGGGTCAGACCCGATGTTGCGTATTTAATACTATTTATTTATATCAGGCGGATGCCTGCCGGCCCGGCGCCGTCATGCCCAGTGCCACCAGCAGCCACAGCAGCGTCAGCACGCCGCTGGCCAGGAACAGCGCCTGCGGACCGGAATGCTTGAGCAGGATGCCACCTACCGCGCCGCCGGCAAACAGGCCGAGTGACTGCAGCGTGTTGTACACGCCCAGCGCCATGCCGCGCGCCTGCGGCGGCGCCTGGCGCGATACCAGGCTGGGCTGCGAAGCTTCCAGCATGTTGAAGCCGCTGAAGAACACCAGCAGCAGCAGGCCCAGCACCCACAGCGAGGGCGCCGCAACCCCGCTGCCGCTCATCCACCACAGGGCCAGTTGCGTCAGGCCCACCAGCACGATGGAGGTGAGGAACACCTGCTTGAGCTTGCCCTTGCGCTCCATGCGGAACAGCACACCGCCCATCACCAGGAAGGAACCGAGCACGGCCGGCAGATAGACATACCAATGGTGTTCCTTCAGCAGGCCGGCCTCGACCAGCATGCGCGGCAGCACCATCCACATGGCCAGCTGCACCGCATGCAGCACGAACACGCCCACGTGCAGGCGCAGCAGCGCCGGATGCGCCAGCACCTCGGCCAGCGAGCCGCCCACGGCGTCACGGTGCAGCGCCGGTTCTGGCGGCACCATCACGAAAATCGCCACCACGGCCAGCACCGCCAGCACCGCCACCAGCCAGAACATGCCCGAAAGCCCCACCCAGCCAGCCAGCAGGGGCGAGACGATGAGTGCCAGCGAAAACACCAGCCCGATGCTGGCGCCGATCATGGCCATGGCCTTGGTGCGCACCACGTCGCGCGTCTGGTCGGCCAGCAGCGCCGTCACCGCGGCCGACACGGCACCGGCACCCTGGATGGCACGGCCCCACAGCAGGCCGTCGATGCTGGTGGCCATGGCGGCGATCACGCTGCCCACGGCAAACACCAGCAGCCCGAGCGCAATCAGGCGCTTGCGGCCCCAGCGGTCGCTCGCCATGCCCAGCGGCAGTTGCAGCACGGCCTGCGTCAGGCCGTACACGCCCATGGCCATGCCGATGCTGGCCGGGTTGGCGCCAGCGTAATGGCTGGCCTCCAGCTCGAAAACCGGAACCACCAGGAACAGGCCCAGCATGCGCAGGGCAAAGATCAGCGCCAGCCCCAGGCTGGAGCGGCGCTCGGAAGGCGTCATGCGGGTGCCGGCGGCATCCCCTTGGGTCGAAACTTGCGTCACGGTGCAATTCCTGGCTGGCAACTCGCAGCGCGCTACCAATGCCGCGCTGCACAAGCCGACATTGTGCGGCAATTCGATGCCCTTGCGGCTGCACGCCCTTGTGGCAGCTGACACAGCCCTGTCAACATCGCGCCGGATAATGCGCCATTTTGGCATCGCCCCCCACGCCCACGAGGAGAGCACGCATGGCCACCCTGTACCACCAGCTCCAGATCAAGGCGGCTCCGGCCGTGATCTACCAGTCACTGACGACGGAAGACGGCATCGGCAGCTGGTGGGACCGGCCGCAGCTGCTGCTGCAGGAAGGCCGCACGCCGGAATGGGCCTTTCGCCCCGGCCCGGGGCATGGCGTGCTCACCATGCAGGTGCTGCAGACGCAGCCCGAACAGATGGTGCTGTGGCGCTGCACCAGCCACCACGCTGCCAGCTCGCCCGCCTCGGCCTGGACCGACACGCTGCTGCGCTTCGAGCTGCACGCACCCAACGGCGCCCCGGACACCACGCTGGATTTCCGCCACAGCGGCTGGGACGAGACCAGCCCCTATCTCGGTTTCTGCAACCACCAGTGGGGCATTGCGCTGCAGGCCTTGCGGCGGCATTGCGAGCAGCAAGGGCTGTAAGCAGGCAGCCCCCCGCGATCAGATCTCGACCTTCGACCCCAGCTCCACCACCGCATTGCTCGGCAGCCCCAGGAAGTCGGCCGCGCCGCTGGCGTTGTGGTGCATCTGGGCAAACAGCTTCTCGCGCCAGGGCGCCATGCCTTCACCCAGCGTCGGCACCACGCTGTCGCGCGACAGGAAGTAGCTGGTCTGCATCGGATCGAGCTTGCAGCCGTGCTGCTGCAGCGGCTCGAGCGCGCGCGGCAGGTTGGGGTCGTCCATGAAACCGTAGTTCACCACCGCGGTCCAGCAGTCATTGCCCATGGGCGCGACCGACAGCCGCTCTTCGGGCTCGACCCAGGGCACCTCGTGGCTGCGCACGGTGACGAACACGTTCTGCCTGTGCAGCACCTTGTTGTGCTTGAGGTTGTGCATCAGCGCATTGGGCACGTTGTCGATGTTGGCCGTCAGGAACACGGCCGTGCCCTCCACGCGGGCCGGCGGGCTGAAGAACACCGCCTCCAGAAAGCTTTTCAGGTCCAGCCCTTCCGACACCAGCTTGCGGTTGAGCAGCGCCCGGCCATCGCGCCAGGTCACCATCAGCAGGAAGATCGAGGAGGCGATCACCAGCGGGAACCAGCCGCCGTGCACCAGCTTGAGCAGGTTGGAGCCCCAGAAGGCGATGTCGACCACGAAGAAGAAGCCGGTGGCGGCCAGCGCCAGCACCAGCGGCATGCGCCAGGCGTAGTGGATGACGAAGAAGGTCAGCACCGTGGTGATCAGCATGTCGGTCGTCACCGCGATGCCGTAGGCCGCCGCCAGGTTGCTGGAGGAGCGGAACAGCACCACCGCCAGCACGATCAGCACGAACAGGCCCCAGTTGACGAAGGGGATGTAGATCTGGCCGGTTTCATGCACGTTGGTGTGCTGCACCTGCAGGCGCGGCAGGTAGCCGAGCTGGATCACCTGCTTGGTGACGCTGAAGGCACCGGAGATCAGCGCCTGCGAGGCGATCACCGTAGCCGCGGTTGCAAGACCGACCATGGGCAGCAGCGCCCATTTGGGAGCCAGCATGAAGAAGGGGTTCTTCACGGCTTCGGGGTTCTCCAGCAGCAGCGCGCCCTGGCCGAAATAGTTGAGCACCAGCGCCGGCATCACGATGAAGAACCAGGAGACGCGGATCGGCTTCTTGCCGAAGTGGCCCATGTCGGCGTACAGCGCCTCGCCACCGGTCACGCACAGCACTACGGCACCGAGGATGATGAAGGTGGTGCCCGGGTAGTTCCACATGAAGCTCAGCGCATAGTGCGGGCTGACGGCCCAGAGAATCTCCGGATGGCCGGCGATGTGCAGCACGCCCAGCGAGGCAATGGCGATCAGCCACAGCACCATGATGGGGCCGAAGAACCTGCCGATGCCATGCGTGCCGTGCTTCTGCACCCAGAACAGCAGGAACAACACCAGCAGGGTGAGCGGGATCACGTATTCCTTGAAGGTGGGTGAGACCACTTCCAGGCCTTCCACCGCCGAGAGCACCGAAATGGCCGGGGTGATCACGCCATCGCCATAGAACAGGCAGGTGCCGAACACGCCCACCAGCAGCATCACCTTGCGCAGCCGGGGCCGGTCCTGCACCGCCTGCGAAGCCAGCGTGAGCATGGCCACCAGGCCGCCCTCGCCGTTGTTGTCGGCGCGCAGCACCAGCGTCACGTACTTGAGCGAGACGATGATGGTCAGCGTCCAGAAGAAGATGGACAGGATGCCGTAGACGTTGTCGATGGTGAACTGCACATGGCCGGATCCGAACACTTCCTTGACCGAGTACAGCACGCTGGTGCCGATGTCGCCGAACACGACGCCGATGGCGCCAAGGACCAGTGCGCCCAGCGTGGACCTGCCGACTTGAGGGTGGTGTTTGTCCAAAGTACTTCGCCCACACATCCCCACCCGCCCGTGTTGCCACGGGAACGGCGCAGAGCGGTCGATGCGTCCTTCTTGTTGTGGATGGTTAACTATGCGCCGGCGCGGGGGCGCTGTCCAGATGCAGATGCGCCCGCCTGTGCATCCTTGCCACATTGCTGCGGCGCCGGTGCCAGTGTAGCCGGCCGCGGAGACGCCCTCACGCGCCGGGAGCGTTTTCTTCGGGTGGCGGCACCGAGTGGAAGCGCACCGAGAACAGCGCCCCCTTGCGGCGCGCACGTGGCTGCGCGTCTTCCAGCGTGATGACGGCATCGTGCCGGCGCGCGATCTCCTGCACGATGGGCAGGCCCAGGCCGGAGCCGTCGGCATCGGTGCCCAGCGTGCGGTAGAAGGGCTTGAAAATCTGGTCGCGCTCGCCCGGCGCGATGCCGGGGCCGTTGTCTTCCACCTGCACGATCAGCACCTCGCCATAGGCATCGGCGAGCACGCGCACCGTCACCATGGCCGGCATGCCGTCGGCACTCGAAGGGGTGTAGTTG
Organism: Brachymonas sp. KE5; assembly: GCF_057773645.1. Lineage (NCBI taxonomy): Bacteria > Pseudomonadati > Pseudomonadota > Betaproteobacteria > Burkholderiales > Comamonadaceae > Allobrachymonas > Brachymonas sp. KE5. The sequence continues at coordinate 2,651,789 of NZ_CM173463.1, forward strand.
ATGGCGTTGTCGACCAGATTGCGCAGCATCTCCTGCAGCAGGATCGGGTTGCCCAGCACCCAGACGCCGGCGTCGTGCGCATAGGCGCCCTCGTAACCCAGGTCCACGCGCTTGGCCAGTGCGCGCGGGAAGCAGTCCTGCACCACCTCCTGCACCAGCCGCGGCATGTTGCAGTATTCGCGCACCATGGTGCCGCCCTCGGCGCGCGCCATGGCCAGCAGCTGGTTCACCGAGTGCGTGGCGCGCACGCTGGACAGGCCGATCTGCTGCAGCGAGCGCTTGAGGTCATCGGCGCTGGCATCGGTGCGCTGGGCCAGGTCTGCCTGCATGCGCAGCCCGGCCAGCGGCGTCTTGAGCTGGTGCGCGGCATCGGCCAGAAAGCGCTTCTGGTTTTCGGCGACCTGTTTCTGGCGTTCCATCATCTCGTTGACCGAACCCACCAGGGGCGACACTTCCATCGGCACGGCCATCTGGTCGAGCGGGCTCAGGTCGTCGGGGTTGCGCGCGCGGATGCGCTCTTCCAGTTCGCTCAGCGGGCGGATGCCGCGCGCCAGCGCCAGCCAGATCAGCAGCACGGTGATGGGCAGGATGATGAACTGGGGCAGCATCACGCCCTTGATGATCTCGGTGGCCAGCACGGAACGCTTCTCGCGCGTTTCGGCCACCTGGATGGTGACGGTCCGGTCGGCGCGCTCGCCGGGCGTGGCGTAGGGGCCGAGCGTGTATTCGCCGGCCAGCACGCGCAGCATCACCACGCGCACATCCAGCGTCTGGCCCTGGGCCGTGCGCAGGGTGTCGTCGCGCAGCACGTAGTCCTGCTCCGTCGGTACCTCGTAATCGATGCGGTTGGCCGGGAACAGGCGCTCGCCGCCCAGCAGTTCGCCGCGCGGCCCCATGACCTGGAAGAACACCTGGTCGGTATCGTCGGCGCGCAGCATCTCGCTGGCCTGTTGCGGCAGCGAGAGCTGGATCTTGCCGTCGCGCATCTGCACCAGTTGCGCCAGCGCCTGCGCGTTGTAGACCAGCGCTCGGTCGAACGGCTTGTTGGCAATGCCCTGCGCCACCAGCCAGGTCAGGGCCAGGCTGATCGGCCACAGCAGCAGCAATGGCGTGAGCATCCAGTCGAGGATCTCCCCGAACAGCGACCGTTGCTCGCGCCGGAAAATGCCCATGGCGTGCGTGCGGCCTCCTCAGCCGGGGATTTTCTCGAGGCAGTAGCCCAGGCCGCGCACGGTGGCGATGCGGATCGGACCCTTTTCGATCTTCTTGCGCAGGCGGTGGATATAGACCTCGATGGCGTTGTTGCTCACCTCTTCGCCCCACTCGCACAGGCGCTCGACCAGCTGGTCCTTGCTGACCAGGCGGCCGCTGCGCTGCAGCAGCACCTCGAGCAGGCCGAGTTCGCGCGCTGACAGGTCGATCATCTTGCCGTCGATGGTGGCGACGCGGCCGGTCTGGTCGTAGCTGAGCGGGCCGTGGCGGATCACGGTGCTGGCGGCGCCCATGCCGCGGCGCACCAGGGCGCGCACGCGCGCTTCGAGTTCCTGCAGACTGAAAGGCTTGGCCATGTAGTCGTCGGCGCCGTAGTCCAGCCCCTTGACGCGCTCTTCCACGCTGTCGGCGGCGGTGAGGATCAGCACCGGCAGGTTGGAGCCGCGCGCGCGCAGGTTCTTGAGCACATCCAGACCATGTAGGCGCGGCAAGCCCAGATCGAGGATGAGCAGGTCGAACTCCTGGCTGGTGAGCAGGGCGGCCTCGGCTTCGCTGCCGGTACTGACATGATCGACTGCTGCACCGGCAGCACGCAGGCTGCGCATCAGCCCGTCGGCCAGTACATGGTCATCTTCCGCAATCAGGATCCGCATGCCTTCCACTCCCGTGTGGCCCATCTCCGGGGCCAGTGCTTGATTCAGGCATTGTAAGCTGCCCGCAAGGACGTCGCAGGCCGGGAAAGCGCGCAGGCAGGCGGCTTGCAGGGGTGTCGGTCGCAAAAAAGGCTCCGCAAGCGGAGCCAATTCGGAGGTTGGACCATGTTCGCAACCACCTTGGAGACCTGGGGGCCGCCAAGCCGCCACCGTGCAGCGGCTGCGCGGCGCAGATTCAGGCGCGCCGTATCAGGCGCAGCAGCAGGATCAGCACGATGGCACCGATGGTGGCCACGATGATGGAGCCGAGCATGCCGCCGCCGGCAGACAGGCCGAGAGAGTTGAACAGGAAGCCGCCGAGGAAGGCGCCGAGCACGCCCATCACCATATCCCCCACGATGCCGAAGCCGCCGCCCTTGACGAGCAGCCCGGCCAGCCAGCCGGCGATCAGGCCGATAAGCAGGAAGTAGAGCAGTTCCATGATGTCCTCCCGTTGTTGGTCTGTCTTCATGCCCGGGCGCCTGGCACGCGGGCCGCGCATTGACATGCAGACAGTATCGGGCAGTAGCAGGGGCTCGCCTGTAGGACAGCAGCGATTTCTTCGGCCGCCTTGCCGGAACCGGGAAGCAGAAACGGGAATGCCCTGAATGCGGCGGAGAAAACTGGTACCGACTTGCATGATTCGGAAACCTGTGTCTTGCTTCTGCAGCTATCAGCCGTTATCGATCAGCATCTTGGCCGGACTTCCGATCTTGTGAAGCAGCGTCCCTATCCTCAGAAGATGGTGTGCTTCGATCCTCCGTCCCCGTTGGCCTTGCTGGTCGTGGCTGCAATTGCAGGGTATGACTGGCTTTCCAAGCATGCGTTGGTCCGTCTTGACGGCCTTGCATTCAGGGCACGACTTCACTGTATGCCTGCTGCAGGACTGTGTGCATAGGACTTTCCCGCATTGGCGTGTCGGCGTCGTCCTACGCGCCTCGCGGGAGCCGGCGGCGGGTTGCCGTGCTGCCAGCAAAACGGTTTTTCCCGGTGGCCGCAACAGGGCTTGCCGCCCTTGTGTCCGCCTTATGCCTGCTGCGCAGCCGCCAGCGTGGTGCGGGTGTGCTCGGCTTCCTGGCGCGCGGCTGCAGCGAAATCCTCGCCCGAAGATGCGTAGAGGATGGCGCGCGAGGAGTTGACGATGGCAAAGCCGCTGCTCTGCACCTTGCCGTCCGCCGTGCGCGTGCCGCGCCAGCCGGAGCGCACGGTGGCAGCCGCGTCGCCGCCCTGGGCTCCCACGCCGGGGATCAGCAGCGGCACGGTCGGCGCCAGTTCGCGCACGCGGGCCAGTTCCTGCGGGTAGGTGGCGCCCACCACCAGGCCGAGCTGGCCGTTCAGGTTCCATGGGCCTTGCGCCAGGCGGGCGATATGCTCGTACACCAGCGGCTGGCCTTCCACGTCGCGCAGCGGCTGCGCCTGCAAGTCGTTGCCGCCGGGGTTGGAGGTGCGGCACAAGAGGAAGGCCCCCTTGCCGTGGCGGCGCAGATAGGGCTCGACCGAATCGAAGCCCATGAAGGGCGACAGCGTGACCGCATCGCAGCCGTAGCGCTCGAAGGCCTCGATGGCGTACTGCTCGGCCGTGCTGCCGATGTCGCCGCGCTTGCTGTCCAGGATCACCGGCACGTGCGGCGCGACCTGGCGCATGTGCTGCACCAGGCGTTCGAGCTGGTCCTCGGCACGGTGGGCGGCGAAGTAGGCGATCTGCGGCTTGAAGGCCAGTGCCAGATCCGCCGTGACCTCGACGATGGCCGCGCAGAAATCGAAAATGCGGCCGGCATCGCCCTGCATGGCGCCGGGAAAACGTTTCGGATCGGGGTCCAGCCCCACGCACAGCAGGGACTGGTTGCGCTGTTCCGCCGCGCCAAGCATGTCGAGGAAAGTCATGCCCGAATTGTAGGCGCTGGCGCCCGTTGCGAGGGGTTTTCAGGCCGCCACATGCGAGGCAGCCAGACACAGGTCTTCCCAGGCGCGCGCCTTGGCGGGCGGGTTGCGCAGCAGGTAGTCCAGCGGGTAGCTGACGATGACCGGGACCGGTGCCAGCAGCGGCTGCAGGTCGGCTTCTGCCTCCGGCACGGCGATGTGGTGCAACTGCCCGCGCAGCTGGCCGAGCGGTTCGGTGCGCTGCAGCAGGCTCCAGGCGGCGTTGCGGCCCAGGGCCACCACCACCTGCGGGCGCAGCAGCGCGATTTCGCGGCGCAGGAAGGCGGCACATTGCGCCACTTCGGGCAATGTGGCCGGCCGGCCGGAAGGCGCGCAGCGCGTGGCGTGGCTGCGCAGCACCTGCGCCGGCTGCAGCCGGATGGCGGCGGCCATGTTGACCAGCAGCGTGCCGGCCTCACCCTGCAGCGGCTGGCCCGTGGCGTTTTCGGCGGTGCCGGGAGGGTCGAGCACGAACAGCCAGCGCGGCAGGCCGTCGGGCTCGCTGGCGGCACTGGCATCCCACACGCTGTGCTGGCGGCCACTGTGCAGGGTGCACGCAGTGCAGCTGGCCGCAGCCTGTTGCAGGGCGGGCCAGTTCAGGCGGGTGAGGGACAGGGCTGGTGCGCCTGCGGTGTCCTGGTGCGGCGCTCGGGGCAGCGCTTCCGGCTCCGTCGAGGCAGTCATCGGCTGGGGCGGTGTACCACGCGGCTGCGGGGCTGCTGCCATCGGCTGGACCACCGGCGGCGCCTCGCGCTCTGCCTGCTGCTCGGCAATTTCTGCGGCAGTGCTGGCAGCGGCATCCGGCACCGGGGCGCCCGCAAAACGCGCTGGCGCAGTGCGGATCGGCGCCAGCGGCTCTGCCTGTGCTGCCTGCACAGCCTGCGCCCCCGCATCCACCACAACAGGCACCTCCTTCGGCGCTGGCAACCAGACGCGCACGCCCATCTCCGCCAGCATGGCGCGGCGGCGCGCATCGAGGTGCAGCGTCATGGCAGCAGGCCGCAGGCAAGGCGGCAGGAAGAATCGGTCCGGATCGGCATGGAAGGGCTATTGTCGCAAAGAACCGGCCCAGTTGCCGGCCGCATCCTTGAGCCGCAGGCACATCACCTCGGCATGCTCGCGCCCGCCGCCCACAGCCGGGTAGTAGTTCTTGCGCAGACCCATCAGGACGAAGCCGAAGCGCTCGTACACCTGGCGCGCATGCGGATTGCTCAGGCGCACTTCGAGCCAGATCTGCTCGGCGCCCTGGCTCATGGCCCACAGCCGCAGCTGTTCCAGCAGCAGACGCGCCCAGCCCTGCCCCTGGTATTGCGGATGCACTGCCACGTTCAGCAGATGCGCCTCTTCCACCCCGAGCAGGGCAACGAAGTAGCCCGCCAGCTCCCAGCGGCCGCCGGCCTGCTGCAACTGCAGCAGCTGCATGCAGTAGCGGCCGGTCTGGTCCAGCAGGATGTCGCGGAAGTTGCCCGGAGTCCAGGGCAGGGGGTAGGCGGCCTGCTCCAGCGCCATGATGGCGTCCACGTCGTGCACGGTGGCGGGCTGCAGGCGCGCCAGCGGGCCGCCCGTGGCCGGCAGCACGGGAGCGCCTTTCATGGCTGCCGGGCCTGCGCAGCCTGCAATTTGGCTTGCTCGCGCTCTTCCGTGGTCTGCGCCACCTTGTCGCGCACGTAGCGCGGCAATGCCAGGGCCGGATCGATGGCGGCGCCGTCCTGCAACAGAGCCGGCGCCAGCCGCAGCATGGCACTGGCGCTGGGCATGGCGGCCGCCACGGTAACCGGCAGGCGCTCGCCATACACGGGCTGCACATTGCCGGCGCAGACGGCATCCGGCGTCAAGCCGGGCACCTGCAGCAGGTCTTCCGGGCGTGCCAGCACGGCCGGCTGCGCCAGTTCCCAGGCCGGCATGCCGCCGCGCGGCTGCCAGCGGCAGCCGGCGACGTAGATCTCGTCCATGCGCGCATCGAGCAGGGCCCAGACGAGGGTACCGCGCTCCAATGCCGGCTGGCGGCTGCGCCAGTCTTCGGCCACGGCCAGCAAGGTGTCCATGGGCAGCACCTGGCGCTCCGCGCCGAGGGCCAGCCCCTGTGCCACTGCACAGGCGGTGCGCAGGCCGGTGAACGAGCCCGGCCCCGCACCGAACACGATGGCATCGAGCTGCGCCAGGCCCAGCCCGGCCTCGTCCAGCAGGCGCTGGACGGTGGGGATCAGCGTGGCGGAGGATTGCGCTGCGCCCGCGCCGGTGTAATCCCGCTGCTGCGGGGCAGCGCCCTGTGCGGCAGCCCCCGCAGGCCAGCGCCCTGCCGCGACCGACATTTCACTGGTGCTGGTATCCATGGCCAGCAGGTGCAGGGCGGCATCCGGCCGCCAGGCGACGGCAGGCGCACCGGCATGCGGCGCAGGGATGCTGGCGAGGGAAGAATCAGGTGAAATTTCGGGCTGGCTTGCAGACATGGCAGCATTGTTCCACAAGCCGTTCACAGATGGATGCAAATCCCGAGGGGTGTCTGCGACGCGCTGCAGTAGACTGCTCGCCTGCCTTCCTGCCACCGTCCATGCCCGCCCCTCTCCCCCCATCCCTGTTTGCCCGCCGCGCCGGCTGGCCTGCCCTGCTGCTCGCGCTGAGCCTGTCCACCCTGACGGCCTGCCAGAAATCCGGCACGCCCGAGGAGGCGGCCTCCGGCGCCGGCCTGACATCGACGGCCGACAGCGCCGCCTCCAGCCCCGTGGCCGCCGCATCGGCGCTGCTGGCAGAGCCGCGCGACCCGACGCCGTCGCTGGCCACCCAGGCAGCCAGCACCACCATTCCGCCCATCGTGCAGCAGGAACTGGACAAGGCCAAGGTCTCGCCCGAGCACGTGGCGCTGCTGGTGGTGCCGGTCGATGGCGGCCCGCCGCTGGTCAACCACCGCACGGCCGAGCAGATGAATCCGGCCTCGGTGATGAAGCTGATCACCACGGCCGCCGCGCTGGACCTGCTCGGCCCGTCCTACCGCTGGCATACCCGCATCTGGACCGACGGCACGCTGCAGAACGGCACGCTTAACGGCAATGTCTATGTGCAGGGCCGCGGCGATCCCAAGCTGGTGGTGGAGCGGCTGTGGCTGCTGATGCGCGAACTGCAGCATGCCGGCATCCGCCGCATCGGCGGCGACATCGTGCTGGACCGCAGCGCCTTCGACGTGCCGCCGGTCGATCCCGGCAGTTTCGACAACGACCCGCTGCGTCCGTACAATGCGCGCCCCGACGCGCTGCTGGTGAATTTCAAGGCATTTACGCTGCAGATAACGCCCGATGAGAGCCAGAAGCTGGCACATGTCGGCCTGGAGCCGCCGCTGGAAGGCGTGACGCTGCCGCCCAGCCTGCCGCTGGCCGAAGGGAAGTGCGCCCCCTGGCTCAACAAGCTCGCAGCGGACACGCTGAAGGACCGCAATCTGGTGCTGCCGGCCGATCCCTATCCCGCCAGTTGCGGCATCCAGCAACTGACACTGGCGCACCCGGCTCCGGAACAGTTCGCACCACGCGCCGTGGCCGGCATGTGGAAGGCGCTTGGTGGCGAGCTGCAGGGCAGCATCCGCGATGGCGCCGTGCCCGAAGCGGTGCGCAAGCGCCGCCCGGTGGCCGACAGTGCCTCGCCCACGGTCGCCGAGGTGGTGCACGACATCAACAAGTTCAGCAACAACGTGATGGCGCAGCAGGTGTTTCTGACGCTGGGGCTGGAGCATTCGGGCGTGGGCAGTCTGGCCAGTGCCAACGAGGCGCTCACCCAGTGGTGGCAGCACCGCCTGGGCGATACGCCGCTGCCGGCGGTGCAGAATGGTTCCGGCCTGTCGCGCGATGGCCGCGTGAGTGCCTCTTCGCTTGGCGCCATGCTGCAGCGCGTGTGGCGCACGCCGGGCATGCCGGAGTTCGTCGCCTCGCTGCCGATTGCCGGCGTGGATGGCACTTTGCGCCACACGCACACCGCGTACAAGGGCAACGCCCATCTCAAGACCGGCACGCTCAAGGATGCCTCGGCGCTGGCCGGCTATGTGCTGTCCGACACGGGCCGGCGTTACGTGATGGTGGCGATGGCCAATGGTGCCAATGCCCAGTCGGCGCGGCCGGCCTTCCAGGCGCTGATGGAGTGGATCATCACGCAGCCGGTGGCATCGAGCGGCAGCAAATCCTGACCCGGCGTTTGAGAGGATTTCACGCAGCGGTCCCTGCCCGATCCGGCACGGGCTGCTAGACTGCGCACTGCCCTGCTCCGCCGTCACCATGACTCTCCCCACCCTGCTCAGTCTCAAGCCCCTGATCACGCTGCTGGCGCTGGTCAATCCGCTGGCGATCCTGCCGTTCTACATCCACTACACGCAAAGCTTCAGCGACGAGCAGCGCATGCGCACCATCCGCGCCGCCACGCTCACGGTGCTGACGGTGCTGGCGACGGGCGCGCTGCTGGGCATGCAGATCCTGGAATTCTTCAATATCTCCCTGGCCAGCTTCCAGGTGGGCGGCGGCATGCTGCTGCTGATCAGCGCGCTGCAGATGCTGAACGCACAGCCGGCCGAGGCGCGCACCACCGCCAGCGAAACCTCCTACGCGGCGCGCCAGGCCAGCATCGGCGTGGTGCCGCTGGGCATTCCACTGCTCACCGGCCCGGCCACCATGTCGACCATGGTGATCTTTGCCGAACGCACGGCCAACTGGGTGCAGATGGCACAGCTGATCGGCTATGCCGTGATCGTGGCCATGGCGGTGTACGTGAGCTTCATGGCCGCGCCGCGCATTGCCCGCGCCATGGGCCAGACCGGCATCAACGTGATGACGCGCCTGATGGGCCTGATCCTGGCCGCGCTGGGCGTGGAGGTGATGAGCGAGGGGCTGAAGAAGATTTTTCCGGTGCTCGGCGGGTGAAGCTGGCAAGCTGCTGCCTTGCTGCTTGCGTACTGTGCTCACACGCGCCCCATGGATAGCCCGGGGGCGAGCTGAATAGCGGGCGAGGGCGAACTGAATATGGCGCGAATCAGGCTGCCGCGCGGCGCAGGCGGTCTGCCACGCCGGCCCAGGCGGCGCTGGTCGGTACGCTTTCGATCCAGATTTCCTGCGCGCCAGCGTCATCGAAGGCACGTAGTTGGGCGAACAGCATCTTCGCGGCCTGTTCGGGATCGGTGGGCATGGCGTGGAGGGTGGCTGCAGACGCGGCGCTGCGCAGGGGCGTCCGGCTCCAGACGGCGACAGGCGGGGGCTGGTGCGCCGTGCTCGCCTGCGTCAGCGCATCCAGCGCTGCCTGCAGAGCCTCGGCCGTCATCAGTCGCACCCTGGCGCGCGGTGCATAGTGCGATTCCAGCGTGCCCGAAGCGCGCGGCGCCGCCTTCTTTTCAGTCACTTCTGCCGGCAACAGCACCGAAATCCCCGTAACTTCGGCAATCTTCTCGATACTGATCATGCCGGGTCGCAGCAGCACCGGCTGGCCGCGGGTGCAGTCCACAATAGTGGATTCGATGCCGACCTGACAGGCGCCGCCATCGAGCACGGTCAGACTGTCGCCAAACTCCTGCGCCACGTGCTGTGCCGTGGTCGGGCTGATACGGCCAAACGGGTTGGCGCTCGGCGCTGCCACGCCGGGCACCCCCAGGGCGGCGGCGGCGCGCAGCACGGCCAGCGCGACCGGATGCGAGGGGCAGCGCAGGCCGACCGAATCCTGGCCTCCTGCGGCAGCCGCGCCCACGCCCGGGCGGCGCGGCACGATCACCGTGAGCGGCCCGGGCCAGAACGCATCCATCAGGCGCGCCGCATGGTCCGGCATCTGCTGCAGAAAGCCCTCGGCCACGAACTGCTCGGCCCCGGCGCGATCCGGCACATGCACGATCAGCGGATGGTCGGCCGGGCGGCCCTTGGCGGCGAAGATTTTCGCCACCGCAGCGTCCTGGTCGGCGCGGGCGGCCAGGCCATAGACGGTTTCGGTGGGCAGCCCCAGCAGTTCGCCAGCTGCCAGCAGGCGTGCACCTTCGGCGATGGCGGCATCGCGCGTGGCATCGGTCGCCCAAAGTGTGGCATCCAGCAGCATCCTGACTCCATTTATCCGTATCTCCGCACATCCTCCGTGCGGAGAAACCTGTCGAAAACGCCCCCCGCATCCGGCAAGGGGCGAGGTCTTCAATTTCTCACAATGAGCGCCCTGCAGGCACTCTCACGCCACGGCAAGCCGCTCGAACGGCAGGCGCAGCAGTTGGGCCACCTGCGCCGCCTTGTCCTGCAACTCGTCCACCGTGGCTGCGGTGATGGTCACATGCCCCATCTTGCGCCCCGGCTTCACATCCTGCTTGCCGTAGAGGTGCAATTGCACACCCGGCAGTTGCTGGATCTGCTCCCACGGCGGGATGATGCGCTCGCCGTGCAGATACCAGGCATCGCCAAGCAGGTTGAGCATGATGGAGGGGCTGTGGTGGCGCGGTTGTACCAGTGGCAGGTTCATGGTGGTGCGCACCTGCAGGTCGAACTGGCTGTGCTCGCAGGCGTCGATGGTGTAGTGGCCGCTATTGTGCGGGCGCGGCGCCATCTCGTTGACGACCCAGCTGCCGTCCTGCAGCACGAAGTATTCGACGCAAAGCACGCCCACATACTCCAGCCCTTCGGCGATGCGGCGCGTGGCCTCGACCAGCGCATCGGCCAGCGCGACCGGCACGGCGCCGGCAAAGGCGTAGGTGGTGGCCAGGATGCCGCCATGGTGCACATTGCGCTGCGGCTGGAAATTGACGATCTGGCCGTCGGCGCCGCGTGCCACGATCACCGAACACTCCAGCGCCAGCGCCAGCTTCTGCTCCAGCACGCAGGCCACGCGGCCCATGCCGTCCCAGGCCTGGCGCAGCTCGTCGGCCGTGTGGCATACGGCCTGGCCCTTGCCGTCATAGCCCAGGCGCGCCGTCTTGAGGATGCCGGGCAGCAGCGCTGCGGCGGCGTCCAGATCGGCTTGCTGCTGCACCGCCAGCCAGGGCGCGCAACGCACGCCGCAGGCGCTGAAATGGCGCTTTTCCTCGATGCGGTCCTGCGCCTTGGCCACGGCCTGCGCCGGTGGCGAGACCGGCTTGCGCGTGGCCAGATACTCCAGCGCGGCAGCGGGCACGTTCTCGAATTCGGTGGTCAGGCCATCGCAGGCCTCGGCCAGCTGGTTCCAGCCGGCCTGGTCATCGTAGGCGGCCACGATCTGATTGTGGCTGGCCTGCCCGGCCGGGCTGTCGGGCGCCGGATCGAGCACCACGGTGGCATAGCCCATGCGCTGCGCGGCATGCACCAGCATGCGGCCGAGCTGGCCGCCGCCGAGCACGCCCAGCGTGGTATGCAGGCTGTCGGTATCCGTAGCGGAGCGGACGGTGTGCAGCGCCGGCGCTGCCGATGTTGGCGCTTCCTGCATCAAGCCGCTCCCGCTTCGTTCACGGGCAGCGTCATGCCGCGCGCGGCCTCGGTCTGGCGGGCGCGGAAGTCGATCAGCTTCTGGCGCAAGGCCGGGTCGTTGTTGGAGAGCAGGGCCACGGCAAACAGCGCCGCGTTGGCCGCACCGGCCGCGCCAATGGCGAAAGTGGCCACCGGCACGCCCTTGGGCATCTGCACGATGCTGTGCAGCGAATCAACGCCCTGCAGGTGGCGGCTGGCCACCGGCACGCCCAGCACCGGCACCGGCGTCTTGGCGGCGACCATGCCCGGCAGGTGGGCAGCACCGCCGGCACCTGCGATGATGGCCTGCAGGCCGCGCTCGGCCGCGGTTTCGGCGTAGGCGAACATGTCGTCGGGCATGCGGTGGGCCGATACCACGCGCGCCTCGAAGCGCACGCCAAAGCCCTGCAGGATCTCTACCGCGTGCTGCATGGTGTCCCAATCCGAATTCGACCCCATGATGACGCCGACTTGCACCTCTGCCATGAGCGTGTTCCTTTTCCTTGAATGTGTGAGGGGTTGCGGCAACGCGCAACCGGCGGCGCGCTCCGCACGGAAGCGCCCGCCTTGAAATATCTGCTTACGGCCCAACAAAGGATGGAGAGCCGGCAATGCTGGTATTGTAAGGTTCGGCCCGCCAGCGGCCAACCGTTCCACCGAATACGCACCACACCGACATGATCGACATCACCGCAGCCAATTTCGAAATCGACGTACTCCAGGCCTCTGCCACCACCCCGGTGCTGGTGGACTTCTGGGCCCCCTGGTGCGGCCCGTGCAAGTCGCTCGGCCCGGTGCTGGAAAAGCTCGAAGCGGAATACGCCGGCCGCTTCATCCTGGCCAAGATCAACTCCGACGAGGAGCAGCAGATTGCCGGCATGTTCGGCGTGCGCAGCATCCCCACCTGCGTGCTGATGGTCAATGGCCAGCCGGTGGACGGTTTCATGGGCGCCCTGCCCGAAGGCCAGGTACGCGCCTTCCTCGACAAGAACCTGCCCAGCCCCGAGCAGGTGGAAGCCGCGCAGGAAGAAGACGAGGCCCAGCAGGCGCTGGAAGCCGGCGACACCGACACCGCGCTGGAAAAGCTGCAGCATGCCGTCGCCACCGACCCGGCCAATGACGACACCCGCTTCGACTATGTCAAACTGTTGCTGCAGCTCGGCCGCACGGACGATGCAAAGGTGGCGTTTGCCCCGGTGATCGCCAAGGCCGCCGGCGTGCGCCGCCTGGATAGCCTGCAGCGCTGGATGGACGCCATCGACGCCAGCGACAACGTCGATCTGGCCGCGCTCGACGCCGCCATCGCCGCCAACAAGCGCGACTTTGCCGCCCGCTTTGCCCGCGCTCAGGCGCTGATGGCACAGCAGCAGTGGACGGACGCCATGGACGAACTGCTCGAAATCCTGATGCGCGACAAGAGCTGGAACGAGGAGCAGGCACGCAAGACCTATATCGCCATCCTCGACATCATGGAGCCGCCCAAGGTGGCCGTGGCCGAAGGCCAAATTCCACCCGAGGACCCCGTCATCGCCACCTACCGTCGCCGCCTGAGCAGCGTGGTACTGAGCTGAGCGGACGAAGCGTCCCCGCTGCTGCGCGCCGGCCCGGTGGCGCGCACGGGGCCATACGCAGCAAGCACCGCCGATGAATACGGTGATCCCCTTTCTGCCCGCCAGCTGGCCGCCGCTGCACACCGCCGCGCTGTTCGGCCTGTTGCTGCTGATCGGCACGCTGGGCGGGCTGCTGGCCAAGCGCGTGCGCTGGCTGCCCACCATCACCGGCTTCATGGCGGTGGGGGCATTGATGGGCCCGAGCGGCCTGGGCCTGCTCAGCTACGACATGCTGGGCCAGACGCAGGTGCTGGTCGATGTGGCCCTGGGCCTGATCCTGTTCAAATTGGGCACTGCGCTGCACCCCTGGATGGTGATCCGCACGCCCAAGCTGATCGTCACCAGCCTGGCCGAGAGCCTGCTCACCTTCGCCAGCGTATTCGGCCTGATGGTGTGGCTGGGCACCAGCCCGCTGGCGGCCGTGATTGCAGCGGCCATTGCCGTCTCCTCCTCGCCCGCCGTGCTGATCCACGTGGCGCACGAACTGCATGCGCGCGGCTTCGTGGTGGATGCGGCCAAGGCGCTGGTGGCGCTCAACAACGTGTTCGCCTTCGTGCTGTATTCGCTGGCCATGCCGGTGGCGCTGTGGAACAGCGAAACCAGCTGGCTGGTAGCCATCGGCCTGCCCGCCTACCAGATGCTGGGCGCCATGGTGCTGGGCCTGCTGGTGGCGGTGCTGGTGACCAGCATCGGCCGCTTCACGCAGAGCGACGATGCGCACTACCGCTTTGCGCTGATCGTGGGCGCGGTGATGCTGGTGCTGGGCCTGTCAGTGGCGTTTGGCGTATCGCCACTGTTTGCCAACCTCACGCTGGGCATCGCCTGCCGCGGCCTGCAGCGCCGCGCGCGCCTGGCCAATACCGACCTGGGCAGCGGGGCCGACCTGTTCTTCATCGTGCTGTTCGTCTATGCCGGGGCCAAGCTCAACATCACCGACGTGATCCGCTATGCGCCGTTTGCGCTGGCGCTGGTGGCCGTACGGAGCCTGAGCAAGGGCGTGGGCGTGGTGGCGGGGGCGCGCTATTTCGGCTATCCGTGGAACCAGTCCTTCGCCATCAGCCTCACGCTGATTCCCATGGCCGGGCTGGCCATCGGCCTGGTGCAGACCACCAATGCGATGGCCCCGCATATCGCCACCGAGGTCAGTGCCATTGTGCTGGCGGCGGTCGCGATCCTGGAAACGCTGGGACCACCGCTGGTGGCCTATGGCCTGCGGCTGGGCGATGCGGTGCCGCCGCCGCAAGGGCCGGAGGTGCGGGTGCACACCTTCAGCCCGCCGGCGGACTGATCGCCATGGGGCGGGCCAACATCCTGCCCCCGCACCGGCGTTGCAGACCGGCTCAGCGCGGCTTGACGCGCAACAGGCGGCCCTCGCTGCTGTCGGTCACCAGATAGAGCCAGCCATCCGGCCCCTGGCGCACATCGCGCAGGCGCTGACCCACGTCGGGCAGCAGCTTGTGCTCGGCCACCACCTTGCCGTCCTTCAGCTGCAGCCGTGCCAGGTACTGGAACTTGAGCGCTGTCACCATCAGGTCGCCCTTCCAGCCCGGATAGCGCTCGCTGGTGACAAAAGCCATGCCTGAAGGGGCAATGGACGGATCCCAGTAGTACAGCGGTTGCTCCATGCCCGCCTGCGTGCGCAGGCCGCGGCCGATGGTGGCGCCGCTGTATTCCTTGCCGTAGGTGATGACCGGCCAGCCGTAGTTGCGGCCGGGTTGCGGCAGGTTGATCTCGTCACCGCCGCGCGGGCCGTGCTCGTGCGTCCAGAGCGTGCCGTCGGGGGCCAGCGTGGCGCCCTGCACATTGCGGTGGCCGTAGCTCCAGATGTCGGGCAGCGCGCCGGGCTTGCCGGCGAAGGGGTTGTCTTTGGGGATGCTGCCGTCCTTGCCCACGCGCACGATCTTGCCGTGGTGGTTGTCCAGCGTCTGGGCGTCGTCGCGCCGGCTGAAGCGGTCCCCCAGCGTGAGAAACAGCGTGCCATCGGGCTTGCCACCCACCTTGCGCTCGACGATGCGGCAGCCGAAATGGGCGCTGCTGGCGTACTTGGGTTTCTGGCTGAACAGCACGCGCAGCTGCTCCAGGCTGCGGCCGTCATTGGAGAGCCTCGCGCGTGCCAGCGCCGTGCTGTTGCTGCGGCCCGGGCCGGGTTCGGCGTAGCAGAAGTAGATGGTGCGGTTGCGCGCGTAATCGCTGTCGGTGATCACGTCGAGCATGCCGCCCTGGCCGCCGGCGGCCACCTCCGGCACGCCCTGCAGCGGCGGGTTGATGCGGCCATCGGCCTGCACGATCCGCATGCGGCCGGGGCGCTCGGTGACGAGGAAGCGACCTTCGGGCAAGAAGGCCACGGCCCAGGGGTGCTCCAGGCCGGTGGCAACGGTTTCGGCCACGGCGGCCTGCGGCGCGGGCACCGGGGCAGCGAGCGTTTGCGCTTGCGCTACGCTGGCTCCGGACAGCAAGGCGGCACCGGCAAGCAGCTGGACGGCCCGGGGGCGATCAGGACGGAAAGGGGGAGGCATGGCAATCTCCTCGTGTCTGGCAGACTCCTGCAGAGCATACCCCGCACCCGCCCGTGTTGCCAGCAGTCGTCAGACTGCGGCCGGATTCCAGACGGGGTAGTCGGTATAGCCTTCGGCGCCACCGCCGTAATAGGTCTTGCGGTCCGGCTGGGCCAGCGGCCAGCCATTGCGCAGACGCGCCACCAGATCGGGGTTGCTGATGAAAGGCTGGCCAAAGCCGACCAGATCGAGCACGCCGGCTTCGAGCAGGCGGTTGCCGGTTTCCAGCGTCATGTTGCCGGCCAGAATCAGCGCGCCGCGCGGATAGGCCGCGCGCATGAGCTGCAGAAAATCCAGGTTGATGCCCGACACGTCCTCGCGGCCCTGGCCCAGGTGCTGGTCCATCAGGTGGATATAGGCCACCTCGCGGTTGGCCATTTCGCCGGCCAGATAGAGGTAGGTCTGGGCGGTTTCGTCGTAGGGCGGCATGTCGTTGAAGTTGCCCCAGGGCGAAAAGCGGATGCCGGTGCGCTGCGCGCCAATGCGCTCGATGATGGCATCCACCACCTCGAGCACGAAGCGGCAGCGGTTTTCCAGCGTGTCGGCGCCGTACTGGTCGGTGCGGTCGTTGACGTGCGGGTTGAGAAACTGCTCCAGCAGATAGCCGTTGGCGCTGTGGATCTCGATGCCGTCAAAGCCGGCTTCGATGGCGTTGGCGGCGGCCTGGGCGAAGTCCTGCACGGTCTGCTGCACCTCGCCCGTGGTCATGGCGCGCGGGGGCGTGGCGGGCACGAAACCGGGCTTGCCTTCGGCATCCAGGGCGAAGGTCATGATCTTGTCGGAGGCCTGGCTGGTGGAGCTGAGCGGGGCCTGGCCATTGGGCTGCAGCGAGGCGTGCGAGGCGCGGCCCACGTGCCAGAGCTGGGCAAAGATGGTGCCGCCTTCGGCATGCACGGCTTCGGTGACTGTGCGCCAGCCGGCGATCTGCGCGGGGGTGTAGAGGCCGGGGACATACAGCACGCCGTGCGCTGCGGGCGATATCGGCACACCCTCGGTCACGATCAGGCCGGCGCTGGCGCGCTGGCTGTAGTAGGTGGCGAGCAGCTCGTCGGGGACGTGGCTGGGGGAGCGGGCGCGGGTCATGGGGGCCATGACGATGCGGTTGGGGAGGGTGCGGCCTGCTAGGGGGTAGGTGTCGAAGAGTTGGGGCATGGGGTGGAGAATCGATCAGGGGTTGCTGGAGTAGGCACCGCGTCGCGACTGCGACTGGTTGTTGCCGCCTAGGAGGGATTCTCGGTCATTCCGGCTTTCCGGTGTGCGCTGGGGCTGATTGAGCTGGGTGGGGGGCTTGTCGCCTTGTTTGTTGGTGTTATTGGCGACCTGGGCGGTGTTGGGGGGTGCTTGGTGGCGGAAGTTGGGGTTTTGGACACGGTGTCTCCTTCAAAACAGTTGATTGACAAACCTACCCTAATGGAATCTACGCTCAGCATCTGCTTTTTTCTACCTGTTCGGTAATACAAAGTGCGCGAACAGGCTGAGGGGCATTCGGCAAATCGCTTTGATCAAATGCATGAGCCCGCATAGGGCGCGACCGGCCTGGCCTACCGTGAGCCACATGCGCAACTTCGAGTTTCAATCCACGCGCCCGCACGGGGCGCGACGGACGCCACGCCACCGGCGGCCAGGATGTGCTGCTGTTTCAATCCACGCGCCCGCACGGGGCGCGACCGGTCACGCACCATTGCCATCGGCGGGTAGTGGCCGAGTTTCAATCCACGCGCCCGCACGGGGCGCGACACCGATTGACATCCGAGTAGCCGGCGTATCGTAAGCGCGCGGTGATCCCATGTTGACCGCCACCGGCGGACGTGGCTGAGACTTAGATGGCGCCTGGTTGCCAGCGGTGCGGCAAGAGTTCGTCGATGCGACTGGCTTTGTGCGTGGGCAGCCGCGTGAGCACTTCCTTGAGGTAGGCATACGGGTCGTGCCCGTTCATGCGCGCCGACTGGATCAGGCTCATGACGGCGGCGGCCCGCTGGCCCGCGCGCAAACTACCGGCAAACAGCCAGTTGTTGCGACCGACGGCAATGGGCCGGATCTGGTTCTCGATCCAGTTGTTGTCCACGGGCAGTTGTCCGTCACCCACGAATCGGGTCAGCGCATCCCATCTTCGCAGGCTGTAGTCCAGCGCCTTGGCGGTTGCCGATCCGTCGGGCACCTGTCGCCGTTGCAGTGTCATCCACTCGTGCAGGGCATCCAGGATGGGCCTTGTCTGCTGCTGTCGAACGATTTGCCGTTGTTCGGCGCCCAGATCCTTGACCTCGCGCTCGATGTCATAGACCCGGGCGAACTGTTGCAGGGCGAGCTCGGCGATCTGGCTCTGGTTGGCCGCGTGCAGATCGTAGAACTTGCGCCGGGCATGCGCCAGGCAACCCACCTCGGTCACGCCGCTGGCGATCAGGGCCTTGTAGCCACTGAAGTCGTCGCAGGTCAGACTTCCCTTCCAGGCCTTGTCGGTGCCATGGCCCAGGAAGCGCCGGGCATGCTCGCCCGAGCGAGACTCGCAGAAGTCGTAGACCACGGCCTTGATGTCTTCAAACGCCCCCGGCGCATAGGCCCAGAGGTAGGCGCGGTGCGTCTTGCCATCACCGGGCTTGAGCATGGCCACCGGAGTCTCATCGGCGTGCAGCACCCGGTGTCTGAGGATCTCGTCCTTCAAGGCATCGACCAGCGGCTGCAACCGCACGCCGCAGGTGCCTACCCATTGCGCCAGGGTCGAGCGCGGGATGGCCAGGCCGGCGCGGCCGAAGATCGCCTCCTGCCGGTACAGCGGCAGGTGATCGGCGTACTTGCCCACCAGCACCTGGGCCAGCAGGCCGGCGGTGGGGATGCCTTTGTCGATGACGTGCGCATCGACCGGCGCCTGTTGAATGCTCTGGCACTGGGCGCATGCCCACTTGCCGCGGATGTGGCGTTCGACGCTGAACACGCCGGGCACATAGTCCAGCTTCTCAGCCACGTCCTCCCCGATGCGTTTCATCTGGCAGCCACACGAGCAGGTGGTGGACGCGGGCTCGTGGCGGATCTCGCGACGTGGCAGGTGGGCGGGCAGTGGCAAGCGCTTGGCTTGTTTCTTCTCGGGGGTAGTCGGCGTTTGCGCCTGCGACAGCCCGTCGATCTCGCTGGCCACGGCCGCCAGGTCCGCTTCGATCTCGTCGTCGAGCAGGCTCTTCTGCTCAGGGCTGAAGCGCTCTGACTGGGCGGCGAACTTCATGCGCTTCAAGAGCGCGTTCTCGTGCGTGAGCTTGTCGATGAGGGTCTGCTTGAAGGCCAGTTCCTGGTCCTTGGCAGCAGCGGCTTGCAGCATGGACAGCAGCGCCGAGCGCAGTTGCTCGGGACTCAGACTATCAAGGGATTGCGGCTCGACCACCATGGGCATGACTGTGCCAGCGCCGGCAACGCCACGCCATTGGCACATGCACCGATTGGCAGGCAGCAGGCCTGCGATCAGATTCAGAGCATGGTGATGACGCCACCATCGCCCAGGCGCTGCCAAGGCAACCCGAGCACCAGAGCGTCGAACTGCGAGCGGCTGAGATTGGCGATCAATGCCCCCTCACGCGGCCAGACGAATTTGCCGCTATTCAGGCGCCGCGCCGCCAGCCACACACCAATACCATCGTGCACCAGAACCTTCATGCGGTTGGCTCTCCGGTTGGCAAACAGGTAGGCGTGATGCGGGCGTGCAGCACCGAAGACCGCCACCACGCGGGCCAGAGCCGATTCCGTTCCGGCGCGCATGTCCAGCGGCTCGGTGGCCAGCCAAAGGGCATCAATACGGATCATCGCAGCAACTCACGCAGTGCCTGGGCGCATTGAGCAGCCACCGTCACCGGCCAGGTAATCGTGATGGTGGCGCCGGTACGCTGCAGTTCGATACGAATGAACTCGCCCTCCGCGCCCGAGGCAGCCCCTGCCGTCTGAGCAACGCGAACATCGCTGACGCCCGTCGGAACAGGTAGGGCAACGAAGGCCGGCAGTTGCTGCTGGACGTGTGTACCCGTCAAGCGCTCTTCGCGTAACCAGCGGTGCACCATATTCGGGTGCAGGCCGTGACTCAAGGCTACACCGGCCACAGATGCACCCGGCCCACGGGTTTGAGCCAACACCAGCGCCTTGAAATCAGCGCTGTACTCGCGCCGCAGTCGGCGCTGTCCATCGATCAATCGTTCCATCGTCCCCACGATCTCCTTCGTGGGGACGATCGTCGATTACCGTCCTCGACTCAAGATGGGTTCACCGAACGCATACCGGCCAGAGCTCATTTCCCAATAAGCTAGACTTGGCTTGCGATGCGGACCATGGCGCGCCGTGTTCCGGCCAGAGCTCATTTCCCAATAAGCTAGACTGGGCGTGCCCTCTTTACGGCTTTTGTAGAGGTTCCGGCCAGAGCTCATTTCCCAATAAGCTAGACTGTCCAGCGCTTCGCGTTGCACCCTCGTCTTGTTCCGGCCAGAGCTCATTTCCCAATAAGCTAGACTCAGCGTGGATGGCCTGATCGCCATGAAACGGTTCCGGCCAGAGCTCATTTCCCAATAAGCTAGACTCGGCAATGTCCATCTACCAACCGAATGCGTGGTTCCGGCCAGAGCTCATTTCCCAATAAGCTAGACTGTCATGGCGTCTTGCGTCACCGATACGCGGGTTCCGGCCAGAGCTCATTTCCCAATAAGCTAGACTGGCTACCGCTGCGAGTACGAGCACAAGCCCGTTCCGGCCAGAGCTCATTTCCCAATAAGCTAGACTCGCGATCAGCTTTTCTTGCGTCTTCGGCAGGTTCCGGCCAGAGCTCATTTCCCAATAAGCTAGACTCGCGGCAGCCCTGCAGCACGCACGGCATGGGTTCCGGCCAGAGCTCATTTCCCAATAAGCTAGACTTAGGGAGCGGAATACCCCTCTGTCACTTCCGTTCCGGCCAGAGCTCATTTCCCAATAAGCTAGACTGTGGATGCAACGTCATCACCGGCCAGCACGGTTCCGGCCAGAGCTCATTTCCCAATAAGCTAGACTGGCCTGACGTTCACTGTCTTTGATGTGCGCGTTCCGGCCAGAGCTCATTTCCCAATAAGCTAGACTTCAATGCCGCAGCGCCTCGCGTCGGCAACCGTTCCGGCCAGAGCTCATTTCCCAATAAGCTAGACTTACACCACGGAGGTGGAGTTGAAGCGGGTCGTTCCGGCCAGAGCTCATTTCCCAATAAGCTAGACTATATATGCCGTTGGGAGAGTCGCTGGAGGCGTTCCGGCCAGAGCTCATTTCCCAATAAGCTAGACTCGAACTGCTCGGGCAGGGCTTCTCGGTCCAGTTCCGGCCAGAGCTCATTTCCCAATAAGCTAGACTGCTGTATCGCGGCCGCACCCAGACTGTCGGGTTCCGGCCAGAGCTCATTTCCCAATAAGCTAGACTGTTGGCCTGCAGCACGATGCTCTGCTTGACGTTCCGGCCAGAGCTCATTTCCCAATAAGCTAGACTGCTCGCATCCGACCACTTGACGATGGGGATGTTCCGGCCAGAGCTCATTTCCCAATAAGCTAGACTGGGGAGCGCCTTATACAGCTTGCTGGTATAGTTCCGGCCAGAGCTCATTTCCCAATAAGCTAGACTGGATGCTGCGCCAGTTGCCACGGTCACATAGTTCCGGCCAGAGCTCATTTCCCAATAAGCTAGACTTCGTCCGCATAGAACAGCGTCATGGACGGGGTTCCGGCCAGAGCTCATTTCCCAATAAGCTAGACTCGCGGCAGCCCTGCAGCACGCACGGCATGGGTTCCGGCCAGAGCTCATTTCCCAATAAGCTAGACTCGTGTAGTGCAGCGTCTGCGGATGGTTCGCGTTCCGGCCAGAGCTCATTTCCCAATAAGCTAGACTATGCCCCCGGCGATGCCGCCGAAGAAGTCAGTTCCGGCCAGAGCTCATTTCCCAATAAGCTAGACTAGTCGAGAAAAAGCATGGCAGCAACAAGCAGTTCCGGCCAGAGCTCATTTCCCAATAAGCTAGACTGAACATGACCCAGAACAGCATCGCCGTGCAGTTCCGGCCAGAGCTCATTTCCCAATAAGCTAGACTCATAGAGCTGTTCTGGTTCGGGGATGGCATGTTCCGGCCAGAGCTCATTTCCCAATAAGCTAGACTGCTGGCTGGTATGCGTGGAGGCGCAGCGCAGTTCCGGCCAGAGCTCATTTCCCAATAAGCTAGACTGGTGGTATGCGTTCGGTGAACCCATCTTGAGTCGAGGACGGTAATCGACGATCGTCCCCACGAAGGAGATCGTGGGGACGATGGAACGATTGATCGATGGACAGCGCCGACTGCGGCGCGAGTACAGCGCTGATTTCAAGGCGCTGGTGTTGGCTCAAACCCGTGGGCCGGGTGCATCTGTGGCCGGTGTAGCCTTGAGTCACGGCCTGCACCCGAATATGGTGCACCGCTGGTTACGCGAAGAGCGCTTGACGGGTACACACGTCCAGCAGCAACTGCCGGCCTTCGTTGCCCTACCTGTTCCGACGGGCGTCAGCGATGTTCGCGTTGCTCAGACGGCAGGGGCTGCCTCGGGCGCGGAGGGCGAGTTCATTCGTATCGAACTGCAGCGTACCGGCGCCACCATCACGATTACCTGGCCGGTGACGGTGGCTGCTCAATGCGCCCAGGCACTGCGTGAGTTGCTGCGATGATCCGTATTGATGCCCTTTGGCTGGCCACCGAGCCGCTGGACATGCGCGCCGGAACGGAATCGGCTCTGGCCCGCGTGGTGGCGGTCTTCGGTGCTGCACGCCCGCATCACGCCTACCTGTTTGCCAACCGGAGAGCCAACCGCATGAAGGTTCTGGTGCACGATGGTATTGGTGTGTGGCTGGCGGCGCGGCGCCTGAATAGCGGCAAATTCGTCTGGCCGCGTGAGGGGGCATTGATCGCCAATCTCAGCCGCTCGCAGTTCGACGCTCTGGTGCTCGGGTTGCCTTGGCAGCGCCTGGGCGATGGTGGCGTCATCACCATGCTCTGAATCTGATCGCAGGCCTGCTGCCTGCCAATCGGTGCATGTGCCAATGGCGTGGCGTTGCCGGCGCTGGCACAGTCATGCCCATGGTGGTCGAGCCGCAATCCCTTGATAGTCTGAGTCCCGAGCAACTGCGCTCGGCGCTGCTGTCCATGCTGCAAGCCGCTGCTGCCAAGGACCAGGAACTGGCCTTCAAGCAGACCCTCATCGACAAGCTCACGCACGAGAACGCGCTCTTGAAGCGCATGAAGTTCGCCGCCCAGTCAGAGCGCTTCAGCCCTGAGCAGAAGAGCCTGCTCGACGACGAGATCGAAGCGGACCTGGCGGCCGTGGCCAGCGAGATCGACGGGCTGTCGCAGGCGCAAACGCCGACTACCCCCGAGAAGAAACAAGCCAAGCGCTTGCCACTGCCCGCCCACCTGCCACGTCGCGAGATCCGCCACGAGCCCGCGTCCACCACCTGCTCGTGTGGCTGCCAGATGAAACGCATCGGGGAGGACGTGGCTGAGAAGCTGGACTACGTGCCTGGCGTGTTCAGCGTCGAACGCCACATCCGCGGCAAGTGGGCATGCGCCCAGTGCCAGAGCATTCAACAGGCGCCGGTCGACGCGCACGTCATCGACAAAGGCATCCCCACCGCCGGCCTGCTGGCCCAGGTGCTGGTGGGCAAGTACGCCGATCACCTGCCGCTGTACCGGCAGGAGGCGATCTTCGGCCGCGCCGGCCTGGCCATCCCGCGCTCGACCCTGGCGCAATGGGTAGGCACCTGCGGCGTGCGGTTGCAGCCGCTGGTCGATGCCTTGAAGGACGAGATCCTCAGCCACCGGGTGCTGCACGCCGATGAGACTCCGGTGGCCATGCTCAAGCCCGGTGATGGCAAGACGCACCGCGCCTACCTCTGGGCCTATGCGCCGGGGGCGTTTGAAGACATCAAGGCCGTGGTCTACGACTTCTGCGAGTCTCGCTCGGGCGAGCATGCCCGGCGCTTCCTGGGCCATGGCACCGACAAGGCCTGGAAGGGAAGTCTGACCTGCGACGACTTCAGTGGCTACAAGGCCCTGATCGCCAGCGGCGTGACCGAGGTGGGTTGCCTGGCGCATGCCCGGCGCAAGTTCTACGATCTGCACGCGGCCAACCAGAGCCAGATCGCCGAGCTCGCCCTGCAACAGTTCGCCCGGGTCTATGACATCGAGCGCGAGGTCAAGGATCTGGGCGCCGAACAACGGCAAATCGTTCGACAGCAGCAGACAAGGCCCATCCTGGATGCCCTGCACGAGTGGATGACACTGCAACGGCGACAGGTGCCCGACGGATCGGCAACCGCCAAGGCGCTGGACTACAGCCTGCGAAGATGGGATGCGCTGACCCGATTCGTGGGTGACGGACAACTGCCCGTGGACAACAACTGGATCGAGAACCAGATCCGGCCCATTGCCGTCGGTCGCAACAACTGGCTGTTTGCCGGTAGTTTGCGCGCGGGCCAGCGGGCCGCCGCCGTCATGAGCCTGATCCAGTCGGCGCGCATGAACGGGCACGACCCGTATGCCTACCTCAAGGAAGTGCTCACGCGGCTGCCCACGCACAAAGCCAGTCGCATCGACGAACTCTTGCCGCACCGCTGGCAACCAGGCGCCATCTAAGTCTCAGCCACGTCCGCCGGTGGCGGTCAACATGGGATCACCGCGCGCTTACGACTGGTGGCAATCTGCTGCCGGTCAATCAATGGGTTCCGGCCAGAGCTCATTTCCCAATAAGCTAGACTCATGGCGCGCTCGAGGCGCGTGGCGCTGGGGTTCCGGCCAGAGCTCATTTCCCAATAAGCTAGACTGCCCTTTGAAAACTCGCCACAGTCCATGCAGTTCCGGCCAGAGCTCATTTCCCAATAAGCTAGACTCTTGTGTGACGATGTTTGCATCGATGCGGAGTTCCGGCCAGAGCTCATTTCCCAATAAGCTAGACTTTGTCTTTTCAGTCATGCGTCACCTCAGACGTTCCGGCCAGAGCTCATTTCCCAATAAGCTAGACTGACGGCAATCCGGTGCGCATTGCCGTGCATGTTCCGGCCAGAGCTCATTTCCCAATAAGCTAGACTAAGCGTGGCGGTCGGGCCAAGCTGGAGAAGGTTCCGGCCAGAGCTCATTTCCCAATAAGCTAGACTGGATCGACAAGGCCATTTCTTGGGCCACTTGTTCCGGCCAGAGCTCATTTCCCAATAAGCTAGACTCCCAACACACGCTGAAAGGAGCCTGAATCAGTTCCGGCCAGAGCTCATTTCCCAATAAGCTAGACTGCGAACAGCCCTTCATGGTCGATTTCGTTGGTTCCGGCCAGAGCTCATTTCCCAATAAGCTAGACTCTAGCTGCACTAACCCCTTGATTTATCATGGGGTTTTGTGCTTTTCGGAGGTCAGAAATCATTGCAATCCATCAGAAGAGGTCGAACTGATCCGGAGTTTTTTTGGGTGCTTGCTTGGTCTGCCCATGGTAGGTGACGATACGCTCGTACTGCTTGTCAGTGAACTGAAGGATGTTCACTTTACCACCTTGCGGCAGGCAGCTTTCCACGCGTTTGGCGTAGGTGTCGATCTGTGCAGGACTCGTACAAAAGCGCATGTAAACGCTCAGCTGACTCATCTCAAACCCCATATCCAGCAACGACTTACGGAAATCGGTTGCGGCTTTCCGCTCTGCCTTTTCGAGCACCGGAAGGTCAAACATGACGAGCATCCACATGAGCCGATACCCTGTAAGCATGATCAGTCAGTCCCCAGGCTACTTGCCAATGCAATGGGCAACCCTGGAAACGGTAAGTCCAGCTTGTCTCGTTCCGCCAGATAAACTTGAGCGAGCGAAGTAGCCAGCTTCTGCATGCACACCATTACAGGTGTAGCCCCTACACTGGTTTGCATGTCGTCGTATAGCGTTCTCACCAGCGCACGTTTGGTATCTGGCGTCACCTGCCCCTCACCGTTACGAACCAACTGCCAAACCTTCAGATCCACGATGGGCCGAAACGGCTCCATCAGATCATCCACAAGTCGCAGTGGATTTGCATCATTGCTGTGATGTAAGCCAATACTCGGGTGCAATCCGGCCGCCACCACAGCACGGGCCGTCGAAGCGCGAGCAACCGTGTACCCATAATTCAGAAGTGCATTCGCACCACCAGCATCCTGATCACGCCTGAAATCTTCACCGAAGAGCAACCGCCAATAGCGCCGAGCGCCCACCCCTTCAAGATTTTCAGGGTCGCCACTTCGCACCTTGCTTACCAGTGCGGAAAGCGGTGCGACGGGCCCACCAGCCGCTTCCAATGCGGCAGCCTGCTGTTCCAGCTTCGATCTGACTACGGCTGCCCACAGGCGTTTATGGGTAGGCTGTGATGCCTTCAGCTGAGCCTCTATCCTTTTCGACTGGACGTGATGACCATCGAGGGTAAGCAGCATACCAACCGCATTGTGATTCGGCGCACAAAGCACGAATGGCACGCCGCGCTCCGCCAATGCTACGAGGAGGTTGTTGGTATAAGTGATGCCATGTGCGTTTGCGATCACCGCTGCAATGTCGTCCAACGGTATTTGACCCAATTCCTTCCGTTCGCCATCCGTGTCACGCACAACCAGAAAGCCGCGATTTACGAACAGATGCCGCTTGTCATCGGCGATTTCGACAATGCGGCCAATCATGCCGAGCTCATTTAACCCGGATAACGCCGATCGCGAACTTCGCCAATCGGGGAGATGGTGACATGACGGCCATGGGCCTTCTGCAAGGATCCTGCTCGTTTCG
Organism: Brachymonas sp. KE5; assembly: GCF_057773645.1. NCBI lineage: Bacteria > Pseudomonadati > Pseudomonadota > Betaproteobacteria > Burkholderiales > Comamonadaceae > Allobrachymonas > Brachymonas sp. KE5. Next base: position 2,677,973 of record NZ_CM173463.1, read on the forward strand.
ATATATAGGAGAAACTGTCCTCCTTGTCTCGATTGCGAGCATCCACATTGGCTTGATCATGAGGCGCAAGCAGGATCTCGCCACTACCCTTGATCGTATTGACGCGCAACAAAACAACCTCCCCCGTCTCTGCCAACAGCTTGACAAAGTCATCCCGCATCAATCGCATCACAAGCGGCTTGCCGCTCAGTGACTCAGTTTGGCTAAGCAGAGACAGGAACCCAGGCACTCGCACTGACCTGCCGTGAGTCGCACGGAAGTCTGCGATCAACTTTCGCTCGAGTTGATAGGCGTCGAAGGTAGAGATGACTTCTCCCTCCCATTTACCTTTGCCATTACGGACTATCTCGATGCAATAGTTGCTGTCACCCTTGTAGCCTTTGTATGCGTCTTCCGGCTGGTTGTGGCTCGATCCAAACCATGGTCGGTTCGTGGCATGCACTGCCTTGCGATTGGAGAACCGCAACACTTTAAGATTCTCTTCCACTCGCTCGCGCCTGTTTTCAACTCGCTTGTGCACAAATACCTTGCCCTCACCGAGCAAACCATAAGCGGTGTCGTTATGCATAGCTCCTTCATGGCCATGGTCAGGCTTATGACTGACCCGAATCTGTCGAACCGCTCGCTCCACATGATCGCGATAGGTTGACCATGGGAGTGGCATGTTATCGACCAGGCGTCCCAATCCTTTGTTGCGCGCATCCGCACTTGCAATGGCGAATCGTTGCAGCAACCCTTGGTCCGTCACGCCAATTACACAAGCATCCACGGCATGGTGACGATGATCGTTCCTGTTTTTCTCTCCATCCAGACCGAGCACGTCATTCAAGCCGAACTTTGCGCGAAGCAGTGCGGTCATCTGTCCTGGAATAACGCGGACACCACTACCTGGACACACCAGGTTCAGATACTGTTTGGCAACGCGCGACAGATAGCGCGTGTCATTCAATGCCCGGGCCAGGAATCCCTTGTCATCCCGTAGCCACTGCTCATAACCATCCGCTGCAAAGCGATAGCGCTTGTTCTTGGGCATGCGCTCAGCGCGCAGCAGTATCCCGTCATAACTCCAGCCTTGGGCCTCGAAGTCTTCACGGGCCTGCCAGGGTGTTCTATTTCCTTTGACCCGGTTTGCCCGGCGCATGCACACGACGCGATTGTTTAGCGTATCGTCCAAAGTCGATGAGAACGGCAATACATGTTCCATCTCGACTTCATCGCTCAGCAGCATCGCCGCACTGATTTGCTCACCGCTATACGGACAGCGACGATCAGCCACATCAGAGCTTAACTCCTCCCAAAGAATCCACTTTTGCAAATCCGCGAGCTTAACGTTATGCTCAAGAATGCCACGAATCGCTGCGATTTCTTTACGGATGCCTTCGTTACGCTTCTGGTTTTCAGCTTGTCGCTTGTGCGCCTCCTGCCTTTGCTCCCGACTTTGTTTCAGATCGCGCGCCAACTCCACGACGATCTCGGTAGGTCGGCCATACCTGCGAATCAATGCATTCACCACGGTGCGAACTTGATTCAGACCGATGTGCACGGTGGGATTGGCAATCTTGCCGTATCGCTTCTCTTCCGGATCTTCCAATTTTCCCGATCCAAAGGCTACGTGGCGCTGCAAGGCTTTGCCATAGTACGGCAACTGTTGAAACACTGGTGTGATCTCGCCAGTGTCTGGATCAACGGCGTGCTCAACGTCTGCATCGTTAAAGTCAAAATCGAATCCAAGCTTGCTATGGTGCGCAAATCCAGCGGCCAGTACTGCCTTGTCATAAGTTCGCGGCACGCTCCCACCGTCAAGCAAGTCGCATTCGCGTAGCGCAGGGAGGATCAACGTGAGCGCTTTGCGACTCAAGCTTCCGTATCCTTCAGGCAAGCCGGCATTGGCGATGCGGAGAGCGTTGACCTCGTCGATACCAGTACGTGCTCGTAGCCACTCCACAAGAAATGGTTCGCTCTCTTCATTCAAGAGCTTCCAGACGATTTCGTCCTGCGTTTCCGCATCAAGGTCGAACCACGCGTCACCGAAATGCTCGCTTCGAGCGAGCGATGCCGTAGTGGCATTCCCCTTGAGCTCTGTGCGCTTCTCGTCTTCCAGGTTGAACTGGCCCAGACTGCCCAACTGGAGAAGCTTTCGCATCCGCTTGAAGGTCACCTTGGTATTGTTTTCCAGTGCATCGACAATCAGGTCACGCTGCGCTTCTGTCAGTGGGCGATCTTGCAGGTCTTGGCCCAAGATGCGTAAGTTGTTCACCTCCTGCAAAATGCGGAAGTGCTGGGTGCTAGGCAAAGCTAGGGGCGCACGCTCTTCTTCTGGCAGCAAAGTGCAACGGCCCGGCTTGACTGGACGCAATTTGCGTTGATACAACAAGGTATCCCGCAAATCCGCACGAGCAACCTCGTTGAAAAGAGCTGGATTGAACTCTGATTGTTTTGCCCAGAGTGCATCAAACTCTTCGGCGATCATCTGTCGATCAATATAGAGGTCGTAGCTTTTTTCGATTTTTGTCTTGCCGTCCTCTCGTGGAATGCGCGTCTCGCGGTAGCGCGCACGAACGGTACGCTCATGCGAAGGCTTGCTCGAATCCGTCAGTCGACGATAAAGCAGTTCGCCGACTGTTTGACAACCTTGATCCATCAAGGCTTGGCGCAACCCGTTTATTGCCGCCTTCAGTGCACCGCTGTCAGTCTCCTTTTTGTCGGTTTTTCGATTGCTCTTGAAGCCACGCCGCTGGTTGATATGAAAAAGGACACGTGCGAACTCTCCTGCGGAAAGCGGATCACGCAACCCTCTTGCTCTTAGCTCATACGGGTTAAGCAATTCGAGTTTCTTACGCTCGCGCGCATCAGCGGGGAAAAATCCGTAGTCGACCAACTTTTCCATCAGCCTGACTTTGCGACGCAGGAGCCGATCCCGACGTCTACGCATGGCGCGCGCATTACGCCGGGTGACGGCCAATGAAGACCCATCTTTAGGGTTTCGGCCATCACTGAAAATTCTCACGCCGGCCTTGACAATGGCAGTAGGACGCAGTCTATATCCTTCAACCTGAGCTGGAGCCAGTTTAAGTACCGCCCACCCCAAAGAGGTAGAACCTAGGTCTATCGCCAACCTATACGACATCGTTTTGGTTCCCGCCATTGCCTCCCCCTCGCAATCTTGAACTAATTTATTGCAATATAAACCAAATCAAGCGTACAATGATTCCACCAGCTTATTGGGAAATGAGCTCTGGACGCTAACAAGCTGAAAGATGCACCAAATGGAAAGCCCGGCAGTGCCGGGCTTTCATCTTTTTTGCTCCAGGGCTCGGCTCAGCGCGTCAACCTCTCCAACGCCTCCCGATACTTCGCACTGGTCCCCTCGCTAACCTCCTGCGGCAACACCGGCGCAGGCGCCGTCTTGCCCCACGGCTTGCCATCCACCTGCGCCGTCTCCAGCCAGTCGCGCAGATACTGCTTGTCATAGCTCGGCGGATTCTTGCCGGCCTTGTAGGCAGCCTCGTAGCCATCCAGCGGCCAGTAGCGCGAGCTGTCGGGCGTCAGCACTTCGTCCATCAGGGTCAGTTTGCCGTCGGCGTCCAGACCAAACTCGAACTTGGTGTCGGCGATGATGATGCCCTTGGTCAGCGCATAGTCGGCCGCGGCCTTGTACAGCGCAATGCTCACGTCGCGCATCTGCGCCGCCAGTGCCGGGCCGATGGTTTTTTCCACCTGCTCGTAGCTGATGTTCTCGTCATGCTCGCCCACTTCGGCCTTGGCCGCCGGGGTAAAGATGGGCTCGGGCAGCTTGGCGGCATTGCTCAGGCCTTCGGGCAGGGGCACGCCGCACACGCTGCGGCTTTGCTGGTACTCGGCCCAGCCGCTGCCGGCCAGGTAGCCGCGCACCACAGCCTCCACCGGCAGGGGCTTGAGGCGCCTCACCAGCATGCTGCGGCCCTGCACCTGGGCCACTTCCTCGGGGGCCACCACGCTTTCGGGAGCATCGCCGGTCAGGTGGTTGGGCACGATGTCCTTGAGCTTGTCGAACCAGAACAGCGCCATCTGCGTGAGCAGCGCGCCCTTGCCGGGAATCGGCTCGCCCATGATGACGTCGAACGCGCTGATGCGGTCGCTGGCCACCATCAGGATGCGGTCGTCGCCCACGGCGTAGTTGTCGCGCACCTTGCCGCGAGCCAGCAGCGGCAGCGAGGTGATGGAAGAGGTGTGGAGTGCGTTGCTCATGCGGGCGTTTCCTTCGCAGGGAGGAGAAAAATCGGGCTGTCCTATTTTATGCCGCCACACCCCCCGCAAGCCTCCGTGGCAGGGCACGTTGAAGCGCTCGTACAAGCCTTATGCAATTTCTTTAAAAAGCATAAGAAAAAATTTTTTATACAAAAATAAGCATATAACTTTCCGTCCGGACCATAATCCCAACTTCGGGTTTACCCCATAGTCCGTTTGGCCGGCCGCAAGCCGGCTCCTGCACACCAAGAAGTCGGCAAATGATTGAACTGGAATCGGTACGCAAGCGCTATCCGGCCCCACAGGGCGGTGGATGGTTCGATGCGGTACATCCCACCAGCCTGCGCATTGCGCAAGGCGAGATTTTCGGCCTGATCGGCCAGTCGGGCGCGGGCAAGTCCACCTTGCTGCGCCTGATCAACCTGCTGGAGCGGCCCGATGCCGGCCACGTGCGCATCGACGGGCAGGATCTGATGCAGCTCGATGCCCGTGCCCTGCGCCAGATGCGCCAGAAGATCGGCATGGTGTTCCAGCAGTTCAACCTGATGGCCAACCGCACCGTGGCGGGCAATGTGGCGTTTCCGCTGGAAGTCGCCGGCTGGAGCGCCGAACGCATCCGCGCCCGCGTGGCCGAATGCCTGGAGATCGTGGGCCTTACCGAGCGCGCGCAGCACTATCCGGCCCAGCTCTCGGGCGGACAGAAGCAGCGTGTGGGCATCGCGCGCGCGCTGGCGCCGCATCCCGCCGTCATCCTGGCTGACGAACCCACGTCCGCGCTGGATCCGCAGACCACCCAGTCCGTGCTCGACTGCCTGAAGGACATCAACCAGCGCTTCGGCGTCACCATCGTCATCGTCACGCACGAGATGCAGGTGGTGCGTGCGTTGTGCCAGCGGGCCGCCGTGCTGTCGGCCGGCCGCGTCGTCGATGTGGTGGAGGTGCAGGACCGCGACATCACTACCCACCATCCGCAAACGCGCGCACTGCTCGAGGAGGCATGAGCATGGAAGACGAAGTAATTGGCACCCTGGACGAAGAGACGCCCATCACCTGGGCCGGCGCCTGGGAACATCTGGCCGACATGCAGGACGAGATCGTGCAGGCCGCCATCGAGACCGCGCTGATGCTGGGCATCGGTCTGGGTGCGGCGCTGCTGTTCGGACTGCCGCTGGGCGTGCTGCTCTATCTCACGCGCCGCGGCAACATGGCCGACAACCGCTGGCTGCATGGCCTGCTGAGCTGGGTGGTGAACCTGGTGCGCTCCTTCCCCTTCATCATCCTGATGGTGGTGTTGAGCGGCTTCACCCGCATGGTGGCGGGAACCTCGATCGGCCCGCTGGCCGCCGCCGTGCCGCTGTCGTTTGCCGCCATCCCCTACTTTGCCCGGCTGGCCGAGCAGTCGCTGCGCGAGATTCCGCGCGGCGTGCTGGAGGCAGCGCAGGCCATGGGTGCCAGCCCGCTGCAGATCATCGTGAAGGTGCTGCTGGTGGAGGCACGCGCCGGCCTGATTGCGGGCTTCACCATACTCACCATCAGCTTCCTGAGCTACTCGGCCGTGGCCGGCGTGGTGGGCGGCGGCGGCATTGGCGATCTGGCCATCCGCTACGGCTACCAGCGTTACGACACAGTGGTGCTGGTGGCCATGTCGCTGTTGCTGATCGTGCTGGTGCAACTCATCCAGCTGGCCGGCAACTACGCCGCCGCCCGGCTCGACAAGCGCTGAAGCGCCCATCCCCGTTTTTTTCGTCCATTTCCCACAAAGAAAGACAGAATCCCATGCAGCAATCCAAGCGCATCCTGATCCAGTCCGCCCTGCTCGCCACGGCCCTGGCGGCCAGCGGCGCCGTTCTTGCCGCCGATCCGGCCAAGCAGCAGATCGTCATCGGTACCACCGTCGGCGACTTCGGCGACCAGGTCAGGCAGAGCATCCGCCCGCTCCTCGAGAAGCAGGGCTACAAGGTCAAGCTGGTCGAGTTCACCGACTACGTGCGCCCCAACCTGGCGCTGCAGGAGGGCTCGCTGGACCTGAACGTGTTCCAGCACCGCCCTTATCTGGACAAATTCAGCGCCCAGCACAAGCTGCACCTGACGCCGGTATTCCAGGTACCGACGGCCCCGCTGGGCATCTACGCCGGCAAGCGCCAGGCGCTGGCCGACGTGAAGCCGGGCAGCTCCGTCAGCCTGCCGAATGACCCCAGCAACCTGGCACGCGCGCTGGTGATGCTGGCCGATCTGGGCTGGATTTCGCTCAAACCCGGCATCAACCCGGTGACGGCTTCCGAGCGCGATATTGCCGCCAACCCGCGCAAGCTGGTGCTGCGCCCTCTGGAAGCGGCCCAACTGCCGCGTTCGCGCGCCGATGTGGACTTTGCCGTGATCAACGGCAACTATGCGGTGAGCAGCGGCATCAAGCTGACCACGGCGCTGTACCAGGAAAAGAGCAACGCCTATGTGAACGTGGGCGTGATCAGGACGGCTGACGTGAACAAGCCCTGGGCGCGCGACGTGATTGCCGCCTACCAGTCGCCCGCGTTCAAGGCCTATGCCGTCAAGCGCTTCCCCGGCTACAAGCTGCCGCAGGTGTGGGGCAAATAAGCCCGCCCGGGGCATGATTCAGCCCCCGGTCTGCAGCTCCTTGAGCAGCGCAGGAAACTCGTGCGAGAGTTCCCGCGCCAGATAGCCCACCGGGCCCACGGTGCGGCCCGGCACCTTGCCTTGCGCTGCCTGGGCCTTGGCCTTGGCGTTGGGGAAGCCATCAGGTCGCCCTGATGGCTTACGCCTTGGGAGCCACTGGCACATCCTTGGCGGCCGTCACCGGCGTGCCGGCCTGCTCCAGCGGCGCCGTGAAGTTCACCAGCCGCGGCATGAGCTTGCCGTCGCGGAACCCCTCCGCATGGAAGTGGTACGACGTCACGCCGCAATTGGGCACATCGCCTTCTCGGTCGATCGCCAGAATCTCCTGTTCGGCCAGCCCTTCCAGCAGATAGCGCAGGCAGCTCACGATCACCTGGTGGCCCACCACCAGCACGCGCTGGCCATCGTATTCGCGCGCCGTCATCTCCATGAAACTGCGCAGGCGCAGGATCACATCGCACCAGCTCTCACCGCCAGGCGGCCGGAAATAGAATTTGCCCACCTGGGCGCGCTGCTCGAACAGGTCCGGAAACTTCTGCTGAATGCCGAAGCGCGTGTAGCGGTCGAGCACGCCGAACTCCTTTTCGCGCAGGCGCTCGTCCATGCGCAGCGTGGTCGGCATCTCGCTCACCTGCAGCATGCGGCGCGCCGTTTCTGCAGCGCGCAGATAGGGCGAGCACAACAGCACATCCGGCTGTTCCTCCGGTGGCAGCGTACTGAACCAGTACCCGAGCGCATCGGCCTGGCGCTCTCCGAGCAACGATAGCGGCGTGTCCATGTCGCGCGTGCCGATATCGAGCATGGGCAGCTGGCGCGAGTTGGCCAGATCGCTGGCCACGTTGCCGGCGCTCTGGCCGTGGCGCACCACCCAGAGCACGCTGGGCGCAGGAGAGGAAGGCTTGAAGATCGACACAGGCAGCATGGCGGGAATGGACAACAGGCCAGACTGTACGCAGAACGCGCACCGGCAAAGGTAGGACACCATCCACTGTGCATGCTCTGCACGGAGGTTTCATTGGGGATTTTCCCGGCGGCTCTGGTTTTCCATGAGGGCTATTAAAATTTTTATGCAATCCATATAATTATTCGAATTTCATAATTTTTGGTAAATCGCCATGTCCAGCGTCTACCCTCGCCCCGACCTTGGCCGCCAGATGGCCACACAGCTGCTGCGCCCCGGCCCGCTGGATGCGTCCTTGCAATCCGGCCTGTTCCTCTCCGGCCAGCGCCGCACCGGCAAGACCACCTTCCTGCAGCACGACCTCATTCCCGCGCTGGAGGCCATGGGTGCGCTGGTGATCTATGTGGACCTGTGGAGCGATGTACAGGCCTCGCCCACTTCGCTGGTGCATGCCGCCGTAAAGCAGGCGCTGGCCGAGTTGCAGAACCAGGGCTCGCGCATGCGCAAGACCCTGGCGCGCGTGAAGGGCGCCGAGGTGGGCGCGCTGGGCTTCAAGTTCGGCTTCTCGCTCGACAGCCTGGGCAAGGAAGACGGCACCACGCTGGCGCAGGCCATTGCCGCCATCGTGGAACAGGCCCAGACCGATGTGGTGCTGATCATCGACGAGGTGCAGCACGCCATCACCTCCGAAAACGGCCACGGCCTGCTGCTGGCGCTCAAGGCGGCGCGCGATGCCATCAACCAGAATCCGCAGTCGCAGGGGCGCTTCTACTTCGTCGGCACCGGCTCGCACCGCGCCATGGTCAACGAGCTGACGGCGCGACGCAACCAGGCCTTTGCCGGCGCCGTGAGCGTGCCGTTTCCCTTGCTGGGACGCGATTATGTGGAGCACCTGCTGCGGCAGGCCGCCGATGGCGGGCTCGGCCCGCAGATGCCTTCGCCCGAAGTGGCCTGGCACGCCTTCCAGACGCTGGGCCAGCGCCCGGAGGAAATGCTGCGCGCCCTGCGCCAGCAACTGGTGGCGCTGCAGGAGCAGCCGCAGCTCAAGCCGGATGAGGTGTTTCCGGTAGTTGCCTCCACCCTGCGCAATGCCCTGGCCGGCGAGGAACTGCGCCGGCTGGAAAGCCTGGGCGGCCTGGCCGAAGCCATCTTCGCCCGCATCGCCGCCACCGAAGCCGGCGAATCCAAGGGCCTGTTCACGCCCGATGCCCTGACTGCCTATGGCGAACACCTGCACCGCCCCGTGCGCATGGAAGAGGTGCAGCCCACCATCAATGCCATGCTCGATGAAAACATCGTGCTGCGCAAGGCGCACGGGCTGTATGCGATCACCGATCCGTTCGTGCACCAGGCGTGGAAGGAAAGCCGGGCGGTGCAGGGGCGCTTGCCCACATGAAAAAGCCCGCCATCAGTCCGGACTGAATGGTTCATCGCCTTCCTGCGCTGGAACGCGGCCACACGAAAAAAAGCCACCGCAAGACTCTCCCGAGTCTCCGGTGGCACTTTTTTGTTCAGCAGCAAGCGCCGTCAGGCGGCGCCCCCCACCGCTCAGCGCACCTGCTGCGCCAGCTCGCCCCTGGCGTATTTCTCGGCCATCACGCTCATCGGGATGCCCTTGATCTTTGCGCCCTGGCCTTCGCAGCCGAATTCCAGATAACGCTGCTTGCACACGGCCTTGGCGGCTTCACGCGCCGGCTTCATCCATTCGCGCATGTCGAACTTGGAGGGGTTCTCGTGCATGAACTTGCGCACCGCACCGGTCATCGCCATGCGGATGTCGGTGTCGATGTTGATCTTGCGCACGCCGTACTTGATGGCTTCCTGGATTTCCTTCACCGGCACGCCGTAGGTCTGCTTCATGGCACCGCCGTACTGGTTGATGATGTCCAGCAGGTCCTGCGGCACGCTGGAGGAGCCGTGCATCACCAGGTGCGTGTTGGGAATGCGGGCGTTGATTTCCTTCACGCGGCTGATGGCCAGCACGTCGCCCGTGGGCGGACGGGTGAACTTGTAGGCGCCGTGGCTGGTGCCGATGGCGATGGCCAGTGCGTCCAGCTGGGTGGCGGCCACGAATTGTGCGGCTTCCTCGGGGTCGGTCAGCATCTGGCTGTGGTCCAGCTTGCCGACGGCGCCCACGCCGTCTTCCTCACCGGCTTCACCGGTTTCCAGGCTGCCCAGGCAACCCAGCTCGCCTTCGACGGTGGCGCCGATCTTGTGCGCCATGGCCACGACCTGCTTGGTCACGTCCACGTTGTAGGCGAAATCGGCGGGGGTCTTCCCGTCTTCACGCAGCGAGCCGTCCATCATCACGGAGCCGAAGCCCAGATCGAGCGCGCCCTGGCAGATGGCGGGGCTGGTGCCGTGGTCCTGGTGCATCACCAGCGGAATGTGGGGATAGGCTTCGGCGGCGGCCTGGATCAGGTACTTGATGAAGTGCTCGCCGGCATACTTGCGCGCGCCTGCGCTGGCCTGCAGGATCACGGGGGCGCCGACTTCATCGGCGGCAGACATCACGGCCTGCACCTGCTCCAGGTTGTTGACGTTGAAAGCCGGGATGCCGTAGCCGTTTTCGGCGGCGTGGTCCAGCAGTTCGCGCATGGAAACGAGTGCCATGGAAGAGTCCCCTCAGAAGTTGAAAAGCGATACAACCCGCCCTCCGGGGCAGGCCTGGATGTCATTGCGATGAAATTTGCGCCATTTTAGCCTGCCGGGGCGATTCGGGCACCCTTGTCGCAGGGCGCAGCAGGGACAAGTGCGCGCCCCTTGCGCTGGCGCAAGCTGCACCGGGCAGCCCGCACACTTCAGGCCGCGCGGCAGATCTTCAGCATATTGGTGCCGCCCGGCGCGCCCATCGGCTCGCCGCAGGTGATGGCGTAGATATCGCCGCTCTGCAGCACCCCGCCGGCCTTGAGCTGGCGTTCGGCCTGGTGCAGCACGGTGTCGCGGTCGGCATGGGTGTCCATCAGCATGGTCTGCACGTTGCGGTACAGCGCCATGCGGCGTTGCGAGGCCACCTTGGGCGTGAGCGCGTAGATGGGGATGTTGACGCGATGGCGGCTCATCCACAGCGCGGTGGAACCCGATTCGGTCAGCGCCACGATCGCCTTGGCACCCAGATGCTGCGCCGTGAACAGCGCACCCAGCGCGATCGACTGGTCGATGCGGGTGAAGTTCTGCCCGGTGAAGTCCGCATCGGTATTCATGGCCGGGTCGAAGCGCTCGGCCGCCTCGCAGATCTGCGCCATTTCGCGCACCGTCTGCAGCGGATATTTGCCGGCCGCCGTCTCGGCAGAGAGCATCACCGCATCGGTGCCGTCCAGCACCGCATTGGCCACATCGCTCACCTCGGCGCGCGTGGGGATGGGGTTGCTGATCATGCTCTCCATCATCTGCGTGGCCGTGATCACCACCTTGTCGAGCTGGCGGGCGAGGCGGATCATGTGCTTCTGCAGCGCCGGCACGGCCGCATTGCCCACCTCCACAGCCAGATCGCCGCGCGCCACCATGATGCCGTCGCTGGCCTGCAGGATGGATTCGAGCCGCGGAATGGCCTCGGCGCGCTCGATCTTGGCGATCAGGAACGGCCGGTGACCCAACCCGGCACCCGCCACATGGCAGAGCTGGCGCGCCATTTCCATGTCGGTGGCGCTTTTCGGAAAGCTCACCGCCACATAGTCGGCCTCGAACGCCATGGCGGTCTTGATGTCCTCCATGTCCTTGCCGGTGAGCGCCGGCGCGGACAGGCCGCCGCCCTGCTTGTTGATGCCCTTGTTGTTGGACAGCTCGCCGCCCTCCAGCACCGTGGTGTGCACCGCCTGGCCGCGCACGGCATCCACCTTCAGCGTGATCAGGCCGTCATTGAGCAGCAGCACGTCGCCTGACTTCACGTCATTCGGCAGTTCCTTGTAATCCAGCCCCACGCCTTCGATATCGCCCGGTTCGTGGCGGCCGGCGTCGAGCATGAAAGGCTGGCCGGTTTCGAGCTGCACCTTGCCATCGGCAAACTTGCCGACGCGGATCTTGGGGCCCTGCAAATCGGCCATGATGGCCACTTCGCGCCCTGCCTTCTGCGCCGCTTCGCGCACCATGCGGGCGCGGTCGATATGGTCCTGCGCGGTGCCGTGGCTGAAGTTGAGACGCACCACGCTCACCCCCGCCTGGATCATTGCCTCCAGCATTTCGGGCGTGCTGGATGCGGGGCCGATGGTGGCGACGATCTTGGTGGCGTGGTGGCGCATGGTGAATCCGGAAGTATGTGGAAAGCCCTGCTCAGGGCAAGGCGTGCAGAGGTCCATTCTTGCATGATGGATGTGACAGGCACATGGCGGAATCCCTTACAGCACGCCCCACAACAAAAAACCCGCCGGCAGCAAGCGGGCGGGTCTTGGCGTGCGCTCGGCGCAGCGTTCAGGGGCAGACCATCAGGCCGGCACCACCGTCACGTCGGTGCGCGGCACACTGGTGGCGCGGCCGGCAAAGTCGGTCCAGCACATCTGCTTGAAGTCGTACAGCTTGCACTTGCGCGCAGTATCGAAGTACCACCTCCAGGAGAAGGCCTGCACCACGATGCGGCCCGGCAGCAGCTCTTCGAGCTTGGCCTGTGCCTTTTTCAGCTGGTACAGCGGGATGCTCATGTCCACGTGGTGAGCGGTGTGCTCCATGATGTGGTGCATGGCGGCGCCGATCTTGAACGGGAAGGTCAGGTGAACGGTGGTGGACACGAACGGTGCCGCCTTGCCCCAGGCCGTCTTGTCGTTCTGCCAGGTCACCTTCTCGTGCGTGTGGTGCACATACACCACGAAGCCGATCATGTAGAACCAGAACATTAGCGGAGCGGCCATGCCGAACAGGAAGGCCTGCCACACCGGCTGCTCATAGGCCAGCGCCAGCGCCGTGATGGCCACGGCCCAGACGATCCAGAACGCCACTACCAGGATGTTGTCCCAGAAGAAGACCGGACGGCGGGTGGGCATGTGCGTCTTGTTCGGGAAGAATTCCCGCTTCCACCAGATCTCGATCATGTAGTAGATGCCGGCGCCCCAGCCGCTGCGGTAGATGCGCTGCAGCAGGCGCTGCGTGGGCGACAGGGCGTCGAACTCCTCCTTGGTGAGCGGTTCCCAGACAAAGTCCACGCCCTTGAGGCAGGTGTAACCGTGGTGCACCACGTTGTGGCCCACGTCCCATAGGCTGTAGGCGGTGAGCGAGGGCATGAAGGCGATGCGGCCCAGCCACTTGTTGAGCTTGCGGTTGGGCGTGAGGCTCATGTGGCAGGCATCATGGCCGATGATGAACAGGCGGCCGATGACGAAGCCGGCTGCCAGACCGCTCAGCAGCTGCAGCCACCAGGCGTCGAACAGCACCGCGCCGGCGACCAGCGCGGAAAACAGGATGTAGTCCAGCACCAGCAGCACGAAGGCGTGCCAGTTGTCGCGCTGGGCAAACGGGTTGGTCCAGGAGCGGATCACCTTGCGGTGCGGCATCGGCTCGCCGGGGCCAATCGGCATCGGGGCGGGGGGTACAGCAGTAGTCTCAGTCATATCCGGTACAACAAGGCACAACAGTGTGCAGGGCGCAGCCCTGCTCGTGAAAGGCGAATGCTTTGCACAATTCTGCCCTTCCCGCTATAGGACTGCTGCTACATTCTATGAATTTCCCCCGGATTACGCCAGTATTACAGGAAAACCAAGGCGTAACCGGAGGGTAAGACTTGTGCTGCGGATGATGTACAGAGCGGCCCCGTCCGGATTGTTAATGTCCAACCGGCGGCATCTTCTGCCGCCGGGGTTTGGCATTCTGCTGTAGCAATAGCACCAGCGTGCCATTTATTGTGCGTCGCCCAGTTGCACCACGAGCTTGCCGAAGTTGTTCCCCTGCAGCATGCCGATGAAGGCCTCGGGCGCCTGCTCCAGACCGGTCACGCGGTCCTCGCGGAACTTGACGCGCCCTTCCTGCACCCAGCGGCCCATCTCCTGCACAAACGCCGGGTAGCGGTCGCCGTAGTCGTCGAAAATGATGAAGCCCTGCATGCGGATGCGGCGCGTCAGCAGGGTACCCATCAGCAGCGGCAGGCGGTCCGGACCGGCGGGCAGGCTGGTGGCGTTGTACTGCGCAATCAGGCCGCATAGCGGCACCCGGGCGCCCACGTTCAGCAGCGGCAGCACCGCATCGAACACCTTGCCGCCGACGTTCTCGAAATACACGTCGATGCCGTTGGGGCAAGCAGCAGCCAGTTGCGCGGCAAAATCTGCAGCCCGGTGATCGATGCAGGCGTCGAAGCCCAGCTCTTCCGTGACATAGCGGCACTTCTCTGCGCCGCCCGCCACGCCGACCACGCGGCAGCCGCGGATCCTGGCGATCTGGCCCACCACGCTGCCCACCGCGCCGCTGGCGGCCGCCACCACCACGGTTTCACCCGCCTTGGGCTGGCCGATGTCGAGCAGCCCCATGTAGCCGGTAAAGCCGGGCATGCCCAGCACGCCCAGCGCCATCGAGGGCTGGGCCATGTCGCGATCGAGCTTGAACAGACCCTTGCCGTCGGAGAGGCTGTAGCGCTGCCAGCCGCCCATGCCTTGCACCAGGTCGCCTTCCTGAAAGTCCGGGTGGCGCGAAGCCAGCACACGGCCTACCGTACCTCCGGGCATGACCTCGCCGATGGCGGTGGGGGCGGCATAGGATTTGGCATCGCTCATGCGGCCCCGCATGTAGGGGTCAAGCGACAGGAACAGGTGCTCGATCAGGACTTCGCCCTCGCCCGGTGCGCTGACCGGAACGTCCACCTGGCGGAAGTTGTCGGGCGTGGGTGCGCCCACCGGGCGCGAGGCAAGCTGGATTTGCGTGTTGCGAAGCTGCTGGAAATCGGGGGTCATGGGTTTTCTCCTCACATCAAGGGGACAAGGGACTCAGGCGGCGAGCGCGGGATAGTCGGTATAGCCCTTCGCGCCACCGCCATAGAAGGTGGACGTGTCCGGCGTGTTGAGCGGCGCGCCCTGCACCAGGCGCGCCGGCAGGTCGGGGTTGGCGATGAAGGCCTTGCCGAACGATACGGCCTGCGCATAGCCGCTGGCCAGTGCTTCTTCGGCCAGTTCGCCGGTGTAGCGGTCGTTGGCCAGGTAGGCACCGTGCCACAGCTGGCGCAGGCTCAGAATGTCAGCATGCGGCACGTTGGGATCGACTTCGGCCAGCCCGGCCTCGCCCTCGACCATGTGCAGATAGGCCAGGCCGCGCTCGTCCAGCGCGCGGATCACATGGCCGAAGGTAGCCATGGGGTCACTGTCGCGCATGTCGCCGAACGGGTTGTTGGGCGACAGGCGCACGCCCACGCGGTCTGCACCCCAGACGCCGCACACGGCATCCACCACTTCCAGCAGCAGGCGGGCGCGGTTCTGCACCGCTCCGCCGTAGCCGTCGGTACGCTGGTTGGAGCCGTCGCGCAGGAACTGGTCCAGCAGGTAGCCGTTGGCGCCGTGCACTTCAACGCCGTCGAAGCCGGCATCACGCGCATGGCGCGCTGCAGTGCGGTAGCTGTCCAACACACCCGCCAGTTCCGACTCCTCCAGCGCCCGCGGCGTCACGAAGGGCTGCAGGCCGGTTTCGGTGAAGATCTGGCCGGAGGGCTGGATGGCGCTCGGGGCCACCGGCAGGGCGGCATTCCGCTGCACCGAGGGATGCGAAGCCCGCCCGACATGCCACAGCTGCAGCACCACGGTGCCGCCCGCCGCATGCACGGCATCGGTGACCTGACGCCAGCCGGCCACCTGTTCGGCGTTGTAGATGCCCGGCGTGCCGGGGTAGCCCTTGCCCTGGGGCGAGACCTGGGCGCCCTCGGTGATGATCATGCCCGCGCCGGCGCGCTGGCGGTAATACTCCACCATCAAGGCGCCGGGCACGTCGCCGGCGTCGGCCCGGCTGCGCGTGAGCGGCGCCATGACGACGCGGTTGCGCAGTTGCAGGGCGCCGAGCTGCGTGGGGCTGTTCAGGTGCGGGCGCCGGGAGTTCGTATCAGTCATGAGAAGTCTTTCTTGGGAGGGGAGAGGGAACACTATGAGTAGACCGGTCGTCTAACAGAGGCATAAAAAATGGCACACCCATGCAGCATGGTTCATGCCGCGGGCTGAGGCGGCAGCCGCAACAGCAGCTGCGTGGTACGCAAGGCAGTTTCCAGGGCACTGCGGTCGCGCCGGACCTTGGTGAGCATGGTGGCGCCCAGCCACAGTTCATAGAGAGATTGTGCGGTCTGCGCCGCGTCAAGATCCGCCGGCAGCGAGCCGTCGGCGATGCCTTCGTCCACGCAGTCGCGCAACTGCCGGATGACCTGCGCCGTGCCTTGCGCCAGGGCCTGGCGCATGGGGTCGGACAGGTCGGAAACTTCCGCCCCCAGCTTGACCACCATGCACTTGTGCTCGGTGCCTTCTGCGGATTGCGTCTCGACCCACAGCTGCCAGTAGCGCATCAGGCGCTGCGCAGCCGTGCCGCCGTGACAGTCGGTCAGGATGGCCTGCAGGCGGGACAGGTAGCTGTCGAAATAGCTTTCGAGCAGGGCCTGCCCGAAGGCTTCCTTGGACTTGAAGTAATGGTAGAACGAGCCCTTGGGCACGCCAGCCGCCTTCAGGATCTCGGCCAGCCCGACGGCGGCATAGCCTTTGCCTTGAATAATGGGAGCTGCCGTATCCAGAATGTGCTGACGGCTGCAGGCGTAATCCTTGTGCATGGGG
Organism: Brachymonas sp. KE5; assembly: GCF_057773645.1. NCBI lineage: Bacteria > Pseudomonadati > Pseudomonadota > Betaproteobacteria > Burkholderiales > Comamonadaceae > Allobrachymonas > Brachymonas sp. KE5. The sequence continues at coordinate 2,694,446 of NZ_CM173463.1, forward strand.
GCAGTATACACAGAATTAGACCAGTCGTCTAGAACCTGAAAAAAGCAAAGCCCCCGGCGGGGACTTGCAGTCCGGGGCGCGCGGTCCGTCAGCCGTTGGCGCGCTTGGCCAGGATTTCGAAGGCCGGCAGCGTCTTGCCTTCCAGCACTTCCAGGAAGGCGCCGCCGCCGGTGGAGATGTAGCTCACGTCCTTGTCGATGCCGTACTTGGCAATGGCGGCCAGCGTGTCGCCGCCGCCGGCAATGCTGAAGGCATCGCTGGCTGCAATGGCGCGGGCAATGGTTTCGGTGCCGTGGGCGAACTGGTCGAACTCGAACACGCCGACCGGGCCGTTCCAGACGATGGTGCCGGCGGCCTTGAGCTTGTCGGCCAGCAGCTGCGCCGTCTTGGGGCCGATGTCCAGAATCATGTCGTCCTCGGCTACGTCCTTGGCATCCTTCACTTCGGCCTTGGCATCGGCCTTGAATTCCTTGGCCGTCACCACGTCCACCGGGATCGGCACTTCCGCGCCGCGCGCCTTCATGGCCTCGATCACCTTCTTCGCTTCTTCCACCAGCTCGCCCTCGGCCAGCGACTTGCCGATATGCAGACCGGAAGCCAGCATGAAGGTGTTGGCGATGCCGCCACCCACGATCAGGCCGTCGACCTTGTCGGCCAGGCTCTGCAGGATGGTGAGCTTGGTGCTGACCTTGCTGCCGGCCACGATGGCGATCAGCGGGCGCTTGGGATTGGCCAGGGCCTTGCTGATGGCGTCCATTTCGGCGGCCAGCAGCGGGCCGGCGCTGGCCACCGGGGCGAACTGGGCGATGCCGTAAGTGGTACCTTCGGCGCGGTGCGCGGTACCGAAGGCATCGTGCACGAAGATGTCGCACAGCTTGGCCATTTTCTCGGCCAGCTCGGGCTTGTTCTTCTTCTCGCCCACGTTCAGGCGGCAGTTTTCCAGCAGCACCACCTGGCCGGGCTCGACGTCGACGCCGTCCACCCAGTTGCTCACCAGCTCCACCTCGCGGCCGAGCAGCTCGGACAGACGCGCCGCCACGGGCGACAGGGAGTCTTCCGGCTTGAACTCGCCTTCGGTCGGGCGGCCCAGGTGGGAGGTGACCATCACGGCAGCACCGGCGTCCAGCGCCATCTGGATGCAGGGCAGCGAGGCACGGATGCGGGTGTCCTCGGTGATGTTGCCGTTATCGTCCTGCGGCACGTTCAGGTCGGCGCGGATGAAGACGCGTTTGCCCTTGGCCTGACCGTTGGCGCAGAGGTCGGAGAAGCGGATGAATTGCATGGCGGGTTCCTGTGTGGGCAGAAAATCATGAAAACTGGATGACTGCGGCGATTATAGGAAGCATCCACGCCGGAGCAAGCCAATGTGCACCGTTTTGATGCCGCACGCTGGCACAATGGACTTGTGACGTGCGCCGGTTCGGCACGCAATCCCGTTGAGGAAGGAACAAGCCATGAAGATCCTGCTCCCCGTCGATGGCAGCGCCCTGTCGCTGCATGAAACCCGTTTTGCCCTGCGTCTGGTGCAGGAGGGTCTGAAGGCCGAGTTCGTGCTGGCCAACGTGCAGGAGCCCGCCTCGTTCTACGAGCGCCTGACCGCACGCGACGACCAGGAAATGCTGGCCAACGTGGCGCTCGAAGCCGGTGCCGACAGCATGGCGGCATCGGCCCGGCTGCTCGAATCCTTCAATGTGCCGTATGAAACCGCTGTGCTCACCGGCGATCCGGTGCCGGCCATCCTGGAACTGATCGAGTCCTACGGCTGCGACATGGTGGTGATGGGTTCGCGCGCGCTGGGCCTGGTGCGCACCGCCCTGGAAGGCTCCACCTCCAGCAAGCTGGTGCAGGACTCGCCCGTGCCGGTACTGCTGGTGAAGCCGCCGGAAGTCGAGGATTACGATATCGAAGGCCAGGACGGCGCTGACGAAGCCTGAGCGTTCAGTCCGGATCCCTGGCGCTGCGCTCGTCCAGCAGTTGCGCCTTCTCTTCCACCTTGGCCCAGTCGTCCGCATCCGGCAGGGCCGCGTGGGTGCGCGCAATCACCGGCCACTTGCGCGCCAGATCGGCGTTGATGGGGATGTACTTGCGCTGGTCCTTCGGCACATCTTCCTCGGGAAAGATGGCGGCCACGGGGCACTCCGGGATGCAGACCGCGCAGTCGATGCACTCGTCCGGATCGATCACCAGCATGTTCTTGCCTTCGCGGAAGGCATCCACCGGACAGACGTCCACGCAGTCGGTGTATTTGCAGTTGATGCAGGCTTCGGTTACGACATGGGTCATGGCTCTCTCCGTCAGGGGCGATGGACGCAGGCGGGTCAACGCCGGGCGTTGCGCACCCGGATGGCAGGCGGCGGCTGCCAGGGTGCGGGCGGTTGCACCGGAAACTCGGCCGGATCGGGCGGCAGCAGGTCAGTCAGGGTGTAGTCGTCGAGATAGTCCAGCATCTGCTGCAGGGCGCCGCTCATGATGCCGGTCAGGCGGCAACTGCCGGCCAGGGCGCAGCTCACGTCCTGCGTCAGGCAGTTCACCAGGTAGAAATCGGGCTCCATGCCGCGCACCACAGCTCCGATGCCGATGTCGTCCGGCGCCACGGCCAGGCGGATGCCGCCGCCCTTGCCACGCACCGTCTCCAGCCAGCCCTGGCGACCGAGTTGATGGGTGATCTTCATCAGGTGTGCCTCGGACACCCCGTAGGCATGCGCAATTTCGGCAATGGTGCACAGGCGCTCCGGCTGCTGCGCCACGTACATCAGCAGGCGCAAGGCGTAATCGGTCATGGTGGCAAGGCGCATGGCAGCTCTCCCTGAAGATCCACGGGATAAAGATATATTTCATATACATCTTATTGGGTGCAATCCGCCTGTCAACGGGAGGCCACCCTGCCGGACGGGTTATTGCGGGCACAAAAAAACCGCCCGGTGCACCACGGTTCCTGCAGCAGGGCCCAGGAACGGGTGCGCCGTGCGGCGCAGGAATACACACGCAACGCCCGCAGGGAGCGTCGCGCTTGCAGCCTTACATTTCGACGCGCTTGCCGTCCTTGTAGGTGTACAGCGTCACGGCCGGCTTCTGCAGCTCGCCCTTGTCGGTGAAGCTGATTTCGCCGGTCAGGCCCTTGAAGTTGGTGGCTGCCAGCTTGGGCAGGTACACGGCCGGATCGGTGGAGTCGGCTGCCTTCATGGCTTCGATCAGCACGCGGGCGGCGTCATAGGCGTAGGGGCTGTAGATCTGGAACTGCTTGGGATACTTGGCTTCGTAGCCCTTGAGCCAGTCGGGGCCGCCGTCCATCTTCTGCACGGAAGAGCCGCCGGTGGCGCAGATCACGTTCTCCACGGTCTTGGAGTTGGAGGACAGCTCGGGCAGCTTCTCGGTACAGATGGCATCGCCGCCGAACAGCTTGACGTTGTCCAGACCCAGCTGGCCCATCTGGCGCAGCATGGGGCCGGCCTGGGCGTCGAGGCCGCCGAACAGGATGGCGTCCGGCTTCTTGGCCTTGATGGCGGTCAGGATGGCCATGAAGTCGGTGGCCTTGTCGGTGGTGAACTCGTTGGCCACGACCTGCATGCCGTTCTTGTCGGCAGCGTTTTTGAACACCACGGCCAGGCCCTGGCCGAAGGCGGTACGGTCATCGACGATGGCCACGGTCTTGACGCCGTTCTTGGCGGCATGCACGGCCACGGCTTCACCCAGCTGATTGTCGTTGGCGATCAGGCGGAACACGTTCTTGTGGCCGGGCTTGGTCAGATCCGGGTTGGAAGCCGAGGCGGTGATCATCGGGATGCCGCACTTGGCGTAGACGTCGGATGCCGGGATGGTGGTGCCGGACTGCAGGTGGCCGACCACGGCAGCGACCTTGGAGTCGCACATCTTCTGGGCCACGGCCGTGGCCTGCTTCGGATCGCCGGCATCGTCTTCGGCCACGATCTTGAAGTGCACCGGCTTGCCGCCGATCTTCACGCCGGCCGCATTCGCCTCGTCCAGCGCCAGGCGCACGCCGTTTTCCACGTCCTTGCCGATGTGGGCAATGCCGCCGGAGATGGGGCCGACGGTGCCGAAGGGCACTTCGACCGCGCCGGCGTCAGCCGCTGCAGCGGGGGCGGCGCCACTGGCACCGGCGCTGGCGCCGGCAGCCGGCTCCTGCTTGGAACAGCCGACGACAGCAGTCAGGGCGGCCAGAGCCAGGACATTCAGGCTCAGGGAAAGGGAACGTTGCATGGGGTGTCTCCTAAGGGGGTATCGGGATCTATTGCCATGCGCACACCAAGCCTCCTGGGCCGGCACCCGCGTAAGCAATATGGAAGCGCAGTGTAACCGGGTTTTTCAATGTTGCAAGGTCAGCAGAATCCCGTATTTGGCACGATCGTTCGCTGCAACATCTACCAGCCCAGTCCGAGGTGCAGCGGCAGGTAGACGGCCATGCCGACCAGGATGGTGCCCATCACGCTGCGGCGGTAGAAGAACCAGGCGGCACCGGCCAGCGCGCCATACAGGCGGGCGTCGTTCCAGCTGGCGAGCTGGTTGTCGGGCGTCATCACGATGGCCGGAATCACAATGGACGCCAGGGCGGCCGCAGGCGCGTACTGCAGGCCGCGGCGGAACCAGCGCGGCATGGGCAGCTCGCGACTGGAGAGGAAAAACAGGCTGCGCGAGACGATGGTGACCACGGTCAGCCCCAGGATGATGAGCAGCGTGGTCCAGTCCGTCTGGCCCGGCAGGGTGGTGTCAAAGCTCATCGCCGGGCCTCGCGTGCATCACGCTCGTCGGAGCTGTGGCGCAGCACCGTGTATTCCAGCGCCAGACAGACCGCCACCGACACCACGATGGCCGCCACCAGGTTGAGCTTGAGCGGGAGGTTCCAGGCCAGCACGGCCACGCCGCCGGCCAGCGTGGTGGCGAGGATGCGCATGCGGTTGTCCAGCGTGGCGCACAGCACGCCGAGCACCGCCAGCGTGCCGGCAAAGCCCAGCCCCCACGAGAGCGGCAAGGCATGCGCCACCAGCACGCCCAGCGTGCAGGCAGTGCACCAGGCCACGTAGTTGGTGGCCGTGCTGCCCACGTACCAGGCAATCTGCTCGCCGCGCAGCTGCGGCTCATCGGACGGATGCGGATAGCGCTGCACGAACAGCACGTAGTTGATGTCGCCCGAGAGATAGCCGAACAGCACGCGCTCGCGGAACGGCAGGTGCCGCACATAGTCACGCAAGTGAGCGCTGAAGACGACGAAGCGCAGGTTCACGCAGAAGGCCGCGGCCAGCACCACCCACACCGGCGCGCCCGCGGCGATCAGCGGAATGGCAGCCAGTTGCGCGGTGCCGGCAAACACCAGCAGCGTCATCAACAGGCCCTCGAACAGGCTCAGGCCGGAGTTGGTCATGGCCACCCCGGTCATCAGGCCCCAGGAGGCGATGCCGAGCCAGAGCGGACGGTAGGCGCGCGAGCCCTCCCAGAAGGCGCGCTGGCGCAGCATGGCACGCGAGAGCACGCGCGGCTCGAGTGCGAAGTCGCGCGGCACCGTGGCGCCGTGCAGCTGCTGCACTTCGGTGGTGGATGGCATGGTTCAGGCCTGTTCGCCGAGAATGCTGCCCACCGGCAGGGCAAAGCCGCGCAGCCAGTCTGCCGCCGGCAGGCGCTTGCCGCCGGCGCGTTGCAGTTCGGTCAGGCACAGGGTAGAGCGGCTGGTTTCGTCTGCAAGACGCGTGCTTCCACAAGCGACGTGAATGCCACAGGCATCCAGCGCCAGCACCTGCCCGGGTCGTGCGCCCGCCGGCACCGCCATGGCGGAAGGCTGTGCGCCCCAGATCTTCACCGGCTCGCTCTTGCCCTCGGGGGTGCGCGCATGCGTGAGCGCCGCGGGGAAGGGGTTGAAGGCACGCACGCGGCGGCCGATCTGATCGGCGGGCAGGCTCCAGTCGACCAGCGCTTCGGCCTTTTCGATCTTGTGCGCATAGCTCACGCCCTGCTCCGGCTGCCTGACCGGCTGCAAGCCGCCGCAGGCAGCCAGTTCCAGCGCCTCCACGATCAGGCGGCCACCCAGGGCGGCCAGCTTGTCGTGCAGCGTGGCCGTGGTGTCCTCCGGCGCGATTGGCAGGCGCTCCACCAGCAGCATGTCGCCGGTGTCCAGCCCTGCGTCCATCTGCATGATGGTAATGCCTGTCTCGGCATCGCCCGCCTCGATGGCGCGGTGGATGGGCGCGGCGCCGCGCCAGCGCGGCAGCAGGCTGGCGTGGATGTTGAGGCAGCCCAGGCGCGGCAGATCCAGCACCCACTGCGGCAGGATCAGCCCGTAGGCGGCCACCACCATCACGTCGGGCTGCACGGCAAGCAGCGCCTCGCGCGCAGCGGCGGCATCGTCGGGATACTTGCCATCCAGACGCAGGCTGAGCGGCTGCGCCACCGGGATGTTGTGCGCCAGTGCCGTCTGCTTGACCGGCGAGGCCTGCAGCTTCATGCCGCGTCCGGCGGGACGGTCGGGCTGGGTCAGCACCAGCGGCACTTCGAAACCGGCGGCCAGCAGGCGCTCCAGCGCTACCTGGGCAAACTCCGGCGTACCGGCGAAAACGACTTTCATTTCGGAACTGCCTTGTGCGGGATTACTGGGCGCGCGCTTCGCGCTCGGCCTCGCGCTGGGCCTTGGCCAGCTTGGTCTTGATGCGGTTGCGCTTGAGCGGGCTGAGGTATTCGACAAACACCTTGCCGGCCAGATGGTCCATTTCGTGCTGCAGGCACACCGCCAGCAGGCCCTCGGCCTCGATCACGCGGCTGTTGCCGTGCTCGTCCAGCGCGCGCACACGGATGCGCTCGGCACGCTCCACGCCATCGTAAATGCCCGGTACCGACAGGCAGCCCTCGTCGCCCTTGATGCGTTCCTCGCTCATCCACTCGATCTCGGGGTTGATCACCACCATGCGCTGGTTGCGTTCTTCGGATACGTCGATCACCACCAGGCGCTCGTGCACATCCACCTGCGTGGCGGCCAGGCCGATGCCCTTGGCCTCGTACATGGTGTCGAACATGTCGGCGATGATGCCGCGCAGGCGGTCATCCACGGCAGCCACGGGCTTGGCGACCGTGTTGAGGCGGGGATCGGGATAGACGAGGATGGGGAGCTGGGCCATGGGAATGCGGAAAACGGTTGGATTCGGAAATGCAGCAGCGTCACGCGGAGCGCGCGGATGCCCCATTTTCGCGCGAATTGGCGCAGCGCGCCGGGGCTGGCGGCAAAGGCGGATGGGGGACATGGTTGCCGCCGTTGTCTTGTTCGGCTTCATGCCGTGAAAATACCGCATAATTAGTTCTTTATGACTAATTTTATTTCCTTTCACCTCTGCAACTTCCAGGCACGCCGGCCGTTGCTCCGCCTGGGATGTTCCTGTCTGTGTCTGCTGACTGCCATGACGGCGCAGGCCATGCCGGCACCGTTCTGGATCGATGCGCACACCCAGGCAGGAGCCGGGCGCATTGTGGGCGGCAGCGGCGGGATGCACAGCCTGCTCGGCGTCGGTGACACGGTGCTGGCACAGTGGCCGGCATCTCGCACCGAACCGGCAGGTGCCGCCGGCACCCACGCGCCGGGCGCCGCAATCGCGCCAGAAAGTACCTGCGCCACCCAGACCGATGCAGCAGGAGAAGGCACCGCGCGCTACCGCATCCTGCGCGTCCTGCCCGCTTCAGCTGGACAGCTGCGCACCTCAGCGGCTGCGGCCACCGCGCAAGGCATCCTGGTCCAGCCCGTTGGCACTGCCACACTGGCAGCCGCTCCCGACAGCACCCAGTCTGCCGATGCTCCCCAGGCCCTGCTCGCCATCGCGCAGGCCGCCGATGCCATCCGCCCCGGCGACCTGTTGCTGCCGCTGGACAGCTCCGCCCCTGCGCGGGATACTGCCCGCCATCCCTCTCTCCCCTGTTCCCATCCATGACCCGCGAAGAACTGGCAGCCTGGCTGCAACTGGTACAGGCCGACGGCATCGGCCCCGACAGCGCACGGCGCCTGCTGGCAGCCTTCGGCCTGCCTGAACAAATCCTGGCACAGTCGCGCCCTGCGCTGGAACAGGTGGTCAGCAGCCGACAGGCCGAAGCGCTGCGTAACCCCGCCCCCGAAACCCTGGCCCTGATCGACACCACCTGGACCTGGCTGCAGCAGCCGGACGACGGCCTGCAGCGCCGCGTGCTCACGCTGGGCAGCCCCGGCTATCCCGCCTCGCTGCTGCAGATGGCCGATCCGCCGGTGCTGCTGTATGCGCTCGGCCAGTGCGACCGGCTGGCCGCCAGCCAGGGCATTGCCATGGTCGGCAGCCGCAACCCCACACCGCAGGGCGCCATCAATGCGCGCCAGTTCGCGCGCGCCTTTGCCGATCTGGGCTGGACGGTGATCTCCGGGCTGGCCCTCGGGGTGGATGCGGCCGCCCACGAGGGTGCCCTGAGCGGCTTTGACGCCGTCGTGCACGCCGGCCCTTCGACCGTTGCCGTTGTCGGCACCGGGCTGGACCGCGTCTACCCGCGCCAGCATCGCGAGCTGGCGCACCGCATTGCCCAGAGCGGCGTGCTGCTGAGCGAGTGCCCGCTCGGCGCGCCGCCGCTGGCGCACCATTTCCCGCAGCGCAACCGCATCATCGCCGGGCTCAGCCATGGCGTGCTGGTGGTGGAGGCGGCGCCGCAGTCCGGCTCGCTGATCACCGCACGCCAGGCCAGCGAGCAGGGCAAGGAAGTGTTTGCCATTCCCGGCTCCATCCACTCGCCGCAGTCACGCGGCTGCCATGCGCTGATCCGCCAGGGCGCCAAGCTGGTCGAGTCGGCCGAGGATGTGCTGGAGGAGCTGCGGCCCGGCCTGGTACGGCGCAATGCCGCCGACGAAGTGGCCTGCCGCGCCAGCGATGATCCCTTGCTGGACGCGCTCGGCTACGACCCGGTCAGCCTGGACGCGCTGCTGGCGCGCACCGGCCTGGACACCGCCGCGCTGCAGGCCCGGCTGCTCGAACTGGAACTGGACGGACAGGTGGGCCGGCTGCCCGGCGGGCTGTTCCAGCGCATGGGGCAGTCGTAAGAAAATGAAAAATTATCAAATTTGTTTGACGGCTTTTTGAGACAAAAACGGCCTCTGCCCCTATAGTCCCCCCATTTTCTGCAGCCACAAGCCCAGTGAAAGGGAGCACATGACCGCCATCATCGGTTTTCTCAACACCATCTTCTGGGGATACATCCTCATCTACGGCCTGCTGGCCGTAGGCCTGTTCTTCACCCTGCGGCTGGGCTTCCTCCAGTTCCGCCATTTCCCGGAATTCTTCCGTTCGGTGCTGCGCTCGCCCGAGCAGGATTCCGGCGGCATCACGCCGTTCCAGGCCCTGTGCACCAGCCTGGCTTCGCGCGTGGGCACCGGCAACCTGGCCGGCGTGGCCGTCGCCATTGCGCTGGGCGGCCCCGGCGCCATCTTCTGGATGTGGATGGTGGCGCTGGTCGGCATGGCCACGGCCTTTGCCGAAAGCACGCTGGCGCAGTTGTACAAGGTGCGTGACGAGCACGGCCAGCTGCGCGGCGGCCCGGCCTTCTACATCGCGCGCGGCCTGAAGGCGCCGTGGGCGGCCACGCTGTTCTCGCTGTGCCTGATCCTGGCCTTCGGCCTGGTGTTCAATGCGGTGCAGTCCAACTCGATTGCCGAAGCCATGCAGGGGGCCTTCCAGGTGCCCAAGCTGGTGACAGGCGGCGCCGTGGCCCTGCTGGCTGCCGTGATCATCTTTGGCGGCATCCGCACCATCGCGCGCGTGGCCGAATACATCGTGCCTTTCATGGCCGGTGCCTATCTGCTGGTGGCCGTCTACGTGCTGATCGTGAACTACGACGCCGTGCCCGGCATGCTGGCGCTGATCGTCAAGAGCGCCTTCGGCCTCGAGCAAGCCGCCGGCGGCATTGCCGGCGCCATGCTCAACGGCATCAAGCGCGGCCTGTTCTCGAACGAGGCCGGCATGGGCTCTGCCCCCAACATCGCCGCCGTCGCCACGCCCAATCCGCATCACCCGTGTGCGCAGGGCTTCGTGCAGGCGCTGGGCGTGTTCATCGACACGCTGCTGGTGTGCACCGCCACGGCCGTGATGATCCTGCTCTCGGGCGTGCTGCAGCCGGGCAGCGACCTGACCGGCATGGCGCTGACGCAGGCCGCCATGACCGCCCACATCGGCGACGTGGGCCGCTACTTCATTGCGGTGGCCATCTTCTTCTTCGCCTTCACCTCCATCATCGGCAACTACGCCTATGCCGAGAACGCACTCACCTACCTGAAGCTGGCCACACCTGCCGGCATCACCACGCTGCGCCTGCTGGCGCTGGGCATGGTGCTGTGGGGCGCCGTACAGACGGTGGCCGTGGTGTTCGACGCAGCCGATGCCGCCATGGGCATGATGGCCAGCATCAACCTGGTGGCGATCGTGCTGCTGTCCGGGCTGGTGGTGAAGCTGCTGCGCCAGTATCTGGCCCAGCAACGCGAGGGCAAGCTGCCGCACTTCCAGGCAAGCGATCTGCCGGAAGTAGCCGGCCAGCTCGACCCCGGCATGTGGCAGGCGCCGCGCCGCGGCTGAGCCAGGTCGCGCGCAGGCCGGGCCGGACGGTCCGGCCGCGGCGAGGCCCCCCTGCCGAGGGAGCCATTCGCCGGAATCGCTCAGTCGTCCTGGAAGCCGCTGAGCATGGCGGCACGTTGGCGCGCGGCAAATTCCTCGTAGGTGTTGATGCCGCGCAGCTCGAGAATGGTGTTGCGCACGGCCGCCTCGACCAGCACGGCGATGTTGCGGCCCACCACCACCTGGATCACCGTCTTGCGGATCGGCACGCCCAGCACGTCCTGGTAGAGCGGCTCGGCCGGCATGCGCTCGTAGTCACGCTCCATGGTTTCCTTGCGCACCAGGTGCACGATCATGCGCAGCCGCATGCGCCGGCGTACCGCGATCTCGCCAAAGATGGCGCGGATATCGAGCAGGCCGATGCCACGCACCTCCATCAGGTTTTGCAGCAACTCGGGGCAGCGCCCCTCGATGGTGGTCTGGTTGATGCGGTAGAAATCGACCGCATCGTCGGCCACCAGGCCGTTGCCACGCGAGATCAGCTCCAGCCCCAGCTCGCTCTTGCCCAGGCCCGATTCGCCGGTGATCAGCACGCCCAGCCCCAGGATGTCCATGAACACGCCGTGCATGGTGTCGCGGTTGGCGAAATGCTTGGACAGGTAGGTGCGCAGCAGGTCGATCACGTAGGCGGCGCACTCGTCGGTGGTGAACAGCGGGATCTGGGCGCGCTCGCACATCTGCAGCAGCGCCTCGGGCGGCGTCTGGCCATCGGCCACGATCAGCACCGGCGGCTCCAGCGTGACGATGCGCGCGATGCGGCGCGCAACGTCCTCGGGCGTGGCCTTGGTCACGTAATGCACCTCGCGTTCGCCCAGCACCTGTACGCGGTAGGGATGGATGTAGTTCAGGTAGCCCACCAGGTCGGCGCCGGAGGCGGCTTCCATCACCGCCACTTCCTCGAAGCGGCGCTCCGAGGCCCCCAGGCCTGCCAGCCACTGCCAGCGCAGCGTGGTACGGAAATCTTCGAACAGCACGTCGGCACTGATGACGGTGTGTTTCATGATGGCGATCGCGGAAAACGGAAGAAATGCCGGGCCGCCCATCCGTGATGGCCAGCCGCAGCCGGATAACCTAATGTAACCCAGCACCACGCGGGCTGCAGCAGCGCCGGCAGCGGTTTTGCCAGGATGCGCGCCCCCTCCATCCCGGGCAGGCGCCCATGAAAAAGGCGACCCGCAGGTCGCCCGGTTGATTCTGGCCGCAATCAGTTCGGCTGGATCGACTGCCAGTCGGACACCAGCTGGTGCAGGGCCAGCGAGTCGTGCGTGGTCATGAGTTTTTCGCGCAGTTCGCTGTCGCTCAGCATTTCGGCGATCTCGGAGAGGATTTCGAGGTGCTTCTGCGTGGCCGTTTCGGGCACCAGCAGGAAGATCAGCAGGCTGACGGGGTTGTCGTCCGGCGCATCGAAACCGATCGGGCGGGCCAGCTGGAACAGCGCCGCCATGGGCGCCTTCAGGCCCTTGATGCGGCCATGCGGGATCGCCACCCCGTGGCCCAGGCTGGTGGAACCCAGCCGTTCGCGTGCGAACAGGCTGTCGGTGATGGTGGCACGGCTCAGGTTGTGCAGGTCTTCGAACAGCAGGCCGACTTCTTCGAAGGCGCGCTTCTTGCTGGTGACGTCGACGTCGACGACGACCTGGGAGGCTGGCAGGATGGAGGCGAGACGATTCATTGGTTAACGCAGACTTTGCCCGATTATGCACACATTGTAGAACCTTGGTCGGTAAAAACCCTGTCATGCGCGACAAGCCTTGTCGGACAACCGGGGTCAAACGCCGCTTTCGTGCGGATGCGGCGACAAAGTGGGGTACAGAAAAAACAAAACAGCCTGATGCGACGGCATCAGGCTGCATCCTGGGTTGCGCCGGGATTATTGCTGCTGCATTTCCTGGATCATGCGGCGCTGGGCCTCGGAATTATGCGTGGTCAGCTTGTCCTTGTGGCGGATGATCTGTCGATCGAGCTTGTCCATCAAGTCGTCGATGGCTGCGTACATGTCCTGCTGGTTGCTTTCGGCATGGATGTCGCTTCCCTTGACGCGGATATTGCACTCGGCACGCTGCCTGCGGTCCTTGTCGCTGGTGTTGTCGATGGACAGCAGCACGCGAACGTCGACGACCTGATCGAAATGACGGGTGATGCGATCAAGCTTGGTGGTTACGTAGTCGCGCAGGGCAGGGGTCACTTCCAGGTGATGTCCACTGATGGTCAGATTCATAAAGTCCTCCTTGGCCTTTTGGCCTTGCACTTCTTCAATTCCGGCCCGCCTGAAAGGTCGGGGCCGCCCGGCGGGAGGTGCCGTCACATCCACCCGTCCGTTGTCTCTACTATGCGGCTGCCCCCGGCAAAAAACAAGATGACAGAAATATTTCTTGATCCATCTCAGGGTTAATGAGGGGCCGGTTTGCGCACCGCAAAAAAAGGGGCATGATCAGAAGCTGAAGCCCCGCGCCACCAGCACGGCCGGCAGCGGGATGACCAGCATCAGGTGCGAGGACAACATCAGCCGGCGGCGCAGGCTGCGCACCTCGGGCTCGGCCGGCAGGCTGCCGTCGGCCTCGTGCGCGCGCACCCACTGGCGAAAACGTAGCGCCGGCTTCACCGACAGCCACAGCATCACCAGGAAGATGGTGATCTTCAGGTGCAGCAAGGGCTGCGCCAGGTACCAGTCCAGCCCTTTCGCCCCCCACACCATGCGCGCCGTGCCGGTTACCAGCACCAGCGCGGCAAACGTCAGGTAGATCGCGTCCACGCGCACCAGGCGGCGCAGCATGGCGCCGTTCATCCACTCGGTGCGGCACAGCGCCGCCTCGGAGCCGAGGAATACGGTCATGCTCAGGATGGCGATGAAATGCAGATAGGCGAGGGTGGCTTCCAGCATGCGAACTCCAAAAATCAGGGCACCCGCTAGCTTATCCCCGATAATCGCGGCATGAGCGGCAATACTTTAGGAAACCTGTTTGCAGTCACCAATTTCGGTGAATCCCACGGCCCGGCCATCGGCTGCGTGATCGACGGCTGCCCGCCGGGCATGCTGCTGTCGGCCGAAGACATCCAGCCGGACCTGGACCGGCGCCGCCCCGGCACCAGCCGCCACGTGACGCAGCGCGCCGAGGCGGACCAGGTGGAGATCCTCTCCGGCGTGTACGAGGGGCGCACTACGGGCACGCCGATCTGCCTGCTGATCCGCAACACCGACCAGCGCAGCAAGGACTATGGCGAGATCCTGCAGACCTTCCGCCCCGGCCATGCCGACTATGGCTACTGGCACAAGTTCGGCATCCGCGATCCGCGCGGCGGCGGGCGCTCCTCGGCGCGGCTGACGGCACCCACGGTGGCGGCCGGTGCGGTGGCGAAAAAGTGGTTGAAGGAAAAATTCGGCATGGAATTCCGCGGCTGCATGACGCAGCTGGGCGAGCTGCCGATTGCCTTCGAGGGCTGGGAGCATGTGCCGAACAATCCCTTCTTCGCTCCATGCGCCGATGTGAGTGCGCTGGAAGCCTACATGGACAGCCTGCGCAAGGCTGGCGACAGCTGCGGCGCGCGCCTGCGCGTAACGGCCACACAGGTGCCGGTGGGCCTGGGCCAGCCGATTTATGACCGCCTCGACGCCGACATCGCCCACGCCATGATGGGCCTGAACGCCGTCAAGGGCGTGGAGATCGGCGACGGCTTTGCCACGGTAGCTCAGAAGGGCAGCTACCACGGCGATTCGCCCACGCCGCAGGGCTTTGCCAGCAACCATGCCGGCGGCATCCTGGGCGGCATCAGCAGCGGGCAGGATCTGGAGGTGAGCATCGCCATCAAGCCGACCAGCTCCATCATGACGCCGCGCGACTCGATCGACCTGCAGGGCAACCCGACCGTGGTGCAGACCAAGGGCCGGCACGACCCCTGTGTCGGCATCCGCGCCACGCCGATCGCCGAGGCGCTGCTGGCGCTGGTGGTGATGGAGCACGTGCTGCGGCACCGCGCGCAGTGCGCGGATGTGCGCGTGGCGACGCCCGATGTGGCGCGACTGGGCTGACGCGCCCAACGTCTTCCCCATGCCCGCCCTTCCGTTCGACCCGGTCGCCATCCTGTCGGACCTGCGCAGCGCCGGCTTCCCCGAGCCGGAAATCCAGGCCGTGCGCAACACGCCGCCGATGTGGGAGCAACTCACGCGCTTTCACGCGCAGGGCGGATGCATCCAGACCATTCCTGCGGATTTTTCAGCCGCCAACGGCCATCCTTCGGCCATCAGCTTCTATGTGCCGGAGGACCCGGCGCAGCGCACGCATTCGCGCTATTCCTCGCTGGCACACGAGCTGGGACATGCCCTGTTCTACCCCGAGCAGTGGAATGCCATGGACAGCTTCGACTCGGCCGAAGCCTACGCCCGTTCACGCGAAATGGGCGAGGCGCATGCCTGGCTCAACCAGTACACGCTGTGCCTAGAGAAAGTGGGGGGTCGCAGCGAACTGTATTTTCCGCTGGCGATCGAGAACGAGGACGATTTCGGCATCCGCACGCGCGACGTGTTCGGGGAGATCGCGCACCGCAAGCTGGCGGGCGAGGACGACGCGCAGATCCTCGAGCACCTGGCCACGCTCAATGCCAACATGTTCCCCTCCGGCATGGGCGAGGGCAACCACAAGACCTACGGACAGTGCAACCGCTGGGATTATTTTCTGGCCCATGGCGACGGCTCCCTGCTGGAGGATTTCCAGCGTCAGCTGCAGCGGGGGCCGACGCCCGATGAACAGAAAGTGCTAGTCAAGCAGGGACTGCTGGATGGGGCGCAGGCGGTGCTGGCGCTGGAACCGGGCCGGCTGGAACAGATGCTCGCCGCCCTGTCGCGCGGCAGCACGACGGCCTGACGCGGCTTGCCCACGCCCGCAGCCCGCTGCACGGGCGCCAATACCAAGGGTTTACCCTTGCTTTTTTGGCTCATCATGCAGACATCGTCGTTTAAATGTCAGCGAAAACCCCTGTTTTGTCGCTAATACGACAATTTTTTCCATTTGTAAGCCAGACGGAAACTCCGCCGCCTACAATCCGCCCCGGACAAAGTGAAGTTGACGTAAACGTAAATATAGACAAGAAAGGGGCAGGCGCATGAGCAGTGCCATTTACAAAAACATGCGGAACCATCCGCAATTCAAGGAGCTGGTGCGCCGACGCAGCCGCTTCGCCTGGACGCTGGCCATCGTGGTGCTGGTGCTGTTCTACGGTTTCGTGCTGACCGTGGCCTTCAACCCCACGGCGCTGGGCCAGCCCATCGCGGCCGGTTCCAAGTTCACCGTGGGCGTGGTGCTGGAGCTGTTCCTGTTCATCCTGTTCTGGGTGCTGACCGCCCTGTACGTGCGCCGTGCCAACACCGAGTTCGACGCCCTGAACCAGCAGATCATCCGCGACGCGGCCAAGGGAGGCAAGTGATGCAAGGCAAACCGATTTCCCGCCTGCTGGCCGCCCCGCTGCTGGCCGCTCCCGCACTGGCACTGGCCGCCGGCCCCGCCATGGAAGGCGCCATCCAGAAGCAGGCCACCAACTGGCACGCCATCATCATGTTCCTGGTGTTCGTGGCGCTGACCATGGGCATCACCTACTGGGCGGCACGCCGTACCAAGTCGGCCGCCGATTTCTACACCGCCGGCGGCGGCATCACGGGCTTTCAGAACGGCATGGCGATCGCGGGTGACTACATGTCGGCCGCCACGCTGCTGGGCCTGACGGCCATGACCTTCACCTCCGGCTACGACGGCTACATCTACATGATGGCCTTCTTCGCCGGCTGGCCCATCATCCTGTTCCTGATGGCCGAGCGCCTGCGCAACCTGGGCCGCTTCACCTTCTCGGACATCACCGCCTACCGCCTCGACCAGGGCAAGATCCGCACCATGGCCGCCGTGTCCTCGCTGACCGTGGTGTGTTTCTACCTGATCGCGCAGATGGTCGGCGCCGGCCAGCTGATCAAGCTGCTGTTCGGCCTGGACTACAACGTCGCCATCTTTGCCGTGGGCATTCTGATGATGGTTTACGTGACCTTCGGCGGCATGGTCGCCACCACCTGGGTGCAGATCATCAAGGCCGGCCTGCTGCTGGCCGGTGGCACGCTGGTGATGGTGCTGGCTTTCAGCCAGTTCGGCTTCTCTTACAGCGAGATGATCACGCGCGTCACCGCCGTGCACAAGCTGGGCGACAAGCTGATGTATCCGGGCAGCCTGCTGGCCGATCCGGTCACCGCCATCTCGCTGGGCCTGGGCCTGATGTTCGGCACCGCCGGCCTGCCGCACATCCTGATGCGCTTCTTCACCGTGACCGATGCCAAGGAAGCGCGCAAGTCCGTGTTGTACGCCTCCGGCTTCGTGGCCTACTTCTTCAACGTGATCTTCATCATGGGCCTGGCGTCCATCGTGATCGTGGGCCAGAACCCCGAGTTCTTCGAGGGCGGCGACCTGCAGGGCAAGCTGATCGGCGGCGGCAACATGGTGGCAATGCACCTGTCCAAGGCGGTGGGCGGCAACATGCTGCTGGGCTTCCTGGCAGCCGTGGCCTTTGCCACCATCCTGGCCGTGGTGTCGGGCCTGGCGCTGGCCGGTGCTTCCGCCATCTCGCATGACCTGTACGCCCGCGTGATCAAGAAGGGCCAGGTGTCCGAAACCGACGAGATCCGCGTCTCCAAGTACGCCACCGTGGTGCTGGGTCTGCTGGCCATCGTGCTGGGCATTGCCTTCGAGAAGCAGAACATCGCCTTCATGGTGGGTCTGGCCTTCGGCGTGGCGGCTGCGGCCAACTTCCCGGTGCTGATCCTGTCCATGTACTGGAAGGGCCTGACCACGCGCGGCGCGCTGTGGGGCGGCTACGGCGGCCTGGTGTCTGCCGTGCTGTTCGTGCTGTTCTCCAAGTCGGTCTGGGTGGACGTGCTGCACAACCCGGCCCCGCTGTTCCCGTACACGCAGCCGGCGCTGTTCGCCATGCCGGTGGCCTTCCTGCTGGCCTACATCTTCTCCAAGACGGACAGCAGCGTGCGTGCCAGGAACGAGATCGACGCCTTCGACGACCAGTATGTGCGTGCACAGACCGGGTACGGCGCGGCGGCGGCTTCGAACCACTGATCCAGCACAAGGGGCCCTGCCTCGCAGGCGGGCGCCTCTGATTCCCCGGGCGGGCATGTCGGCAACGGCATGCCCGTTTTGCTTGTGCGTTGTTGCATTCCCCTGCCGCGCGCCTTGTGGCTGTCATGCTGCAGTGCGATAATCCCAGCTTCTTCATTATGTGGAGCGCTTGCTTACACCCCATGGAACCTAGCCCTAGTTGCTAGCTTCCGCACCTGACGGATTCGCGGCCCTGAGCCGGCGGTCGCGGGCAGCGGAAGCACCTCCCGCCCCCCGTTATCCCGCCATACCGGTCGTGCATCGTGCGTGGCCGCAGGAAATCCGTCATGCTGAACATCTTCACGCTGGCCAATGGCCGCCTGTTCCAGGAAGAAATCGAGTCGCTCGAGGAGCTGACCCGCTTCAAGCCGATCTGGGTCGATCTGGAAGACCCCACCCTCGAAGAGAAACGCTGGATCAAGCAGCACTACGGCCTGTCCATTCCCGAAGACGCGATGGACGAGGACATCGAGGAATCCGCCCGCTTCTACGAGGAAGACAACGGCGAACTGCACATCCGCGCCGACTTTCTGGTGGCCGATTTCGACGACCCGAGCACCGAGCGCGTGGCCTTCATCCTGAACCAGAGCAATCCCGAGCTCAAGAGCTACAACATCCTGTTCTCGATCCACGACGACACGGTGCCGGTGTTCCGCCTGCTGCGCCTGCGCGCACGCCGCATGCCGGGGCTGATCACCGATGCCAAGGAGCTGCTGCTCAAGCTGTTCGACGCCGACGCCGAGTACAGCGCCGACACGCTGGAAGAGATCCACGAAGAGCTGGAGCATGCCAGCGCGCGCGTGCTGAAAGGTGACGTGACGGACGACGTGGCCGGCGAGGTGCTGGCCACCATTGCGCGCCAGGAAGACATGAACGGCCGCATCCGCCGCAATGCGACCGACACGCGCCGCGCCGTCAGCTTCATGATGCGCAGCCGCATGCTCAATGCCGAGCAGTTCGAGGAGGCACGCCAGATCATGCGCGACATCGACTCGCTCGACAGCCACACCACCTTCCTGTTCGACAAGATCAACTTTTTGATGGATGCGACGGTCGGTTTCATCAACATCAACCAGAACAAGATCATCAAGCTGTTCTCGGTGGCCAGCGTGGCCTTGCTGCCGCCGACGCTGGTGGCCAGCCTGTATGGCATGAACTTCCGCTTCATGCCGGAGCTGGAATGGCAGTATGGCTACGCCTGGGCGCTGGGCCTGATGATTGCCAGCGCGCTGCTGCCGATGTGGTACTTCCGCAAGCGCGGCTGGCTCAAGTAAACCCTGTGGCCAATCTGTAACTGTTGCGACAGAATAAGGTCGGACACTCTATATGACATTTCTAATGCGACATAATTTCTGTCACATTGAAAACCGACACGCTCATGACCGCATTCACTCCACCCTCTTCCGAGCGGCCGCACACCACGCTGGCCACCGACAGCGCGCTGCGCGCCGTGCAGCAGAGCCGTCCGGCCAGCGCCCACACCATGACCATCGAGGAGCTGGCCACCCAGGTCGGGATGACGGTGCGCAACGTGCGCGCCTACAACAGTACCGGCCTGTTGCCGCCGCCCACGCTGCGCGGCCGCCTGGGCCTGTATGGCGAGGAGCATCTGGCGCAGCTGCAGGCCATCCGCACCCTGCGCGGCCAGGGCCTGAGCCTGGAGCGCATCAAGGCCGTGGTGGAGCAGAACAACCGCAACGAGTCCAGTGGCGCCTGGAACAAGCTTGGGGATCTGGCGCGCGTGCTGTCCTGGCACATTCCGGTGGACCAGGAAGCGCTGCGCTTGCCCCTGTCCACCATCGAGGCCACCTGGCGCGCCGACTTCACCCCGGCGCAGACCGAACAGCTGGTGCGCAGCGGCCTGCAGCGCATCCTGCCTGATGGCAGCATCGAATACCTGACGCCCGGCCTGCGCGCCATCGCCCAGCAGCTGGCCGACATGGGCGTGCCACTGGACGATGCGCTGGAGATGCAGGAAACCGTGAGTCGCGACCTGCGCCGCCTGGTGCGCAGCAGCCTGCGTACCGTGCTGCAGGAAGCGGGCCGTCGCCCCGAGGCCGATTCGGACGAACAGGTGCAGCGCCTGCTGCAAAGCGCCCCGCTGCTGCTGCTGGAAGCGGTGCAGGCCATGCTGCCGGTGCTGCTGCAACAGGAGGCCGAGCATCTTGCCCAGAACCTGCGTCCGCTCTCGACCAGTCTGCTGGGCGCATCGCAACGCACCGGGACGGACCAGCACGATGCGGCCGGATCGACGGATGCGGCGTGAGCGCCTGCCGGCCTGGGGGCTGGCAGTATCTCTGGGGCTTGCGGTGCCGGGCGCCCTCGCCGCCGGCCCTGTCAAGCCGGTTGCGGCTCCCCTGGCTGCAGAATCAGGCCGGCCGGTGCCCCCTGCACCCGCCGGCACTGGAAAGCTGTCCGCTGCCGTTGATCGGATGCCGGCCACGCCAGGAGTTGCCTCCCGCGGAGCCATGGCCATCAGCCTGCAGGACGCACGCACGCGCCTGCTGCAGGTTTCCGACCAGCTTGCGGCAGCCCAGGCCGCGGTGGAAAGCAAGCGTCTGCAGACCGACAGCCTGAAGTATCTGGGCGGCCCGATGGTCGGCCTGTCTGCCGGAGCGACCCGCTACAACCTGCAGGGCGACCTGGACACGGCCGAACTCAGGCAGGACATGGGCGGCCAGCTCTCCGGCGTGGGTGCGCTGTTTCCGGCGCCGCTGGGGCAGCTGGTGACGCGGCTGCCGCAGGCCATTCCCGACACGCTTCCCTACGAGGTGACAGGCACCCGCACCAGCCAGTCCGTCAACGCCGTCTGGCCGGTCTATACCGGTGGCCTGACGCGTGCCGTGAGGGGATTCAGCGCGGCCCAGCAGCAGGAGGCCGCGGCAGAGGCCCAGCACACCGCGCACCAGCTGGAGGACACGCTGGTACAGCGCTATTTCGGCGTGCAGCTGGCCCGCCGTGCGCTGATGCTGCGCCAGCAGGCCGCCAGCACCATTGCCGAGCATGACCATGCCGCCGAGCGGCTGCTGCAGGTCGGCATGATCGCCCGTGTGGACCGGCTGCAGGCCAGCGTGGCGCTGGAGCAGGCGCGGCGCGAGCAGCTCAAGGCGCAGGGCGACCTGGCGCTGGCGCAGGCCGCCCTGCAAAGCCTGCTGCACAGCGAGCAGGCAGTGCAGCCGAGCACGCCACTGTTCGTCGATACGCGCCCGCTGCCGCCGCTGGAGCAGTTCCGCCAGCTGGCGCTGGGCCATCACCCCGGGCTGGAGAAGGTTGCGGCGAAGAAAGCACAGGCCGAGCAGCTGCATGCGCTGGAATCCTCGCGCTGGAAACCGACCGTGACCCTGTTCGGCCGGCGCGAACTGCAGCGCAACAACAGCAGCTGGATGGCCGGTGTGCAGGCCAACTGGACGCTGTGGTCCTCGGTGGACCGCAGCGCCATGCAGCAGGCTGCGGCGCAGCGCATCATCCAGGCCGAACGCACCGATGCACAGGTGCGCAGCGACATCGCGCTGCTGGTGGAAAAGAACTGGCGCGCCCTCGACGACGCCCGCCAGCAGTATCTGGCGCTGGCGCCCGGCGTGCAGCTGGCGCAGGAGATGATGCGCCTGCGCTCCAGCGGTCTGCGCGAGGGCACCAGCACCATGATCGACCTGATCGATGCGCATACCCAGTACACCAAGGCCGAAACCGAACGCGCCAAGGCCGCGCATGACTATGTGCTGGCGCTGTCGCGCCTGCTGGAGAGTGCCGGCGTACCCGAGCAGTTCGACAGTTACGCCCAGCGCGCCGATGTGCGGCTGCGCTGACGCCCCCTGATTTTCCGAAAGCATTGCATGCAGAAAACGACGCTTCGCAAGACCGTATTGGCCCTGGCCCTGCTGGCCGTGGCGGGCACCATCGGCTACGGCCTGTGGCGTGCCGCCGTGCCGCCCGCCGTGGTGCTGCAAGGGCAGATGGAGGCGCAGGAAACCGATGTGGCGCCCAAGGTGGCCGGCCGCATTGGCGAGGTGCTGGTGCGCGAAGGCCAGCAGGTGCGCTCCGGAGACGCGCTGATCCGCATGGACAGCCCCGAGATCGAGGCCAAGGTGGCGCAGGCACAGGCCGCGCGCGATGCCGCCAGCGCGGTGGCGCGCAAGGCCGCCAATGGCGCCCGTCCGCAGGAAGTGGAAATGGCCCGCGCCAACTGGCAGCGCGCCCAGGCCGCGGCCGATCTGGCCAGCAAGAGCTGGCAGCGCGTGGACCGGCTCGCACGAGAAGGGCTGGTGGCCGCGCAGAAGCGCGATGAAGCCTATGCCAATTTCGTGGCCGCACGCGATCAGGCCACGGCGGCCCGTGCCCAGTACGACCTGGCCGTGGCCGGTGCCCGCAGCGAGGACCGTGCCGCCGCCAACGCGCAGGAGCGCCAGGTGGCTGCCGTGGTGGCCGAGGCGCGCGTGGCGCAGTCCGAAGCGGCCCTGTCCAGCCCGGTGGCTGGCGAAGTGGCCAAGGTCTACGCCAAGGTCGGCGAGATTGCGCCGCAGGGCGTGCCGGTAGTCACCGTGGTCGACCTGCAGGACCAGTGGCTGGTGCTGAACGTGCGCGAGGACCGGGTGCAGCGCTTTGCCATCGGCAGCCAGTTCGAGGGCAGCATCCCGGCGCTGAAGCAGGACAAGGTGGTGTTCAAGGTCACCGCCAGCTCGGTGCTGCCGGACTTTGCCACCTGGCGTGCCACGCGCAGCGACCAGGGCTTCGACATGCGCACCTTCGAGATCAAGGCCAGGCCACTGCAGCCGATTGCCGGCGTGCGCCCCGGCATGAGCGTGCTGGTGCAGCCCTGAGCCGGGGGGCAAGCCATGCTGCGCATCGCCCGAGCCAGCGCCCTGCATGAGTGGGAGCGCCTGCGCGAAGATCCCTGGGACCTGGCCATGATCAGCCTGGTGCCCATGCTGACCGTGCTGCTGCTGTGGTGGATTTTCTCGGCCGGACTGCCGGGAAAGCTGCCGATCGGCCTGCTGGATCAGGATCACAGCGCGCTGTCGCGCCAGGCGGCGCGCCTGCTGCAGGCTTCGCCCGGGCTGGACATCACCCGTTCGCTGGCGAGCGAGCGTGAGGCCGAACAGGCACTGCGCAGCGGCCGTATCGAGGCCTATGTGCAGATTCCGCCAGACTTTGCGCGGCAGGTTGCAAGCGCACGGCCCACGCGCGTGGTGCTGGTGCACAACGCCCAGCGCAGCATGCCCTCGGGCGCGGTGCAGCGCGATGTGCGTGCAGCCATCGGGGCCCTTTCGGCCGGCATCGAACTGGAGGCGCGCATGCGGCGCGGGCAGAGCCCGGCACAGGCCGAGCAGGCTCTCGCGCCGCTGCGCCTCGATGCCGCCGGGCTGTTCAACATCTCCGCCAACTACCAGGTGTTTCTGGCCACCACGCTGATGCCGGCGCTGCTGCACATCCTGGCCATGACGGCCGGTGCCTGGGCCATGGGACGCAAGCTGCGCGACCGCTCGCTCGACGTCTGGCTGCGCGATGCCATCGGCGAATCCTTCGGCGCGCTGCCGCGCTGGAGCGAACTGCTGGCCGCGATCCTGGGCAAGGTGGTGTGGCCCATGCTGGGCATGATGGCAGCCGCCAGCGTGGCCTTCACCCTGATGACGACGCGGCTGCACGCCGCACCGGGCGCCTGGGTCATGACCTGGTCGGGCCTGTTGCTGCTGGTGCTGCTGTCGGTGGCGCTGGGGGCGCTGGCCGCCTCGCTGACGCTGTCGTTGCGCATGGCACTGTCGATGACCGGATTCATCACTGCACCCGCGTTTGCCTTCAGCGGCGTGGGCTATCCGGTGCTGGCGATGCCGCCGGGCGCCCAGCTCTGGGCCAATGCACTGCCGCTCACGCACTACCTGCAGCTGCAGGTGCGCATGCTGGAGATGCAGGCGCCGCTGGCGCTGGCCGTCTGGCCGCTGGCAAGCCTGGCCCTGGGAACGCTGGCAACGCTGGCGCTGGCGGCGCTGGCGTTGCGCCGCGCGCAGGCGCTGCCCGAACGCTGGGGGGCACGCTGATGGCGGCACTTCGTCCCTGTGCAGGGCGGGAGGTCTGCTGATGGCGACCTTTCTGCGCGAACTGCTGGCCACCTGGCGTGCCGCCTTTACCGATGCCGGTACCGTGCTGCTGCTGGTGATCGCGCCGGTAATCTACGGCTTCTTCTACCCCTGGCCCTACAGCACCGAAGTGGCGCAGCGCGTGCCGGTGGCGGTGGTCGATCTGGACCACTCGGCCCTGTCGCGCCAGATCACGCGCTTTGCCCAGGCCAGCCCGCGGCTGGCCGTGCAGACGCTGGCGTCCGAGGCGGAGGCGAAACAGGCGTTCTGGGAAGGACGCATCGTCGGCTATGCGGTGCTGCCGCGTGATCTCAAGCGCGACGTGCTGCGCGGCCGGCAGGCGGTGGTGCCGGTGGCCGCCAATGGCAGCTACCTGCTGCTGAACAAGACGGTGCTGTACGGCTTTGCGGAGGCGGTGGGCACGGTCTCGGCGGGGATCGAGCTGCGCCAGCTGGGTGCACGCGGGGTGGCGCCTGACGTGGCCAATGCGCTGCGCGACCCGGTACCGTTGCAGGCCGTGGCGCAATTCAATCCGGCCGAAGGCTATGGCAGCAGCCTGGTGCCGGCGGTGGCGATGCTGATCCTGCAGCAGACGCTGCTGATGGCGGCGGGGATGCTGATCGGCACCTGGGCGGAGCAGGAAGCGGAGTCGGAACCGGAGCCGGTGCTGCGGCAGCAGTTGCAGAACTCCGGCGCCCTGCGAGTCACTGATGGCCCCGAAAGCGGCCATGCGCCAGCGTCACATGAGGGTTCCATGCCGGCGGCTGCGCCTCCCCTGCTGCGCACTACTGCCGCCGGCTGGACGGCACGCGTCGTGGCACTGGCCGTGCCGAATGCGCTGCTGGGGGCGTTCTACTTCGGCTGGCTGTTCCAGTGGCAGGGCTACGGCCATGGCGGCAACGTGCCGGCCAGCGTGCTGCTGATCGCGCTGTTCAGCCTGGCCTGCGCCGCGCTGGGCTGCCTGCTGGGGCTGGCGCTGCGCAACCGCGAGCGTGCCATGCAGCTGCTGCTGTTCGGGGCGCTGCCGCTGTTCTTCCTGAGCGGCCACCCCTGGCCGGTGAGTGCGCTGCCGGAAGCCCTGCAACTGCTGCGCTGGCTGTCGCCCAGTACGCCCGCGATCGAGGCCTCGATCCGACTCAACCAGATGGGGGCCAGCCTGGCGGACGTGGCGCCGCAGATGCTGGCGCTGGCTGTGCTCGGAGCGACAGGCTTCGCGGCATTGATCCGGCTGGGCTCAAAACGCCGGTAGGCGCGATGCACGAACGCAACCGCGGTGCTGCAAATCAGCGCTGCCCCGCCTCCTGCCGTGCCAGCGCCTCGTTGACTTCTTCCACTTCCTGCGCATGGATCTGGCGCTGGCGGCGCCAGCCAGCGATCAGCACCAGGGCCACCACCAGGGCCACGAAACCCCAGTACCAGAGCGGACTGGTGGCAAAGAAGGCCTTGAGCTGCCACGGCTCGTTCACGATCATCTTGGCCGCAGTAAAGGCCAGCACGCCGGCGCCGAGGAAAGTGATGATGGGGAAACGATCCACCAGCTTGAGCACCAGCGAGCTGCCGAACACCATGATCGGGATGCTGATCAGCAGGCCGGCCACCACCAGGTCGATGGCGCCGTGCGCGGCACCGGCCACGCCGAGTACGTTGTCCACGCCCATCAGGGCATCGGCGACCACGATGGTTTTAATGGCGCCCCAGAACGAGGTGGCGCTTTCGCCGCCTTCCTCGTCGTGGCTTTCGTCGGAGAGCAGCTTGTAGGCGATGTAGATCAGGCCGAGACCACCGACCAGCATCAGACCCGGAATGCGCAGCAGCCAGACCACGCCAATGGTCATGAGGGTACGCACCACCACCGCACCCAGCGTGCCCCAGACGATGGCGCGCCGCTGCAGGTGCTTGGGCAGGTTGCGCGCCGCCAGCGCGATCACGATGGCGTTGTCACCCGCCAGTACCAGGTCAATCAGAATAATGGCCAGCAGCGAAGACCACCAGCCGGGAGACAGCAACTCCATACAATCCTTTCCGGCGCCCCGCGCCGTCAACCCTTTATTGTACGAGCGCTGCGTGTCAGTGCTGCTTCAGTGGCAACTGCCGCCGTCGCGCTTGCCCGGGCAATTGGCACAGGCGTCGCTGCTGCCGGCATCACCGCAGCCGCCCGCCTTGCCCCCCAGGCGCTCGCGCCAGGCGCCCGGCATCAGCTTCCAGACGGCATACACGGCGGCCAGCGCCACCACGGCATAGACGATGATTTCCTGCCACATGCTGGTCTCCTCCTGCCTCAGCCCGCGCCCAGCGCCAATGCCACGCGGTAGGTGATGAAGCTGGCCAGATAGGCCAGGCCGAACAGATAGGCCGCCATGATCCAGACATGGCGCCAACTGTGCGTCTCGCGCTTGACCGCGGCCAGCGTGGACAGGCATTGCGGCGCAAACACGAACCAGGCCAGCAGCGACAGCGCGGTGGCCAGCGACCATTGCGCGGAGATCAGTGGCGACAGCGCTTCCGCCACCCCATCGCCACTGCCGGAGAGTGCGTAGACCGTACCCAGCGCACCCACCACCACCTCGCGCGCGGCCATGCCGGGCACCAGCGCGATGGAGATCTGCCAGTTGAAGCCGATCGGCGCAAATACCAGCTCCAGCAGGCGGCCGAGGCGGCCGGCCAGGCTGTATTCGATGGCGGGGCCGGTGAAGCCTTCCGGCGGCGCGGGGAAGCTCGACAGCGCCCACAGCACGATGGTCAGCGCCAGGATGATGGTGCCGACGCGGCGCAGGAAGATCCAGGCGCGCTCGTACAGGCCCAGCAGCAGGTTGCGCAGGTTGGGCCAGCGGTAGGCCGGCAGCTCCATCAGCAGCGGGGAGAATTCCGCACTCTTGCGCCAGCGCTTCATGCTCCAGGCCACCAGCATGGCCGAAAGAATGCCGGCCACGTACAGCACGAACAGCACCAGCCCCTGCAGGTTGAACAGGCCCCAGACCTTGCGCGAAGGGATGAAGGCAGCGATCAGCAGCGCATACACCGGCAGGCGCGCCGAGCAGGTCATCAGCGGCGCGATCATGATGGTCATGAGGCGGTCGCGCCAGTTGCCGATGGTGCGCGTGGCCATGATGCCGGGTACGGCACAGGCAAAGCTGGACAGCAGCGGGATGAAGGAGCGGCCAGAAAGCCCCACCTTGCCCATCACGCGGTCCAGCAGGAAGGCGGCGCGCGGCAGGTAGCCGGAATCCTCCAGTGCCAGGATGAACAGGAACAGAATCAGGATCTGCGGCAGAAACACCAGCACGCCGCCGGCCCCGGCGATCACGCCGTCGACCAGCAGGCTGCGCAGCACGCCTTCGGGCATGTGCTCGCTGAGCCAGCCCCCCAGCGCGTCGAAACTGCCGGTGATCAGGTCCATGGGCCAGGCAGCCCAGCTGAACACGGCCTGGAACATCAGGAACAGCACGGCGGCCAGCAGCAGCGGGCCCCAGACCGGATGCAGGACCACGCGGTCGATGCGGTCGGTGGTCTGCAGCTTCTTCTTGGGCTCGTGCACGGCATGGCGGTGGATGCGGCGCACCTCGGATTGCAGCGCCAGCACATCGGCGGTGGAGGGGGGGCGGCTCCAGTCCTGCTCCAGCGCCTTGCGCGGTGCGGGGGACAGCGGCTCGTCCAGCGCGCGCAGCAATGCCCGGGCACCTTCGGCCTGCACGCCCACCGCGTCGATTACCGGCACGCCCAGCTCCCTGGACAGCGCGGCGCGGTCGATCTCGATGTGGGCAGCCTGCATCATGTCGGTCATGTTCAGCACCACCAGCATCGGCAGGCCGAGCTGGCGCGCCTGCAGCACCAGCTGCAGGCTCAGGCGCAGATTGGTGGCGTCGGTGACGCAGACCAGCAGATCGGGCATGGGCTCGTTGCTGCGGCCGGTGACCACGTCGCGCGCCACCGCCTCGTCGGCCGAGGCGGCATGCAGACTGTAGGTGCCGGGCAAATCGAGCACGAATACGCTGCGGCCCTGCGGTGTGACGGCAATGCCCTCCTTGCGCTCGACCGTGACGCCGGCGTAGTTGGCCACCTTCTGGCGGCTGCCGGTGAGCAGGTTGAACAGCGCGGTCTTGCCGCAGTTGGGATTGCCGAGCAGGGCGATGCGCTGCGGCTGGCGCGAACCGCGCGGCTGGAACTGCAGGGGTTCAGTGCGCATCGGCCACTCCCGGCGTGACGCAGATGCGGTCCGCCTCGTGGCGACGCAGGGCAAAGGTGGTGTGGCCCACGCGCACGGCCAGCGGATCGCGCCGCAGTCCGGCAGAGGCCATGATGCGCACCGGTTCGCCGGGCACGAAGCCGATCTCGAGCAGGCGCAGCATCAGTGCGTCGTCAGTGCCGTCCGGCGCCGGGAGCACCCGGCGCACCGTGGCCCATTGGCCGATGGGCAGCGCGTGCAGGCGCACGTCTTCCATCCCGTGTTGACTGTGTTGCATGATCGTGAATGCCCGGCGATGTATGTTCTAAATGAGAATCATACTCGATATAGGCCCCGGTGAATCGTGCAATCGGCGTGTTTTTGCCCCGGATCAAGGCCCGGGTGTATCGCCGGCGCATCAGTACGGCGGACGAGACGGGCGCCCGGCGGAGGGATGACCGGTGGCCGTGCCGTGCCGCTCAGCTCAGCTCAGCTCAGCTCAGCCCGGCATGGTTTCGGCAAAGCTCGGACGCTGCTCCAGCCGCTCCTGCAGCTGGGCCAGGTTGGGATGCTCGCTGCGCCAGTCGATCTGCGGAAAGCGGAAACTCAGCCAGCCCAGCGCGCAGCCGACGGCGATGTCGGCCAGGGTGAGGTGCACGCCGCAGCAATGGGGATGGTCGCTCAGGCGGCGGTCCATCTCGGCCACGCCGGCCTGCACCTTGGCAAGCTGGCGGTTGATCCAGGCCTGGCTGCGCTCGGCGTCGCTGCGGCCGTGCCACACGGCTTCGAGGCGGGCCAGCGCGCCGGCATCGCAAACGCCGTCGGCAAGTGCCTCCCATACCTTCACGTCCAGCCGGTCGCGGCTGGAGGCCGGCACCAGCTTGCCCACCGGGCTGAGGGTGTCGAGGTATTCGGCGATGACGCGCGAGTCGTAGATGACGTCGCCCGACTTGAGCAACTGCAGCGTGGGCACCTTGCCCAGCGGGTTGGTGTCGGCCATGTCGCAATCGGGCGCCCACACATCGGTTGGCTCGAACTGGTATTCGAGTTTCTTTTCCGCCATCACCACGCGCACCTTGCGCACGTAGGGGCTGGTTGTGGAGCCAAAGAGTTTCATGCCGGTTGCAGCTGTTATACGAAGGCCTCATTGTAGCCAGCCGTCCGCGTCCGGGTGCAGTGCCGCAGATGTAAAAGGCGGTATCCGCAAGTGTTGCTGCACTGCAGCATGAATTGCCCACGCCGTCTGCAGTTTCCCTACAATGTGGCCCATGATGCAAGCGAACTCCCTCGACCTCACCCCCGTCACCGCCGTATCGCCGCTGGACGGCCGCTACGCCGCCAAACTCAAGCCCCTGCGCGCCAGCATGAGCGAATACGGCTACATGCGCGCCCGCGTGCAGGTGGAAGTGGCCTGGTTCATGGCCCTGAGCGATGCCGGCATGGAGCAATTCAAGCCGCTCACGCCCGGTGCCCGCAAGTATCTGCTGGAACTGGTGAAGAACTTCTCCCTGGATGACGCGCGCGCCATCAAGGAAATCGAGAAGACCACCAACCACGACGTGAAGGCGGTGGAATACTGGATCAAGGGCAAGTTCGACGGCCGCCCCGAGCTGCAGGACGCCTCGGAGTTCGTACACTTCTCCTGCACCAGCGAAGACATCAACAACACCAGCCACGCGCTGCAGCTCAAGGCCTGCCGCGAGCAGGTGCTGCTGCCCGGCCTGGACGCCATCTGCAACACGCTGCGCGACATGGCGCAGAAGTTTGCCGAGGTGCCCATGCTGAGCCGCACCCACGGCCAGACCGCCAGCCCCACCACCGTGGGCAAGGAAATCGCCAACGTGCTGGTGCGCCTGGACAAGGCGCGCGCCCAGATCGCCGCCGTGCCCCTGCTGGGCAAGATGAACGGTGCCGTGGGCAACTACAACGCGCACCTGAGCGCCGCACCGGATCTGGACTGGGAAGCCTTCAGCCGCAACGTGATCGAGACGCCCGAGCCGATCGGCCTGGGCCTGACCTTCCAGCCCTACAGCATCCAGATCGAGCCGCATGACTACATGGCCGAACTGTTCGATGCCGTGGCGCGCAGCAACACCATCCTGATCGACTTTGCCCGCGACATCTGGGGCTACATCAGCATGGGCTACTTCAAGCAGAAGCTGAAGGAAGGCGAGATCGGCTCGTCCACCATGCCGCACAAGGTCAACCCGATCGACTTCGAGAACGCCGAGGGCAATCTGGGCCTGGCCAACGCGCTGCTGCGCCACCTGAGCGAGAAGCTGCCGATCAGCCGCTGGCAGCGTGACCTGACCGACTCCACCGTGCTGCGCAACATGGGCGTGGCGCTGGGCTACGCCATCCTGGCACACCAGTCGCTGATGACCGGCCTGGGCAAGCTGCAGCTGAACGAGGAGCGCCTGGCCGAAGACCTGGACCATGCCTGGGAAGTGCTGGCCGAGCCGATCCAGACCGTGATGCGCCGCTATGGCGTGCAAGGCGCCTACGAGAAGCTCAAGGAAGTCACGCGCGGCAAGACGGTGCAGGCGGCCGATCTGCACAACCTGATCCGCGGGCTGGAAATTCCCGAATCCGAAAAGGAACGCCTGCTGGCCATGACGCCCGGCAGCTACGTGGGCAAGGCCGCCGAGCTGGCACGCCGCGCCTGATTGCGGCTGCGTTCACGACCAGGCCACCTGCCGCAAGGCCGGTGGCCTTGTTTTTTGCACGCCGCTCGCTCAGGCAATCATCCAGTAGATCAGCACCAGCGAGGAGGCCAGCAGGGCCGCATGGCCGATGGCGAGCAGGCCGGCCAGAAGTTCGCGGTCGGCACGCAGGCGACCCCGGTTCTGCCAGCTGTAGGCCAGCGCGAGCCCGGAGCCGATCGGAATGCTCATCAGCGCCAGCTGGGTACTGGCAAAGAACAGGGCATCGATGAACTGGCTTTCGCCGAAAAGGCCGAAAGTCAGCACGAGGACGACGAACACCAGCACCGGTGCGGCACAGGCGACAAGGAAGGCAACAGGTTTTTTCGAAAGCGTGCGCATGAGACAGGGAAAGCCCGCAGGTGGCGGCGCAACCGGCATCAGGACATTCTGATACAAGTTTGCCACACGGGATGGAGTATGCCCTGTTTCTGCGTCGGCAGCGACTTCATCGCCTCCTGCGTTGCGGCGGGATCTGCTGCAGCTGGATGCCGGCGATCTGCGGGTCCGCCTGCAGTGCCATCCAGGTGGCTGCCATGGCGGCATGCGGCCCAGTCCCACACAGCCCTGTCACCGCGGCGGGGTAGCATGCCCCATGACCCCACCCCGCAGGAGGCCCGCTTGACTACCGCCCTGTACACCATTGCCCCCGCTCCCGCCCCCACTGCGCAACCGCTGCAGGACGAGCGCACGCGCATCGCCGCCCACCTGATGGAGCGCCAGGCCAGCATCTCGCCGCGCTATCTGTACGACGCATTGGGCTGCCACCTGTTCGATGCCATCACGGAGCTGGACGAGTACTACCCCACACGCACCGAGCGCGCCATTGCCGAGCAGCATCGCGTGCCCATTGCCGATTTTCTCACCGACCATGCCGGACCGCAGGCGCCGCTGGTGGATCTGGGCGCTGGCAGCTGCAGCAAGGCGCCGTTCTGGTTCGGGCCGCTGGGCTGCACCGAATATGTGGCCGTCGATCTGGCGCGCGAACACGTGGAGCGTGCCCTGCTGGGGCTGCGCACACGCCATCCCGGGGTGCGCATGCAGTGCGTGGCGCTGGATCTGGTCTGGCAGCTGCCAAGGCTGGCCTCGCATATCGCACGCCCGGCAGTGCTGTTCTATCCGGGCTCGAGCATCGGCAACTTCGAGCCGGAACAGGCGCTGCGCCTGCTGCGCGAAATGCACGCCGTGGCACGGGGCGGCGCGCTGCTGATCGGGGTGGATCTGTGGAAATCGCCGGCAGAGCTGCAAGCCGCCTACGACGACGCCACCGGCGTGACGGCCGCCTTCAACCGCAACGTGCTGCGTCATGTGAACCGGCTGATCGGAGCGGACTTCGACCCGCGCCAGTGGCAGCACATCGCCCATGTGGACAGCGAGCGCCAGCGCGTGGAAATGCGGCTGGCCGCCATCGGTGCGCAGACCGTGCACTGGCCCGGCGGCGAGCGCCGTTTTGCCGATGCCGAGTACATCCACACCGAAAACTCCTACAAATGGACGCGGGACGGTTTTGCCGACTGCCTGCAGCAGGCCGGCTGGCAGGCCCCGCGCTCCTGGACCGATGAGCATGCCCGCTTCGCCCTCTTTGCCGCCGCGGCCTGAACCCGGCCTGCTGCCCTTTGCCGCCCCCGCCGATCTGGCAGAGCGTTTTGCCGCAACGCGCGCCGCAACGCTGCGGCTGATCGCGCCCCTGAGCGAGGAAGACTGCCAGGTGCAGAGCATGGACGATGCCAGTCCGGCCAAATGGCATCTGGCGCATACCACCTGGCTGTTCGAGACCTTTGTGCTGGAGGCCTTCGAGCCCGGCTTCATGCCCTTCGATGCGGACTACCGCATGCTGTTCAACAGCTACTACCACGCGATCGGGCCGCAGCATGCGCGGCCGCGGCGCGGACTGGTCACGCGGCCCTCGCTGCGGGAGGTGCTGCGCTATCGCGCCGAAGTGGAGACGCGCGTGCTGCGCCTGCTGGAGCGCTCCGATGGGCCGCCGCAGCTGAGCCAGTTGGTGTGGCTGGGCGTGCAGCACGAGCAGCAGCACCAGGAGTTGATGCTGACCGATATCCTGCATCTGCTGTCCTGCCATCCCTGCCCGACGCAGGCCGTGTATGCGCCCGATGCGCCGCAGCCGGCGCTGGCGGATCCGGCGCTTCGCGCGGATCTGGCGTTTGAAGGCGGGCTGGTCCGGATCGGCCATGCAGGCGATGGCTTTGCCTTCGACAACGAAAGCCCGGTGCACAAGGTGTGGCTAGAGCCGTTTGTGCTGCGCAACCAGCTTGTTTCGGAAACCGAATGGCTGGAGTTTGTGCTGGATGGCGGCTACCGGCAGGTGCGCTGGTGGCTGAGTGCGGGCTGGGACTGGGTGCAGCGGCTGGGCATCGCGGCGCCGGCCTACTGGCAACAGCGGGAAGATGGTGCGTGGGTGCGGTTTTCGCTGCGGGGCGAAGTCCCGTTATCGGAGCAGGCACCGGTCGTGCATGTCAGCCTGTACGAAGCTGCGGCCTATGCGGCTTGGCACGCCCACCGCACCACGGAGCCGTGGCGGCTGCCGACCGAGGCGGAATGGGAACACGCGGTGCTGGCCCGGCCGGACGCATTGCAGCAAGTGGACGATGCAGCGTGGCAGTGGACACAAAGTGCCTACCTGCCCTATCCCGGCTTTCGGCCGTGGGACGGGCCGGTGCAGGAGTACAACGGCAAGTTCATGGCGGAACAGATGGTGCTGCGCGGCGGGTCGTGCGCGACTCCGGCTGGGCATGCGCGGGTCAGCTACCGGAATTTTTTTCCGGCGGGGGCACGGTGGCAGTTTTCGGGTCTGCGGCTGGCCCGCTGATGGAATGACTGCTCCGGTCCGATCAGAGCATGATCCCCAAGCGCGGCAGCAACCACACCATCAGCGCATACGCCAGCGCCGTCGCCACGCACGACAGCAGCAACGCCGGCCAGAACCCCCAGCCGCTGCGCAGCAGCCAGGGCAGCAGCACGAACAGCAGCAGCGAGGGAATCACCAGCCAGAAGATGCTCCCTGCAGTGGCTGCCACTTTTTCCGTATCACCGGTATCCAGGTAGAGCCAGACGAAGGCCAGCAGCGAGGTGAGCGGCAGCGAAGCCAGCGCCGCCGCCCAGAAGCTGCTGCGCTTGCCGAGTTCTGCGATGGCCACGATCAGCACGGCCGACAGCAGCGCCTTGAAGGTCAAGGTCCACATGATGGCGGGCTCACCGGACAGGCGGCTGGCCACTGTCTCGGGGAGGATCACTCGCCGAAGCAGGAGCGGCAGCGGCCGCAATGGGAGCGCGTGCAGCCCCGCTCCAGTCCCCAGCCGCAGTCGCCTCCTGCGGCGTGGTCTGCTTGCGCACTGCTTCGCGCAGCCCCAGGCGCCGCATCATCCACAGCTTGAGGTCATCCACATAGGTGAACAGCGCCGGCACCACCAGCAGGCTCAGCAGCGTGGAGGTGAGCAGGCCGCCGATCACGGTGATGGCCATGGGCGAGTTGAAGCTGGGGTCGCCCTTGCTCATGCCCAGCGCCAGCGGCAGCATGCCCGCGCCCATGGCGATGGTGGTCATCACGATCGGGCGGCTGCGCTTGTGGCAGGCGTCGATCAGGGCATTGGTGCGGCTCTTGCCCGCTTCACGCGCCAGGATGGCGTAATCCACCAGCAGGATCGAGTTCTTGGTGACAATGCCCATCAGCATGATCAGGCCGATCATGCTGGGCATGGACAGGGCCTTGCCGGTGATCAGCAGCGCGACGAAGGCCCCGCCGATGGCCATGGGCAATGCCCCCAGGATGGTGCCCGGCTGCATGAAGTCGTGGAACAGCAGCACCAGCACGCCGTAGATGCACAGCACGCCAATCAGCATGGCGATGCCGAAGCTGTTGAACAGGTCCTGCATTTCCTGTGCGTCGCCGAGTTCGGCAATGCGCACGCCGGGCGGCAGCTGGCGGAAGGCGGGCAGGGCGCGCGCCTCCTCGTTCACCTCGCCCAAGGTGCGGCTGCCCAGCTCCACTTCCAGCCGCACGCTGCGGCTGCGGTTGATGCGGTTGATGACGGAAGGCCCGCTTTCCAGGCTGACGCTGGCCACGTTCACCAGCGGGATCATGCCGGCGCGGCTGGGCACCAGCAGCTGCTCGATGTCGGCCACGCTGGTGCGTGCTTCATCCGGCAGCTTGACGCGGATCGGCACCTGGCGGTCGGCCAGATTCATCTTGGGCAATTGCTGATCGTAGTCGCCAGCCGTGGCCACGCGCACAGTCTGAGCAATGGCGGCGGTGGACACGCCCAGATCCGCCGCACGGGCAAAGTCGGGCCGGATGATGAGCTCGGGCTGCACCAGCGCGGCGCTGGAACTGACCCCGCCCACGCCTTCCAGCGTGCGCAGCTGGCGCTCGGCCTCGCGCGCGGCCTGCGTCAGCACCACCGGATCATCGCCCAGCAACACCAGTTCCATCTTGCTGCCCATGTCGCCGCTGCCCACCTGGAAGCGTGCGCCGGGAATTCTGTCGAGCACGTCGCGGATCTGGCCGTCGATGTCGGCCAGGCTGGCGCTGCGCGCGTCGCGGTGCACCAGGTTGAGCGTGAGCACCGCACGGTGCACCTCGGCCGCCGCACCGGGCTTGAAGCCGTCGCCGCTGGAGCCACCGCCCACGGAGGAGTACACGCTCACCACGTTCGGGTTGCGCGCCAGCTGCACACGCGCCGTCTCTGCCACGCTGCGCGTCTGCGCCAGCGTGCTGCCCGGCGGCAGCTCGATGGTGATCTGCGTCTGGCCGCGGTCGGCCGGCGGCACGAAACCGGTGGGCAGCAGCGGCACCAGCATCAGCGAACCCACAAAGAAGCCGATGGCCGCGAGGATGGTGACCAGGCGGTGGCGCAGGCACCACTGCATCAGCCGCATGTAGAAGCGCATCACCGGGCCGTCGTGCGACTGGTCGGGCGGCACGTCGCCGTGCTCCTCCACCACGCGCGCACCCTTGTGCGGCTTGAGCAGGTAGGCCGCCATCATCGGCGTGAGCAGGCGCGCCACCGCGAGGGAGGCCAGAATCGCCAGCACCGCCGTCCAGCCGAACTGTTTGAAGAACATGCCCGAAATGCCGCTCATGAAGGCAGTGGGCAGGAACACCGACACCAGCGCGAAGGTGGTGGCGATCACCGCCATGCCGATCTCGTCGGCCGCCTCCAGCGCCGCCTGGAACGGCGTCTTGCCCATGGCCAGGTGGCGCGAGATGTTCTCGATCTCGACGATGGCGTCATCCACCAGCACGCCGACCACCAGCGCCAGCGCCAGCAGCGTCACGCCGTTGAGCGTATAGCCGAAATAGGCCAGCCCCAGATAAGTGGGGATGATGGACAGCGGCAGCGCCGTGGCCGCCACGATGGTGGCACGCCAGTCGCGCAGAAACAGCCACACCACCAGCACCGCCAGGATGGCGCCCTCGTACAGCAGATGCATGCTGCCATCGAAGTTCTCTTCGACCGGGGTGGCGTTGTCGATCACGCGCGTGATGAGCACATCGGGGTTCTGCTGCTGCAGCTCCTGCATGGCCTTGCCGATGTCGCGCGACACGTCCACCTCGCTCGCACCCTTGGAGCGGAAAATCTCGACCGCCACCACCGGCTTGCCGTTGACCAGCGCCTCGGCGCGCGGCTCGGCCACGGTATCGCGCACCTCGGCCACATCGCCCAGACGCGCCGTGCCACCGCTGGCAAGCGGAATCTGCAGCTGGGCCAGCTCTTCGGCGCTGCGTGCCGAGGCCACGGTGCGCACGCTCTGCTCGCCCTCGCCCACTTCGGCGCGTCCGCTGGGCGCATCCTGCTGCACCAGGCCAATCTGGCGCGACACGTCAGCCGCCGTCACGCCCAGCGCCTGCATGCGCTCGGGCTGCAGCATCACCTGCACCTCGCGCGTGACGCCGCCCACGCGCTTGACCGCGCCCACGCCCTTGATGTTGAGCAGGCGCTTGTTGAGCGTGTTGTCCACATACCAGCTCAGCTGCTGCACATCCCAGCCGGTGCCGGGCTTGAGCTGCACCGCATGCACTTCCACCACGCGACCAGCCGTGGGCAGCTTGGCGATGATGGGCTCGCGCACATCGGCCGGCAAGTCGGAGCGGATCTGCGAGACGGCATCACGCACCTCGGTCACGGCATCGGTGATGTTCTTCTCGAGCTGGAATTCCACCGTGGTGGTGGCCACGCCATCGAGCACCGTGGTGTACATGTTCTTGATGCCCGACACCGTGGCGACCGAGTTCTCGACCTTGCGCGCGACTTCGGTCTCGAGCTGGGCCGGCGCGGTGCCGGGCTGCGCCACCGTGACGGTGACGATGGGCAGCTGGATGTCCGGAAAATCCTGCACGATGGTGTTCTTGAACGCCAGCAGGCCCGCCAGGGTCAGCAGCGCAAACAGCAGGATGGCCGGAATCGGGTTGCGGATGGAATAGGCGGAGACGTTCACGATGGGTCTGCCTTGCGGGTCAGGGCTGGCTGGCAGCGGATGCAGGCGCCGAGGCGGCCGATGCGGCCACCGCCGGCGCGCGGGTCACGCGCACGATGTCGCCATCGTTGAGGAAGCCGGCCCCGGCGCGCACCAGCGGCATTTCGCCGTCCACGCCTTCGAGCACCTGCACCAGTTCGCCCTGGCGCGCGCCCAGCGTCACCTTGCGCTGCAGCACCCTGCCCTGGGGCGAGACGGCAAACACGTAGTTGAAGCCGTCGCGCGAGACCACGGCGGTCTGCGGCACCAGCCAGCCATCCGCCTCGCCAAGGATGAACTGGCCGCTGGCATACATGCCTGCCTTCAGGCCGCCGTTGTCGGTGCCACCGGGCAGGTCTACATACACCAGCGCCACGCGCTTGGCCGGATCCAGCGTGGGTGCGATGCTGCGTACAGTGCCTTCCACCGAAGTGCCGGCGTTGCTGGTGACCAGTGCACGCTGGCCGCTGCGGATGCGGGCCAGATCCTGGCCGACCACCTCGGCCCGCCACTCCAGCCGGCCCTGGCGCACAAGGCGGAACAGTTCGGTGCCGGCGGGCACCACGGCGCCCACGGTGGCGCTGCGCGAGGAGATCACGCCGCTGTCCGGCGCCAGCACGCGCGTGAAACCCTGGCGCAGCTGTTGCGAGGAGAGCGCGGCGCGGGCGGCCTGCACGCGGGCCGCGGTGGCCTTTTCCGCGGTGCGGAACTGGTTGATCTGCTGCGTGCTGAGGGCGCCGGTGCCGGCAATGCTGCGTGCGCGTACGGCGTTGGAGCGCGCATCGGCTGCCTGCGCCTCGGCCTCGAGCAGGGCGGCCCGCGCCTGCAGCACGTCGGCATTGACGGTATCGGCAGCGAAGACGGCCAGCACCTGCCCCTTCTTCACCCAGTCACCCACGTTGGCACGCAATTCGGCCAGGCGCAGTCCGTTGCTCTGCGAGCCGACAATCGCCTCCTGCCAGGCAGTGATGTTGCCGCTCGCACCCAGCGTGAGCGGCACGCTGCCGCGCGTGGCATGCACCACTTCCACCGTCAGCGCCGGCTTGCCGGCCGGGGCTGATCCCCCCACCGCGCTGGCAGCAGGTGCGCTGGCCGGTACCGAGCTGCGCTGCAGCATCCAGTAGCCTCCGCCCAGCACCAGGGCGGCAGCGGCGGCGAGGCCGATCAGGGTATTGCGTTTCATGGCTGGACTGCGATTTCGGATTGGGGGGTGGAGGCTGCCGTGCGGGCGGCACGCGCCGCCTCGCCACTGCGAACCAGGGTCTTGTCGGCATCGGTCGGGTTGGCTGCCGGTTCCCAGCCGCCTCCCAGTGCACGGTAGAGCGCCACCCAGGCTGCCTGCGTCTCGCGCTGCAGCGTAGCCTGGCTCATGCGCGCCGCCAGCAGGCTGCGACGGGCGTCTTCCAGTTCGAGCATGCTGCCCATGCCGGCCTTGTACTTGGCATTGGCGGCGACAAATGCCTTGTTGAAGCCGGCCACGGCGGCGGCCGTCTGGCTGCTGCGCTGCTGCGCGGCATGCAGGTCGGACAGCGCGGTTTCCACTTCGCGCACAGCATTGCGCACCGTGGCGCGGTACTGGCTGGCAGCGGCTTCGTACTGGGCCTTGGCCGCTTCCACATTGGCCCGGCGGCGCCCTCCGTCGAACAGCGGGATGGTGAGCGAGAGCGGGCCGATGCTCCAGGTGGTGGCACTCAGGTCGAACTGCGGCGCATCGAGCCGGGTGCGGAAGATATTGCCGCTCAGACCCAGGCGGGGGTAGCGCTGGGCATCGGCCTGGCCGACATCGCCGCTGGCCGCCGCCACGGCCATGGCGGCGGCATAGACATCGGGGCGCTGCGCCAGCATGGCGGCGGGCACGCTGTCCAGCGACAGGCCGGGCGCCTTGCCCGGGCTGCCCGCTGCCAGGCGACGGCGCAGCGTGTCCTCATCCAGTGCCGTGAGCGCCACCAGCGCCTTCACGGCGGCCGTGCACTGGGCCTCGATCTGGGTGCGCTGTGCCTGCGACTGCGCCGCGCCAGCCTGTGCCAGCGCGTGGGTGGCGGGCGCGGTGAAGCCGGCCTTGCTCATCTGGCCGGTCAGGCGCGCCGTTTCCGTACGCGAGATGGCGTCCGCCCCGGCAATGTCGAGCGAGCTGCGGCAGCTGCGCAGCCCGAAATACTGGTTGGCCACATCGGCCGCGAGCGAAACGCGCGCCTCGTGCCATTGCGCCTGCGCGCCCTGCAGCCGCGCCTGCGCCGCACGGTTGCCGTGGCGCAGGCCGCCGAACAGGTCCAGTTCCCACTGTGCCTGCAATCCGGCCTGGCCGGTGTTGACCACCGTGCCCTCCAGGCCGGGTTGCGTGGAAGTGCCACGCTGCACCCCTGCCTGCGCATCCAGATTCGGCAGCATGGCCGCCTGCGCGCCAACAGCGCCGGCCCGGGCCTGGGCTATCTTCGCCGCAGCGCCGGCCAGCGTCGGACTGGCCTGCTGCGCGGCATCGATCAGATCCACCAGCAGCGGATCGTTCCAGCGCTGCCACCAGCCCAGCAGTTGCTGCACATTGCCGCCATGCGGCAGCACGGCCACGCCGGCCACTTGCGGCGCGCGCCATTGCGCGGGCGCAGTAGCCTCGGCCTGTTCCGGCGGCGCGCTGGCGCAGCCCGCCAGCACGGCGGCCACGGACAGCGCGGCCAGGGTTCGGAATTGCAGGGATGTCATGAAGTTGCTCCGGAAACGGGAGAAGGCAGGCCGCGCGCACGGGCCTCGCTGTCGATCAGGGCCAGCGCGTAACGCACCAGCTTGTCCACTGCGCGTGCCACCGGGCTGGGCCCTTGCTGCAGCGCGGGGCAGATGGTCTGCACCATGTCCTGCACTGCCAGCAGGTGGATCGGCATGCCGCACATGGCAAGCGTCAGGCGCTGCAGGTCTTCATCCACCTGCGCCAGCCCCAGGTGGCGGCCCACCAGATCCCACAAGGCGTGGTAGATGGGGCGCAGGCTGTGCTCGATTTCGTGCTGCCACAGGCCGGTCGGGTCCAGCATTTCGCGCATATGCAGGCGCAGGCAGTGGCGCATCGCCTCGCCCTGCTCCAGCGGCGCCAGCAGGCCACTAAAGAAGCGGTGCAGCGCCTGCTCCAGACTCAGGCCGGGGTGGTTCCAGTCATCGATCTGCGCCTGCACATTGTGGCCCGACATGGGCTCGAGAAAGGCGCAGCGGTACAGACCCTGCTTGTCGCCGAAGTAGTAGCTGATGGCAGAGATGTTGGCGCCAGCGGCTTGGGCAATGGCGCGGGTGGAGGTACGGGCAAAGCCCTGCTCGGAAAACAGGCGCAGCGCCTCGGCCAGCAGGCGCTCGCGGGCCAGCTGGCCATCGCTGCGGGCCGGGCGGGCTGGCTCGTCGGATGGCATTGGAGTTGTCTGGGTGGCCATACGGCCGGATTACAGCACGAAATCAATCGTTTGATTGAAATCCCTGCTGGCGAGTCGGAAACGTCATGTAACCGTCACCACGGTGCGCCAAACACCTGCTGCCACAGCGCCCGGCCGGCGTCGGCCTGGGATTGCAGCATGTCCTCCGGGAACACGGTGGATTCCTCGTCCAGCCGCGCGCGGTGCTGCATGCGGCGCAGCTCGCGGTAGGCGGCAGCGGCGGCGTGACCGACCTGGCCGGGCAGGATGCCCAGGTCGTCGGCCCGCTCCAGCAGCGCGATATTGCCACGGTTCTCGATCATGGCCGGGTGCTCGCGGCTGTGCAGCAGCACCAGGTACTGGGTGACGAATTCCACGTCGATCATGCCGCCATGGCTGTGCTTGAGCTCGAACACGCCGGGCTCTGCCGGGTGCGCCTGGCCCATGCGGCGGCGCATGGCGATGATCTCGTCGGCCAGTGCCGCCGGATCGCGTTCGGCCGTGAGCACGGCGCTGCGGATGCGCTCGAAGTGCGCGCGCAGGCGGGCGCTGCCAAAACAGCAACGCGCCCGCGTCATGGCCTGATGCTCCCACACCCAGGCGGTGTTGCTGCCACGCTGCAGCTGGTAGGCCTCGAAGGCATCCAGCGTGATGCTGAGCAGGCCCGAGTTGCCATTGGGCCGCAATTCGGTGTCGATTTCGTACAGGTCGCCCTCGCCGGTCTTGACGGTCAGCCAGGAGATCAGCTTGCGCACCAGGCCGGCATAGACCTCGCCGGCGCGTTCGCAGTCGTCTTCGTAGACGAACACCAGGTCCAGATCGCTGCCGTAGCCCAGTTCCAGCCCGCCCAGCTTGCCATAGGCGATGATGGCGAAGCGGTCGGCAATGTCGGCATCGTCCGGGCCGCTCCAGCCCAGCTTGCGGGCGCGCGGCAGGTAGCGCTGCCAGCACCAGCGCGTGGCGATGGCGAGCACGGCATCGGCCAGTGCGCTCAGGTCGTCGGCCACCTGCTCCACCGTGAGGCGGCCGTCCAGGTCGCGCGCCAGCGTGCGGAAGGTTTCGGCGTGCATGGCGCGGCGCAGCAGGTTGAGCAGCGATTCCTCGTCGTCTTCGCCGGTGGACTGCAGCGATTCGATGCGGCGGCGCAGGTCATCCTGGAAATCGGCGGCGCTGAAGCGCTCTTCCAGCATGGCATTGCTGGTCAGCTCGTCGATCACCGCCGGATGCTGGATCAGGTAGCGCGCCGGCCACTTGGCCACGCCGAGCAGGCGCAGCAGGCGTTCGTGCACGGCCGGGCGCTCCAGCAGCATGGCCAGATAGCTCTCGCGCCGCAACAGCGTCTCGATCCAGTCGATGAAGCGCAGCACGCCCTCGGTGGTCACGCCCTGCTGCGGGCCATCCTCGTGCAGCCACTGCACGGTGCGCTGCATCAGGCGCATCAGGCGCGCACGGGCCTCCAGCCGCAGTGCCTGCACGCGGGTGTGCTCGCGCCATTGCTCCACGCGTTGCGCCAGCACCGGCGTGGCGGCCAGCAGCGCGGTCAGCTCGCCGATGTCATCGGCCGAGCGGGCGATGTCGCTGCCGTTCTTCTGGCAGGTTTTGCATTCGCCGCTGTCGCCGCCCAGCAGCGCGTCGAACTCGCGCGCCACCAGTTCGCGGTGGCGCATCAGCTCCTGCAGGAAGGGGCAGGCGCTCTCGTAGCCCATGGTGTGGGCAATCCATTCCAGATCGTCCTCGTTGGTGGGCAGCAGGTGCGTCTGCTGGTCGTCCAGATACTGGATGCGGTGCTCGACGCGGCGCAGGAAGATGTAGGCTTCGGCCAGTTCGGCGGCGATTTCGGGCGTCATCAGCCCGGCGTGGCTCACCCGTTCCAGCGCCTCCAGCGTGGGGCGCGTGCGCAGCTCGGGAAACTGGCCGCCGCGCACCACCTGCAGCAGCTGCACGGTGAATTCGATCTCGCGGATGCCGCCGCGCGAGAGTTTCACGTCATTGGCGCGCTCGGGCCGTCCGGCGCTGCGCTTGGCCGCATGGTCGCGGATCTGGCGGTGCAGCACACGCAGCGATTCGAACACGTTGTAGTCGAGATAGCGGCGGAACACGAAGGGCAGCACCACGTTGCGCAGCGCCTGGCCGGCGCCGTCCTCGATGCTGGCACGCGGCGCCACGCAGCGGCTTTTCATCCAGGCAAAGCGCTCCCATTCGCGGCCCTGCACCATCAGGTACTCTTCCAGCGCATCGAGCGAGGACACGGTGGGGCCCGAATTGCCATTGGGGCGCAGCGCCAGATCGACGCGGAACACGAAGCCGTGCTCGGTGGTCTCGCCCACCAGCGCGTAGATGATCTTGACCGCGCGCGTGAAATATTCCTGGAAGCTGGTGCGGCCGGCGCCGCTGGGCCGGCCATCGGGCCCGGGGCGGCCACCGGTTTCGCCATCGCACTCGTAGATGTAGATCAGGTCGATGTCGCTGGAGACGTTGAGCTCGCGCGCGCCCAGCTTGCCCATGCCCATGATCCACAGCTTGCAGCGGCTGCCGTCCGGCTTGAGCGGGGCGCCGAAGCGGGCATCGAGCTGCTCGAAGGCTTCCATGCAGGCGATGTCCAGCGCGATTTCGGCCAGCCAGGTCACGCTCAGGGCAATGTCGGGCATGGGGGCGCCGGCGTCGCAGTCGAGCACGGCCAGGCGCTCCATGACCAGCTGGCGCAGCATGCGCAGGGCGCCGCCCACGTCCAGCCCGCGTTCGCGCAGGGTCCGGTAGCAGGCGCGCATGCCGTCGCGGTCCGGCAGGCCGGGAGCGAGCAGCGGCAGCTCCTTCCCGTAGCGGCGGTGCAGGCGCTGGATGAAGCGTGAATGCAGCGCACGGCTGGCGGTAACAGGGTGCACCACGCCTGGA
The DNA here is from genome assembly GCF_057773645.1 of Brachymonas sp. KE5. Taxonomy (NCBI): domain Bacteria; kingdom Pseudomonadati; phylum Pseudomonadota; class Betaproteobacteria; order Burkholderiales; family Comamonadaceae; genus Allobrachymonas; species Brachymonas sp. KE5. The sequence continues at coordinate 2,737,873 of NZ_CM173463.1, forward strand.
CTGCCTGCCGGTGCCGGTGATAATGTGCTGTGCGGCGTGTGCAGGGGATTGCTCTGGTTGTTCATGCCCGTTTTTTTCTCGTTGCGGAGCCCATGCAGGAAGTCGCCTCGCCCCCCAGTCCTCCCAAGCGCCGCCGGCTGGCCTGGCTCCGGCGCGCCTTGCGCTGGCTGTGGCTGACGGCGGCCTTGCTGCTGGGGCTGTTCGGCCTGCTTGCAGTGGTGCTGCAATATGCCATTCTGCCGCACATCGACAGTTTCCGCCCGCGCATCGAACAAGCCGCCAGCCAGGCGCTCGGCAAGCCGGTGCGCATCGGCCGCATCGTGGTGCTGCAGCAGGGCTGGGAGCCCACCATCGCCATGGAGCAGCTCACGGTCGAGGACGGCAACGGCCGCCATGGCCTGCGCGTGCAGAGCGTGCAGGCGGTGGTCTCGCTGCAGGCTGCGCTGCTGCGCTCGGGCTTCGAGCGGCTGCAGGTGTTCACGCCCGAACTGGAGGCGCGCCGCAACCCCGACGGCACGGTAGACGTGGCCGGCGTGCGACTGGCACAGGGCAAGGGCGGCGATTCCGGCCCGGCGCTGAACTGGCTGCTGTCCCAGCCCGAGCTGGCCATTCACAACGGCAGCATCCGCTGGACCGACGACCAGCGCCAGCAGCCCCCGCTGCTGCTCTCGAAGGTGGAGGCCAGCCTGACCAACGCCGGCACCTCGCATTCGCTGCAGATCAGCGCCACGCCGCCGCAGGGCTGGGGCCAGCCCATCCTGTTCATCAGCGACTGGTCGCACCCGCTGTTCGGCGACCGCACACTGTGGCGCAACTGGAATGGCGTGGCTTATGCCGACATGCCCGAGCTGGACGTGTCGCAGCTGCGCCGCTACATGGAGATAGGCCACAACGTGGATCTGCGCAAGGGCCACGGCCGCATGCGCGTGTGGGCCGACTTCAAGGAAATGCGCAGCAGCACCGCCACCGTCGACGCCCAGCTCGACGAGGTGGACATGACGCTGGGCCAGGGCCTGCCGCCGCTGGCACTCAAGAACATCCGCAGCATGTTCAGCGTGCAGTTTGCCTCGGACGAGAAGCCGTCCGAAGAAAAGAATCCACCGGGTGCCCCGGCCAATTCCACCTATACCTTCAACACGCAGGAACTGGCCTTCACCACGCTCAGCAACCGCCAGTGGTCCGGCGGCAACGTGCGGGTGGAAATGAAGAACGGTACCCAGCGCCCCGACAGCAGCGGCCTGGTGCAGGGCGACAACTGGGATCTCGGCATCATCTTCGAACTCGCGGGTAGCCTGCCGCTGGGCGAGGCCATGCTGGAAGCGCTGGAAACCTACCAGCCCGGCGGCCATCTGGACGACATCACCCTCACCTGGAAAGGCAACATCAACCAGCCGTCGGCCTACAGCGCCAAGGGCTCGGCCAGACAGATCGGCTGGCTCTCGCGCCAGGGACCTTTCAACCGCAAGAAGGACCGCTTCGAGCCTGGCACGCCGGGCGTCGAAGGCGCCGCGGTGGATTTCGACCTGACCGAGCGCGGCGGCCGCATGGACATCGCCATGCGCAAGGGCAATGTGGTGCTGCCCGGCGTGTTCGAGGAGCCACGCGTGCCGTTCGACCGCTTCGATGCCAAGGTGCTGTGGGAGATCGACGGCGACGCCATCAAGGCCACGCTGCCGGAGGTGCGCTTTGCCAATGCCGATGCCAAAGGCTCGCTCAAGGCAGAGTGGCGCACGCGCGAACTGGTGGGCGACGAGCCGGCCGCCAACCGTTTTCCCGGCTTGCTCGATCTGAGCGCCACCATGGAAAGCGCCCGCGCCGAGCGCGTCCACCGCTACCTGCCGCTGTCGCTGGGCAAGATGGCGCGCGAGTATGTGCAGCTGGCCGTGCGTGACGGCGACATCCGCAATGCGAAGGTCACCATCAAGGGTGATCTCGACCATATTCCCAACAAGCGCGACAAGGACGGCAAGCCGGTGCCCAGCGTGTTCCGCTTCGAGGTGCCGCTGGTCAACGCCAATTACCAGTTCCTGCCGCCGAAGCTGCAAAAGCCGGGCGATCTGCCCTGGCCGGCGCTCACGCACCTGAATGGCAAGCTCATCATCGACCACAACCGGCTGGAGATCGTCGATGCCAAGGCACGCTTCAGCACTGCGCCGGATCTGGTGGTGCACGAGCTGGCCGCCACCGTGCCCGATCTGGCGCACGACCTGACCGTGGGCGTGGCCGCACGCGCCTCCGGTCCGCTCTCGCAGGCACTGCATCTGGCCAACACCTCGCCGCTTACCGTCATCGCCAACCACGCGCTGGAAAAGGCCACGGCCACCGGCAATACCGACCTGACCATTGCGCTGGGCCTGCCCATCAACCACATGGACAACGCCAAGGTGGAAGGCCAGGTGGTGCTCAAAAGCAATGACCTGCGCATCACGCCCGAAACCCCGCTGCTGGCGGGCAGCACCGGCGCGGTCGCCTTCACCGAAAAGGGCTTCGAGCTGCGCCAGGTGCGCACGCGCATGCTGGGCGGCAGCGCCACGCTGGCCGGCGGCCTGAAATCCGCCACGCGCCCGGGCGAAAAGCGCCAGATCGTGTTCAACGCCGAGGGCGACTTCAGCGCCGAGGGCCTGCGCCAGGAGCGCATGGTCAGCTTCGTGGCGCCGCTGGCCGGCTATATGCAGGGGCGCAGCCGTTACAAGGCCAGGCTGCAGTTCGACCGCGGCGCGCCCGAACTCACCATCGACACCGACCTGAACGGCATGGCGCTGAACCTGCCGGCGCCGCTGTCCAAGCCGGCAGCCGGCAGCCTGCCGCTGCACATCGAAAACACGGTGGTCAGCAACTACACCGACCGCAACGGCAAGCTGATGCCGGCCGAAGACCGGCTGCTGGTGCGCGCCGGCCAGCAGGTGTCGGTGCACTATGTGCGCGACGTGCGCGGCAAGGAGCCGCGCGTGCTGCGCGGCAGTATCGCCATCGGCGAGCGCGCGCACGAGAACCTGCCACCCCTGCCCGAGAGCGACGTGCACGCGCTGGTGCTGCTGGATGCGGTGGACGTGGACGCCTGGCAGCAGGTGCTGCAGCGCATCTCCGCCGCGCCTGCGCTGGCCGGCAGCCGCCAGGACAGCGGCAGCGGCGACGACCTGAGCTACCTGCCCAGCGTGCTCGCCATCCAGACCACCTCGCTCAAGATTGCCGACCGCAAACTGGAAAACCTGGTGATCGGTGGCTCGCGCGAGGGCCGCCTCTGGCGCTTCACGCTCGATTCGCGCCAGATCAACGGCTATATCGAATACCTGCAGCCACGCGGCAACAACATGGGCAGCGTCAAGGCGCGGCTGGCGCGCCTGATCATCGAGCCGGCCCAGGTGGAAGACGTGAAGGAAATCGTGCGCAAGACCGAGGATCCGGAACGCCTGCCGGCGCTGGACATCGAGGCCACCAACGTCGACGTGCTGGGCTACAAGCTCGACAAGCTGGTGCTGCTGGCCAGCAACTCCGCCACTCCCATGGTGGCCGATGCCCCGCTGGTGGATGAACCGGAAGACGCCAGCACCGGCTGGCGCATCCACCAGCTCACCGCCACCGTGCCCGACAGCGTGCTGCATGGCAGCGGCGTCTGGGGCCAGCCGCGCAACGCCCGCCTGCCCGACGGCACCCCGGCGCGCCGCTTCGTGGCCCTGAACGTGCGGCTGGAGACCACCAATCTCGGCAACATGCTCGACCATTTCGGCGCGAAGGATCTGGTGGCCGGCGGCGCGGGCGTGCTGGCCGGCACCATCCGCTGGCGCGGCTCGCCCATCTCGATCGACATGGCCACGCTGGACGGCACCGTGCGCATGGACGTGCGCAACGGCCGTGTCACCAAGGTCGACCCGGGCGCGGCACGGCTGATCAGCCTGTTCAGCCTGCAGGCGCTGTCCAAGCTGGGCGCCAACCCCGGCCGGGGCTTTGCCTTCGACCGTGTCGGCGGCATGCTGCGTATCAACAACGGCATCGTGACGACGGACGATACCGAAGTCATCGGCACCACCATGGCCGATGTGAAGGTCAACGGCCAAGTCTCGCTGCTGGAACAGACGCTGAACCTCGACGTGCTGGTGCAGCCCAAGATCGACCTGGGCGGCGCGGCGCTGATTGCTGCGGCGGTGAATCCGGCCATCGGCCTGGGCACCTATTTTGCACAGCTGCTGCTGAGCGAATCGATCAATTCGGCCGCGACGCAGGTGCTGCACATCAGCGGGCCGTGGAACGAGCCGGTGGTCGACACGCTCAAGGGCGAAGCGGCCAGCGAAGCCGCGCGCCGCATCCTGGTCAGCCACTCCACGCCACGCCCGGTGGACCCGCTGTGGGACTGGTGGCCGGTTACCGGCAGCAGCCTGATGTGGGACTGGTGGCCCGTGACCGGCCAGGGCAGCAACTACTTCGGCGCCTACCCCGTGCCGCCCACGGCACCGGTGCGCGACCTGCCGGCCGATGCGCCTGAAGCGGCGCCCCCCGCAGAACCCGCCACGCCGGCCGTGCCGGAAGCTCCCACCCCTCCCGCGCCAGCGGCAGCCACCCTGCCTGCAACCCGCCCCGAGGCCGAGCCCGTCAACTGAAAATCTTGCCCGGATTCAGGATGTTGTGCGGATCAAGCGCCTGCTTGATGGCACGCATCATGGCAATCGCGCCCTCGCCCGCCTCGTCGCGCAGAAAGCCCATCTTGTGCAGGCCGATGCCATGCTCGCCGGTGCAGGTCCCGCCCATGGCAATGGCACGGCTCACCAGCGCATGGTTGAGCTGCTCGGCGCGGGCGCACTCGTCGGCATCCTCGGGATCGACCAGATAGCCGAAATGGAAATTGCCGTCGCCCACATGGCCGACCAGAAAGAACGGGATGCCCGAAGCCACAGTTTCTTCCGCCGACACCAGCAGGCAATCGGCCAGGCGGCTGATCGGCACGCAGGTGTCGGTGCTGATGGCGCGGCAGCCGGGGCGCGAAGCCAGCGCGGCGAACAGCGCGTTGTGGCGCGCCGTCCAGAGGCGGGTGCGCTCCTCGGGCGTTACCGCCCACTGAAAATCGGCGCCGCCGTTGTCGCTGGCAATCTCCTGCACGGTGGCGGCCTGTTCCTCCACGCCGGCGGGCGAGCCGTGGAATTCCATCAGCAGCATGGGCGACTCGGGCAGATCCATCTTGCTGTAGGCGTTGACCATGCGTACCGAGTTGGCGTCGATCAACTCGCAGCGCGCAATCGGCACTCCGAGCTGGATGATCTGGATCACCGTCTGCACCGCCTCGGCAATGCCGGGGAACATGCAGGTGGCGGCCGACACTGCCTCGGGCAGCGGATGCACGCGCAGGGTGATCTCGGTCATCACGCCCAGCGTGCCCTCGCTGCCCACCATCAGGCGCGTCAGGTCGTAGCCGGCGCTGCTCTTGCGCGCGCGCGTGCCGGTGCGGATCACTTCGCCGGAACTGGTCACCACCTCGAGCGCCAGCACGTTCTCGCGCATGGTGCCGTAACGCACGGCGTTGGTGCCGCTGGCGCGGGTGGCGCACATGCCGCCGATGCTGGCATCGGCACCCGGGTCGATCGGGAAGAACAGGCCGTCGTGGCGCAGCGCCTCGTTCATCTGCTTGCGCGTCACGCCGGGCTGCACGGTCACGGTCAGGTCTTCGGCATTGACGGCCACGATCTGGTTCATGCGGTTCAGATCCAGGCTGATGCCGCCCTGCACCGCCAGCAGGTGGCCTTCGAGCGAGGAGCCGGCACCGAAGGGGATTACCGGCACGCGGTAATGCGTGGCCAGCTTCAGCAGATCGGCCACGTCCTCGCTGCCTTCGGCAAACACCACGGCATCGGGCGGCGGCACGTTGTAGACCGATTCGTCGCGGCCATGCTGTTCGCGCAGCGCCAGCGAGGTAGCCAGCTGCGCACCGAAGCGCTGCTGCAGCGCCTGCAGCAGTTCGGCCGGCAGCGGACGCGGCTGCAGGTGGGCACTCAGATCGTGGGCATGGGGCCGGGTGGCGGCTTCGGCGCTGGCAGGCATGGCGGAACTCCGTGAGGCGGAAAAAGCCCCATTGTGGCATTGCGGGCCTGCCCGTGCAGGCAGACACCCTGTCCCGGCCGCACACAGCTTCTGTTGTCCCCGCGCACCTGGCCGGCCCGAATTCGGCACGCCGTCCCTCCGGCGTGCGCGCCATGGACACATTTGCATACCACTGTTGCCCCTGCAGCAGGCCACCTTTAGGCAAAATGGGCGACAGGGAATCACCAGCGGCGCCCCGCACAAGGACGGGCGCGCCGGCCGGCTCCGGCCATTGACGAAAAGAACAACAGCATGCAATCCTCCCCCACCTCTTCCGCAAGCACGGCGCCCGCTCCGGTGCGCTGGCACATCAGCGAGATCGACTTCAGCCGCATCGACATCCCGCGCATCCGCCACAATGGCGACCTGTTCTACCTGGTAACCAGCGCGTCCTTCATCGAAACCGGCTCGGACATGTACACGCGCAACCTGGTGCGCCACTACAGCGCCTATCCCGAGGTGGCCGAATGGCTGCAGCAGCGCTGGGAGCCGGAAGAACTGCAGCACGGGCTGGCGCTGCGCACCTACGTGGAAACGGTCTGGCCCGAATTCGACTGGCAGACCGCCTTCGACGCCTTCTTCACCGAATACGGCGCCCTGTGCACCGACGAGGAACTGGAGGAAGACCGCACGCTGGAACTGGTGGCGCGCTGCGTGGTCGAGACCGGCACCACCACCTATTACGAAACGCTGCGCAATCTCGCCACCGAACCGGTGCTGGCCGACCTGGCCAACCGCATCCGCACCGACGAGGTGCAGCACTACAAGTACTTCTTCCAGTATTTCCGCGAGCTGCAGGCCAGCCAGAAGCTCAGCCGCGCACGCATCGCCAGCGTGCTCTACAAGCGCCTGGCCGAGATGCGCGAAAGCGATTCGGACGTGGCGCTGCGCCATGTCTGGCAGCACCGCCCGCCGCTGTTCCGCGAAGACAGCTTCGAGCAGCAAAGCCAGCGCACCTACCAACTGGTGAGCAGCAGCCTGCCGATCGAGCAGGTGATCCGCATGCTGCTCAAGCCCATGGACCTGCCGAAACGGGTGGAAAAATGGGTGCAGCCGCCGTTGCAGAAATTGGGGCGCAGGCTGCTGTCGGCGTAACACCGCAGGGCAGCGCCAAGCCGCTGGTGCGTGCGGGGCAAGCGCTCGATTGCTCGTGAAGTTGGTCAGCGGCGCGCCTGCCGCGCAAGGACGAGCAGTTGATGCATTGCCTGCCTGCTACGCGCGTGCGGCATGTGCGCGCCTAGAAGACTCCCATCGCCAGGCCCCCCGCCATGGCCTCGCCCAGAGCACGACACTGCTCCTGATCCTCTGCGCCAATCGTCTTGGGCGCCAGAATCGCCTCCGGCGTCTGCGCCTGGGTGCAGACGATCAGCGGCTCGGCCACTTCCTTCAGCCGCCAGCCGGTGGCAATGCGGGCAATCTGGCGTGCGGCATTCTGGCCGTCGCTGCCGGCGCAGATCAGGCTGGCATAGGGCCGGCCGTTGATGCGGTCGAGTGCGCCGTAGTAGCTGCGATCGAAAAAGTCCTTGAGCAGGCCGCTCATGGCGCCCAGGTTTTCGGGGGTGGCAAACACATAGCCATCGGCCGCCAGCACCTCTTCCGGCCCGGCCTCACCGGCGTGCAGCAGGCGCACCTCCACGCTGCCATCCGCCTGCGCACCGGCGCGCGCCGCCTCGGCCATCTGGAGCGTGCCGTTGGTGAGAGAGTGGTAGACGATCAGCAGGGTCTTGCGCGGTTCCATGGGGGCAGCATAGCGCAAGCCCCCTATCCGTGCCAGCTGTCCGGCCAACCGGGTGGATCAGGCTTCAGGTGCCTCGGGATGCCGCGCCTTCCATGCGCGCATCGCCTGCCGATAGGCATCCATCTCCAGATCATAGGTATCGAAGATGCAGGGATCGCAGCCGTTGCCGCAGCAGGCATCCAGATCCGGCTGCACCGGCGGTTGCGGCATGGGATCCAAGGGATCGGCATCGTGGGGAAGCGTCGTGCTCATGGAAGAAATTATCCGACAAGCGGCATTCCCGCATCGCCGGTGTTGCTGCACTACCCTTGCCTCTGCCTCTGCCTTCATTAGCGTTACATCCTGTTAAGGGCCTACCCTGCCAAAAAAGCAGGCAAGCTTCGCTACAGTAGAGCCCATGCCGAACACCGCCATCTTCCCCCGCCTGTCCGACATCCGATTCCCGCTGCGCCTGCTGGCTGCCACCGGGATCGCCACCGCCCTGTTCATGGCCGGCTGCTCCACCAAGCCGCCCGCCGCGCCCGGCATCAGCGGCACGCCCATCACCCAGGCCAAGAGCCGCTGGGTGCCGGTGGCATGGAACACCGTGCCTGGCTTTGCCAGCGATCCGGTCGGCGAGGCCTGGAGCGCCTGGATGCGCAGCTGCGCCAAGCCCGGCCCGGTGTTCGCCCGCGTCTGCAACGATGCGCGCCGCATGAGCAACGCCAGCGATGCCGACAAGCGCGCCTGGATGATGCAGCGCCTGCAGCCCTACCGGGTGGAAAGCCACGGCGGTGACGCCAGCGGCCTGCTCACCGGCTACTACGAACCGGTGATGCGCGCCAGCCGCAGCCCGAATGGCAGCTTCCGCGTGCCGCTGTATGGCGTGCCGGCCAGCGGCGCGCCGCGCAGCCCCTGGTTCACACGTCAGCAGATCGACACCGCCCCGGCCGCCCAGTCCGAACTGCGCGGTCGCGAGATCGTCTACATGGCCGATCCGGTCGACGCCATGATCCTGCACGTGCAGGGCTCCGGCCGCATGCAGGTGCGCGAGCGCGACGGCAGCGAGCGCGCCGTGCGCCTGGCCTTTGCCGGCACCAACCAGCAGCCCTTCCGCAGCCCCTCCGCCTGGGTGGTGTCGCAGGGCGGGCGTGGCGGCAGCTGGGATGCCATCAGGCAATGGGCGGCGCAGAATCCCGGCCGGGTCAACGAGATGCTGTGGAGCAACCCGCGCTACGTGTTCTTCCGCGAGGAAGCCATCTCCAGCGCAGACACCAACGCCGGCCCGCGCGGCGCCCAGGGCGTGCCGCTCACACCGGGCCGCTCGATTGCGGTCGACCGCGAGAGCATTCCCTACGGCACCCCAGTGTGGCTCTCCACCACAGGCCCCGCCGCCAACCTCAACCGCATGGTGGTGGCGCAGGATACCGGCACCGCCATCCGCGGCGCCGTGCGCGCCGATTATTTCGCCGGCTGGAGCCAGGAAGCCGCCGATCTGGCGCACCGCATGAAGCAGCCGCTCAACCTCTGGGTGCTGTGGCCGCGCTGATCGCACCGATCGGGGCAATCCCCCTGCCGGCAGCACGTTTTTAGCGTTTCTCCCCGTGTCCGGGATCTTTCTTCAGCCTTACACTCCGGGCTGAGTCGTGCCGCGCCACAAGTGCGGCCCGTCCCTGCAATCCAAAGACACAACACGCACAGGAAAAGCCTACCCGGCCCATCCTGCAAGGAGACAACGCGATATGAACGCCCCCCTGGATCCGGGCGCCGCAGCACGCCTGCGCCACGCCATTGATACGGTTTCCCTCGACGACAAATACGCCCTGGACAAGGGCCACGCCTTCATGAGTGGCGTGCAAGCCCTGGTACGCCTGCCGATGCTGCAGCAGCAGCGCGACCAGCTCGCCGGCAAGCACACGGCCGGCTTCATCAGCGGTTACCGCGGCTCGCCTCTCGGCGGCTATGACCAGATGCTGCAGGCCGCCAGCAAGCACCTCGCCAAGCACGACATCGTGTTCCAGCCCGGCGTGAACGAGGAACTCGGCGCCACCGCCGTCTGGGGCACGCAGATGCTGGGCTATGCGCCCAAGGAAGAGCAGAAGTTCGACGGCGTGTTCGGCATCTGGTATGGCAAGGGCCCAGGCGTGGACCGCAGCGTGGACGTGTTCAAGCACGCCAACATGGCCGGCACCACTCCCTGGGGCGGCGTGATCGCCATCGCCGGCGACGACCACATCAGCAAGAGCAGCACCGCCGCGCACCAGAGCGACCACATCTTCAAGGCCTGCGGCTTTCCGGTGTTCTTCCCTTCGAGCGTGCAGGAAATCCTCGACCTCGGCATCCACGCCTTCGCCATGAGCCGTTTCGCCGGCGTCTGGACCGGCATGAAGACGATCCAGGAAGTGGTCGAATCCAGCGCCAGCGTCGAGATCGACCCCGGGCGCGTGAAGGTGGTGATCCCCGATTTCGAGATGCCGCCCGGCGGCGTGCATATTCGCTGGCCCGATCCCCCGCTGGAGCAGGAGGCGCGCCTGTTCAACACCAAGTGGTATGCCGCGCTGGCCTACATCCGCGCCAACAGGCTGAATCACAACGTCATCGAAGGGCCGAACGACCGCCTGGGCATCATCTCCAGCGGCAAGGCCTACAACGACCTGCGCCAGGCGCTGCAGGATCTGGGGCTGGACGAGGACACCTGCCGCCGCATCGGCGTGCGCGTGCACAAGGTGGGCGTGGTGTGGCCGCTGGAGGCGCACATCACGCGTGACTTTGCCACCGGGCTGGACGAGATCCTGGTAGTGGAAGAAAAGCGCCAGCTGATCGAATACCAGATCAAGGAGCAGCTCTACAACTGGCGTGAAGATGTGCGTCCCAACGTGCTCGGCCAGTTCGACGAGATGGAAGGCGACATGAGCGGCGGCGAGTGGAGCATGCCCAACCCGTCCGACCACATCCTGCTGCGCGCCACGGCCGACCTGAACCCGGCCATCATCGCGCGTGCCGTCGCGGGGCGCCTGATCAAGATGGGCGTGCCGGCCGATGTGCAGGCGCGCATGCAGGCACAGTTGGCGATTCTGGATGCGCAGGAAGCCGCGCTCAAGACCATCCACGTCGAAGGCGGCGACCGCACACCCTGGTTCTGCTCCGGCTGCCCTCACAACACCAGCACGCGCCTGCCCGAGGGTTCGCGCGGCATGGCCGGCATCGGCTGCCACTACATGGTCAACTGGATGGACCGCGAGCACTTCGGCTTCACCCAGATGGGCGGCGAAGGCGTGCCCTGGGTCGGCCAGGCGCCGTTCACCAACGAGAAGCACCTGTTCACCAACCTGGGGGACGGCACCTACTTCCACAGCGGCCTGCTGGCGATCCGCCAGAGCATCGCTGCGGGCGTCAACATCACCTACAAGATCCTCTACAACGACGCTGTCGCCATGACCGGCGGCCAGCGCGTGGGCGAGCGCCCGGAGGGCCACACCGTGCTGCAGATCGCCAACAGCGTGGTCAGCGAAGGCGTGAGCAAGCTGGTTATCGTGAGCGACCAGCCCGAGAAATACCAGGGCGTGACCCTGCCCGGCGGCGCGCGCGTGTACCACCGCGACGATCTGGACGAAGTGCAGCGCGAACTGCGCGAAACGCCCGGCACCACGGTGATGATCTACGACCAGACCTGCGCCACCGAAAAGCGCCGCCGCCGCAAGCGCGGCCTGCTGGAGGATCCGGCCAAGCGCGTGGTGATCAACGAAGCCGTTTGCGAAGGCTGTGGCGACTGCGGCGTACAGAGCAACTGCCTGAGCGTGGAGCCGCTGGAAACCGAATTCGGCCGCAAGCGCACCATCAACCAGAGCACCTGCAACAAGGACTACTCCTGCGTGAAGGGCTTCTGCCCGAGCTTTGTCACGGTCGAGGGCGGCCAGTTGCGCAAGGCGCCGGCCACCAGTGCTGCAGCGCCCGAACGTGACCTGTCGGCCTTTGCCAATCTGCCCGAGCCGGTGCTGCCCGTGCTGCGTGCTGCACAGGGCGAACAGCCGGCCGATGTCTGGGGCACGGTGGTGGCCGGCGTCGGCGGCACCGGCGTCATCACCATCGGCCAGCTGCTCGGCGTGGCCGCGCATCTGGAAGGCAAGGGCATCGTCACACAGGATGCCGCCGGCCTGGCCCAGAAAGGCGGCGCTACCTGGAGCCATGTGCTGATCGGTGCCAATCAGGACGCCATCCGCACCACGCGCGTCAGTCTGGCCGGTGCCGACCTGATCCTCGGCTGCGATCCGCTGGTGGCCGCGCACCAGGAAACCACGGCGCGCATGCGCCAGGGCCGCACCCATGTGGCACTCAACAGCAGCGCCAGCCCCACGGCGGCGTTTGTGAAGAACACGCAGTGGCAAAACCCGGCACAGGCCTGCGCCAGCGCCGTGGCCGATGTGGTCGGCACCGAACATCTCGGCCTGTTCGACGCCGAAGCCATGGCACGCGAACTGCTGGGCGACACCCTGTTCGTCAACCCCATGATCCTGGGCTACGCCTGGCAGAAGGGCTGGGTGCCGCTCTCCGAGGCCGCGCTGCTGCGCGCCATGGAGCTGAACAACGTGCAGGTGGAAAAGAACAAGCAGGCCTTCCTCTGGGGCCGCCGCGCTGCACACGACTATGCTGCCGTGCAGAAGCTGCTGGCGCCGAGCCAGGTCATCGCCTTCCGCAAGCCGGAGGCCCTGGCCGACGTGGTCAAGCGCCGCGTGGAGTTCCTTACCGACTACCAGAACGCCGCCTACGCCCGCGAGTACAGCGACTTTGTCGACCGCGTGGCTGCCGCCGAAGCCGCCCTGCCGGCCCTGCCCAGCGGCAAGCCGCGCACCAGCATCGCGCTGGCCGTGGCGCACAACCTGTTCAAGCTGATGGCCTACAAGGACGAGTACGAGGTGGCGCGCCTGTTCAGCAACGGCGATTTCGAGAAGAAGATCGCCGACATGTTCGAAGGCGACTACACCATCCACTACCACCTGGCCCCGCCCAGCTCGGCCAAGACCAACGCCAAGGGCGAACTGCTCAAGCGCGAGTACGGTCCGCGCATGATGCAGCTGTTCCGCTTCCTGGCCAAATTCAAGGGCCTGCGCGGTGGTGCGCTCGACGTGTTCGGCCGCCATCCCGAGCGCGTCACCGAGCGTGCCCTGATCCGGGACTATCGCGCCCTGATCGAGCAGGCCTTGCAGCGCCTCACGCCGGATACGCACAAGCTGATCCTGCAGATCGCCCAGGTGCCCGACAGCATCCGCGGCTTTGGCCATGTGAAGGAACGCAACCTGGCGGCGGCGCGCACGCGCTGGCAGGATCTGCGCGAGCAACTGGAGGCACCCGCACCAGCACCGGCCGAAGCTGTGCCGCCACCTGCAGTGCGCGTGGCCTGAACCCCACGGCCTCCCTGTGGTTTTCTGCAGGGAGCGCATAGAATCCACCCCCATCAGGACTTTTTCCCGCCCGCCCCGTGCACCCTGCACCGGGCGGTTTTTCCATGACCCACGCCACCACCCAGGCCGACGCGGCCATGCATCGCCAGCTCAAGACGCGCCATCTCTCTATGATCGCCATCGGCGGCTGCATCGGCACCGGCCTGTTCATGGCCAGCGGCTCCGCCATCCACGAAGCCGGTCCCGGCGGCGCCCTGCTCGCCTACGCCGCCATCGGCTTCATGGTCTATTTCTTCATGACCTCGCTCGGCGAACTGGCCACCTACATGCCGGTAACGGGCTCCTTCAGCACCTATGCTGCACGCTTCGTGCACCCATCGCTCGGCTTCGCGCTGGGTTGGAACTACTGGTTCAACTGGGTCATCACGGTCGCGGCCGACGTCACCATTGCGGCGCTGGTCATCTCCTACTGGGAGCCGCTGCGCTTCATGCCGCCCTGGGCCTGGAGCGGGCTGATCCTGGCCATCATCGTGCTGCTCAACCTGCTGCCGGTGCGCGTCTATGGCGAAACCGAGTACTGGATGGCGCTGGTCAAGGTGGTGACGGTGATCGTGTTTCTGGGCGTGGGCGTACTCACCATCTTCGGCATCCTCGGCGGCGCCTATGTGGGCTTTTCCAACTTCACGCTGGGCGATGCGCCCTTCCTCGGCCAGGGCCTGGGCGGACAGTTCCTCACCACGCTGGGCGTGTTCCTGATCGCCGGCTTCTCCTTCCAGGGCACCGAGCTGATCGGCGTCACCGCGGGCGAATCGGAAGAACCGGAAAAAGCCATCCCGCAGGCCATCAAGCAGGTGTTCTGGCGCATCCTGATCTTCTACATCCTGGCGATTGCCGTGATCGGCCTGCTGATTCCCTACACCAGCCCCGAGCTGCTCGGTGGCAACGTGAACGAGATCGCCAAGTCGCCCTTCACGCTGGTGTTCGAGCGCGCCGGCCTGGCCTTTGCCGCCGCGGTGATGAATGCGGTGATCCTCACCTCCATCCTTTCGGCCGGCAACTCCGGCATGTATGCCTCCACCCGCATGCTGTTTGCCATGGGCCGCAGCGGCATGGCCTGGCCCATCTTCGGCCGCGCCTCGCGCCTGGGCGTGCCGCTGCCGGCCGTGCTGGCCACCAGCGCGGTGGTGCTGCTGGTGTTCCTGCTGCAGCAGGGCAGCGACAACGCCTACGCCTACGTGCTGGCCGCTTCCGGTCTCACCGGTTTCATCGCCTGGGTCGGCATCGCCATCAGCCACTACCGCTTCCGCCGCGCCTACATGGTGCAGGGGCGCGACGTGAACGCGCTGCGCTACCGCGCCCGCTGGTTCCCCTTCGGCCCGCTGATGGCGCTGGCCATGTGCCTGCTGGTCATCGTCGGGCAGGACACGCAGCTGCTGCTGCATGGCGACCTGAACTGGCAACGCCTGTCCGTCACCTACATGGGCATCCCGGTGTTTCTGGCCTTCTTCCTGTACCACAAGCTGCGCTACCGCACGCGCATGGTGACGCTGCAGGAGATGGATCTGCACCCCGATCCGCGCGCCTGAAACAGGCATTGCGCTTCGGCGCCGCTCCGCCGGCGGCAACTTTCCGTGCGTTGAGCTTCGGGGGGCACTTGTTGACGTCCGCGTCTACGTCCTTGCCCCGTTCATGACAATCGTAAAGCGCATGCCGCGCCGCGGGTTCTCCCGAACCCCGCACCGGCAGGAAACAGCACCTACAATCGGCATGTAACAGCCCCCGTTTTCCGGCCGGCACGCCACCCGTGTGCCGTGCCTTTTGTCGTTTCGGAGCCACCCATGCCCACTGATATTCCCGCCAGCAATCCCAGCAGCAGCACCAACCGCCACCCCGAGCTGCGCCAGGCCGCCCTCGACTACCACGAGCTGCCGCGCCCCGGCAAGATCAGCGTCGAGGCCACCAAGCAGATGGTGAACCAGCACGATCTGGCGCTGGCCTACTCCCCCGGCGTGGCCGCTCCCTGCGAGGAGATCGTGAAAGACCCCGCAGCCGCGTTCCGCTACACCGCGCGCGGCAACCTGGTCGGCGTGGTCACCAACGGCACCGCCGTGCTGGGCCTGGGCGACATCGGCCCGCTGGCCGGCAAGCCGGTGATGGAAGGCAAGGGCGTGCTGTTCAAGAAGTTCGCCGGCATCGACGTGTTCGACATCGAACTCAACGAAAAGGATCCGGACCGTCTGGTCGAGATCATCGCGGCCATGGAACCCACCTTCGGCGGCATCAACCTCGAAGACATCAAGGCCCCCGACTGCTTCTACATCGAGCGCAAGCTGCGCGAGCGCATGAAGATCCCGGTGTTCCACGATGACCAGCACGGCACCGCCATCGTTGTCGGCGCCGCCCTGCTCAACGGCCTGAAGGTGGTCGGCAAGAAGATCGAGGACGTGAAGGTCGTCACCTCCGGCGCCGGTGCCGCCGCGCTGGCCTGCATCAACCTGCTGGTCAAGCTCGGCGTGCGCCGCAGCAACATCTGGGTGACCGACCTGGCCGGCGTGGTCTACAAGGGCCGCACCGAGCTGATGGACGAGGACAAGGCCCAGTTCATGCAGGACACCCCGCTGCGCACGCTGGGCGAAATCATCGACGGTGCCGACGTGTTCCTCGGCCTGTCCGCTGGCGGCGTGCTCAAGCAGGACATGGTGCGCCGCATGGCCGACAAGCCGCTGATCTTCGCGCTGGCCAACCCCACGCCCGAAATCACGCCCGACGAAGTCAAACAGGTGCGCGACGACGCCCTGATGGCCACCGGCCGCACCGACTATCCGAACCAGGTCAACAACGTCCTGTGCTTCCCCTACATCTTCCGCGGCGCGCTCGACTGCGGCGCCACCACCATCACCGACGAGATGGAAATCGCGGCGGTGCACGCCATTGCCGAGCTGGCCCAGGCCGAGCAGAGCGAAGTGGTGGCTGCGGCCTACGTCGGCCATGAACTGGCCTTCGGCCCCGAATACCTGATTCCCAAGCCGTTCGATCCGCGCCTGATGATCAAGATCGCGCCGGCCGTGGCGGCGGCCGCCATGGAAGCCGGCGTGGCCGCACGCCCGATCTCCGACATGAACGCCTACCGCGAGAAGCTGCAGGCCTTCACCTACGCCTCCGGCTCCATCATGAAGCCGATCTTCGCCGCCGCCCGCCGCGCCGAGAAAAAGCGTGTGGTCTACGCCGAGGGCGAGGAAGAGCGCGTGTTGCGCGCCGTGCAGATCGTGGTGGACGAAAAGCTGGCCCGCCCCATCCTGGTCGGCCGCCCCGCCGTCATTGCCCAGCGCTGCGAGAAATTCGGCCTGCGCCTGAAGGAAGGCGAGCATTATGACGTGGTCAACGTCGAAAACGACCACCGCTACCGCGATTTCTGGCAGAGCTACTACCAGATGACCGCACGCAAGGGCATGACCATCCCGATCGCCAAGATCGAGATGCGCCGCCGCCTGTCGCTGATCAGCGCCATGATGGTGCTCAAGGGCCATGCCGACGGCATGATCTGCGGCACCTGGGGCACCAACGCCATGCACCTGCAGTACATCGACCAGGTCATCGGCCGCCGCGAAGGCGTGCACACCTACGCCGCGATGAACGCCCTGCTGCTGCCCGAGCGCCAGGTCTTCATCGTCGATACCCACATCAACTACGACCCGAGCGCCGAGCAGATCGCCGAGTACACCATCATGGCCGCGCAGGAAATGAAGCGCTTCGGCATCCGTCCCAAGGCCGCCCTGCTCAGCCACTCCAGCTTCGGCTCGTCCAACCAGCCCAGCGCCGAGAAGATGCGCGCCGTGCTGGCCCTGCTGCAGGAAACGGCCCCGTGGCTCGAGGTGGATGGCGAAATGCACGGTGACGCGGCGCTCGACGAGGACATGCGCCGCAAGCTGATGCCCGCCACCACCCTGAGCGGCTCGGCCAACCTGCTGGTCATGCCCAACCTGGATGCGGCCAACATCGCCTACAACCTGCTCAAGACGGCAGCCGGCGGCGGCATCGCCATCGGCCCGATCCTGCTGGGCGCGAGAAAGCCGGTGCACATCCTCACCGCCAGCGCCACTGTGCGCCGCATCGTCAACATGACGGCGGTGACGGTCTCCGAAGTGCACGCCGGACGCTGACCGCCGGCCGGCCGTTCATGCTGGCTGCGAACGGCGGATGTCCCGTCCGCTGTTCGCTCCCCGAGCCGCACCATGCTGCACTGCACGACGCGCCGCAGCCCTTGTCCGGCGCGGCTTTCACGCAAATAGCATATTCCCGCGCCAACAGGCAAGCGCCTTGTGGCAACCCCATGTTGCGTCCTGCACAATAGCCGCGCGCTATTGATTTCCCAAGGGCTTTGCGGCACACTTGCCCATCGGAAACCTTGTGAATCCTGTGATTCACAAGCCGTGCAAATGGAACCTCATGCTGACTGGAACCCGATGACTGCTGCCCTGTTCGCTGCCGCCACCCCCTGTGCGGCCGGCGCCACCGGCAGCCGGCCCGAGGCTCCGGTACGCAGCTGGCGAATCGCCCTGGCATCCGGTGCCGCCCTGCTCGCCCTGGCCTCGCTGACCAGCGCCTGCACGCCCCGCGCTGCCTCCAGCGTCGCGGCAGAAGCGCCTTCGCAGGCTTACGTGCAAACCGCACCCGAGCCCGTGCGTCCGCAGGCCGAACCCGCGAACAAGGCCGCCAAACCGGGCATGGCCTCGATCCGCGTCGCCGAACTGCCGCGCCAGGGCCAGATCGTCTACAAGATGATTCTGGCTGGCGGCCCGTTCCCGTTCGACAAGGACGGCGACGTGTTCGGCAACCGTGAACGCCTGCTGCCCAAGCATCCGCGCGGCTATTACCGTGAATATACCGTGGCCCCTGCTCACGCCCGCAACCGGGGCGCCAAGCGCATCGTTTGTGGAGGGGCCCCGCGCACACCGGACGTGTGTTACTACACCCAGGATCACTACAACAGCTTCCGCCAGATAGTGGACTAAGAACAACCCAGGATGCGGCTGCCCTCAAAGCGGACGCAGAAAGTCACCGTGAGCATCGACCCCAAACTCTCCCCAGAAACCACGCCATTGCGCAATGTACGCACGAACATCGTGCAGTCCATCCGCGCCTTCCGCGTGCCCGACCTGCAAGCCGCAGCCACCCAGATGGGCCACCACTTCCTGTATGCCAACCTGGGCGGCGCCCAGACCAAGCAGGACGTGCTGGACATGATCGCCCAGCAGTTCACCCTGCCGGCGCATTTCGGCAAGAACTTCGACGCCCTCTACGACTGCATCACCGACCCGCTGCACAAGTCGGGCCCGCAGCCGGGCTTCATCGTGGTGCTGGAGCAGATCCCCACCAACGCCAAGTTCGACAAGGAATCGCGCGAGCAACTGCTCGACATCTTCCGCGATGCCGCCGACTACTGGGGGGACCGGAAAATACCCTTCCGGTGTTTCTATTCTTTTCTGTAGCCCGTTCTGCACAAGCTGGCCAAGCAGAACGGGCGAAAACGGCTGAGGTGGAAATCACCGACGACGCCGATCCGGCCCTGGAAGAAGAAAAAATGCCCACCGACAAGATCGTGGACGTCTCCCCGCTGGCGCTGCGCATGAGCAGCCCGTTCAATGCCAACTACTGGCTGGCTGCGGTGAACGACAGCGATACGATGGCGACTGCCTGAGGCGGGGCGCTTTCTTCGTGCAAAAGCCACCTTCGGGTGGCTTTTGTGTTTGATACGGCCCGTTCCTGCGCTACGGAAACTATTCCGGCGTCCAGAGAACCCTCATGCGTCAGGCGCTTTGATCTGCTGACGCCTGGCAGCAAAGGCCGCCTCCACGTCCTCATTCGATCGGCCACGGCCGGCGTGCATCGAGGCCCGCCCGGCATCCACCTTGCGCTGCAGGTAGCTTTCGTAATCGCGCGCCTGGCGACGCTGCATGATGTAGTCGCGCATCAACTCGCGCACCACCTGCGAGGCAGGACGGTCTTCGCCGGCTGCTTCGCTCATGAAGTCGGCGCGCAATTGGGGATCGAGCTTGAGGGTGAAAACGGCATTTTTTGACATGGGACACTCCCGGGGCACGGTTGTTCAGTCAAAGTATATAAAACGTATATACCACGTCAATACCTCCTTGCCCTCTCGCCCCCGCGTAAACGCCCGAAATCCGACGACTGATTCCCCATGCGCATGGCTGCTGGCAAGCCCCATCCGAAGATCGGTCCCATCTCCCTGACGATCGTGCAAAATCCCCTGCAACCCCGCGTCAAATCTGCGAAAATGTCCGGATGACCGAATCGCAGAACCCTTCCGAGAACCTCCCGCAATCCACAGCCCCTGACACCAGCTACGGCGAAGGCGCGATCCAGATCCTGGAAGGTCTGGAAGCGGTGCGCAAGCGCCCGGGCATGTACATCGGCGATACCAGCGACGGCACCGGCCTGCACCATCTGGTGTTCGAGGTGGTCGACAACTCCATCGACGAGGCGCTGGCCGGCCACTGCGACGATATCGTCGTCACCATCCATGCGGACAACTCCATCAGCGTGAGCGACAACGGCCGCGGCATTCCCACCGGCGTCAAGATGGACGACAAGCACGAGCCCAAACGCTCGGCCGCCGAGATTGCCCTGACCGAGCTGCACGCCGGCGGCAAGTTCAACCAGAACAGCTACAAGGTGTCCGGCGGCCTGCACGGCGTGGGCGTGAGCTGCGTGAACGCACTCTCGAGCAAGTTGCGCCTGACGGTGCGCCGCGACGGCAAGGTGCACACGCTGCTGTTTGCGCAGGGCGTGGTGCAGGACCGCATCATCGAAGTGGTCGATGGGGTCGAGATCTCCCCGATGAAGATCACCGGCGATACCGAGAAGCGCGGCACCGAGGTGCACTTTCTGCCTGATACCGAAATCTTCAAGGAAAACAACGACTTCCACTACGAGATCCTGAGCAAGCGCCTGCGCGAGCTGAGCTTCCTGAACAACGGCGTGCGCATCCGCCTGAAGGACGAGCGCGAGGCGCGCGAGGATGACTTCTCCGGTGCGGGCGGCGTGAAGGGCTTTGTCGAGTTCATCAACGGCACCAAGAAGGTGCTGCACCCCAATGCCTTCCACGCCATGGGTTCGCGCCCGGCCGACAGCTACGGCGGTATTCCCGGCACCGAAATCGGCGTGGAAGTGGCCATGCAGTGGAACGATGGCTACAACGAGCAGGTGATCTGCTTCACCAACAACATTCCCCAGCGCGACGGCGGCACCCACCTGACCGGCCTGCGCGCCGCCATGACGCGCGTGATCAGCAAGTACATCGCCGACAACGAACTGGCCAAGAAGGCCAAGGTGGACGTGAGCGGCGACGACATGCGCGAGGGCCTGTGCTGCGTGCTGTCGGTGAAGGTGCCCGAGCCCAAGTTCAGCTCGCAGACCAAGGACAAGCTGGTCTCCAGCGAGGTGCGCGCGCCAGTGGAAGACATCGTGGCCAAGTCGCTGACGGATTTTCTGGAAGAGAACCCGAACGACGCCAAGATCATCTGCGGCAAGATCGTGGAGGCGGCGCGTGCGCGCGAGGCAGCGCGCAAGGCGCGCGAGATGACGCGCCGCAAGGGCGTGCTGGACGGCTTCGGCCTGCCCGGCAAGCTGGCCGATTGCCAGGAAAAAGACCCGTCGCTGTGCGAAATCTACATCGTAGAGGGTGACTCCGCCGGTGGCTCGGCCAAGCAGGGCCGCGACCGCAAGTTCCAGGCCATTCTGCCGCTGCGCGGCAAGATCCTGAACGTGGAAAAGGCGCGCTACGAAAAGCTGCTCACCAGCAACGAGATCGTCACGCTGATCACCGCGCTGGGCACCGGCATCGGCAAGGCGGCTGAAGACGGCAACGGCAAGAGCGGCAGCGACGATTTCAACATCGACAAGCTGCGCTACCACCGCATCATCATCATGACCGACGCGGATGTGGACGGCGCGCACATCCGCACGCTGCTGCTGACCTTCTTCTACCGCCAGATGCCCGAACTGGTCGAGCGCGGCCACATCTACATCGCCCAGCCGCCGCTGTACAAGGTGCGCGTGGGCAAGCAGGAGCAATACCTCAAGGACGCCAACGCGCTGCAGCAATACCTGAGCAACGTGGCGCTGGACGGCGCGCGCGTGGACCCGGGGGCAGGGCGCCCGATGCTGGAGGGCGAAACCCTGCGCACCCTGGCGCAGCGCTACGTGCAGGCCATGGCCGTGATCGACCGCCTGAGCACCTTCATGGACGGCCAGGCGCTGCGTACACTGGCCGGCTTCGGCCCTGGCGACGGCCTGCACCTGAGCCTGGACAACGCCGAACAAGCCGAAAGCAGCGCCCAGGCCCTGCAGCAGGCCATGCTGCTGGCCGGCAGCACCGCCAAGGTCACGCACGGCTTTGATGCGCGCACCGACAAGCACTACCTGCGCGTGGCGCGCATGCACCACGGCAACGAGCGCGCCAGCCTGATCACGCCCGAATTCGTGCACGGCGCCGACTACGCCGCGCTGCAAACCGCCAGCGACACCTTCAAGGGGCTGCTGGCCGAAGATGCGGTGGTGATGCGCGGGGAGGGCGAAAAGCAGAAATCCCAGCCGGTGAGCGACTTCCAGCAGGCCATGGACTGGCTGATGCAGCAGGCCGAAAGCGCCGTCAGCCGCCAGCGCTACAAGGGGCTGGGGGAGATGAACCCCGAGCAGCTGTGGGAAACGACGATGGATCCGGCTGTTCGTCGTCTGCTGCGCGTGCAGATTGATGATGCGATCGAGGCGGATCGGGTGTTTACGATGCTGATGGGGGATGAGGTGGAGCCGCGTCGCGACTTTATCGAGACTAATGCGTTGCGGGCGGCGAATTTGGATGTTTAAAACTGTCGGATGACTCGATTGGTGAAATCTGCGCCAAGTTCCTGAAAAATCGGTGACACATTAAGTTAAAAAGTCCGGAATAATCCGGACTTTTTGCTGTCGACTAAAGGAGCCGATGCAACTCAGAATGTCGTCACAAATCGTTGTGAGGCCAGTTTACCAAAAATCATTTCACTAGAGGACAATGTTCAACGAATATTTCCGCTATTTTTAATCAATCCCACCGGTATAAGATTCATAACGGTGTCACTCATAAATACTATGTAATATTCTTCATATCCTATGTACCCTCCATAGGAATTTTTTGCATTGACAGATATCCGACCAATATAGCCATATTTAAAGCTATCTTTATGGCAGCCTTTAATATATGCTTCTGCTGGGGAACAAGTAGATATCCATCCTTTCTGAGGCCGACTAATCCAGTCGTATTTTATGGAATCAGCATCCTTAAAACCATATTTTGCCCAGCGCTTAAAACCCGCATCAAATTGGTCATCATTAGGTTTATCTCCAAAATACACGTTTTGCAATAAGTCTGGAGTCGGCGAACTGCTAAGAACATAAGATCCGCCAAATTTCGTCGTACAACCAATCAGCATCATTGAAAACATGAAAGATAAAAGCACTTTTGTCATTCTAAAACTCCGCTAGGTTGATCAGGCATAGTCAAGGATACATTCTAATACAATTACCCTTAGTTCTATCCCTGTGGATTCTTCAAAGTGCAGACACGCTCGCTGTCATTGAAGAGAATAAGTTCCAGGCACAACACATCCAATTTTTGCAGCTTGCGCTTGTCGATGAATCCCAGGCGATGCAGATCCGAGGCCGTTTCGTGCACAGCCTCTAGGATTCCAGACTTGGCGTTTGGATTATTGCGAAGCATTGGCCACCTATTCCACTAGGTGATAGCGTTTTCAATGTATAGAATAGGCTATTGACTCCCCTGCAACCGCGAACCCCAATCCTCCACCAGCCCCGCATCCAGCCGCCGCGCAAACAACCGCTGCCACGAAGCCGGCAGCCCCAGTCCCAGCAGTTCCTGCATGACTGCGGGCTCACACTCCCGATCCCGAATCACCCCCAACACCCGCGCCACACTCCACTCCGGATAGGGCCGCCGCACCAGCCCGATCGCATCCCCCGCCCGCAGCTCCCCCGGCTCCAACACCCGCAAGTACCACCCCGCACGCAAGGAGTCCTGCACCCGCCGCGCCATGTCGGGAATGCCGAAGCGGTCATTCAGCTTCCAGCATGGCTGCCGCCCCTGGCTCACTTCCAGCAGTGCCGTGCCCACGCGCCACTGGTCGCGCAGGCACACGTTCCACTCGTCCACGCCCTCCACGCTGAGGTTTTCGCCAAACGCCGGCGCCGCCGCAAAGCGCGTGTTGTCCGGAAACTGCTCGCGCCAGGCCGCATAGTGGCTCCAGGCGTACACATGCACGGCCTTGTCCGGCCCGCCGTGCACGCGCCGGTCGCCTTGTTCGTCGCCCTGCAGGCCTTCCGTGCCCACCGCGATCGGCCCATCCACCGGCTGCCGGTCGATGGCGCTGAAGGTGCCGGGGCGGGTGTAGGGCACGGCCTTGCCGGTGTAGACGCCGAGAATCCTGCCGATGATGTCCATGCGCGCGTTCCTTGGGAAAGATAGAGCGATCATGCGCCATTTCCGCCCGCGTGCAAGCGGTGCCCCTGTGCGCGGCAAGGCAATCGGGCAGGGCACCACCGCCACGCAGCATCGGCAAGAGACTACACTCAAGCCATCCAAGCATTCCGACAATCACAAGACCATGCCCAATTCCACCATCCCCGCCTGCCCGCAATGCGGCCTTGAAAACACCTACCCCGACGGCGACAACTTCATCTGCCCCGATTGCGGCCACGAGTGGCCGGCTCAGGCGCAGGCCGAGGAGGGCGACGAGGCTTCTGCCGCCGCGCTCGATGCCAACGGCACCCCGCTGGCCGACGGCGATGCCGTGATTCTGGTGAAGGATCTGAAGGTGAAGGGCAGTTCCGTCACGCTCAAGAAGGGCACCAAGATCAAGAGCATCCGCCTAGTGGATGGCGCCGGCGGCCACAACGTGGATTGCAAGACCGAGCACGGCAGCATGATGCTGAAGTCGGAGTTCCTGAAGAAGGCCTGAACACCATGAGCACCCCCGCCAGCCCCAGCCCGGTCCCGCTCAGCCGCAACCGCCTGCTGTTCGTCTCGGGCACGGCCTGGCTGTTCGATGCCATGGACGTGGGCCTGCTGGCCTTTGTGCTGGCCGCGCTGAAGGTGAGCTGGTCGCTCACGCCAGCGCAGATGGGCTGGCTGGGCAGCATCAACTCCATCGGCATGGCCGTGGGCGCGGTGGCGTTCGGCATGTGGGCCGACAGGGTGGGGCGCCGGCGCGTGTTCATCGCCACGCTGCTGCTGTTTTCCATCGCCAGCGGGCTGAGTGCCTTTGCCACCAGCCTGGCGGTGCTGATGGCGCTGCGCTTTCTGATCGGCGCCGGTTTGGGCGGCGAATTGCCGGTGGCGTCCACCTACGTCTCCGAGCGCGTGCCGGCGCACGAGCGCGGGCGCGTGGTGGTGCTGCTGGAAAGCTTCTGGGCGGTGGGCTGGCTGCTGGCAGCGCTGATCGCCTATTTCGTGATGCCGCGCTTCGCGCCCGATACCGGCTGGCGCGTCGCCATGGTGCTGGGGGCCATTCCGGCGCTGTATGCGCTCTATCTGCGCCGTAGGCTGGATGATGACGCCCCCCAACCCGACACGCGCCAGCCCGTGCCACCGTGGACGGAGCGCCTCGCGCTGCTCTGGTCGGCCCCGCACCGCCGCAGCACGGCCATGCTGTGGCTGCTGTGGTTTACCGTGGTGTTCTCCTACTACGGCATGTTCCTGTGGCTGCCGAGCGTGATGGTGGCCAAGGGCTTTGCGCTGATCAAGAGCTTCGAATACGTGTTGATCATGACGCTGGCGCAGCTGCCGGGCTATTTCACCGCGGCCTGGCTGATCGAGCGCGCGGGGCGCAAGTTCGTGCTGGTGAGCTATCTGCTGGGCACGGCGGTCAGCGCCTGGGCCTTTGGCAATGCCGGCAGCGAGACCGCGCTGCTGGTGGCGGGCATCCTGCTGTCCTTCTTCAACCTGGGGGCCTGGGGTGCGCTGTATGCCTACACGCCCGAGAACTATCCGGGCAGCATCCGCGCCAGCGGCGTGGGCACGGCGGCGGGAATAGGGCGGCTGGGCGGCATTCTGGGGCCGCTGACGATTCCCCTCCTCGGCGCGCAGGGCTGGCCCACCAGCGCCATCTTCGCGCTGTTTGCCGTCACCATCGTGATCGGCGTGGCGGGGGTGCTGCTGCTCGGGCGCGAGACGCGTGGCCAGGTGATGGACTGAATCCGCCAGAGGCAGGAAGCAGCCCAGAGCGCGTTGCCATAAGCCGGTTGCTTCCGGCGCAGCCGTTTTCCGTCGGCGCACGGCCTGCGCCACGCACCCACTTTTTCGCTTTATCGCTTGTCTGCAGCAGCACTCGCAGCCTGCACGGCCTTCTCGCCTGCCGTCACGGCGGCGCTGGCTGCCTTTTCCGCCGCGGCCGCCACGTTCGAAGCAGCACGCTGCGCGGCATGGGCCGCCTCGTCATCCACCGAGCCCGGCACCGGCAGGGCCGCCGCATCCCGTGCGGCAGAGGCTGCCAGATCGGCATTGGCACGGGTGTTGGCCACGGCGTCGGACGCATTCACGGCCCGGGTAAGGGCTTCGCTGGTAGACGCTGGCGTTTCGGGACGGGCGGTGTCCCGGATTTCTTCGCTGCAGGCAGACAGGGTCAACGCGGCGGCGCAAGCCACGGCGGGCAGAATCATGCGTTTCATGGAACACTCCTTTTCTGATTGGTGTTTGCGACCAGACTGCATCGCCCGTACACGGACGCGCGGCGGCATCACCCGGTCACGCGTGCAACCAGTCTAGGGATCAAATCCCTCCCAGGCTGTGGGAGAACAGCGCATCGGCATGCAGCCAAATCCCTGACGTGGGTCACCCTTGATTGCCTCCGGGCTGCTCTCTGCCCGCCACGGCCTGCGCACCCCCGCCTTGCCCCTGACACGCAACGCGCCAATAATGGTCCTGTCGTTTTCAAGCAGGAGTAGGGATGACCATTCTGATTCTGGGCCTGGTGCTGTTCCTGGGCCCGCATTCCGTGCGTGTCGTGGCCGAACCCTGGCGCACGCAGATGCTGCAGCGCCTCGGCGAAAAGCCCTGGAAGGGCCTGTACAGCCTGGTGTCGCTGCTGGGTTTCGTGCTCATCATCTGGGGCTACGGGGTGGCGCGCGCCGACCCGGTGGTGCTGTGGCAGCCGCCCGTGGCCATGCGCCATATCGCCAGCCTGCTCACGCTGTTTGCTTTCATCCTGCTCACCGCCGCCTACGTGCCGGGCAACAGCATCAAGGGCCGCCTGCACCACCCGATGATCCTGGGCGTGAAGCTGTGGGCGTTTGCCCACCTGCTGGCCAACAGCATGTTGGCCGATCTGGTGCTGTTCGGCGCCTTTCTGCTCTGGGCCGTGCTCGACTACCGCGCCGCGCGCAAGCGCGACCGCGAACAGGGCATCAGCTACCCGCCGGGCACGCTGGGCCGCAGCGCCGTGGCCATTGTGATCGGCACCGCACTGTGGGCGGCATTCGCCTTCTGGCTGCACTTCGCCTGGATTGGCGTGGCACCCTTCGGCGCCTGAGCGCGGGGGCGCCCGGGCAGGGCGCTCAGGCCGCCGCGGCGACCGCTGCTTGCGCCCGCGCCGGCTTGCGCACGTGCTGCCCGAAAAAGCGCACCATCTCGGCCGCGGCATTCGGCCCCAGCGGATCGGTATAGCTGCCGCCGGCATGGCCGCCGCACCAAGCGTGCGCGCAGCCATGCACCAACCAGCTTTCGGCCATCACCTCGCCGTCAGCCGTGCGGTAGCTGGTGCGCGTCACATCGCGGCCGTTGGCACGGAAACGCTTGCTGCTCACCTCGGCATCGGGCGCCACGCAGGCCGCCACCAGGTGCTGGGCATTGGTGGGATGCACCACCTTGTCCAGATCGCCCTGGAACACGATCATGGGCACGCAGTCCTCGGTGTAGGGAAACACGATGCTGCGCCCGCCCCGGCGCATGGCCATCATGGCGGTGAACAGGCCGCTTGCAGCGCCCGGCGCCATGCCGGCATACACGCCCAGCGCCGCGAACAGCTCGGGATACAGGCGTGCCACCAGGGCCGCCATGGCCCCACCGGCAGACAGGCCGGCGATGTAGACGCGGTCCGGATCGATCGCGTGCCGGTTCAGCATGGCGCGGGTGATGCCGGCAATAAGGGCCGGCTCGCCGCGGCTGGGCTGCTGGTGGTTGCGCTGGAACCAGCTCCAGCACCGCTGCAGGCCGCGGTTGTCGGGCTGCTCGGGGTAGAGCACGTAGAACCCCTGCTCCCTGGCAAGCACATTCATGCCCGTGCCACGGGCAAAATCATCCGGGTTCTGGGTGCAGCCGTGCAGCATCACCACCAGGGGCAGCTTGCGCCGGCCCCCGGCGGCAGCGGGCGGAATGTACAGCTTGTAATGGCTCGATCCCACCCCCGGCTCTTCGTGGTGGCCGCGGCGGAAACTGCCCTTGGCCGGCACTTCTGGTGCGGTGGCCGCGGGCGCGGGCTTGCGCCCCGTCAGCCGGCGCTGCAAGCCTCCCAGAATGCTTCTGGCTTTCTGTAGGAACTTCATGGATAGATTGTGCGGCGCGTTTTGCTGCAGTGCAGCATCAAAAGGTAACGGCGGCGTTCATGCCGCAAAATCGCGTGACAAATTCAACAATGAATGGCGCAATCAGTCGCAATCCACACACAGTTCGCGCTTGAGCTGCAGGTACTGCGCCTCGTCGCTGGCGGTGTTGTCGTACAGCCGCAGTTCGGGATAACTGGCAGCATCGGGCATGAACAGGCGGGTGCGGTACTGGTCCCAGTGCTGCAGCTTCCACTGGTCGTTCGGGTTGCCGCGCTTCTCGATGCGGCGGCGCGCCTCGTCTTCCTGCAGATGCACCCAGACGATGCTGATTTCGGTGTCGTCCGGCACGCGCAGCCAGTCGCGGTCGATCAGTCTGTGTTCCTTGATCTCGCGCGAAAGCGGGCCCACCACGAACACATTGCAGTCCAGCGCCAGATTCTCGCGTGCCGTATCCAGCAGGCCGGCATATTCCGGATCACGCAGGTGCTGCAGGTACAGCGGGCTGTCGCGGTCGTTCGGGTTGCCGGTCAGCACGCCCATGACCGACGAACTGTAGTTGCCGTACAGCGTGTCCTTGTCCAGCAGGCAGAAGGACTGGCAGGTTTCGTCGTTCAGCTCACGCACCAGGCGCTTGGCCAGGGTGGTCTTGCCGGTGCCGGCGTGGCCGCAGATGAAGATGAGCTTGGACATGGGACTTGTCAGCAGAGTCGTGGAACCGACAGTGTAGCCAAAGGAATTAGTCATGCGCGACGCAAGGCCGATGTTTCACGTGAAGCAATCGTGCCGCGGCCGCGCAAATCGAGGGAAGCGACTGCCCCGTCAGCCCACGCCCAGCGCGTTCTTCAGCGCATCCAGCAGCTTGCGCTCGCCTTCGCTGAACTGCTCGCCGCCAAAGCCGAGAAAACCGCCTTCGCTCGAGGCCATGGCCACCTTTTCGGCCGCGCCCAGCACCCACTGGCGGTATTCGGCTGCCACGGCCGGATCCAGCGTCATCAGCAGGTTGTTGGCTTCGCTGGCATCGGCCACCGCCATGTCGACCAGCTTTTCCTGCGAGTTGACCTGCTTTTCGCGGATGCGGTTCTGCATCCAGTCGCGCGTGGCACGCATTTCGGCAATCTCGGCACTGCGGTCGACGGCCTGCGGATCGGGCAGGATGGAGCGGATCAGTTCGTTGTTCGGATACAGGCGCATGCCTTCGAGCAGGGCCTTGCTGTTGGTGAACATTTCCTTGCCGGTACCGAAAAGTCCGCTATTGCCGGCAAACGCCATGGCAGAGCCGATGGTGTGGGGCAGGGAGGCCAGCAGTTGCTGCTGTTCGGGGGTGAGGGCGAGGGCCATGGCCGCATCCTTTATGCTTGTGATGTCCGTATGGGGGTGCACACGAAAATCCTGGCAGAACACCTTGCAGCACGCATCCTTTGTCAGAGCGGTGAATGTCCCGGGCTGGCCCGCGCGAGGCTGGCCAGTGGCGGTACATTCTTGTCACATCCATCTCGCAGTAAGGCGCGAAGTCTGCAAGGTGTTTTGCCAGGATTTGCAGGTACGGTTCCACTGTAGGCAGATAGCGGAGGTAGCAGTGTAAGAAAAAACCCCAAGCATCTGCCAGTCAGTGGGATTCAAGGAGGCGTATGCTTTATGCTGCCCTGCATGACATCTTTTGCTGTATCTATAGCTGATCCACGCCTGCCAGCGCTACGTCTGGCTGCCTTGCTGATGCTCGTGATCCTGGCCGTCTCCGGCTGGATGGCCGGCGACAAGCCCACCTGGCTGCTGGAAACCCTGCCGGTCATGATTGCCGTGCCGCTGCTCGCCTTCACGCACCGGCGCTATCCGCTGACCACGCTGCTCTACGTGCTGGCCTTTCTGCACTGCCTGGTGCTGATCTATGGCGGCATCTACACCTATGCCGAAACGCCGTTCGGCTTCTGGCTGCGCGACTGGCTGGGCACGGTGCGCAATCCCTATGACAAGATCGGCCACTTCATGCAGGGTTTTGTGCCGGCAGTGGCAGCGCGCGAGATCCTGCTGCGCGGCCGGCACGTGCGCGGTCCGCGCATGCTGGCCTTTCTGGTGCTGTGCGTGGTGATGGCGATCAGCGCCTGCTACGAGCTGATCGAGTGGGGCGTGGCCCTGCTGTCGGACCAGGCCGCCGATGCCTTCCTCGGCACCCAGGGCGATCCGTGGGACACGCAATCCGACATGGGCTTTGCGCTGCTCGGAGGCATTGCGGCGCTGACGCTGCTGCCCGGCGTGCATGACCGGCAGCTGCAGCGCTTGCCGACTGTTACCGCTGCTGCAGCCCCGGCGCAGCAGGGGCGCTGATCCTGGTTTACAGTGGGCATGTAGTCATCCATTCACCAAGCAGACAAGGAGAGAACCAATGTCCAGTGTGGGCTATCACGAACCGGTCAATGAACTGAGCAACGAGACGCGCGACATGCACCGCGCCATCGTCTCGCTGATGGAAGAACTCGAAGCGGTCGACTGGTACAACCAGCGCGCCGATGCCTGCCAGGACGAGCAGCTGCGCAAGGTGCTGGAGCACAACCGCGACGAGGAGAAGGAACACGCCGCGATGACGCTGGAATGGATCCGCCGCAAGGATCCGACTTTCTCGAAATACCTGAAGGAGTTCCTGTTCACCGACGGCCCGCTGGTCGACATGGAGAACCACCAGCACTGAGCGCCGCTGGCAGCGCCTCAAGGCACAACGGGTCCGTTCAAGCGGACCCGTTTTGCGTTGGCTTCAGCCTGCGCGGCTGCGCTTTCAGAGAATCCGGTTCTTCTCGATGATGTACTCGATCAGCAGCTTGGCCAGGAAGCCGGTCATGCCCAGGCCGAGTGCCAGGAACAGCCAGAAGGTGCCGGTCTTGCCTGCCTTGGATTTCCACGCCAGGTTGGCGATGATGAAGATCATGTAGAGCATGAAGGCACCAATGCCGAAGGTCATGCCGAACTGGGTGATCTGTTCTTCCGTGAAACCAAACATGGGGGCGTGTTCCGTAGTGTGCGTGCGTTGCGGGCCGATTTCCGCAATGGGGATAGCTGCAAGCATAGCGGCATTTTCGGGCCACGCGGGCAGCTTGCGACCAAGTCCTACAGGGCGGGCGGGCATCGCCCGCAAACGTCAAAAGGCCCGCGCATGCGGGCCTTTGGGGGCGACTTCCGCACTGGAAGCCGTTGCGCCGAAGATTACTTCTTCTTCGGGGCAGCGCGCGGGGCCTGCACCGGCTGGGAAGTCATTTCGTCGAACATCTTCTTCTGGGCGTCGTCCAGCTTGTTGTACAGGCCCAGGGAAGCGTCGTAACGCTTGTTCAGGAAGGCATTTTCTTCAGCGCGCAGGCTCTTCAGGAACTCGATGCGCTGGGGCGTCTTCATGTTGTTGAACTCGGCAGCGCTCGGGTTGCGGCTGGGGTTGAAGTTCTGCGTGTAGGCGGCCACGAAGCCGTTCCAGGCCGCTTCCTGACCGGCGTTGATCTTCAGCACGTTCTTCAGCTGGGCAATCTGGTTCTGGGCGTTGGCTGCAGCGTTGGCGGGGGCCTTCTGGGCCATGGCAACACCGCTGGTACCCAGCACGCCCATCATGGCGGCTGCGATCAGGGGCTTGGCAAAAGTCTTCGTAAAGGTCATGGTCTTCCTTGCAAAAGAAAAGGTTCACTGCGGCGAACCACCGTGGCTACGCCGAATATGCACAGTATGCCCACAACAGCGCCGCTACCATCGGCGCTGCGTGTGGATTTGTAAGCAATCAGGCTGATATTAGCATCCTGCGCGGGATGGTTACACATTCCGCAAGCTTGATGTCATGCCGCAACAGCCGTGCGTGGGCGATTTGGGCGGCGGCGCCGCCTTGCCCGAAATGCTGTCGGTGATGGGACAGCCCTCCTCGAGCGTGCCGCAGTCGCGCGTCAGGTCGAGCAAGGCCTGCTTCATGAACTGGATCTCCCGGATGCGGCAATCGAGCAGCTCGATATGCTTGTCGGCCAGCTCCTTGGCGGCCGCGCAATGGTCGCCGCCGGCGCGCCACATCTTGAGCAGCTTCTCGATGTCGTCCAGGCTGAAATCGACCGAACGGCAATGCTGGATGAAGCGCAGCGTCTGCACATCGTCGAGCGAGTAGAGGCGGTAGCCGCCGCCACTGCGCTGGATTTCGCCGAGCAGGCCCTGGGCCTCGTAGTGGCGCACCATCTTGGGCGTCAGGCCGGACAGGCGCGACGCAATGCCGACGTTCACCGGCCATTCTTCCACGCCCGTGGTATCGACCGGTTCGGGATGCAGCAGGTCAATCATGGCAGCTGTCCTCCACCTGGTAGCCTTCCTCGCGGATCGCCTCGCAGACGCTTGCGGCATCCGCCACGGTCTGTACCTGCACCAGATTGGCCTCGCGGTCGATGCTGACTTCGGCACCGCCATCCACTTGCCGGATGGCGCGGGTGACGGCCTTTTCGCAATGACCGCAAGTCATTCCCTTGACGGTTAGACGGTAGGTGTGGGTAGTCATGGGCGTACTCCTGGAAAAAAAGCGGATCGCGTTTTGGCGCTATCCTGCATTGCATCCCTTGCGCAAGCCCTTGACGGGCGTGGTGTCTTGCGTGTCAGGGTAAACCTTATCACGGTGACAAGGTTTATGCTTTCGCCATTATGCGGCAAATTTGAAAACAACATGAATTTTTCTGCATCTCTACCTACCGTGGATATCGGAATCGACGGCATGACCTGTGCCTCCTGCGTGGCGCGTGTGGAGCGCGCCCTGCGCAAGGTGGAAGGCGTGCAGGATGCCAGCGTCAACCTGGCGACCGAGTCCGCACGAGTGACGCTGGCGCCGGAACTGGCGGCGGACGCTGCCGGCCAGGCCCCGGCCATCCTGCTGCGCGCCATCCGCAATGCCGGCTACACGCCGCGTGCACAAAGCGGCTTGCAGCCGCTCGACAACACCCGCATTTTAGGGGTTCCACGCGACTTTGCGCCGGTGCTGGCCGGCCTGCTGCTGTGCCTGCCGCTGGTGGCGCCGATGTTTCTGGCGCCCTTCATCGGAGCGGACGCAGCGCACAGCCTGGTGCCGGTGTGGTTGCAATTCATCCTTGGCACCATCGTGCAGTTCACACTCGGCCTGCGCTTCTACCGCGGTGCCTGGCATGCGCTGAAGCAGCGCACCGGCAATATGGAACTGCTGGTGGCCATCGGTACCACGGCGGCCTGGGGGCTGTCGCTGTGGCTGTGGTGGCGGCACGGCCTGTCGGTGGATGACGCGCATCGCGGCATGCACGGAGCGCCCCATGTGTATTTCGAAAGCGCCGCCGTGGTGATCACGCTGGTGCAGCTGGGCAAGTGGCTGGAAATGCGTGCCCGGCGCCAGACTTCGCAGGCGATTGCCGCGCTGCAGGCGCTGCGCCCGGACGTGGCGCACTGGCTGTCGCCGCTGGATGGCGAGCAGGATGTACCGGTCTCGGAACTGCTGGTGGGCGACCGCGTGCTGCTGCGCCCGGGCGAGCGCGTGCCGGCCGATGCCACGGTGGTGGAAGGCAGCAGCCAGATCGACGCCAGCATGCTGACGGGCGAGCCACTGCCGGTGGACGTGGGGCCGGGCGACAAGGTGACAGGCGGCACGCTCAACGGCGGCGGGCTGCTGCAGCTGCAGGTGACGGCCACCGCCGGCGAGGGCGTGCTGGCCCACATCATCCGCCTGGTGGAAGACGCCCAGGCTGCCAAGCCGCCGATCCAGAAGCTGGTGGACAAGGTGGCGGCGGTATTCGTGCCGGCGGTGCTGGTGGTGGCGGCGCTGACGCTGGCAGCCTGGCTGCTGGCCGGCCTGCCGACCGAGCAGGCAATTCTGCGTGCCGTGGCCGTGCTGGTGATTGCCTGCCCCTGTGCGCTGGGCCTGGCCACGCCGGTGGCCATCATGGCCGGGACCGGAGTGGCCGCGAAACATGGCATTCTGATCAAGGACAGCGTGGCGCTGGAACGCGCGCACGAGGTGCAGGTGGTGGCCTTTGACAAGACCGGCACGCTCACGCAGGGCCAGCCGGTGCTGGCTGCGCTGCTGCCGCTGCAGACGGGCAGCGCGAAGGGGCCGGATGGCAGCGCTACCGAACACGCTGCCGTCACACCAGCGCTTGCCGCAGCCGCAGCGCTGCAGCAGGGCAGTGAACATCCGCTGGCACTGGCTGTACTGCGCGCGATGAAGGACAGCCAGGGCGCTGCGCTTGGGAATCCCGCACAGGAGGTGCAGGCGGTAGCCGGCCACGGCATACAGGGCCGGCTGGAAGATGGTGCCCTCTGGTACCTCGGCAGCCTGCGCTGGATGGAACAGCTGCAGCCCGAAGCAGTCGGCACCGATGCGGGAGAGGATTTCATGCGCCACTGGCTGGCACAGGGCGCCACGCTGTCGGCGCTGGCACGCCAGCAGCCGGGCGGTCCGATGCAATTGCAGGCCCTGCTGGCTTTTACCGATACGCCCAAGCCCGAAGCGGCCGAGGCCGTGGGCAAGCTGCACGCGCAAGGCCTGCAAACGGTGCTGATCAGCGGCGACAATCGCGCGGCTGCCGAGGCACTGGCGCGCCGCGTGGGCCTGAAACCGGAACAGGGCGAGGTGCAGGCCGAGGTGCTGCCGGCCGACAAGGCCGAGGCCATCCGGCAGTTGCAGCAGGGCAGCGGCGGCATACCGCGCGTGGTGGCCATGGTGGGGGACGGCATCAACGACGCGCCGGCGCTGGCTGCCGCCGATGTGGGCATGGCCATGGCCAATCCGCAGGGCGGCACCGACGTGGCCCTGCATGCCGCCGACGTTACGCTGATGCGCGGCGACGTGCGGCTGGTGGCAGGTGCCATCGCCATCTCGCGCGCCACCGTGCGCAAGATCCGCCAGAATCTGTTCTGGGCCTTTGCCTACAACGTCATCGGCATCCCGCTGGCCGCCTTCGGCATGCTCAGCCCGATGCTGGCCGGTGCGGCCATGGCGCTCAGTTCCGTTTCGGTGGTGAGCAATGCGCTGCTGTTGCGGCGCTGGAAGCCCTGATCCGGGGCCGGGCAGGCCATGCGTTCATCGGAACGATGGCCTGCGCTTCCCGGCGGCAGGGTCAGTGCATCGCATGCGCGGCGGAGGCTGCAGCCTGTCCGGCAGCAGGCGCCGTCGCGCCATGGACGCCGCTCTCATGACTTGAACCGGCCGCCGGCTGCCAGCCCAGCAGGCCGGGATCCGCCATGCCGGCAATCATGGCCACATGCCCGAGCACCAGGAACAGGGCGATGCAGATGGCCTGCAACCGGCGCTTGGCCCACACCTCGGCGCCGCGGTTGATCAGGCCGAGTTGCTGCAGCGCCACCACCACCAGCGGCAGCCCCCCCAGCAGATAGCTGCCGACCGCAATCACATCGATCGCGGTGCGCCAGGCGTGGGCCTGCGTGATGGGCACCACAGCCTGCGGCAACAACCAGGCAATCACGCCGATGAAATACAGCCCCACAGCAATCCCGACGAAACGGTTGAGGGACGCCACTGCCCCGTCCAGCTTGCGCGTGAACAGCAGGTACAGCTCGGTGATGGCCAGGGTTTCGGCCAGGATGACCGGAATGGCCATGAAAAGGATCAGGTTCCAGGGCTGGTTGGTGGCCAGCAATTCCATGTAATGCGTCATGTTCATGACAAATGACTCCAGAAAAAGTGAGGCAGCCGGCGGCACGGCCGGATCAGGCCGGCACGGCGGCAGGAAATACGCAGGGAAGATCCCCCGCCTGGAAATCAGGCGGGTTTTCCGGAGTCAGGCCGCAGGGGGTCGGTAGGGCACGTCGATATGCCCGGAAAGCCTCAGGTCGCGCACGCGGGCGTGCAGCGTGGCCGGGGCAGCCTCTGCGGGAAGCAGCAGGGGCAGGGTGGCCAGCACCGGCGGCAGGCAGCAGACATGACCGCCTGCATGATGCGTGCTGCCGGTGCCATGGGACGGGGAACATGGGCGCTGGGAGACCTCGTGGTGGACGCCAGAAGAGGCGTGCGCACCTGCCTGGTCATTCCGATTGCCGGCATTGGAGCAGGGATCGGGGAGACTGCCTGCGTGTTGCCATGGGGCTGCCGCAACCGTGCGGTCATGCCCCGCATGCAGCGGCCCGCCCAGCAGCAGGGACAGGCACAACAACATCAGGGTCAGCACACGCATGCATCGATTGTAGGGCCGCAGGGGGCAGGCGGCAGCAGCGCGGCCGCGAGACAACAGAATCGCCGGATCTCACGGCGCTCAGGCCGGCTTGTTCAGCACCGGTCGCGCCAGCACGGCGTCTTCCTTCGCCACGCTGTAGCCGTCGCCGCCCATCTTGCCCAGCGTCCGGTGCTGCGCCAGCGAAATCTCGCCATTGGCCTCGACCGATTCGTGCACGTGGATGGCCACCACATCGAGCAGCATCATCGTGCCGCCCATGGGATTACTGGCCACCGGCAGGATCTGGCGCAGGCGGCATTCGTAGCGCACCGGCGCAATCGCCACGCCGGGAACGGCCACATGCACGCTCGGCGCGCGCTCGATGCCGGCAGCGTCGAATTCGCTCACGTCCGGCGGATAGTCGCCGGCGCAGGCATTCATCAGTTCCAGCTGCGCGCTGCTGGCCACGTTGACCACGCATTCGCCGCTCTGTTGCAGATTGGTCAGTGTGTCCTTGTGCGGGCGCTCGGCAGGGCGGTTGGGCGGGTTCACCTGCGTTACTGCCAGCACCGGCGGCTGCACGCTGGCCACGGTGAAAAAGGAATAGGGCGCCAGGTTGTCCACCCCCTCGGCGCTGCGCGTGCTGACCCAGGCAATCGGGCGCGGCACCACGCCGCTGGTGAGCAGACGGTAGACACGGGGCACATCACGCGGGGTATCGGCAAGCAGGTCGACGAGCATGGCAGGTCCTTGAATCGGAAATCAATCTACCGGTCAATATAGCATCAGGGCTTACCCTGAATGCCGCGGATGCGGGCGAACGCCGTGCTAACGTAGCCGGATGACCACGCCGCCTGCTTCCCCTCCCCGGTTTTCCTTGCGCGGCATGGTGCTGCTGGCGCTGGCCCTGTCGCTGGCAGCGGCGATTTCGCTGGGCGTGACGCGCTTTGCCTACAGCCTGCTGCTGCCGGTGATGCGGGCCGACCTGCAGTGGAGCTATACCATCGCCGGGGCCATGAATACCGTCAACGCGGCCGGCTATCTGGTAGGTGCTCTGCTGATGCCGCGCCTGGTGCAACATATTTCGCACGAGCGGGTTGTGCTGGCCAGTGCCTTGCTGGCCAGTGTGTTGATGGGGATTTCCGGGCTGTTCACCGATACCGGCATGCTGCTGGCCCTGCGCCTGCTGGCAGGGGTGCTGAGCGCCACGCTGTTCGTCGGTGGCGGGCTGCTGGCGGCTCGGCTGAGCAGCTACGCACCAGCCCACAGCGGGCTGCTGCTGGGGCTGTATTACGGCGGTACCGGCTGGGGCATTGCAGGATCGGCACTGTGGGTGCCACTGGCGCTGGAGCTCAGTGCCGGACAGGCCCATTCCTGGCAATCATCCTGGTGGCTGCTGGGCGGCATGTGCCTGCTGGCCATGATCGGCTTGCTGCTGGCGCGGCCCTGGCTGCACCGGCTGTGGCAGCAAGCGCCCCCTCCCAAGCCCTCCGCAACGGCAAACTCGGCTGGCTCGGGTCGTGCAGCAGGTGTCGCTCTGCAAGAGCGTTTCCGCTGGCGGCAGTTCGGTTTTGCCCTGGCCGCCTATTTCCAGTTCGGTCTGGGCTATATCGGCTACATGACCTTCATCATCGCCCTGCTGCGCAGCAGCGGGGCCTCCTCCTTGCAGATCACCGTTTTCTATGCCTTGCTCGGCCTGGCGGTAGTGGCCTCCGGCCGCATCTGGGCTCGCCTGCTGGACCGCTACCACGGGGGGCAGGCGCTGGCCATTCTGAGCGCGCTGCTCGGGCTGGCCACGCTGCTGCCGGTGCTCTCCACCCATTCGCTGCTGGCCATGGTTTCGGGCATGCTGTTTGGCGCCACCTTTCTCTCCGTGGTGGCCTCGACCACCGCATTGGTGCGCCACAACCTGGGGCCGGAGGCCTGGGTCAGCGGCATCAGCGCCTTCACCATCGTGTTTGCCGTTGGCCAGGTACTGGGTCCGGCGCTGGTGGGATGGATCTCGGACGGCCCGGGCGGGCTGCAGCGCGGCCTGCTGGTGTCCGCACTGGCGCTGTGGCTGGGGGCCCTGCTGGCAAGCCGGCAAAAGGCGCTGCAAGCGCGTTGAGCGGCTTTTGTGGCGATGGATGGGACCGGATGCGTCAGTGGCTATCGAGCTGCGGCAGCTTGACTCCCAGAAAGGCCAGCAGCAGGCGTGCGCCGGCAATCGATGCAGATGCCACCACCGTACTCCAGAACACATCCAGCCATTGCAGCTGCAGCAGAAGCAGCAGGCCCCAGTTGCCGACAAAGGCCACGCTGGCGTAGGGCGTGGGATCACTCATCAGCATCGGTTTTTCATTGCAGGCAATGTCGCGCAGCAGGCCACCAAAGGTCGCTGCGAGCACGCCCATCAGCACGGCAGGCAGCGCCGGCCAGCCATGCTGCAGCGCCATTTGCGTGCCGGTGGCGCTGAAGATGCCCAGGCCGACGGCGTCGGCCACCAGAATGACCCTGTCTGAAAACAGGCGCGAGGTGATGCGCAGCGTCAGGCTGCCCAGCAGGGCCATGACCAGCACGCCCCAGAGCAGAGCGCTTTGTTCCACCCAGTAGAACGGCCGCTGCTCCAGCATCAGGTCGCGCAGCGTGCCGCCGCCAAACGCGGCCAGAAAAATGGCAATGAAGCTGCCGACGGCATCGAGCCGGTGCTGCTTGGCCACGAACAGCCCGGACAGCGCAAAAGCGAAGATACCGACGATTTCCAGGGTGACAAAGACGAGGCGAGGGTCCAGCGAGAGTTCCATGGCGGGCATTGTAGGCAAGGCGGTGTCGGGTTCGGCGCAATGGGCAGGACTGGACCGTGTTTGGTTTGGGTGTTTTGGAGGTCGCTGCGCGGGGCCATTCAGGGGGTTGGTGCGAGCAAGAGTTGTCCCCTGTATTTTTTTGGATGGTATATATAAATAGTGGTAGATAGTAGGAGAACGCCGGTTTCTGTGGACAAGTCGCTTTTTGTCTGCCGAATCAGGTGCTTGCAGTGCCGTACAAACGCTGTATGACCGTGCTTCGCAGTTGTACGCGGCGAGACAACAAGTTGGCGACAAGGCTGGATCCTGTGGATAAGCAGATGGTTGTGCCAGCAATCTCCCCAAAGTTATCCACAAGGGTTCCGGGTGCGGATTTCAGGGCGTATCAGGCTGTGTGAGGCGCTCGAGATCGGCGAGGAAATGTAGGGCGTGGACGCGGTTGCGGGCGGGATCGGATGCGGTGCCGCACATCTCGGGACCGGGCTGGAGGCTGGTGCAGACAGCAGGGCGGCGCGGGTCACCGAACAGGCTGCAGCGCAGCTGGGCGTCGAGTTGTACACAGGGCACGCCGGGAGGCTTGCTGTGACTGCCGGGTCCGTGCAGATCGGGAATCGGACCGCTGATGCTGGGCGCAATGCAGCAGGCGGCGCAGCCGGGATAGCAGGGATGGTCAGGGGATGTCGCTGGGTGGCTCATGGCCGGATTGTAGATTTCGCGTCGCAAGCCCGCGTCAGCATTGGGTTTTATCGTCAGAAACACAACACGGAAATGCGCCAGCCGGTACAATGCAGGGCTTGCCATCGCAAGAAAGATGATGTCCGACACGCCCCAGCCTCAGGTATTTTCCGGAGCGCGCGGCGTGTTTTTTTCTCCCAGCCAGCGGCTGGAACCGCACATGATTTATCCCCAGCAATTTGACGTGATCGTGGTCGGCGGCGGCCACGCCGGTACCGAGGCTGCCCTGGCCGCTGCGCGCATGGGTTGCCAGACCCTGCTGCTGACCCACAATATCGAAACCCTTGGCCAGATGAGCTGCAACCCCAGCATCGGCGGGATCGGCAAGGGCCATCTGGTGAAGGAAGTGGATGCATTGGGCGGGGCCATGGCGCTGGCGACCGACGAAGGCGGCATCCAGTTCCGCATTCTCAACTCCAGCAAGGGGCCGGCCGTGCGCGCCACGCGGGCGCAGGCCGACCGCATCCTGTACAAGGCTGCCATCCGCCGCATGCTGGAGAACCAGCCCAACCTGTGGCTGTTCCAGCAGGCCGTGACCGATTTGCTGGTGGAAGGCGAGCGGGTGGCGGGAGCGGTGACCGAAGTCGGCATCACCTTCCGTGGCCGTACCGTGGTGCTGACGGCAGGCACCTTTCTGGACGGCCGCATCCATGTGGGCCTGAACAACTACCAGGCCGGCCGCGCCGGAGACCCGCCGGCGGTATCGCTGTCAGCGCGGTTGAAGGAGTTGCAGCTGCCGCAGGGCCGCCTCAAAACCGGTACCCCGCCGCGTCTCGATGGCCGCAGCATCGATTTTTCCCGATGCGAGGCGCAACCCGGTGACGGCATGCCTGGTGGCATGAGTCCGCACATGCCGGTGTTCAGCTTCATGGGCAAGGCCGCCATGCACCCGCAGCAGATGCCGTGCTGGATCACCCACACCAATGCCCGCACGCATGACATCATCCGCAGCGGCTTTGACCGCAGCCCCATGTTTACCGGCAAGATCGAAGGCGTGGGCCCGCGCTACTGCCCGAGCGTGGAAGACAAGATAAACCGCTTCGCGGACAAGGAAAGCCACCAGATTTTTCTCGAGCCGGAAGGCCTGACCACCAACGAGTACTACCCCAACGGCATCAGCACCTCGCTGCCTTTCGACATCCAGCTGGCACTGGTGCGTTCCATGCCCGGTCTGGAGAACGCGCACATCCTGCGGCCCGGCTATGCGATCGAATACGACTACTATGATCCGCGCAGCCTGACGGCCACGTTCGAGACGCAGCAGATCAAGGGCCTGTTCTTTGCCGGCCAGATCAACGGCACCACCGGCTACGAAGAAGCGGCCGCCCAGGGCCTGTTTGCCGGCCTTAACGCGGCGCTGCAATGCAAGGGCGAAGCGCCTTGGACGCCGCGCCGTGACGAGGCCTATCTGGGCGTGCTGGTGGATGACCTGATCACCAAAGGCGTGACCGAGCCCTACCGCATGTTTACCAGCCGTGCAGAATTCCGCCTGCAACTGCGCGAGGACAACGCCGACATGCGCCTCACCGAAACCGGCCGCAAGCTCGGCCTGGTAGATGATGCGCGCTGGGAGGCCTTCAACCGCAAACGAGATGCTGTTTCACGTGAAACAGAGCGTTTGAAGTCGACTTGGGTCAATCCGCAGATGTTGCCGGCCGAAGAAGCGCAGCGCGTGCTGTGCAAGGCCATAGAGCGCGAGTACAACCTGGCGGATCTGCTGCGACGCCCGGAAGTGGACTACGCAAATCTGGTTTCGCTGGATGGCGGGAAGTTTGCGAGCGCCGAATTGACTGCCGATGTTTCACGTGAAACCGATGCCGACTTTATCGATGCCGTGATCGAGCAGGTGGAGATCGGCATCAAGTATGCCGGCTATATCGATCGCCAGAAGTCCGAGGTGGAACGGGCTGCTGCCTACGAAAATCTCACCTTGCCGGAAGACTTCGACTACATGCAAGTGCCGGCCCTGAGCATTGAGGTGCGCCAGAAGCTGAATCGCCACAAGCCCTCCACGCTGGGGCAAGCCTCGCGCATCAGCGGCATCACGCCAGCGGCGATTTCCCTGTTGCTGATCCACCTGAAGAAATCCCGCAAGGACTTCGGCCAGACCGCAGCGCAGAAAGGAGAAGCCTGATGCGGGCATTGCAGGCGGAACTGGAAAAAGGTCTGAAACAGCTGCAGCTGGAACTGACCGATGCGCAGCTAGGGCAATTGCTCGACTATCTGGAGTTGCTGCAGAAATGGAATCGCGTCTACAACCTGACGGCCGTACGCGATCCGCAGGAAATGCTGACGCACCATCTGCTGGACAGTCTGGCAGCGGTGCGCCCGCTGCAGCGCCATGTTGAACAAAACGGCGCCAGGACTTTGCTCGATGTGGGATCCGGCGGAGGATTGCCTGGCGTGGTGTTCGCCATTTGTTGTCCTGAAC
Source organism: Brachymonas sp. KE5 (assembly GCF_057773645.1). Lineage (NCBI taxonomy): Bacteria > Pseudomonadati > Pseudomonadota > Betaproteobacteria > Burkholderiales > Comamonadaceae > Allobrachymonas > Brachymonas sp. KE5. The sequence continues at coordinate 2,779,743 of NZ_CM173463.1, forward strand.
TGCAGGTGAGTTGCGTGGATACGGTCGGGAAAAAGGCAGCTTTCATCCAGCAAGCTGCGGCAGGTTTGCGTTTGACTAATCTGCGTGGCATCCATGCGCGCGTGGAAAAGCTGACCGACACCTACGATGTGGTGAGCAGCCGGGCATTCGCCACCCTGAAGGACTTCACCGACTGGTCCGAGCAGGCCTTAACGAATGATGGCGTTTGGCTGGCGATGAAGGGCAAGGAGCCCGTGGTTGAAATGGCGCAGCTGTCTGCCGGCGTGGAGGTGTTTCACGTGGAACAACTGACAGTGCCCATGCTGGATGCGCAGCGCTGCATCGTGTGGATACGGAAGTCTATGGGCTGATGCGCCGTTTCGTGGCTTCGATGCAGCGCTGGTGAAGTGGCCAGACGCATCCGGCTCATACTCGCTGCGCTCGCCAAATCGCCCGATGCGTCTGGCCACTTCACCAGCGCTGTTTTGGTGCGCGGCGGTACTTTTCTGATCTCTCAATCCCGGTGTGCGGCCCCATTGTTTTTGGGCGGCTTCCGGGCTGCCTGTGCGGTGTGGGGCGCTAAGCGATTTCGTGAGCAAAGCGAACATGAGCAAAGCCGCCCCACACCGCACAGGCAGCCCGGAAACCGAACAAAAACACCCCCCGTCACACCCCAGTCCCCCCTCGGCATGCACGAGTACGTACAATGCAGAGGTTTCCTCCACAACAGAAAGCAGACAGAGCATGGCCAGAATCTTTTGTGTCGCCAACCAGAAGGGAGGTGTAGGCAAAACCACCACCACCGTCAACCTGGCGGCCGGACTGGCCAAGGTCGGGCAGCGCGTACTGCTGGTCGATCTGGACCCGCAGGGCAACGCCACCATGGGCTCCAACCTCGACAAGCGCGAACTGGACCCCAGCGTCTACGATGTGTTGCTGGAGGAGTGCGGCGTCAAGGAGGCACGTCGCACTGCCGAAAAATGCGGCTACGACGTCCTCGGTGCCAACCGTGAACTCGCTGGTGCCGAAGTCGAACTGGTCACCCAGGACCGCCGCGAAAAGCGCCTGAAGCTGGCGCTGGCCAAGGTCAAGAACGACTACGACTTCATCCTGATCGACTGCCCGCCGGCCCTGTCGCTGCTCACCTTGAATGGTCTGTGCGCCGCCCACGGCGTCATCGTGCCCATGCAGTGCGAGTATTTTGCGCTCGAAGGCCTGACCGATCTGGTCAACACCATCCGCCAGGTGCATGCCAACCTCAATCCCCAATTGAAGATCATTGGCCTGCTGCGCGTCATGTTCGATCCGCGCATCACCTTGCAACAGCAGGTGAGTGACCAGCTCAAAGACCATTTCGGCGACAAGGTATTCAACACCGTCATCCCGCGCAACGTGCGTCTGGCGGAGGCACCCAGCTATGGGCTTCCCGGCGTGGTGTTCGACCCCTCGGCCAAGGGCAGCAAGGCCTTCGTGGAATTTGCCCAGGAAATGGTCGATCGCCTCAAACAGCCCGCATGAAGGCGCCGAAACTGCGGGTACTGACCTTGCCGGGCTGGAACGGCAGTGGTCCGGATCAATGGCAAAGCCGCTGGGAGCAGCAGCAAGGGTATGAGCGCGTCGAACAGCATGACTGGCAACAGGCTTTGCGGGGCGACTGGATGATCCAGCTGGAGGAAGCGGTGCTGTCCGGCGACGCGCCGGTGGTTCTGGTGGCCCACAGTCTGGGCTGCCATCTGGTGGCTGCCTGGGCTGCGCACAGCCGCCAGACTGGACGTGTGCAGGCAGCTCTGCTGGTGGCGCCTGCAGATCTGGACAATCCCTTGTTGCAGTCCCTGCACAGCTGGCGCAACAAGGCGCTGCAGCCCCTGCCGTTTGCCAGCACGGTGCTGGCCAGCAGTGATGACGACTGGTGCAGCCTGGAGCGCGCTGCAGGACTGGCATCTGCCTGGGGCAGTACCTTTGTGGATATCGGCCCCTTCGGACACATCAACAGCGAAAGTGGACTGGGCGACTGGCCGCAGGGATTGCTGCATCTGCAGCATCTGATCACGCGCAGCAGCACGCCGCTCGCCTAGACTCGAGAGAACAAGGAGAAGCTTATGGCAACCAAACGCAACAAGGGCCTGGGACGCGGACTGGAAGCGCTGCTGGGTCCCCGCCTGCAGGAAGGTGCTGCAGGTGACGTGGCGCTCGATACACCCTTCGACATGGAGCGCGGCGAGCGCTCCCCCTCCACGCTGCTGCTGGAGCAGATGGTGCCTGGCACCTACCAGCCGCGCACCCGCATGGACGAAGGCGCCTTGTACGAACTGGCCGAAAGCATCAAGGCGCAGGGCATCATGCAGCCCATCCTGGTGCGCAGGCTGGAGCAGGGCGACGCCGCCGGCAAGTACGAAATCATTGCCGGCGAACGCCGTTTCCGCGCCGCCCGTCTGGCCGGTCTGGACAGCGTACCGGTGCTGGTGCGCAACGTACCTGACGAAGCCGCCGCCGCCATGGCGCTGATCGAGAACATCCAGCGCGAAGACCTCAATCCGCTGGAAGAGGCACAGGGCCTGCAGCGCCTGGTGCGCGAATTCGGCCTGACGCACGAGCAGGCCGCCCAGGCCGTGGGCCGCAGCCGCAGTGCCGCCAGCAATCTGCTGCGCCTGCTGCAGCTGGCCGAGCCCGTACAGACCATGCTGATGGCGGGTGACCTCGATATGGGCCACGCGCGTGCCTTGCTCAGCCTGGAAAAGGCCAACCAGATCAACGCTGCCAACCAGATTGCCGGCAAGAAGATGTCGGTGCGCGAGGCCGAGCGGCTGGTGAAGAAGCTCGGCGAGGATTTCGAGCTCAAGACCGAGCGCCCCAAGCGCGACAAGAGCGGCGACGTGCGCAGCGTGGAGGAAGAACTCTCCGACCTGCTTGCCGCCCAGGTCGAGGTGCGAGTGAAGAAGCGCGTGAAGCGCCACGGCAAGCTGGAAGAAGTGGGAGAACTGGCCATCCAGTTCGGCTCGCTGGAGGAACTGAACGGGTTGATCGACCGCCTGCGCGGGCAGTGAGAAGAATCAGCGCACAAGACCCGGAGATCTGCATCAGCGGCTGCCTGATCCTTCATGGCGAAGGAAGGGCAGCCGCTTTTTCAGGAGCAGCCTGGATGTTTGGCTGGGGGAAGCTGCGCTCAGGCTGGCCGGTGCAATGGCCGGCCCTTACCGCGGCCGCAGGCGCAGCAACTGGTGCAGCAGAATGGCGCCGAAGGTCGCGGTCCCGATTCCGCCCAGTTTGAAGTCTCCAAATGCCAGGGTGAAATCGCCCGTGCCCAGCACCAGTGTGATCGCCGCCACCATCAGGTTGCCGGTATCGCTGAAATCGACCTTGTTGCGCACCCAGATGTTGGCACCGGACACTGCGATCAAACCGAACACCACGATGCTGACACCGCCCATCACCGGCAGCGGGATGGCCTGGATCACGGCACCGAACTTGGGGCTGAAACCGAGCAGCAGGGCGATCAGCGCTGCCGCCACGAACACGGCAGTGGAATAGATGCGCGTGGCGGCCATCACGCCGATGTTTTCGGCATAGGTGGTGACGCCGGTGCCGCCGGCCGACGCGCTCACCATGGTGGCGATGCCGTCGCCGATGAAGGCACGTCCCATGTAGCGGTCCAGATCGCGCCCGGTCATGGCCGTGACGGCCTTGATATGGCCCAGGTTCTCCGCCACCAGAATGAACACCACCGGCACGATCAGCAGCATGGCGCTGCTCTGAAACACCGGTGCATGGAACTGCGGCAGGCCGAACCAGGGCGCTGCCAGGATACCGGCAAAGTCCATCGGCTTGCCCATGCCGAGGCCGTTGGTCAGCAGCACGTAGATCACGGTGGCCACCAGCAGGCCGAGCAGGATCAGCAGGCGCTGCAGCATGCCGCGCGTCATCACGGCCACCAGCGCCACGCTGACGAAGGTCACCCCCTGCATCCAGCTGTCGAAGTTGCTCGCCGCCATGTTCTTGATGGGGATACCCGCCAGGTTCAGGCCGATCACCGCCACCACGGCTCCGGTGACGACTGGCGGCATCAGCGCCTCGATCCAGCGCGTGCCGACCAGCTGCACCAGCGCACCAATCAGCGTGTAGGCCAGACCGCAGGCCACAATGCCGCCGAGCGCCACCGCAATATTGCCGTTCGGCCCGGAGCCGCCATAGCCGGTGGCGGCAATCACCACGCCGATGAAGGCGAAGCTGCTGCCCAGATAGCTGGGCACCTTGCCGCCCGTCAGTACAAAGAAGATGAGCGTGCCAATGCCACTCATGAAAATGGCGAGATTGGGATCAAACCCCATCAGGATGGGGGCCAGCACGGTGGCGCCAAACATCGCGATCACGTGCTGGACGCCCATCAGCGCCGTTTGCGGCCAGGGCAGGCGCTCGTCCGGGCCTATGATTCCGCCGTGCTGCAGCACGGCACTGCTTTGCTCTTTCCACTGAAAAAGTGCCATCGTTCGTCCTTCGAAAGTGATGGCACGAATGGTAACTTTGCCGGGAGTGCTTTTCGTGACGCAACGGCTATTGCAGCGCGTGAAAATATGTACGGCTGCCTCAACGAGGCAGTGTTCGCTCAAGGAGCCGGCTATCGGCCAGCAAGGATGCCTCTCGGGAAAGACCGGCCAGCTCCGGGGCGAGCCAAAGGACTTGCGTGCAAGAACGACCATGCACGCAAGAGCGCCCATGCGCCCTCACGCAAGTGCAGGCGGATCAGCGCACCAGCAGCACCGGCACCTTGCAGTTGGCCAGCACCTGCGTGGCTACCGAGCCCATCACCAGGTTGCCCAGCGCCCCATGGCCGTGCGAGCCCATCACCACCAGGCGGTATTTGCCTTCCTCGGCCACCTGCGCAATCATCTGTCCCGGCACGCCCACCTTGCTCACCACCGTCGGGTGGATGTCGTGCATGGCCAGGAACTTGACCACCGGCTCGGTGATCTTGTCGCTCTCGTCGGCGTAGTACTTGAGAATCACTTCCTTGCTCAGGGCGGTGTTGACGCGCGTGGGCAGCGGGGCGATCACGGTCATCACCGTGTAGTCCTGGGCGGCGTTGGCGAACAGTTCCTTGTTCTCCACCAGATAAGCCAGCATCTGCTTGGTGTAGCTGCTGCCGTCGATTGCCAGAAGTATCTTCATGCTGCCTCCTTGTCGTCTGCTGGCGCCATCCGGGCGCGCCAACCCTCTCCAGTTTAGGAGAAAAACACCGACTGTACGCCTGAGCAGGGGGGCTCTCTTACAATTCAGGGCATGAAGCTGCCTTCCTATACCCGTGCCCAAGCCCTGCCCGAGATCCTGCGCCAGCGCATCGTCATTCTGGACGGCGCCATGGGCACCATGGTGCAGCGCTTCAAGCTGAGCGAAGCGCAGTACCGTGGCGAGCGTTTTGCCGATTTTCCGCGTGACGTGAAGGGCAACAACGAGCTGCTGAGCCTGACCCAACCCGACGTGATCCGCCAGATCCACGAAGGCTATCTGGCTGCCGGTGCCGACCTGATCGAGACCAACACCTTCGGCGCCACCAGCGTAGCTCAGGAAGACTACGGCATGGCCGATCTGGCCTACGAGATGAACCTCGAGTCGGCCAAGCTGGCGCGCGCCGCCTGCGACAAGTACAGCACGCCGGACAAGCCGCGCTTTGTTGCCGGCGCCCTCGGCCCCACGCCCAAGACCGCCAGCATCAGCCCCGACGTGAACGATCCCGGCGCGCGCAACGTGGATTTCGAGACGCTGCGCGCCTCCTACTACGAGCAGATCAAGGGTCTGGTTGATGGCGGCGCCGATGTGCTGCTGGTCGAGACGATTTTCGACACGCTCAATGCCAAGGCGGCGCTGTTCGCCATCCAGCAATTCTTCGATGACAGCGGCGAGTGCCTGCCCATCATGATCAGCGGCACCGTCACCGACGCGTCCGGCCGCATCCTGAGCGGCCAGACCGTGACCGCCTTCTGGTACAGCGTGCGCCATGTGCAGCCGCTGTCCATCGGCCTGAACTGTGCGCTGGGCGCGGCGCTGATGCGCCCCTACATCCAGGAACTGCACAAGGTGGCTGGCGATACCTTCATCAGCTGCTATCCCAACGCCGGCCTGCCCAACCCGATGAGCGAAACCGGCTTCGACGAAACGCCGGACGTCACCAGCCGCCTGGTGCACGATTTTGCCGCCGAAGGGTTGGTGGACATCGTCGGTGGCTGCTGCGGCACCACGCCGGACCATATCGCGGCCATCGGCAACGCCGTGCACACGCTGCAGCCGCGCGGTGCGCTGCTGGCGCGCTTCCCGCGTGACGAGGCGGCTTGAGATGCGCCCGGATGGCTCTGCAGCGCAGTGGAACTGGCCTGCCATGCCTCCCGCTCTGGCGCATCTGGGTGATCGCCCCAACCTGCCTGTTTTCCATGTTTCTCCTGGCGTGATGCTGCCCCACGGAGCCACGCTTTCCCCATCGAGTAGCCATGTCTGACTCCGCCTCTTTCACCACCGCCGCACCCGTAGCGCCCATGCGCCTGTCCGGCCTGGAACCGCTCACCATCGGCCAGGGCCACCTGTTCGTCAACATCGGCGAGCGCACCAACGTCACTGGCTCCAAAGCCTTCGCGCGCCTGATCCTCAACAACCAGTACGAGGAAGCGCTGGCCGTGGCACGCCAGCAGGTGGAGAACGGCGCCCAGATCATCGACATCAACATGGACGAGGCCATGCTCGACAGCAAGGCCGCCATGGTGCGCTTCCTGAACCTGATCGCCAGCGAGCCGGACATCGCCAAGGTGCCGATCATGGTGGACAGCTCCAAGTGGGAGGTGATCGAGGCCGGGCTGCGCTGCATTCAGGGCAAGGCCATCGTCAACTCCATCAGCATGAAGGAAGGGCTGGACAAGTTCAAACACGAGGCCACGCTGTGCAAGCGCTACGGCGCGGCCGTGGTGGTGATGGCTTTCGATGAAGTGGGCCAGGCCGATACTTTCCAGCGCAAGACCGAGATCTGCGAGCGCGCCTACCGCGTGCTCGTGGACGAGGTGGGCTTTCCGCCGGAAGACATCATCTTCGACCCCAACATCTTCGCCATTGCCACCGGCATCGAGGAGCACAACAACTACGCGGTCGACTTCATCAACGCCACGCGCTGGATCAAGCAGCACCTGCCTGGCGCCAAGGTGAGCGGCGGCGTCTCCAACGTGAGCTTCTCCTTCCGCGGCAACGAGCCGGTGCGCGAGGCGATCCACACCGTGTTCCTGTACCACGCGATCCAGGCCGGCATGGACATGGGCATTGTCAACGCCGGCATGATCGGCGTGTACGACGAGCTGGACGCGGAGCTGCGCGAGCGCGTGGAAGACGTGGTGCTGAACCGCCGCCCCGATGCCGCCGAGCGACTGCTCGAGATTGCCGAGCGCGCCAAGGGCGCAGCCAAGGACGACAGCAAGAAGCTGGAATGGCGCGCGCTGCCGGTGAAGGAGCGTCTGAGCCACGCGCTGGTGCACGGCATCACCGACTTCATCGTCGAGGACACGGAAGAAACCTACCAGCAGATCATCGCTGACGGCGGCCGCCCGCTGCACGTGATCGAGGGCCCGCTGATGGATGGCATGAACATCGTCGGCGACCTGTTCGGCCAGGGCAAGATGTTCCTGCCGCAGGTGGTGAAATCCGCGCGCGTCATGAAGCAGGCGGTGGCGCATCTGGTGCCCTACATCGAGGAAGAAAAGCGCCAGCAGGAAGCCGCCGGCATGGACGTGAAGTCCAAGGGCAAGATCGTGATCGCCACAGTGAAGGGCGATGTGCACGACATCGGCAAGAACATCGTCACCGTGGTGCTGCAGTGCAACAACTTCGAGGTGGTGAACATGGGCGTGATGGTGCCCTGCCACGAGATTCTGGCCAAGGCCAAGTGCGAGGGCGCGGACATCGTCGGTCTGAGCGGCCTGATCACGCCGAGTCTGGAAGAGATGCAGTACGTGGCAGGCGAGATGCAGAAGGACGACTATTTCCGCATCAAGAAGATCCCGCTGCTGATCGGCGGCGCCACTACCAGCCGCGTGCATACGGCGGTGAAGATCGCGCCGCATTACGAGGGGCCGGTGGTGTACGTGCCCGATGCCTCGCGCAGCGTGGGCGTGGCGCAGAACCTGCTGGGTGACGCAGCACCGGGCTTTCTGCAGGAGCTGCAGGCCGACTACGACAAGGTGCGCAGCCAGCACGCCAACAAGAAGCAGATTCCGCTCTGGCCGCTGGACAAGGCACGTGCCAACCGCACGCCGATCGACTGGAACGGCTACCAGCCGCCGGTGCCCAAGTTCATCGGCCGGCGCGAATTCCGCAACGTCGATCTGGCCGAGCTGGCGAAATACATCGACTGGGGCCCGTTCTTTCAGACCTGGGATCTGGCCGGCAAGTTCCCGGCCATCCTGGACGACGAAATCGTGGGCGAGGAGGCGCGCAAGGTGTTCGCCGACGGCCAGGCCATGCTCAAGCAGATCATCGACAACAAGTGGCTCACCGCCAATGGCGTGCTGGGTTTCTGGCCCGCCAACACCGTGCGCGATGACGATATCGAGCTGTATGCCGACGCAAGCCGCAGCACGCCGGTGCTGACCTGGTACGGACTGCGCCAGCAGACCGAGAAGCAGGAGATCGACGGCGTGATGCGGCCGAGCCGCTGTCTGGCGGACTTCGTGGCGCCGCGTGCGGTGTGGGAGGCAACAGCAGGCACGCCGTACGACAGCACCGTCGCACGACCCGGGGCCGACTATCTGGGTGGCTTTGCCGTCACCGCCGGCATCGGCGCCGAGAAGCAGGAAGCGGTGTTTGCCGCCACGCATGACGACTACTCCAGCATCTTGTTCAAGGCGCTGGCTGACCGCCTGGCCGAGGCCTTTGCCGAAATGCTGCACCAGCGCGTGCGTACCGACCTGTGGGGTTACGCGGCGGGCGAGGCACTGAGCAACGAGCAGCTGATCGGCGAGCAGTACGTAGGCATCCGCCCGGCACCGGGGTATCCGGCCTGCCCGGACCACCGCGTCAAGCGTCCGCTGTTCGGTTTGCTGCGCGCCGAGGAGATCGGCATGGGCCTGACCGAAAGCTATGCCATGACGCCGCCGGCCAGCGTGAGCGGCTTCTACTTCAGCCACCCCGAGAGTACCTACTTCAACGTGGGCAAGATCGGCGCGGACCAGGCGCAGGACATGGCTGGGCGCAGCGGTGCGGCGCAGGCCGATGTGGAACGCGCTCTGGCGCCGAATCTGGGGCTGTAAGCGCCCTGTGGAGCGGGGCTGACAGAAGCCGCCTGCCAGTGTCCGGGCGGGGCGCCGGTACCTGTGCATCCCGGCTGCCTGCCGCTGCTAATGCGCGTGCAGCAGCCCGCGCCGCAGCTGGATGGCCTCGGCCACATGCGGGATCTGTACGTCGGCGCTGTCCGCCAGATCGGCGACGGTGCGCGCCACGCGCAGGGTGCGGTGCATGCTGCGTGCGCTCCAGCCGAGCCGGGTGGCGGCCTGCTGCAGGAAGCGTCGCGCTTCCTCCCCCAGTGGCACGGCGTTTTCGAGTGCCTGTCCCTGCAGCGCGGCATTGGGCTGGTCCTGACGCTGCAGGGCATGTTCGCGGGCGGCACAGACACGTTCGCGCGTGCTGGCCGTATCCGGTCCGGCAGGGGCTTGCATCAGTTCTTCGGGCGCGAGAGCCGGCACTTCCAGATGCAGGTCGATGCGATCGAGCAATGGCCCGCTGAGCTTGCCCTGGTAGCGGCTGACCTGTTCCGGCGTGCAGCGGCAGGGGCGGATGCGGCTGCCCAGATAACCGCAGGGGCAGGGATTCATGGCTGCCACCAGCTGGAAACGGGCCGGGAAGCAGGCTTGCTGCGCCGCGCGGGAAATATGGATCTGGCCGGTTTCCAGTGGCTCGCGCAAGGCCTCCAGAGCGGGACGGGGAAACTCCGGGAGTTCGTCCAGAAACAAAATTCCATTATGGGAAAGGCTGATCTCCCCGGGTCGCGGGGGTGATCCACCGCCCACCAATGCAACCGCGCTGGCGCTGTGATGGGGTTGCTGCAGCGGGCGCCGCCCCCAGTGCTCCGGACGGAAACGCCCCGCCAGACTGGCCACGGCGGCCGAAGCCAGTGCCTCTTCCGTGCGCATCGGCGGCAGCAAGCCGGCAAAGCGGCGGGCCAGCATGGACTTCCCCGCGCCAGGAGGCCCCACGAGCAGCAGACTATGGCCGCCGGCAGCCGCAATTTCCAGCGCCCGCCGTGCCGCGGCCTGGCCTTTCACGTCAGCCAGATCGGGATAGTCCGGCGTGGGCAGCACAGGATCGGCCTGCAGCAACTGCCAGCCATCTTCGTCTTCGGATGCAGGCATGGCGGTTGCGCCGGGAGCCTGGAAGCGTGCCACCACATCGCGCAGATGGCGCGCCCGGTACACGCGGGAGCCAGGCACCAGCGCCGCTTCTTCCGCACTGCCGGGCGGCAGCACCAGCGGCAGTTGCTCCCCTTGTTCCACCAGTGCCGCCGCCATGGCAAGTGCGCCCCGCACCGGCCGCAGCTCCCCGGACAGCGACAACTCCCCGGCAAACACATGCCCGCCCAGCCGCGCCGCATCCATCTGCCCGCTCGCAGCCAGAATGCCGATCGCAATCGGCAGATCGAAGCGCCCGGAATCCTTGGGCAGATCCGCAGGCGCCAGATTCACAGTAATGCGCTTGTTGTTGGGAAACTCCAGCCCTGCATTGTGGATGGCGCTGCGCACCCGTTCGCGCGCCTCCTTCACCTCGGTATCGGCCAGTCCCACCAGCGTGAAACTCGGCAGGCCATTGGCCAGATGCACTTCGACGGTGACCGCGGGCGCAGACAGGCCAAGCAGGGCGCGGGTGGGAATCAGGGCGAGGCTCATGCAGCAATAATTAAATTTAAAGTACTAATTATTGCTGCATTTCGACAGGAATGCGCCCCACAAACGCAAAAATCCCCGCAGGCCGAAGCCGGCGGGGATTTCGGGACCAGCGCCGTCCACAGACGACGCGATCCGGTGTTACAGCAGCGTGCGCAAAGGCAGCATTAGAGCCACTTCCAGTCGGGATTGCGGCCTTCCCAATCCTTGACCTGCTTTTCAGCCTCGTCGCGGGCAATGCCGGCACGTTCCTGCAGGCGGCCGACCAGCTGGTCGCGCTTGCCGGCAATCACGTCCAGGTCGTCGTCGGTGAGCTTGCCCCACTGTTCCTTGACCTTGCCCTTGAGCTGTTTCCAGTTGCCTTCGATGGTGTCCTTGTTGATCGCAGTCATGGTGTTTCCTTTCATGATCGTTCCAGGTAGCCGGATGGCTTCGGAATGGCTGCCTTGCCATTGGGTGGCAGGTGCAGTGCAACCATGGCTTTCATGCTAAGCGGCCGCGTCAGTCCTGCCCGTAGGAACCCGGAACCAGTGGCTGTAGGAAAGGGCGGACGCCGCCGCGTTTGCTGCGAGGCGTACGCCGGTGGTGGCCAGCGGAGCAATCGCTGGAGGCAGGAAGGTGGCCTCCGGCCGATCCGGATCAAGCCGGCTGCTGGTCGTGGCCGGCATAATGCCATGCATCGCGCAGGCTGGCGGAACGGTGATCCGGCAGGCATGCCCAGCACCCGGCCCCTCGGCGAAGCCGGCGCTTTCAACCTATCCCGGAGTCATCTCATGAAACACCTCGCCCTTGCTCTCGCCCTGTTTGGCGCCGCCACACTGGCACAGGCCGATGTCACCGTCAGCGATCCCTGGGTGCGCGGCACCGTGCCGGCACAGCGTGCCACCGGTGCCTTCATGCGCCTGCAGGCCGACCAGGATCTGCGTCTGGTTGCCGCCAGTTCACCTGTGGCCGGCGTGGCCGAGATCCACGAGATGGTGATGCAGGACAACGTGATGAAAATGCGCCGCGTGGACGGCATTGCGCTGGGCAAGGGCAAGCCGCTCGAGCTGAAGCCGGGCGGCTACCACGTGATGCTGATGGACCTCAAGCAGCCGCTCAAGGCGGGCGAGCAGGTGCCGCTGACACTGACCTTCGAGGGCGCAGCCAAGGGCAAGACCATCACCAAGCAGGTGCAGGCCACCGTGCAAAGCCTGGCGCCCCAGGGGAGCCAGGGGCACGGCGCCATGATGAAGCACTAAGCCCGCTCCGTGGCCGGGGGGCTGGCCATGTCGCCCATTCCCCTGGCAAGGGCTTGACGCCCCCAGCGGCTGTTCAGCGCAGCACTTCGCGCAGCGCCTTCAGCGTGCGTGCGCGTGCCAGCGCGTCGGCGGCAGCAGCGTAGTGATCGCCGCGCGGACGCGAGAAAGCATGCTGCACCCCCGGATAGTCGTAAATGGCCACATTCGCACGGCCTTCGGCGGCGGCGCGGATTTGCGCCTGCGCCTCGGGCGGGCAGTATTCGTCATTGCCGGCAAAGTGCAGCACCAGCCGGCCCTGGATGTTGTCCATTTCGTCCAGCCTGTTCTCGATGCCGGTACCGTAGTAGCCGACCGACACCGCTGCGTCGGTACGACAGGCTGCCAGATAGGCCATCTTGCCACCCAGACAATAGCCGACTACGCCGGCCTTGTCGTGCTGCTGGCATTCGGGCAGGGCGCGTGCAGCGCGCAAGGTGGCGGCAATGTCCTGCGTCCCCACGTCCTGGTCGAAGCTGTTGAAGAAGCCGAACGCGCTCTGCCAGCCTTCCGGCGTGTAATCCAGCTCGACGCCGGGCTCCAGGCGCCAGAACAGATCCGGCACCACGGCCACGAAACCCTCCTGTGCAAATCCGTCGGCAACCTCGCGCATGGTGGCGTTCACGCCAAAGATTTCCTGGCAGATGACCAGTGCCGGCCCCTTGCCGGAGGGCGGAACGGCGACATAGGCACTGAACGTGCCGGTGCCGTCGGTGGACTGGATGTCGATGGTCTGGCTGTTGCTCATGGGTGTCTCCTCTCGATGGATGAATGCCGCCGGGGATGGCGGTCTGGGTGCCAGGGCACTTGCGGCTGATTATGCCGGCTGCTTCGCTGCACGGCGCTCCGGGCCGGCAACTCCCGGCAACAGGGCCGTGATTGCACCAAAGCAGTGCAAGCAATTGCAACAAGGGTGTGCATGGGAAACCGGAGCACGGGCTTGCAAGGGGGCAGTCCCGGCGTGGGGCACCGAAAAAATGAAGTTGGCATGTTTTGTGCTTGGCTTGGGATGTCTCTCATCCACATCCTGAAAGGAAGTTCCATGCCGGGAAATTTTGCCCTCCGTTCAAGTGCCGTCCTGATTCCGTCCCTGTTCCTGACGCAAGCCTGCCTGGCGCAGCTTGCCACCAGCCCTGCTCCCGAGGCGGCCCCTTCGCCCCTGAGCGTCAATGTCGGGCTGGTCAGCCTCTACAAGTATCGGGGCCAGGACCAGTATGTCTCCGACAGCGGCAAGACCCGCGCCGTGCGCCCGGCGCTGCAGGGCGGGCTCGACTACAGTTTTGCCAACGGCTTTTATCTGGGCAACTGGAATTCCAGCGTGCGCCTGAACAAGGATGCCCGCGTAGAAATGGATTTCTATGGTGGCTACCGTACCAGCACGGGCCCGGTGAACTGGGATTTCGGCCTATTGCGCTACCAGTATCCGGGAGATGCACGCCTCAACACCACCGAAGTCTACGCGGCCGGCAGCTGGGAAGAACTGACGCTGAAGTACTCGCACACTGTGTCGCGTCGCTATTTCGGACTCGACGGCGGTCGCGGAACCGGCTATGTGAACCTTGCCTGGAGCCACCCGCTGGGTTCCGGCCTGGGCTTGCAGGCAGCACTCGGCCACACCTTCCTGCCTGCGCAGGTGCGCGCCGGCGGCCTGTCGGACTATTCGGACTACAGCCTGGGACTGGCCTGGGAATTCCAGCCGCACCTGACCCTGACTGCCGGGATTGCGGGTGCCGACCGGCGCACCAGCTGGGGCGATATCAACCGTCCGCGCGCCATTGCCGGACTCAAGGCCGTTTTCTAGTCAACATCACATTCACACTCAGGGGAAGCAACATGAAACTCATCACCGCCATCATCAAGCCCTTCAAGCTCGATGAAGTCCGCGAGGCCCTGTCCGAGATTGGCGTGCAGGGCATTACCGTCACCGAAGTGAAAGGCTTTGGCCGCCAGAAGGGCCATACCGAACTATACCGGGGCGCCGAATACGTGGTCGACTTTCTGCCCAAGGTGAAGCTTGAGGCCGCCGTGGATGACGCGCTGCTGGAGCAGGCGCTCGAGGCGATCGAGAGCAGCGCGCGCACCGGCAAGATCGGCGACGGCAAGATTTTTGTCACTAGCCTGGAACAGGTCATCCGCATTCGCACTGGCGAGAGCGGCAGTGTTGCCCTGTAACTGGCAGAAACTCGGGAGGATCCTGATCATGAGAAAGCCCATTTTTTTCCTGCTCGCCGGCCTGTCCGGCATGCTGCTTGCCCCCGCCGTCTGGGCGCAGGCAGCGCCCGCTGCGGTCGCTGAGGCCAGCGTCAACAAGGGCGATGTCGCCTGGTTGCTGACGGCCACACTGTTGGTCGTGATGATGAGCATTCCCGGTCTGGCGCTGTTCTACGGCGGCATGGCGCGCGCCAAGAACATGCTGTCGGTGCTGATGCAGGTTTTTGTCGTGTTCGCGCTGGTCAGCGTGCTCTGGCTGGTATTCGGCTACAGCCTGGCCTTCAGCGGTGGCAATGCCGTGCTGGGTGACTTCGGCAAGCTGTTCCTCGCCGGTGTGAACGCCGCCAGCCTGTCGGACACCTTCAGCGCGCAGTCCAAGCTGCCTGAACTGGCATTCGTTGCCTTTCAGGGCTCGTTTGCCGCGATCAGTTGCGGCATCATCGTCGGCGCATTTGCCGAGCGCGTCCGCTTTTCTGCGGTACTGGCGTTCATCGTGCTGTGGCTCACGTTCAGCTACCTGCCGATTGCCCACATGGTGTGGTCGGGGCAGGGCTATCTGTTCGGCAAGGGCGCGCTGGATTTTGCCGGCGGCACCGTGGTGCACATCAATGCCGGCGTGGCCGGCCTGGTGGGAGCGAGACTGGTGGGCCGGCGTATCGGCCTGGGACGCGAAGCGCTGATGCCGCACAGCCTGACCCTGACCATGGTGGGCGCTGCGCTGCTGTGGGTGGGCTGGTTCGGATTCAACGCCGGTTCCGCACTCGAAGCCAGCGGCGTGGCGGCGCTGGCATTCGTCAACACGCTGGGTGCGGCCGCTGCAGCCACCCTGTCGTGGATTACCACCGAACGCCTGCTGGGACGCAAGCCGTCCATGCTGGGTGCCGCCTCGGGCGCCATCGCCGGCCTGGTGGTCGTCACGCCGGCTGCCGGTACCGTCGGCCCGATGGGCGCCATTGTGCTGGGCATCGCCGCCGGCCCCGTGTGTTTCTGGGGCGTGACCGGACTCAAGCGCCTGCTGGGCGTGGACGATGCCTTTGATGCTTTCGGCGTGCACGGCGTGGGCGGCATTCTGGGGGCCTTGCTCACCGGGGTGTTCAGCGCTCCGGCACTGGGCGGCACGGGCGCAGCCGATTACGCCATGCTGCACCAGTTGTGGGTGCAGGCCGAGGGCGTGCTGATCACGCTGGTCTGGTCTGCAGTGGTCTCGCTACTGGCCTTTGTGCTGGTCGACAAGCTGATCGGACTGCGCGTGAGCGAGGAGGACGAACGCGTCGGTCTCGACATCAGCAGCCATGGCGAATCTGCCTACGTCCGTTGAGGGCATGTGCGGCCGGCCACGCGCCGGCCGCCGGAATAAAAAAAGCCGATACCGTTCAGGTATCGGCTTGGTGCATGGTGCACTCGATTTGGTTTGTCTCCTCATCCCTCGCCACTGCTGCGGATTGCCGAAGCAGCGAGTAACTCAACTATATCCACTGGGCTTACATGGGCCTGTCAAGGTTTTCCCTGAATTACCCTGAATACCACATGGGGATTACCCGGGATCGCCATCTCGGGCGTGTGTTGCGGCAATCCATTGCGCCGCCTTCTCGGCAATCATCAGCGTCGGGCTGTTGGTATTGCCGCTGGTGATGGTGGGCATGATGCCGGCATCCACCACGCGCAGACCGGCAATCCGGCCGCCGCGCCCGTCGCGCACGCGCAGGCGGCTGTCCACCACGGCCAGGGGATCGTCGTCGCGTCCCATTCTGGTGGTGCCTACGGGGTGGAAGATCGTGCTGGCAATATCGCCGGCCAGCCGCGCCAGCTCCTCGTCCGTCTGGTATTGCACGCCGGGCTTGAATTCTTCCGGCGCATACGGCTGCAGCGCCGGCTGCGCCACGATGCGCCGCGTCACGCGCAGGCTGTCTGCGGCCACCTTGCGGTCTTCTTCGGTAGCGAGATAATTGGGTGCGATTGCCGGCGCATCGCTGAAGCGCGGGCTCTTGATGCGCACCGTGCCGCGGCTGCCGGGGTTCAGGTTGCAGACGCTGGCGGTGAAGGCATCGAAACCGTGCAGCGGTTCGCCGAAAGCCTCCAGCGACAGCGGCTGCACGTGGTATTCGATATTCGGCCAGGCATAGTCCTCGCTGCTGCGGGTGAAGGCGCCCAGCTGGCTGGGTGCCATGCTCATCGGGCCGCTGCGCCGCAGCAGGTATTCCAGCCCGATGCCGGCCTTGCCACGCAGACTGGCCGACAGCGTATTGAGCGTGCGCACGTCGCGCACCTTGTAGACCGAGCGGATCTGCAGGTGGTCCTGCAGATTGGCGCCGACACCGGGCAGCTCGGCGACGGGTGCAATGCCGTGCTGCTGCAGCAGGTCCGCCGGCCCAACGCCCGAGAGCTGCAGCAGCTGGGCCGAGCCGATGCTGCCGGCGCTCAGGATGACCTCGCCGGCAGCCATGGCCGTTACGCGTTCGCGCCCGTTCCAGACCTCCACACCGGTGCAGCGCGGGGGCTGGTTCCCCTGGGCCGGCTCGAACAGCAGGCGTGCCACCTGGCTCCCGGTCCACAGCGTGAAATTGGGTCGGCGCAGGCAGGTCGGGCGCAGAAAGGCCTTGGCCGCGTTCCAGCGCCAGCCGGCCTTCTGGTTGACCTCGAAATAGCCGACCCCCTCATTGCTTCCCCGGTTGAAATCCGTGCTTTCGGCAATCCCGGCCTGGCGTGCCGCCTGAGCAAAGGCTTCGAGGATGGGCCAGTGCAGCCGCTGCTTGTCCACCCGCCATTCGCCGCCTGCCCCCTGCTCGCGCAGGGTGCGAAAGTAGGGCGTATCCTGCTGCAGCAGCTCGGGAAGCGTGCCCTGGGCGCCATGGTGCGCATCGGCGCCCTTGTGATAGTCCTCGTGCAGGCGGAAGTAGGGCAGGCACTGGTCCCAGCGCCACGCCGCGTCGCCCGTCAGTTCGGCCCACCGGTCGTAGTCGCGCGACTGGCCACGCATGTAGATCATGCCGTTGATGCTGCTGCAGCCGCCCAGCGTCTTGCCGCGCGGATAGCGCAGCACCCGGCCGTTCAGTCCCGCATCGGGCTCGGTCTGGTAGAGCCAGTCGGTACGCGGGTTGCCGATGCAGTACAGGTAGCCGACCGGAATGTGGATCCAATGGTAGTCGTCCTTGCCGCCGGCCTCGATCAGCAGCACGCGGCGCTTCGGGTTGGCGCTGAGCCGGTTGGCCAGCAGGCAGCCGGCGGTGCCGGCGCCGACGATGATGGTGTCAAAACTTGGACTTGACGAAGAGGATGCAGCAGGTCGGGCCATCGGCACATGCTACCGCGCCAAGCACTCCCGATTCCTCGGGATTCACCCTGTGGGGCAGCGTGGTCCTCAGCGATCCGAATCCAGGTAGCGCTTGCGCCAGAACCACAGGCTCAGCCCCAGCGCAATCAGTGCCATAGTGCCGGTCGCTACCCAGAAGCCGATGCGCCAGTCCAGCAGCGGCATTTCCTTGAAGTTCATGCCGAACACGCCGGCGATCAGGTTCAAAGGCAGAAAGATGGCGGTCAGCGTGGTCAGCACGCGCATGATGTCGTTGGTGCGGTTGCCCTGGGCGCTGAAGTGGATCTGCACCACGGTTTCGGCAGACTGCTGCAGCCGGCGTGCATGCTGCATCACGCGCTCGATATGCTCCACCACGTCGCGCGCACGAGCCACCAGCATGTCGCGCTGTTCCTGGGCCTGGGCAGGCTGGCTGTGGAAGGACTCCAGCGGCTGCTCGCGCAGGCTGTCCAGCCATTCCTGCATGGCATCGAGCTGTTCTTCGCACAGGTCTTCCAGCACGTGCAGCTGGCTGCGCGCATGCATCAGCGCGTTCCAGTCGGTATTGCGCGCATTGTTGCGCAACAGGTGCACCTGCCAGCGTTCCAGTTCGGCCGTCAGGTCGCGGCGCAGCTCGAGGTAGCTGTCCACCATGCCGTTGATCATGCGCAGCACCAGATCGGCCGGGCTGGTGGGGCGGCGCGAGCGTGCCGTAGCGGCATCCATGCCCTGCTGGATATCTGCCAGGAAGCGCTTGACGAAGCCGCGCGCCGTCGGGCAGCCCGCCGGATGCACGCTGATCAGCAGCCGGTCGAAAATCACGAAGCCCACCGCCTGCGAGCGGATGCGGCCGAAGGTGGCCAGCCGGCTTTGTGACTGGCCCGGCGTGCCCGGTGGAGCCTCGCTGCGGTCGCCGGCCAGGTCGTCCCCGCTCTCTCCGGGCAGTGCCAGCCGCCGGAACACGATCAGATCGTAGACCGAGGTGTAGTCGTAATTCGAGGGGTGGATGTCCAGCCCCAGATCCAGGGTGTGCAGATCGAGCAGCTGCGAGCCTCCCAGCGTCTGCGCTGCCCGCTGCAGCAGCGGCAGGGCGAGGTCCAGCTCGTCGCGCTCGAGATAGATCCACACGAAGCCGTCCTCCGGCGCTGCCTGCGGCAACCGGTCGGCCACACGCAGGCTGCCGGCGGTGAACTCGATGACCTTCAGCGAGTCCGGTGCCCCCGAATCAGGAGCTTCAGCCATGCTGGCGCAGCCACTCGGCTGCCTCGAGCGCAGAATAGGTCAGGATGCCGTCGGCACCCGCGCGCTTGAAGGCCAGCAGCGATTCCATCATCACCGCATCATGGTCGATCCAGCCATTCTGCGCCGCGGCCTTGAGCATGGCGTATTCGCCGCTCACCTGGTAGGCAAAAGTCGGCATCCGGAAGGCCTCCTTCACGCGCCAGACGATGTCCAGATAGGGCAGCCCGGGCTTGACCATCACCATGTCCGCGCCTTCGGCAATGTCCAGCGCCACTTCGCGCAGCGCTTCGTCGCCATTGGCCGGGTCCATCTGGTAGTTCTTCTTGTTGCTCTTGCCCAGGCTGGCGGCAGAGCCTACCGCCTCGCGGAACGGGCCGTAGAAGGCACTTGCATACTTGGCGCTGTAGGCCATCAGGCGGGTGTTGACCAAGCCTTCCTCCTCCAAAGCGTCGCGCATGCTCAGGATGCGGCCATCCATCATGTCGCTGGGCGAGATGATGTCGGCACCCGCCTGCGCATGCAGCACCGCCATGCGCGTCAGGATCTCCACCGTGGTGTCGTTCAGGATATAGCCGCTCTCGTCGATCACGCCATCCTGGCCGTGGCTGGTGTAGGGGTCCAGTGCCACGTCGGTCATCACGCCCAGTTCGGGAAACTCCTTCTTCAGCGCCTGGATCGCGCGCGGCACCAGCCCGTCCGGATTCAGCGCCTCGCTGCCGTCCACATCCTTGCGTTCGGCATCGATCGCCGGGAACAGGTCGATGCAGGGCACGCCCAGCTCCAGGCAGCGCTCGGCTACCGGCAGCAGCAGGTCGATCGACAGGCGTTCCACACCGGGCATGCTGGCCACGGCCTGGCGCCGGTTGCTGCCCTCGTGCAGGAATACCGGGTAGATGAAGTCATCCGGCGTCACCTGGTGCTCGCGCACCATGCGGCGGGTGAAGTCATCGAAGCGCAGACGGCGCGGGCGGCCAAGCGGGTAGGGGGCGTAGGGAGTCATGGGCAATCCATCTCGGTAAGGAGCATGGCCGTGAGTGGCCGTCCCTGATTCTATGTCGCACCTGCAATCAAAGGCATGGTCGGGGATCAAGCTCGGCACAAGTCGGCATTTGGACCGCATAATGAATCGCTCACAACCTTTCCGTTATGGAGTTCCGACTCATGCACATCCCGCACGCATTCCGTTTCGGCCTGGCTGCCGCCGCGGCCCTGGCATTGGCACCGGCCCAGGCGCAGCCCGGCTTCCAGGCGGCCGATCCCAACACCTTCGTCAACGCGGCGCAGGCGGCACTCAACGACGTGTCCCAGGGCAAGGCTGCCGACATCTGGAAGGAAGCCAGCGCCCAGATGAAGAAGCTCGACAAGCAGTCCACCTTCGTCAAGAACAGCGCCGAGCGCTACAAGGAGCTCGGCCCGGCGCAGCAGCGGGTCTGGGTCGCCGTCAACCGCCTGATCCTGCCCGAGCCGGCCAAGGATGCCAAGGGCCCGCAGGCCCCTGCCGGCCAGTATGTCAACGTCACCTTCCTGAGCCAGTTCGCCAACAACCGCAGTGGGTTCGAGCGCGTCACCTACTTCCTCGATACCGACAACCAGTGGCGGGTGATGGGCTTTGCCCTGCGCTGAGGCATATCCTGCAAGTAAATGCAACAGCTTGCAACTTGCTTGAACAGAAGAAAAAAGGGGGCGTAACCCGCCGCAAACTTGATACATTGGACTCCGGGCCCTGTGCCCCCCGCCTTCCTCCCTGGGCGGGATTTTGCTGGCCACCCCGCCAGCAAGATGCATTTGAACCCCGGCCGCGTGCCGGGGTTTTTTTTGAACTCCCCGGGCCCTGCCGGCAGAGCCCCGGCTATCATCAGCGGCGCGGATGCATTCTTCGCCGCCCGCAGGCCCGTGACCCGGCATGGCACCTTCCACCCAGCCTTCCACCCACAAGCCCATCTCCCATCCCCCGGCCAGCAGCACGGCCTGGCCGCTGGCGGCTGCCTGGCTGGCGCTGATCATCTACGCCTCGCTGTTCCCGTTCCGGGGCTGGCACGACCGTGGCGTCGGCTGCTGGGAATTCGTCGCCGCGCCGCTGCCGCACTACTGGACCTGGTTCGACATCATCGGCAACGTGCTGGCCTACCTGCCGCTCGGCTTCCTGCTCACGCTCGGCCTGCTGCGCGATGGGCAGGACACGCTGCGCCGCTGGAGCGTGCCGCTGGTGCTGCTCGCGGCCACGCTGCTCTCGCTGACCATGGAGAGCCTGCAATGCTGGCTGCCCAACCGCATCCAGTCCAACCTCGATACCCTGCTCAACGCCGGTGGTGCGCTGCTGGGCGCACTGGCCGCCCGCGGCATCGACCGCCTCGGCGCCGTCGGCCGCTGGAGCGTGCTGCGTGCCCGCTGGTTCACCCCCGATGCCCGCGGTGCCATGGTGCTGCTGGTGCTCTGGCCCTGTGCCTTGCTTTATCCGTTGGAAGTCCCGTTCGGCCTGGGCCAGGTGCTCGAGCGTGCTGAACTGTGGCTCGCCAGCTGGCTGGCCGGCACGCCGTTCCTCGAATGGCTGCCTTTGCGTGCCATCGAATTCCAGCCCATGCTGCCCGGCATCGAGCTGATGGTGATGACGCTGGGCCTGTGGATTCCCAGCCTGCTGGCCTACGCCATCATCCCTTCGCGCCGCCTGCGCGTGGTGGCGCTGCTCGGTTGCCTGCTGGCAGGGCTGGGCGCGACCGCCCTGGCGCAACAGCTCGCATTCGGCCCCGAACTGGCGGCAGAATGGCCGCCGGGCCTGCTCGAGCGCGCCGTTCCCGTTGCCGTGGTGCTGGGTCTGGCCTCGCTCTGGCTGCCGCGTCGCGTGCTCTGGCTGCTGGCCTTGCTGGCACTGATTGCCCAGCTGCAGGTCGTCAACGATGCCGCGGTCTCCGTCTACTACCGCTGGGCCGTCGAGAACTGGATGCAGCGCAGTTTCATCCGCCTCTACGGCCTCACGCAGTGGCTCGGCTGGCTCTGGCCCTATGCAGCGCTGGCCTACGTCATGGTGCGGCTGGTGCGCCGCCCCGCTGCAATCCCCGCATCCCCGCCAGCGCATGGCGCTTGAACCTACAATGTCCGCATGAACGATTCCCCTGCCCAGACTGCCGACGCGCCGGATCCGGCAGCGCCCGCGTCCTACTTCCAGCGCCACGTCTTCTTCTGCCTCAACAAGCGCGAGAACGGCGAGGCCTGCTGTGCCGACCACAATGCCGACGCCATGTTCACCTACTGCAAGGAGCAGGCGAAGCAGCAGGGCCTGAGCGGCCCCGGCAAGGTCCGCATCAACAAGGCAGGCTGTCTGGACCGCTGCTCGGCCGGCCCGGTTGCCGTGGTCTACCCCGAAGCCGTCTGGTACACCTATGTCGACCAGGCCGACATCGACGAAATCATCGAGTCGCACCTGAAGAACGGCAAGGTCGTGGAGCGCCTGCTGGTGCCGCCCGAAGCCGGTCGCTGAAAGGGCTCCAGCGCATGAATGCCCAGACCGAAGCCCTGCAGTTGCAGGGCGCCGCCGGCGCCATCGAGGCGCTGCGCGACCAGCCCGAAGGCACGCCGCGCGGCGTCGCCGTCATCTCGCATCCGCACCCCCTGTTCGGCGGCAGCATGACCAACAAGGTGGTGCAGACCCTGGCCCGCGCCTTCGTGCAGGATGGCTGGATCGCGGTGCGCTACAACTTCCGCGGCGTCGGCGCCAGCGCCGGCACGCACGACGAAGGCCGTGGCGAAGCGGACGACCTGATGCAGGTCATCGATCAGGTGGCGCCCCAGGGTGCGCTGGCGCTGGCCGGCTTCTCCTTCGGCGCCTTCGTCACCAGCCATGGCGCCGCCCGCCTGCAGCAGCAGGGCCGCCACCTCGACCAGCTGGTGCTGGTCGGCACTGCCGCCAGCCGCTTCACGGTGGCGCCGGTCGCCGCCGAACTGCAGCCTCGCACCCTGGTGGTGCACGGCGAAACCGATGACGTGGTCCCGCTCGCCTCGGTGCTCGACTGGGCCCGCCCGCAGTCACTTCCTGTCACAGTTGTGCCCGGAGTCGGTCATTTCTTTCATGGACAATTGCCGCTGCTGAAGAACATCGTGCTACATCATTTGCACGCCGCGCCCTGAGGGGCGCGCCATGCCAGCCTTCTCCTGCGGGCGCTCCTGCCCGTACCGTTCCCCGTTTGCCTGATCCCTGCTGTTCCCCGCCATGCCCACGCTGCCCCGTTTCCACCGTACCTCGCTCCTGCTGGCGACCTGCCTGATGCTGTCTTCCGCGCCCGTGCTGGCGCAAAAGGCGCCTGCCACCCGGGCCGTCCAGACCCAGCCGGCGGCTTCCGCCCCGGCAGCCCCGGTGGCAGCCGTGCAGCCCGGCTTCCCGGCCCCGCCCGACATCGCCGCGCGCGGCTACCTGCTGGTCGATATCACTGCCGGCAACCAGGTGCTCGCCGCCAAGGACATGGACGCTCCCATGGAGCCCGCCTCGCTGACCAAGCTGATGACGGCCTACATCGTGTTCGATGCGCTCAAGAGCCACAAGATCACGCTCGACCAGACCTTCGGCGTCAGCACCAAGGCCTGGAAGATGCCCGGCTCGCGCATGTTCATCGACCCCAAGATGCAGGTACGTGTCGAGGACCTGGTCAAGGGCATGATCGTGCAGTCCGGCAATGATGCGACCATGGCGCTGGCCGAGGGCCTGGCCGGCAGCGAGGAAGCCTTCGTGCAGAAGATGAACGACACGGCCAAGGCGCTCGGCATGACGCACACCGGCTACCGCAACCCCGAAGGGCTGACGGCCGACGGCCACATCACCACGGCGCGCGACATGGCCATCCTGTCCACGCGCCTAATGAGCGACTTCCCCGAATACGTGGGCTACTACGCCACCAAGGAATACGCCTATCCCGGCACCCCGGCCTCCAACGGCACCAACCGCAACACCCTGCTGTTCCGCGATCCCACCGTCGACGGCCTCAAGACCGGCCACACCGATGCCGCCGGCTACAACCTGATTGCCACCGCCAAACGTCCGTTCCCCAACCTGCCCGAAGGCCGCCGCCTGCTGGCCATCGTGTTCGGCACGGCCAGCGAGAATGCCCGCGCCAACGAAACGCAGAAGCTGCTGAACTGGGGCTACACCGCCTTCGAGGGCATCCAGCTGTTCGGTGCCGACCAGGCCGCCGTCAAGGCCCGCATCTGGAAGGGCGACCAGCGCGAGGTCGGCCTGGGCCGCCACCAGGCCATCACCGTCGCGGTGCCGGCCGGCAAGGCGCAGCAGCTCACCACCCAGGTCGAGCGTCCCGATCCGCTCGTCGCCCCGGTCGCCAAGGACCAGGCAGTCGGCACGCTCAAGGTCATGCTGGAAGGCCAGCCGATCAACACCGTGCAGCTGCTGGCGCTCGAGGCGGTGCCGCAGGCCGGCTTTTTCGGCCGCCTCTGGGACAGCCTGCGCATGTGGTTCGGCAGCCTGTTCTGATCCCCGCAACTGCCCCGAAGGCCTGTCAGCGTCGTGCTGCCAGGCCTTTTTTTCATGCCCGGCTGTGGCCTGCGTGCCGCAGATTGCCTGCGCAAACCGGCACGGAGGCCGCATCCCCTCTTGCCAAACCCCCGGCATTGCAGATAAACTGGCAGGCTCTCCGCATTGCGGCGGCGTCATGCTGCGCGCGTGTCTGGAGAGATCACGTATCGTCAACCCGTAATTCATTCACGTTTAGGGAATTACACCTTTCGAGAAGGAGGCCTGAGTGCCAACCATCAACCAGCTCGTGCGTCAGGGACGCACGGTCGAAGTCATCAAGTCCAAGAGCCCTGCGATGGAAAACTGCCCGCAGCGCCGTGGTGTGTGCACCCGTGTGTACACCACCACTCCCAAGAAGCCGAACTCCGCCATGCGTAAGGTTGCCAAGGTGCGCCTGACCAACGGTTTCGAGGTCATCTCCTACATCGGTGGTGAAGGCCACAACCTGCAGGAACACTCCGTGGTGCTGGTGCGCGGCGGTCGTGTGAAAGACTTGCCGGGTGTGCGTTACCACATCGTGCGTGGTTCGCTGGACCTGCAGGGCGTGAAAGACCGCAAGCAGTCCCGTTCCAAGTACGGCGCCAAGCGTCCCAAGAAGGCTTAATCGCTGTTCTTTTCGGTGCTTGTCCGGCCTGGCAGCCGGTGCAGGCGTAGTGACCCACAGAGCACAGCAACTTTTATTTGTGCGGGTCGAGTAAGTGGGTGTCCTGATGGCACTCGCGGTACCTGAGATGGTGCCAACTGAAGCAATGAGGTTTACAAAATGCCACGTCGTCGTGAAGTCCCTAAACGTGAAATCCTGCCGGATCCCAAGTTCGGCAATGTCGAGCTGTCCAAATTCATGAACGTGATCATGGAAGGCGGCAAGAAGGCGGTTGCAGAGCGCATCATCTATGGCGCCCTGGACATCATGGAACAGAAGTCCGGCAAGGAGCCGCTCGAACTGTTCGTGACCGCCATCAACAACGTCAAGCCGATGGTGGAAGTGAAATCCCGCCGCGTCGGTGGCGCCAACTACCAGGTGCCCGTGGAAGTGCGCCCGGTCCGTCGCCTGGCCCTGTCCATGCGCTGGATCAAGGACGCCGCCCGCAAGCGTGGCGAGAAGTCCATGGCACAGCGTCTGGCCAACGAGATGCTGGAAGCCAACGAAGGCCGTGGTGGCGCCATGAAGAAGCGTGACGAAGTGCACCGCATGGCCGAAGCCAACAAGGCATTCTCGCACTTCCGCTTCTGATCGGGCTGGCACCGCAGATGCGTATCCACAGGGCTTCGGCAGGTGTTTCCTGCTGCAAGCCCTGTCGCGTATCCGGCAGTGCCTGTCATGCCGTTTTCAAGCGGCAACCCTAAAATACCCCTCTTTTCGAATTCATCCAAAGGTTCATCATGGCTCGCAAGACCCCCATCGAGCGCTACCGCAACATCGGTATTTCTGCGCACATTGACGCTGGCAAAACCACTACGTCCGAGCGTATCCTGTTCTACACCGGCGTGACCCACAAGCTGGGCGAAGTGCACGACGGCGCAGCCACCACCGACTGGATGGAGCAGGAACAGGAACGCGGCATCACGATCACCTCGTCCGCCGTGACCTGCTTCTGGAAGGGCATGGACCTGTCCCGCCCCGAGCACCGCATCAACATCATCGACACCCCCGGCCACGTGGACTTCACCATCGAGGTGGAGCGTTCCATGCGCGTGCTGGATGGCGCCTGCATGGTCTACTGTGCCGTGGGTGGCGTGCAGCCCCAGTCCGAAACCGTCTGGCGTCAGGCCAACAAGCACAAGGTGCCGCGTCTGGCCTTCGTGAACAAGATGGACCGTACCGGTGCCAACTTCTTCAAGGTCGTCGACCAGATGAAACTGCGCCTCAAGGCCAACCCCGTGCCGATCGTGGTGCCGATCGGTGCCGAAGACAACTTTGCCGGCGTGGTCGACCTGATCAAGATGAAAGCTATCATCTGGGACGACGCTTCCCAGGGCATGAAGTTCGAATACCAGGACATCCCGGCCGACCTCGTCGACACCGCCAACGAGTGGCGCGAGAAGATGGTCGAGTCCGCGGCCGAAGCCAGCGAAGAGCTGATGAACAAGTACCTGGAAGAAGGTGAACTGAGCGAAGAGGACATCATCGCCGGTCTGCGCCAGCGTACCATCGCCACCGAAATCCAGCCCATGCTGTGCGGTACCGCGTTCAAGAACAAGGGTGTGCAGCGCATGCTGGACGCCGTGCTCGACTTCCTGCCCTCTCCGAAGGACATCCCGCCGGTCGCAGGTACCGACGAGGACGAGAACCCCATCACGCGCGAAGCTGACGACGCCGAGAAGTTCTCCGCGCTGGCATTCAAGCTGATGACCGACCCCTTCGTTGGTCAGCTGACCTTCGTGCGCGTCTACTCCGGCGTGCTGAACAAGGGCGACACCGTCCTGAACTCCGTCAAGGGCAAGAAGGAACGTATCGGCCGTATCGTGCAGATGCACGCCAACGAGCGCCAGGAGATCGAAGAGATCCGCGCCGGTGACATCGCTGCCTGCGTGGGCCTGAAGGACGTCACCACCGGTGAAACCCTGTGCGACCCGGCCAACCCCGTGATCCTGGAGCGCATGGTGTTCCCCGAGCCCGTGATTGCCCAGGCCGTCGAGCCCAAGACCAAGGCCGACCAGGAGAAGATGGGTATTGCCCTGTCCCGCCTGGCTGCAGAAGATCCGTCCTTCCGCGTGCGTACCGACGAGGAATCCGGTCAGACCATCATCGCCGGCATGGGCGAACTGCACCTGGAAATCATCGTGGACCGCATGAAGCGCGAGTTCAACGTGGAAGCCAACGTGGGCAAGCCGCAAGTGGCCTACCGCGAAACCATCCGCAAGCAGGTCACCGACGTCGAAGGCAAGTTCGTGCGCCAGTCCGGTGGTAAGGGTCAGTACGGTCACGTCGTGTTCCGTATCGAGCCGAACGAGCAGGGCAAGGGCTTCGAATTCCTGGACGAGATCAAGGGTGGTGTGGTTCCGCGCGAATACATCCCCGCGGTGCAGAAGGGTGTGGAAGAAGCCCTGAACGCCGGCGTGCTGGCTGGCTACCCGGTGGTCGACGTGAAAGTCGCCCTGACCTTCGGTTCCTACCACGACGTTGACTCTTCCGAGCAGGCGTTCAAGATGGCCGCCATCTTCGGTTTCAAGGAAGGCTGCAAGAAGGCCAACCCGGTCATCCTCGAGCCGATGATGGCCGTGGAAGTCGAGACGCCCGAAGAGTACGCCGGTACCGTGATGGGCGACCTGTCCTCCAAGCGCGGCATGGTGCAGGGCATGGACGACCTGGTCGGTGGCGGCAAGGCCATCAAGGCCGAGGTTCCGCTGTCCGAGATGTTCGGCTACGCCACCTCGCTGCGTTCCATGACGCAGGGCCGTGCCAACTACACGATGGAATTCAAGCAGTACGCGGAAGCTCCGCGCAACGTGTCCGAAGCCATCATCGCTGCACGCGCCAAGTAATCGGCTGCGCCTTGCGCCACCGCTGCGGCGGTGGCTGCAGGGCCTGCTTTTTTCGATGGTCTGCGATGTTGCACCCCCGGCTGCCCGTGGCAGGGGACCCAGTGACAGCATGCAGACCTTAAACCCGTCACGGGCACAGCTCTTTTGATAAAGGAAGCCAATCATGGCCAAGGAAAAGTTTGAACGGACCAAGCCGCACGTGAACGTCGGCACCATCGGTCACGTGGACCACGGCAAGACCACCCTGACTGCGGCGATCGCCACGGTGCTGTCCAAGAAGTTCGGCGGCGAAGCGCGTGACTACAGCCAGATCGACAACGCGCCCGAAGAGAAGGCCCGCGGCATCACGATCAACACCTCGCACGTCGAGTACGAGACGGCCAACCGCCACTACGCGCACGTTGACTGCCCCGGCCACGCCGACTACGTGAAGAACATGATTACCGGTGCTGCCCAGATGGACGGCGCCATTCTGGTGTGCTCCGCCGCTGACGGCCCGATGCCCCAGACCCGCGAACACATCCTGCTGTCCCGCCAGGTGGGCGTGCCCTACATCATCGTGTTCCTGAACAAGTGCGACATGGTTGATGACGCCGAGCTGCTGGAACTGGTCGAGATGGAAGTGCGCGAACTGCTGAGCAAGTACGACTTCCCCGGCGACGACACCCCCATCATCAAGGGTTCTGCCAAGCTGGCGCTGGAAGGCGACACGGGCGAGCTGGGCGAAGGCGCCATCATGCAGCTGGCCGAGGCGCTGGACTCCTACATCCCCGCTCCCGAGCGTGCTGTTGACGGTGCGTTCCTGATGCCGGTGGAAGACGTGTTCTCCATCTCCGGCCGCGGTACCGTTGTGACCGGTCGCGTCGAGCGCGGCATCATCAAGGTCGGCGAGGAAATCGAGATCGTCGGTATCAAGGAAACCCAGAAGACGACCTGCACGGGCGTGGAAATGTTCCGCAAGCTGCTGGATCAGGGCCAGGCTGGCGACAACGTGGGTATCCTGCTGCGCGGCACCAAGCGTGAAGACGTCGAGCGCGGCCAGGTGCTGTGCAAGCCGGGCTCCATCAAGCCGCACACCGAGTTCACCGCCGAGGTGTATGTTCTGTCCAAGGACGAAGGTGGCCGTCACACGCCGTTCTTCAACAACTACCGTCCGCAGTTCTACTTCCGCACCACCGACGTGACTGGCGCCATCGAGCTGCCGGCCGACAAGGAAATGGTGATGCCGGGTGACAACGTGTCGATCACCGTCAAGCTGATCGCCCCGATCGCCATGGAAGAAGGTCTGCGTTTCGCCATCCGCGAAGGCGGCCGTACCGTCGGCGCCGGCGTTGTTGCCAAGATCATCGCGTAATCCGAAGGAAACAAGAACATGTCCAAGCAAAAAATCCGCATCCGTCTGAAAGCCTTCGACTACAAGCTGATCGACCAGTCCGCAGCTGAAATCGTTGACACCGCCAAGCGCACCGGCGCCATCGTCAAGGGTCCCGTGCCCCTGCCGACGCGCATGAAGCGTTTCGACATCCTGCGTTCCCCGCACGTCAACAAGAGCAGCCGCGACCAGTTCGAAATCCGCACGCACCAGCGTCTGATGGACATCGTCGACCCGACCGACAAGACGGTTGACGCCCTGATGAAGCTGGACCTGCCGGCTGGCGTGGACGTCGAGATCAAGCTGCAGTAATGGCCTCGGGGCGCAAGCCCCCTGCGTGATGCAGTTCCGGACCGGGTAGCGATACCCGGTCTTTTTCGTTCCGGGATGTGGCTTTTCCATGCGTTTCGCAATACAGGCTATTGCAAAAGCAGATCAGCCGTCCTAGAATACAAGGCTTCGTGCACTTTTGCGCGCGTTTTTTGCGTGCTTCCAATCAGTGCAGGGAGTTTTATTAACAGTCTTTCACACCAACACGCGGCTGGCCAATTGCAGTCGGTCGCGGTGAAAGTTACGGAGAAAACAATGAGTCTGAGCAAACACTTGGGTTTGCTGGGCCGCAAGGTGGGCATGATGCGTGTCTTCACCGATGAGGGGGATGCGATCCCCGTCACGGTGGTGGACGTGTCCGACAACCGCGTGACCCAGGTCAAGACCGACGCCAACGACGGCTATGTGGCCCTGCAGGTCACTTTCGGCAAGCGCCGCGCTTCCCGCGTGACCAAGCCCCAGGCCGGCCATCTGGCCAAGGCCGGCGTCGAAGCCGGTGAAATCACCCAGGAATTCCGCGTGACCGACGAGGTCGCCGGCAAGTACGCCGCTGGCGCCACGCTGCCCGTCGCCGAACTGTTCTCCGTTGGCCAGAAGGTCGACGTGCAGGGCACTTCCATCGGCAAGGGCTACGCCGGTACCATCAAGCGCCACAACTTCGGTTCCCAGCGCGCTTCCCACGGTAACAGCCGTTCCCACAACGTTCCGGGTTCCATCTCCATGGCCCAGGATCCGGGTCGCGTGTTCCCTGGCAAGAAAATGACCGGCCACATGGGCGACGAGACCGTGACCACGCAGAACCTGTCCGTGGTGCGTATCGATGAAGCCCGCCAGCTGCTGATGATCAAGGGTGCCATTCCTGGCTCCAAGGGCGGCTTCGTGTCCGTCCGTCCGGCAGTCAAGGCCAAAGCAGTTGAAGGAGCCAAGTGATGCAAATCGAACTCCTGAATGACCAGGGCCAGTCCGCCGCCAAGGTGGATGCGCAGGACACCGTGTTCGGTCGTGCCTACAACGAAGACCTGGTGCACCAGATCGTCGTTGCCTACCAGGCCAACGCCCGTCAAGGCACCCGCAAGCAGAAAGACCGTCAAGAGGTCAAGCACTCCACGAAGAAGCCGTTCCGCCAGAAGGGCACCGGCAACGCTCGTGCAGGTATGACGTCTTCCCCGATCTGGCGTGGAGGCGGTCGCGCTTTCCCGAACAGCCCGGAAGAAAACTTCAGCCAGAAGATCAACAAGAAGATGTACCGCGCCGGCATGGCCGTGATCCTGTCGCAGCTCGTGCGCGATGGTCGCCTGTCCGTGGTCGATTCCCTGAAAGTGGACAGCCCCAAGACCAAGGGTCTGGCTTCCAAGTTCAAGGCCATGAATCTGGATTCCGTACTGGTGATCACCGAAGAACTGGATGAGAACCTGTACCTGGCTTCCCGCAACCTGGGCAATGTGCTGGTTGTGGAGCCGCGTTATGTCGATCCGCTGTCTCTGGTGTACTACAAGAAAGTTCTGGTCACCAAGGGTGCCATCGACAAACTGCAGGAGATGTTCGCATGAGCGCCAACAAGTTTGACGAAGGCCGTCTGATGGCCGTCCTCGTGGCTCCCGTCGTGTCCGAAAAGGCCACCCTGGTTGCCGAGAAGTCCAATGCCGTCACCTTCAAGGTGCTGCAGGACGCTACCAAGCCCGAAATCAAGGCCGCTGTTGAACTGCTGTTCAAGGTCGAGGTGACTGGCGTTTCCGTGGTCAACACCAAGGGCAAGGTCAAGCGCTTTGGTCGTTCCATCGGCCGTCGCAACAACGTGCGCAAGGCCTATGTGACGCTGAAGGAAGGCTCTGAACTGAACCTGTCCGGGGAGGCTGCTTAATCATGGCTGTTATCCAGATCAAACCGACCTCTGCTGGCCGCCGCCATGCAGTGAAGGTCTCCCGTGACCACCTGCACAAGGGTGCAGGCTACGCCCCCCTGCTGGAACCCCAGTTCCAGAAGGCCGGCCGTAACAACAACGGTCACATCACCGTGCGCCACAAGGGCGGCGGTCACCGTCACCACTACCGCGTGGTCGATTTCGTGCGCGCTGACAAGGACGGCATCCCCGCCAAGGTCGAGCGTATCGAATACGATCCGAACCGTACCGCGCACATCGCGCTGGTGTGCTACGCCGACGGCGAGCGCCGCTACCACATTGCTCCGCGCTACCTGGAAGTGGGCGCCAGCATCGTGAGCGGCTCCGAAGCGCCGATCCGCGTGGGCAACACCCTGCCGATCCGCAACATTCCGGTCGGTTCCACGATCCACTGCATCGAGCTCAAGCCGGGCAAGGGCGCGCAGATTGCACGTTCCGCCGGTACCTACGCTACCCTGCTGGCCCGCGAAGGCGTCTACGCCCAGGTCCGCATGCGTTCGGGCGAAGTGCGCAAGATCCACATCGAGTGCCGCGCCACCATTGGTGAAGTGGCCAACGGTGAACACAGCCTGCGTCAGCTGGGCAAGGCCGGTGCCAAGCGCTGGATGGGTATCCGCCCGACCGTGCGTGGCGTGGCCATGAACCCGATCGACCACCCGCATGGTGGTGGTGAGGGCCGTACCGGTACCGGCATGGCGCCTGTCGATCCGTGGGGCAACCTGACCAAGGGTTATCGTACGCGTAACAACCGCCGCACGCAGTCCATGATTGTGTCGCGTCGCAAGAAATAAGGGGTAAACAATGGCTCGTTCTCTCAAAAAGGGTCCATTCGTTGACCATCACCTGATGGCCAAGGTTGAAAAGGCCGTCGAAACCAACGACAAGAAGCCCGTCAAGACCTGGTCGCGTCGCTCCATGATCCTGCCCGAGTTCATCGGTCTGACGATCGCCGTGCACAACGGCAAGCAGCACGTGCCTGTCTATGTGACCGACCAGATGGTTGGCCACAAGCTGGGTGAATTTGCCCTGACGCGTACCTACAAGGGTCACGCTGCAGACAAAAAAGCGAAGAAATAAGGAAAGACCATGGAAACACGTGCAATTGTTCGTGGCGTCCGTCTGTCGGTCGACAAGGGCCGTCTGGTCGCCGACATGATTCGTGGCAAGAAGGTGGATCAGGCCCTGAACATCCTGACGTTCACGCAGAAGAAAGCTGCCGTGATCATCAAGAAGGCCCTGGAATCCGCCATCGCCAACGCCGAGCACAACGACGGAGCCGACATCGACGAACTGAAGGTGAAAACCATCTACGTCGAGCAGGGCCCGACGCTCAAGCGCTTCACCGCCCGCGCCAAAGGCCGCGGTAACCGCATCAGCAAGCCCACGTGCCACGTGTACGTGACGGTCGGCAACTGAAAGGTGTAAGCAATGGGACAGAAAATCCATCCTACCGGTTTCCGCCTGGCGGTGAGCCGTAACTGGAACAGCCGCTGGTACGCGAACAACCGCGACTTCGCCGGCATGCTGGCCGAAGACATCAAGGTGCGCGAGTACCTGGCCAAGAAACTGAAGAACGCTTCCGTTTCCCGCATCCTGATCGAGCGCCCCGCCAAGAGCGCCCGCATCACCATCTACTCGGCGCGTCCGGGCGTGGTGATCGGCAAGAAAGGCGAGGACATCGAGAACCTGAAGCGTGAACTGAACGCCATGCTGGGCGTTCCGGTCGCAGTGAACATCGAGGAAGTGCGCAAGCCCGAAATCGATGCCAAGCTGATCGCCGACAGCATCACGCAGCAGCTCGAGAAGCGCATCATGTTCCGCCGCGCCATGAAGCGCGCCATGCAGAACGCCATGCGCATGGGTGCCCAGGGCATCAAGATCATGTCTTCCGGCCGTCTGAACGGCATCGAAATCGCCCGTACCGAGTGGTACCGCGAAGGCCGTGTGCCGCTGCACACCCTGCGCGCCGACATCGACTACGGTGTGAGCGAAGCCGAAACCACCTACGGCATCATCGGTGTCAAGGTGTGGGTCTACAAGGGCGACAACCTGGGCCGCAACGACGTGCCCGTGGCTGCCGAACCGCGTGAAGACGAGCGCCGCCCGCGCGGCCGCCGTGATGGCCGCGACGACCGTCGCAGCGACCGTCCGCGTACCCGCCGCATCGCCGGTGCAGGTAACACTGCTCCGACCGATGGCAGCGACAAGCCGGCTGAAGCCTCTGGCGCAGCCACCCCCGCCGTTAAGCGCGTTGCGAACGCGCCCGCTGCAGCAGCGGACGGCACCGCAGCCGAATAATCCGTTCGGCTGATCCAGGAGAAAACACATGCTGCAACCTGCACGCAGAAAATACCGCAAAGAGCAGAAAGGCCGCAACACCGGCATCGCTACCCGTGGCAACACGGTGGCGTTCGGTGACTTCGGCCTGAAGTCGACCGACCGTGGTCGCCTGACTGCCCGTCAAATCGAAGCTGCACGTCGTGCCATTTCCCGTCACGTCAAGCGTGGCGGCCGTATCTGGATTCGCGTGTTCCCCGACAAGCCGATCTCCCAGAAGCCTGCTGAAGTGCGTATGGGTAACGGCAAGGGCAACCCCGAGTACTACGTGGCAGAAATCCAGCCCGGCAAGGTCATCTACGAGATCGTGGGTGTGCCCGAAGAACTGGCCCGTGAAGCGTTCAAGCTGGCTGCTGCCAAGCTGCCGCTGCGCACCGTGTTCGTGTCCCGCCAACTGGGCGCCTAATCAGGAGAAGAGAAAATGAAAGCTGCTGATCTGCGCAACAAGGACGTGGCCGGCATCGAAGCCGAAATCAAGGACCTGCAAAAGGCCCATTTCGGTCTGCGCATGCAAAAGGGCACCCAGCAACTGAACAACACGGCTGCACTGCGCCAGACGCGTCGTGACATTGCCCGTGCCAAGACCATTCTTGCTGAAAAGCAAGCCGCCAAGTAATCAAGGAGTGACCAAAATGACGGAAGCAAAAACCTCCCTCAAGCGCACCTTGATCGGCAAGGTGGTGAGCGACAAGCGTGCCAAGACGGTGACCGTGATGATCGAGCGTCGCGTGATGCACCCGATCTACGGCAAGATCGTGATCAAGACCAGCAAGTACCACGCCCATGACGAAAATGGCGAGTACAAGCTGGGCGACATCATCGAGATTACCGAAGGCCGCCCGATCTCCCGTACCAAGAGCTGGGTTGCCACCCGCCTGGTGCAGAAGGCTGCCGTGGTGTAATTCACAGCCCGCCGATGGCAGGGATGCGCGCATCCCTGCCGTGCGAAAGAACGCCTCACGCAAGTGGGGCGTTTTTTTTCATCCCTGCAAAGCCGGCATAATGGAAACAGACAGGGGCCCGGCCCCTCATGGCCTTGCGGCCCCGTTCTTGCCAAGGAATTGCCCATGATCACCGCGCTGGTCCAGTTCAGTCTGCCCGAAGCCATCACGCGTGCCCAGGCGCGCGAGATTTTCCGCAATACCGCCCCGCGCTATCTCGACATGCCGGGTCTGGTGCGCAAGTACTACATCCTGTCCGAAGACGGCCGCACCGCGGGCGGCATGTACCTGTGGCGCACGCGTGCCGATGCCGAGCGCGTCTACGATGCTGCGTGGAAGCAGTTCGTGCAGGAGAAATACGGTGCGCCGCCCCAGCTCACCCTGTTCGACAGCCCGGTGCAGGTCGACAA